>CAVYZX010000010.1:300000-850117 GCA_963773035.1 uncultured Acidobacteriota bacterium | reverse complement strand
ATCCACAAGGCGACGACGTGGTCGATCGTGCTCAGTGTGCTGATGATCGCCGCTGGTGTGCTGGCGATCTTCTCACCCGCGATCGCCGGCGTGGCCGTCACGGTCTTTTTCGGATGGCTGCTGATCTTCAGCGGCATCCTGCACCTGGCGTATGCCTGGCAGGCGGGCCGCGCCGGCGCCGTCGTCTGGGAGATTCTGCTCGGGATTCTCTACGGCGGGATCGGCTTCTACCTGCTCGCACAGCCAGGCGCCGGCCTGGCGTCGCTGACGCTGGCGCTGGCGTTCTACCTGGTGCTCGAGGGCGTGCTGGAGTTCGTGCTGTCGTTTCAGCTTCGGCCGCTCCCGGGCAGCGGCTGGTTGCTGTTCGACGGCATCGTGACGCTGGTGCTGGCCGCGATGATCGGGAGCGCCTGGCCGATCAGCTCGGTCTGGGCGATCGGCACGCTCGTCGGCGTCAGCATGTTCTCCAGCGGCATCACGCGGCTGATGCTCTCGGTCGCCGTGCGCAGGAGCGTGGCGTAACGGCAGGCGACGGCATTGCCCGTCGCCCTGCTGAAGCCGTAACGCATTGGAGGTTCCCATGCACCGTCGCGCGCTGCTGCTCGCGCTCAGCCTGATTTCAAGCGCGATCGTTCAGGCGACGGTTGCACGCGTTCCGCTGAACATCTTCACGGACCTCGGGCTGACGTCGCAACAGATCGCGGCCATCGACGCCGGCCGTCCGGTCGCGAAGGTCCTCCCGTGGGGCGGTCCGTCCGAGGTGTACGTGTTCGGCGCGGTGCACGTGGAGGGGTCACCCGACACGTACCTCGAGGCCGCGCGTGACGTCGGACGGCTGAGCGGCACGCCGGGATACCAGGGTATCGGCGAGATCCGCGAAGACGCGACGGTCGCGGATCTCAGCGCACTCGCGTTCGACCCCGACGATGTGAAGGCGCTCAAGAACTGCCGCGAAGGCTCGTGCGACGTGCAGTTGCCGACCAGCGGGATTCAACGGTTTCGCGACGGCGTGGACTGGTCGCGGCCCGATGCGGCGGATCAGGCCAACGCCCTCGCCCGTCCAGGAGTGCTGCAACTGGTGCAGGCGTATCGAGGTGGCGGCAACGAGGCGCTCGGCGAATATCGGGACAAGCAGCATCCCGCGCGTGTCGCCGATCAGTTCCAGACGATGATCGGCCGCGCGTCGACGCTGCCCGACGTGCTGCCGGAGCTGCGCCGCTACCTCCTCGGATACCCCAAGGCCGAGCTCGCCGGCGCGGACAGCTTCTTCTACTGGGAGAAGGTGTCGTTCGGCTTGAAGCCCACGATTCGGGTGAATCACGCCGTCATCTATCGCGGCACCGCGGAGGGCCGCGGCTTCGGCGTCGTAGCGATTAAGCAGCTATACGCCGCCCATTACTTTCACACCGCACTGGACGTCTCGGTGTGCGTCGACGACGGAGTGACAGTCGCCCCGCACGGGTTCTATCTGCTGACGCTCAAAGGTTCGGAGCAGGAAGGGTTGACCGGCGTCAAGGGCTCGATCCTCCGGAAGGCCGTCGTGGACAAAACGCGCTCGTCGCTCGAGAGCGCGCTCGCCTCGATCAAGCGCTCCGTCGAAGAGTCCGCGCCGCGTCGCTGAGGTGGATACCCGCATGGCTGACGCCTCACAACATCCCTCGACGTTCACGCAGCGTGCGCTCAAGTGGACAGTATTCCTCGCCGCGACCGGGCTGGTCGTCTACTTCTGTCTGTTGATCGTGAGACCGTTTCTGAACGTGATTGCGTGGTCGTCGGTTTTGGTGATCACGTTTCATCCCGTGTACCAGCGGCTCGTGCGGAAGACGGGACGCGTGTCGTTGAGCGCGTTCGTCTGCAGCGTGATGGTGGTGGTGGCCTTCGTCATTCCCCTCCTGTTCCTCACGGCTGTGGCGGTCGATCAATTCGCGGCGCTGGGCGCCAGCCTGCAGCAGATGTTCACGGACCAGACCGGCCCCATCGCCTGGGCACCGCTGCGGCAGGCCTACGAGTGGCTGAGTGACCGTCTGGGACTCGATGGCGCCGAAATCGTGGCGTGGGTCCGACAGAACGCGGGCGAGCTGACGCGCGTGGTTGCTGGATACACACTCGCGGCCGCGCAAAACGTGGCCGGCGCCGTCGTGTCGTTCGTCTTCGTCATCTTCGCGATGTTTCTGCTGTTCCGCGACGGAGACCGGATCGTCGCCAGGATTCCCGATCTGCTTCCTTTCGAACGGGCACGAAGCGAAGCGTTACTCGCTCGGGTACGCGACGTCATCTACGGCAGCGTGTATGGCGTCGTCGTCATCGCGGTCGTCCAGGGTGCGCTGTGCGGCGGGATCTTCTGGATCCTCGGGATTCCATCCGCCGCGCTGTGGGGCATGGTCACCGTGGTGACGAGTGTGCTTCCAGTGGTCGGTGCGGCTGGAGTCTGGGCGCCCGGCGCCGTGTACCTGGCCGCGACCGGGCATTGGACGCGCGCGATCATCCTCGCCGTGTTTGGAACGGCCGTGATCAGCACCGTCGATAATTTCCTGAGGCCCAGACTCGTCGGCGGCCGCGTCGGGCTGAGCGAGCTCGTGATGTTCTTCTCGCTGCTCGGCGGGCTGCAGGTGTTTGGAGTGTTAGGCATCGTGCTCGGACCTGTGCTCTTTGCCATCGCTGCGGGCGATCCTGGACGTCTTGAGCGACGAAACAGCCGCCGTCCGGCGGTGCCAAGACACAGTCGGTCGATGCACGCTCCTGAACAGGCAGATCGCTCTCGACCGATGGCGTCAGTGTCCGCTCCCGTGACCCTGGAAACCCTCAAGAACAAACTGCTCACGCTCGGGATTCCCGGGCTCTTCCTCATCTCCTTTCTGGATTCCGCGGGCGTTCCCCTTCCCGGCGGAGCAGACCTGGTGGTGATGCTGCTCTCCTGGCAGCGTCCTGCGCACCTCTTCCTTATCGCCGTCGTCGCCGCTCTGGGGTCGGTTCTCGGCTCCCTCGTGCTCTACCACATCGCCCGCACGAAGGGCGACGCGATGATGTCGCGTTTTCCCAAGGACAAGCAGGATCGGGTCAAGGAGAAGTTCCGCCGGAACGACATCCTCGCCCTCCTGGTGGCGATGCTCGGCCCCCCGCCGCTTCCCACCAAGTTCTTCGTCCTCGTCGCCGGGGTGGTCCGCATGGACTGGCGGCGGTTCGTGGCGACGGTATTCGCCGGACGCCTCATCCGTTTCCTGGGAGAGGCGTACCTCGCGGTGAAGCTCGGGGACCGGGCCGCGGAGACCCTCAAGGAGCACTACCCTTCGATCGCCGGCGCCCTCGCCGCCGCAGTGGTCCTCTTCCTTCTGCTGCGGCGATTCGTTCAGCGCGTAAAGCCACCGGAAGCGCCGGAATCGGACTCGTCAGGCACAGGGTAATGTCTACGATCCCTGCCTCAGCCAATCCTCCGCTTCTCACCGGCATCAGCCCCTTGATCACCGGGACCATCCGCGCACGGCGGCGTTGATCGCCCGGGAACTCGGCATCACGACCGGACGGTCGTGCGATCACCGGCGCAGAACTCGAAAGACTCTCGCCGGACGCTGCCTATGCGCACCGTCGCAGACGTGTCCGTCTATGCGCGGGTGAACCCCGAGCACAAGCTGCGAATCATCGATGCGTTGCGGCGCAGCGGAGCGGTCGTCGCGATGACCGGGGACGGCGTAAACGACGCTCCCGCTTTGAAGAAGGCGGACATCGGCGTGGCGATGGGCATCACCAGAACGGACGTGTCCAAAGAGGCCGCCGATATGGTGCTCGCGGGCGACAACTCCCGCTGACTGCTGTAAGTCTCGTGCCTTGATTTCGCCACGACGCCGGCCGCGTCGCCTCGCGGCAATCACGCAAGCCCGTGCGCCACAACGGGATCGGGGGTCTCTGTCCCGCGGGCCATTGGAACGGCGCTTGCCCATTCATCGCGCAGGAACCGGCGCCGCAGGCGACCGCCGCGAAGGACGCCCGCAGCTGCCGACGGGATCTCTGTTCACCGGATCCCGGACGTTTCAATTCACGGGGAACGTCAATGGTACGCAACCGAAGGAGATGGTCATGGACGAATCCACCAATCTGATCGCCTATGCCGGCGTCTACGCGGACGGCAACGACGCGAAGAGTGACTTCGATGTCATCAAGGAGGCGCATCGCAAAAGCTGGATCGGCGCCTACGATGCCGCACTGTTCGCGAAGACCACCGAGGGCAAGGTCAAGGTGCTCGACATCGACTCCACCGAGCGCACAGCCGGCGCCAAGGCCGGAGCGCTGGCCGGCGCCGTGCTCGGGATGATCTTCCCGCCGTCGGTGCTCGTCAGCGCGGGCATCGGCGCCGCCTACGGCGCCGCTGTCGGCAACCTGGCCAAGGGCTTCGGCAGGGGCGACATCAAGGATCTTGCGGAGGGGCTCCTGCCAGGAGAGACGGGCATCCTGCTCGTCGCCAACGCGACATTCGATGCCGGTGCCGAGAAGCTGATGAAGAAGGCCAGGAAACAGTTCAAGCAGACGCTCCCCGCCGCCGCCGCGGTGTAGGACACACCACTCGGCGCGGGACACCGAGTCGACGCCGAGGACGCGGAGCGTATGCGGAAGGCCGCCCCGACGGGTGGCCTTCCAAAGCGCTGGACGCGGCATTGGACGAACACGGCAAAGATTGAGGATTGATATGAAGAAGACGTATCTCCTGAGACTCGCGGCCCTGGCGCTGGCGCCCGCCGCGATGCTCACCATCGCTGCCTGTTCCCCGTCCATCAAGGGCACGGAGGACATCACCGTCATTGAAACGGCGGACGGCGCCATCATCGTCGACACCTTCACGACAACGGCCACGGTCACCGGCATCAACGCCGACAAACGGGAAGTCATGCTCGTGGCACCGGATGGTCGCAGGGCGACCTACAAGGCCGGACCCGACATGGTCAACTTCAGTCAGTTGCAGGTCGGCGACCAGGTCACAGCCGTGTTGACCGAAGAAGTGGCGGTCAGCATCGGCAGTGGCGCGGCGACGCTGCCGACGGGCGTCGGCGCGGTGGCGCTGGCGCCGGTCGGCGCGAAACCGGGCGGCGTCGTGGTGGAAACGACCAACGTCACCGCCAAGGTCACGGCGGTGGATGTCAAGAGGCACAAGGTCACGTTCCAGTTGGCCGATGGCACCACCAAGACGGTCAAGGCCGGGAAGAAAGTGGACGTCAACATCCTGAAGGTCGGCGACAGCGTCTCGATTCAGGTCGGTCAGGGCCTCCTGATCACCGCGGACAAGCCCTAGTCGGCACCCTGGTCGGAGTCACCACGCCGCGTGTGAAGGCTTTGCGCCGGCGGCCGCTACGTTGAACGAGTGTCCTTCAGCACACGAGGGAGACTCGAAACAGTTCCAAGGAGATGAGTATGTACGGATTCGAAGCGTTCGTGTTCAAGGGCGAGAAGACGGCCGCCAAGGCCTTCGCCACCCTCGAGGACCACATGCCGGTCTACCCGTGGATCGACGATGCCGCCGTGGTGTCGCGGAGCAAGCGCGGCTTCATCAAGGTCCACAGCACGTGGGCGCAGGACGACTCCGCGGTCGGCGTCGGAGCCGGTTTCGGCGCCGTGACCGGTGCCCTGCTCGGAATCCTGCTGGGACCGGGCGGCGCGCTGGCCGGCGCCGCGATGGGCGGCTCAATGGGCGCCATGTTCGGCCTCGCCGACACGGTGGCCTTCGAGGACCCGCGGCTGGAGGAATTCGCGGCTTCGCTCACCAAGGACACCTCGGCGCTGGTCCTGGTGGGCGAGAAAGTCACTCTCGCCGACTTCACCTCGGCGGTCCAGCCCTTGGGTGGGAGGATCATCGAGACCGACCTCAACGAGAAGGACGTCAAGAGCCTGAGGGAGGCCCTCAAGAAGGCGGCCTAGGCAGGAGCCGTCAAAGCCCGATACCCAGCGGGAGCGGTCTCGGTGATCGTGGCCGGCGCGAGAAGGGGGTCTCAACCACATCCCGCGCGCCGGCCCGATCGTGTCGGGCAGCTCTTCCAGCTCCCGAGTCGTCGGCACGATTGTGGGCACTGGAGCGAACATGTTGTTCTACCTGATCCTGGCTGCGACCTGGCTCTTCGCGCAGCTCGTCCGGCGTCGGATGAAGGCCACCTACGCGCGCTACTCCGCGGTGCCGAACCGCGCCGGTCTCCAGGGCGCCGCAGTGGCGCGGCACGTCCTGGACGCCAACGGTCTCCAGAGAGGTGCGTCTCGAGGTGGCGCCCGGCACGCTCACGGACCACTACGACCCCCGGACCCACGCCATCCGGCTTTCGCTGGAGAATGCACACGACGCCAGCGTGGCCGCCATGGCCGTCTCTGCCCACGAGGCGTCGCACGCCCTCCAGGACGCAGCCGACTACGCCCCACTCGAGCTGCGGACCGCCATGTTTCCGGTCGTCCAGGCGGGATCGCGCTTCGGAATCCCGGTCGCGATCCTGGGCTCGTCCCTCGACAGCCAGGCCATGATTCTCCTGGGCATGCTCGGCTATGTGGGATCGATCCTCTTCCACTTCGTCACCCTTCCTGTGGAGTTCGACGCCAGCAATCGGGCCCTGGCCGAGCTCAAGAGGCTCGGCATCACGCGCGGCGAACAGGAGGAGGCCGAGGCGAGGACGACCCTCAGGGCAGCCGCGATGACCTACGTCGCCGGCGCCGCCTCGGCCGGAGGCTACCTGCTCCTCGTCGCCATCGACCTCCTTCGGGCGTTCGGTCTCGGTCGAGCGGCGAAGGGGCGCGCGGTGTGAGTTGATCACGCCACGGTCGTCTCGGTCTGCGCCCTAAGTGTCGCGCCGGAGGATCGCCAGGAACTCGCGCGTCATATAGAGCACGGCTATTCGAATGGCACGACCTGAACGCTGCGTCCCGCACTTCCTCCAACAAAAGCGGATCAAGGTTGATCCTTCCAGAGGATCTCAAGCGCGACGGAGCGGACTGGCCGAGGATCACGTGTGTGATTCCTTCTCTCTTCGCGAACGCGATCAGGCCGGACCCGCCGCGCGGCGGGCGTGGCCGCACACTGGCGAACAGGACCCGACGGTAAGAGGGCCCGCGAATGGGTTCTCTGCGTGCGCCCGGAAGCCGCCACTCGCAGGTTCCTTATCGCCGTCGTCGCCGCTCTGGGGTCGGTTCTCGGCTCCCTCGTGCTCTACCGCATTGCCCGCACGAAGGGCGACGCGATGATGTCGCGTTTTCCCAAGGACAAGCAGGATCGGGTCAAGGAGAAGTTCCGCCGGAACGACATCCTCGCCCTCCTGGTGGCGATGCTCGGCCCCCCGCCGCTTCCCACCAAGTTCTTCGTCCTCGTCGCCGGGGTGGTCCGCATGGACTGGCGGCGGTTCGTGGCGGCGGTATTAGCCGGACGCCTCATCCGTTTCCTGGGAGAGGCGTACCTCGCGGTGAAGCTCGGGGACCGGGCCGCGGAGACCCTCAAGGAGCACTACCCTTTGATCGCCGGCGCCCTCACCGCCGCAGTGGTCCTCTTACCTTCTGCTGCGGCGATTGGTTCAGCGCGGCCCGAGAAACGAGGAGGCTCGAGAGCGCCCATTCCACCGAGATGCCGATATCGCAAGCGCAAAGCCACCGGAAGCGCCGGAATCGGACTAGTAAGGTAATGTCTACGATTCCTGCCTCAGCCAATCCTCCGCTTCCCGTACGGTGGTAAGGGAGAAGACATCATGGCGACCATCGACAGCGAAGCACCTGTCGTAAGCGTTGCGTACCACCAGCGGATCGAGGATGTGGTCGCAGCACTCGGCACCGACGCGCTGCATGGCCTGACGGACTTGGAAGCGCGCACGCGACTCCTGCGGGATGGCCGCAACGAGCTAGCAAAGCGAGATCGCTCTCCCCCGTCGATTTGTCCCCACGATTGTCCCTATGACGCGCCAAAAGCACGCCTCCAAAGCCAACAGCAGCCAAGACGCTCGACCAAGGAAGTGGAAATCAGTGAAGGATTTACGAGGAAAATCGAAGAAGTCCGAGAGGCCGATTTCCGTTTAGCAAACCGCCGCCTTCAGCCTCTCGGCCACCTCACCGCGACGAGAGAGCTAAGTATACGACGGCCACTTACTTACGCGGAAGTCACTGTCCTCATTTCTGTCCCTGAAATTGTCCCTGTCAACTTCCAAAACCGAGCTTGGAAAGGCGACGCTCCTGCCTGCGGCCTGACGAACCGAATGCAACGGTCTTTTTCGAAGGTAATCGTTCCCCCAAGTCGTTCATGCGGGCTGCCTTCCCCGGACGAGTTCCCGTCCACTTCTTCGGTCGGTCTTGCGCGTGGGACGACACGGGTGCCGAGAATCGCTGCGCGCACCTTTCACGAACAGGCAGCGGTCTCCTGAACCGCTGCCGATGCCACTGGCGACTACGGCGAGTGTCTCAAGGACTTCGCGTACTGGATTGGAGAGCACGGGCGATCAGCGTAAGAGCAGAACACGCAGCAGTCGCCTGCCTTCGGTTTCAGGGTCTGAGTACAGGCCGGACAGTCGTATGCGACGATACAGCGATCAGTCGGCATGGCTTCGTGCGCACCGTGTACGCAGTATGGGCAGGTCAACGTCGCGTTCAAGTTAGCCATTCAACCTGCTCAACAACTTCTTCATGCATTTCCCTTCGAGAGCCGGCCCGGACGCTGACGCTAACTACTCGATCTGGCGTCGACGGGATCCTTTCTTCGCATATTGACCGATCAGGTAGTCGACAGAGAACACTCCTGGTCCGCGGGTGAGCAGCAGCACGAGAATCGCGCTTCAGACCAGGTGCTCGTTGTACGCGTTGGGGTACACCGTGGGGTTGACCTTCCGACCCGGGGTGCGCGTTGACCCGCTCAAGGACGCCGAAGACTTCGCCGTACGTGAGACTGTCGCTAATGATCATCAGGTCGATGTCGCTGCCGATTAGTCGGTCGCCTGGGCCACTGAACCGTACACGAAGGCCGCACGAATCGCCGACAAGAAGGGTTCGGGGATCACAGCGGACGTCAAATGGCTGGACAGATTGGCACCCGAGCGGGCACTAGATCCCGATGGCACCGAGTCGTGGCGGCCCAGATATTGGCGGGATTGCATCACGAATATCGCTTGGAACCGTTGGCAGCCTGAATCGTGAGGCCATGTTGACTGTGGTAGTTTGGTGGGCCGGTCGCTCGAGGTCGGGCCAGGACTGCGGGCTATTTCGGGATGATTCCGCGGGCGGGAACCAGCCGGGCGGAATTCAGGATGAAGGCCAACTCCGAGGTGACGTGTATGGTTGCCGCCACGAGCGGTGTCAGGAGGCCGAGGCCCGCGAGCGCGATGCCAATGCCGTCGACGATCAACGTTCCCGCGAAATTCGCCAAGATGATCCGATGCGTTCGCCTCGCGAGGCGGAGAGTTTGCGTGAATCGGAGGAGATCGCTGCCGATCAGGACGACATCCGCGCTCTCCCGAGCGACATCCGTACCGGACCCCATCGCGATCCCGACCGTTGCGGCGGCGAGCGCTGGCGCATCATTGACGCCGTCGCCGATCATCGCGACCTGATGCGTTTTCTTCAGCGCCTCGACGCGCGCCAGTTTGGCCTCCGGCAGAAGACCGGTGTCGAAATCGTCGACGCCGAGATCGCGTGCGAGCTGCTCCGTGGCGGGCCGTGAGTCGCCGGTGAAGAGATAGGTTTTCAGGCCCATCGCCTGCATCTCGCCAATCGCGCGCTTGGCTTCCGGGCGCGGCACGTCGGCCACGGCAATGCCGCCCAGATATCGGTCGCCGAGCGTGACGAACACCATGGTGGACGAGCCGACCTCGCATGGAACGTCCGGAAGCCGACCGGCGGTGACGAACTTGCTCGTTCCGACGTGAATCGGCTTGCCGCCGTAGATCGCGCGAACGCCTTTGCCCGGTTCATAGGAGAACTCGCTCGGCTCCGGGATCGTGATGCGCTGTCTTTCCGCGTAGGTCATGATCGCGCGACCGATTGGATGCTCCGAGCGGCTTTCGGCGATGGCTGCGGCTTCTATCAGCTGGCGGACTGAACCTCCAACCGCGGGATAGACGGAGCGGACTCGCGGCTCTCCAAATGTGACGGTACCGGTTTTGTCCAGCACCACCGTGTCGATGGCCCACAGCGCCTCCAGATAGATGCCGCCCTTGACGATGGCTCCCATGCTCGCTGCACGCCCGATCGCGCCGGCAATCGCTAGTGGCGTACCGGCAGCGACGCCACATGCACCGGCCACGATGATGACCGAGATGGTGGCACGAATGTCGCCGGTTACCGCGTATGTAAGGGCGGCTGCGACGAGCGCGATGTTCACCAGGTATCCCGAGAGCCGGTCAGCGGTCTTTTGAATCGGCGCACGGCGATGTTCGGCCCGTTCGACCGCGTCGATGATTCGGCCGAATGTGGTATCGCGCCCCACTTGCACCGCTCGAACCTCGAGGGCGCCCGATTGGTTGACGGTGCCGGCGAAGACCTCCGTTCCCGGATGTTTTCGCACGGCCATGGGTTCGCCGGTGATCGACGACTGATCGACGAAGGAGTCGCCGCCACACACGATGCCATCGACCGGGATCCGTCCGCCTGGAAGCACCATGACCTGATCGCCTTCGCGCAGCTCATCGAGGCCGATCTCGACGAGCTCGCCGTTCCGCCGCGCCCGGACGCGGCGCGGCAGATACTCGATCAGTTGCCCGATCGCATTCCGAGGCCGTTTTCTTGACGCTCTCCAGAATTTGAATCGCCGCTCAACCCGGCGGTCGCGTCCACGCATCCCGTATTTTGGGGACTGGCCGCAAGGCGACGGCCGATACATAATCGGCGTCTTACCAGCGAGCAGTCGTCAGGGGAGGCTCAGATGAGAGCCAGGTCGTTTGTGGGTCTGTTCGCCTTGGCCGTCCTAATCACGCTTGCCGGGATGATTTATATAGGTGTCGTCCCCACGGGCGTCTCGGCGCAGGACAACGCGGCTCCGGCCGCGCAAGGCGGACGTGGTCGTGGCGGGGCGGTGGGCCAGCTCCCAGGCGGTGGGGGCAGGGGACGCGGTGGGCCGCCCGTGATCCTGGGGCCTCCGGCAGGCGTGGAGCCGCTGCCGCTGGACTTGTTCGGCTCGAAGAACTTCTACAAAGACAAGGCGCTCTGGCTGGACAAGCGCTACTACCGCTGCAATGTCCCGCGACAACTCTATGGAATGTGGAACACGGGCCGCATCGGCACGAATCCGCCGACTTCGGCATCCTGGGGCGACTGCAACGCCGACTGGCCGCGGGAGCGCATCCTGAGTCCCTATCCTTATAAGACAGCGAAGGAACATTACGCCGCTCTGCTGGCGGCAGCGAAGACCAAGGGTGGTCCGACCGTCTACACGAGAGCGACGATGCCCGAGTGGGATGGGTACTACCAGCGCGACACGCAAGCCGACCGTGGCTCCGAGTGGATCTGGGGAGTCACTCAGGCTCCAACCGTCCTGTCGGTGCTGACGCCCGGAGTATCAGAAGCGCATGGTTCAGATGATGTACCACGAGGCCGTCAGCAACTCCCCGCAGTGGAACGCCTCCTTCTGCTATCCCGAAGGCTTCATCCGCTGGTGGGCGGAGCCTTCTGCGGCTGGAAATTTCCAACTGACGATGACCACCTGGCAGGTCCAGTTCCTGTCGGGCATCGCGGACAACTTCCTGCGTCAGGTGTTGATCGGCAAGGAGCACGTGCAGAAGGTCCCGCAGTGGTATGGCGAGACCGTTGGCTTCTGGGACGGAACCACGCTGGTCACGTGGACGGCCAACATTCAAGCCTGGACCCTGACGCATGCGATGTTCGATACGAGCGACAAGATGGAGACCGTGGAAACCTTCAAGCCCGCCCTCGATGCCAGCGGCAAGTTCGTGGGGCTCGATCACGAGACCATCTTTTACGATCCCGAAGCCTTCGTGGCTCCGGTCCGTGCGTCGTTCCGCTTCGCGCGGGTCGCGACGCCGGACGATCCCAATCGCCGATACACGTTCATCGAGTGTTTGAGCAACATCTTCAACACCGATGGCCGGCCGAAGCAGCTGACGGGGGCCGATCCTCGCTATCGTCGACTACTATGGCCGGCCGTGGGCCAAGAACTGGGAAAAGTACATCGAGGCCGGTTGGGACAAGCCGCAAGAGGACCTTCCCGCGGCCGTCACCGACATCTTCAAATAGGGGAGCAGCGATGAAGCATCACACACTGGGAGCCTTGACGATAGCGGCCGCGCTGGCCATGCTGGCGGTGCTGTTCGAGACCGCCGTCTCGACGCATCATTCGTTCGCCATGTACGACCAGACCAAGACCGTCACGCTGACCGGAGTGGTCAAACAGTTCGTGGCCCAGGCCAACCACGCCGAACTGCACTTCATTCTGATCGCGCCCGACCGCAAAGGACTCGCCAAGGGCGCGGATGGGAAATACGTCGAGTGGGGCGTCGAGATGGCGGGTGCCGCAGCAGTGGCGCAGCAGGGGATCACCGCGACCACGTTCGGGGTCGGCACGGTGTTCAGCGTCAAGCTGAATCCGCTGCGCGACGGTTCGAATTTCGGGTCGCGCATCGGCGCCATCGCCAGGTGCCCGCTGGATCCGGCCACCAACAAGCCCAAGCTGCCGCCGCCGGACAAGCACTGCGACTCCGTTGAAGGCTTCACGTTGAGTGGCGGCACCGCTTTCTGATCGCCGCCGAACGTGCAGCAATTCGCTGAGTGGCTGTCCACGACAGTCCCGAGCGTCTTCATCCAAGAGCACAACAGCTGGGCCATCCCCGCGATTCAGTCGATCCACATCGTCGGGATCGGCATGGTGATGGGATCCGTGCTGATGATCGATCTGCGGATCCTCGGCTGGGCCGGCATGGATCAGACGCTGCGACAGACGACGAGCCGCTTCGGTCCGTGGCTGACGGGCTCGCTCTGGCTGCTGCTGGCCACCGGAATCCTGATGGTGATCGGAGAGCCGGTGCGCGAGCTCGTCACGTTATCGTTCTGGTTGAAGATGGCTCTGGTGGCGATCGGCACGGTTATCGCTGCGATTTTCCAAACGGCGCTCCGCCGGCACGACGAGCAGTGGGGAGACACGCTGGTCCACCGCCCATCCATCAAGAGCCTGGCAATCCTCACATTCCTGATCTGGGCCTGTATCATCGTCCTGGGCCGTCTGATCGCGTATGACCACGTCTGGGGATCCTGGTCGCCGTCGCAGAGGCAATAGTGGACGTTCCCGCGCTGCTCAAGTGGCTGCAGGAGACCGCGCTCGCCACCAGAATTCGAGACTCGCTGTTCGTCTTTCCGCTGCTTGAATCGGCTCACGTCATCGGTCTGGCCCTGGTTTTCGGCACGATCGCCATTATCGACCTGCGGTTGCTCGGGCTCGCATCGTCCCACCGCTCGTTCCAGCGGATGGCTTCCGACATCATGAAATGGACGTGGGCCGCTTTTGCGCTGACGGCCCTGACCGGCTCGCTCATGTTCATCACGAACGCCGTGGTGTACGCCGGCAACTTCTACTTCCGCGCCAAGATGGTCCTGCTGGTGCTGGCGGGTCTCAACGTGCTCGTTTTCGAGCTGACCGCTGCCCGTACGATTCATCGCTGGGATCGCGATCGGTCTGCACCTCCGATCGGCCGAACGGTCGCGACCCTGTCGCTGCTGATCTGGGTGGCGGTCATTTTCGCCGGCCGGATCATCGGCTTCACGACCACGCGTGGCTCGTTGGCCGAGCCGGCACCCGCGAATATCAATTTCGAAGACCTGCTGGGCGTACCAGGCGACAGCGGCCAGGCTCCTGCGGCGCCACCACCGCGCAAGTAACATGTTCCTTGTTGTATGTGAAAGTTGAATATGGAGCCCAAGCAACGCATCGGCGATTACGAGGTCATCGAGCAGCTCGGCCGTGGCGGGATGGGAAGTGTGTACCGCGTACGGAGTCTCATTTCCGATCGCGTCGAGGCCATGAAGGTGCTGCTTCCGGATCTCGTGGGTCGTCAGGACCTGGCAGCTCGCTTCGAGCGGGAAATCAAGGTCCTGGCAGCGCTGGATCATCCCAATATCGCGCAGCTGAGAACCGCGCTGAAGCTGGACAACCAGCTCGTGATGATCATGGAATTGGTGGGAGGTCAGAGCCTTGCAGAACGTGTGAAGCAGGGTCCGATTCCGACCAGCGAGGCACTCGCGTACATCAACCAGGTGCTCGACGCCTTGACCTACGCGCACGCGCAAGGGGTGATTCACCGCGACATCAAACCCGCCAACATGATGCTGACTCCGGAAGGCGTCATGAAGTTGACGGATTTCGGTGTGGCCCTTTCGCGAAACTACGAGGCCTTGACCGCGACCGGCACGACGACGGGCTCGCTGGCGTACATGTCGCCGGAGCAGATCAACGGCGGCGCGGTAGATGCGCGCTCGGACCTCTACTCTCTCGGTATATCGCTCTACGAAATGGTGACGGGCCGGCGTCCCTTCAGGGCAAACAGCGACTTCGCCATGATGTCGGCGCAGTTGAAAGAGCAACCCAGACCGCCGATCGAGCTCCGGTCCGACCTGAATCCTCAGTTGAACGAGATCATTCTCAGGGCGCTCGCCAAGAACCCGACTGAGCGCTTTCAATCGGCGAGCGAGTTCCGAACGGCGCTGCTCGGTGTCCGGCAGCCTGCGACCGACGCGGCTTCGCCTCTGGCCCCGACCGTCTCAGGGCGCCCGGTTGCGATCCCTTCGATTCCGCCCGGACAGCCTCCCGTGCCGCAGGCCGTCGCACAACCGCAGAAAAAGGGGATACATCCTGGCTGGTACGTGGCCTTTGGCGGCGCGCTGGTTATCCTCGCCATGGTGGCGACCGGAGTCTATCTCCGCCAGGCTGCCGCGGAACCTGGAAGGGAGATCACTCTGCCGCAGGCTCTCGATGCACCGTCGGACTCGCCGGCGGCGCCGCCATCCTTGCCGGCAGCGCCGGAACCCACTTCGTCAACTCCGACGTCGTCCAGTGTTCCGACAGCGACGGATCCCGCACCGACCAACGAGCCTGTTTCCCCGCCTTCGGCCGCCAGCACCACAAGCCGCCAGTCATCTTCGCGGCCATCGACGAGTGACGCTCAGACGGGCACACCAAGAGTCCCCAATCAGGGTCCCCCGACGCGACAGAGTGAGGCGCCGCCGCAGGGCGCCGAGCCGGCCGCCCAGGTGCGCGGGGCAGGCGCTTCAGTTGACCTCGATCTGTTGGAGACCGAAATTGACCAACTGTTCGTCCGGGCGAGTGCGGTCGAGCGCGGGCTGGACGTCTTCCAGCAACAGCAGGCGAATCAGGGTCTGGGCCTGCGTGGCGATATGACCGCTCGCCAGGAGAGCATGAAGCTGAATCTGTCGCGCGCGCAACAGGCCATGGAACAGCGAGACGGCGTCCGCGCGCAGCGATTCAAGACTCTCGCCGAGCGGGACGTGGAAGCGCTCGAGCGCTTCCTTGGGCGCTGAAGACGGCGATCTCAGGAGCGCGTCATCTTGATCGGTCCCGACGGCCCGAACCCAAACACCTCGTCCAGATCGATGATGAGCGCGACGCCCTTCTTCTCCGGATCGCGATCGCGCTCGCCCTTCGGCGAGCTCGCATAAACGATGTCGTTGGCGCTCGGGTCGAGTCGCGCACGCCCCTTGAACGTCAGCAGTCGACGCGGTTCTGAGCTGCTGTAGAGGAGCGTTACACGGGGGTGGTTGCGAATCGCCTTCGGCAGACCCGCGTCTGGATTGCGCACCCAGACCGCCAGTTGATCCTTGCCGAGCACCTGGGTGCTTCCCCGGTATGACAAATGCGGCCCGCCGTCGTCTCCGACATAGCCGAGGACCACGGGATTGCGCGACTCGAATGCCCCGTTCACGGCTTGCCTGATCTCCTCGTCGAGTTCAATCATGGCGACTCCTTAGCTCAAGATTACAATGGCCGGCGCGTCGTGGACCAAGCCGGCCGACGTACGACGATTTTTCGAGTGGAGGTTTCAATGACGAGTCCGTACACCGGTCGGGAATTCCTCGACAGCCTGGACGATGGACGTGAGGTGTGGATTTACGGCGAGCGGGTGAAGCATATCGCGGAGCATCCGGCTTTTCGCAACTGCGCCAGGATGCTCGCTCGCCTGTACGACGAACTGCACGCGGACCGTGCGAGCGGGAGCAACATCATCGCCACCGACACCGAATGGGGCAACGGTTTCACCCATCGATACTTCCGCGCTCCAACCACATCGGCCGAGCAGATGGCCGCGCGAGGCGCGATTGCCGCCTGGGCGCGAGTCACCTACGGCTGGCTCGGCCGCTCGCCCGACTACAAGGCGGCCTTTTTGGCGACGTTGGGCGCCAACGCCGAATTCTATGCACCGTTCGAAGGGAATGCGCGTCGCTGGTACCGATACGCGCAGGAGCGCGTGCCGTTCGTCAATCACGCCATCATCCATCCGCCGCTCGATCGACATCTGCCGCCGGGCGCCTCCGGCAGCGCCGCCGATGCGTGCGTTCACGTCACCAAGGAAACCGATGCGGGCATTCACGTCTCCGGGGCCAAGGTTGTCGCGACAGGATCGGCGCTGACCCATTTCACGTTCGTCGCGCACCACGGGCTCATTCCGGTCGAAGATCCGGCGTACGCGGCGGTATTCATCGTGCCGACAAACGCCACTGGCGTGAAGCTGATCTGCCGTGTGTCGAACGAGTACCGGGCCGCGGAGACCGGTTCGCCGTTCGACTACCCGCTGTCGATCCGGTTCGACGAGAACGACGCCATATTCGTCCTCGACAACGTGTTCATTCCCTGGGAGAACGTGTTCGTTTACCGCGACATCGAGAAAGCGAACAACTTTTTCCCGAGGACCGGATTCCATCCGCGCGCGATGTTCCACGGATGCACGCGGCTCGCCGTGAAGCTCGACTTCATCACCGGTCTGCTGATCAAAGCGACCGAGATGACCGGCGCGCGCGCTTTTCGAGGCGTGGAGGCGAACATCGGTGAAGTGATCGCGCTCCGCAACATGATGTGGGCGCTGTCGGACGCGATGGCGACCAACGCCATGCCCTGGGCCGGCGGCGCGGTGCTGCCGGGGATCGAGCCCGCACTCGCCTATCAGGTGCTGGCGCCGGAAGCGTACGTGCAGATTCGCACGATTATCGAAAAAACAGTCGCCAGTGGCCTCATCTATCTGAACTCCCATGCGAACGATTTCAAGACGCCCGAGCTACGGCCATATCTCGACCGGTATTTGCGCGGGTCGGGCGGCGTTGAAGCAGTCGAGCGCGTGAAGTTGATGAAGCTCTTGTGGGACGCCGTGGGCACCGAGTTCGGCGGCCGGCACGAGCTGTACGAGATCAATTACAGCGGGAGCCACGAAGAGATCCGCCGCTATGCCCTGTTCGGGGCGCTTGCGTCCGGCGCCTACGATCGGTTCAAGGCTTTCGTGGACACATGTCTTGCGGAATACGACCTGAACGGGTGGAAAGCGCCGGATCTCGTACAGTAGAACGCCGAACATCACTTCAATGGAACGCGCGCAAAGACCACAAGTGTCGTTGACGCCTGGATCCCTTATCGGTCCATACGAGATCGTGGCGCTGCTCGGAGTCGGCGGAATGGGTGAAGTCTATCGGGCCCGCGATGCTCGACTGGATCGCGACGTGGCGATCAAGGTGTTGTCGCCGGATGTGATCGCCGATGCCGATCGATTGGCACGCTTCGATCGTGAGGCCCGGCTGCTGGCCGCGTTGAATCACCCGAACATTGCCTCGATTTACGGACTTGAAGAGACCGGGAGCATTCGTGCGCTGGTGCTCGAGTTGGTCGAGGGACCAACGCTGGCCGACCGGCTCGCCGATGGGCTGCTCCCGATTCCGGACGCACTCGACATCGCGCTGAAGGTCGCGCACGCACTCGAAGCTGCGCACGAACGGGGGATCGTGCACCGCGACTTGAAGCCAGCCAATATCAAGGCCAATCTCGATGGGACGGTCAAAGTGCTGGATTTCGGTCTCGCAGCGGAAGTGGGCCTTGCGGGCACGCTCAATCGCCCGGCGTCGACCCAGGTTACGAACGTACACACTCGCGAGGGATCCATTCTCGGCACTCCTCCTTACATGAGCCCGGAGCAGGCTCGCGGACGAGACGTCGACAAACGCTCCGACGTCTGGTCGTATGGATGTGTCTTATACGAGATGCTGACCGGCCGCCGTGTTTTTTCTGGCGAGACAGCCTCGGACATCATCGCCGCCATACTCACAACCGTCCCGAACTGGGACGCGCTGCCGACATCGACGTCTCCCGACTTTCGCCGCTTGCTCCGACGCTGCTTGGAAAAAGACCGGAACATGCGACTAAGGGATATCGGTGAGGCGCGAGTCGAGCTGGAGGACGCTCGGCTGCGATCGCGCTTCATCCAGTCTCCGTCAGGAGCCGGGCACATCATCGACGGACTGCCAGCCGTCACAGCACAGGCGGATAGAAGCAGGGACGTGACGATCTCGATCCGCTGGCGCCGATGCACACCGCCCAACTGGCCGCGGCTTTCTACCTCGAGCGCCAGTACAAGACCGCGATGGAGCTGTGCAAGGAGGTGCTAGAACTGGATCCCCACTTCTGGGCAGCGGCTCTGTTTCTCGGCCAGTGTCATGACGCTTGCGAGCGGGCCGACGAAGCCATCCGGTGGCTGCGAACGGCCGGCGAACTGTCTGCCGACAATCCGATGGCGGTCGCAAGCCTTGGTCATGCGCTTGCCCGGAGCGGCCAGGTTGGCGCCGCTGGCGCACTCATCTCCGAGCTTGAACGCAAGGCGACGCTGCGGTACGTCGCACCTTATGCATTCGCGCTGATCTCCGCGGGCTTGGGTCGAGTCGAAGCAGCGATTGACTATCTCGACGAGGCCTGCCGCGAGCGCTCGCCGGCACTCGCACTGTGGCTGCGCGGCGAGCCACGGCTCGACGGGCTGCGGTCCCACCGACGCTTCAGGGAGATTGCCGAGCGCGTCGGCGTTGCGTGAGAGCCAGGCGTTTATCGCGACACGCGCGAGCGTCCGTCACCACCCGCACCGACACCTGCGATGAACGCCTCGATCAGTGCGGCGAATTCTCCCTGGGAGCTCGATCGGGATCTCGTGGCCGCTGTCGACGAGCGCCAGCCGGGCACCGGGAATCTTCTGGACCACCTCGTGGCGAAGGAAATCCGGCGCAGCATCGGATCGTGCAGCCCGCCCACAACCAAGTTCGCAGCTCGCGTCGCGCCCAACCGATCGGTGAATCCCGGGTGACAGCACATCCGAAACGATTCACGCAGCGCATGTTCCGGACTGGCTTGTAGCGACGCGAAGTACTCATCCACGATCTCAGCGGACGGCATCGCTTTCGTAAACTGGCGGACAAAGCCGGTGAACGTGTCGCGCGCGCGGGTGGCGGCGATCCAGCCGTCGAGCATCTCTTCTGTGAGGGGGAGAGCCGCCGCTGGCGCCGGCGCAACCAGTATCTGACCGCGCACACGGTCCGGCCGTGAACAGGCCATCCACTGCGCCCATCGGCCGCTCATGCTGTACCCAACCACGACCAGCTCCGATGCCTGCGCGTCGTCTGCAACCTCGATCAGATCCTCCGCAAAACGCTCCGTTGTAAAACCCTGGTGTGTGTGATCCGATCGCCCGTGTCCACGAAGGTCGGGCAGCACCATTCGGAGGTCGCGCGAGTCGACCTGGCGCACGACCGGATCCCAGAAGGCGCCAGACCCGGTACCGCCCCACCCGTGCAGGAACAGCAGGGTATGTGGCCCATGCCCGACAGTCCGATAGAAGATCCTCGTCCCGTCGCTCGTCTTGACCGAGTGTTCACCCTCGCCCAGTTCGTTCAGCATGGCCGCTGTGCCTTTCCTCCTGCGCGTCGCCGGTTTCGTTGCGACGTGAAGCTTGATGACGGTTTGCCTTAACGCCGCTCACGCTGTTTACGCAAGAACGATACGGGATTTGGGCCCACGTTGTCTGAGAAGAAAGCAACGTGCTGGTAACGGACACGGTCGCCGGAATGGCTTGACGCGCCCTGCTGCGGCCACTAGGATGCGAGCCCGTACCGCTCCCACCTGAATCCCCAATCACGGGGCAAGAGGGACACATGCCCAACAAGACCTTCGTGACAGCGATTGCAGCGGCCTGGGTGGTGCTCGTGGCGGTGACCGCCGGCCAAAGCGTTTCAGCGGAGCTGCAGCTCGTGAACCGCGCCGCCGAGACGCTCGGTGGTCAAAGCCGCCTGATGGCGATCAAGACGCTACAGATCGCCGGCTACGGCGAGCTTGCCTATTTCAACGGTGGCGGGAACATTACGGGCCACCCCGACGCTCCGCAGAAGTGGCAGAGCGTGCTCGAGTACACGCGCACGATCGACTTGGAACACTGGCGCACTCGGGTGCAGCAGCGCCTGAAGTTCCACTTCGTGTTCGCGGCGGCCGGGGGACAGCTCGGGTTGAATCGCACGAATGAAGTCCTCGACGGCGACGTTGCGTACAACATCGGCGGCGGCGTTTTCGATGCGCCTCAGGCCGGAACCCCGCAGCCGCGGCGCGCGGGTGAAGCCGCAGCGCGCCAGCGGCGCGTGGAGCTGCTCGCGCACCCGGTCACCATCATCCGTGCCGCACTCGAGCCGACGAGCAGGCTCGGCAACCTGCGACGGCGGCAGAACCTGCAGCTTGTCGACGTGACCATCCGACAGGGCGACACGCTGACGCTCGCCATCGACACGACGTCGAACCTGCCGGCGTGGGTGAGCTACGTCGGTCCCAACGGCAATCTTGGCGACCTGACGTACCGGACTGCGTTTACCGGATACGTTCCCGAGAAGGGCGTGCTGATGCCGATGGGTATGAGCACGACCATCGACTGGCGCAACGTCGTGCAGAACAAGCTCTACGTCGATCGCAATATAGTGGACGGACCGATTGACGACATGACCGCACCCGAATCAGTGCGATCGGCACAGCCAGGCGCGGGCGGTCCGGGCAGCGACGCGAATCCCCAGCCGATCAAGGTGGCCGATCACGTCTGGTTCCTGAACGGGAACACGTTTTTCGAGTTCGACGACCACATCACGATGGTCGAGGCAAATCGTCCGGATGCGGCCCTGGCAACCGTGCTCCGGGTCGCCAACGCGCTGGTCCCCAGCAAACGCGTGACCCAGGTGATCCAGACTCACCATCACTTCGATCACAGCGCCGGTCTGCGCGCCGCCGTCGCCGAAGGGTTGACGATCATCTCGCGTCGCGGCAACGAGGGCATCTTCCGCGAGATGACCTCCCGGCCCGCGAAGCTCTTCCCCGACGCGCTTGGGCGGAATCCGAAGCCGTTGAAGTTCATCCCGGTCGACGATCATCTGAAGCTGAAGGACGGGACGAACGAAATCGACATCTATCACATCGTCGGCAACTACCACATGGCCGACGGCGTCATCGTTCACGTCCCGGCGTCCCGGGTGCTCATCGAGGCGGACCTCACCACGCAGAACTGGGACTACAACTGGTGGGGCGACAGCTACATGAACAACATCGAGTACCGCAGCATCAAGGTCGAGACCAATCTTGCGGTACATGCGCAGCGGCCGTTCCCGATTGCCGAGGTCGTCTCGGCCATCGAGCGTCAGGTGCGCAACGCACAGGCATTTTGCAAGAAGGCTTCGGACGCCCAGTTCTATCAGCCGGGTTGCCCAATTCAGTACAACCGGCCGCTTCCCTCAGGAGCGAACTGATGCGGGCGATCTTGCGAACGTTGGTTTCAGACCTGGATCCGTTCTATCGCTGGTAGAGCAGGCCGGCTAAGGCACCGCCATCGATTCTCCTCGCCACGTTTTCGCCTCTTGAGCCCACGGCGACGGCACGCACGACGAGACAATTCTCCGGCCGGCGTCAGGCGACCGTGATAGGCTCGCGCCGTACGTTGCGCCTTCCGGCCACGCCTGGACTGGTTGGCATCCTTTATTTCGGTACTCGGTCCGAGGAAATCGCCATGCCGAACCGAAGAGACTTCCTGAGAAACGCCGCCGGCTCCACCGCCTCACTGCTCGCGAGCCGTCACCGTCTTGCCAGTGGCTTTCCCGCCCCTCAGGTAGGCGCGGCGCCGGGCAAACGTCGTGAGGTTTCGATTGGCGGCCGCCGCGTGAAAACCGTGGACGTTCACGCCCACACCTTCGTCCCGGAGGTCTGGGACCTGGTGAAGGACACGCCGCTCGCCGACGCCGCGAGAAACAACCTGACGGGCAACGTCGCGCTCGGGAACCCACAGCGGCTGATCGACATGGACGCCCAGGGCATCGACTATCAGGCGATCAACGTCAATGCGTGGGGCTACTCAGCCGATCGTGCGCTGGCGCGCGATCTGATCAAGCTTCAGAACGAGAAGATCTCGCAGTGGTGTGCCAAGCATCCGGATCGCTTCGTGGGGATGGCCACGCTGGCGCTCCAGCATCCAGATCTCGCGGCCGATCAGCTGGATGAGGCGGTCAAGAAGCTTGGGCTGCGCGGCGCCGCCATTGGCGGAAGCGTCGAGGGTCAAGAGCTCTCCGATCGAAAGTTCGACCCGTTCTGGGCGAAAGCCGAAGAGCTCGGCGTGCTGCTGTTCATGCACCCGCAGCCCGCCCCGGGCACGACACAGAACCCCCGGCTGCAGGGGAAGGGAGGGTTGGGCAACACCATCGGGAATCCTCTGGAAACCACGGTGTTCCTCTCCCATCTGATCTTCGAGGGAACGCTCGACCGCTTCCCAGGGCTGAAGCTATGCGCGGCACACGCCGGAGGGTACCTGGCGTCCTACGCCGGGCGGTCGGATGCGCTGTGCGGCCGCGGCAGCGGCGCCGACTGCAAGGCGCTCAAGAAGAAGCCGAGCGAGTACTTCAAGCGGGAGCTCCTCGTGGACACGATGATCTTTCGCGAGGAAGGCCTGCGGCACCTCGTGGCCGAGGCGGGCGTCAACCAGCTTGTGTACGGAACCGACTATCCCTTCGATTGGCCGGTGGGGATCGACTTCGTTCTGAATGCCTCGTTCCTGAGCAATGCGGACAAAGAAGCGATCCTTGGCGGGAACGCGATCAAACTGCTCCGAATTGCGTCTTAGCCGCGCCCCGGGTCTTCAGAACGGTGTAGCTGGTTCTTGAGACCGGTGGCTGCATCGGCCAGAACATCGACACGCGTGTCTCAAGACCCGCCCTCCAAAAGTTGCGCATCATCATCGACGTAGAAGAACCCGTTCGTAAGGTTCGAATCCCAGCCTCACCGACGCTCGAGCGTCTCGTGCCTCGAGACCCGGTCCGGGCAATGCAAGGTCTGACGGCCTGCGCGATCGCGAGCAGCAGCTCTGTGACAACGTAGGTAGACGGAGGTGGTGTCGATTATTTCATGCCCGCCGCGAACTTTTCCCCACAACGAAGTGCGATCGCCGATGCGATCTGAAGACTAGCAAATGGGTGTGTTCCGCCACTCGAACGGTATCTGAATTGCTAGTCGACGATTCATTCGTTTCGGGAGTCATCGATGGGGGTTGAGATACGAGCTGTGCTCGCGGCGGCCATGATTCTTTTCGTGCTCGGCTACTCGAGCGCCATTGAAGCGGCGAAGAGAGTCTGATGCGAAGGCGGAGATGTGGAATGCCTCGTCAGCAGCGCCGTCGTCTGGATGGTAATCGAGGACGCTGTCCGAAGCAGTAGAAGTACGAAGAAGGGAAGGATGTTATGGGGCTAAGCAAGAATTGCGGAAGACTCCATCCAGGTTTAGCTGGAAGCATCGTCGTGCTTGCCCTGAGCCTACCCCGCGGCGCTGATGCGAGGGCTTTCCAATGTGCGGTCGAAGACGTGTCGTGCCTGCTCCAGGCAATCAATGAAGCGAATGCGAACGGACATCCCAGAAACACGATCCACTTGGCTCCGGGCACCTATACCCTGATGAGCGTCGACAATCAAACCGATGGGTCGAACGGCCTCCCATCCATTACTAGTACCCTCAAGATCGACGCCCCCTGGAACGAGATGGCGACCATTACGCGTGCAGCGGGCGCTCTTTCCTTCCGGCTGTTCCACGTCGCGGCGAGCGGCCATCTGACCCTTGAGCGAATCACGTTGACTAGCGGCGGTTTCGGCCTGAACGGTGGCGGAGTCCTTAACAATGGCGGTGAGGTGACGATCAGAGGGAGTGCGTTCATTGAAAATGAAGCCGCGACTGGCGGCGGGCTTTCCAATGTCAAGGGCAAGGTAACCATCCGGAACAGCACGTTCTTGAGGAACGTCGCGTTTAGTGGTGGCGCGCTGGCGAATGACGGGGGAGACGTGACCATCGTTGACAGCATATTCGACAGAAACGACAGCGGATTAACTGGTGGCGCACTCCGGAACGAGTCTAAGGGGATTTTGCGCATAAAACGAAGCCACCTTACCGGAAACACTGGTGGAAGCGTCGGTGGCATATTGAATGGGGGTTTCGGGCCGATAGTAGGTGGCGCTCTGTGGATCGACGAGACCACATTCTCCGGGAACACCGGAGAAATCGCCGGCGCTATCTGGGCCCGATCGGAGGGCACAATAGTCGTTAAGGACAGCGCATTCGTTGAGAATGCCCTCGTGTTTGGGGGCAACACAGGCGGTGGTGGTGCTGCCATTCGCAATAGTGGTACGGCCGTGGTGACGAATACCACCTTTGCTCGCAACGGCCTGCGAGGCCTAGTAAGACTCCCCCTCGCAATCCATAGTGACGGCACACTTGTTTTGACCAACAGCACGTTTGCTGAGCACACGGGCGGGGTTTTTTTGGAGCCGATTCTTTCGAGCGACCAAACCGCCACCACTATTCTGCTGAACACGATTCTTACGCACCAATCTGGCGACCCGACGGTTCAAGATTGCGTAGGCCCGATCATTTCAGTGGGTCACAACTTGATCAGCGATCCGTCTGGGTGTGCGGTTACTTTGCAGCCCAGCGATCTGACTGGCAACGCCGGCTTAGACGCGCTCACTGATGACGGCACGCCGGGAAACGGACATTTTCCTCTCCTAAAGGACAGCCAAGCTATCGACGCGGGGAACGAGGCGTTCTGCCCAAGACGGGACCAAATCGGTGAAGAAAGGCGGGGCCGATGCGACATTGGCGCCATCGAATTCCAACCGAAGAAGCATGGCCACCATGGAAAGCACGACCACGGACACGATGTTGGTGATGATTCGTCGCTACTCGACTAGTGCCACGTACTTGCTGATTCACGACCACGACAAACGTAGAGCCCGCCGAGCTCGCTGAGGATTCTTGCGTCCATGCTTTCTCGGCGAACTCCGCGGTCTCGGCGTTGAACGTCGTGCAGTACTGATTCATCGTGTCCAAGCCCACCAGTGAGTTCTAGAGAGCGATAACACGAAGGACACGACGGAAAGCCAATTGGTCTTCTCGTTAGGCGCCATAACGACTTCATCTACGGGTTCCCACGAGAGTCAACGTCGGACTCGCGCGCGTCCACGCGGCATCCGGCGACACCTTGAAGCCGGCAGCCTCCATCAGCTCGACAAGCTGGCGATAGGTGTATGCGCGATGTGAACCACGGCGCACCTCGACCCGACCGTTCGAGATGAACGTGTACTCGATGTCGAGACGGCCACGCACGGCGTCGTATTCATTCGTCACGAGGAGATAGACGTCTCCGGCTTTGAACCACGGCCGATCCTTCAGACTCGGCAGCAGGCTCTCGATCACCATCGGCGTTTCGAGAACGAACCTCCCCCCGCGCTTCAAAACCGCCGCGACCGCCCGCAGGAATTTCGTATTTCCCTCATCGTCCAGATACCCGAAACTGTTTCCGTAGCAGAACGCGCCATCGAATCGATCCCGCCATGGCAGATCGCGCATGTCGCGTTGTTCCCAGACGACGCGCCCTTCAGGATCGGCGGCGCGAGCGTGGCCGAGGAATTCAGCCGACAAGTCCACGCCGGTCATCCGGTAGCCTCGCGACGCGAGCTCGATCGAAAGACGGCCCGCGCCGCATGGCACGTCGAGCAGTTCAGATCCTGAACCGCCCAGCAGCTTCTCGAGCTGATCGGCTTCACGGCGCGTGTGCTCCGCCGGCAGCGCGTTGAGCCAAAGGTCTACTGCCACACCGTGGAAGAAGGTTTCATACCAATTGGATTGAACGTCCACGTGATAACTCCTTCGGGCACCAACGAGCAGACATACCGCGCACGCGGTCATCCAACTCGGATCGGAGCCCGTTCAGACACACCCTGAGTGTTTTGATGAACAGGAAGGAGAGACGATCAGGCGCGGGCGGCGTGAATCAGCGGCAGTTCCGAGCGCACTCTAGCACAGGATGGCGTCAGCGTCGAAAGTAATCGTCGGTCTTGTCGATCCAATCCTGTCGAACCGGGCTGAAGACGTCGATCGCGAAAGAATCCTCGAGCACCTCGACCTCGTGCTCGATCCAACTTGGAATCTGGAGCACGTCACCTTCGCGGAGAACAATCTCGCGCCCATCGATCGCGAACTTCAGTACACCTTTCAGGACCTGCGTAATCTGCTCGCTCTCGTGCGAATGACGCGGCACGACGCTGCCGCGCTTCAGCTGGAAGTGAGCGACCGTGACGCGGTCGCCCGTGAGGTACTTCCGTTCGATCCCGGCGGTCACGGTCTCTGATGCGATATCGGCCCAGTGTCGAGGCGTAACTGATGCACTCATGATGCGCTCCGCTGATCTCATCCGCACGCTTACGGTTGCCTAAGCAGCTACGGCTTCGCTTTGGCGATCTTTTTCGTCACGCGCAGCTTGTGTTCCGTGCCGTCCGGATCGCGAACGTAAACGGTGTTCTTCTGGAGCGCGAACGTCACATCGGCGCCTGGAACGACATCAACCGAGCGACGGCCGACGGCGACGACTTCCTTCATCTCGAGATGTATCTCGTCGGTCTCGATGACGTAGACGTAGACGTCGGCCATCGCCCGCATCGATGGTGAAGCGGGCTTGGGACTGCCAAAGGAGCTCGAGCCTGGTCCGAAATCGACCATCTGGCGCGACGTCGTGATATCGCCCCACGTTCCCGTTTGCCACTGTTTTTCGGCGGCAACGGCGTGTGCGGCCGCCAAGACAATCAGCGCGGCGAATGCGGCGACTCTTGGCCCTCTCACGAGTCACCCCTCGCTTGTGAGCCCCACCGCCGACTGCGATCCAACGACTTCGGCAGTCTGGCTCTCAACCGATTCCAGCATCATGTCGAGGTCGAGCTCGGGATAGAGGGGAAATCGCCCGAGGAGCTGCCGGACTCGTCCCGATGCCTGATCGACGATCGTGTTGTCGAGCGTGAATTTTGACGCTTGGGCTGCACCCGCGGCCGGGCGGACATTCGTCAGGACCAGGTTCAAGACTTCGGCAATCTCACGCATCTCGGTCTCTTTCATCCCGAGCGTCGTCACCGCCGGCGTGCCGACGCGTAATCCGCTGGTATACCAGGGGCCGTTGGGGTCGAATGGAATCGCGTTCCGATTCAGCGTCACGCCGCACTGTCTGAGCGCGCTTTCGGCCTGACGCCCCGAGAGACCGAACCCTTTTGCGACATCGATCAGAAGGAGGTGGTTGTCGCTACCACCCGTGAGCACCGGCATGCCGAGCCGGATACATGCTTCCGCCAGGGTTTGCGTGTTGGCGACGATTCCCGCCGCATAGGTCTTGAAATCGGGACCCGACGCTTCTCGAAACGCGACCGCCTTGGCCGCGATTGCGTGGACGAGAGGACCCCCGAGCGCCATCGGGCAGCCTTTGTTCACCCAATCGGCCATCTCTTTCTTGGAGAGCACGAAGCCTCCACGAGGGCCGCGCAGTGTCTTGTGTGTTGTAGACGTGACGACGTGCGCGTGTGCCACCGGATCGAAATCGCCGGTGAAGACCTTGCCCGCCACGAGCCCGGCGAAGTGGGCCATGTCGACCATGAATACTGCGCCGACTTCGTCGGCCATCTCGCGCATCTTCGCGAAGTTGAGCTTGCGCGGATACGCGCTGTAGCCAGCAAGCAGGACCAGTGGACGGATCTCGCGCATCGCCGCTCGGAGTTTGTCCAGGCTGATGAGTCCGGTGTCCGCTTCGACCCCGTAGTAGTAACACTGGAACAGGTGACTCGAAACGTTGTGCCGGTATCCGTGAGTGAGGTGCCCGCCGGAGTAGTAGTCGAGCGCCAGAAGCCGTTGTTCATGAACGGCTGTGCGCACGCGATTCCAATCGTCTTGCGACAACTTGGTGGGATCTTTCTCGCCGAGGCCGGCGAGGGCAGGTGACTGCACTTTGGCATTGAGGATGGCCAGGAACGCCACCAGGTTCGCGTCGGCTCCCGAGTGTGGCTGCACGTACGCGTGTTCGGCACCAAACAGCTCGCATGCGAGGCGCCCGGCTTCCGCCTCGATGGTGTCCACGTTGTCGCAGCCGGCGTAGAAGCGGTGCCCGACGTAGCCCTCTGCGTACTTGTCCGTGAGCAGGTTGCCGTGCGCCAGCTGCGTGGCGAGCGACGAATAGTTCTCGCTGGCGATCAGCTTGAGATTCCGCCTCTGGTCGCGAAACTCCCGGATGATCGCTGTCGCAACGAGCGGCGAGTGTTGACCGAGGACGTCGAGCGAGGCGTAGTACGCGCATGCCGCGGGATTGGCGTTGCCGCCTTCGACACGGCGAAGATAAGTCGCCAGCAGATTTGATGAAGACACGTGGCACCTACTGGAAGCGTTGCAGTCTCGATGGATCGTGCGGCCCGGACCGGCGGCCGGGCAGAAGGAGTGTACCTGTACCGATGGTCGGCATGTCCTACGAGCTTTCTTTACAGTGCGCGTGAGGCTCGCGTAACATAGTTGGGCTGCGCGCATCACGATTTCCGGCCCCTTAGGAGAGAGAGAAAGTAGGAGCAACATGACCGCCCCCTCGGGCTCCGGGCCCGACACGCCAAGCGGACAAGCCCCTGTAGGGACTGTCGAGACTCAAACGCCCTTCCGGTTCTACGACAATCGACAGAAGTACCTGGCCTTCGTCAATACCTGCAACGAAAAAGCCGTCGTCGCGAAACGAGCCGCGCAGGAGCTCAGTCAATTGCGGCCGTCGCCGCCGGCCCTCCGCATCTTCGACGCGGGAATGGGCGATGCCACGGTGTTGACACGGCTGATGAGCAGCGTGCATCGCGACTTTCCGACGGTGCCGTTGCTGGCGGTGGCCAAGGAGATCAGCCTGGAAGACGTCCGGCTCGGTCTCGAGAAAATGCCGGATCGGTTCTACGAGCATCCACAGACGGTTGTGGTGATCACGAACCTCAGCTACATGGAAGCGCCGCAACTCCGGCCGAGCAGCGGCGAGGCTTCGACGCTCAATTGGCATACGCTGCGTTTGAAGGGGAAGTCGTCCTACGAATACGTCGAGCAGATTGAAGCGCTCGGTCCGGTGCTCCACAATGGCTGGCAAACCCGGCCCAACCCGAAGACCGGCAATCCGGCAGTCGTCCGTCCGTCGGTGTTGGTGATCTATCGCGAGGACTACGAGTTCCTGCTCGATGCCGTCATTCCGAAACCGGGTACCACACCGGGACAATACGATTTCATTCTGGCCTCTCAGCCCTGGCGCGCGCGCATGTCGGCGAAGTTCAAGGCGCAGAAAGTTCTCGCGCCGCTGGCGCGCAACCTCAAGCCCGGAGGGCGGTTGCTGACCGTTCAGTCCTACGGCCAGGATCCGGGTCTGGAAATCGTGCAGAAACTCTGGCCGAGCGAAAACCCCTTTCAGGTCGGCCGGCACGACCTCGTGAAGGCGCTCGAGGCCGAGCTGGGCAGCGATCTCAAGAACTACGCGATCGACGATCCTCCAGACGACAGGTCGCTCTTTCGGTATCAGATGCACACGCTTCCGTCGGAGATCGGCGATCGGATTGGGACGTCGACTCTCTTTGCGGCGTGGAACGCAGTCATCTACGTCAATCAGATCGAAGACGAGCGCCTCGATCCGGTCGTGACATCGGGCTCGTATCTCGATGCGACACAGGCCGTGCTGCACAAGTACGGAGGTCTCTGGTTCAACGACGAAGCGTTCGTCGTCACACGTCGTGGGGAGTAAAACTATCTACCGGGGAACGAAGACATGAAGTTGTTATATGAATTCATCCCAAGACTGGACTTCGTCAACTCTGCTGATAGAGTCAAGGATCTAGTTGACGGATGGAATATTACAGATAGTGCAGGAGGAGCACCTGCGCCGAGCGGCGCCGCCGTCGCCTGTGTGCTCAAACAGATATATCCGGACAAGATAGCAATACCGATGCTTATCACGAACTACAAGGGCCCAGTGGAAATTGGCGCGGCAGCCCTCGCTGCCGAAGCTATGGGTGTCGATGGGATGCTTCCGGACCCGGGCGATGCGCCGAGATACGGGAACCTGATAAGGACGCGGGAAGATGGCAGCAGTCAAGTCATATCGGACGCGGATGAAATCCTCGCATATCGGCGTTCCACTGGTCCGGCTGAAGAAGTCAGGAACTATCTCAGAAACAAAGTAAAGGTAAGCAAGGTAAAGCTAGGTTGCTTGTTAACTGGGCGCGTACCCGCGGAAAGTGCTATCGAACGCGTACAAAACGACTGGGATTTCTGCTTCTTCTTGAGACTCGAAGCGGCGACGCTACCTAAGCTCAAACAGATAGCCGAAGAATGCAAGCGTCTTGGCAAACCCATTTATCCTTATTTTGTCGTAGGGACCCCTAAGAATCAGAAGACTCTGGAGAGAATCGGATGGCCTGCCAGCGCAACCATGGATAATGCCGAAGCATTTGTCGCCGATCTTGAAGGTGTTGTAAACGGCATCATTCCTACTTGCCTTGGGGACGTTGCAGGAGATATGGAGTTGTTGGAGAGGGTTCAGAAATTCAGGAGTTGATTCGACAAATCTGGCTCTCACGCCATCCTGAGCTTCGAGCGATCCGCCTGCCCGTAGCGCCTCAAACCTTCACGCCGGCAGTCGCTACAATGGGTCTGTTCACATAGCCTCACGATCCCTTTCTCATGGACAAACTGCGACACCAGGCCCTGATCGATGCGCTTTCCTCGCGCATCGTCGTGCTCGACGGCGCGATGGGGAGCATCCTGCAGTCCCGATTGCGCGTCGAAGACTACGGTGGCGCTCACCTCGAAAACTGCACCGATAACGTGTCCCGAGCGAATCCGGGCGTCGTTTATGCGGTGCACACGAGCTATCTGGAGGCCGGCGCCGACATCATCGAGACCAACTCCTTCAACGGCCATCCGGTATCGCTCGGAGAGTTTCGCCTCGAAGCCGAGGCCTACGACATCAACCAGGCGGCGGCCGCGCTGGCGCGCACCGCCGCGGACGAGTATTCGTCGCCCGGCCGTCTCCGGTGGGTAGCGGGAGCGATGGGTCCCACCACGCGATCCATCACCGTGACACGCAACGTCGACTTTCGAACGTTGCGGGACGGCTATTACCTCCAAGCCAAAGCATTGGTTGAAGGCGGCGCCGATTTGCTGTTGGTCGAAACGTGTCAGGACACCCGCAACGTGAAATCGGCGCTGCTGGCGATCGAGGAGCTTGGGCGAGAAATTGGTCTCGAAATCCCGGTGATGGTTTCGGGCACCATCGAGCCGATGGGGACGATGCTCGCGGGTCAGGCCGCGGACGCCTTCTACGCGTCGATCGCCCACCGGAATCTCCTGGCGATCGGACTGAACTGCGCGACCGGTCCCGAATTCATGACCGATCACATTCGCAGCATCCATCAGATGGCCCGGACCCGGGTGTTCTGCTATCCGAATGCCGGCATCCCGAACGAAGAGCTGAAGTACCTGGAGACTCCCGAGTCGTTTGCCGGCCAGCTCGAGAAGTTCGTCGACCAGGGATGGCTCAATCTGGTCGGCGGGTGCTGCGGCACGACGCCGGCGCATATCAAAGCGGTCGCGGAGATGGTGGCCGGCAAGCGGCCGAGGGCCGTTCCCGACGATCGGCACCGAACGTACTTCTCGGGCATCGATCTGGTAGAGGCCGACGAAGCGAACCGTCCACTGATCGTCGGCGAACGCACCAACGTGATCGGCTCACGGGCCTTCAAGAACCTGGTCAACGAGGAGAAGTGGGAGGAAGCCACCGACATCGCGCGCCGCCAGGTACGAAACGGCGCACAGATCATCGACGTCTGCCTGCAGCAGAGCGAGCGAGACGAGGCGCGCGACATCCCCGAGTTCTACGAGCTGCTCATCTCGAAGGTCAAAGCCCCGCTGATGATCGACACAACCGATGCCAAAGCTGTCGAAGCCGCGCTCACCTACTGTCAAGGCAAGAGCGTCATCAACTCGATCAACCTCGAAGACGGCGAGGAAAAGTTCGAACGGGTCGCGCCTCTCGCCAGAAGCCACGGCGCCGCGTTGGTCGTCGGTTGCATCGACGAAGACCCGTTCAGGCGCAGGCGTTCACTCGAGAGCGCAAGATCGCCATAGCCGAGCGAAGTTTCCAGCTGCTCACGGAAAAATACGGCATCCCGGGCCGAAGACATCCTGTTCGATCCCGCTCGTTTTTCCCTGCGCGACCGGCGACGAGAACTACATCGGCGGCGCCGTTGAGACGATCGAAGGGGTCCGGCTCATCAAGCAGACGATCCCTCGCGTGAAGACCGTGCTCGGTATCTCGAATATCTCGTTCGGTCTTCCGGCGGCGGCCCGTGAAGTGGTCAACTCGGTGTTCCTCTATCACTGCACCAAGGCCGGGCTCGACCTGGCGATTGTCAACGCAGAGAAGCTGGAGCGATTCGCGTCGCTCGACCCGGCCGAGCGGCGATCTGGCCGAAAATCTGTCTGTTCAACCGACCGGTGAACGGACGAACCGGAGGACTGGCGTCAGCAGACGCGCGAACAGAGGCTCGCGCTCAATCAGCGTCACATCGCGGCCATCACCGAGCATTTTCGCGGCGCAACGAAAGGCAACAAGCGTGGAAAGACGCCGGCCGCCGAGCTTCCCCTCGACGTGCGGCTGGCCAACTACATCATCGAAGGCAGCAAAGACGGTCTCGTGCAGGACCTGGAGCGCAAGCGCGCCGAGGGAGCCGATCCGCTTGCCATCATCAACGGGCCGTTGATGAAGGGAATGGACGAAGTCGGCCGCCTGTTCAACAACAACGAGCTGATCGTTGCCGAAGTATTGCAGTCCGCCGAAGCGATGAAGGCTGCCGTCAACCACCTACAGCAATTCATGGACAAGGCGGAGACGACGACTCGGGGCAGCGTGTTGCTGGCCACGGTCAAGGGCGACGTTCACGACATCGGCAAGAATCTCGTCGAGATCATTCTGTCGAACAACGGTTATCTGGTGATCAACCTCGGCATCAAGGTACCGCCCGATGTGCTGATCCGCGCCATCAAGGAGCACAACCCCGATGCCGTCGGACTGTCGGGACTGCTCGTGAAGAGTGCGCAGATGATGGTGCTCACGGCGAGCGACTTTCATGAGGCGGGAATCAAGATTCCTCTGCTGGTTGGTGGCGCGGCGCTTTCACAGAACTATACGACGAGGAAGATCGCGCCGGCGTATGAGTCGCCGACGTTCTACGCCAAAGACGCCATGACCGGATTGCGGCTGTTGAACGAAATCATGGACCCGGCGATCCGCGAATCGATACTCCGATCGCACGTTCATCTCGCACCAGCCAGCGACGAGGTCGTGCCGTCGCAGGACACCCGCCCGGTCAGCACCGACCGAAGTAATAAGGTGCGTGTAGAAATCCCTGTTCCGAAGCTGCCGTATCCGGACCGCCGGCTGCGCGCCGTGCCCGATCTCGCGGAGGTGTGGAGCTACATCAACCCGTACATGCTGTACGGGCGTCATCTGGGCTTCAAGGGGCAGTTCGAGCGGCTGCTGGCCGAACGCGATCCCAAAGCACTGTCGCTCCATGCTGACGTCGAAGAGGTCAAGCGCATGGCAGCCGGCTTCATGAAGGTGCGCGCCGTCTGGCGCTTCTTCGAGGCCGAGCGGGATGGCAACTCCATTCATCTCTTCGAGGCACAAAGCGGCGATCCGATCCACGTGTTCTCTTTCGGGCGCCAGCCCATGGCGAACGGTCTTTGTCTCAGTGACTATGTCTTGCCGGCTGATGGCCCTCGACGGGACTCGATTGCGCTGTTCGTGGTCACGGCTGGAGAAGGCGTCCGGCAGCGCGCCGAGGACGCCAAAGTCGCGGGCCGCTTTTTCGAAGCACACGCCCTGCAGGCCCTGGCTATCGAGACGGCGGAAGGTGCGGCCGAGTGGCTTCATCGGCGCATCCGGGAGGACTGGGGCTTTCCCGATCCGCCGGCCATGACGATGAGAGAGCGGTTCACGTCGCGGTATCGCGGAAAGCGGTATAGCTTCGGCTATCCGGCCTGCCCAAACCTCGAGGATCAACAAGGTATCTGGAAACTGCTTCAGCCCGACGAGATCGGCGTATCCCTGACCGAAGGCATGATGATGGATCCTGAGGCCAGCGTGAGTGCCCTCGTGTTTCACCATCCGGACTGCACATACTTCACGGCAGCGTTGGCCGGAGAGCCCATCGCGATGGCGACCGAGTTGTAACCACCTCGGTTTGGCCGGTCAGGGAGCTGGCCCCTGATGTAGCGTGCTTGAAACTGACGATGTAGGGTGCTCGGCGAACGGGGGTAGGGGGCTCGGTGGCACGGCTCTAGGGTGCGCGCCGACGACGAGCGCGCGGGATATCGGCGTGGAGCTGACCGATGGCTTCATGATGGATCCGGAAGCCAGCGTGAGTGCTTGGTCTTCCACCATCCCGACTGCGTGTACTTTTCGACGGAAGAGTGAGGTAGGGTCCGACACAACCGTGATGTGGGGTCCGGCTTTAGCCGGACCAAGGAGCGAAGCGGCGGCAAACCGCGCGTCGGATATGTTATGGTAGTATTACACCATTATGGTCCGCGTCACGTTTTCGCTGGACGATGCCACCGTCGAACAGATCCGCCGGACCGCGTCCCGTCTCCGTAAGCCACAGAGCCACGTCGTTCGCGAAGCTGTCGCCGACTACGCCGCCCGCAGCGACCAGTTGAGCGAGCGCGAGCGACTCCAGGCGCTGAACGTCCTCACCCGGTTGCGTAGTGCGAAGGCGACCAGGCCGGTCAAGGCCGTGAGCGCCGAGCTCGCCGCTCTTCGAGCCGCGCGCCGGCAGGGCGGCCGCCGCCGTCGACCGGCGTGATCGTTCACGTCGACACGTCGGCGCTGGTCGATGCGCTGACCGGGCCTCGCCGCTCGCTCGACACGATGATCAGGTTGACCGAGCAGGGCGAGCGCCTGGCCCTGTCCACAATCGTCCTCTACGAATGGCTGCGCGGACCGCGAACGCTGGCCGAGTTGAGCGCGCAGGAAGAGCTGTTTCCTCGTGAGACAGCCGTGGCGTTCGGAGCGGAAGAAGCCGCCGTCGCGGCCAGACTCTACAATAGCGTGCGCCGCCCTCGCGGCCGGGAGATCGACATCGCCGTGGCAGCGTGCGCGATCGCCCATGGCGGCGCCCTCTGGACGCTGAATCCGCAGGACTTCCGCGACATGCCCGGTCTTCGGCTGGCCGCTGTAAGCTGAGAAATCTCAGCCTCTCGGCGGCGGAAACACAAAAAGGATGTTGGAAGCGATCGCGTAGACGTGGCCCTGCGGTCCGATCGCCGGCGGCGACATGCCGCCGCCGACCCAACTGGAGGACAGCAACGGACTCCCATCGCGATCGAACGTGATCAGGCTGTTCTGCGTTGAGACGAAAACATGCGTGCGCGAGGCAGCTGCTGAAACGTAAGACGGTGTGAGCAGCAATCTTTGTGACAGGATCCTCGGGGGTAGCAGTAGTGAGAGTTGTCCGTTGCCAACGAAGCCAATGACGACGACCCGCCCTCTCACTGTGCGTGTGGGCGCACCGTAGACCGTTCCAAGCCCGGCGACTGTCGATCGCTTGATGCCGTCCGGGCCGGTGCGGACGATGCCGGCCTCGTGTGCACCGGCAGTCCCCATCAGTATCTGGCCGTCCGGCAATACCACCGGTGTCGAATTCAGGGCGTGCGCCTCGTCATGGAAGCGGAAGCTCTCGATGAGCGTGACGTTCGATGAGAAGGTGTAGCCCACGATGTCGTGAACCTGATCGCTCACGATCACCAAGGGCGCTCCGGCGGCCCCGGGGGTAAAGACGGCGACGCTTGGAAGCGCTGGCGTCGGGGGCGGATCCGACGGAGGTGGATGGTATTTCTCGATCTCCAGGCAAACGGGCCAACCAATGACCGGCACGAGGCAACTCCAGTCCATCCAGCGCGGCCGACCGGAGCCTCCGATGACGGAGCCTTGATGGAAGGCGACCCTTTGATCGATCACGACCGCGCCGCTCGTCGAGAAGCCCGCGAGCCGCACGTCGTGGCCGGCGCAACAGTTATCGTAGATGACGGGAACCAGAACGACTTCGACACTGCCGATCCGCAAGATATTAGGGGCCGCTGTCGTGCGACCGCCGTCACCGTGGTCGGGGAACGGCGTCTGACCGATCCAACCACCGCCGGCCGTGAACCTGTGCAGCATCGTTTCAAAGACAGTCCTCGTGATGACCGTCTCGCCGCGGTGGTCGCGGATGACCGTCCTTTTCGTTCCGACAACGTAGACCGTGCCGTCGGCTCCGACGGCGGGCGACGACACGATCGATTGTCCTTGCGTGATCTCCCGGCTCCAGAACGGGCTGCCGTCGGCGTGGAGGGCGATGACCTTACCTTCGACCGTCCCGAGATAGACAGTTCCGTCCGGTGCGACCACCGGACCGGCGCCGAAGGCGAAAGTGCCGAGCTCAGTTACCTGCAAGCCCCTGCCGGCCGGCGACGTGAGGACGTCGACGAAACCGGTGTTAGCCGGATCGCCATGAGCGAGTTCCCAGGCCGCGATTACAGGAAGCGCGGCCGCAAGTACGAGTCCGGCGACGCCGAGCGTGAAGCCGATCGTTCGGTGCAGGTGTCGCATGGCTCGCTCCTACGGGTTTTGTGGGTCGTAGCCATCGCACGACACTCTCGGATTCCAGTTGGCGAACGTGCCCTGAGGGTTGTCCTTCCATGCCCAGACATGCAGAGCGTAGAACGTCGGCAGTCCGAAGCGATTGGGGCTGGTAGTCAGATGAAAGAGCTGACCCATGAGCTCCGGCGGCGCCGCATTCTGCGCATGCCACGTGTCGGACAGCACCAGAAATTCCGCGGCGACGAGCCGCATCCGCCCACCCGGCAGCGGCTCGTACACGAGCGCCTCGGGACGCGTGACATCCAATTCGGCATCGCCGACGAGAGGTGGGTTGACGAAGTGGACGCCCATCGCCCCTTCGGAAGAGCCGGTGACACAACCGAAGAGAGGGATATATCCCTCGGCCAGCGCAACGGACGCGTCGCGGAAGCGCTCCGTCGAATCGCGCACTGCCTTGACGAGCGCGTTCGCCTGCTCCCTGTGTTCAGAGTGTTCAGCGTGTTCAGGCGTCGGCACATGATGGCCATTCTGCGCCACTGCCAGTGAGGGCGAAAGAGTCATGAGAACGAAGACACCACGGACGAGTACGGTCGTTTTCATACACTCCCTCCGACTTGTGTGAGATTTGCGACTATCGGGATTCGGCGGCGATCAGAATCCCAGTGTTGACGCCCCGTTGATCATCGCTTCGACGACCATGGCCGCCGTCACGATCTTCGCGCCCTGGATGAGATGCTCGTCGGTGATGCCGCGCGGCTTCGCGCAGGCGCCGCAGGCCCAAATCTGTCCCCCGTTGGCCAGGAACGAATCGATGATCTCCTTGAGCGGCTGGAAGCCTTGCTTGTGAATGCCTTCCGCGTACCCTTTCGTCGCGACCCAGACGCCTTCGATCGTCAGCAGCACAATCGCCGGCCGGTCGGCGCTCGCGGCGACGTTTCCCACGATGAAGGGCAGTGTCGCGCGCTCGGGGTCGTCTTTGCCGCACGTGCAGTTGGTCATGATCGTCGTGGCCATCTCGTCCCCCTCCAGTGAGTCGCTCGCGTCGCTCGTTCGCGGGGCCGGACCGGGAAGGCTGACATTGGAACGACGCGCGAGCCGTCAAGAAGTTCCCGCAGTCACCGTTTGCGCAAAAAGAAGCGCGTGTGTCGGCCGTCTTCCTCGATGGTCGTGAGAAGCGAGTGGCCGGCGAGGCGGCTCCACGCCGGCACACCCAGCCGCGCTGCTGGATCATCCGCACGCACTTCGAGCACCTGTCCGCTCGCCAAAGCGCGCATCGCCAGCTTCATCGCCGGCTCGAGCGTTCCGCAGAGTTCTCCGTAGCCGTCGAGTACGGCGTCGGGCGTCGGCAGGACCGGCGTGGCTTGCGATGCCTCGGCCGGGCTCACCGTTATCGGCGGAGGCCATTTGAGCGGAGACGGAAGCGGCGGGGCAGGCGGCTTGATAGCGCGCATGACGATCGCACGCGCGTTGAACGATCGGGCAATCGAGCGCGTTTCGGCGCTGGTGCTCGCCGAGAAGTAGTCGAGCCGCCCGATCGTCTCGACACGATCCAGGCCGGCGTTGCCGGCGATTGCGAGATACTCATCCTCCGGCGTGGCGCCGACGATGCACTCCGCCCAGAGCTTGGGGTTGGAAACGCAATCGCCCGAGAGCGGCAGGCCGAGGGCGATATCGGCGATCTGCAGGCGTCCACCGGGTCTGAGCACGCGCGAGATTTCCGCAAACGCCGCTCGCTTGTCCGGAACGAGATTGAGGACGCCGTTACTCGTCACGACATCGACCGAGCCATCGGGAAGCGGGAGGCTCTCGGCATTTCCCTCCAGGACACGCACGTTCCCGACGTCCTCGGCAGTAACCGTCGCGTTCAGTTTCGAGAGCATGGCCGCCGTGAGATCGAGACCAATCACATGTCCCGCAGGACCGACGGCCTGGGAGGCCAGGAGCACATCGGTGCCCGAACCCGAGCCGATGTCGAGGACGGTATCACCGGTGCGAATGACGTTCGCCGCGAACGGGAAGCCGACTCCTGCGAACGACTCAACGGCGGACGCCGGCAATCCACCAAACAGGTCACGGGGGTATCCGACAAACGTGCACGCCGGATCGCCGATCGGGACGTGGTAGCCGCGGCCGGGGTCGCGCGCGATGTCGGTGTACATCGCGCGGACCGCATCGAAAATCACGTCTCTCTTCAAAGAGGTGATGTGCACCATGGCGCGCTCCAGCTGCCGCACGACCGGGCCAGCCGGGCGCGGCAGTCGGCATCAGCATTTGAAGGTCTCGAGCAGAGCCCGAACGCGGCGCTCGAGGTCCGGAGATGCGGGCTCGTGGCGAAGGTCGGCTGTATGTGCCTTCAATCGGTTCTCGAACTCGGCCCGTGAGAAGCAACTGCGACAACGTTCGAGGTGCACTTCCATCTCGCGGTGGCGATCGCCATGCAGTTCGCCGTCGAGATATTCGAACAGCCGCCGCAGCGCTTCTTCGCAGTCGATGACGCCAGCGTCAGTCATGATGGGTTTTCGCCTTCCGCTCGCTGCGCTTTACGAGGCCTGCCTCTTGTGCATGCGTCCAGAGCGCCTTTTGAAGCAGCGCACGTGCCCGGGCGAGACGCGAGCGGACCGTGCCGACTGGTATGTGCAGCGTGTCGGCGATCTCCTGATACGTACAGCCGTCCATATCGGCGAGCACGATCACCAGCCGAAACGGCTCGGGCAAGGCGTCCACGGCGCGTGTGAGATCCTCACGGAGCAGCTTGTCCAGGAAGTCACGCTCGGGCGTGCCCCACCACAGCAAGATCGGAGCGTGCAGCTGCTCGAATAGTGAAAACCCATCATCAGCCTCGTCGTCGAGCGACTGATGCACGCCGCGGCGCGCGTCGGTCCGTCGCGCGCTCAGAAATGCATTGGTCAGAATCCGGAAGAGCCACCCGCGCAGCCGGCCTCGGTCGGCCAGTTCGTGCCGGTGGCTCCAGGCCCGGGCCACCGTGTCCGCCACCAGGTCCTCGGCGTCCACGCGATTCCGAGTCAGCCGCAGCGCGGTGCCGAACAGATCCGAGAGCAATTCGATCACCGCGCATTCGAACCAGTCCCGGTCGGCCACCGACTGGCCCGAATCCGTCGCACCTGCCTGGTTTTCAGGCGTCACCACGACCTTCCGGTTAGCCCCATCTAGGAACGACGCCAAAGGCGTCAAAGAGTTCCCGGTTCTGCGGATCGTAAACCTTCACGGATCGAAATCCGTCTGACTCTGCGGAGATTCTCGAATGAATGCGACTGGCTTCTTCGATTCGCTCAGCCGTGACCTGCGTTACAGCCTCCGCGCGCTGCGCCGTAACCCGATGTTCACGGCCGTGGCCCTGCTGACGCTGGGCCTTGGGATTGGCGCGACAACCGCCGTTTTCAGCGTGTTCAACAGTGTGCTGATCAGGCCGCTGCCCTATCCGAACGCGGACGAGCTGGTTGCGCTGCAGCACACGGCGCCAGGGGCTCCCGGGCTCGCCACGGCGTCCGGCGATCTTCGACTGTCGCCCTCGATGTATTTCACCTATGCCGAGCAGAACCGAACCTTCAAGGACATGGGTGTGTGGTTCGCCAACCTGGCGACTGTGACCGGACTGGCGGAGCCCGAGCAGGTACGGACGCTCGCCACGACCGACGGCACTCTTCGGGCGCTCGGCGTTCAGCCCGTCCTCGGACGCTGGCTGTCTCAGGCCGACCAGACACCCGGGGGCGCAGGAAAGGTGATGCTCAATTACGGCTACTGGCAGCGGCGCTTCGGAGGCGAGACATCGGTCGTTGGACGGAGCATCACGGTCGACTCGCAGCCCCGGGAAATCGTGGGTGTCATGCCGAGAGGCTTTCGGGTTGTCGATGCTGATCCGGATTTGATCGTGCCGCTCCCGTTCAATCGCAGCCAGTTGATTCTTCCCCCGTTCGCCTTTCAAGGCGTCGCCCGGCTCAAGCCGGGCTCGACAATCGCCGAGGCCAGCGCTGACATCGCGCGGCTGATTCCGATCTGGAACAGCTCCTGGCCGGCGTTCCCTGGCGTCAACCCGCGAATCTACGAGAGCTGGCAAATCACCCCGGCTCTTCGTCCCTTGAAACAACAGGTGATCGGCAATATCGCCAGCGCGCTGTGGGTGCTGATGGGAACGATCGGAATCGTGCTGCTGATCGCCTGCGCCAACGTGGCGAACCTGCTGCTGGTCCGGGCAGACGGGCGACAACACGAGCTCGCAGTGCGCGCGGCCCTCGGCGCCGGATGGGGTCGGATCGTCAGGGAGCTGATGCTCGAAAGCGTGTTGCTGGGATTGTTGGGCGGTGCGCTCGGACTCGGGATCGCGTACGCGGGGCTGCGTGCCCTGGTCGCAATGGGACCGGCGACGCTGCCTCGTCTGAGTGAAATCTCAATCGATCCACGAGCGCTCGCCTTCACGCTGGTCATCTCGCTCCTGTCCGGGCTGTTGTTCGGGTTGATACCGGCACTGAAGTACGCGAGTCCACGGCTCGCACCTTCGCAATACTTCGCAGGGGGTGGGCGCACCTCGAGCCAGAGCCGGGAACGACATCGGACACGAAACATCCTCGTCGTGGCCCAGGTCGCGCTCGCGCTCGTGCTACTCGTCGGCTCCGGGCTGATGATTCGCACGTTCCAGGCTTTACGCAAGGTCGAGCCCGGCTTTACCCGGGCGGAGCAGCTCCAGACGCTGCGAATCACCGTGCCGCCCGCCCTGGTCCCGGAGCCCGAACGAGTCGCCCGAATGCAGCAGGACGTCGTCGACAAACTTTCGACGATTCCTGGGGTCAGGTCCGTCGGCTTCGCGAGCGTCATGCCCATGGAAGGGCTCACGCCGAACTGGGATGCCATGACCGTAGAGGGCAAGACGTACGCCGCCGATGAAATTCCTCCGTTTCGGCTGTTCAAGAGCGTCTCTCCCGGCTTTTTTCAAACCGCCGGCACGAGGCTGATCGCCGGACGCGACTTCACATGGACGGACCTGGATGGCCGCCGCCCCATCGTAATGATTTCCGAAAACCTTGCGCGCGAGATCTGGGGCTCACCGTCCGCTGCCCTGGGAAAGCGGATCCGACAAGGTACGAGCACCGTGGGAATCAGCCAGTGGCAGGAGGTCGTCGGTGTCGTTCAGGACGTTCGTGAGAACGGAGTCCACGCGTCAGCGCCCACCATCGTGTACTGGCCCTCGACACGGGAAGCGATCACACCGGCGGGGCGGATGCAGGTGAACGTCACGCGCGCGATCGCGTTGGCGATCAGGAGCGAACGTGCGGGTACGGAAGCCTTTCTGAACGAGATGAGGCAAGCCGTCTGGTCGGTGAACCCGAGTCTCCCACTTGCCTCCGTGCAGACGATGCAGGAGATCTACGATCGCTCGATGGCGCGGACGTCTTTCACGCTGGTGATGCTGGCGATCTCCGGCGCTATGGCGCTGGTCCTGGGCGTCGTCGGCATCTACGGAGTCATCTCGTACGCGGTCTCGCAGCGAACCCGGGAGATCGGGATTCGGCTGGCGCTCGGCGTGCAGCCGGGCCAACTCAAACGGATGTTTGTTCGAGATGGGCTGACGCTCGCCGGTGTCGGCACGGCAATTGGGCTCGCTGCGGCGACTGGGCTGACGCGAGTGATGTCGTCACTGTTGTTTGGAATAAGTGCCTTGGATCCGGTGACGTACGTCGCCGTGCCAGTTGTTTTGGTGATCGCGACGTTGGCCGCCAGCTATCTGCCCGCGCGTCGGGCGGCAGCTGTGGATCCCGTGGAAGCCTTGCGGGCGGAGTAAGAAAAAAGGTTCAACGGTTCAAAAGGTTCAACGGTTCAGAGGGTTCGCGGGGCTCAACCGGGGCAAAGGCGTTTGAACCCTTGAACCTTTAACCTATTTTTCTGTAACTCCTGGAAGATCACACCGAAATTCCCGCCTGGACCGCCACGGCCGCCGGCCAGATCGTAGTCCTTGAACTTGTCGGGCAGCTTGAGATCCGCCATGGCTTGCTCCGGCGTTTTGTTGGCCTTGAGCGATTCACGCGCGTGCGCGAGGAACAGACGGTTGAACTCGCCGTAGTCGGCGAAGTCCTGCCATTTCATGACGGTGCTGTGTCCGGTGATGACCGTATCCACGTTCTTGATGCCGCTTGCAGCCTTTCCGATCGTCTCGCCGTAAGCGATGCCGCTGCCGCCGTTGTTGACGTCGATGAGCGGCTGTCCCTTCCGGGCAAATGCATCGCCGGCGTGCATCACGCGGGCGTTTCGGAACACCACGAACGAGTCGCCATTGGTATGCGCCGGGCCGTAATAGTACAGGTCGACGGAGTCGTTCCCGCTGAGGAGCGTCAGCTTGTCTTTATACGTCTTGTCGGGCAAGCCATGCTTCTTGGCTGGGTCCTTGAACGCGTCCATCTTCTCCATGTTGGCCTTGGTATTTTCCTGAGTCACGATCTCGACCGACGCGGGGAAGAAGTCGTTGCTGCCGGTGTGGTCGCCGTGGGTGTGCGTGTTGATGATGTGAGTGATTGGCTTGGTCGTGACGGCTTTCACCTGATCGAGAATGGCCTGTCCGTTGTTAGCCAGCTTGGTATCGACCAGCACGACGCCGTTAGCGGTCACGAACGCAGCCGTATTCCCTCCCTGTCCCGGGATCATGTAGAGGTTGTCAGCGACCTTTTGGGCGGCGCTGACCGGAGGGAAGTTGGGTGGGCCGCCTCGGCCCTGGCCCGCGGGTGCAGCTCCACCGGGTTGCTGGCCTGCCTGTTGAGCTTGCAACCCAGCTCCAACCATGACGGTTGCCCCGATTCCGACGATGACTCCGAGCGTCAGCAGGCGTTTCATGTGTTTTCTCCCAAAAGCCAAGCCTTGGGTCGATCCCCGTTCAATACGTCCGTACTTATAGTTCGTTTACACGCCAGGTCTACCTCTATCCGGCCTCATGAGGCGTGAAGCGCTTGCCGGAGTCGCGAGGCGACCAGCGCCATCGCTTCGCTACCTTTCGGAATGGCGCCGCTGAACGACACAAACGCGTGAATCGTGCCCTCGAAGCAGCGGTATTCCACCGGCACGCCGGCGCTTTTCAGCTTGTCCGCGTAGACCTTCCCTTCGTCGAGCAGGACGTCGCAACCCGCCGTGACAATCAGCGCGGGCGGAAGTCCCGCGAGGTCTGGGCTCAGCAGTGGTGAGGCGCGAGGATCCTTGACGTCCTGCGCGGGGGCGTTGAAGTAGAGCGACCCAAACCACTCCATTTCAGCCAGCGACAGGAAGTACTCCGGTCCGTCGAACTGCTTGCGCGACGCATAGTCGGCCTTGAGATCGAGATCGACGGCCGGATAGAGGAGCGCCTGAAAGGCGATCTTCGGTCCACCCTTTGACTTGGCGAGTTGACATACGACCGTGCTCAACGTGCCGCCGGCGCTGTCGCCGGTTACCGCCACACGCTTCGGATCGCCTCCGAACTCGCCCGCATGATCGACCGCCCAGCAAAATGCCGCGAAGCTGTCGTCTACCGCGGCTGGAAATTTGTGCTCGGGCGCCAGACGATAGTCGACGCTTATGACAATGGCGTCGGCGTGCTTGCAATAGAAGCGCGCGATGGCGTCGTGTGTGTCGAGATTGCACAACGCCCATCCGCCGCCGTGGTAGTGCAGCACGATAGGCAACGGCTCACGGCTCGCTTTCGGAGTGTAGAGACGGATCCCGAACTCGCCCGTGGGTCCGGAAATCTTCCGATTGATGACCTCGTGAACATCGGCGAGCGGCCCACAGAGCTGTGTCGACAGACCGTTCACGGCCGTTCGAGCGTCACCAATCGGCAGCTCCCAGAGAGGCGGGCCTCCGAACGAGGTCAACAAGTTCATGAATTCTTTCGATTCGGTGTCGAGCGGCATCCACAACCTCCTGAGCCTCAAGTGATTTTTCCGAGTAGCTTCCGCCTTTAGGCGTCGGCGTTGATCTTCCGGCTAAAGCCGGAAGCCACGTTGATCTTCCGGCTAAAGCCGGAAGCCACACTAAAGTGCGTTCAGAGCCGCCTTGACGCGCTCAGGCGTAAACGGCACTTGGCGGATCCGTGCGCCGGTGGCGTCGAAAATCGCATTGGCGATTGCCGCCGGGACGACCGTAACGGCCGTTTCTCCTGCGCCCATGGCCTTTCCGTCGGGCCGGTTGATCAAGACGGTTTCGATCGTCGGAACATCGGCGCCCAGGTACAGCGGCCGGTAGGTGCGCCAGTCGATGGACGTCACTTTCTGGTCGTCCCACGTCACCTCTTCTGAAAGCGCCCGGCTCATACCTTGAAGGGCGCCGCCTTCGAGCTGGTTCTTCAGTCCATCCGGGTTTGAGATCGGGCCACAGTCATTGGCAATGACAAGCCGCTTCACGCTGACGCGACCGGTGTCCTGGTTCACTTCGACTTCTGCGACGACCGAACAGTAGCCGTTGTCGCCTTCGTACAGGACGCACGAGACTCCACGGCCCGTTGCCACGCCGGTCCGCGCGCCACCAGGGCGCGGTGACGGCCTGGCCTGCCAACCCGCGGCCTTCGACGCCGACCTTACGACCTCGCTCAATCGGGGATCGCTCAGGTGGCGGAGGCGGTACGCAACCGGGTCGGCCTTGACGGCCGCGGCCAACTCGTCGATGAACGACTCGTGCGCGAACGTATTCTGCAACCGTTCGGGAGAACGGAGAGGTCCGGTCCAGAAGGACGACTTGACGTTATGCGTCAGGACCCGCTGGCTCGACACATTCCCCGTCCCTCCACATTGTCCGCCCACACATCCGGTGACGTAGGACGGCACTGCGTTGCTGTTGTTGGCGAAGCCACCCGGATCGGGGGCGGGCGTTCTTGGGGTGAAGGGAGCCGGCTGAAAGCCGGCGAGAAATCCGGTGACGACGTTGCCGGGGTTCGTTGCGCCGGGCCGGCCGCCGAGCGTTGGCGACCATGCCTCATGATCCCAAGCGACGATCGAACCCTCTCCATCGAGGGCCGCGCGCTCGTCGATCACGAAGGCGAAGCCGTAGTTCTCCCACGCCATTTCGTCCTTACGCGTCAGCTGCACGCGAACGGGCCTCCCGACGGCTTGCGACAGAATCATCGCGTCGTACGACACGGTATCGGCGCCATTGATTCCGTAACAGCCCGCACCCATTCTGAAAATCACCCGCACGCTTTCGACGGGCATGCCGAGCATCATCGCGGCAGTGCTCTTCAGCGGGTAGACGGCTTGCGTCGCCGACCAGATGGTGGCTTTGTCGGCCTGGACATCGGCAACCGCGCACGAACTGCCGATCGATCCGTGCATCTGATATGGATAGCGATAGGTCGCTTTGACGACGCGTGCGGCGCTCGAGAGCTTCTCGTCGACGTCCTTCGAGTTCACAAGGAACGTATCGCGCGTCGGCTTCTGATTTCGAAGCAGGTCGTGAAAGTCGCGATGGGCAGGCAATCCTGCTCCCGCGGTCCACGACACTTTCAGTTTGGCGGCGGCTTGGAGCGCCTGAAACGGCTTCTCGGCAACGACGCCGACGAAGTTGTTCTTGACGACGACCTTCACGACGCCGGGCAGGCCCTGGACGGAGGCTTCATCGACACCGGTCACGGTCGCGCCAACGGCCGGCGGCCGGACGACCGCTCCGTGCGCCATGCCCGGCACTCGGACGTTGTGCACGTACTCGAATTGCCCGGTGACCATCGCTGGAAACTCGACGCGCGGCACGGGGGTTCCAAGGACCGTCCACTCGCTGGGGTGTTTGCGTTTGGCGTTCGGGTTGAGCGCCATTGAAAACTTGCGCCCGCCGATCAGCTCACCGTAACCGGCCTTCCTCGAGGGATCGGCCTTGACGCTGATGACTCCGTCTTTGACCGCGAGTTGAGCGGCTGGCACACCGAATCGCGTCGCGGCGATCTGCAGCAGCGCCTCTCGAGCGGTCGCTCCAGCGAGCGCGAGATTCGCCTGGTTGAAGTTGGTCGGGTGCGACTGTGCGCCGGAAGTGGTGCCCTGATCCGGCGCGAGCGCCGTGTCGCATTGGATCAGCTTCACGCGATCGAACGGCACGGAAAGCTCCTCGGCAATCAGCTGCGTCTGGGCGGTGTACAGCCCGTGACCGAGCTCACATTTGCCGGTATAGGCTGTCACGTTCCCGTCGGACGAGATGGCGATCCACGAATCGAGCTGATTGCTGCCCGCGCCATCGAGCCTCTGAGCCAGCACGGCATCGGTCGTGGTCCCCAACCCACCCGCCAGTCTCGAAATGCTGAAGCCGACAATCAGGACGCCCGAGCCCTTGATAAAGGATCTGCGCGACAAGCCCACGCGCGCGAGAGCGGACTGCGCGTCGGGTGATAGTGTCAGGCCAGCCCGCCCTTCCTGCCCATCCCGCCTTTCCAGCCCACCCCGCCCTTTCCGCCGATGTAAGGCCTTCATGCCTTGACCCCCTGCGCATATCGCTTGATGGCGCGCAGCATTCGCACGTTCGCTGCGCAGCGGCACAGAACCGTCGACATCGCCTGCTGAATCTCCGCATCGTCAGCCCTGGGATTCCGATCGAGGAAGGCTTTGGCCGTCAGAATCACTCCGTTGATGCAGAAGCCGCACTGCAACGCCTGTTCGTCGATGAAGGCTTTCTGAATCGGATGCGGTTTGTCGATCGTGCCGAGTCCTTCGAGCGTGGTGATTTCAGATCCGGCGACCGTCCCGACTGGCGTGATGCACGAACGGATGGCCTGGCCTTTGACGATCACCGTGCAGCTGCCGCACTGACCGAGCCCGCATCCGAACTTCGGCCCGCGAAGTCCGAGATCGTCGCTGAGCACGTAGAGCAGCGGCGTCGCTGTATCCACCTCCACCGTATGCGTCCGGCCGTTCACTTTTAGATCCATGGGTGGTTCCTCGTGCCTGGTTCCTCGTAGGTGCCTGGTGACTCCCAAAGCCTAGCGTTGCGCTGTGGCCGGTGGCGTCTTCAGCGACGACAACAGTTTGGCGACGAACTCCTGGAACGGAGGCCCACCCTGAATCCATCGGACGACGGCAACGATGTCGTTGTCCCAGTCTATATAGATGATGTTCGACCCGTTGCCTTCGAAATACACTGCTGCCTCGGACGCCGCCGGTAGCAGTTTCTTGTTCGTGTTCAGGAACCAGTTGGCGAAACCGTAGTTCGCATTCGCCGGCCCTGGCATGCGCGCCATCTGCATCCACTTCTCGGAAACGATGGGGCGATCCTTCCACTTGCCGTTGCGCAGGAAGAGATACCCGAACCGCGCCATGTCGTAAGCGTTGATGAACATGCCGCCGCCCCAGTGCCCTCCGCCGGTCATCGATTGCACCCTCCGCCCGTCGAGCTCGATCCAGGAATTTTCGTAGCCGTGCCAACGCCATGTGGACGAGGCGCCGATTGGCTCCATGATTTCCTCGCGCAGCACCTCCGGCAGAGGCCGGCGCCAGACGTGAAGTGCCGCCAGGGCGAGGACGTTCACGCGCACGTCGTTGTACTTGTAGTGCGTGCCTGGCTCGTACAGTTTGCGGTTGGGCCAATCGGCGGGCTTGTCGCCTTCCGGGCGATCCGCCCAATCCGGTTTGCCCCAGAGCGTCCCTTGCCAATCACTTGTCTGTCGAAGCAGGTGATCCCACTTGATCGTCTGATTGTGCGGCGCCTCAAACAGATCCACTCCTGGCGGCATGTAGTCGCGAGCGTAGTCGTTCACGTCTCGAATCAACCCACGCTGCCAGGCGAGGCCAACGACGGTCGTAAGGAACGTTTTCGTCACGCTGAAGGTCATGTCCACGCTTTTCGGTTCACCCCATTCGGCGACGATGTAGCCATTTCGGGTGATGAGGCCGTTCGCGGGAGCCCGTGCTTTCACCGGGCCGATCGGCGTGTCGAACGGCTCGGAGCGTCCGAACGTCGTCGCCAGCGTCAGGTTGAGGTCTCGATTTGCGGGATTCTCGTTCGCGATTGCGAACTTCACCGCGTCGTCGAGACGCAGGGGATCCATGCCGACGTCATCCGGCTTCTTGTGCTGCCACTCGAAACGATCCGGAAAGTAAGGAGCAGCCGCCGGTGCGACAGCCGATCGCGGCGCCGGTGAAGGCCGTGGCGTCTGACCGGTGGCGAGCACCGAGAACGCGAGCCATGCGGCGGCAAGCACCGCTGCGGTTGAGATGTGGCGCATCTGCATCTGAGTCTCACTTTCCCTGCAAATGAGGAACGTCCTTCTCGTTTTCCAGACAGGCATACTCCAACAAGTCCGTGTCCAACGCCAGGTGTTGGCCGAGCACGACCGTCCATGGTTTTGCGTAAGCGCCCGGGTCGTCAACCGTGACTTCCACTTCGAGTCTTCCGAAAACCGGCCGGCGGAAACGTTCCGTCATCTTGAGGCGATCGGTCAACGGGCTTCCGTTGAAGTCGGCCCACAACCCGTCGCGGAAGCCCCGGGTCTGCACGACGAGCGTGTCGCCATCCCACTTTGCCGACGAATAGCCGTTCCACGAAGGTTGTGGATCATCCGGCATTGGACGATTGTCCGTGAAGATCTGCCGGTACTCCATGTTGCGCTCGTGGAGAATGACGAGCAGTCCGGGGGTATGAACGATCTTCTTCGGCAAGGGATGAGCCATCATCTGCAAGACGCCCAGCGGCAGGCACCGGGCGTCGGGATTGTCCTTGCCGAAATCGGCCCGTCTCTTTTTCGCCAGTTCCGCTGCCCAGGGCTGGTAGGGCGGTCCATCCTTGAGACCCCAGGCGAGATCGAAGAAGACGGTTTTTGGCGGACCGCCATCTAGTCCTTCGGCGCGATTCGGATCGAAGCCGTCGTTTTCCCACACGCCTGAGAAGTCGGGCTTTCCATCTGATAGTCGCGGGGCTGCTGCCGTGAGGTTCGGTTTGCCGTCGCTCGTGCGGGGCACGCCGGCGGTTGGATAGCGGAGCCACTGACCGACGATGCCAGCTTGTGCCGCCAGGACGATGGAAACGGCAACGGCGAATGTACGCGCCACCTTTTATCCTTTCAATCGATACCAAACGCCAGCAACACATTGCCGGGCCGGCCGATCAGGCTGACGTAACCGGAATTAACGTAGAGCATTCCGTCCGCGACCACGGCACCGGGACCGTCCATGGCGCCACCGTTTGCCTTGACGCCGTTGACCGTCTCGAATTCTCGATTGGTGTCGAATTGCCACACGATCGTCCCATCAGCGCTCGAGTAGGCGCGAATGCCGCCGTCCATCGAACCCGAGAACACGATGCCCGGAATTGCCGTGACGGCTGCTCCCTGCGCGGCGCTGCATCCGCGCGCCGTACCGCACAGTTTTTCGGAGGCTGCTTTCGACCACACTTCCTCGCCTGTGTCGAGTCTCGCGGCCCGGATCCCGCCGGGTGTTTGCGACAGCGTCCCATTGACGCTGAAGTACACCTGTTTGTCGTCAACCGCCGCCCCCCACTGTCCGCCCAATCCGCTTCCTTGACTGGTGCGGTACTGCCACACGAGCGCGCCTTGCTTGTCGAGATCCAGCGCGTACGCCATCCCTGACTTCTGCTGGACCACGAGCACGTCGTCACCATTCGAGCGTCTGGCGAGCATCGGCGACATCGAGAAGTCGTGATCGGGTCCGAGCTTCTCCGGACAATTCGGATTGTCAGGATTCTCCGCCTTGCAGCCGCCTGTCCAGACGTCGTTGGGCACCGGCTGATACGTCCAGCGAATCTTGCCGGTGTCGAGATCGAGCGCGAGCACCGCGTCGGTTGTGCGCTGCGCGGGCTCGGCGTAGCCGTTGCCGGTAGCGACATAGACCGCGCGTCGTTTCGCGTCGATCGTGGGCGCCGACCAGATCCCGCCGCCAGCGGGTCCCCACAGCTGCACTCCGTCTTTGTTCGTCGCGCGAGGCTTCGGCTCTTCGACGATCGAATACGACTTCCACAACACGCTGCCCGTGTTCGCGTCCAGTGATGTGACGCTGCCTCGGAACGTACAACATGCGTATTGCGCCCGGCCGCCCTGTCCCTCCTCGCCAACCGCAGCCGTCGTCACGTACAAACGGCCTTCATGGAACGTTGGAGATCCAGTTGCGCTGGCGTATGGATGGTCGTCGACCTTGCGCTTCCAGACCTCGCGGCCCGACGCGGCATCAATCGCGTAAGCGGTTGCACTGCCGTCCGAGAAGTACACGGCGAAGCCTGACGTGCCAGTTGCATCTTTATAAGGTCCGACGGAGACAGCGGTCCGGATGCCCGCCTGGGCGTGGTAGCTCCAGTACGTGCAGCCGCTCTTGGCGTCCAGCGCGTACACGTCACCGCTTTCGCTGCCGACGAATACCCGTCCTCCGGCAACGGCAGGCTGAGCTCTGGCTGAGTTGACGCCGGCAAAGCCGAACGCCCACTTCAACGTCAGGCGCGAAACGCTGGACGAAGTCAGTCGGCCTGTATCGCCGGGTTGATAGCGCGTGTTCGTTACACCGTTACCCCAACCGTTCCAGCCTGCGGCGAGGGCAGCTGCGGACATGGGAGGCGGAGCCGACGCGCAGCGGCCTACGGAAGAGGCTGGAGCGGCTGAACCGATCGGACGTCCCGAGACATAGCCGGCGACCGCCCGGCGCTCCGCGTCGGTCAATTCCGCGCCCTGGCGGAACATCTTTCCAGTCGTCAGAGCGGTCAGGATCACTTCGGGGGCGAACTGTCCGAGCGCTTCGCGGGTCGGTGCACGGGAATCGGCCGCTGGGTTCACATGGCACGACGCACAGGCCTTCTGAAACACGACCACGCCGTCCGGTGTCTGAGCGAAAAGAGGCGTCGCGACCAGGCAGGTGAGGGCGAATGACGCCAAAACAGCCGACAGATGCGTTCGTTGCATGGTTGACCGGTCCTAATCTCGCCAGAATTATAGGTGACGTAGCCCTGAGCCCTGCCCTAGCCCTCAGCCCTGAGCCCTAGCCCTGAGTTATGATTCCCGCCACCAGGAGGATCGCATGACGCATCGGATCCTGTTGCCAAAGAAGATCGCCGGAACCTGCGTGCTGCTTGTCGCGTTGCTCGCGTGGCCCAGAGCGGCTGAGATCCCGCTGACGACCAAGCCCGAGGAAGTGGGATTGTCGTCGGAGCGTCTTGCGCGCATCACCGAAATGATGCAGCGGCGGATCGCTGTCGGCGACGTATCGGGCGGCGTGACGTTGGTGTCGCGGAAAGGTCGCATTGCGCACCTGGAGGCGCACGGCTTGATGGACATCGAGTCCAAGAAGCCGATGGTCAAGGATGCCGTCTTCCGGATCGCGTCGATGACCAAGCCGGTTGTCGGCGTCGCGATCATGATGATGCTGGAGGAAGGCAAGCTGCGCTTGACCGATCCCGTCTCGAAGTTCATTCCAGAGTTCAAAGAGATGAAGGTCGCCGTTGCGCAGGTCAACTCGCGCCCCACTCCGGCCGCCGGAGAAGAGCCAGCAGCACCGCGGTTCTATACGGTTCCCGCTGAGCGCGAGATTACGGTTCGCGATCTGCTGACGCACACCTCCGGTCTGGTCAGTGGTCCGATGAGCACGAGCGAAGCGCGCAAAGTTGCCCGCAAGCCGACCGATACCTTAGCCGACTACATTCCCCACCTGGCGACGACGCCGCTCGAGTTCCAGCCGGGCTCACGCTGGAGCTACAGTCCGGGCGCCGGGTTCGACACGCTGGCACGCATCGTCGAGATCGCCTCGGGGCAGAACTTCGACCAGTTCTTGCGGCAGCGTGTGTTCGATCCGCTTGGCATGAAGGACATTTCTTTTTATGCGACCGAGACACTCGGATCGCGTATGCCTACCGTGTACGACGCGACGCCAAACGGTCTGCGCAAAGCGGCAAACGGCAACCGGATGTCCAGCCGCGTGTATTTCTCTGGCGGTGGAGGATTGAGCGCCAGCGCGGAAGAGTATTTGAAATTCGGCCAGATGCTGCTGAACGGCGGCGAGTTGAACGGCAAGCGGTTGCTGAGTCCGAGGACCGTCGAGCTGATGGCCTCGGCGCACGCGCCCGATACGCTGCCGGGCCGGCCTGTCGGTGAAGCATTCGGGCTCAGCGTTCGAGTGGTGAAAAATCATGTGGCCGGCAACTCGCGCCTGTCCGACGGCAGCTTCGGCTGGAGCGGCGCCTTCGGCACGCACTTCTGGGTCGATCCGAAGGAAGAGATTGTCGCGATCCTCATGATCCAGACGCCCGTGCGCGAAATGCGTCCCGAGTTCGAAAACGCAGTCATGCAGTCGATTGTGAAGTAGGTAGCGCTCGCTGCTGATGTGTGGCTTCCGGCTTCAGCCGGAAGTTCAATGCCGGCGACTCTCTTCCGCCTAAAGGCGGAAGCCACACGAGAAATGAGGCGCGTATGAAGCGGCTGACACATCGCGTCGTCATGTGTGTAGCGATGACCCTTGTCTGTGCCTCGGTTCTGTTCGCCCAGGCACCTGACGGTGCATCGCTCTATCGAGTCCATTGCGCCTCGTGTCACGACGCAGGACTCGACCGCGCACCGAGTCGAGACGGCTTCCGCGAAATGGTGCCGGAGCGAGTGCTCGCGGCCATGGAATCCGGACCGATGATCACCATGGCCGTTCGTCTAGCCGCGTCCGAACGTCGCGCGGTTGCTGAGTTCGTCACGGAAAAACCCTTCTCACAAGCTTTCAGTACGTCGCCGAAACCCGAAGCGATGTGCGGCTCGTCCTCCGCCGCGTTCAATCCACGATCCGGGCCGCGCTGGGAGAGTTGGGGTGCCAACGCCTCGAATACGCGGCTGCAGACGGCCTCGATGGCCGGGTTGACCGCTGCCGATGTCGGCCGGCTCAAAGTGAAGTGGGCTTTCGGATTCCCCGGCGACATGATGGCTTACGCCCAACCGACTGTGGCTGGCGGCCGTGTGTTCGTCGGCAGCCAGGGCGGCAAGGTCTACGCGCTCAACGCGGCGACGGGTTGCGTGCACTGGTTCGTCGAGGCGGCCGCTCCAGTCCGGGCGGCCGTGGTGATCGCTCGAATCGACACGTCTTCCGGTGCGCGAGACGCGGCCATCTTTGGCGACCAGGTGAGCAATCTATACGCGGTCGATGCTGCGACGGGAGCGCTGCTCTGGAAGACGAAACTGGACGACTTTCCAACCGCGCGTGTCACCGGCTCGCCGGTGTTCCACAAAGGACGCATCTATGTTGGGCTCGCGTCGGGCGAGGAGACGACCGCCGCAGTGCCGGACTACGAGTGCTGTCGCTTTCGTGGAAGCCTAGTCGCGTTGAACGCCACGACCGGGAAGCAGGTGTGGAAGACGTACATGATCCCGGAAGACCCGTTGCCCACCAAGACGAACAGGGCGGGCAAACAGATGTGGGGGCCGTCCGGCGCGCCGATCTGGACGACACCGGCGATTGACGAGCGCAAGAACGCTCTCTATGTCGGGACCGGCGACAATTACAGCGACCCGCCGTCGCGGATGAGCGACGCGTTCGTCGCGATGGATCTCGATTCCGGAAAGATTCTGTGGTCCAAACAGATGACGGCTGCCGACTCCTGGAACGTCGCCTGCCGCCTGGACAACACCACCAACTGTCCGGAATCGAACGGCCCGGACGTGGACTTTGCGGCGTCTCCGATTCTGGTCACGCTCGCGAACGGGCGGCGTGCGCTGGTGGCCGGCCAGAAGTCCGGTGTGGTGCACGCAATCGATCCCGACGAGCAAGGCAAGACTCTGTGGCAGGTGCGCATCGGAACCGGTGGGACGAGAGGCGGCATACAGTTTGGCTCAGCCGCAGATCAGTCCAACGTGTACGTCGCGCTGTCCGACATCGGCCGCGTCAAGATCCCGAACACGGACAACACAGAGGCCGATCCAAAGCGTGGCGGAGGCATCTGGGCTCTGCGTCTCAGCGATGGTCAGCAGACCTGGATGACGCCGCCGCCAGGCTGTGGAGACAGAGCACGGTGCAGTCCTGCTCAGTCGGCCGCTGTGAGCGCAATTCCCGGCGTGGCGTTCTCAGGCGCGCTCGACGGACACCTGCGCGCGTACTCGACGACCAACGGCGCCATCCTCTGGGATTTCGATACGGCCGTCACGCATCAGACCGTGAACGGCGTGCCAGCGCGCGGCGGCTCGATCGATGGGGGAGGCCCTGCGATCGCCGGCGGGATGGTGTTCACGACCTCGGGCTACCACAACGGCGGGGGCATGCCTGGCAACGTGCTGCTCGCGTTCTCGGTGGATGGGAAATAACGAGTTCAAGGGTTCAAAAGGTTCAAAGGTTCAGCGTGCGCTTACCAGATGCCCGGGATGAGGCGTTTGGTTCGTCGCATGTAGACCTTGTATTCGTCGCCGAATACGTCGAGCATCATTTGCTCTTCTGGTCGCAGGCGGAAGGCGAAGACCAAAGCCATCGCGACCCCGTAAGCTGGGCCTACCACCCAATTGGGCAACACGAGCACCTGGCCTGCTGAATAGACAAGAAGCGACAAGTACATCGGATGTCGGACGAGGCTGTAGATTCCCCCGGTGACGAGCTGGTGCTTGTCGCGGATCTCCAGAGTGACGGACCAATTCCTCCCGAGATCGGCATGGGCCTGGTAGAACAGCCACAATCCCACGGCGAGGCCTACCGTCCCGATGATGAAGTTCGTCGCACGCAGGGGATAGTCCGCAAACGAGAAAACCGGTGAAGCAATCCAGACGAGCGGCAGCAGGAAAGTCAACGTTGCGAATGTCAGAAGGCCGGTTTCCAGCCCGCCTTTCCTCGTCTTCACCACCTTGATCGTGCGGCTCCGTTGTCCATGTGGCGCACGAATGGCCACCATGGCGACCGTGGAAGCAAGGATCACGAATTTCGCCCACCATGAACTCATGGTCACTCGGTCTTGTCTTCAATCAGCTCACGCAGCGATGTCATCTGATCGCTCCACCAGAGGCCCATCATCCGGCTGAACGCGGCGCCCTCGAGGCCGTGACGTGCAGGATGGTCCGGTCTGAGCGCGGCCCAGCCGCGATGGTTGACGGTTACGCGCGTGCCCGTGCCTGATGGCTCGAACAGCACTTCGAGCTCGGTGCTTTCGTTCGAAGCGAAATTTGGGGTGCGCCACTTGACGACGAGGCGCCGTGGCGGTTCCCAGACCGTGATGCGCCCGGTTTCGTACACCTGAGTTCCCGACTCGGTTTCGAACGACTCGAAAAGCCGCCCTCCAACGCCGGGTTCGAAGCACAGCACGCCTGGACGCCGTCCCGCCAGTCTGTATTTCAGACCGCGGCGCCACCACAGGTCGGTTTCCTCAGTGAAGACCGCGAATGCGTCGTCAGGTTCCACGGCGACAAAAACCGAGACCGACGCTTGATCGCCAGACGGGGGCTGCGTGCCGTCGCTCATCGTCGTCGCTTGCGCGCTGGGGCCTCGGCGTGTGTCTTGAACGCGTCGAGCTGCATGGTCCAGAACGCCTCGACCTGGTCGAGCCAGTCACGCAGCGTCTCGAACGGCTCCGGCTTGAGCCGATACAGACTGACGCGCGCGTCGTGATCGACGCCGCCGTCCTCGATCAGCCCGCTCCTGCGCAGTGTTCGCAGATGACGGCTGAGCCGCGGCGGACTGATGTCCAGGGCCGCCGCAAGGTCGCCGGCTCGTTGCGGCTTCTTGCGCAGCAGATCGATGACGCGCCGCCGCGTGGGGTCCGCCAGCGCGAGGAGTGTCTGATCGAGGCTTGGATCGGTCAACGCCGTTCTCGATGGAACCTTTGAACCTTGACCTTGAACCTTTGAACCTAGTTCTTGCGATCCCGCACGCGCTCCGAGAACCACCAGTAGTGTCCCTCGGGGTCGACGGCGCCATAACTTCGGTCGGCCCAGTGATCTTCGCCGTAGTCGTGAACTGCGGGCTCCATGAAGACCGTCGCTCCGGCGGCCTTGGCACGCGCGCAGTGGGCTTCCGCATCGTCCACATAGAGCATGAGTGACTGCGTGTTCACTCCGCCAACAGACCGCGGGCTCTTGAACTTCGTTCTGAACATCTGCTCCGGCGGCGCCTCTGTGGTCGCCGAGCCGACCATCACGACACCGTCGCCGAATACGAGCTCGGAGTGCACGATCTGTCCCTTGTCGCCCTCAACCTTCAGACGCACTTCGAAGCCGAACGCACCGCACAACCAATCGATTGCAGCCGCCGCATCGTCGTAAAAGATCGACGGGCTGACCCTGGGCCATCCTTTTGGCGTATTTTTCATGGCGTCGACGCTCCGTGCTTAAGGCGGTTAACGTTGCCGATATCGTTAATAGTTAACACATACGTTAAAGATGTGTCAACAACACGGAAGCTTCCGGCTTCCAGCTTCCAGTCCCCGTCTGGCTGCTCGTAGCTGGTAGCGGGACCAGAGCTGTTGCGAGCTATTGAACCGCTCCATGCCTTTCGCTTTAATCACGGGCAGGACGCCCGGCGACATGAGGAACTTGAGAAAATCCTTGGCGGCGCCGGCCTGGCTCGCCGTTGCACTCACGCCCCCGGCCATCACGATGTAGTTCTGGACATCTGCTGGAAAGGGGGCAAGCAGTTCAGCGCCCCGAACAGGGAGGATTTCGCTGACAGGAAGAATCCCGAACTCTACCGCCCCGCTGACGACCGACTCGTTGATGGCGTCGCCGGTAGCAGCGAGCTTTGTCTTCTGTTTCAGAGCGTCGGCGATTCCCAATCGGTCGATGATGCCCACGAAGGCGACACCGCTTGCGCCTTCCTTGGCGTAAGTGATCGACTTCGCGTCGAGCAGAGCACGCTTGAACGCGTCGACCGTACTGATGTCCGCTTTGCGCGCACCACTTTTAATCATCACAGCCAGGCCCGTGCGGGCGATGACGTTGCGAGTGTCGGCGGCGACTTTGCCCTGCTTGATCAGATCGTCCAGCATCGCAGGCGTCAGAATCGTGACGTCGAATGGTGCGCCGCTTTCGATCTGCCGTTTCAGGTTGGCGGCGAGGTCGTAGGTGATGGCGACTTTGTGTTTGCTCGCAGCTTCGAATTGAGGGGCGAGCTCGTCCACCACGGCTTTGATCCCGACGGAAGAGAGGACCTTGATTTCGGCGGCATTCGAAACGCGCGCCTGCAACATCAGAAGTCCGAGGCCGACAGCCGCTGCAACAACTCGATTAATCGTCATAACGTCCTCTCACATCACGCAAACAGTCAGTATGCATTCTGCATTATGCATTTGCGCTAGACTACCGTGCATCCCGACTTTCAAACGCCGCCCGCCACCCCTCCCCGTGCAATGGGCGCTCGGTCTCTTCATGTATGGGGTGATGACCCCTGCCCGGTGGACCCTCGAAAAGCTCGGCTACGCCGAACGAATGCTGAAAGCGGTCGGTTCGCGCCGCGAGCGCGACTTCGCGAAGAAGAACCCGTTCCGTGGATACGTTCCCGGTGAACAAGATGTTTTCGTGATGACCTTCGCCAAGAGTGGCACCAACTGGGCGATGCAGATCGCTCATCAGCTGATTTACCACGGGAAAGGCGAGTTCGATCATCTTCACGACATCGTCCCCTGGCCCGACACGCTCGTGATGCCAGGACCGCTGAAGAAGTATGCCATCCCGCTGAATGACGCGACCCATTGGCAGACGTCGCCAGAGCGGAAGCGAGTGATCAAGACGCATTTCAATTGGGAACTGCTCCCGTATTCCGAACGCGCGCACTACATCGCCGTGATCCGCGACCCGAAGGACATCTTCGTGTCGAACTACCGGTTCATCAAAGATTCGGTGTACGGCGCCGCCATGCCGTCGGTCGACACATGGTTCAAGCTGTTTCTCTCGCGCGATTTCATCCTGGGCGGCTCGTGGGCGGAAAACACCGCCGGTTACTGGGCCGAGCGCCACCGGCCGAATGTGCTGATCCTCTCCTTCAAGGCGATGAAGCGCGACTTGCGAGCTGCGGTTCTCAAGGTTGCTGATTTTCTGGACATTCACGTGGGAGACGACGTGATCGCTGAAGTCTGCCGGCGATCGACGTTCGACTACATGAAACAGATCGATCACAAGTTCCGCATCGGAAAGGTCATTCCGTGGCTGCCCGAAGGCGCCATGATCCGCAAGGGCGTGCAGGGCGGTTCGTCCGAGCTTCTCTCCCCGTCGCGGCAACGGGAAGTGGACGCCTATTTCATGGCCGAGCTCCAGCGGTTGGGATCGGACTTTCCGTATCAGGAGTTCTGTGACATCGCGCCATGATCGCCAGAAGGGCTTCGTCGTCTGGTTCACCGGCCTGTCGGGCGCGGGTAAGACGACGGCGGCGAGGTTGCTCGATCAGCGGCTTCGTGCGTCAGGGGAGCGGGTGGAAGTTCTGGATGGTGACGTCGTTCGAACGCGTCTGTCGAAGGGTCTCGGTTTCAGCAAGGAAGATCGGGACGAGAACGTCAGACGCATCGCCTTCGTCTGCGAGTTGCTGTCGCGCCACGGAGTGATCGCGATCGTGGCGGCGGTGTCGCCATATCGAGCCGTTCGGGATGAAGCGCGCGCGCGGATTCCGAACTTTGTCGAGGTGTATGTGGAATGCCCCCTCGACGTGCTCATTGAGCGCGATACGAAAGGCCTGTACCGAAAAGCGCTTGCCGGCGAGATTCAGCAGTTCACCGGTATTTCCGATCCGTACGAACCTCCCCTTGCTCCAGAAGTCGTCCTGCATTCAGCTCTCGAAACGGTCGAGGAGAGTGTCGAGAAAGTGTGGACCGCGCTCGAGAGTCTCGGCCTGATCCGAAGCGGTTCCATCAAGCCTGCTGAGTCGCAGTCACGCTGAGCTCGCGTTGCGCTCTTTAATGAAGAGTCTGAGGCAATGAAGAGTCTGAGGCCTTCGAAGTGGTCCCATCGTTGCAGGGTGGGCCTGCTTTGGAGGTCGCATGAAAAAACCAATCTGGGCAGGAACGTGTGCCGCAATGTTCGCCATCGCATCCATCGCGATGAGCGCGCAGAACCCGCAGAGCAACTCGACTCCGCAAGGTCGCAGCGAGAGTACCGATCGCAAGGTCACCGTCACAGGATGCTTGGAGGCGGCACCTCAGAGCGCGACGCCGGCAGCTCCGGCGGCAGAAGCAAGGGGCGATCAGGCTGGCGCAGCAAAAGTATTCGTGCTCAAGAACGCCGCGGCATCAGCGGACGCCCCGGCCGGCGACGCCGCAGCGCCTCGAACCTTCCGTCTCGTGGCCAACGAGGCGGCGCTCAGCCCTCACGCCGGAAAGAAAGTCGAATTGACCGGAACCGTCCAGAATTCAGACAGCTCGTCGCGTAACTCGAGTTCCGCGTCAACGGCTGACTCGTCCGCGCCTCAGTTGGTCGTGGAATCGGGCAAAGTGCTCGCCGAAAAATGCACGGAGTAAGGGGCGGCGTCAGCGCCTGATCTGTGAGCTGCGCTCCAGTCGCGTAACCGTGCGCCTTGGAGCGTAGCTTACACAGTCAATCTCGCTTGACCAGCACGGCACCCGTCGACATCGGCTGGACACTGCGCTGGTAGATGGACAGATAGCCCGTCGATTTCGGGAGCTTCGGTTCGCCAGCTCGCTCGCGGCGTGCTGAAAGCTCCGATTCGGAAATCTCGAGGTCGAGCACTTTTGCGTCCACGTCGATCGTGATCCGGTCGCCGTTCTGGACCAGCGACAACGGTCCGCCGACGGCCGATTCAGGCGAGACTTCCGCAACCGTCAATCCTTTGAGACATAGTCCCGAGAGTTGGCCGTCGCACACGAATGCCACCTCGTCTTGAAGCCCAGCCGCGTCCAGAGCGAAAACCACTCTGGACGCCGAGCCCGCCATCGCTGGTCCACCCTTCGGTCCCATTCCGCGTGCGACCAGCACCTGTCCGGGCGTCACCTCGCCGCGCTGGATCCCTTCGATCGCGACGAGGGGACTGTCGTAGACCTTGGCTGGACCGCTGAACCGCGTTTTTCGAGCGGCGTTTCGCACGCCGAGTTTCACGATCGCACTTTCCGGTGCCAGCGATCCATGCAGGACGACAATCGAAGGCTTGTCCGCGAACGGGCGACCCAACGGCCGAATGACGTTGTCGTCGTGCACGACAGCCGCGGCGAGGTTCTCGGCGACCGTGCGGCCCGTGACCGTGAGCGCTTGACGATCGAGCAGAGATTCGAGCTGCTTCATCAAGCCCAGAGCGCCGCCAGCCGCCTCGAAGGCATCAATCGTGTCGCTGCCGTTCGGGGCGACCGCGCTCAAGACCGGAACCTGATCGCCGAGATCGTTGAAGAGCCCGAAGACATCCACAGCGACGCCGGTTTCGACCGCTGTTGCCTGTAGATGCTTGATGCAATTGATCGAGCCGCTCACGGCCAGCACCGCCGCCGCGGCGTTGCGAAACGCGCCAGGCGTAAGGATGTCTCTGGGTTTCAGATCGTCCCAAACCATCTCCACGATCCGATGCCCCGATCGGCGCGCAAACTCGAACATCTTTGGGCTGTTGGCGAGAACCGGGGCGCCGCCCGGCAGGCTCATCCCGAGCGCCTCGACCGTGATGTGCATCGAGTTCGCTGTGCCCATGCCCGCGCACACGCCCGGCCCACCGATCGCGTGGTCGCACATGCCGCGCAGCGTATCGTGCGAGAGCTTGCCGAACATCGCCTGCACCGAGCCGAGAAAGACATCCTCGATGTCGACGTGTTTCCCCTCGTAGTGGCCGCTGGGTTGATAGCCGCAAATGACGAGAATGCTCGGGATGTTGAAACGTCCGGCCGCCATCAGGTGGGCAGGCGGCGTCTTGTCACACGAGGACAGGCACACCATGCCGTCGAGTTGTGCCCCTTCGACGGCGATTTCGATGTCGTTGACGATGAGGTCGCGGCTGGCCAGCATGTAGCCGCCGCTGGCACCCGCACTGATGATGAAATCGCTCGGCGCCGCGGTTCGGATCTCGAAGGGAAGGCCACCCGCTTCACGGATAGCCTCTTTGACGACCTTGGCAATGCCGTCCAGATGGCTGAAGCAGATGGCGAGCTCGGACGAGCTGTTGACGACGGCGATCTTCGGCTTCAGCAAGTCCTCGTCGCTCAGCCCGAGCGCCTTCCACTGCGCCCGCCGCACGGCCTCGCGTGGGGATCCGGGCTCGAAATTGCTTCGAAGAGGTTTCTGCATGGTTAATCTCGATTCGGCGTAATCTATCGCAAAACGATGGCTACCCCCGCCACGCATGTTCCTCGCGGCCAGCCGGACGTTCCTGAACTGCTGACCAAGCCCGCCTATTGGAACTACGTCCTCGGGCTCCTCACGATCTGCTACGTGATGAACACTGTCGATCGTTCGACAGTGCTGGCGGCATCTCTCCAAGCGATCAAGCGCGAGTTCAATGCCAGCGACTTTCAGATGGGCATGCTGACCGGCCTGCCCTTCGCGCTGTTCTATTCGACCATGGGCATTCCGATTGCGGCCTGGGCCGATCGGTCGAGCCGCCGCACCGTGCTGGCGCTGGCGGTGGGCGCCTGGAGCGCCATGACGGCGCTCTGTGGAATGGCAGTGAACTACGCGATGCTGTTCGCGTCGCGCGTGGGCACTGCCATCGGTGAGGCCGGCGGCAGCCCGCCATCGCACTCCCTCATCTCGGACTACTTCCCGAAAATTCGGCGTGGCACGGCCTTCGCCATTTTCGCGCTGGCCGTTCCGGTCGGTACATCTCTTGGGTCGGCGGTCGGCGGCTGGGGCAATCAGCACTTCGGCTGGCGGCTGACGTTCATCATGGTGGGATTGCCAGGCCTCTTGCTCGCACTGCTCGTGCGTTTGACGGTCATCGAGCCGCCGCGCGGGTACGCGGACGGTTCCACGCAAGCATCCAGGGCCCCGGCGCCGCCATTGTCCGAAGTTTTCGCGCATCTCTGGAGCCGCACGTCGTTCAGGCACATGTGCCTCGCCACCGCGCTGCACTCCGTCGTGTGGTACGCAGGCGGCGCTTTCAACAACGCCTTCTTCCAGCGCTCGCACCAGATGACGGTGGCGCAAGCCGGATACTTCATTTCCCTCTTCGCCGCGGTCGGGGGACTCGGGACGTTTTTCGGCGGCTTTGCCGCGGACCGGCTCAGCCGCCGGCACAACGACCGGCGCTGGTACCTGTGGGTTCCCGGCGCGGCGACCCTGGCCATGGTGCCGTTTCAGTTTTCGAGCTATCTGGGTGCGGATCGGGCGGTCTTCATGCCGTCGTTCGCGATCATGACGTTTTTCGCGGCGGCGTTCTTCGGTCCATCGTTTGCGATGACCCAGGCGCTCGCCACGTTGAGAATGCGCTCGGTTGCGACGTCGGTCCTGTTGTTCATCCAAACTTTGATCGGACAGGGCGTCGGTCCCTCACTCGTCGGATACATCAGCGATTGGCTGAACCCTTCACTCGGCGCGGCCTCCCTCCGCTACGCGCTCGTCATCGTCGGCCTGGTCAACGTCTGGGCGGCCGTTCATTACGTCTGGGGCGCGCGGATGTTGCGGCAGGACTTGGAAGCAACGGAACGGCTGGCGGCCGCCGGATAGGCCATGGCCTCAGGAACCTCGAAGGGCCATGAAACTAACTGACTCCGAAAAAGCGACGCTCGACGGCCGCGATGGCAAGGCCAAACAGAAGGCCATGGAGCTGCTCGTCCGGTACGCCGAGGCCTTGGGTGCCGAACGATTCGTCGACACGAACAACGTCGCCGGCGTACCTGGATCGGCGAACCCGTTTCTCCAGAACTACTACCTGAGCGCGGGCGGAGGCGAGCACAGCGAGTACGACGTGATCTTCTCGCGCTTCGATCTCGATTCCGACGAGCTGGTCGAAGTGCCGCAGGCCGCCGTGCAGACCTGTTGTCTCCAGGGCGGCGCCGATCCGGAGCACTGGCAAACCCTCGGCACCAAGCCGCACGTGTTCAAGATGTACCAGGAGCGCGAGGCTTTCGCGGCCAATCATGGCGTCAGGATTCTCAAGACGTGCACGCCCTATCTGGTTGGCAACGTGGCCGTAAAGGGCGAGCATTGCGCGTGGATGGAATCCTCGGCTGTCGTCTACGGCAACTCGGTCATCGGGGCTCGAACCAACACCGAAGGACGCGAGAGCACGAGCGCGGCAATGCTGACGGGCAAGATTCCCGATTGGGGACTTCACTGGACCGAAAATCGATTCGGGACCCACCGCATCGACGTCGAGTTGAACGTCGAGAGCGTGATGGATTGGGGAATGCTCGGCTATTTCGTTGGCGACATGGTCCAGGAACGGATCCCAGTCCTTGTCGGCAACTGCGGATCGGCCGATCTCATCCGTCATAAGCACTTCGGCGCGGCCGCTGCGTCATCGGGAGGCGTCGAGATGTATCACATCGTCGGCGTTACTCCAGAAGCCGAGACACTCGAGATGGCCTTTGGGCCAAACCGACCAGTCGAGACGTTCAGGTACGGGAAAGAGGAACGACGCCGGACCTACGATCAGCTGAATGCCAATGGCAGCGATCCGAATGTCGATTACGTCATGCTCGGATGTCCTCACTATTCGCTGGAACAGATCCGGGAGGCCAGCCGGTTGCTGGAGGGCAAACGGATAAGCGCGAACTGCAATCTTTGGATTTTCACGTCACGCGCAGTCAGGAGCGAAGCAGACGCCGAGGGCTACACGAAAATCATCAGCGATGCCGGCGGTCTGTTGATGACCGACACGTGTTCGGCCTTTGCGCAGGCCGTTCCGCCCGGGACGAAGGTGGTTGCGCTCGATTCGGCCAAGCAGGCTCACTATCTGCCGGCCATCATGAATGTTCAGGCGTGGTTCGGATCGACAAAGGCCTGCATCGATGCGGCTCTCAGTGGGAGGTGGAGTAGCGACCTGGCCTAGCCTCTGACTTCTGTTGGCACGCCAACGTTGATCAGTTGCCGACAGTCTGAAGGGCCGCGATAGTACACTCACCCCACCGGAGGCTGCAGTCCGCATTGACCCCGAGTCGCTTTGGCGCTGCGCTCGTGCTCGGCCTGCTCGTTCGCGTCGCGACCTTCCCGCTGCCCGGCCACGAGGACGTTCTCACTTGGAAGATCTGGAGCCATGCCGCGTCGCATGACGTCACCGCCATGTACGGTGTCGGCGGCACACCGCCGACGCGGGGTGTCGTCACCTGGGGAGACCGCTGGTCGACGGTCGATTATCCGCCTTTCTTCCTATATGAGTACGCCGTCGTCGGCCGCATCTACGGTGCCCTCTTTCCTGGATACCCTGATGGACCGGCACTGCTCGCAGCGGTGAAGCTTCCGGTCCTGCTCGCGAACATCGGGCTGACGCTCTTGTTCTACTTCACCGTGCGGCGCGTGACCGGGCGCCGGGAGGTCGCCCAGTGGGCCGCCCTCTCGTACTGGCTGAACCCCGCGACCTTATTCGGTGGAGAGATGCTCGGGTACGTCGATCCGCTCTACTTCCTGCCCGCGATCGGCGGCCTGGTGCTCGCCCACTTCCGCTACTCGTGGTGGGCCGGCGCGCTGTTCGGCATCGCGGTCTGCACGAAACCGCAGGGCATCCTCATCGGTCCAGCATTTGCGCTCGCCCTGTGGCAGAGCGACCGGACCCTCGGCATCGCTCGAGCCGCGCTGGCCGTCTGTGGCGTGGTACTGCTTATCATCCTGCCGTTTGCGCTGAAAGGCGCGGTGGCCAACATGTGGCTGGCGTTTGGCTCGTTCGATGCGCGTCGCGACACGATGTCGACGTACGCAGCAAATATCGGCTGGATCATCAACTGGGCGCTGCGCAGCTGGCTGGCTGTTCCCTCACTCGGGCTCACTCGAGCCTTCATGCAGCAGGTACCGCGGCCGCTGAGCATCACGCGTTTCCGCGAGCTCGGCTATCCTAATCCGCGGCCGATCGGCCGCGTCGCCGTGATCGCAGCGGCGGCCTGGGCTCTGTGGGTCACGCGGCGCTCACGCGAGCTGGCCATCGCTGCAGCCGTAGGGGCGTTCACGATTCACGCATTCTTCGTGTTGAGCGTTGGCATCCACGAACATCACCAATTGTTCGAAGTGCCGCTTCTCGTCCTTGCTGCGGCCCTTCGTCCAGGTTTCCGCCCTCTGTTCTTCGCCGTCAGCGCCACCGTCGCGCTGAATATCAATTATCTGTATGGCGTGGGGCTCGGGCTTGGAGGAAACGTGCCCCGGATGATCACCGGGATTGATCTCAGTGTGCTCCTCGCGTTCGCCAATCTGGGCGTGCTCGCCTGGTTCGCACGCATACTGTCACGCGAGGCGCGACCCGCCTTGGGAGGAATGGCTCAGGAGATCCCGAGCCTGTCGAGGGATGAAGGGCTGCGCTACACGCAATCTTGAAATGCACTCTAAGTGATACAGCCCGGTACAACCCAAAGACGTGGATTATGTCCGAGAGAATCGTGCTCAAAGGCCGGAAAGTCGTAGGTGGCTGCGCCGAAGGAGAGGCGCTCGTCACACGAGAGGCCATTCCCGGCTGGGGTGGCGTCAATCCAGTTCAGGGAGTCATCACCGAAACCCGCCACGAACTTCGGGGACAACCCTTCAAGGACAAGATTCTCGTCTGTCGAGGGGCAAAAGGTTCGTCGGGGTGGTCGGCCATGTTTCACACCGCTCGACTGGCGGGCACCGCGCCGAAAGCCGTGGTCTTCAACGAAATGACGACGAAGATTGCGCTGGGCGTCGTCGTCATGCGTGTGCCAAGCGTCACCGATCTCGACCGCGATCCGCTCGACGTCATCGAGACGGGAGACTGGGTCATCGTCGACGGCGACAACGGCATCGTCGAGGTCAGGAAATCCTCAAAATCCTCAAATCCTCAAATCCTCAAATCCTCAAATTCCTAAGGACATCTAGGGCATTCCGTCGAGGACGACGATGTCGGCGTCGGTCTCGACGACGGCCGCGTAGATGGACTTGCCGTCGGGGGCCCACGAAACCTGCCGGGCGATCAGGATCGACCGTTGTCCGAAATCGGTGAACTGTCTGGGCGGACCCCCATCAGTGGGGAAGCCCCAGATGTTCGTCGTGCCCGCGTCCCTGAGCGGCATCGTCAGCCATCGATTGTCGGGCGATAGCACGTAGCCTTGGGGAACGAACGGAATGCGCGATTGCGGGACATAGGCGAACGACTGGGAGGGTCCATCCATAGGTTGCGCCTTGTGGATCTCCCCTTCGGTGCTGACCCGCGGCGAGTAATAGATCGCGGAACCGTCGGAGGACACTGCGCTGTTCGCAGCGTCGCACCTCACACGGACGGCGGGGCCGCCCTCTACTGGAATCTTCTCGATGCAAAACGTGGGTCGGTTCTCCACGTTCGCAGCGATGAAGTAGTAGAGCCAGCGGCCATCACCAGACCAGGCAGCCCCCGCGCCGCGCGGAACCAGTTCGCGGAGGCCGCTTCCATCAGGATTGATCACCCATTCACCGTTGACTCCGGAACGGCCCTGAATGATGACGATTCGGTCTCCCGCGGGCGACCAGACAGGGATGCCAATCCCGACCGACGGGTCGCGCTCGAACGTAATCTGTCGGGCGCTGGAGCCGTCGACCTTGGCGACCCACACATTGGCATGACCGCCGCTGTCTGATAAGTAGACGATTTCCTTGCCATCTGGACTTGCTGACGGCGTCTGCACCTGACCGGTCTGGGTCGTAATCCGAGTAGCGTTCTTCACGTTGTCCGATGGCGACCCGTCGACAGGAAATCTCCAGATATCGGACTCCATGCGGACGCGGCTTGCGAACAACTTTCCGGCAGCGGCGACGTCGGGTTCGATGTAAGACACATCTCCAAATGTGAGCTGCCGATCCCGGCTGCCATCGCGAGAAACAGCTCGCAAGTTGAAGACCGGCGGATAGGTCATCGTGCTTCCTGCCGAAGATGCGTAGACGATCCCTGAGCCATCGGGCAGCCACGCCAGGCCTCGGATGCTCTGTGCGTTGACCAACGTCTTTGCCTCACCGTCATCGGCGTCCATGACGTAGATTGCTCTGTTGAAGGCGATTTCGATGGCTCCGGTAAACGCGATCGAGCGGTCGTCGGGCGACCAGCGAGGACTGCTATATTCAGAGAGAGTCGGCAGTTGTCTGACTCGTTGAGTCTTCCTGTCCTCGCGGTTGTAAATCGCGAGAACCACGTGATTGTCCTGAGCCTGGAACGTGGCGATGCGGCGGCCGTCGTGACTGATGTCGCCTTCGCCCCGAGACGCGCCGATCAATCGTGGGCTTCCACCGAGCGCCGAGACTTCCCAGAGCGTACTTGGGTCGCCCTCCTTTGCGGCGGAGGTGATGTAGATCAATGAATTGGAGTCAGGCGCCCAGCGAGGATGCCCGTGGTCCGCGTCGTCTCGCGTAATTTGAAGAGGTGCGCCTCCCGCGAGCAGACGTATGAAGACCTGTTCACGCCCATTTGCCAGCGCGACGTATGCGACGGTCTTTCCGTCGGGCGAGACCGCCGGTTGGTCTTCCATCCCAACGAAATCGGTGATCCGCTGTAGCTGGACGCTCGTCGGCGCATTGGCGGCTGGTCGGACGAACAATGCCCGGCCGGCGGCCACGCCGAGGCCCACGGCCGCCAGCGCTCCCGCCGCCATCCAGGGCCATTGCCGAGGACGTGATATCGGGACGGCTGCTGTGACGGCGGGCCTTGACCCCGAGCTGTCTTCTCTCCGTCGGGCCAGGCGGCGCAAGTCCACCACCATCTCGCGCATGGATTGGTAGCGCTCCGCCGGGTCCTTCTCCAGCGCTTTTTCGACCAGGAGACGCAGCGGCAGCGGCGTTGCTTCCGGCAGCGGCGCGGGCGTGCCGTGAATGACGGTCTGCAGCAACTCGAGGTCCGTGGCGCCGGCGAAGGGACGCCGGCCCGCCAGGAGCTCATAAAGCACGATGCCAAACGAAAAAATGTCGCTGCGAGCGTCGATCGGCTTTCCTTGTGCCTGTTCGGGCGCCATGTACGCAATCGTGCCGACGACGACACCGGGACGTGTCTGCTCCTCGATCAGGCGCGTTGCATCGCCAGCGCCTGCGTGCGCGGGTTGTTCCGCCAGCTTTGCCAAACCGAAGTCGGAAAGCTTGGCGTAGCCATTCTTGGCGACCAGGATGTTCGCAGCCTTGATGTCCCGGTGAAGAATCCCGGCCGAGTGAGCCGCCGCAAGACCGTCGGCCACACCGATCAACAGGTCGACGATCTGTTTCCACGTGCGCTTCTCCGCCTCTGCCCATTGCGTCAGCGTCCCGCCGTCGACGTACTCCGTGACGAGGTACGGGCGGCCGTCGGCCTCGCCAGCTTCGTGGACCGTGACAATGTGAGGGTGGTTGAGCGCCGACGCCATCTTGGCTTCCTGCTGGAAGCGGCGGCGAGCTGATTCGTCGGTGAACTCGAGGGACAGAAACTTGACCGCAACCGATCGGTTCAGCCGTGTGTCCCGAGCGCGGAAGACCTCGCCCATGCCACCGGCGCCGATACGATCTTGAATCTCGTAATGCCCGATCTGTTTGGCGCTCATTCCGGTCAGGCGGCGGCATCTTACGACAAACCATCCCGGCAGACCAAAGAGTGAACAGGCCGGGCTTGACCGGCCTCAGAAGATCTTGAATCCCACTCTCATGCCAATCGTGGGAATGAGCTTCGTCTTTTCGCTGAAAACGTCGCCTCGGGCATTTGAATCCGCGATTCCAAATCGGATGATCCGTACTCCGCCTATCCACTCGAGGTTGATTCCGCCTTTGGCCAGTCGCTTTCGGACGGCCACGGCAACTTCGGGATAGAAGAGCCCGGCATTCGCGACGAGATCCGCTTCTTCGGTGATCAGTTTGGGAAGGTCTGTGTTTCTCAATGGGAAGACGTGGGTATAGTCGAAGCCGTCTCCGTATCGGTTCGCCACCGTTCTGTCCAAGGTGGTCCCTGGGACTCCGTACAGGATGGAGAACGAGGGGCCTATTCCCCACGACCTGTTACTGGAGATTTCGAAGCTCCTGTAAAGTCTCAGCGTCAGGTACGTGCCTTCATCCCACCTGTCGACGTCCTTGACACCTCCAAAACCGGTGAACGCATAAAACAACTCACGCCGGACACCCAGTGCAAACCCGGACAGCAAAAGCGTGCTGGGCCTGAACTCCTTGTCGAATTCGAACTCGAGGCCTTGCCAATTGAACCCGATGTCGCTGTAAGCGCCTTTGACATTCGTTTTGTTGAAGTCAAAGCGAAAGCTTATTCGTCCATCGGCTCGAGCGCTGTGAGGGATCAGACAAATCAGGAAGGCGATGGTGACGGCGCGGCGCACCTATTGCTCTCCCGTCAAGGCCTTGAAGAGAGGTCGCTCGATGCTCGGACCGGATTGAACCTGGTCCAGCAGGCCGAAGCCGTTATCCCCTTGTTTCGAATCACCGCCCCACATCGCATACCAGCAAATCATTTCAGGATGGACGGTGTTGACGATGCGGGGATAGAACTCCTGCACCCAGGCGATGTGGTTGTCCGGGTTCGCGCTCCCGGTCTCGGTAACCCATATGCGTTTCCCCGCCAGCCGATCGGCGTATTTGTCGATCACCGTCGCGTATCTGCTCAGTGCGTGATTGCTGTAGACGTTGATGGCGACGACGACATCCAGATCGAGTAATCCGAGCTTGAAAAAATCCTCCAGTTCGGGCGGACCTGTGCTTCCACTCCCGTAAGGCGGGGCATTCGTCAGTACCACTGCGGGATACTTCGACTTCACGTAGTTGTAGAGACTCTTGAACTTCGACATGTAGTAGTCCGGCGTGACGGTCACCGGATTGACGTTCGGATCCGGGTTGCTAATCTCGCCCGCAATCTCCCACATGTCGCCTGGATAAATGGCGTGAAGCCGATCGAATGCGGCCTCCCAGCCGGCGCTCTCGAGGTCGCTCATGTGCACAATCGCGAAGATGTTCAGGCCCAGCCGCCGCGCCTCGAGGTAATACTCGACGCCCCGGCCGTCGAGGTGGGCGTTCAGGCGGATCCAGCTCATTTTTCCAGCGCGCTGAAGTTTCTGTACTGCCTGCATCTGGATGTTGAACGGCGGTCCACCCGGACTTTGCACCACGACACAGGGAGCCCAGGCGTACGTCTCATGATCGTTGGGGGCAGAGGTGATCGGAGAATTGGCAGTGGGGGATCGACGGCATCCTGCACAGAGGAGAATTGACACCCCCAGGAACAGAACGCCTCTACGTAGCATCAGCAACACTCGTCAGCGCAGGAGCTCTCCGGTACATAGGTTCACCAAGCCGATAGGTCGGACGATCGAGCTCTTTCGGATTGGAGTGAGACGCGTAGCGCCCGCCACCGACAGCGTGCAATCGCAGGCCGCGGGCTGGTGTGCCCGTGGCGGTCGCATCCCAGCCACCTGATGATGACACAGGGGTGTCCAAACGACTCGGAATTGTCGGAGTAATGTTGGGCTCCGGCCCGAGGGGCGGACTTACAGATACATGTGAAGCTGCGCGAGCAGGGTGTGCGTGACGAGGTCGATTGAGCGGCTGTCGTCGCGGTAGTAGGAGAGGTCGATGTTCCAGTGTGTGCGCGGCAGAAGGTCAGCTTCGAACACCATTCTGAAAATGCCATCGGACGATCGGCCGGACACCGTGCGGAACTGGGGCGAGAACTTCAGCCACACACCCCGAATGGCTTCGAAGGCCGTCTCGTTGACGACGACATAGTCGTGGCCGTCGGAGGTTTCAGCTCGAAATTGCGAGTCGACTTCAGTCCGACGTTCAGCCGTGCGGTGGGAGCAAAACCGAAAGCCACACCACCCGCACCGTTTCTCGCGTCAACGTCTGACGGATCTCGGTACAAAGCCGATGCCACCAGGGCTGTTCGCGGACTCAGATCGATTTGGACCCGGCCCGTGGCCGTAAATGCCTGACGCCCATCGTCGTCGATGATCGAGTCCGCCCGGCCGGGGCCGACCGAAACCTGCATGAGCGTGCGTTCCGAAGTCCGGCTCACCTCGACGCCGAACACCTGATCGGTACTTGTCGAAGCCCAGGTTGCTGCGATTGAAAGCCGTGTGATCGGCGAAGCGAATTCCATAGGCCGGCAAGAAACGCCCGACGCGGAAGCCGAAGCCTTTTTCCGACTGATGGCCAACCCAGTACTCATACGAACCGACCTTCGCTCCAGTGGCCTGCGGCTCCCGGCCAATCTCGCCGTAAAGGGTCCAGTCACCAAACCGGTAGGCACCCAGGGCGTCCAGAGTCATGAGCAGGTTGCGATGATCGTGGAAATCGTTGACGGAAAACTCCAATCGCGACGGACGAAGATCGACTCCGAGCTGTACGGGCCCCAGCGTGTCCTTGAGCATTCCATAAAGAAACGCCTCCTCACCGGTAAGCGCCGTCGTGCCCGCGTCGCCTTGAAGAGGGTTGCGCCCAGTCGTCGACAGCTCCTGGTGCGAAAGCGAGCGGCCGTACGGCGTGAGGAGTCCGCCGCCGGTTGGCGAATAGTGGCACGTCGAACAGCGAGCGTATTGTTTCGCCAGGTACATCGGCTCGGCGAGCGCGCCCGTGGTGCCAAGGGCGATGAAGCTGGCCGTTAGGACCGCGAGACGCGCTCTTGCGATTCCGCGGGTCACTGAGTCGCCGCCATTGAAACCTTCACTTGGACCTGACTCTTCACTCCAACGCCCAGGTATTGCGGTTTGGGAATGCCGAAGTCGGCAAGTGTGACCGGGAACGTCGCCTCAATCAGAAGAGCGGCCGGGTTTCGCCGGATCTCGGCTTGGCCTTTGATGGGCTTTTTCGTGCCGTGCAGGAGAAGCGTGGCCGAGAAAGGTGTTTTGCCTTCGAGTGTCGCGATGTTGAGGTCGCCCAGTTGGATGTCCGACAATGTCGCCTGATTGAAGCCCTCACCTTTGTCGACTTCCAGGTACGTGCGGCGGAGGTGCTCGTTCCGGAGATCGATTCCAGTGTCGAGCGTTCGCAGGTCCACTGTAAAGCGACCTTCCGATCCACCCGAAGAAGGCGCTGACGAGGTAAATGCTGTCGTGCCGAGTGAGATGGATCCAGTTAAAGAAGCTGTCCTGGCTTCGAAGTTTCCGCCCACCGTCATCGGACATACGACTCGAACTTCGGCACGGGAGACCTGCCAGGCTCGGCCTTCTGCAGATGGATCACTCCAGGGCAGCAGGGCCAAGAGTGTCGCCACAAGCGTGAAGGTGAATCTCACACCCACACCGTAAATGTCAGGACACTGTTCGAGAACTGCGTCGGGAAAGTCCGCAAGGCAGTCGGCGCCGGGCCGTTCACGACCCTGCCCGACGTGTCGTACTGCAGATCCGTGACAGGGACAGACGTACCGTTGGTTGTCGAATCCAGTCACGGTGCACTGTTCATGGGTGCAGATCGCAGTCAGGGCGGTGAAGGAATCTTGGCCGATATGTGCGACCAGGAACTGCGCCGAGTGAATTCTGCACGAGTGCTGCGCTGCCGACGCTCGCGAGAGGAGACAGCCGAATCGATCGTCAGCGAGACCTGATTGCTCGAGACCGTCGAGCTTGCGTGGGCGAGTTGCGGAACCGAACCACCTGAGGGACTCGGCCGGGTTGCTGTTCGCCACATCCATTGAGAATCGATCCGACCGCGGCAACCGAGGCCGCGTGGCAGGCATGAACGCAAAAAACTGTCGACGTGTTTGCATGGTCCCCGCGTCGTGCAACCCGTGTGCCGTAAACGCGTCGCATCGGAGTCATCTGGAAACGTCGAATTGCGCCGCCGCATTTCGCCGCAGAGCCCGAGTCCGCGAACATGCGCTCCCTCGAAAGGGCTTACGCAAATCGTCCCCGTCTCAGACAGCTGTGTGCCGGTGTGGTGACTGAGGATGACTCGGTCTTTGTCTCGCGTGGCGCGCTCGAGACAGCGTGAGCCGCACGAGCGATCTCGTAAGAGCACTCGGAAAAAGCCGTAAGAAAGCCCTCATTTGAATCAGGTGATTTCGGGCCGGCACTTGTCGTAGAGTGAACCGAGGAGATGCCGATGAGCCGAAGAACCCTCGCGTCGTTGGGCGGGCCGCTGCTCGCCATGTTGGTTGCCGCGTCGGGCTCACTCGCCGCCCAGTCGTCGGCCAAGGCCGTTGCGTCGGTGGATGGTGGGGCGAAGACGGCTCCGGCGGCCGCCAACAAGAAGTGGACTCCTCCGCGTACGCCTTGGGGCGATCCGGATCTTCAGGGCACATGGGACTACCGCACGATCACGCCATTGGAACGGCCCGCGAACATGGCCGGGCGGCAATATTTGACCGACGAGGAAAAGAGCCAGCTCGAAACGCGTGCCGCGAAACGGCTTGATGAGCCCCCAGACGAGTCCGTTCCCGCGAACACCGTTCATGCGCCGTATTGGACCGACCCCGGACGAAAAGTCCTGGACGACAGGCGAACGTCTTTGATTGTCGAACCAGCCGACGGCAGAATTCCGCCGTTGACCGCCGAGGCACAGCAGCGAGCGATGATGCGCCGGCCCGCGGGCCGCGAGGGTGGGCGCGTCGACGGTCCCGAGGACCGCAGCTCGCTCGAGCGATGCATCACATGGGGGCTGCCGACCGCAAACCTTCCGGGCTTGTACAACAACAATATTCAGATTGTTCAGGCACCCGGTTACGTGACGATCACCCACGAAATGGTCCACGACACTCGAGTGATCCCCTTGGACGGTCGTCCACGTCTCAGCGCTGCGATCCGCCAATGGTTCGGCGATTCGCGGGGTCGCTGGGAGGGCGACACGCTCGTCGTGGAGACGACCAATTTTTCGGACAAAACGAACTACCGGGGATCGGGAGCGAACCTGCGTCTCGTCGAGCGTTTCAAGCGCGTGGACACGGACGCGATCGGTTACGAGCTCACCGTCGACGATCCGACGACATGGGTGAGGTCCTGGACGGCGGCGTTCCCCATGAGACCGAGCGAGGGTCCGATCTACGAGTACGCGTGCCACGAAGCAAATATGAGCTTGATGAACATGCTCGAAGTCGCGCGCGATGAAGAGAAAGCCCTCCAAATAAAAAGTGGGAAAGTGGAAAGTAGAAAGTAGAGCGTAGAGGTCAGACAAGGAGTCACAATGCGTCACGAGTTCATCGCGGTGTGTGCTGTTGTTGTTCTCCTGCTGGCTGCACCGCCTGTGCGTGCGCATCACTCCTTTGCCGCTGAATTCGACTCGAACCAGCCCGTCACCTTGCGCGGCACGGTCGTGCAGATGGAATGGGTGAATCCGCATTCGTGGATCCACCTGGACGTGAAGAACGACGATGGAACCGTGACCCGGTGGATGATCGAAGGCGGAACACCGAACACCCTCTTCAGACGCGGGTTCACGAAGGATGCCCTGAAAGCCGGCGTCGAAATCGTTGTCGAAGGCTATCGGGCCAAGAACGGCGCGAATCGGGCCAATGGCCGGGACCTGATGTTTCCAGATGGGCGCCGGTTGTTTCTCGGTTCGTCCGGGACGGGTGCTCCAACCGACGGCCGCGATCCCACAGAGAAATAGCGGGTCTTCTCTCTAGCGAGCGAGGGCTCGCACTCGCCCGAAACTCTAGTCACGACGCTCCCGTCATCTACTTTGAGTGGCTCCGTTGGAGGCAGCCCTCCGCTACACTGAGGGCCTGTGCAAAATCTGAAAGAAGACCTGGCCGCGCTTCGCATCGAGCGTGCGCCAGAACGATCCGGTGTGGGCCGTTGGCTGAAGTGGACGCTCGGACTCGTCGTCCTTGCCGTCATCGGCGCGGGGGCCTGGGTGTGGACGAACCGGGAACGGCCAATCGAGGTTCAGACTGCAGCGGCGACCGAACGGGTCGCCGGGACCCAGGCCGCGGTCCTGAACGCATCGGGCTACGTGACGGCGAGACGCCGCGCGACCGTGTCGTCGAAAATCACCGGCAAAGTCATCGAGGTGAACGTCGAGGAAGGGATGGCCGTCAAAGAAGGCCAGGTGCTCGCGCGGCTCGACGATGCCAACGTTCGAGCGGCACTGATGCTCGCTGAAGCACAGGTCGAAGCGGCCCGTCGCAATGTGGCCGAGAACGAGGTTCGGCTCGGCGAAGCGCGGCTCACACTCGGCCGTCGGCAACAGCTCATCAAGGAAGGCATCGCCACACAAGCGGACGTCGATCAGGCCCAGGCCGAAGTGGATTCGCTCGGGGCGCGTATCGCCGCGTCTCGCGAGCAGGTGCGAGTCGCCGAGCGTCAGGTTGCCGTGCAGGAGACCGATCTCGATAACACGATCATTCGTGCGCCATTCAGCGGCATCGCGATTTCCAAGGATGCGCAGCCGGGGGAGATGGTGTCGCCAGTCTCCGCAGGCGGCGGGTTCACGCGGACAGGTATCTGCACGATCGTCGACATGCACTCCCTTGAAATCGAAGTCGATGTCAATGAGGCGTACATCAACCGCGTGACGCCGCGTCAGGACGTCACCGCGGTGCTCGATGCGTACCCCGATTGGTCGATTCCGGCCCATGTCATCACCGTGGTGCCGACCGCCGATCGGCAGAAAGCGACCGTGCTGGTCCGCATCGGCTTCAAGGCGCTAGACCCGAGAATCCTTCCCAGCATGGGCGTCAAAGTGACGTTCCTGCGCGCCGACGAAGAGACGGCGACCGCCTCGGCCAAGGCTGCGGCAAGTGTCGAAGAAGCCCCGAGAAGTCCAACCGTCCTCGTTCCGAAGACGGCGGTTCGCACTGAAAACGGACAAAGCGTCGTGTTCGTCCGCCGGGACGATCGCGTCGAACGGCGAGCGGTCAAAGTGGGCGGCGCCGACGGCGACAGGCTGGAAATCGCTGCCGGCGTTCGTTCGGGTGAGCAGGTGATTGCGCCTGTCCCGCCGGATCTGAAGGACGGGGCGTTGATCAGTGTGAAATAGCAGCTTCCGGCTCAAGCCGGAAGCTACCTGACGGAGCGACGAATGAGGGATGGCAACGGGCTGGTGCGAGTCGCTGACGTGCACAAACACTTCAGCCGTGGCGGCGAGCGCATCGACGTTCTGAAGGGCGTGAATCTCGACATTCCGAAAGGTGACTTCCTCGCGCTGATGGGACCTTCGGGCTCCGGCAAGACCACCTTACTCAATTTGATCGGCGGTCTCGATTCGCCGACCGGAGGCGCCGTCGAAGTGGGCGGCGTCAGGATCAACGAGCTGGGCGGCGGGCAGTTGTCCCGGTGGCGATCGCAGCACATCGGGTTCGTCTTTCAGCTCTATAACCTGCTGCCCGTCCTGACGGCTGAGCGAAACGTGGAGCTTCCCCTGCTCCTGACGAAGCTGTCGAAAGCCGAGCGCCGGAAGCGCGTCGCCATCGCGCTGAAGATTGTCGGGCTCACGGACCGAGCCAAGCACTACCCTCGTCAGCTGTCGGGAGGCCAGGAGCAGCGCGTCGGGATTGCCCGGGCAATCGTCACAGACCCGACGCTATTGCTGTGCGACGAGCCGACGGGCGACCTCGACCGGAAAGCCGGTGACGAGATCCTCGACCTGCTTCAGACGCTCAATCGCGATCTCGGCAAGACGATTGTGATGGTCACTCACGACCCACATGCAGCCGATCGTGCGACGCGAACTCTGCACCTCGAGAAGGGCACGCTGCTGGAGGCAGTGGCATGAAGTTCCTTCCGCTGATCTGGCGCAACCTGTGGCGGCGCAAAGTCCGGACGATCTTCACGCTGCTGTCGATCTTCATCGCATTCCTGCTCTTTGGTTTGCTCATGACGATCCGGGCGTCGTTCTCGCTCGGCGTCGAGCTCGCCGGCGTGGACCGACTGACGGTGATTCACAAGACCGGACTGATCATGCAGTTGCCCGTCTCTTATAAATCGCGGCTGCAGGCGGTCCGCGGCGTCGAAGCCGTTACGCACAACACCTGGTTTGGCGGCATCTATCAGAATCCCCGGAATTTCTTTGCCCAGGTCGCCATCGAGCCCGACGTCTATCTGACGATGTACCCCGAGGTGCGCGTGCCGCCCGAGCAGATGAAAGCCTGGCTGGCCGATCGGCAGGGGGCGATTGCAGGGCGTGATCTGGTCGAACGCTACGGCTGGAAGATTGGAGACCGCATTCCCATTCAAGGGACGTTCTACCGCCCGAAAACCGGCGGCACGACATGGGAGTTCAACCTTGTCGGCATCTACGACGGCAAGGGCGGTCCTACGATGGACAACACCGGATTCTTTTTCCGCTACGACTATCTGGACGAAAACCGGCAGATTGGGGAAGGGTTGGTCGGGTGGTACGTGGTCAAGATCCAGGACCCGTCCCAATCGCGCGAAATGGCAGCGGCCTTCGACGCGCTGTTCGCGAACTCCGCAGCGGAAACGAAGACGACCACCGAAAAAGGCTTCATCGACGGATTTGCGAAGCAGGTCGGCGACATCGGGTCGATCATGATCGCCATCTTGACGGCCGTGCTCTTCACGATCCTTCTGGTCGTCGCCAACACGATGGCACAAGCGGTTCGCGAACGGACGAGCGAACTTGCCGTGTTGAAGACGCTGGGGTTCTCGAGCACTCGGATTCTGGCGTTGGTCCTTGCCGAATCTCTGTTCATCGCGGCCGTTGGAGGCGGGTTGGGGTTGGGGCTGGCTTGGGTCCTCGTCCAGCTGGGCGATCCGACCGGCGGTCTCCTGAGCATCTTCGAGTTGCCGAGGCGTGATCTGGTGACCGGCATCTGGCTCATCGTTTCGCTCGGCTTCTTGGCTGGGCTTTGCGCCCGCAATCGGTGCGATGCGTATCAAGATTACCGACGCGTTGAGAAAAGCTTGAACGGGTCGTTATGTCCTGGTTCAGACAGATCGTTGCCGTCTCGTTGCTCAGCATCCGAACCATTCCGCAACGGCTCGGTTCGTCCGCCGTGGCCATTGTCGGGATTGCTGGCGTAGTCATCGTCTTTGTCTCTGTGCTGTCGATGGCTGAGGGTTTCTTTGCCGCGTTGCGCAGTGCGGGGTCGCCGAATCGGGCGCTCGTCATGCGAAGCGGCACCGACAGCGAGATGACCAGCATCTTGAGCGGCGCTGAAGTCGAAATCATCAAGCAGGCTCCCGGGATCCTTCGTGACAACCAGCGTGCGCTGGCATCGGGCGAGCTCCTGGTACTGATCGACTTGCCCAAGCTTTCGACCGGTTCGGAGGCCAACGTGCCGCTGCGAGGGATCGAACCGGAGACGTTAAAGGTTCGCGACGAAGCCAAGCTCGTCGAGGGACGTATGTTTCGTTTCGGCACGAATGAAGTCATTGCCGGGCGTTCGGCATCCCGCCACTTTGCGGGTCTCTCGCTCGGCTCTGAAGTGAAAACAGGGCAGGTCGGCTGGACCGTGGTCGGCTTCTTTGAAACGGGTGGCAGCGTGTCAGAGACGGAACTCTGGTGTGACGCGCGGGTGTTACAAGGTGTTTACCGGCGTGGCAACAGCTATCAATCCGTATTGGCGCGGCTCACCTCGCCAGAATCCTTCAATACGTTCAAAGACTGGCTGACGTCCAATCCGCAGGTAAACGTATCCGTGAACCCGGAAATCGAGTACTACACCGAACAGTCGACGACGATCACCACGCTGATTCGCACGATCGGATTCGGAATCGCGGCCCTGATGGGTATCGGCGCGATTTTCGGCGCTGTCTTGACGATGTATACGGCGGTGGCCACGCGCACGAGGGAGATCGCGACGCTTCGTGCGCTCGGCTTCAACACGTTCTCGGTTCTGCTGTCGGTACTAGCCGAGTCGCTCGGCCTGGCGGCCGTCGGAGGTGTGCTCGGCGGCCTGCTCGCGTACTTCGCCTTCAACGGGTTTCAAGCCTCGACGATGAACTGGCGGACGTTCAGTCAGGTCGCGTTCGCGTTTAAGGTGACGCCTTCCCTTCTCGTCCAGGGCGTCGCTTATGCGCTCATTATGGGACTGGTCGGCGGGTTGCTGCCGGCAGTGAAGGCCGCACGTCTTCCCATCTCGTCTGCCCTTCGCGAACTCTAAAGGGAATCACTTTTCTTTCGCGTTACGCCGTCGGTCCGCGCCCGTAACAGTCCTTCGCTAATCTGAAAAGAGACGTTTGAGCGCTGACGGCGGTCTAATTCCCCGATTTGCGATGCTCGTGTCTTGCTGGAGGTTCTTATGGTTACTGGTCAAGCCGACTTGCCGCAGTTTTTCATAAAGCCCGATCGACGGCGGCTGCCCGAAAGGCGCGCGTCCGGACTGGGTGGCCGGCGGTCGACCGATGAGATTTCGGACCTCGTCGTCCTAGAATCGGCGCACTCCGACGGATGGGTCTCGCGCCGGGCTCTGGCCACGCCTACTCACGTCGCTGCCGTATCGCGGGAAGTCGAAGAAGGCGTCAATTAGGCTGGCCGGCTGCGCTTCCCAGGGCCGTCCACGAGCGGCTCAAAACGAACCGAGATATCCTCCGAGCTCCGGCGCTCGGCCTGCTCGTGAAGCACGACCTGCGCTTCGAAGTGCTCGTCCCCGGCCCGGCGTGCCGTCGTCCGCCACTCTCCGATTTCCGGCACTCGATAGTCACCAGCGGCCGACAGGCGGCGGCCTTTCACGTTGTCGCGAAACATGGCGTCGAGCGACTCGAGCACCTTGCGCCGGCAGGCCTTTGATTCGATGGGAAACATCAGCTCGATCCGCTTATCGAGATTGCGGGTCATCCAATCGGCGCTCGAGAGATAGACTTCTTTGTTGCCACCGTTGTTGAACACGAACACCCGCGAGTGCTCGAGGTAGCGTCCAACAACCGACACGACGGTGATCGACTCGCTGAGACCCTTCACTCCGGGTCGCAGCATGCAGATGCCACGCACGTTCAGGCGAATGTGGACTCCCGCCTGCGATGCCGCGTACAGCGCCTGGATGATTTCTGTATCGACCAGCGAATTCATCTTCGCCCGAATCTCTGCTGTCTGGCCGGCTTCGGCCCACCGCCTTTCACGTTCGATCAATCCGAGGAGGCGCTGGCGCAACATGGTTGGCGCCGTAACGAGCTTTCGCAGCTGCGGAGGGTCCGAATAGCCCGTCAGCGCACTGAAAAGGGCGGAGGCGTCGGCTCCAAAGTCCGCGTCCGACGTCATCAAGCCTAAGTCCGTGTACAAGCGCGCAGTCCGATCGTTGTAGTTACCCGTTCCGAGGTGCATGTATCGCCGCAGTCCGGATTTGGTGCGTTTGACGACGAGACAGATCTTTGCGTGCACCTTGTAGTGGCGGACGCCGTAGATGACGTGGGCGCCCATTTCTTCGAGTCGCCGTGCCCACTTGATGTTTCGGTACTCGTCGAAGCGTGCCTTCAGCTCGACGACGACAGTAACCTGTTTACCCTGGTCGGCTGCCCGGGTGAGCGCGGCGACGATGGGTGAGTCGCCGCTGGTTCGGTACAGGGTTTGTTTGATGGCGAGAACGTCCGGATCATCCGCCGCGGCGTCGACCAGGGCGACGACTGGGTCGAACGAGTCGTATGGATGATGAAGCAGTAGGTCTCGTTCGTCGAGTACTGAAAAAATCTCTTCCCGTTCCTCTTCGCTGAGGACTGAGACCGGCGGTCGTGGCGTGTCGCGCAGCTCCGCATAGCCGGGCAACTCGACGAGCGCCATCAGAGCGCGGACGTCGAGCGGCCCAGGCAAGCGATAGACATCAGCCGGTTCGACGCCCACCAGATTCGCCATCCTGTCGCTGAGCTCGTCGCTGGCGGAAGCCTCGAGCTCCAACCGCACCGGGGCACCACGGCGACGCTTGCGAAGCTCCCTCTCGATGACCTCCACGTACGATTCGCCGCCTTCGTCGTCCACCTCGAGCTCCGAGTCTCTCGTAAGTCTGAAGGCCACCGACTCTACGATGGTCTGACCTGGAAACAGTGCGGCGCCTTCCGCGCGGATCAGGTCGTCCAGCAAAACGAATGTAGGCGTCGCGCCGGGCACTCGAACGAGTCGTGCCAGACGGGCGGGCACCTGGACAATCGCGAGCCGCTGCCAGGTGTCGCCTTCGGCCGCCGCCAGGCAGAACGCGACATTGACGCTGAGTGAGGAGAGCATCGGAAACGGGCGCTCGAAATCGATCGCGAGTGGTGTCAGGGCCGGAAGGACCTCCTGGCGAAAATACGCAGCCATTCCGACGCGCTCGGTCAAATCAAGGGTTGAAATGGTGAGCAGACGGACGCCATGCGAGGAAAGTGACGGCAACAATGAACGCATCACGAGCGCGTAGAGAGCATCGAGCATCTGATGGGCACGCACGGAAATAGCCTCGAGCTGCTTGGCCGGGCTCATGCCGGACGGATCAGAACGCGTGTCACCTTCGAGTACCGCGTGCTTCAACGCCGCTACGCGGACCATGAAGAACTCGTCGAGATTGGAAGCCACGATCGTGGCGAATTTGATCCGTTCGAGCAGAGGATTCGAAGAGTCCAGCGCCTCTTCGAGCACCCGCTCGTTGAAGGCCAACCACGACAACTCGCGATTGAAGAATGCGTCCGGCCCAGGTGTGATGTCGGCAGTCGGCGTCATGAGCTGGTCCCCACGCTTCGAATGATGACGCGCTTGCCGAAGACATCGCTCAGCATGTCCGAGCGGGCCGTCGCCGCCAGGCGCTCCATGGTCATGTCACCCGCACCCGTGACCTCGAGGACCCACCCCCCATCCTCGTCGCGGATGCGAACCTCGTCAACTTTTTGCAGGTGCTCGGCGTCGAGCGCGTTGGCCACTCGCAAGAACGCCGCCAGTTTGTTGACACGGACTCGTTCATCGCGACTCAGACTCGAGTAAGAGGGGTGAGACTTCTGAGGGAGGCCGCGGCGATGATAGCGGGCGATGTTGCCCACGAGCTGCATGTCGTCGCGGGACAGGCCGAAAATCTCCGCGGCTTGCAAGAGATAGAGACCGTGTTTGTGGTGGCCTCTCAAATTCACGAACAGGCCGATATCGTGCAAGAGCGCGGCAACTTCCAGCAGAAGCCGGTCACGTTCCTTGAGTGCGTGTTCGGCGGCAAGGCTGTCGAACAACTGGACGGCCAGTCGCGCGACTCGTCGTGCGTGCGCCTCATCAACGTGATATCTGGCACCAAGCGCCGTGGCGCTGGCCAGGACTTGAGAGCTGAAGTCAGCCAGACTCGGTTCTGCCGTGACCGATCCCGAAAGCTCGACAAGAAGACCGGCACGCAGCGAGACGTCGGGAACGATGACGCTGGCCGCGGTGGTCGCGAGAAGAATGCCGCGATAGACGAGCAGGGCAGGCACGAGTGTCGCGGCGTCGACCTGCGACAGACGAAATCGATTGACGAGAGCCTCTTCGTCACACGTTTCGACTTCCGCGCAGATGGAAAGAAACGCCTCGCGTGAGATTTCCCAGATCCGTTGCTCGTCGGCCTTGACCGCCTGGCGGGCGGCAAATCGCATGTCGCTCCCGAGAGCAATCATGTTCGTGACCCGGCTCAACGATGTTTCGAAGACGATGTCGCGGATGACGTTCGTGACCTGCTGCCCCAGCAACCGAATGCGTTGCTCGTGAGGGCCGTGCCAGGTCGCCAGCCTCTGGCGAAGACGGATGGCTCCGAGCGGGTAAATGCCGGACTGCGTCGGTTGTCCGCGCTCGAGAAGCGTCAGACCGACACTGCCGCCGCCGACTTCGACGAGTGCGGCGTGGGCGACGTCGAGTACGGCGTGGTTCTGCAGGCCTTCTCGGACGGCCAGGTAGGTGAGCCGGCTCTCCTCGGATCCGTCGATGATTTCGACATCAAGGCCCGTACGCACGCGGACCCGATCGAGGAACGTGTCTGCATTGGCCGCTTCGCGCACGGCGCTGGTTGCTACGGCACGGACGTGGCTGACCTGATAGCCGTCCATGATGTGGCGAAAGCCGTCCAGAGCGCGAACGGCGGCATCGATCGTCGCCGCCCCGATCCGGCCGATCGAGAAGGTGTCCTGGCCGAGGAGTAGGCCGCGAGATGCTTCTTCGAGAACTACCGGCCGTTCACCACGCGCCAGTTGTGCCACGACGAGTCGAACGGCGGAAGCGCCGATATCGATGACAGCCGCTGTTTGTTCACCTGACATTGGGGCGGGAGGCCGTACCTTTTACCCGATTGATGTAACGCATTCGTAAACGATTAGCCTGTGAATCAATCGCGTGTGTGGCTTCCGGCTTCAGCCGGAAGATCAATGCCGGCGGGTCTCTTCCGCCTAAAGGCTGAAGCCACTCGAGAAAAATTCGCAGGCTACGCCTAAAGGCGGAACCCACGCGAGAAGAGTCGCAGGCTACGCAGAACTGCAAGACGCTAGAGCCTGTCGAGCAGGCGCTCGGTCAGCGTGCGTTGTCCGGGCGAGAACTGACGGACCGCCGCTCTCACGTACGGTGTGAACTGCCGGGCGGCGTAAGTCACGAATCCGACCTGCCGGATCTCGTCGAGAGTCTGCCGGTAATCATTGAGGAGAGCCGCGGCGAACACCTGTCCCGTCCGACTGGCGCCCAGCGTGGCGGATGTCGCGAGCCACTTGATGCCTTGTGGGAGCCGCTGCACGGCGGACACGGCGAGGATGGATGACGTCTCGAACACCGACCGATTGTGACGCGCAGATTCCTCCTTGAGTTGTGCCCACACAGCTCGGACATCTTCGCGTGAGGGGAGCTTACCAGGCGGAATGGAACGCGCGTCCTCGCGAATCGCCTGCCATTCCCGGCGCAAGCTCGGGACGTCGAGCGGTGGTGTGTTCACCGTAGCGGCCAATCGTGCAGAAGTCCGCTCCAAGCCATCCAACAAGTGATCGACGCTGGCAAATTGCGTGTCTTCGTCCAGCAGGCCTTCCGCTTTGAGTGCCTCCGCAATTTCCGGAATCAGATACCGGCCCATGCCGCAAAGATCGGCGAGTGCCGCGAGGACCCATACCGGCGACGCCCGAAACGCCACGATGCCGAGCGCTTCGATGGCGTTTCCGGCGGTCCGGCGCATCAGGAAGTTCTCGTCACGTGGATCGCCGGCGGGGTAGACGCCCTCGGCGCCACCCACCTGTTCGATCAAGTAGCGAAGGGTGGTGTCGACCAGGTTTCGATAGAGCTGACTTCGGCGTACACCCCTTGGAATGGCCACTTCGCCCAGCTCACGAGCAGCGCCGGCGCCCAGCCCCAGGGTCGAGCGCACGAGTCGCTCAGGGAGAGAGAGCAAATACGCTTTGACCGCCATGCCTCTCAGGGATCTTACTGTCCGAGCGAAGAACAAGTTTCCGCTTCTGGGCTTGAGCCATCTTCCCCAGTCTTGTCGCATGCTCTATGAACGACATGTCGCTGCGACCGTCGGAATGGGTTGTCGTCGTCTATTTTCTGTATCTGTTTGTTGCGGCGGCATTTAGCAAAGTGTCGAGCGGGCGCCGTGCGCGGGTCGCGTCGGTGGCTTTCCTTGTGATCGTGGCGGTCCTGGGATTCTCTCGCGCCGATCAAAGCTGGATCCGCCAGATGCGCGATTGGATGCCGATTGTTTATTTGCTTGCCGCGTACCGAATGCCCGCGCTGCTCGTTTCTGCGCCCAGCGTCGGCATGGAATGGAAGCTGGCCGCGTTCGATTCGCGCTGGTTTGGCGGGAGGGAAATAGGCGTTGCGGAACGCGCGCCGCGTTGGTGCCTCGAAGTCCTCGAACTGGCTTACCTGCTCTGTTATCCGCTGATTCCTGCCGGCTGGATCTGTCTGCGAGTCCTGTCGGGCGCTCGGCAACAAGACCAGTACTGGACGGCTGTGATGCTTGCGGCCGCGTGTTGCTACGGGCTGTTACCGTGGCTCCCGACGCGCTCACCACGGACGACCGACGCTGTTCAGTCGACGCGATCCTCGTTCAGAAGGTTGAACTTGCGGGTCCTGGACCGTATGAGCGTGCAACTCAACACCTTTCCGAGCGGCCACGTCGCCACGTCGTTTGCAGCCGCACTTGCCGCTGCCGCGGCCGTGCCGATGGCCGGCGTGTGCCTCGGTTTCACGGCTTTCGCCATCATGCTGGCCAGCGTCGTCGGCCGTTATCACTATGTCGCCGATGTGTTGGCGGGCGCGGCCGTTTCGGTCGTTGCATTTGCCGTGTCTCGTTTGCTGTGAAATTTGGCCCTGCCTGATGAGCAGGGAAGCGCCCGCGCGAACAACATGCCGCCTTGATTCGTCGATATTGTGCATGGGAGACTGGCGCGGTTGGGTCGGATGAGGATTGGTCCGGTGCCTATCCGGAGCGCCTTTCTCTGGCTGTTTGCCGCTCTCCTGCTTCCGTGCGTCGCTGCCTGCGGGCCGAACGGTCGGCGAAACCGGTCCGCCGACGCACGCGCGCTGTCCCGCCTGGATTCCGCAGCCCCCTACCAATCCGAAATTGACGAAGGGCTTGGCGCCGCCGTCGCCATTCTCGTCGATACTTCCGGGTCGATGCGCAACGATGCGCCCGGTGACTCTCGGCCCAAGTACATCGTGGCGCGCGAAGCGCTCGAAGCGATGTTGGACGCGACCGACGATTTCGTCGCCAGACGGCCCGATTTCCCGATCAAGATCGGCGTCTACAGTTTCTCGAGTTCGGCCTCGACAGTGTCGCCGATCCAGCCGTACGATCGCGCCACGGTGCGAGCGGCGCTGGCACAGTTGCCGCGGCCCGGAGGCGGCACCGCGATCGGGGAGGCCATGCGTGCGGCGAGGCCGGAGTTGTACCGTGCAGGTGTGTTTCGCAAGTACCTGCTTGTCGTCACAGACGGGGAGAATACGGCAGGTCGCAGACCCGATGACGTTGCGCGCGAGATATTCTCGAAGAGCGAAGGTGCGGTTCAGATCTCTTTTGTGGCCTTCGACACGAGCCCCGAGAAATTTGCGTTTCTCAAGGAAGTGGGAGGCGACGTGATTGGTGCCTCCAACGGCGCGGAGCTTCGGCAGGCGCTCAACGAGATTTATCAAGGTCGAATCCTCGTCGAGGCAACGAGCGTCGGCGAGCGGAAATGAAAGCAGCGCCAGTGAAGAGAAGATGACAATTACTAAAGGAGATCCGCGTGATCATCGAAAAATTCTGGTCGGCGTTCGTCGCCCAGCTCAATAAGATCGCCAACATCTTCTGGGAGGCCGATCCGATCGCCCAACTGCAGTATGAATACGATCGGGCCGTGGAGCAGCTCAAAGACGGCCGCGTCGGTCTCGAGCAGTACCGAGGTCTCGTCGAGCGTGTCACCCGGCAGGTCTCTGCCAATCGCGCTCACGTTCAGAAGCTCGAGGCGGAGACGAAGGCGTACTTGAAGGCCGGCGACCGCGCGACAGCCGCAAAATTCGCCTTGGAGCTTCAGAAAGCGAAGACCGAACTGGCGTCGAACGATGGCCAGCTGCAGATGCACGAGACCGCGTACGGCAACAATCTGAAGAAGATCAAGCATGCGAACGAAAAGCTGATCGAGCTGCGCGAGAAGATCCAGAAATACGACGCTGAGCTGAAGATGAGCGCTGCGGAAGCCGAGATCGCGAAGCTGGCCGAGAGCTTCGACATGAACCTGACCACCGACTTCGGCCAGATCGAGGCCGTCATTCAGCAGAAAATCGATCAGAATCGCGGCAAAGTGCGCGTCGCGGCGGATCTCTCCGAGAAGGGAATCGCCGACATTCAAGCCGAGGAGCGGATGCAGGCCGAAATGGCCGAACAGGCGTTGACCGATTTCGAGGTCGAGCTGGGCCTGAAGACACCGGAAACCACGCCCGTGTCACAGGCCGCCAAAGACTTGGGGCCGGCGGTCGAAAAGCAGACGAGCTAAGCTCGAACTACGCGGCGACGATTCCGTATCTGCTCATAAGGGGAGTTTGAAAACATGGCGAACGGACAGCCGAGACCGGCGTTTTATGTCACCGTTTTTCTCGTGATCCTCGGTCTCGTCGGCCTGGCAATCTGGCGGTTTGGCACGACAAAGCCAGGCGGAGGCGCGGGTCAATTTTCCAGCGAGGAGCTGAAGCAGTTGGCTGGCAACGCAGAGAAGCCAGACAGCTCGGGAATCACAACCGTCAAGGAATACAACTACGTTCCGACCGCCAAGCTTCCGGAGGTCAAAGGCATTTCCAACTACACGCCGATGGCGGATCGCACAATCCGGTTCGCGATCAACGTGTGGGCCGGCTGGGGTCCGATCATCTACGCCAACAACGGCTTCAAAGGCGGAAAGGCCTGGAAGACTCCTGGCGGAAAAGACTTCAAAGTCGAACTGGTCCTCATCGACGACCCGGTGGCGATGCGTGATGCGTTCGCGGCAGGCAACCTTCACATCGGCTGGGCAACGCTCGACATGGTGCCGCTGTTCCTCGAGGGTTTGCGCAAGGACTCGCGCGTAATGCCCCGCATCTATCAGCAGGTCGACTGGTCGAACGGCGGCGACGGCATCGTCGTTCGCGAGGCGATCAAGACGATGGCGGACCTGCGCGGGAAGACGATCGTGCTGGCGCAGAACTCGCCGTCGCACTTCTTCGTGCTGAACGCCCTGATCAACGGCGGCGTGCAGCCCGCCGAAGTCGAATTCAAGTTCACGCAGGATGCGTTTCAGGCCGCAGCCGCATTCAACGCCGACAAACGTCTGGCCGGTGCCGTGAGCTGGGCACCCGACATCTACAACCTCGAGAAGGTTCGCGGCAACCGTCTGATGGTCACCACGGCGACGGCGAACAAGCTGATCGCCGACGTGTGGTTCGCACGAGCGGACTTCGCGAAGGACAATCCGGACATCATGGAAGGTCTCTCGCGCGGCATTTTCGATGCGATGGAAGAGCTCAAGGCGCAGGATGCCAAGCAGAAGGTCGCCAAGCTCATGGCCACTGGGTATTCGATTCCGGAGAGCGACGCGCTCGGCATGCTCGGTGACGCGCACTCGACCAACTACGCGGAGAATCGGGACTTCTTCCTGAACCAGAACAACCCGACGAATTTCGAGCGCACCTGGAATACCGCGTACTTCCTCTACAAGAAGATCGGCGCCGTCACCACGCAAATCCCGTTCGATCAGGTGATGGACTTCTCGGTGATCCAGAAGCTGGGAGGCGAAGCCAAGTACGCGAATCAGAAGAACGAGTACGACGTGCAGTTTGCGCCGGCCACCGCGGGATCGGTCCAGGGCGAAAAGGACGAGATCCTGACGAAGACCGTCGTCATCCACTTCTTCCCCAACTCCTGGGACATCAACAAGAAGATCACGCGGGCCAAGGACGGCAAGGACGTCGAAGAGCTTTACGATCCCAACGTCGGGTTCGTCGTCGAGGAGACGGGCAAGCTCGCGGGCCAGTACGGCGCGGCGCGGATCGTCATTGAAGGGCACACCGATGGCTCGATGAGAGGAACCGTTCCCAAGAGCGCCGTGCAGGAGTTGTCGTTGAACCGCGCGAATGCAGTCAAAGAAGCCATCGTCCGCAAGTTCCCCTCGTTACAACCCAATCAGTTCTCCGCAACCGGGTTGGGATGGGACAAGCCGGCCGATGCCGCGGACGCGGACAACCAGGCGAAGAATCGGCGGGTCGAGGTCAAGGTCTATCCCGCCGAAAGTCCAGCGGCCGCCAAGTAGATGGCCAGCTCGCGCTGGGCGCCGCTGTTCCTGCTTCGTGTCGCTCCACCGCCGATCGTCAGGAGGCTGCTTGGCGTCGGCGGGATCGCGGTGGTCGTCCTGCTCTGGTGGATTGCAACAGCCGGTGCCGATCCAGAAACCCGGCTCGTTTCGCCCGTCATCCTGCCAAGTCCGCGCGAGGTTCTGTCCAGCTTTCCGAGCCTGCTGAAGGAAAGGGCACTGGTGCAGAGCGTGGCGGCCACGCTCCAACGTGTCCTGATCGGTTTCGGACTCGCGGCCCTGGTGGGCGTCCCGCTGGGAATCGTGGCCGGCTCGTGGCGCGTCTTCGACGCATCAGCCGCGCCGCTCGCCCTGTTCGGTCGCAACCTTCCCGTCGCCGCGCTGATTCCCTTGACTATCCTGTGGTTCGGGATCGACGAAGCACAGAAAGTGATGTTCATTTTCATTGCCTGCGTGCCCTTCGTGTACTCCGATGCCGCGCGGGCGGTCACCAGCGTCCCGGACCGCTACGTGGAAACCGCTCAGACGCTCGGCGCGTCTCGGCTGCAGATTGTGTCGAAGGTCCTCGTGGCGCTCGCGCTGCCTGACATCTACAACAGCCTTCGGCATCTGTTTGGCATGGCGTTCGGCTATATCATGCTGGCCGAGTTGATCAACGCGAAGCACGGGTTGGGATACCTGCTGATGACGAGTCAACGGCGCGGGCTCTCCGAGCACATCATCCTGATTCTCATCGTCATCGGCCTGCTGGCCTACGGAATCGATCGCATGTTGTTCTGGTTCGAGCGCGGGTTGTTTCCCTATCGCCAGGTCGAGGACTGACCGTGGAATGTCCTTGCGTCGTCGAATTTCGAGCGGTGACGAAGCGCTTTGGCGACGTCACCGTCATTCGCGATGTCACGTTTGCTGTCGAGGACAAGCCGAAGTGCGGCGAGTTCGTGACGATTCTGGGACCTTCGGGTTGCGGGAAATCGACGGTGCTGCGTTTGATTGCCGGACTGCCTCCCCATCATCCTCCTACCGATGGCAATGTCCTGGTCATGGAGCAAGCGGTCGGTAGCCCAGGGGCGGATCGCGGGATGGTTTTTCAGGATTACACGTCGTTCGACAATCGAACCGTCGAAGACAACGTGGCGTTCGGCCTCGAGTGTCGGGGCGTGGCCGCCGCCGAGCGGCGGGAGCGTGCGCGCGAGTGGATCGGCAAAGTCGGTCTCGACGTCAAACGCGATTCGCTCAAGTACCCGCACCAGCTGTCCGGCGGAATGCGGCAACGGGTTGCCATTGCGCGGACGCTCATCCTGGGGCCGCGCATCATCCTGATGGACGAGCCGTTCGGCGCGCTCGATCCAGCGACGCGACTTCGAATGCAGGAACTGCTCGTGAGCCTGTGGCGCGAAGCAGAGGCAACGGTATTTTTCGTGACACACTCCATCGAGGAAGCCGTCTATCTTGGCGACCGCGTCTATGTGTTTTCGTCATCGCCGGGCACGATCCTCCGGGAACTCGAATTGCCGAGGCCGGAACGGCCGCCTGCGGAGGTTCAACGGGACCCGGCGTTTCTCGATGTCGTGTTCGACATCCGCAAGACGATGGAAAAGCTCGAGGGCTCGACACGCGCGGGCGATTGAAGCCGCCGACGACGATTAGCGCATGGCCAATGCGATCCCGAGTGGTCGATCGACGAACCCGCCACAAGGCGCCGGTCTGAAGAACTACCTCAAGGAGGCGTTCTTCTTCCGGTGGAACCTTCTCTTCTTTCTTGGCGGTCTGGCCGGTGCGGCAATCGCACCGCTGTCCGACGTGACATTGCCGCTCGTCGTCGCCAGCGAGCTGACATATTTGGGCGGGTTGATTGCCATTCCCCGCTTTCGCGCGGCCATCGATGCCAAGGTGCACGCGACTCGGCGGACCGAACCGGAAGCTCCGACGGCGTCGCCCTCGCTCGTCTCGATGCTTGCCGGTTTGCCGACCGAGGCGCGGCGTCGCTTCGAACGTCTGCACACCCGATGCGTTGAAATGCGCGCGATCGCCGTGGGTGTACGCGGTGCGGCGGATGCGCAGCACGAATCCGCGGAAGAAATTCGAACGCCAGGCTTGGATCGATTGCTGTGGTTGTTCCTTCGTCTCCTGCTGTCGAAGACGGCGCTCGATCGGTTTCTCCAAACGATGAGCAGCGAGGCGATAGCGCCGCGCGTCGAGCAGCTTCGAAAGGATCTTGCGGCCGCCCAGAGTGCAAACGACGAGCGTGTCGTCCGCTCCTTGCAGGACAGCATCGCGATGGCCGAGCTGCGCTTGGACAACTACGAGCGCGCGAAGAAGAATGGGCAGTTCGTCTCCATCGAGCTCGATCGAATCGAAGGCAAGATCCAGGCGCTTGCGGAAATGGCGGTGAACCGTCAGGATCCCGACTTCTTGAGCAGCCAGGTCGACTCAGCCGCCGAAAGCATGCGCCAAACCGAAAAGGCCGTCACCGAGCTCCAGCACCTGACCGGTCTCGCCGACCAACTGCAGGAGCCGCCACCCATCCTCGAATCAGACTTGCGTGAGGTCCTGCGGCATGACGCCTGATCACCAGGACGCTGGCGTCTTGACGAAACGTGGCGCTGAAGGTGCCCCGTCGGGACTCCCGCAGTGGTTTCCGCCGTGGGCGCGCCAGCTCGCCGAGCTCTACTTTTCCGGCACGACCGCGGCGTTTGTCCTGCACGGCAACACCTACGATTACGTGCAGGTCGCCGAGGACGGTGGAGCGCCGTACGCGGGCCTGACGGAGTTTCTGGCAGAGCAGTTGTTCGGCCGCTGGCAGGTGGTGCTGCAGTACGACCTCGGGCGCGGGCTGCGCGTCGCGGCCGGTCGCGACGAGCAGCGGTTGAAGGCCATGGTCACGCTCGCCAACAAGAAAGTCGGGGATCTCAGCGCCCTCTCGAAAGAGCCGTCGGCAACCTTTGCCCTGCTCGACAGGTTCGTCCGCGGCAACATCATGGCCCAGGAATCCGACCGCCTCAGCCTTGCGTTCATCCTGGACCAGGCGTCTTACATCTTCCCATCCGGCGAGCCCGGCCGACTGAGCGCACAAGCTTCGTCGCAGCTCGTGACGATGCTCAATTGGGCGATGAGCCCGCACGTCAAGCGGCTGAACATGGCATTTGTGCTCGTGGATGAAAGGCTGTCTGACGTCAGCGAGCGGCTGACCGGCAACTCCCATGTGGCGACAATCGAGGTGCCTTTACCGAATCAGTCTGACCGCGAGCGCTTCATCAACGCGACCGTCGCCCCTCAGGCGCTTTCGACGTTCTCGGACTTCGATGCCGCTCATCTGGCCACGCTGACCGGCGGCATTCCACTCACCGATGTGAATGTTCTCGTTCAAACCGCGCGCGAAGGGGGCCGACGGTTGGACGCCGAGGTGTTTCGCGCGTCCAAGAAGCGATTGATCGAACGGCAATGCCGGGGACTCCTCGAGTTCATCGAGCCCAAGTGGACGCTCGATACAGTCGTCGGCCACGAAGCGGCCAAGGCGCGGCTGCGCGAAGACGCGGCCCTCTTGAAGCGGGGCGCACTCGAGAGCCTGCCGATGGGATATCTCCTGTGCGGACCGGTCGGAACCGGAAAGTCGTTTCTTGCGCAGTGTGTGAGCGGCGAGATCGGCGTGCCCTGCGTGATGCTGAAGAACTTCCGGTCGAAATACGTCGGCGAGACCGAAGGCAATCTCGAGCGTGTGTTGTCTTTGCTGCGGGCGATGGGCCCGGTCGTCGTGGTGGTGGACGAAGCCGATGCTGCCCTTGGCAGCCGCGAGCAGGATGGCGACTCGGGCACGTCCAGCCGCGTCTTCGGAATGATTGCGTCGCAGATGGGCGACACGCGCTACCGCGGCAGGATTGTCTGGATGCTGCTGACAGCGCGGCCCGACCTCCTGCCAATCGACCTCAAGCGGCAGGGGCGTGCCGAAGTGCACATCCCGCTCTTCTACCCGACCGACGAGAACGAAATCCGCCAGATGTTCGTCATCCTCGCGAAGAAGCTGGGATCGCGGCTTTCCTTGGACGACCTGCCGGCGATTCCACAGCGCGGTCATCTGTCGGGTGCGGACATCGAGGGGATGGTCGGCCGGGCCTGGCGCAAGTCGTTGTTGGCCGGCCAGGACCACATCACTCGCGAGGCGATCGCCGAAGTGGTCGGCCAGTTCATGCCGTCCACGCAGGGGCTCGAGCGGGAGCTCCAGGAAACGGCGGCCATCGTCGAGTGCACGGATCGGCAGTTCCTGCCGCGCGAATTGCTCAGCAAGCTGGATGCGGCTGGCGGACCCATGACGTTGCAAACGCGGCTGACGAGTTTGAAACAGATGCTCAAAGACCTTTAGCAGGCTGAAAAACAACAAGAAACCGCCGAGCTCGCTGAGCACGCCGAGATTTATTCCTAAGGAATACTCCGCGGTCTCGGCGATCTCTGCGGTGATCGTCGGGTTTTTCAGCAAGGTGTTAGGAACAGCAAGTGGAGGGTACATATGGCGCGAACGAGCTGGTTCGATGAAGACGCGGCGCATCCGATGGTGCACGAACAGGTCCAGAAGCTGGAGTCATTCACTAGCGCACTAGCCGACGGCGTGGTGGAGAAAAACGAGCTTGGTGCGCAGGAGCAGAGGCTGGCTGCGGCCATGAAACGCCTCGAGCCAAAGCTGACCGATGACCTGCATGCTCAAGTCACAGAAGTGATGGTCGAGCTGACGGCGTACAACGTCATGCGGTTGCTCCACGAGCTTCAGGCGGAGCGAGCGCGTCAAGTGATTTCCGGGTAATGGATAACATCTTTCCATGCATCTGTGGCGCGTTCGACACACCTGGGACCGTCTAGGACGCCGCGATCCGCTCTGGGCCGTCCTGACCTGGCCCGACAAACAGGGCAACAAATGGACGATTGAGGAGTTCCTGGCGACCGGCCGTACCGAAGTCGACCGGCTCGTTCAGTATCTCGAACGTGTCGCGCCCACTTGCCCTAGACGGAGTGCTCTCGATTTCGGGTGCGGCGTCGGTCGGGTGAGTCAGGCCTTGGCCACGCGTTTCGATCGCGTCGTCGGTCTCGACGTCGCGCCATCGATGATCGCGCGAGCGCGTGCGGTCAATGGCGTGCCCGATCGCTGCAGTTTCGAGCTGAATCGATCCCGCCGGCTTCGTCGGTTCTCCAACGACAGCTTCGATCTCGTCTACAGCCGAATGGTCCTCCAGCACATGGCTCCGTCGCTCGCTCGCGGCTACCTCAGGGAGCTGGTGCGGGTACTGGCGCCCGGAGGAGCGCTCGTTTTTCAGCTTCCCGAACGGATGTCTGCCGATTCAATGCAGCTCTTTCTCAGTGCGCCCGTGGAAGGCAACGCCTGGAAACGCAGGCTGCCGCGGCCGTTCGTCTGGGCCTGGCGCGCGGCGAAGTATGGCGTCATCGCCATGCGGCGCAACTGGGACATGGAAATGCACGGCATCAACAAGGACGATGTCGTCACGCTTCTGCAATCGACCGGTGCGCGCATTCTCGATATCCATGACGACCATGCGCACGGAACCAATACGCCGGGATTCGAATACTGCGTGACGAAGTGATTCCAGACGGCGACCTTGACCTCCAGATCGTTCGGGTGTGTACTACCCTCCTCAAGGAGCCTTAGATGCGAAACCGTTTTCGAGGCTCGCTCGCGCTGGCCGCCGTGGGAGCGGTGCTGTGGTCTGCCGCGCCGCCAACCTCCGGCCAATCCCCGGCCGCGGGGCGGTTTCCTCCCTATCGAGCGCCGCGCGCCGCCGATGGACATCCAGACCTGAACGGTATCTGGCAGGCACTGGGGAGCGCCAACTGGGACCTGCTAGATCACGAAGCGCAAGCGGGTCCGCGCCCGGAGATCATGGGCGCCTATGGCGCCGGGCCGGCCGGGCAGAGCATCGTCGAGGGGAATGAGATTCCATATCAGCCGTGGGCGGCAGCGAAGAAGAAAGAGAACTTCGCCAAGCGCGCGATGGCCGATGTAAGCGACGATGAGAAGTGGCACGAGCTGGGAGACCCGGAATTCAAATGTTATCTACCGGGTGTTCCGCGCGCGACCTACATAGGCCTTCCCTTTCAAATCGTGCAGGGCACCAGCCCGTACATCCTGATCGCCTACGAATTCACGAGCGCGACACGGGTAGTCCGCATGAACTGGAAGGGGGAAGCGCCCACCGACTCGTGGATGGGCTGGTCGCGAGGACGCTGGGAGGGGGACACGCTCGTCGTCGACGTGACGGGCTTCAACGACCTGACGTGGTTCGATCGTGCTGGCGATTTTCACAGCGATGCGCTGCACGTGGTGGAGCGCTACACGCCCGCCAGTCCGTACCATCTTATGTACGAAGCGACAATCGAAGATCCGAAGGTCTTTACGCGACCCTGGAAAATCAGCCTGCCGCTCTACCGTCGCATGGACAAGAACGTTCAGCTCCTGGAATACAAGTGTGTGCCGTTCACCGAGGAGCTGCTGTACGAACGTTTCCGCAAGCCCAGCAAGTGAGTCGCACGGAGGCATCACATGAGTTCTCGATTCACCACGACAGTGACGCGAGCCGGTCTGCTCGCTGGTATGTTGGCGCTCGCGTGGCTTCCCGTGACGCTTGCGGGACAGGCGGGCGCGGCAGGAACGCCGAAGCCTGATGCGAAGCCCGCCCAGAAAGATGCGACAGCCTCACCGAAGCCCGCAGCGAAGCCTGCGGCGAAGGCGTGGACGCCGCCTCGGACGCCGTGGGGCGATCCCGATCTTCAGGGTATCTGGAACGACGCCACGAGCACGCCATTGCAGCGGCCTGGGAAGTACGCGGGAAAGGACGTGCTCACGGACGAGGAGGCGCCCGGATTTGAGGAAGAGCTCAAGCATGATCTGAACCGCGATCGCCGTGACGGCGGCAACGCAGTCGACGTCAACCGTGCCTACAACGAGCACTGGATGGATGCCAAGCGTTTGAAGGCCACCGCCGACAAACGAACTTCGCTGATTGTGGATCCATCGGACGGCAGAATTCCGCCCTTGGTCAACGTCTCACCGGAGGTGCAACAGAAACGAGCGGAGCGCGCGGAGGCCAATCGTCGCTTCCTCGACGGCATGCCCCACAGTGTCGCCGACATGTCCCTCCCGGTGCGTTGCGTTATTCGGACCGACTCGCCGCCGTATCTCCCGACGATTTACAACAACACCTTCATGATCTTTCAGAGCCCAGGCTACGTGGTGATTGCGCCAGAAATGATTCATAGCGCCCGGGTCATTCCCGTCGATGGCCGTCAGCATATCAATCAGAACCTGCATCAGTGGCTGGGTGATTCACGTGGCCGGTGGGATGGCACGACGCTGGTTGTCGAGACTACGAACTTCCGCCGGGACGATGGGGTGACGTTCCAGAATACGAATCCCGCAACGTTCAAGATCACGGAGCGCTTCACGCGGGGCGATGCCGACACCATCAACTACACCTTTACGGTCGAGGATCCCTCGACGTGGGTGCGCCCGTGGACGGCCATGATTCCTTGGAACAGGACCGAAGATCAGATGTACGAGTACGAATGCCACGAGAGCAACTACGACCTGGTCCATCTGCTGGCCGGTGCACGGGCACGCGAGGCTCAGGAAGGGAAGAAGTAGGAAACAGGAAGGCAGGAAGGGCGGGAAGGGCAGGAAGGCGGGAAGGCGAAGAAGGGCTGGAGGGGCGAAGGCAGCAATGGGAAATGGGCGGGAATCTCGAAGAGAGGTTGATATGGGAACGAAGTTCGTCGCGGCGTTGGGCGTGCTTGCGTTGCTCTTAGCTGCCAGACCGGCGCTGGCACATCATGCGTTTGCCTCGGAGTACGACGCGAACAAGCCCATCAAGTTCAACGGGACCGTGACCAAGATGGAGTGGGTGAACCCCCACGCGTGGATACATGTTGACGTGAAAAAGCCGGATGGCACCGTCGAGAAATGGATGATCGAGACCGGAACGCCGAATACGCTGCTTCGGCGGGGCTTCACCAAAGCGTCGCTTCAGCCGGGAACCGAGATTGTGATCGACGGCTATCAGTCGAAGGACGGCTCGCACCGGGCCAACGGCCGCGACCTCACGCTGCCCGACGGACAGACGCTGTTTCTCGGCTCGTCCGGCACGGGCGCGCCGTACGAAAATCGGGACAAAAAGTAATCGTTAGTCCCTTCGCTCGAGGTTGTCGTAGAGCCGCCGCTGCAGTTTGACCAGATCAACCTGATGCACGGAACCCGATCCGGCCAGGTCGAGGCTATGGGCGGCTGCCGCGCCCATAGCTATACATGGACCCATCACGCGGATTGCCGACAACGCATGCAGATCGGCGTCGACGCAGCGGCCGGCGGAGACGATGTTGTCGGCATCCTTGGGCACCATGCACGACAACGGAATGTAATAGACGTGGCCCGGCTCGAAGCGCTCCCAGTGCACGAGTTCCTTGGCATCGTGCAGCTCGACCCACCACGCGCATCGGGCGACGGCGTCACTCGGGCGTTCGGCTTTGCGGATGTCGTCGAGCGTCAGCTGATGCGTGCCGACGATCCAACGGGTTTGCCTCAAGCCGGGATTGCCGTAGGTGCGGATTCGCGCGTTCTCGAAGATTCGCGGGTATTCCGCTTTCAGGAATCGGATGACGTTGTCGGCCTGGCGGCGGCCCTCGGAAACCATGTGGCCCATGGCGAGAGGATCGAGCACCGTTTCGAGATGTGTGACGTTCGCCAGCATGAAGTCCTTGCCGGGAAAGTGCATCAGAAAGCCGTCGTGTCGGACGAGACCGTATGCGCCGCCTTTCTTCGCGAGCCGCTCGTGGACCTCCGTGATGACGAGATCTTTGACGGCCGTCGTGTCGTAGCCTTCGACGAGAAAGTTGAGCGAGCCGTACACCGGCGCCAGCGGTTCTCTCACCTCGAAGCCCGCTTCGTAGGTGAGGCTGGCGTCACCCGAGGCATCGACATAGCCCTGAGCCTCCACGCGGACAGCGCCGAACCGCGTCGCGAACTCGAGATGGACGACACGCCGGTTCTCGACGACGACACCAGTCAGCACTGCCCCGAGCAAGGCCTGAACTCCGGCTTCTTCGACCTTGCGCTCGATCCATCGGCCGAGCCGCACTTCGTCGTACTGGAACGTGATGGTCGATGTCATCGAGACTCGACGGTTGAGCGAACCTTCTTTCGTCAAATCCTCGATCAGTTCGTCAGCAATGCCGTGTGTGATTTGGTAGGGCGTCTGGCCGTGCGTGTAAAGACCGATGATCGTGCCGATGATCGATCCGATCGCCTGTCCGCCGAGAGCTGCCGCACTGTCGACGATGACGACTTTGCGACCGAGCTTGGCGGCTTCGAGGGCGGCGGAAACACCGGAAATCCCGGCGCCCACGACACAGATATCCGCGACAACTGTCTTCGTGGTTGCGGCGGATGAGCGCCGCACAGTACGAGTCGTGATGGTCTCGGACATGATTGAAGAGCGGGAAGTCGATTATACCCACGCGCTTCGTTCTGCTTCGGCCGGCTGTCTCGCTAGAATTACAATCGCGTCGTGACCGCGCCTCGCGTCAGATTCGCCCCGTCTCCGACCGGCTACCTCCACATCGGCGGCGCACGCACCGCCCTCTTCAACTGGCTCTTCGCCCGTCGTCAGGGTGGCGTGTTCGTGCTGCGAATCGAGGACACCGACGCCGAACGATCGTCCGCAGAAATGGTCGAAGGCATCCTCGACGGTCTCCGCTGGCTCGGCATCGACTGGGACGAAGGGCCGAAGATTGGCGGACCGTACGGCCCGTACTTTCAATCGCAGCGCTTCGAGCGCCATCGAGCAATGGCGGAGCAGCTGGTGGCTTCAGGTCGAGCGTACTACTGCTACTGCACTCCGGACGAATTGAAAGCCAAACGAGAGGCGGTCGAGCGGGCCGGTGGTGGATGGCTCTACGACCGGACTTGTGCCGCTCTTACACCCAAGGAAATCGAAGCCCGCGAGCGCGCGCACACGCCGCGCGCCGTTCGCGTGCGGGTCCCCGAGGGCACGGTGCGATTCGACGACCTGGTCCACGGAGTCATCCAGGTCGAGGGCGCTCAAATCGAGGATTTCGTCATTCTCCGATCGGACGGTCACCCCACCTATCACCTCTCCGTCGTGTCCGACGACATCGAGATGGCGATTACACACGTGATTCGCGGCGACGATCACATCTCGAATACTCCCAAGCAAATCCTGATTTATCAGGCGATTGGCGCCACGCTGCCTCAGTTTGCGCACGTGCCCTTGATTCTCGGTCCGGACAAGAAGCGGCTGAGCAAGCGGCATGGCGCGACATCGGTCATCGAGTACGCGAAGCAAGGGTATTTACCCGAGGCCATGTTCAACTTTCTTACGCTGCTTGGCTGGTCGCCTGGCCGCGGGCAGAAAGGGCAGGAAGGGCAGGAAGGGCAGGGACGGCAGGACGGGCGGGAAGGGCAGGGACGGCGGGACGGGCGGGACAAAGATCGAGAGATCTTCACGCGGGACGAGCTCGCGTCTGTCTTCGCCCTCGAGGGGATCGGCGGTGGGAACGCCGTGTTCAACCCCGAGAAATTGGACTGGTTCAATCAGCAACACATCGGCAGGCTCGCACCGGACGAGCTGGCGCAGCGCCTGAAACCTCTGTTTGAAACGGCTCAGCTGTGGGACGACAGCTATTTGAACGGGCGTCACGCGTGGTTCTTCGGCGTGCTCGAGTTACTGAAGCCGCGCGCGCGCCGACTGCAGGATTTCTTGACGCAGGGGCGCTTTTTTTTCACGGATTCCATCGAGTACGAACTGGGGGCAGTCGACCGATATCTGCGTGCGGAAGGAATGGCGGAGCACCTTCGAGCCCTGGACGAGGCGTTTGCGCAGCTCGCAGATTTCGATGCGGCGTCTCTCGAAACGGCGTTGCGAGGTGTGGCCGACGCGCGAAGTGTGAAGGCGGCGACCCTCATTCACGCCGTTCGTGTCGCCATGACGGGAACTACAGTCAGTCCGGGTCTCTTCGATGTCGTTGCGTTGATCGGGCGGGCACGAACTCACGGGCGGCTTCGCTCGGCGCTGCGGTTGATAAGTCCTTCACACGCGTGAACCCTGCGTGTCCACTATGCCTTCACAGGTTCCACGTCCTCGCATCCTGAGAACGATTCCCCCAACGCTTTTAGCGCCGATTGTGAGTGGCACCTCGGTTGCAGCCGAACGCTGAGGTCCGCGCGCAAGCTGATCGGTAGCCAAGCTGATCAGCATCTGCGCGGGATTGTCACTGTCGCTGTATGTTCGCGCGAGGCGGATGTCATCCGATCAATCCGCGCGGATCGAGCACGCGACCCGGTCACGCGAAATTCCTTGGAGGGGCATGGTGGCAAAAGAAGACCGTGGATTTGCTTCGATGGATCGGAACAAGCAGCGCGAGATTGCGAGTAAAGGTGGCAAGGCTGCGCATCAGAAGGGTACGGCGCACGAGTGGACGTCGGATGAAGCCCGTGAGGCCGGCCGCAAGGGCGGGGTCGCTAGTCACCGTCGGAAGGTCGAGGGTGGAAGCAACGGTGCGGGTCCGGTGGCGTTCACGTCACCCGACGATCAGATGATCGACCGCGAGCCGATGTGACGCGATCGTTCCGCGAGAGCCCAGTATCAGACGCGGCGCAGGGTGGGTCCGCTTTTGGACCGCCTGGGAAGGATTGGCTATAATCGACAGTTCTTGCCTATCCGCGCACCGCGGCTGGTACTGGGAGGTCGTCCAACGGTAGGACACGTGGCTCTGGACCACGGTATCGGGGTTCGAATCCCTGCCTCCCAGCCAACTATCTCGTTCTACGACTTCAACTTCCGATCACGGCCTTCGGCCGTCTCCAGTATTTCTCCACGTTCGGAGTCGGCCGCTCTCGATTCCAGCAACCGAACCGTGTCGATCAACGCGGCCGGACTCAGGTGCGAATACCGCTGGGTCATCGTCAGATCCTGGTGGCCCACCAGTTCCTGCACCGACCGCATCGCCGCCCCTCGCATCACCAGGTGCGAGCAGAACGTGTGACGCAGGATGTGGACGCCGGTCGGCACATTCGCCCGATGCGCCGCGTAGCGAACGCGTGACCAGGCGCCCTGCCGAGTGATCGGCTTACCATCGTCCAGGCACAGCACGCGTGAGCTGCGCAGGTGACGATGCTTGCGAAGAGCCGTCGCTACACGCTCGGTCATCGCCACGAACCGACCCCGGCCGTTCTTCGGGGCTCGTCAGTTGGCCTCGCCAATCCGAGTGGCGAATGCTGATCTGCCGCCGTTCGAGGTCGACGTCGGCCCATTCCAACGCGACGATCTCGCCGGCTCGCATCCCACCTTCACCGCCCAGCAAGGCGATCAAGTACGTGCGCGAATCGATCGAAAGCGCGGCGTTGAGTAGCTGCTCGTACGCGCCGAAGTCGTGAAAAGCAGCGTCTCGACGCGCAACCGGCAGCAGCCGGATCGAACACGGAAGCTGGTCGATCATCTCCCACTCGATTGCGGTCTTCAGCATGACATTCAACACAGTCAGCACGTTGTTCACGGTCTTGGCCGCTCTGTCCTTCAACTGCAGCTTCAATCGCTGCACCTGTGCGTTTGAGATCGCGTCGAGCTTCTGCTCCCCAAGCACCGGGATCAGGTGAATCCGGAGGATCGTCTCCTTCGACGCGACGCCACTCGGCTTGTGCCTGTCCGCTTTGGCGTAGCCCTCCAGGAACTTCGGCGCGAACTCCTCGAGTGTTGGCACCTCCTTCTTTGCAGGCTCGGGACCGTGTTGCAGCAGATGCCGCTCGCGGTCCTGGCCCCAGCGCAATGCGCCGGATTTCGATTCAACGGGCGCCTTGTACCGTTCCCGGTGACGCGTCCCGTCGGGGAGGCGGAACTGAATGTCCACCTCCCACCCTCCGTTTCGATACGGTCGTAATTTCACGCTCATCGCCGATCACTCCTTCGGCGATGGCGCGCGCTTCTGGTTCAGCCAGTCTAGCAAATCGTCGGCGCGCACGAGCACTCGCCGGCGAACACGAATCACGCCCGGGAGTTGCCGGCGCTCGATCATCGCGTAGATGGCTCGTCGCGTGGTGCGCAGGAGCTCCGCCGCTTCGTCCACGGTGAGCAGAACGGGCAGCGTGCCTCTCATGACACGACCTCCGTCCCGCCTCCGCTCTGTCCTTCCCGAACGTCCGACGCGTGTCGTTCGAGCCACGCGTCGATCCACTGGGGCCTCAGGAGAATCTTTCGTCGCCCGTTGACATGCACGTGCCGCAGCTCGCCTCGTTCGCATGCGGTGTAGATCGTGTCCCGGCTCAGTCCCGTGTACTCCGCCGCCTCCGCCACCCTCAACCATGACTTCATGGCAACCTCCCGACGTGCGCACGCGTCGCCGCGTGCACGCTGAAGAATTGTTTCGAGGAGTTGGCGCGCTCGAGCGCGCTGATCTGAGATCAGCGCGCCGGGTCAGTGGCGCCGATGCGGCATGTTGCCGACATCGAAGACCGGGAGACTGAGCCTCGCGGTCGTCGCACGATTGGTGTTCGTGCGCACCGAAGCGATTCGGCTGCGTCATGCGGTTGGCGGTGCTGTCCTCACGGTCGCCAACCAATGCAGCGCGTGCTTCGGTAATCACCGCGGCAAGCATCCCCTGAGGGGTCTGCAAGTCCGGTGCGGGTGTTCTGCGATCGGTGCGGCGCTGAGCGCGACACCGATGCCGAAACGTTCTCTTGATTGAGTGGCTGTTGGTCGCGTCCCTGAGGGCGGCGACGTTCAGCGCTCCGCGGGGATGTTCCCGCGCGGAGGGTGGTGCCTGTGGCACCGGCGAGATAACCACAGATTAGCGCCGCTCGAATTGAACGTCAACGATCAAAATGCGTCCTTGAGTGCCATCACACTGCCGGCCATCGCGTAATTGCCAGGACCGCGATCTGCGCGCAGGCACCGTCAAGGCCCGCAGGCCGCGCGCGAGCGCGGTCGAAGCGAAGCGCAGAGCCTTGCACGGTGCCGAGCACAGATCGAGCATCGATCGCGTGATGGCCGGCGCATCGGCAGTGGTTCAGATCGTCGTCATCTTCCGCGCGCGGACCAGGACATGCTGTTCACCGCGATCCTGGTCTCGATCGGCGGCGGCATTCGGCCCTGCATCGCATCCAGTACGAGTCGCGGTTCATGGCCAATTCTTCCGGGACGAACGGGACCAGATTGTCCGGACAATAGGGTTCTGATCGCCGCGCACATGTCAGCTCAATTCTGCGGCGCTTCCCGCACCGGCTTCGGACACGCGGACAATCGACACGCGACACTGACACACATGGCGTGAGCGACCCTCCGGACAGGCGCGGGGCCATTGCAAGCGCGCGCGCCCGGGTCGCTCACGCCATGTTTCCTGCCCTGATTGCGACATCCGCGCTTTCCAGTGGGCGGCAAAGGGCGCCGCCCACACCGAGAGGTGTCGGCCTGCTCGGCCAGCAAACTGTGCGTGGCGAATCAATTGCGGCCATCGACCGCGAGAGTTGCAGGTGAGCACCGCGGATCTCAGAGCAGGACTCGTCGGGCGCGACTGAGGGGACAACCTCATTTCTCGAGGTCGTCCCCCAGGTCGTCCTCTGCTGTTGGTGTCAGGCGACGTCAACCAGGGGAGAGAGATGCAGGTACTGGCGTGACAGCTCGACGCACTCGACTTCGCCGTGGCCGCGGTCGATGGCGTCAGCGACGATGGGCGAGCCGGCCATCCAGAGCGTGTTCTTCGGGTCCTCCAGCCACTGGCGGTACAGAGCCCGATACCTCGGCGTGCGGAAGGCACTCGACGCGTTCACGTAGCGGTCACTGGGAGGGCCAGCGCCCGGTTCGGCGAGCCGTTTCCGCTCGGGGAAGACCCACTCCAGCGTCTCGACGACCGATGGATGGAGCGGCGTCGCCAGGTGCTCACGAGCCGCGTGTTGATAGGCCAGTTTGGCCTTCCAGAGTTTGCGGGGGAAGAGCAGCCGGACGGTCCATCGGAACACGACCCGGAGCAGGGCAGTATGCCGCAGAAGGAAGAGCCGGAAGTCCATCGGCGAGGGCCGTGTCACGAGGTAGACGAACACATGCGGGTGCGCGTACGGCTGCACACCGATCGGCAGCTTGTCCGGGAAATACCGAACGGCCTTCGTGGGTCCATCGCCAAACAGCAGGTGCGGGTAATCCCGGGTCTCGAGACGGTCCTCGAGATGGCGCATGAAGTGGCGGCGCTTGTCAGTCGACGGGCCGAGCCATGTGAAGTCGCGATCGTCGAGCACGGCGTCGAGGAGCATGACGCGCTCGATCATCCGTCCCTGAGCGGTCGGCTTGCGGAACCGGTTGTCTGGCTCGCCGATGGCCGCCCAGAGCGGCTTGTAGTGGACGTGGAACATCCGCCCGCGATGGAGCTTTCCAGTGGTGATCGGCGTCGCGAATCGCCGCTCGACGAGCGTCTTGATGAAGTCCGTGCTCTTCTGGCCGTGGACGATGCCGGCGGAGCTGCAGTACCTGGCGCTCGATGAAGACGCCCGAGTGCAGCAGCACGTTCAGCAGGAATCGCGCCTGGCGTTCGGTGAAGCCAAACGCCGCGATGGCTTCCATGCGTTCCGTGTTCGCCAGCTCGATGGTCCAGCGGTCTGGTGCGGGCGGCAGCGTCATCGGATCAACTCCTCCATGATCCGCGGATGTGCGGTCCGCCGGCCGCCGCCGCCGCGTCCGCCGACCATCCCTCCGACCACGACGTAGCAGGTGAATCCTGACTTGGCGGCGGCTGCCGGCGTGGGCGCCGCGGTAGTGGGCGGTGACAACCTCGATGTCCTCATGCCGCGAGCGGCCGTCCCGGTCCTCGTACTCGATGCGGGCATCCGGGAACCGGACGTGCCCATCGTCGTACGGCAGTTCGTGCTCGCGCGCCCACCGCGCGATCTCGGCGGGCTCGCGATCCGGCCGGCCGTCGCAGTCCTTCTTGCCTCGATTGCGCTCGTGGAGGAACCGCTGATAGTCGCGCTTGAGCTCGTAGTCGAGGACGACGCGCCGAACCCGGCCGCCCTGGCCTCGCAGGCGTTCGTCGGCGCGCTGATAGGCGCGATAGACCTTGGTATCGTGCGTCAGCTCGCGGGGCTTCCTGACGCCGGCGTAGAAGGCCTGGCGGGGCTCGTGGCTGCGGTCATCGCGCTCGTAGCGATTGGCCTCGAGGAGATCGCGCCCGCGGTCGGTCAGGGTAACGGCGCGGTCTTCCGAGCTGAGCGGCGAGGTGCGAATCAGCCCTTCGTTCTCGAGATGCTTGAGGGTTCGTCGCGAGCTCTGCGAGTCGTCGCGGAGGTCGTGAAGATCGCTCTCGGCAACGACGCGAAACGCGCCGACCGTCGCCAGCGCGCGGCTGTCGGCGCCGTCGATTTCGTAGACGCGGTCACGCTCGCGCACCTGCTCTCGCTCGCGGCCGCGCGGCAGGTCGAGGTCCTTCGTGAACACGTCGCGTGAACACTCGTCGCGGTCTCGCTCGCCTGCACCGCCACGGCTGCCGAAACTCCGGTCCCAGGAGTTGCCGCGGTCTCGACCATCAGAAGGTCGTGGATCGTATCTGTCCCACATGGTCCAGACCCTTCTCATCAAGCGGTTGGACACACGAGGACGCGCGTGCAACCGCTCTCGCCGTGAGTCGAGTATGCGACCCGTCCAGAGGCTGCACAATCGATCAGCGGGACGTGTGGGGTAGTGATGGGTTCTGTCGGGTGCCGTGGGGGCGACGTTAGTCGTCGATAACAACGGTCTTCCGCTTTCCGGAAGGGGAACCGTCCCAGATTTCGGACGTGAGTCGCGGACACGGAGCACTCAGCGCACGCTTGGGCTAACATGTCCCGCGCGGTGCTCATCACAAAGAGCAGCCGGCACGCGTTCGCTGATTGGGGCGTTGGACGCGAACAACCGGTCGCGGGCATTCTTGGCGCCGGCTGCTAGGGATGACTGCGCGCCGGACAATTGAGCTTTGGGAGCGCGCAGCCGGGCTTCTATTCCTGGATGAATACCTCCAGCGAGCAGAGGGCAACGCATCCCGATCTGCGACACGGAGACCTATCTGATCCATCAGCTGACACTTGATCCCGTCGAGAACTGGGCGCTGATTGCGTCACCGAAACCCCAGTCTGCCGACATCAGAGGCGTCTTCGCTTGGGCGCCGTCCTACACCGCGTTTTCCGAGAGGTTCGCCGTCGAGGCGATAAGAATTCTGGCCTCCGGTCGGAAGCGACCAGTGCTTCTCGATCCGTTTGTCGGTGGGGGCACCGCGCTCGTGAGTGCTGCTCGTCTAGGCATCCCGGCGATCGGAATTGACCTAGACCCGTTTTCCGCGTTGCTCTCATGCTCGCGTCTCGCAACACGTGCGCATCCAGCACGCGTGCTTGAGCTACTGTCGTCAGGCGACGTATCCGAATCGGTTCAGTTCACGGACGCGGCGCGAGATCTGTTCCGTCCGTCGGATCGCCGATTTGCCTCGTTGGTCATTGAAAGGTTGAAGACGGCGCTCGGGGTGACGGAGGGAGCCGATACATTTGCGCGTTTGCTCCATGAGCGGGACGCAGAATTAGATTCAGAGGTTGTCGCATTGACCGCGCTGTGTCTCGGGGCCGATGCTGCCGCGAACGTCGTCGGTGGCTCCAACCCAGTGTGGTTCAGGAAGGCAGTTCCTGGCGAAATGGAGCGCCGCTCCTCACTGCGTGTGAAGTCACGCGTCGTTGCGCGGACGATGCTCCGCGATCTATCTGAACTTGCCGCTTCAGTGCGATCGCGAGACATCGCGGTTCGTAATGAGGATTTCAGAAGCACGTCGTTGCGGCCTCGCGCGTTCAACATCCTGCTCACTTCACCTCCATACCTGAACCGATTGGATTATGTAGTCAAGCACATTGGCCCGTTGACGTTACTGACCGGCCTATTGCCGCTTTCATTAGAATCGCTGCGCAGGCAAATGATGGGCACCACAAAGATCGTTGAGAAGGGCGAGGTCTCCACAGCCTGGGGAACGCTTTGCCTCGAGTTCATGGATGTCGTTTTGCGTCACGCTAGCAAGGACAGCGCAACGTACTACTTCTGGACGTACTACAAGTACTTCAAAGATCTCCACACAACGCTGCAGAATCTTGTGCGACTGGCTCGACCTTCCGCAAAGGGCGCCGTTGTTATCCAGAATTCGTTTTATAAAGACACAGTTGTACCCACACCAGAGATCCTCGTGCAGATGGCTGCCGGCCTTGGTGTTCGCGCAGCGATTGCGAGAACTGAAGCCGTTCGCGCACATTTGGGGACCCTAAGCCCGCGACAAACTCACTATGTGCCCCGAAAAGTGCTGAAGGAGTGCGTTGTGGTTCTGGAGTTTCAGCCGTGAACGCTCAGTAGAATCGCGATACGAAGTTCGGCTCTGACAACTTGCGCCATTCGGCATCTCTGAACGCGTGGCAAAACCCCAGATAGGGACACTTCGTGTCGTATAGCGCCGCTACGTCACGATCGATGTGCACTTGGGGCTGAGGTTCCGTGCACGCAGGCCGTCGGCGGTCGCAAATGGCCCTTCCGATCTGCCATTCAACGTAGTTGACGTCAGCGACTGAGAGCTGCGCATATCTAGCGGTCGCTTGTAACGCCTCTGCGACCGCCTCCCTGAGTAGACGCACCAGTCGAGGCCTGGGGCGGGGCTTGCCCTTCAAGACGTCGACCACGACTGAATGCATCGGAACGACACGGCCGGTTCTCAGATATAGGCGCATTATGTGATAGTCGACGGCCGGCCGGATTGAGACTTCGTCTTCAAAATGGACGATACGCTCCCGAACGAGGTCTTGGATCAGAACGCTGGACTTCTTGCGAAGAGGATCCATCCGGTAGGGCTCGAAGGTATCGAGCTGCGCTAGAAATCCTGTCGCACCATCGAGGCGGTCCTGCGATCGTCCAACGAGGGCCCAAGCGTCCCCCTCGAAATGGGAGCTCAAGCCGGTGCCGATCGCCCGGAGCATCGCAGCTCGCTCTGCTGCTTGGATTCGATGCGGCTTGTCGTAGCCTGACAGCCATCTGCTCACGTCGTCCGCTCGGACGCATAGTAAGCGCCGAATCATTTCCGCCTGATCTTCGGATAGGAGATGCTGCGCCAGTCGAGTTTGCAGGAAGTCCCAGTTGAACTGGTGACAGATCGCGACGAAGGCGAGCTTGAACGTCAGCTGACTTGCGCGAGGGAGCTGCCCCCAAGGGGAATCTTCAGTGTGAGCCCGATACGCTCGAATTGCGTCGGCTGCCTGAACGCACGCGAGTTCATCTACCTTGAACACGGGCCGATTGAGAACATTCGCTAGGCGGCTGGCCGTCGAATCCTGAGTGGGCCTCACAGCGGCGTCACCTCGTCCCGCAGTGCGTTACCGCCGATGATCGCGAGGATCCCGAGCCCGATACTCGGTGATCTTGATGCTTTTGGTGGCCCGTTCATCGTCGCCCGACGGTGATGAGTACATCGATCCCGCATCATGCGCAACCTGCGGGGCTGCACCGAACGTTCAGGGTCTCGGAAGTGCGGCGCGGATCGGCTCGGCGAACGATGACGGCCTTCGGTTATCCCAATCGGATCGGAGTACCGGCATCGTACCACACAACAACGCTCAGTCCATTCAGCGGCGTGCGTTCAGGGCACGTGGCGGAGTCCCGCGCCGCACGCGACTTGGCTGGGGACTCCTCGGGCCAACCTCAGAGCCCTCGCGGGTTCGCGGTGCCTTGCGCTCCAGTCCGGGATCTCGAATAATCACGCCGTTCTCAACTCGGCGCGCGGCTTGCCCGCCGCTGTGCCGTTTCGGACGGCACGGCTCGTACGCCGGCTTTGAAGCTCCTGTGACCCGCTATGGCTGAGCTCGACGATCAGATTGCAGCGGCCATCGCGCAACTCTCCGGCGCAGACCGGCCGCCGCAGCCAGATGCGTACATCGAAAGCTTCCGCGAGAGTGCCAGGGGCAAGGCCCGAGATGTCCTGGAGAGACTCAATTCCGACCCTCCGCCCAACAGCGGCCCTCGGCCCGTCTTCGTGAGCGTCGGTGGCGGCGACGCAACGGAACTCGCGTACTTGCTCGAGAACTCAGAAGCCACCGACGGAATCCTTCTTGAAAGCCACCGAGCGTCCGCGGAGCTAGCTCGCCAGCTGAGGATCTCGGGAAAGGAACTCCACGTTTTTGAAGGGGACGCTCAGGAGCGTCTCCGCGAGGTAATGGAGTTCGCATCGAGCTTCGTAGCCAGCAAGCGCGCCGATTTTCAGGTCGTCACTTGCCATGCTGTCATCCACGAGCTTTACGATCGAAGCCAGAGTAGATTTGATTCAGCCCGATTCTTCGGGACCATTTTCGGTGATCCCACTATTCCTACCTGGTTCACTTATAGGGAACCAGGTGTTCCAGAGAAGTGGCCTGGAGAGGTTCTTCTTCAGGCTCGTTGTCGTCCGCAGTCTCTGTTAGATCTTGCATGGATAATCCGCCGGCGACATCGCAGCTTCGAACTGACTAGGCAGGAGCCTCACGTACTCGGTGACCACGTAAGGATGGATCGCGGCCTCGCGATGGAAACACTCGTGAAGTTGTTCTACTTAAGCGGTCTTCCATACGAGCTGGAAGAGCGGTCCACATCCGTAGATCACCAACGCCTCGAAAGCACACTCATGATGGCCGTTGGCCATGCCGCTGCTCGCGAGCGACGGGCCTCGGTTTGGTCAACGAGCGCTCCAACCGGATCCTTCATGGATCGCTGGCGCGACCTGGGTGTAACAGCATCTGGTTACGAAGACGACCGCGAAATACGTCTTTCCCTTCCCGAATCGCAGACGCGAGTGATCGCGTGGAGGGTCCCGGAGATGCCACAACCGATTAAGGATCTTGCGCTGGTCGGTCGGGGCCTTGATGTCGAGCTTGGTCTTGCCGCTGAAGCCCATGCTGGCAAAGACCATGAGCTTCTCCTCCCCCTTCTTGTCTCGAAGGGCCGAGCATGGATCGAGTCACCCAACTCGACAGAGGCGCTGGAACTGCTGGCGAAGATCCGGGCAGAATCAGGTGCAAATGAGCTCCTCTGGCTGTGGTGCCATTACCTGATTTCGATTGCCGATCTATTTGCAGGGCGACTCAGAAACGAAGATGCGTTCTCCCCGGCCCTAGAGGCGCGAGCCCAGGCTGTCGGCTTGGACTTGCTCTATCGCGCTGAGCGGATGGAGTGCCTTCGGAAGTTCCAGAGATTCGATCAGGCAGTGTCGATCGCCAATTCACTGCTTCCGCTCCTGGACGATATTCGGCTGACTCCGTCGAGCTCCTCGCTCGAGCGCTATACCAAAGGGACATCGGCGTTTGTTCTCAACAACTTCCTGAGGAGTGGCGGCGCGTACCGATTGGCATGGCGTGCCGTCAATGTCGCAGCTGCAGCGTTCAATGTTGGATCAGAGTCGCACGGAGTTGAGCTGGCTCACTGTCATTACGCCAGGAATGTCTGTGTGGCAATGACGGGGGTCGCGTCCTTTGAAACGGACTATCCTGGCCATCCGCACCGGCGTCGGTTTGCTGCCGCTTTGATCCAGCTGGCGTACTCGCACGCTTCTTGGTCTCTGGACGACGTCGCGCAGGCGCAAAAGTACGCCGGAGATGCGGCGAACGCCTTTGAATCGATCGATACGCCCAATTACGCGCAGCGGGCTCGCGATCTGGAGACCCTCCTGAAGTGGTGGAAGATCCTACGATCGGGGACGGCTCCCGCTTGGCCGGATCACGAATTGGGCACTGCCTTACGCGCATTGACGGGCGACGCCGCAGCGTTCGGCGCCTTTGCCGCCTGGTTTCCGAGGTTGCGCCCGTCTCGCGCGCTCGGACTGCTACAGTTCGCGGTTGGCGAAAATCGCGACAGAGCACTGCCAGATGCCTTGATGCTCCCTCGAACTCTTCACGTGAATTCGAATGGTGTCGTCGAGTGGCGAGAACTGGCTACTGCCCGATCATTCGGAGCGGCTGATGTAACGCTTCGTGCGGCGCTCGAGATACCAGGAGCGCGGCGCTTGCCTCTATTGGCCGACTAAAGCACGGCTCGTCGCGGTTGACTCAGGTCCGGAATGGTTCGCTCTCGCCGTCGTGAGACTTTCGTTTCTGCCCGCCGCAGCGTAATCTTCGGTGACAGGCCAGGAAATGACACAAGGCCCGGCTGGGTGCGTCGTGGAGAAATGCACTGAACGTCCTTTGCCCGCTCCTGTCGCCGCGGACTGGAAGAGCGTCTGTGGACCTGAGCTGTTGCATCAACACTCGACTGGAGCGGCATGACTGACGTCGAGCGCGAATTCACTGCCCAGGCGGATCGATTCCTGGAACTCGTTCTTGCGTCGTTCGAGTTCCAGTCAGTAACTGCCGTTCCGCCGCTCGGCCGGTTGCGATCTCGCCCCGCGACAGCCACTGTGATTCGCGACTTCACGAGACTCTCAGAGCAGGAGCGTTCCGCTATTCGTGCGGCATATTTCGGAAACGATGGCGTCGCCTATTTCATCGTCTTGAATCCACACGCCGAGTCGACGCTTTCCCATCCGCTGTTCGAATTGGCCGAGCAATTAAAATCTGATCTGCAACTTCACAATCCGCTCCCACATCCGCTCGAGAGCCATCCAGATATAGTCGCTCGATTCGGAGCCGATGGCACGGTAAAAGTCTTTGATTTTCAAGAACGAACCGGGACAACAGGGTACCGCGAGCAAGGGGAGACCTCCGAGATGTTCGCGATGCACCACGACGGCCTCGGCAGTGGAGGCACGGTTGAAACCGCGGTGCTGTATGCGGATTCCGGCCCTTTGTACGGGGGGTACACATTTTTCAGAACATCCTCCGTGTTGCCCTGGATCTGGCGCGAGATGATGCGGAGGCCTTCCGGATGTTGTTTCTTCCAGACGCTGTGGAAATGATTCGGCCAAGAGGGAAGGGCGCCCTTAAGGTTGTAGGTCCGATTCTTTTTTTGAACGAGCGGCATCAACCGCAGTCCGTGTTCCGGTCCCCTACCGGGGAATACAGGATCAATTGGCGAGATGACGTACCGGCACTAATTCGCGCCAGGACAGCCTTTGAAAGGTCCGCGGAGCCCTTTGCCTCCGGCTCGACGTTCATCCATCTATCTGGCAAGGGACACGGCTGCTTCATCCGAAATGGCGCAATTGGGCACGGCCGAACGCCCTTTGTGAACGGTTCCGATCCGGAACGGACTCGCGTTCTTGCGCGGAAGTGGTACATGCGGTCTGAACGTGATGCGGTCTACAAGCATGTTCCTGGCTTGTTCATCGCCCCAGAATTCGCAGCGTTGGTACCTGCGTTATTCGGGCCTGAGCGGTTACAGGGTGAATGGCAATACGACCCTGTCAGCGATCGAAACGTCACGAAATCGTGAAGCAGGGGTGGCCTCACGTGAGACGTTACCGCGGTCTACGTCGACGCAATATCGTCGCCCGCATCGAACAGGCGCTCCGAGAATGCGGCGCCGCGATTCTCGTGCGCGCGGATCCCACAACAGCCCCATTCGAATTCACGGTTGGGACGCCAACGGGCGTCCAGCGCGAACTGGTCTGCTACGCTTTCACAGCCAACGGGTACCAGACGAGCTGGAAGGCCGCTCGACAGGCACCGTTTCCAAATCATGTACGGAAGCGGCTCCAGATCGCTGTCACCGACTCTATTTCGACCCTCGTGGGAAAAAGATCACGATGATGTTTGGCGTGCACTTGGAGATGGGCCTGTTCGTCGGTGTTGACCCGAGGATGCACAGTCCCACGTTGTTCCCACGGTCGGTTGAGTTCAAGACCAGCGATCTTGAAGCTGCCCGGGCACAACGGTGGCACGGATGGGAACGGGAGCGCTCCGACGCGAGACGCAAGGTGAGGCCTGAGGAGAGCCTGCTGACGGAGACTGTCATTGCTTTCCGTCCCGACCAGTTTCTCCGCTACGTCGAGTTCGAGCGCTTGGCCAGCGGTCTTGACTGCGGCGAGCGTTGTCTTCTGTCGGATCGAATCGAGCAGAGCCTGTCTCAAGGCAAGGTTCTAACAGCGCCAGGGCGACACCCTCTGGAACTGCAGCTCGGACTCCCTGCCAGCGACATTCTGGACGTGGCTATGGGGCGAATCGGCCGCGCATGACCGATCGCCCTCGCGGCCTATACGAAGTCCTCATCACAGAAGCGATTGCGTCACAGCTCCTTACTCTGGGTGACGACCTTTACGCGATCCGCAACGGTGTGCGGTCTGCAGAGGCGCCGGATCGGCTCGCGCTTCATCTCGGCCGGATTGTCCAGCGAGCCATCGCTGGCGTGGATGATGCCGATCGAGTCGCCGTGGGAGTCGCGCTCGCCCGGAAGCTCATCGAGCAGATCGATCAGACGATCAGTGGATCTCAGACCGGTCCCGATGCCCCGATTGAGCCAGGAACCGTCCTGCGTGCTGTTCTGGGCAGAACCCCGGATGGGCGCGTCGAGGAAATGCCGGAACCACTCATCCCGCTTCTCGATACGACGCTGCTGACGAACGCTCCAGGGGAACCGCGCGTCGGCAATCAACTGCTCACCGAACTGCATTCAGCCGATCGCATCGATCTCGTCATGGCGTTCATTCGCCGGAGCGGCATCGCGCCGCTGCTCGACACGCTCCGCAGCCATTGCCAGAGCGGTCGGGAGTTGCGCATTCTCACGACGACGTATACGGGGTCGACTGAGGCGCGGGCCCTTGATGCGCTCAGCGAGCTTGGGGCGGACGTCCGCGTGTCGTATGACATGAGCACCACGCGCCTGCATGCGAAGGCGTGGCTGTTTCATCGACGGTCGGGGTTCTCGACGGCCTACATCGGCTCATCGAACTTGACGTACTCGGCGCAGATCAGCGGCCTCGAATGGAACGTCCGGGTGTCGGGTGCGCGAAATCCAGACGTCATCGACAAAGTCGCCGCGGTGTTCGAGAGCTATTGGAACAGCGGCGATTTCGTCCCGTATGATGCCGACAGATTTGCCGCCGAAACGGCTCGTTCCTCGTCCGGACCCGTCGTCTTCTTGAGTCCGATCGAGCTTCGGCCCGAACCGTTCCAGGAGCGCTTGCTCGAGCAGATCGCGCTGGCGCGGGAGCGTGGGCACCATCGTAACCTCCTCGTCTCCGCGACAGGTACAGGCAAGACGGTCATGGCCGCGATCGACTACGCGCGGCTTCGCGATCGACTTCCGCGCTCGCGGCTGCTGTTCGTGGCCCATCGTGAAGAAATCCTCGAACAGAGCCTGGCGACATTTCGTCACGGCGTGCGCGACTATGCATTCGGAGAGCTGTGGGTCGGCGGGCAACGCCCGCGGCAGTTCGACCACGTGTTTGCTTCGATCCAGAGCCTCAACGCCGCCGGCCTCGGATCCCTCGAACCCGGTCACTTCGACGTGGTCATCGTCGATGAATTCCATCACGCTGCCGCTCCGTCCTATCGCGCGCTTCTCGAGCACGTCAAGCCGACCGAACTTCTGGGGCTCACCGCGACGCCGGAGAGAAGCGACGGCCTCCCGCTATTGAACTGGTTCGACAATCGAATCGCCGCGGAGCTGCGCCTTTGGGACGCGATCGATCAACAGCGTCTTTCGCCGTTCGTGTACTACGGCATCCATGACGGGCTTGACCTGCGCCAGGTGCCCTGGCGGCGCGGTCGAGGGTACGACGTCGAAGGACTGTCGAATCTTCTGACTTCGAATGACGCCTGGGCCAGACATGTGCTCGCGCAGGTCGTTTCGCGCGTCGACGACCCACGCAGGATGCGAGCGCTCGGCTTCTGCGTGAGCGTTGAGCATGCGCGGTTCATGGCGCGCGTGTTTCGGGAAGCGGGAGTCGCCTCGACCGCCGTGTGGGCAGACAGCCCGGACGAGGAACGGGCCGGAGCGCTCGCCGATCTCGCTGCGCGGCGCATCAATGTGCTCTTCTCCGTCGATCTCTTCAACGAGGGCATCGACATACCGGCCGTGGACACGCTGCTGTTGCTTCGACCGACAGACAGTCCGACGCTGTTCCTGCAGCAACTTGGGCGCGGGTTGCGTCGACTTGCGGGGAAAACGGTTTGCACGGTGCTCGACTTCGTCGGGCATCATCGCAAGGAGTTCCGGTTCGACCGCCGATTCCGGGCGCTGCTCGGAGGAAGCCGCAAGGATCTCGAGAGGCAGATCACCGAAGGCTTTCCGTTCTTGCCGGCTGGGTGTCACATCGAGTTGGACCGCGTCGCAACAGAGCTGGTCCTGGAGAACATCCGTGCCGCGGTCCCCTCGCGATGGCCGGAAAAGGTCGAAGAACTCCGATTGGTCGCGCGAGGCGACAACACCATCACGCTGCAGCGTTTCCTCGACGAGACGGGTCTCGAACCCGAGGACGTCTACACGGGTAGGAAGACATTCTCCGATCTTCGTGAGGACGCCGGCCTTTCGGTCAGACCCGCTGGACCCCACGAAGAGATCCTTCGACAGGCCTGCGCTCGGCTGCTACACATCGACGACTTTCTCAGAATCGACTCGTACCGCAGATTGCTGTCGGAGAGCCAACCTGCCGGATCTTGGCAGCAATGTCGCTGCGTGAACGTCTGCTCGTCCGCATGCTCGTGGCGTCCGTTGCCGACCGCGCGATCAACAAGACAATGAGTCTCGAGGACGTGTGCGAAATCGTGTGGGAGCATCCGCAGGTTCGAGCCGAGTTGTTGGATCTGCTCGAGGTCCTCGCTGCACGCGTCGATCACGTTCAGCAGGCGTTGGTCAGGCATCCCGATGTGCCGTTGCTGGTTCACGCTCGCTACACGCGCCTTGAGATCCTTGCGGCGTTCGGCATTGGTGAACACGCGAAAGTGGCCCCGTGGCAAACGGGCGTTTATTGGGCGAAGGATGCGGGCGCTGATCTGTTCGCCTTTACCCTGGACAAGACAACCGGGCAGTTCTCACCGACGACCCGCTACCGCGACTACGCCGATCAGCCGCGACCTGATTCATTGGGAGAGCCAGTCGGCCACCCGCGCCGATAGCGAAACCGGACGGCGGTACCAGCAACACGAGGCGCTGGGATCATCGATCATGCTGTTTGCCCGGCTGCGCAGCGACGACAGGGCGTTCTGGTTCCTTGGGCCGGCGAGCTACGTGAAACATGAGTCCGAGTTGCCAATGGCGGTCACTTGGCGTCTTGATCACTCACTGCCCGGCGATCTATTTGCCCAATTCGCGGCGGCTGTCGCCTGATGACCGACGTGCCCGTGGACGCCAACGATGTCCTCTTCGAAGCCAGGACGCCCCTGGGGTTCAGCGTTCGGGTAACCGTCGCTCGCTGGAACCTGATCGTCACGGCGAAGCATCCGGTGATGGCCGGGCGCGAAGGCCTCGCGAGGGCCGCGCTGGAGACCCCCGACGAGGTTCGCCAGAGCCGGATCGACCCTCAAGTGCTACTCTTCTACAAGGCGGAGGCGACGAAGCGCTGGACGTGCGCGGTCGTGAAACGGGTTGCCGAGGGAGCCTTCCTCATCACCGCGTATCCGACCGACGCGATCAAGGAAGGCGTTCGAATATGGCCGAAGTGAAGGTATTCCACGACCGGGAAGGTCAGACCCTGACGGTCTGGTTCACAGACCCTTCGCTGGAGTACGTGTCCGAAGAGACCGGCGACGAGGTGGTGCTGATGAAGGACCGCTCGGGCCGGGTGATTGGCTTCGAGAAGCTCAACTTCTCGGTGGCCGAATCCGACTCCGTGCGCGTGGCGTTGGAGACGGCGCCCGCTTGAACGCCCTTGACCCAATGGCCGTCTCCAAAATGTCTCCACGACTCGGGTAGAATCCGCGAGGACTGGCGGGGACTGCAGGCAGACGACGAGAAGTTCGTAACCGGTTGGAACTCGAACCGCTTAGCACCAGAAGTCGCGCGCCATCACCATGTTAGAAAAACGCCGTCCGAGTTCGAATCCCTGCCTCACCGCCAAGCTCCCTCACAAACCTTGCTCGGTCGCTTGGCTGCTCGGCCCGGTTCTAGGCTTCGACCGGCGCGCTCACGCGCGCCGTCCTTGGCACGAATCCATGATCGCAATGAGATCGCGCCGCAGCGCGGAGCGCGAAGGCGGACGAATCCCTGCCTCCCAGCCAAGTTCGCTCCCGGTCCGACATTCACACAACCTCAAGATTCACAAGCACTTCGTCGCTTTCAAGCACCCGTTCGCCGACGAGAAGGCCCTTCTCTCAGCCCAATCCGGACTCTCAGGTTGTTTTGCTGAAGAAATTTCATCGGATCTGCGCGCGACACCTCGGCTCCTGGCTTGAGGATCACGTAGGCTTTGGCCACTTCGCCCTTGGCCTCGTCCGGCACGCTCCCTGGTGGCGCATTGTCGCGAGCATCTTGCGGCATACAAAGTGCCTCGCGCAGTGCAGGTTGTCGCCTCGGTACCCACCACGTCGTCGGGCAAGATAATGCGGAGGATGCTGAAGGAGGTCGACGATGGATCGTTCACAGTTAGTTGAGCCTGTTGGTCGTGCTGGTTCGGTCGGAGCGCGTTCGGTGTGAGTCTCCCACAGCGCATTGCGCTAGGTCCCGCGAGACGCTTTCTCGGAGTTTGGTCAACCGTAAGGGATGGAGATGAGTCTGAAGAACAAGACGCTGTTCATCACCGGTGCATCCCGCGGCATTGGCCTGGCGATCGCGCTGCGCGCGGCGAAGGACGGCGCCAATGTCGTTGTCGCCGCGAAAACAACCGAGCCGCATCCGAAGCTTCCGGGCACCATACATACGGCAGCCGAGGCGATCGAGCGAGCGGGCGGACACGCATTGCCGATTGCGCTCGACATCCGCGACGATTCCGCGGTGCATGCAGCGGCGAAGCAGGCGGCGGAGATGTTTGGCGGCATCGACATTCTCGTCAACAACGCCAGCGCCATCAGCCTCACTGGGACACTGGCGACGCCGATGAAGCGCTTCGACCTCATGTTCGCCGTCAACGTGCGTGGTACCTATTGCTGCTCGCAGGCCTGCGTCCCTTACCTAAAAGAAGCGTCGAACCCGCACATCCTGACGCTTGCGCCGCCGCTCAACATGAAGCCGAAGTGGTTCAAGGATCACGTGGCGTACACGATGGCGAAATACGGAATGAGCATGTGCGTGCTCGGCATGGCGGAGGAGTTTCGCACCGAGGGAATTGCCGTGAACGCGCTCTGGCCGAGGACGATCGTGGCCACTGCCGCGCTCCAGCTGATTCCCGGTGTGCGGCCGGAGGTGGGCAGAAAGCCCGAGATCCTCGCCGACAGCGCGTACATCATCTTCAACCGCGAGAGCCAGAAGTTCAGCGGTAATTTCTGCATCGACGAGGACGTGCTGGCCTCCGAGGGAATCACCGATTTGGACGGGTACGCGTTCGTTCCCGGCGCGAACAAATTGCTGACGGATCTGTTCCTTGACTAGGAAGCCTGTCCTGTTCCTGGCCGGTCAGACGATTGGAAATCGCCAGATTCTCGGCTCGTCAAAGCGCATGCGACTGAAGCGCTTGGAACCAGAAGTCGCGCGCCATCACCACGTTAGAAAACAAGCTGGTTCCGAGTTCGAATCCCTGCCTCCCAGCCAACTCGAGTCTCTTGACCTCGCCTAACCGGCCAGCCAAGCCACAAACTGACGCCACGGCGCGGATGGCGCTACTACGGCGCCGACGAGCAACCCCACTGAGATGAAGGCGAGTGGAACCCACACCGATACAGGGTGGATGCGACCGCGCGTGACCTTGTCGTGCACCGCCCCCACGAAAAGAAAAAGGATGCCAGCGAACGGAGCGAATCTGGCCGGTCCGTACAGATCGGGCCACCGCCCGACCACATATCCAGCCAGATGCCCCAGCGGTACAATTGTGAGTGAAAGCAACGCCACCAGCATCAGCCGCTTGTGAATTTCCGGTCGGCGGCGATACCACCAACCCGCTGCGACCAGCACGCCGAAATTCAACGCAGCCACTAATCCGCCGAGCCCTCCGTCTCGCTCTGCCACCGATGGCACCGGCGCTCCTGGCGCGGCGGCGCGTCTCATCAGATCGCCGCTGAGATCGTGACCGCGACGCACCATCTCGATTGTCATCTGGAACACGAGCACAATCATGACGGCCGTCAGTGCGAGCGCGATGGCGCCCAGTCGTCGATGGACGGATGTCCGTCCGGTGGCGACGAGCGTTGCCTGCGCGAGAAACAGCAGGAGCCATGCGCTGGCGACCACTCCGTGGATGACCACCAGCGACGAAGGCCGACCGTTTCGCATGGACTGGTCCAGCAGCGAGGGTCCGAAACCGGCGACCTGGAGAAGGATCACGAGCAGCGTCACGGCGATGTAGAACCAGTGGTCCACTTGCCACCGGTTCCGCGTCGTGGCGGGGATCGTCTTAACCGTCACTTCGACTGGCATGGCGGAGCATCTCGACAAGGCTGTCTATGGAGGCGCAATTCTATGCACGCCGCCACGTGCCGTCGTTAGAAACGCGGCTGGGCGTTCCACGCCGAATCATCGGCTCACGCAGCGACTCGGACAACCCAGTTGCGGAAATCGTCCCGAACGCCCAGCCAGACTTCGCTCGGCTTCGCCGGCCGAACAACAAACACCGACGAGCGAACGGCACGCCGGTTCGAACGCTATCTCAAGACTGGCTCCGCCCACGCCTACGCGGAGCGACACTTCGGATCGGGTTAGCGCGTCGCGCGCTTGGCTGCTCGAGCCGTCTTCGGGAAGCGCCGCGAGGCGCTGGGCGCCTGGCGAGCGGTTCCGAATCCCTGCGACATCTAGGCTCCGGCGGCGTAGAGGCCTTTGTGGCGACTTTGCGCGAGTAGACCGAAGGGTCTCGGAAATCTGACGTTCCGGTGATCGCCTTCAACTCGCCTTCGAGGTTCGCGCGTGAGTGCCCCATGCCTCGTTTCCCGCTGTTCCGCGTGATGGTGACCTGCAGGTGGCCATCTTTCCGCATGATGTAAACTCGGCCTCAGCCGATGGAGTAGTGGGTCAGGAATTGAGCCACTACAACCGCCGATTGCGATCGTGAAAAAGAAAAGCAGCTGTATGCATAAGTTCACTGCGGCGAGGACCTCGGTGTCGGCCTGTCTGATCGGCCTCACACTGCCGTTGATGTTGACGGCCGCTGATGCTCCGTCCTGGAACCGCAAGGCTGCGGCCGGCGCCCTGGACGAACGGCAAGCCTGGTGGGCGAACTTCCCGTCGGCCCAGCGTGATCACGGCACCTTCTGCGTGTCGTGTCATACGACGCTGCCGTACGCGCTTGCACGACCGCGCCTGCGCGCATCGGTCGGCGAACGGCAGGCTTCGTCGACCGAAGCAACCCTCGAGGAGAACGTATTGAAACGCGTGCGGCAGTGGAACGAGATCGCGCCGTATTATCCGGACCAGACGGCGGGTGTGCCCAGGACGAGCCAATCGCGTGGAACGGAGTCGGTGCTGAACGCAGCCGTTCTGGCGGCGCGGGACGCGTCGGCGGGCACCCTCAGCGCCGACACGCGCACGGCGTTTGCGAACATGTGGGCGCTCCAGATGAAGACCGGCGAGCTGTCGGGCGCCTGGGTCTGGCTCCATTTCCGCCTCGACCCGTGGGAATCTGATCAATCACCGTACTTCGGCGCATCAACGGCGGCAGTCGCCATCGGCACAGCGCCGGACGGCTACGCCTCCACGCCAGAGATTCAAGGCGGCCTGGACGCGCTCCGCGGCTACCTTGGCAAGCAGTTCGATCGCCAGCAGCCCTTTACTCAATTGATGGGCCTATGGGCCGCGGCGAAATTGCCCGGCACGTTGACGTCGGTTCAGATCCGCGCCGCCGTGGACGCCGTGTTCCGACTGCAGCTACCCGACGGTGGATGGAGCATGTCCACGCTGGGACCGTGGAAGCGATCGGACGGTAGCGAACAGGACAAGACGAGCGACGGGTACGCCACCGGTCTGGCGACGCTGGCGCTGCAGGAAACGGGCTTTGGCACCGATCCACGGGTCATGAAGGCGCTGGAATGGCTGGCCGCGAACCAGGATCGAGCGACGGGACGCTGGCCCGCGTCCTCCCTCAACAAGCAGCGGGATCCCATGAGCGACGTGGGGCGGATGATGGGCGACACCGCGACGGCGTACGCCGTCCTGGCTCTTACCGCCAACCAGGCGAACTGACATCCGGCCCACGCGTCTAGCCGGGCTGGCGAGGCTACCGGACGCCTTCGAACAGATCGCGGTAAGTCTGGATTCGGCCGTCCGTGACGCCCTTGAGACAGTCGTCAATCGAGACGAGAAACGACCGCCAGCTGGCCGTGCTGTCGGGAAGCGGAATTCCCAGGCGGCGGCTGATATCCACGGTCACCGATCGGATGAACGTACTCGAAGGATCCAACGGCAGCGTCGCAACATTCGCGTAGAACTGCTTTCCGTGGTCGCCTTGCTCGAAGAGATATCGCTCTACGTTGGACACGTAGAAAACGTTGACGACTGCATTATGTTCTTTGAGGTACCGTGAGACACTGGCGATCGCCTTGTCGCCGGCAAAATCACCCACGAGCGGGACAATCAGGTTCTGCCTCTCGAGCAGTTGTACTGTCCGGAAATTCTCTTCCGACGCAAGGTAACTCTGGCTTCGGCCTTCCAGATCGGTTGCCGCCATCAATTGCGCGTAGCTGAGATTCTTGTCGCCCGTCCCTTTGAGCACGTACGGTCCAGCCACGCGAAATGTATTCAGGATGGCTGCCACGGTCCTCGTATCGGCCTCGCTGAGCTGGAATTCGTGATTGTTCATGAGGTGTTGCAACACAGCGTTGAGGGTGTGCTCGTACAGCGCCGAATCCGATGCAACCTGTTGAAACGCGCCGAACAGGATCTGGACGCTCGCATTCGCGTCGAGATTCGCCGGACGCTTTCGGGAAAAAAGCCGCGAAACAAAGTCCGCACGGTCGGTGGAAAGCTCGAACAGTGCCTTGTACATCAAGTGCTCGAGCATGTTGTCGCGGCGGATGTCGACGACGAATGCGAGTTTTGGGTGCAGCGCTGCGATGTAGGTAAAGTTCTGCTCCGTCCCTACGCCGATGTAAACGCCGTCTCGGCCGACTTTCTCTTTCAAGGCCGGAATCAAGAACTGCAAGGAATCTTCGTTGGACATGTATTGCAGTTGGAACCTGCCGCCAGCCTCGGAAAAGTCCGTCACGATCTGCCAAAACTCGGCGTCGCTGAGCCGCCCTGGAAGATCCGCGGCGCGCGCCGACCATGGCAATGAGACCAGCACGCTGACAATGGCCAATATGAAGCGGACGACGATTAGGCGACGGCGCGGACTCTTTACCATGACCCTCAAATCCTTGGTTGTCCCGTTACGACGTTCATCGATCTGATGCGGGCGCGGCGCGAGCTATCGGAACAATTGTGTTCGTTTGAAGGTGTCCGCCGCCGAACGTGCTTCGTCAAACGTGGTAAGGCGACCGTGAATCGGGATGATCTGCTGAACGTCCAACCGCAGGCGTTCGACTGCCTCGACGAACTGCGCGAGGTTCACCACTGCTCCGGGCGGTTCGTTCGGGCTGCTCGCCGGTGTAAACGAATCCGCCTCAATCAAGGACCTTTCCTTGGGCAGGAACACCATCAGCATCCCGGCATTGTGCATGTTTCCCGGGTAGTGATAAACGACCATCTCGCGCGTGTCGTCTCGAAACGTCCTGCTGCCAACGATGCCTTCGAACACCGGCGTGCGACCCGATTGGGCCAGGCGGTCGGGAGCGATGGTGCGCGGATTGGCCCAGACCTGCTGGTAGTACGGAATGTTGGCAGCGTGCGTCACAATGGTCGCGCCCTCGGCGGCGTACGTACGGAGCCCTCCCGAATGGTCGAAGTGGTGGTGCGTATTAACAACGTACCTGATTGACTTACCGGGAATCGCCTTACGGACCGCATCAATGACCGCCACCGAACGTGCTTCGTTTTCAGGCGCATCCACGACTGCCACGTGATCGCGAAATTCGATGGCGATGCTCTTCGCGTTGCCAGGGACAATCCACACGCCGTCCGATACTTTTTCAGGAACGAGGGCGGCTGGCGGGCTCGACGCCTGGCTTATGGACGTCGGCACCTCCAGCGTCACCGGCGCATTTGGCTTTACGTCGGTGATGGTCACATCGAGAACGGGATAGCCCGCTAATCGCTGGAGGATCCGCGTCGGGAACTTCACACCGCCGAAGTCCTTGTACCCGGAAAAGATTGCCTCCAGCTTGATATCGCCGAGAACAGGATTACCGAACCATGTCTCGATCCGATCGACGAGATTTTGCTCGTTCAGTACTCCTTCCAGGCGAACCTTCATTGGCGTGGTGACCGTGACGACGTTCTGTTTGATTCCCCGTACGGTTTCGGCGCGAACAGCCGCGTTGCCGGCTTGAGCTGCCTTGATGAAGCCGTGCGGTGTCAGCCATATCTGCGTTGTTCGTCCGTCGACGGCACTGCGCATGTCGCGTTCGACCGCTGCGGGCGCGGCCGTCTGCCCGACAATGTCCCACGCGTATCTGCCGCTGAGCGCCCAGATCTGACGGAGTTCGCCGACCAGCGGCTGGAAGCCGCCGCCGAGCGGCGGATTCTCGACCTGCGCTCTGCGCCGCTCGTCGCGAAGTGTGTTCGTCGTGTAATCAATTCCGACCGTGATGCTGGGAACGCTGAAGCGGGGCCACGGCGAAGCACCGTCATAGGGCTGCCCGAAGATGTAATCGAAGCCCCAACCGGAATACTGGATGGAGCGCAGCGCTCCGGCGCCAAGTGCGGTGCCGGCGGCTGCAATCGGACCGCTTGCGTCCTGGCTTCGAATGGCCACAACTGCCAGGAGGAACGTACACACGGTCAGCAAGAGCCTTTTCATGGCTCGTATATACTCCACGTCGCGCGGCGTTGGTCACTCTTTTCACATCGATTCCGCTCGTTTCGGTATGATGCCGTGCGTCGATTTCTCACTGCTTCAGAGGTCACGTGAGAGCTTGGCTAGCCGGTGCGATTGTTCTTTCCGCCCTGTGTTCGCACGCTTTCGCGCAGGTGATCGCAGGAAGAATCCCCGAGCGTTCTGGGTCGGCAACCGGCGCGGTCGGTCCGACACCTCGGCTGCCCGATGGCCACCCCGATCTTGGAAACGAAAAGGGTTCATGGAATCCCCGTGTCATCGCCAACTTAGCTGGGGGCGATCCGAATCGATCGCCGGTCGAGCGGCAGGTCGATGTCCCGTTCCAGCCGTGGGCCCGGGCGGTCTTTGAAGATCGTCAGGCCAACCTGCAAAAGCACGATCCCGAGTCCAGGTGCCTTCCTCCAGGGATCCCGAGGATGATGGCGACGCCGTTTCCGTTTCAGATCTTTCAACTCAAGGATCGTGTGTTGTTCGTATTCGAAGGTGGTGCGCATGTGTGGCGTACGATCTTCACAGATGGGCGACCGCATTCGGAAGATCCCAATCCCTCGTTCCTGGGCGATTCAGTGGGCCACTGGGACGGCGACACCCTAGTCGTCGATGTAGTTGGGTTCAATGAAGCGACATGGCTCGATCAGGCCGGCCATCCGCACACCGATGCCCTTCACGTGATCGAGCGATTCACACGGGTCAATGAAGCGACCCTTCACTACCAAGTGACCATTGACGATCCAAAGGCCTACACCAAACCCTGGACGACGGCCTACACGATCCCGTGGGCAGTTGGCGTCGAGCTTTACGAGTACATCTGCCAGGAGAACAACAGAGATCTCCCGCACATGGTTGGCAAATAGGAATCGTCGAACATCGAGCACAAGCTGCGCGCGCTTGGCTGCTCGGCCCGGTTCTAGGCTTCGATCGCTCCGCTCATCGCTTTCGGCACGAATCCCTGCCTCCAGACTTCGCTCGGGTTCGCCGAGCTTCGTCTAGAAACGAAACCCAAGCTTTCCGATGAACTCGTCGGTCCTGTTCAACGGCTCATACGCGCCGAGCTGCTGCCCCACAGTGATGGTGTTGACCGTAAACGTCGCCGTCTCATAGTTCACCGGCGAAGCGCTGACGTTCCAGTGGACGTACTCAGGCTCCACCGACCAGTGCCTGGTCATCTGGTATTTCGCACCTGCGCGCAGCGCCCATCCTGAGTGCTGATCGAACGAGATATCGGAGAATCCTTCGATCGTGAACGCGGGTGCAATCGGTGTCGCCGGTACATCTCCACCGCCCAATTGCGAGTCGTGCGTCCTTTGCCAACCATGAAGCAACTGGTCGTATTCCAGGTTGAAGCTCAGCGCGTTGTGCGAAGCCACGATGGTGCGTGCCGTAATGCCGACTGGCAGGTACAGATAGTCGTCCGTGCGGTATCCGGCGACGCCGGTCGTGCCATTCGACAGATGACGGAGGCCCACGCCGATATCAGGTGACCATCCCCATTTGTGGCCAATGAAGTCCTTGCCGACCAGGGCACGGCCTTCCACGTACCAATCCTTGTCGCCAGTCTCACTGCACGGCGACGGGTCACCAATATCCAGCGCGTAGCCATTTGGCGACGTGCCGTCAGGCGTGATGAGGAAGGGCGAACACCAGCCATCGTAAGTGGTGCTGCCAAAAAGGCCTTGCGCATCGGCCTGGAGAAACCAGTGCTGACCCGAATTGAGTGACATCGTGCCCGTATATCCGCCTCCGAATTTGGGGCCGTGAATCGAAATGCTCGTATCGCCGGGCTCGACATACTCGTAGCCTCCAACACCGAAATTCACTTCATGCCCGGTCGGCGTCGCCAGGCCGCTGGCATCAACTTCGGCGGCGCCAGGCGAATCAGTGGATTGTGTGGATATTGAACCGAAGGTTTGTGCGAACGCTTGGGATGGAATGAATGCGATTGAACCAACGACCAGGAGTTTCTTCAGACGACGTGTCACGAAACACTTCCTTCGCGTGGCAGTCGCGCTGGCACTTTCGATTCTGACACACCTTCGGGACAGTTGCGCGCCGCAGCGCGCCACGGTGGCGTACCGCATGGTGGTTCGGCGGCATTGATGAGCCAGTTGCGGAAATAGTCCCGAACACTAGTGGACCGGCATCGTGCGCTTGCCGTCGACGATTGACGGAAGTCCGTTCACCTCGTCGTACGCCTCGGTGATGAACCGGACTTTACTCTGCTGCGTGTCGCCGAGCGTCTGCGCGTCATAGGGTGCGGTCAGGTTGAGCGCCAGCACCTCCCGAAGCGTTTTGCCCTGGTCGCGCAGTATCTTCACCTTGTCCAAGATATCCACGACCATCGCACGATACGGCAGCAAATCGTCCTTCTTGATCAGCGTGCCGTGACCGGGTACCAGGGTCGTCCCTGGACCGGCCAGCTTGGCGATGAGATCGGCGGCCTCGAGCATTCCCCGGAGTGAGCCGCCGTTGGCCTGGTCCGCGAACGGGTAGCCAAAGTTGCGGTAGAAATCTTCGATGTAGATGACGTCGGCCTTGCGGAATCGCACGATCGTGTCCCCGGCCGTGTGCGACGGCATCATCGGGATGAAATCGACGGTCTCTCCATTCATGTAGAACGTCACCGCCGGCTCGCCGATCGTCGTCGGATTGAAGGCGTACGTCGCGACGGGAATCCCGGCCATATCGATCGCCGGCGCGGCGCCGCCGCGCGAGGGCGGACGCAGCAGCTCGTTCCGCAGATTCTCTTGGGAGTAGATGAGTGCCCCCTGCCAGGCGAAAAAGGCGTTGCCACCAGTGTGGTCACTGTGCACGTGCGTATTGACCATGATCCGGATTGGCCCATCCGTGAACGAGCGCAACGTCTTCAGCGTCTTCTCGGCAACCTGTCTGTTCTGCGAGTCCACCATCAGCACACCGTCGGGGCCAAAGAGCACGAGCGCGCGCCCACCCGAGCCATCGGGGTGTGCGGGGTCGAGGCTGTCGGAACCATGAAGCACGTAGAGGTTCGGCGCCAGCTTTTCCTTGATCAGGATTTCGATCTTGTCCCACGGCGTCTGATACCCCGGAGCGAACGTGAATGGTCCCTTGGCCGGCGGTATCACCGTGATTGGATAGTTCTCACCCTGTCCGGTGATCACGGCCGGCCCCGTCACCGCCATCAGACCGGCCAGTAAAAGTGCATATCGGGTCATGTCGCCCACCTTGAAATCCATCCGCCGAAGTTGCCTCAACTATCGATACAGTACTCGGGATGATAGGGCCGTGCGCTCTTACTGACGCGTAACACGGCCACGACGACGGGCGCCTGATCTTCTCCCAATTCTGGCGCTCACGAATCGGTGCGCACCCGTGATGAGGTCTCGCAGCGCATCTGCACGCACGTGCGACAGGCGGACGAGGACGCACGGGTAATTCAAGTAGTGTTCTTTCAGGTAGTAGGTGTCGGGGTCTTCTTCAATGAGCGCGTCCCGGTCGACGAAATCCATCATCACGACGAGTGTGTTCGGCTCGGCCGACTTGTTGGCCGCCATGCACACGAACATCTTGCCGCGTACCTTGAGCGTGGATTGGCCCCACGTGGTCGTCACCTCCACGTCCGGCAACGTGCAGCCGATGGATTCGACTCGCTTGAAACTGCCGCCGTGTGGCATGGCGCGGAGCTTAGCACGGCTCGCCCGTCCCCAACGTCTCGCTTGGGCCCGAAGTCGACAGCTGTGATAAACAATCATCAGGAGCATCGAGTTGAGCAACCCTGACGAAGACTTCGCGACGATGTTCGAGGCGTCGCAGCGCGCGCGGCGAGTCACCAAAGGAGAGATCATTGAAGGGACCATCGTCGCGATTGGCGAGGAATCGGCGCTGGTCGATGTCGGAAGTAAGAGCGAAGCCGAAATCGACACCGATGAGTTGAGAGACGACAACGGCGCGCTCGAGATCAAGGTCGGCGACCGCATCCAAGCGATGGTCGTATCGACCGCGGGCGAGCTGAAGCTCTCGCGCAAGCTGGCGTTCGGGGCCGCCTCCGCGCGACAACTCCAAGACGCGTTTCATTCGGGTCTGCCAGTGGAAGGCAAGGTCGAACGCACTGTGAAGGGCGGATACGAGGTTCGCATCGCGCGCCAGCGTGCCTTCTGCCCCTTCTCCCAGATCGATATCCGTTCGGCCGGTGCCGGACACGCCGATACCCAGCACGAAGGGCGCGTCTATAGGTTCCGTATCATCGAATACAAGGATGAGGGCCAGAACATCGTCGTTTCGAGACGTGTGCTGCTCGAAGAGGAGCAGCAGGCGAGCGCGGCGGAGTTCAGGAAGTCGATTGTCGAAGGCGCAGTGATCACCGGCCGCGTCGCGTCGGTGCGCGACTTTGGCGCGTTCGTGGATCTGGGAAGCGGCGTGCAGGGACTGCTGCACGTCTCGGAGATGGCGTGGGAGCGTGTGCCTGACGCCTCTCATTTCGTCAAGGCCGGCGACGAGATCACGGTCAAGGTGCTGCGCATCGACTCTGAAAAGCAGAAGATTTCACTCGGCCTGAAGCAGCTCGCCACCGATCCGTGGTCGAGCGTTGGCGAAACCTATCAACCGGGCCAGGTGCGCACCGGGCGCGTGACTCGCGTTGCCGAGTTCGGCCCGTTCGTCGAGCTCGAGCCTGGCGTGGAGGGCCTCGTCCCGTTGAGCGAGAGCGGCGTTGCCCGCGATGCGGACGTGAAGAAAGCATTTCGCGTCGGCGACCAGCTCCAGGTCGTCGTTGACAACGTCGATGTCGCGGCGCGTCGAATTCGTCTCAGCGTGACGGCTGTTCAGGCGATGCGCGAGGCCGACGAAGTGCGTGAGTACGCCGAACGCACCGATGTCGTTCAGCCGGAGAGGCTCGGCTCGCTGGCCGACAAACTCCGCGAGGCCCTGAAAAAGCCGTAGTCCATTCTGCATTTTGCATTTCAGAGAGTCATTCTTGCCGGCCTATGCTCTTTCCTGACGGCTACTATTCGCCCGGCTACACGCCCGCCGTCGAGAGCGGCACCACGCTGATCCTGACGTACAACAACCTCACCCAACCGAACGTCGCCGATATTCACGACGCGTGCAGGTGCACGATCTTCCACCGAGCGTCGACTTGCCGTAGGACAAACGTGCGACGGCCCTCATCCCAACCCGATCACCCACTCCTTTGCCGCCGCACCAGAGAGCAGCGGGAATGTAAGCAGCGGCAGGATCAGGAACGCAAAAACTCCCAGCACCGTAACCGGGTGCAAGCGCCTGGTGCTACGGAGATCGTAGGCAGCGAGGCAGAACAGCAGGCCAATCGTCACGAGGATCTGCAGGTTCACCCAGGCAGGAAGAACGCTTGAAACGTAGTGGCCCAGCGCTCGCGCCGGTGTGAGAGCAGGCCCGAGCAGCGACATGGAGGCGAGGTACATGAGGCGCCCATGCACGGCTGGCCGCGTCCGCAGCACGAGGGCGGACGACACGAACACCGCAAAAAATGCCAGAACGACGAGATCCCCAAGCACCACGAACTCATAGTGAAAACGGTCGACGAACTCCCTCGGGCCGAGGCCCGTCTCCACGCTGCCGTCGTGCACTCCTCTCAGCACCGTGACCAGGTTCATCACAATCGCGGCAACGGCCGTCAACCCCGCCGCCAAACCGACGCGCTTATGCAGGCGAACGCGTCCACCGGCGACGAGGCTGGCCTGAATCAGAAAGAGGGCGTACCAGAGCGTCATGAGCGCACCGTGAACGTACCGGTACCAGGGGACGGGCCGCAGCCGAACGTACGGCGCGAAGAACGGCCGCAGGTAGAAAGTCGGGGCGAATCCGAGGAAGACGATCGACAGCAGGACGACCGCAGCTCCGACGAAGAACCCGCGCGCGCGCGTGCCGTGCACGCTTGTTGAGCGGACGTCGACCGCAACTGCAGACAGACGGTTGGTTGCCTCGTTCATATACGTTTCGGCAGGTTAATCGGTCACCGCATCACGAGGTATACCGCGTCGGCACGTGTCAGTCCTTGCCACTCGCGTTCTTGATATGGACGCAGTCCTTCTCGTTTTCGTTGTACATCTCGAAGATGTCGGAGTCCGCGAGGAGCAGATGAGGAATCTTTACCGTGAAGGGCCTGGTGTAGGTCTTGGCGTCGTCAATGGTGAGTTCGTAATCCAGGTGGCCGAAATCGCGGCGCCGAAAGCGCTCCGTCACGTGCAGTGCTTCGCTATGCGGGTGTCCTAGCAGGTCAAAGATCGTTTTGTCGTTGAAACCCGCGGTCTCGACCGTGAGAGTATCGCCCTCCCAGCGTCCGGCCGAGTAGCCATTGAAGGCGGGAAGATCGAATTCTTTCGGAAGCTGGCGGCCATCGGTGTAGAGCTGCCGGTACATGTTTCCAGCCTCGTACAAGACCATGGTCAGGCGCGGCGCCTGGACGATCTTGATGGGTTCCGAAAGGAGACCCACCAGCGGAAACGGAGGTGCGCCGCCGGCAAGCGGGCCGGGCATGCAACTGGCACCCGGGTTAGCAAGCGGTGAGAACCGGCGCATTCGTTCCACCGTCTCCGGGCGCACTGGCGCATCCTCGGGCCTGAAGTCCGCGAGGATGTTGAAAGCGTACTTGTGAACGGAGTCGAGCTCCATGCCGGGCACGTCCAGCTTGCGTTGCTCATCGATGGCCGGGCCGCCGAGACGCTTCCACTCATCCACCGTGGTCTGTTCATGCTTCCAGACGCCGGACAGATCCGGCTTGCCTTCGGCCGTCCGCGGCGTCGCCGCGGTCAGGTCCGGCTTGCCGTCAGGCGTGCGGGGCGTGCCGGGAGTCGGAAAGTTCAACCACTGCGCGGATGTCGCCGTGGAGAGGAGAGCGAACAGGACAAGGAACAATCGAACCCTAGCCTTTAGACGCATGAGTTCCCCTTTCGGACCTGCTGACACAGATCGCAATCACAACCCTGCCACGACCCACTGTTGGCAACGATGGGCAGCAACGTTCACGGCGCGACGTCATGCACTCAGTTGGGCGGCAGCTATGCTAACAGCGCTTTCGGTGCGCCTGATGGTGAAAACGCCGCCGTGGCAGCGATCAAACAGGCTCGCCCCGGTCCATGCCAGGACCTGACGGACCGGTACGAGCTTCGCGACCCCCGGACGTGTCGCCACGCTTCATGGCACAATCCCTCGTGGAGCGCGTGGCTATGAAAACTGTTCTCGTTGCCCTCCTCACAATCGCCTCCAGCGGCGCGCTTGCGGCTCAATGGATCCGGCAACCGACGGCCGGGATTCCCCGCACTCCTGATGGCGCGCCGAATCTGGCGGCGCCACCACCACGGACGCCAGACGGCAAACCGGACCTCTCGGGTCTGTGGCTGAAGGTGTCGCCAAAGTACGCGCGGAATATCGCCGCCGATCTCAAGCCCGAGGAGATTCAGCCCTGGGCGCGCCAGCGGGTCGAACAGAATCGCGAGGATCTCGGAAAGGGCGGCATGCAGGTGCGCTGCCTGCCGCTTGGTCCGGCGTATGCCACCTCCGGCGACAGCACCGGGTCGGAGATGATGCGCATCGTCCAGACGCCAGCGCTCGTGGTGATGCTCAATCCCGACCTCACGTATCGCCAGATTTGGATGGACGGCCGCTCGCTCGAGCCGGAACCCAACCCGTCGTGGATGGGCTACTCAGTGGGACGCTGGGACGGCGACACACTCGTCGTCGAGAGCGACGGCTTCAACGCCGGAACCTGGCTCGATCGAGACGGCCATCCGCACACCGAGCAGCTGCGTCTGACCGAACGGTACCGTCGCCCGAGCTTCGGCACGCTTGAAATAGATGCGACGTTCTCGGATCCCGGTGCGTACGCAAGGCCGTGGACTGTGAAAATTCGAGCCGATTACGCAGCCGATACGGAGATGCTCGAGTGGGTCTGCAACGAGGGCGCGAACCGGAGCCTGGGGCACTGGGTCGGCCAAGCGTCGGATGAACGGAAGAATCAAGTGAACGTGGTGCCGGCGATCCTGGCACGATACGTTGGCACCTACGTCGAGCAGCCACCCTTCTGGAGAAGCGCGCAGCTGGTCGGGTCGCCTCTGGCGTCTGGCCGCACGCTTGTCATTACACTGGAAGATGGCCGGCTGCTTGGCAACATGGATGGGCGCGGCAAGCAGGAGCTTATCGCAACGACCGAGACCGATTTCACCGGCCTCTACGGTCTCGGCGTTCAGTTCATCGACAGCGGTTTGTACGTGAAGCACGTCTCCGGAAACTACCGCTTCGTGCGCAGGTAACAGTGCATCGAGTAGGTCAGGGCCGCTGGCTGGCCGGCGGTGTAAGTCCGTTCAGCCGCACATAGACGACCATCTGACCGTAGATGTCCCATGTGTGGCCCATGGATCGCGGTTTTAGTGCTGGCATTACCCTTCCGTTCGGCTGCTCTTGCTCAGACGGCCGTGGACCAAGTCAAGGCCGCGAATCAGGCAATCATCGCGGTGGGGCTGCGCGGCGATCGGCACGCGTTCACGAAGCTCGTTGCGGATGAACTGCAGTGGATTCGAGTCAGCGGCGAGGTGCTGGGCAAAGCCGAATGCCGCCACACCGTTGGGGCCGTGGCGGTAATGACACGCTGCTACTGGAACCATACTCAATAGTCATGAAACGACTCGCCTACCTTCTCACGCTTCTCTTTGTCCCGGCCATGTCGGCAGCTCCGTCCTTTCCTCAGCAAGGGGCGGCCGCTCTTTCGACCTTCCTCAAGACCGTGACCGATCGAGGCGACGTCCCAGGAGTCGTTGTGGTCGTCGTGGGGAAGGACGACGTCCTGTATCACGAGGCCTTCGGCAGGAGTCGCACGCTGAGCAACGCGCCGATGGCCAGGGACACCATTTTCAACATGGCGTCGATGACCAAGCCGGTCACCTCGGTGGCCATCATGATGCTCGTGGACGAAGGCAAGCTGAAGCTCGATGACGATGTAGCGACGTACTTGCCCAAGTACAAGAACCCGCTCGTCATCAGCAAGTTCAACGAGGCGGACGCTACATACGAGACGCGTCCAGCCAAGCGGTCAATCACGATCCGGCATCTGCTGACGCACACTTCCGGCTTCGGATACGCCGTCGGCAGTTCGATGGTGACGAAGATCGTCGCGAAGACCAAGAAGAGCGAACTGGATCTGCCGCTTCAATTCGATCCGGGGGAGAGCTGGGCTTACGGGCCGAGCACTCGTGTGCTCGGCGATGTCGTCGAAGCGATCTCCGGACAGAAGCTCGATGCCTTTCTCGAGTCGCGCATCCTGGGACCGCTCGGCATGCGCGACACCAGCTACCTGGTCCCGGTGGAGAAGTACGGCCGTGTCGTCGCGGTCAACACACGAGGCGCTGACGGAAAGCTGGTGGAGCAGCCGGTACCCGCCACGCTGGCAGCCACGGTGCAAGGTGACGCCGGCCTGTATGGAACGGCCGGCGATTACGCTCTGTTTCTGCGCATGCTCCTCAACCACGGCACGCTGAACGGGAAGCGCATCCTCAGCGAGGAGTCGGTCAAGACGATGTTCGAGCCGAATTCTGGCACCGTCGTCGTGAAGGAACAGCAGTCGATGAATCTGTCGCTGTCGAGGAACTTCCCCACGGGCGCAGGTAAGGACAAGTGGGGGCTCGGCTTTCAACTCGCCTCGGAGAAACTGCCGAACAGGCGCTCGCCTGGTAGCGGCACGTGGGCCGGAGTCTTCAACACCCACTTCTTCATCGATCCAATCAAGGAGCTCGGCGTCATCGTGATGATGCAGACGCTGCCCTTCTACGACGACACGTCGATGACGGTATACGGCGGCGTTGAAGAGACGGTCTACAAGAACCTGAAGTAGAGCCGGTTCACGTGGCGCTGGATCACGGTATCGGGTTCGAATCCCTGCCTCCCAGCCAAGTTCGATCCCCGGGTCGGCACGTCGCTCAATATCAAGATTTTTGGCGACGGCTCGGTACCATCCCGGCGAGCAATGTCACGCGAAACGCCGCTATAATCAGGCCTTTTGATTTGAGCCCGGGTGCGCGGCACGCCGCGATGCTCTGGCGGATGGTTGTCGGTATCTTTTCGGTGGCTATGTGATCACAACTTCACGGAGGCACAAATGATTGGACGAGCTTTGGGATGTGTCGTCGTGTGCGGGTGTCTGATGGCCGGCGCCTTGGTCCAGGCGCATCATTCCCTCGCCGGCGTCTACGACATGTCGGCGGAGAAGGAAATCGCGGGCACGCTGACCAAGATCCAGTTCGTGAATCCGCACGGATCGATGACGATCACGGTGAAGAACCCCGACGGCACGACGACCGACTGGACGTTCACGACCGGCTCGGCCACGACGCTCGCCGATCGCGGGATCAGCAAAGTCGGCCCGAATGCGCTCAAGGTCGGCGAACCGTTGACCGCGAAGTTCATCCCGGCACGGAACGGGAGTCCATTGGGATTCCTCAAGTCGATTACGCGGGCGGACGGCACCGTCATGAATATTTCCGCCGGTAACCCGAACGACTAAACGAGAACGGGAGATCGCTATGGCTTCTCGAAAAGGAATGATGTGGACGGGTGTCGCGATCGCCGTCGCTCTGACGATTAGCGCGCCGGCCTCGGCCTTTGCGCAGGCGGGCGGCGCACCTGCGGCAGCGCCGGCCCAAGATGGTCGTGGAGCCGGTCCCGGCGTCGGAGGCGCGCCCGGCGGCGGCCGGGGCCGCGGCGCTCCGTTGTACACCCCTGCAGCCGGTGCGAAGGACCTGAAGGCAGTGCTTTTCAACTGGGCCTGGTACATGGGCATGCTGCGGAGCAGTGAGGAATACGACGTGCTCATGTCGCTGGAATATACGGGCAAGGGCACCATGCAGGTGGATGGTCAACCCTGCAATGTGACGAAGTACCGAACCAGCATCAGCTACAGGGCGTCGGGCGAGCGGATCCAAATCACGGGCACTCGGCCCAATGGCCAGAGTTGCTCCAATGTCGAAGTCCTGAGCGGAGCGTATGCCTGGAACGAAGACACTCCCGGCGCTGAGCTCATCGCGGGCAACGGCAAAGCCACGCCGATGCCGGCAACTGTCGAGGAGCGGATGATCCGCCTGTGGGCCGGTCCGCAGGGTGCGTGGAAGGCCGCAATGGCTGGGACTTCGGACCCGCCTCAAATGGCAGCCAGACCGCAACGCGTACCAGCCGATGTCATGACGGCCGGTAAAACGTCCGTCGTATGGGAAGGCAACAAGCCGGTGCTGACGTTCCCGATCCCGGGCGTCCCCACCGCGAGCGCAACCGCAACGCTCAACGACAAGTTCATGGCGGAGCGCGTGGTCGTGAAGAACGGAGCGAAGACCTACGAGTTCACCTACAGCGACTATAAAGACTGGAACAATCCGCTGAATCCGGCGGAGGCGTTCTACGCGGGCAGGATGACTGAGAAACAGAACGGCGCCGTCGTTCGCGACATTACGACGACGGTGACGGAAACGGGACAGATGTATGTCGTGATGCCTGTTCCGGCGAGCGTCAAGGCCGCGATCAAGCCCACGAATCAGCCTCCCGACTGGACGCTGACCTTCAACAACCCCGCCGGCGCCGATTGCAGCCGTCGCAACGCCGCGGCGGGCCGATGGGAAGCCGGACCTGACGGGAAACTGGGGTGGCGCGCCGAATCCAATCACCGGTAGTGGAACCCGCCGATGTGGTCCAACGCAGGTGCCGGGTGCGGGAATCAACCCCGAGGTCGGCTGCAAAACCGGACAGGACAACTTCTGGGTGGACTATGAGTGGCTCTCGCCCTCGCGGTTTGGCGTCTGGGGTCTTCCCACTTACAAACCCGAGTTCTGGGACAAGATTCAAGAACTCGATCAGTGGACGAACAAGTACGATCCAGTCATGACGTGCCAGCCGCTGGGACTCCCACGGCACGGCACGCCCCGGCGGATCATCCAGAACGATAAAGACATCATCTTCTTCTATGGACCGAATGCCGATTACGGTGGCGGAGCCGCCGAATTCCGCGACATTCCCACAGATGGTCGCCAGCGAAACCCGCGGACGGCGAGCCTGGCAACGTACTACGGGAACAGCGTAGGAACCTGGGAAGGGGATACACTCGTCATCGACTCCATTAATTTCGTCGATACGACGTGGTTGGGACGCGGGGGTTTCTTCCACTCCAGCAGCATGCATATCATCGAGAAACTCACACGTGTTGGAGATGAACTCCGGTACGACATGACGATCGAAGACCCGGAGGTGTTCGTTGAGCCGTGGGTGAGGCCGACCCGCGTCCTGCGCCAGGCTGCTGGCGACGGAATCCAGGCAGAGCGCTCGTTTTGCGAGGTGTACGAAGAGGGCAACGTCACAAATCAGCTTCGACATTAAGAACTGACCAACGGTTGTAGTTAAGGGACAGAGAGCAACTGCTCGCTGTCCCTTAACTTTTTTAGCCGGCAGACGAGCCATCGCCCTCCTGGCCAGGAAGGGTGTCGCGAAGCGGTCAGCAGCATGCTCACGCCGGACGAAGTGCGCTGTTCGGTGATCGACGCTGGAGCGCGTGCAGTGCTCGCGTCGCGTGACATTTCGAGTGTCATTGCGGCGCGAAAATCCGAAACACCCGGCAAATTGACGAAAGCGCCGGAAGACGGCGTTCACGGCTAACTCGCTGAAGACGAAAGGATTCGCAACAGCCGGCATTATTCGACAAACGAACGAAAGAGCGTCGTAGAGCATCCCTGTCTCCCCGCCATTCTCTCCCTTGATCGACAGTTGATGCACCGTCCCTGCTCCTTTCTGTGAACGCCCTGATGAATTCCCGACCATCACGTAGGTACCGAGACTTGGCTCCGCCGACGACGAAGAGGAGGCGCGCCTGGCGTGGGGCTCGAGCTGCTCTTCGCCGCGGCGGTCGCCGCGGTCGTCTTCGCCAGGTTCTGCGCCGAGGCCTGGCTCTACCGCCTGGTGCACTCCTGGCGACGCGTGGGGCCGGTCGGGGCGCGTCGCTTCGAGAAGCGCGCGTAGCGCTCGTTCATGGTCGCGTCGATCATCGCGCGATTGGTGCCGGCCGCTTCGTCCGGCACGCTGTCGTGCGCGAGCGAACGAGCGTGCGCCCTGACGCCGTACAGGTCGACGGTCACGACGTTCCCCGTACCTGCGAGGTCCTCCGTCAGCGACTTGGCTCCCCATGCCTCGACGTCGAGCGCAGCGTTGTCGTCGAACTTCGTCCCCCAGATCGAGACCCGAACCGCGTTCGACGAGGCGGAGTTGGCCGTTCCGGCGGGCGGAGTGAAGGCGCCGCCGATGACGTTCAGGCCGGCCGTAAGATTCTGCGGTGGCACCGAGCCGTGACTGCCGGCAATCGATCCGGCGTACATCGTGAATGTCACCGTATTGCAGCTGGCCGTTCCCGCCGCGGTCGTCAGTCCGCCGAAGATGACGCCGCCGATCATGTCGTTCTCGAAGCGGTCGTCGTACGAGTCGATCTTGATGGATGCGAAGCTCGATCGCTCGTTGCTGGCGAGAAAGCCCTGATTGTTGTCGTGCGACCGGTTGTTGTGGAGCCTTGCCTCGATCGTCCCGTCGTCGGCGCTCGAGTTGACGAAACGAATGCCCTGCCCGTTCATCGCGGTGTTCTCGAAGACGTCGTTGGCTTCGAGATCGATGACGATCGTCCGGCCGGTGCCGGCCGGGCCGAGGTTGCGGACGTCGATACCGCGGACGCTGCCGCGCGACACGACGTGCGCCACGCGCAGCACCGCGGGCGCGCCGACCAGGTCCGTCTGGACTCCAGCGGCGGAGTTTGATCCACCGACGACGGTGAGCCATTCGACATTGTTCCTGCCGCGGCCGATGCGTATCGTGCCGCCGTTGCCAAGACCGCCTCCCAACGCGAAAGACGGACCGTTCACCGGATCGGACGAGTCGATGACGACGTCTTCGGGATGGCCGGTGACGCCGTATATCGACATGTCGGTCTGCAGCTCCAGACGGCCGTCATTCGGGCGCGTGCCGACTCCCGGCTTCACCTTGGTCAGGACGTATAGGCCAGGCGCCAGCACGATGGTGGCGCCGGCATTGGCTGGTTCATTAATGGCGTCGTAGAGCTGCTCGACGTTGGAGACCTCGATGACGGAACCGGCGGACGAGGGGGCCATGGCGGCAAGCGCGGCGGCGGCAACGAACGATGCGATCAACATAAGACCTCCAGAAGAATTGACGGAGGTCTACCGCACGTGTCGCGGGGGTTCAACGACTTGTGGGTAGAAACGGGGTTTCATACATTGCCGGGCCCGGCAAAATCGGCCTATTCTTAAATCCTAGTGCGCGCCGACGAGCCTTCCGCCGCTGACATTCGCACCGAGCTCGCGCACGTTCTTGTGGGCGCCGGGTTCGCACGAAATGCCCGCATGTCGCGATTCCTGACGTTTCTCGTCGATCGCCATCTCGAAGGACGTGACGAGGAACTCAAAGAGTCGCTAATCGCGCACGAAGTTTTCGGCCGCCGTCCCGACTACGACCCGAAGCAGGATTCGATCGTGCGGACCGAGGCGGCACGCCTGCGCGGGCGGCTGGCGGAACACTACGCGGGCGCAGGCCGCCATTCGTCCGTGATCGTGGACATTCCAAAGGGAGGCTACGTTCCGGTATTTCGGTACCGGGAGGTGCCGATCGACGACGCTGCCCGGCCGGCCGCCGCGCGGCGCGCACAATCTCACGGGCTGCTCGCGGTTCTCTGCGCCGCGATCGTGCTCGGCGGCGCGGCGTGGTGGTCGCTTCACGGCCAGCACACGCCGATTCCGATCGCGGTGCTGCCGCTCACGAATCTCGGCCATGACCCGTCCGGCGATCCGTTCGCGGACGGCCTGACCGGCGAGCTCGTCAGGAATCTGTCGCTCATAGAGGGTCTCGCGGTTCGATCGCGAGCCTCGTCATTGCTGTTCACGGAGCGTGCGCGCGACGCGCGCGACATCGGGCCACGGCTCGGGGTTGATTACCTGATCGACGGCTCCGTCCTGCGTTCAGGGGACGCGTTCCGGATCGACATGCAGCTCGTTCACGCGCACGACGGCGTGCCCGTCTGGTCGGGGCATTTCGATCGGCCGATCGGCGACATTTTCGAGATCGAGGACGAAATCGCAGTTGCGATCGTCAATAAGCTGCGCCTGCATCTCGGGCGCGGGCGGCGCCGCTACGAGACGAGCGTGGCAGCGTATGACGACTACCTGGGCGCTAGGGCCATCAGGTTCGGCGCGGATCCCTCGAGCTACGCCGAGCGAATCTCGGGGTTCGAGCGCGCGCTCGGCAGGGACCCGACGTTCGCGCCGGCCTACGCCGGTCTCGCGTCGACGTACGCGATTCGATCGATGCAGTTCCCCCTCGACCATCCGCCCGACGAGCTGACGAAGCTGCGCGCGGCGGCTGACAAGGCCATCGAGATCGATCCGCTCCTGACGGAGGCCTACGAAGCGCTGGCGATGGCGGACGCGCGCGACGCTCACTGGCGCGACGCGGAACAGGAGTTCCGGCACGCGATCGAGACGGATCCGCACGACTCGCGCACGCGCGCCGAGTTCGCGATGTGGTTCCTCGCGGTGCTTGGCCGCAGCGGTGAGGCGATCGAACAGGCGCGACGCGCCGAGATCGACGATCCGCTCGCGTCCGACGTCCAGATCGCATCCGCCTTATCCCTGATGGAAGCTGGCAGATACGAGGAGGCCGAGACGCATTGCGCGAAGCTGCCTTCGGACGTCAGCCTGCGAGCGCAGTGTCTCGGCAGGGCGCAGCTCGGGCAGGGACATATCGCGGACGGGATCGCGAGGCTGCGCGCCGCCGCCGAGGAGCATTTCAACCCGCAGACCCTCGGCCTTCTCGGGTACGCGCTCGCGCGCGCCGGACAGCGCGAGGAGGCACAGCGGATGGTCGCGGACTCGAAGGGACCTAACGAAGAAGCGCTCATCTACGCCGGTCTCGGCGACAAAGAACGGACGATCGATGCCCTGGAGCGGATGGCGGCGCGCGGCCCGCAACGCGCCGGCCAGTACCTGTATTCGCCGGAACTGTCGCCACTGCTCGCCGGTGATCCGCGTCTGCCTGCTCTGCGAAAGAAGATCGGCCTGGCGGAATAGCGGTTCAAATCTCGGCTGATTGCTATCCTGAAGAAGTACTTCTAGCCAATGCAGCGGCCGTCTCCAAAATGATGTCATAACGACGTCGGCCTCACGACGGCCCGCGTAGACTGTGCGGTGTCTACCCTCGCAGCCGCCGCTCAAGAACAACACGTTGGACCGTAGCAACTCTTCGCAGCGGCTGTCGGCTTGCGGGCGCGCACGAAGGCACTCATGATCCGTCCATCGATCTGAGCGAAGGTTGCCGATACGTGGGAGGGCGCGTCACGACCTCGCATGCCGGCTGCGGGCGACGCCAAGGACATTGTCCAGATGCTGTTCTCCAGGTGCCTTGAGGATCTCGTCGTGGCCCAGCTGAGACCCGATCATGGACGGCAAGACTGTATAGGAGTCGCACTCCCCGTATAATCCGCAGACGATGTCGCTCAGCTCAGGCACGCGGGTGGGAGCGTACGAGATCGTCGAGTTGCTTGGCGCGGGTGGTATGGGCGAGGTGTATCGCGCCAAAGACACCAAGCTTGGCCGTGCCGTCGCGTTGAAGTTCCTGTCTGAAGCGGTGGCCGGCGACTCGGATCGGCTCGCGCGATTTCAGCGTGAGGCGCACGTCCTCGCCGCCCTCAATCACACTCATATTGCCGCGATCTATGGGCTCGAGCACGAGGCCGGCGGGCAGCTGCCCTTTCTGGTCATGGAGCTGGTCGAGGGCGAGGATCTCTCGCGCCGGATCGCGCGCGGGGCGATCCCGATCGACGAAGCCGTACCCATGGCGACGCAGATTGCCGAAGCGCTCGAGGTGGCGCACAACGCCGGAGTGATCCATCGAGACCTGAAGCCCGCGAACATCAAGGTGCGTCCCGACGGTATGGTGAAGGTTCTCGACTTCGGGTTGGCGAAGATCGCGGACAGCGCCGATTCGTCCAGCAGGAGTCATTTGAGCCTCTCGCCGACGATCACCAGCCCCGCGCAGTTGACCGGACAAGGCATCGTGCTTGGCACTGCCGCCTACATGAGTCCCGAGCAGGCGAAGGGGCGATCCGTCGACAAACGCGCCGACGTCTGGGCCTTTGGCGCAGTGCTCTACGAAATGCTCACGGGGCGGCGCTGCTTCGAGGGTGAGGATGTCAGCGACACCTTCGCGGCGATTCTTCGGGCTACACCCAACTGGAGCGCGTTGCCGACGGCAACCCCGTCGGCGATTCGCCGGCTGATTCGCCGATGTCTGGAGAGAGATCTGCACATGCGGCTCTCAGACATGGCCATGGCCCGAATCGAACTGCAGGAGGCGAAGACGGGGTCTCCTGAAGATGCAGTCGCTCCGGCATCGGCCGTCGTTGTCGGCCGCTCCGGAGCATCCAGGCTCCTTCCGTACGTGGCAGCGATTCTTCTGGCGACGTTCACTGGAATCTCAGTGTGGTGGCTGACGCGTCCAGCCGATCCATCGAGACCGCAAGTACGACTCGCCATGGACCTTCCGGAGGATCAACGATTCTCGGTTTTCAATCGCGGTGTCGTCGCCATCTCGCCGGATGGTTCAGGCGTGGCGTACGCAGCAAATCAGCGGCTCTACCTGCGGGCGATGGATCAGGCGTCCGCGACGCCAATGCCCGGCACCGAGGCGCCACTTGTCCAGAACGCGCCACGATCGCCGTTCTTTTCGCCGGATGGGCAATGGGTCGCGTTTTACCAGGAAGGGCAGTTGAAGAAAGTGTCGGTGAACGGCGGTGCACCGATCACGCTCGGCAATGTGCCCAACTACATCGGCGCCAGCTGGGGGTTGGACGATCGGATTTTGGTGGCTGGTGGACAGCCACCTGGCGTCTTCCAAATCGCGGCCGGCGGCGGAGCAGCGGAGCGGCTGGTTACGCCAGCCGAAGGCGATCGCCTGACGCAGCCATATGCGCTTCCCGGTGGTGACTGGATTCTCTACACGATCAACCCGACGGGTACCAGCCTGGGCAAACTCGTCGTGCAGTCGCGCGCCACCGGCGAGAAACGTGAGCTCCTCGACGGCGTCGAGGACGGTCGGTACGTTCAATCTGGCCACCTGGTCTTCATGAGAGCCAACGCGCTCTTTGCGCAAGCGTTCGATGCGGCGACTCGGACGACCCATGGCCAGCCGGTGCCAATCCTCGAGGGCGTGGCGAGCGCGACGGGCTTTTCATTGGCGCAAGCCGACGTGTCGTCGTCAGGTACGCTGGTCTTCATCGGCACCAGAACCGTGAGCGATCCCTGACGAGCTCGCTGGTCCACGTGACGCGCGACGGGAGGCGAGCCGTCCTGGCCACCGTGTCCGGACTCGCGTGGTTTCCTCGCTACTCTCCGGATGGCACCCGCGTCGCCTTCGGACTGAGCGAAGTCTCCGACCTGAACGAACTGTCGGACTTGTGGGTGGTGGACGTGGCTCGCGGGGCTCGCACGCGCGTCACCTTTGCCGAGAACACTCGTTTTCATCCGATTTGGAGTCCCGATGGGACGCGGCTGACGTTTGCCAATGGCACCGGCCTGACCAATCGCCTGCAGTCGGCCCTTGCAGATGGGAGCGGCGGCCTGGAGTCGCTGACCGACGTCGAATCGAGGCGATTTCCGACCTCCTGGTCGCCCGACGGCCGGACGTTGGCCTTTTTTTCTGGAGCCGGGGCTCCCAACTTCAAGGATCTCGGGATGCTTCATGCGGATGGCGACAAGTGGACAGCCAAACCGTTCGTCGGTACACCGTTCGACGAACGTGGAGCGATCTTTTCACCGAACGGCCGATGGGTCGCCTATGTCTCGAACAAGTCAGGGATCGACGACATCTACGCCCGGCCGTTTCCCGGACCCGGTGCAGAGGTCACGATTTCTGTGGGCGGCGGCGCGGAGCCGGTCTGGGGACCATCCGGCCGTGAGCTCTTCTATCGGCGCGAAAACAAGCTCATGGCCGTGCGGATCGAGGAGCGCGGTGGGTCACTTGTCGTGAGTTCTCCGACGCTCGTGTTCGATGACCCATACCGGCCAGATACGAGCGGCGCGCACGGCGTCGCCAACTACGACATTGCTCCAGACGGCAAGCGATTCGTCATGGTCGAAGAGCCGCAAGGGATGGCCACCACTCAGATCGCGCGGATTGAAGTGATCTTGAACTGGCTCGACGAGCTCAGGCGACGAGTGCCTTCTCCGTAGACGCTCGAAAGCAAGAAGATTTGATCGGCAGCGGGCAGTTTCAGTGAACGGAACGGAGCGACGTAACAACCTGTGACTCAAGCGCCTAGAACCAGAAGTCGCGCGCCGTCCTCGGCACGAATTCATGATCGCAATGAGATCGCGCCGCAGCGCGGAGCGCGAAGGCGGCTCAGCACAGGGTGATTTCGCTATCGAACTCGGGTCGTCTCGCTCGACTAGCGCAGACCGCCCGACACGGCCAGACATTCGCCCGTCAGCCAACCGGCCTCATCAGACGCGAGAAACACGGCAACTGAAGCGATGTCGGCCGGTGTGCCGACGCGTCCAAGCGGCGTTCGGGCGATGTGCGCTGCCCGGACTTCGTCACTCATCGCACCGACGGCCCGTGCCCCTTCAGTGTCCACGGCACCGGGGTTGATTTGATTGCTCCACGGCCAGCACCCCAGTCACTCCGGTGATGCCGGCCTTACTCGCGGTGTAAGCAACTACGCCCGCGGAGATCGGCGACGACTCGCTCGGCGCCTGGTCGGTCACTCGCGAAGTTCACGGCGACGGAGGCACCGGCGGCCGCCATCGCACTCGCGATGCCGGCTCCAATGCCCTTGGCCGCGCCTGTGACGGGCGCAACCTTACCAGTCAGGGAACGGGTCATCAGCGTGTCCTCTAGAACCCGATTCGCAGTTCGGCGATCTTTCCCTCTGCCACCTTGAACTCATGGTTCATCACGAGCGGATCGGGTAATCCCGTTCGATCGAACGTTCCGTCGATTTTGACCCTGACGATGGTTCGTCCCTGGCGCTCGGTGACGTCCAGGACGTCGAAATGCACCTGGGCCCCGAAGATATCGGCGCCGGCCCAAGCCGTGATCGTGTCGAGACCGCGCAGCTCGCGGGTCACATCGACGACCACGGCATCCCCTGCGAAACTCGCCTGAAATTCCTCCTTGGCGCCGGTATTGACCGCCCTCAGGTAACTGGCGATCGGCCCGGGGAGGTTCAATTCCTTCGTGAATTGCGCGATCTGAGTCATCGTTCACCACCCTTTCCGACTCCACTGTGACAAATGAAATCTGATGCGTCCAAGATATTGTTCCTATCGGACTCATCGCGGTAGGGTATCGGAATGGAACTGCGCCATCTTCGATATTTCGTGGCGGTTGGCGAAGAGGAACATTTCGGCCGAGCCGCGCAACGCCTGAGAGTGGCGCAACCGGCGCTCTCGCGACAGATTCAGGATCTCGAGCGCGAGATCGGTTTCCAGTTGTTCGATCGCCTCAGTCGCGGCGTGAGGGTCAGTTCAGCGGGCAAGTTGTTCCTCGAGGATGCACGCCGAATTCTTGAACAGGTCAACGCGGCGACCGAACGCGCGCAACGTGTGGCGCGCGGCCAATCAGGAACGCTGCGTGTCGGATTCACCGAGAATGCCTCATGGCGGGGTGTGGTACCCGACTCGCTCCACCTCTTCCGAGAGCGCTACCCCGACGCAGAACTGCAGCTGAATCCGCTCCCGAGCCTGCAACAACTCGAGGCCGTTCGATCTGGCCGGCTGGATGCAGGGTTCATGTTCAACCCTCCGAAACCAGATCGGGAGCTAGATCAATTGCCGGTCGCCTTGAACAGCCTCGCATTGGCGGCTCCTGTGGCGCACTCGCTCAGTAAGCTCAAGAACCTCCGGCTGCGCGACATGACGGACGCGCGTTTCATCTGGTTTCCGAGGCGCGAGAGCGCGGCCTTCTACGACCGCTTGATGTACGAATGTTTCCGCGGCGGCCTGAAATCGCCTCGGATCGTTCAGGAAGCGTCGAACGAAGCGACGATATTGACACTCGTCGCTCAAGGCATGGGCGTCGGTTTCGTCGTGGAAACTGCCCGCTGGCGATGTCCGGACGGCGTGGCGATATTGAAAGTCGCCGACCTCAAGCTGTCGTTGCCATTGGCTCTCGTCTGGAGAAAGGACAACATGTCCCCGCTGCTCTCCAGATTTGTGACCGACGTAGGGAGTCTGGTGAAAGGGAGACCGACGACGCGACGGTAGCTCGCGTTGTTGCGCGGATCGCCTCGGAACGTTCGGCCATCATCAAAGAGCCGTACCGAATCGATGGCGAAACGCTGCGCTATGCGGCCTTCCCCGCCAGTGCGAGCAGCGTCCGACGTGGTCCGGTCCGTTGTCGGGACCATTCGCAGCGAGCCAGTGGTCCCTCTCGATCGGCGCTGCTAGGGCGCGAGACGGCGATAAACCCCGCCGTCGCCCGGGCGTAGACTGGCCCCGGGCTGGCGGCGCACGCGCGTAAGCGTCTCGAGATTGCGCGACCATAACAATGCGTAAACGCCCAGCGGGATGCCGACAGGAAAACCCGAAGTGTTTCCTATCATAATGGGCGCTCCTAGCCATCCGCCGCGATGTATCATCTGCGTCTCCGCTAAGGCGATCCATTACACCGACATGGGGGTTCATCATGACGACGACCAGCGTCAACAACGGCGTGAACGTACAGGCCCTGCTTGATGCGCGAGAAGCTCTGAAGGGCGCACCAGAGGCAGCCAAATTCACGTGGCGAGCGTCCTGCAAGTGGCAGAACGGCACGCACAGCGAGTCAAAGGTCCAGAGCTTCTTCGGACTCGGGCAGGAACAGAGCCACAAGAAGGAGACATCGCTCGGTGCGGATCATCCGGAGGTCTTCGCTTCGGAGGATCACGCCATCACCCCAATCGAATACGTTCTCGTCGGCCTCGCGAGCTGCCTGACCGCCGGTGTGGCAGCGGTCGCGCAGAATCGCGGCATTCAGCTCCGCTCCGTGGAATCGAATCTCGAAGGCAAGATGGACATCCGCGGCATCCTCGGCGTCGACAGCGACGTGCGCAACGGCTACGACGACATCAAAGTGACGTTCAAGATTGATGCGGATGCGTCGAAAGAGGACATTGAAGCGCTCGTCGCGCAGTCGCAGAAGCGCTCGGCGGTGTACGACGTCATCACCAATCCCGTGAACGTCACGGTTGAAGTCGTTTAGTTAGCGGGGCGGGACCATCGAACAGGTCACCACGGTCGTCATCGGCGCCGGGCATATGGGTCTGGCGGCGAGCCGATGTCTCAACGAGCGCTCCATCGATCACGTGGTGCTCGAGCGCGGCGAGATCGCCAACTCCTGGCGTCGCGAGCGCTGGGACTCACTCCGGCTGCTGACGCCCAATTGGCAGAGTCGACTGCCCGGGTATCACTACGACGGCTCGGACCCGGACGGCTATATGACGATGCGTGAGGTGATCGACTTCATCTCACGCTTTGCCGTGTTGTCGAGTGCGCCGGTGCGCACGCACACCACCGTCACACGTGTGCAGCGAACCGACGCCGGATACGACGTCGCGACGACCAACGGTGATCTGCGCTGCCGCACCATCATGATCGCGAGCGGCGCGTGTAACGTTCCGAGCGTACCGGCGCTCGGCAAAGCCGTGCCGCCATCGATCCGGTGCTTCACGCCATTCAGCTACCGCAACCCGAATGACTTGCCGGAAGGCGGCGTGCTGGTCGTCGGCGCATCGGCCACCGGCGTCCAACTCGCCGACGAAATCATCCGTTCCGGTCGGCCGGTCACTCTTTCCGTCGGCGAGCACGTCAGGCTGCCAAGGACGTATCGCGGTCGCGACGTGCTCTGGTGGATGGATGCGTCGGGCGTGTGGAATCAGCGCTACAACGAAATCGACGACCTGATGCGTGTCCGCCGCCTCCCCTCACCGCAACTCATTGGGACGCCTGAGCGAGCGACGTTGGATCTCAACGCGCTCAGTTCCGCCGGCGTCGAGATTGTCGGCCGTCTCTCCGCAGTGCGAGACGGACAGGCATTGTTCTCCGGTGGACTGCGAAATCAGTTCGCGCTGGCAGACTTGAAGATGAACCGGTTGCTCGGCACGTTCGATGAGTGGGCTCGGAGCCACGACCGCGAGGCCGAGGTCGGTCCTCCGGAACGGTTTGAACCGACACGCGCGCCGGAGTCGTCAACTCTGAAACTCGATCTGCGGAATGGAGAAATCCGTTCGATCGTTTGGGCGACGGGATTCCAACCTGACTACAGCTGGTTAGACCTGCCCGTGATTGATGACAAAGGACACTTGCGGCACGACGGAGGCGTCGTTGATGCGCCAGGTCTGTATGCGCTTGGGTTGCCGTTCCTTCGACGACGGAAGTCGACGTTCATCAGTGGTGCTGAAGACGATGCGCGTGAGCTCGTCGATCACTTAGCCGATTATTTGGCTACGCCGGCATAGCGAAGCTAGTCACCTCGAGCGACTCTTTCTTCATTTCATCGCTCAGTGCACGATGGAGCTGCTGAACCTTTGGAAGGTCCCATTCGAAGGATGCGACGGCATCGGTCACTTCAAAGTGTCCGACCGCCAACTTGTCGCGAGCACTCTGATAGCCGGCGAACGCGGCCTCCGTGCCGGCGGCCGCCGCATGCGCGAGCAGTTCCGCGTCGATGAACGCATCGGTGATTCCGTGGGCCGTAAGCGGATCCTTGAAGTAACCGGCATCGCCCACGAGTGCCCAGCCGGGTCCGAACGATTGTCGAAAGAATCCTATCTCTCCCGAAAACCCGCGGTACTTTTCAACCCTTTCCGACTGTTCCACAACCGCCGCCAGGTCGGACGCGCATTCCCTCAACACTTGTCGGTATCCAGCGTCCGCGCCGTGTTTCATCGTTTCGTGGAACCGCTTCTGTGGAACCGAGGCAAATATGCAAGTCAGCCCGTCATTGGTCGGAATCACGCCGGCGCTCACACCAGGGTTGTAGTACCAGTGGTAGCCGTCGAACCCCGGGCCTGACCAGTAGCTGAAGACAACGCCGGTCGCATGACGACCGGTTCGATAGCATTCAGAGCCGACGAGACGCGCGACCGTAGAATGGACACCATCGGCTCCGATCACGAGGTCAGCCGAAACCTGCCGCTCCCGATCATGAGCCATCTTTGAGGCGCACACCGGAGACGCGACCGTTGTCCGCGCGGACCAGATCGACGAGTTGCGTTTCGAACGTGATCGCTGCACCGGCTTTTTGCGCGGCATCGACAAGCAACCGGTCTATGACAGTACGCCGAGGTGCGTAGAGACCATCAATGTCGTGCTGCGGTTTGATCTGCACCGCGACGACCTCGTCGCCGTAGTGAAACGACGTCGATCGGACCACAGGCGTACCGGCCGCTCTGATTCCCTCTAGAACGCCCCAGCGAGAGAGTTGGACAACGCCGGCGCGCATAAGGGCGTGGGTCGAGACCGTATCGCTCGCGTAGCGACCGCGGTCGATCGCGAGCACACGAAGGCCTCGTCTCGCGAGGAGCAGCGCGGTGGCCGCGCCGGCGCAACGGGCTCCGACAACGACGACGTCGAAATCGACAGATGGGGCAGCGATGGGGATAACATTAGCACGACGTCTGACGTGGCAAGTCGAGTCCAATTGGGAAGTATGAGCAGCAATATCGATCAAATCTGGCCTGGTGGCATCCCACGCGTTGGGCAAGTCGCGGAGCGCTCGCGCACGGTGAACGCGAAGGATATCGAACGGTTCACCGAGATCAGCGGAGACAGGAATCCACTTCATTACGATGAGGCCGTGGCGAAGGCGAGCCGGTTCGGCGAGATTGTCGTACAGGGTGGTGTAACGAGCGCAATCCTCAACGCGGTCGTGGCCGAAGACCTCCCGGGGCCTGGCACTGTATTCCTTCAGGTGAATTGGAGTTTCAAGGCACCGGTTCGGCCCGGTGACACGATTACTGGCCGCGCCGAGGTCCTCGAGGTGCGAACCGATAAACCCATCACGAAGCTCAAGACCAGCGTCATCAGAGACGACGGAACGCTCGTCCTCGACGGTGACGCGGTGTGCTATACGATGCCGATCGCGAAAGGCGCGAACGCTTAACGTCAAGTATCGGTATTCATGTTTTTCTGCCTTCTGCACGGCACGCGGTCTGCCCGGTCGCGCTGGTGGCCGCCAGGTAATCAATGTATAGTGCCGGCTAAAGGGTGCTTCAAGGCATGACTAGGAGGACACATGAAACGGCTTGTCGTAGGAATCATTGCAGCGGCAGTTCTCGTGTCGACGGCGCGCACGGCGATGGCCCAGACCAGGACTGTCAAAGCCGAGATGAGAACGGAGACGGCCATCGTCGAGTCAATCGACGCTAAGACCCGCACGATCACGCTCAAGAGACCGGACGGCACCTTCGTAGGGACCGTGGCAGGGCCGGAGGTGAAGCGGTTCGCGGAGATCAAGGTGGGCGACAAGGTCTCCGCCAAGTATTACGAAAACGTTGTCCTCCGGCTGTTGACGCCCAACGAGCGGGGTGCGGACACCGCGTCAAGGACCACGACCTCTTCCGGACAGGCCCTCCCGGGTGGCACCACCGCCACGCAGCGGACCATCACAGCCACGATCACGGCCATCGACATGAACGTCCCGTCGATCACCTTCACGGGGCCGAACGGCTGGAAGTACACGTCCAAAGTGCAGGACACGGCGGCTCTCGCCAAGTTGAACGCCGGCAACAGGGTCGATATCGTCTGGACCGAAGCGATGCTGGTGTCGATCGAGCCCGGCAAGTAGGCGCCTGGTGTTCGGCCGGGGCGTTTCGCCGTGCTCGCCCCGGATCGCCCGTGACGTGACGGGATGGGTGGCGCCACGCCTGCCTGCGCGTTGAGTAAGATGCCGAACCGTGGCTTCCGAAGTGCCCTTCAACCGGCGTTCGTTTCTGATGAGCGCCGTCACGCTCGCAGCAACCGCGCGGCTGGGAAGCGGTCAAAGTCGCACGAGGCTGATTCTCCTGGGGACAGGCGGGGGGCCTCGGCCTCGTAAGGCCAGTTCTGCAGCCGCGCAAGTCGTCGTCACCAACAGTGTCGCTTACGTGATCGATTGCGGCGATGGGGTCGCCCGGCAGCTTGCTTTCGCCGGTGTGCCGCTGACGACGCTGCGTCACGTCTTCATCACGCACCAGCACTCCGATCACAACGCCGACTACGGCAACTTGATCTGGCTCGCTTGGGCTGCGGGTCTGAGTTCGCGCGTGGACACGTGGGGACCGCCGCCGCTCGAGAACATGACGAAGTTGTTCTTCGAGATGAACAAGTACGACATCGACACGCGGCTCTCGAATGAGGGGCGCGTACCGCTTGCGCCGCTCGTGCACGTGCACGAGCTTCGCGATGGTGGTGGCGTGATGTCCGACAACGACGTCAAGGTGACGGCAGCACTCGTCGACCACGCACCTGTCGTTCCTGCTTTCGCCTACCGGTTCGACGCCCGCGATCGCTCCATCGTGATCTCGGGGGACACGGCGCCGTCGCAGAACCTTGTGAAGCTCGCAGGCGGGGCAGACATCCTGGTGCACTCCGTGATGTATCCGCGAGCCCTCGATCGCCTCGTCGCCCGAGTTCCCAATGCCGCGGCCCTGAAAGCGAGCATCCTCGCGCACCAAACGTCTGCCGAGGACGCAGGCCGCGTGGCCGAAGAGGCCGGCGTCAAGACGTTGGTCCTTTCGCACTTCGTGCCGCCCGACGACCCTGAGGTCACGGACGCAATGTGGCTCGAAGCGGCGAAAAAGCACTTTCGAGGACCAGTGATCGTCGGTAAAGACCTCCTCGAGATCTGACATCGGTCACGCCGCCGCAACCAGGCAAGTTCCGCTATACTCCTGCTCGCTCATTTCTCAGTTAAAAGGATCTTGATGACTTCGAGACTGCAGAGGACCCTCATGCCTGTTGCTCATAGGGCGGTCGTGGCGATTGCATTCCTGCTTGCTGGCTGCGGTACGCCTCCATCCGCCGATCTGCGAGCGGACGAGGAAGCATTGCGAAAGCTTGATGCCGAGTGGGTCAAAGCGGCGCAATCGAAGCAAGTGGACGCCTGGGTGGCGTTCTACTCGGACGACGCCGCGGTGCTGCCACCGAACGAGGCAATGGCGACGGACAGGGACAGCATCAAAAAGTCGGTGAGCGGACTGCTCGGGCTGCCCGGACTGACGATCTCGTGGCAACCGACGAAGGTCGAAGTCGCACGCGGCGGTGATTTGGCGTATCTCTATGGCAGGTACGAGGTGAGCTTCGATGAGGCGCCGGGTAAGCGCACGACGGATCGCGGAAAGATCGTGGAAATCTGGAAGAAGCAGGCCGACGGCAACTGGAAGTGCATCGTCGACACCTGGAATTCCGATCTGCCCGCCGCTGCACCATCGCCATCCTCGTGAAGCGCTCAGTCCGTTTATTCGTATCGCAATGCGATCGTCGGATGAACCGCCACCGCGCGTCGCGTCGGAATCAGACACGCAACGATCGCGACCAAGAGGAGCAGCGCCGAGATCCCAGCGTAGGTGGCCGGATCCGTCGCCGTGACGTTGTATAACGCCGACTTGATCACACGCGTGAGCGCGAACGAACCGGCCAGGCCAAGCGTCACGCCAATGACGACCATCAGAACCGCATGCCGGAGGACCATCTTGATCACGTCTCCGGCGCCGGCTCCCAGCGCCATGCGAATGCCGATCTCGCGAGTCCGCTCGGCCACGGAATACGCCATCACCCCATAAATGCCGATGGCGGCGAGGACTGCCGCAATTCCGCCGAAGATGCCGAGCAGCAGGATGTACAGCCGCAGAAACTGCGTCTGCTGGCTCAGGTTTTGTTCGACGGTCCTGAAATTCGCCGCGGGTCTGCTGGGATCCACCTCGGCGACGGCCCGCTTCACGGTCTCGACCAGCTTCAGCGGATCTCCTGACGTCCGAAGCAGGAAGTACATTCCGGCGCGATCCGCGAACTGTGGCCCCGGCCAGCGCGGAGTCTGCTGAACATGCGGCACGTACATGGTGGGTGACGGCTCTTTCTGCATCTGGCTGGTTCTGGTGTCGCCTACGACCGCGATAATCTCCCGGGGGCGCTCGTCGGGAACGAAATCAAGAGTGATGCGCTTGCCGAGGGGATCCTCATTCGCGAAGAACCTGCGCGCCATCGTTTGGTTGACGATGATGACGAGCGGACTCGAAGCAATGTCCTGAGCCGTGATATCCCTGCCGCGCAGGATCGGAATCTTCATCGTCGCGAAGTAATTCGGCGTGATGGAAAAATAATCGGCTGTCTGAGCCTGCTCCTGCGGGCCGCCTCCAGGTGCGGCGCTGGGAGGAGGAGCCGGACGTCCTTCGATCAGAAACTGCATCTGGATGCCGCCGGAGTTCAACGGCGGCCTGCTGATGCCGGCAGCCGAAACAACTGCCGGACTCGCCTTGATTCGTTCCAGGACTCTATCGAAAGTCAGCGCCGGCAGGGGTTTGACGTCCCAGAGACCCACGCCACGATAGCGTCCGTAGGGCGTGATCGCATCGTTCTGCGCGAACCGGAAATCGAAGGTCAGCACGTTGCGCGCATCCGCACCCAGCGCGTTTTTCTGCACACGGACGAAGCTGTTGATCATCAGCCCCGCGCCGATCAGAAGCACCAGGGACATTGCGATTTGCAGCGTGACCAGCACGCTCCGCAAATACTGCCGCGCGACTCCTTCCGTTCCGCTCCGCCCCGATTCTTTGAGCGAAACCACCAGGTCGGGCCTGGACGCCTGCATCGCCGGGACGATGCCGAAGACGACCGATGTCAGCAACACCACGAGCGCGGTGAAGCCCAGTACGCTCGCATCGATCGAAAGTTCGTCCAGTCGCGGGAAGCCGGGAGGCGCCGCGGCGATGAACAACTTCAGGCCGCCCCAGGAGAGAAACACGCCGAGGATCCCGCCGAACACTGAGAGAGGGAGCGTTTCCGTGACCAGCTGGCGGATGATCCGTCCCCGGCCCGCGCCAAGAGCCGTGCGAACGGCGACTTCGGTCCTGCGCGACGCCGCACGGGCCAGCAACAGACCAGCCACGTTGGCGCATCCGATCAGCAGGACGAACGCGACTGCGCCCTGCAGAATCAGGAGCGGGTTGCGCAGATCGCCGTAGGCGGCTTCCTGAAGCGTCTGGAGCCTGGCGGTGTTTCCACCATGCCGCTCCGGATCGCCGCTGGCGAGCTGAGCGGCGATCGTATCGATCTCCGCCTGCGCTTGCCGGATCGACACGCCCTCTTTGAGACGTCCCAGAGGAACGGAGAATCCCTGTTTGCTGGTGACCTGAGGCCGTGCCGTCCCGAGTGGCGTGACGAAATCCACGTCGTCGCCGAAAAAGCTGAAGTTCTCGGGCAGGACACCGATCACGGTGATCGGTTGCTGGTCGATCGTGAGCACCTTGCCGATCACCGTGGGATCGCTGTTGAAGTGACGCTTCCACAGTCGGTGCGTGATGACGATGACGGGGGCGGCGTTGTCGATCTGGTCTTCGTCTTCGGTGTAGAAGCGACCCAAGGCGGGTTTGACACGGAGGACCTGGAGTACAGAAGGCGCGAATCGCCAACCGTTGATCCTCTCAGCGGGCGCACCGTTCTGTTCGGCGCCGAGACTCTTGCTGATGCCGGTGAGGGCTCCCATCCCTTCGAAGGACTGGCTCTGCTCTCGAAACGCGGTGTAGGCCGAAAAGTTCACGCCGTCGCGGGCGTCCTTGTTCTGGGCGGGGACGGTCCAGATCACGACGAGCGAGTCGGGATCGACAAAGGGCAGGGGACGGAGCAGCGTGGTGTTGATCAGGCTGAAGATGACGGTATTCGCGCCGATACCCAAGGCCAGCGACAGCGCGGCGACGATGGTGAAGGCAGGCCGCTTGACCAACATTCGCACGCCATACTGAACATCCTGCCAGAAGGTCGTCATGTTTCGCGCCTTTGAGAACGGCTATTTGATGTGTGGACCCATGTGCGGCGTCGACTTCTCGTTCTCGTTGCAGATGAACTCGAAGAGCTCGGTGCCGAGCGTCCTGCGGGCGTTGGTGGTGACGGTCCACGGCTTCGTGTAGTAGGTGGGATCGGTGACGGTGAGCTCGATCTCCAGGCGTCCGTAAGTGGGGCGGCGGAACCGCTCCACGACCGTGAGTCTCTCGCTCGCAGGAAGACCGCCGTGATCCAGCCACTGCTTCCCATTCAGCCCGCGCGTCTCGACGACGAGCGCGTCGCCCTCCCAGTGACCCTTCGAGTAGCCCAGCCAGCTCGGGTTCAAGTCGTCCGCAAACTCGCGGCTGTCAAGAAACACCTGCCGCCACAGGTTGAACGCTTCATAGACGAGGACGACCAGCGTGTCCGTCTGCACGATTTTGAACGGCACCGGCGCCATGTTGATCTTCGGTACGCCTTGCGGCAGGCAATGCGCATCAGGCTCTTCGTAGCCGAGCAAGCCGGTGACGCGCGCGGCGTGGATCTTCCGCGCCTCCGGGGTCATCGGCACGTTTTCGAGGCCGAGATCAGCGGCGAGGTTCTGGAAATAGCGCATGTTGGGCATGTAGATGCCCGAAAGGTCTGGCTTTCCGTCGGGTGTTCTGGGGGTCGTCGCCGACATGTCTGGCTTGCCGTCGGCGCCAAGAGGCACGCTGCCCGCCGGCAGGTTGCGCCACTGGGCCGCAGCCGGCGCGGCGAGGAGCCAGCCCGCGATCCACGCGCCTGCGCTCGTCGTCCACACGAGCCTGCGGTATCTTCGAATTGCTGCAGTCATGAACAGCATTGTCGGTGCCGTCTTGGGAGGTGTCAATACAAGGAGGCCATGATGCCTGAAGAACGAATAACCGCACATCGGCTGGCGACATATTCAGACGCGGTCTTCGCGGTGATCGTGACCGTCATGGTCCTGGAGCTCAGGGCACCGGACGAACCGGCATTTTCCGCTCTCTGGCCTCTCTGGCCGACAGTCATCAGCTATGCGGTGAGCTATCTTTTCATCGCGATTATTTGGATCAACCACCACTACCTGATGCGGTTCGTAGGTCCTCCGACTCTGAGATTGATTTGGATTAACTTCGCCCATCTCTTCATGGTGTCGTTCCTGCCGTTTGCGACCGCGTGGATTGCGCGTACCAGACTCGCGCCGTCGCCGATGGCGTTCTACGCAGGGCTGTTCGTGTGCATCGATATTGCCTACAACTTCTTCGAGGGCGAAGTGCTGGCCCGCGCAGAGGCCGCCCACGTTCCAGCGCGTGCCCGGCGCATGGCGAGGCGTCGATCGCTCGCGGTCCTTGCGATCTTCACGACCGCGATGCTCGTGGCGTTTGTCGCCCCGCGTTTGGGCTTTGGTCTGATCTGCGTCGCCCTCATCCTCCACCTACGACCGGAGGCCCCAGGCAGTCGGGTCAAGCTCACAAATCGATGACGACGTCGCGTGAGGGTTGCGAGCAGCAGACGAGAAGGTTGCCCTCGGCTGGTTGTTCGAGTGGTTCTGGTCCGTAGACGACCGCACCGGAAATCAGGCCGCTCTCAGGTCATCGTCCGACCATCTTCTGCAGGTGCTCCGGATAGCGAGCACCGTGTACGGTAATGTCCGCCGCAGCGCGATCGATCTCTCGAACATCATCGGGCGTCAGCTGAATCGCTGCCGCACCAAGGTTCTCCTCGAGGCGATGGCGTTTCGTGGTACCGGGGATTGGTACGATCCATGGTCGCTGCGAAAGCAACCACGCGAGCGCGATTTGTGCGGGGGTGGCCTTTTTCTTCTCGGCGAACCTCCTCAGCCACTCGACGAATGCAAGGTTCGCCTTCCGGTTCGCCGGCGTAAAGCGCGGAACGACGTTGCGGAAGTCAGTGCTGTCGAACGTGGTGCTTTCGTCGATGGTTCCCGTCAAAAAACCCTTGCCGAGTGGGCTGAACGGTACGAACCCGATTCCCAGCTCCTCGAGCGTCTGCAGCAGCTCTCGTTCGGGCTCTCGCCACCATAGTGAATACTCACTCTGCAACGCCGTCACCGGCTGGACGGCGTTCGCGCGACGGATCGTCTGAAGGCCAGCCTCGGAGAGGCCGAAGTGTTTGACTTTGCCTGCGCTGATCAGATCCTTCACCGTGCCAGCGACGTCTTCAATCGGGATGTCGGGGTCGACACGGTGCTGATAGAGGAGATCAATCCGATCGGTCTTCAACCGCTTCAGCGCCTCGTCGGTAACCTCTCGAACGTGCGCCGGCCGACTGTCCAAGCCGACCGACTTGCCGTTGTCGAACTTGAACCCAAACTTGGTTGCAATCACCACCTGATCCCGGATCGGCGAGAGCGCTTCGCCCACGAGCTCCTCATTGGTGAATGGGCCGTATCCTTCGGCCGTATCAAAGAAGGTGACGCCACCGTCAACGGCCGCGCGGATAATCCCGATGCCCTCTCGACGACTCGTCGCGGGTCCATATCCGAACGTGATGCCCATGCAGCCGAAGCCCAGGGCCGACACTTCCAATCCGCTCTTTCCCAAAATGCGTTTCTGCATGGCTTCCCCTTGCTTACGGACGCAGGAGTGTTTGATTGCTTCCTAACTGGCGGTCGATTTGGCTTCGTACTGCTCGTCGGTGACGTGTTCCATCCAGTCGACTGCCTTGCCATTGAGCTTTTCCTGGATGGCGATGTGCGTCATCGCGTTGGCTGGCGAGGCACCGTGCCAGTGTTTTTCGCCAGGCGCAAACCACACCACATCGCCGGGCCGAATCTCCTCGACAGGACCGCCCCAGCGCTGCGCACGCCCCAACCCTGACGTGACGATGAGTGTCTGCCCGAGCGGATGTGTGTGCCATGCGGTGCGCGCGCCGGGCTCGAACGTGACGTTTGCACCGACGCCGCGCGCCGGATCAGGCGCGTCGAACAGCGGATCGATGCGAACCGCGCCGGTGAACCAGTCAGCTGGTCCTTTGCCTGATGGCCGCGAACCACCACGCTTAATCTCCACTTCCCCTCCTCACGACGTCCGTTCACTCAGAGTACGGGAACCCGCCTGCCACGCTTTGGCGATCTGCATCGTGCGGGCGTGAACCGGAGCCACAAACTGGCGGACGAGAGCGACGGTTTCCGCACCGGCCGACGCCGGCGACCCGGCTTCGAACGGCGGCTGTGGATCGTACTCCATGGCCAATTGCGTCATGCGGGCGGCCGGCTCACCGCGAAGCTGAGCCAAGAGAACCAATCCGAAATCAATTCCCGCAGTCACACCGCCGCCGGTCAGACGATTGCGATCCCTGACGACGCGAGCAGCTTCGGCGGTGACGCCGAAGGCCGAGAGCACGTCGAGCGACGTCCAGTGGGTCGTCGCGCGATACCCCTGCAGCACGCCCGCCGCCGCGAGAATCAGCGACCCGGAACAGACCGAGGTGACGTAGCGCGCGGTTTCAGCGCGATTCCGGAGAAACGCCAGCAATTTCCCATCCTCCATGGCCTCTGCCGTGCCTTCGCCGCCGGGGACGAACAACACATCGAGATCCGTCGGGCATTGTTCATACGTCGTCGTCGGAATCAGGGCGATGCCGGAATCTGAAACCACTGGTTCGAGACGCTCGGCAACGAGATGCGTCACTCCATGGAGCCCGAGCGCCGTCTGCGGACCAATGAGATCAAGGAGCGTCAGTTTCGGGTAGACCACCATCGCGATTTGCAGGGGTGGGAGACTCTGCACGGGCTCTGTCCGGGAGAATGTCTGTTCGGCTGTCATTTCTGGACCTCCTGTCGCGCTTCAGCGACAGGACGATGCTAGAGGCGCGGGCAAATTACCGCGAGTGGCCTGAATGACAATATTCGACTGTGTTCTGGCCACTCATCATCGACATTCAGTCACGTAATTGGCCATGAGAAGCCATCATGTGTGACCAGTTCATAATTTACGCTACTATCAGGCCATGCACCTGGTTGGGGTATTGGCGCTTCACGGTGTAATCCCGTTCGACCTTGCCCTTGCGTGCGAATCGTTCGGCACTGTTGCCGTACCGGGTGTGGCTGAACCCTACCTCGTTCGGGTGTGCGGTGAATCCCGCGAGGTCAAAGCCGGACTCTACGATCTGCGGGTGACATGGGATGTGCAGCAGCTCGAACGGGCGAACACGATCATTGTTCCAGGCATTCGCCAGCCGACAATGCCGATCAGCGACGAGATCGTGGGGGCACTGCGCGCGGCGGCGCGACGCGGTGCGCGGATCGCGTCGATCTGCACCGGCGCGTTCGTACTCGCGGCAGCAGGCCTGCTGGATGGCAAGCGGGCGACGACACACTGGCGAGCCGCGCGGGAACTGGCGGAGCTCCATCCGAAGGTCGTCGTCGATCCGAACGTGCTGTTCGTCGATACCGGCCAGATCCTGACGTCCGCGGGCGCCGCCGCCGGCATCGACTTGTGCTTGCACATGATTCGACGCGACTACGGTGCGGCAGCCGCTGCCAACGCCGCGCGGTTGGCGGTCGTGCCGCTCGAACGCGACGGCGGACAAGCGCAGTACATCGCGCACGAACCGGCCGTGACGAGTACCACGCTCGAGCCCGTTCTACAGTGGATGGACGCTCACTTGCGGGGCCGCCTCACGCTTGCCGCGATCGCCGCGCAGGCTCGCACCAGCACGCGAACACTCACTCGCCGATTCAGACACCAGCTCGATACGACGCCGCTCGCATGGATGCTGCGCGCTCGCGTCCGCCGCGCCCAGGCGCTGCTGGAATCGACCGATCACACGATTGAAGAGATCGCAACGCAAGCCGGCTTCGAGTCGGCCGCGACGCTGCGTCTGCATTTCAGTCGACTCGTCGGCGTGAGTCCGACCCGGTACCGACGCGCGCTTGGAACGGTTACGACTAGAGAGCGTGGGCGCCTCACTTCGGCCGGCGAACGGTCCTGACCTTCCCGCTCTTTCCTCCTCCGCAGAAGAACCGATCGCCGCCATCGGATTCGAGCCCGGAGACGTTCATTCCAGGCGGCATCTCGAGCTTCTCCAGGACCTCGCCTGTTCGAGGATCGACTCGCCTCAATTCGCTCTCGTCCCCTTCCCAGGTGCCGTGCCAGAGCTCTCCATCGACCCAGGTAACCCCGGTGACGAAGCGGTTGGACTCGATCGTGCGAAGAATCGCGCCTGTCTCGGGATCGATTTGATGGATCTTGCGGTCCCGATACTGCCCGACCCAGAGCGTTCCCTCGGCCCACGTGAGCCCCGAGTCGCCGCCGCCCCCGGGCGCCGGGATCGTGGCGAGCACCTCGCCGGTCTTCGGGTCAATCCTCTGAATGCGATCCTCGGCGATCTGAAACAGGTGCTGGCCGTCGAAGGCCGTTCCTGCGTCTGCGGCGACATCGATCGAGCGTTGTGCTTTCCCGCTCGCAGGATCGAAAGCGTTCAGCGTGTCTCCAGCAGCAAACCAGACGTGCTGGCCGTCGTACGTCACGCCGTGCACGTGATCGATGCCAGGAAAGGGCCCATACTCACGGACGATCTCGGCGGTTGATCGACGCATGCGCCCATCTTAACGTGGCCCGCCCCACCCCGGCTCGGTCGCTTGCGGGGACCCGATGCCCCGCGCCGCTCTCTCGCGGGCGCGCCGTGCGCGCCGCCGTTATGCGGCAACGAGAGCACAGATTTTCGCGACGTCCCGCAACGGACTAGTCAGTCGGCAGAGGAGAGGGGAGTAACAAGGTCGTCGTGAATCCCGGTACGGGCGAAGTCGTCCATCGACGAGCGCGTCCGCGACCGAACGATTGCGACTTTGCCTGCTTCGGCAAGTGCAGTCGAGCGCCCGCTGCACGGTGCGCTGGCTGGTTCCAAGTGCAAGCGCCAGGGCCGAGCTCGACCACAGCCTCGCCATCGGCGAGAAAGGCCAGCACGGCCGCGCGATCCTCGTCAATTTCAATGGGCCACGCCAGCGCGACGACCTTGCGTGCGTGGCGCGGCGCCAGCGCAAACCCTCGCTTGGTCGCGTTCACTCGGGCCAGCGTTTGAAGCGCCCTGCGAAGCCGCCCGACTTCGACTCGCAACCGAGCGCGATGCGATTCATCGGCGAACTTTGCTCCGAAGGCGCGCGCGAGAAGCACGTCCCTCGGGACGTCGTCCGGCCATGCTTCACCCAGCGCGCGTGCGAGCGCGAACAAGACCGGACGTCTGGCAAGCGAGATCACCCTGCTCACGTTACGCACGACATGGCGGCATGCGTCCACGACGAGAGCGTTCGACATCAGCAGTGCATCGACCTCTTCGAGCAGGAGGAGTCGTTCTTTCCCGTTCGAGATCAGGCGTGCCGCGGGCGTGGTCAGGACGAGGGAGGCGCTTTCGACTTCCGCCGTCAGCGCGGGGATCCGTGCATCGCGGGCGGCGCGCTCGGCTCGAGCGAGCGCAGCGCGCGCAACCTTCGTCCGCAAGCGTCGCATCGCGATCCCGGCAACCACCAGCTCGTGGGCGGTCCTCGACGCGGGCGGGAACGGCGTGGGGTCGAGCTCGGCAAGTAGAATGCTCGGCCTCGTCGAGGCGCCCGATCAGAAGGAGGCGCCGGACTTCGAGATATCGCGCATGCGCGGCGTTCACACGGTCGCCGTGCGCTTCGAGCGTCGCCCGCGCCGAGTCGAGCGCCTTCGCCGGCCAGCCGAGGTCGCGCGAGACGAGCGCAATCTCAGCCTCGGCGACGATGCACCGGGCGCGCGCCACGGCCTCCCTCGGACCGAAGGCGCGCGCAGCACGGCGCAGGAGTGCCTTCGCGCGAACGAGATCGCCGAGCTGCGCCATCGCGATGCCTCGAAGTGCGAGCGCAGGAGCATCGTCGCGCAACGCAACCCGCTTCAATGCGCCGAGGGGATCACCCGCCGCGAGCGCTCGCCCTGCGGCCGTAATCAGCGAGTCCATCGGAATCCCGCCACACTTGTCACTTCCATCCTCGACGCTACAGCGTTTCCATTGTCGACGCTAGAGCTTTATCCCTGCGCGCGCACAAGGCGCCCAACGGTCGAAACGTCGACCCGCGAGCAGCTGTGATGAAGGTCGACGAGCCCATGCGGTGACGTGCGCCTAATTGCTTTCCGCACGTGAGACAACTGAGTTGAGGGTTATAGAGGATTTTGCCGATTCGCACACCCGGGAGTCTCGGAGTGGCCACGGCGCAATCTGAAGATTCGCCTCTACCGGAAACCAGCCGTCAGCCTCGGCCTGCGTGGATCGCAAGTCGAAAGCTGACGGCTGATCGCTACCAGGTTTTTAGAAGTCGAACTGGACGCTGACCTTCGCGAATCGCGCCGCCACGAGATCGGCCGGCTGCAGATACGTGAGGGGAGTCGCCACGTTGAGCGTCTGGAAATACTGAATCACGGAGTTCGAATTGAACACGTTGAAGACATCGACGCCCACGTTCAACCGCTGACTCCCGAACCTGAAGATCTTCGAGGCGCGGAAATCAACCTTGTTGATCCGGTCGCCGTACATCGTACCCGGCTCGACGAGGTTGACGCTGGCCAGCGTGGCGTTGCCCGCCAACGACCGCCCGAGCGCCGGAGCAATCACGACGGCATTGGACGCCAGCCAGTTCGCCGCCAGGCTCTGCGTGGCGATGCTGGGCAAATTGGCGCCCGCAAACGGCCGGCTCTGGAACGTCGCGGCCACCTGCACGTCGGCCTTCGGGATGACGTAGGTGACCAGCGCGCCCAACCCCTTCAGCCAGCCGGAGGATTGGTCGCAGAAGGCCTGCGGCGTCCGGGTGAAGGGGAAATTCAGTGCGACGATTTCGGGAAGCTGCGCCCAGACGTCGCAGTCGTTCAGTGTACTCTGCCCGACATTGAAGCCTCCCTGCGCCGTGAGGCCGCCCGTCAGCCGCGCATTCACAGCGATGTCCACGCCGTTGTACGTTTCGATGCGCCCCTGGCCGAAGTTCTTGGCGAAGGTGACGTAATTGTCGATCAACCCGAACTTCGTAGGGGTCACGTCGTAGAAGCCCTGCACGGTGTAGCCTCCGCCGCCCGGCAGGCGCGCATCGGACGGGGCCGTGAGGTTGAATTTGTCGAAATCCGCTGCGGTGACGGAGCGGTTGTCGGTCACCGTCTGGTTGCCCCAGCTCCGCCGGATGTACGTGACCTCCAACGATGTGCGCGGTGCGATCTCGTGCTGGACGCCGGCGCTCAGATCCCAGCTGAACTCCCGAACGTTCCAGCCATTGAGAACCGCTGGGTCGTACGTCGTGGAGACGGTGTACTTGCCGAAGTTCTGGTTGGTCCAGGGCCCGCACTCGCCGTTGGTCGCCGGGTTCAGCAGATCGCAGTCGGGTGAGTAGTTGCCACGCCGCGGATCGCCGATCGGGAAGGTGAGGTCGTTCCAGTTGCGATTGGTGAATGTGGCGACTCGGTTCGCCGGCTGTTGGAGCAATCCGTACGCGCCATACGCGTTGTCGGCGGTCGGATACCGCCCCAGATTGAACTTGACCGACGTCTTGCCTGTGCCAAACAGGTCGTACGCCGCGCCGACACGCGGGTTGATATCCTTCGCACTGACGTCGGCATCCTGCGCGGGGAAGGTCAGTGCAACCGGAAGGAACCGATCGGCGGCAAAGGAGCTCTCCGGGTAGTAGCTGCCGATGTGCTCGAAGCGCAACCCGCCCTGCAGCGTCAGGCGTCCCGCAGTCCAGTGGTCCTGGGCATAGAACGCCGTCGTGTTCATGTTGAACGGGTTATCGGCTGCGTGGTTCGCGTACATCGTCAGCGTCACCGGAAGCGTGTTGCTGAAGTTGTAGGCTTGCCGGTAGTTGTTGTAGTAGGGGACGAACGCCGCCTCAGTCCGCTGCTGGCGACCGCCGACCTTGAAGCGATGCGCGCCCGCGATGTACGAGAGCGACCCGCTGTACGTGTACATCTTCCCGTAGTTGCGCGCCCATAGGCCCCTTCCCTGTCCCCTGTATTCGATACCGGGCACCGCGCCCGCCGCTTCGATGACAGGAATCAGGTCCCGATTGTTGTTCGGCAGCTCGTTGCCTCCGAAAATCGCCCACGGGCCGAGACCGAACGAGGCTTCGAGGAGGACGCGGTTGTTCACGGGCGACGTCCAGATGGCCTGTGCCAGCCGGATCGGATTGTCGTTGCCGCCATCCGCCTCGGGCGACAGCGATCCCATCGTCAATGGCGACGCAAACGACACACCGCCTTTGCCATCACATCGTTGACAGGTCACCTGTTCGTCCCACCACCCAGACACCTTGTTCCGGGGCGAGGCCTGCCACGTAAGACGGAGCGCTGGCGTTCTTCGTCACGTTGTCGAATATCGCCTGCTCGTTGCCTGGATCGTACGTCCACTTGGTGGCGTCGCCTGCGTTCCTGTTGAGGAAGATCCCGGCCACCGTGTTTTCCGTGTAGAAGTGCCGGGCCGTCGCGAAGAACCAGACCCGATCGCGCTTGATCGGGCCGCCGAACGTCGGGTTGATGTCCCACGTTTTGACGAGCTTGTTGATCTCTCGAAGGCCCAGGGCCTTCTGTTCGTCACTGAGGTTATCGCCCTGCCACCCGTCACCCGCATAGTTAAAGAACATGGTTCCGCTGAAGCTGTTGCCTCCCTCTCGCGGAATCAAGTTCATCTGTGGTCCGCCGGTTGCCGCCTCGCCGAGGCCGCCGGTGACCTGAAACGAAATTTCCTGCGCGCTGCCGACCTCGGGTACGTACCCGGACACCCCCATTCCAAGCCATCCGGCACTCAACCCGTTGACTTGGACCTGGCCCTCGTTGCGCCGGCCGCCGTGCGCCTGAAAGACGCTGAACGCGTCACCCTTCACGCCGCCGACGTCCGCCCCCTGCGCGCTGATCCCCGGCATCAGCACGGTGACCGCGGCGTACCCCCGGCTGCTCGGAATGCCGGCGAAGACTGTGTTGTCGATCGTCCGCACCGTCGACGAGCTTTGCACGTCGACGATCGGGCTCTCGCCGGAAACAGTGACCGTTTCCGCGACGGCGGCGACGCGTAAATCGGCATTGATCGTCGCGATGAACGTCGCCGACAGCTCAACCCTTTCGCGCCGGAACGTCGTGAATCCCGCGAGCGAGTACGTCACGACGTACGTCCCGGCTCGAAGATCTACGATGCGATACTGCCCGGCCGCGTCGGTGACGACCGATCGGCTTTGCTCGATCAGCACCGGGCTCGAGGCTTCCACCGTCACACCCGGCAGAACAGCCCCAGACGAGTCTCGAACGACTCCCGTGATCGATGCCTGTTGTGCGAACGCCGCCGACGGAACAAGGACCGCTGACAACAACACAATGGCTGCCAGCCGCGTGGCGAATCTCATGGTGCCTCCTGCATGGATGAGGTGGCCCTTTATACACCCATTACACTGTATGTGCGATAGGCAGAAACGCATTCGCGCGAGGTGCCGAGGCGACGACGCCGCCAACAATTCAAGTTTTCGGATGCCAGAATGACGAGCGAGTCTGTGAACGCATCAGGGAGCGCGCTCCAGGGAGATAACGTCAACGCGCATATACTCCCGGCGTGCTGACTGCGCCGATTCTTCTCGTGCTCGCGTTGTATCTCGCGTCGCGGCTCCAGAAGTCCGCGTTTTCAAAGGAAGCCCGGTCATGATCCGCACAATCACCTCCCTCGTGGTCGTAATCGTCTGGGCCGTTGTCGCAGCGGCTCAGGATCCTCCGCAAACGGCGATTCCGAATGTCATTTCAGCGGGGGCACGCGTTGAAACCGTGCGGGGCGGATTTCAAGGCGTCGAAGGACCGGTGTCGGCCAGCGACGGTACTCTGTACTTCAGCGACATCCCCGCGAACCGCACCTACAAGATGGATCCGAGCGGCGCGATCTCGGTGTGGCGCGAGGACACGAAAGGAACGAACGGTCTCTTCCTTCTCAAGGACGGCCGCCTGCTCGGAGCAGAAGGCGGCGGTGCGCGTGTCGTCGCCGTTACGCCGGACGGCCGCGTGACCGCGCTCGCGACTCAGTCCTCGGGGAAACCATTGCGGTCGCCAAACGATCTCATCGCGGACAAAAAGGGCGGCATCTATTTCACCGATCCCGCGCCTCGTCCGTCACCAACCGAGGCGCCCAAGGAGCCGGGCAACGTCCATTACATCAAGCCCGACGGAAAGACAGTCCTGCTCCTGGACGATCAGATCAGGCGGCCTAATGGCATCACGTTGAGCATCGACGAGAAGACGCTCTACGTCGACGACACCGAAGGCGAGTACGTCTACGCGTTCGACGTGCAATCCGATGGTACGGTGAAGAACAAGCGTCAGTTCGTAAAGCTGCACGATCCTGAACAGGGATCGTTGGGGTTGCGGAGTCGAGCCGACGGCATGGCGCTCGATTCGAACGGTCGCTTGTATGTGGCCACCGGGTCGGGCGTGCAAGTGATCGACCCGAAAGGCAATTACCTTGGTACGATTCGCGTTCCGACCGTGGTTCGTAACGTCGCGTTCGGAGGTCCGAAGCGTCAGACGTTGTACATGACGGCGCTCGACTCGCTCTATCGCGTCCAGATGCTCTCGCAGGGACCTGCCGATCGTGCAAAGTAAGAGCGACGCATGAGGACTCTCGGTCGCGCGGCAACCGCATCAGGGCTGCCTGCCGCGCCCCGAGCCGCCGTTCGTCGTGCCAGCCTCCTCGAGCCGAACCGTCTTCACGGGGCCCGGCCCGACGATCTGGACGATCACTTCCTCGTCCCGCGCTTGATCGTAGTGGTGGCCGCCTGCGGGCTCGAAGATGAAACTTCCGGGTTTGACCGCGGTCATCTTCTCGGGGTTGTACACGTCGGCCTCCGGTCCGAGCGAGACCCACCAGGTGCCTTTGATCACCGTGATGTAACGGTCCTGATCGTGATAGTGTGGCCGGCTTCCCCGGCCGGGCATGAACCGCGCGCGTGTCACGTACATCCCGGGCTTATTCGGGTCCCCGAAAATCGCACCGACGCCGATCTCGTCCGCGTCGAGGCGCGCGAATCCCGGAGGGACCGGTTGCCGGTATTGTCCTGACGCTGACACGGAAAGCAGCACGGCTCCCATCGCGCAACCCAGGAATCTCAGCCGACGCGAAATATTCATGTTGCTCTCTCCTCGTTCATTCTAGGGGCGGCGTCACACGATCACGGGATATTTCACGGCCGAGGCCAGCAAGATTTCCCTACTTTCGCTTACCGCGACCCAGCCGTCTTCTGTTCTAATGCCCACTTATGAAGGCACTTCCTTTGCGAATGCCCGCCGTCGGATTCTTCCTGGCGGGGGCCCTGGCCTCGACGGCGCAACTCTCCGAGGCTCACGTCACGCGGGTCGTCATCGATCGCTCGCGGTCGGAGTCGCCCACTTTCGAGGGGCGGGTCTTTGGACCCGACGGCAAAGTGGGGCCGTACGAAAAGCTTCGCGGCAGGGCCTACGGCGAACTCGATCCCGACGATCCGCACAACGCGCTCATCACCGATCTCAAACACGCGCCGCGAAATGCCCGCGGCCGGGTCGAGTACTCGATGGACGTCTTCATCCTGAAGCCGATCGACCTCGGCAAGGGCAGCCACAAGCTGCTGCTCGACTTCAACAATCGCGGCGACATGCGCGTGGCCGCGTTGAACGACGCCGCGGCCAGCAACAACCCCACGAAGGCAGTCCACGCGGGCAACGGCTTCGTCATGAACCTGGGCTACTCGATCGTCGGCACCGGGTGGGACTTTGGCGCATCGCCAGAGGATGACGGCCTGACCATTTCGGTTCCGATCGCGAAGAATCCCGACGGCTCGAGCATCACCGGCCCGTCGTACCGAGTACATCAACTTCGACGACAGCAAGAATGTCCGCTATCGGTTGACCTACCCGGCCGCGAAGTTGGACAAGTTGAAAGCCAGGTTGACCGTGCGCGCCCGGCTCGACGAACAGCCGGCCGACGTGCCCGCGAGCGAATGGGAATATATCGACGAGACGACGATCCGGTTGCTGCCGGCCGGAACGCCCTTCAAGCAGAGCCATGTCTACGAGTTCAGTTACGTCGCCAAGGATCCCGTGGTCGCCGCGATCGGACTCGCGGCCACGCGCGATTTCATCTCGTTTCTCCGACACGCGTCGAAAGACGAAGCCGGCAATGCCAACCCGCTGGCGGGCGACGTGCGTTACGTGTACAGCTTTTCCATCTCACAGCCGTCGCGTGCGCTGAACGACTTCCAGGCGCTCGGCTTCAACGAAGACGAACGGGGGAGGCGGGTCATCGACGGCATGCTCAAGTGGACCGGCGGCGGCAGCGGCAATCAAATCAACTACCGATTCGCCCAGACGGGCCGAACCGAGCGCAACCGCCAGAACCACCTGTACCCGGAGGGTGTGTTCCCCTTCGCCTATCCGGTCTTGAAGGATCATCTGAGCGGCAAGACCGGCGGGCGTCTGGCGCGCTGCACGCCAACGAACACCTGTTCGAAGAACTTCGATGTCAATTCCGCCAACGAGTACTGGGTCAAGGCCGGATCGCTCCTGCATAGCGACACGCGCGGACAGGATGTGCCCGATCCCGTGAACGTGCGCTTCTACTTGATTTCGGGCCTGTCGCACGGCGTGGGCAACGTGACGAGCCGGGGACAGTGCCAGCAGTTTCTCAACCCCACCAGTCCGTTTCCCGCCTTGCGTGCGCTGCTGATGGCGCTCGACCAGTGGGTCGTCAACGGCACTGAGCCGCCAGCGAGTCAGGTTCCGCGACAGTCCGACAAGACGGCCGTCATGGCGGTGACTCGTCCCGGCCAACAGACCGGCGTCGTGCTGCAGGAGGCGCTGGGCTGGCCGACGATTCCGGGTGTGACCTACACCGGTGTGATCACGAGCCGGTATCACCTTGATTTCGGAGCGTCGCTCGACAAAGGCCTCGTGGCGAACTACCCACCGTCGCTCGCGTCCCGCACGGCATATCCGATCTTCGTGTCGAAAGTGGATCAGGACGGCAACGAAGTGGCCGGCATCCGCCTGCCACCGGTCGAAGCTCCCATCGCGACGACCACCGGCTGGGCGTTGCGCCGTGCGGAGTTCGGCGAAAACGAGGGGTGCGAGGCCAACGGTCAACATATCGCGTTCAAGAGCACCAAAGCGGAGCGTCTCGCGGCCGGCGACCAGCGCCGCTCGCTCGAAGAGCGCTACGCCACCCACGACGGCTACATCGACGCCGTGACGAAGGCGGCCGAGAAGCTGCAGCAGCAGCGGTTCCTCCTTCCGTCCGATGTGCAGCGATACATCGAGCAGGCCGCCGCAAGCAACGTGCTTCGGTAGGCGCTGAGTTACTCTTCCGCCAGCGTCGTCATCGGATTGACCATGGCGGCGCGACGCGCGGGCACGTAGCTGGCCAGCACGGCGGCCACGGTCAGAACGACCAACACTGCCGCATACGTCGCGGGATCCAGCGGACCGGTTCCGAACAGCAGCGAGGACATCAGCCGCGTCAACCCAGCTGCGGCGGCGAGTCCGACCGCGATTCCGATGCCCGTTAGTGCGAGTCCGTACCGCACGAACATCCGCTTCAGCGCGGCCGGTTCCGCGCCGAGCGCCAGACGAATCCCGATCTCGCGCGCCCGCCGTGAGACCACGTACGAGAGCACGCCGTAAATTCCGATGAGTCCCAACCCCAGTGCCATCGCGCCAGCAATCGCGAGAATCACCAGCGCGAACGACGTCCGCGCCATCGACTCGTCGTAGAGATCCTTCAAGGTCCTGACCAGGAAAACAGGCATGTTCGAGTTGACCGACCAGACGGCATTCCGGACAGGGTTCATGAGGCTTTCAGAGCCCGCCTGATCGCTGCGGATGACCAGATTGATCGCGCGCGTGCCATATAGCGGCGCTCTAATAAAGTTGTCCATCATGACCGGCCAATACACCATCGCCGGCGCCGGCTGATCCAACGCGTCCTCGTGGACGTCTTGAACAACACCGACGATCTCGCGCCACACCGGCGGAGCGGTATTCGGAGCAGGCGGCCAGACGCGGTGGCCCAACGCTGCCGTGGCAGACCCCCACATTTCGCGAGCGAAGTTCTCGGAGATGACCGCGACCCTCGCGCGTCCGTAGATGTCGTTCCACGTGAGGTCGCGTCCTGCGACCAGACGCGTACCGATCGCGCCGAAGTAGCCGGGCGACACGAACTTGATTCGACGGGCCGGCGGGGTCGAGCCGTCCGCATGCGCGTGGCCCTCGACCCAGATGCCGCTCAGTGCCGCGCGGTTCGGCTCCATCGGCACCGAACTGGCGAAACCCGCGGCACGCACACCTGGGAGCGACGCGATCTTGTCCAGAATCTCGTGCTGCATCCGGGTGAAACGCTCCGGATCCGGTACTTGTTGCGGTGGGATCCAGACCCTCGCGGTCTGCAGCGTGGCGGCGTCGGCAAATCCAGGGTCGACGCGCTGGAGGGCCTGGAACGTGCGGATCATCAGCCCCGAGCTGATGAGCAGGACGAGCGCCAGCGCCACCTGCACGACAACCAGCGTGTTGCGCGTCCTCTGTCGCTCGCGGCTGGCGCTCGCACCGCGGGCTGCGGAGCCGATCGGCGACTTGTGCGTGAAGGCAGGAATTGCGGCGAACAGCAGGCTCGAGGCGAACGAGATTACGACGGCGAAGGCGACGCGCGGGGATCGAGCGAGATCTCCCCGAGCCGCGGCAACGTGTCCGGCGCCGTCGCCAACAGTACCTTCAAGCCAGCTTGCGCCAGAACGACGCCGAGCGCTCCGCCGGCGAGCGCGAGCACGAGGCCCTCGATAAGTACTCCCTGCGCGATCTGTCCCCGCCTGGCGCCGAGCGCCGTCCGCACGGCAAATTCCTGACGTCTGCCGTCGAACCTGACCAGCATCAGATTGGCGACGTTGGCGCACGCAATCAACAACACGATGCCAATCGTCCCCATCAAGACCCACAGCATCTCGCCCACGCCGCCGACCACTTCGTCCTTCAGCGGTTGGGGCGCCGGTGTGATCCGCCAGCTCTCGATCGCCTGCCGTCCCAGGGTGCCGGGCGGTATCGGCCAGGCGTTCAGCCAGATTGGCAGCATCCGTGTGATGTCCGTATTTGCTTCGGCGACCGTCACGCCCGGCTTGAGGCGCGCGAGCCCACGAAGGCCAAAGCCGTCGAGGGCGACACTGTTGCGATTGATGCGGATCGGCAGAATGACTTCGGCTTGCGGCTTCATGTCCAGGAACCGGAAGCCCTCCGGCATGACGCCGACAATCTCGGATGGGCGCGAGTCGACGGTGAGCTGCCGTCCGATCACCGAAAGGTCGCCGCCAAATCGTCGCTGCCAGTAGCCATACGTCAGGATCACCGCGCCGCCCCCGACCTCGAGCCCTGGGGCGACGGTCGTGGTGTCCGCTTCAGTAAAGATTCGGCCGACTGCCGGTTGTATGCCCAGCGCATGAAGTACGCCGTGCGTGACGGCCACCATGCGCGCCTGCTCTGGGTCGCCATTCCCGGTAATGGTCGTCCCGCCGGCGAGCCAGACACCGAGGTCCTGAAAGACCCGGCCCTCCTCGCGGTACGTGAAGTACTGCGTCGGCGACATCAGGAAATCGTCGACCTGGATACCAGGCGCGACATGCTTGAGGCTCACGAGCTCCTGCGGGTTTGGGTACGGCAAAGGTTTGATCAGCACGCCATCGACCACCGCGAAGATGGCTGTGTTTGCGCCAAGTCCCAGCGCCAGCGTCAACACGACGGCGACGGTGAATGTCGGATTCCGGCGCATGCCGCGCAGGGCGTATCGGAGATCGCGTCCCAGCGAGTCGAGCAGGCCAATGGTGTTCATCTGGTAGATCTCCTCGCGAATGCGGACGGTGTTCCCGAGCTTGCGAAGCGCGGCGCGCCGTGCCTCGGTCGGGCGACATCCCGCGGCCGATGTTTTCTTCGGTTTCGATGTCGAGGTAGGACTGCAGCTCTTCGGCCCGCTCGCGATCCCAGTGTGCCCGCCGGAAGAAACGGCGCCAGCTCATAGCTCCTCGGTCGTGGGTTTCAGAATCCGGCCGATCGCACGGACGAGCTGCTCCCACCGCGTCGCCTGCGCAACCAGCTGCTTCCGCCCCGCAGGTGTCAGGCGGTAGTAGCGCGCGCGGCGATTGTTCTCGGAGGTGCCCCAGAAGGAGGCGATCCAGCCGCGATCCTCGAGCCGATGGAGCGCCGGATACAGCGAGCCGTGCTCAATCTGCAGCACGTCTTCCGACCCACGTTCGATGGCGTGCGCGATGGTGTGCCCGTGCGCTGCGCCCATGACCAGCGTCTGGAGGATCAACATGTCGAGCGTGCCCTGCAGCATCTCCCCTTGCAGCGGCGATTCCTGTCGTGGCACTTTTCCCCCTGACGGTCGATAGGACAAAATCCTATACGAATACGGCCTTCTTTTGTTCAATTCGATATTTTTCAGAAGACCATCGACTGGAACCGGCCGGGCCGTTGGAGGTCCCAAGGCGAAACACGTGTCCCGGCGTACACGCCAGATAATCAAGGTGCTGGTTGGGAGAGGGTCGGATGCTGTTCCGCCAAGACATCCTGCAGGGCATCGCCGAGGGCCGTGTGACGCTCGCCTTCAGGCGTTGGCGGCGGACGCCGCCAGCCGACGGTTCGTCACTCCGCTCGCCCGTCGGCGTGCTTTGCCTCGATCGAGTCACCGTTGTCGAGGAAGGCGACATCACGGCGGAGGACGTGCGCCGAACGGGCATGTCAACCGACGAGTTGCGGGCATCGATCGCCGGCGAAGGTACGCTCCTGCGCATCGAGCTCCGCCTCGCCGGCGACGATCCGCGTATCGCCCTTCGAAAACGCCTGCCGGAGCACGCCGAGCTCGAGGCTATCGTTGCGAGGCTGGCCAGGATCGACGCCGCGAGCTCGACGCCGTGGACGACACGCTACCTGCAGCTCATCGCCGACCAGCCCGGCATCGTTTCGCGCGTGCTTGCGCCGCAGGCAGGCGCCGAGGTGCCGCCGTTCAAGCGTCGCGTCCGCCAGCTGAAAGAGCTCGGTCTCACCGAGAGCCTCGAGGTGGGCTACCGCTTGTCGCCGCGAGGCCGTGCACTACTCGAGCGCCTCGTCAAGTGATCCGTCATTCCGTTGATCTCGGGTTCTACATCGAGCTCCCGGTCTCGAGCACCGACTTCATATCGCTGAGAATCCAGGCCCAGCCGCCCGTGCCCATCTCCGAGAACTTGCTTGCCACCATCCCGCCCATGATCGGCGCGCCTTCGAGCTCGTGGACCACGGTGAGCCTCGAGAAACCGGCCGCGACCTTCTCGATTTCCCATGTGACGCGCGTGAAGCCCTCGGCCTTCATGGCGTCGCTGAACAGGAAGCGATAAGTGTGCACCAGCTTTCGCGGCGGGTCGGCCTCTTCGACCACGCCATCGATGACCACGTCCGGTATCCCCATCGCCTTCATCTCTGAAGTCGCGTGCGCCCGGTACGCACCGCCCGGACGCAGCTCGTACTCGACGGCGCCCTGGTAGCCGTACTTCACCGTCCATTCCGGCGACGTGATGGCGTCCCAGATGGCCTGCGGCGGGGCTTTGATGTAGACCTCGTAGACTTGCGTCGTCGCTATGCCGGCTTTCGACTCTGACGCCATGCCTTTGCCTCCAACTCGGTCTTGAGCTCCAACAGCGCCGACACGCGGCGCTCGGTGTACTTGTCGATCCAGCGATCGTGAATCATCCGGATCGGCACCGGGTTCAGAAAGTGCAGCTTCTCTCTGCCCGCCCAGCGCGTGACGACGACGCCCGCACGCTCGAGTACGCGGAGGTGCTTCATGACACCAAACCGCGTCATCGCCAACTCCGACTCGAGCTCCGTCAGCGTTCGACCGTCACGTTTGAAGAGTAGATCGAGCAGGAATCGTCGGGTCGGATCTGCGAGCGCCCTGAACACCGAATCGTCGTCGAACACCCTGTGACTATATGTGACCATAAGGTCACATGTCAACCGTGACCTTACCGGAGCCTGACGAACGCGCACATGCCGGCTTCAAGGAAGGCCGCGACATTCCGGAGCGCCTGCGGCGACGAGGTCAGGTCAGGGGACCGTGATCGTGACGTCGTGATCAACCCGGGCGTTGCGGGTCCGGTAAACCTCGCCCGTCGGATAGAGATCGATCAGCTCCACCGAAACCATTTGAGCCCCAGCACGAACGTCACCGCGCCCCAGATAGCCAGGATCATCAGATTGAAGCCCTGCGATCCAATCGACGCGCCCTCCAGGAGCGTCGCTCGAAGTCCTTCGATGAGCGGCGTCAGCGGCAGCGCCTTGATGATCGGCTGAACCACTTGAGGGAAGCGATCGGATGAGAAGAAGATGCCCGACAGCAGCCACATCGGCAGCATGGTCAGGTTCATGAGGCCCGAGGCCGTTTCGAGGGTCTTCGCCCGGCTGGCGACGAGGAGTCCCAGTCCGGCGAAGGTGAAGGCCCCCACCACAATCAAGACCAGCAAGGCCGGAACGTTGCCGCCTATGCGAACACCAAAGAACAGCCAGGAGAAGACGAGGAGGACGAGTACCTCGGGAATCATGAAAAAGAGTCGGCTGATCATGACACTGAGCAGAAAGTCGCTGCGATGCATGGGGGTCGCAACGAATCGTTTGAGCAGCTTTCGAATGCGCATGTCTACGATCGCGAAGCCGACTCCCCACATGCCTCCGCCCATCAGATTCATGCCGAGCAGCCCGGGAACAAGAAAGTCGATATACCGGCTGCCAGGCTCGACCATCTCTTGATCGGGCAAGGTGCGCACGACGTCTTTGCGGCCTGCGGCCTGCTGCAAGGCGTCGTGCACGGCCGTCCGAGCCAGACGGCTTTCAGACCGGCTCTTGTCGAAGCGGTATTGATACGTGCCTTCAGATGAAACCGCGACAACCAGGTCCGTCTTACCCGTCCGCAGGCGCCGGTGGCTGGTTTCTTCGTCGTTCATCTGGACCTTGAAGATCAACCCTTTTCCATCCGAGTGACGGAGCAGTGTGTTTCGAGTCTCCTCCGCGCCTGGGCCGGCCTGGACGTCTACGGTCACGGTCTCCACGGGCGTCGTCCGAAATGCGATGCCCAGGGCGAGAACCATGAGCAGCGGGAAGCCGTAGACCCAGAACACCGCGCTTGGCTCCCGGTAGAACGCGCGCAGCCGCGCGAGGACGAGTTGCGGGAGTGGCCGGTAGTGCTGCGAATTGGACGCCATGGTCGATGACCTCAGGTCGATTCCTCGTCTCGCAGATGTCGCCCGGTCAACGTCACGAATACGTCCTCCAGGCTCGCGTGACGGGTCGTGAGACTCGCCAACTCGAACCGATGCTGACGCAGTCGCTCCAGGATGGCCGGCAACGCGATATGGGGCTCTCTGACGGAGAGGGAATAGTGCTCGACTTCTTTGCGAACGGCAATGACGGCGGGAGTGTCTCTCAAGACCTCGTCGACCGGATCGCCTGGTGCGTTCGGGTCGAGCGACTGGCCGTTGCTCAAGGTGAAATCGATCACATGTTCGCCGCCGAGACTGGCGATCAGCTCGCGCGGTGAGCCACGCGCGATGACTCTTCCGTGGTCGACGATCGCTACGCGGTCGCACAACCGTTCGGCCTCGTCCATGTAGTGGGTGGTCATCAGCACGGAGCGGCCTTGCTCACCGAACGAACGAATGATGTCCCAGAGCTGCCGGCGCGCTTGCGGATCGAGCCCAGTGGTGGGCTCGTCGAGAAACAAGACGTCCGGATCGCCAACCAGGGCGCACGCGACAGCGAGGCGTTGCTGCTGTCCACCCGAGAGCTTGCCCACCCACACGTTGGCTTTCTCCTCAAGCGCCACGCTGGCGATTGCTTCTTCGGGCGCAAGGCCGCGACGATAGAAGCTTCGAAAGAGCGCCAGCGTCTCATGAACCGTCAGCTTCTCAGAAAGCTTCGTCTCCTGCAGGGAGATGCCGATCCTCTGACGTATATCCTCGGCGTTCCGATCCCACCGCATGCCGAGCACTTCGACCTCGCCAGCCGTGGCGTCGAGCAGGCCTTCGACAATCTCGATCGTGGTGGTCTTGCCGGCGCCGTTCGGGCCAAGCAGCCCGAAGCACTCCCCACGCTCCACCATCAGGTCGAGTCCGCGGACGGCCTCGACCGGCGGCTTCGCGGGATAGGTCTTGATGAGATTCACGCACCGGATGGCCTGCAAGATGTCCCCCGACAACCAGAAGTATACGCAGGGAGGATTCGCCCGTTAGGCAAGGGCGGCGATATTCGGCTCGACGCAGCTGTCCCGCCGAGACGACCATCCCGACGTGCAGGTCGAAACCCTCGTCGTTGGCGTGACAAAGCCCGAGCTTGTTCTACGTCGCTGCGGCTGGCACGAGGCGCTCTCGCAAAAGTGTTGCGTGGCGAGGTTAGCATGTGCTAACCTCGAATGATGGGACGCGGAACCCCCCCGCCAGACCGCATCACGCCTTTTTATGTGTCGGAGCGGGATGCGCCGGCGAAGCGAAGAATTCTGGTCACGGCTCTGGCGCTGTTCGTGCGCGACGGGCTCTGCGAGACCAGCGTCCGCGACATCGCCAAGGCCTCGGGATTCACCAACCCAGCCCTCTTCAAGCACTTCCGGAGCAAGGACGATCTGGCCCGCTACCTGTTCGAGCGCTGCTACCTCGAGCTTGCGGACCTGGTCTCGAACGCGATCGCATCCCGGACCACGTTTACCGCAAAGCAGCGCGCCGTCATCGACGCGTATCTGGCCGCGCTCGATCGCGACCCGAACAGCGTGCTGTACGTTCAGGACTGGTTGCGCCATTTCTGGCCCAAAATGCCCGACCGGGTCCGGCGACATTCGATCGTGGGCGACGTGCGCGGTCTGCTCGAGTTGGGCCGCGGTGAAGGCCGCGTCACTGAGGACATAGACATTGACCTGCTGACTACCGCCTGGCTCGGCACCCTGCAACAGTTCACGCGGTTTCGTTATTTCGGCGAATTCAAGCAACCCACCCGGGCACTCGCCGCCGCGCTCGACGCGCTGCTGACGAAAATGGCTCGGCCGTAATTTTTTTGGCACCGACGGTTAGCGACTGCTCACTAGAAGGCGATGGATCGATCACAAGGAGCACACGACATGACGAGAATCCACCCTATCCGCACCGGCCTGGTACAAGTGAGACGCCCACAGATGGAATCGCGCGGTCGTGGACCGGCGCGTCTCGCCAACATGCTGTTCGACGAAGAATGGTCTGAGTGGCTGCCGATTTACGCCTGGGCCATCGAGCACGACGAGGGGATCATCGTCGTGGACACTGGCGAAACGACGCGCGTGCACGAACGCGGATATCACCCGCGCTGGCATCCGTTCTATCGCCGCGCCGCGCGCTTTTCGGTGCATCCAGACGAGGAGCTTGGCCCGCAGCTGCGTGCGCTGGGTATCGGCCCTCGCGACGTCCGACAGGTCGTGCTCACGCACCTCCACACCGATCATGCAGGCGGATTGGTTCACCTGACAGGAAGCCGCGTGTGGGTCTCGCGGGAAGAATTCCACCGTGCCAGCGGATTAGGGGGGCGCGTGCAGGGCTATCTACCGCACCGCTGGCCGAAATGGTGGCAGCCAGAGTTCATTCGCTTCGACCGGCCGCTCGGGCCTTTCGCAGAAGCGATGGCGCTGACCGCGCGCGGCGACGTCCTGATCGTCCCGACGCCAGGTCACACTCCGCACCATGTCTCGGTTCTTGTCTGTGGCGATCCCTCGTTCCTCCTGGCAGGAGACACGAGCTATAACCAGCGTTTGCTCCTGGCTGGGAAAGTCGACGGCGTCAGTCCCGATCCGCGCGTGACGCGCCGCACGCTCGACCAGATTCTTGCTCTTGCGAAGGAACGGCCGCTTGTCTATCTGCCGTCTCACGATCCCGATTCGGCAACCCGGCTGGCCGAGTGTGCGGTCCTGGAGGTGGGATTGGCCCCGTCGTCCGGAGGGCGGCCTGCGACGCATATCGATTCTGCTGTCGCATAGTCTTGACGTGTTGATTGCCATTCTGGAATCCTTGTCCATTCATCCTCCGCTCGCGCGATACAGCGAAGATTGACGACATGGATGTGCTTTCCGACGTGCTGCGCGTCGTCCGCCTGTCCGGTGCGGTTTTCTTTACGGGAGAGTTCTCGTCGCCTTGGGCCATCGAGTCGCCGCCTCCCGCAGTGCTCGCGTCCATTGTCATTCCCAACGCGGAATGCGTCGTGCTGTTCCACATTCTCGTGGAAGGCGAGTGCGACGTCGAATGCGATGGACATCCGACGCTGACGATGCAGGAAGGCGACGTGGTGGTGTTTCCTCACGGCGCGCAGCACGTCATGCGCAATCGCGGCAGCGCTTTGCGCGCCACGCCGCTCATCTCCGTGGTGTCGCAGAAGACCAGCGACGACCCGCCGCAGCTGATATTAGGTGGGGGAGGGCGGGTGGCGCGTTTCATCTGCGGCTACTTGAGCTCCGATGAACGATTTACCCGACTGGTCGAAGCACTGCCGACCATCCTGCTCGTACGCGGTCGCGACGAATGCGCGGCACTGGAAGCTTTCGATGCAAAGGGCAGGCAATCTGCCGCCGTGTCGCAACGATCGGGCACCTGGCTGGCGACGACGCTGAAGTTCACGATCAACGAAGCGCGAGTCTCAGGTCCGGGTAATACCGCGATGCTTGGACGTCTGGCGGAGTTGATGTTCGTCGGGATCCTTCGAGAGTACATGCAGCAGCTTCCCGCGAATCAGGGCGGCTGGCTCGCGGCGCTGAACGACGCGTCCGTCGGGCACGCGCTGCGTCTATTGCACGCCAATCCCGTGCGCGACTGGACGGTCGATCTGCTTGCCCACGAGGTCGCGGTTTCCCGTTCCGTGCTGGCGCAACGCTTTACGGAGTTGGTCGGGGAGACGCCCATGCGATACCTGGCCAATTGGAGGATGCAGCTGGCCAAGCAGATGATGCGGGACGGTTCACTCAACATCCAGGAGATTGCCACACGCGTCGGCTACGATTCGGAGGCCGCATTCAACCGGGCCTTCAAGCGCGCCACAGGTTCGCCGCCGGCGACCTGGCGCAAGAGCGCGCCCGGCGCGATGGAGGTGAGCGCTCCGAAAGAAGAATTCTCGTCGAGCCGTTTCTTCACTGTGAAGTGAGATAGCTCTTTCCGGTTCGCCCCCTGTTCGCCCTGCGCTACGCATGGCGCTCTCGACCGCAGGCCCCGCTGTAACGCAACGACACCGTCATCACACATGGTGGTTATAGCGCGAGCGTGCAACTGGAGCAGCCGCGAATCGCCGAGGAGAACACGATGCTCACTCAAGGACTGCGGCCCTACGTCAACACAACCGAGGAACCGCCGATCTACTTCCTGGGCCTTCCAACCATACTCAGAGCGACCGGACAGACGACCAACGGCGCATTCGGACTCGTGGAGAATGTGATGCCGCCTGGATTTGCGTCGCCGTATCACGTTCATCATCTCGAGGACGAAGCGTTCTACGTCCTCGAGGGCGAGATGGCTTTTGTCTGCGACGGCAACTGGACGACGGCGGGGCCGGGCACTTATGTCTTCGGTCCGCGCAACATCCCTCACGGCTTCAAGGTGACCGGCGACGCGCCTGCACGAATGCTGCTTCTCTGCGCGCCCGGCGGCTTCGATCAGTTCGTCGTGGAGATGAGTGAGCCAACGCCCGCTCCGCCCGACATGGCGAAACTCATGACAGTCGCATCGAAATACAGTGTCGACATCCTGGGGCCGTTGCCAGAGCGGACAGATGTGCCGGCGAGGTTGACGAGCGCACGATCGTCTACCTCTCTGAAGGATGCCGTGGATCGGGTTCGCGCGCAGCACGTCGCGGCCGTCAACGCCGGAGATCTCGAAGCCGCGCTCGATATCTTTGCCCCCGACGTGGCTGTGATGCCTCCAGGTCAGCCTGCCCTGCAAGGAGCCGCGCTGCGTGCCTGGTACACACACGTGTTCGCCAACTTCAGACTTCAGGGTTTCGAACTTCGACCCGAAGCCGCCGATCAATTCGGGAATGCTGTGATCGAGCACGGCAACTGGAACGCCACGCTGCAACCCAAGAATGGATCACCAAGCCAGCCCGTCGGAGGAACCTACGTCACTGCGTACGCGCGCGTCGCAGACGGCAGTGTTCGCGTCATACGAGACATCTTCAACGGCATGCCTGCGTGATTCTCGAAGGGGGGCGGTCTTAGAATGGAGCGCGATGTATGTCGGGCTCAACGACGCCGACCTCGCGCCGCGCATTGCTAAAGGTGATCGCGAGGCAGAGGCTGAACTGTGCCGCCGCATGGGGCCGCGGATTCAGCTTTACGGCCTCCGCCACCTGCGATCACCGTCTGCCGCGGACGATCTCGTGCAGCAGGTGTTGCTGAAGGTACTCGAAGCGCTGCGCGCCACTCGCCTGCGAGAACCGGAGAAGCTCGCCCACTTCGTGCTGGGCACATGCCGGATGACTGTGATGGACCTGCGGCGCACCGGGCGTCGCCAGGAAGAATTGCTGGCGATGTTCGGACGCGATCTCGTGCCAGACTCGCCCCCACTACCCAGGCTCGACGACCGTCAACTGGCCGGCTGCGTTCAGGCCCTCAATGAGCGTGAACGCTCCGTCATCGTGATGACCTTCTACGACGAGCAGACCGGCGCGGAAACAGCAGGGTTTCTCGGGATCTCGGAGGCGAATGTGCGCGTGATCCGACATCGCGCGATTCAGCAATTGCGTGCCTGCATGGGGGCCACGTTGTGACCACGACCGCACACCGCGGCGGCCACGTCGAGTGCTCGAATCCCATCGAGGCGGCAGTCCTCATGGATTACTGGCTTGCCGCCCTGCCTTCCGCGGATGAAGAAGCCGTCGAACAGCACCTGATGACGTGTGACGAATGCGGAGACCGGCTTCGGGAGGTGATCGCCCTGGCCGAGGGTGTTCGCGCGCTCGCGCGATCGGGATCGTTGCAGGTCGTGATCAGCGACCAGTACGTGAAGCATGCGGCGGAAGCGGGGCTGCGCGTGCGCGAGTACGCCCCGCCGCAGGGTGAAGGCGTCCAGTGTACGGTGGCGGCCGACGATGACTTGCTGGTGGCGCGTTTAGCCGTGGATTTGTCGACAGCGTCGCGTGTCGATCTCAGCTGGTGCGATCCACGAGGCATTGAGCGTCAGCGAATGGCGGACATCCCCGTTCGCTCCGACACCGGCAACGTCATCTGCCAGCAGTCCATTACGTGGGCGAAGGCGTCACCCTCGGCGACCATGATCGCGCGGCTCTTGGCGGTCGACGAAAAAGGGCAGGAACGCCTTCTTGGCGAGTACACGTTCCATCACACACGAACGATTCCCGGCCCGCCTGGATGGGAAATGCCGTGAACGAGGAGCCGTCAATCCTTCGCTCGAAGATCTGCGAAGGTTCCTTGAACGCGCACGATTCAGCGCTCGATCCGCGCAGGGTCCCCCGTCACCGCCTGAGTCCGCAGCCGCCGGTATTCTCGTTCGTCGACGGGCACAGCGGCCGGATCTCCAAGGTCGCGAAGACGGACGCGATACGTTTCACGCGCGCTCCATGCGGCGATCGCCGCGACGACCGTCACGGCGAAGGTGATGGCCGCTATCGTCGCCGGGATATTCGATGAGCCCGGCGGCGCAACGGCGGCGAAGAGAGCGGGCAGCAGTGCCGTAAGCATCGTGCCGAGGTTCTGCCCGATGGCCATCGCGGTAACCCGTATGCGCGCGGGGAACAGCTCCGGGTAGAAGCTCGGGAACACCGCGTTGTACCCCTGGTAGACCACACCCCACATCACGAGCGAGATCGCGATCGCCAGCGGCACATGCCTGACGCTAATCGCGTAGAGATAGACAAACGAGAGCAGGCCAGCGGCGAGCGAGCCGGCCACGATCGGCGGCCGGCGGCCAATGCGATCCGACAAGCGCCCGACAAACGGAATGACGAGCACCGCCAGGCAGTTGCCGAGAACAGGAATCCATAGGTAGACGTCCTCACGCATTTCGATGCCGTACCCAGGCTGCACGGCGTAGGCCGCGCCGAAGATCGTGGTGACGACAGGGATGACGTTCATGAGTGCCATGCACGTCACGCGCAGCATGTCCGCCCCGCTGTGGGTGAAGGCCTGAGCGACAGGGGCTCGCGCTATGGTTCCGTGCGCGTGCTGCTCGGCGAACACGGGCGTTTCCGCGACACGCCGGCGGATGATGTACCCAGCTGCAACAGCGAGCGCGCTGAACAGGAACGGCACACGCCACCCCCATGCCATGAACGCGTCCCGCGGCAAGTATCGCGCGAGCGGCAAGAAGACGGCAGCGGCGAAAACCTGGCCCGCCTGTACGCCTTGGAGGGTGAAGCTCGAATAGAGGCCGCGGTGGCCGAGCGGCGCGTGCTCGAGAATCATCGCGCTCGAGCCGGAGATCTCGCCCGCCACCGCGAATCCCTGAATCAGGCGCAGCACGACCAGCAGGCTCGGTGCGAGCACTCCGGCCTGCTCGTACGTTGGCAGCAATCCGACGGCCATGGTGGAGATGCCCATCAGGATCATGCAGCCGACCAGCACCTGCTTGCGGCCATGCGTATCTCCCCAGTGCCCGAGGACGACAGCGCCCACCGGCCTGGCGACGTAGCCCACCCCGTAAGTCGCGAGCGATGCAACGATGGCGACCGTCGGATTGTCGGATGGAAAGAAGATCTGCGGAAAGACGAGCGATGCCGCGGTGGCGTAGATGAAGAAGTCGTAGTACTCGAGCGCTGAACCGACCCAGCCCCCGGCCACAGCCTTGCGAGCCTCAGAGATGGGGTGCGCAGTGCCGTTGGCCACCATGCCGCGATCTCGAGCGACGGATTATACGACCCCCGTCAGCAGGACGCGCGAACGATATACTCGACAACCTGCTGGCGGAGGAGAAAGCTGTGCCCAATGGAAGCCGGCCGCTCAACGGCATCGTCGTCCTGGACCTCACGATCGCGCTGGCAGGACCCTACGCGACGTTCTTACTAGCCCAGCTTGGCGCTCGCGTCATCAAGGTGGAAAACCCGGAGGGGCCCGATCCTTGTCGCAGCAACCCACCTTATCTCGGGCGTAAGGGTGTCACGCTCGGGCGACAACACGTGGACGATGTTTCTGTGTCGGCCTTGAACAGGCTGCGCGGGAAAGAGGCCGTGACGCTGAACTTGAAGCGTCCTGGCGGCCGCGAGGTGTTCGCGGACCTGGTCGCGCGCGCAGACGTCCTGGTCGAGAACTTCAGTCCGGGAACGCTCGAGCGGCTTGGCTTCGGATACGAGCAGCTGTCTAACGTGAATCCGCGACTCGTTTATTGCTCGATCACGGGCTTTGGCGCGGCCGATGGCGGCGGCAAGGCGATGGACACCATCATTCAGGCGCTCAGCGGCTTGATGATGACGTCTGGGCTGTCGGGTGAAGCGCCGGTCAGGGTGGGCGTACCTTTCGGGGACATGATTGCGCCGTTGTTCGGCGTGATTGGAACGTTGGCGGCGTTGCAGCAACGCGCAGGTAGCGGCCGGGGGGAGCATGTCGATGTTTCCATGCTCGGCGCTCTGACGTCACTGGTTGCCTCTGAACCCTTCGATCTGCTGGAGAGTTGTGGCATTCCTACCCGCACAGGACCCACCGTGCCACGGCTGGCGCCGTTCGGTGTGTATCCGACCGTGGATGGGTACGTTGCGATCTGCGCACCTACGGAGCAATTCGCACAAGGTTTGTTCCGTGCGATCGATCAAGCTGGACTGGCAGAAGATCCGCGGTTCTCGACAAGAGATCAACGCGTGGCAAACGTTGATCTGCTGAACGGCTATATCCAAGCGTTCACGTGTAGGGCATCAACGGCAAGCGTGCTGGAACGCCTCGAGCGGCACGGTGTTCCGTCAGCGGAAGTGCGATCGCCCGCGGAGGCCGTTCGCGATCCACGGGTCCGCGCGCGCAAGGAAACCGTGCTGCTCGCTCGTCCCGACGAGGGGCAACCGGAGGTGATCGGGATGGGTCTGCCGATCAGGTTTTCGGCCGCGTCGAATGAGCTGGACCTTCCCGCTCCCACATTGGGTCAACACAACCACCAGGTCTACAGCGATTGGTTGGGCTACTCGGCTGAGCGCATGGCCGCATTGAAGTCCGCCGGTGTGATCTGACGTGGCTCAGAAGGCAGTGGCCAGTCACCCGGCTGTGGATGCGCTGACCTCGGCGTTCCAACGCCCACTCCACTATGTGGCGGCGTTACGCGCGGCTGGACATTCGGTCATCGGCACCTCGTCACCCGCCGTTCCAGCCGAGCTGCTTCGAGCAACTGGATGGGAATCGGTCGTGTTGAGGTGGTCGACCGCGCCAACGCCGATGGCAGACGCGCGGCTCGAGCCCGGCGTGTTCTCGCCATCCGTCCGGGCACTGGTTGAAGCCGCGTTCACCGGCGAGTTGTCCCCTCTGCGCGCGCTGGTGATGCCTCGCTCATCGGAACAACAGTACAAGGCCTACCTGTATCTGCGCGAGTTCGCGCGCGAAAAGGCGGACGGCTTTCGCTGCCCGGCTCTGCTTCTGTACGACCTTCTACAGTCTGACTCTTCGGAGGTGCGGGCGTACGTCCTGAGCAGAACCCAGGCGCTCGCCGGGGACGTCCAGGCGCTTACCGGACGTCCGTGGTCGGCTGACGAACTTGCCAGCAACATCGCCGAAGCGAACGGCGCGCTCGCGGCGGCGCGACGGCTGCTGAACCTCCGACGCAGCGCGCTGATCAGCGGCTCTGAAGCAATGCCGATGCTGGGTGCCCGGCACGTGATGACGCCGGGCGAATACACGCGGCTGGCCAACGCCGCGGCCGAAGAATTGAGCACGCGTCCGGTGTTGGCCGGGCCTCGCCTCCTGATCGCCGGCGAGGGCCCGGACAAGCTGCAGCTGCACGCGGTTCTCGAGTCTCACGGCACGGTTGTCGTCGGCGAAGACTCACCTTGGGGATCGCGCGGAGTCGGACCGGACGTCTCGATGGGTCCCGATGCGCTCACCGCGGTCGCCGAGCACTATTACCGGCACGGTGATGGAAGCCGGCGCCCGAGCGAAACTGACGACCTGTGGTTCGACGAAGCACTGACGGACGCGGACGGCGTGGTGTTCTGGTTGCCCTCGTCGGATGGCGTCCGCGGCTGGGACTATCCGCGGTGGCGACAGCGTGCGAGCACGCACGGCATTCCGCACCTTCTGTGGCATGGCGATGCTGGAGAGGTTCCGCCAGGCTTGACGAGCACAGATCTGACCGCGTTCCTCGACGCTGCGGCGAAACACGCATCGAGACGCGATGCCTGATAAGCAACTTGCGTCCACCGTCGAAGCTGCGGAGCACCAGAAGCGGGCGTTCGGCGCGCTGCGTCAGGCCGTCTTCGAGCAGCGCCAGCCGTACGCGATCGTCCAAGCGGACGTTCCGTTCGAAATCTTCCAGGTGATGGGCGTCCCTGCTGTGAGTAATCAATGGTGGGCGGCGTTGATTGCAGCGAAACGGCAGGCAGGTGCTTATCTGGATCTGCTGACGGAAGCCGGATATCACGATGGCCTGTGCCGGTACTGCAGCCTGGGCCTGGCCTCGACGCTTTTCGGCGATCGCCAGCCGCCGCCATGGGGTGGCCTGCCGCCGCCCCGGCTTCTTTGTGCTCGACTCACCTGCGACTGCATTCAGCGCGTGTTCCACTTGTGGGCGGACGCACTCGGCGCTGAGCTATTCCTCCTCGATAGTCCTGGCGCGACCCATCTTCCACCACGATGGTGGGACGACGCGCGGCGAAACTGGCGCGAGCTGGTAGAACCACACCGCGTCGAGCTCATGACGGCGCAGCTTCGATCCTTGATTGCTCGCTTGGAAAAAATCAGCGGCCGCGCGTTCGACATCGACGCGCTCCGTGCAGTTATGCAGCAGATCAACACGCAGGAAGAAATCTTCGAAGAAGTGCGCGACTTGATTTGTGCGGCTCCCAAAACGCCGGTGCGGATGACCGAACAGATCGCCAATGTCATGCCCACGCAGTGGGAGCGCGGCTCGCCGTGGTCTCTCGAACACGCCGGGCAGTTTCGGGACGAGGTGCGGCGGCGTGTCGAGCAAGGCATTGCAGCCTGCCCGAACGAACGGTTTAGGCTGATGTGGGTTGGCGCCGGCTTGTGGCACGACACCGATTTCTACACCGCATTTGAAGCGAATCACGGGGCGGTTTTTGTTTGGTCGATGTACCTTGCGTTCGGCCCCGACGGTTACATCCGCTACGGACTGGACGACCCGCTCGCGGCACTGGCGAGCCGCATCACGAACTTCAACGAGCAGCTTCACAACCCGCCGTGGGCTGGTGAGTGGGTCGTGGATCAGGCCGTGCGGCACCGCATCGACGCCGCGCTTGTCCTGCACCCAACCGCCATGCCCTCAGCGGCGACTGGGAGGCTGTTCATCGAAAAAGCCCTCGAGAGAGCCGGCATCGCCGTTTTGCCGATCGAAGCCGACGTGGTCGATCCGCGAGCCTGGAATCCCGAGGCCATGCGCCAGCGCGTTCGGCGCTTCATTGAGGAGCAGCTGCAATGATCGCGACCGAGACGCCTGCGGCAAGTCGATGGCTGGCTCCGTTCGTCGGGACACTCGCGGCCATGTTTGCGCTGCAGATGTCGAACCTGGGATTCTCGCCGCTCCTGCCGTCCATTCAACACGACTTCGCGATGAGCTTCACGCAGCTGGGACTCTTTACCGGCATCTACGGCCTGCTGGCCATGGCATTGAGTGTCCCCGCGGGACTGGCGGCAAAGAGGCTGGGCGAGAAACCCACGGTCATCGCGGGGTTGTTGGGTGTGGCGGTCGGAAGCGTCCTGCTCGGCAGCGCGTGGAGCTTCTCCACCGCCCTTGCCTCTCGCGGCATCACCATCGTCGGCTATCGGTTCGCGTTTGTGTGCGTGCTTGTCGCCGTTGCCGTCACGTCTCCGCCGTCGCTCAAGGGGCGGACGATGGGCATAGTTGGCGCAACGTCGTCACTCGCATCCGTCGTCGGGGCGCCGGTCGGCGGGATGCTCGAGCGCACGCTTGGATGGCGAACGGGGATCCTTGGCTATGCCGCGGCGGCGGTTGTCGGCGCGGTGGTCTTCGCGATGCTCTATCCGCGTCGATCCGTTTCACAGCCTCAAAGCGTGAACGCGTACGCCGGTGCGGAGCGAGTGACACCCGGCAAGAGCGCATTCAAGAGCCCGCTCGTATGGTTGCTCGCGCTGCTCGTCGGCCTTGGGGGATTCGGCCAATTCACCGTGACGTACTTCGTGCCGTCGGTTGCCCGCTCGGTATTCAACCTCGATGCGGTCGCTGCCGGCTGGATCATTAGCACCGGCTTTCTCTGCGCGATTGTGGTGAACCTCGGCGTCGGTGCGCTCATGGATCGCTACGACAAGTGGATGGTTCTCGCGGGTATGTTTGCCTTGCTGGCTATCGCATCAGCATCGGCCGCGGTCCAGAACCTGTTGATCTTCCGGCTTTCGACTGCCGCCGTGCTGTCGCTTGGATTCACCGCTGCAAACCAGCTGTACGGCATTGCGGGCACTGTCACCCGTGGGCGTGAGACTGGCAACGCCATCGGTGTCGTCAGCCTCGGTGCCGGCCTGTTCGGCTACTTCGGACCCCAGATGCTCGGGATTCTGCGGGATTGGACCGGAGGATTCGCTGCCGGTTTCTACATGGTGGCCGCTGCGGACCTCCTGACGCTCATCCTGATCATCGCCGCCGCGCGCCTGGTCGGGCCCCTTCGAGGGCAATCTGAAGTCTGAAGAGGAGAAGTCTGAAGGAAGAAGTCTGAAGGAAGAAGTTACCGTCGGCGTGGACGCTGCTTCGGTGAGACCGACTTGATGATGACGCGTCCCCGGCCGCGCCGTGGCAGGGGCGTCTCGCCCTCCTCGATTGCCGCGGCCAGCAGCTCCCCGATCTCGCGCCGGTCGATTGTCGAGGCCGACTCGAGGCGGACGAACCGGCCCTGGTTGCCGCTGCCGAGCAGCAGGTGGTGCGGATCCGCGAGCGCCGCACCGTATATGAAGTAGAGATTCACGCCACGGGCATAGACCGCCAGCGAGACGATGGTGTCGGACATCCGCTCCGATGAAGCGAAGCCGATGGCGAGGGCATTGTAATTGTCGTAAACGAGCTCGATGGCGGTGGGCAGCCTCCGCCGCAGTTTTACCCGGGCCTCACGCACGAGCTTTCGAATCGCTGGATCGAACCTGCGGATGAACGTGTCTAATTGCCTGGAAGGAGAAGTCGTCGCGAGGTGGGTGCTTCGCTTCATGAGCGCTGGGCCCTGCTAACCGAGGCGGCCATCATATCGCCGGCGCGGGCCCTGGTCGGGCGGGGTTCGCCCGAAACTGCGCCGGTCGCGGTTACAATCCCTGGGCACGAATCGCGATCTTTGAGGAGGAGGAGCCGTGAAAAGACTAGCTCTTGTTGCAATCAGCCTCGCGTGTCTGTGTGCGAACGCGATGGCGCAGGACGCAAAAAGTGTCATTACCAACGCGCAAAAAGCATTGGGCGATCCCAAATCCATCACGTATTCGGGAACGGCGAAAGACGTGGCGTTCCAGCAGTGCGGAGCCAACGCCGCCGACATGATCTGCAAGGGAACCCACGATCCGATGCGGCCTATCAGCAACTATGTCGTCGTGGTCGATCTCACGGCGCCCGCGGCGCGTCATACGGGAGGAACGAACAACATCGGACCCGGTGGGTCAACGACGGTGACGCCCGGCACGCTTTTCCAGCAGGTCACGCCCCAGCAGGCGGACGTCTCGCAACCCTGGGCCAATTCGGTGGCGCTCTACATCACACCCTGGGGTTTTCTAAAAGGGGCGGCTGAGAACAACGCCACCGCGAGCCGACGCAAGGCCGACGGCAAGAACTACACCGTCCTGAGCTGGAGTCCAACGGTGAAAGCACCTTCTGGCAAGAACTACGTCATCAATGGGTACGTGACCGACCAGAATCTCGTCGAGCGCGTCGAGACATGGCTCGGCGAAAACATCATGGGCGATATGCAGATCGTCGCCACCTACTCGGGCTGGAAGGATTTCGGCGGAGCCATGGCGCCCTCGAAGATCGTGCAGACGCGCGGCGGATGGCCATTTTTCGAAGTCGACGTGACTGCGGCGAAAGCGAATCCTCCCGATCTCGCGTCGCTGGCTCCAGCGCCTGCACCTCCCGCGGGCCGCGGTGGTCCCGGTGGTGGCGGACCGCCTGCCGGCGGTGCCCCACCTGCCATGACCGTGACCACCGAAAAGCTGGGTGATGGTCTGTATAGACTCACCACCGGAGCCGGCAGCTACGACTCGGTGATCGTGGAGTTCAAGGACTACGTCATGATGCTCGAGGCCGGACAGTCAGAGGCGCGCGGGCTGGCATACATTGCCGAAACGAAGAAGCTCATCCCGAACAAGCCGATCCGCTACGTCATGAACACGCATCCTCACTCCGACCACACCGGAGGGCTGCCGCCGCTGGTCGCTGAAGGGGCAACGATCATCACGCAGAAGAACAATGAAGCGTTTTTCGACAAGGCGCTCAACACGCCACGAACACTGGTGAACGACACGCTCGCGAAGAACCCGAAGAAAGCGAAGATCGAAGCGGTTGCGGAGAAGAAGGTGTACTCGGATGGAACGCGGACAGTCGAGATGTATCACGCGTTTCCGGCTCCTCACTCGAACGGCTTGCTGATCGCGTACATCCCCAAGGAGAAGATCGTGTTCCAGGGCGATTTCTCGCTGCCCGCAGCGGGACAGCCGGCAAACGACCACGTCATGGCCCTGGCGCCGGTCCTCAAGAAGCTCAATCTGGACTTCGAGCGCTATATCAACGTGCACACGTCAGCGGCTCCGCAGACCAACGCGGAGTTCTGGAAGGCTGTGGAGTTGAGAGGAACCAAGTGACACCGGGTCAGCCGGCCGATGACGTCTAGTAACAACAGTGGCGCAGCCCTGAAAGGGCTGCGCCACCTTCGATCTAGCGGCCCGCGGCCACGCGTGGCCCGAGTGGTCGAAAAACGCATCGCCTACCGCCCCGCCGCCTTACAATCCCCTAACGCGGCACCTGGTCACGTGCTCAGTCCAGGTGTTGATGCTCCATGTCAGTATTCTGACCGCCGGGATTTTATGAACACCTTCCACGACAGGATGACGACCTCACGGCTCCCAAGGTGGACACTTGCCATCGCACTGCTTCTGTGCGTGAGCGTGATGCAGGCCGCGCAGCCGGCGCCGCAAGAGAGGCCGCCCTCGGCCCCTGCGGCCACACCGGCAACCCTGCCCACGACGATCGAATTCAATCGTGACATTCGCCCAATCCTCTCGGACAAGTGCTTCCAATGCCACGGACCCGGAACGCAGCAGGCGACGCTGCGATTTGATCTGGAAGAAGGCGCGAAGCACGCACTCCGCGGCGGGCGATTCGCAGTGGTGCCTGGCGAACCCGCCAACAGCCAGTTGATCACCCGGATCACTGCCACGGATCCAGCTATCCGGATGCCGCGAAGTCAGGCCGGTCGGGCGGCCGGCGAACCGCTCACCGAGCGGCAAGTCGCACTGCTGACGCGATGGATTGAACAGGGCGCGACGTGGCAGAAACACTGGTCGTTCATTCCGCCAAAACAGCCACCGTTGCCGACCGGGCTGAAGGATGCCTCGTGGGTGCGCAATCCGATTGATGCGTTCGTGTTGCAACGGCTGGAGCAGGAAGGGTTGAAGCCCTCGCCTGAAGCGGAGCGCGCGACGCTGCTTCGTCGCGTGTCGCTCGACTTGACGGGACTGCCGCCGACGCCCGCCGAACTCGATGCGTTTCTGGCGGACCGGTCGTCGAACGCGTACGAAAAGGTCGTCGATCGATTGCTGCAGTCGCCGCGGTACGGAGAACGCATGGCGTTCCCGTGGCTGGACGCGGCACGCTATGCCGACAGCAACGGCTACCAGACCGATGGCGAGCGCTTCATGTGGCGGTGGCGCGACTGGGTGATTAATGCCTTCAACCGCAACATGCCCTACGACCAGTTCACGATCGAGCAATTGGCGGGCGACCTGCTGCCGAATGCCACGCTCGACCAGAAGATTGCAACAGGTTTCAATCGCAATCATCGCGGCAATTCAGAAGGCGGCATCATCCCCGAAGAGTACGCGGCGGAATACGTCGTGGATCGCGTCGACACCACTGCGACGGTGTTTCTGGGGCTGACAGTGGCTTGTGCCCGGTGCCACAACCATAAATTCGATCCGGTGACGCAGAAGGAGTTCTATCAGCTGTTTGCGTATTTCAATAATGTGCCCGAGCACGGGAAGTTCCGGCGCGTGGGCAACTCCCCGCCGTATATCGCGGCACCTCTCCCGGATCAACGGGCGCAGCTGAAGAAGCTCGACGATGAACTGGCGGCCGCCCAGACTGCATATGCGAAGCTGCAGCCGGATTTGGAGCGGGCGCAGAAGCAATGGGAACGGTCGCTGAACACGTCCCAGCCCGTTGAATGGGCGCCGGCTCGCGGCCTCGTGGCCTACTTCTCGTTCGACGGCGACCTCGCGCCTCAGGTCGCGGTACTTCAGGAAACGAAGAATCCGCGTCCTGCAGCAGGCTATGCGTCCCGTGCGCCTCAGGCTGAAAAGCCAAGCGCCCCGCCTGCGCCAGACTTTTCAACCGGTCAGATCGGGCAAGCGGCCAGCTTCGACGGCAAGAGCTTCGTTCAATTCGGCGGCGATATCGCCGGCTTCGACAGCTACGGCTCCGGACGAGGCGCTCTCGGTGCGAACGATCCCACTGTCACCTACGACGATGGGTACACGATGGCTGCCTGGATCTATCCCACGGCGCCGAGCGGTGCGATTGTCACCAGGGACGAGGATGTGTTCGAGCCCAACGGACACGGACTGAACCTGCGAGACGGAAAGATCGAGTACGACGTCGTCACGAAGTGGGTGGATGAAGGCATTCGACTCCGGACGAAGCAGGCGATCAGTTTGAACCAGTGGCATCACGTGGCGCTGACCTACACGGGCTCGCGCTGGGCGACCGGCGTCAACATCTACGTTGACGGCGAGGATCAGCCGCTTGAAATTCTCATCGACGATTTCAACAGCCAGGGCGCGGTGAAGCGAGAGCCGTTGCGGATCGGTGCAGGCGGCGGCCCCGAGAACCGGTTCCACGGCCGTATCGATGATGTGCGGATTTACAACCGAGCCCTGACGGCGGCAGAGGCCGGGATGCTGGCCGATCTCACAGCGGTGACGGCCATTGCAGCGCTCTCCGAGGAAGCACGATCGGCTGCGCAGGCCAACAAGCTCCGCGACTACTTTCTCGAGCATGCGCTACCTGCCAACCTCGCCCAGGCCCGGACGCGGTTGACGACCGCCCAGGCACAACGCGATGCCTTCTATCAAAGCCTTCCTACCGTCATGGTCATGGAGGACATGCCGGCCCCGCGCGAGACGCACGTGTTGGTTCGCGGAATGTACGACAAGCCCGGGGAAGTGGTGACGCCGATAGTGCCGGCCGTGCTGGTGTCGTCGCCGACGGCATATCCACCGAACCGACTGGGTCTGGCACGCTGGCTGGTAGATCCGTCGAATCCGTTGACGGCGCGCGTGACCGTGAACCGGTTCTGGCAGATGTACTTCAGCACCGGGATCGTGAGGACGACTGAGGATTTCGGGTCGCAAGGGGAGGCGCCGTCGCATCCCGAGCTGCTCGACTGGCTGGCGACCGAGTTCGTGCGAACCGGCTGGAACGTGAAAGCGCTGCAGAAGACGATCGTGATGAGCGCAACCTACCGGCAGGCCTCGCGTGTGAGCCCTGAGCTGGCGGCGAAGGATCCCGACAACCGGTTGCTTGCACGCGGGCCGAGCGTACGACTCTCAGCAGACATCGTGCGTGACCAGATGCTGGCCATCTCGGGCCTGTTGGTGAACAAGATCGGAGGGCCTTCGGTAAAGCCGTACCAGCCTGACGGGCTGTGGAGCGAAATCGGGAATGGCGGGGCCTATTTGCAGGATCACGGGGATGACTTGTATCGCCGCAGTCTGTACACGTTCTGGCGGCGCTCGGTCCCACCGCCGTCGATGGCGAACTTCGACGCATCGGCACGCGAGAGCCATATGGTCAGACCGGTAGTCACCAATACGCCGCTGCAGGCGCTCGATCTGATGAACGATGTCGCGTATGTCGAGGCGGCAAGGGTGTTTGCGGAGCGTGCGATGAAGGAGGGCGGAGCGACGCCACGTGAGCGCATTGCCTATGCATTTCGCGCGGCGACGGCGCGCCGGGCGAAAGAAGCCGAGATCGAGATTCTGCTCGACGGGTTCGCGAAGAATTTCGAGTCGTTCAAGGCAAGGACGGACGCGGCCCTGAAATATGTGAGCAACGGCGAACATCCGCGCGATACCCGGCTCGACGTCAGCGAGCTGGCCGCGTACACGACCGTGACGAGCCTGATCCTCAACCTGAACGAAACGGTGATGAAGGAGTAGCCATGACTCGCGCGAAGACGCTCCACATCCACTGAGTGTGACCCGGCGGCGTTTCCTCGGGCAGGCTGGCATCGGGATCGGCGCGGCCGCCCTTGCGGAACTGCTGCAGGCGGATCTGCTCGCGCAGAGCGCGGCCACGAGCGCGACGGGTGGTCTGCCGGGCCTGCCGCACTTCGCTCCGAAGGCGAAGCGCGTCATTTATCTGTTCCAGAGCGGCGCTCCCTCGCAGCTCGATTTGTTCGACTACAAACCGCAGCTCGCAAAAATGCAAGGCAGCGACTTGCCCGATTCGATCCGCAACGGCCAGCGGCTGACCGCGATGACCGCGGGGCAGACGAGCTTTCCAGTCGCGCAATCGATTTTCAAGTTTGCGCAACACGGGCAGTCGCAGGCGTGGCTCAGCGAGCTGCTGCCGTATACCGCCAAGGTTGCCGACGACTTGTGCTTCATCAAGTCGATGCATACCGAGCAGATCAATCACGATCCGGCCGTGACCTTCGCGCAGACCGGCTTTCAGCTCGCAGGGCGCCCGAGTTTGGGGGCCTGGGTGTCCTATGGGCTAGGGACGATGAATCAGGACCTGCCCGCGTTCGTGGTGATGATTACCGGCAACGGACAGTCGCTGGCGGAACGGCAATGGGGCACTGGGTTTCTTGCCAGCCGGTATCAGGGAGTCAAACTGCGGTCGGTGGGCGACCCTGTGCTCTATGTCTCGGACCCGGAGGGCTTCGAGAAGTCGCAGCGGGCACGATTCATCGATGATCTCGAGAAACTGAACCAGATTCAATTCGAAGCGACGAACAATCCCGAGATCGCGACGCGGATCGCCCAGTACGAGATGGCGTTCCGCATGCAGACCTCAGTACCCGAGCTCACAGATTTGTCGAAAGAGCCGGAGCGCACCTTCGAGCTCTACGGACCCGAGTCGCGAACGCCCGGAACCTACGCTGCGAATTGTCTCCTCGCGCGGCGCCTCGCCGAGCGCGGCGTGAGGTTCATTCAGCTCTATCACCGCGCCTGGGATCATCACAGCAACCTGCCGAAGGAAATCCGCAAGGCAAGCCTGCAGGTCGATCAGCCCAGTGCCGGGTTGATTCAGGATCTGAAGGAGCGCGGCCTGCTGGACGAAACCCTGGTCATCTGGGCGGGCGAGTTCGGACGAACAGTCTACTCACAGGGCAGGCTGACGGCCGACGATTACGGCCGCGACCACCATCCGCGCGCGTTCACGATCTGGATGGCGGGAGGCGGCGTCAAGTCCGGGATCACGCTTGGCGAAACCGACGACTACGGCTACAACATCACGCAGGATCCCGTGCACATTCACGATCTGAACGCGACGATCCTGAGGTGCATGGGGGTCGATCACAGGCGTCTGACTTACAAATATCAAGGCCGCCAGTTCCGCCTGACCGACACCGCCGGGCGCATCGTCCAGAAAGCCCTTGCGTTCGACGTCGAGTCCGGCGCGTAGCGCACACTCCCTTCATTCGGGCAGCGCGAAGACGTACACCGCGTTGTTCCCGCTGCGGATGTCCGCCTCGGGAGTCATGCTCACGCCAACCGCACTGATCGCGCCGCCGCCAGCCGTGATGGCAACATATTGCCGGCGGTTGATTGAAAACGTGACCGCACCGCCGACGACTTGCGACGGAAGGCGTGTCTGCCACAGGACCTGGCCCTTGTCGGCATCGAGCGCCCGCAGGTAGCGGTCCATCGAGCCGTTGAACAGGAGCCCGCCACCCGTCGCCAGGATCGGAGAGTAGTTCGAGACTCGAGTCTCCCAGCTCCACAGCGTCTTGCCGGTCTCGACGGAAATCGCGTCGATACGGCCCACTTTGTCCTTGCCGGCGGGGAACTTGCCCACATTGGTTGTGTTGTAGACGAACTGCGGCGCGGCCGTGCGATCGGTACGCGCCGTCGAGTCCAGACACAGATTGGACAACGGCATGTACATGACGTTGGATCTCGGATTGTAGGCGCCTTGCGGCCAGTCACGACCGCCCTGATAAGTCGGGCAGATGTGGTAGGTCTTGCCGACCTCTTTCAGCACCGAGTCTTCGTTTACGGTGACGAGCCCCTTCTCGTCGATCCGCGCGACGACGTTCTGTTCGACGGTCGGCTTCGCCCAGAGGAACTCGCCGGTGGCCGCGTCAAAGCTCCAAGCGATGCCTGTCTTGCAGGGGACGCCGGTCAGCGTCTTGCGGCGCCCGCCACCCGAGTTCGGATTCACCGACAGCATGCCGGCGCGTCCCGGATTGACGAGCGTGTCGATGATCATCATTTCAAAGGTGCATTCCTGATCCCAGTTGTCGCGCGGCAGGACTTGATGCTTCCAGACCACTTCGCCGGTTTTGGGCCGAACGGCGAAGCGCGTGTTCGTGCCGGCCATGGTCGCGCCCGGCATGTTGCGCTGAGCCTCCGAAGCCGGTCCGACGCCGCTCGATCCGTAGTAGACGAGGTCGAGCTCCGGATCGTAGGTGAGCTGGCCCCAGACTCCGGTCATCCAACGGCTCTCGAACGGCGAACCGGCCCAGGTCTCGTCTCCGGGTGTGCCGGGCCGCGGAATCATCTCGTTGCGCCAGAGCTCCTTGCCGGTCTTGGCATCGTGACCGGTGACATAGCAGCCGTGTCCGGCCACCTGACACGTGCTGCCCGCCAAGACCACGCCGTTCGCCACGATCGGGCCGCTCGAGTTGCTGACAGCGAGATCGTCCCCGCGACTGGTCTGCCACGCCAGCTCGCCGGTGCGGGCCTCCAGCGCGACGACGATGTTGTCCCAGGTGACGAAGTAGACGCGGTCGCCATAGAGCGCGATGCTGCGCTTGCGTTGTCCGTGATTGGCGGGGAACGCCGTCGCCGGCGGTTGCTCGTGCCGATACTGCCAAATGAGGTCCCCATTTGCGGCGTCGATCGCCTGAATCACGTCGCCGGGATTCCCGAGATACATCACGCCGTTGTAGACGAGCGGCGTGATCTGGTTGATGCCGGGCTCCATCACGCGTGACCAGACCAACTGCAGATTCTTGACGTTGCTCTTGTTGATCTGGTCGAGTGGACTGTAGCCCCAAGCCTGATAGTTACCGCGATGGATCAACCAATCTTCAGGCTTCGGCGCCCGCATGATCTGATCGGTGACCGTGACGAAGTTCGGTACGGTTCGCGGTGTTTGTGTTGGCGTGGGCGCCTGGGCATGTCCCGTCGAGTCCAGCGAGCACATCAAGGCGGCGCTCAGCAGCGCGAACGTGAGCGGGAATCTCATCGCAACCCTCCTTCAATCTCAAACGGAGGTCCGGCTGGCCGTGGAGATTCTCGCCCAGGGCGCAATCAGACTCAAGAATCGATTCGCTAATGACTCCGCTATCGCCGCGGATTTCGCCCCAAAAGGTCCCAACTGTTACCTTCGAGATCCAAAAACACCGCCAGGCGACCGTATGGTTCTTCACGAGGCGGCGAAACGAACTGGACACCCGCGGCGACCATGCGCCGGTAAGCCGCGTCGAAATCGTCGACCCGCAGGAACATTCCGACGCGGCCGCCGAACTGCCGGCCGACACAGCCCATTTGCTCCTCGCCGTCGGCACGGGCGAGCAGAACGCCCGTTTGGGCTCCAGGCGGACGAACCACGACCCAGCGCTTTGGACGGCCGTCGTTGGTCAGCGAGGGTGCGTCTTCCACCAACTCGAACTGCAGGACGTCGACGAAGAAGCGGATTGCGGCATCGTAGTCCCGCACCACCAGCGCGACGAGCTCGAGCTGCGACACTACTGATTCTTTCCGCCCATCTGCACCTCAAATCCATCCGGATCCTGGACGTGGAAGCTGCCCTCGGTCGTTCGGATCTGCAACCCGCGTCCCTTGAGGTCGGCTTCGACGGCCGGCTTGACCTTCGGGTCCGTGTCCCAATTGGCCAGCGTGTATGCGATGTGGTCAACAACGCCGACCTTGCCGCCGGGGCGGCTGCCGGCGTTCCGGGCAATGAGGATGTTGTCGCCGAAGGTCAACCGACACTGCGTCTTGCCATCGTCGTTGCTGACCGCCATCCCGAACAACCCGGCGTAGAAGTCGCGCGTCTTGCGGTAGTCGGCCACCTGGTACGACACGTGGTTGATGGAGAGCGCCTTCGCGACCGGCGTGTCAGCCGCCAGTACGGGACGCGCCGTGGACCCTGCCGCCGCCGCGAGCGCAAGGCTTTGAATGAGCTGGCGCCGCGTCATCTTCCCCTGCTCGAAATCCTGTAGCAGTCTGCTGATGATGTGTTCCATGTCGTCCTCCTCATCACTTGTCAGCTTCATTTGTACGCAATCGCCGCGCTGGTTGGACCGTCGCCGTTCTCGATCAGCATGTTGAGGCTCATCATAATCCCACCCGTAGCTGGGCTTGGAACGGTCGGAGAAACATAGCGACGCAGTTTTCCCATTGTTTCCGCGTCTTCGTCAGTCGCGCCCAACCAGGCGCGCTGACGGAGAGGGAAGTGATGGAGAAGCTGGTCGGTTCTCTGGCGTTGGCGTGCATGCTTCCGTCATTGGCTTCGACGGCGACCGCCGAGCCGTCGAGAGTCGAGGCAGCGTCTCTCCTGCAGGCGAGCCCGGCGGTTGAAGGGTCCCCCCGAGTGCGTGGCAGCAGCCCGGATATCGTCCACGCGCTGAACGAGGCGGTGCTCGGCTCGAGCACTTTCCGACAGCTGATCGAAGAGATCAGCGCGACGGACGGCATCGTCTACGTTCATCGGGGGATGTGCGGTCGCAACACGTACTGGCCTGCCTGCTGCTGAACGTCACGAAGGCCGGCGCCAACCGCATCCTCCACATCAAAGTGGATCCACGCAAACGTGGGACGGACTTGATGGTGACGATCGGCCACGAGCTGTCGCACGCGTTGGAGCTGCTCCGCAACCCAGGCGTCGTGGACGGCAGGTCCGCGCGCCTCTTCTTTGATCTGAACGCACCAACGGAGCGGCTCGCTTTCGAGACGACCAACGCGATCAAAATCGAGTGGCAAGCGAGCCAGGCGCTCGGGATCGCGAGCTGGACCGCGAGCCTATTTCAGATTGTCACGCTGCACGAGCTCGATCCGGACGCCGCCGGGTCCTTCGATGAACGCGAGACGCATCGTGGCGCCGCTTGGTAGCGTCAGCGCTCGCGGCTCGGTGGTGACCTTGATGTTTCTTGTTTTCAGCGTCGCCACTGAATTATCGACGTTGATCGGGCGGAAGCCGATGTGGTCGATCGAATGCCCCGCGCTCGGCTCACTGGTGCCCTTTCGGGCGGTGACCCAGACGCCGCCGAAGTTGATCCCGTCGGCGCTGCTGTCGAATTTCGCAACCTTGCCACCGAACGTCTCGGCAAACCACGCGAGCGTCGCGGCTGGATCGCTCGAGACCAGTCCGATGTGATGCAGACCCGTCTTCTTCGAGTCCTGCACGACGTCGATCAGCGTCCCCCAAGGATCAACGACTTGCGCCATTTTCACCCCATACATCGTCATTGCGGGCATGACGACCTTTACCCCGGCTCCTTGCAGCTGCTTGACGGTGCCGTCGACGTCGGGCACCGAGAACCCAATCAGGCCGAGGATGCTGCCGGTGCTTGGCTTGGGACTCTCGCTCTTCTGGAAGATGAGCCGCGTAGTGCCCAGCATCGCCCGATCGGTGCCTTCAGGTGTGAGTTCGGCTGTGAAGTGTGTGTGGTACCACTCGACCGCTTTGGCTTGATCGGGCGCGGCAAGATGGATGTGGTCGATGAGATCGGCGAAGCCGCTCTGCGCGAATGACCACGCCGGAGCGGCGGTCATCAGGACGACGAACAATAAGGCGCGCTTCAACATGGGCATATCTCCAGGTCAGCCAAAAGGGCCGCCGCGCGGCATCTTAGTGGTGGCGACAGTGGAGATCAACTCGGCGTCCGGGCTGAAGACGTTCACTTGTACGCAATCGCCGCGCTGGTTGGACCGGCGAGCGGAAGGCCTTCGATCTTTCTGAATCCTGCGGCCTTCGCCCACCCTTCGAAGTCTTCGTAGGTATAGTCGAATCCGTCGCCGTTCTCGATCAGCATGTTGAGGCTCATCATCAACCCCAGGGCGTTCTTCCTTCTCTCGTTGTCGATGACGTTTTCGATGGCGATGAAAACGCCGCCGTCATTCAGCGCCCCGTAGACTTTTCTGATCACCTGTTGCTTTGATTCTTCGTTGTAGCCGTGAAGGATGTTTCCCATGGTGATCACATCGGCAGAGGGAAACTCGACGGCTTTATCGATGTCAATAATGGCTGCTTTGACGCGGTTCTGTAGCTTGGATGTCGCGATCCTCTCGTCAGCGACCGGTTTTACTGCAGGAAGGTCGTAGGTGGTACACGTCACACCTGGATGATGCGAAGCGATCATGCAGCACAAGAAACCATCCGCCCCGCCCAGGTCCGCGATCGTCTTGTACTTCGAGAAATCGAACGAGTTGACCAGAGCCATGAAGTTTCCAGCCTGGAAGCCTGACATCGCGTCCATGAATTCATGGAGCCATTCCGGATTCTTGTAGAGCTCTTCGAAGAAATGCATGTTTCCATGCTTGCTCTCGTTTTGTGGTCTTCCCGTCAGCAATCCTTCCTCGAGGTCTCCCCAGAACCTGTAGAGCCTGTTGTTTGCCATCTCAAGAATTCCACCCATGTAGGTGGGCTTGGCGCGATCGAGAAAGATGGACGTTGTTGGCGTGTTGGAATACGAGGCAGCCTCCATCAAGCCATCCCGTTGAAGAAATCCCAAGGAGACCAAGGCGTCCAGCCAGTCGCACACATGCCTGGTGGTGGTTTGCAGCTTCAGATGGTCCTTGATCTCGCTTGTGCGCTTTCGTCCATCGCCGAGAAACGTGAAAAGCTTGAACCGGACGGCCGACAACAGGACCTTTGATGCCCAGAAGCCCATGCCGATTTGCATGATCTGGCCAGGATTCGGATTGGGTTGTTCCATAGACCTCTATACAGTGAAGATGGTTGTTCTTCGCTTGGGAAAGCCCGAAATCTCTCGCTCCGATTTTATGCTGACCCGAGTGTCCAATTCGGGTGTCTAAGCTCTTTGTGTCTAACTGGCGGACCGCTGTGGAAGCGAAGACGTGATGGAATTCAGGCATTTCCTTCAATTGATGGCGATCGGCTTGCAGGCTCGCGTCCCGATGCACATGACGGGCTTTCCCGGCGTCGGCAAGACCGAGTTCACGAAGAGTCTCGAAGCCGGATTCACGCGCGTGGGCCTCAAGTGCAAAGTCATCATATTGGTCGGCTCCATTCGGGAGCCGCAAGACTTCGGCGGCTTTCCGGTTTCGACGCCCGAAGGCGTGAGGCTGCTGCCGATGGCCTGGGCGCGCGATGCACAACGCCTGGCCCAGGATGGCTACATGGTGATCGTCTTTCTGGACGAGCTCACCACCGTGCCACCGACGACGCAGGCGGCGATGTTGCGCTTGTTGACGGAGAACGTCTGCGGTGAGCTGTCGCTGCCGAACTACGAACCGGGGAAAGGCGGCGTCGTCTATCTGTGCGCCAGCAACGCCGTCGAATGGGCCGCGGGGGGACAGGAGATTCAACCGCCGATGGCGAATCGGTTGTGGCACGGGGAATTCCCCATGGACCACGAAACCTGGTGCGACATGATGCTGAGCGACTTTCCGGCGCCGAGCGATCTGCCGATCGTGCCGGCCGACTACCTGCAGAAGCATCACCATCAGCAACGGGCGATGATCGCGGCCTATGTGAAGGCTGCGGGCCGCGATGCCTGGATGGCGCCGCCCGACGATCCGGCCCGGCGAAGCGGGCCGTGGCCGTCGGGGCGGACCTGGTATCTGGCGTCCCGGCTGCTGGCCGCAATCGAGGCGGTGTCTCCGGGCAACCGTCTGCTTCAGGGTCCGGCACTCGCCGGTCTTGTGGGCGACCAGGCCCTGCCGTTTCTCGAGTACCGAGAGATGTTGAACCTGCCGGATCCTGAGGACATCCTCAAAGATCCGCGCAGGTTCGTGCTGCCCGATCGTGTCGATCGCGCATATGCGATCTGTTACTCGCTCGCGGGCGCGGTCATCAACCACAAGACACCCGAACGATGGGAAGCGGCGATGATTGCCCTGGGCGTTGCGTGCAGGAAGAACGCCGATATCCCCACCGCCGCGGCGCGCACGCTGTGCGACAAGAGGAACCGCCCTGATGGCCTGATGAAGCTGCCCGACGAGTGCCGTCCGTTCTACGAGCTGATGCAGATGGCGAAGCTGGTTCCGAGAGAGTGACGTGAAAATCAATCTCTTCGAGCTGATTCGCAGCTCCGATCAAAAGGCCGAGGGGTATGCGCTCGCTCTGCAAGTGGCGCGCGTGCGGGCGGCGCACCAGCGCAGCTATTTCGCCCCGGCGCTTTTCAGTCTTGTTCCGGTCGAGACCGATTTGATCGGGAGCATGGCCGTGGATTCACAATGGCGGCTGTACTACAACCTTGACTGGATCGCGACACATACCGTCGAGGAAAACGCGAGCCTGCTGATTCACGAGGTGAGTCATTTGCTGCGGGACCACGAGGCGCGCAAGAACGCCGCCGGCATCAGTGATCACCGGCGCTGGAACACCGCCGGCGACTGCGAAATCAACGACGACCTCCACGAAGAGGGACTGCCGCTGCCAGGCGATCCGCCGCTGCCCGTCAAGTATGGACTGCAAAGCGGGCACAACGCCGAGATCTACTACCACCAGCTGCCGTCTCCGCCGCGAGTGCGTGGACACGACCCGGCGGACGGAAGTTCGCAGCCGTGGCAGGACTGCGGGTCAGGCGCGCACGGCGAACGGCGATTCTGGGAGCTTCCCGCCGATGATGGGGCCGACGGAGGAGTACCGGGTGTAGATCGGATCAAGGCCGAGCTCGTGCGGCGCGAGGTTGCGCGACGCATCGAGAACATGTCCCCGTACGACGGCGACGTCCCTGAGGGCTGGCGTCGTTGGGCTCACGCGACGCTCGCGCCGAAGGTCGACTACATGGCGACGATTCGTCACGCGGTGCGGCGAGCTTTGCGCGACAGCACCTTGGGCCGGTACGACCGCACGTACAGGCGGCCACACCGCCGGCAGGGCTGCTATGGCGAGTTCATCATGCCCAGCTTCTATCAGCCGCGGCCGCGGCCGGGGTTCCTGATCGATACATCCGGCTCGATGAAAGACTCGCAGCTGGCGAGAGCCGTCACGGAGCTGGGAGGCCTGACGCGACAACTCGGCTACGGCGCTGATGTGATTGTCGCGTGCTGCGATGCCGCCGTGCACGATGTGAGGAAGGTGTTCTCGAACACGCAGGTCGAGTTGTATGGAGGCGGCGGCACGGACATTGGTGTCGGGCTGCGCGCGTTCACGGAGAGAAAGGTCGCACCGATCGATCTGCTGGTCATCGTCAGCGACTGCCGCACGCCTTGGCCGAAGGAGGTTCCTCCTTTTCCCGTCATCACAATCCGCGTGGGTGACGGCGTGCCTCCGCCCTGGGGTCATTACGGCGCCAATAAAGTGATTACGATCGAGGAGTCCGGCACTGTACCTGCCGAGAACACACCACGAAGGAGATGGAAGTAGGAAATGGCGGCGCCGGTGTTGCCAGAGATGAGCCCATGGAAGCGGCGTCCGCTGACGTTCCCGCCGGACTCGCTGCGCGCCTGGCTCAGGCTCGCGGTGTGGGAATGCTGGATGGGCGTACTGGTGTGCGGCGCTCTGGCTTTCGCCGCTCGGCTCATCGCCACCGCCCCCGACAACATCGTCACCGTATTCGATCTTACGAACTGCTACGCCGCTCCACCCGTGATCCTGCCGTGCGAACGGGTTGCATACAGAGCAGGCGCGATGAATGTGGTGCTCAACGTCTGGTGTGGAGTGCTGCTGATTGCGGTCGCGGCATGGCTCCTGTGGGAGTTGTGGAGCGCGGCGGCACCGAAGCCGATCACCGACGACTTCCTGAAGCTGCTCCACGACTCGTTCGGATCCGACTGGCGCCGTCCGCGCAGCTGGCCGTGGGTGCGAATGGGGTGGGCCTACGGCTTTACTCTCGTCGGCGCCATCTCCGCCCTCGGTATGGCGCTACTGGTCTCCACTGCAATGTCGTCCTTGAGACCAGCGAAGGCGCCGACGGTTCACGTCGAGACGTCGCACAGCTTCAGGCTGAGTCAATAGCCTCTTCGGACGTGACGCCTCTAATTCTCAACGACCAGTCGGAGGATGTGCGCCGCTGATTGTGGGGATGTGACGATATCAATGCCGTTCGTCATGATGTCGGTCCCTGTCGCGCTGCCCAGAAACCCGACGTCGACCGAGCTCACGCCGTACGTCGCATCAGGCCTCAGCCCTATGGGCTTGACGTTGATCTTCTCGGCCCCGGGGGCGTTCTGATATGCGTAGACGACGATGATGTCGCTGCCAGGGGAGGCGACCTGCATGACATCCCATTCCGGCACATCTCCAAGCCCGACTTGCGGAGAAAGAAGTGCCGCCGCTGCTACGCTCAACGTCGCGCGCATGTCTTTATAGAGCGAGATTTCGCGTACGATGTCGGCGATCTCCCGCTCTGAAAACTCGTAGATCTGAAAGCTGAACCCGAGCGCGCCGCCCATCCGGCTCCGGAAGTACAGCGCCACGTCCTGCCCGCCTCGCAGCGGCTCGACGTCTTGGTCCGTGACGAACGACAGCAAATAGGCTGGCGGAAAGATCGAGCTCAGGCCTTCGATGTTGTGACGCACGTGTGCCGACGGCGCCGTACGATCGTCCATCCACGCCGCGTCGGTGTATCGGAGCATGCCGAAATCAATCCGGTTTGCACCCCCGGCGCAGTTCTCGATGAGGAGATCCGGATAACGCTGCCGGAGCGTGTCCAACACCTGATAAAGAGCGGCGACGTGAGCGAAACTCCCGTCGCTCGGGCCATGGTCGTGGCCTTCGCGGTCGCAGTTGGTCCACATGTTGCTGTCCCACTTCAGGTAGTCGGGCTGGACTTCGTCGATGAGTTTCGTGAGTCGATCGAGCACCCACTGCCGGCCGGGACCTGCCAGGCAGATCTGGCCGGAGTGATCCGATCCGTAGCCGCCGCCTGAAGTGGCAAGCCATTGCTCGTCCACGCTTCCAGCCCCCAAGGAAGAAAAGTTGACGCGCTCGGGCTCCACCCAGATACCGAAGCGCATTCCGAAGCTATGTGCGTAATCGGTGAGGGCCTTCATGCCGTTCGGGAATCTCCCGGGGTCGACCTCCCACGAACCGAGACCGGTGTCGAAATTCCAAGGCTCGCCCAAGTCTGCGCCCGTGTACCACCCCGCATCGATGACGAACAACTCGGCCCCGAGGCCAGCCGCGCGCTCGATTGCCGCGCGCATGGACGTCTCGTCGAGCCTGGTGCCGTAGGCAAACCAGGTGTTGTAGGTGACGAGCGGTATCAACGGCCGCCCTTTACGGATGCCATTCAAGACGTACGAACGTAACGCCGCCGTTGCGTCGGGTAATGCTCCGCGCGCTACGCCGAAGATGGCGTGTGGGCCGTCAACTGGCGTCGACCCGACTGTGGTCGCCATCGGTGCAAGGCCCCACGCCAGTGTCAGTCCTGCGGCGCTCCGACTCGCGACAAGCGACCACGGTCCGGACCACATCAGGCCTCCGAAAAACTCGTCCTGCTCACCGTCAATAGCGAACCACGGAACGGTTTGCTCCGATGACCGGCCCTCTGCGCCAAGCGCGAGCGTCTCACCCGCGGTCAGCGCCTGCTGCCGCATCTGGAACGCCGTATTCCGTGTGTCGTCGCCAGGGTCGCCTTGTCGGCCGGTGAGCCAGCGGACCGTGCCTGCGAGAACTGTGAATTGAAATGCGTTCAGATCCGAGACGAGCACCGGATCGGCACCGGTTGCCTGAAACGTCGTCCATACTTCAAAGGTCGGCGACCCATCGGTTACCGCGATGTGTCGGGTGATGCGCAGGTTCGGGGAACGGAGCGTGAAGATGGTGTCCAGTTGCAGCACGTGTCCGTCGTTTGCTGTCGAGGCCTTCTCGAATTGAAAGCCGTGCGCTCGGCTGCCAAGCGGCAGCTTCGAGCCGTTCACCGTGACGACGGCATTGCTCTGAGGTGAGACAATCCAGTTCCGACCCGATGGACTGAGTAACGCCACGAGCGAGAAGTCCAGGTCTGCGCTAGAGGCGAGCGTCAGCGCGGCTCCCCCGGCACCGACGGTCCACCTGGCCCCCTGGGCATCACGTTGGATGAACGCATCACCAAGCTGTTGCAGCGTCTCACCTTGCGTGGAGATTGGAGTAAAGAGAACGGAGACTGCGAGAAGCACACTACGACAGGATGTCGGCATAGGGTATCGATCGAACGGGCGAGGCAGGGCTGGGCGCTGAGTGCTTAGACGCCCTTCGACGCCTGAAGGTTTAAAGCATAGAAAGGACAATACGAACGATCGGCGAAGCTTTGCTATGGGATCGGACGGAGACGCTCGCCGCTTTAGTGTCCGAGGTGCTCCCGTCAACACGTTGACGGGGAACAATTTCGTCGATACAACTTCTTGGTCGGTGGGACGCTCTCCGGCCCAACAGTTCGTTGGCAGGTAACCTCTATTCAGTCGAGTACTTCGAGTTGTTGCGAGACCTCTAAGGCCCGGCGGCTTCGCTGTGACCTGGTCCCGACCCCACGTCGGGCGGCGGCACAATCTGTCACCGGCCCAGGACGATCATCGCCACGCGTCGATCGACACCTTCGCCCGCACCGATCCGCCGATCATCTTCCATGCGCCTTGCGTTTCACCGCCCGCGACGGCGATGTTGATCTCCGACGGCTCGAAGATCTTGATGATCTCGTCGGGCTGGGCGCGCCATCGCGACGCGTACGGCTCGACGCCGGCGACGGCGCGCGGCTTCATGAGGTACTGCGTCCACTGATTGTCCCAGTACTCACGCGCGGTCATGACCCCGTTTTCAGCCAGCCACTCGATCAGCTTCTCCTTCGTGTCGAAGCCGAGCTCGACGAAGCCGCGTGCGGCAATGGGATCCATCACGACCAGCGGCGGGCTGTACTGCTCGACCGCGGCGAGCATGTGCCGCATCTTTTCCTTCCAGGTTGTGCGCGGACCGTAGCCCGCGTGCGTGTACCAGCCGCCAAAGAAGACGGCCGCGACACTCTCGGTCGGCTTGAAGCCGTGCTGCACGTGCAGTGGCTGCCACGGACTGCGCTCTTCCGCCTCGGGGAGGACCGCCGTGTAGCTGTACCAGTTTCCGAGCGACCCCATGTAGGTCTCGCCTGGAACCGAACCGCCCTGTAGATTCGTCGAGAGCAAGCCGTAGGCGCGCCCGATCGTCGCGTTGGCATGGTTGTACGGTCCCATTGCGCCGATGCCCGAGTTCATCCCGAGCTCGTTGCGAATCGGGCCGTTGATCACCGCCATCGTGGCGAACGAATTGGTGCTGCTCGATCGCGCCGTAATGCCGCTCGCGGCCAGCGCGAGAATCACTGGCAAGTCCGCGGGGTGCGCCCCGGCCATGACGGCGTTCACCGCCACTTTCTCTACGGTGAATTCCCAGAACTCGCGGAACGCCGTCGGGCGGAGCCGGCCGACGACCTTGTCCGGCGGATGGCTCGTGCCTTTGAGCATCGCCTCCACGCGCTCTTCGGTCGGCAGCGTTACCGGCAGGAAATCGGTCCAGTGGTTCTCCTCGAACAGCCGCTGCAGGCAGTCTTCCGTGTCAGGTTCGAGGAGTCGCGGCGTGGTCCGCTCGAACGACACACCTTGCAGGTCCGCTTCGTCGAGCGGCACCGTCAGGCCGTCAATCACCTCTTGCATGAACGGCCGCTTCGACACTGGATCGGTACCGTCGATGTACGCGCGTAAATCAGCGGGTGAACGATCGACCACCGGCTGCGGCACGTAGGCCTGGCGCAGGCGTGGGATGCCCATGGAGAGCGCCGTCGCCTTGCAGAGCCGCGCGAACACATTCGTGTGCACGGCTACGGTCGGAATGCCGTCCTGCTCGAGCGCCACCGCGAGCCCGACGACCGTCGGGCTGCAGGTGCTTCAAAGACCAACACCGAGGATTGCCGCCGCGCCATCGGAGGTGACGCTGGCGCGCATCTCCTCATCGTCGGCCCATGTCTCCTTCGGTCGAATCGTGCGGACCTTCACCGAGGGCAGGCGTTCCCCAAACCAGCGCGTCAGCTGCTCCATGAACACGTCGGAGTTGTCGAACCTGCAGTCGACCAGATAGATCGTCTTTCCGTCGAGCGACGACAGCCGCGGCGCCAGGCGTTTGCCGACAACCTTCGGTGGATAACCACGGGGATCATGAACAATCAGCTTTTCATTCATCTTGTCGTTCTCAAAACTGCTATACGCACCGAGCACGAAGCACCCGAGCACGAAGCACCAGCACGAAGCACCCAGCACCGAGCACCCAGCACTTCATGTGGTGGGCCATGCTCCGTCTCTTAAGTATCTATCAGCGGCGATTGCAGCCGTGGCCCCATCGCCGGCCGCGGCCGCCGCCCGCCCGGCCGATCCGGAACGGACAGTCCCGGCCGCGAACAGGCCCGCCTGACGGCACCGCATCGCACTGTCGGTCCGGATGCGTCCAGATGGATCGAGATCGACCAGCTGATTCAGCCATGCCGTCGCGGGCGCCAGCCCAACGTACACGAACAAACCGGCCAGCTCGAGATCCGCTGTCTTCCCGTCGCTCACCGTCCGCGTGCGGACACCTGTGAGCGCGCCATTTCCGAGAGTCTCCTCGACAATCGTATCGAAGCGGACTTCGATCTTCGGATGCTCGCGAACGCCCCGGCAGTAGGCGGCCTGCGCGGAAAACGCCGTGCCGCGGTGGAGAACGATCACGCGCGATGCGTGCTGCGCAAGTGTCAGCGCCTCCTGCAATGCGGAGTCTCCGCCCCCGACAACGCCGACGATGCGAGCGCGCATGAGAGGAGCGTCGCAACTCGCGCAGTGGCTCACGCCCTTGCCGCGCAGGCGCTCCTCGCCGGGAATTCCGAGCGTCTTCGTCGTCGTGCCAGTTGCGATCACGACGGTTCGAGCCCACAGGTCGCCGGCGCCAGTCGTCACGCGCCAGCGTCCGTCGTGGGCGCCGAGACTGGTTACCTCGGCTGCGTCGAATTCCGAGCCTTCTCCGGCGGCCTGTTCCTGGATCATCGGGCACAGGTCATAGCCGGGGATTCCATCAGGGAAACCGGGATAGCCGTCGATGCGTTCGATGCTCAGGAGGTGGCCGCCCAGTGTGGGCCCGGTCAAAACGCGTGTCTTCCGGCCGGCCCGCGCGCACTGCAGACTCGCGGTGAGACCGGCGATGCCACCGCCGGCGATGATGACGTCGTAGTCGTTGTTCGACATCGCTTTGCTGGATTCAGTTCCTACTGGCCGCTAAAAGCCAAGATGAAGACGATATTCGCCCTCGCCTTTAGAATCAACACGTTGTAGCGAGCGCCCTCAGGCATTCTCGAACTGTAAGCGCGCCGGAAGGAGCCGATCACCCCGATGTTCTCGCTTGGTGAGGCGTACGAACGATTCATGGGCCGCTGGAGCCGTAAGCTCGCTCCACTTCTGGTGCAGTTCGCAGGAGTTGCCGACGGCGACGCCGTCGTGGACATCGGATCGGGGACGGGAGCATTGACCGCAGCCACCGCTGCAGCCGCTCCCTCGAGTCGCGTCTTCGGCGTCGATCAGTCTCAGCCGTACGTCGCTTACGCGCAAGCGCATCATCGACAGGAGGGTGTCCGGTTCGAAGTTGCCGATGCGCAATACCTTCCCTTCAAAGATGCAAGCTTCGATCGGACACTATCGCTGCTGATCCTGAATTTCATTCCGGATCCCGAGAAGGCGTTGGAGGAGATGGTCCGTGTGACGAGGCCCGGCGGCACGATCGCCGCTGCGGTATGGGATTACGGGGAAGGGATGAAGATGTTGCGTGTGTTCTGGGACGAGGCGGTTGCGCTCAGTCCCAGTGCAGACGGGAAGGACGAGCGACATATGCCGCTGTCCCGCAGCGGCGAGCTGTCAGAGCTGTGGCGCAAACATAGGCTCGAGAACGTGGCCGACGAAGCCCTCACAATCGAGACGCGGTTCTCTTCGTTCGACGATTACTGGTCGCCGTTCCTCGAAAGACAAGGTCCAGGGGGTGCGTACGTGGCGACGCTTACGACGAGCGACCGCGAGCAATTGCGGCTGAATTTACGCCGGCGGTTGCTCGGCGAGGGTGACGATCGTCCTATTGTGCTCGACGCGCGCGCCTGGGCTGTGCGAGGCACCGTGCCTTTGCTCAGTCGTTAGGCAGCAGCAGTTGGCTCGGCGACTTTTTCACAATTGATGGTCCAGGTGATTCCGAACTGGTCCTTCAGGACGCCGAACCGGCCTGCCCAGAACGTCTCCTGTAGTGGCATGTCGACCCTGCCGTTTTCCGATAGCGCCTGAAAAACGCGCTCTGCCGCAATTGGGTCGTCCATCTGGAGCACAAAGGAGAAGCCATGTGGTTGCTCGTACCGATCGGAAGAGAAGTCCCCGCCGATCACGACGGCGTCGCCGATTTTCAGAGTGCTGTGATAGATCTTCGTCTCCCAATCCGGAGGCGCCTCGGCGGCCATCGGAGACTTGCCCCATGTCAGCATGAATGTGATTGTGCCGTTCAGGCATCGTTCGTAGAACCTGAACGCAGCCTCGCATTGACCGTTGAAAGCGAGCGAGACGTGCAGATCGAGCTTCATCGATGCGCCTCTCCGGTGACTCTAGCAGAGGTGCGTTCATGACACGTCTGACATCGATCGACCAGCTCGACCTCAGCAGCTGAAATTGAAAGGCTTGTCTGCGTGATTGGCGGATAATCTGGCCGCGACGGTTCGAAGGAGGGGACGTGGCGATCCTTTACGGTGTGCTTCGAGGCCGGCCCGACCGCTACAAGCGCGAAGACAACGAATCGACTCCTCATCTGCAGATTCGAGTTCTCGAGGACAGCGGCCAACCGTGGCGGATTGCCGTGAACGTGCAGTCCGACACCGGCTCCAACGTCGCGTTCTGGGTGGTCGATCCCCTCACGCGCCATCCGCTCCTGTCGTCTCTTCCCGCTCAGGCATCAGGGTTCAACACTGTCGCCAGGAATGCGGGCCACGCCCTCGACTACGTCAAGGCTCCACTGTTCGACTGGAAGCACGGCCGGCTGTTGCCACCGTCTGGCAATGCGAGCAGCGACGACCTGCAGGATCTGCTGTCGTTGTATCTCGACCAATGCAAGAACGCGGGTGGCGAGCTCTATGCGTTCGGCGCCAAGTTCGACCGGAATCTTCACAAGCCAATTGACATCGAATTCGGCAATACCGACGGTCTCCACGGCATCCACGACATTCACCTCAATCAGGGCAACGTCGGACCGCATGCCGGGGACAACGGAGCGTTTCACGACGGCGGACTCATCCTGGCGTTCCCCGATCGCTATCTTGGCCTCTTTCTCGGTTTCCAGACCCAGCGGATTCCGACCGACGCGGCGGGCAATGCTGCCTCTGGCTCCACCCCCATCGGCGAGATCCTCGCTGCTGGCGTCGTACCGCCCCCGCCGCCGGTTCAATCTGCCGTTTATCTCGAGCGTGCTCTGATCAATCCGAGTGGCGCGGATCCGGGCGGCGAGATCGTCGTTCTCGCGAGCCTGGCGACGACGGCGCAGACGCTCACGAACTGGCGGCTGTTGGACAAGAACGCCCGAGTCACGCCGATCAACACAACACTCGGGGCGGGGCAATCCGTCTTGATCGCGCTCGACGGCAACGGCGTCCAGCTCGGCAACCAGGGAGGCAACCTGATCCTCCAGGACGATCACAACGCCCAGGTCGACGTCGTCACTTACACAGCAGAAGACGCCTCCCCAGAGAATCGCTACGTCCGCTTCCGTCGTTGACGCTCCGCGGTCAAGCCCCGTAGAGCGAACCCGTCATTGCTGCTGCCTCAGCGCGAAAAAGGCTTGTGGGCAACGATTCCGTTGCCCTCTTTGATGCTGATGATCTGGTTGGCGGATACGTTGGTGAGTGTCTCCGTCCGGCCTGATACCACACCACCTCGATCCGATCGGCACTCGCGGCTGCGGCGAGGCCGAAATGGGCGCGCAGATCGTGACGGTCGAGCGATCGCGCGGCGGCGAGCTGCAGAGCCCGCGTATCGAGCTCGCACGTCCAGGCTTGAGCGGCACCGTCACCGTGGACGGCTACCTGCCGTAGTTGCCTCCAACCAGAACGTCAACAATTCGGCGCCTTACTTGTGGTTCTCTGTAACCGGCGGCGGGGCCGTTTGAACGGCTTGGGTTTCGAAATCGTCTTTCGCAACTGGCCAGATGTGCCCGCAGTCCCGGCAGTGGTAATAGTCCATCCATCCATCTCGACTCAATTGTTCGAGCCATTCGACGTTGGATGTCTCGCAGTACGGGCACGGCGTGATCAACATGCCGGGCACTATCCTGAGCACCTCGTCACCAAGAGTCAACGACTAACCCTCAGATCTGACACTGATTGCTGTGCTAGTTCTCAAATCTCGGTTCCCTCATGGTTCCCTCATCAAGTTTCATGCTTTGATTGTTGAGTCGGCTGCTGTTCGGAGCACAGATGGCCTGACCATACTCGCCGTGGGGGCGCGCGGTGAATCGACAACGAGCCAACTATGAAGCGACTTCTCATCGGTGTTCTGGCGGGCGCTCTCGCGTGTTATGTGCTCGCTCACGCATCCGGCGCGGAGGCACGTCAGAACGTCTCGCCGGACCGCAGTACCAGGCCCCCTTTTATCGAGCGGTTCCTGGCCAGTACGGATCCGGCCCTCACGAGCTATCGTGCGTTCCGCACGCTCGAAGCAGAGACGCGCGGCGGGCAGATGCGGGCTCGACTCACGGCGTGGACCTCGCTCGATCCCGTTCAGGGCTTTCAATACTCCATCGTCGACGAAAGCGGCTCCAGCATCGTGCGCCAGAAAGTGCTGCGCGCGGCGCTCGAAGGGGAACGCTTCCTGAGAGAGAACGGTGAGATCGAGAGGGGCGCTCTGACCCCCAGCAACTACGAGTTCGGCGAAGATTCCCAGGCTGAAGAAAATCTGATTCGGATTGGCATACATCCGAAGCGCCACGATACGATGCTCATCGAGGGCAGCATCCTGTTGACGGAACCCAGCGGCGACCTCGCGCGAATCGAGGGCTCGCTAATCAAGAGGCCTTCGATCTGGACTCGCGAGGTTCACGTCGTGCGGCGCTACGAGCGGATCAACGGCATTCGCGTTCCGGTGTCGATGCAATCCACTGCGCGCGTCGTCATCGTGGGACGATCGACGTTCTCCATGGTTTACGAATACGCGTCGATCAATGGCGTACCCGTCATGAAGTGAACCTCAACTCTCCTCCCTTGACGGCGGCACGCCAGGCACACAAAATCGGGACTCCATGCGCCGCAGGACCATTCTGGCGTTGCTCCTTTGCCTGTACGTGCTCGGTGGCATGCCGGCACTCATGGGCGGCGCCCAGCGGGCGGGGACGTTCAGAGGCTCGCCCGAGGATCCGGCGATCAACTACTCGACCGGCCCGTTGAACAACCCCGTCGTCGAAGTCAACAAGAAGATTCGAGACGGAGCCATCCGCCTCACGTTCGAGGGCCGGAGCGGGTTCCTGAAATCGGCGCTCGACGCGCTGCAAATCCCGATTGATTCGCAGTTGCTCGTCTTCTCACGTGCCAGCCTGCAGGGACGGCTGATCAACGAACAGAACCCACGGGCGATTTTCTTCGACGATCGTCTCGCGCTTGGGTGGGTGCGCGGCGGAGAGCTCATCGAGGTGGCGGCTCACGACGAGTCTGCCGGCGTCGTTTTCTACACGCTCGAACAGCGGACCGACGCCGCGACCGGCCCGCCGCAGTTCATTCGAGCTTACCAATGTCTGGGATGCCACGTGGCGGGCGATACGCTTGGCGTACCCGGCTTCCTGATGTTCAGTTCGACACGTCCGGAACCGTCTCGGGGCGTCAGCGTTCCGAGCCACATCGATCAAGGCGAAGCCCTCAGCCGGCGCTTTGGCGGTTGGTTTGTGACTGGCAGTACCGGTTCTGCCCACCACATGGGCAACGACGTGGCGGTGCTCGACGGCCGCTCGAGCCACGAGCTCGTCTCTGCCGAGGGGTTGTTCGATGCGGACGGCTATCGCACGCTTACGAGCGATGTCGTTGCCCACCTCGTGTTCACTCACCAGGCGGGCATGACGAACCTCCTGACGCGCGCCAGCTGGGAAGCGCGCGCCGCGGACCCGCTGCTGCACGCGCCCTTCACGGCTTCGCCTGGTGAGGAGTCGCTCATCGCCATGATGATGAAAGGTGTGGCAAGCGAGGTCGTGGATCACCTGCTGTTCATCGATGAAGCGAAACTGACCGAACGAGTCCGAGGCGGCTCCGGTTTCGCAGAGCGATTTTCCGCCATCGGGCCGCGGGACCGTAAGGGGCGCTCGCTGCATGAGCTCGATCTGAATCGGCGCATCATGAAGTACCCATGCAGTTACTTGATCTATTCGCAGGCGTTCGATGCCTTGCCGCCCGCTGCGAAGGACCCGATCTACCGGCGGCTGTGGGAAGTGTTATCGGGGCAGGAGCGGGAAGAGCGCTACCGGTCGGCGTTATCACTCGCGGACCGTCAATCCATCGTCGAGATCCTCCGGGACACCAAGAAAGATCTTCCGCAGTATTTTCAAAACGCCATCAGGTAGCGTGATTCTCTCACGCCGGCCGAGCGTAGGGTCAGTCCCTGACAAGAGAGGAGGCTGGGCCGCGCGCTTTCGCACGTCTCAGTCGGGAGGGGCCGGCTTCGATCAACGTTCGTCGCCGTTGGAGGCGTGACGCAACACAGGACTCGCTTGTAATCGGCCGAGGACCTCTTGCGCCACCACGCGATGCCCGGCCTCTGTGTAGTGACCCGCCTCGCGAAACGGGAACAACGAAAGCGGATCGCCATGCGCCCGAAACGCCGGCTCCGTATCGATGATTGGGATGCCCAGCTCACTGACGATTCTCAATACGTCGTCGCGCTTGGTGTCGCCAAGAGTTCGAAACCTCCGGGTGAAGCGCTCCCAATCTGGCAGGTACACGAACTGGATGACGCCTCCCCAGCGCTCGGCACGCTGTTTTGCCAGCGTCAGAATCTGACGAAAGACCTCGAGATTCGTCGTTTGGAAATCCGCTATCACCTCCTGTTCATGCGTTTCGGGTCGGCTCAACAGGCCGAGTCTCTGCCTGAGTGCCGTCAGCTTCGCAACGCTCAGGGTCCAGACGATCATGCGGGTGAGCGGTCGTTGAGCACGTTCGACTGACCGAGCGCGTTCTGCTGCCAAAGCCTCTAAGTTGGGCACCTCGGCGAGAATCGCCCGATCGACATCCTGCTGCCGAGCGAGGCTGTTCTGAACGAAGCCTTCGTTCAGATAGCGCATCAGGAGCGCACTTCGTCTTTCCCGTTGCAGGTCTTCGAGATCGTTGCCTTCGTAGTAAAACCACAACACTACTTTCGGCCGCACCGATTGCAGATACTGCGACTGGGTTGCGAGCATCAGAAGAGGGCCATCGCCAGCAATGCCGACGTTGATCGTGCGGGGATGCTGTTGCCGGATGAGATCGACGAACGATTTCCCTGGCGGCACGCAGTACCCATGAGCGAACGAATCGCCCAGGGCGGCGATTTCGACGCCGCCAAGTTCCCAGGCGTCAGAAGGGTTATTAAAGCCTTTACGGTCGGCCTGGTAAGTAATCCATTCGCCGTTTTCGTTGCACAAGAGTGTCGTCCTGAGCGACGCGCCCGCGAGCGGCATGACCTCAACGCCGTTGATGTTTGCCTTCGAATTGATGGTGCCATCCGGTCGCTCGAGAAATAAGTGATTGCTCGGGGTAATCACGGGAACGGCGTCGACATCTGTCTTCAGCAGGGATGCCATGACCTCCTCGGCACCACGCACATCGATGTGATTGCCAAAGGTCCGCGTCAGATTCTGGGCGTAGGCGAGCTTGTTGCGCGTACCCCACAACCTGTTCATCGCGGGGAGAGGACGATCGATGAAAAAGGCCAACGCCACGAACTCCAGCATGTACGCGGAGGCGGCCACGGCGACGCACACCGTGAGCAATCGGATTCGATAGAGCGGTCTGAGTTTCAAGGCGCCGAACAAGCACGACACGACCGCCGGGGGGAAGACGTAATGAAGGAGAATGTTTTGAGGTGTCGTGAACGCTCTCGCTTGAGTCAGCACATGGCCCACGAACAGAATGAGGCCAAGCGTTCCTGCCGCGGCGAAGCACACGCCTGCCACAGCGCCCGCACGGGCGAGAAACCTTTCTGAATCCCAAGGCCTCGCGGTGTGGTTATCGAGAGCCACGGTCAGATCGACCTGAGCCGTTGAAAGACCGATTAGATTTCGCCGGCACTCCCGTCCGAATATATCTCACTGCGACTCTCCAGTACATCGTTTGACCGTGGAAGGCCAAGCACCGTTGCTGGGGCATGCCGGTACGGTGCGGGGCTGACGTATGATCCGCACGGTTGCATGCCTCTCGCTCCCGGTGCTCGCCTCGGTCCTTACGAGATCAAGTCCGCCCTCGGCGCGGGCGCCATGGGAGAGGTGTATTGCGCGCGTGACACGAAGCTTAACCGCGATGTCGCAGTCAAGGTGTTGCCGGATTTGTTTGCGGCCGATCCGGAGCGGCTCGGGCGATTCGAGCGCGAAGCGCAGCTGCTTGCGTCGCTGAACCACCCGCACATCGCGCAGATCTACGGTTTCGAGGAGTCGCCTTCAGCCGTCTCGGGCCAGGCGGGCGTACGCGCGCTCGTGATGGAGCTCGTCGACGGTCCGACGCTCGCAGATCGGATCAAACAAGGGCCGATTCCGCTCGAAGAGACGCTGCCGATCGGCCGCCAGATCGCTGAAGCGCTCGAAGCGGCGCACCAGCGCGGGATCATCCACCGCGATCTGAAGCCCGCCAACATCAAGCTCACCGCAGACGGCGCGGTCAAGGTGCTCGATTTCGGCCTCGCGAAAGCCCTCAATCCGGCGAGCGGATCCCTCGGCTCCGATCCGATGAACGCTCCGACGTTGGCCTCGCCTGAAACTGTGTCCGGCGTCGTTCTCGGAACCGTGGCTTATATGGCGCCGGAGCAGGCCCGTGGCCTGCCGCTCGACCAGCGTGCCGACATCTGGGCGCTCGGCGTCGTGATTTACGAGATGCTGACCGGCTTTCGTCCGTTCGAGGGCAAATCGTCCTCGGATACGCTCGCGGCCGTGCTGCGCCAGAACATACATTGGGCGCAGCTTCCGCACGACACCCCGGACGAGTTGCGCCGCCTGCTTCGGCGTTGCCTCCAACGTGATCCGAAGAATCGGCTTCACGACGCTGCGGACGCACGATTGATCCTCGCCGAGATGGAGAGCGACTACCTTGCGGGCCGGATCGGCGGCAGCCAATGGCGGAGGCGAATGCCGTGGCTTCTGGCGGGCGTTGCGACCGCGGCAGTCGCGGTTGCTGGTGCGTTGGCCGCCCGTGGCATATTCGCGAAGTCACCCGCTGCCGAGCCCCCGCCGCCAGTTATCCGGTTTGCCATCGAGCCACCTCCAGAGGTGATGAACGTTTCATCCGTCGCCGTCGCGGCCGACGGCCGCTTCGCCGTCTACGAGGCTCAAGTCGAAGGAGAGTTCCGGTTCTTCATGAGACGGTTCGATGCGATCGAGTCGCGTCCCGTTGCAGGCACGGAGGGTGCCCGAGGTCCATTCTTGTCGCCCGACGGCGCGTGGATCGGCTTCGTTCGCAACGCCAAACTGTTCAAGGTGTCCACCGCCGGCGGCGACGCGCTCGCGGTCACCGACGTGCAGGGAGGTCCCGGGTCGACCTGGGACGCCGATGGAAAACGGATCATCTTTTCGCGGGCCTGGCTGTCGGGGCTCTCGGTCGTTTCTGCCGATGGCGGAACACCGACGGTTCTTACCAATCCCGATCGGAACAAGCAGGAGATCGGCCACTGGTGGCCGGCCGCGCTGCCAGACGGCCGCGTGCTGTTCACGATCGTTCGCGCCAGTACCGGCCTCAACGATGCCCGAATCGCGCTGCTCGATCCCGCCAAGAGTGAGTACCACGTCCTGTTTCCTGGCGCCAAGGCGACGTGGGTTCACACCGGACACATCCTGTTCTACCGGACGGGCCGGTATCACGCGGTGGCGTTCGATGCCGCCTCAGGGAACGTGACGGGCGAACCATTTCCCGTGATCGAGGACGCCCAGGAACTCGATCCCGCCGGCGACTGGGGACAGCCAGTTTCAGTCGCGTCCGGTGGAGTGCTCGCGTATCTCCCGGGGCACTACGTCCCGCCCAGCAAGCTCACGTGGATCGACGCGAAGGGGACGTTCACGCCGCTCGCATTTGCGTCGCGGCCGTTCATCGGCGTCAAGTTGTCGCCAGACGGCCATCGCGTCGCGACAGCCAGTCTCGAGGCCGGACGTCTCGTGATTCGCCTGCTCGACCTGGTACGTGGTACCGAAGAGTTGCCAAACATCGACGGGATGAACTGGAACCCCGTCTGGCTGCCCGATGGCCGTCTCTCGTACACGAGCATGCGTAAAGGCGACTTCGACGTGTATGTGAAAGAAGTGGCTGGCACAGGTGCCGAGCATCCGGTCCTTGACGGTCCCGATGACACCGATCCGATCGCGTGGACACGCGACGGCCGGTTGGTCTTTCAGGGTTCCGAGCCGGACGGCGCCTATCCGTTGAAGTTGCTCGATCCGCGAGAACCCACCCATATCACCCGCCTCACCGAGCGCCACGTCGATAATGGCGGCTCTCTGTCGCCCGACGAGCGTTGGCTGGCTTATCAGTCTGCTGCGATCGGCCGATCGGTCGTCTACGTGCGGCCGATGGCCACGTCGGGACCCGCGATTGCGCTGTCGCGGGACTCGGGAGAGTTCCCCGTGTTTCTTCACGACGGGAAGACGCTGGCCCTGGTCCGCGGTGGACAGCTCGTCGTCCGATCGTGGCGCGACAACGGCGGCAGCTTCGAGATTGGGCCCGAACGTATCGTGGCGCCCCTTGCGTTCGGCTCGGGTTGGACGTATGGCGCACCCTACGACGTGGCCACCGACGGCCGGTTTCTGGCACTCGTCCGTACCGAGGCGTCGCCACCGCCGCGCATTCGCATTGTGCTCGGATGGGACCGCGAAGTGACCAGGCTGGCGGCGCAGGATCGGCAGTAGGGTACTTTTGTGATGCGCTACCTGCATGTGGCGAACGGCACGTGCACGACCCGCCTCATCGAATCCGCAGGCATTCCGGGAGTGCTTTCAATCTGGGCCGATCCACTCTATGAAGGACCGGTTCCTGACGGTCTCACGGATGCGGAACTGCTCGACGTCCGTGCTCGATATCTCGCTGGACCAGCTGAGGAAGCTGACGTCGATCCTGTCAACGATCTGCGACTGTGGCGGGAAGCGATTCGACGCCACCAGTCGTACGACGAGCTGGTCCTCTGGTTCGAGCACGACCTCTTCGATCAACTGAATCTCATTCAGCTCCTCACCTGGATCCGCACGTGTTTGCCGCCCGCAAAAACGGTGAGCCTTGTCTGCGTCGGATCCTTCCCTGGGCATCCTGCCTTCAAAGGACTGGGCGAGCTCTCGCCCGACGAATTGGCCCCGCTTCTCGAGACGCGCCAACGTGTTGGCGAGGCGCAATATTCGTTGGCCGAACGTGCCTGGGAGGCGTTCCGGAAGCCGACGCCCGAAGCGCTCGATCGTCTGCGGCACGCCGACACTGCGGCGATGCCCTATCTCTCAGCTGCCATCACGCGTTTCCTGCAGGAGTTCCCATGGACCGCGGACGGCCTCTCCCGCACGGAACGGCGGCTCTTACGCCTTGCCTATCCCGGAAGCATCAGTCTTTCGGCGGCGTTCCCGCGGATGCACCAAGGGGAAGATGCGTACTACGTGACCGACCTTTCACTGATGTCGATGGCTGAAGCGTTGTCCCGCACATCACCTGCGCTGTTGGCATTTGCTCCCGGGCGAAGCTCCGATCGCGACGTGTTTCGCCAACCGGTGATGCTCACCGAAACCGGTCGGACTATTCTCGAGGGCCGCGAGGACAGAGTTGCGGCGTGCGGCATAGACCGCTGGCTGGGCGGCGTGCACCTGCAAAGCGACGCGACGGTCTGGAGATGGGACGACCTTCAGCAGAAGATGACAACGAGTACGGCGCCGCAACGGTGACCAGAGTAGCCACTGGCCGGATTCGTTGTGCAATAGCCTTCGGTCGGACCACCGCATTTTTCAGATCGATGTAGAGACGGAACCACGAAGCCACGAAGACGCGAAGCGTCACGAAGGTTGTGCCACGGAGTCACCGGGCCACTGAGCCGCCGCTGCGCGGCGCCGCGTCGAGCGCTCTCAGGCCCGCGTTTTCTCGGTGACTCGGTGACTCAGTGGCGAAACTGCCTTCCGGCGACTGCTCGTCTTCGTGATATTTCGCGCCTTCGTGGTGGACAAGTGCCTCGACGCTACACCGAAGTGAAAACTGATCTAGCTGTACAAGTCGTGCGCCGCCGGATTGACGGTGGTCTGGTATTTCGGGCGCGACTCAATCCTGCCGACCAGGCTCTCGAACGGGAACTGGTAATTCAGGGCGACTCGCGGGCCGTTTGCGGCCAGCCGCGCACCAGAACGGCGCGTGGTCGTTGAAGGCGATCCGTTCCAGGCCACACCGTTCCATCACCCCCCGCATTTCGGCCTGGGTAAAGCGCCGCTCGAGCCGCGTGCCGAATCGATCGAGGGCGTCGTTGCGCATCACATAGAAACTCCGGTGGCGGTAGTAGGCCAGCGGAAATGTCTCGACCGCCATTCCGAGCTGCTCCAACATCCGGGCCGTCCGAGCGAGCGGCCAGTAGATCACGGCGGCGATCAGGTCGCAGACAAGAAACCGAAGCGGGCGTGGGAGGCGGCAGATGATAAGGCGCTGGAGATTCGAGAGCTGCCACAGCCATCGGTACCAGAACGGCTTGTTGTCGAAACGGTAGTACAGATAGAGGAGGAACGGCGCTCCCGGCTTCAACGCGGCAACGCACGAGCGCAACCCGTGTTCGGGATCAGGCGTGTGATGCAGCACCCCCAGGCTGTAGCCGAAATCCATGGAACCAGCCGCGAAGGGCAGTTCGGATACCGAAGCCTGATGGAACACGCAGTTGGACTTGGCAGTCAGCAGGCGTCGTGCGACATCGAGGGCCTGCGCGCTGGCGTCCACGCAGTGGAGCGTCCCGACACGCTCGGCGACCAGCAGTGCCCACCGGCCCGACCCGCACCCAGCGTCGAAACCTACGCTGTCGCAGGGCAGCGTATCCCAAGGGAAGGAAGCGAAGTATTGGGTGAAGACGGCGAAGTGTTCCGTTGCCGAGAGTGCCGTGTTGTCGAAGCGGGTCCACTCATCGCCGAACCCTTCGACCGTGGCACGATCCTCGTTGATCATCATGAGCTCAGCTGACGCGCCGGGTGTTCAGTTGATCGGCGGCCATAGTTCTACTGAACGTATCAGTTAATTAACCTATAGGTTTAATACCGGCCTGGCGGCGACTGTCAAGTCTCGATGTGATCGAGAATCTTCGAATCACCTCAGGAACAAACACCTCAGGAGGTTGACCATGAAGCGCGGCCAGAGTGCTCGAGTGAATCCAATTGGTGTGATCCGATCAGCCCTCAAAACGCGTGGGGCAGCACCGAAGCAGGGCCGCGAAGGCGCACCCGACGCCTGGCTCGAGGTGAGTCCTGGCGTAGCGGAGGGTGTAGACGGGATCGAGGCCGGTGCCGACATCGTGGTCTTGACCTGGCTTCACCGGGCACGGCGCGACGTTCTCAAGGTGCACCCTCGCTCGAACAGGCGCAATCCGCTGACGGGTGTGTTTGCGACGCGTTCTCCTGACCGGCCCAATCCGGTCGGCCTTCATCGCGTCACGGTGCGGAAGATAGTCAAGAATCGGTTGCGGATCGGACCGATCGAAGCCATCGACGGCACACCGGTCATCGACATCAAGCCTGTGCTCGTCGGCTGTCGAGACTTCTAGCACCCGCGGCCGACATTACCGGCGCCCGACCTTCTTACGAGCACCGCGCCTCGCCCTGGCTTTCTTCCTGATGGGCCCGCGTTTCGGCTTTAAGCGTCTTGACTCATTCTTCGCGGCCAGCACCGCGGACAACTCGTACGCTTCCTGCAACCAGTTCGTGATCGGGGCCTCGACTTCGTCGCGGTGTCTGATATGGATGAAGTTTGCGAATTTCGACCTGGACGCTCGAACGACACGCCGCACCTGGGGGGCCTCCAACGGGCGACCGAGGAACGCGCACAGCTCCAGAAAATTCCTCTTCGGACGCACGAAGAAGTAGCAGGACTGACGGGAAAACATGATCGACTTGTGCGAGGCATAGATTCGCTGCTCTCCGAAAGACGTGGCCGTCCCGCGCAGCCGCTCCCACGCGTCTCGCAAATCCTCCGAGAGATCCATCGTGAGAGTCGCTTCAGTCGTCGTCCAACAGTTGTGCTCCTCCCCCTCTTCAATCCACTGCTTGCAGTGGTAGCACTCTCGACCGGGCATGGCTCATTATGGAAGCATGTCGAAGGGAGCGAGCCGTGATCCCGACACGTTTTTCTTCATGCGGAGCTTCCCGGACCTCGAAAGCCGCGGGCCGCTGAAGGACAAGTTCTACGAGGGGGAGCTCTGGAAGCGAGAGCTGGAACAGAAGCTCATGCCGATGATCGAAAAGTACGACGTCGTGCTCGTCGAGGCCGAACGTGGTTTGGGCGACTGGCGATAGAGTGTTTCCGAGCCGCCCTCGTCAGTTGTTGCCGTCCTGATTCTGATTCCCCGGCCTGTCCGGGTTCAGGCGAACGGCGACGATTTTCCGGAACTTCACCGGCACACCGTTCCTGGTCGCGGGCCGGAATTTCCAGTTCTTTGCGGCCCGGTTCAGCAAGAGAGCGTAATAGGGCACAAGGTTGCCCTGCGAGCTGACCGACGCGACGTCTCCCTTTTCATCGATCACGAGGATCAACGTGCCTTCGTAGGTCTGCGACTCTTGTCTCGCCGGATGCCACGGCGGCATGACCTGCGAGACGGCAACCGGCGGAGTGATCTCCGGATCTTCAAGTCCATAGATCGCTGGCGCGGGCGCCGGTTCTGCTGGTATCGGGCTTGCCAGTGCCGGCTGCGGAGTGGCCTGCGGCACCGCCTTGGCGATCTGCGGCATGGTCTTGATCAGGTCGATGAAGCCGTTCGACAGGATCCGCAGGTCTGACAGTTCCGTTGAGACGACGAGGTCCCTGTCGTCGAGGAGCGTGATCACTTGGTCGAACTGCTTTCCCGCGAGCTCGAAGTCCTTATGCTCGAAGGACGCCTTGGCCTCGGCGTACGATTGGCGGACGATCGTCGGGAGTACTCGTCGCCGAACGTCTCGAAACGTCTCGACTAGCCGCGGTGACATCTGCGCCTGGGACGGTTGATACGACGGATTGACTTCGACGATCTGCTGAATGACCTTGCGTGCCTCGTCGCCCCGTCCGAGCGCCATCAGGCAGAATGCCCGGTACACCTCGACCTCGAGGCCCTCGGTGCCGGTTGCGTGATCGTACTTGTTGAGAAGCGCGAGAGCCTCGTCGTAGGCGGCGGAGGCGTACAGGTCTTTCGCTCGCGCCAGTGCGTCTTGAGCGGCCGCGGGAGGTGAGACCAAGGCCGCCAGGAACGCTACAAGAACAATCGTAGCCACGGAAACGGAACGTGTGACGGTCATCGGTGCACCTCGCGAAGGCGAAGGATGCATAGTCGAAGATTTCGGCTGGATGGTCATCGTAGTACGTTTGGCAGCAATGTCAAGCCGCAAAAGGATGTGATCGGCAAAAACGCGTGACCGGAACAATCGGTTTGTGTATCATCCGAACGGATTTCCGATGCATCACGATGATCCCGATCTCGAGCAACGTCTTTCCCGTTTCGAAGCCCAGTTGGATCGGTTCAGTCTCGCGCTTCATCAGTGGCAACAGAATCAGGAAACAGTTCAACCTGCCAGCACTCAAAACGTCGATCAGCGCATCCGAACGCTCGAAGAAACGCTGGACCGTGAAACGCACGTGCTCCGGCAGATGCACGAAGAGCCGCTCAAACAACTGCAGGCCCAGGCAGCAAGCCTCAAAGAGGTTTGCGAGGCCGCTACCAATTCCGTAACCGGCCTGGATCAGGCCGAGTCGCGGCTTGTGGCCCTTCAGAACGACGTACATCTTCAATTGAGCGACCTGTCCCGCACCATCCAGGCGCTGGTAGCCGAATTGCGCGTCGGCGCGTCCACCTCGATACCGCCCCAGAGTGCGACAGCAGCGTGGCCGCTCGACCGCGTGGTCCACCTGCACGACGAACTCAGACGGGCGGCAAACGGCCGGGACGCCGGGCCTTCGACCGCGGAGTCCCGGGCCGGCCGTGTTCGGCTGATCGAGCATGCGGTCCCCGCCGAGCGAGGGGAATCGCTGCCGACGATCGCCGCTGGGCGACGTTCGTGGTACATCGCGGGCGCTGCGGCGGTCGCGGCCGGCCTGCTCATTTTCGGCCTGGTTCGTCGAATCGAAACGCGATTGAACGACGCGAGCGCCCGGGTGGCGGCCGCCGAGCGCCAGGCGGACGCGGCTACCGAGCGGGCAACCCAGGAAATGACCAACGCGCGACAAGAAGCGAACCGGCAAATCGCAGAGGCGCGTGAGTCGGCGCAGCGGGCCGAGACCGTCAGTGCCATCCTGGCTGCGCCCGATCTGGTCCGCATCAATCTCACCGGTGGCGTCATCGAACGATCGTTCGCGCAACTGTTGTGGAGCCGGACGCGCGGCCTGGTGCTCAGCGCATCGCGCCTGCCGCCGGCCCCTCCACAGATGACATATCAACTGTGGCTGTTGACGAATGGGGCGCCGGTCAGCGCGGGGCTCTTCGTACCTGATGCGAACGGACAAGCGACTGTTGTCGTTGACGTTCCACCGAGAGTCGCAGGCCCTGTGATCGGCGCTCAAGTGACTACCGAGCCTAGTGCTGGCAGCCCGGCCCCTTCGAACCGTCTGCTGTTGTCTCGCGTTCCCGCCGCTCCGAGCCCTTAGCCCTCAGCCCTAGCCCTCAGCCCTCAGCCCTTAGCCCTTAGCCCTTTCCAATCTCACCCCAGCCCCTACCGTTGTAAATTCACGCTCACGCGGGTTGCGCCATCCGCTCGAACGACGGTTCTCTCGCGCCGCTCACCGAGCTGGGGATGACGGAACACGATTTCGTGCTCGCCTGGGGCAATCGAGACGTTTCCGAGTGGTGTCTCGCCGACCGAGTTGCCGTCGATCCAGACCGATGCCCATGGCACGGCGTTGATGTTGAGCGTGCCGTTCGGCAACGTGACTGCCATCGACGTGATCTGTCCCGGCTTGACATCAATGACCTTTCGCTCCCGATAGCCAATCGTGCTGTTCACGAAGTCGAATTCGTGGCGGCCGGCCGTGGCCACGATAGGCCCTTCTGCGCTCGATCCGAGCACTCGGTCGCCGTCGAGCACGTGCACTTCGATTGACGACGACAAGCGGAAGGCACCGGTTCGCTGCGATCCGCTGGTGCCTTGAACGCCGGCCAGTCGGCTGTCAGGTTTTGCGGCTGCGCGTTTCTCCGCTTCGAGCGCACTCTCCGTTTCTGCCACCTGCTGGACGACGACGGGTTCGGCCGGAAGGACCCGAATGGACTTCACCCGGTCGCCGACCTTGAGCTCGAGCGGCGTCACTCCCACCGGGAGGTCGTCGACAAGGACATTCGCCCCCGGTTGGGGAGAGTCGATCACGACGGCTGCGGTGGTGGGTGGCGCGGGCGTTGGCTGCTTGTACAACAGTCGGCCGATGAACACAGCCTCGCCGATGGACAGCGCGGCAACCGCCATCGCGGCCCAGCGGAACCAGTTTTCGGTCCATATCACTCGTGGGCTGGGCTTCTCACTCTTTCGAGCTCGGTCGTTTTGCGCAGCTGGCACGTCGCCCGCAATGACAGGTGTCGACATGTGAGATTCCTGGATTTCTTCGCGTTTGGGGCCAATCAGATGCGGGCCTCGCCGGCCCTGACGCCATTCCGAACCGTCGTCGAGAAGGTTGACCGCCTCGGTCGTTTCGCGTGGGTGGGCTCCGAGCGACACCAGGAAGTCGTCGCCACGCTCGGAATCGTCACGCAACTCGGCCAAGGCTTCGTTGGCATCCTGTGCCGACTCGAACATGTAGTCGTCCAACTGGAGGGCGCGTTCGAGCCAATAGCGAAGCGGTTGAAAGATGACGCGCGCGTGCCGGGCGCTCCGGTCGGCGATTTCGTCGAGGAGCTGTTCGACCTTGTCGGGGTACTCGTCCGGTCCGATGCGGCGTCCTGCCATGAGCGACAGCACGACGAGCCCCATCTGAATGACGTCGCTTCTTCCGTCGAGCGTGGGTGTCGTCGTACGAATCGGCGAGGCGAGGATGCCGAACTCTCCCCACAACCTCGCGGCCGAAAGCTCCAGGCTTCCCAGCGCCGACCCCACCATGTGCTCTCGCATTGTCAGCCGCCCCTGGGCGGTGACGACGACGCGATCGACGTCCAGCAGACCGTGGGCAATGCCGGGCCCGTGCTGTTGAAGGGCGGCCAGCGCCGGCATGAGCTGACGGAGCATTCGCACGGCGAAAGCAGCGCCCCTGGGTTTTTTCAGCGCTTCAGAAAGGCGCATCCCCGGTGCGTACGTCGAGACGACGGCCAGTCCATCACCTTGCCCCAATTCCTTGATCGGGCGGACAACAGGGAAGGCGGGATGGTGAAAGGAAGTCAGACGTTCGACGCGTTCTCGAAGAGCAGCCTCGAACTTCGGGTCTCGACCGAGGGCCGGTCTGAACCTGAGTATTTCCCAGGAGGGTGCGCTCGTGTTGTCGAACATCAGCAGACGGTCGCCAAGACCGTCTGAATGTCCTTGCGCGTACCAAGTGGCGAGAGGTTTGTCACCTTCCGCCATCGGCGAGTACTGGTCGATGATGAGATCGTGAGCCATGGTCATGGCGTCAGCATCCTCATATTGGCGGTCGGCGATACAGATGGACTCGGGGGCCGGCCGCTACATTGTGCACGAATCCCAGCTCGAGTACAAGTGCAGAAGACTGAATTGCGAGCGAACTTTGATCGGTTTCAGCGGACGGCTGCGGCTCCGGCACGCGCCGCCCCTACCAGAGATCCTTGGTAGGTCGATCCAGGCGAGCGTGTCGTGATGCCGAGTACGGGTTGGAGGAAGGCATCGGTATTGTTGTCGGCCGATTCGATGAGATGTCTCAGTCGCGCGGACACCACGGCGGCTTGATCTGCGGAGGCGCCACACAGCAAGACTGCCATCTCCCTGTCGCTCAAGATGCCAGCGAAGTCACCCTCACGAAGCTGCAGTCGGATCTGTCCCAGCCACGTCTGCATCAGCCCCGGTCTGAGACCGGTGCTGTCGACGGCCACGACAATCACCGAGGCCTGCTGGCCAGCTCCCACCGCGTCGTCGGCGAGCTGGTCGAACAGGGTGTCGACCGGACGAAACCGGCGTCGGCGCTCGCCCTCCCGCGATGGCTGGAGGACGGCGTGCAACCTGGGATGCAGAACGGACACCGCAGCCTGGACGATCTCGCGCTCGAAGGCCGTGAATGGCTGGTGTTCGCGCGCGATGACAACGGCCATAACGCCATTCACGTCGGACGACGCGACCACCAGCCGATCGAGCTGTTCTTCGTTGTCGGTCGGAGGCAGGAGATCCGTGTTGCCGATGGCCAACAGCTGCTCCCCGGCCGTTGTTGTCACCACAAGCGCCGCCTGATGACTCCCCACGGCGGCGGCCAGTTCTCCCACGACAGTGTGCGTGGCTTCTTCCAACGACTCGTTCGACTGAAACTGGTGCTGCGTGACCGCCGCAACCACCCGGTTCATGGTCGTCGTGAGGATCTCGTTCAGCGACTCCCGCAACATGTCCGAATACAGGCTCAATCGCACCTGCTCGGAGCCGTCGATCGCTCCGGAGAACACGAACAGCCACTCGATGTTGGTGCCCGTGAAAAGCCGCAACACGAGCACGTCGCCAGGGTCGGCCGCCAAAGCCAGTCGATTGGCGTCGGCTTGCGAAAGGCGAACCATCCCACCGTGGCGAGGAAACAGCGCGTCGTCGAGGTCGTGAGGTACGGCAGAGGGGAGCGCCGCCACCGGGGACACGTAAGGGAAGAACCCTCCGCGAGAGCCAGCGGCGTACACACGGAGTCGGACGTTATCCCATACGCCGAGCGCCTCGACGAATGCCCCAATGACTTTGCGAAACGAGCCTCGAGGTATGGCTTCGGTGAGGATGCGCTGCAGCGACGCGATCCGGTAAGTTTCGACGCTGATGGCGTTTGGCGGTTTTGTGAGGCTGGCTTCGATCACTCCCGTCAACCACGAGCCGACCAGCTCGAGATCCTGACGGGCGTCGCCGGCCGAACCTGACAGCTCACGCGCCAGGACTAGAACACCCCCTTGGGAGAGTCGGAAGCACAGTACCTGGAGCCTATCGGCCTCCGCACCGGCCGGAGTCTCCGAGCGTGCAGCGTTCGAAATCGCCGATACCAGCGATGGCTCTCGACTCGTCAGGATCCGGCGGAGTTCGGCGGCTGCGCGGGTCGATCCTGGAGGAAAGACTGGAACGAGCTCGGCGTCAATCACCTCGATGGCGACGTTGAGCCGAGGGGGCAGATCGAACAACCATTCCCACGATTGTCGCTTGACGGCGCTTTCGAGATCGGATGGCTGCATGCGGAGGCATTGTACCAACAGATGGTAAATCGATGACCATCTAGATCATCGATTCGTCATGCATGCAACACGCAAGCGCCTTTCTCTTCCTTCTATAATCCGCTGAATGAGTCGCGTCCGGTCCGTCGGGCGAAACGTCCTGCGCAAAGAGGGTGTTGCAAAGGCAACCGGCACAGCACGTTATGTAGACGACCTCGTCTTTCCAGGTCTTCTACACGGACGGACGATCCGCTCGAGCATCTCTTCTGGAGAGGTGATCGGCGTCAAACTCGATTTCGATCGCAGCGGATTCACCATCGTCGATCACCGCGACATTCCGGGCCGAAACGTCGTCGCACTCATCGACGATGACCAGCCGTGCCTGGCAGCTGACGTGATTCGGCATGCCGCCGAACCCATCCTGCTGCTCGCACACGAGAACCGCGAGCGATTGCTCGAGGTGGACCCACAGATCGAATACCGCGAGACCACACCTCATTTCGATCCGGACACCTCACCCAAGAGCTTCAAGCAGATCGCCATCGACAAAGGAAACATCGACCGGGGCTTCGCTATGGCCGATCTCATTGTCGAAGGTGAGTACCGAGTGGGGCACCAGGAGCAGCTCTACATCGAAACGAATGGTGTCATCGCGGTGCCGGAACACGACGGCGGCATGACCGTTTACGGATCGATGCAGTGTCCTTACTACGTCCACCGTGCCCTCGCAGTATTGCTCGGGCTACAGGACCACCAAGTCCGAGTCGTGCAGGCGGAGACAGGCGGTGGATTTGGCGGTAAAGAAGAGTATCCGTCGATCATTGCCGGGCATGCGGCGCTGCTCGCGCTGAAGGCGGGACGCCCGGTGAAGCTCGTCTACGACCGGGTCGAGGACATGCTCGCGACGACCAAACGGCACCCTGCAGTCATCCGTCATCGAACTGGTGTCACGCGCGACGGCCGGCTCACGGCCGTCGCCATCGACGCCGTCTTCGATGGAGGTGCGTACGCGACGCTGAGCGCGGTCGTGCTGTCGCGCGGCATGATCCACGCGAGCGGACCCTACCGCTGCGATCACGTCCGCATCCGCGGCCGGGCGACCATGACCAACACCCCGCCGAACGGCGCCTTCCGCGGGTTCGGCGCGCCGCAGACGCAGTTCGCCGCGGAGGTGCACATGGATCGCATCGCGCGCCGGCTGGGCATCGATCCGGTACGGATTCGCGAAGTGAACGCACTTCGGCCTGGCGATACCACCGCGACCGGACAGCGTCTGGGCCGCGACTGCAGCGCCCTGGCCACACTCCGCGAGGCCGTCACACGCACCGATTTCAAGAGACGACGGCGAGCGCTGGCCGGCTCCGATCGTGGAATCGGGCTTGCGCTGTTCTTTCACGGTTCCGGCTTCACCGGCAGCGGCGAGGTGCGACTGGCGTCGAAGGCGAGTCTGGAGCTGACCGAACTCGGCGCGCGCATTCGCGTAAGCAGCACCGAAATCGGCCAGGGTACCCGCACCATGCACGCGCAAATCGTCGCCGACACTTTGGGCGTTCCGTACGAAGCAGTTGAGGTGCACGCCGCCGACACTGGCGAGGTGCCCGACAGCGGGCCCACCGTCGCATCGCGCACCTGCATGGTGGTCGGCCGCATCCTTCAACGTTGCGCCGAAGACATGCGCGAGCGCCTCGAAGGTCTGTCGCCGAAGCAGTACCTTCGCCGGCATGGTCCTCTAATTATCACCCGTGAGTACGAAGCTCCACCGGGGGTTGCCTGGGACGACAACAGCTACAAGGGGGATGCATACGGCAGCTACGGTTGGGCGTGTGACGTCGTCGAAGTCGAGCTGAATCGCGAAACGTGGCAGGTGGTTCCAACCCGCTTCTTGACGGTGCACGAAATCGGAAGGGCCATTCATCCGATGCTCGCGCGCGGCCAGATCGAAGGCGGGTCGGTCCAGGGCCTCGGATACGCGCTCTTGGAACAGGTCACGATGCAGAACGGCCGCATGGCAAACAGCCAGCTCACGAACTACATCATCCCCACGACGCTCGATGTGCCGCCGATTGAGGTTGTCGTGCTGGAGAAACCGTACGCTCATGGACCATTTGGAGCGAAGGGTGTCGGCGAGATGCCAATCGATGGTCCCGCGCCGGCTGTTATTAACGCCATCGCGCACCTGGGCATCGACATCAGCGAGATTCCCGCGACACCCGAAAGAATCATGGCGGCTCGATCGGGCGGGTAGGGCGGGAAAGGCAGGTAGGGCAGGTAGGGCGGGAAGGGCGGGAAGGGCGGGGTGACATGCAATTCAACTTGAATGGCAGCCGGGTGCGCATCAACACGCACCCGATGAAACGCCTCCTGGACGTCATCAGGGAAGACTACAGGCTCACGGGGACGAAAGAAGGATGCGGGGAAGGAGAGTGCGGCGCGTGCACCGTGCTGATTGATGGTGCTCCGGTCAATGCATGTCTGGTCCCGATCGCGCAGGTGGACGGTTCGCGAGTGATCACGATTGAAGGGCTCGGCGGAAAACATCCGCTGCAGCGCGCGTTCGTCGAGTACGGCGGAGCGCAATGCGGGATCTGCACGCCTGGCATGATCATGGCCGCTGTGGCGCTCGGCCGCCGGCCCTCGATGGACGCGATGCGGGCGGGCCTTGCCGGCAATCTCTGTCGCTGCACCGGATACTCTGCGATCTACCGCTCGATTGCCGCGGCGTCGCCGTCTCGTTCCTCGCGGTCAGCCAAGGTACGCACGTCGATGCGGAAGAAGACCATGCGCCTCTCCCGGTAAGGCGATGCAGGGAACCATTACAAACCGCACCCTTCTCCAGCCGCGCACGCTGACCGACGCATTGAGGATGATGCGTGATGAAGGACCGCTCGTCCCGATGGCCGGCTGTACCGATCTGTACGTCGATTTGAATTTCGGCACACTCCGGTATACGCGATTCCTGAACTTGTGGAAGTTGGATACGTTGCGCCGCATCGAGCGGCGTGGGACGACGCTGTCAATTGGCGCGTTGACGACTTACACGGCCCTCATTCAGTCGCCGCTGGTGAATCGGCATATGCCCATGCTGGCATCGGCTGCGCGCGAGGTGGGAGGTGTTCAGATCCAGAATCGTGGGACGCTCGGTGGCAACGTGGCCAACGCGTCGCCCGCCGGCGACACACTACCGGTTCTTGCCGCCGCGGATGCAGTCGTTGTTCTTCGCAGCGCCGGCGATGAGCGTCGAGTGCCCCTGACACGCTTCTACTCCGGTTATCGCAAGACCGTGGCGTGCCGGGACGAGCTGATTGTCGCCTTTGAGCTCCCGGCGATCGAAGGCCGTCAATTCTTTCGGAAGGTCGGGACCCGCGCGGCTCAGGCTATTTCCAAAGTTGTGATGGCCGCGGTCATCGGGAGCGGGCCACCACGAATCGCCCTTGGCAGTGTGGCGCCGACGGTGATTCGCCTCCCGAAGACGGAAGCACTGTTAGCCGCGAGCGGTTCGCTTGAAGCGGCCCAGACGGCGATGGCGTCTGAGATCGCGCCGATCGACGACATTCGCTCGACAGCCGATTATCGTCGTCGGGTCGCTGCCAACCTGCTCGCGCGGTTCTGGGAAGACTCGCGTGGACGTAAATAGATGGTCCTTGTAGGGTCCGGCTTCAGCCGGACCAGTCGGGTTCGCGTCTGGGGTCAGGGGCGGTCGTCCTGCTTGGCATCGGCACGTACGATCGTCCACGCGCCGTCAGCCTTTCGCAGTTGAAACATCCACCGGCGCCGCTCGGAACGCGGCTGCCGGCTATCCGCCTTGGGGACGTAAGTCGTGATACCGGCGCAGACGGCTTCGGCGTCTGGGCTCGACAGGTGAATCACACAGCGGTCGAATCTGACCTCCTGCCAGCTGAGGCCGTCAAACGATCGGGCCAGCGTCCGCTCGTCGAGCGCCGGCCAGACCCGCTTTGCCCCGGCAGCGTCGAGTCGTCGATAGGCAAGCTCGTAGCGCCGCAGCACGTCCTCGATTTCAGCCCGTTGTTCCTGCGTACTCGCCTTCGGGATTCCCTCGTCTGGACGCGACGCGGGAGGCGAACTCCTCGCTGTCGGGGCGACGGGGGGCGTTTCGTGCGCTGCCGCGACGTCGACTGGACGCGCAGAGCGTGCGAGTCGGTTCTGTCCCGTAGGCTTTGCGACAGTTGCAGCCGCGTTCGTTTCGCGCACGGCTGCTGCTATGGCAGTCTCTTCCTTACCCTTTCTGTCCGAGGCCTTTCTGTCCGCCTGAGACTGGGCGTCCTCGCCGGTAACTGAACCGAGGAGCCGCTGCTCGGACGGCAATGAAGACTGCAGCGGTGGCACGACTGGGGCGGACGGCAAAGGAGAAAGAAAAGGGACGGCTGAGCTCAAAGCCTGATTCAAGGTCGCTACAAGGGACCCAACGTCTGGCGTTCCCATCCCACGAACGACATATTCGCCCGCGAACGCGGCGCAAGCGGACAGGATCACCACCAGTACCGCGAAACCTGTTCCCGCACGGCGGCGAGCCCGCCGCATCCTGCCAGTCGGCGTCGGTGACACCGGGCCCGCACCAGATCGAGGCGGCAAACGCAGGTTCAGGTCGGCGGTCGGCTCCTGCGATGGTGGCACGTAGAGGTCGAAGTCGCCGAATATTTCACGACGTGATGCCAGTCCAACGTCGGGGCCGGGAGTGGATGTGGGAGGTGGCCGTCTCGCCGCGGATGCGGGCGGATCCTTCCGTGCGGCCTTTGGCATCTGCCGAATAACTGGGGCGCCTTTGCCATCGAGCCAGACGATGTCCGGCTCATCGTCGATCGGCGGAGGCCACTGAAACGTGTCGTCCGATTTGGCGGTGCGACGCGGGGTCACGCGTCGATCATGCGGTCGAGCAGCAACAGCCGTCAAACTCAGCAAGCCACGGCAAGCTCATCCACGCGAACCCACGAATCGCGCTCGCCGTTGCTCCTAGTACTCAGCGAACTTGTCGTCTGGATAGCAGTACAGCCAGCGCTCGCCGGGTTCGGCCGATGCTATCACCGGGTGTCCAGTGGAACGTGAATGTTTGGTCGCGTGGCGGTTCGGTGAATTGTCGCAGCAAAGTGTTGTCCCGCATTCCTGACAGGTGCGCAGATGGACCCATTGCCCGCCGATCTTCACACATTCGGCACACTCTCGCCGTTTGGCATGTTTGACAGTCGCGATCGCCCCCAGGTGCGCGCAGCTTTGATCCGTGCTCATCGCTCGATCGTGCCATTGCCATCCATGGATATACAACCTGCTGCATAGCTCGTCTGTGAGGTCGCGCTTGGAATGACACGTGCTTTACTTTGCCCGGGGCGGTTTAAAAGTGAGGTCAGCATGGGTAATTCCAAAACCGAAGCACGGCCGGACTTGAGCAAAGGGATTGCGATCGCCGCCCTTTCGGACCATGGAATCTTGCTCGGGCGCGTCGGCGACGAGGACGCCGTGCTGGCTCGTTCCGGTGGTGAGTTCTTTGCCGTGGGTGCCCACTGCACTCACTATCACGGACCTCTCGCCGATGGATTGGTTGTCGAGGACACGATCCGGTGTCCGTGGCATCACGCCTGCTTCAGTCTGCGCAGTGGCGAGGCGCTGCGCGCGCCGGCCCTGGATCCGGTTCCGTGCTGGCGAGTCGAGCGCAGCGGCGAGATGGTGTTCGTGCGGGAAAAGCTTTCGGAACATCAGGCTGCGCGAGGCCGCTCGGATCGCTCACATCAGACGCCATCATCTGTGGTGATCGTCGGGGGCGGCGCCGCCGGGCTGACGGCTGCCGACATCCTTCGCCGGGAGAACTATGAAGGTCCGATTACGATGATCAGCGCAGACGACTCGGCGCCGTCCGATCGCCCGAACCTGTCGAAGGACTACCTGGCGGGCCACGCGCAAGAGGACTGGATTCCTCTTCGGTCGCCGGAGTTTTACACAGAGAAGCACATAGAGCTGCTGCTGAAGATGCGCGTGTCGTCGATCGACGTTGCCCGGCACAAAGTTATTTTGGAGGGCGGGAAGGAGCACGAGTTTGGCGCGCTCTTGATTGCCACTGGCGCCGATCCGGTCCATCTGCCGATCCCTGGAGCTGACGGTCCGCACGTGCATTATCTGCGGTCGTTCTCTGACAGTCGTCTTCTCGTCGAGAAAGCGCAGAACGCCAAGCACGTAGTGGTTGTGGGCGGGAGCTTCATCGGTCTCGAGGTCTCGGCGTCGTTGCGAGCGCGTGGCATCGCCGTTGACGTAGTTGCACCGGAGAGCATCCCTCTCGAGCGTGTGATGGGGCCAGAGGTCGGCCGGTTCATCCAGGCGCTGCACGAGGCCCAAGGCGTCGTCTTTCACCTTGGCCAGACGGTCACGCGCATCGATGGCCGTTCGGTCACGCTCAGCGGCGGCTCCACGCTCGACAGCGACTTCGTCGTCATGGGTGTGGGTGTCCGGCCGGCAACTTCTCTTGCCGAAAAGGCAGGCCTGACGTTGGATCGTGGAATCCTGGTGAACGAATACCTCGAAACCAGCCGTCCCGGGATTTATGCCGCCGGGGACGTCGCACGCTGGCCGGACTCGAGATCCGGCGACCGGATCCGCGTCGAGCACTGGGTGGTGGCCGAGCGTCAAGGCCAGACTGCGGCCCGCAACATGCTGGGACACCGCGAGCGCTTCGATGCTGTTCCGTTCTTCTGGAGTCAGCATTACGACATCACGATCAACTATGTGGGTCACGCCGAAAAATGGGACGCGGTACGAATCGATGGCGCACTCGAGTCGCACGACTGTTCGGTCACCTACGCGCGTGGCGATCGAACTCTGGCTGTCGCGACCGTCTCACGCGATCGCGAGAGTCTCGAGGCTGAGGTGGCCATGGAACACGAAACCGCACCGGCGCGACGCTGAGTGCGAGTGAGGGGCACATGCCGCAGCAGACAGAACCGAAGAACGACGAGAAGCTCGATGAGACGCTCGCCGACAGCTTCCCGGCGAGCGATCCTCCAGCGAATACCGTACAAACCGGTGTTGGGAGTGGGAGTGGAAGCGGCTCGTCCAACACTCCCGGTATACGCGACAACCGTGCGGAAAGCCGCCTCGAGCTGACGAGGGACGGTCAAACAGCGATCCTCGTTTACGAGCGGACGCCGAAATCATTCGTGCTCGTTCACACTGAAGTCCCGCCGGCCCTGCGCGGTCACCACCTGGGCGAAGCATTGGTCAAAGCCGGGGTCGAGGCGGCGAGGGCGGAGGGCTTGAGCATCATCGCGACGTGCCCGTTTGCGAGGGAATACCTCCGCAAACACCCATCGTAACCAGTGAAGAAATACGTCAACCGCGGAGACCTTTGGACGGTCTTCAAAGCCGCCGGCGTCACCGAAATCGCGTGAGCGCGGCTTTGTCGATCAGGCAGGAGATCGTCTTCGCGCGACCGACCATCTCGAGGGTGACGTCTGCGGTCGCCGCGAACGCCGGATAGTCGAACGTGAACCGGCCGCCACCGTCGTTGACCGATCGATCGAATGGTGCAACCGGCTTCCCACCGCGTTTGAGCACGAGATCGGTCAAGACGTTCTTTGAGCCTTTCACCGGCGTCACGGCGATCGTGACGCGCGTCCGCTGCGCCTCCTGGTAGTTTGGCGTCGGCGGAGGCTGCTTCTGCCGAACGGTCCGCCAAACCTCGTACGCGACCATCTTGTAAGGTGTAAAAAGCGCGAGCGTGAAGTCGTCGTTCTTGCAGAGACCGGTGTCGTAGAACACGCACGGCGGATCATCGCCGCCCTGTTTCCCGCATTCGATGGCGTTGTAGTAGCTCTCACGGCTGATCGGCAGGATGCCTTTGTTCCATGCTGGAGACGGCGCAGGTCGGGCTTGTCCTTTGATCTGCGCAATCGTGGTCACCACCTGGGCCACCACGAGCGCGGCGATGAGTGCGGTAAGCCTCGGGTTCATAGGCTGCCGGAGTATACAACTCTCTCGCCTCAATCATTCCGCTTCCGGCGAGGAGTAGAATCGCGGGCATGGTGATCGATGCCGGGTGAAGATAGCTCCTTGTTGAAGCTGGCGCGCGCCGTTGCCGACGGGATCTCGGTCGAGTGGAGTCAAGAGGCGTCAGCGGCCGCTGGTCCTGACGAGCAGGCGATCGTGCGAGAGCTGCAAGCTGTCGCCGGTGTGGCTGAGGCTCATCAGGGGATCGCAGCAGACGAGACCTTCGCGACGCCGGTCGGGCCGAGCTCGCCTGTTCCGAAGGCGTGGGGACGGCTCGAGATCCGCCGCGAAATCGGTCGTGGTGGTTTCGGTACGGTGTACCTGGCGTGGGATCCTCTTCTCGAACGTCACGTTGCCTTGAAGGTTCTCCGCGCGCACGACCGATCGGCGGCGGTCGTCCAGGAAGGGCGCCTGCTCGCCCGCGTGCGGCATCCGGGCGTGGTAATGGTATACGGCGTCGATGAGCACGACGGGTCCGTCGGCTTGTGGATGGAATTCGTCGAGGGGCTGACGCTCAATCAGATTCTCGCCGCGCGCGGCGCGTTCGATGCCCGGGAGACATCGCTCGTCGGGATCGATATCTGCCGTGCCGTCGCGGCCGTGCACAAGGCGGGGCTGCTCCACCGCGACATCAAGGCGCAGAATGTGATGCGCGAGCCGGGCGGCCGCATCGTGCTGATGGACCTGGGCGCCGGCGAAGTCCGAACAGATCGCGTGTCCTCGGAGATGCGATTGAGGGGCACTCCCCTCTACCTCGCGCCCGAGCTTTTCGATAACAAGCCAGCCACCATCGCCAGCGACATCTACAGCCTCGGTGTTCTCTTGTACCAACTTCTCACGCTGCGATATCCAGTCGAAGGCGACACGTTCGATGCCGTCGAAGCCGCCCACGCGAGCGGCCACGCCGTACCGCTCGGCGATCGTCGGCCCGATCTGCCACCGGAACTGGTCCGCGTGATCGAGTGTGCGTTGAACCGCGATCCCGCTCGACGGCACCGCAGTGCCGGAGCCCTGCAGGAAGATCTCGCCGAGGCCGTCGCACGGTTGTTCCCGATCGAGTCGTCCGTGGTCCCTGCCGCGATCACGCCTTCTGCCGGGGCGCGACTGCCTTCGGTCGCCGTGCTGCCTTTCGAGAACCTGGGGCCCGATCAGGATCTGGAGTACTTCTGCACAGGCCTCGCCGAGGAGCTTTTGACGGGTCTCGGCAAGGTTCAGGGGCTCCGCGTGGCGTCGCGAACGTCGTCGTTGCACGTCAAGCAACGCGAGACCGACATCCGCCGCATTTGCCAACTGCTCGACGTGAACGCCGTGCTCGAGGGCACCGTCCGTCAGGCGGGCGACCGGTTGCGTATCACGGCGCAGCTTGTGAGCGCCGAAGACGGCTGTCATCTGTGGTCCGAGGGGTACGACCGTAGTGTCGCCGATGTCTTCGCGGTTCAGGACGAAATCGCCAACAGCGTGGTCGATCGTCTGAAGATCTCGCTGGCACAGTTCCCGAGCCGCCCTTTGATCCGGCAGCACACGCACAACCCGCGAGCGTATCAGCTCTATCTGAAGGGACGGTTCTTCTGGATGCGCCGATTTCAAGGCGGTTTCCAGGCGGCACTCGAGCACTTCCAGAAGGCTATCGAAGAGGACGCGGCATATGCCTTGGCATACGCCGGGCTGGCTGATGCCTACTCGTTCATGGGCACTTACTCGGTGCAGCGGCCGCGTACCGCACTCGCTCACGCGTTGACTGCGGCGGAACGCGCCCTTGCGCTCGACGCTGATCTTGCCGAGGCGCATACGTCTCTCGCGTGGATCAAGCTCGCCGACTGGAACTGGTCCGAAGCCGAGCACGAGTTCAGGCGCGCCCTCGAGCTCGATCCGACGCAGGTGTTGCCTCGCGTCTATCATTCCTCGCTGATGGTGCTGCAGGGCGATGTCGCCGGCGCGATGCTCGAAGCGCGAAAGGCCCAGGAACTCGAGCCGTTGTCACCGCTCGTGAATGCCAGCGCCGGGCACACGTTGTTCCTGGCGCGCCGCTACGACGAAGCCGTCGCTGAATGCGAAAAGAGCCTGGAAGTGGATCCGAATTTCATTCTGGGAATCCATGTGATGGGGATGTGCCGCGCCCTTCAATCGCAGCTCACCGAGGCCATTCAGATTGGTGAACGAACCGTGTCGATGTCGGGCCGAGCGCCCTTCTATCTCGCCGTGCTCGGACACTATTACGCGCGCACCGGCGCTGCCGACAAGGTAAACGCGATCATCGAGGAGCTCGAGCGCGTCGCCAGCACGAGGTACGTGCCTCCCCATTCCTTCGCATACATCTATGCGGGCGCGGATGACCTCGATCGCGCGTTCGAATGGCAGGCCAAAGCCTACGAAGATGGCGCGTCGCCCTTCTACTACTTCGCGCCATTGATCGACAACATGCAGGCCGACCCTCGGCATTCCGCCGAGTTGAAACGAGTGGGGCTGAATAGAAGTCCATGAAATTCCTCATGTTCGTGGTCGTCGGCTATACCATTGGATCGGCTGTCGCCATCGACCAGATGGTAGTCGCGCAGCAGCGCGGCTTCGCGCAGCCGCAAGGTCCGCGAACTGTTGCTGTCACCGAGATTCCGGGCGTCGTCGCCACTGGTGCCACGTGGCGGATCGCCTGGCAGGGCACCGACAACGCCGATGGCATCGTCGGCACCTCCGATGGCGGCCTCCTGTTCGCGCAAGAACAGCCCAACCGCGTAAGCAAGCTCGATCAGAACGATCGCTTTTCTGTCGTTCTGAGCGGCACTCATGGAGCCGGTTCTCTGACGCTCGATTCCACCGGCCGCATCCTCGCCGTTGAAAGGACGTGCACCGATCCGGGCCGGCAGAGCGGTGGGACGGGTGGCTCATCTTGTCTCGAGCCGACGAAGGTAGCCGTTCTGACCCCGGAACGCAGAGTGCTGACCGACAACCTCGACGGGAAGCCGCTCGGCCGCCTCAACGATCTCGTGGCCGACAAGAAGGGCGGCGCCTTTTTCACGTCAGGCGGCGCCTATTACGTCAATTCCGGCGGCCGGGTGATCAGCCTCGGCGACGACATCCGCGCCAATGGGATCATGCTGAACCGCGACGAGACGATCGTCTATGTGACGAACGGCGCGGTCGTTCTCGCATTCGACATCCAGCCCGATGGCGCGGTCACGAACCGCCGCGAGTTCGGCAGGCTCCAGGCCGGAGGCTCGGGCGATGGCATGGCGATCGACGCGGCCGGACGTCTGTATGTCACATCAAACGCCGGTGTGCAGGTGTTCAGCGACGGAGGTCAGTCCCTCGGTGTGATTCCGACCCCGAGAAACGTCATCAGCGTCGCTTTTTCCGGCGCCGACAAGAAGGTGCTTTACGTCGTCGCGAGTGGCGCGCTCGGTCCTGACGGCGAAGAGTTCGTTACGCCAGAGGGCGTCAGGAACAACGCGAAGACCATCTACAAGATTCAGATGCTCGCTCAGGGTTTTGCAGGCCGAGCGAAATAATGTGAGCCCCCCTGCCCTTCCTGCCTCTCCCGCCTTTCCTGCCCCCTATGGATTCGGGCTCGGCGGTTCTGGCGGTGGAGGGTCGTCGACCCAGTGCCTCAGGATCTTCATCTGATTGTCGCAGAAGGCTTCGATCAATTCGGTGTCGGCCTGGAGCTTCAATGCGATCGTGTTCGTCCATGGCTTCACGTAGGCCTTGGGATCGTCGATGGTGACCGTCACGTCCATGTGACCGAAGTCTTTCCGCGTGAACCGTTCGATCACGTGCAGCGCGTCGCTGTGCGGATAAGCCTCTCGCGCGCTGAGCCAGCCGCCATCGCGGAACCCGGTCGTGTCCACGACGAACGAATCGCCGTCCCACCGTCCAACTGAGTACCCCAGCCACGTCGGCTCAGTGTCGCTGCCTTTCGGCAGCGGCCGTCCGTCCGTAAAAACCTGACGGAAGATCATCCCGACGTACGTCTCGTGCAGGAACACTGTCAGGACGGGTGTCTGAACGATTTTGAACTCGCTACGGAAATTGATACGCGGTACGCCCAAGGGCAGGCAATAGCCGTACGGATCGTCGACGTGATTCCGATCCATGCGCTGCTTGCGGACGGCTGCCGCCCACGGCGTCGGCTGGACCTCTCCGGGCTTCAGGCCCCGGGCCAGGTCGTGGAAGTAGAGCATGTTTCCCGCGTCCCAGATGCCGGAAAGATCCGGGTGGCCGTCCGCCGTGCGCGCCGTCGGTGCGGAGAGATTCGGCTTGCCGTCGGGCAGGCGGGGAATGCCGGGTGTCGGGTGGGTCTGCCACGACTGTGCGTAAATCGCCGGAGACAACAGCACAAGGGCCGTGATGGTGGCGCGTCCCGTGGAAAATCGCTTCATGACGCTCCTCCAATCGCCAAGATAGCCGAGCGCACGGAGGACGGACTCAACGCCGAGCCCGCTGAGTACGCTGAGATCATATAGGACCCTGCGAGTTCCGCGGGCTCTGCGTTGAGAATGTCTCCGCGGTTTCTGCCGCCTCTGCGGACCCCACTGGCCTTTCGCTACGGCCTCAAGACATACTCCGTCGCCGTCGTGTTCTGTCCCTTGAAGCAACACGAACCGAGAAAATTCGGCCGATACGGATTGCTGGAGCTGTTGAGCCCGACCGGCAGCGTCCCGACCTTGGCCGGCCCGTTGATTCGCGCCAAGACCCGGTCCCGGGCCTGCTCGATCCGCTGCAGCAAGCGCTCGACGTTCCAGCCCACGAGCTTGCCCTTGTAGAACACCACCTTACCGGCAATCACCACATCGCGCACGTGCCTCGGATTCATCATCGTGACGATCGTGCCCGGCACGTTGTTCATCGGCCACGTGTTGATGTTGCGCGCGTCGAGCACGATGATGTCCGCTTCTTTTCCAGGTGTGAGCGTTCCAACCTTGTCCAACACGCGGTTGGCTGCTGCCCCCGCGATCGTCGCCATTTCGATCACCTGCCGAGACGTCACGAGTTGGGGAACCGGAAGGTTTCCGGGGTTGCTGATCGGAAACGCCAGATCGTTGGCCAGAGCCCGCTGCAACGCGAACGCCGTCCGCATCAACGAAAATGCGTCGGTGGTCATGTTCGTGTCGACGTCCGGGCTCAGGCTGGGGAGGATGCCGTGATTGAGCGCCTCCTGGAACGGCGGCATGCCGTGCCGCATCTGCATCTCGATGAGCGGCGTGATCGAGATGTGTACTCCCCGGTCGCGGCAAATCTCCCACGCTTTCGACTTCGTGCTGTTCGGATATCCGGTGGTGTTCGGTCCAATCTGAGCGTACGGACTGTCCTGCCATCGCGTGCAGTGGACCAGCGTGACGTCGGACCAGTCGGTGCCATTCCGCGAGTCGGCTGCCGCGTTGGCGACGACATTCGGTCCGCCGACGTTGTGGTTGTTGATGAGCGCGCCAAACGATCGTGCGAGCTGCCAGCCGGTATATCCTGCGCCAGGGAAGGCTTCCGTCGGGTTGGCGCCGCAACCGAGCGTGACGAGTTGATCTTTGGAGCTGAAGTACTTCTTCGCGATGCGCCCGATGCCTTTGGTGTTATCACCCATCGCGCCCGGGTATTCGAACGGAACCCCTTGCGCGCTCCGGTTGGTCCCGGAACTGTAGTCGAACACCATCCGGCGGCCGGAATCCGTCAGCCCCTGGATCATTGCATCCGTGTGCTCGGGCGAGTGATTGGCCTGTGAGGTGTCCGTGCCCATCGTGATGCCTTCGCTGATCTGACTCAGGCAGGTCACGACCTCGGAGATGTACAGATCTTCCGGATCGTACGGAACGCGGCCGAGATCCCAGATCACTTTGTTCGGGTCGGCCGGGTCGGTGATCCGGCCCGCGGTCCAGATGTTCTGTACGACGGAACCGTAGGTTTCCTGCGGCCAGGCGCCGGCCAGCAGGCCATCCGGGATGATGCTCCGCTGCAGCGTTTCGTACTGATGATGGTGCGTCGTGATGAAGCCGGGCATGACGATTGCGCCCGTGCAGTCGATCACTTCCGCATTGCCGGCGGCAAGGTTTGGTCCGACGGCTGAAATCTTGGTGCCGTCGATCAAGACGTCCGCCTTCTCGAAGTCTCCTACTTTCGAATCGAGACTCAGCACGACGCCGTTACGCAGCAAGATCCGGCGTTTTCGGCCGTCCCCGACCAAACCGCGCGTGTCGGCATCGGTGGCTGAACGCAGTCCGGCGAGCTGCGCCGGGACGGCTGCGGCAAGGCCTATGGAGCTTGCCTTGAGGAAATCGCGTCGTGGAAGGCGCGGAGACGAGAGCTCGTTCTTGGACATGGGAGCCTCCGGAACGGGCAACTGAGGTAGTAGGGCGTGATTGTAGCCGAATGGGCTGCCGGAGGGGGGCAGGAAGGGCTGGAGGGGCAGGAGGGGCAGGAGGGGCGGGATGGGCAGGAGGGGCGGGATGGGCAGGAAGGGCGGGATGGCAGGAAGGGCGGGATGGGCAGGAGGAGATGTGGCGCAGGGCTTCCGCTGTCGCTCAACTATGAAGCCTGCGAGCTTCAGCGAGACTCGCCAAAGCGCCAAAGGCGCGACGGCGGTTTGCCCTGCGGATCGGTTACGGCGACCCGGACGTCGCGATCGTCGCGGTCACCCGCCGGGCAATAGCCGCTGCGACTTCAGACTGGACCGACAGCACGTCGCGAATTGTCCGGTCGTACGACTCCGCCCACAGATGCTCGTCGCGCTTGCCGTCGACGAGCTGAACCGTGATGCGGGCCCTGTCCCGTTCTCTCGTGACCGAAGCCTCGAGCACGAGATCGACGTTCAAATCGCGCGCGATCTCCGGAACCGTCTTTCGCTGACCTTTGTACTGCATCGACGAGGTTCGCGAGATGACGTGGAGGCCATCGACGCTGGATAGTGCGGCGATGGCGGCTTCGGTCATGCCATCGGCGAAGTAGTCTTCGTTCTCCTTCGAGTACGTCTCCAGCGGCAGAACGACGATCGACGTCTCGCCTGGCGTCACGAGTCTCGCCGGCAGAGCACGCGGCTGCTCGCGCTCAATCGCAGTCGAGACCTGTTCCGCGTGCTTGGGGGCCTGGTACTTCTGAAGGACCGCCAGGCCGAGCGTGATGCTCGCAACAGCCCCCATGATCTGAGCGACGATGCGCCCGACGAACGAGATCCAGGCCGAACGGACCTTGTCTTTCTTCTTTTTCGTCTGTTCGAGCTCGGTCGCCGTGACGGCCGAGCTTGGGGGTGCTGCTGCTGCGAGTGCAGCACTCGGCATCGATTCTGTGGCATTGCCCGACATCATGACTGAGACTCCTCGCCCGCCTCTCCTAACCATCTACAACGTGTGGGCTTCTGAAATTGAACGAAATCGTTGTGCCAAAAGGATGGCAATCGGGTGAAAAGAGGCTGGCAGGTGGAAAAGGCGGGTATTACGGAAGCCCAACCAATCGTCCCGAGATGGCGACGATGGACCAGAGCGAAAGCGACACGATGGCCACCAGCTTCGCGCGGGTCGGGTTCCAGCTTGTTTCAGGGGCCAGCGCGACGCGCCGGCGGATTGAGAACGTGAAGATCAGTGCGAGAGCGAGCGTGGCCATCTTCAGCCAGAACACTGGAAGGAAGTAACACTTGACCGCCGACGCCATGAACAGGAGCCAACCGGTCGGCAGCATCACGAGGAGGCTGACGCGCAACCACCAGTAGGCATCCCGTGCCACGAGGGCGACGGGCTGACGTCGAAAGCCGAACCCGAGGAGTCGCAGGTCGACCATCAGGACGGCGCCGCCCGTCAATGCCAAGCCGATGAGGTGGGTGCTCTCGATGACTGGAAAAAGCCACTTCGAGCCGCGCATGGCGACGATGAGCCCGGAGCTCTCACACCATTGGAAGAAGGGAAATATGGACATGGGCTCGGGCACGGTCACTCACATCCCGCGAGAAGGTTCACAATCGCCGGCTGCGGCTGCAGCCCACAATCGAACCAGTCGTAGGCGACCATACGGCCGGACGTAATCATTGCGGCCCATATGAGGATGGCGAGGCCGCCCGCGAGACGCGCCCTTCGTGGCGGCACTGAATCGAGATCCCACTCGGCGACGTTTCGATACACCGTACGGTGAAACACCCACGCGTTCACACCCGCCAAGACCAGCATCATCATCTTTGCCCGGAAGAAAACGTTCTGATACCGCAGCGGGGGATTCGCGTAAAAAAGCAGCGCGCCAGAGACGAGCATCAGAAGAAAACCCAGCGCCGTCCAGGGAAACAGCCGTCCCGCGACCTCCGATACCGGGACGCCCCGAAGGGATGCGCCGAGCAGGCGCAGATCCAGCATCACCGACGTGCCGACAAACAGCGCCAGCGATACGACGTGGACTGTCGAGACAACCTGGTACGCATACAGGGATTCGTGCAGCGCAATGCTTCCGGGTGTTGTCGCCAGCCACTGGCAGAAGGGGAGCATTCTACAAGTAGGAAGTAAGAAGGAAGAATGAAGAAGGAAGTCAGACTTCTTACCTCTTCCTTCTTACTTCTTCCTTCTTACTTCTTCCTTCATCTGTTAGCGGGATACCAGTTGAGAAGGCGAACCTCGATGTCGGTTCCTTTCAGCGCAGTGGCGAACTCTTCAGGCTTCTGTCCCGCGTAGTGATACGGGATGGCGATCTTCGGTGTAAACCCTTTCACGCACTCCGCGGCTTCCGCCGGGGTCATCGTGTACGGGAGGTTCATCGGCATGATGGCCACATCGACCTGCGGCCGACGCAGCATGATGTCCATCGCCGGGAACGCATTCCGTGTCGGCCGCCACGTAAACCAGCTTGTCGCTAATGAACAACAAGTACCCTTGACCGCGCTCGCGTGGGTGATAGAGCTGACCCGGCGCCGGACCGCGCTCGATGTTGTACGCGGGGACCGAGATTACCTTGATGCCGGCGGGTGCCGTGTCGTTCGACTTCATCTCCCGATTGGTCATGACCACAACCGGGTCGGGAATGTTCTTGAGAGCGGCGACGGCAGGCGGCACAACTACCGGCGCGCCAGGCTTGCGCAGCCGGCCGATCACGCCAGGATCGAGATGGTCGGGATGAATATCGCTGACCAGGATCAGGTCGGCGGGCTTGGCCTTGGAAAGGTCCGTCTGTGCGCCGACGGGATCGACGAGGATCACCTTCCCGCCCTGCTCGAGCTGCACGCTGGCGTGCCCGAGCGCGGTAATGGTGATGTCCCCGCCCTTGGCCGGAATGCTCGTCGTCGACGGCGCTTGCGCGCGCGCCAGCGCCGCGACCATGAGCGTGAGCAACGCTGCAATTGATCGGAATCTCATAACAACGCCTTCCGCCTAAAGGCGGAAGCCACTACGGCTGGACCAGAACAGCCGAATGCGTGTGGCTTCCGGCTTCAGCCGGAAGAGATCAATGCCGACGACTGCCCGCTACGGTTTCGGCGTCGCCCCGGCCGCCACCTCGCCGCCGCTGGCGCCAGGCGCCGATCCGCCCATGAAGACCTTGCGCCCATCGAGATATTCCACGAACACGCCGACGCCCTTGGATTCGCCGGTCTTGGACTGATAGCCGAAGAGCTTGATCTGCGTGCCGACCGGCAGGCTGGCCTTGGTGATGCCGTTCCTGAACAGGTTGCTCGGAGGTCCGCCTTCAATTCCCCAATTGGTGACCGAGCCGTCCTTGTTCTTGACGTCGAGCCAGATCCACGAGTGCGGGTTCACCAGCTCCACCTTCGTGACGGTGCCCTGCAGGTTGATCGGCTTGTTCTCGTCGAATGCCGCCGAGAACGCGTGATGAGCGCGCACCGGCACCACGACGAGGAGCAGACCGGCGGCGATCATGAAACCGATGAACGTCTTGGCTGTCCGCATTGGAGGTCCTTCCTTTTGTAAATTGCTCATTGCTAATTCTTCAGCGTTCCTCACGCTCACGGAGGGGAGGTGCGGCCTGACCGCTTTCGGCTGCCTCTTTCTCGCGGAGCTGTGTGCCAGTTGTCCAGTTAATCAACCCGTAGTTCTGTTCGTGGCAGGCGAACTCGTAGATAGGCGGATCGATCCTTGGCAGAAAGCTGTCGATCGACCACGGCCTTGTCCACGTCGTGGGATCGCTGACCGTGAACTGGTACCGGAGTGTTTTCGGACCGGCGAGCGAGTAGCGTTCGACGAGATGCATGCCATCGGTCGATCCGCGCCAGTTTCTATCAGGACTGAAATTGGTCGTCTCGACGACGAGCGTATCGCCCTCCCAATGTCCGCGCGCATCTCCCAGCCACTGGCCGACTCCCTTCGGAAGATGCGGACGTCCATCCAACGGAATGATGCGAACGTCGTTGTTCGACTGAGAGACCATCACGACATATCCAGGCGTCTGCAGGATTTGAGACTCGGCGGTCACACCACCCGGAATACGTGGCGGTCCGCCGTTCCCGGTGACGCATCGTGTGTAGAGTGGCGGCGTCGTCACGTCAGCGCCTCGCGCTCGTACAGCCGCGGCGTTTGCCGCCAGGCGCTTTTGCGCCTCCGGCGTCAGCGGGGGAATCCTTCCGTCCGGGCGGATCGACAATCAACGACGTCCGAAGATTGGGTCTGACTCCGGTCATCTGCCACGCGTCCATCCCGTACTCTTTCCAGTCGTAATGGACGGTCCGCGGATCCACCTCCGCGTCAGCTTCGACGGCTTTCTTGAATGCGACGAGCGCCTCCGCTTCGGTGTAGTACTCCTTGCCCGCGGCCGACGCAGGTCGCTCCAACGGCGTATAGCCGGGGTGGTTGAAGTAGTAGCCCTGGAGATCCGGATCGCCCCACGCTGTTCTGGGCGCTTTCCAGTTCTTCAGTGTATTGGCCGCTTTGACCTCGTCAGTGGCCGCTTTGATCGCGGCCTCCGGATCGACAGCGGTGGGGTCGAAGGTTTTCGTTCCCGACGGGGCCTGCGCCGCAACGCGGCCAGGCGCTCCCAGGGCGATCGCCATCACGAGGGTTAGAGCACCGAGTGACACGAAAGCTCGATGACGCATCGAAACCTCCTACTTAGTCCGCGGCTTATACAGGCCGAGCGGCTTGTATATCATCTCTTCGACAAACGGCACGCAATTGAATTCCACGAGCTGCACGTTCGGTTCCATCCGGCGATACAGCGGGAAGCTCACTTTCCAGGGCCGCGTGAAAACCTTCGAATCCTCGATCGTCGCTTCGTACTGGATGTGATACGGACTCACCGGCTTATATCGCTCGACGACATGGAGCGCGTCGCTGTGAAAGTTTCCAGCCCGATCAAACCACGTATATTCTTCGAAGCCCGTCACGTCGACGACCAGCGTGTCGCCCTCCCAGCGGCCCTTCGACCAGCCCATCCAGGTGTCGCTCGGCGCCTCGTCCTTACTGTTCATATTAATGGTACGGATCGCACCCTTGTACTCATACACGATCAGAATCTGTTCGGGGGTCTGAAAAATCTGGAACGGGAAGGGCATGTAGTTCGCGCGGGGGACACCCGGTCTGTAACACTGGAGCTCGGTCTCCCCTGTGTCGTATCGGTGCGGATCGTTGGTGACCTTTACCATCATCCGCTTTTCGTAGTTTTCCTTCTGTTTCGCCGCCGCCCAGGGCTGGTAGGGGATTTCATTGCCCTCCACGATACCCTGGCCCCCCGGCTGGGCCCCCCAGGCGCCCATGATTTCCGGATGAGGGCCTGGCTGGGCTGAATGCGCCAGAATGTCCCAATTTGCCGTGGTAAAGGACTGCCAAATCCCATTCAGGTTGGGTTTGCCGTCGGCCGTTCGGGGGGCTGTATAAGGAGGAAAAGCCTGGGCAGATGGGGCCTGACCCGCCATGCGCGTTTCGGCGAGTCCAAGAGCCGTCACAACGGCCGCTGCCACTGCCATCGAGCCTCTGAGCCGGATGTCCATGAACACCTCTACGTTCCGAACCGCTCTCCTCTACCACCTCGATCTGCCAATGTCAAGAACGGTAGCACCTTTCGGTCCTCGGGCGATACGTCGGCGATAATCTGCCCGGCTGGATAGCTCTTCACCTTCCAGCTTGCCCGCCGGTGTCCGGCGGGCGCCGACGCCTGTGCACCTCGCTAATACTCAGTTGCTGACAGCCCGATAGCTGTTGGTTAGCTGATAGCTACTCGAGGAGCCGTTCATGAACACTGCCGCTCGGTCCTTTCTCCTTTTTCTCCTTGCCTTCGTTGCTCTTCCGACCGCCATCACGTCCGGGGCGGCCGGGCCGCGCGGGAAGCCCGAAGACGCAGGCCTGTCGCCCGAGCGACTTCAGCGCCTCAGCCAGATGATTCAGCGGCGAATCGCGGCGGGCGAACTGGCCGGCGCAGTCACGGTCGTCGCGCGCAAAGGGAAGGTTGCGTACGTCTCCGCGCAGGGCGTGATCGACCTCGAGTCGAAGCAGCCGATGACGGAAGCCACCATGTTCCGCATTGCGTCGATGACGAAGCCAGTGGTGGGTGTCGCGATCATGATGATGGTCGAGGAAGGAAAGCTTCGTCTGAACGATCCGGTATCGCGATACATCCCGGAGTTCCGTGGCATGAAGGTCGCGATCCAGCAGGCTCCCGCGGGTGGATCGGGCGACGAGACGCCTGTGTTTTATACGGTGCCCGCTCAGCGCGAGATCACGGTGAAGGACCTGCTTACGCATGTTTCGGGTCTTGGCAGCGGTCCGATGAGCAACAGCGATCTCGCGAAGGTGGCGCGGAAGGAAGGAGAGACGCTTGCCGACTACATCCCGCGCTTGGGGACGACAGTGCTCGAATTCCAGCCTGGGTCGAGATGGGCGTATAGCCCCGGCGCCGGTTTCGAGACGCTGGGCCGGATCGTCGAAATTGTTTCGGGAATGCCGCTCGATCGCTTCCTTCGGACCCGCATCTTCGATCCGCTGGGCATGAAGGACATCACGTTCTGGCCGTCCGAGGCACAGTGGCCGCGAGTGGCGACCGTCTACACGCGGAGCGCAAAAGGTCTGGCGAAGCAACAGATGCCCAACGACACGATGTCGAGGAATGTGTACTTCAGAGGCTCGGGCGGCCTCTACAGCACCGCTGCGGATTACATTCCGTTGGGGATCATGCTGGCCAATGGCGGCGAGATGAACGGCACGCGGCTGCTCAGCCGCAAGTCGGTCGAGATGATCAGCGCTGTGCACGTTCCCGACACACTGCCGGGCCGTCCCGGCGGCGAGGGTTATGGGTTGAGCGTGCGCGTGGTGACCAATCACGCGGCGCGAGGCACGATGTTGTCCGACGGAACGTTCGGCTGGTCTGGAGCTCAAGGCACACATTTCTTCGTCGATCCCAAGGAGCAATTGGTCGGTGTGCTGATGGTGCAGACGTCGAATCAGGAAATCATTCGCGACTTCGAGGATCTCGTCGAGCAGTCCATAGCCGATTAGGTGGCGCGGTCGCGCAGTCGAGATTCCGCCCCAAATGGGTGATGATCGCGCCCGTGTAGACAGATACGATGGGCGCCACTCCGCGCAAGGCGGATTGTCTGATGGCGAGCCACCGCGACACTGCCCGGACCGAAGCGTTCAGCGACGGCGTCTTTGCCATCGCCATGACGCTCCTCGTCCTCGACATCAAAGTTCCGCATGACATCGCGCCACCGAGCAGCCTGCTCGAGGCGCTGGCGCATCAATGGCCCGTCTATCTGGCCTTTCTCACCAGCTTTGCCACCATCCTGATCATGTGGATCAATCATCACCGGTTGTTCACGCATATCAGCCGCTGCGACGATCGCCTGCTGTTTTTCAACGGTCTCCTGCTTCTTGGCATCGTGCTGGTGCCGTTCCCGACATCGCTCGTTGCCGAGTACCTTGGGCAACCTGGTCAAACGACAGCCGCGATGGTCTATAACGGCACGTTCATCGCGATCGCCATCTGTTTCAATCTGCTCTGGCGGAGCGCGTCGAAGGACGGCCGGCTGCTGCACGCCGACCACGACCGCGATGCGGTGGCACAAATTACCGAGAGCTATCGGTTGGGCCCGCTGGCGTATGTTCTGGCGCTCGTCCTGGCGTTTGTTAGCGTAACCGCGAGCCTGCTGCTGAACCTGGCCCTCGCGGTGTATTTCGCACTGCCATCGAAGACGGCTGCGGGAATCGGTCGGCGCCGGCATGCTGAACGAGGTGCCTTGTAGGAGGTGTGGCGACTAACGACTGGCGACCAACGTCTACCGACTACCCAGTTCGCGCTTCAGCCAGGCGCGCGCATGCGTCCAGTCGCCTTCGACGGTTCGCACCGAGAGCCCGAGATGTTCGGCCACTTCGGGGTTTGACATCCCGGAGAAGAAGCGAAGAGTGACGACTTGAGCGGCCCTCGGATCGACAGCCTCGAGGCGCGTCAGCGCAGTCTCGAGCGTCAGGAGATCTTCGACGGGCACGGCGCCTGTCGCGCCGGCCTCCAGAAGATTGTCCAGGGGAACGGGATGAGCACCGCCACCGCGTTTGTCGCGCTTCTGCCGCCGTCCGTAGTCAACCAGGAGTCTGCGCATCGCCTGCGCGCCGAGTGCCAGGCCATGCGTTCGTCCCTGCCACATGGCGCCGCGCTCGTTCTGAAGCCGTAACCACGCTTCGTGAACGAGCGCCGTCGGCTGGAGCGTATGGTTCTGGCGTTCCCGGCCCATGTAGCGTTGCGCCACACGACGAAGCTCGCCGTAGATGGCCGGATAGAGTTCGTCAGCCGGAATCCCTTTGTTCGACATTCCTAGAAGGAAATCACTTCAAATGATTTCCGCGATTAATGAAGCCGGGAGTGTTCGACCCGCAGGTCCTTCAACAACTGAAGATCGGCGTCGCCTTCGTTCCATCGCGACAGGATGTCCTCGTAAGCCTTACGAGCCTGCGCCGTATCGCCGGTCAAGACAGCAGCGCGGGCGAGACCCAGGTGGGCCAGCGGATACAACACCGAGCCAGGGACCTCTCCGCGGCGGTCCAGAACGCTTTGGAACTGTGTCGCGGCCGCCTGACCGTTCTTCTGCTGAAGATACGCCTGGCCTCGGAGATAGGAGGGCCAGAATTCCCCTGACGGCACGCGCTCGTACGGCCTCACCGGCTCGAGCGCGTCGAGCGCCTGCGCGGCGTCGTGCCGCTGCAGCGCCAGTGCCGCGGCGGTGACCGGTAACGACACGCGCAGGGTCAGCGTCGCTTCCGGAAACCGCTTGGCCAGCTCGTTCGACAGGTTCATGGCCTCGCGTTCCACGCCACACAACGCGAGCACGCGGCTGGCCCGTTCGAGCGTCAGGTTATCCCGGCTCAATTCGAGCCCCACGGGGACCTCGTTACGCGCCTCAGCACATTGCCCGACGATGGCGTGAATCTCGGCGTCCTCCATCGTCAGCTGGGCGGCCACTTCCTGAAAGTCGCCCTGAAGCGACATCTGAATGCCCTGGCGGAACTGCTCGTGCGCGTCCTTCATCCGCCCGGAGGACGCGGAGGCATGCGCCTGCCAGCCGAATGCCGCGTTCGTTTCACGTACGCCGACCGACAATTCCAGCTGCCGCGCCATGGTTTTCGAATCGCCCTCGAGGAACGCGATGAAGTACGAGAGGCGTCGGGCGCCAATGAAATCGAGGCGCTCATCAGCGGCTTGCTGAAGAATGGCCTTTGCTTCTTCGAGTTTGTTGAGCGCGAGCAATGACGCGGCAAGATTCGAATACGCAGGGATGAATCTGGGGTCGAGGCGGATCGCTTCACGGAACGGTGGGACCGACTGCTCGAACTGACCATGCCGCAGGAACGCCGCTCCCAGACCGTTGAACGCGAACGCCTCTCTCGGGTAGGTCGCGGTCCAGGATCGCGCAAGGTCGAGCGCCTTGTCCCACGCCTGCACCGCGTCGCGATAGTACCTCCATGAAATGAAGAAGCGCTCGCGCTCGCTCACGCGGTCGCGCAGCTCGAACGCCTTCTGCGAGTACGCCGGGGCCAGCGCCGACTGACCGGTGTTGGCGTACACGCCCGACATCTGTGCGTGCGCCATGGCAAACGTCGGGTCGAGCTCGAGGGCGCGCCTCAGGTGCGGGATCGCCTCGAGACGAGGGACTTCCCGGCCTTCGTAGAGCGCGAGCGAGTACGCATGGAGTGCTTCGAGCGACGGCGTCGTGGCCCTTGGCAGCGGCACGTCGAACTTCTTGATGGATGCCAGCGATTCGCCCAGCTTTTCACGGAGTCTCGAGGTCGCAGCGCCGAGCGACGTCAGGACCTGCTCCTTGCTGGCGGCCTCGGCCTGCTCGCGCGCCATGACGTCGCCCGTCTCAACGTTGATGGCTTCGAGCGCGAGCACGTAGTTGTTCCCGAGGCGGGCGATCGATCCCGTGAGCATCGCCTTGAGCTGTTCGCGCCTCGCAATCTCGCGCGCGACCGTGCGGGTCAACCGCTCGTCCGGCGACCGTTCCATCAGGCGCAGGGTGTCTCGCGCACGGTCGTCTGGAAACACCTTCAGAAAGGGCGACTGCTCCAAGGCAACGGCGAGCGCCACTTTGAGTGCGCCGTCGAAGACCGGTTCGCCGGTCGTGTTTTCGAAGTCGGCCACGACAATCGTGTCCTGCTCGGTCAGCACGCGACCGCGGGGCGAGACGAAGAACGATGAGGCGACAGCCAGGATGCCAATGATTGCCGCCAGCGCCGCTCCTGCCAGCCACCAGGGAATTCTTCGATCGTGTTGAGCGATGGGGGGAAGCTCTTTGGCAGCGACGCCACCGACTTGTGGAAGGCTTGCCGCCATTTCGAGCGCCGAGGCCGGACGGTGACGTGGATCGTGCGAGAGAGCCTGCATCACAACCCGATCGAGCTGCGGATTGACGTCGGGGACCAGGCTCGACGGCCGAGGCGGCGGGCTCATGTCGCCCGGTCGGCTGGACGCGAGTTGACCGACGAGAAGCTCGTAGAGGACGAGACCAAGGGAGTAGATGTCGGTGCGCTCGGACAGCGGCGTGCCCAGCACGCGTTGCTCGGGTGCCATGTAGGCTGGCGTGCCGGCCAGCCCGCGCGGACCGGTTTCCGCCGTCGGAATGGCAATACCAAAATCGGTGATTCGAACCGACCCATCGTCGTCGATGAGCACGTTGGCGGGCTTGAGATCGCGGTGAAGCACGCCCTGCGCGTGAGCGGCAGCCAGCCCCGCGCACAACTGATGGGCGATGTCGACGACCTTTTCCGACGGCAGCCGGCCGACCCGTCTGAGAAGCGCGGCGAGGTCTTCGCCCCGAACGAGCTCCATCGAGAAAAAGATGCCGCCCTCGGCTTCGCCGACGTCGAAGACGCGGCAAACCGATGGGTGAGTAACCTGCCGTGAGAGTCGAACCTCGTTGAGGAGTCGCTGGCGCGCGGTCGGATCGGTGGAGTCGATCAACTTCAATGCGACCGGCGTCTTCAGAACCAGGTCATCGGCTCGCCACACATCTCCCATGCCACCGCGGCCGATGCGGGTAACCATTCGATACCGCCCGGCGAAGATGTGGCCGGGGGCGAACATGGCCTCGGTGGGTTCCTGAGCTGTATCGTGGTCGCGTTCTTCCTCGTGAAATGCCAACAACGATTCGACTTCCTGGCGCAGGGCCGTGTCGGTTCCGCACTTGTCGGCCAGGAAGGGGTCGCGGTCCGCGGGCGCACAGGCGAGCGCAGCGAGAAAGACATCCTTCGCGCGTTGGTGCAACGTCGACATCCGGGGGTACAGGCGAGTGTACTACTGAAGGCGGGCGTTCTCTTGGCGTGCGTCTTCTAATATCCGGAGCGTCGAATCGGCACCTTTCCACAGGTCGAGGAAGCTTTCATAGGCCTTACGGCTCTGGTCGAGATCGCCCGTGATCACCGCCGCGCGCGCGAGGCCGACGTGCGCGAGCGGGTAGAGCGGCGAGGTTGGCGCCTCCCCGCGATGCTCGAGGATGGTCCGGAACTGAGCTGCGGCGCTCTCGCCGTCTTTCGACTGCAGGTACGCCAGACCTCGCAGGTAAGCGGGCCAGAACTCCGAGGCCGGCGCGTGATCGTACTGCCGCACCGTTTCCAGCGACTCGAGAGTGCGGGCTGGCTGGCGACGCTTCAGGGCCAGCGCGGCCACAGTCACGGGTAGTTGGATTCGCGTGGTCAGCGTCGCGTTCGGAAAACGATTGGTCAATTCGCCGGACAGCTGTGAAACATCCTGGCCGTCGCCACAGAGAGCCCTGACGCGACTGGCTCGCTCGAGCGTGAAGTTGTCGCGACTCATCTCCAGTCCTGCGGCCAACTCGCTGCGAGCGTCGGGGCATTCATCGGCGAGGGCATGTGTTTCCGCGTCTTCCGTCATCCACTGGGCAGCGAACTCCCGGAAGTTGTCGCGCCGCGCTGCTTCAACACCGTTCTGAAACAGCTCGTGGGCCTTTCGAAACCGGCCAGAGAAGGCGGCGGTCCTCGCCTCCCAGATTGATGCCCACATCGCATCTCGTGTATCCCGCACCAGAGCCAGCTCGCGCGTCATGGCCGCCGAATCGTTGTCGAGGAAGGCAATCAGATAGGCCATCCGCCTGAGGCTGATGAAGTCGAGGCCTCGTGAGCTCGCCTCGGCCAGAAGTCCTTTCGCTTCCTCGAATCGGTTCAGTGCGATCGTCGATCCGGCGAGATTTCCATGAGGTGGCACGAAGCGGGGATCCAGACGAATGGCTTCGCGAAAGGCATCGACAGCCTGCTGATGCTGCCCGAACGCGGCGGAGGCGAGCCCCAGGCTGTTGAAAGCAAACGCTTCGCGCGGGTAGGTCATCGTCCACGACAGACTGAGCTCAAGCGCCCTGTCCCACGCCTGTTCGGCGTCCAGGTAGTACCGCCACGAAATAAAGAACCGTTCGCGCTCGCTCACTCGATCCCGGAGTTCGAATGCGCGCCGGGAGAATACCGGCGCCTCGGCAGACCGGCCGGTGTTGGCGTATACCCCGGATAGCAGCGCCTGGGCCATGGCGAAGTCGGGATCGAGCTCGAGGGCCCGCTTGAGATGCGGGACTGCATCGACGCGCGGCACCACTCTGCCTTGATCGAGTGCGAGCGCATACGCATGGAGGGCTTCAAGCGACGACGTCGTTGCGCGAGGGAGTGGGGCATCAAATCGTTGAATCGACGACAACGACTCGCCAAGCCTTTCACGCAGCCGGGAAGTGGCATTGCCCAGGGCCGTCAAGACTTGTTCCTTGCTCGCCACTTCCACCTGTTCGCGCGCCATGACGTCGCCGGTTTCGGCATTGATCGCCTCGAGCGCGACGACATAGTGACTGCCGAGGCTGCCGATCGATCCGGCAACGAGCGCCTTCAAGCGCTCACGGCGCGCGATCTCGCGCGCGATCGACCGCGTGACCCGCTCATCTGGTGCTCGCTGCATGAGCCGCAGCTCCTCCCGCACACCCTCGTCGGGAAACACTCTCAGGAACGGTGACTGTTCGAGCGACACGGCCAGCGCCACCTTCAACGCCCCGTCGAACACCGGCTCGCCGGTGGTGTTCGTGAAATCCGCGAGAACGAGGGTGTCTTGGTCGGTCAACAGCCGCCCAGGGTGCGTGAACAGCCAGACGCCAGCTGCGATCAGAAGCGCCAACGACACCGGCACGCTCCCAACGACCCACGGCCGCGAACGGCGCTGGTGTTCGGCAAGTGGCGCCGCCAGTCCCGCTGCCATTTCCGTGGCCGACGCAGGGCGGTCTCGCGGATCGGCTGCGAGCGCCTGCAGGATGATCCGTTCGAGCGGAGAATCGATATTCGGGAGTGTCGCGGGTCGCGAAGCCGAGCCCCGGACCTTCGACCCATCGCTGAAGGGCTGAGATCCCACGAGAAGTTCGAAGAGCACGACGCCCAGCGCGTACAAGTCCGTTCGCTCGGAGAGCGGACTGCCAGGCGCGAGCTGTTCGGGCGCCATGTAACCCGGCGTGCCGACAATGGCATGTTGCCCGGTCTTGTCTCGGCTGATCGCGATCCCGAAGTCCGTGATCCGCACACGGCCGTTTTCGTCCATCAGAACGTTCGCCGGCTTGAGATCCCGGTGAAGAACCCCTCGTCCGTGCGCGGCTGCCAATCCGTCGCACAGTTGCCGGCCAATATCGCGGACCCTTTCCGGAGGCAGGCGGCCCGCTCGGCGAAGCACCGTCGCAAGGTCCTCCCCTTTGACGAGCTCCATTGAATAGAAGACTTCGCCTTCAGATTCACCGACGTCGAACACGCGGCAGACGGCCGGGTGGGTAATCTGGCGCGCAAGGCGTACTTCATTGAGAATGCGCTCTCGCCCGTCGCGGCTGGCCGCGTGGATCAACTTCAAGGCGACGGGCGTCTTCAGAACCAGGTCGTCGGCGCGCCAGACTTCTCCCATTCCCCCTTGACCGATCCGCTCGACCATCCGGTACCGGTCCGCGAAGACATAGCCCGGAAGAAAAGGATCGGACTCCGATCCGGTCAGGTCCAGGGCTCCATCCGGATCTATCCAGCCGACGGTGCTTTCCTCGGCCTCGTACCGGGCAATCAGCAGTTCGACCGCCCTTTTGAGCTCGAGGTCATCCCCGCAGATGCTGGCCAGGTAAACGGCGCGATTCGCAGCCGGGCGGGCCATGACCGTTCGGAACAGGGCCCGGGCGCGTTTGTGCAGGGTGGACATTGCCTGCGGATGAGTCTAAACCGCGTTTCCGACCTTCGTCGAGGTCGTATGAACCTGAAATTGCGGGCGATCGCGTCGATTTGACGCGTTAAGAGGCAGACATGGATGTAGCGGATCTGCCGCTTCCCCCCGAAGGGCGCCGAATCCTCAGACACGGAACACCAATGGACCGAGCAGCTGGTGCTCAAGGCTCGGGAAGCGGCTGCGCGCGTCGCAGGATCATGACCGCTCGGTCGAGATTCTGTGGCGGCAGGATGGGATGAGGGCGTCGCTGGTTCCACACGTCATCGCGTGCCCGCTTCCGACACACTCGCCGATCACGCGCTGTTCGCTCTGCGGAAAGTCGCGGAAGAGCGCGTGGGGGAACTGACGGACGCGCTGCTCGATGCCAATCTCGACGACACGATGCGGTGTCGGCTGGCTCGCGTGTTCGCGGTCTGCTGTCTCCCCGCCAACACGCCCGATCGGGTCGTCGCGGGTTTGTATCGTGTGGCTTCCGCCTTTTAGGCGGAAGGGAGCCGCCGGCATTGATCTTCCGGCTGAAGCCGGAAGCCACACACGCGATTGATTCTCAAGCTCTGACGGCTGTGCTCCCGCAATTTGCAACTACCGTAATTTTGAACGCGGCATGTTACGATTCCCGTTTATCCACGACTTGGTAAACGGAGGATCTCGATGCGCCGGTTGGCGCAGCTGTTCGTCGCGTTTGTCCTGATGGTGTTGGCTGCCGCTGCTGCGCGTGCGGCGGATACGGGCTCGGTTTCCGGTGCGGTATTCGATCAGAATGGAATGCCGGTTGCCAACGCCACGGTGAAGATCTCGGGCGACCGCCTCCCGGTCGGCCGTACCGTACAAACAGACACGAACGGCATCTATCAGTTCGAGTACCTTCCGCCAGGCGAATACGAAGTCCTCGTCGACAAGGCAGGTGTCGGCAGCTCCAAGCGGACCGCCATCGTCGGAGTCGGAAAGGACACGCAAGTCGATCTCGTTGTCGGCCTCGAGATCAAAGAGGAGCTGACGGTCGTGGCCGCCATGGCGGTCGTCGACACTCGATCGAGTGAAGTCAGCTTCAACTTCACGACTGAGACTCTAAACAGTCTTCCACTCGAGCGCTCCTATCGGGGCATGTTCCAGGTGATTCCCGGGGTGAGCGAAAACCGAAGTCGTGTCGGTCCAGCTGCCGGCGGCGATCGCCAGGACAACACTTATCTGATGGACGGTGCAAACATCACCAACCCCGGGTTCGGGCACCTCGGGACCGAGGTCAACGAGCTCGATATCGCCGAGGTCAATCTCAAACGAGCGGGCATCAGCGCAGAGTTCGGCCGCACCGCCGGCACCGTCATTAACGCGGTCAGCCGCAGCGGTACGAATCAATTCTCGGGAATTGGCCGCATCGACTGGCTGTCTCAGGATCTGGTCAGCGCGTATACGCTGCCGGACGACCTGCTCGGTGCCGGAGTGAAGCCTGGCACGTTCCGTGATTCGCTTCTCACCACCGAGACAGGCCCCGCCGTCGGACTCGGCGGACCGGTCCTGAAGGATCACCTCTTCTTCTACGGGTCGGCACGCTACTCTCGGCAGAAGAAGTGGGACCGTGTGAACAAGGTCGGAACCGTGTTGCCGGACGAACTGCGCACCGGCCCGGAGTTCTACGGAAAGCTCACCGCGACTCCGGGAGCCACCCATCAACTGTCATTCAGCTATCGCGAGCGGCCCAGCAGCGTTCAGGAAGCAGGGCTCGACTCGAACTTTGCGCCGAGCGTCGCGACGACGACTGACAACGGCAGCCGCATTGCGACCGCCGAATGGGCGCATTTCATGCAGAGCCGCTCGTTCAACGTGCGATACCTCTATATGAAAGAGACTAACGAAGACGTGCCGGTCACCGATCTCGGATACCTGCCGCCGTTCAATCCAAACAACCTGACGGCGATGGGCCAGTACACCGATCCCAATCAGGCCAACCTCGTAGTCGGCGCCAATCAGTTCTCCGCCATCCAGAACTACCGTCGACATGAGGTGCGCGGTACGTTCAGTCAGTTCTTCGACCTTGCCAGAACCAGCCACGCGTTGAAGGCCGGCATCGGGTACGAGTTCGCTGAAGAAACCTACAATCGCATTGCCAATGGCTGGGGCCAAATCATGAACATCACGCAAAGTGACGTTCCAGCGCTGCGGACCCGCTATTTCACGCCGCAGCCGCCTCAGCTCGGTCAGGGAACGACTTACTCTCTGTTCGTGCAGGACGCTGTGACCTTCGCCAAGCGCACGTCGGTGAATGCCGGCCTTCTGCTCAACCGGGATACCTTTGCTCAGAACCTCGAGGGCAGCGGTGGCTGCCCGTCGGCGATTGCTTTGAAGGGAGGCGCGGCCGTCTACGAGACCTCGGGCGACACGTGTGCGTTCATGCGATTCGGGTTCGGTGACGAAGTCCAGCCGCGCCTGGGCGTCAGCTATCAACTACGAGAGGGCAAGGGCGACAAGGCGTACTTGAACTGGGGTCGCTACTACAACATGGATCAGAAGTCGACCGCCCGCAGCCTTGCGCCCAAGCGCGTTTTTCAAACGCAAACGGTGTTCGATTTGAACGGCAACGTTCTGTCGAGCGGTCCGCTCGCGTCAACCACCGGAAAGCTCATCGATCCCGACATTCGGCCAATCTATACGGACGAGATCCTGGTTGGGTACGCCACGCCGTTCGCACGGCATTACAGCCTGGATGTGTTTTTCATGGCCCGGGACATGAACAACTTCATCGAGGATGTCCCGTCGCGTCTGAACGGCACCGCGCCGGACAGCCCTCCATTCGTTGCGGCGAATCTGCCGTGCACGAGGTTCGCGTCGTGCCAGTCGGCGGACGCCGAACCGTACATATCGTGCGGTGACCATCGATATCGCCCGTCGTCTGACGAACAACTTGTCGAGTGACGTCAGCTACACGTGGAGCCGGTTCGAAGGCAATTTCGATCTCGACTACTCGACGCTCGGGGTCTTCAACACATCATCGTTCATCCAGGATGGCCCGGGTACGAACGTCGAGGACGTGAATCGATTCGGTCCGCTGTTCGAGGATCGTCCCCACGTTTTCAAGGTGTTCACTTCGTACGCCCTGACCAGTCGGGTGACGGCGTCGGGTTTCCTGCGCGTGCAGAGCGGAGCGCCGTGGGCGGCGCGCGCACGCGACTGGGAAGGCGCTGCGTTGAATTATCTCGAACCGGCCGGCAGCCACCGCAATCCCACCTGGACCAATCTCGATTTGATGGGCTCGTACAATCTGCCCCTCAACGGCCGGACACGCATGTCGTTCGAAGCCCGTTTGCTGAACGTGTTCAACAACCAGACCCAGTTGACGACCGATTCTCAGCAGTTCCTGGACCTGCGGACGATCGCGAATCCACCGTATTTCGCGCCGTATCTCCAGCCGAACCCTTTCTTTGCCACCGGTAATCTCTTCGCGCCTCCGCGCCGCCTCTACCTCGCTGCCGTCGTGAACTTCTAGCGGGACTACGCCTCAGAGTTCTTAGACAGTCGTGATGTGGCGCAGTCCTTCAGGGCTGCGATCGTGAAGGCACACCACCTGTGAACCACAAAGCGCACAAAGATCACAAAGAATACCCGTCGTGCTAGGAAAGGCATTCTTCGCACATCGTGAGCTTCTCGATCCGTGTCCTGCGCATGTGCAGGTAGAGGAGGTCGCATGAGCGGCGCACGGCAGGTTCCAAGGTTCGCGGTCGCTACCACGGCGGCCATTTTTGCGGTCCTAATAGCCGACTCGGTCGGAGCACAGGAACGGCCGGGGCCCGCAGTGGAGTTCAACGCCGGGTGGGTCGGTTTTGCTGACGATGGAGTTGTGAACGAGGGGTTGCTGGGAGGGGCCGCTCGCTTCTACGTTCTTCCGCGAGTCAGCGTCGGACCTGAAATTGCCTTCATAGACGGAACTCATCACAGCCATTTGATGCTGACCGGCAACGTCACGTGGGACCTTCTCGCGCCGACCAATGGCCGGCCGAGACGGGTGAGTCCCTTCCTGGTTGCAGGTGGAGGATTGTTTCAGACGCGCGAGCATTTTGCGACGGGCCCGTTTACTTCGAGTGAAGGGGCATTTACGGCCGGCGGCGGTGTCAGAACGTCACTGGGGAAGCGTGTCACTGCCGGAATCGATGCGCGCGTGGGCTGGGAGCTGCACCTGCGCATCTCGGGTCTCGTGGGATTTCAACTCGGCCGATGACGTTAGAATCACTGATTAGCACGGCTTTGTCAGATCGAGCGAGATTACGGCAGGTGTCCGACCGTAAGTTCGAGCATCAGATAAGGTCGTGTGAGTCGGTGAACTCCTGGAGGTGCGCTTGTCGAAATCCCAGCCTGCCAACACACTGGTCACACCAGCTCCCAAAACCACCGCGTCAGATCAGAGACCGGTGAACAGCCCGCGGCAGGTTTTGTTTGCAAGCCTCGTCGGAACGACCATCGAGTTCTTCGATTTCTACATCTACGCAACGGCCGCGGTACTCGTGTTTCCGAGGCTGTTTTTTCCGGCGTCCGATCCAGCCACGGCCACTCTCGCGTCTCTCGCGACGTTTGGTATCGCATTTCTGGCACGGCCGATCGGATCGGCACTCTTCGGACATTTCGGTGACCGGATTGGCCGCAAGACCACGCTGGTTGCGGCGCTGCTGACCATGGGCGTCTCGACCGTCGCGATCGGTGCGCTGCCGACGTACAACACGATTGGCATCGCGGCGCCGTTGCTGCTGGCGCTCTGCCGTTTCGGTCAGGGCCTTGGGCTGGGCGGCGAATGGGGAGGCGCGGTGCTGCTGGCCATCGAAAATGCCCCGCCCGGGAAGCGTGCGTGGTACGGGATGTTTCCGCAGCTGGGCGCGCCCGTGGGCTTCTTCTTTTCCGGCGGAGTGTTCCTGGCGCTCTCGCGATATTTCACCGACCAGCAGTTCTTCGACTTCGGTTGGCGAATTCCATTCCTTGCCAGTGCGGCACTCGTGCTCGTCGGCCTGTATGTCCGCCTCACGATTACCGAGACGCCGGTCTTTCGCGAGGTCCTCAATCGCCGTGAACGTGTGAAAGTGCCGATGTTCGTCGTGTTTCGCGACCATGCGAGAACGCTCGTGCTGGGCGTCCTCGTGTCGCTCGCGACCTTCGTTCTCTTCTATTTGATGACCGTGTTCGCGCTGGCATGGGGCACCAGCGCGCTCGGCTACAGCCGCGAGCAATTTCTGCTCATTCAGTTGTTCGGCGTCGTCTGTTTTGCGGTGACTATTCCGATTGCCGCGGTCATCGCGGAAAGCGGCCGTCGTCGGACGCTGCTGGCCGTGACTGTCGGCATTTTGCTCTTCGGCTTCGTGATGGCGCCGATGTTCGAAGCCGGGACGACTGGGGCGGTCATGGCGATGGCCGTCGGGCTCGCGTTGATGGGCCTCACGTATGGGCCGCTCGGCACCGTCCTGTCGGAGTTGTTCCCGACGTCCGTGCGATACACCGGAAGCTCGCTGACCTTCAACTTTGCGGGCATCTTCGGAGCCTCGCTGGCCCCCTACATCGCCACGTGGCTCGCCAACCGGTACGGCTTGCAGTCCGTCGGCTATTACCTTTCGGCGGCAGCCAGTCTGACACTCATCGGACTGTTGGCGACTCGTGAGACGAAGGACGAGGATCTCATGAGGTCGCAGGCTGGGTGAATGACTGCGACCCGCCAATTCAATCTAGAAGCCATCTCCGGTGCCGCAATGCCGGAGAGAAGGAGACGTCGCGAGCCCGGCTGTAGCCACTATTCCTTGTTTCGCGTGGCCAAATCGTAAATCAGCCCGCCGATCCCTCCAGCCGTCGCTCCAATCGCCGCGCCTTTCTTCCCTCCGGCGACCGCCCCAATGGCCGTCCCGGCGCCGGCGCTGCCCCCGATGATGAGGGCGTCCTTCTCCCAAGACCGCTTCTGTTTATGAGTCGGTTCTGGCTGTCTGTCGACGACGGCTGGCGCGCTTGTGATCTGGTCCCGCGTGGTGTTGGGTCTCACGCGAACGGGGTGCAGCCCTTGATCGTCGTGAAGATAGACGCGATGTGCGTCATTCCGTGATTGCTGCGGCACAAACAGCTGCGCCTTGCGCCCGTCCGGGAGCGTCACTGGTACAAGCGTTCCGCTGATGGGGCCGTCCGAGGTGGGCACCTCACCGGCGTAAGCGTCAGAGATCCCGTACTGCTGCTGAAGCTGGTCAGGTGTGACCGCATCCATTTTCCGCCCGCACCCGATGGTCGCAACGAGGACCAGCGCCGTGGCCGCTGTGCGCACGAACGAATTCACTAGACGCATATTGAAGCTCCTCATTTAGGCGCGCGCTCGCCTCGTCGTGTACGGCAAACAGCGTTCCCCGCCGGTCTCGCGCATTCGCCGGATCTATCGAGTCATTTGCGGCGGTGACCCGCAAAGAGCTGATCGCGAGATCACCAAACGGCGTATCCGACTTTCAGTTTTGTCAGGCCTTTCCCACTAGAAGGAGGTAAAGGTTGTTGGCAAGAAAGGCTCAACCGAATTGCCTCGGGCTGGCACAGCTGATGATTGCGGTATCTTTCGATCGCACGCCCACTGAGTAAGACGACGATCGGTATCGCCGCAAGGGTGAATAGGAGAAATAGATGAGGCAAAAATCTCGGCTGCACCTCGTCGGACTCGCAGTCATTTCGGCGAGTAGCATCCTGTCGTCAGCTTGCGCGGCGACAACCATCAATCAAATTCTCGCGGACCCGTCTCGATACAGAGACCGCGACGTCCGTGTGTCGGGCTCAGTCGTCGACAGTTACTCATTTGCGAATCGTGGCGTGTATAAGATAAATGACGAGTCAGGCCAGCTCTGGGTTATGTCGGATCGAGGCGTTCCTCGGAAAGGCGCGCGCGTCGTCGTGAAGGGCACGATTCGGGATGGATTCAGCCTTGGCTCGTTTGGCGATCGGGTCAAGCTGCCGCCGGCCATAGGATCCGGCCTGCTGATAATGGAATCTTCACACAAAGCCAAAGACTGAACACGTTCTCACGACCTTTTTCAACTCTGACAGCGCCGGTTATTCAGAGTGCGCTGAGGCGCGGCCGCTATCTCGATGCTTCTTCGTCCTTGGTGGTGTCAAGGCCCGCGAGCGTATCAATCATTCGTTCATCCGGTCATCGATGATTTGATCGCCGCATCCACCGCCGGCGGCACGATCGCGGTGACATCGCCCTCGATCCGGAGCGTGACGACGTCGAGATGATCGTGGTCGCTTGGGCCGCGATTCACGATGACGTAGGGCGTGCCGCGCTCGGCCGCCATGAATGGAATCGAGGCGGCTGGATAGACCGACAGCGTCGAGCCGAGTGCGAGCACCAGATCGGCTTCGAGCCGCGCGGCCGCGGCCCGCTCGAGATCCGTTGTACGCAACGACTGGCCGAAGCTGATGGTCGCCGACTTCAGCACGCCGCCGCAGGTGCAGCGCGGTGGCCGCCTCGTGGCCTTGAAATCAGTGAAATGGGGGCCGGGCTCACTCGTCGCATGACAGGTCTGGCACTCGACGAGAAGGTCGGTGCCATGCAGTTCGACGAGCCGTTCTGGTGAAGTGCCCGCGCGACGGTGGAGACCGTCGACGTTCTGCGTCACGACCGCCAGGATTTTGCCCGCCTGCTCGAGTGCGACCACCGCCTCGTGCACGGCGTTGGGCCGCGCGTTCTGATAGATGTCCCAGCTTTCCAGTTTGAAGTCCCAGTACTCGACTCGCGCGGCCTCGGAGGCGAGGAACTCGTCGTAGTACACGGGCCGGCGCCGCGTCCACACGCCACCGGGTCCTCGGAAGTCGGGGATGCCGCTGGCGGTCGACACACCCGCACCGGAGACGACCAGTATCTTCGTGGCGGCCTGCAACCGTTCGACGAGCCGGCGATCCACCACGGCTCTAACGTGGAGCTGGCCCCATGCCCTTGAATGCGTACTTGTAATAGCGCTGTCCGTTGTTGACCTCGCCGATGAACAGGTTTCCCTTCGAGTCGGCGGCGGCGCTATGAGCATGAAAGAACTCTCGTGCGTTGTGGCCGGCGTGACCTCCGATGTTGGCGACGATCTCGAGCGTCTGGCGATTCAACACCCGCACCGCCTTGTTGGATCCATCGACGAGGTACAGGAAGCGTTGCTCCTTGTCCGGCGACAACACGAAATGGTGGACCGTACCTTCGGCTTGAAGCGTGTTCCTCGCGATGAAGACTTCTTTGATGAATGTGCCGTCGAGCCTGAAAACCTGAAAGCGGTTGTTCGTGCGGTCGGCCACATAGACGAGATCGTCGTTCGACACGACTACCGAGTGCACCGGATTGTGGAACTGAGGCGCAGGCTCGCCTTGAACGAGTTGCGCGCGAGCCGGAAACTTGTAGCTGTCATCGGGTTTCTTCCCGTACGCTCCCCAGTGACGCTTGTACGCACCCGTCTCCGCGTCGAACACGATGACGCGATGGTTGAAGTACCCGTCGGCGACGAACAGCTCGTTCGTCTTCTGGTAGACGAACAGACCCGCGGGCCCTCCGAGGTTGTTGGTGTCGTTGCTCCCCTGGTTCTTCCCGGCATGACCGATCTGCATCAGGAACTTGCCCTTGCTGGTGAACTTCAGGATCTGGTTGTCGTCCTTGGCGCTGCCGCTCAGCCAGACGTTGTCCTTGGAGTCGACGAAGATTCCGTGCTCGGTGCTCGGCCACTCGTACCCCTGGCCCGGGCCGCCCCACGCCTGGAGGAATTTTCCGTTCGGAGCGAATTCCAGGACCGACGGCGCAGGAATGCAGCATTCCGCCTGAGGGGGATTCAGGGCTGCAGCTTTTTCGCCGTCAGGGATCGTCGCCGGACGATGGAACACCCAGACATTGTCGTGGGAATCGACGGCCACGCCGCCGACTTGCCCCGTCACCCATTTGTTCGGCAACGCCTCCGACCACAGCGGATCCGGCTCGAACATCGGAGACCTGCGGTCGAGCTTGTTTGCGCATGTCGCGCTGATTCCGAGCAAGGCGGCGCCGATCGACCGTGATTACGCCGCGCCGATTCCGACAACCGAAGTCTCTTTCATGGTCACGTGCCAGAAATTCCGTGGCGACAGGTCTTCCGCCTGCGCCTCGGCGGTCTCGACACGTCGGACGTTCCGTCGCGTCGCTACTCAGCAGGCTCGATTCTCAAGATCGTTCCATCGGGATCCTCGCCGGCGGTTCGTGTTTCGGTCGCGACGTATAGAAGGCCATCGGGACCCTGACCGACGTCGCGCACGCGTACGTCGAGCTGGGTAAGAAGCGGCTCGCGCCGCTCGGCCTGCGATGGCTGGTTGAAGGCCACTCGCTGCAGCTGTTTGCCGTTGAGGGCGCCCACGAAAAGGTTGCCTTTCCAGGCCGGGAAGCGGTTACCGGTGTAGAACGTGATGCTGGAAGGGCTGATCGACGGGACCCAGAACATTCGCGGGTTCTCCATGCCGGGCCGCCACCACGGTTCGTCGGAAACCAGCGTGCCGGTGTAATTGCGTCCCATCGAGACGAGGGGCCATCCGTAATTCCTGCCGGGCAGAAGGATGTTGATTTCGTCGCCGCCGAGAGGACCGATCTCGCACTGCCACAACTCGCCTGTTTCCGGATGGAATGCCAGGCCGTACCCGTTGCGGTGTCCGTAGGTGAAAATCTCAGGCTTGGCGCCGGGCCGGCCCACGAACGGATTGTCCGCCGGCACACTGCCGTCGTCGCGAATTCGCAGCGTCTTCCCGACGTGGTTCCCGAGATCCTGTGCCCGCATGCGCAAACTGTTGTCGTCGCGGCCGACGCAGCACAGCCGGTCGCGGTCGCCAACGGTGACGTACAGCGTGCCGTCGGGCCCGAACAGCATCCGTCCTGCAAGGTTTCCGGATGTTTCCCACGCGTCGGCAACGAACACGTCCTGAACATCACCGAGTTTCGCGCCATCGAGACGCCCGCGAGCGACTGCAAGCGTGCTGCCCTGCGGACCTCGTTTGGGATACGAGACGTAGACGAGGTGGTTCTGCGCGAATTGCGGATGGACGACGACGGTGTGCAGACGGTCTGCTCCGGTTTCGGCCGCTGCCGGTGTAGCCGGCCCCGGCGGTGGAGGCGGCGCAGGCGGCATGGGCGGAGCTTCCCACACCGGTTGAGGATCGAGCACGCCGTTGCGGATGATACGCAGACGTCCCGCGCGCTCGGCGACCAGTATGTTCCCGTCGGGCAGAAAGGCGATGCTCCACGGGTGAACCAGCCCGGTCGCAACCGAGACGACGCGAATCTTCTGCTTTGTATTCGTTTCAAATACAGAAACACGAGGTGCACCCTGTGCACCTTGTGCACCCGGTGTACCTAGGACGCCCAGTATTGCGAGCGTCAGGCCCGCGACAATCCACACTGCCGACGAACGCTTGATCATGACGGCCTCCGAAACCAGGCATATCTTTGTTCCCGGCAGCATTTTTCCCAAGCTCTTTTTGTGGCGTGCCAGAAGCTGTCTCGCCGCAAGCCGGCTGCAGTGCTTTTCGTAAACTTCGGTGTAAGCTTCGGCTGAGATCGTGCCCCTCCCACAGGAGGAAGCCCTTATGCGCCGCCTATCGTTCCGATGGATGTTCCTGTTGGCCTGTCTGGCGTTTGTCGTGCAGCTGTTCGCGCAAGAGGGCCATCCCTTGACCGGAACCTGGTCTGGAGACTGGGGACCGAGCACCACGGATCGAAATCACCTCACGATCGTGATGAATTGGGACGGCAAAAACGTTACCGGGACCATCAACCCGGGTCCCGATGCGGTGGCGATCGGCGGTGTCCATCTGGATCTGGCGAGCTGGACCGTTCGCATCGAGGCAGATGCAAAGGACCGATCCGGCAATCCCGTGCACGTGTCCGCGGAAGGCAAGCTGGAGGACCTCGGGTCGGCCCATCGTAAGATCGTCGGAACGTGGCAGCAGGGCACGACGAAAGGTGATTTTCGGATTACAAGGGATTAGTCGTTAGTCGTTGGTCGTTAGTCGTTAGTGGTTGGCCGTTCGGGCCGAGGAAAGAGATGGAACGATTCGCGTGCGTGACGCTGGCGCTTGGTGCTGCGCTTTTGGCCGCCGTCCCGGTGTTTTCCCAGCAGTCGTTCTCCGCAACCTACGACCGCAACCGCCAGGTCAAACTGCAAGGCACAGTCACGAGGATCGACTGGGTCAATCCGCACGCGTTCTTTTTCATCGATGTCCGCGATGCGACCGGTAGCGTTACGAATTGGGCCGTGGAATTTGGACGTCCGCTCGATCTCGAACGAAACGGCTGGAAGTGGAACTCGTTGCGCATCGGCGACGCTGTCACCGTTGAAGGCGTACCAACGAGAAGCGTCACAAGACAGGCATTCGCCAACTCCGTCGTCTTGTCCAGCACTGGCAAGCGATTGTTCACCGCACCGACACGGCGCTCGTCATCGTCGTCTCGCGAGCCGGCTCCACGCTGGCCGGACGGCCAGGTCAGGTTGGGACCTCCTCCAGGGAAGAAAGGGTATTGGGGCGCGGCGAGCGCAAAGGGATTGATCGAGAACGGCGCGAAAGCTCCGATGAACGACGATGGCCTGCTGCAGAACCTCGGCGATGCCGACAAGGTCGCGCCGTTTCAGCCGTGGGCGAAGGCGCTATACGAGTATCGCCAACGGAGGTTCCTGGAAGACGACCCGCTTGCTCGATGCCTCCCGCCAGGCGGGCCGCGGCAATTTCATACCACGAATGGGTTTCAATTCATCGAGCAGCGCGAGTTGGGGCGCATTCTGGTTCTCCTCGGGGGAGGCAACCGGAATTGGCGCGTGATCTATACGGATGGGCGCCCGCAAGGACAGCCAGCCGAGGTCGTCCTCAGTTACTACGGCAACTCGGTCGGCCACTGGGAGAAAGACACGCTGGTCGTGGACTCGGCCGGCTTCAACGAAAAGTTCTGGTTCACCAACGGCGGGCTTCCACACACCGAAGCGGTCCACCTGACTGAACGCTTCACGCGACAGGACTTGAATACATTGAAGTACGAGGTCATCGTTGATGATCCGCGGACCTACACGAGACCGTGGTCCGGCGGATGGACGATCCAATGGGTTGCCGATCAGGAGATTCAGGAATACTTCTGCGAGGAGAATGCGGAGTCGACGTTTGTACGTTAGTAGATCGGTGATGGGAGAATCTTATGAGAGCTCGCAAGATTGATCGGCGCATCCGCTTCCTCCCGATCCTTGGCCTGTTGTTCGCGACCGTCGGACCTGCAATTGCCCATCACTCCTTCGACGCCGAGTACGATCCGAACAAGACGACGAACATCACCGGGTACGTCACGAAGATCGATTGGGTGAATCCGCATGCGTTCGTCTTCATCGATACGAAAGACGAGCATGGCGAAGTCAAGAATTTCAAGGTCGAAATGGGTCCACCGTATGCGCTGGTTCGAGGGGGCTGGAAGCGGGACACGCTGAAGATCGGCGACAAGGTCACCGTAGAAGGCGCCGCGCTCGCGCGTGATGGCAGCAACTCTGCTGGCTCGATGCAGACCACGTCGATGGTTCTGTTGACGGGTCAGAAGCTGGTCATGCGCTAGCGCTGGGGGGGGATGGGCGGGGGTGCCCGCCTTCGCCAAGGCTACGGCGGGTCCGCCGTAGCTCGGCGAATGGGACCGAGCGAAGGCTGGAGGGCCCCGCCGCCAGTGAAGAAAAGATGGCCACGTTAAACTTTGTAAAGCTCGTTGGGGCGCTCACGTTGATCTGTGCGATGGGATTGCCTGTGCGGTCCCAGGAGCGATCGCCGGCATCTGGCAGTCAGCCAGCCGAACCCACGCCACGATGGCCCGACGGCCACGTCAATCTCGGATCGACGCCAGACAAGAAGGGATATTGGGAAGTCCGCCCAGGCCTCGGAGGATTTCCGCGCGCGGCCGATGTGCCGCTGCAACCGTGGGCCCGAGCGCTCTACGAGTATCGAACTGCGCGCACCGACTTGTACCCGCCGTTGGTCAGCTGCAAGCCCGCCACAGGCCCCGGGTTCTTCAACGCTCCCGGCTTCGAGATCGTCGACGTGCCGGATCTGAAGAGCATCTTCATTCTTGGCATCGCTGGCCCGCATTCCTGGCGCGTGGTCTACATGGATGGACGCCCGCATCCTGCGAAGGAGGAACTGCGGCCCACTTACCTGGGGCACTCGATCGGCAGCTGGGAAGGGGATACGCTGGTGATCGACTCAGCGGGATTCAACGAGAAGCAGTGGGTCGTCGGGTCGTATCCGACGACCGAGCAGCTTCATCTGATCGAACGTCTCTCGCGTCCCAACCTGAAAACGCTGACCTACGAAGTGACGATTGACGATCCCGGTGCGTATACGAAACCATGGTCCGGCCGGTGGACGATTTCCGAGACGACGCCCTCGAAATGGATTGCAGGCGGCGAGGTATTCGAGTACATCTGTCAGGATTCGCGCTATTAGTGCTCGGAACGAGGCCTTCGGTGCGACACCAGTCGCTATCAACCATCATTGCCGCTTTCCTCTTCTTCAATGTATCCGCCATCGTCGCAGGTCAAGAGCTGACCGCGGCGGACGTCATGCAGCGAGCGCACGCCTACATCGTGGAGTACGAAGACGATCTCTCTGGAATCGTCGCAGAGGAACACTGGCGTCAACGCATCCTTCACCCGGACGATTCGGTCGAAAGCGAGCGTGTGCTGCGATCCGACTATCTCGTGTATCAGCTTTTTCCCGAAGAGCAGTGGTTCGCGTTTCGCGATGTGTTCGAGGTGGATGGAACAGCCGTTCGCGATCGTGACGAGCAGTTCCGAGACCTGTTCGCCCGCGGTTCGACGAGTATCGCCGATCAAGAGACGAAGATAGCGGCGGCCAGTGCCCGATACAACCTGGGCACGGTGTATCGCACGATAGACCGGCCGACGTTCGTACTAGCTTTCCTGCGGCCCGCGTACCGAAAGCACTTCACCTTCGAGAAGGTGGGTGAAGAAGTCGTCAACGACACGGCGACCTGGGTGATGAGCTACCGGGAAATCGAAGAGCCGACCTTCGTTCGCAGTCGGACGGGCAAGTCGCTCAAATCGCACGGGCGCCTGTGGATCGATCCAACCACCGGTCGTCTCGTTCGGACTGAGCTCGTGACGGGCGTCACGCGCGCCGTGCCGGAACGGGCGACCATCGTCGTCACGTTTGGCCCGGCGCCAGGCCTGCTGTTCTGGGTACCTGTCGAGATGTCGGAGGTGTACGACAACCCGCGCAAGCGAACTGCCAACCGGATAATCGGACTGGCGACCTACACGAACTTCCGGCCATCTGATCTGAAAGCACGGTTGGGCACGCTACGCTGACCAAGAAAATCACTCTGCCGCCGCCGGCGGGCAGGATACGATAAGCCCGTTTCGCTTGGAGGCGTCGATATTTGATCGGGAGGCGCTATGAGCAGGCTAGGACGTGCCTTCGTCTCGATGATGGCCGGGTCGGTCGCGCTGGTTGTCGCAGAGGTTCCGGCCGCCGGCCAGGCCCCGTCCGCCGGAGCCAAAGCCGCTTCGACGAAGACCAACGACAAGCCCTGGACCGCGCCCAAGACTCCGTGGGGCGATCCGGACCTGCAAGGCACCTGGACGACCGATTCGGCGTTCGGAATTCCACTCCAACGTCCCCAGCAGTTCGCCGGGCGTGCAGAGTTGAACGACGAAGAGTTCGCACAAAAGGTCGATCGGGATACCCGCACACGGTCCAACGCTGAAAACGCAGTCGGCTCGTTTCGTGGCGATGGAGCGTGGCTGACGAAGTCGTTCCGGCAAACGTCGCTCATCGTGGAACCAGCCGACGGCACGTTGCCGCCGCTCACACCGGAGGCGGAACGCAAACGCCAATTGGCACCGCGTGGCACGTACGGCGACGGCCCCTTCGACGGACCGGAAGACTTCACGATGTACGACCGTTGCCTCACCCTCGGCGTCGTCGGTTCGATGACTCCGAAGATTTACGGCAACGGCCATCGGATCGTCCAGGGCCCCGGATACGTGGCAATCATGAACGAGATGATTCATGAAGCGCGCATGATCCCGCTCGACGGCCGTCCGCACGCAGGCAAGAGCCTCCAGATGTACATGGGAGATGGGCGCGGCCACTGGGAAGGTCAGACGCTCGTCGTCGAAACGACGAATCTCAACGGCAAGACCGGCTACTCCGACGTGGAGGCGAAGCTCGTCGAACGAATTACGCGCGTCGAACCGGACGTGCTCCGCTACGAGGTCACCGTCGACGCGCCGAGGACGTACACCCGGCCGGTGAAGATTTCGATTCCCTTGACATCGCCTCCCGGTTACCAGGTGCTTCCGTACGAATGCCACGAGGGCAATCGTGCGCTCATGCAGGCGCTGAGTGGAGCACGCGTCGAGGACAAGGCGCTCGAGGAAGATTTGAAGAACGGCGTCGTTCGCGCGCGCAAGCCAGTCCAAAACGGCTTGACGGTCGGTGGCGCCCGCGTCGGCGAACCGGGGCCAGGCGGCGGGGCCGGTGCCCCTCCAACGGTTGCGCCCACCTCAACGGGACGCTAAAAGTGGTGCAGGGCTTTAGCCCTGTTGAACGCCGCCCGCCTCTGGTGTCCACGTCGCGGTCAACCGCGGCGACCATCACGAGAAGTAGAGGCGTCCATATGAAGATTCGGTTCTTCGTCCTCGGGTGTCTGGCGGCGTTGACGCTGTCGCTCGTCGCGGCGATCCGTCCGCTCGTGGCCGAACAGTGCGTGGACTTCTCCAACGACCCGGCCGGCTGCCAGCCGAGCACGTTCGACACGCCCATCGGAGCCATGCCCTCCGTTCGGATTGGTCGGGACGGCAATCTCGATCCGAAGTCTTCGGAAGCAGATGCGCGAGTCGGCGCCGCGCTGCTCGAGAAGAGCCTGCATCTGTTCCGCAATATGGAGCATCTGCACTGGGTGATCACGGTTCCCTCGGTGAAAGACGAGGCGACTGGGAACTGGAAGGACGGCGATCTCGACGCCGAAGGCGACGGCCGCGGCCTCGGCGTCGCAGGCAATTGCATTTTCGTCGGCCACGAGAACGGACCAGGCAAGCGCCACGCGATCAACATCTTCAGGATTCAGCCGGATCCGGTGAAGCAGCCGCCGGTGCAGGTCGGGGAGATTCCGGCCAATGTCGAAGGCAATCGCGGAAACGACGATCGCGAGCTGCGTTCGCTCGTCTACAAGACCTCGAGCGGGCAAGATCGCTATCTCCTCGTTCGCAACGGCGGCGGCAACAACACCGGGCGCCTGGAGGCGTACGACATCGATCTGAGCACCTGCCTGCCGAAAGTGCACAGCGAGCCGACGGACTACAGCGTGCAGACGCACGAGTTCTTTCTCTGGCACGATCCCGCCAACACCAATCGCGTGATCGCGTACGTCACGAACTGGACAGGCGGCGTTCCGGACGCGGAGCATCCAGGACTCAGGATGCCCGACGCGCTCGTGATGGCCATCACCGATGAGAGCACGGGCGAGATGCTGCCGAAGGCGGAATTCCTCGCCGGGTTCAGCCTGCAGGAGGTGGGCGGCCCGCCCATCAACGAAAAGCCGGACGCGACGGGCCTGTTTTCCGACGGCCGCTTTCTCGATTTCGGCGCGCTCAGGAGTCGCACCGGACGCGCTGGCAACTTTCAGAACCAGGAGCAGAACCGGCTTCATTCCTTGTCGGTCAGCGACGATGGCGAGCGCGTGTATGCGGCGGGAACCACCGCGGGGTTCTATATCCTCAACTCAGAAAGCGTGGCGCATCATAGCGACGCGGAGCTGGCGGCCGGCAGGGCGGGCTGCAATCAGCGGTCGACGATTGTGTCGGCCGACGGCGGTTTGATCGACGCGGCGAAGCTGCCGGCGCTCGCCAACGACTGCCTGCACATGGTGATCAACGACGACCCAGGCCTGAAGGCGTTTCTGGCGTCAGACGCCCCTGCGCAGGCGAAGGCGGAACGATACCTCGTGCTCATGACACGGTCCCGGTTCGACGTGTATCCGCCGATGAATTCCGTGCCAACGGCGACGCACAGCGCCGTCGTCGTGCCGAACCGGCCTGCTCAGGTGCGCGGAAACGCGAAGAACCGGCCGGCGTACGTCTGGATCACCGACGAGAACGGCGGGTGTCCGCTCAACTATGCGCGCATCCTGTCGATCGAGTCGGAGATTGTGCCGATCATGGTTGGGGCATTTGCGATACCCGACAACCGGCTCGACGACTGCCTCGATCAGGCGGTCACCGAGCCGAACGGGCAGCCGCGGAGACTCATTGCACAGCAGAATCACAATCCGACGGTTTTCAAGAACCTCGTCTTCAACGGCTGGTACGGGCACGGCATTCGGGTCATCGATATTTCCAACCCGCACACGCCGCGTGAGGTCGGCCACGCCATCAGCCTCCCGCACGGGATCGCGCGCACGTATCCCGTGTTCCGCGACGGGTTGATCTATTGGGTGGACAATCGCACCGGCCTGCACGTCGGACGATACACGGGTCCACGAGCGGATGAGTTACCAGGACCCGGCACCGGAGTTTACGAAGGCAACGCGACGAGCCCGCATCGCTGAGGGCTCGGGCGTCGGTGATGAGAACATGCGACAACGCATGGCGCTGATAGCCGCGGCCTTGCTGGTGGCTGCTGGGCTGGTGCGGACCCAGCAGGGACCAGCAGTCACCCGATCCGCGGTGCCGCCCGGAGAAGTGATCGATGCGACGGGATGGGTGTGCCCCATGCACTCGGACTACACCGCCGACGTCCTGGGAACATGTCCGCGGTGTGGCATGGCGCTCGTTCACGCCGCCCCGTTCGACGTTCGAGACTACGATCTCAACTTCCGCACCGTCCCCGCCGTTGTCCGAGCCGGTCAGCGCGCCACGCTGCGATTTCAGGTCGAACATCCCGACACGGGAGTGGTCGTCAAGAAGTTCGAGACCGTGCACGAGCGGCAGTACCACCTGTTCGTCATCAGTCAGGACATGGAGCATTTCGAGCACATCCATCCGCGGGAGCTGGCCGACGGCACGTGGACGATCGAGGTGACGTTGCCGAAACCGGGTTATTACAAGGTGCTGTCCGACATGCTGCCCAGCGGTGGCTCGTCGCAGTTCATCGCGCGGCCGCTCGTCACGGCCGGATACTCGGGCGATCTCGTCGCGAACAGCGCGCGCCTCGTGCCGGATACGACGTTGACGAAGACCGTCGCCGACATCACCGCGTCGGTCGCTTACGACCCGCGGCAGTTCGTGGTTGGGCAGTACGGCCACATCACCTATCACCTCACCGACGCCGTGACCGGACGACCGATCACCGACTTGCAAACTTATCTCGGGGCGTTTGGCCACACGCTCATCATGAGCGGGGACATGGCGGAATACGTGCACTCGCATCCGCTCGACATCATTGCATCGCCGGCCGATGACGGCGGGCCGCCCGCCTTCAAGATTCCTCCCGGCGCCGATCTCGAGAAGCTTCGAGGGGGGCCGGATGTGACCTTCGAAGGGCTGATGCCGAAGGCGGGCCGGTATCGGGCGTGGACACAGTTCCGGCGCCATGACGCGCTTCATACCTTCGCGTTCACGTTCGAAGTCGTGGCAGCCCAATGACGCCAGTTTGACGATGAAAGGTCCTGTTCTCGCAGTCGTCGCGATATCCGCCGCCGCGGTCGTCCTGGTCCTGTCCATGCCCCGGCCGGTCCTGTCCCACGAAACCGTGACGACCACGGTGCTGTTCGATCGGGAAATCGTGAAGATCCTGAACCGTCGCTGCGTAATGTGCCACGTCGAGGGCGGACCGTCGTTCCCGCTCGCGGCGTACGAAGAGGTGTGGCTGCAGAAACGAAAAATCAGCGCCGCCGTGCTGGCCAGGCACATGCCGCCCTGGGCCGCGATGCCGGGCTACGGGCGCTTCGCCAACGAGAACGCGGTCACGTTGCGCGAATCCCAGTTCATCGTGTCGTGGATGGAAGGCCTGGGGCCGAGAAATGTCGGACAGGTTTTCTCCAACATCGCTGCGCCTGTCGGCGCGACTCGGGCGGCGGTTCGTGCCCACGCCGACTTCGGCGTGTGGCAGCTCGGGCAACCCGATCTCACCCGCGAACTGGACGCCGTGTTCGTTGAACCGGGACGCCCTGATGACGTGATGCGCAGTTCAATCGACCTCGGCACGAACGTGGAATTACGCGTTCGTGCGTTCGAATACATGCCGGGCGATCGTCGCGTCGTCCGCGCCGCGGTCTTTACCGTACAGGAAACGGGGCAGTGGATCGGCAGCTGGACGCCGTGGTACGGGTTCGTAAAGCTGCCGGCGCACGCGGCATACCGTCTTCCGCCTGGAGCGCACATCACGGCGGAAATTCACTACCGTCACACGCACGAACGAGTTGTCGACCGCGGGCGCATCGGCTTGTTTTTCAGTGACGACTCATCGGCGAAGTCGGTCTCGGACGTCGTCGTGACCGCCAGGCGCGCAAGCGACGCGACGGGGGGATTAGGATCTGCGCGCCGCCTTCATGGAGAGTCCACGGTTGCCACGGATACGGCGCTGCTGGCGCTGTGGCCGGATCTTGTTGCAGGCCTCACATCGGTACAGGTCGCGGCACACCGCGCCGATGGCGGCACCGAAGTCCTGCTATTCGCAAAAGACGTCCCTCAAGCGTGGCCCACGCCCTACATCTTCAAAGATCCCGTCGTCGTTCGCCGCGGCACCAGGTTGTCGGTGACGGCGTACGTGCAAGATGTCTCCGCGCCATCGGACGGCGTACGGGTCACCGTCAGCGGCTATCCTGCCGGCCGTTCCGTTCCGCCTCAGCGCTAAAGTGTGCAGGACGACGAGTCCCGGCCCTGTAGCCGTAGGATGACACCTCGTGGGAAAACGCAAGGAATTCGGGATAGTTTGCGCCTTCCGGCTTGATACCCGGTTCTCGATTCACGTCGGTGTCGGCGCCCCTGTGGCGCCCGCGCCCGTGGTCGTTGCTCCTCCTCCGTATCCGTACGGCGGCTACTACTACGCGCCCTGCCCCATATCCAGGCTACGTATGGCGTCCGGGCTATTACGTCGGATACGGCTGGGTGCCTGGCGCCTGGGTTCCGCGCGCCTGCTCCGTATGGTCGTGGGTACGACAAACACAAGCGGTACTACAAACACGACCGGCGCCGCTGGTAGCGCATTGCGGGCGGTTTCCCGTCTGTCGCCTGCGTCGCGCCGCTCCCGCGGGTTCGGGCCGCCGCAGATTTTCTGCCGTATCGCACCGCTTGATCTGACGAAACAAAAACAGAGGAGGAAGCGCGAAAAATGGCTCTTCCAAAGCGTCTTGCTACGTAAAATGAGGCACGAGGTGCAGCGATGAAGCGCAGGCGCATATTGCAACTGGGCGCGGCGTTGGGTGGAGGCCTGCTCGCGCCGAAGAGCGGGTCGGCGGGCGAGCTCGGGAGGCCGCTCGGGCCGTACGGTGAGCGGTCGAAATTCGAGAAAGGGATCCGTTTCACGCGCGAGTCGAAGACGCCGGAAGCGGGCGCCAGCTTCACGCCGCTTGCGGAATCCCAGGGCATACTGACGCCCTCGTCACTGCACTACGAGCGCCATCACGCCGGCATTCCCGACATCGATCCTTCAGGTCACCGGCTGGTCATTCAGGGCATGGTGGAGCGCCCGCTGATCCTGACCGTCGACGAGATCAAGCGACTGCCTTCGATCTCGCGCATCCTCCTCGTTGAATGCGGCGGGAACAGCGGCAGCGAGTGGGCGGCCAGAACAGGGGCCGACGTCCAGAGGAGCCACGGCCTGGCGAGTTGCAGCGAATGGACCGGTGTGCCGTTGCGGCAGCTGCTCGAGGAAGTCGGCGTGAAACAGGGAGCCTCGTGGTTGATCGCCGAAGGAGCGGACGCGGGCCGGATGCAGCGGAGCATCCCTTTGGCGAAAGGGATGGACGACATGCTCCTCGCGTACGGCCAGAATGGCGAGGCGCTCCGGCCCGAGCAGGGCTATCCACTGCGACTGGTCGTGCCAGGGTGGGAGGGCGCCACTCATGTGAAGTGGCTGCAGCGGATTGTGGTGGCCGGCGAACCGTACCAGAGCCGCGACGAAACATCGAGGTACACCGACCTGATGCCGGACGGCAAGGCGCGCCAGTTCACGTTCGTCATGGAAGCGAAGTCCGTCATCACGTATCCGTCCGGCGGACAGACTTTGCCGGGTCCGGGTCTGTACGAGCTGACGGGCCTTGCCTGGTCGGGTCGCGGACGAGTCGAGCGCGTAGACGTAACTGTCGACGGAGGTCGCACGTGGCAGCAAGCCCGGTTGCAGGAACCGCGGCTCCGGCTCGCTTTCGTCCGGTTCCGTCTTCCCTGGCGATGGGACGGGAGCGAAACCACGATCGCCTCGCGATGCGTGGACGAAACTGGTTACGTTCAGCCAACGCGAGAGGCGTTGATCGCGGTACGAGGCGTCAACTCCGGCTTCCATTACAACGGCATCAAGCTGTGGAAAGTCGCGGCCAGCGGGAAGGTGACCAATGCGGAGGCCTGAAGCGCTGGCAACGCCCTTGGCGGTCGCGGCCGTCTTCTTCGCGAGCTTGACGGTCTTCGCGCAATCACCGAGATTCGGCGTCGGGCACGCGCCGACTGACGAAGACACTCGACGTCTCGGCATCGTTGTGGCGCCGGACGGTACGGGGTTGCCACCCGGTTCTGGAATCGCCGTGGCGGGGAAGGAAGTCTTCGCCACACGATGTGCCGCCTGCCACGGACCCAACGGTGAGGGCGGCGACGGTCCCTCGCTCGTTGGCGGCCAGGGAACCTTGGCGACACCAAGGCCGAAGAAGACCGTGGGGAGCTACTGGCCCTACGCGACAACCGTCTGGGACTACGTGAATCGGGCAATGCCGTTCAACAAGCCTGGCACCCTCACCCACGACGAGGTCTATGCCGTCTCGGCCTACATCTTGTTTCTGAACGACATCATTGGTGAGACTCAGGAGCTGAATGCGAAAAGCCTCCCGCTCATCAAGATGCCCAATCGTGACGGATTCGTCTCCGATCCCAGACCGGACATTTCCCCATCACGGTCGAACTGATGGCGTGACGGCTGTGACTGCAGTGGCGCAGCGCTTTAGCGCCGCGGTCGCCCGCTTCATCGGAGGCCTTCTCGCCGTCCTTGCGATCGGCGGATTCTTGATCGCCTGCGGGAACGAGAGTAGCGACGGCGATGCGGGCGAGCCTCCGTCCCAGACTGTGAATCCGTGTCCGACACCAGCCGTTCAACCATCGTCGCAATCCGAAGCAGTGCAGCAGCGGCCCTCCAAGACTCCAGGTGTGCTGCTGGACCCTGATCCGCGGACCACGATCTTCAATGTGTTCTGGAACCAGCGCAGTGCAATTCTCAGAGGTACGCTTGCGCCGAGTCCGACCATCACGCCCACGGCCACGATGGACGTCGGCGACGTGGCCGTGGTCCAGGACGAAGGCGATCTGATCGACCAACCCAACACCTTCGACCTTCAGTCCAGGGGCCTTCGTTTCGTGCCAAGGGCAGGAGGCTTCGACATCGTCCGCATCGATCCCGGGTTCCGCTCGCAAATCGGCGACCGCGTGACGCTTGGCGACGATGACAGCGTGGAGGAGCGCGTGCCGTTCAGCTTTCCCTACTTCGGCAGCGCGCAATCGGACGCGTTCGTGAATTCCGACGGCAACATCACGTTTGGCGAGGCAGATCGGTCGAGCTCCGACCGCGACATCGCGCGACTGGTGAGCGGCGCGCCGCGCGTGGCGCCGTTTCTCGCCGATCTCGATCCGTCTGCCGGGGGTGCTGTCTTCGTTCGCGCCGCCGCGGATGCGTTTACCGCGACCTGGTGTGGCGTGCGCGTCTTCGACTCGACCCTGCAGGTCACTCTTCAGACGTCGCTGCTTCCGGACGGCAGCGTCGAGATGAAGTACGCGGACTCGTCTCGATGGACCGCGACGGATGGAATCGTCGGAGTCTCGCCGGGTCACACCGGGACGTTTCAGCCGGTCGATTTGACCACGGCGACGACAACTGCTCCCGTGGCCGGAGGGTCTGGAGCGGTGGGCGAGCGATTCGCGCAGCGCGGCAGCCTCGAGCTTGTTTCGGTGGCCAAAAAGTTCTATCAAACGCACCCCGACGCCTACGATCAGCTGGTCGTCTGGACCGACACGCGCCTGACGGACGGCAATACGTTTTCGTTCGAGGTGACCGTGGCCAACGACATCCAAGGCATCGGGGTCGACGTCTTCGATACGGCACGCGATTTCGGAAGCGCCGGACGGCTACGCAGCATGGTGCAGATGGACGACATTTCCAAATTTCCCGCCGACCCCACTACGAAGTTCCTCGGCGAGAACAACACGTTGAGCGTGCTCGGGCAGGAGGTCGGCCATCAATGGCTGGCGTTTCTGCAGTTCAGCGACGTGAATCGGCAAACCTCGGACGCGCTGCTCGGGCGCGACAAGGCGCACTGGAGCTTTTTCTTCAACTCCGACGCGTCGGTCATGGAAGGCAATCGGATCGAGGACCTCGGCGGCGGCTCTTTCAGAACTGTTGCAGCCGTCGAGAAGTACAGCCTCCTCGATCAGTACGCCATGGGGCTCGTTCGCGACATCGACGTGCCGCGGTTGTTCTACGTCGAGAATCCGACCAACGTCGTGCCGCCAGCTCGGGCTGAATCAGGCCCTCGGGTGGGCGTGACATTCAACGGGACGCGGCGAGACGTTCTGATCAACGACATCATCGAAGTGATGGGCCCTCGAAGGCCGACGCAGGCCGATTCGCCGAAGGTCCACCACCAGGCGTTTCTGTTTGTTGTCGGGAGAGGGCGCACGGCCGATCCGGCGGTCGTCGCCAAAATCGATCGAATTCGTCGCGCGTGGGAAGGATTCTTCACGCAAGCTACCGACGGCCGCGGCCGCGCGGAGACCAGGTTGTTCCCGCCGATGTAGCCTGGCGCCTATAATCCCGACCGAAGTTCAATGCCGGCGGTCTTCTTCCGCCTAAAGGCGGAAGCCACAGCCGCCTGTGTAGCTTCCGGCTTCAGCCGGAAGTTTGCAGCCGCCTGTGTGGCTTCCGGCTTCAGCCGGAAGTTTACAGTCGGCAAATGGTCGCCAGTTGTCGGTAGGTGTACCAGAGGAGCGATGAAATGGTTCGAAGGTTGGCAGGACATCGGACTTGTAGAGTCACCGCCCTGCTTGTTTGGGCATCGGTTGGAGCGTTCGTCTCGACGGTTCACGCGCAGCAGACGAGACCTGTGACTGCAGGGGTCTACACCGCAGCACAGGCCGGACGTGGGCAGGCGTTGTACGCGGAACGTTGTGCGTCCTGCCACGCGCCGACACTTGGCGGCGCGCAGGGCCCGCCGCTCGTCGGCGACGAGTTCGTGCGCACGTGGAGCGGACCGCTATCGGAGCTCGTCAGCAAGATCCGGAACACCATGCCGGCCAACGATCCGGGGAAGCTCACGGGACAGCAGTCGGCCGACGTCGTGGCTTACATGCTTCAAGCAGGGAAGTTCGTCGCCGGGCAGGCTGAGCTCGGTGTCGATGACGCCGCACTGAAGGCGATCCTTCTGCCGGCTCCTGGCGCAGCGCCGCGGCCTGCCGTCACGGCCGGTGCTGCGCAGGCGCCGACGTTCCCACCCGCCGCGAACATGGCGCAGCTGATGCGCGGCATTCTGTTTCCCAGCTCCAACCTGCTGTTCAACGTCCAGAGCCGCGATCCGGCCGCTCCGCCGCCGCCGCGGCCGTCGAGTCAGGTGACAAGCGGCGCGTTCCCGTGGGCGGACTGGGGCGCCGGAATCTATTCGGGCTGGGAGATCGTCGATTACGCTGCCCTCGCTCTTGCTGAATCCGCTCCGCTGATGCTGACGCCTGGACGCCGATGTGAGAACGGAAGGCGCGTTCCAGTCGAAGAAGCAGACTGGATCAAGTTCAGCGTGGAGCTTGCGGAGGCAGGGAAGGCCGCCTACAAGGCCGCTCAAACGAGGAAGCAGGAGGCTGTGAGCGAAGTCACCGACGTCGTCGCCACGGCGTGCTCGCACTGCCATGAGGCCTATCGCGACAAACCCGGACGACGAACCACGACCGATCCTTCCAACAAAGCGGGACGGTGTGTGCGCTAAGAGCGGCTTTCAGCTTCCAGCTCTCAGCTTTCAGAAAGCTGGCTTGATAGCTGAGAGCTGATAGCTGACAGCTAAAAGCTGCTGTGATCAGCTCATCGGATTCGGTCGCGCGACGCGAACCAAAGGCGGTGCATCGAGGCGAGGTCCGACATATGCTGTCACCTCGCCGAATCGCCGGTGTTCCTCCCAGTCCGTCCGCGCTTGCGCGATCTCTTCGGGCGTGCGGGCCACGAAATTCCACCACATCAGAACCGTCTCGGGAAACGGCGGCCCACCGATCAGTAGTACGCGACATCCCTTTCGACTGTTGAACGAGACGCTGGAGCGGCTGGTTCCAAGATAGTACAGGTGACGGTCTTCCAGAGGCTGACCCTCGACGGAGCAGTCACCACCCAAGACCAGCGCGGCATGCTCGTAGCGGGAATCCAGACCCAGCTCCACACTGCTTCCGGCGTGCACCTGGACATCGGCGCCGACGAGGTCGGAAAAGTGCGGCCCGGGAGACTTCGAACCGTCGAGTGAGCCCGCAAACACCTGGACAAGACCTCCGTGATGCTCGAGGACTGGCACGCGGTCGACGCACACGAATGACGCCGCGGTATGGCGGTGAGCGTCGGGCAGGGCAACCCAGAGTTGCACGCCATTCAGCCGCCCGGTGTTCCGAATCGGCGTCTGCTCGGCATGCGCGATGCCGCTGCCGGCGGTCATGACGTTGACGCCGCCGGGCCGCACCACAGCCTCGCAGCCGAGACTATCGTCGTGGAGGACTTCGCCGTCGAGCAGCCAGGTCACCGTCTGCATGCCTGTGTGCGGGTGCGGCGCCACGTCCATCGGTTTGTCGCCGCTGAACGTCAGCGGGCCGAAGCGATCCAGAAGACACCACGGTCCGACGAGCCGCCGCGCTTTCAGAGGAAGGGCGCGCGCCACCTGCAGTGCGCCGATGCTGATGTCGCGGCTGACAAAGGACTCGATTGTCTGAACCGGCGGGTCGAACTTCATGGCTACCTAAACGGAGTTTACCTGAATCGATTATTTCAGCATCGTTCCGAACGCAGCGCTGAAGCGCTGCGCCCCACTCTCTGGTGGCGCAGGCCTTCAGGCCTGCGTAAGCGTTACGGGCAAGTTCATGAATCGACCGTGCCGCTCTGCTGCCGCTTCGAGACCGCGAATCTCGATCCGTGTCAGCGATCTGAATGGCTTCACGTGAATGTGGACGCCTTTTTCACTCACGGTTCGCCGCCACCCCCCTGTGACGCGTCCGTTGACGAGCAGCTGGTTCGGAAACTCGGCAACCATGGACCACAGTTCATGCGTGCACGACTCGTCTAGCACGATTCCTCGATCTTTGTAGGCAATCAAGTGCTCGTCGTAAATGGGCAGGAGGTGGACGGTGGACGTTGCCCGACGAGTCGGCTCCGTCGAATGAGGGAACCAGTACACGAGCCCGTCCAGCGCCTCTTGGACCAGCTTCGGCTTGATCATCTCGAGGCCCGCTCTGGCTTCGCGAACCGTGAGCCCCGACCACCAGACGTAGTCCCGCAGCGTCGCCGGTCCATGACTGTTGAAGTAACGGCGAGTCAGTTCAGCGAGAGCGTCGTCCCGCGACAAGCTCCTGGCATTCGGCGCCCGATCATCGACGAGCGCATATGTGAACTGCTTGCCTTTCCGGGGCCCGCTGCAGATGACCGCGTCCAACTCGGAGTGCATCACCAGATAGGCGAGCCGGGGTCCCTTCGCCTGAATGCCCGCTTTCTCGAGCGCATGTGCCAATTCCGAACGTGTCAGGTGCTTGCCGCCTGCGAGCGCCCGCTCGAACACCTTGCGGCTGCGGGCGAAGAGCTCGTTCAGCTCCATCTTCCGGTAGTAGTGCGCGCTGACCGCGTGAACCCGCGGCCCACTGAGTGCCAGCAGCCATTTGATGTCTGCCCGCGCGACGAAGTGCCACGTCGGTCGCAAGACGTGCGTGCGAAGAATCGTTCCCCGGTTGAAGGCATCCTCGATGTCGGGGTCGGTCAAGCCGTTCGCGCGCTGGCCGAGCGCCCATTTGGCGCCGGCGTACTCCTGCGACTGCACGGCCCCGAGCCAGGCGACCGTTTCGTCGGGTTTATGGAATTCTGATTGAAGAAGTTTTTGGTTGCGCAATCGCTCGCGCACCAGATTGACTTTCACGCCGCTTCGCCCTCGGTTTCGTCCGCTTTCACACGAATGTTGCGCGGTAATCATCCCCGCGTCACATCGACCAGCTAGATTCCCACGGCCCACTCTACTCAGCAGGCACAGTTCACGACTCACAAAGGAGAGCCATGGGACGCTTCAGCCTACCAGTCCGTCACATTCTGCAACGCACCATTCTGGCCGCACTCCTGTCGGCGTTGGCTCAAGGCGCCTGGGCGCAGCCAACGTTCGTCAACGGTCTCGTCATCCCCGGCGACTCGTTGGACGCCACCGAGCAGCCAGGCGCCAACGCCGGCCGGCTTGGGATGTTCTCCGACATCTACTACGATCCCGCACGTGAGGAATGGTGGGCTCTTTCCGATCGCGGACCTGGCGGCGGCCTGATCGACTACGCCACCCGGCTCCAACGGTTTACCCTCAGGGTGGATGCCGTCACGGGAGCCATCTCGCGCTTCCGAATCAAGGAAACGGTCATCTTCAGGGATCCGCAGGGTCTGCTGACTCCACCGACGGCTGCGGTCAGCAAGCCACGGGCTTTGAACGGTCTCAATCCTCTCCTGCTGAATAACGACGTTTCGGTACTAGGCCGCAGCTTCGATCCGGAAGGGCTGGTCGTCGATCCCCGCACCGGTCATTTCCTCGTCGCCGACGAGTACGGTCCCTCAGTCTACGAATTCGACCGTCAGGGTCGCCTCATGCACGCTGTTCGACATTCGCCGACAATCTGATTCCGAAGGTCGGAGGCGACCGGAACTACATTGCGATCCGGGACGACTGCGTGGCTTCGCCGACCCCTCTGCACCTTGACCGGCCGGCAGGACAACCGCGGCTTCGAGGGGCTGGCCATTTCGCCCGACGGCACGCAAGCTCTACGCAGTGTTGCAGGATCCGCTGATCAACGAGGACCCCACAGCGAACAACGGCCGATGTCAACGGCCGCACGCACTTCGGATCGTGGTGTTCGACAATGACCCCGACAGCTGCAACCTACCTCACGAGCACGGCGCAGTACGCCTACCAGCTCGAACTTCAGTCGGACGTCGCGGATCGGATCAACGACCTGAAGCCGGGCACTGCCACAGCACCGATCCTCGCCAGGGACGAAACATCGGGCTTTCGGCCATCGTGGCCATCAACGATCACGAATTTCTCGTCCTCGAGCGCGACAATCGCGGCATCGGCGTCGACGACCCGGCGGGCGCCGACGTGGTCGGCTCGAAGCGTATCTACAAGATCGACATTGACGGGGCGACGAACATCGTAACGCTGGATCTGCCGGACAATGGCGACCTCGCAGCTGCCGGCATCGTGCCGGTGACCAAGTCGTTGAGACGTCTTCATCGACCTTGCCGGCGGCACGCTGCTGCCGAACGGCAGACTTGCCGAGAAGTGGGAGGGGATGACGATCGGACCGAAGCTGAAGAACGGCGGACACCTGATCCTGACCGGCAACGACAACGATTACTCGGTGACGCAGAATGCCAACACCAGCGAGCAACTCGACGTGTACGTTGACTTCGGCGGAAACTTCGCGAGATGCGTGATCGACGATCCAACGCGATGTGAGATCAATCCGGCAGCCGCCGACCTGACGATCGACAACCCGCTGCCACTGCCTGAAGGCTTCTTTCTGCTCCCCGGCCTGCTTCACGCCTACAAAGCTTCAAAGGCCGATCTTGGAAAATACGTGGAGCCGTTCACGCATCACCAACACGAGGAATGAGATCATCTATTTCTTCGGCGGGAACTTCTCGAGGAGATCCTTCACTGCGTCACGCAACCGCTTCACCCGCTCGGGGTCACTCCGATCTAGATCGATCTCGGATTGGGCCACCCCGCGCCAAACAACGTGGTCGGTAGAGCCGGCAGCGATATCGACCACGAGATTTCCCTCTGGATAGATCTTCAGCGAGGTGGTGGGCGCCGTGAACGGGGGCACGCCCCACTCGGCGAGGTTCGGCAGAAACTGTCCAAGCTGCTGCGAGTCCATTCCCAGCGTGATCAGCACGTAGTAGGTCACGAGGAAGTCTGGCTTTCCTTCGACGCGCATGAACTTCTTCTTGCCCAACTGCTCGTCAACGGATTGCAGGATCACCGGCTCGAACTGCTTCTTCAGAGGGGCAGGATCCGAGTTGGAGCTCACCCACACCTTGAAGTCCCCAGGCCCCGATGGATTCCACGCCCATGTCTTCAAAGAGGCGAAGGCGAAGTTCGGCTCGCTCTGGCTCTGAACCTTGACGCCGGCGATGGCTGTCCCAGCCGCAGCGACGGCCAGCATCAGCGCCGCGACGACGGCACGCTTTTCAGTTGATAGACAGCGCATGGCTCCTGCACACTCCTGTCGAACGTGGTTCAGTTGAGGGTTTCACTACAGACTTCGAGCCATTCTATCCGGTCTTCGATACAGGGCGCCGATGGAGTTCGTACTGTTGTTCTACGCTGCAGTCGCGCTGGCTCGAGCGGCCAGTCTGGTGTCTGAGTCCTTCGTTGCAAAGACAGCCGGGCGATACAATCACGTCCCATGTCATTGATGACCCGACGTTCGCTGCTGCAAGCGCTCACTGTTCAGGCGCTGGCCGCCGGCTCGGCGTTCGGACAAGCGCAGCTCCGTCAGAAGCCGAAGCCGTTGTCGAAGGGAGCCGCGACCCACGATTGGACGTCGTTCCTCGGGCCTTCCCACAACGCCGAGTCGACGGAAACGAAACTGAGCCGGATGCTTCCTCCGCCGCTGGTTTGGGAATTCCCGAAGGGCACCGGCTATTCATCACCGGCCGTGGCCGGCGACCGTCTCGTGTTCATGCACCGCGTGCGGAACGAAGAGATCGTCGAGTGTCTCGACGCCGAAACAGGGTCGAGTCGATGGCAGTTCAAGTACGGAACGGCATTCGAGGACCGCTATGGATACAACAACGGGCCCCGAGCGAGTCCGGTGATCGATCTCGCCGCCCCTGAGATGGCGCGCGTCTACACGGTGGGCGCCGAAGGGACCCTCCATTGCCTCGAACTGGCCTCCGGAAAGATGGTGTGGAAGCACGACCTGCGCGTGGACTATCGCGTTCCACAGGATTTCTTCGGGACCGCCTCGACGCCATTGCTTGAAGGTCGATTGCTGGTTGTGAACGTGGGCGCCCCTGGTGGTCCGTGTGTGGTGGCCTTCGACAAGACGACCGGCCGCGAGGTGTGGCGCGCCGGCAAGCAGTGGGGGCCGAGCTACGCGTCGCCTGTACCGGGCGTCGTTCAAGGCAAGCGGCGAGTCTTTGTTTTTGCGGGAGGCGAATCCGATCCTCCGACCGGCGGACTGTTGTCGATCGAGCCTGAAACGGGACGGGTGGATTTCGAATTCCCGTGGCGAAGCCGCAGTTACGAGTCGGTCAATGCGTCCTGCCCGGTGATTTTCGACAACAAGGTGTTCGTGTCGGCGAGCTATCGCGCCGGAAGCGCGCTCGTAGAGGTGCGGCCGGACTTTACGCACCGCGTGGTGTGGACGACGCGCGAGATCGGGTTGCACTTCAACACCGCCATTCATCGTGATGGTTACCTGTACGCGTTCGACGGCCGCAATGAACCGGACGCCTCACTCGTCTGCGTCGATGTATCGAACGGCAAAGTGGTCTGGCGAGAGACCCCCGAGTGGATGGAAACGCTCGACGCACGCAGTGGACGCGAGCAGCTGCTCGGAACCTACCGAGGCTCATTGCTGGCGGTCGACGGCCAGTTTCTCTGTCTGGGCGAGCTCGGTCACCTGCTCTGGCTGGAGCTGACGCCGAGCGGGTACAAGCAGCTTTCGAGGGCTTGGCTATTTGCCGCGCGTGAATCGTGGGTACTTCCGGTGTTGAGCCGCGGTCTGTTGTATGTCGCACAGAACACGCGCGACACACTACACGGGACGACGCCGCGTCTGATGTGTTACGACCTCAGGGCCTAGTGAGAAAAGCGCGCTTCAATGCAGAATGCCTAATGCCTAATGCAAGGTCCAGTTGCTGACGCTCTCGGGTCCTTGCATTTTGCATTGTGCATTGTGCAGTCGCACGTTCACTTCCCTTGACCAGGCCGCAGCGTCAGCTTCTGAACACGCCAGTTGCTCAGCTCACCGACGTAGCAGCTCGTTCTCGTTGCGGCAGTCGATCGAGTTCACGAGGCCGAACTCTTTGAGCTGCTTGCCCGCTCGGCCGAAGCGGCCGACGATCTTGCCGTCCAGATCCACCTTATAGATCGCGGCGTCTTCCATGCCGTCGGGATCGCCGGTGTGGGCCACGTACATGTATTGACGCCCCGAGGTGCCGGGCGTCAGGCACAACGCGGTGGGTGTGCCGACGTTCAACCATTGCGCCTTGAATGTGCCGTTGCCATCGAAGACCTGCACCCGCCGGTTGCCTTCGTCAGCGACGTACACGTTTCCCTGGGAGTCGATGGCAATGCCGTGCACGACGTTGAACTGACCGGTATTCGTGCCGCGCGATCCCCACGACTTGATGTACTTCCCGCCTGGTTCGTACTTCGCCACGCGTGCGTTGCCGTAGCCGTCCGCCACGTAGACGTTGCCAGCTTGATCCCACGCCACATCGGTCGGACGCTGAAAGCTTTCGCCTTCTGCGCCAGCTCCAGGCAAGGCAGCAGCGCCGCCGCCGCGGCCGCCTTCGCCGCCTCCAGCAGCAGGCGGTCCGCCTCGGCCCGCTGGCTCGGCGCCTCGTCCGCCGCCCGCGCCACCAGCTCCTGCGGGCGGTTCCGGCGGCGTCTGAACGACAGGAACGCCGGTCGCGAGAGGAGTCAGCGGCAGAGCGGGCACCCGCATCGCTTCCGGCTTTCGGCTCAGAATCATCTGCACGCGCCCGTTCGGATCGAACTTGATCACCTGCGTGGACATCTGATCGACGATCCAGACGTTGTCCTGCGGATCGACGCGCACCTGCTGCGCCTGCAGCATGCCGTAAGCGCCCTGGCCGATCTCGCGGACGAACTTGCCAGTCCGATCGAACTGGAAAAGCCTCGAGCCGCCGTGCGACACCGCTCGCGATGTGCCGAGCGTGACCGTGGGATTGCCGGTCCGGGTGTAAACAAAGATGTCGCCCTTGGAGTTCGTTGCCACGCCGGCCGCTTCGCCCAGGTTGAGGTTGTCGGGAAACTTCAGCAAGTCGGGCGTGCCGACCGACTCGTAGGGAATCTCGGGAATGGACAGTTGCGCGACGAGCCCGACGCCAGTCGAGAACGTGGCGAGAACTGCCGCTGCGCACAGGGTCGGGAATCGTCTGTTCATGATGACCTACCGTGAAGCGGACGATGTCGCCGGCACTGCCTTCTGATTCAAGATGAGCTTCTGCGCACGCCAGGCGGAGATCTCGGCCACGAACAGCTCGTTCGGGTTGCGGCAATCGATCTCGTGAACCGTGCTGAACTCGCCCAGCCCTTTGCCGGCCTTGCCGAATCGGCCGATGATTCGCCCGTCCAGCTCCATCTTGTAGATTTCGCCGGTGATGGCCCACGACGCGGCCGGATTGCTGTCGGGGTTCGAGTTCGAGACGAAGAGATACTGGTTCGGCGGTGGCGAGATGCAGACCGCCCACGGGTTCCCGACGTTGTCGTAGATGGCGCGCAGTACCAGGTCGTTGTCGAAGACCTGCACGCGGGCGTTTCCGCGGTCCGCCACGTAGATGTTGCCCTGCGCGTCGGATGTGATCGAGTGCGGCGTGTTCATCTGACTCGGTGCCGAGCCGCGCGTCGTCCCGACCGACTTCAGGAATCGGCCGTTCTTGTCGTACTTCACCACGCGCGAGTTGACATACCCGTCGGAGACGAAGATGTTGCCCTGCGCATCCCAGGTGACGTCAGTCGGCCGCCCGAAGCGGTACTTCTCCGGGGGCGCCGGCGGCAGCGTGCTGTCGAACGGCCCGGCGACAGGCTCCGGCCTTCGACCGAGGACCATGACGACGCGCCCTTCGGGGTTGAACTTGATCAGCATGTTCGTCCCCTCGTCGACCGTCCAGATGTTGTCTTCCCGGTCGACGCGCACCGTATGCGCGAACTCCAGACCATACAGGCCCTGGCCGAATTCACGGACGTAATTGCCGTTCTGGTCGAATTCGAACAGGCGTGTGTCGCCGCTGCGCGTGTAGACGAACACATGGCCCTTTGAATTGGTGGCGATGCCGATGCCTTCACCGAAGTACAGGTCCGGCGGCAACTTGAAGAAGTTGGGGACCGACGTGAAAGGAATCTCAGGCACGTTCTCCGCTTTGGCTTTGGTCTGAGCGAAACCCGGCAGGGCTGCGAGGAGCGTGATCACAACCGGGGCCAGGACAACGAGGTTGACGTTCAAACTTCGCCTCATGAGAAGCCTCCGCGGCGCAATCTATACCTGTCTGCTCTAATGTTCAACTGGGGACTGGCTCAGGGCTCAGGGCTTAGGGCTTAGGGCTCAGGGGTTGGGGTTAGGGGCTGAGGCCTGCTGTTCTACGGTGCGGTGTTGGGAACGATGGCGACGCGGCGATTCAGTTTGCGAGTCTCTTCGCGCGAGTTGTCGTACTTCGCGCGTTCCTCTCCAAAACTGATTGTTTGCAGGCGATCGGCCGGTACGCCCTGGCCGACCAGATACTCTTTCACGGCGGTGGCGCGTCGATTGCCCAGCGCGAGGTTGTACTGGGCCGTTCCGAGGCTGCACGTATATCCTTCGATGCTCAGTCGCAACAACGAATCGCCCTTCAACACATTCGCCGCTTCGTCGAGTTTCCGCGACTCGTCCGGTGCGATGTTGAATCGATTGCGGGCGAACTGAATGTCTTCGAACGCGTAGTCCTTCCGCGCAAGCTGAGTCTTCGTGGCCTCCGTCTTCGGGCCCGTTGCCGATGCTTGTTCGTTACTCGCCTGCGTCGGGAGAGCATTTGACCGCGGTGCCGCTGCAACTTCCGGAGCGGGCGCTGGCTTCAGGCGCGCAGTCTCGGGAACGATCTCGACGTTGCGCATGGAGATCCATCCAGCCCGCCTCGTGCCATGAGCGTCCGGGTTCGTGACGATCCAGTACATCCCGCCTTCTTTGTCCAACACCTGGAATACGGTCCCCGGTGGGGCCGTCATCATCACTTCGCGCTTCACATAGGGAAACCACTCGACGATCGGTGCGGGATCTCCCACGACGCGGACGAGAGCCGGCGTCTGTGCAGCCGCACTCCCAGCTGAGAAGGCAAGGATCGAAGAAGTGATGACGAAAACGGCGGGTCGAGACAGACGTAGCCGCACGGTTGGGCCTAGAACGTCGCAAGTTGTATGCCGCCGAGTATCGCGCTGCAAGTCGTATCCTCCTCGATACTTACTCTCCACGGGTGGAGACGGAGCATCAGATTAGCAGACGAGAACGAGCATCTTCGAACAAATTCTGGCATTTGCTACCAGCGTCGCGCCGGCCTGATCGCAATGCAGCCGGTCGCCGTTGGAGGCGCCTGGCCGATGCTGGCGCCAGGTGAAGTCGGCAGGATCAGCGTTTCGGTCGGAGTCCGAGCGACGTCGAATACGGCAACGTGGCTCTCCTCAGCAAACTTTTTGTAACTGACCAGGCCCGCGCGTTTTCCCAGTTCCTGCAACACGAGATTGTCGAATCCCACAGGCTCGACATTCAGCCGAAATCCCAAGTAGACGACAACTCGATCGTGACCGCTCATCGCATTGCTCAGTTGGTCGCTGGAACCGTTGCACCCCCGTCCCGGCGGCGCATGTCCGATCTCGAAAATCTGGCTTCCATCCGGGAGCCGCCCGCTATCGTCGGCGTTCGAGATGTCGAGACCGCCGTACCACCAAAGAGCCGCCAGTGCATAGTGAGTCATCAGGATGACGTCGCCCGGCCGATGCGCCGCCAGAAGCCAGCGCACGCTGCTGCGATCGTCGAGGCCGTAGTTGCTTTGCGGCCGAGCCTCGAGCGCTCCGGCGCCACGTTGAGCGATGTTGACCGCCACCAATCCCGCCGTGGCACCGGTGACGAGGCTCAACGACAGCCCGGCCGCCCGGCCCAGCGGACGCGCGCGACCCGCGAGCCACAGCGCCGCGTCAGCGCAAAGGCCGATAGCGAGATAAATTGCGGGAACAGCCCACATAGCCAGGCGTTCGAAGATCGGCACGACGTGAAACACCGCCAACGCCACGGCTGAAATCGGCACGGCGGCGACCATCAGTCCCAACGGGCGGCGTGTTGCCAGGGCGAAGACGATTCCTATTGCGACCGCAAGCCAGAACACCGCGGACAAACTGCTGCCGCCCGGCTTCAACGCAAATTCGCCGAATTGGCTGACGAGAGACGCGACGGTCGCACCCGCGCCTTCCGACAGCTGTGGGAAAGCAAACGCCCAATAGTTCTTGAGGTAAGAGTTGGCGAGAGCGTGCCTCAAAACCAGTGCGTAGTTCAGAGCGAACGACACCAGCCACGGCGCTCCGGCGAGAGCCGTCCATGATCCGGCCCGCAAGCCTGCGCGTCGCCAGCGCTCGAGGCACAAGACAAATGCACACGCGGGGGTGACGAACAGGGCGCCGTTGCCAAACCATTGCCCGATGGCCGCCACCAGCCACCAGACGGCAATCCGTCGCGGCACAGGGCCGAGGAACTGTGGCTTCCGGCTTAAGCCGGAAGCTACCGTCGTTGGGTTTTTCAGCGAGCTCTGTTGGTCCTCGAGCGCCCATACTGCGAGGGCGGGCAGGAAGAGAGCCCAGAACGCGTCTGATGAATAGTGCTTCAGTTCCAGGGTGAAAAAAACGAGCCACTCGCCAAGCGCACAAAGGAGCACCAGAACCGTGGCGCCCGCCGGGCTCATCCAACGGCGGCCGATCCAGACCCCGGTGAACAACGTGCCGATTCCGAAAAGGACCGTCAGCAGTCGCACCGCCCGTTCGTCGGTGCCGAGCGTGAGCAAGGCAAGGCGTTCGAGCGCCAGCCAGCCGAGCGGAGCGCTTTGATCGAGCCATAGCGCACCTGCCAACTGGCTGAACCCGCGGTCGCGCACGTTCAGCAGCAGCATTTCCTCGTCGACCCACAGCGGACGCGCAGTCGAGGTCCAGTAGATCAGGATGCCGGCGCCGGCGAGCGCCGTCAGCGCGGGAATCCAATAGGTGGGCTTCCTTCGAACAGCAATCGTTTGGGCGTCAGGCAATGTCGGGATCTCAAGGGCAGCTATCAGCCAACAGCAGCCAGCCAATTAGCAATCAGCAATCGGCAATTGTAAATTGGCCCTGTCGATCTATACACTCCGCGTGTAGTTGATCAAGCGCCAGTGATATTGGAGAACCACCTATGAAAACAGCCGGGGTCGCTCTGCTGATGTCGTTGGCTTCGGCCGCCGCCCTGGCTCAACGACCATCCGATCCTGCTCTCCTCGTGGCGCAGGATGCACCGGCGATGGATTACGTCGCCGTCGCGGATCCGCTCACCTTTCCACCGGGGATCACGATGGGGCCGGCCGCCAGCGTTGCGTTCGATTCGAAGGGCCATCTTTGGGTGTTGAATCGCGGCGAACAGCCGCTCGTCGAGTTCGACGCTACCGGCAAGTACATCAGGTCGTTTGGGCAGGCTCTCTTTACTCGAACACATGGGTTGAAGATCGACCGCGACGGAAATCTCTGGATCACCGACGTCGGCGCTCACATCGTCGTCAAGATGACCCCGCAAGGGCAACCGTTGTTAACGCTTGGTACCAAAGGCCAGCAGGGCGATTGGAACGAGGCCGGGGGATCGCGTCTGCTGAACCAGCCGAACGACGTGGCGATCGGCCGCAACGGAGAGATCTTCGTCGTCCAGGGACACACTCCAGGCCCGAATGGCGACCCTCGCGTCTTGAAGTTCGACAAGAACGGCAGCTTCATCAAGTCCTGGGGCGGGAAGGGGAAGGAGCCCGGCAAGTTCGAAGTGGCTCACGGGATCGCAATTGATGCGAAAGGCTTGCTCTGGATTGCGGATCGCGAGAATCAGCGAATCCAGATCTTCGACGCCGATGGGGCCTTCGTCAGGGAGCTGAAGTACGCGGGTCTGCCGTGCTCGCTTGAAATCGGCGAAAGCCAGATCTATATGGTCAACGGCTTCGCCGGTCAGGTCCTGAAGCTGGATCTGAACGGCAAGGTCCTCGCGGCCACCGGAAAGCCCGGGAAAGGTGTCGGCGAATTCGGCGAAGCGCATTTTGTTGCCGTCAGCCCGAAGGGCGAGATCTACGTGGCCGATAGCGTGAACGGTCCCGTACAGAAGTTCGTGAAGAAATGATTCGAGAACAGATTCCGCAGTCCGAACCAGAGTTGGATCCCGCGTGGTTGGTCGTCAGGGCAGCCGCCCGGCACGCTGAACGTCTGGCCGACAGCCGGCACCTCGCGGCATTCGCAATCGGCGAAGACGAGCAGCTGAGGCAGGTGGCTCCGGACGATCCGAACGTGCTGATCGAATGGCGTCCAGAAGTGGGCTGGGAAGCGGTGCTGCCGACCGACGATCCACGGTACGCCCTGATCGACCTCTATCTGCCGATTTGCAGTGCCACCGCCGCCAAACCGATTACGGTCGGTCATCTAGGGCAGAGTCTCGACGGATTCATTGCGACGCACGCCGGTGAGTCCCGCTGGGTGACAGGCCAGGAGAACATCCTTCATCTCCATCGTCTTCGTGCGTTGTGCGATGCCGTGGTGGTCGGCGCAGGGACTGTTGCTGTCGACGACCCGCAGCTGACAACGCGCCTGGTGTCTGGGCCCAATCCGCTGCGGGTCGTCCTCGATCCGGGCCGGCGGCTTGGCGATCATCATCGCGTGTTCAATGACGATGATGCGGAGACGTTGTATGTGTGCGCGCGATCGCTGACGAGACCCGGCGAGCGCCGATTCGGCAGGGCTACCGTGGTCGGACTTCCCAGCGAACCGGAGGAGGTCGATCAACCACGAGGCGGGACAGCCGTTGCCGTCACTGAAAGTGTCGACGTCGCTGCGCTGATCGGTCTGCTTCGCGCGCGCGGTTGTGCGAGGATTTTCGTCGAAGGTGGCGGCGTCACTGTGTCGATGTTCCTCGAGGCCAACCAGCTCGATCGACTTCAGATGGCGATTGCGCCGCTGATCATCGGCGATGGCAGGCCGGCGATCCGCCTGCCGGCTTGTGATGTGCTCGGTGACTGCCGGCGCCCGCGATATCGCGTATTCCGCATGGGTGGAGACGTGCTGTTCGACTGCGACCTTCGCGCGCACGAGAGCGAGGCCGGCGACCAGCCACCCGATACGGCGCCTGCAGTGAAGCGAGTCATTTGAATCGATTCAAGCCAACTCGAACTCGCTTCCACCGATATTCCCTCCGACACTCCCCTCGAAGGCCGCTGACGCGACGTGTGACTCGTGAAGAGTGACGCGGATGGTCTGGACCGCCCGTCCTCCAGGGCCCAGCTCGTCGCGCCGAATCGCCGCGCCAATCCGGTCGAATATCAGCCGCGCCATCACTTCGGTCGTCGTGTTCAGTCCTTTGAGGGACGGCTCCTCGTCGAGATTCCGGTAGTTCATGCCAGCGAGCACGGCATGGACGACCTCCGTCGCGCGCCCGATGTCGACGACAATGCCAGTTTCGTCGAGGTCGCGGCGGCGAAATTCGACATCGACTACGTAGGTGGCTCCGTGCAGGCGTTGGGCGGGCCCGAAGACGTCGCCGCGAAGGCTGTGGGCAATCATGATGTGATCGCGCACCGATACGCTGTACATCGGAAACTCCTGTATAGGTGATCTCGTAACTTTCAGCTTTCAGCTCTCGGCTCTCAGCCCTCAGTCAAATGCTACGGAAACAGATAGCTGATAGCTGATAGCTGACAGCTGATAGCTGTTCTAATACCTGATGCGATGACACAACGTGTCTCCCGGAGCTGTCGACAGCTTCGCCATCACCTCGGGCAGCGCGTCGAATGGGCTCTCCCCTGTGATCAACGAATCCAGATCGGCATTCGCGAGCAGCGTCAGGGCGAACTGCATCCGCCGCCGGGCATCCCAGCGGGGCCTCTGTGAACGGGCTACGCTGCCAACCTGGGAGGACCTGAGAGTCAGCCTTCGCGCGTGAAACCCTTCACCCAACACGATCGGCACGGTCTCGGTGCCGTACCAGCTCATTTCGACCACCGATGCCTCGAATGCGGCGACGCGGAGGGCGACAGCCAGACCAGCGGGCGAGCCACTCGCGTGGATCACGATGTCCGCGTTTTCCGAAACTCGGTCCGGAGCGCAAAACCGGACGCCAAGTTGGTTTGCAATCGAGGCTCGTTGGGGATTGACATCGACGAGCTCCACTTCGCAGCCGACGATCCTTCCAGTGAGCCAGGCGACGAGGCATCCGACGGTTCCCGCCCCGATGACGGCGATGCGATCGCCGATTTGCGGCGCGGCGTCCCACACGCCGTTCACTGCTGTTTCGAGATTGGCAGCGAGGACGGCCCGAGCTGCTGGTACGCCTTCCGGCAACACGTACGCAGACTGCGCAGGCACGACGTATCGTGTCTGATGCGGATACAGAACGAACACCGCCCGATCCAGTAGATCTCGCGGGCCCTGCTCGACATGTCCGACGCTGGCGTAGCCGTACTTGATGGGAGCGGGAAAGTCGCCGGATTGAAAAGGGGCACGCATCCGCTGGTATTCGGTCGCTGGCACCCGGCCCTGAAACACCAGCGCCTCTGTTCCTCGACTGATGCCGCTGTACAGCGTTCTGACAACGATCTCGTCTGCCGAAGGGTTGTCGAGCCGTTCGGGGCGGATTTCTCCTCGGCCTGGTTCCACGACCCAAAACGCGCGCGTCTGCGCCGCGCGAGACATCAGACCGACGTGAGAAGGTGTCCCAGCTTTTCCTTCTTCGTTCTGAGGTAGCGGCGTGTCGAGTCGGATGCTGGAATCTCGATCGGAAGGAGCTCGCTGACCGACATGCCGTGACTCTCGACGTCGGCCAGCTTTCGTGGATTGTTGGTCAGCAGACGCATCGAGCGGACGCCCAGGTCGGACAGGATCTGCACGCCGAGGCCATAGTCGCGCTCGTCGGCATCGAAGCCGAGCCGCTCGTTAGCTTCCACGGTGTCGTACCCTTCATCCTGAAGTGCGTACGCGCGAATTTTGTTGGCCAGGCCGATACCGCGGCCTTCCTGGTCGAGGTACAGGATCACTCCACGCCCCTCGGCTGCGATGCGCTGCATGGCGGTGTTGAGTTGCGCTCCGCAGTCGCACCGCTCGGAATGAAACACGTCTCCGGTCAAGCACGACGAGTGCAATCGTGCGAGGACGCCTTCGCCGTCACTGATTTCCCCAAGGACCAATGCGACGTGCGTCTGACGGTTGCGCTGGTCCTCGTACGCGTGGATCTGAAAATCGCCGTACGCGGTCGGCAATTTGGCGACGGCAATCGAGCGTACGGGCGACTGGCCCAGACGCGTCTTCAAGACGGCTCGGAGACGAGCGCGGAACGACTTGGTCATGGTCACGATAACCTAGCGTACTTCGAGGACCCGTCGTACGACATAATCCGGAGTTCGATTGATCTTCAGGGATTACAAGAAGACTTTGCGAGATCCGAGCATGATGGAGCGCCGTTGGCTGCGTTGGATCGGGCTTGCCGCGGCACTCGCGATCCTCGACGTCTCGCTCACGTTCCATAACATCTGGCCGACGCCTTTTATCCGCTGGACGGGTGAGCTCTCTGTCGAGCTGGCCGCGTGCATCTTGATGCTGGTCCTGGCGACTCGTTCGATCGGAGCGCCTTCGCGCACCCGGCTGGCGGGTTTGAGCGTCTTGTGGATCCTTCTGGTCATCGGTCGATACGCGGAAGTCACCGCCCCGGCTCTTTTCGGTCGAGACATCAATCTCTACTGGGAGCTGCAATATATTCCGGCAGTTATCGCTCTCCTGGCGCAGGCTGCGCCGGTCTGGCTCATCGTCGTTGCCGTTTCCGTGACGCTGGCCACGCTTGGTGCTTTGTACGCACTGGCTCGGTGGGCCTTGGGGCGCATCGCGTCGGAGACAAGCGTGCCGCGTGGAAGACTTGCGCTGACTGTGGTTGCTGTCGCGGCGATCGCGTTGTTCGTCGGGCAGCAGCTCTCCGGCCGCGTGCCGCGCATTCCCGCCTTTGCGACGCCGGTGGTTCAGACCTACGCGCACCAGGTTCGACTCGTCGGGGAGGCGTTGTCCGGCTCGAAATCGCTTCCTGCAAGCCCATCGATGAGCTCCGACCTCGCGCGCGTCAAAGGCGCTGACGTTCTGCTCATCTTTCTCGAGTCCTATGGTGCCTCCGCGTTCGAGCGGCCCGAACTGGCGGCGGGGTTGACAGCCAGCCGGGCCAGCCTGGACGCGGCAATTCATGCATCCCGCCGCGACGTCTTGTCGGCCTACGTGGAGTCGCCGACGTTCGGCGGTTCCTCATGGCTCGCGCATGTCAGCCTGATGTCCGGCGTCGAGATTCGCGATCCACAGTCGAATGCGCTGCTGATGACCCAGAAGCGCGATACGCTCGTGACCTTCTTCTCGCGTCACGGCTACCGGACCGTCGCCCTGATGCCCGGGTTGTGGAAGGAGTGGCCGGAAGGAACTTACTACGGATTTGATGAGATATATGGCGGTGTTCGTCTCGCCTATCCCGGGCCGCCCTTTGGCTGGTTCGACATTCCGGATCAATTTGCGCTGGGCAGGCTCGATAGCCTCGAGATGAGCCGCCAGCCTCGAGCACCCCTCTTCGTGTTCTTTCCGACCATCAGCACGCACACACCGTTCAGGCCCACGCCGCCCTATCAACCGGATTGGGGGCGGATGCTGACGGACCAACCCTACACCCTCGAGGAGATGGGTCGCGCTTTCGATCGCGAGCCCGACTGGATGGATCTCGCACCGAGTTATGTCGACGCGATGTCATACACGTACGAGACGCTGGCTGGATTCCTGCGTGGCCACGCGGATCGCGACTTCGTCATGGTCCTTCTTGGCGACCATCAGCCTCCGGCGCTCGTCAGCGGCGAGGGCGCACCGTGGGATGTCCCCGTACACGTGATTACCAGCCGGAAGTCGATTCTCGAACGGCTGCCGGCCTTTGGCTTCCGATCCGGGCTGACACCGCGGCGTCCCACGATCGGCCGGTTGCACGAGTTGCGCGGGATGCTGCTCGATGCATTTGGCGAGCGCGAAACGACGACCCACTCGGGGCCTTAACCTGAAATGCAGAATGCAAAATGCAAAATGCGGAAAGCTGGCACCTGATCTCCGGCATTCTGCATTGAGCATTCTGCATTGACTCGGTTGTCTCGTTATGTTGCCCATCGAAGCCAGCCAACGAAACTCAAGATCATTCCGATGACCGCCAGCATGAACCAGAGCATCGACTGCATGTAGCGGAGGTCCGGTTCGAACATGATGACCTTCTTTCTTTATTCGACTTTCTTTGAATCCTCGCTCGTGCCGGTGAGCCTTTCCTGTCTGAGCGCGGCGGCCCCGAGCAGACCGCCCATGCCCATCGACTCGACGGCGCTGCTCGGAATCAACATCAGCGCGCCTTTCTCCTTCAAGCCTTCGTACAGCATGTTCATCGCCCGCAGGTGAAGGGCGGTGGGGTTTTCGTGATACGACTTGGCGGCCTCCTGGAACGAGTGCGCGATCTCCATCTCGGCCTGGCCGAGAATGATGCGCGCCTGCTTCTCGCGCGCGGCCTGGGCTTCGCGCGACATGGCGTCCTGCAGCGCCGTGGGAATGACGACGTCGCGCATTTCGACGGACTGGACGGTCACGCCCCAAGGATTCGAGCGCTGGTCGATCAGCAGCTGAAGTTCGGCTTCGATGCGTTCGCGTCCGCGAAGAAGATCGGTCAGTGCCGTTCGTCCGATGATGTCCCGCAACGCCGTCTGTGCCGCCCAGCTCACGGCCTGCGAGTACTCCTGGACCTCGAGTGCGGCTTTCTGCGCGTCGTGAACCATCCAGAAGAGGACCGCATCGACGTTCACCGGTACGGTGTCGGAAGTCAACGTCTGTTCCGCGGCGAAGCTCGTGGTGATCGTGCGCTGGTCGATGTACGTGGAGACCGTGTCGATCAGCGGTGCGATCCAGAAGAGCCCAGGACCCCGCAGCCCGACGAATCGGCCGAGCCTGAGCACCACCGCGCGCTCCCACTGTTGAGCGATTTTGGGCGACTGCATCAGGATCAGGCCCAGCAGAAGCATGACGATACAGGGCACCGGGTTCCTCGTCGCAACGGACCACGCCACGCCGATGGCGAGCGTGACGAGGAACAGAGCAACGGCCACGACATTCATTCGGGATGCTGATTTGCCGGCCGAATAGGCGATCGAAGTCATCTCTGCTCCTTCTTAATCGGAAATCACTTGACTGGGCGTGGTAGGTGAGCGCTTCCAGGAGAGCGAGATCCTCAGTTACCACGTCCAGTCAAGTGATTTCCTTCTTGTTGATAGCCCCGAGTACTTCGTCGAGCGTGAAGCCAGCGGCCGCTGCGTCCGCCAGCACTTTGGTGACAAATGCACGTAACCGGCGCGCCTTTTCCTCGGCCGGCCGCGCTTCCGTCCGCCCGGCGGCGCTAATGAACGAACCCACCCCTCGCCGGGTTTCGATTACCCCGGAGCGCTCGAGCTCGGCATAGACACGGGCCACCGTGTTGGCATTCACGCGGAGATCGACGGCGAGTTGCCGGACCGTCGGCAGCTGGTCGCCGGGCCGCAGCCGGTTCGTGACGATGGCCGCTCGCAGCCCTCGCTCGAGTTGGGCGTAGATGGGAGTCGGGTCGTGCGGGTCGACCGAGACGACCGCCATTGCATGATTATACTAGTTCATTAGTACAAGTTTCGCAAGCGTATTCAGGGCTCAGGGCTCAGGGCTTAGTTTGGATTCATCTGTTTGAGGATTTCGCCGACGCGCTGAAGCTCGCTCCCGTACTTGGCCCAATCGCCCTCGCGCTGAGCTTTCACCGCACGGACGTAGTGTTCCAGCGCCTCTGACGCAAGCCCAACTCCATTCTCGATGTCGTCCGGGCGCGAGCGAGCTGGCCTGTCGGGCTGAGTTGTGCCAACCGGAAAGAGGCGGTCGAGCGCCTTGTCCAGCGTTTCATCCATCACGATTTGATTCTGGTGCGCCACGATGACACGCTTCAATTCAGGAATGCGCCCACCGGCCGAACGCAGATAGAGCGGCCGAACGTAGAGCAACGACTCTTCGATTGGGATGACCAGCAGCGTGCCCTGCAGCACTTCCGATCCCTGCTGGTTCCAGAGCGTGACTTGCGGCGCAATCGTTTCGTCCTGGCTGATCCGCGCGACGATTTGCCGCGGTCCGAATACGACCTTCTGTTTGGGAAACTGAAAGACCATCATGCGACCGTAGTGCGTGCCGTCGCTGCGGGCCACCATCCACGATGCCAGGTTGTCCTTGCGAGCGGGCGTGAACGGGAGCATCTGGATGAACTCGGGCGCCTCCTCTCCCGGCAGCCTCATGATCGTGTAATAGGGCTGCATCCGCTGCGGCTGTGCCCGTCCCTGCATCGTCGGAATCTCCCATAGGTCTTCTTTGTTGTAGAAGACCGACGGGCTGGTCATGTGGTAGCTCGCGTACATCTCGGCCTGGATGTCGAAAATGCCCTCGGGATACCGGAGGCGGTTCCGCATGTTCTCGGGCATCTCCGACAGTGGCCTGAACAGCTCCGGAAACATGCGGCGATACGTGGCGACAATCGGGTCCGCATCGTCGATCGTGTAGAAGACGACGGTTCCGTGGTAGGCATCGACGGTCGCTTTCACTGAGTTCCTGATGTAGTTGATGCCGGTCGCTGACGGTGTCGAATACGGATACCGGCTGCTGGTCGTGTAACCGTCTTGCACCCAGAGCAAGCGCCCGTCGGAGATCACGAGATAGGGCGAAGGGTCGTAGGTGAGAAAGGGTGCGATTCGTTGAATCCGTTGAGAGAGCCGTCGATGGAACATCACCCGGCTTTCATTCGTGATGTCATCGCTGAACAACACCTTGAAGGAACCGAAGCGAATGCTGAAGAGCAGCCGCCTGAAGAAATTGGAGACGGGCACACCACCCGTTCCGTCGTAGCTCGTATAGACATTGTCGTCGCCCTTGGGGTAGTGAAACTCGCGCGCTCGAGTCTTGACGAAGACGTGGTCGCTCGACTGCTGTCCGTAATAGATGCTGGGCTCGTCGATCGTGAGATTGACCGAGGACTTCGGTGGAAGGTCCTTGATGAACAAGACCGGCAAGCCTTCGGGCGTCACCTGGTTCACGGGGCCGAGCGTCACGCCGTAGCCGTGGGTGAACGTCAGCCGTTCGTTGATCCAATTGCGGTTGGGCAGGCTCTCGGAGTTCAGCTCGCGCGCCGACAGCATGATCTGCCGATACTCGCCGTCGATCAGGTAGCGATCGTTGTGCACGGACACGAAGTCGTAGTACGTCCGAATCTCCTGAATCTGAGCGAAAGTCTGGAGCAGCGGTTCGTGATCCCAAAGCCTGACGTTGCCGAGGGTGGCCCGGTTTGCCTCGATGTCCGCGCGCGTCAGCTGCGAGTCGCCGGAGAGCTCGCGCGCCTCGACAGCATCGAGATTGAAGGCCTTTCGAGTGGCCTCGATATTGTGACCGATGAACTGCGCCTCGCGGGCGAGCTCGTTGGGAGCGATGACGAATCGCTGCATCAACGAGGCTGCGAGGAACCCTCCAGTTGGCACGAGTAGATACAGTACGACAGCGGTCGCTGCCGGCCACCAGGATGCGACGACTGTTTGACTGGCGGCGAGCAGGGCGCCCACGAGCGCGACGACGGTCAGCACTTTCAGCGCGGGAATCCAGACTGCCGCGTCGACATTCGTCACACCATAGACAATGCCGTCGGGGCTCGTGAGCAATCGTGGGATGTCGAGGTAGGCCTTGAAGGCCAGTGTCAGCATCACGACCGACGCAAGTCCGGCCAGGTGACGCTTGGCGTTGCCTGTAATCGAACTTCCGCGATCGGAGTCGAAGCGCAAAGCCCCGGCCAGTACATAGGTCGCCGCCGTTACGACAAGCGAGACCCCGGCCAGTACAAGCAGGAACTGCTGGAGCACCTCCAGAAACGGGAGCTGAAGAATGTAGAAGCCGAGGTCTCTTCCTAATACGGGATCGACTTCGCCGAATGGCTGGGCATGTCGGAACAGCAGCCAATCCTGCCAGCGGCTCGACGCCCACAAGCCGAACAGCAGCGCAACAACTGCGGCGACTATTGTCGTCAGCGGCTGCGCTCGCTGCCGATCGACGTCAATCCTCAGTGGTCCTTCGCGCGTCATGAACACCAGATGGCGCGCAACGAGGGCTCGCATCGCTACCCGAACATTGAGGAAGATCGCGCCGAAGGCTGCGGCCATCGCGATGGCGCCAAGCGTGGCGCGATAGACCCAGGTTCTCACGAACACGTCGCGGAAGCCGGTCTCGCCAAACCAGAGCCAATCCGTGTACAGGGCGACGGTCGAAGGCACGACGACCGTCACCAGGAACCCAAGGAGCAGGATTCCGCGGCCACGCCGGTTCATTGGGCTTCCTTTCGATCGGAGTGTTCCAGCGATCCGGACACGCGAAGGTCGATCAGACTGAAGATGGCTTCGTTCCAACCTTCGGCGCCTGACGCGCTGGTCAGATGTGCCGTCGGCACCTTCCGCAGCAGGCGCGCGGCGTCCAACGGCGGGTTGTGCACGACGATTGGGACGTCCACCTCGCGTAGAACGGCCAGGTCGCCCAAGCCATCAACGATGGCTGCCGTCACAACTTCCGGACAGGCCTCGCGATACAACTCGACGAGGGCCCGGACACTCGCGGCTGGGTCGACGACGCCGGTCACGTAGTGGTAGCGCCCGCGGGTGAAACAGCGAAGTTTCCGTCGGTGAGCGGCCTCGAACAGCTGGCTTTGCGCGGACTGGCCGGAGTGCAAAATACGAAACGGCTCGCTGTATTCCCTGAGCTTTGCCAGGCGTGCCATAGGCAGCGACAACTGGCAGTCGGCGGCGATCTGGTCGATGGACAGATCGCTGAAGCCAGCGATGGGCACTCGAACCTCCTCGCTCGCCAGACGGATCCCATCGACCACCATGTGGTAGGGGATGCCGAACTCGACGGACTGGTAACCCGGTCCACGCGTCGCGTTGGCCACCGACGGGAAGTAGCCCAGGGGTACGAACAGCGCCCCGCCGTTCTCGGCAATGAACGGATGGCAGATATTCAGCTCCTGTTGCAGGTGTTCGATTTCCACGCGGGTCCCGCTCGACGAAATGACGAGCGGCATTCGGAACCGGCGCAGAGCGTCCAATGTTTCCTTGGCGGGCCAGTTGGAACGGGCCCCATGTTCTTGCGGCGAGCCGTCAAGGTCCGTCAACACGACAATCGGGGCGCCCGGAAACGAGAAGCCTTCGGGAGTGCGGGGGCGCCAGGGCCTCAGAATCCTCCGTGCCGCACGCCGCCAGTACGATGCAGACAGTTGTTCGGTGCTCATTGATGGTCACTCTACGAACTTCGAGCGAATCAGGGCATCGGGCCCGGACAGTAGATTGCTGACGGAAAGGCACGAGGGGGATGCACGGTCGCTCGCGACGGGAGTCCGGCGCGCTAACATGGCGCTATGGGGTCGCGGACAACGATTCGCGCGGCGCTACTGCTGGGCTTCGGGTCAATCTTTGCCTTGTGGCTCGTGTCGACCTACGAGCAGATGCGTCAGCTTGGAGCCGTCGAGCAGCGCGCCGAGGCCATTCACGCGCGATTCACGGAGAGCGAAGAGGCGCTGTTTACGGTTCGAACGCAGGTCCTTCTGTGGTCGATCTATCTGCGCGATGCACTGGCCGAAGGGAGCGCGGCGAACGCCCCGTACTACCGCCAACAACTCGAGAGGACGCGAGCGGACGTCGAAAATGCGCTTCAGCGGTACGCGGGCCTGGTCGATTCGCGCGAAGTCGGCGACCACTGGGCTCGCCTGCGCACCGAGCTGGACGATTTCTGGCGGACGATACCGCCGATATTGAGTCCGGATGCCGCTTTACCGGCGGCCGACGTGCGAGCGTTCCTCCGCGACCGTGTCATTCCCAAGCGTGAGGTCATCCTGGCTATTTCGGATCAGATTCGCGCCCTGGATCGTGAGGCCTTCGAGGCCGAACATCGCGCGCGGACGAGTCTTTACGAAGGCATGCGGCGAAGAGCGTGGGGGACGAGCGCCATCGCCGCCATTCTGGGCCTGGCGATCGCGTTCGTGGCAACACGCTACGCGGGTCGTCTCGAATCCCAAATCCGGGAGCAGCATCGTCACATTCTCGCCAATACGCGCGATCTCGAGCGGCTGTCCGCGCGGCTGGTCAACGCACAGGAAGATGAGCGGCGCATGATCGCGCGCGAGCTTCACGACGAAATCGGTCAGGCCCTGACCGCGATCAAGATGGAGCTGGCTCTTTCCGAACGCCACCAGCATGATTCCGGAGGGACCGCGCGGTCGCTCGACGAGGCTCGGGCCATTACCGATCGCACGCTCAACACGGTGCGCGATCTATCGCAGCTTCTTCACCCGTCGATGTTGGACGATCTCGGGCTTCCCGACACGTTGAAATGGTATCTGCACGGCTTCTCGCAGCGCACCGGCGTGCGTGCCGAGCTCGTTCAGGATCAAATGGGCGAGCGGCTGGCTCCGGAGGTGGAGGTATCCGCATATCGCATCATTCAAGAAGCGCTGACCAACGTCGCCAAACACGCGCATGCGACGCTCTGTCGAGTCTATGTTCAGCGTTTGCCGCATTCTTTTTTGATCACGATCGAAGACGATGGGGTGGGCGCGGACACTCAAGGGCGGTTGTCGGAAACCAGCGGGCGGGGCCTGGGTCTGGTCGGCATTCGTGAGCGCGCCTCCGCTTTGAGCGGAACAGTACGTTTCGAGAGCGCTTCCGGGAAAGGCACCCGCCTCACCGTCGAGCTCCCTCTTGCAGGTTCGCCCGAAACAGAAGCCGCTGTTGCCGAGACAGTCGCGTCAGTTTCCGAGGCCTGATGCCGAAGCTGCGCATCGTTCTCGCGGACGACCACACGCTGGTGCGGCACGGTCTCAGAAAAGTGCTACAGGATCAGTCCGACTGGGAAGTCGTAGGTGAGGCCAACGATGGACGCGAGGCCGTCCGGCTCGTTCAAGACCTGAAACCCGACGTCGCCATTCTGGACATCGCCATGCCTCGATTGAACGGCATTGAGGCCACGCGTCAGATTGCGAGGCGATTTCCCGACGTGCACGTGCTGGTCCTCAGCATGCACGCCGACGAGGCCTACGTCACGCAGGTTCTTCGTGCCGGTGCCAGCGGCTACCTCCTGAAAGACTCGGCGGACACCGACTTGATCAGGGCGGTTGCTGCGGTGTCGCAGAAGAAGTCGTTTTTCAGTCCAGCCGTCGCAAAGGTCATGCTCGACGACTATGTACGCCAGCTCGCCGATCGCGGAATCACCGATCGCTACGACACCCTGACCGAGCGCGAACGCGAGGTCTTTCAGCTGATCGCCGAAGGCAAGAGCAACAAGGACGTCGCCGATCTGTTGAACCTGAGTCCAAACACGGTCGAGACGCACCGCTCGCACATCATGGAGAAACTCGATGTTCACAACGCGGCTGAAATCGTGCTCTACGCCGTTCGCAAGGGCGTGATCTCGTAATGCTGCTAACTGAGGAAACGGAGCCCGCAGAGACGGTTTAACGCCGAGACCGCCAAGTCCGCAGAGGTTGTACAGTTTTTCTGCGCTCTCGGCGAACCGCGCGTTGGAAGGAGCGATGTCGATGGTGTCCCGGCGCGTGGTGCTCGGCTCGTTGGCGTCGGCCTTGTGGCCGTCGAGATGGCTCTTCGGTCAGGACGCCGGCGTGCAGATGATTTCAGTCGAAGGCGAAGGGGCGCGATATTGGCCTCGCTGGCGCGGGCCTTCGGGCCAGGGAATCGTCAGCGGAAGCACGTACCCCGACACGTGGTCTGCGACCCAGAACGTTCTCTGGAAGACACCGGTTCCCGGCCGCGGCAACTCTTCACCGATCGTCTGGCGTGATCGAGTGATCCTCACGACGGCCCTCGACGGCAGGCGGCTGTCGGTTCTCGCGTTCCGCCGTTCCGATGGAATGCGTCTTTGGGAAACGTTGGCTCCGGAAGGGCGCAACGGATCCACGCATCCCAAGAATGGTCACGCGTCGGCCACGCCAGTCACCGACGGGGAACGCGTGTATGTGTCGTTTGGCGGCCGGGGACTGCTGGCCGTCGACTTGAATGGGGCCGTGGTCTGGCAACGGGATCTGGGCGCGATGGACGCGTACCACGGGACCGCGGGCTCACCTCTGGTGTACAAGGATCGCATCATCCTCTACCAAGACCAGCTCGCAGGCTCTTTCGTGGCCGCATTCGAAGCGCGGACCGGGCGAGTGATGTGGCGGACCAACCGCGAAGCCAACGTCGGTTGGGGTTCCCCGGTTGCCATTCGCGTGAAGGACCATGATGAAATCGTCGTCCACAGTCAGAGTCGTGTGTGCGCATACGATCCGGACACCGGTCGTGAGTTGTGGCGCTGTGGCGGGAGCAATTACGAAGTCATTCCGACCCCCGTCGTGGGGCATGGCATGGTGTTCTGCTCCTCCGGGCGTGCCGGTCCGACCTTGGCGATTCGTCCCGGGGGCCGCGGTGATGTGACGGGCAGCCACGTAGTCTGGTCGAGTCCGAGGGGGTCACCGTTTGTGCCGTCGCCGATTCTCTACGGGGACTATCTGTATATGGTCAACGACATGGCGAGCATCGTCACCTGTCTCGAGGCCATGACTGGCCGGACTGTCTGGCAGGGACGCCTGGGCGCCGCCCAACGCGAGGGCTTCTCTGCGTCGCCGGTCGTGCTCGACGGCAAGGTGTTCTTTACGAACGACGATGGCGAGACGTTCGTCATGCGTGCCGGGTCGCAGTTCGAACTGCTTCACGTCAACCGGATCGGTGAATCAACGCTGGCGTCGCCGGCACTCGTTGACGGCCGCTGGTACATCCGGACCGATCGCAATCTGTTGGCGATAGGGGGATGATGGTGCACCCGGGCGCGAGGCACTAGTGGCGCAGGCCTTCCGCCTCCGCTCACCAGTGATTCCCGTGAGCTCCGGCGAGACTCGCCGAAGCGCTGAAAGCGCGAAGGCGGTTAGGCCTGCGTGATCCGCAGCGCTAAAGCGCTGCGCCACGCCCGGCCCGCGTACGCGCCACATCCGACTCAGCGAGACCCAGCACCGAATTTCCCTGGACCTTGGAAAAAGCGGCCGCTGCTTCGGTGTGACGATTGCGAGCTTCTGCCAGGAGTCTCTCGAACTCGGGCTCGCCGCGAAGAGAATCGAGCCATGGGTCGTGCGCCATCGCGGGATAACAGAAGAAACCTCCGGCCACGGCCCGCTGAAACAGTTGGAGCGACCGACCGGTTTCACGCAGATACGCCAGATGCCTGGCCAGGTAGAAGAGAGCCTCCGGATCTCGAAAATCGGAGGCAACGATGCGGTCGATGGTGTGCACGCTCTCCGCCCCGTTCTTCTCGAGCAGTGTTCGCGCGGCGGTCATGAAATCGCGCAAACGCGTGCGTGTTTTCGGCTCCAGCTCCCGCAATTCCTCGATCGTCTCGGCGGTCTGTCCCAGCGCGGCACGCGAGAGGGCACCGACGTAGGGCGCTTCCTCGAGCTTGACCGATGCGACTCGAGCATAGTCGCCGAGTAGGAACCAGGAATGTACGACACTCGTGCGAACCCGTGGCTCGAGTCTGCGCGCCTGATGGTCGGCGGCAATCGACTCTTGCAGCAAGCCGCAGTACCGGCAAGCGCTCACCAATCCAGCGAACTGCTCCGGATCGGCGCTCCGCGCCCGTCCCAGCAATCGAACCATGGCATCTTGAGCTCGCCCGAGATCGACTTCAAGCTGTGCGTACAACTTGTGCGCAAGCGAGAGATCCGGATTGAGCTCCAAGGCTCTCGTGAACGCGACCTCCGCGCGACCGAAGTTCTCGCCCGGAGTCGCCTCCAGGTACTTTTCAATCACGTGGTGAATTCGTCCCAACCGGGCCCAGGCCGGAGCGTACCGCGGGTCCTCTTCAACACAGCGCAGGTAGAGGTCGCGGGCCACCGTCCACTGTTTGGCCTCGTAGCTCAGTTGATTGCCGCGAAGGAAGAACTCGTAGGCTCTGGCGCTCGATGGCACGTCGCGCTTCAACATCCTGTGCTCGCGGTTGGTGAGAGGCAGCGATAAAGATTCCACGATGCGGTGGCACAAGTCGTCTTGAAGCAGAAAGATGTCGCCAACCGGAACCTGAGAGGTTTGCGACCACAGCAGAGTCCCTGCCGGCACCTCCGTCAACTGCGTGCTCACACGCAACTGTTCACCGGCTCGCAGCAGCGTTCCCGAAAGCACGACGTCCACGTCGGCCTCGGCCGCGATCTTCTGTGGTTCGATTGGCGAGCCCCCAAAACGGGACGCGACGATGCTCGATCTCACGACCAGCGACTCGAGACCGGATAAGGAGCTCGTGATCGCTTCGGGCAAGCTGAATGTCAAGAACTCCATGTCCGCGTCCGGCCTCAGCATCCGGAACGGGACCACGATCAGACGTGTCGCCGTTGCACCACTCGCACTCGCGTTCGCAGACTCAACCGGCATCAGAAAGCGATAGCCACGCCTTGGCAGCGTCTCGATGTACCGCGACGCGTCCGCGTCGTCGCCGAGCGCTTCACGAATCTGGCGGATGCAGAAGTTGAGACCCTGGTCGAAGTCAACGAAGGTTTCGTCGTGCCAGACCTGCTCGCGGATCTCGGCCCGGCTTACGACTTCGCCGCTCCGTCGAGCCAGAACTGCGAGCACCTTCGTCGGTTGAGGCGCCAGCTTGATAAGTTCACCGCTCTTGGAAAGCTCCCCGTTCTTGAGATCCAGATCGAAGGATCCAAATCGGAGGACGGTCGGCTGGGAGGGCTGCACACTCATGAGCCTACTCGAATCGCCATCGCCCGCGGTCAGAAGATTTTCTGGCAGCACACATTAATTCATTCATTGATAGAGAGTTACAGGAATTGCAGGAAGCCGGCCACCGGAGTCGAGTCATCAGCGACAGACGCGCTCCGATGATGCTCAGCGAAAACTCATCGACAACTCATGGCCCACCTATGGATGGGCCTGGGTGACGAGAGCTAGAAATACCGTCCAGCAAGGACGTTCACCGAATGGGGCAATCTGGTCGGCGCCGCCGTTGAAAAGCCAAAGAGGCATCCAATGATTTTCAGACAGTTCTATCTCGATTGTCTGGCACACGCGTCCTATCTCATCGGCGATGAGTCGACGCATGTTGCCGCCGTCGTCGATCCGCAGCGGGACATTACCTCGTACCTCGAGGAGGCCAGCCGCCATGGCCTCATCATCCGTCATGTTTTTCTCACTCACTTTCATGCGGACTTCCTTGCCGGTCATCTGGAACTTCGCGATCGGACGGGAGCTGAGATCCATCTTGGTGCCTCGGCGCGCGCCGAGTATCCGTTCGTCGCGATGAAAGATGGCGACTCCATTGAGTTCGGCGATGTCCAACTCGAGGTTTTGGAGACCCCCGGACACACGTCGGAGTCGATCTCGATTCTCGTTTTCGATCGGGCACGCTCGGCGAACCGTCCGTATGCGGTGCTGACGGGCGATACTTTGTTCGTCGGCGACGTCGGCCGTCCGGATCTGCGGGCCTCGCTCGGCTGGTCGGCTACGGATCTGGGGCGGCTGCTATACGATTCGCTGCACACTCGCTTGTTACCCTTGCCGGACCAAACGCTCGTCTACCCGGCCCATGGTGCCGGCTCGCTCTGCGGGAAAAGCATCAGCAAGGAGACGGTCTCAACGATCGGAGATCAGCGCCGTTCCAACTACGCGCTCCAGCCGATGTCGCGTGAGGAATTCGTAGGACTGGTCACGGCCGATCAGCCTGACGCCCCGCCGTATTTCACCTACGACGCCGTCCTGAATGCGCGAGAGCGGCCGACGCTCGACTCCAGCCTGCGACTTGCGTTGAGGCCGCTATCGGTCGACGACATGGTCGCGCTGCTGGCGGCCGGCGCTCAGTTCCTCGACGTGCGTGAAGCCGGCGAATTCGCACAAGGTCATGTGCGCGGCGCTCTCAACGTCGGCCTGGACGGCAAATTTGCGACCTGGGCAGGCACCGTTCTCTCGCCTGAACGACCGATCGTGATCATCGCCGGGCCGGGCCGTCATGAAGAAGCCGCAACTCGATTGGGCCGGATCGGCTTCGATCGCGTTGCCGGCTACCTGGATACTGGCATGCAGGCGGTCGAGGGAAGAGAGGACCTTCTCGTTCGAACCGAGCGTGTCACGGCATCGGCGATCGCACGGGAACTGACCGCCACAAATCCGCCGTTCGTGCTCGACGTTCGTACTCCGCAGGAATGGCAGACTCGCCACATCGTCGGCAGCGACAACATCCCGTTGAACCACCTCGGCGAACGTATCAGTGAACTGCCACGCGACCGGCGGATTGTCGTTTATTGCGCAAGCGGATATCGTTCGTCGATTGCGTTCAGCATGCTGCAGCGGGCGGGTTTCGACGATCTCGTGGAGCTCGCTGGTGGGATGGCAGCGTGGGAAGCGGCGAAGCTGCCGGCCGACGGAGACAGGCACGCCGCCTGACGCCGAGCAACGGCAACACGATGAGGCAGGGAGGCCCTAATGGCGCTATTCGTGGTCCGGCATCAACATTCCGCTGACAAGTGTCCGGCGCAGGACCCATACCTGGGTGCGAAGCTCCTGAACTACTTGAGTCGCCCGAGCGTCAAGAAGCATGGAGTTCGAATCCAGGGCGAGGCAGTCATCCAGAACGAACACACCTTCTACTTGATCGTGGAAGCCGACGACGAAGTTGGGCTACGTGCCTTCATGCAGCCGTTCCAGATGGCCGGCAGCGTGGACGTTTATCCAGCTTCGACCTGCGCCCGGGTGGTGACGAGCGGCGGGTGCGGTTCTCCCAGGCCCGTGAGCGAGCTCATTCCGGCGCTCGATCCTGAAGAGGCTTGTCAGGACGCGATTGAAGCCGGCCTCGTCGTTCATCGGGCGCATCCCCTCAACTGCGAGACCTCGATTCCCGCGCTCGTCGGTGGCGTCGTGATGCCGAACGCGCGCTTCTACGTCCGCAATCATTTTCAGATCCCGAACCTCGACGAAAACACATTCCGGCTGGCCGTCGGTGGCCTCGTCGAGCGTCCCCTCAGCCTCAGCGTGAAGGAGCTGCACAACATGCGGTCTCACACGCTCGTCGCCACACTGGAATGTGCGGGCAACGGCCGGACGCTCTTCGATCCTCCGATTGCTGGCGAGAAGTGGGATCTGGGCGCCGTGAGCACTGCCGAATGGACTGGTGTGCCGCTGGTCGAAGTCCTGGACCGGGCCGGAGTTCGCCGGAACGCGACCGAGGTCATCTTCCGCGGCGCCGATTCTGGATCGGTTGAAGGTGCGTCGGGGTCCATACGGTTCGAGCGCAGCCTTCAGGTCGATTGGGCCCGCAATCCTGACGTGCTGCTCGCCTATGCCATGAACGGCGAGCCTTTGCCGATTCAGCACGGCCATCCGCTGCGTCTGATCGTTCCGAGCTGGTACGCCGTCGCCTCGGTTAAATGGCTCACCGACGTCGAGGTGACCGATCAGCCGTTCGCGGGCCACTATCAGTTCGATAAATATTGGTACGAGTACGGCCGCGACGGCGAGATCAACCGAGAGCCGGTCACGTTGCAACGCGTGAGAGCCTTGATAACGGAGCCAGAACCGGACCATGAGCTTGGTCAGGGCGAGCTGGTGATCCGTGGTGTGGCCTGGTCGGGGGCCGCGCCGATCGCGCGAGTTGATGTGAGCGTCGGCGACGGCGGTTGGCAGCAAGCGCGCCTGGTCGGAGAGCGCAGCCGGCACCGATGGCAATGGTGGGAGCTGATTACCCGTGTCGACAAGCCCGGGCCTGTGACCATCCGCGCCCGCGCCGCCGACCTTGCAGATCGCACGCAGCCGGAGACGCCGACATGGAACCGCCAGGGCTACGGAAATAACGCGATTCAGAGGGTGCCGATTCGGGTTGTCTGAAAACGAGGGCGGGAACGGCTGGAGGGACTGGAAGTGAGCCTCAGTCCTTGTAAGGATCGAACAAGTCCGGGCCGGCCATGACCACGATGAGCGGCCGCAGGGTGTGCAGCACTTCGACGGTGCCTTTCTGAGCGGCGAGGACGTCTGGTAGACGGCGGTAGACGTGCGGGCTTTCGTCGAGTCCGCCACCACGGAGCACCACACCTTTCTCCCGAACCCACGACTGCATCATTTGCGGTGACACGGCGCCCGGCCGGATGACCTGGCCGGTGCGTCGGTTCAATTTTCCGGCGGCCGCAGAGCGAGACATGACGCGGCCGGCGCCGTGCACGGTCGAGAACAATGCCCGGCGTTGTAACGTTGCAGTGGCGCCATCGGCAGGTGCCGCGCCCTGCACGATGACCGCGTCGTCTCCCATCGATCCGCCGACGAAGCCTTTCTGGCCCGGAAACGCCGGCGTCGCGCCTTTCCGGATCACGATGAAGGTTTCCTTGTCGTGCTCCTCACGCCACGCAAAGTTGTGATGGTTGTGCACCAGCTCCAGCTCACGGCCACCGAGGAGCGAAACCACCTTGTGCGCTACCCATTCGCGTCCGGCATACGCGTACTCACCGGCAAGCGTCATCAGCTCCCAGTAATCGTGTCCCATCGACTTGCGGAGAGGGAGCAGCACCTCGCGCTCGGGGACGCGCTGCCCCCATTTTGCGCCCTGTGAAAGTGCCAGAAAGCCTGACGCAATCGTGTGGCCGAGCCCGCGGCTGCCAAAATGCACTCCAACCCAGATTGCATCCGACTCGTCAACGAAGACATCGACGTAGTGGTTGCCACTTCCGACGGTGCCGAGTTGCGACCTCGCTTTGTCGCGAAGCCCTTCCCGAACGTGAGGCGGCAAAGCTTCCCAAGCTGCTGACTTGAACAGCCGATGATCGACCGGCGCGTCATCGGAGCGATTCTTCCGGCCGATGCCGAACGAGATGATGTCCTGGATCTCGTCCGCAATCTCGCCGCGGCGTGCGGCGAAATCCGATCGTCCATGAAGGGAGAGGTCGGTGCGAATGGCTGCATTGCCACAGGCGATGTCGAAGCCCACTCCGACAACCGAGACGTGCTCGCGGTAGGCGGCGACACCGCCGATCGGCATCACGTAGCCGAGATGACCGTCCGCCATCAATGCGGCACGCTCCGCGCGGCTCGACACATCGGCGAGTTGTGCAAGCGTCTTCGGTTCGTGATCGCCGAAGATTGCGGTCAAGCCCAATTGGCCTTCCCAGTCAGTTTTCCTTGGTGTCCTTCGGGGTGAAGAGTTCCCGCCCGGGCCTTTCCTGATGGTAAGTTCTATCGGGCCGGTGGTTCGATCCGAATTTTCTGCAGTCCCTGCTCGTCCGCGTATTCGCGGTTGTCTTCGCAGATGTACTCGAGAAGCGTGTAATCCGGCATCCGTCGATAGGCATACCTGACGGTCCACGGCTTCTCGAGCGTGACAGGGTCCTCCATCGTGATCTCGTTCCACAAGATGTTGGGTGCGACGAGGCGAATCCGTTCCTTGATTCGCAGCTGTTTGGAGTGCGGCGCGTTCTGATATCGAACTTCCTCTTTGATCCCGACGGTATCCACCACCAGCGTGTCGCCCTCCCAGTGCCCGACCGAGTGACCGTAAAATCCCGGCTCGACGTCGTCGATGGCCTTCTGGGGTCGATCGAGCAGGATCCGGCGGATTTGCGTAAACGCCTCCTCGATCACCGTGACCTGGCCCTTGCTTTGGAGAAACTCGATCGGAAACATCGCCGCCATCATGGAGGGCATGCCGTCCGGAAGACAGTGCGTGTAGCCGGTGGCCAGCGGCTGACCTTTGGCTTCCGCTTCGCGAGCAGCCTGTACGCGCGCCTGCCACTGCTTCAGGTACTCGGGCTTGAGAGGCGGCGGCGGGTTGGGTGGCGGTATGGTCGGATCTTTCTGCTGCGCCTCGGTCCTGGGTCCGAAGATGTTCCCGTAGCGCTCGTAGGCGCCTGTGATATCCGGCGGAATGGACGCGGCCCGCTGCGCCGCGACATCGAGTCCGGCGAACGCCACCAGCATGCAGGCGATCGATCCAAGCTTTCTCGAGGACATCATTCCTCCGGGGTTCGCTTGAACGTGGTTATACCGGGCACGCCGGGCTCCAGCTTTCTCCCGTCGGGCAGGACGACGTCCAAGAGCAGGCCGCCGGGCTGACCGCTCAACAGCGGCGCGACGGTTGCTTTCACCTGATCACCTGCCTTGATCATGTTGGATCGCCAGCCGAGCCGCTGCATCATGTTGATGCTCGTACACTCGATGGTGAAGTGTGTCGTCTTGCCATCGGAGCCGGGCACGTCCAACTCGATATACGCATGCGGGTTCGTCCACTGGAACTTCGTGACCGTGCCTTTCAGCGTCAAGGTCCGCGTGTGATCGAACATGGCGAAAGAATGATGACCGAAAGCAGGGGCCGCTGCGCCTAGACCAATCAGACACAACAGATAGGCTTTTATCCACTGGCGCTGGGGCCCCACCCCCAGCGCGAACTGACGCTGATGCCTCGCTTCGGATCTACCTGTCCTCAGCTCGGCATGGCCGCAGGCGCTCGCCTGTAGGCGTCTGCCAATATTCATGTCAGCCTTACCCCCAAGACCGCCAATTATGAAACAATTTGCGGAAACGGGCACATCAAGATCACACGGAACATTTGAGACCGCGTTACTTACCAATCCTCAAATCCAAATCATCGATCATTCGTTCATTCGATCATCGATGACGCCCCGTTATACGATCGCTCGAATTATGGGGTCCGGCATCGCATTCTTCGACACGGCCATTGGTCGTTGCGGCATCGCCTGGGCCGAGCGTGGGATCGTTGGCGTCCAGCTGCCCGAGTCGAACGACGTTGCCACACGGGCACGCATGCTCCGCCGGTTTCCGAAGGCCCGAGAACTGAAGCCCCCTGCTGACGTGAGGCGGGCGATCGACGGGATTACCGCCCTTCTTCGGGGCGCACCGAGCGATCTTTCCACGGTCACACTCGACATGGCCGGCGTACCCGCCTTCAACCGTCGCGTGTATGAGTTTGCTCGCACCATTCCGGTGGGCGCCACGCTTTCGTATGGCGAGATCGCCGCACGGCTCGGCAAACGTGACGCGGCACGGGCTGTCGGCCAGGCCCTCGGACGAAACCCATTTGCGATTGTCGTGCCCTGCCATCGCGTGCTGGCAGCCGGCGGCAAGCTCGGTGGCTTTTCCGCGGCCTCCGGCATCAAGACGAAGCAACGTCTGTTGTCGATCGAACGTGAGGGCCTGCTCACGACGAAGAGTCCGACGGTTGAATCCGTTGAAGAAGTTGTGGCAATGCCGCCGTCGCGAATCGTCGCCTTGCGACAGCGGCCTGCGCTGGTCGCCAGAGTGCCTTCGGCTTCGATCCGATCGTCGCGGTCGAACATCTGCGTGCGTCCGACCCCGCGCTCGCGCGCGTGATTGACGCCGTCGGTCCATTTCGGATGCAGCTGAAGAAGGCGTCGAACACCTTCACCGTCCTCGCGGAGGCCATCGTCTACCAACAGCTCACGGGCAGGGCGGCGGCGACGATCTTCGGGCGGGTGTGCGGCCTCTTTCCGGATGCGACCGAAGGGCCTACCGCAGAACACATCATGCGGGTCTCCGACGACAACCTTCGCGCTGCAGGGTTGTCTCGAGCCAAGCTGCTGTCATTGCGCGACCTCGCGCGCCGAACTGCGGCGGGCGAGATTCCGACGCTTGCCGACATCCGGAACATGGAGAACGAGGCGATTATCGAGCGTCTCACGGCAGTCCGCGGAATTGGCAGATGGACCGTGGAGATGCTGCTGATTTTCCGTCTCGGCCGTCCCGACGTTCTCCCGTTGGACGACTACGGCGTCCGCAAGGGTTTCGGTTTCGCGCTCAGGAAGCGCGCGCTCCCCACGCGCAAGAACCTCGAAAAGCGTGGCGGCCGGTGGAAACCTTATCGCACGGTGGCGAGTTGGTATCTCTGGCGCGCCTCAGAGTTGGCAAAGAAATCGAGCAAAGATTAGGTTGGCGCGGATTTGTAGCGTGCTAACAAGGTCTGCCAGGAGCTCTCGAGCCTCGCGAGAATCTGTTGAAACGCCGGCTCGTTTCTCAGCGGGTCGAGCAACGGGTCGCGCACGTACCACGGATAGCACGGCAAACCGGTACGCGCAGCATCTGCGAGCCAGCGTATGGCCTCGGGGAACTCGCCGAGTTGTGCATAAGTCGCGCCCAGGCTGTACGCGATGTGGTGATCCGAATAGCCGCCCTGCTGAATCGCAGTGATCAACGCTCGCGCTTCTGAGCCGGCTTGCCGCTTGGCGAGCAGGCTCGCGAGAACGGCCTGCGAACGTCGATCGCCTCGCGTGCTTCCTCGCAGGGCCAGGATCTCCTCGGCCCCCTTGGGATCGCCGGTGTAGTAATACGCCAGTCCGCGGAGATAGTTGAACGCCGTGCCTCCACTCAATCGCTGTACGTCCTCGAACAAGAGACGCGCATCTTGATACCGGCCTGCCAGCAAAGCTGTGATGCCGCGCGTTCGCAGCGTCTCGACCTGATTCGCAGGGTCTGGGTTCAACGTCGCGGCTGCGGCTTGTAACTCGGGTTCGACCAGGTCGAGGAGGCCGAGGTGGTAGAAGGCCGCCGCTCGATAGAGGCGCGGTTGGTCGAGATGCGGGTTGAGCGCCAGCGCCAGACGGCTTTCTTCGAGCGCGCGCTCCCATTCGAATTCAACCGCGCGATACACCGCGGCCAGCGCCTCGTGAGCCTCTGCGAGCTGTGGATCGAGCTGCAACGCGGCCTGTGCCTCGCGTTCGGCTCGCTCGTTCCACCCTCGATTTTCCGAGGCCGGCGCAAACCGAAGCCCCAAGAGCGCGGACGCCAGCGCCACGCCGGCACGCGCCGGCGCATAGTTTTGGTCGAGCTTCAACGCTTCTTCGAAAGTATCGACGGCCTCACGCAGACTTTCCGCCGAATACCTCGAGAACTGTGCTCGACCTCGTAGATAGCGCTCGTAAGCCGCGGCGTTCTCGGTGTATCGCCGAAACAGTCGTTCACGCTCCGCCGCGGTCATCTGGATCTTGAGGGCATCAGCGACTGATTGCGCGATTTGATCCTGCAGCGTCAAGAGATCGGCGCGCGAGACGTCGTAGTGATCGCCCCACATCGGCGCTCCGTCCTGCGCGCGGACCAGCTGAACGCTGACACGAAGCCGCTCGTTGGCTTCCTGGAGGATTCCAGTGAGCACGTAGTCGCTCGCCAGCGCCTTGCCGGCTTCCTTGGGGTCGATGGACTCGTTCTCGTACTTGAGAACCGCGCTGGTGGGCCGCGGTATCAGCTGTTGAAGCCCGGCCAATCGCGTGATGATCGCATCGGGAATGCCAACGCCGAGGAATCTGGCCTCCTGCGAGACTGCGAGTGCGTGGAACGGAAGCACCGCGACAGCGATTTTCGTTGCCGGCTGCACCGGCTTCGAGCGGAGTCGTGGCAAGTACCAAACGGCGCCCAGCAGGATTGCGATGGTCGCGGCAACCGCGGCGACGCGAACTGTTCGACGCGCGCCAGTTCCTGCCGTTTGCGGCGGGCCGACCTGCGTCAGAGCCTTCTGCAGATCGGCCGACGACGAAAGTCGGGTCGTTCGATCTTTCGAAAGCGCGCTCAAAATGACGTGCTCGAGCGAGTCGGACAGCTGAGGATTGATCGCTTTCGGCCTCGCGGGAGTTTGACTGAGGATGGCGCTGACAAGCTCAGCGCCCCGCGCGCCCGGGAACAACGGCCGGCCCGTCGCAAGCTCGTACATGACGGCGCCGGCCGCGTAGACATCGGTTCGAGCGTCGATGGCTTCGCCGCGAACCTGCTCCGGCGCCATGTACGGCAGCGTCCCGGCGAATTCAGGCGTACCGGTGCTCGTGACCGTCGGTTCGCTGGTGACGGATTGCAGCAACCGCGCAAGTCCGAAGTCTAGGATCTTCAGTCGGCCATCCGCGGTCAGCCGCAGGTTGCCCGGTTTCAGGTCCCGATGGACTATTCCATGTCCGTGAAGGGCCACCAAACCGTCGGCGAGCTGCAAGCTCAAGTCACGAACTTCTGATTCTGTGAGACCACCCTCGCGTATGACGTGACTGAGCGCCTTGCCAGAAATGAGCTCCATGACCAGAAAATCGATTCCGGCCTGGCTGTCGAAATCGTGGATTGTGGCGATGTGCGGGTGGTTGAGTTTCGACAGCGCAAGCGCTTCCTTCCTGAAGCGCCGGCGCGCATCTTCATCACCCAAACTCCCTGCCGGCAACGCCTTCAACGCGACATCGCGATCGAGCCGCTCGTCGTGCGCGCGATAGACGACTCCCATCCCGCCGGCGCCGATACGCTCGAGAAGCCGGTAGTGCCCCAGTGTCTGGCCGACTAGACCATCATCTTCAGACTGGATGCGCCACCTCTCATCAAACTGTCTAACGACAGGCTCATCGCTCGTCGAACCTCCGCTCGTTCACTCTACGTACGCGGGCGCCTTCGGCAGCTTCGCGTGCGTCGCGATGTCGTGCTCGATCCAGAGCTGAGCCTTCTGCTGCTTCACGAACGCTTCGATCTTGTCTCTCGACGCTTTGGACTGGTCGGCGTTGAACTCGAAAGTCGGTATGCGACCGGTCGTGCGCTCCTCCGGATAGTGATAGAGATCGCCGGCAAGGACGACCGGTCCCGTCTTCGCCAGCTTCACGAACACCACCTGGTGGCCCGGCGTGTGGCCGGGCGTCGACTTGACGACGACCGTGCCGTCGCCGAAGACGTCGAAGTCTTCATTGTTCAGGAGCTTGGTCTTGGCGTCCTTCAGCAGGTTGAAGTGAGTCGGCTGGATGATCCCCTGTGGTTTCTCGGCGAACATCGCGTCCCGCTCCGCCTTTTGCACGATCCAGGTTGAAGCGGCGAAATCGTTGGCGTTGGCCGTGTGGTCTGAGTGGTAATGCGACAGGACGAAGTAGGTCACATCCGACGGCTTGTAACCGGCTGCAGCGAGCTGCGGCTTGAGCTGTTTGGTCGCCGACATGATTCCTTCGGTGACTGGACTGCCGTCCGCCTTGAGCTGGCTGTCGGGGATGGCCCCGGAATCGAACATCAGCGTTCCTCGGGGATGCACGATCAAATATGAAATGTTCACGAAATCCACTTCCTTGAGCTCTTCTCTCGTGAAGTTGAACAGCTTCGGGTCGAGCCCTTTGATGCCTCCGTTTTCGAAGATGTAGATTCTCGGAGTCTTGGGCGCCTGCGGGCGGCTCTGGGCGATTAGTGGCGGTGTCACCAGCGCCGTGATCAGCGTAAACAGAGCGATTCGATTCGTGGCCATGGTCGGGCTCCTCAATTTTTCACTGGCGCAATCTTCATCAGTGCCGCGTTGTTCGTCAGAAGGATACTCCGTATGATGGGCGGCCAGGTCAGTGAACCATAGCCAAATCGCAGGGGTGCTGCTGCTCACGTTCGTGACGTGCAGCCGACCAGCACCTTCTTCCGTCGCTGCTCATCTCGTCGAGCGCACGCACATGACGATGGGGTCGGAGCTCCGGCTCACGGCCTGGACGTCCGATGAAGCAATCGCAGGGTTGGCATTTTCAGAGGTATTTGGGGAGTTCGATCGCCTCGACAACCTCATGAGTGTCTGGCGTGCGGGCAGCGACATCCAACGCCTGAATGACGCGGCGGGCGATCATGCAGTATCTGTCAGTCGGGAAGTACTGGAAGTGCTGCGGGTCGCGCGTCAGGTCAGCGAGTGGACGGGCGGGAAGTTCGACGTCACCTTCGGAGCTCTGTCGGGCCTCTGGAAGTTCGACCACGACCAGGACAACGTCATCCCCAATCGCGCCGACCTGTTGAAGAGGCTTCTACTGATCGACTACCGCGCGCTGGAAGTAGACGAAGGGGCCGGGACGGTGTTTCTCAGGAAGAAAGGCATGCGCGCGCATCTCGGCGGCATCGGCAAGGGTTACGCCGTCGAGCGTTCGGTGGCCATTCTTCGACGGCGTGGGCTGCGCGATTTCATGATCCAATCCGGCGGCGATCTGTACGTCTCCGGCCGGCGGGGCGAACGGCCGTGGCGCGTGGGCATCAGGGATCCGAGAGGGCCGGAAGACAAAAGTTTCGCGGCACTCGATCTGACGGACAGCACGTTCAGTACGTCAGGCGACTACGAACGTTTCTTCATCGAGAACGGGCGGCGCTACCATCACATCCTCGATCCAGACCTCGGCGAGCCCGCCATGGCGTGCCGCAGCGTGACCATCGTCGCGGAAAGCGCCACGCTGGCCGACGCGTTGTCCACGGGGGTCTTCGTCCTTGGTCCCACCGCCGGCATGGAGTTGATCGAGCGGCTCCCGCACGTCGAAGGAGTGATCGTCAGCGGGAAGAACGAGGTCCTCGTGTCGTCGGGTTTGCGGCCGCATCTCATGCTGCTGGCGCCGCCCACTGACGCACCGTGAATCACTCGGACTCGGGGCCAGCCGTCTTGAGAATGCGATCGAGCTTCGTAATCCGGAGCAGCTCGCGCAGCCGTTTCGTGGCATTGATCAGCTCGAGGGTGGCGCCTCGCTTGACGGTCGAGCAATAGGCCTGAACCAGCTCACCGAGCAAGAGGCTATCCATGTATGACACATGGCCCACGTCTAGGAGGATCGAGCCGTGGCCTTGCTCGATCGCCGCAAGCAGCCGCTCGCGAAGTGGACTGGTTCCGTCGCCGGTGATCGCCTTGCCCTGGTGCTGGACGACAACGCTGTGATCGGACAGGGGAGTTTCCATCTGCTTTGGACCTCGAAAGTGGGCCTGATTATCGTCCAACGGGGAAGCAAGTCAACTATCAAGGCCCAAAGGAAAGGCACTTCAGAGCAGGACAAAGTCGCGCCAGTCTCAACTTCTTCGGCCGCACCACGGCGCGCCCATCCTGAAAACGCCGGCTAGCCAGCACCCGAGCAGGCCGCCTGTCGGATCCAGGTTTGCAGCACGGGCCCAGCACCTGACGTGCGCCCTGGCCGGCTGACATGATCTGGAGACGATCCCCATTTGTGGGTGCGGTGGCAGCCATGGCCTGTCTTTGCCAGGCGCCGACCCTTTCCGCGCAGTCGATCGAAGTCACGCCGTTCGCGGGATATCGTTTCGGAGGGGACTTCTTCGAGATCGTTACCAAGCAGCCGGTCGACCTCGATGGCGCACCGGCGCGCGGGATCGCGGTCGATGTGCCGCTTTCGAACGGCCTTCAAGTCGAAGGCTTCTTCACACACCAGGACGCGGAGGTCGCTACCCCAGCAAGACTGTTTGGCGCCGCAAGACTGTGGCGGATTACCGTCGATCATTGGCAGGGCGGAGGCTTGCAGGAGTTCAGCGGCGGGCGCATACGGCCGTTTCTCACCGGCACGCTTGGCTTGACTCGCTACGCGACCGGAGGCGATAACGAGATCCGTTTCAGCGTTGGTGCCGGCGGCGGCGTCAAGCTGTTTCCGTTGTCACACATCGGCGTTCGTCTGGAGAGTCGCGTGTTCACGACCTTCGAAGACGCAGACGGTCGTCTCATTTTCTGCTCGTCCGGCTCGGGCACGTGTGCGTTCGCAATTCACGCCGACCTTGTCTGGCAGGCCGAGTTTACGGCGGGTTTGGTTGTCAGGTTCCCCTGACTGCCCGCTGCCAGACGCAACGATCACTGCTGCCCAGGACCCATCTCATCTCTGCACGGCGAAATCGCTTTTCCGCCTGATGATGATCCAGTGCGGACACTTCTGCTGGTCCATGTAGAGCCGCTCGCAGTCGTCACAACGCACGCACTCGGAGACGAGAATCTTCGGTCCCTGAATCGCGCCCCATTCGCATGTCTTCTCGCAGATTTTGCAGGTCTTGCACTCCTTCCAACGCTTGATCCGGAAGACCGTCAGGTTGGAGAGAACTCCTAACGCCGCGCCGACGGGGCAGAGGTAGCGGCAGTACAGGTTTCTGACAAAAACGGTCGCCAGAAGAAGGACACCGAGCGCGATCCACAACGCCGTCGAGGCGTGAAACCCGAACATCCAGAATGGCTCGATGTACCGGTAGATCAAGCGGTCCTTCGTGATGAGGAAGTACGCAATGGCACCGGCGAGCACGACATATTTCACGTTCACCGCGTAGCGCTCGACTCGTGGAGGCAGTTCGCGCCTCCACTTTGCCGGCACGGTCTTGTCCATGAGTTGAGTCAGGGCGCCGAACGCACAAAGGCGTCCGCAGTACAGCCGTCCCCAGAGGACAGTCGAGAGTACCGTGAACGTGGCGAGCAGATACCAGGCCAGGCTGTATCGCAGAATGGGCAGGTTCCAGTCGAGCAGCGCAAAGACGTTGACGATCGAGATCAGCTGGCTCTTGGCGAAACCCAGGTAGGCGACTGTCACAGCAAGAGTCGCCACCTTCCATCGTTCGCTCTTGCGGAAGAAACCAACCAGAGCGAAGGCAATCGCTGCACCAAAGCCGATGAGATCCCAGGCCTGCGCGGCAAAAGCGTCCCGCCAACTTGGGACTTGCTCTTCCTCGTCGTCGAACTGCCAGGCGTTTGGCGAAGGTTGCGCGCCACTCGAGACTGCGGCAGTGTCTGGCGCCGCCAGTGGCTGCGCACGCACGAACGTGGCCCCCGACAAGAACAATGCGAGGGATAGAAGAACGGTGCAACGAGCCGCGGTCACTTGGAGGTCCCGGGCGGGGTGAGCAGCTGTTTCGCGACCCGACGCGCGCTGTTCCGCACCGCTCGTGACGCGCTGGTCACGCTGATGGTCGCCCTCGAGACGGCATCGATGTCCGAACCGACTTTGAATGGATCGCGGATGTTCTTCCCCTTGAACTGAGCCGCAAACTCGGGCCGGTCGACCGAGAAATCGCCGTAAGGCTCGTGGTGCTCGACCACGATGACGCCAGCCAGGACTCCGTTCGTATCCATGCCCACGAGGATTTTGATTGGGCCGTCGTAGGCTCGTTCGAACGGGTCGAGCTCGGTGGTCCAGAACGCCAACCCCAGCAACGTCTGAGCTCCGGATCGCGGGTCGTTCAGGAACGCTTTGAAGTGAGGCGGGTCGCCGCCCTTTGGCGAGAACGCTGTCGCCGTCGGGAAAAGCCGCTTGAGCTGCCCCTGCAGCTTGGGATCGATTGGCGCCTGACTGCTGACTACGAGGAGCGTTCCCGTGACGAGCAGGACTGCGGTAACGGCGATTCGCATGATTCGCATGGCTTCTTCAGCCCCGGAGGCCCGGGAGACCAAGAGCGGCGATTATATCGTGTATATTCGTGGCGTCTCAGGGGACGACATCATGCACAAATGCATTGCCTCGGCGGCGGCGATCATCGCTCTGCTGGGTACCCACGCGATCGCTCAGACCACCGAAAAGAACCCACTGGCTCGTGTGAAGAGCTTGAAGTGCAAGTTCACGGTCTATGCGGTTGGCGGCTGGAAGACTGGGGAACCTCAGGCCGAGGTGAAGCAATCAACACTGTCTCTCGACGTCGACGAGATCGACACCGACGATGGCACCGCTCGTGTGACGGGGACGTCGGGGCCGGTCCATGTGACGGCGCTGCTGACGGTCAGCAGCCTGCACTTCATGGAGCGAACGGTGACCGGCACGCTCAATATCACGACAGTCTTTGTGCCTGGGAACAATGCACAGAAGCTGCGGGCCGTTCTTTCGCGGCACGACTATCTTCCGATGAGCATTCCCGGATTCACGTCAGAGCCGACGGTCTCGCAGAACTACGGGTTCTGCGAAGTCGGTCAATGACTCCAAGTCGTGGATGTTGGACGGTCCGGTTCCTCCACTCGTCGTTGTCGTGTCGGCTGCTGTACTGGCGGTATTCCGGCAGCGGACCGTCGGAGGCCGACCGCAACGCGGATGGCCCGGCGACCTCGCGGTCATGGCCGCGATCATTTCCATCGCCGCGCTGCTGGAGCTTGCCATGGGCCGGCCGCCCACCTACACGAAAGGTCCGGTCAGGCTCTGGTCCGGCGATATTCGAAGCGACCAGAACTCCCAGCAGATCGCTGACCCGTACACGGTGACTCATGTCGTCCACGGCGCTCTGTTCTACGGGCTCACCGTCGCCCTCCTCCCCGCGCCAGTTGGCGTTCGCGCCATTGCCGCGACAACGATCGAAGCGGCATGGGAGGCGTACGAAAACACCGATCAGGTGATCAACCGCTACAGGACCGAGACGGTTTCTCTTGGATACTATGGCGACAGCATCATCAATTCCGTGGCGGACATGCTGGCGTGCGTCACAGGTTTCTTTCTCGCTCGGCGCCTTCCGACGCTGGCCACCGTTTTCTGGGTCCTGGCCGCCGAGCTGTTCTTGGCCTTCTGGATCCACGACAACCTGACGCTCAACATCCTGATGTTGATCCATCCAGTCGATGCGATCAGGCGATGGCAGATGGGTGCCTGAGCCCTCCCTACAGATTAGCCCTCCACCACGGAGGAGGGCGCAGAAGGGATTCAACGCCGAGCCCGCAAAAGACCGCAGAATCATCTATCCTTTCTGCGAGCTCGGTGGCCTCTGTCGTTGAGCCGTGCTGCGGGCGCTGCCCGCTCAACGAAACAGAATGATCGTGGAAATCGCCGTCATCACCAGGATCAAGCCGTCGAAGAAGCGTTGTGGAATTCGGTGCATGACCCACAAGCCGGTAAAGGCGCCGCAGATGACCGGTAGAACCATCGTCGCGTCGAACAGCAGCGAGGCTGGCGTGAAGAGGTGATGGGCGGCGTAGATGGGCAGCTTGGCGATATTGACGACAAGAAAGAACCAGGCTCCGGTCGCCACGAACTGTTCCTTCGGTAGCTGTTTCGTCATCAAGTACATGCTCATCACGGGTCCGGCGGCGTTGGCGACTGTCGTCGCAAAGCCGGCGGCGATGCCATAGGACGATGGGTGGCCGCCGACCCGCATGCCGGGGTTCCGGCGACGCAGCAGGTTGACCGCAAGCATCGTGAGGACGATGACGGCGAGGATGCGACGCAGGACTGGCTCGTTGAGGCTCAGCGCCAACCCGCCCACCACCATGCCTGCGGCAACCCAGGGAATCAGGGAGAACAGCGTGCGCGACTCGGCATGGCGTCGCCAGTAGGCGACGGCGAAGATATCGCCTGTGATCAGAATCGGAGCGGTCCAGGCGGCCGCGTGGCGCGCGTCGCCGACCGTCATCACCATGAGCGGGACGGTGAGTGTGGCGGCGCCGGGGGCCCCGGTCTTGGCGAGCCCGATCAGCACGGCGCAGAAGCCGCCAAGCAGCCATTGCCAGACGGCCAGATCAGGCATCGGGCTGCCATTATGTGCGAAGTCGACTGAAATCAGTTGATCGACCTTGCGCCAGCGCGAAGTCTTCCGCGTCAGACCAAATTGCAGCCGGGACGTTGGTGGCCGAAGTGCGCAGGTTTCGACTGCTGGATTGCGTCTTCGTCAGGATGCTGATGTCGCCTGAGGAACGCGAATTGTGCGAATAGCTGTCGCGTATACCGAACGAGCAGCTTGACGCCTTCTTCTACAAACTGCGCGGCGGACAATCTTTCGGGTGTTCCCCGAGCCGAGGAACCCGCTTCGGCACAGTTTCCGTTAACGCCAAGAGGGCGCCAGCCAGTCGTCGCGACGAGTCTCAGCGTTACGCCTTCCAACTCAGCGCGCCCAGTGGTGGTTCGCCGCGAGGCGCCAATTACGGCTGACTGGCCGAGTCTCCTCGAGCGTTCCAGAAGACCGACGCGAGCGTTCCTGGCGTCGCTGCGAGTCAGCTGCCAGTCGATCGGACTGCGACGCCGCACCTCGTCGTCAGACCATCGTTTCCGCATCAGGCCGATGGGAGAGTGTCTCGAAGTCCCCATCAATAAATGCCCGATCTCATGCGCCATCACGTGACCGAGCAAGGTTCCTGGATCGGATTGGGTCCGGCCGGCCATCGCCTCGATCCGATCTGCGAACACAGTCGCGAGACAATCGGCATGGTTCTGCACGTCGACAGACGAGTATCCCAGCCGGTCGTCGCGCTGCTTCGATCCCGCGTTGACAATTCGAATGATCACCTCTGAAACTTCGAGCGCGCCGTTGCACGACGCACCGGGGGCGTCAGGGCGGGGCAGCCGACAGTCTCGCCAGCTGATATCGATACCTGCTGGTTTGAGGACCGCCGAGACGGCGTGGCGAGCAGTGGCCAGGCGGTCTGAAGCCAGGCCGACACTGTCATAGATGCGGATGATGAGTGGCGGCTGCGGCATCGGGCCGCCAATCGCTTGCGACGGCAGAAGCGCGCTGCCAATCGCAGTCACCACGACAAACATTGCAGTCCCGCTCATTGAGTCGCTCTCTTTCGCAGTCCGGCGTGATGCCGGTACCGCGACTATCGCGCTGGCGTCTCTGTTGCCTCAATGACGGGAAGGTGACCGAAGGTGAAATGTTTGTGACCCGGTATCTCACTGAGAGAAACGCGGTTGTGTGAATTGGGACCTCGTGGGGCATGGGCCGGGCGGTAGCCCGAGAAGCAGTCCATTCAGCGATTGGCCTGCGTGCCAGGCAGCGTCTAAAGGATCCTGTGAGAGCTTTGCTACGGAGCAGTACTTACGTGTTGAAGCCAATGGCGAAAAGCGGATCAGTATTTCCGATTCGGGAGGGGTTCCGGTTTGGACGGTTTGCGCTCGACGTTCGCTCCCGCGAGTTGCGGAAGGACGGCCTTCGTATTCGCCTTCAGGACCAACCCTTCGACGTTCTCCTCATGTTGCTGCGGCAGCCGGGCGAAGTGCTGACACGGGACGAACTCCGATGCCGGTTATGGCCGGAAGGGACTTTTGTCGATTTCGAGCACGGCTTGAACGCCGCCGTGAAGCGCCTGCGGGCCGTGATTGGCGACAAGGCCGATCAGCCGAGATTCGTGGAAACCCTGCACCGGCGCGGCTACCGATTCATTTCACCGGTGGAACGAATCGGCGAAGCCACCGTCGAGCGACCTGCAGTGAAGCCCCGACTGGCTGTCCTGCCGTTCGGAGATTTGGGCGGACAGGAGAATCACGCGTACTTCAGTGAAGGCCTGACGGAAGAAATGATCATCCAGCTCGGCCGCTTGTGCGCGAATCGACTCGCCGTGGTCGCCAGCAACTCAGCCAGGGCTGCGCAGAAGCAAGCCGGCACAGTTCAGGGGATCAGCGAGATTCTTCATGTGAGCCACGTACTGGATGGAACAGTCCGCCGCGATGCCAATCGTGTCCGGATCAGCGCGCAGCTCATCGAGGCACGCACGGAAACGCAGGTGTGGGCCGATACCTACGAGCGCGACGTCTCCGACTGTTTTCAAGTGCAGGCGGAAGTCGCGTCGCGGATCGCTCACGCGCTCACACTCGAGCTGCTGCCGGGCGAGGGCGGTATGGCCGGGACGCGTCACCTGGCGGCTCACCAGGCGTACTTGAAAGGCCTTTACAACTGGAACCGTGAGGTCGACCAGGGGCTCGCTCAGGCTGTGTCGCACTACGAGGAGGCGTTGGCTCTCGATCCGACCTTCGGGTCGGCCCACTCTGCCCTCGGGCGTGCCTACGTCGCGGCAGCCGGGTACTACATGCGTGAGCCCCGGTCGGCTCTCGAAGCCGCGCGCTTAGCGGCAGCGCGTGCGCTCGAGCTCGACCGCACCGACGCGAACGCGCATCTCACGATGGCGGAAGTTCACAAGTCGGTCGATTGGGACTGGGCCAGGGCTGAAGAGGAGTACAAGCTCGCGTTGTCGTTCAATCCGAGCAGTGAAGCGGTGTACCGCTTGTACGGGTTGTTCCTTGCAGACCGCAGACGCCCGGCCGAAGCGGCAATCTCCTCAGTTCGTGCGTACGACCTCGATCCCCTGTGCCTCGTCGTCAACACGAGCGCGGCATGGGTTCGGTACCTGGACGGCGACTACGTCGAGGCGGTCGAGCGGTGCCGCCACACGCTTGGTATGCGCGCCAACTTCGTTCCGGCCAACCGTGTGCTCGCGGCGGCGCTGTTCCAGATGGGTCGATCTGATGAAGCATTGGCGATACTCGAGTGCGCGGTTGCAGACAACGAGGATCCGGTGTCGGTGGCGTGGCTCGTTCACATGCTCGCCAGCACGCGTGGCGAATCCTGCGCGGCCGCCCGGATGGAGTGCTTGAATTCGGCCGCCTCCCATCGATACGTATCGTCATATCACCTGGCTTTTGCCCACCTTGGCCTCGGGCACATCGACCGTGCCCTGGAGTCCCTCCGTGAGGCGTGCGAGGCGCGGGACCCGTCGGTGACGAACCTGGCCCTCGAGCCGAGATTCGAGCCCCTTCGCGCCGATTCACGGTATCGTAGTCTGGTGGCTCGGCTGGGTCTGCCGTGAGAACGCTGATGACGCTAGACAACGTGTACCTGCGCCGCATCGGGTTGGTGCCGTTCGAACCGAACGGGACTCGGCCCGTGTATCAGTACATCTCGCGGGCAATCGAGCGCAGCATCACCAAGGGCGGCTTGACGCCCGGGACGCGATTGCCGGCCGAGCGCGAGCTCGCACGGGCGCTGTCGGTCAGCCGCGCGACCATCGTGAACGCCTATCGGGATCTCGAGTCGCGGGGGCTGGCGCGTGGCTACGTCGGTCGTGGCACCTTCGTGTCGGCGGCGCCCGACACATCTGGCGCACCTTTCGCCTGGCGCGGAAAGATTGCGACAACCGCACTGCGAGCGACGGATTCCTTGATGCGGGATCTTGTGGCCGGATCGACAGATCCCGCCTTGATGTCAGTGGCTGCCGGCATGCCCGCACTGGAGTGTTTTCCTGAAGAGGCGTTTCGACGCTCGATCGATCGCGTGCTGCGGCGCGACGGTCGAGCCGTCTGGGGACACGGAGGCACCGAAGGGCTTCCGGCACTCCGCGATGCCATCGCCAGGCGGTTCGGCGCGCAGACCGAAAACGTGCTGCTTCTTGCCGGTGCGCAACAGGGTCTGGATCTTCTCGCTCGTTGCCTGATCGATCCAGGCGACACGGTGATCGTCGATCGGCCGGGTTATCTGGGTGCCATTCACACGTTCCGCGCGGCGGGTGCGCGGCTCGTCGGGTGGGATGTCTTGCGCCACGATCCGGACGAGCTCGAAGAACAGCTCGTTCGCTATCGACCGAAGCTGATTTACACGAATCCCACGTTCCACAACCCAACCGGATGGACGATGTCCACCAAGTTGCGACGCGAGTTCCTGGCACTGGCGGCCCGTCACCGGGTTCCGATCATCGAAGACGACACCTACCGGGAGCTCCACTTCGATGCGGTCCCGCCGCCGTCGCTGCACTCGCTGGATACACAGTCCATCGTCATCAATTTGAACAGCTTCTCGAAAGTGCTGGCGCCGGGCCTGCGATTGGGCTGGCTGATCGCCGCGGAACCGATCGTCGATCAGCTCGCGCAGATCAAGCAGCGCGCCGATCCGCACATGCAGAATCTCATGCAGCTCGTCGTCAAGGAGTTCCTCGACGATGGGACCTTCGACGAGCATTTGCGCCGACTGCGCAGCGAACATCGTCAGCGCCGCGATGCGGTGGCGGCGGCGCTCCTTCGGCATCGCGCCGACAGCTTGCTCCAGTGGACAACGCCCGAAGGCGGCCTATACTTCTGGTGCCGGCTGCGTCCGCGAGTCAGCGCGGCCAGCGTGTTGAAGCGGGCGCTCGCCGACTCGGTCGCGTTCGTTCATGGTCAGGCCTTCTACGTTGATCACGCCGGCGACAGGGAGCTCCGCCTTTGCTTTTCGAGCGTTCCAGCGACGCGCGCCGACGACGTCGCGCGAAGACTCGTACGTAGCATCGCCGCAGTCCGGCGCGAGACGAGCCCTGCGCCGCCTCTCGTTGCGATCGTCTAGCCTCATTTTTCCGCTTGCAGGCGCACGCCGAACCAAGCAACATCCCGGTTCATCCGCAGGCGGTGGAGAAATCCCGCACTCGGTGGCAATCACAGAAGGAGTGCGTCATGGCCGTATTTCATCCCCATACCGTGAAGTGCATTTGTGGGCAGACGTTGACCGTGCTGCTGGCCGACAGCATCAACGTCAAGCGATCGCCGGAGGCACGGGAAAAGATCCTGCGCGGGGAGTTGCATCGCACGACGTGCCCGGCGTGCAAGCGTCAAATGACGGTCGAGAAGCCCTTCTATTACACGGACCTGACCAGAAACGCATTCTTCAAGGTGTTCCCGCGCGGCGAGCGGCATTTGTGGAAGCAGGCCTCCGCCGATCTCGATACCGCGTCTGCGCTGGTGCCTGACAGCGTCGCTGTCTCGAAAGGACGCACGCTTCGCGTGTTGTTCGGCATGGACGAGTTGCGCGAGAAGCTGGTCGCCCAGGATGCAAACATCGACGACCGCGTTCTGGAACTCGTGAAGGTTCTCCTCGTTCACGAGCATCCGGTACTTCTACGCCGGGCGAGGCTTCGTCTGGTGCTCGACGCCGTGAAGAAGGAGTCCTTCGAATTCAACGCCGTGTACGAGCACCATCAGCAGCGTTTCCGCCTCTCTATTCCTCGCGAGAAGGTAGACGATGTCGTTGGTAAGACCGATGAGCTGAAAAGCTGGGTCAAAACTGCACACCCCAAGGGAAGCATCTTCGAGCAGTCCGACCACTGGGTCAACATGTGGCGCTGGTCACCACAACCAAGTGCCCTGGACCGGCTGAAGGCGTACGCCACCCAGATTCGCGCCGGAGCCAACATCAACACGAAGAACGCGGCCTTCAAGCAGATGCTCGTAGGATTGCCCCGCGGGAATCACCTGTCCCCCTGGGCCAAACAGGATCTCAGGACGCTGTTCGAGTACGCCAAGGCCAAGAACCTGCCGCTTCAGGACCAACTCTTCGAAATTCGTTTCGGCATCGAGCTGGAAGACGACTGGTCGATGAACGACGACCCCGAAGACATCGACACGTTGTGGAAGCTCTTGCGCGATCTGCCCGATACGAGCGTCGAGGGGAACACAAAAATTCACGAAATTGTTCTGAGCGAGGGACAGGGCGGGGGCCTGTACAACCCCGAAACGTTCGACATCAGCATTGGATCCGAGGAGCTCACGAACCGGGAGAAATTCGAGGATGTCATGCGGCACGAGGTCGGGCATGCCGTTCACGAGATGAAGAGCGATCTGGTGAACGACTGGCTCGAGTCTCGATTCGGGTGGCGAATCTTTGGGACGAACGATGCCGATATAGATCAATGGGTGGGGTTGATGGGGGGGTGGGGCACGCTGTCGGGGAGCGAACGGGCGGACGTCCGCCAATACCTCAGAACGGCGGCCGGCGGTGGCGGGAGCTGGCAGCCGGGGCCCCCGCCGGCCGCCCCCGCCGGCCATCCCTGGTACAGGTCGAATTTCGGTCCGCGACTGGCATTCGAGCGATCCGGCGCCTACTGGTTCCAGAACTATGTCACGTGGTACCGGCGTGGACAGCGCGCCTTCTTCATGAATTTCTGGTACCGCACCTTCATGGCCGTCGACACCAAGACTTTGGAGCTCGTGGCCAAGATGCCCGACGCCTATGCGTCCATGTCGCACTTCGAGTTCTTTGCCGAACTGTACGCGTTGTACTACGATCTCGACGACCCCAAGCGTTCTGTGATTCCGGCCAACGTGTCGAAGTGGATCGCGACGAACCTCGGTGCTCCGGAAGCAGGCGCTCCGATGGCGGACACGGCTCGTGTCAAGCGCGAGTGGGAGACCGTGACCCGGCCTCGCCGACGGCCCAAGAAGCGATAACTCATGAACTACCGCTGGCTCGCTTCGGGACTGTTCCTCGTGACTCTTGCGACGCTGATGCTCGAGATCCTCGACTCGCGTCTCCTGTCGGTCCTCACGTGGTATCACCTGGCGTTCTTGACCGTGTCGTTGGCGATGCTCGGCATGGCAGCCGGTGCTGTGCTCGTGTTTGTGGGTGGCGAACGCTATACGGAGCAGCGCGCGATTCGGGAACTGCCACGCATCACGGTCTTGTTCGCTTTGGCCATTCCCTTGATGCACATGGGCAATTTGTCGTTGCCCATTCCGCTGCTCGAACAGTTCAGGGTGCGAGAGGTGGGCGCGATCGTGATCGCCACGATCATACTCGGGCTGCCGTTCCTGCTTGCCGGCGTCGCGGTGACGCTGGCCTTGACGAGATCCGGAGGGTCGACCAGTCGCCTGTATGCGGCAGATCTTCTCGGCGCGGCCTTGGGTTGTCTGCTCGTCGTCCCTCTGCTCGATCGAACCAATATCACGTCGGTTGCGTTCGCGGCCGGCGCGGTGGCCGCCGCGGGCGCGTATTGTTTCGATCGCTTCGCCTTGATCCGGCTCGGAGTGGGCACTACGGCCGAATCTCCTCGTCGAAGCGGCGACCGGCGCTGGTTCAGCGTCGCCCTGTGCCTGGGCTTCCTGGCGGTGGCCGCGTTGAATGCCGTCGCCAAACCCGGCATCGGTGTGGTCTACGCGAAGAACCGCATTTTCCGGGGAGGCGCTACGGCCGGCCTGAACGAAGAGCGCGTCGAGTGGTCGGCATGGAACACCCACTCTTACATCGTGATCACGCCATCGTTCTTCGGACCGGCCTTCTACTGGGGCCCAGGTCGCGGGGCAGACCAGTTCCATACCACGTCGGCTTGGATCCTGATCGATGCTGACGCGGGAACACCCATCACCAAATGGGACGGCAACACCGTGAACCTGGGATGGGTGTCGTACGACGTCACGACGCTGCCATATCACCTGCGCAAAGGGAACGCCGGCATCATCGGGGTTGGGGGTGGGCGCGATATTCTGTCGGCCCTCTGGGGCGGCAATACGTCGGTGACCGGCATCGAGATCAACAAGAACCTGCTTCGAGCGCTCGAAGGGCCGTATCGCGATTTTGCGAACCTCGTGAACCGGCCGGAAGTTCAACTCGTCCACGGGGAGGCCCGCTCGTACTTGAGCCGGACCGACAAGCGATTCGACGTCTTGCAGATGTCTCTGATCGATACGTGGGCATCGACCGGGGCTGGTGCATTCACGCTGACCGAGAACGGGCTGTACACCATTGAAGGCTGGCGTTTGTTCCTCGATCGCCTCACGCCCGGTGGACTCTTCAGCGTGTCACGTTGGTTCTCACCTGGCGCCACGTCCGAGACGAGCCGCCTGTTGGCGCTCGCAGTTGCGGCGTTGCTCGACCGGGGAGTTCACCGGCCGCTCAGTCACATGGCCATGCTCTCGAGCCACAGCGTCGCCACGTTGATTGTGTCGAACCAGCCGATGACCGACGAGGATCGCGCCGTCATCACCAAACTGGCCGACGAACGGGAGTTCAACGTCGTCGTGTCGCCGTGGAGCGGGGCCGCCGATCCTTTTCTGTCTGGCATCGTGAAATCGTCTTCAATTTCTGAGCTCGACGCTGCTATCCGTCATCCGATGTTCGACTTCACTCCGCCGACGGACGAACGACCCTTTTTCTTCAATACGCTGAAGCCGAGCAGCTTCCACAAGGCGTTCGATGTACCGCCCGACGGGGTCATCTCGGGAAATTTGCGCGCCACCTGGACGCTCATCCTGCTCTTCATCATCGCAACGATTCTCGTGATCGGCATCATCATCTGGCCGCTGTTCCGCTCGGGTCTTCCGACCATGGAATCGAGCAGCTTCGCCATGTCGGTGGCGTACTTCGGGATGATCGGCGTCGGCTACATGCTGATCCAGATTCCGTTTCTTCAGCGTTTTTCGGTGTATCTCGGCCACCCGACTTATACGTTCGCTATCATTCTTTTCTCGATGATCTGTTTCACGGGCATCGGCAGCTTCGTCTCGGATCGATTTCCGATTGAACGCAATCGGTGGGTCCTCAAGCTGCCGCTGGCGATAGGCGCTGCCGTTCTCGTGCTGATTTACACAATTCAGCCGATCATGGACGCGACGATTCAGTTCGGGCTACCCGTCCGATCGCTCGTCGTGATCGCGTGCAGCGCCCCGATTTCAGTGCTGTTGGGCTTCTGCTTTCCCGTTGGGATGACGCTCGTGAGCCGGCTCTCGCCGGACGCAACGGCCTGGATGTGGGGCGTCAACGGAGCCGCGGGAGTTCTGGCGTCAATTATGGCGGTCGCTGTTTCGATGTGGTTGGGGATTCACGTCAATCTGCTGGTGGCCGGCCTTCTGTACATCCTGCTGCCCCTGCCGGCGCACATGTTGGAGGGTAAGGCGTACGGCCACGTGCCTGGCAACCAGGCTCTAGGGACCAGGCACATGGAAAATAGAATCGGGTCGCCTACTGCGTAGCTGTCTTGGCCGCGTCGCCCACCTTGAATCCAGTCCCGGAGACGATCGACGCAACGGAGGAGTCCGCGTCGACCTCGGTCACTTTCACCACGCCGACGTTTGACGTCATTCGGCGGATGACCTTACCCGTGGCCGGATCTTTGATTTCGCGTGATACGCGCTCGATGCTCAACTGATCGCCAGCCTTGACGCCAGCTTTCGACCCGACGTTGAGAATCACCTGGGTGCCCTCGACGGCGGCAACGAGACCTTCCACGGTTACCGTACGAACCTGTAGCTTGCTGTTGCCGGCGATCACCTCACTGCTCAGTTGTTCGGTCGCCAGCTTCGTCGCTTCACCGATGATCGTGGCCTGAAAATCGCTGCTGCCGAAGTTCACTCCACCAGCGCCGAACCCGCCCCAGCTCCCGCCGCCACCTGTCAGAGACGTGCTCGTGCGCTTGGATTCGCCCTTGCCTTCGGCGACCGCAAGAATCTCGGCCGTGTCGATATCGACGATTCGGCCCGTCAGCGCCACAACCGCCTTCGAATTCTTACGACTGAAACCGCCCAGTCCGAGTCCTCCGATCGCGCTGCCAGCACCACCGAGTCCAGTGGTCTTCGTGTCGTTGCCGAATTGCGTGATGCTCCCGACGATGATCGCGTCCACACCCAGCAGTTTTCCAATCTTTGCGGCCGACGTGGGATTCGCGCGGTCGCTGTTTGAGAAATTCTGCTCGGCCAGAATCTTGTCGAGTGACTTCCGCTCGATGATCGAATACGTGCCGTCCTTGATTAGATACGTCACAAGGAGGTCCGCCACCCCCTTGCCGACGTCGATGTCGGTCCCGAATATTGAGGAGATGTAGTTGTGCACGGTGCCGTAGTCGAAGTCGAACACGGCCACGCGTTTCTTCCGCAGGCTGCCTTCGCCTGCTTGTGGAGCCGGGGTCTGGGCGCTCGCTATTGTCGCGATGGCAAGCCCCATGGCGCACGCCAAGCAACTCAGTCGTTTCATACGTCCCTCCGCGCCGGTCGTTGTAGATCGGAAGTCTCGATTTCGACGAATGTAGTGCTTGTTTCCGGTCGTGTCAACGCTGAGCTGGAACTGCTCAACACTGCATTCGCGAGCGATTCTCCAAGGATTATCGGCACTTCAAGCAGGACAAACGTCGCCAGGACGGGAACTGAACACCGCTGGATATCAGCGTTCCGGCTCATCCGTCACGGTGTGTTTCTGAATACGCGCGTCAGGGAAATCGCGCGAACTGATGCGCGCCGTTGCGCTGCGCGCTTCTTCGACGGTCAGGTAAGGACCAACCACGACGACGTACCAGGGAGGATCCGATCGTACGAACGCCGGAAGACTCAGATTCACCAGCTCCTTGGCCATTTCGGTCGCCAGTTGCTGTCCCCTGAACGAGGCGGCGATGATGACGAAGCTGTCTGTGGCCGGCAGTTGGCCGACTCGTGGCGACGATCCGGCACTTGCCACCCCCGGGTTTGGGGCGGCCGGGACCGGCGCCGGGGTTAACGTTTGGGGCGGAGAAGGCGACGGTGGCACACGTGCGGCGGCTGTGGGCTTGGCGGGCGACTTTGGCTGTCCGACAGAAAGAGACCGGACAACCCAGACCCCTGTCAGGACGACTGCGATCGTGGCTGCCGTCACGGCGATGGGGACTGGCTTGAGCTTGATTGGGGGAGCTGGTGCGGCCGGAACCTCCATGTTCAACCGGTGAGCCGCCTCGGTCATCGCGCCCTGACCGATTCGACGAGCGCGTTTCTCGAAGGCGACCTGAAATGCGCGGTCGCACAGCTGATCGATCGTTCTGGGATTGCCTTTCGACAGCGCCGCGGCGATCCGCATCGCCGCCGGGGCCACCAGGGAAGTCGACTGACTCTCGGTCCGACCCGCAGCGAGCTTGTGCTGGATGTAGGGCGCAACTTCCGTCGTCATCAACGGCTGCAGCCGGCACCAACGCGCAACCCTTTGCTCGAGTTTCGCTGATTCAGGTCGCTCGAAGAGGGACTCCAGCGCCGGCTGACCTATCAGGATCACCTGCAACAGCTTTTCGGAGCCAGCCTTCATGTTTCCGAGCGTTCGAAGTTGGGTCAGGAGCTCCGGTTGGGCTCGGTGAGCGTCATCCAGCACCAGAATGGCCCGGGTACCCGAAACCATCGACAGGAGGAAGCGATTCAGTCTCGCCACCAGATCGGGTAGTCCTTCCCGCGCGCTAGGGCTATTGGCCAATCCTTGGCCGGGCCGAAAGTCGAGCAGCATCCGCCTCAGGACATCTTCGGAGGTCAGAAGGGGACCGGTCGTCGCCGATATGAATGATAGGAAGGTGGGACCTGACAGCGACTGGAACAGGTAACGACAGAGGGTCGTCTTCCCCGATCCACTCTCGCCGGTCAGAACGATCAATCCTTCGCCGTGCAAAATGGCGTCGGTGATCTGCGCCTGAACGCTCGTCTGCGATCGGCCGAGGAACACCACGCGTGTGTCGATCCTCGGATCGAACGGCGACTCCGTCAGCCCGAAGTGCTCCTCGTAAGTGGAGTTCGGCGGCGGTACAGATGAAGACGGCGGCCTGTTGGATTCGATGTTCGTATTATAAGGTTGGGGGTCCCGAGAAGGTATCAGAGAGGCTTGTGGTCGTCCGTGCCCAGTGTCATCGGTATCCAGCCCGCACGTACGAGCTCGGCATACTTGTCCTCGGCGCCCTCAATCGCATCGGCCCACGTCCGAAAACGGCGAGCATGGAATCCCAGACCGTTGAGAAGAACGCGCACACTCCATCCGTTTCGACCTTGATTCTGGAGCGTACAGTCGATCTGCCACTGTCGTTTGTGCATCGTCCACAGTAATTCCGGTTCGGATGCGACCGTCTCGGTCGACTTCGGACGCCAAGGCAGTACGTTGTGGACGCTCATAGTCCGGCTCGTACCAATTCGCAAAAGGCAAGAATCGATCCCGTAGTTCAAGGACTGACAACCCACCCCAAGTGATTGAAAAACAAGGCTTGCCAAGGAAATGCTCGTCGCGAGGATACGGACAGATTTCAAAAGTTCCGATGCCTTTGTTCCAGCCTTTTCTGAAGTGCTGGGGTCCGGTCGTCTTCGGTGGACGTTCGACGTGCTGCGAGTGGCGGGGTGCTCGGAGACGAGAGAATTGCCGCATCTCTGGTCCAGTGTCATCTGATGCGTTGATCGATCGAACAACGGTTGAGATGACGCTGAAAAAATTTCGATCACTGGGTGTGATCGAAGGTCGAATGTTCTTGCGCTGAAACGATCCGCGGCGTATCTTGACTTCACAATCATGCACGACCAACCGGAGGATCGGTGATCGCCGACCGCGAATCCTTCTGCCAACAGCTCAGACAAGCGCGTGAAGCGTCAGGGATGACGCTGGAAGCTATTGCCGAAGCCAGCAAGATTCAGACTTCGCTGCTGGCCGGTCTGGAGCGCGGCGATCTTTCCAGATGGCCGTCGGGAATTTATCGCCGTGCGTTCGTTCGAGAATATGCGGCGGCTATCAAGGTCCCTCATCCCGATGAGGTTGTCGGCGACTTCGTGCGGCTCTTTCCCGACGACGTGGCCGTGCCGACGTCGTCGTGTGCGACGTCACGGCACGACGGCCCCGGCTCAAACCGGCTGACGCTTGCGCTCGATTCGCATTGGTTGATAGTGCCTACCCGCACCGGCACACTGGCAGCGATCGTCGATTTAATCCTTGTGCTATCGATGGCGGGACTGGTGTTCCTGCTGGCTGGAAGCTACTGGACTGTGACGGCTGTCGTCGCGCTCGTCTACTACTCGCTTGCGACTGCGTGCAGTACGACCTTCGGATCGTACCTACTGACGTCACGACCCTACCTCCGCTGGCGCTCCCTTTTCGGTCGTACGGCAGAACCAGCAGCCTTGGATCGACCGCGCATTGTCTTTCGCCGATTGGAACAGCCCGACCAAGGCTCACCTGTTCTCAGCCAGCTCCACGATCTTGGCGAACCGGTCGACATCGACACGGAAACGTCGGTTGGCCAGAGCTGGCGAGCCGCGTCGAACTGACCGGGCGCGCCTGAGCTCTCCCTCCTGTTCCACTAACGTCCCGGCGGTGTGTACTGCGTCGACTTCTTGACAGCCTGATCGACTTCTTCTGGCGTGATCAGCACGGTGGTCTTGCTCGACACGACCCCGCTGGCGGCCAGAGCGAGTGCAGCCGCTGCCGCGGCGGTGCTGTCCGGAAGGTCTGCGATGGCAAACACGTCGGTTTCACCGAAGGCGAAGTATAGGGCTTCCATTTTTCCGCCGAGTCCTTCAACGAGCGCCGTCGCAGCCTGACGCCTCTTCGTCCCGCCGTCTTTGAGCAACCCTTTTGCACCCTCCACCGTGTAGTTAACCTGAAGCAAATACTTAGGCATCGTGAACCTCCAATCGAATGTTGAAAACGATAGGGTCGACTACGGGCTCCCGCTAGGCGCCTTTCACAACCTCGGTTGAGGTTGGGACAGTACTTCAGCGTGGCTGTCGCGAGCAACTATCTTCGACAGGCCACTCCGCCCTTTTCTTCCCAAAATCGTCAAGGCGGGCTAGAGTGTAAGGCTTGATCAGACTGAGAGGTCGAAAACTATGTTTGTCTCGATGAAACGTTTGGCGATCGCAGGTTCGATAGCGGTTGGCGCGATGCTGGCTGCAACGCTGACGGTCAGCACGCAGTCACCGCTGAGCTGCGATCCGGACAGCGGCGGGATCAAGCTGCCCGCCGGGTTCTGCGCGCTGGTCATTGCGGACAACATCGGCCCTGCGCGGCACCTGACGGTTGCGCCCAACGGTGACGTCTTCGTCGCCCTTCAAACGACTGGTGGAAGGGGAGCGCCGCCGACGGGCGGTGGTGTCGTCGCGCTCCGAGATACCGACCGCGATGGCCGTCTCGAGACGCAGGAACGGTTTGGCAGCGGGAGCATCACAGGCATCGCGCTGCGGAACGGTTATCTCTACGTCGGCAAATTCAATTCAATCGAGCGGTACAAGATGGCGGCTGGACAGCTGAAACCGGCGACCGACATGCCCGAGACCGTCGTGACGGGCCTACCTGGCGTCTTCCAGCATGGAGACAAAGGAATTGCGCTCGATGGGAAGGGCGGACTTTATGTCAACGTCGGCGCGCCTTCGAACGCCTGTCAGCAGCCGGATCGACGGCCTGGAGCCAAGGGTGAGGACCCGTGTCCTCTCCTCGAAAAGAATGGCGGCATCTGGAAGTTCGATGAAAACAAGCTCGGGCAGAAGCAGGAAGACGGCACGCGATTCGCGACCGGTCTGCGCCAGATGCCTGCCATTACCTGGCACGACGGTGCGGTCTACACGGCCATGAACAATCGCGATCAGCTCGACGTCTTCTGGCCGGACACCTTCAAGGCCGAAGACAACAACGATCGTCCTGCCGAGCCGCTTTATCGCGCAGAACAAGGGTCGGACTTCGGTTGGCCGTACTGCTTCTACGACTACACTCAGAAGAAGCTCCTGCTCAATCCCGAGTACGGCGGCGACGGTCAGAGTGTCGGCCGATGCAGCCAGTTCGCGCTGCCGGTGGCCAGCTTTCCCGCGCACTGGGCGCCGGTCGATCTCACGTTCTACACCGGCAGCCAGTTTCCGCAGAAATACCGCAACGGTGCCTTTATCGCATTCCACGGCTCGTGGAATCGCTCGCCGCAGGCCGGTTACAACGTGACCTTCCAGCCGTTTGCGAACGGGAAGCCGTCGGGCATGTTCGAAGTGTTCGCGGACGGTTTCACCGGCAAAGCCGAGCCGCTTCGAAACCCAGGCGATGCAGCGTACCGCCCCGACGGCGTGGCGCAGGGTCCGGACGGCTCGCTCTACATCGGCGACAGCAACAAAGGAAAGATCTGGCGCGTGGTGTATCGCGAGGGTAAGTAGTCAGGAGGGCAGGAAGGGCAGGAAGGGCAGGAAGGGCAGGAAGGGCAGGAAGGGCAGGAAGGGCAGGAGGGCAGGAGGGGCAGGAGGGGCAGGAAGGGAGCGCGAGCCCTTAGGCGGGCGAAGCAAACACTCTGACGAGAGGCAGCTCGAAGCCTGGCAGCAGCGGAGTCCTCATTGTCTGAGTCGAGTCGTACGCCTCCAGTGCATTGAATCCGGCCTGAGTGCGTCGATTCACAACCACGACATCACGCTCGGGGTCGACCAGCCAGTACTCCTGGACAGCCGCACGCTCGTAGAGGCTGCGTTTCAACTCCTCGTCACGCGATCGGGTACTGGGTGAAAGAATCTCAACGATCAGATCGGGTGCACCTTGCACATTTTTCCGGGTTACCACGCGCGAGCGTTCGCGCGAGATGAAGATCAGGTCGGGCACCACGATGTCGTTTTCCGAGAGCAGCACATCGATGGGTGCGAAGAACAGTTCTCCAATTGGGTGGACATCGAGGTAGCTCTGAATCAAGTGGCTCAGATTCAGCAGGATCCGCTGATGCCGCGTGACGGGCGACGCGGTCACGTAGTGTTCCCCGTCGATGATCTCGTGCCGCAGACCATCGTCCGGGAACAAGAGGTAGTCCGCGTAGGTAAGCTTGGTCGAGGAATGTCCTGCCACCGCCGCGCTCCTTCGGGGCACGAATTGTACCATCGTCAATTGCGTGAGATTCTGCTGAGGAATGCGAGCGAATCAATCGGCGCGCGGCGTTGTTCGGGTCGTCCGAGCGCGAAGCTCCAACAAGAGCGGATAGTCAGGGTCGGCGAAGGCGAGCAGCGTCAGGAGCTGCGCCTCGACGGCCTCGGCCTCCTGAATCTGACTGTTCTTGCGATACAGCCGTGCGAGTTGCGCACGGCCGCGCATCCACTGCGTAAGACTGTTCAGCGAGGTGAGATCGCTGCGGTGTCTACCTGCCTCTTCGAGGAGAGAAATCGCCTGGGACCGTTTCCCCTCCGCTTCCAGAATCGTGGCGAGGTTCAAGGAGGCGTACTGCTGCTGCAGGTTGGCCTGCGCCCGGTTATTCTGGATCCTCAAGGCCATCTCGATCGCTCGCCGGAAGTTGGCCGCCGCAGCTTCGCGATGCCCCCGCGCCAGGTCGAGGGCGGCGGTGGCGTTGAATAAAGACGGATCGGTCGCTTGCCAGTTGAGGCCGAGCCCCAGGGACCACTTCAGATCGCGTTCGGCGTCATCGAGAAAGCCGGCGTCGATCAGCAAGAACGCACGTCCACCCATTACGAATGGTGCGTTCTGGGGGATCGGAGTTCGCCAGCGCGCCGCCAGCTCCCGCAATTGCGCCATCTCGCCGTTTTCCTCGAAGAACTGGGCCTTTGCCAGGTCTTCGAAAAACGTCTCAACCACGTCACGCTGATCGGTGCGGCGGACGGCGTCGATTACGCGCCCGGCTTGGTGCAGCCGACCGATCGCTGCATAAAGCGGCCAGATGGCCAGGTGAAGTTGACGCCGCTCAGCCTCGGGCATGCGGTGCGTCGTCGATGCGACTTGGTCCAGGGCTCGCAGCGTTTCTTGTGGATTGTCCTGTAACCACGAGATGTAGGCGCTGAAGAGGCGCACCGAGGCGTTCCCATCGGAGTAGACACCCGACGCGGTCGGCGAGAGCGACGATTCGGCGCGGAGCGCGTAACGCCGCGCGCCGTCGAGATTGCCTTCTTGCAACAATCGATTGGCGACGCGGAAGTTCACCTCCGCATTCCTGGGCCGCGCGTCCGCAAGTCGCAAATCCAACGACGCCGCGTCACGTTCGCGACCGAGCACCCGGTAGCAGTTCTGCAACAGCACCATGACCGCGTTATCGTCAGGCTGCGTGGCGGCCAACGCCTCCCACGCCGTTGCCGCCTTGGCGACTTTCTCTGGGTCTTCCGGCGTTCCTGTCCTCGTGTGATGAAAGTGCCCGATGATGCGGTGGCGCTCTGGCGGCGTCGCCGTGTCCGCGAGCTGGAACGCCCGCTCCGTATACCGCAGGATGTCGGCCCGGCGCTCGCGGTCAAGGACGCGTTGGGCCTGGCTTAAGAGCCCGCCGAGGCCAATATTGGCGAGCGCGAGCTGAAGCGCTGCTCCGGCAAACGTGGGGTCGTCTTCGACGGCATCGCGCAGCGCCCGTTCGACCGCCAGTTGCTGATCCATCGAAAGCCCGGGATTGATCTCCATCATCGTCGACGCCTGCGCATACAGGTGCAGAGCCTTCAGGCTCGGTAAGGTTGCCCGCTCCAGGTCCTGACGACCGCGGTCGATTGAGCTCGGTGGTTCGCCCAACGCTCCACGAAGCCGCAGCGCTTGACGACGCACGGCCGCGAGGATATCCGAGTGTTGCGATGCACGGTCGGTCAGGGTCGCGATCGTGGTCCGATTGGCAGGATCCACGACGTCTGTGACGATCTGGTACACGTTCCCGGCCTTCGCGATACTACCGGCCACGAACGCGTGCACGGCCCCGTCGCGGAGCGACACGTCTTGAGCAACTTGGCGATCGAGTCGGACGTCGAGCAGCCGACCCAACGACTGCAGTGCGTCTGCGACGCGAGCGCGTTGCGCGACGTGGACGAAGGCCGAATACTCCAGCTCGCGCCTGACGGCTGCCTCGATCGTGCCGTCGAGAATCTCTTCCCCCGTCTGATTCTCGAAGCTTGCGACAACAATCCAGTCGCCGGCGTTTAGTGGCGCCCATGCGGTTGCTGCCGGAACCCCCGGCGCCGCAGATCGAGCGCGCCACATCGCTGCAACAAGGGCCACCCCGAGAATAGCTATGGCGACGACTGCGGTCATCGCACGCCAGTCGTGACGTAGGCGTTGCGCAATCGACTGCTGGACCTGCACTATGTCCGCCGACCGAGCGAGGCAAGCGCTCAGCGCTGCTTCTACGGCAGAGGCTGTTCCATAACGCAGGTCGGGACCGGCGGAGAGAAGCGCTTCGACGATGTCAACAAATGCAGGTGGCAGATCGTGTCGCGCCTCGCGCAGCGGCACATGCTCGGCGGTCGCGTGCGCCCGCTTGACGTCCGCAAAGGTGCGCCCGCGCACCGGGTAGTCGCCTGTCACCAGGAAGTAGAGTAGGACGCCGACGCTGTACAGATCGGACGCCACGGTTGCCGGCTTGTGCTGGAAGATCTCGGGTGCCAGATAAAGCGGAGTGCCTGCGATCTGCGGCTCCGCAACGGCGGCATGCTCGTCGAACGCAACGCCGGTGCCGAAGTCCCCGAGCACCAGGCGGCCCGTCGAATCGCGCAGGATGTTCTGCGCCTTGACGTCGCGGTGGAGCAGGCCAGCGGCATGGACGGCGCCGAGGGCCCGACATACATCGACGCCGATGCGAGCAGCGTCGTCCGCGGATAACGGCCCGCGTCGCGCAATTTCGTGGGCCAACGTCTCGCCGGCCACGTATTCCGTCCAGATGCCGACGCGGCCATCGATCCGCTCCGCGCCGTGCACGGTCAGAACATTGGGGTGCCGCACGCGGGCGAGCAGACGGCCTTCTTCGATGACGGGCGAGCCGGCGTCCTTGGTGGCCGACTCCGGGATGAGCTTGAGCGCGACTTCGCGATCCAGTCGCGGATCCCACGCGCGGTAGACATCGCCGAACGAGCCGCGGCCAATCTTCTCGACCACGATGAGCGGGCCCCAGTGGACGCGGAGCGGCCGATCGGGTGTGCTGCCAGACTTGCGCAGTTCCTCGGTCAGGATGGTGTCGTGAAGTGCAGGGCACTCCTCTTGGCCGGCTCGCGGTCGCACGGCTTCGTGTCCCCGCACCAGCCGCTCGAGGTGTTGGAGCCGGACGACGATTTCATTGGGCTCGCTTGAAGCGGAAGGAGTGGCGCTTGCGACGGAGAGCCAGTCGACTGGGGTGCCGTCGGCGATGGCCATCGCCCACTCCAGCAACCGTTCTTCGCCCGGCGCGACGATGTCCTGTTCGTGCATTAGTTGAGAGCGGCGCCGCGGAGCGCCAGCACGCGTTCCTATAAACACCAACTTGCGGTTTTTCGAACGCCTCCGATTTCCGTCATTCAGCCGGGGTCTGCCGGAAGCTTGAGCAGCCTGGCCAACTTCAAGATGGCACGCCCGACCGCCATGCGCGCCGCATCGGGCGATGGGCGGCCCATCGCGGTCGCGAGCTCGTCGTAGCTCAACCCCAGCTCGACGCGCCCGACGATGGCTTCGCGTTCATGGGGTTCGAGCTGTGCCATCGCCTCGTCGTAAGCCTCGACGGTCTGCTTACCGATTAACTCCTCGAGCGGTGAAAGGCCCGCGTCTGGCGCGGCGGAATCCAGCGTTTCAGGAGCCGGATGCCGAGTGGCACGGCGAATCTCGTTGCGGATTCGGTTCATCACCGCCTGGCGCAGGTAGGCCTGCAAAGCGGCGTCGGCCCTGTACTCGAACACTTCGATGCGTTTCAGAGTGTTGATGACCGTGTCCTGAACGAGATCGTCGGTGTCGACCATGTTGCGCGCCCACCGCGGCAACCGTCCGCTTGCCCACCGCTTCAATAGGGGAATGGCGCGGGTGAAGACTTGATCGAGCGCCGCCTGATCCCCTTCTCGCGCTCGTGCCAGCAAAGCCACCGTGCTTTCGGGAGACGTCGAGCCGTCGCGGGCGCCCGCCGCTGCCGGCTTCGGACTCTCGGCCCCTTCACTGCCAAGCTCATCAGGCACGACCCACATTGTATTGCCGATCCGGCGAATGTCACCGGTCTCCGAAGGCCGGTCGAAACCTCATTGTCGGCGGACAGGTCAGGCGGAAGTCACTGGCTTGACTGTTCGTTCGGTTTCGACAAACGCGGTGTTGTGAGAGTGAGAGAGTGCTTCACTACAAGGAGGCTGTAATGAGTCGTCGTATCTTCCTGAGTATCGTTTTGGCGCTGGCCCTGGTCGGACTCACTCCGTTCAGAAACACCGCCGTCAACGCCGCCAAACCGCAAACATATGTGGGAGAACTAGCGATTACTCCCCAGCCGGGAGATCGGGTGTTCGGTGACGGCGTGTTCCCGACTTATACAGACTACCAGCTGTATGGGACTTCCCAGCCTAAAACGTATTGCGTCCTCGGCTCCGTCGACACTTCAGGCATGGCGTTCTTCGGCTTGGACAGGGGACAGGGTTTCGCAACCGACCAGTGGTGTAACTTGCAACTCGACAACCCGCCGCCGCCAGATGACTGGGCGCCGCGCCGGTTCACACTGCTCATCGGGGATGCGACTGCGTGCAACGTGTTGGGCCTTCCATTTGATTTAGTCCATCTTTGGTGCACCCTGGTGAGTCCGGTCCCGCCGATCGATGCCACCTTACAGCCGCATGTTCGCGCCGACACGGTGTTTAAGACCAAGGCCACCAAGACACCGGTCATCTTCGATTTCACGCCCGCTACGCCGTCCGGTGGGATCGCCTACCGCGTCGTCACAGAACAGGACGCTCCGATCGTCGCATCGGAATCGACGGCTGACAGCAAGAAAGTCAGATACTTGGGGAAAGCACACCTTAAGTACACAGGTGTTAATGGCGCGACCATCGGAGGATCGTTCGACCTGCCGTTCACGATGACCTTCAAACGGATCGTGCTTCCATGAGGTCAGCGCTCGAGCGGTTTGGTCAAGTTGATTAGTCCTTCTGTTCTGATCGCAGGATGCCGAGGAAGGTCACGGCGGTTTCCGGCGATGGTTCCGAGCCGAGCTCGTCTCGAAACAACTGCCGGCACTTCGCATACACGCGCAAGGCTTCGGCCCGATTTCCCGCTGCGGCATGCGCGCGCATCAGCGCCCGACACGCCATTTCGTCGAAAGGCTCGACAGCCAGCGCCTCTGTGGCGTGGTGGATGCCAAGGTCGAATTCCCGGTTGCGAACGCTCACGTCGGCCAGCACCAGCGTTGCCCGTCTCCACACGCGACCGAGACGCTCGCGCTCGCGTTCTACCCAGGGCCGCTGCTCGTCGGGCAGAAACGGACGACGAGCGATGGTCGCTGCAACATTCGCGTTGGTCCATGCTGGCACAAGGTCTCCGGCACGCCACGCTCCCTCGGCTCGATCGATGGCCGTCCGTGCGGCCTCGAGATCGATCCACGCATTCTGAATGGCACATCGATACGTGCCTACATCGCTGGTAATCCCATCGGGTGGAACAACGCCAACCCGCCGCAGCACGCCACGCAACTTGCTGACGACTGCGTTCAGCGCGGTGTCGGCCGATCGCGGGGGTGTGTCGCCCCACAACGCCCGCATCAGATCGGCCCTCGAAACCGGCTGTCCGCATCGCGACATCAGATACGCGAACAGCAAACGCCCCTGACGGCCGGCAAGGCCGCTGTCGGAGACGACGCGCTCAGCGCACTCCACCATGACGCGACCGCATAGGTAGACGCGCATGCCGTCGCTTGCCTCACAACGTTTTGCCAATGGCGCTCCAACGATTTGGCAAGGGTGTGGCGCATATGATACGGCTGCAGGAGGCCGCTATGAAGAAAGTGATTCAATGCCCGTGTGGTTCGGTGATCGAAGGACAAGACGACGATGACGTGGTGAAGAAGGCGCAAGCGCACGCGAAGGCCACTCACGGAATGGATCTGTCGCGAGAGCAGGCCCTCTCGATGGCGAAACCCGCTTAGGTTGTTCGCGATTGATGGAAGCGGCGGGAGACACACGAAATCCACGAAGCATCTTTCGTGAAGATGCTTCGTGTCCCTTCGTGCGCCTTCGTTCTTCGTGGTTTAGGCAGTGACGATTACTGCACCCGCAGCGACCGCAACGACCCGCGATACGGCACCACCTGACCCGCCACGACGTCGGTATCCATAATCATCGTGGCGTAGCCCGGCGCTCGTACTTCGATGTGATGCCTTCCAGGCGGAAGGGTCAGCCCCGGCGTCGACGGCGAGAAGTCGTCGACGACTCCAACGAAGTCGCCGTCCGCGTAAACCTCCGCTGTGCCCGGTGTGATTTCAAGCGTCACGCGACCAACGGTCGTCACCGTCAAGCCGGAGCGCGGATAGTTCGACGAGGTCCTCGGATAGGTCGTGTCAGACGGCGGATAAGCCGACGATGCCGTGGGGTACGCGTATGAACTGCTTGCGTATGGATACGCGTTAGGGTACGGATACGGGTTCGCGTATGGATATGCGTACGGATACGGAGATGCGTTTGGATAGCCGTAATAGAACGATGAATACGCGAAGGGGAATCCGAATCCGAATCCGATGCTGAAACCCGGGTAGTAATACGGATACGCCCGATAGTAGGGATAGTACCCGCGATAGTAGTACGGGTAAGCCCCCCGATAGTACGGAGACCCAGAGTACGGGTCGGCCGTAACCTCGGTAGTAGCCGCCGCCGGCCGCCGTGCGGTCCACCGCTAGGTGCTCCCGCTCGCGGTACGGCGTGGCCTTGCGACGGTCCAGACCGCACGCCTCGTGCGCCCCCTCCGCCGCCGCCTCCCCGCTGCGCCGCAGCTGTCGAAGTCGCCACCGCGAGCATCGTCAACGCAACGACCGGCAGCACGAGCTTCCTCACCATAACCCCCTCCGAATCCGACTTATTTAGGCGCGGCAGTCGTAATCATACAACGGCGGGAAGGGCAGGAAGGGCAGGAAGGGCAGGAGGGTAGGCCGCGCAGGAAGGGCAGGAGGGTAGGCCGCGTGCGCTCCCTTCCCGCCTTTCCTGCTATCCAGCCCCTCCCGCCTACATGGATCAGAAGAGACTACTGGGACGCCCGGCAGTTTCCCCCTTCGCAGCGGTTGTTCTCGTTGCAGACCATCTCATACAGGCCGGTCTTTTCCCACTCGGGGTGCGCTTTCATCTCCCACTCGACCGACCAGGGAGCCGTGAAGATCTTTGGATCGTCCACCGTGAACTGGTACGCGATGGTGTTCGCGTCTGCCCGGCGAAGCCGCTCGGTCGTGTGAAAGGCGTCGGTGTGCATCCGATATTCTTTTGGATTCTGGTAGTACCAATCATCGAGCGACCATCGCTTGTAGTTTCTCGCCTCGATCACCAGCGTGTCGCCTTCCCAATGTCCGATCGGTTCTCCGTAGAACGTCGGCTCGATATCGGTTTTGTGGGCTCGGCCGTCGAGCGGGATGATCCGAGTCACATTCATGAACTCGGTCGTCATGACGAGATACTTGGGTGTCTGGATGATCTGGACCGGATATGGACCGAGGAACGCTGACGGAAAGCCCGAGGGCATGCAAAACGCTCGCGGCTCGTCGTGGCGTGGATCGCCGGTTCTGGGCTCGTAGAACAACGCCTCGCCGCCGGGTTTGAACGGCGCCATCTTGGCTTTGTCGAAGACGGTGGCCGCGCCTCGTCCTCCTGGCGCCTTCGGGTTGTCCCACATTCCGGACAAGTCCGGCTTGCCATCGGCCGTTCTGGGAATTTGCGCGGTTGCGCTCTGCCCCTGGGCGCCGGCCGCAACGGGCGCCGCCGGAATCCAGATCGCCGCAACGAGCGCGGCCGCTGCGAGCACCGTCACGATGTGATGCTTCATAGTGAAATCCTTTTATCACTGGCGCTGGGGCCCCACCCCCAGCGCGAACTGACGCTGATGCCTCGCCTCGGATCTTCTGTCCTCGGCTCGGCATGGCCGCAGGCGCTCACCTATTTGGGTACTGCGTCTTCCTGCGAAGCCGTAAACACGCGTCGGCCATCCGCAAAGGTCACAGCCCCTCCGGAAGCGTTGTTGGAGCCGTCTCGGGCGCGAAAACCTTCGACCACGATCACATCACCAGGCTTCATGGCCGTTCTTGGAATCCCGCGTCGCTGCAGCACGCCCGGCGGACCGCCGGAGAACCCCCAGTTGGTCACTGTCCCCTTCTCGTCCTTCACATCGACATAGAACCAGATGTGCGGATTGGTCCACTCCACCTTCGTGACCACACCAGTCACCTTGACGGGCTTCGTGCTGTCGTACTCGGCGGCAAACGAGTGATGGGCGACGGCAGGAGTTGCGACGAACCCCAGAAGAGCGGAAAGGAAGCCGGCGACGCCTATTCTCACGGTGATTCTTTTCATCTCAACAGCTCCCAACTCAAGCCGAATCATACCCTGATGACGACCTTTCCGATGAAATCGCCTGATGCCTGATACCGATAAGCCGCAACGGCATCCTCGAATGGGAAGATCTTGTCGATGACTGGCTTCACCTGGTTGACGTCGATTGCACTGTTCATCTCCTCGAACATTTCCCGATCGCCGACGAAGATGCCGTGCAGGCTCGCGTTCTTGGCCATCAGTGCGTATGGATTGATCTCGCTGTTGCGCCCGGCGAGGACGCCAATCAAAACGACCTTACCGCCGGGTGCAAGCGCTTGAAACGATCGGTTGAGCGTCCCGGCTCCACCAACCTCGACGACACAATCGACGCCGCGGGCTTTCGTAAGGAGAAGAACCTCTTTCTCCCAGTCCGGTTTGCTCTTGTAGTTGATCCCGTCCGACGCGCCCAGTGCCTTGAAACGCTCGATCTTGTCCTCTCTCGAAGACGTGGCGATGACGCGTGCTCCTGCGGCTTTCGCAAACTGAAGCGCGAACGTCGATACGCCGCCGGTTCCGAGAACGAGCACCGTGTCGCCCGCGACGATGGGCTTGCCGGTGCGCATCAATGCGCGCCAGGCTGTGACTGCCGCACACGGCAGGCACGCACCTTCCTCGAAGGAGAAACGTTGTGGAAGCCGCACGACGCCGTCTTCATAAAGGACGATTTGTTCTGCAAGCATCCCATCCAGCGGCGTGCCCAACGCTCCCTTTGCCTCGAAGGGCGGACCTTCGGGCGGCGTCTGAAAAAACGTGGCGGCCACGCGATCGCCGGGCTTGAATCGCGTCACGCCAGCGCCAACTGCCACAATTTCTCCGGCACCATCCGAAAGCGGAATGATGTCTCGACCTCCCGACCCCATGTATGTGCCGGTTGCGATGGCCTGATCGCGATAATTCAAGGATGCCGCCCGCACGCGAACCAGTACTTGGCCCGGTGCTGGGTGCGGATCGGCCCTTTCGATGAGCCGCAGGTCTGCGGCGCTCTTGGCCCCAGCCGGGACGATGTATGCCTTCATGTGTTACGGCTAACTCTACTTCGGGATTGGGCCCCGTGTTTACGAAGGCGTGCGCGCATACTGCCGCCCGCCAAAACAGGATAAGATCTGGCGCTTATCGTGCATCCTGACCTCCAAGAAGCCATCGAGTTCCACCAGTCCATCATTGAAGAAGGCGGCAAGGCGCTCATCGGTTACGACACCGCCAAGGCGCTCGCGAACGTCGTCTTGCTCTCCGAGATTCCGACGACCTACGACAAGAACGAGCAACGGCAGGTCAACGCCGGCAATCTCCTGTTGCGAGGCGTGCCGGGCGTCGGCAAGACCTTCTTCGGCGTCATCCTGGCGGCGATCAGCAACGCAAAGTTCGCCCGGTTGCAGGGACGCGCCGACCTGCAGCCAACCGAAGTCGTCGGTTTTCAAATGATCAATCCGGCGACTGGCGAGCTGGTCACGGAATTCGGCCCGCTGGCGTCTGCCGAAGTGATTCTTCTCGACGAGATCAACCGGATACCTCTCAAATCTCAGAGCGCGTTTCTCGAAGGATTGCAGGATCGAACGGTCACCGTGGGGAAGACCACATACGAGCTTCCTGCCTTCAGCTTTGCCATTGCTACGATGAATCCAGTCGAGCTCGGGCAGGGCACGTTTCCGCTCTCCGAGGCGGCGACCGATCGATTCGCCATCATGGTGAACATCGGTTACTTGAGCCCCGAGGAGGAAACGAAGCTGGTGAACTTCGATTTCAAGCGCGTGCGTCTGAGTCAGCTGCTGTCGAAAGAGCGCATCATCCAGCTTCGCGCCGTGATCAATCAGGAGGTGTTTCTCCACGAACGGCTCGGCATGTACATCCAGCGCCTCGTAGCCGCATCGCGCCCGCACAACCCCGACACCGATTGGCTCGTCCATTCACCATCCGAGCTGGTCGAGCACAGCGTCGATCTCGGCGCTTCGCCCCGCGCCATCATCTGCTGGGGGCGGCTGGCGAAAGTCTGGGCGCTTCTCGTCAGGCATCGGACGGAGGTGTATCCCGAAGATATTCAGGATCTCGCCCCATACATCCTGTCACACCGCATCTGGCTCGGACCGCACGCGGCGAGCCACGGCCTCAGCGTCGACGTGGTCATCAAGGACATCATCGAGCGGGTGGCGATTCCCTGATGAAGATCCTGACCTCGCCGACCAAGGAACGCGAAAAGACACCGCTGGTCAACCTCTCCGAGATTACCGAGGTCGAGCTGCTCATCTTGAAGCGCATGCGCGAGTTCACGATGGGCGAGCACCGCAGTCTCTTTCACGGGTCAGGATTCGATTTCGTCGGACTTCGCGAGTGGCAGGCCGGCGACCGATTCTCGTCGATTGACTGGCCGCAGTCGACGCTGACGAATTTCACTCCGCTGATCGTCCGCGAGTTCGAACAGCCAAGCACGGCCGGCGTCGTCGTCGTGGCCGACCGGTCGCTGTCGACTCGGTGCGGGATCGACGGTGTGCCGATTGCCGGCGCCATCGCCCGGGCGATCGCGACGATCGGCATGTCGGCCGTGTTTTTTCAGGACATGTTCGGCCTGATGACGTTCGACGCCGGATTTCGAGATGTTGCCGCGGTGCGCCCCCGCATCGGCAAAAGTCAGGTCGTCCATTGCCTCGAGGCCTATCAGCACGGACAAGGGTTGCAGAACATGAAGGAGAGCGACAGCATCAGTCAATCGATTGGCGGTTTCATGCGCAAGACGTCGCTGATTCCGGTCGTTTCGGACTTCCTGTTCGACGAGCCCGATGACTTTCTCCGCGAGCTCGCCCACCTCAACTCGAAGCACGACGTCTTCCTCGTCGTCATCGATGCCGCGTTCGCATTCGAGGTCCCGAAGGTCTCGGCAGGATGGATCGAGGCGTTCGACGTCGAGACCGGCCGATCGCGAGTGATGTCGCGAAAAGCGCTCGGGCGGCTTGCCGGGAAAGTGCGCGAGTGGCAAGACGGCGTCGAACGCTCGGCGCGAGACCTGGGTCTCGATGTCCTGCGGCTGGGTCTCGATCAGATTCAGAGTGTGATTGCGCTGACTGAGTTCGTGATGGAACGAAGGCTGAGGAAGGGATAGGACTGGCGGACATGAACAAGGGATGGATGAGTCTGGGGTTGGTGCTTGCGGTCGGTGTCTCTCTCGGGGCGCAATCGACGACCCAAGGTCCACAAAATTCGCCAGGTGCTCCTCCGACAGAAACTGTCGAGGCGGATCCCATCCGCTGCTGGTGGCGGACGAGCGCTGGTGCGGTCAGGGTCGGAGAGTCATTTACCGTCGTCCTCACTTGCGCGGTTGTCGAAAACGACGCGACCACAGTTGTTCCCGATCAATCGCGGCTCGAACCGACCGCGATGCAGCTTCCGCCCTTCGAGGTCACCGGCGGCCAGCGCAATCCGGACCTTCGCAGCGACCAGCGCCGGTTCTTCCAGTACCAGTATTCGTTGCGCCTGATTAGTGGAGACATGTTCGGGAAGGACGTGCGAATTCCGAGCGTCCAGGTCAGCTATCACATCGAAAGCCGCGTGCAGCGCGGCGAGTCGGTTCGGGGCCGCGATCGGACCTATCTTCTGCCCACCGAATCGATCCGCGTGCTATCGCTCGTCCCCAACGACGCGACCGATATTCGAGACGCGCCACCCTGGACGTTCAGCGACATCGAGGCTCAACGCTTCCGCGCCCGCGTGCTTTCCGTAGCAGCCGGGTTGCTATTTGCCGCGGCGGCCATGGTGGCACTGGTGGCCGCCGTGCGACTGGCCCGTCAATATCGTCAGGGAGGGGTCGCCAGCCGGCGGGTGCTTTCCGACGGCGCAGTTCTCAGAGGGGTCCGACGTGAACTTTCGGCCGTTCGACGCGCCAGCGAGCGGGACGGCTGGAACCACGACCTCGCAGGCCGGGCTCTGGGTGCCCTGCGAGTCGCCGGCACGATTGCGCTTCAACGTCATCCGAGCCAAATCATTGCCCCCGCGGCCACCAACAAGCACGAAGGACAATTGCTGATGCGCGGGGGATGGCTGCGTGGCAAGAGGGTTCTGGTGTCGGGATCGGCCACGACCGATGCGATCGCGCGCGAGCTCTCGACCACCGAGGGCAGCACGGGCCACCGTCAGGCTCTCGAAACGCTCCTCGCCGGTCTTGGCACGTTGACTGGTGCGCTGTTCGGGCGCGACGAGAAGCTCGACGAAGTGGCGCTGACCGAAACATTGAGGGCGAGCGCCGGTTGCCTGCGGCGGCTTCGATTCGAAAACCTGTGGCTGGTGAGGAAGCTCAAAGGGTTGACCCACGTGGCAGCTGAAATCGGAAATCGAGCGTGGTCACGCTAGCTGATATCAACGCGTTTCTGAACGCGGCTTTCGTCGAGTGGCGATCCGTCCGCGTTGCAGAGCTCGTGTTCGCTCACCGTGACGCGGCCCGCCTCGCCGTCGTGGTGACTGCTGCCGTGCCGCTCCTCGTGCTGATGGGTCGGGCGGTCCTGGGCCGCCGCCAGGGCAGCAGCCGCCTGGCGCTTCCGGCGATGTTGCCGGTCATCAGGCCATCGCTGTTCTCGTTCGTGCGCCACAGCGCTCTGCTGCTGTTTCTCGCGGGATTGCCGTTTTTCATCCTGGCTTTTGCCGATCCGTTCACCTCGCTGTCGCATCAAGAGGTCTCGTATCCGGGGCGTCGCATCGGCCTGCTCATCGACGCCTCGTCCAGCATGATGGAACCGTTCAAGGCGGCTCAGCTCGGCGCCAAGGCGCCGAGTGATGCGCGGTTCTTTACTGCGGTCGCCGCGGCCGAAACCTTCGTGCGCATGCGGATGAAGAGCAAGTTTCGCGACCTGATTGCGTTGATCGAATTTGGAGACGAGTCCTACGTCATCACGCCATTCACGAACGACTACGACAACATTCTGTTGAGCATTTCTCTGATCGACGACCTGACCGAATTCAACAAGTTCCCCGATCAGGGGACGACGATCGGGATGGCCATCAATCAGTCGGTCAGGCTGTTCACGGCATTCGACTTCCTGAATGCATCCGGCAACCTGATGGTGATTTTCAGCGACGGGGAAGATACGAAAGTCAGCGGTCCGCGTCTGGGCGGACTGAACGTGGACCAGATCCTGAGCGGTGCGACCCAGGCAAAGATTCCCGTCTACTTCATCAGAACTTCTTACAACAAGGGATTGGGCCGCGCGTTCACGGATCCAATCTGGAAACCCGTTGTGGAAAAGACCGGCGGAAAGTTTTACGCCGCCTCGGACGAAGCGACGATCATCAGCGCGATTCGGGAAATCGACAAGGTTGCGGTGGGCAAAATCGCCATCCGGCAGTACAGCACGCAGCGTCCACGCTTCTCAATCTTTGCGCTGGTCGCGGTGGGGTTCTGGACTCTCGCATTGGTGTTGAAGCTGACGGTGCCGCATCTGAGCAAGTTTCCGTAGGGAGCGCCTGCGGCCATGCCGAGCCGAGGACAAGGAAATCCGAGGCGAGGCATCAGCGTCAGTTCGCGCTGGGGGTGGGGCCCCAGCGCCTGTGAGAGAAGGTAGGGCGGGTAGACCTGCCCCAAGAAGGGATTGAGTCATGAAGACAGTCGTTGGCCAGGTCGTGCTCGCTCTAGTGTTCCTCGGCCTGGGCCTGGCAGCGTGGACGGCCGGCCGTTGGGAGCGTCGTGTCGCCGACACTCGTGAAGAGCTTGCGCTCCTCCAGTTCAGCGCGCTCGAGGCCGACTACGGCGATCTCGAGGAGTCGATGGGCTACGTGCGCAACATGCCGTGGCTCACCGAAGGTTTGTTGACCGACATCAAGGAAGACCGCGCCGCCGCGCAGTACTGGCAGGCGCGATACGACGCATTGGAACCTCAACGCGACACCAATGGCGCTATTGCAGAACAGAAGACCGAGCTTCTCGCGCTTGGCGCCGATGCGGCGTACCGGACCGCCCAGCGCGAGGGCAGCGGCGACAGGCAGGAGCTGCTCCGGCGGCTCGACGCGGCGCTCAAAAGCTACACCGAGCTCCTCAAGAAACAGGGCGATGCCGATGCCGCCTACAACTACGAGTACATCGTCCGCCTGCGCGACACGTTATCCAAGAGCCGCCCAGCATCTGCAACACGGCGCCAGGATCCGGCGGCGACGATACCGAAGAACCCTGGGTTCGTCATGGCCGGCGATCTTCCCGACGGCCGGACAGTTCACGGCGATCCCGGCGCACCACCGCCGAGCACGGACATGTCGCAGTTCAAGATGCACATACCCATACGTCCCGACGAGCGGCAAGGTGGGTCGGATGCCGGGCAGGGGAAGCAGAAGATTCGGAAGGGATGAGGATCGGGCAGGAGGGGCGGGAAGGCCGGGAGGGGCTGGAAGGGCTGGAAGCTGGAAGCTGATAGCTGGGAGCTGAACTGAGTTGATACCAAAGATCGACTTGGCCACCGTGCGATTCGAGGAGCCGCAGTACCTCTGGCTGCTGGTGGCGCCGGCGGTGCTGTTGGTCGTCTGGTTCTGGCAGACGGGACGGCGTCGAGGGGACGTCCATAGATTTGCGCAGCACCGGACGCTTCCAGTACGCGAGCGTTTCGAGTATTTCGGCGGCCTGCTGTTCTGGCTTTGCGTGATTCTGGCCACGGCCGGTGCCATCGCCGCGTTGGCGCAGCCGTACGCGCGAGTGTCTCTCACGCGGACGGCCGGGATCGACCTGGTGATCTTGCAGGACGGTTCGACCTCGATGCGGGTGACCGATGTGATGGGCAATCGGTGGCAACGCTCGATGCGCTTTCTCAGGCAGCTGGGAGAGTCGATCAGCTGGAAGAACGATCGCGTCGCGATGGCGCTCTTCGCTCGGATTGCCACACCGCAAGTGCGACTGACCAAGGATCCCAACACCTACTTCTTCTTTCTCGATCATCTCGGCGAAGATTCTCCGTTCCGCGTCGAGGACGACACCAGTTGGGACACGAACACGGAGCTCGGCATCTATTGGGGAATACGACTGGTCGACCGAGACGAACAGATTCACGGCAAGTCACCGAACGCGAAGGCCTTCGTCTTGTTGTCCGACGGTCAGACGTGGAGCGGTGAGGTCGAGAAGTCGCTGGCCTTGGCCAAGGCCCGTGGCATTCCCATCTATGCGATTGGCGTGGGGACGAGTGGCGGTGGCTTCATCCCGGAGCCTCCGCGAAGTCCCACCGCCGGTCCGCCACAACCGCCGGTCTTCTCCATTCTCGATCGCGGGTCGCTCAGCGCGATCGCCACCGCCGGGGGAGGCCAGTATTTCGAGCTCGATCGAGAGACCGACCGCGAGATTGCCAACGAGATCATCGGAGCGACGCGACGCCGCGCCGGATTCCGAGGCATCGAGGAAGCCACCGAGCCTCTTTACTGGCGCCTCCTGCTCGTCTCCGCTTCTCTCGTGTGCCTGGGCGCTTTGTTCCTGCACGAACGCTCGGAGCTCTGGATTCAAGCGGCCGGCGCGGTTGCCGTCTTCCTGATCGTCAGCAGCCTCACGCGGTAGTGGTCGTTGGTCGTTGGTCGTTGGTCGTTCGTGATTGGCGTTCGTGATTGGTCGTGTGGCTTCCGGCTTCAGCCGGAAGATCGATGACAGCGACTCTCTTCCGACCTAAAGGCGGAAGCTACACAGACGCACGGGTGCCACACTACTCGGGTGACAGCGATCCGAGATACGCCGCGATGTTGAGAATGTCCTCGTCCGTGAGCCGTGTGACCGGCTTATTCATCAATGGTGCGTCGGGCCCGCCTCGGCTGCCATCCTTGAAAAGATAGAGCTGACGCGCGATGTAGATTGGATGGAGACCTGCGATCCGCGGCACGTTCGCCAGGCCTTTCATGCCGTCCCCGTGACAAATCGAACACGCGATCGTTTTTCCCGAAGCTCCAGTTTCGACGAGCGCCTGCCCCTTGGTGAGGCTCCCGGTGGGCACGTAGACCACGAACCCTGATCGCGGATCCCGCAATCGCACTTTGTCCTGATCCTCCGGCAGCGTGATGATGCGGTTGCCGATGGGCTCCATCCCACCCTGAGGGTCCGCGAACCGCATGCGGCCCTGTCCGACAAAGCTCTTGGGAACCATTGCCGCCTCGACCACGCGCACAAATCGCCGGCGCGGCAGCGCCGCAAACCACTCGGCAGCCTGTCGTGCCTCTTCTTCCGATACTTCTTTCGAGATGCCGTTCATCCGGGCATAGTCGCGCCGCATGCCAGTTCGAAAGTCTGCCATCTGCCGGATGATGTACGAGGCGGTGAAACCCGTAAGGTCGGCCGACTCGGGATGCCCAAGCCCGGACATCAGGTGACACGACCCGCACGCGAGTGCCACGCCGTGACCTTTCTGCACGATTGGTGGCGCAGGACGATGCTCGTCTGGAAACCAGTCCGGTGGATTGAGCAGGTCGTCGATTTGCGGGGGGGTGTACTTGCGGCTGCTGCCCGGGATGGATTTTTCACCTGGGGGCTCGGCCGGCAGTGAACCCGCCTGAACGGGAAATGCCCACGATGGCTCGCGGGCTGGCGGCGACGGAAGCGATGTGGAGGGAGTCGAGGGCTGTTGCGAGGCCAGACCCGCCGAAGCCGCGGCTACCAGAGCGATGATGAGCGCCGATGAACGTATAGTCATCGCGTCCTTCCTCCTGCGCGCCGCAGTCTAGCACGGACAGTTTGCGTCAGCCGTCGTGAGAACTTCCTGAGCTGCCGGCCGAACGCTTTCAGCGAGGGTTCTCGAGCGTCAACTGCCGGACCCAAAGTCCATTCGCGGTGACCTCTTCATTGTCCAGAGGCGTCAGGTACTGCTGGGTCAACGGTCCCGCGCTCTGAGTTCCTGCATTTGACGCCGCCGTGGCAAGTCCTCCGACGCTGCGCAACGTGGTGATGGCTTCCTTGGACAAAGGGAGGCTCTGGATAGGTTTGCCGATCTCTGGATGTGGAAGCGACGCGAGCGACCGCTCGAAAGCGGCCAAGCGTTCGGGGCTCGCAAAGATGAGGAAGTGCTCGCGCCCGCCTGCCTTGTCCACCTGCCAATAGACCTCTTGGTTCTCACGAATGCCAGGCAATCGATTGGTTTTTCCGGCGGGCAATGGATTGGTGGCGGCGAGTCCGGGCATTGGGAAAAGCAGATACGAGGCGCCCCGCTCGTCCTCGTTGACGATGTAGACGTGAGCTGGGACAGAGGTGCGAACTTCGACGAAGAGCTTATCGCTCGGGGCAACCCGCGCTCCCGATCGCAATCGAACTTCCTGTCCATCGTCTGACGCGCGGAAGACCGCTGTGTCGATCTGGTACGACGCGCTTCGAGCAATCGGTGCTTCGACGACAGGCGGCTTCGTTGCGTTCAGCGGCACGACCGGAGAGGCCGCGGAACGTGCGGTCGCAGCCGGACCTGGAGCAAACACCCGATAGCCGATGCCCAGCGCAACCACGAGCGCGAGCGCAAGAACGGCTTGAACCATCCGGCTGTGAAAGCTCAACCACGTGGGTTCCGGTGCAGGGGTTTGACCCAGGAATCCGGCCAGGGCAATCTCGAACGCCCCGGCGCTCTGGTAGCGGTCACGCGGGTCTACAGCGAGCGCCCGTTCCACAGCATGGACGAATTCCTCTGGCAGATCCGGCCTGATGTCTCGGAGATGTTGGCGTTGCTTTGTTTCGTGCGCGCGTTTGATCTCTTCGCGCGTTCGACCTTCGGCGGGATAGGCATCGGTGACCAGGTGAAACAGCAGAACGCCAAGGCTGTAGATGTCGGTCGTCTTTGATCGCGGCTGGCCATCGAAGACTTCTGGCGGCAAGTAAAGCGGTGTGCCGGCGAAGTCGTCGACCACGGAACGGTCCCGCCTCGTGCGCGCGAGATCCTTTCCCGTTCCAAAGTCCATCAGAACTGTACGTCCGCCCTCTTCCCGCATCACGTTGTGCGCTTTGATATCGCCGTGAATCAGGCGTGCGCGATGGACGGCGGCCAGAGCACGACAAAGGTCGAGGCCAATCAACGCGGCTTCCCGGGCGCTGAACGGGCCGTGCGTACTAAGAACGTTGGCGAGCGTGCGGCCCTTGATGAATTCCATCCATAGACCGACGCGTCCGTCGATCCGATCCGCTCCGTACACCTGTACGACGTTGGCGTGGCGGATGCGCGCGAGAAGTCGCGCCTCCTTGAGCGCGCGCGTTGGACTCGAAGGAGTGCCCGGGCCATCCGGCCACATCAGCTTCAACGCGACGTCGCTTTGCAGCTTGGCGTCACGGGCTCGATAGACGGTCCCGAAGACGCCTTCGCCGATCTTCTCGATGATCCGCAGGTGAGCCCACGTCAGGATGTTGTCGTCCGGCTTGGCGACGCCTTGAACCATGCTCGAGGGATCGGTCGGCCGAGACGACTCGGGACGGCGGTGGAAAGCGGCGATCCGATCGACCAGATGGAGTTCGTGCAGGACTCCTGTTTCGTGTTCGTCTGCGCCCTGCCGTTCGACGCGCTCCCATTCGATCTGTTCGCCTTGGGAAATCGATTCGGCAATCGATTCCGCGACCGAGTGTTCGGTTGACTCGTTACCGTCTAACACGTGACATCTCCTGCGCGAGCTTCACGAGCGCCCGGCTGACCGCCATATGCGCGGCCGCGACACTCGGCTTTCCCAGCGCCTTGACGATTTCGTCGTACGACATGCCCATCTCGATACGCATGATGATGGCTTCGCGGTCTTCCGGCCTCAGGCGATCGAGCGCGGCTTCGTATCGGTCGAGTGTTTCGTGACCGATGGCCTCTTCGAGCGGAGACGGTCCGAGGTCGGATTTGGCCGAGTCCAGAACCTCGGCTGGTCCATGACGATGAGCGCGACGGATTTCGTCGCGGACCCGGTTCATCAGCGCCTGCCGCATGTAGGCGTAGAAGGCGCCTTCGTGTCGGGGCTCGAACGATCCAAGTTTCAGGAAGACCTGGGTGAGGGTGTCTTGGACGAGGTCCTGAGTTTCTCGCGCGTCGCGCGCCCAGGGCGGAAGCCTGCCGTGCGCCCATCGCTCCAGGCGCGGCAGGTAGCGGGTGAACAGGTTGTCGAGCGCCTGACTGTCGCCCGCGCGGGCCCGGGCCAGGAGCTCCACTGAGGACTCGGCTTCAGGCGGGTTTTTAGCCGCTCGTGCCGGCGGCGCGGGACGGCCCGGGTTGGCCTTGTCCATAGCAGGAAGCGGATGACACGCGAGATTGAGGGTTGCGACGGCTATCATACCGCTTCCTATCGAGTGGCCTGGGGGGCAAGTGTGCCCGGTCAGCCCCGGGGCCACTTTATGTAAACGATATAGAGACACGCTGTTAACAGGGTGCTCCCCAATGCAACGATGCAGATCCTCACCCCTGGTCAAAACGAGGTCCGTATCGTCGTGTTCGACATAGCACTGGTAAACGTTAAAGAAATGCAGAGCGGCGGTGCCAAGACCGGCAAAAAGCGGTGCCAAGACTGGCAAAAAAAGGAGCCCTGATTCGCGTTTCCTGCTCCGCGTTGAGGCTACACTTTCAGCTCTTCCGCGACTTTTCGTTGAGCAGACTCGGTCTGAAAGTGCCTCGAGTGGATCACGACTGACCGGATTCAGGCCGTTCATTCGTCGGCTTAGTTCCGCTTGGTTGTCAAGAAACGCTGACGACCGATATGGCCGGCTTTCGTTCGAAAGGAGCTGCGTATGGCAGTCCGCAATAGACCAAAACCAGTCGGCAAAAGACCAGAACCCAAGAGGACGGAGCCACAAAAGCAATGGACGGTGATGCTGTACATGGCGGCCACAGTCGACGACCAACCGGTCGAGCCAACCGAACAGGCAGCCATCAATGACCTGAGAGAAATGGAGAAAGTTGGTTCCACTTCAGCAGTGAACGTGGTGGTTCAGGTCCACCGCCGATGGCCTCGTTATGCCGAGCGCTACTTGGTCAAGAAAGGCTTCAGTGAATTCAAAGGTTCGTTTCCCGACCCTAAGCAATTGACCGCGGATAGCAAGTATTTCCTCGACACCTTCTGTTGTTTCGAGGACCCCAAAGAACTCGAGGACCCCAAAGAGTTGTACGCGCTCACCCATACGAAGGACCGCAAAGAGTTGATCGATAAACTCGATACCAAAGATCCCGAGGTGTTGCGCAAGTTCTTCGGCACCGGGAATCCTGCTGTCTTGAAAGACTTCGTAACCTGGACGCAAGACAACTTTAAAGCAAATCACTACCTCCTTGTGTTGTGGGGCCACGCCTATGGCTTGGGATTCGGGCGAGATAATCACGATCCGTTGACAATTCCTGAAATGGGACGGGCACTCCAAAATCTTAATCTCGACATTCTTGGTGCGAACGCGTGCGCAATGAGCTACGCGGAAGCGGCGTACGAGTTGGGAGTCAAGAATGCCGCGCAGTTCATGATTGCTTCTGAGATCACAATGCCTTTCCAGGGCTGGCCGTATGAAAAAATCCTGAACAGAATCCCAAATAGTGGCATTCAACCGGAGGATCTTGGAAAAGCGATTATCGATGACTTCATGGATTCCTTCGGAGGCAAGGGCGTCTCACTGACGATGCTGGACCTCCGGAAGGCGTCCGACCTGGCTGACCAAATCGCCGAGTTGGCGGGGCCGCTGGACGAAGCGATCAAGGCCCAGCAACAGGCAAAATTCTCGATGTCGACCGATGGAGCCGTAACCGCAAAACGCGACGCGACGACGGAGCTTCAGCGGGAGGGACCGGCAGATCAAGTCGACGAAAAGGTCAAACAACTCGCCATCAAACTGAAGGACGCCAAGCCCTCGGTTAAACCGTTACAGTCGATAGATGGTTCAAATGGAGCGAACCACCGAGTCGACTACCTCAGCCAGGCCTTCGAACAGGCCGTTCGCGAACGAACCGCCACTCAAGTTCGCTTCGCGTTTCAGGATACGGCGCACAGCGGTGACGTGCGGCCCCTCATCGACCTGGACGACCTGTGCGACAGACTGACGAAAGGCCGCAACGAAACGATAAAAAAGGTGGCCGCTGACTTACGCAAGACGCTCGAACGGGGAGCGGGCTTGATTGTCGAACACAGAAGAGACGCGAATTTCGATGGGTTGAACGGGCTGGGTATCTATGCTCCGGCCATCACCAACGGAGCGGATCTAAAACGACTGGAGTTGGACGAGGAGAGCTACGGAAGGCTCGCCCTGGTTGCAGCCAAGGACAACAAGTGGAAAGACGTTGTGTACGAAGGCCTCAAAAAACTTCTGGAACCGACAAGAACCGACATCGCGAATTTCGTCAGCGGCACCGGTGCGGCGAGTCCCGAGGACGTTGAGGCGGTCGGGCAGTTGACGGCCGGCGTTTTCCGTGCCTTCGAAAATCTGGCGCGGGCGCTTGCAAGCACAGAGCTCACGGTTCTGGGTGATGAAGGACGTAATGGCAATTCGCCGTCCAGCGCCGCGTTCAAGTCAGCTCTGACCGACATACCATTCCGCCTGAACGCGGTCGCGCGCGAGCAGCTGGCCGCGCGGTTGGCTCCACCGTTTTTGCGGCTGGTCGGACCTTCCCCGTTCTCGGTGAATGGAAACGGCTACCATGCCGGACGGGGCGCGCGAGGGAGATCAATTTCGGAGCCGCTACGTGAGCTTATCGAGAACGTAGTTACATCCCTGCGCGGTCTCGAGGATGCATTGGCGAATGCGGAGCAAACTGTCACGAAGGCTTTGACGCACCCCGAATTTGGTGTCGGCGGACCACCGAAGAGCGGCGAGGGACCGCCGAAGAGTGGCGAGGGACCGCCGAAGAGCGGCGAGGGACCGCCGAAGAGTGGCGAGGGACCGCCAAAGAGCGGCGAGGGAGTCTTCCCGCCTATTCTCCCAGGGGTGATCGACATTGGCGAATTGCGTGGAGCAGGCGAGATGAAGAGTGTGATCGCCCTCTACGAGCAGGTTGCGCTCTCGTTTCAGAAGGTAGAGAAGTTTGCAGAAAAGCTGGAAGAGGTTCTACGTAACGTTTTCACCGACCCGGCAGTGGGCATCGACCGCAAGAATGTTCAAAGCTACCAGAAATATGTGAAGGAACTGGTGCAGCAGTCTTTGCGGGATCTGGAACAGATGCTGGCCGATGCGCAGCGGACCACAATTGAGGTCACGACACACGCGGTATTCGGACTCGGTCCTGGCCCGAGTCCCGGTTTGGGCGCGGCGGGAAGGCGGCGCCTCGCAAGTGTCGCAGGTCTGAGCCCGCGGTCCTTGCGTTTGCTGTAAAAGCAGTTTGAGGACGCTGAACCCCGGAAGTCGCTGAAGCCCAAGGCTGCACGTGAAACAACCACGCACAGACCGGATATCCATTGGCTTCTTCACTGCTTTCGGGGTCGTCTGCCTGTGCGTACTTCTCTCGACTGCGCCACCCATCGCTCAAGTTGCGGCAGACTTCGAGCCGGCATTTCAGGCGATACGCTCGCTGATCGGTGCAGGACGGTACGCCGACGCCGAAGTGGAAGCCGAAAGCTTGTCGCTGGCGCTGCAAGGCGTCGCAAGCCTGGGACCCCTCGAAGTCGCGCGTGGAAGAGATCAGTTGGTGGAGGCGCTGGTCCGAAACGGCAAAGGCGCTGACCCAGTGACACGACAGCTCGCAGACCAGGTGATTCACACCAAAGAGGCGCAGGTTGGTCGCGACCATCTGATCCTGGCGCCAAGCTTGCGCAACCTCGGGGACGTGCTGATCGCGGCGGGCGATTACCAGGAAGCGATCGCGCCGTACAAGCGAGCGCTTGCGATTCACGAGCTAGGGCTCGGCCAGAATAGTGCGGAGCTTGCTGACGACCTGGACCATCTCGCTGAGGCGCTCCGGTTGACGGGCGACTCCAAGGAGGCATTGGCAACAGCAGACAGAGCGCTCGCCATCAAGGAAAAGATCTTCAAGTCTGACGACATCAGAATCGCACGTTCCCTTGAAATTCAAGGGTTAATTCTCCTGCGAAGAGGCGAGTATGCCAGGTCGCGTGTCGCCTTGGAGCGTGCGTTGACGCTTCGCGAACGCGAAGCGCGCAACGACACCAGTCCCGAAATGGCCTCTACCCTCAGCCTTTTAGGAGAACAGTCCTGGGCTGAGGGAGATCTTATACAAGCCAGGGCATTTTCCACGCGGGCGGTCGCCATCGCCGAACGCACAGTTCGTCCCGATCATCCTGATCTCGCTTCGCACATGCGGACTCTTGCGCTTCCGATTCAAGATTTAGGGGATTCGGCTGCTGCTCGCAGGCTCCGCGAACATGCTCTTTCCATTGCTGAAAAGTCTCTAGGCCTGGAGCATCCGTTGATCGCTATGCAACTGAACGACCTCGCAAACAGTTTCATCCTGGAGGGAGACTATTCGAACGCACGTCGGTCGTATGAACGAGCACTTCGGATTTACGAACGACGCCTAGGGTCGAACCACTCGCTCGTTGCAACGGAGGTATTCAACCTCGCGCTCCTCGATACGAGCATGGGTGATTTCGTTCAGGCCCGGCGAGAATTCAATCGGGCGGCTGCCACATGGAGCCGGGTTTACGGTCCTGACCACTTATTCGTCGCTCGTGCCACGCAAGAGCTCGCGGCAATGCTCAGCGATCAGGGGCTTTACTCGAAGGCCCGCCCGCTATACGAGCGCACTCTCGCTATCCGAGAACGCAAGTTGGGGCCCATCCACCATGACGTCGCCGAAACCCTCTCGACCCTGTCGACCACACTAGCCCGGCTTGGCGAGGTCGAAAAGGGATACGAGCTGTCCGCGCGGGCGCTTGGAATCTGGGAACAGTCAGCACCAGTCAGTTGGGGCGCTGCTGACGCGTTCGCGAATCACGGCATGCTTCAGATGCTACAGAGCGACTACGATGGCGCGACACGTTCGTTCGACCACGCTCTCGCAATCCGGCGACAGATATTCGGACCGTCGCATCCCGCCGTGGCCGAGGTGCAAGCCTCCCGCTCGATGGCGCTCGCAAGACTCGGTCAACGTGCGGAAGCCCTTCGTGCCGCATTGGATGCGGAGCAGATTGGCCGCGATCATCTCCGTCTGACGCTCCGATACCTGTCGGAACGCCAAGCACTCGCCTACGCAGCCAAACGTCCAAAAGGGTTCGACCTCGCCTTGTCGCTGTCGAGCAAAGATCGGGAATCTATATCACCCACTTTTGATGCCCTGATTCGCGGGCGCGCGCTCACCCTCGACGAAATGGCCACGCGCCGTCATGGGGCCGCAGATGCGGCGCAACCGGACGTCGCACCACTGTGGACCGCGCTCATATCGGCACAGCAACGGTTTGCCAATCTCGTGGTCCGAGGCCCAAGCGAGCAGCGGCCCGAGCAGTATCTCGCATTGATTGAAGATGCTCGCCGCGAGAAAGAACTCGCCGAGCGTGCGCTGGCCGAGAAGAGTGCCGCGTTCAGGGCCGAGGCGGCGCGGGTGGAGGTCGGCTTGGAGCAGGTCGGTGCCGCTTTGCCGGCGGGCAGCGCGCTGGTCTCGTTCGTCCGGTACGATCGAACGATCATCGACGATCAGCCGAATGCGCCGCTGGTTTCAGGTTCGACGTCATCAGTGCAGAAGGCGCCGCGCAGTTCGCGGACCACTGCTTCCTATCTGGCGTTCGTACTTCGCTCTGGTGAATCCGAACCGTTCGCTGTCCCAATTGGCAGCGCGGCTTCTCTGGAAACTCTGATCGCCGAATGGCGCCTTGAGACGACAGCAGGCATCGCCCGCTCGGCAGATTCGCCCCAGTCTGCCGAGCAATCGCTTCGCGTCATCGGTACGAAGTTGCGACAGCGAGTGTGGGATCCGATTGCGATGCACCTGACCGACGTCAGCCGAGTGATTGTGGTGCCGGACGGAGCTCTGAACCTCGTGCCGCTCGCAGCGCTTCCCGTCGGGCGAACCGACTATCTGCTAGAAAAGGGACCCACTATTCACTATCTTTCGACGGAGCGAGACTCCGTCTCGGCGGGCGAATCCTTCAGCACCGGCCGGGGGCTGCTGGCCGTTGGCGGACCGGCATTCGATGAAGGCGCGCTCTTTGCGGCCTTGTCGAAAAAGTCAGCATCCCGGGTGCTCGCGGAGAGCCAAGCCGCTCCGTCGTCGGGCGTGCCAACGACATTGATGGCTCAGCAGTCGTCGCCTCAAGTTGCACCGGCGACGGCTCCGTTTCGTGGCGCGCGCTCGTCGTGCGGCAATTTCCAGTCGCTGCTTTTTGCCCCCTTGCCAGGTTCGCAGCGCGAAGCGAAGGAAGTGGCCAATCTGTGGCAGGAATATGGGCCGGACGGAGCAACCGCTGTGGGGTCTCTGCAAGCTCTTGCGGGGCGCGACGCGAACGAGCGCGCCTTCAAACAGCTCGCTCCCGGGAGTCGTGTGCTTCATCTGGCGACCCACGGATTCTTCCTTGAAAGCGACTGCGCGTCGGCGCCGAACGGCACGCGGTCTGTTGGGGCGCTCGCACCCGCCAAGAAGAACAAGCGAGTCGACAATATGGAGAACCCGTTGCTGATGTCCGGGCTGGCGCTGGCCGGTGCGAACCGGCGCGCAGCGGCGGGACCCGACGAAGACGACGGCATTCTGACCGCTGAAGAAGTGACGGCGCTCAATCTCGACGGCGTCGAATGGGCTGTGCTGTCGGCGTGCGACACGGGGCTGGGCGAAGTGAAGGCCGGCGAGGGCGTCTTCGGCTTGAGGCGAGCCTTTCAAGTGGCCGGTGTCCGCACCGTGATCATGAGCCTCTGGCCGGTAGACGACCAGGCAACGAGGGTGTGGATGCGCGCCTTGTATCAGGGCCGCCTGCAGAAAAGACTCAGCACGGCGGACGCCATGCACCAGGCCAGCCTCACTGTCCTGCGAAAGCGACGAGCCACCACCAAAGCACGCATCCCTTCTATTGGGCCGCGTTCGTGGCCGCAGGCGACTGGCGATAGACGCTACTACAAATTGCTAATTGCTAATTGCAGATTGCTAATTGATTTCCAATCAGCAATCAACAATCCCAATCAGCAATGTTTACCTGAGCCTCCCAGCACGTTTACTAGATCAGGAGGAGGTGATCAGCAATGAGCAACCGAAAATCAGCGCTGGCCGTGTGTGGCGCCATCATCCTGTTGGCGGCCGCAACTGTCGGACACGCCTTGTCTCCGAGCAGAGCGACGATCCTGACCTTCAGTGGACCGGTCGAGCTGCCAGGAGTCGCTCTTGGAAGCGGCACCTACATTTTCGAACTGATTGATCCTGTCGACAGCAACGACGTCGTGACGGTGCGCGACAAGAATCGAACGAGGGTGTACTACAGCGGCTTCACGAGACGTGTCGAGAGACCAGCGGGAAAGATCGGGGCAGTGAAGCTCGAGGAGACTCGGCCCGGGATGGTTCCAAGGATTCTCGCTTGGTACCCGACGACCGACGCCGTGGGTCACAGCTTCGTCTATTCGAAGGGGAGGGAGTAGGTGAGGTGTCGCCCTAGCCGATATCTAAGAGCACTTTCAAGACGGAGCGACCTGTCGCGGTTTCGAGTGCCTCGACGCCTTGCGACAGGTCGAACCGTCTTGAGATCAGCGGCTGTACGGCAATCTCCCCGTCGGCGAGCGCCGACAACGCGCGGTCGAACGGACCGCATCGCGATCCGATAATCGTCACCTCATCGATGACAACCGGCGCCCACGCCATCTCCTGGGTCCCGGCGACCGTTGTCTTGAGCACGACTGTGCCGCGTGGTCTGACCAGTTTGAGCGCCAGCGGAAGCCCGGTTTCCGATCCCGTGCAATCGACGACAACGTCTGCCATCCGTTCCACTGGTAAGTCGTCCAGCAACCCCGTGCGAATGCCCAGCGACTGCAGCAGCGCCAGCTTTTCCGGGTGCTTGCCAACGACAGTCACGTTGTCGCCGGCGCTTGCCAAAACCTGAGCGCACAGGTTTCCCAGCCGACCATCTCCCAGGACGATGATCCGATCGTTTCGCGTCAGCGCGAGCTGGGCCGGAATCTGAAAAGCCGCGGCCACTGGTTCGGTAAAGACGGCAACGTCAGTCGAAATCGAGTCCGGCACGGCGTGCAGATTACGATGAGGGACCGCGATGAAGTCCGCAAAAGCGCCGTCATGATTGGAAATTCCAATCGTCGTCCGATGAGGGCAGTGAGTCGGTCGTCCCGCGAGACAGGTATCGCATTGCCAGCAGCTGCAATTGATCTCCCCGACGACCCGCCCGCCGGCGAACGGACCGTCCTGGGCGATCCCGACGAACTCGTGGCCAAGAATCCCGCGAAACCCCATGTAGCCTCGAACCAGTTGCAGGTCGGTCTCGCACACGCCCGCACGCAACACTCGCACGAGCGTTTCACCGAAGCCCGGCGTCGGCTCGGGCCGGTCGGCGCGGAAGACGACCCGATCCCCTTCGAGAACAATTGCGCGCATGAATTGAATGGTAGTTTATAGTCGACGGTCTATGTCTACGCGCTTCTACCTGAACGTAAACGACGTCGACTCGCACAAGCGATTCTTCGCCGATACCCTTGGTGGCAGAGCCGTTGCCATCGACAGCACTCCAGATGAAGTCGTCGGGTTTCCAAACGCTCTCCTCCTCCTGCATCGTCAGGCGCCGACAGGAGGAACGAAGGGCACCACCATCAACCACTTCGCCTTTGGCGTGCCGGACATCCGCAAGATGGTTGCAATCGTCGAGGCGGCGGGTTATCCGATGATCACGAGGGCCGAAGTGCCGGCCACCCTCGAGGTACAGGACGGTCTCTGCTACATGGCCGATCAAGCGACTTTCGTCGCCTTCACGATGGCGCCCGACGACACTAAAGTTGAATTCATCGAGATCAGGACGCAATCGGATCCGATCGCGCTGCACCACATCCACTTCGCCGGGCCGCAGGTGCCGGAAATGAAAGCGTGGTACGTCAAGGTCCTGGACGCCAAGCCGGGGAAGAGGGGAAACTTCGAAGCTGCAGATCTACCGGGTGTCAACCTCACCTACTCCCCGTCGCCTTCGCCAGTTGTCGGCACCAGAGGTCGCGTCCTCGATCACATCGGCTTCGAGATCAGGGGCCTGATGGCTCTAGGCAAGAAACTGGAGTCGGAGGGAGTTTCCGTGGACCGTCCGCTCAGCAGTGAACGAGGTCCGGATGGGGAATCGATATTCGTTACCGATCCGTGGGGCACGTCCATCGAGCTCATCGAAGAACGCGCGCGTACCTTCTCTTTGTAAATTGTGACTTGTAAATTGTAAATTGATCCCGTGCACATACATCTGGACTACGGCGTGGATGGCCTCGCGGTGGAGCTCCCCGACGAGCGGGTCACGGTCATCGAGCCCTTCTTCAGGCCGGCGGTAGCCGATTCGCATGCCGCTTTGCTCGCGGCTCTCCGCGCGCCCACCGGCAGCCGGCCGGTCCGCGAGCTCGTCCGAGGGGGGCAGAAGGTGGCGATTTCTGTCTGCGACGTGACTCGTGCGCAGCCTCGTCGAGAGACGCTCGAGGCGCTCTTCGAGGAACTGCCGCAAGTGCGTCCCGAGGATGTGACGATTCTGATCGCGACGGGCACCCATCGGACGAACACCCCGGCAGAACTGGAGAAGATGCTCGGTGCCGACATCGCCCGGCGGTACCGCGTTGTCAACCACGACAGCCGGGACAACACTTCGCTCGAATATTTCGGCAAGACCTCGACTGGTGTCCCGATCCACTTGAACCGTGAGTGGCTGGCTGCCGATGTTCGAATCACGACCGGATTCGTCGAGCCGCACTTCTTCGCCGGCTTCAGCGGCGGACCCAAAATGGTCGCCCCCGGACTTGCCGGACTCGAGACGGTGCTGATCCTTCACGACGCGCGGCGAATCGGTCATCCGAACGCAACGTGGGGCGTAACGGAGGGCAATCCCATCCACGACGACGTTCGCGAGATCGCGAAAATGGTCGGCGTTCACTTCGCTGTCGATGTGACGCTCAATCGCGACCAGAAAATCACCGCCGTATTTGCCGGCGATTTGTTTGTCGAGCACAGGGCGGCCTGCCAAGCGGCAAAACGCGACGCGATGCAGGCCGTCGAGGCGCCCTTCGACGTCGTCCTCACGACCAACTCCGGCTTCCCGCTCGATCAGAATCTGTATCAAGCCGTCAAAGGCATGTCGGCCGCGGCGAAAGTCGTGAAGCCGGGTGGCACGATCGTTTGTGCCGCAGAATGCCGCGACGGGCTCCCATCGCATGGGTCGTACGGCCAGGTGCTTGCCTCACAGCCGTCACCGGAAAAGCTTCTGGCCATGATCAATTCACCGGGATATTCGGTCCCCGACCAGTGGCAGGTCCAGATCCAGGCGCAGATTCAGATGAAGGCGAAGGTGTTCGTGAAGACGAGCGGCCTCAAGCCAGAGGCAATCCGCGCTGCTCATTTTCAGCCGACTGAGAACGTGATGGAGACCGTCTGCGGTGCTCTGCAGGCCGCGGGTCGGGATGCCACACTGTGCGTCCTGCCGCAGGGTCCACAGACGATTCCCTACTTGCGTTGAGAGGCGACAGACTCTTACATCTGCCGGTGCTGCGCAAGCCCCTCGCGGATTCTGGCGCGGAGATCGGCAGGCGAGAAGGGTTTCTGCAGCGTCAGAATGTCTTTGCTGCGGGCGTCGAAATCAACGAGCTCCTGCGTGTAGCCGGACATCACGATCACCGGTAAGCCCGGTCGTTTCGAGCGGAGCTCCCGAACGAGCTCGATACCTCCCATTCCCGGCATTTTCGCGTCGGTCAGGAGCAGGTCAATAGGTCCCTCGAACGACGCGGCGAGGTCCAGGGCGTCGCGTCCCGACGTTGCCCGCAGGAGTCGATAGCCGTCCGGCCTGAGCGTCAGCCCAACAAGATTCAGAATCGATGGTTCGTCTTCGACGACCAGGATCGTGGGCGTGGACGAACCTGCTCTTTCAAACGAGAACTGCCGCAGCGGATCGCTTTCGCGAATCGCCGGGAAGTAGAGGTTGAACGTCGCTCCCTTGCCCACTTCGCTGTCCACGAAAATGAACCCGCCGCTCTGTTTCACCGTGCTGTAGACCATGGCCAGGCCGAGGCCGGTTCCTTTGTCGACATCCTTGGTGGTGAAGAACGGCTCGAAGATGTGCGCCTGCGTGTCGGGATCGAGACCATGTCCGGTGTCAGTCACCGACAGCGTGACGAAGCGCCCCGGCGACATGCCAGCGTGCGCGCGCGCGAATCCCTCATCCACTTCCTGGATTTTCGTCGTGATCACGAGCTGGCCGCCGCGCGGCATCGCGTCGCGTGCGTTGACCACCAGGTTGACGAGAGCCTGTTCCACCTGTCCCGGATCGCCCACAATCGACGGCAGATCGGGCGCGAGCACCGTTCGCAGCGAGATGTCGGCGCCGAGCGTCCGTTCGAGCAGCCGCGCCAGGTCGGCGACGATCTTGTTGAGATCGAAGACGCGAGGATCGAGGAGCTGTTTGCGGCTGAATGCCAGCAGTTGCTGTGCGACCGACGCCGCCCGGGCCGCCGCACGGCGTATTTCTTCGACGTCACTGTGGACCTGGCGGTCTTCGCCAACCTGCGACAGGACCAGCTCGGTGTAACCGATGATTGCGGTCAAGGCGTTGTTCAGGTCGTGGGCGACGCCCCCGGCAAGCCGGCCGACCGCTTCCATCTTCTGAGCATGACGAAGCTGTTCTTCCAGCTGCCGCCGATCCGTGATGTCCTGTACGGTCCCGATCATTCGGATCGGTCTACCCTCCGAGTCGCGCTCGACGTCGGCTTTCCCGTGCACCCAACGGACCTCACCCATGCCAGTGACGATGCGGTGTTCGATGTCGTAGGGTCGACCGTCGTGCATGGCTGCAAGACCCGCTGCACGAACCATCGTCAGATCGTTGGGATGCACGGTACCGAAGAACGCGTCTGCCGTGCCTGAAAAGTCCTCGACCGGGATACCGAAGATTCGGTGTGCTTCGGCCGACCAGCTCAGGCGGCCTGAGCTGTCGAGCTCGGCCACCCAGCTTCCGACATGGGCGACCGACTGTGCCTTTTCCAGAAACGCCCGGTGCTGATCGGTTGCGACAGATTCTTCAAGAGTGGGTTGCACGCGTTTGGGACGGCCGCTCGACAATTGGGAACCTCAGTCGTCAGTATGACATCCCGCACCCACCACCGTTCGCAGGCGTGCACACTGCATGGAGGAGGAGGGCGAGGCGAGAGGCGGGAGGGCGAGAGGGCAGGAAGGGCAGGAAGGCCAGCGGGAGGACTATCCAAACGTTCTCCACGAACGCGTCAGATAATCGCCGAAGGTCAGCGCCAGCAGGATTCCCAACCAGAACACGCTTCCAAGGACGACCACCCACGTGAGGCGCGTGCCGTATTTCACATGCATGAAGAACAACACGACGAGTGTCGCTTTGAAGACCGCGATGGTGAGCGCGACGATCGTGTTCATCGGACCGAGGTCGAAGACCGCCACCTGCCACGTCAGATACGTGCCGATGAGGAGAATGACGTAGATGATGTAATAGGTGCGCTTTGGGACGATGTATTCGCTCATCAAATCAGCCATCAGCTTTCAGTTGTCAGCTATCAGTCGTCAGTTCTGGAAATCAGCAATCAGCAATTGCAATTACAAATGTGCGTGTCGCCCAATCAGGTAGAGCAGAGGAAACAGGAAGATCCACACGATGTCGACGAAGTGCCAATACAACCCGCTGATCTCAATCGGTGAGTGATAGTCCCTCGTGATGACGCCGCGCCACGCCCACACCACCATGACGCTCATGATGCCGAGTCCGATGATCATGTGGAGCGCATGCAGGCCGGTCATCATGAAATACAAGGAAAAGAACATCTGTGAGTGGCGGAAGTACTCCTGCTCGAACTGAAATCCGAAGCCGGGTACATGATGTTCGGCGAACTCGCCGTAGTACTCATACGCCTTGACGCCAAGAAAGGCGGCGCCAAGGACCATCGTCAGGATCAGGAACGCTATCAGCGCTCGTCGGTTATCCGTCTGCGCTGCGTGCACCGCCAACGCCATCGTCAGGCTGCTGGTAATGAGCACCGCGGTGTTGAGGGTTCCAGCCCATACGTACAACTCGTGGCTCGCCGCCGCGAAAGCCTCCGGATACCAGCTTCGGTAGACCGAGTAAGTCGCAAACAGGCCGCCGAAGAACAGCACCTCGGTTACGAGAAAGACCCACATGCCGAGCGTCGAGGCTTCCCGCTGCTGTTCCAGGCTGTCGAACTGGTGTGCGAGCGCCGAGTGATGGGTGACTGCGTCAGGCAACATGAGTCTCCGCCTGAACCGGGTAGGAATACGCGTCCTGAGTGACGACGGGTGGCCTGCTGAAATTCGAGGTCGGCGGCGGCGACGTTGTCGTCCACTCGAGTCCGCTGGCGCCGAAGGGATTCGAGCCGGCGATCTTTCCATAGCGCAACGACCACGTCAGGTACAGCATCGGGATCAAATAGCCGACCCCGAGAATCGACGCGCCCGCCGACGATAGGACGTTGAGCACTTGGAATTCCGGCGGATAGGCGTGGTAGCGACGTGGCATGCCCAGGTAGCCGACGATGAACTGAGGAAAGAACGTGAGGTTGAATCCAACGAAAATGATGCCGGCCGCGAGCTTGGCGAGGCCTTCGTTATAGAGACGGCCGCTGATCTTCGGCCACCAGTAGTGAAGCCCGCCGAGGTACCCCATGATCGTCCCGCCGACCATGATGTAGTGAAAGTGCGCAATGATGAAATACGTGTCGGTCACGTGAACATCGAGGCCGATCGCCGCGAGAAACAGCCCAGTCAAGCCGCCGATGGTGAACAGCCCGATGAAACCGATGGCGTAGAGCATCGGCGTCTGCCAGGAAATCGCCCCTTTGTACATCGTTGCCGTCCAGTTGAAGACCTTGACGGCCGATGGGATCGCGACCAGGAAGCTCAAAATCGAGAAAATCATCGCTGCGTATACCGATTGTCCGGCGACGAACATGTGATGGCCCCAGACGAGAAAGCCCAGGACCGCAATCGCCACGCTCGCAAAGGCCACGAATGTGTAGCCGAATACTTGCTTACGGCAGAATGCGGCGACGAGCTCGCTGACGACCCCCATCGACGGCAACACCATGATGTAGACAGCCGGATGCGAGTAGAACCAGAACAGGTGCTGAAACAGGACGGGATCGCCACCAACAGCTGGATCGAAAAATCCGAAGTGGAAGAGCCGCTCGGCGGCGACGAGCAGGATGGTGATCGCAATGACCGGCGTGCCGAGCACCATGATGAGGCTGGTCGCGTAGGTCGACCAGAGGAAGAGCGGCATGCGAAACCACGTCAAGCCGGGGGCACGCAGACGATGGATCGTGACGATGAAATTCAGCCCGGTGAGAATCGAGGAGAACCCGGTGATGAAGATGCCGAGGGCGGTAGGGATGACATTGGTCGTGGACGAGACGGTGCTGAACGGCGTGTAAAACGTCCATCCGGTGTCGACGCCGCCGGCGACGAGCGCGTACACCGTGAACAAGCCACCCAGCATGTAGATGTACCAGCTGGCGAGGTTCAACTTGGGAAAGGCGAGATCCTTGGCGCCGATCATGATCGGCACGAGAAAGTTGCCGAGCACGGCGGGGATGGCCGGGATGAGGAAGAAAAACACCATCATCACGCCATGCATCGTAAAGAGCTTGTTGTAGGTCTCGTCGGTGACGAGATCACCGGCCGGCGTGGCCAGCTCGAGACGAATCATCACCGCGAAGGCGCCGCCGACGAAGAAGAAGAACGTCACCCCGGCCAGATACAGCAGGGCGATGCGCTTGTGATCGCGAGTCAGCAGCCACGATCGGATGCCGTAGCCGTCGTTCAAATAGTGGTGGGGTGGCAGGGACAGCGTCTGGGCCATGTCACTTTCCCGTGGGTGCGGCGTCGCCGGGCGCTGCGCTCTGCAGCGACTTCACGTATTCGACGAGCTCGAGCAGCTGCTCTTCCGAGACCAGGCCTTGAAAGGCGGGCATGATCGGTTGAAATCCCGCGGTGATCTTTGCGGATGGATTCAGGATCGATTCGCGCACGTACGCCTCGTCGACCAGTTGCGTCTCACCGCTCTGAAGCTGCTGCATCTTGCCGAACAGCCCCTGCAGCACGGGCCCTCGACCTTGCGCGTCGGGGCGATGGCAGGTATTGCACGCAAGATCCTGAAAGAGCTTTTCGCCAGCCGACGCGAGCGATCCCTCCGCAGGCCCGCCGCTGAGCCAGACCTGGTATTCCGTCGGTTCCATCACGACGACTTGGCCAACCATCCCGGAATGGCGCGTGCCGCAGTACTCGGCGCAAAAGAGGTGATAGCGGCCCGGTGTGGTCGGTTGGAACCAGAGGCTCGTGTAGCGGCCGGGCAGCACGTCCGCCTTGACGCGAAACGCCGGCACGAAGAAATCATGGATGACGTCCTCGGACGTCATGATCAATTTCACCGCTCTGCCCACGGGCACGTGCAATTCGTTGATTTCCCGCTGGCCGTCGAGGTGCTGAAACTTCCACATCCACTGCTTCGCCACGACGTACACGTTCAGTGTTTGATCGGGCGGCCGCGACATGGCGAAGAACACGCTGGCGCCCCACACGAAGATCACCATCGTGATCACGAGCGGGATGATGGTCCAGATCAACTCGAGGAACAGGCCGCCATGGATGTTTGCGCCGACGGCATCCGGCGAACGGCGTCGGTACTTGATGGCGTAGTAAACGATCAATCCAGCGATCAGCAGCGAGAAGAATCCCGTCAGGGTGACCAGGAAAAAATACAGCGCATCCACGCGGCTCGCCATCGTGGAAGCTTGTTGAGGAAAAAGCGGAGTTCCCGTCCACATAGTCGAATTTACGACGTTCCTGGTGCGTCGTGCCTGGTGCCGGGAAGGTGCCGGAAGCGGTCCTGCCGGAGCATGATCCCGATGAAGAGCGCCAGCGCGAGAACCGTCGCCGCCGCAGCGAGCCGGATCACCCGCATGATGACCAGCCCGTAACGGCCCGTCATCGGGTCGTAGTGGTAGCAATACAAGAGAAACGAATCGATCGGAGATCCAATTTTGCCGGCCGAGGCGTCGACGATGGCGAGTCGGACATCGCGCGGCCCGAAATCAATGCCGAACAGGTAGCGCGAAACCCGCCCTGCCGGGCTCACCACGATGATGCCGGTCGGGTGGGCGAATTGCTTGAGCGAGGCGTCCCAGACGTAGCGAAAGCCACTGGCGCTGGTAACGGACTCGATGGATGACTGCTCGCCCGTGAGGAAGTGCCAGCCGGCGTCGGCGCCGGGCCGCCTGTAACGCTGAAGGACGCTTGCCTTCTTCGCCGCCGCCAGGTCGGATTTCTCGCGTGGATCGAAGCTCACCACGACCACATCGAAGTCGCGGCTGGCCTCGAGTGAGAGAACGTCCAGGGAACTTGCGAGCGCGTTCAAGACTTGCGTGCAGAGCATCGGGCAGTCGTAGTACGCGAAGACGAGGACCACGGGTCTCGCGCCGAAATACTTTCCGATCGGGACGCGGCCGCCACGTTCGTCGATGAACGGCGTATCAAGTGGAATCTGTCGATCGAGGTTCTGATCGAAGCCGATCTCTCGCAACGCCGCTGGAAGTGCCGACGCGGGTGTTCCGGCTTCGCGTTTGTAGCCGGGAGCTGGAGTGCCCGCCATTTGAGCGACGGCAGGCACTGAACTCACCACAAAGGACACAAAGGGCACCAAGGTCAAGACGGATCTGATCCTTTGTGTCCATGGTGTCCTCTGTGGTGTTTCAGGGGTGATCATTGCTTTTCCTTCTGGGATCGCGATGGAAGGCCGCGTCGCAGCGTCAGTTTCATCGCGTCCTCGATCGGGATCCGAACGACGCCCGCCGGTCGGTCGACCCACCCGTAGCTCTTCAGAATCGCGTCCTCCTGCTCACGTAGCAGTCGCATGTCTTCCCGTGGGTTCGTCTGTAGGCGTGGTTCCGGCGGCACTCGCGTCTGTTGATCGGCGGCCAGCGGATAAGCGGTCGCGCCACGCGTGGCCTCGCGCCCTGCGAAATAGAGAAAGAGAAGCCAGACCAGAACGTGGATGGCAGCCGCGGTGACGAACAAGCCCAGCCCGAAGATCAGAATCCCGCGAACGTTGACGTCGCTGCCTTCGTGATGAACGCTTGAGTTGTCGTGATGGGTCTCCATACTGACTCAGCTAATGCTTCGGTTGACTAACCACAAAGGACACAAAGCACACAAAGCTTAGGGAGCGGTCGACGGTCGCTCTCCGGCCCGTTCGATGAGTCGTCCCAGCGCTTCGTCGAACTGCGGATCGTGGACAGGCAGAATCGCCCGGCCTCGCAGCTGCCAGACGAAGCAGCCCAGCCAGAACGCGCTGAGCGAGATGGGGAGCACCAGGTCGAGCCAGCTGACGACCACGCCGTCACGGTGGAACTCGGGCGCGACCAGCCAGTACAAATCCACTACGCGGAGGACCAGAATCAAGTACGCGACCTTGACCAACAGGTTCGCCTGCCGTTTGATCGCGCGCGACAGCAAGAGGCCGAACGGCACGACAAAGTGAAGGACGACGAGCAGCGTCCCGACGGCACGCCAGCCTGTTTGAAGTCTGTGCAAGTACCACGCGATCTCCTCTGGCAGGTTGCCCGACCAGATGATCAAGTACTGCGAAAACGCGAAGTACGCCCACAGCATCACGAAGGCCAGCATCAGATTCCCGAGATCGTGAAAATGAGAAGGCACGATGATGCCTTGCAGCGGCGGACGCCGGCTGAGCCAGGCGCTGGCGACAATCAGGAACGCCAAAGCCGCCAGGCCCTGGCCGCCAATGATCAAGACGCCGTAAATGGTCGAGAACCAGTGCGGTTCGAGCGACATCAGCCAGTCGAACGATGCGAACGTCACCGTCAGGCCGTATCCCAGCAGCCCTCCGGCACTCAACAGTTGCATGCGCCTCGCGATTGCCGGATCGCCGGTCCGATCCTGTTCGAGCGACCATGCGTTCAGGAAAAAGGACAACGCATTCCAAACCGCGAAATAGAACACCGCACGGATCAAGAAGAACGGGACGTTCAGATACAGCTGCTTGTGCTGAAGGGCCTCGTCGCCGGCGACGACATCGGCATGGGTCCATTCGTACAGATGGCTCATCCCGAACACGAGCGGCAGGAAGAGCACGGTAAGGACTGGCAGCACTCGTGACGCCGCGCCAATCGGCCTTCGGATGACGACGCCCCAGGCGCCGCCCGACAGTTGATGAACCATGCCGAGCGCCAGACAGCCGAGCGTCACGCCGAGCACGAACATGTAGGCGACGAGGTACGACTGAAAGAACTGTGCGGGGTTGGTCCACAAGCCGACCACTGAAATCAGGCCGCCGGCGATCCCAACGGTCAGCAGCCGCCGCTGATGCTGGCGCAGGCTGGGGATCAGCTGGTCGGCGGTTTCTGTGAGGGATTTCACTGGAGCTTGCCCCTCTCGCTCTGCGGCACGTCAGCGATCGTGGCTTGCCGACTGAGCTGCAGAGCGCGGATGTAACCCACGATCGCCCAACGATCTTCAGGCTTGATCTGAGCGGCGTAATCAGGCATCGCCCCGAAACCGTTGGTCATCACATCGAAAAAGTGGCCGACGGGCGCGTTTCGCAGCCGATCGTCGTGATACGACGGTGGCCGGCGGTAACCGCGGCGAACCACCATGCCATCGCCCTCACCAGTCCGTGCATGGCACGGTGAGCAATAAATATCGAAGCGCTCCTGGCCCCTTCGGAGGATGGCTTCGTCGATGGCGAATGGGAAGACCGTCGCGTCCGCGCCGTTGACCTTGCCCGTGTAGAGCAGAGTGTCTTCGCGCAGCTGGCCTCGCGCGACGGTCCCCGCGACCACGGGCCTCGCCGACCGTTCGTCGGAGAAAAACGTCGATTCTCGGAACGGGATGTACTTGGGTTGATCGTGCATGTCCTGCCGGCAACCCGCCACAGAGACACCGAGGACACTGAGAACAATCAGCCACAGAGTCACCGAGTCACGGAGAGTCGAGCGGCGGGAATCGTTTCGTCGGCGCCGCGCAGCGGCGCCACTGCGTCGAGGCGACGCGAATACCCAAAGCCTCATGCGGGATGGTTTGCTTTGTGTATTCGTGTCGCTCGACGCTTGGACCGGCCTGCTCGGCAGGCCGGCGACGAAGCGATTCCCGCCGCCTCCGTGACTCCGTGGCTCTGTGGCGAAACCCCTAAGGGCCCCCGGCGTTCTCAGTGTGTCGCTAATCTGCAACGGTCGTGACCTCCTGCGGCTCGAGCGATTCCAGGAACCGCCGAGTCGCCTCGAGATCGAACTTGGCATCGCGCGCTTCGAGGCACAGGAAAAACCGGTTGCGGCTCGCCAGCGCAAAACGTGAGACGTTGAAGACGGGGTGATACGGCATCGGCAGTCCATTCAGCGCCAGCATGCCGAAGACGGCGGCGAGTGCGGCCACCAAGATCGTGCACTCGAAGGTCACCGGTATGAATGCCGGCCAACTGTGGGGCGGCTTTCCGCCGATGTTGAGCGGATAGGCAATCGTCGAGACCCAATACTGCAGGAAATAACCGCCCACACCGCCGACCAGGCCCCCGAGCAGCACGATGAGGGGCAACCTCGTGTGATGTCCGCCCAACGCTTCGTGCAGCTCCTCGATCGGAAACGGCGAGTAGGCGTCCATGCGGCGATACCCTTCCTCATGCGCGCGGCGCGTCGCCGCGACCAGCGCGTTCGGATCGTCGAACTCGGCCATGAGGCCGTAGACGGTCGGGGAAGTCATCGCAATCATGACTCGTCCACCTTCGCTTCCGGCAAGATGGTCCTCATCTCGAAGATCGAAATCATCGGCAGAAACCGAAGAAACAGGAACAAGAGCGCGACGAACAGTCCGAGCGTTCCGATGAAGGTGCTCCAGTCCCAGATCGTCGGGCTGTACATCCCCCACGACGAGGTCAGAAAATCGCGATGCAGGCTGGTGACGACGATGATGAATCGCTCGAGCCACATGCCGACGTTGACGATCAGCGAGATGACAAACAGCAGGGGAACGCTGTTTCGAACCAGCCGCAGCCATAAGGCTTGCGGTACGACGATGTTGCAGAAGAGCAGCGCCCAATATACGGGAGCGTAGGGACCGGTCACACGGTTCCAGATCATGAAGCCTTCGTACTTGTCGGCGCTGTACCAGGCGATGAACGCCTCGACTGTGTATCCGTAGGCCACAATCAATCCGGTCACGAGCATCACCTTGGCCATGTTCTGCAAGTGCCGCATGGTGATGAAATCCTCGAGCTTGTAGATGGCGCGAATCGGAATCGCCAGCGTCAAGACCATCGCGAAGCCCGAGTAGATCGCACCGGCAACGAAATACGGGGGAAAGATCGTCGTGTGCCAGCCCGGCACAATCGCAACGGCGAAATCGAGGCTCACCACGGTGTGCACCGAAACGACGAGCGGGGTCGCCAGCCCGGCGAGCAGGAGATACGCGGTTTCGTAGCGGTGCCAGTGACGGGCCGACCCGCGCCATCCCATGGCGAGCATGCCGTAGATCACGCGCGCGGTTTTGCTTTGCGATCGATCGCGGAGCGTCGCCAGGTCGGGGATCAACCCGATGAACCAGAAGAGCAAAGACACCGTGGCATACGTCGACACTGCGAACACGTCCCACATGATCGGGCTTCGAAATTGCGGCCAAACGCCCATCGTGTTCGGGTAAGGCAACAGCCAGTAGTCCAACCACGGCCGTCCGGTGTGAATCGCTGGAAAGAGTGCCGCACAAGCCACAGCGAACAGCGTCATGGCTTCCGCAAAACGATTGATCGAGGTTCGCCAGGGTTGTCTGAGCAGCAGGAGAATCGCCGAAATGAGCGTTCCGGCGTGCCCGATGCCTATCCACCAGACGAAGTTCGTGATTTCAAATGCCCACCCAATCGGGATGTTGTTGCCCCATATCCCGATGCCCTCGAAAACGAGGTATGTCACCGAGACGAACAGGAGCAGCGTCAGCAGAAACGCAACGCCGAATCCCATCCACCAGCCGAGCGGTGTTTTCCGCGCCAGAACAATCGAGCTGATCTTGTCGGTGACCGATCCGAACGTATAGCCCGGCGGAATCATCGGCGGCGAGCCGTTAGCGATAGCGGTCCGTTGGGGGTCTTCGCCTGCGGAGGCCGGTGTGAAACTGTCCGACACGCTAGGCTCCCAGCTCAGGGTTCACGTTTCTCACTGCGGCCAGATAGTTGGTCCGAGGTCTCGTGTTCAAGTTTTCGAGGAGCGCGTACTTGCGTTCTTCGGCTTGCAAGCGGGCGACGCGGCTGTCGGGGTCATTCAAGTCGCCGAACACGATTGCGTCGGCCGGGCAGGCCTGTTGGCATGCCGTCTTGATCTCGCCATCCGTGATCCGCCGGTCCTCCTTTTCAGCTTCGATTCGAGCCGCGTTGATCCGCTGGACGCAGTAGGTGCACTTTTCCATGACGCCGCGGCTTCGCACGGTGACGTCCGGGTTGCGCAGCAGCTTGAGGCTCGGGGTGTTCCAATCCTGATAGAGCAGGAAGTTGAAGCGGCGGACCTTGTACGGGCAGTTGTTCGAGCAGTATCGGGTGCCGACGCACCGGTTGTACACCATGTCGTTCAGTCCTTCGGTGCTGTGCACCGTCGCGCCGACCGGACAGACGACCTCGCATGGTGCGTTCTCACACTGCATGCACGGAACGGGTTGGAAGTAGGTTTCTGGATTCTCCAACGAGCCACGGTAGTAGCTGTCGACACGCAGCCAGTGCATCTCGCGGCCGCGCAGTACCTGCTCCTTACCGACCACCGGGATGTTGTTTTCGGCTTGGCAGCCGGTGATGCACGCATTGCAGCCGATACACGCATTGATGTCGATCGCCATGCCCCATTTGTAGCCTTCGTACTTGACGTCCGGGTACAACGTGATCGTCCGGGGAATGGTTTCCGCGCCGGCATGAACGGATTTCGGGTCGCGCATGTAGTCGTCACGCGTAACTGCGCGAACCATTCCGCGCCCCTCCATCAGGTGGTGATATTGCGTGCACGCCAGCGAGTACGTGGAGCCGGTGTCGACAACCTCGAGCCCATCTGCGAACCACATCGCATTGGACGTCCGAATCGAGTTGGCATTGAAGCCAGGCCCGTTTCCGAGACTGCCGGCCCGAGTGCGCCCGTACCCGAGGTGAACGGTGACGCAGTTGTCTGGATGGCCGGCCACCTGGAACACGGCGCCGCGAACGGAGCGTCCTGCATGTCGCAACTCGACGACCCGGCTGATGATCTGTCCGTGCTCGCCGCCTTGGAACGATGGTGCGTTGCCGAAGCCGAGCCGATTGGCTGTGGCGGGGCTCACCAGCACGGCGTTGTCCCACGTCAGCTTCGTAATCGGCTTCGGAAGTTCCTGCAGCCAGCCGTTGTTCGCAAATCGGCCGTCGAGAATCGACGGGTCGTTCTTGAAGCTGATTTCCAGATTGCCTGACGTCGCCATTCGAGGCGGAGACAGCTGATTCGCCGCGACTCGTGCGACTTTAGGAGGCAGTGCCGTGTTCGGCATCACGCCATCGTGGAGCCATCGGCGCCATTCCTGTTCGAACTCAGGCGTCAACGTGGCGGTCGATTCTCGTGGCTTGGCCGCAGTCTCGCGCGGCGGCCTGCGGTTGCGGAGCGTTGCATCCGCCGCGACACGGCGCGTCGCCCAGAACTCCCGGACGATGTCGTAACCAGATCGCTCGGGCCGGTCGCTCATGGCTGCGAGCAGTTCGTGAGCAGACTTGCCGCCGTAAAGTGGTGCGATGAGCGGCTGGATGATTGTCACCGTCCCATCGTGGCCTCGAGCATCACTCCACGCTTCCAGAAAGTGCGCCTCCGGCACATGCCACTGACACCACTCCGACGTCTCATCATCGTGCAAACTCAAGTGCACTCGCAGCGTGACCTTGTCGAGCGCTTCAGCGAACTTGAAGTCCGCAGGCGCCGTGTACACGGGATTGCCACCGACGATGACCAGCAGGTCGACGCGACCCGCGCTCATGTCAGTGACCAGATCGCTCAGTGATGCGATCTGGTCGGCCGCTTCGCCTTCGACCGGATCTGTATAGATCACCGTCCGGCCGGCGTTACCCAGGGCCTCGTTCATCGCGTGGGCGAGGCCATGCACAGCGGGTGGTTGGCCTTCGCCCGCAATGACCAGACCAGCGCCGCGACGGGCGAGAAGGTCTTTTGAAACCGCCGCAATCCATTTCTCGACAACGTCGAGGTTCGTGCCAGAAGCGACCGGGTCGGCGGCAGCAGGTTGCGCTATCCGCACGCCGACGGCTGCGGCCAGGGACCAGGCAACGCTTTCGATCTGGCTTGGTCGAAGCGGCAGCCGATGATCGGCGCGCGAGCCGGTCGAAGTCGGCATCGATTCAAACGCATAGAGACGGTTCATCCGAGCGCCCTGCTCGGGACGTCTTCGTGCTGAGAAGTCGCGCGCGTAGCGCAATGCGCCTGGCCCATATGCCAGGAAATCCGAGTCCAACGACACGACCACATCGGCTTGATCGAGACGGTATTGGCAGTCGAGGTACTCGCCAAACGCCAGTTTCGCGCCGGCCCGCGCGTTTTCGCAGCTGGCGGGATCCCATTGATGCCATCGGGCCGCCGTGAAGCGGGCGAGCAGCTCACGAATCTGCGCCGCAAGAGTCGGCGAGCTGACAGATTCGGTCAGGATGCGAAGTCCGGCGCCCTGGCGCGGCTGCTGCGCTACGAGCGCCGCACGTATCGTTCCCAGGAACGCAGACCACGGACGGATCTCGCCGAGATTCGTCAGCGTTTTCGAACGGTCGGGATCGTACAGGCCAAGCACGGCAGCTTGAGCGAATACATCTGTGGCGCCCAGACTGCCGGGATGAAGAGGGTTGCCCTCGATCTTGGTCGGCCTCCCTTCATGGCTTTCGACCAGGAGTCCGATTGCAGTCCCTCCGAGCGGCATCGCCGTCGCGTAGTAGAGCGGCTTGCCGGGAACGAGATCCTCGGGCTGCCTGACGTACGGCACGATCTTCTCGGCCGGTTGTCCGGTACAGGCAGTTACGCCGGCCAGAGCAAGCGACGCGCCCATCAACTTGAGAAACGTGCGGCGCGCGACCGGGTCCGTAATGGCTTCAATCTGTGACGGGAACTCGTTGACGAGCAGGTCGCGGAATGCCGGATCGCCGGCACGCTCGTCGAGCGTGCGCCACCAACCTTCGCGGCCAGAGATTGCGTCGCCGCTACGGCTGGCTCCAGGTTCGCCGGAGAAGCGAGGTCCGGTGGCTGCGGTGAACGGGATCTCGGGGCTGGTCTTTGTCATCGATGACACGTCGAGCAACTGGTGAGCTTCTGAATACGGTACTCGGCGACCAGCCGCTCACCCAGTTCGAGCTGGTTCGCGGGCGGCTGATACTCCACGCTAAAAACGGCTTCACGCGGCCGCACGTAGCGTTCGGGACTGCGGTGGCAGTCGATGCACCATTCCATCTGGAGCGACTTTTCCTGCCACATCAGCGGCATTCGATCGACCTGTCCGTGACAGGTGGTGCACCCCATTCCTCTTTTCACGTGAATGCTGTGATTGAAGTACACGAAGTCGGGCAGATCGTGGACGCGTGTCCAGGCGATGGAGCGGTCGGTTCGAAAGCTTTGCCGCACCGGTTCGAGATACGGGCTCGCCGAGAAGATCTGCGAGTGGCAGTTCATGCACGTCTTGGTTGGCGGAATGCCGGCGAAAGACGACTCCTCGACTGAGGTGTGGCAGTAGCGGCAATCGAGTCCGTTGCCTGCGACGTGGCGCTCGTGACTGAACTGGATCGGTTGCTCGCGGGCGACCCGCGCTTGTGTGACCCACGGCGAGCGGTTCACTTCATCGAAGAGCCACAGCAGACCGGCGACCACGAACACCGCGCCAAAGATGCTGACGCGTGAAATGGTGTTGGCGCTGCGATGAAAGATCTGCGACATCGGCGGACCGTTGAACGGTGAGGCAGAGCTTGGGAATGACGATCGGATTTGAGCTTATCCGGTTCTTGCGGCGCGCGCAGCAATTATTGTGTGAAACATTTCACAGAGCCTCCAGTCGAAGGCGCCAGGGACCGGGATCTCCTTCGCATCGAGCAGCTTGCAGCGAGAGCCAGTCCGTTGGCAAGCTCGGCCGCACCGCCGAATCGGCCGCGGATTCAAACGCGAGCGACACATTCGAGAAGGGCTATGATCGAAGCGAGCCCGTCAACCTTCGTCCCGTATCAGAGCCACTCAGTTCATGAGCGATCGAAAGTATCGCCAGCGCGGTTACCAGGACGAACCGAGAGATCGCGAACCGTCTGGGCCCAAGCCGCCGAAGGCTCGCGATCCTCGGGATCGACCTGAAGGTCCAAAGACCCCGAACCTCATGGGCTCTCACGAAGTGTTCCGCTGTTCCCGGTGCGGGAATCGACTCGGATTACCCGTAGCCGAGGACGCCCGATGCTCCCGCTGCGGTGCCGACTTGCACAGCTGTATTCAATGCGTGTCCTTCGACACGGGTGCACGCTTCGAATGCAGCCAGCCGATCACGGCTCGCGTCGCGCCGAAGGATGCTCGGAACAACTGCACGTTCTTTGCGCCACGCACGACCGTCGAGCGTCAGACCGGGACGCAAGGTCCAACCAGCGCGCGCCAGGCGTTTGACGATCTCTTCAAATAACGGTGCACAGGGTTCTCATTTCTTCCTTCAAACTTCTCACTTCATACTTCAAGTTTGCAGACTCTAGCCCCTGGCCTCCAGCCCCAGTCATAATGACCTCATGTCCCTAGTTTCGCCGGCTGATCAGCAGAAGCTCCGCGAAGTGTTTGCCGAGATGACGAGGCCCGTCCGGCTGGTGTTTTTCACGCAAACACTGGAGTGCGAGACGTGCCCACAGACCAAACAGATCCTCGATGAGCTACCGCCACTGTCCGACAAGATCGCGATCGAGGAGGTGAACCTCATCCTGGACAGCGATCGGGCGCGGCAGTACGGCATCGATCGGGTTCCCGCGGTCGCGATTGAATATTTGGATCATCAGGGTGCATCGGATGATCAAGGTGCCCAAGGTGCTGAGGGTGCACAGTGGACCGATTCGCGAATGAGATTTCTGGGCGCGCCGGCCGGCTACGAATTCATTTCTCTGGTCCAAGCCGTTCTGCTCGCCGGTGGACGGCCGTCCACGCTTTCGGAGAATAGCCGACGCCATATTGCAGCCGTGGATCGACCGGTTGTCATGAACGTGTTCACGACACCCACTTGACCGCATTGCCCGCGGGCGGTCAGTCTCGCGCACGAAATGGCATTCGTCAGCCCCAACATCACCACCTATGCGGTGGAAGCGACCGAGTTTCCAGATCTCGCGCGGCGCTTCAGAGTGAGCGGCGTCCCGAAGACGGTGGTCGATGAGGAGGTCGAGATCCTAGGCGCGCTCCCGGAAGAGGCGTTCGTCGAACAGGCGCTGGCGAAATTTACAACTGACAATTGACAATTTACAAGGCGATTGGTGAATCGTAGAAGGCTCACCGTGGTGCGGGCTGTGGCACAACTGGCGATCGCGTTGGCTGTGTCTCTTTCTTGGCTGACGCCATTTCAGGCGTCGGGACAGATCGAATACCGCTTCACGTTTCCGGAACCACAGCATCGCTGGATGCAGGTCGAGGCAACCTTCCCGGATGTTCCGGGCCCGACGCTCGAGCTCCGAATGAGCCGATCGTCGCCGGGCCGTTACGCGCTGCACGACTTTGCGAAAAACGTATATGACGTCCACGCGTTCGACGACGCCGGTCGTGAAGTCGCGGTCGCACGCCCGGATCCCTATGGCTGGAACATCCGCAAGCAGGACGGCCGACTCGTCATCAAATACAAGGTCTACGGGGACCTGGTCGACGGCACCTATCTCGCGATCGATACGACACACGCCCACATCAACATGCCTGCCGCGGTCATGTGGGCGCGCGGGCTCGACGACAGGCCGGCGAAGCTGACCTTCGTTTCTCCCACAGGCGCCAGCTGGGTGGTGGCGACGCAGCTTCATCGGGGTTCGACGCCTTTCGAATTCACCGCGCCGAACCTTCAGTATTTGATGGACAGTCCGGTCGAGTTTGGTCCGCTGTTGATCCGAGAATTCACCGTCGGGCAGCGCAGTTTTCGCTTCGCAGTCCATCACACGGGGAGTGCTGGAGAAGTCGACGACTTTGTGAAAGACGTGGAGCGCATCGTCCGGCAGGAAGGCGCGGTATTCGGTGAGTATCCTGAGTACGAGCCAGGGCACTATACGTTCATTGCCGATTACCTGCCTTACGCCACCGCCGATGCGATGGAACATCGCAACAGCACGGTGATGACGCGGCGCGACTCGATTCGCACAGGCAGACGCGACTTACTCGGTGCTGTTGCGCACGAATTCTTCCATGCCTGGAACGTCGAGCGAATCCGTCCTCAATCGCTCGAGCCGTTCGATTTCGAGCGCGCGAACATGTCGAGCGAATTGTGGCTGGCCGAAGGCTTCACTCAATACTATGAGTCGTTGATGCTCCAGCGCGCCGGTATCAACGACGTGTCGGCGACGGCCGGCACGCTGACGGACGTAATCGAAACGGTCGCGCGTGGGTCAGGGCGCTTGTTCCGGTCGGCGGAAGACATGAGCCGGATGGCCCCCTTCATCGACGGTGGGGCGACGATCGATCGGACCAACTGGTCGAATACCGTGATTTCGTACTATCCGGACGGTGCGGCTATCGCGCTGGCGCTCGATCTGTCGCTTCGCGAGCGATCCGGCAGTCAAGTCACGCTCGACGACTACATGCGCGCGATGTGGCGTGTGCACGGCAAGCCCGGTGGCACCCGAGAGGGATACGTGGATCGTCCGTACACGCTCGCCGATGCCGAGGCCCGCCTCGCCGAGGTGAGCGGCGACGCGACGTTTGCCGCCGAATTTTTCTCGCGGTACATTCGCGGCCGCGATCTTGCCGATTACTCGCACTTGTTGTCGCGCGCGGGTCTCACGCTCTCGAAGCGAAGTGCCGGCCGTGCGTGGTGGGGCGACATGCGGATCGAGTCTCGATACGATCGAGCGTTTATTGACGAGCTCGTATCGCCGGCATCACCGGCGTACGCGGCCGGCCTCGAACAAGACGATGAAATCCGGCAGATCGATGGCGTCAAGACCCGCTCGGCCGACGATGTGGCAGCGATCGTGCAGCGACACAAACCGGGAAATCAGATGCGCGTCGTGTATATCGATCGTGGGGGAGTTGAAAAGACGACTGTCGTTTCGCTCGCTGAGGATCCGCATCTCGAGGTCGTGCCGATTGAAAGGGCAGGCGGCAATCTGACGACGGCGCAGCGTACTTTCCGCGACCGCTGGCTGGCCGCTCGGTAATTGCATGGCTATTCCCTGGCTTCGTCTTTTGAACGCGGTCATCGGCGTGACCGATTTTGCCATGTCTCGCCGGGTGGAGAATCGCCTCGAGCAGGTGGACGACAGGCGGTTGGCCGTTGGCAGTCGCACCCTCGGCACGCTCGAGACTCACCTTGCCGGCGTTGTGGTCGCGGCCTTGAAAGAAGCCTTCGAACGCGACAGCCGCCGCCTCGACTTCGAACGACAACAGGTTGAAGCCGAGCGACAGCGCGCCGAGCTTGCGCTGAGGCTCGAGTTGGTGCGTCAGGCCGGTGAGCGCGAACTCGTACGTCTGCGGTTCGTGGCAGGCGTAGCCGTCATCAGCTGGCTGGGTACACTCTTCTTCTTCGCCCGGTTTACGACGGCGCTGCCGAGCGTGCGAATCGCGCTCGCGGTCGGATCGGTCATGCTTCTTGGTGCGCTGGCGGCCACGCTGGTCGGTCAATCCAGCATCGGCGAGACCATCAGCAGGACCGACCTCACTAGCGATGCCGTTCGTTTCTCGCGCGCCGGCGCACTCGCGTCGTGGTTGATTGTCATCGGCCTGGCGGTCACCGGGGCGGCCGTGTTCATCGGCTGAGCGCGTCAATCGCGCCCTCGCAAGGACTTCATGGGGCCCGGGTCCGAATTTCTGAGCCACGCCCATCCAAGCAGGTTAGCGAGCCCCAGCCCAACGAGACCGACCACCGCGTCCCGTGCGACCACAGTCGTTCGCAGAGATGGAATCCATGTCTCTCGAACGCCGATGACATTGAGGAGGTCGGCGAGGATGCGATTGTGTCCATCGCCCTGAGGCCAGAGACTCCTGGTGTGCTGCCACCCGTCCGCCGAGATGAATAGTTGCGGCACGAGAAGAATCAGGCACGCATATGCGAATCGCCGACGCTCCAGCGCGGCCGCCAGAACACAGCCGAAGATGGGAATCAGCGGCGAGAGAAACCGCGCGGCAGGTGAGAAACCGCCCCACCATTGCAGATGCGCCGCTGACAGCAGGTAGAGAGCACTCACAGGCAAGAGCCACACGACATAGCGCCGTCCTGCCAGCGCCCAGGCAGCAGGCAGGAGGACGTAAATAGGCGCCCAGACGAGCAGACCGTTTTCACGATCGATTAACAGGCCGAACACGCCGTTTCTGAAAGCGTCCCAGGAAAATGGCGGTCCTCCCACCGTCAGCGCTCCTCCCAGGTTGCCCCAGAAGTGCCAGGTCCATGCGGCAAGAGCAAGTTGCGGAATCACGAACCATGCCGCCAGGAGCGCACGATCGCGCGCCGCGAGTCGAGCAATCTGTTGTCTTCTGTGCCAGAGCACGGCAACAGCCAGCGCGGCAGCATAAATGACGTACTTGCGATGGAACCAAGGCAGGCAGCCCAGCGCAGCGGCGAGAAACAATGAATTGCTGGTGGTTCCCGGGTTCATATACGCGAGCCGAATAGCAAGAGCCGTAACGACCAACGCGAAGGCTTCTGGAAATATCAGGAAGCTGTTCGAAAGGACCGGCGGCGAGAGCCACATCACGATCACGATTGCGGAGGCTACGCCGACGCGCGCGCCTTGCGCGACCAGAGCCTCCCACGTCAGCACTCCAGCCATCGTGACCAGTCCGATGATGCAAAGCGAGACGAGCGAATAGGCAAAGAGCCCACGGTTCATCCGGAACCGGCTCAGGATCGATTCAGAAGAGACATTGGAGATCGCCGTCGCAGCGACGTAGATCGGCATCAAGAGTACGGGTACTCCGAGGTCGTGAACGGGGAAGAGCTCTCCGAAACGATTCTCCTGCGCGTGCAATCCCATTTCGAGCCCCGCCGCGCCGAACCGCCGGCCATCGTCGTTTCTGTAGTTGTTGCGAAGGTCCAGATCACCGTCGGCCCACAAGCTTTCGCACACCATCAGGTAATGCGGCTCGTCACCCGACGCGGAGTATTTCCCGTGCGTCGTGAGCGTCCAGCAGACAAGGAAAATGACGGTGGGCGCCAGCCACTTCCTGGTCGGCAGTTCTTTAAGGTAACCGACGAGTTTCATGCGGCAAGCATTCTATGCCGTTGGCTATACTTCGGACGTGCGGTTTGCTCCTGAGTACGTGACCTACGTGCTCAACGAAAATTTCGAGGACGCGAAAAAGCTCTTTGTCGGCCCGCTTCTCGCGATCCATCGGGCACACCTCGTGATGCTGGCGTCGCAGCGCATCGTCTCGCCGGAAGAAGCGCACGCCTTGCGCGTGGGGCTCGACTCGATTTCCTCCGGCGACCTCGATGCCGCAAGGTACGACGGCACCTGTGAGGATCTCTTTTTCTACGTCGAGCGCCTCATCGTCAAAGCGTGTGGAGACGACGCCGCCGGGCGACTTCATACGGCGCGGAGCCGCAACGACATCGACATGACGATGTACAGGATGCGGCAGCGCGAGTTCATTCTCGGGTTGGGCGCGGCGAGCTTCGACCTTCGCCGAACGCTGCTCGAATTGGTGAGCATGCATTACGAGACCGTTTTCGCCGTTCACACGCATACGCAGCGAGCGCAGCCGACGACCGTGGCGCACTACCTGCTGGCCGTGATCGAGCAGCTCGAGAGAGACGCGTCGCGACTTCGCTCTGCTTACGAGCGTACGAACCTCTGCCCGCTCGGCGCGTGTGCGATTACCGGGACAGGGTTTCCGATCGATCGGTCACTCACGTCGGCCTTGCTCGGCTTCGTGGGACCGACCGGGAATACGTACGGAAGCATTGCCTCGGTCGACTATCTGCTCGAAAGCGCGTCTGCGGCCGCCGTGCTTCTGACCGGGCTCGGACGCTTCGTCCAGGATCTGTTGTTATGGTCCACTTCGGAATTCGGATACGTTCACTTCGGCGATGGTTTCGTCCAATCGAGCAGCATCATGCCCCAGAAACGTAACCCGGTTGCGATCGAGCACGTGCGTGCCATCGGCAGCAAAGCTCTGGGCCAGGCCGTTGCAATCCTGATCAGCGTTCATAACACGCCATTCGGTGACGTCGTCGATACGGAGGACGACCTTCAGCCGCTGGTCTTCTCGATGTTTCGCGATGCGATGCGTGCGGTGAAACTGACTGCCGCCTCGATGGCGACGGCCGAGTTCGATGCAATACGCCTCGAGGCCAGAGCGGGAGAGGGGTGGACCACGCTGACCGAGTTGGCGGATACGATCGTCCGCGAGCACCAAGTACCGTTCCGCGCGGCTCATGCGATCGCCGCAAGGCTCGTCGAAGAATGCGCCCGGGAGCCCGACCGGCCGGTTTCTGAACTCATCGCCGAGATTTCGCGCGAGCTGCTGGGCGAGCCGATCCTTTTCTCGGAAGCAGCGCTCGCAAACATCTTGAGTCCGAGGCACTTTGTCGATGTGCGGCGCACGCCTGGAGGTCCTGCACCAGAACAAACGCGCCTCGCGGCCGACACGGCGCGGGAACGACTCGAGCAGGATTGCTCGTGGTGGCAGCGTGCCACCGATGCGCTGACCTCGGCGCATCGCGAGCTCGAAAATCGGAGCGCCCGACTGTGACCAGAACCTACGTGGGCGTGCTTCTGGTCGAGACGGCCATCATCGTTGCCCTCTGGCTCTTCGGTCGAGCTTTCAGCTGAACTCTCGTGCATCCGATTGATTGGTTTGTCGTCGTTGTCTACCTGGGGTGGATCGTCTACGACGGCCTGCGTCGCTCGAAAGGCACCGACAAGGTCGAGGGCTACTTCCTGGCGAACCGATCGCTCCCGTGGTGGGCAGTTGGTTTGTCGGTGATGGCGACGCAGATGAGCGCCGTCACGCTCGTCGGTACTACGGGTCAGGCCTATTCGACCGGCCTTCGGTTCATCCAGTTCTATTTCGGTCTCCCGCTGGCGATGATTCTGCTGTCGCTGACGGTGGTGCCGTTTTTCACGCGCGCCCGTGTGTACACGGCCTACGAATATCTCGAGCGCCGTTTCGACGTTCGAACCCGGTCGCTGGCGAGCTTTCTATTTTTGATGGGACGCGCCTTTTCCCTCGGCGTCACGCTCGCAGCGCCTTCGGTCGTCATGTCGGCGATTCTCGGGTGGACGCTGCCGGTTACAGTGCTGATCATCTGCGTGCCGATGATTCTCTACACCACGCTCGGAGGCGTGCAGGCCGTTGCATGGACCGACGTCAAGCAGATGTTCGTCGTCGTTGGCGGGATGTCCGCCGCAGTCATCATTCTCCTGTACGGCATCTTTCAGTCTGTTGGCTTGAGCGATGCTCTCCATCTCGCTGGTGCGACGGGCCGGCTCCAAGCAGTCGATTTCACGTTTAACGCCCGCGAAACCTACACGTTCTGGTCCGGGATGATTGGCGGACTGTTCTTGATGCTTTCATATTTCGGCTGCGACCAGAGCCAGGTGCAGCGCTATCTCACCGCGAAGTCGATCGACGAGGCTCGGCACTCTCTGATGATGAGCGGGTTCGTCAAAATTCCACTTCAGCTCTTGATTCTGGCGAGCGGCGTCCTGGTGTTCGTCTTCTATCTATTTCAGGCACCGCCCATGCTCTTCAATCACTCGTACGACGCCGTGGTGTCCGCCAGTCCGGCGGCCGGCGAATACGCCGCGCTGGAAGAGCGTTTCGCGGTCGCCTTCGCGGCCAGACGTGAGGCGGCCCTCAGTGGCGACCGGGCGAGTTTTTTGGCCACAGATGCCAGGGTCAAGGAAGTTCGGGCCCAGGCGGCGGCAGTCGTGAAGCGGGTCACCGGCGACGAGGACTTCAACGACGTCAACTATGTGTTCCCCACGTTCATCACGACGCGGATGCCGGTTGGACTGGTCGGGCTGATGATCGCGGCGATTTTTGTCGCCTCGATGTCGGCGAGCGGCGGCGAGCTGAGCGCGCTGGCTGCGGCGTCCATCATCGACTTCTACAAGCGGCACTTCGTGACCAATGCCGAGGATCGCCACTACGTTGCCGTCTCGAAAGCCGTCACGATTGGCTGGGGCTTGTTCGCCTGCGTTGTAGCGATGTATGCCGCCAACCAGGGATCGCTTATCGAGGTAGTGAATCGATATGGCTCTTTCTTTTACGGTTCTCTCCTCGGGGTCTTCATGCTGGCGATTCTGACCAAACGCGCCACGGCGAGCGGGGCGTTCTGGGGATTGATCGCCGGCATGGCGGTCGTGTTGACCGTCGCCTTCTCTCCGTGGACCCGTAACGTTGCCTTTCTGTGGCACAACCTGATCGGGGCCGTTGTCGTGGTGATCGTCGGTCTGGCAATCAGCGCGTTCGAGCCTGCTCCTGCCGGCGCGCGAGCGCCCGCCGCCGCTCCCGAGCCGTAGGTTTGCCTAACGGCTTCCCATCGACTCCAACCTGGCTACGAGAGCAGCTCCAGCGCGGCCGGCTCGATTCGGATGGACACTGTTCGCGGAGACGGCGAGTGGACAATCTTGTCGTCGACGTGCAAATCGCACAATCCCTGAATTTCTACGTGCTGCGCTCGATAGGCCGGCAGCGAGAGGTGGTGTTCCCGGCCTTCGATCCGTTGCTGCAGGTAGGCGTCCAGCATTTCGCGATGTTCTTCCGAGGCTAGAACGACCGAGAAGAATCCGTCCGATGGGTCGGCATCTGGAGACAAGACGAGATTCGGTCCCACGGCGCTGATGTTGAGAACTTCCACGAGAAGGAACCCGGCGGTCAGCTGTGTTCCGTCCAGACTCACCGTGCATTCACGCGGCGTCAGACGCGCGAGCACGTCCCGGTAATTCCTGGCGGCGTTCGCAACCTTGGATGTCGCCAGATTTCCATCAATCTTGCGATTCTTCGATTCGGCGATTCCGACCGGAATCAAGCCGCCGCCAACGCCCTCCAGGAAACGCCGCTTACCCCAGGTGCCGGAGGCGACGCCAAGGTCGAGCCGGCGGCGCGTCGCGGTGTCCCAGGCTTTGATCACGTCCGCGATTGGCCCTTCAATCCCGAGCGACCGTGCGATGTTGTTGGCGGTACCGACTGGAAAGATGGCCAGCGGCACGCCGCTTCCGGCGAGAACACGAGCAGCGGCCGCGACGGTGCCGTCACCCCCAGCCACGGCGACGAGCTCGGACGGTTCATCGAGCAGTCGCTCGGTGTCGGAGTCCTTTTCTACATGATGCACGAGCTGGTGACCGTGGCGCTCGAGCAGCTCGCGAATGTCGTACAGCGAAACACCGTCTCCGGCGTCTTCGTTATAGAAAAGCGAAACCTTCATACCGATCGGCCGCTCCTTGGGGACGGCTGATTCAAGATCTGGACCTGCAGCTCTGCGGAATACTCGGCTCGACTGCTGAGCTCGAGATCGGGTGGCGGTCTGTTTGCACAAATCCCGCTCATGCGGATCCTCGTGTCCAACGACGACGGGATCTACAGCCCGGGAATCGCGACACTTGCCGAGGTGGCGTCTGAATTTGGCGATGTTCGCGTCGTCGCACCTGACGTCGAGCGGTCCTCGATGGGGCACGCGATCACCGCATCGAGGCCTCTTTCGTATCGACCGACCAGTCTCAAGAACCTCACCGCCTATCGAGTGAATGGAACGCCGGCCGACTGCGTCGCGGTCGGAGCCTATCACTGGGACAAAGTGGACCTCGTCCTCTCGGGACTCAACATCGGGTTGAATCTGGGCAATTCGATATGGCACTCGGGGACGCTTGCAGCGGCAAAGCAAGCGGCGCTGCTCGGTCTGCGCGGTGTCGCACTGAGCGCGCCGTCTGGCGCCGAACCGGACTTCGAGCTGTTCAAGCCATGGATCCGGCGAGTGCTGCACGTATTGCTCGCCGACTCATCGCTGCCCCTGGTGAACGTGAACTTTCCGCGCCGGCCGCGAGGCTTGATCTGGACCCGCGTTTCGGTCCGACGCTACGACGGCAAAATCGTTCCCACGAAGGACCCATTGGGCCGGGATCTCTTCTGGTTCAGCGTCACGCCTGTCGAAGGAGCCGAGGAGGGGACCGATCGTTGGGCGGTGGAGCAGGGTTGGGTGTCGTTGACTCCCCTCACGCTCGATCTAACGGATGAAAAACAGCTGCAGGAGGCCCGTGCATTACGTCCACTCGACGGAGCGAAAGCCGCGGTCGTTTCACCCTCGATGTCTTCGCCCGAAAGGGCACAATCGGTTCAAGAAGACGAAGCCGACGCGGCAATCGCCAAAAGCGTTGCGGCCGCCAACGAAGCGGCCAACACAGATTAGATCGGTCATCAGACCACCCTGCGGCCCTGAATCAGCTGAATGAGCAGTGCCACGAGCGCGACGACGAGCAGTAGGTGAATGAAGCCACCTAATGTGTAAGAGCTGACCACGCCAAGAAGCCACAGCACCATGAGAATGACGAACAACATCCACAGCATGCGCTTTCCTCTCAAGAGCGACCAACCGCTCATCGAGCAGCCTTAGTGGCAACTCAACCGACTCCTTACGCAGGAACCGTGCCCGCGCAGAATGGTCGCTAATCGGTTACGCTAGCTCGTCCGTCTACTCCATTAGCTCGAGGCAGTCCGTGGATTTCGGCCTTCCAAACCTCGCCGAACTTGGTCGCGTGACCCTGCGGCTCGTCGTTGCCGCCGTGCTGGGCGGACTGATCGGCGCCGAACGTGAGTGGGTTGGGAAAGCGGCCGGCCTTCGCACGCACATGATGGTTTCGCTCGGCGCTGCCTTGTTCGTCCTCGTGCCGATCGAAACTGGAATAGGCGAGGGCGACATGACCCGGGTGATACAAGGGATCGCGACCGGCATCGGATTCATCGGCGCCGGGACGATTCTGAAACGGGCGGACACCGATCAGATTCAAGGGCTGACGACCGCCGCGACGATTTGGCTGACGGGAGCTGTCGGGATTGCAGTGGGCGCTGGACAGATGTGGCTTGGGATCGTTTGCGCCATCAGCGCATGGGTGATCCTGTACGTCTTGACCGGTCTGGATCGCTGGCTGGACCGAGGGCGAGACCATCGATGATCCGAGATCGATGATCGATGATTGATTGCCACAATGAGCAAACGAATCATTCGATCATCGTTCATCAGATCATCGGTTCCATCGGATTCGACGTTAAGCGGCGTGACGTGACGCACGCTTTCCGGCGCGGCCGGGCTTGCGGGCCCGCTTCCCGCTTCCGCCGCCCGCTCCTTTGCCAGTTTTTTCGAGGCTGCGCCGCAACCTCTCCATGAGGTCCACGACGTTCGAGTCTCTTGGGTGCTCATCGGAGACGAGATCGGCAGGCTTGCCTTTCAATTTGGCCTTGATCAGGCGCATCAGGTTCTCGCGGTAATCGTCTGAGTACTTCTCAGGCTTCCACTCGTCCGCAAGGTTCTCAACAAGCGCTGTGGCCATGTCGAGCTCCGTCTTCTTGAACTCGTTGGCACTCGGGAAACTGAGCGATCCGACGTCCACGAGCTCGTCGGCAAAACGCAGGATGGAGAGCACGAGGGCATCTCCGATGACTTCGACCGCCGAGAGATGCTGCACATCTCGAAGGATGAACTTCGCGATTCCGATTCGATTGGATTTGCGGATCGCTTCGCGCAGCAGGGCATAGGCCTTGTCGCCTCCCTTTCCGGGCGTCAGGTAGTACGGCTTGTCGAAAAAGCGATCGTCGATCGCCTCTCCCTTGACGAAATCGAGGATGTCGATTCGTTTGGTCTTTTCGAGCGCCGCCGTCCTGAAGTCCTCTTTGGTCAGCACCACGAATCGACCTTTCTCGTACTCGAAACCCTTCACCAAGTCCTCCCAGGCGACGGCATGGCCCTCCTTCTGACAGACGCGCTCGAAGTTTATCGGCGAGCGATCCTTCGCGTGCAAGAGCCGAAAACGCGGGCGGCTGTCCCGCACGGCCGTATGAACCTCAACCGGGATGTTTACAAGACCGAACGAGAGAGCGCCGGTCCAAATAGCTCGAGCCATGAATGCTCCATTCGGCGAAACGAAAAGCTTCCGAAGTGCCCGTTGGCGATCGAGGCGCCGTTCAAGCCCGACGCCAGCCGCTTTGTCGAATGAATATTAGTGCGGCCGACCCGGGTAAAGTCGATCGTAATGTTTGCGGTGTCGATCGTGCATCGTTGAAGCTCGATGAAGCCGATCCGACAAGAACCACCAGAGCCGTTCCCGCGTCCTGACGAACCTCCACCGCCAACACCGCGACCCGAGCCGTTTCCTGATCCTCCACCGACCAACGACTGAGGGCTCCATGACCACGACCGCTGCTGACGTCTTAATCGAAACATTGCTGGAGTTTCTGCCGAAACCCGGCCAGGTCGGGAGTGATCGGCACGGGCCGTGCTTCGTGATCGAAAGTGGAGGTTGAGATGAACGAGGACACCTTGAAAGGCCAGTGGACCCAGCTCAAGGGTCGCATACTCGAGAAATGGGGACAGTTGACTGACGACGACCTTGACCAGATCCAGGGGCGTGCTGAGCAGCTGGTCGGCAGAATTCAGGAACGCTACGGTGTGGCCCGCGACGAAGCGAAGCGGGAGGTCGATGCGTGGATGCGGGATACTCGAGTGGAGCCGATGCCCTCTCGAAGCTGAACAAGAGCGACGATTGATTTCGGCGGTCCGCAAGGCGGGCCGCCGTCACCATCCTTTTTTTCTTCTCTCTTAGTCCAATCGACCGGATTCGATAGGGATGAGCGTCGAGGGCGAGGCGCGAGTTTTGCTCCCACACTTCCCGCGCATCGCGCAGATCGGAGAGAAGCCGTGGATCATCCAAAGCCGTGGTTGAGATACGTCGAGGCAGACAAGGTTGACGATAAGACCTTGAACGTCGACGGCATGCTTGTGCGCAACAGTGCCAACGAGAAACTCGGAGACGTCGATGGGTTCATCGTCGATTCCGAATCCGGCCGGCCCTACTACCTCGTCGTGGACGCCGGCGGCTGGTTCAAAGCGAAACAATTCCTGGTGCCGATTGGGCGAGTCCAGGTTGACAACGATCGCGACGCGTTCGTTGTCGGGCTGTCGACGGAAGAGATCCATCGCTTCCCGGGGTTCGACAGGGACGAGTTCGAGAAACTGACGGATCGAGATATCAAACGAATCAATGATCAAATCTGCGACGTGTACGAACCAGGCGTCGTGTACCCGGCTGATGAGCCCTACTCCGCGGCGTGGGCGCGCAAGCCCTACCGATCGCCAGATTGGTGGCAAGCTGAGAATTCGGCGTCTGACGATCGCGGACGAGCGGACGGAGGCGATACCAGCCCCCATCTGGGGGGGCGTCGAGACGCTGAAAAGGAGGCGGCGGCCAAAGCTCGCCGGTAATACCGTCGCGCGGTAGTCCGCGCTTCATCTCACGTTGGGAACCTTGCTACCATACTCTTTTCCTCACTCACTCTACGGGTTCCTGACTCCATGGATCGCTTTCATCCCGTCATTGGGCGCTGGTTTTCCGACTCGTTCGGTTCACCGACTCCGGGGCAGCGGCTGGGCTGGGAGGCCATTGGATCCGGCCGGCACACGCTCATCGCTGCTCCCACCGGATCGGGCAAGACGTTGGCGGCGTTCCTCACCGTACTCGACGACTTGTTTCAAGAGGGTGTGAGAGGGGCTCTGCCCGACGAAGTCCGGGTCGTCTACGTTTCGCCACTCAAGGCTCTCAGCACCGACATTCACAAGAACCTCGCGTTGCCCCGCCGCGGCATCACTCAATGCGCGGAAGCAATGGGGATTGCTCCGCCGCGTATCACCGCTGCCGTGCGGACGGGCGATACCAGCCCAGCCGAGCGCGCGGCCATGATCCGCACCCCGCCTCACATTCTGGTGACCACGCCGGAGTCCTTGTTTCTGTTGCTCACCGCAGACCGCAGCCGGCAGATGCTCCGAACGGTGAGAACGGTCATCGTCGATGAAATTCACGCGGTGATTGGCACACGCCGGGGATCCCATCTGGCGCTGTCACTGGAACGACTGCAGGAAGTGACCGGGCAGCCGCTCCAGCGGATCGGTCTGTCGGCGACGCAGTCGCCAGTCGAGACTGTTGCAGCCTTCCTGGTGGGCGACCGCCTCGATCAAACGGGGCTCCCCGACTGCGTCATCGTCGACCAAGGTCACCGGCGCCAGCTCGATCTTTCGCTTGAGCTGCCCAGGTCGTTACTGGAAGCGGTCATGTCCGGTGAGATCTGGGAGGAGTATTACGACCGGCTGGCGGAGCTCATCAGCTCACACCGTACGACGCTCGTCTTCGTCAATACTCGGCGGCTCGCCGAGCGGCTTGCTCGTCATCTGAGCGACCGCCTTGGAGAAGGAGCCGTGACCGCGCACCACGGCAGCCTGTCGAAAGAGCGGCGACTCGACGCGGAAACACGTTTGAAGAACGGCGCGCTCAAGGCGCTTGTCGCGACAGCGTCGTTAGAGCTTGGAATAGATATCGGTTACGTCGATCTGGTGTGCCAGATTGGATCGCCGCACCGGATTGCCACGCTCCTGCAACGGGTCGGACGGTCGGGACACTCAGTTGCGGGCCTGCCCAAGGGGCGGGTGTTTCCAACTTCTCGCGACGATCTGGTGGAGTGCCTGGCGCTCGTTCGATCGATCCAGCGAGGGGAGTTGGATCGCATTGTTGCGTACGACGTGTCACTTGACGTTCTGGCTCAGCAGATCGTCGCCGAAACGGCATGTTGCGAATACACGGAAGAGCACCTGTTCGAGCTCGTCAGGCGGGCATGGCCGTACCGCGCGCTCACACGTCAGCAATTCGATGCCGTCGTCGCGATGCTCGCGGACGGGTTCGCCACCAGGCGCGGCCGCCGCGGCGCCCTGATTTACAGGGATGGCATTCACGAGAGACTCCGTGGCCGCCGAGGCGCCCGCATGCTCGCGCTGACGTCCGGCGGCGCGATTCCCGAGGTTGCCGACTATCGAGTGGTGCTCGAGCCCGACGACACGTTCATTGGTACGGTGAACGAGGACTTCGCCGTGGAGACGATGGCGGGGGACGTGATCCAGCTCGGAAACATGTCGTGGCGAGTGCTGCAGGTCGGCGCGGGGGTGATGCGGGTCGCGGATGCGAAGGGCGCGCCACCGAACATCCCGTTCTGGCTGGGTGAAGCTCCATCGAGGTCCGAGGAGTTGTCGATGGCAGTCAGTCACCTGCGGAGCGATATCGAAAGAAGGTACGAGTCGGCCTCGACCAATGCCGCGACGAGTGTGGACGCGAGTCGGGCAGTGGCTGAATGGCTGGCGAGCGAAACTGGAGTCGAAGCACCAGCTGCAGAGCAGACCGTCGGCTACCTCGTGAGCACGCGTGAAGCGCTGGGCGCCGTGCCGACGCAGGAAACGCTCGTGCTCGAGCGCTTCTTCGACCAGTCCGGCGGGATGCAGCTCGTTCTGCATGCCCCGTTCGGCGCCCGCATCAACAAGGCATGGGGACTGGCGCTGCGCAAGCGATTCTGCCGGCAATTCAACTTCGAGCTGCAAGCGGCGGCCACCGACGATGCGGTGCTTCTGTCGCTGGGCCCACAACACTCGTTTCCGCTGTCCGATGTCTTCCGATATCTCCATCCGGCCACGGCCGAGGATGTGCTGGTTCAGGCCTTGCTCGATGCGCCGGTATTTCAGACTCGCTGGCGGTGGAATACGACGATTGCGCTGGCCGTTCCGCGGTCCCGTGCGGGACGGAAAGTTCCGCCGCCGCTGCAGCGGATGATGGCCGACGATCTTCTGGCCGCGGTCTTTCCCGACGCCGCCGCCTGCCTCGAGAACATCCCGGGCGATCGGCAACTGCCCGACCACCCGCTCGTCACTCAGGCTGTCCGTGATTGCCTCGAAGAGGCCATGGATGTCGGCGGTCTCAAGAAGATTTTGACTCGCATTCACTCCGGGGACTTGCGCCTCGTCACGTGCGACACGCCGGAGCCGTCTCCAATTTCCCACGAGATTCTGAACGCACGTCCGTACGCGTTTCTCGACGACGCGCCGTTGGAGGAGCGCCGCGCGCAGGCTGTGTACACGCGACGAGCCAGTGAACCGGCGTCCGCTCACGATCTCGGGACTCTCGACTTTGCCGCGATTGCCCGCGTGCGCGACGAAGAAAAGCCGGATCCACGAGACGCGGACGAGCTCCACGATGCGCTGCTTACGGTCGGATATCTGTCGAGTGCGGAAAGCGAAGCGTTGCCTGCGTCCCTCTTCTCAGAGCTCGTCGGCTCCGGGCGCGCCGCGCAAATTGCGTTGCCCGCAGGAATGGTCTGGGTGGCCGCCGAGCGCTTCACTGAAATGTCCGCGGTTCATCCCGCGGTCCCCACTCCCACGACGCCGGCAAACCGAACATTGCGGCAATGGACGCGCGAACAGGCCGTTGTCGAGTTATTTCGCAGCCGTCTGTCGTTCATTGGACCGACAACCTCGAGCGAGCTGGCTGCGTCGCTGGCGATTCCCGGGCCTGACGCAACGGCGGCGCTCGTCGAGCTTGAAACTGAAGGCGTTGTATTACGCGGACGCTTCAGCGGTGCAAGCGAGCTGGAGTGGTGCGATCGCCGACTCCTTGCTCGCATCCATCGGTACACGCTCAATCGGCTGCGTGCGGAAATCGAGCCCGTCAGCGCCGTGGACTTTCAACGATTTCTGTTTGCCTGGCAGTACGTTGATCCCGCTCGGCGTCTTACCGGCATCGACGGTCTCCGGACTGTTCTGTCGACGTTGGACGGTTTCGAGCTGCCGGCAAAAGCCTGGGAGCGAGAGGTTCTGCCAGCGAGGCTCGACCGGTACGACCGGTCGTGGCTCGACATCCTCTCTTTGACAGGTGAAATTGGATGGGCACGACTGAGCAAGACTACGGAATCGTCTGCCGGCAACAACGGCTCGCTGCGTGTGGCGGTATTTCTGCGCGAGCACGCCGATGCCTGGTATGCGCTGCGATTTTGCGATGCAGCTGACGCCGCATTGGTCGAGCGTTCGATTTCCACCGGTGCGCGCGAGGTGCTGGACCTCCTGCGAACCCGAGGAGCGTCGTTCCTTCCGGAGCTCGTGCGAACGGGCGCCGGCGACGAGCCGGCGATTCGTTCCGCTGTCGCCAGCCTCGCCGCCACCGGCCTCGTCACTTCGGACGGATTTGCCGGCGTTCGGAGCGTCATGCAGACGTTGCGCCGGCGCCCCCCAACGGATCGACGTCACGACGGTGCGGGACGATGGTTTCCAGTGCCAATCGACTTCACCGCCGCAGGCAGGGAAGTAGCGGTTGAAACACAGGCGCGAGGTCTTCTCGCCAGGTACGGCGTTGTCTTTCGCCGTTTGTGTCAACGCGAGACAAATCCCGCGCCCTGGCGCGAGCTGGCGGCGGTGTATCGGCGGCTGGAAGCACGCGGTGAGATCAGAGGTGGACGATTCGTCTCGGGGATGTCGGGCGAGCAGTTCGCCCTACCAGAGGCTGTGGAGCGTCTTCGCGAAGTTCGCAAGAGCAAGCGCGACGGCCTTCTCATCACGATCAGCGCAGTCGATCCTCTCAACCTGAACGGAATCGTGACAAGCGGTGAAAGAATCCGCTCGATTTCGTCGAATCGGATGGTCTATCGCGATGGGATGGCCCTCGCGGTTCTCGAAGGGGATTACATCCGTCCTCTTGCCGAGATTGATCCCGCAGTTGCAGACGGCCTCGCGACCGCCCTCGCGGGTCGCCGTCGTCCGGCGGTCACGAGCGGGTTCGTAGGCCGGTAGCCTACTTCTTACGCGACGTTCGGCGACGAGGCACCTTCGCGCCCTTTTTCCTGGCTTCACTGAGGCCTATGGCGATCGCTTGTTTGCGGCTTTTCACCGTTCGACCCGAGCCGCTCTTGAGCGTGCCTCTCTTGCGGCGGCGCATGGCTGACTCGACGTTCTTCGACGCGGACTTTCCGTACTTCGCCATCCCTACCTCCTCACGCGCGATGCTGCAATGCTCGCGCCGTGCCGAAGCGTCGCGATGACGATTCAGACAGCTCAGGCGTTCTCGCGAGGTTGGTGGGCGGCAATGGCGACGACGGCGATCAACTGATGCGGATCCACCGGCTTCGCCAGGTGCCAGCCATAACCGGCATCGAGAGCCCTGGCCCGTTCACGGGCGCTCGCATAGGCAGTGACGGCGATGGCTGGAGTCTGACGTGTGCGAGGGGAGTGAAGAGCCCGAACGGCCTGAATGAGTGAGTATCCGTCCTGTTCGGGCATGCCAATGTCGGCGACGAGGACATCGACTTGCTGTCTGCTCAAGACGTGAAGTGCCGCGCCGGCTGAATCGACGGTCGTGACTTCAGCTCCCTGCGACTGCAGGAGAACCCGCATCAGTTCGCGGGCGTCGGCCTGGTCGTCTACAACCAGCAAGTGAAGTCCGGCTAGTTCGACTCCTTGTCTCAGCCCGGCGTCGGCCGCCAATTCCGAGCGGCTGCGGATCGCGCGAATCGGCAGCTGGACCGTGAATGTTGCTCCAAGGCCAAGGCCTGGACTGGATGCATGGGCGCTCCCCCCATGGGCCTCGGCCAGCTGCCGTACGAGCGCGAGGCCGAGGCCAAGGCCCCCATGCCTGCGGGTCACCCGTGCATCCTCCTGTCGAAATCGATCGAATACGTGGGGTAGAAAATCGCTGGCGATCCCCTGGCCTGTGTCCGCGACCACGATCTCCGCCGTCGACTCGACTCGTCGAAGCTCGATATCGACGGTGCCGGACTTCGGCGTGAACTTGATCGCGTTCGACAGAAGATTCCAGATGACCTGCCGCAGCCGATCCGCGTCACCGGTGACGACGACCTGTGCATCGGGATCGACGTGCGTGTGGACGGCCACATCTTTGGTTGATGCGGTCGGTCGAATGGTGTCCAGTGCGCTCAAAACGACGCTGGCCAGGTCGACTTCATCGGCCCTGATCTGCAACTTGCCAAGGACGACCCGGGAAACGTCCAGAAGATCTTCGATGAGCAGAGCCTGCGCCTTCGCGTTGCGTTCCAGCGAGTCCAGACCGCGGCGTTGCGTCTCGAGCGGCAGAGTGCCCGACCGCAGTACTTGAGCCCAGCCCAGCATCGCGTTCAAGGGATTCCTGAGCTCGTGAGACAGTGTCGCGAGAAACTCGTCCTTGGCCCTGTTGGCATCCTGAGCTGCTTTGTACAGCCGGGCATTGTCGAGAGACAGCGCCGCCCACGAGGCGATACCCGCCGCCATTTGCTCGTGTTTCGCGCGAAACACGCCGGCGCGTCGATGTCCGAAGAAGAGACCCCCGAGAACACCACGCGTCGGAGAAACCACAGGGACGGCCATGTAACTGCGGATGACGAACTGGCCCTGCGCGGTACCGAAAGGCGGGACGGTCCGGCCCCAGCGCGGATCCTTCGCGGCGTCGTCCAAGCGCACGATTCCTTCATCGCGAAACGGCCAGTCGGACGGCTCCGTCGCTCCAGAGCTCGGGAAATCCGCGAAAGCTTCTTTCGTCGCGCCGGACAGCGTGTAGAGCTGACGGGGCTCCCCCGAATCGTCAACCGCGTTGTAGATGAAAGCCCCGAACTCGGCCGAGGTGAAAGTGGTCGCGGCATCGGTGACTGCTTGAACCAGTTTGTCCGGGTCGAGCTCGGCGGCGAGTGAGGCCCCGATGCGCGAAAGCGTTTCGTGCACCTGAACGCCTTCCTTCAGAATGTCCTCCGCGACCCTCCGCTCGGTGATGTCGCGCGCCACCTTGGATGCACCGACAATCCGGCCGTGCGCATTCCTGATTGGCGAGACAGTCAGCGAGACGTCGATCCTGCGCCCGTCTTTGGCCTGTCGGACCGTCTCGAAATGGTCGATTCGCTCTCCGCGTCGCAGGCGCGCAAGCACTTCTGCTTCTTCGCCGTGGCGCTCCACGGGAATGATGAGCGTAATGTGCTGACCGATCGCCTCGTCCTGGTTGTACCCGAAAATACGCTGCGCGCCCGCGTTCCACGAGGTAATGATCCCGTCGAGCGTCTTTCCGACAATCGCGTCGTCGCAGGAGTCGACGAGGGCTGCCAAACGGGCGTTGACGATGGCAGAGTCCTCGTGAGCGTCATCGAGGTCGCCTGCGGCGCCCACCGGACTCTCGGGTTGACGGAGCGTGGCGATCATCGCGGCGACGAGATCCAGGAATTCTCGATAGCTTGTATCGAGCAGGCGACGAGCACTCACGCCTGCGACGAAGACTCCTGACGGTCGCTCCTGGCCGGTGCGCGCAATGGGCAGCAGCAATGCCTGGTGCGGAGATTCGGGCCAGGGTCCGCTCGGCATCGCACCAAAACGAGTGCGCAAGTCGGTGAGAAGCATTGAGCCGGCGCCTTGCGCGACGGCGGCCAATGGCCAGCCCTCCGCCGCATTTGCCACCGACTCGAAGTTGAGAGCGACAACGGCAGGCGCCGTTGGCGTTCCCATCTCCAGACCGACCGCACCGGCAAGCGCGAGGTGGCTTCCGTCGTCTGAGCGGATGTAAATGAGCGCAAACGGAACGTCAGCTCTGTTGCGGTTCAGCACGCTCGCCGCCGCCTCGTACGCTCCATTGCCGTCTTTCGCGGAAGACGCGATCGCCGTCAGGTTCCGAAGGGTGCTGGCTCGGCGTTCTCTCAAAACGTGTTCGGTTGTTTCGGTTGCCGCGCAGATGACGCCCACACCGTCCGATCCAGCAGGAATTGGACTGCACTCGAAACGGAAGTAACACTCTTCGGTCTGACCGTGGCGGTGGAGTGAGAGCGGTTGCTCGTCCAAGGAGACGGCCTCTTTCCGCTGCTGCACGGCCTCGAGCATCGGCTCCATGAACTGCCAGTTCCCGGTCCAGCATTTCCGCCCCCGTTGTCCCATCGACTCGGGGTGTTTTTCTCCGAGGAGCGGACAAAAGGCGTCGTTGTAAAGAGTGATCTGATCAGGTCCCCATGAAATCGCGAGCGGCAGTCGCGACGCCAGACAGATGGCGAGCGAGGCCTTGAGGTCCGGCGGCCACTTGCCGACAGTACCGAGCGGCGTGCTTTGCCAGTTAATGGAGTGGATGAGGGCGCCCGCCGCGCCCCCGTTGCGGAGCCATTCTGGAACGTGCGCAGATGGCTGAGTTCCATCAGTCATCGCGCTTCTCCGAGTTTCACTAGCGTCCTCTTGCGAGGCAAGCCGCCGGCTGGAGGCACCTCGTGCATGTCGTGCTCGAAGCACTCGCATGCCTTTCGACGAGCAAGCCGCCGGCCACGTCAACGATCCCTAAAACCGCGAAACGGCTCGAAGAGTGCGGGATCTGCGCAAACCATGAAGGTGCAGCCGTTTGCAAACCGTACATCCAGACGGTTACACCTGAGCGCAGTTCATACAGTGTGCTGTATGCACAGGATACTGGTGTTCGACTGACGAGCTGGATAGTCAGGTGTGGTCAGGCGGTCGCCACAGTATCGAACCGCGGGTTCCTCACGTTACTTCTTTGGAGGGACGGTCGTGGCGCGCTTAGCGTCGTCTTCGAGAACGGCCTTTCGGTCGCCAGGGTACCAATACTCGAGATGGCAGTTCTCACAGGCCTTGTCGAGTCGGCTTCCAGCCTGGAAGAGCGCGTCAGCATCCCTGGCCTTCACGATGTCCAGCACTTTGATGGCTTCGTCGCGGAGTTCGTCCGCATGCTTGTTCCACAGCGCTCGGTCCCCGTCGATCTTGGACTGAATCTGCTCGGGCGAGAGCTCGGGCGCGTTTGGTCCGTTGCTGTTGTTCTTGTCCCCCGGAGGTGCAACCGGCCGGTGCATCTTCAGGAGATTTGACCCCTCGGCGAGCGTCACGGCACCTTGCCGGACCTTCGCCCAGTCGTCGTCGGTCACGGGCTTCGTCTCGACGACGCCCTTCACGCTCACATCGACTCCAACCGCATCGAACACGTTGTCAGCGATCGGGTCGATGATATTCTCCATCAGCTCCTTGATCGTCACGATGGGCTTGATGGTGCTCTCGTCGGCCGCCGATGGCGCAGCCTTCGACGTGCATTGCTGAAACAGCACCGCGCAAGTCAACAACAGGCCGGTGCCGCCGAGCAGACGTCCACGGTGAGTGCGCATGTCACCTCTTTGTGCAAAGACGCAATATCGAGATCTTATCCGCATGCCTCTAGCCGAGTACCTGAAGAGTTTCTGAAGCTTGAGTCAGAGAGCCCGAATCCCGCTGAATTGCCCTCTGAGGGGTATCGCATAAAGAAACCATCACTGGCGGTCCGATCCGACACCGCATCATGACGCTTCCACGGCGAGCGCCCTCCTGGATTTTCGGTATCACCTCCATACCCTACGGCGTCTGCGGCAGCTTCATCTCAACTCTCATGCCGTACTTCTTCCGGCAAGCCGGAATCTCGGTCGAAAGCATTGGATGGTTTGCGACCGCAGCAATGGTTCCGGCCTTTCTCAACTTTCTGTATGCCCCTATCGTCGACCTGGGGCTACGTCGCCGAACGTGGCTCATCTTGATGTCGATTCTGAGCGCTTTCTGTCTGTGTGTAGCGCTCCTGCTCGAGCTTCCCCGACAGGCAAATCTGTTCGTGACGTTCACCTTTCTTGGCCAGCTGCTGAACGGGCTCGTCGGAAGCTGCAACGGCGGGCTGATGGCCACCACGCTTGACGATCACGAACGCGGCAAGGCCGCCGGGTGGCTCAACGCCGGCAACCTGGGAGGCGGTGCCTTGGGTGCAGGCCTCATCCTCATCCTGGCTCAGAGCGTGCCCAAACTCGCGATCGGCGCGATGCTGGCGGCAACGATGATCTTGCCGTCGTTGGCGGCTCTGGCGATTCCGGAATTGGTTCGGCCCCGCAGCGACGCCCGCGAGCATTTCAGAGCGATGCTGCAGGACGTGTGGACGACTGCGCGATCCCGAGCCGGATGGACCGGCATGCTGTTCTGCATCTCTCCGGTAGGAACGGCAGCTCTTCTGAACTTTTTCGCGGCGATCGCAGTGGACTATCGTGCGACGCCTGGTGTCGTGGCGCTCGTCAACGGCGCGCTCAACGGGCTCATCACCGCCGTCGGCGCTATCGGCGGCGGCTGGTTGTGCGACCGTATGGACAGGCGCATCGCGTACCTGATGTCAGGAACGTTGACGGCCATCGTTGCCGTCGGGATGGCGCTCGCACCGCTCAGCCCGTCGACGTACGCAATTGGCGTGTGCGCGTACTTTCTGGTTTCGGGCTTCTGCTACGCGGCGTTTTCAGCCGTGGTGCTCGAAGCCGTCGGTCGCGCTGGCGCTTCTGCTTCGGCGCAGTACGCGCTGTTTGTCGCGGCAGGAAATCTTGCGATCACCTACGTCGGTTGGCTCGACACACGGTTCCACCACCAATATGGCCCGCGAGCGCTTCTTGGCGTGGATGCCGGGCTCAATCTGGCAGGCGTCCTGATCCTCGGTTTCGTGATTGCCTTCGTTTACCAGCGGAGAGTGCCTATCGAGTAACGACCGGGGCCGGGCCGAACACGTCGTCGATGCTGAGAGTTTTGATGGCACCCAGATTGAGCGAGCGAATACCGGGCTCGATGACCTTTCGATCCCCAACCACCACAACGACAAGGCGGGTTGGCTGGATGTACTGTTTTGCCACGCGCTGCACGTCCGCTGCCGTGATCGCCTCGATGTTTTGCACGTACTTGGCGAAATAGTCGTCGGGCAGGCGATAGGTGAGAACCTCTTCGAGACGACGCGAGATATCGCCAGTCGACTCGAACCCTGAAGGGAAGCGCATCGCAACGTAGTTCTTTGCGCGTGCGAGCTCGTCCGCCGGGACCGTCTGCAGGATGCCGTTCAACTCGTTGAAGAATTCCCTCAAGGCCTCAGCGGTTTTGTCCGTCTGGACACCGGCCGCTGCCGTGAACGGCCCAGCGGAGGCACGCATGTCGAATCCCGAGCTCGCACCGTAGGTGTAGCCGTGCTTTTCGCGCAGGTTCATGTTGAGTCGCGACGCGAAGGAGCCACCGAGGATCGTGTTCATGACCTGGATCTGGAAGTAATCGGCGGTCGAGCGCGGGACGCCAATCCACCCAATTCGGATCTGCGACTGCGGCGCTCCAGGTTTGTCGACGATGTAAACCTCGCGCTTGGCAGGTTGTTCTACCGCCGGAAGTCTTGCCGCCGTTGCGGGCGTTTCGGCTTTCCAGCTTCCGAAGCCGGCTTCAAGGAGTGGCTGCAGACGATCCGGAACGACATCGCCGACGACGAGCAGAGCACTGTTGTTCGGCCGGAAGCTCGAGGCGTATTGAGCTCGAAGATCAGCAGTGGTGAATGCACCGATTGTGGCGGCCGTACCCATCATGGCGGTGCCGTAGCGGTGCGACGGTCCGTACAGCACGCGTTGGAATGCCTGCGGTGCAATTGTCTCGGGCTCGTCGCGTGCCTGCAGGATTGCCGTCAGCCGTTGCTGGCGCAGTCGATTCAGCTCTTCCTGCGGAAATGTCGGTCGCAGGACGACATCGGCCATGATGGGAAGTGCGTCGGCGAGTCGCGCGACGGGGACATGCAAGCGAACAGCCGTGGCATCGAACGAGCTGCCGGTGCCGAGATCGGCGCCCAGGAAGTCGACATCATCGGCGATCTGCAATGCCGAACGTGAGCCGGCGCCTTCCTCGAGCATCGCCGTCATCAGGCTCGTCACTCCGAATTTTCCAGCCGGGTCGTTGGCGGCTCCGTTGAAAACGACGAGATTGACCTGTGCGACCGGCACTTCATGGAGCTCGACCATCCAGACGGGGAGACCGTTCGAAAGTTGACGCTTCTGGATCTCCGGTAGCTTCAGAGCTGCGGGTGAGCCGGGCTGTGGCGGGCGGCTGCGGTCTGGCGCCTGCGCCGAGACAACTACGCTCGCGAGAATCGCGGCAAGCCCCATGAGATGGGCGGTACGCCGTGACCGCCACTGCAGATGGCAGCGTCTCATTGCTTGCCTTCAGGGACGACGGTCAATTCCACTCGCCGATCGCGTGGGAGAAAGCTTTCGGCGGCTGCGCGAACGTCGGTTGGCGACAGCGCCCGATAACGGGCGAGGTCCTCATTAAACCAATCGGGATTGCCGGTCTCCGTGGAGTAGGCGTTCAGCTGATCGGCCTTGCCGCCGAATCCGCCCACTCGTTCCATCCGGTTGTAGAACGATGCCTCGATCTGATTCAACGAACGCTGCAATTCGTGAAGGCTTGGCGGTTCCTGCTGCAACCGCGCCACCTCTTCGTCGACGAGCTTCAGCATCTCGTCGAGTGTATGGCCCGGTCGAGGAGTGACTTCGATCTCGAAATGCGACGCCAGACCGCCGGAAGCCTGAAAAGCGCTAACGCTTTGTGCGACCTGCAGGTCATAGACCAACCGCTTATAGAGCCGTGAGTTCTTGCCGCCAGCAAGGACGTCGGCCACGACATCGAGTGCGGCATCACCCGGCTCGAAATGTCGGGGGGTGAGCCATGCCACGTAAAGGCGGGGTAGCTGTACGCTGTCGGTGATCGTTTTCTTTTGAACGCCTGTCAGCGCGACGCCAGGAATCGTGGGCGGCTCGACGGCCGCGCCAGGCTTTACGTCGCTGAACCATTTTTCTACGATCTTGCGCGTGGCGGCGGGATCGAGATCTCCGGCAACGACGAGACTCGCGTTCGACGGTGCGTAGTATTTCTTGAAAAAAGCGACGACATCGTCGTAGCTGGCGGCGGTCAGGTCTGGCATGTAGCCGATGACCGGCCAGTGATACGGATGGCCTTCGGGGTACAGCATTTCAGGCAACGCGATTTCGGCCATCCCGTAGGGCCGATTCTCGTAACTCTGGCGCCGCTCGTTCTTGACGACGTCGCGTTGGGCATCCACCGTTTGCGGGGTCATCGTGTCGAGGAGGTAGCCCATCCGATCGGACTCGAGAAACAGCGCGAGCTCCAGGGCGTTTGACGGGACGTTGATCCAGTAGTTCGTGCGATCGGTTTCCGTCGAGCCGTTGTTCGTTCCACCGACTGCTTCAAGGAGCGTGTCGAATTCACTTGGCTTGACGTGGCCGGAACCCATGAACATCAGGTGTTCGAAAAGGTGAGCGAACCCCGTCCGGCCGGCCCGCTCGCGTGCGGAGCCAACGTGGTACCACACGTTCAAGCTGACCATCGGGACGCTATGGTCCTCGTGCAGGATCACACGCAATCCGTTGGGAAGCGTGAATTGCGTGTACTGGACCTCCAGCTTAGGTGGCCCGATTGATACTGCTTGCTGCGCGAACGCCGGCGTGGCGCACATCAGCGCGACAGCAAGAACGAAACGCTTCATGGGCCGATTCTACATCCAACCCGGATGGTGCCGGTTCCGGGCTTCTTTGTGATTTCCGCTTCTTCCTGTGATGAAATGTCTGCGCGATGGCTGAGACGGCTCCTCTCGTTGGCATCCTGATGGGCAGCAAGTCCGACTGGGAAACCATGCGTCACGCGGACGAGATGCTGACGCGCTTCGACGTCGCGCACGAGTCGCGGGTTCTTTCGGCGCACCGGACGCCAGCGCTGACCGCGGAATACTCGTCGACTGCGGCGGGCCGAGGGCTCCAGGTGATTATTTGCGGAGCCGGCGGAGCCGCACACCTGGCCGGCGTCGTGGCTGCGCACACCCTGCTGCCAGTCATCGGCGTGCCGGTGCAAAGCGCGCTGAACGGCTTGGACTCCCTGTTGTCCACCGTCCAGATGCCGAGAGGCATTCCCGTCGCCACCGTCGCGATCGGCGCGTCCGGCGCAGCGAACGCTGCGCTTCTGGCCGTCTCGATTCTGGCCGCGTCTCGACCCGACCTTCGTGCCAAGCTCAAGACCTATCGCGAAGAGATTGCCGGACAAGTCCAGCGAGAGTCTGTTCCCTAGGGCGGTCAATCGCCGTAAGCGTGCTCACCACCCACAGCCACCGAGTCCATCGACCGATAGAAAGTCGCGAAGCGGTCGCACATTGGTCTCCGGGGTCTCTGGCTGCGGCGCCAGCGCTCAGCTTGGCGCGAGGAAGGAAAGGCACGTGATGAAAACCGGCAAGGTTCTGGTGATAGGCTGCCTGACAGCTTTGGCTGTCACGTCGGCCGTTGCGCAAGGCGCGAGACGGGATGGCCGATGGGAAGTGAAGATCGAAATGGAAATGGCCGGCATGACGCTGCCGCCGCAAACAGCGCTGCAGTGCGTGACCAAGGAAGAAGCGGCCGATCCTCAGAAAGCGCTGCCGCAGGGTGGTCGCGGGACGCCCAACAACTGCAAGGTCAGCGACTACAAGATGGACGGCAACAAGGTGAATTGGTCGGTCGCATGCGATCAGATGACCGGCGCCGGCGAATTTGTCTACTCCGCGGACACGTACACGGGCACCATGAGGGTGAAGTCGCAGGGCAGAGAAATGACAATGAAGTACGCCGGCAAGCGGCTGGGCGATTGCACGAAGTAGGCGGGGCTGCCGCGAGAGTCGAGTTGCCGAGTCTGAACGGCGAGTGAAGAATGCGAGTATCGCGCGGTTGGATCGTGGGAGTCTTACTGGCTGGTGTGGCTCTTAGCCGGCCATTCGCTCAGGAACCAGCAACGGATCCGCCGCGCCCAATCGAACCGCCAGCAGCGGCTTTTCCCTCGGAAGCGGAGTCAGCCCGCATCTCGCGATTCTCTTTCATCGCCTATGGCGACACGCGCAGCCAGGTCGATGGCCTGGCACTGCAACCCGATCACGGCGCGCTGATCGACAGCATGCTCCAGGCAGTCGCGGCCCGTTCGACAACTCGCTTCCCGGTGAAGTTCGCCTTGCACTCGGGCGACGCCGTGTCCAGGGGCACAGAAAGCGTTCAATGGGATGTCAGCTTCTCACCTCTCGTCGAGAAACTGACCCGCGGCGTGGGCCTGTGGTACTTCTATTCCGCCGGTAACCACGATGCCCCGGCCCTGCCAGCGAGCCGTGCCATCGGTCTTCGCAACACCATAGCGGCAGTGTCGAAACTGATTCCAGCGGAAGGCTCGCCACGGCGACTGAACGGGTACCTCACATACACAGTCGGCTACGGAAATGTTTTCGCCATGGCGATTGATTCCAACATCGCCGACGACCGGACTCAACTCGCCTGGATTACCAGCCAACTCGAGCGGCTCGATCGGTCGCGCTACCGGCACGTCGTCGCCTTTTTCCATCACCCCATGTTCTCCTCGGGACCACACGGCGGAAGTTCTCAAGGCGCCACGTCGGCTTCAAGCTCGACCGACAACGTCGAAGTTCAGACCGCGGCGATGCGAAACCTGTATGGCTCGCTTTTTCGACGGCACCACGTCCGCATGACGATCACCGGCCACGATCACCTCCACGAGCACTGGGTCGAGCGGTATAGCGATGGGAACACAGCGTACAGGATGGATCATGTCGTCACGGGCGGCGGCGGTGCGCCCATCTATACGTATCGAGGTGAGCCCGAAGTGGCCGCATATCTGGCCTCAGGTGCGGCACAACGCGTCAGTCTCGAACACTTGATGAAGCCGGGTACGGACGTGGCGGAGAACCCGCACCACTTCGTCGTCATCCAGGTGGACGGCGACCGTCTGTGGCAAGAGGTCATCGGGATAGGGGCCGTCCCGTACAGGCCCTATAACGGCCAGTCGAGGATCGCGCTGAACGACCCATCCGCTTCTCGCTGATACGATCGCGGGATTAACCGGCCGCGCTTGGACTTCGCACTTCAGAATCATGCAAATCGCTCTGTCGAGGAGTACCGTTCGATCGTGGCAGCTTTCCGACGCACAGGCTCTGGTCGCTCACGGAAACAACCGTAAAATCTGGCTCAACCTGCGCGATCGATTCCCATTTCCGTACACGAGACGGGACGCCCTCGAATTCCTGCGATCCGTGGTCGGCCGGCATCCCGAAACCGTCTTCGCGGTGACTGTCGATGATGAGGCGATTGGCAGCATTGGATTTGTCCTTCAGCAGGACGTGGAACGGGTCTCGGCCGAGATTGGATACTGGCTCGGCGAGCCGTTCTGGGGGCGTGGGATTGCGACCGAAGCGTTGTCGGCGGTGACGACTTATGCGATCGAGCGACATGGACTGACCCGGCTGTTCGCTCTACCGTTCGCGTCGAACCTCGCGTCGTGCCGCGTTCTGGAGAAAGCTGGCTATCGGTTGGAGGCCCGGCTCCGCCGCAGCGCGATTAAGGACGGCGCCATCGTCGATCAGTGTCAGTATGCGTACGTGGTTTAGTTCAGGGCTAAAGGCTCACGGCTCAGGGCTCAGGGGTCAGCCCTGGACAAGAGTACACAGCAGTGCCGCGTCATACAGGCTACGCATCGCTCCCGCTGCACGGTGGGAAAGCACCTGCCTGGCTCTTTGGCCGGATGGTCCGGTTGTCGCGCGAGATCGTCGTCTATCTGGCGGGCGAGTTCGGCACGCACGAGGTGCTTCGTCGGCTTTCCGACCCGTTCTGGTTTCAGGCATTCGGCTGCGTCCTGGGGTTCGACTGGCACTCGAGCGGCGTGACGACCACGGTATGCGGCGCCGTGAAGGAGGCGCTCAAAGATGTCGACCTCGAAATCGGGCTGTTCGCTGCAGGAGGCAAGGGGGCGGCGTCACGCAAAGCGCCGCTGCAGATATCTGAGTCGTGCAACCGAATCGCCCGCGATCCCACGCCGCTTGTCTATGCCAGCCGCACCGCCGCGAAGGTCGACAGCGCCGCCGTTCAGGACGGCTATCAGCTCTATCATCACGTCTTCTTTTTCACCGCCTCAGGTGATTGGTGTGTCGTGCAGCAAGGCATGAGCGATGAGGCTCGGACCGCGCGACGCTACCACTGGCTGTCAGATCAAGTCGCGAGCTTTGTGGACGACCCGCACGCGGCCGTATGCTGCGATGCCCGGGCCGACGCGCTGAATCTCGTGGCCCACGAAAACGAGCCGGTTCGCCGGAGTTCGGCAGAACTTGCAGCGCACCCGCCGGATCTGACGCTGAGCGCTCTCGCGACAATCCCGCAAGCCTCGGAGCAGACCACGCTTCGGACTCTCACTATGCCGGCTCGACACACGCTCCTGCCCGAGCTCGACGTGGCGAGTCCATATCTCGAGAAAATACTGCTGAGAACCTACGAGCGTGCTCCCAAGGATTTCGAATCGCTTCTCGGTATCGAAGGCGTTGGCCCGAAAACGCTTCGTGCGCTGGCGCTGGCTTCAGAGCTGGTTCACGGCACCTCTGCTAGCTTGCGCGATCCCGCCAGATTCTCGTTCGCGCATGGAGGGAAAGACGGCACGCCGTTCCCCGTCGACAAGTCGACCTACGACAAGACCATCGAAGTCCTGCAGAAAGCCATCAATCGATCCGCAATCGATCGGTCGGAGAAAGTGCAAGCATTCAAACGGCTGCAGACGTTTGCCGGCGACCCGCCGCGTATGGCTTGAGCACCGTGGCAATGAAGCGGTGGGTCGGTGCCGGCACACCGAGTTCGTCGGCGATTCGAACGATGGCCCCACTGAGCCACGGCAGCTCGAGGGGCTTGTCACGCTCCAGATCCTCGAGCATCGACGACTTCACCTGCGGTGGCAGCTCGTGAAAGCTGGTGATCATGTCGTCGAACACCTGCGTCGGCAGCACAACGCCTTTGGCTCTCGCGACCGCCATCGCTTCCAACCCCGCCGCCTGACACATGGCAAGCAGATCGGGATCGTCCCGTAAGACGCCGACGGGAAGACGCGTAACGGCCGTCATTCCGCTGAAGGTCGAGAGCCACACGAACTTGGTCCAGATATCAACCTCGATCTGATCACTCAGCTTCGCCTGGATGCCCGCCGTCCGGCACGCCTCGAGCAGCGATTCGAGTCGAGACGACCGCGTGCCATCGAGCTCGCCGAATGTCAGCCGATTGTTGACGGTGTGGCGGATCACCCCGGGCTCGGCAATCACTGCGGAAACGAACGCCGTTCCCCCAGCCGTGTGCTCGCGGCCCACCACGCGAGTCAGCGCGGCGACGCTCTCGACGCCATTCTGAAAGGGGACGACTACAGAATCGGGGCCGATTAAAGGCGGCAGAGTCTCGCTTGCCGGACCTGTGTCGTACAGCTTGACGGTGAAAAACGCGACATCGACTCGACCGACGGCCGCAGGATCGTCCGTTGCGTTGACGGTGGGCAGGTCGACGTCTCCGAGTGGGCTCTGAATCCTGAGGCCGCGCGTCTTCAGTGCGGCGAGGTGGGCGCCGCGTGCGATGAACACGACCTCGGTGCCCGTTGACGCGAGCTGTCCGCCGAAGTAGCCACCGACGCCGCCGCTGCCAACCACCGCGACTCGCATAGACCGGCAAATCGTAGCATGAGAGAAAGCGGATAGAATTGTCGCGCTCATGACGAAGTACGGGCGCTCGCCCTGGATTGATCAATTTCCAAAATCACGCGTACCGTCTCACCCGCGCCAGCGAGGAGCGATCGAGGCTGGCGTCGTTGTCGTGGGCGGTGGATTGACCGGCTGTGCGACGGCATACGCGTTTGCCGCGGCCGGCATCAAAGTGGTGCTGATCGAAGCCGATCACGTGGGTCGAGGAGCCACGGGTTTCGGAGGAGGTTGGATCGGCGACGATCCGAGCGTTCCATTCGCCACGCTGGCGAAAGCCTTGGGTTTGCGTCGGGCCCGTCGCGCCTGGCAGGCCTGGCACCGGGCCGGGTTGGATCTTGCGGCCCTCTTGCGCCGATTGAATATCAAGTGTTCACTCGAATCACACGAGGCCTTCACAATCGCGATTGATACCGATCAGGCCGGTCGCCTTCGGCGCGAACAGAAGGAACGCCGCGATGCTGGACTGGAAGCCCCCTGGCTGAATGCCAGGAGCGTAGCCTCGGAAACGGGCATCGCGGCAGCCGCTGCGATTCGAGCCCATGATGGCGCGACACTCGACCCGTATCGTGCAGCGCTGGGCTTGCTGAATGCGGCGGCCGACCGCGGCGCACTAGTGTTCGAGCGCTCGGCAGCCTCGAGGATCAAGTTCGGACGAAAAGGTGTGGTCGTGTACACGGCCGGCGGCACGATTCGCGCCTCTCGAGTTGTCGTCGCCACAGGCGTGCCGACCATGCTCTTCAAGGCGCTTCGCCGGCACTTCTGGTTTCGGCGAACCTATCTGGTGCTCACCGAGCCAGTGCCCGCGAAGGTTCGCCGCGGCTTGGGCCCTGGAGAGTCCATCGTGCGCGATTCGGCGGACCCGCCGCACCTCGTACGCTGGGTGGGCGAGGACCGCCTCCTTGCGATGGGTGCGGACGCCGAAACACCGTCTGACCGTTTGCGGAGCAAGATCCTGGTGCAGCGAACGGGACAGCTGATGTACGAGCTGTCGACGCTTTATCCCGATATTTCCGGCATCGCGCCCGAGTACGGGTGGGATGCCTCGTACGCGCAGACCGACGATGGTCTGCCGTACATCGGCCCGCATCGAAACTATCCCTATCATCTGTTCGCATTTGGTGATGCGAGTCACAGCCTCACGGGGGCGTACTTGGCCAGCCGCATTCTTCTCCGCTATCACCTGGACGAGGTCGAGCCGGCTGACGAGGTTTTCGGGTTCCGATAGGCAGGAGGGGCTGGAAGGGCAGGAGGGGCTCCTTTCCTGCCCATCCTGTCTTTCCCGCCTCTCCTGCCCATGATCTAGAGTGTTGTGATGTCCGTTGATCTCCTTGTCTTCGGGCCCCACCCCGACGATCTCGAAATCGGTCTTGGCGGCACGATTGCGCGGCATGTTGCTATTGGCCTGACGGTTGGCCTCTGCGACCTCACGGCGGGGGAAATGGGCAGCAACGGGACCGTGGACGATCGACTCGCCGAAGCCGAAGCGGCGCGAGTGGCTCTCGGTGCCGCCTGGCGCGAAAACCTGCGTTGGCCCGACCGTCGCATTGGAAAAGACCCCGCCCATCTCGAACAGGCGGTCGCCTTCATCCGGCGTCATCGCCCCCGAACGGTCGCCGTGCCCTACTGGTCTGATCGGCATCCCGATCACGTCGCCGCCAGCGAAGTGCTGACCGAAGCGGTCTTCAACAGCGGTCTCCGCCGGTACGCCGCCGAAGGGGACGCGTGGAAGCCCGATTGGATCTGCTACTACTTCATCAATGATTCGGCGCCGCCATCGTTCGTCATCGACGTGTCCGACTGCTATCAACGCAAACGGGAAGCGCTCGATTGCCATACCAGCCAGTTCCAGAGGGCGACGCCGGGCGCGACGGCCACACGCCTGAACACTCCTCTCTTTCGGCAGCTGATCGAAAGTCGTGACGCGCAGTTCGGCGCGCTGGCCGGCGTTCGCTGGGCCGAAGGCATCGTCGTGCGGGAACCCATCCTGCGGGCGTCCCTGATGAAAGTGGCTCAATGAACGTCGGAATTGTCTGTTACGCGTCGGTCGGTGGCAGCGGCGTGATCGCGAGCGAATTGGGCAAGACACTCGCGTCCCGCGGCCATCGTGTGCACATCCTGAGCAGCGATACCCCGTTCAGGCTTGGCGACTACCAGCCGGGCCTCTCGTTCCACCGCGTCGAAACGCCCACGTACCCGCTGTTCCGGGAGCCGCACTACATCCTGTCCCTCGCCAACAAGATCGTGCAGGTGTCTCGAGCCGAGCGACTGGATATCGTGCACGCCCACTACGCGATTCCACATGCCACCGCGGCGTACCTCGCGCGTCAGATTCTCGCTTCGTCACTCGATCGCATGCCGCCGAAAGTCATTACGACCCTGCATGGCACCGACATCACGTTGCTTGGCAACGACCCGTCGTACTCGGAAACAGTCGCATTCTGCATTCAGCAGTCTGATGGCGTCACCGCAGTGTCCGAGAGCCTGAAGGCCGACACCGAGCGCGGGCTTCGGCTTGATTGCGAAATTCGAGTGATTCCGAATTTTCTCGATTGTTCCGTTCATCGTCGGCTTGACGTTGCCGACCTTCGCCATCGCTTTGCACGCGACGGCGAAAAGATTGTGATCCACGTCTCGAACTTTCGTCCGGTCAAGCGAGTCGTCGCGGTCATCGAGGTCTTCTCGCGGATTCGAAAGGAAGTCCCGGCGCGCCTTCTGATGGTCGGCGACGGTCCCGAGCTCGGCGACGCCGTGCAACGGGCACGCGCCCTGGACCTGACCAGCCACGTGACATTCGTGGGAGAGCAGGATCAGGTCTTGCCTCTCTTATCCATTTCAGACGTGTTCCTGCTGCCTTCGTCTCAGGAAAGCTTCGGGCTGGCTGCTCTCGAAGCCATGTCGTGCGAGGTTCCGGTGATTGCCTCGCGCGTCGGCGGTCTTCCCGAGGTCATCGCGCATGGCGCCACGGGTTTCCTGCACGCGCCCGACGACCTCGACGGCATGGCCCATTCGGCAATCATGGTGTTGTCGGACGAGTCGCTGCATCGTCGCATCGCTTCGGAGGCGCGCCGGACGGTACACGAGCGTTTTTGTGACGAAAAAATCGTGCCGCTCTACGAGGCGTATTACAAGGAAGTGCTTTCCCGTAATTGATATGCCCCCACAGCCTCAGGCAGAATGAACCAGGAATGAGCCGGGCCGCTCTCGCCAGGGGGAAGTCTCAAGCGCTGGTCGTGTGCGTGTGCGTGGCCATCGGTCTCGCGGCGGCGCTCGGCCGGTCCCCGCGCGCTCAAATGCGTGCGATCCCGGTGGACGAAGAGCAAGGGCATGTCGCGCTCGGTCTGGCCCTGCGACACCTCGGGAATACCGGCGTGTTCATGATGGCCACGGCTCATCCCGACGATGAGAACAACGGACTCCTGGTGCAGCTCAATCGTGGCCAGGGGTATCGAACGGCTCTGGCCACGGCGACTCGAGGCAACGGCGGTCAGAACGAGATCGGCCCGGAGATCTTCGAGGCGCTCGGTGTGCTGCGGACCGAAGAGCTTGCGGCTCTTCATCGATTCGATGGCGCCGAGCAGTACTTCACGAGAGCCGTCGACTTCGGCTATTCGTTCAGTATCGACGAGACGTTCGAAAAGTGGGGACGGGACGAAATCGTCGCCGACTACGTCCGATTGATTCGCACGATTCGACCGGACGTCATGGTCGGCATGAGCCCAGCGGGAACCGGCGGGGGGCAACACCATCAAGCGTCGGCGGTGCTGTCGCGGGAGGCTTTCAAGGCTGCCGGGGATCCGACGAAGTATCCGGAGCAGCTCAAGGAGGGGCTGCGCCCGTGGCAACCGAAGAAGTACTACTCGCAGGCCGGGTTCGGCCCTGACGCTCAGAGTGCCGAACGGACCTGCCGGCTCAATCTGGCGGTCTACGATCCGCTGCTCGGCAAGACCTACAGCGAGATCGGTAGCGAGGCGCGGAGCATGCACAAGTGCCAGGGCACGGCGCAGCTTCTAGCATTACCTGGGCCAGCCGAAGCCAACTATCAGCTCGTAGAATCGACGATCCCCGGTCAGCTGCAACGAACGGAAACATCGCTTTTCGACGGCGTCGACACGAGCATCGGTGGGCTTGCACAGTTGGCGGGCAACGCGGTCCCCGGAGAAATTCTCGACGGCCTGAGCGCAATCGCGTCTGCCGTACAGAAAGCCCAAAAGACATTCGAGAGCGATACTCACGACGCCACCGTTCCTCCGCTCCTCAACGGTCTGCACGCGGTCCGCTCGTTGCGAAGCCGACTGCGTGCCATGCCGGTCGCTCAAGGCGGCCGCGACGATCTCGATTTCCGTTTGCAGCAGAAGGAAACGGAATTCCAGAAAGCCGTCCTGTTGGCCAACGGGGTGCGCATCGAAGCGTTAGCCGACGACGGCGTTGTCGTCCCGGGCCAGGCGGTCAAGGTGTCGGTCGTGGTAGCCAACAATGGTTCTGCGAACTTCACCGTGACGCAGCCGAAGATCAGCGGATTCGATAGTGAAGCGCAGTGCGCGCTCGCCGAGGTCATCGGCGGCGGCGGTCGTGGCGGACGGGGAAGGGGCGCAGAGGCCCCGCCGACGGGTTCCGTCGTCTCACAATTGAAGAAGGCGACAGTCGCCCGATGCGACGTGACTCTGAAAGTGCCGGCCGGCGCTCGCATCAGCGAGCCTTACTGGCACAGACAAGGTGAAGCCGGCCGCTATACATTCGACGCGGATGCGCCGTTTGGCTTGCCGTACCGGCCTACTCCGTTTCACGCGCAGATCGCCTTCGGGTTCAACCTGGCGTCGCAAGATCCATCGAGCGAAGAGGTGATCGCCGATCTGCCCATTCAGCACCGGTACGAGGGCGACATCTTCAGCGGCGAGAAACGGAGCGAGTTGTTGGTGGTGCCCGCAGTCTCGGTGCGGGTGTCGCCCGAAATCGCGATTGTCCCGGTCGCATCGTTGACTGCGTTACCGGGCGCGTCCCAGTCCACCCAGTCTGCACCAAGGTCCCGGCGTTCCTTCGAGGCTTCAGCGAAGGCGGAACGCGAAGTGCGGGTGACGGTTGTCAACAACACGTCCGGCGCTTCCGAAGGAGTGATCAAGCTGAATGTGCCGGCGGCATGGTCCGTCTCGCCGCAGCAGCAAGCCGTGACGTTCGTCCGTCCGGACGAATCGCAAACCGTCCGCTTCACCGTAAAGCCGGCCGCCGATGCAGCGCTCGGCGTGTATCACGTTCGCGCCGTCGTCTCGTCCGCCGGCCGGACGTTCGAGCGCGGCTACCAGACGATTGAATATCCGCACATTCGCCGCCAGCACATTTATCACGACGCGGATGTGACGTTGAAGGTGATCAACGTCAAGACGGCTCCCAACCTGACCGTTGGATACATCGTAGGCGTGGGTGACGATGTCCCCGCGGCCATTGAACAGCTCGGCGTCAAATTAGAGTTCATCACCCCGGAAGACCTTGCCTGGGGCAACCTGTCGCGGTTCAACGCGATCGTGACGGGTGTTCGCGCCTACGAGCATCGCGCCGACCTGCGCGCCAACAACAAGCGGCTGCTCGACTACGTGAACGGCGGTGGAACGGTCATCGTTCAGTACAACAAGTTCGAATTCAACGAAACCTACTACGGTCCGTATCCTGCGCTCGTCAGCGACAACCGCGTCACGGATGAAACCGTTCCGGTGAACATCGTCGCGCCTGGTGATCCGCTGGTCACGTATCCGAACGAGGTGACCAGCGCCACATGGAAGGGCTGGGTGCAAGAGCGCGGCCTGTATTTTCTCGGTGATCGCGATCCGCGCTACCGGGACATCGTGTCCCTCGAAGATCCCTTCTCGTTCAACGAAGGTGAAAAGCGCGGTGCCCTCGTCGAGACGACGTACGGCAAGGGAAATTGGGTTTACGTCGGCCTTGGGTTGTGGCGTCAGCTCCCAGCCGGGACCGACGGCGCCTATCAGCTGCTGGCGAACCTGATCAGCCTGGGCAAGGCGCCCACGGCCACGCCACGTCAAGGTTCGGGGCGTTAAGAGCGCTTTCGCTTGAGCCCGGCTAGATTCTCTGGTATCGAGGAACACGCTCACGGCCAGCGATTCCGTTCTTCTTCGATGGCGGTCGCGATATCAACGATGGGCCGGCTGTCGGGCGTCACCGACGGACAGGCTAGCGCGTTCCTCTTTGTGAGCTTTGTGCTCTTGGTGGTTCATCGCCCGATTTCTTGGGTTACGGTTCCGGTTTCGGGCGAGGTGGCCGCGCCAGCCAGCGGAAGAAGATCACGACCAAAGCGGCCGGAATGAACGGCCCCCACCACGACTGCACGCCGAGGGCAGCCAGTGTGCTGGCGCCGCCCTTGACCAGCAGCATGATCGCGACAGCCCAGGCGAACGAGCTCACCAGATGGAGTCCGCTGAACTTGAGAGGACGCATTCCGGCGTAGGCGCAGGCAATCGGGATAGCCGTTCGCAGGCCCGGCAAGAAGCGGCTGGCGAGCACGATGCCTGTCTCGTGGGAATGAACACGTGCGCTCACGATGTTTCGGTAGGCGCCCAGACGGGGAAAACGATCGAGCCAGTGGATTCGTCCTCGAAGCACGTAGAACCACAGCTGGTCGCCGACCGCGCCGCCGAATGCGCCGGTCGCGATGACGGCTAACCAGTTCAGATCGCCGGTGATCGCGCGGGCGCACATCGCGCTGTAGTAGATCTCGCCTTCGATGATTGCGAAGAGGAAGATGGCGAGATAGGGCATTTTCAGGGCTCAGGGCTCAGGGCTCAGGGCTCAGGGCTCAGGGCTCAGGGCGTTAGTACTTCGCGAACCACTCGCGCAACACGCTCTGCCTGTTCGTCCGTCAGGCTGGCATACACCGGGATTTGTATCGCTTCCGCCGCCCGGCGGGCCCCGGGCGCGCCAGGCGGCTCGACGGCGGCGCCCGCAAAGAGCGCCAAATCGGCACAGACATCAACGTGCAGCGTCTCGATATCTATTCCGCGGCGGACGCAGCGGACGACCAGATCATCGCGCTGCGGCCCGTACACACAATATTGGTAGTACACGTGAGCAGACTTGGGCGGGATCACCGGAGTGCTCACACCGGGCAGGTCGCCAAGCGCGCGATCCATCACAGCGGCGTGACGCCGTGTTCGTTCGGTCCAGTCGTCGAGCCTTTCGAGCGCCGCCAGTCCGATCGCCGCCTGCACGTTTGGAAATCGTTCCGTGTAGGCTTCGGGGAGCGGATCGAGCGATCGGATGTCCTCCCACAGATAGACGTCCGGGTTTGCCCCGATCAGCGACGACACCCACAAGATCGGAAACGCACTGATGGAGAATACCGAGGGCCTGATGAAAATCCGTTGCAGCCGCCCGATCAGGAGACGCTGTTCGATCCGCTTTTCTGAGGGCCATGGCTCACCCTCGGCGAGTGTTCTCACCCGATCGGCCACCGCGGAGTCCTTGACGAGCGCCATTCCCCCGCCGTAGCAGTTGAGTGGCTTGAGCGTCTGAAAGCTGAAGAAGCCGGCATCACCAAAAGTACCGACTGCCTTTCCTTCGAAGGTCGCGCCGATCGCGTGCGCGCAGTCTTCCACCACCTTCAAGCCATGCCGCGAGGCGACGGCCGTGATTGCCGTCATGTCGCACGGCAATCCGTACAAGTGCGTCGGGACCACGGCGCGCGTCGCTGGTGTGATGGCCCGTTCGAGCGAGATCGGGTCCAACGTGAACGTCGAGGGATCGACGTCTGCGAATACCACTTTCAACCCAGCCACCCGCGCCAACTCGGGCACCACCCAGAAGGTCAGAGCCGGCAGGATGATTTCAGATCCGACCGGCAAATCCAACGCCTTGAGAATGTAGTAGAAGGCCATTCGCCCGTACGAGGTCGCGATCGCGTGGCCCCCACCGGCTCGGGCCGTGAACGCATGTTCGAATCGGGCGATGTCGGGGCCCTGTATGAACTCGCCGCGGGCTTTGCAGCCCGCGACGATTTCATTGGTGTTCGGAAGAACTCGCGCGCCATAGCGCGAGATGGCTGTCAGCATGCAACCGGGCGTGAAATGCCGGCGATCTCTTTTCGGGCGTGGCGGACGTTCACGCGACGATCGAGCCGATTCACCCATTCACGAATCGCCGTGTTCTTGATCTTCAACAGGTTCGCAAGGTACGACGGCCGCATATAGAACCGTGTATAGGCCGCACCGAGCAGGAAGCGCAGCTCACGCGCGGTCAGGTTGGGATGGCGGAACGTCGGGGTGTAGCCATCGAATTTTTCCCAGTCCGTTTCAGTCAAGAGCGGTTCGAGTTGCTTGAACATCGGCGTTCCGGGATACGGAGTCAGGATCTTGAACTGTGCAAATGTCGACCCCAGGTCGGTGGCATAGTCGATTGTGGCGGCGATGGAGTTCCAGTCGTCCTGGAGGAACCCCAGTACGTAAAACGCGGCCGTCACGATACCACGCGTACGACAGTGTTCCATGATCAGGCGCTGGTGTGCCTCGGGGATCGGCCGCCGCCCGGATTTCTTCAAGGTCGCAGGCGAGAGTGATTCGACGCCGAAGCTCATCGTGCTGAAGCCGGCCGCATACAAACGATCGAGCAGCTCGACGTCGAGACGGTCGAGCCGCGTTTCGGCTTCGAATCGAAGCACCAGGCCGCGCGATTGAATCTCTTCACACAGTTCCAGACAGCGTTCGCGATCCTGCGTAAACAAGGGATCGCGGAAGATGACGTACGGCCGGGGATATTGATCGCACAGCCGTTCGAGCTCGTCCACGATGTTGGCAATCGATCGGGCCCGATAGCCGGCGAGGATCCGGTGGGGGCAATACGTGCAGAATTCCGGGCAACCGCGGCTGGCCAGCAGGGGGAACCCCCCGCCAATCGGCCGGAACGGCTGCGGAATCCCGTAGGTCCTCCGCGGCTCGGTCACGAGATCCCATCGCGGGAACGGAAGCGAGTCCAGATCGTTGATCTGTTCGCTGGCGACGATCCCAGTAGGAATGTCCCCCTGTGCCACGCGCATCGCGCCGGCCTCGGGTTCACCACTCAGAATGAAATCGCAGTGATCGGCGAAGAGGCGCGGCATCTTGGAGGCGGTGATCCCCACAAACCCCACCTTGACGCCGCGCGCCCGCATCCGATCAGCCCACGCCGTCTCGTTCTTGTAGTCCACCAGCGACGAGAGGACCAGCGCAACCTCGCCTTCCATGAGCTCGCTGCGCGTCCAGCGCACGTCGTGCCCGGCCCGCGCCAGTATTGCGGCCATGTACGCCAGATGCACGCTCGGCACATCGTGAAACTGTTTTTTCAAGTACGCGGTCACGGTCGTTACACGAGAAAACGGATCGAGTCGGGATCCGTAGCCGCCCACGACCGTGTCCTTGCTGACGAAACCTCGACAGGACCTCAAGTCCGCGAGAATCACTCGCATGGCTCACCTCGATTTGCACAATCCAAAACTGCTCAGCTAGAACCCGAGCAGACGTCTCGCTGCGTAGCCGCAGGGACGCTCGGGCGCCGGCAAGTCGGGTCAGGCGATCGAGTGAGGAGGTCCGCGAGGTCTTTGTCGGAAAACGGTCCGATCGGTGGGCCGGCTGCTGGGTGGGGAAACTAGAACGCCGAGAGGGTTCAGAACCGTTGGCAGCGGTTGTTCGTCACCTCCGCCAATGACGACACGGTCACCTTCGATGGTGGCCGGGCCATTTTCACGGAATATTCTGACGCGATCGTCGTGAACGTGCGGCACGACCGGGCCGCGCACCAGCCCGCGGGTCAGCCACGCGTAGCGGCTCGCCCTCCGGCCCGCCGTGAACGAGTACTTTCTTCCGTGCGAAGCCGCTGCAGCTTTGCCTGCTGCGTCCGCAGCGCAAACGCCGGAGCGGACCGGAGTTGGCGACGCATAGGCGGCGGTGGCCGAGAGCAGCCACAGAAGCAGTCCACCGGTGAGGGCGCTCGCGATGTGGACTGCGGCCGGACGACGCGAGAAAGGCCCCATTGCCAAGCGGAAGTACTATTCCATAGCGCAACCGTAAGATTCAATGTGGCTGGCGTTTACGAAAAAGCGCGCAGATTTCCGCTCGATTTTCGCTCACGGGCGACCCGCCTCCAACAGTTTGGCTGAGGTAGCGAGCTGGGATGCGTCGGCTAAACTACCCTCGGCTCAATTCGACGCGCCTCGATGCCTCCAATCAAACGAACCAAGTTCAAACTGACGTCCGAGCAGCTCCTGGACATGTTCTTCTGGCTGAAGCTGATTCGGGCTTTCGACGAACGGCTCAGCATTCTCGTCCGTCAGGGCAAAGTGCGCAGCGGCGTGTATACCGGCATCGGCCAGGAAGCCATCATTGTCGGCACCTGTTTCGGGCTCCGCAAGGAGGACTACATCTGCCCGCTCCATCGAGATCTCGGGTCGTTTCTCATGAAAGGCGTCGAGCCGCGGGTCATGATGTCGCAGATGTTTGGAAAGGTCACCGGTCTGTCGAAGGGTCGCGACTCGGCGCTTCACAGCGGTGTTTCGGAACTGGGGATTTTCGGCAATACGAGCATGCTCGGAGCAAACCTGCCGGTCGCTGCCGGAATTGGATACACGTTCAAGATCGAACGCACCGACAACGTCGTCGTCGCCTATTTCGGCGAAGGCGCGAGCAATACCGGCGACTTTCACGAGGCCTTGAACTTTGCGGGCGTGCACAGCCTCCCAATCGTGTTTGTCTGCGAAAACAACCAGTACGCGGTACTCGGTTCCGATCGAAAAGAGCATGGCGATTGACGACGTCGCGGATCGAGCGCACAGCTACGGTTTCGACGGTGTGGCCATCAACGGAAATGACGTGCTTGCCGTCTATCAATCGACTCTAGGAGCATTGGCTCGCGCCCGAAGCGGAGAAGGCCCGACTCTCATCGAGTGCAAGACCTACAGATGGCACGGCCATTCAGAGCACGACAAGGCGTTCTACCGGACGGACGAAGAGCTGGCAATGTGGAAGAGTCGAGATCCAATTCCGACGTTTACCACCTACCTGCAAGCGCGCCACGTACTCACCGACGACAAGATGCGCGAAATCGAGGGCCGTGTCGCCCAAACCATCGACGAGGCAGTGGAGTACGCGACGAATGCGCCGGACCCGCAACCTGAAGATGCCGTCACCGACTTGTATGCTTGATTCCGCCAACCACGAAGTCACGAAGATCACGAAGACATCTCGAAGGAACCTGGTTTCGTGTCCTTCGTGTTTTCGTGGTTTGCAGTTGTCCATATGAGCAGAGAACTGTCTTATCTCGAAGCGATCCGCGAAGCGCTCATCGAGGAGATGCGGCGCGACGCGAAGGTATTCGTCCTGGGCGAGGACGTCGGCGCTTATGGGGGCGCTTTTGGTGTCACGCAGGGGCTTTACGACGAGTTCGGCGAATCGCGCGTCCTCGACACCCCCATCTCCGAATCAGCGATCGTCGGAATCAGCATCGGGGCGTCGCTTCGGGGTTACCGGCCGGTTGCCGAGATGCAGTTCGCGGACTTCATCTCATGCGCGTTCGACCAGATCGTCAATCAGGCCGCCACGCTGAGATATCGCTACGGTGGTCGCGCATCGGTGCCGATTGTCATTCGTGCACCGAGCGGCGGGAATGTCGGCGGCGGCCTGTATCACTCGCAGAATCCGGAGGCCTGGTTCGTGCACCGCGCAGGGCTGAAGGTGGTGGCCCCGGCAACCGCGTACGACGCGAAGGGGCTGCTGAAGGCGGCTATTCGCGACGACAATCCCGTTGTGTTTTGTGAGCACAAGTACTTGTATCGTCGGGCGAAAGGCCCCGTGCCCGAGGGCGACGAGATCGTACCCATCGGTATCGCGGCGACGAAGCGAGAAGGCAACGATGTCACGCTCGTGACCTATGGAGCGATGCTGACACCGTCGCTCGAAGCGGCAGACCAGCTTGCAAAGGAGGGCGTGGAGGTCGAGGTCATCGACCTCCGGACCTTGCATCCTTTCGACAAAACGGCGATCTTCCAATCCGTCGACAGGACCAGCCGCGTATTGATCGTTCATGAGGATGTCAAAACGCTTGGCGTCGGCGCCGAGCTCTCGGCGGTGATCATGGAAGAGCGCTTCGAACAGCTCGACGCGCCGGTGCGGCGACTGACGTATCCGGATACCCACTGTCCTTTTTCTCACGTGCTCGAGAAGGCGAACCTGCCCGGTAAGGATGGGATCGTCGCCGCTCTGCGCAGCCTGGCGGAATACTGATAAGATGCAAACGCTTTTGAAGTCCTGGAATGCAAAGCTCAGATGACACTCGCGCCGATCTCGCGCTGCTGAATCGAATCATTTCGCGCGACGAGTCCGCGGTTGGCGAGTTATACGACAAGCACGCCCGGCTGCTGTACGGCCTGATACTTCGAATTCTTCGCGATCGCAGCGAAGCTGAAGAAGTTCTTCAGGAAGTCTTCGTGCAAGTATGGACACGCGCCGAGACCTACAATGCCGAGCTTGGAGCACCGGCGGCCTGGCTGGTTCGGATCGCGCGGAACCGCTCGATTGACCGGTTCCGGGCGAACAGTGTCCGCGCGCGCACCGTCGAGGCGACGCCACTGCCGCCTCCGGTCGAGACGCCCGAGGCGCACGCTGCGATGAGCGAGCAGCAACGGACGGTCGCGCGCGCACTGCAAGCGCTTCCGCCCGAACAGCGCTTGTTGATCGAAGAGGCCTACTTCCGAGGGCTCACGCAATCGGAGCTTGCCGAGCGATTTGGCTTGCCGCTGGGGACAGTGAAGACGCGGGTTCGAACCGGGCTGATGACGCTCAGGCGCGAGCTCGAGCAGGCCATGGTTGGAGTCCGGCGATACGAATAGAGATGACGATCGACTTCGAAGACCTCGAGTTCCCGCTCGCGCAGCTCGCAGCCGCCAGCACGGAGGCGCCGCGGCCCGAAGTGCGAGACCGGCTGATGGCGCGGATTCGCGCAAGCCTGCCCGCACTGCCGGACGGGTTTGTGTTCAACTTCGAAGCCCACGATGTCTGGTGGCCGCATCCCGTACCCGGGATCCGCATGAAAGTCCTTGCCATGAACCGCGAGCTCGGATATGCGACGCTTCTCCTGGACGTCGCTCCGGGCACGCGCTTCCCGCCACATCACCATACTGGCGCCGAGGAGTGTTTCGTGGTTTCCGGCACCGTGTACACCTACGGTCGACGCATGGGACCGGGAGACTTTCTGCACGCCGATGCCGGTACCGATCACGAAGAGTTGTGGACCGATGAGGGCGCCCGTGTCCTGTTAGTCGTCCCGCCGGAGGACTACATGCCGGATCCGCCCCGCTAGGCCATCTTTTTGCCGCCGAGCGCCGTAGAAGTCCGTAGGTGGCAGTACTGTGACCTTTTCACCCGATCACGACGAATTGCGGGAGCGGGCGGCCGCCTACGCCCTGGGCATCTTGAGCGCCGAAGAGCGCCTGCAGTTCGAAGCCCACCTGTCGGCCTGTGACGAATGCGCAGCAGAAGTCCGTTCGCTCGGCCCGGTGGTCGTCGCGCTCGCGCATGGCGCTCCAGCAGCCGACCCACCAGCGGCCGCCCGCGGCCGCGTTCTGGCGCGCCTGTCTCAAGGGAGCCCGGCATCCACGGTTCCGCGGGCCACACGTGAGCCTCGCCGGTCTGGGGCCCTGGCCCCGTGGCTCCTTGCCGCCGCGTCCTTGGTTCTAGCCGCCGGCCTGGCGGCTTATTCCGTCAGCCAGCGGGGTCGAATTGGAGCGCTCGAGCAGACCGTCCGTGACGCCCGCGCGCGCGCCGACGTTGCCGAGCGACAAGCCGACGACGCCCGCTCGGCCGCGAGTGCCGCCAACAACGACGAACGAGCGGTCATCGTCGTTCTCGCCGCTTCGGATCTCATGCGGGTCGAACTGGACGGCCAGCCGGTCGCACCGCAAGCCTCGGCGCGTGCGTTCTGGAGTCGTTCACAGGGGTTGGTGTTCACCGCGTCCAACCTCCCGCCGCTTCCTGCCGGCCGGACCTACCAGCTGTGGATAGTGACCGCGGAATCGCCGATTGGCGCTGGATTACTGAAGCCGAGGACCGATGGCGGCGTGAACGTCGTGTACAGCATGCCAAGCGGTGTCACCAGGCCGGTCGCGTTCGCAGTGACCATTGAACCGGAGGGCGGCGTGCCCGCTCCAACTGGAGACAAGTACCTCGTCGGTGTCGTCAAGTCCAGCAATTAGGACATCCTCGTCCAGATCGCCCGGTGGTCCGAGAAATCGATCGTCTCGATCCCCCAGTCGATCGGATGGAGTCCCCTCGAGAAAATCCAATCGAGTTTCAACCCCAAAAACTTGAAGGTAGGACCCGTTGCGATGAACGGCGTATCAAACCCCCACAAAGAAAACCTTTTCAGGACCGCTTCCTTCTGACCCCCGTATGGGAGGGGGAACCATCGGCCGTACCACCGAAAAGGAGACGTGTTGAAATCTCCTCCGACGATGCAGGCGCCATCGAACTCGCTTGCCTTATCGAGAATGGGGGCCAGTTGTTCGAGCCGTTCGGACGGATTGATCCGAGAATCGAAGTGGACGTTGATGGCGCGAACCGGTCCGAATGGCGTCATCGTGGTCAACGCAAGACCGATGCGATTTCGCATGCGGTAACGAAGATCGAAATGCTTGAGTGGAATCACCTCGGTATCTACGACTGGGAAGCGGCTCAGCGTCGCCAATCCCTGCATGCCGCCGTCCTCCCAGAAGTCCGTCGGCGCAAAATACCAGTGAAAATCGAACGTGCGCGCCAGTTCTTCGGCGATCACCTCCGGATCGCCGACATCCTGCTCGACTTCCTGAAGGAACAGGATATCGACCTTAAGCCGCTCGAAGAGCACTCGCGTGTCGCGGAGAACCTCTTCAAGGTTGCTTTTCCTGGCCATGTTCAAGCTGGCCACGGTCAGCGATCGGGCGCTGGGTGACGGAGTCGATTCCTGAAAAGCGACAACACCGGGACTCGATGGAATGGAAAGCCAGACACCCGCCGCGAGTGACGCAGTGCGAAAAGCGATGCGAATCCCGCGGCAAATCTGCACGCTCAACCTCAGTCTACGCGTGTTCAAAGATCGCCCGCAGTGCCTCATCGACCTGGGTGTGTCGAAAAACAAAGCCGAGCCGTTGAGCTTTGGCTGGTATCGCGCGTTGACCGGACAGCAAGAGTGGGGCGGCCATTTCTCCAAGTGCAAGACGAAGTGCGAATGCCGGCGCCGGCATGAAGGCCGGCCGGTGCATCGCCCGCCCTAACGCTCTTGCGAACTCCGCGTTGGTGACAGGGTTTGGTGCTGTCGCGTTGAGAGCGCCTTCAACCTCGGGGGTGTCGATCGCCCAACGGATCATGGCGACCCAATCATCGCGATGGATCCATGGCCAGTATTGGCGCCCAGATCCAAGCGGGCCGCCTGCGCCAAGTTTGAACGGCAGCAGCATCTGCGGCAGAGCGCCGCCACCACCGTCGAGCACGAGGCCCGTCCGGATGGAGACGACGCGCGCGGCGTCGCCGACGCCGGTGGCTTCCGATTCCCATGCCTCGCAGACCTTGGCCAGAAAGTCCGTGCCCGCCGATTGTTCCTCGGTGATAGTTTCGTCGCCATGAGGCCCGTAGTAGCCGACCGCCGAACCGCTGATGAAAGCCCGGGGCCGCCGTGTCGCGGCAAGAATGGCCGCGACGAGGGCTCGTGTCGCTTGCACCCGGCTTTCGAGGATCTGGCGCTTGTGCTCGTCCGACCAGCGGCGGGCGGCGATGGATTCGCCAGCCAGGTTGACGACGGCGGCAGCGTCTTCGACCTCGTCGGCCCAGGAGCCTGAGCCACCCGTCGGCGACCAGGTGACGAACCGCAGCGAGCCGGCTCGCGGGGGTGGGCCGCTTCGCGTGAGAATCACCACCTCGTGGCCTTCGGCGGTCAGGGCGTGAGCGAGAGGTTCGCCGAGGAAACCGGTGCCGCCAGCGATCACGACCTTCATGAGGATCCCAGTGTAGAGCCAGAATGCACGGCGGGAGGGCTGGAAGGGCAGGAGGGGCTGGAAGGGCTGGAGGGGCTGGAAGGGCAGGAGAGTGGTCACCTAGAACGTCTGTCTGGCAATCCACTCCCGCAGCAGCGAATCGACGACCAGATACCGGTCCTGCTCGCGATAAATGATGTCGTCGCGCAGGAGCGCCGTGAGAGAGGCCTGGACTGTGGATGGACCTCCCAAGCGATGGCGCGTGCGCACGTCTCCCGACAGCAGCTCGCGTCCGTCCTGAAGCACGACAGCGCGTAGAGTCGCGCGCTGCGAGAGCGTCAGGCGCTGCCACAGTGCTTCGAAGATGGTCGCCTGTTCGGCGATCAGGCGTCTCAAAGCCTGATGCAGGTCGTCGAAGGTCGCCTTTTTCCGGCCGCCGGCCCGGACGTCGTCCCACGTCTCGTGAGCCAACCGCTGGACGTCGTACGGAAGATTGCCGGCGAGCTCGACAATCGCGTGGCCGAGGTGCGCTTCTGGAACGATACCGGAGCGCTTGAAGCGTTCGTCGATGGACGCCGCAAATTCGTCGCCCGGGATTTTCTCGAGCCGCATGACCGGTCCGGCCTTGTAGAACGGCCGCTTCGGCCCCAACATCCGTTCCATCAAGCTTGGTTCCGAGCCCGCGAAAACGTAGCCGACGTCCCGCTGGTGCTGCACGGCCGCACGCATCGCATGTTCGACCGATCCGCCGTTGAAGCCGCCGATCGCCTGGAATTCGTCCAGCGCCACAATCACCTTGCGCCGGCGTCGCTCAGCCAGTCTGGCGGGCAGCTCGAACACCTCTTGCGCGAGGCGCGAGACGTCGCGATCGGTTCTCACGTTCGGGAAGGCGACAGTGGGCCCGCTCTCAACCGGTCGTCCTGCTGCACTCGAACCGCGGCTCGAGCCGCTGCGTGCGCCGCGTCCCGCCGAGGCCCGGACGCCGGCATGACGGATCTCCGCCTTTGCCGATCGAATCGCGTCCCGGAGCCAGCTGCGGGCCTCGTCCCATTGGGTTTCGGAGGTCAGAAGGGCGCGTGTATAGCCTTCGAGAAAGCCAACATAGGAGCTGAAACTGCTGACGGTCAGCTCCACGGTCAATGCACCCCGCCTGGACATGGCAGCCAGCGCCCGCCGGATCAACGAGGATTTGCCATAGCGGCGTGGGGAGATCAGAAACACCTTCTGGGCCGCCGCCAGATCGCCGACCAGCCGCTCCAGTTCGGTGACGCGATCGACGAACGCTGCAGCCGGTACAACCTCGCCGTACACGAACGGATTGGTTACGTTAAACAACATAATGGGTACGGAGTCTAACGTAATTCGGTGGATTTGAGAATCCTAGGATTTGAGGATTTGAGGATTTGAGGATTTGAGGATTTGAGAATATGCAGACCGACAGGTCTGAAATCAGTAATAGCGCTTCGGTAGATCGAGAACGATGCGCCGGCGGACCAGGTCGCCCAGATCGGCCGGCTGCTGAGCCTGGTTCATCGCGTCGATAGTGCGACGGTCGACGGTCGCTGTCTCGGAAAGATATTGGCGGCACGCACTATATTCGTCTTCGTAGTCCTGCGACGGGAAGCGCAGGCGAAGCTGCAGCCGATCGCCATCCGTGGTGACGGCGTAGAGCGGATTGAGCCGCAGTTCGCCGATCGACGCTTGCGATGTCGTGAGGGGGTGGGACGTCAAGACGTCCGCGCGGGAAGTCGCGACAATCGTCAATGCCGGCTCCCGGTCGAGCGTTTCAGCCGGTTCGTTTCGTGAAAGGTCCAGAGGTCCGCCTTTGACGACATCAGCCAGGAGAGCCGTCTCACCCAATATTCGCGGCGTCAACGTTTCAAAGAGATCACGGTACCCCTCGGGAGCTAGCGGTTGGCCGTGCGATGGGCTCCACTGTCGCTCGTTGTGTGTGTGGCTGATGAGCACGGCACCGGGCTCTCCGCCGTGATCGATCAACCGAGCCATTTCGCCGATGAATTGGCGCTTGGTCCAGATGTATTGGAACGCGTCGGAGCACATGGCGAAGCGAAACGTGCCGCGCGCGAACGGGAGAGGGGCGTTCCCGTCGCAGCAGACCCCCTCGCAACCTGGTGCGGTGAACCGCCGGGCCAGCCATATCTTCGCGAAATAGAGGTCTGCCAGCACCGGAGGGGTAGAAGAGAGGGCCAGGAGCGACCGCGTCAGATGTCCTGATCCTCCGCAGATGTCGACGGCACGCCCGCCGCTTCGAAGAACGGTCCCAGCGACTGCGCGGACGACGGCGTTGGCAACGAGGTAGGTGGGATCGGAAAAGCGATAGAGAAAGTACCCGCCCTCGAACTGGGGTCCGAGCGCTTCAACGAGCTCCCGGTATGTTGCGGTAACCAATTCAGCGGCTCTCTCGAATGTGAGTGCCTGTGCCTCGTCGTCGAGGCCGAACATCGTCCGACGCGCCAGCTCGGGCTGTGCGGCTTGGATCTGGTCGCGGGCTGTCGTCGCCTGAGGCTGAAGGTGCAGTACCGGAATTCCTGAGACGACCGGAAAAATGCAGCAGTGGCAGCCCAGGATGCCGTCGATGATCTCGTCGCCATCGCGACGAAAAAAGAGGGACGTCACGAGCTCCAAGCGCCCGCCGCAGTAAGGACAGCGAAGAAGATCGAGCGTTTCAGTCAGCACGGCTACGTGTTCGGCTGGTCGAGGATTCGGAGAGGTTCATCGTTCATGACATGACGATCCGGTCGGCGAGCTGTTCCAGGACCGCCTGTCCCGTTCCATTGTCGGGCGCGCGACGGAAGTACTCGAGGCCGAACCACCGGCGTACATCAGCTTCGTCGAGCAGCGTAAAAGGATCGACCGCGCCGACCTGGGTTCGATGGCAGCGAAGGGCGGCCAACTTTTGCGGCAGCCAGGAGCCGACGTCGAGCGTAAAGGACGGCGGCTCGGCTTCAAGCCCGAACGCATCGGGTGTGATGGCCCAAAAGCCGATCTGAGGGGGCGTCCAGCCTTTGGCCTTGGCGGCGTCAACCACGAGCCGCATCACGCCCCGCGGCATCGTGACGTAATACAGCGCGGGTGCATCCTGACCGAGGGAAAGCACCGCCGTCGATGTGCGTTCGTAGACACCGACGTGGTCGAGGTGCCAATACAGCCCGTCTGCGTCGAACGTAATCACCGCGTCCGCTCGATAGTGTCGAATTGCGCTGACGATGTCGGAGTGGAACTCAGGCACGTGCGCCCATCTGAGGCTGCCGTCCGGATGTCCGAGCACAGAGACATTCGCGACTCCGAGGATTTTCGCGGCGGCGTTCAGCTCGAACGTTCGGACCTTGCCGAGATCGCCATCGGGCACGAGCGATGGGTCGGTGCTAGCGCCGCGCTCGCCGCGCGAAGCGCACAGCAGCACGGTGGACGCGCCGAGGGCGGCAAGACGCGCCAGCGTCCCGCCGCAGGCCAGCGATTCATCGTCAGGATGAGCGAAGACCGCGAGTACCGTCCGACCGGCCAGACTCGGCTTTACGCTTTCTTTGTAAGTCGTCGGTTCGATGTCAGTCACGATTCGCTATTGTGACTCGATCGTAGACGGCGAGGTACTCGTCAACCATGCGATCGATACCGAACCGGGCAACCGCACGTCGCCGCACCTGACGGCGGTCGAGATCGAACACACGCGCGAGTCCATTCGCCATGGCTTCCAAGTCGTCGAACACGATACCGGTGACGCCGTCTTCCACGACTTCGCGCACGGCGCCGCGGTCGAGAGCAGCGACGGGTGTCCCACAGGCCATCGCCTCGGCCAGGACGAGACCGAACGGCTCGCGCGATTGGATCGGATAGAGCAGCGCGCGCGCGCCGCCGTAAAGCTTCACCTTGCTGGGGTGATCTGCCTCGCCATAGTAGACGATCCGGTGGCCGTCGACGTGAGGCGCCACTTTTTCGCGGTAGTAGGCGTCCTCCGCGGCCGCGAGGATCAGCCGCACGTCCAGGCGTTTCGCGATCTCAATCGCCTGCAGGACCCCCTTGCCTTCGGTGAAGCGACCGAGGAAAAGCACGTAGTCATCGGGTCGATCGCAGAACGTGAAGCTGTCGGTGTCGATCCCATGCAGCACCGTGCCCACGACGCGCAAACCGCTGAGGAGACGGGCCTGCTCGGAAGAAATCGCCACGAAAGGCGCCTCGGGATAGCGCGACCACAAACGCACTTCGGGTTCGCTCGGCGAATGATGCAACGTTTGAATGATCGGCGTCGGCGACAGTCGTGTGAACGCCAGCGACATCGGGTAATACGCCGCTTCATAGTGAATGATGTCGAAGTCGGCGGCCCGCTCCACTGCAGCGGCGAGATTCAACATTTCATACAGTTCCCACGGCCACATGTTCGGGTCGGACCAGTAACCATGCGTGAAGGTGGCGTGAAGTGTCGCCGTCGTCTTGGAATCGGCGGTGGCGAACAGCGTGACATCGTGACCCCGGGCGACGAGTCCCTCAGTGAGCCACGAGGTCATCTGCTCGACCGACCCCGACTTGGGCGGCGGAATCGTCGTGGCTACAGGTGCGACGTGGGCGATTCTCAGAGAGCGCATAAGGTGACCGGGGTCAGGAGCACGCCACCTCCAACAGCTTCGGTAGCAAGCGGGCGGCATCGAAGTGTTCGCGTGCGATCTGTGAGGCGGCGCGAGCGTGTTGGGCGTAATGCCCGTTGATCGTGTCGAGGGCCGCTAACGCTTCCTCGGGCGTCGAGAACGCCAATAACCCCTCGCCGCAGGGAAGATGTGCCGTCCAACCAGTGTCCTGGACCAGAGCCGGCCGGCCCGACGCCAGATAGCACTCGGTGCGGTCGCTGAACCAACCCGAGTGAGCCGCGACGTAGGTATGTTTGGCCACTCCGAATTCTGCCTTCGACTGCTGAATGAAGGTGCGGTAGTCCCAAGGTGTCCGTGACACATGCATGGCGTCGAGCGTGCTCCAGCCGTGTTGGCGCAACAGTGTCTGTGGTCCATTGATGGCCAGCTCGAATGGCTGCGTCGTGCGGGCTGGCAGATCGATGAACTTCACGAATTCCTGGTCCTTGTTTCCGCCGACGTCAGTAAAGCTTTCAATCTGCCACGTCATGACCGTCGTGAAGCGTTCGCCCGGCGGAGACGTGGTGGCCCACTCCTCGAGCGTCACGGGCTGCCACGTTTTGTGCCAGGTGAAGGGGCCAGTGGGAACCGCCGACGCTGGCGTACCGATGTTCGAGCCGAACGTGAAGAGCCGATCGAAACCTCGAAAGAACTCGACATACCACGGTTCGGCCTTGGCAATGGCCAGCTGCGTGAAGACGGGGTCGGAGTCGATGAAGACCTTGCGAGGAATTCGAGCGTACTCGTCGCGCCAGAACCAGGAGCCCCCGGACAGATTGATGAACAGTTCGGCGTCGGCACAAAAGCGCCGGACGTCCTCGGCGCGGCGCCCGTGGTAGCTTCCGTCGTAGTTGACGAACGCCCAGCTGTCGCCCAAACCGTAAGGCTCGAGCGCATTTTGGATGTACGAGGTTCCGTAACTCGGGTCGGTCGCCCGCGTATTCTGAACCGGGTCGTAGACACACTCCCCGGTGTCTTCGACGTAGAAGACGTCATGTCCGAGTGAGCGAAGGCCCAACAAATACATCAGCGAACACCACGTCACGCCACCGAATGGATAGCGCGCGATGATGCCCGCGAACAGGATCTTCATGGCACCAAAGGGCAGGAAGGCCAGTCCGGCCCTACCGTTGAGCCGCCTCGATCAGCTCGTCGACCGTTTCGGGCTCATCGAGCGACTTGCCGACCGACAACCTGGCGCACATGCGACGGTAGAGTTGACTGCTCTCCAACAGCTCTTCATGGCGCCCTTGTGCGGCAATCTGACCGCCATCAAGGACCAGAATGCGGTCGGCATCGCGCACCGTCGAGAGACGATGCGCGATGACGAGCGTCGTTCGACCGGCGCGCAGACGGCGCAGAGCGGCGAAGACAATCTCTTCGGAAATTGCGTCGAGCGACGACGTCGGCTCGTCGAGAATCAGAATCGGCGCGTTCTTCAGGATAGCGCGCGCGACGCTGAGCCGCTGCCGCTCGCCGCCGGAAAGGCCGCCGCCGGCTTCGGCAATCTCGGTGTCGTAGCCCTTGGCCAGGTGCGACACGAACTCGTGGGCGTGGGCGGCACGCGCGGCGCGCTCCACGTCTTCGGGCGTGGCGTCGAGACGGCCGTATCGTAGGTTCTCGGCGATCGTACCGGAGAAAAGCACCGGATCCTGCAGGACGAGGGCGATGCGTTCACGCAATTCACGAATGCGGTACTGCCGAACGTCCACGCCGTCGACAAGCACCTGCCCGAAGGTTGCATCGTAGAAACGGGGAATCAGGCTGACGAGCGTAGTCTTACCGGCGCCGGTGAGACCGACCAACGCGACCATCTCACCAGGTTTCGCCGTGAAGCTGATGTCGTGAAGGACGTTCGTACCGTCGGGATACGTGAAGCCGACACCCTCGAAGCGAACGTCGCCCGTGATGTGCGTGGCTTCGACCGCATTGTCCTGCTCGATGGTTTCGGGCGACAACGCGAGGATCGCCCGAACGCGCTTTGCGCCTGCCAGAGCTCCTTGGAGTTGACCGCTGGTGTGAGCGATTGCAGAGAGCGGTCCGTAAACGGCGCCGAGGTAGGCGATCACTATGGTCAAGTCGCCAATCTTCATCTGCCCGCGCAGAACGTGCATACCGCCCACGATCACGACGAGAGCCGTCCCGAGCAACGTGGTGAGGCCGATGGTCACGGAGAACAGCGACTGCTGCCAGGTGACCGCGATGCGGGCGTGCATCGTTTCGTTGCCGGCCTTCGCGTACCGGGCCGCCTCGAAGGGCTCGCGTGCGAAGCTCTTGACCAGCCGCATCGCCGAGAACGTTTCGTACAGTCGGCCCATCAGCTTCGATTCCAGCTCTTTGACCCGCTCCTCCTGGTGTACCAAGGTGGACATGTAGTAGCGGAGGCAGAGATAGAGAAAGGGCACAACCGTCAGAGAGAGCAGGGCGATGGTGAGGTCCAGCTTGACCAGAATGCCGAACATCACGAGCAATGAGACGACCGAGGTTGCCAGCGGAAACAGCCCGCTCATGACCAGGTTTTCGATCGAATACGCGTCAACGTCAACTCGATAGACGGCGTCGCTCGTGCTGGTCTTGATGTGGTGGTGCAGGTTGAGCGCCTGCAGGTGATCGAACAGACGATAGCGCAGGTCGTACACCATCCGCTGGCCCGTATCGACCTGTACTTGAGTGGCGTACGCAGTCACAAAATGGTTCAGCGTGTGAAGCACGACGCCACTGATGACGAAGAGCAGCAGCAACGCGAGCAAGTTGTTGTCGGTGGCCGCCGGCAGCCAGGGTCGCAGAACTTCCGGGAGGGGATACTTGTCGTGCTGCAGCACGTAGTCGATCACCATCTTCAGCGGCCACGGCTGCAACGCGCCGAGAATGATCTCGACAAAGAGGAGCACCGCGAGCCACGCTACTCGCGCGCGATACGGCCGCACGAACGACAACATCCACGGGACGAGGTGCTTCTGCTCCTCCTGTGCGGCCGGAGTGATTGGACTCACCTCAGCTGGTCCTCCTTCCGGGAAGGGTGGGGAGCGTCCGTGGAACGAGCCGTGCCTTTGCGGACATCCGCGGAATATCCATCGCCACGATGCGGTTGTTGCTCGAATCGGCCACGTAGAGGTATCCGCGGCGCGGATCGAATGCCACGCGCGACGGCGCGCCGAACACCACTCGACCCTCGTCGCTCACGTTGCGCATGAGGCCGTCGCGGCCCACCGCTCGAACGGTGCCGTTGTAGTAGTCCGCGATGTAGATCGTGGTCACCGTTCCGAGCGGCTCTTCGACCAAAGCGATGCCGGCCGGTCCGGCCAGGCTTGCCGCCGTCGCCGGGCCGTCGTCGCCGCTTTGTCCGAACACGCCGTTCCCGGCCACGGTCGTGATGATCTTGGTCTTGGCATCCACCTTCCGGATTCGGTTGTGATGCATGTCGGCGATATAGAGATCGCCGTTTCGTGCCACCGCGATATCGCTTGGCATGAAGAGGTGCGCGCTCGTGGCCGGGCCGCCATCGCCGAGCGGTCCGTTACCCCCAGGTTCGCCGTCGCCCGCAACGGTCTGGATGGAGCCGGTCGCGTGATCGATCATGCGAACACGGTTGTTGAATGTATCGGCGATGTAGATGTCTCCGTTCGGCGTCGCCCACACGGCGTTCGGCGTGTTGAGCGCCGCTTCAATCGCCGGCTTGTCGTCGCCGTCGTAGCCCGTCTCCCCAGATCCGGCAATCGTCGTGATGATCCTCGTCGCTCGATCGACACGGCGAATCCGATCGTTGTGGGAGTCGGCCACGATCAAGTCGCCGTCTGGAGCCAGGGCCACGCCATCGGGAGTATCGAGCTGGGCTTTGATGGCCAGGCCGTCGTCTCCTGAAAATCCACTCTTCCCGTTGCCCACCACAGTCGATACGGCCGCGCGCCGATCGAACAGGTCGATGACGTGGTTGTTCGAGTCGGCGAAGTACAGATCGCCGTCGTTGGCGATCGCCAGGCCGCCCGGCGTGTCGAGCCAGGCGGAAATGGTCGGGCCATTGGTGCCCGATCCGGTCCTGCCGCCGATGACCAGGGCAACGCCCGCCGCTTCACGAAGCATGAACGTTCCCGTACCGATCCCCACGACCATGACGACGAAAATCAGAGCGCTGCGGAGGCCGTAGGTGCGGAACAACGATGGTGCGAGTAGTGGGACTCTGGCCGGGCCGGACCGCATCGCAATCATGTTTTGGCCGAGCGCGACCCGGCTGATCGCTCGGCGCACGAGAGCCGTCGTTTGGGCCGTCCGCCAGGCGATCACCGCGATGGTCGCCAGCGTGAACCCTGCCGTCACGGCTCCGGCCAGCGGCCATCGCCACGCCAAGCCGGCAAACGCGGCGACGAGGACGGCGGCGCCAAATCCGATCGCGGCCACGACGCCGAAAGTTGTCGGACGCAAGTGTGAGCTGACTCGCAAAAGCCCCTTGCCCCCGCCGTGATCCTCGACAAGCGCTCGAATATCGAGCCATGCCCACCGGCCGACGAAGACACTTACGTCCCGGTCGTCCGACCATCCATCGTCAACGTCAATCGTTCGAACGGCGGGCGAGCGACGGAGCCAGTTGGTCAGCTGGTCCAGGACCCGTTCCGTCGAGGTCCACGTTTCGCTCCAGAATCGGTCTTCGGCAACCGTGCCGGAAATCAGCAACAGGGCACGCCACGCTTCGCCAAGGGATGGCCGCGGCCCACGGCTCGTCTGCCGCTGCCCCCGGGGCAGTGCGACGGCGGGCGGCGAGAGCGCGCCGCGGATTCGTCCGCGAACCCGGGCCAATGGCTGGATGAAATGCAAGTAGGCGACTGCGATGCGATACAAGAACCGGCTGCCAGTCAGTGAATGAACGTCCGACCTCGTGGCGTAGGTGACGTTCTTGGCAATCGTGACGGCTATGCCCACCAGGCCGGCACCAAGAAGCAGCAGAGCGGCCCACTTGTGTTGTCGCGTCGCGGCGACGGCAAGCCCGGAGAGCGCCAGGATGAACGAGAACACCTGCCATCTGATGGAGTGCGGCAAGAATGCGAACGGATGGACGTCGGTCCGGTATACCGATGGAAAAGCGGCCATGCCCCACGGGCCCGCGTTGATCCGCGTGCCCCAGAGCGACCTGACGAACGGCAGTGGGCTGTAGATTCGACCGTGCCACAGCATGCGTCCGTCGAGGAACTTTTCCGGATGCTGCCCCATGAGCCAGCTCTCGCCCTCGCCGTAGCCGACCTGCTGCCGCCAGTACGCGCCAACGGACGACCGATGGTGGTGCCAAACGAGTGCGGACGAGGAGAAGCCAATCTTCCAGCCTCGGGCCTGCAGCCGCCAGCAGATGTCGACGTCGTCTCCCGCACGCAGAAACGTCGGATTGAAACCTCCGATGGCCAGCAATGCGTCGCGCCTGAAAGCCATGTTGCAGCCCGGCACGTGTTCGGCGATTCGATCGTCGAGAAGCACGTGTGTCGGGCCGCCCGGCGCGCGTGCGATGCACTGCGCCATGGGCGGATCGTTCGGAGGCACGACGTTGGGTCCACCAGAGCCGACCACGTCTGACGTGAGGAACGGTTGAACCAGATACGTGAGCCAATCGCGGTCGACGCGTACGTCGGCGTCCGTATAGGCCACGATGTCGCCTCGCGCCTCGGCGATGCCGACGTTTCGCGCTGCGCTGAGACCGCCGTTCGGAATATCGATCACCCGGACCCGGGAATGCCTGTGCCCGATCTCGCTGGTGCTATCCCGCGACCCATCGTTGACGAGGATGATCTCGTAGTCGGGATACGTCAGGTTCTCGAGCGAGGTCAAACACTCCTCGAGCGTGTCGGAGGCGTTATAGGCGCACACGACCACCGACACCCGGGGCCACGCCGATCGTGCCGAGCAGGGAAACGGCGCCGCGGCAAATGCCTCCGAGACGGCAAGTGCGGCTGGCTTGGGTTGCCGATTTTGATCAACAAGTCCGAATGCCCAGTCGTCCACTGAATGACCGCCGCGCCACCACTCATCGGTCCAGGCAAACGCGATGGCTCCCGCAGCCCCTTCTTCGAAAGCGGCACGAATGTGCATCGCGGTGATGTCGGCCTGACCAGTTTCGCCTTCATGCTTCGAACAGGCACCCGCCTCAGCAAGGAGGAGCGGCTTGTGGCCCGCCAGGTGCTGGAGACGGGCGAGATACGCGCGGAGCTCAGGCTCTCGGTGCAAGTAGAGGTTGAACGCGTAGAGATCGAAAAATGAGAGATCGAGAAACTCGGTCGGCGGAAAGTTGACGTATGTCAGCAGGCTTTCTGGTGACGCGCTCTTGGCGTCCTCGTACAGTGCGCGTAGGAACCGTTCGATCCGAACTCGACCGTGCCATCGGACGACCCCAGGCGGGATCTCATTCCCCAGTGCCAGGAGTCCGACAGCCGGATGGGCGCTGAGCTCGCGAACCTTGGTGACCGTTTCCTTGCGGATTGTCCGCTTCAACGAGCGATTGTCGAGGAAGGCGACATGCTGCGACCAAGGAAGGCCGACCATGACGCGTAACCCGTGTCGCGCGGCTTCGTCCAGCAGGTCCGGGCGCGGAGGTGTGTACGTTCGAACCGTATTGATGCCGAGATCGGCCATCAAACGGAAGTCTTCGGAGACTTGTCTAAGGTTGGGAAACTGATATCCGTCGGCGTCGGGGGCAAAAGTGCCGTACGAAACCCCCTTCAGCAGGAAGCGCTCGTCGCCGGCGCGCAAAAATTTCCCATCGGTGACGACTCGGACGCCGGCGCCCAGCGGCCTGTCTTGCTGAACCTGTGTATTTGTTTGGACGGCGATCGTCACGTTAGCAGAGGTGTTGAAACGTGCAACAAGAATGCCTTTTCCATCCTGCCATTGCAAATAGCTCAAATACCTATGATATCAACGGGTTCTGGCCGGCTAACCGGAGCCGAGACCGGTCGGCGGCCCGGCCGAACTGTCCAGGTGGCCTTCACTGCTTCTTGAAATGGGATGGGATCGGGCCGCGATCTATTGATTGATCGAAAGACTTCCGCTGAAGGTCTTGACCCGGACGCTGCCTGCCGGGCTGCCCGAGCCGAGTTGACCGACGAAATGCTTCCGCCGGCTGCTCTGAAATGTAACTGGGAAGGCACTCGTGAATCGGCCGCTGAACGAGTCGAACTCGACGGTCCCCTGAGTTGAGTCAGGAACGTGAAGGTCCACTGACCCGCTGAACGTTTCAAACTCGAGCCGGTGGGCGTCCGACCAGGACGCCGTCCGAATCTCGAAGGGTCCACTGAAGCTCTTGCCTCGAATCGATCCGGAAACGTTGTCCAGCGCGACGCGGGACGAAAACGTTTCGATGAGGTGAGATCCGTCGACGCCGCTCACGCTCAACGAGGAGCTGAAGAGTGTAATGTCCAGGTTGACGTGTCGTGGCACCTTGATGTCGAGGTCGGTTTCGACGGCATCGTATCGACCCCAGAATCCCCATCCCCAGAATGCGGAGCTATCGCGCTGATTGGCGTCGATCCGCACTTGTGACCGGTCCGAGGTCATCTCCAGGCTCACGTGCTCCAACTGGCTCCGCGAGCCATGGCGGGTGGCGTCAATCGTCACTTCGGATGCAGACGTGCCCGTGATCGTGACTCGTCCCGAGAAGTTGTTGAGCCGAACGGTGCCCCCATCCGCAATCGGGAACGTTCGCGTCACACGCTCGGTGTCTGCGGCGGCCCAAGCGGGGAAGCCTGCCAGGGTCACACATGCAACAGGGGCGAGCAGGAGCGTTCTCAGCACTGCTGCTTTGACGAGAAGTCCTGGCCGAGGGTTCGCATGCAGGCAGGTTCAGCGTGTTATCGTTGCCCAGGAGAACAGCAATGCCTCGTTCCCTGGCGCTGACAATTGCTTTCACCGTGCTTGCGCTTCCAGTCATGGCCCACCATGGGCCGGGCACATTCGAGCTCAATAAGACGGTCACTCTCACCGGGAAGCTGACGCGCATCGATCTGATCAATCCACACTCCTGGCTCTATTTCGATGTGACTGAGCCTGATGGCCGCGTCACGCATCACCGATGCGAGATGCGCTCGGTTCACGTGCTGCGCCGCTCGGGCTGGACCAAGGAGCAGTTTCCGGTCGGCGCTCGCATCGTCATCGAGGCGTCTCCCGACCGTGCCGATCCCACCTCGTGCTACCTCCAGACGATCACCTTCGCCGATGGAACCCACATGGACCGGTACGGCCAGTACACCAAAGCGTCACAGGGCGGCCTGCAGGAGGTTCGGGGACCGGTCGTCGTGCCGAAGACCAAGCGTGAGCTGCGCCGTCCGACCGGCGAGCCGAACATCACCGGCGACTGGGCGGCAGAGCAGCTCGTGATGGTCAATCCGAAGGGAACTGGCGGCGGCTTGGTGCCGCTCGGCCAGCTCGAACAATACAAGCCGGGCGAGCGGTCAGCCAATGCAGGTGGGGCCGGGCGTCGAGGTGCGGGTGCCGGAACCGGGCCGCGGCTTTATGGAGGCACCGAACTGACGCCCGCCGGGGAGCAAGCCGCCGCAGCTTTCAAGCGCGAGGACAATCCACGCTTCCGCTGCGAGACAACCAGCATCACTTTCGACTGGGCGTTCGACGGTCCCGTGAACCGGATCACACAGAACAAGGACACCATCGTCCTCGAGTACGGCCAGATGGGCCTCAAGAGGACGATCTACATGAACCTCAAGGACCACCCGGCGAATACGAAACCAACGCGCGCCGGGCACTCGATCGGCCGCTGGGAAAGCGACGTGCTCGTCGTCGATACGGTTGGATTCCTTCCGGGCGTGCTGAGCGCACCCGTACGGCATAGCGACAAGCTCCACATTGTCGAGCGCTTCTCACTCGATCCGAACACCATGAAAGTGACGCGGTCTTACACGGCCAACGATCCGGAATATCTGAAGGGACAGTACGCGGGGTCCGACGTCCTTCAAGTTGCCGATGCGCCCTACGATCCGGGGAAGTGCAAGGACACGAGCTTCATCGACTACTCGAAACAGGGCAAGTAAGGCGGGAAGGGCGGGAAAGGCTGGGCGGGAAAGGCGGGAAGGGCGGGAAGGGATTTTTACTGCGACTCAGGGATCGCGAGCTTGCCGGTGTAGATGGCCATCCCGACGACAGCATCGACCCCACGGGCGTCGAGGTAATCGATTTCTTCCTGCGTGGTAATCCCGCCTGCCGCCGTGACGTGTTTCTTCGTTGCATCCCGAACGGCGAGAATCGCCTGGAGATTAGTGCCTCCCATCAACCCTTCGCTGTCGACGTGGGTGTAGAGAAACTCGTCGCAGTACGGCTCGAGCGCTCGTACGGCTTCGACGGCAGTCACCGCGAGCGGCGTTTTCCATCCGTGGATGACCACGTGGCCGTCGCGGCTGTCGACGGCAGCGATCAGGCGATCCGCGCCGATTTCATCAGCTAGTGCTTGCGCGAACCGAAGGTTCGGACCGCCGTCTTTGAACAGCGCGGAGCCCGCAATCACCTGCCGGGCCCCTGCGTCGAGCACCTGTTGCGCCCGTGCGACGGTCCGAATGCCCCCGCCGACACGACACGTGAGCTGACCCGCAATTCGCTGCACGATGGCGAGATTGTCGCCCACGCTCATGGCCGCGTCGAGATCGATGACTTGCACTTTCGGAAACATCGAGAATCGCCGCACCCATCGGGACACGTCGTCGTCGCGGATAGCGAGCCGGTCGCCCTGAATGAGCTGAACGACCGCACCGCCTTGAAGATCGATTGAAGGGATCAGCATCGGGAGTCTCTGCTTGTGCTGGGGCCACGAAGGCACGAAGCACACGAAGACACCAGGCCAATCTTCGTGCCCTTCGTGTCTTCGTGGTTCACAGGCGTACTGGTATTCCCCGCTGCTGCAAGTGTTGCTTGAGAGCGCGCACTCCAGTTTCAGCGTAGTGAAAGATCGAGGCGGCGAGAGCGGCGTCGGCACGGCCGGCCGTGAATACGTCGACGAAGTGATCGAGCGTGCCGGCGCCACCCGATGCAATGACGGGTATCGTCACCGCCGCCGATACGGCTGCCGTCATCGGGCAATCGAAGCCGACTTTGGTGCCATCCCGATCGATGGACGTCAGGAGGATTTCGCCGGCTCCGCACGCTTCGGCCTGGCGGGCCCAGTCGACCGCATCACGATCGGTCGCGGTCTGGCCGCTCCTGACATACACGGCAAATTTTTCGCCTTCGCGCTTGGCATCGATGGCGACGACGACGGCCTGGCTGCCGTACCGGTTGGCGAGAGTCGTAATGAGCGAAGGATTCGATAGCGCAGCCGTATTCAGGCTCACCTTGTCGGCGCCCGCCTCCACTGCCGCCGCCGCATCGTCTTCGGACCGGATGCCGCCGCCGACGGCCAGCGGGATGAACAGTTCGTGCGCGACCCGGCGGATCGTGTCGGCAAGCGCCCGCCGTTTCTCCAGAGTTGCCGTGATGTCGAGGATCACGAGCTCGTCGATGCTCTCGACGTTGTAGCGACGAGCAAGTTCAGCGGGGTCGCCCGCGGATCGCAATCCTTCAAAATTCACCCCTTTGACGACCTGACCATCGCGAACGTCAAGGCAGGCGATGATGCGTTTCGATAACAACAAGAACCTCTGTGGTAGATCAGCGACTCTGGTGAGATGGACTGAGAAAGTTCCGCAGGATTCTCAACCCAACCTCCCCCGACTTCTCCGGGTGAAACTGGACGCCAGCCACGTGATCGCGCTGAACGATCGACGCAAACGGTTGTCCGTGATCCGTGACGGCGACGGTGTCGCGCGTCGTTGGTGCAGCGAAGCTATGAGTGAAGTAGACCTGCGAGGCCGACGACACGCCGCCGACGATCGAGTCGTTTCGGCGCAGCTCGAGCGCATTCCAGCCGACGTGCGGGATCTTGACGGAAGTCCCATTCGTTTCGCTGGGCAGCCTGTAGCATTCGCCAGCCAACAGGCCAAGCCCCGGACATTCGGGTGCTTCTTCGCTGCCTTCGAAAAGCCACTGCATCCCGAGGCAAATGCCGAGCAATGGACGGCCCTTGTCGACACTCGAACGGATCGCTTCGACCCACTCGGTCGTCAGATTCCGCGTCGCCGCAAAGTGACCGACTCCCGGTACGACGACTGCGCTTGCTTGCTGCAACTCGGCGGGCGCAGATGGAACGAATAGGTCGGCGCCGATCGCGGCAAAGGCCTTCTTCACGGACGTCAGGTTGCCAGCCTGATAGTCAATCAGCGCGATGCGCTGTGTGCTCACAGCAGTCCCTTCGTGCTGGGGAGGACACGACTCAGCCGACGGTCCTTCGAGCAAGCCACGCGAAGGGCGCGGGCGAACGCCTTGAAGACTGCCTCGACGTGATGATGGCTCGAGCGCCCGTACAGAACCTTCACATGAACGTTCGCGCGCGCCCCGAGCGCGAACCCTTCGAAAAAATCATGAACGAGTTCGGTCTGCAGGTCGCCGACGCGCGACACACGAGTCTTCAGATCGACAACTGCGTGCGGCCGCCCGCTGAGGTCGAGCGCGGCCACGGCCAATGTTTCGTCCATCGGCATCACAAAGTAGCCGGCGCGATTGATTCCGCGGCGATCCCCAAGGGCCTTCGAGACCGCCTCGCCGAGTGCGATGCCCAGGTCTTCGACGGTATGGTGCTGGTCGACGTCGAGATCTCCTTTTGCGTCGATTCGAAGGTCGAAGGCGCCATGGCGCGCCACCAACTCGAGCATGTGGTCGAGGAAGCGAATTCCACTATGCACCTGGTAGCGCCCCTTGCCGTCGAGCGTGATGGACAGCGCGATTTGCGTCTCCGTCGTCCGCCTGTCGATCACTCCGCGACGCATAGGACCTCTTCCATCACCGCAATGCACCGTCGCGTGTGCTCAACGATGCCGGCGCCTATGCGCACGCATCCGGCGCAACCAGGCTCGGTAGTCCGATCGCGCAAGTAGATGCCGCGCTCCGCGGCACCGCTCACGAGGGCCGCCGTTCGTTCGCCGGCGCACACGAGGACGAAATTCGCGCTGCTCTTCCAGTAGGTCAATCCAAGCCTGTCGCAGGCGGCATACATCAGCGCTTTCGACTCAGCAACCTGACCGATGTAATCGGCCACGAACGATCGGTCGTCGAGCGCCGCCTGCATCGCGACAACGGCGGCTATGTTGACGCTGTAGACCGGAATCGCCAGACGAATCGGGTCGAGCCGATCGGCCGCGCCTACGAGACAGCCGATGCGCAGCCCGGCCAGGCCGAACGCTTTCGAGAAGGTCCGTCCCACAATGACGTTCGGACAGGTTGTCAGCTGCGGGAGGAACGTCGTTCCCGAAAACTCCGCATACGCTTCATCGACGAACACGATGGCCTCCTCGGGCACTGCGGCCGAGATCGTTCGAATGGCCTCCAGTGGCATCGGCACACCGGTCGGGTTGTTGGGATTCGCGAGATAGACGAGTCTCGTTCGTGGCGTGATCGCAGCCAGCACGCGCTCGAGTGGGAATTGAAAGTTGGGCTCCGGCGCAACCGAGACTGGTTGCCCACCAACAACCTCTGTGTCGAACTTGAAAATCTCGAACGCCGGCTCGGGAATGATCGCTTCCGGAATCAAACCGCCAGCGAGCGGACGCAAGCAGACCACCGCCAGGCTCATGATGCCCTCGTCGAGTCCGTTCGTCAGATGAACTGCGCCGGACGAGACACCGAGGTATCGCGCGCACGCCTCCGTGGCGGCGGAGTACGGAGGATAAAAGCCGATCTGATCCGCCCGAAGCGTCCGCAGTGCCTCGAGCACGCGCGGCGAACAGCCGCCGGTATTTTCGTTTTGGTGCAGCCGCAGGCCGTCGTACAGCTCGGGCGGCTTTTGATAGAGCTTCATGTCAATCGGATCCTGATCGATTCCGCGTGGGCGTCGAGTCCCTCGGCGCGTGCCAGCGGCATGATGGTCGGGGCGAGGCGAGTCAGTCCGCGACGCGTGAGGCGTTGCACCGACATCACGCGCACAAAGTCCGACGCGCTGAGACCGCCTCGAAAACGCGAGGAGCCGGAAGTCGGCAGTACGTGATTCGAGCCGGTGGCGTAGTCCCCGGCCGCCTGGGCCGTGAACGGTCCCACGAATACGGCGCCGGCAGTGAGCGATCGGCGTGCGATCGATTCACGATCGACGACCAGATGCTCAGGCGCGATGCGGTTCGAGAGCGCAACCGCCTCGTCTACACTCCTGGTCAGAATCACGGCGCCATTCGCGGTCAACGAGGCCCGCGCGACGTCGCGCGTGGCCGCCTGCCTGCCGATGGCTTCGACCACTTGCTTAGCCAACCGACGTTTCCAGGTAATGAAAATCGGACGTGCGTCCGGGTCGTGCTCGGCCTGCGCGACGAGATCGGCAGCAATCCACTCGGCGCGGCCGCTGCCGGCAACGATGACGATTTCTGTCGGGCCGGCATAGAAGTCGATCGCACAGTCCGGAGCGACATATGCCTTGGCCGCCGCCACGTATCGGTTGCCGGGACCCACAATCTTGTCCACACGGGGAATGGTGGCCGTCCCGTACGCCAATGCCGCAATCGCATGGGCGCCGCCGACGCGAAACAGTCGCGTGACTCCAGCTTCGACGGCAGCCGCCATCACCACCGGTTCAGGCCGCGGGCACACAACAATGATCTCCGCCACACCCGCGACTCGTGCGGGAATCGCCGTCATCAGCAGCGAAGAGGGCAGCGGAAATCGGCCGCCCGGCACGTAGCAGCCGACGCGCGCGAGTGGTTCAACGCGCTGCTCGACAGACACTCCGGGGGCAATTCGCGTTCGTGAGCTCTTCGGCAGTTGGCGCCGCGCGACTCGTGTGATGTGCTCGGCCGCCTGGGCGATCGCACGCCGTACATCTCGGTCCACCGTCCGAGCGGCGCGGCGCATCTCAGCGTCGGGAATTTCGAGTGATCCTTGGACCCGGTCGAATCTTCGCGCGAAACGGAGCAGCGCCGAGTCGCCGCCGTCGCGAACGCCGTCGACGATGTGCCGGACGGAGCGGTCCAAGGCCCGATCGGATCGTCGGCTGCGCTCGAGCAAGCGGCGGAGAGACCGGCCGTCGGTCGCGTCGATGATTTTGAAGGTCATCGCTCGAGTGCTTTGCTTCATTCCCACGACGCGGTGGGCGAAGGCCAGTCTCGCCGCAGCACGAGCTCCTCGATGCGGTATGCGTGAAAGAAATCGTGCAGGGCGAGGTGGCGGAACATCGTGAAAACCGAGTACGAGTTGTATTCGTCGTGCCGTGCGGTTCGAGCCCATTCAGCTGGCCTGAGTCGACGAAGCCGTTCGACCAGCCGCGTCCGATCGATCGTGAAACGCTCGAGCGCTTCGTCGAGTTCTTCACCCAACAGCCTATCGTCCGGATCGTCTCGACTGGGATCGTACGATCGGATCACGGGATCGGCTTCGGCCAGCATGATCTCGAGTCGCTGAACGAACAGCGTGTGCACGTCAGCAAGGTGGCAGGCATGCTCGTGGATGGACCATTTCCCAGAGGGCGGACGTCTTTTCAAGATTGCCGGCGCCGCCTGCCGGACGAGTGGCACGACGATCGACGGGGCTCGATCCAACGCTTCGATGATGCTCGTCACGGCTTTCCTTATTTCTCGCGGGGCCCCACCCCCGCTCGCTGGCAGCGCCTTCGCCGTCCCTCGGCCTCGAGCGCAGACTCTCGGCCTCGGGTGAGTTAGAGAACTATCTTGTTCAACGGATACTCGACGATCCCCTGCGCCCTCGCGGCCTTCAACCGGGGGATCAGGTCGCGCACCGTTCGTTCTTCGATAATCGTATTGACCGCCACCCAGGTGTCGTCGCTCAACGCCGAAATCGTCGGCCGTTGAAGCGCCGGGAGGAGCGCCAAAACGCTCTCCAGGTCGTCTCGGCGTACGTTCAGCATGATGCCAACACGTCCCTGTGCCTCGATTGCCGCCCTCAGAAGCAAAGCCATGTTCTCGATCTTCGTGCGCTTCCAGGAATCTGCCAGTGCATCCCGGTTCGCTATGAGCTGGGTGTTGGACTCCATCACCGTGTCGAGAATCCGAAGCCGATTGGCTCGGAGCGTCGAACCGGTTTCGGTCGCCTCTACGATGGCGTCGGCCAGCACCGGCGGCTTCACCTCCGTGGCGCCCCACGAGAACTCGACATGGACCTTCACGCGCTGCCGCTCGAAGTACGCTCGTGTCACGCGCACCAGCTCAGTCGCGATCGTGGCGCCTTCGAGATCGGCTGCTGATTTGACGGCCGAATCCTCCGGAGCCGCGAGCACCCACCGGACTTTGCCGAAACTCTGCTTCGCGTACACGAGATCCGCTACCGATGTCAGGACGCCGGTCGTCCCGTCACCCAGCTCGTGCTCGGCGATCCAGTCCTGCCCGGTCAGCCCGGCGTCCAGCACGCCATCGGAGACATAGCGCGCCATCTCTTGAGCACGGATGAGCATGCATTCAATCTCGGGATCGTCAATCGCCGGAAAGTACGAACGCGAGCTCACGTAAACGTTGAAGCCGGCACGTGCGAAGAGCTGCACGGTGGCGTCTTGAAGGGAGCCTTTCGGTATGCCGAGCTTGAGCTTCATGTCCTAAGTGGGGCTCCGCCCCACCCCCCCGCCTTCGCGCGGGGCGCTACGGCTGGGGCCCTTACGCCCCGCACCGCTCCCTCGCAGGCGCGCTGTGCGCGCCTTGGACGATCGTCGTCAGGCGCCGGATGGCAGTCCAGATCGCCTATGTCAATGTTCGAAAGAAGCATGAACGCTCTCCTGTGTGACACACGTTTCCCTCGCCCAACCGCTTCACTTTCACGAGCACCGTGTCATCATCGCAATCCACGAGAATCGCTTTCACTTCGAGGCGGTTGCCCGACGTCTCGCCCTTGGTCCAGAGCTTCTGTCGCGTGCGGCTGTAGAACGTGGCGAAGCCGCTGCGGCGAGTCTCGTCGAGCGCCTCCTGGTTCATGAAGCCGACCATGAGAACCTCGGAGCTTTCGTCGTCCTGAATCACCGCCGGGACCAGTCCGTCCAATTTCGAGTAGTCCATAAGCAAAATCCGCCAGAAACAAAAAACCCCGCCGAGTGGCGGGGCTTGGTGTCGCTTGGGGTGAATGTTTTCAGTCCCTAGATCACACGTCGCTCCGCCGCCAGCGGCTGGAATGATGATGCGGAGCGTGGTGATGACGGGTCATTGTGATTTGTGATCCGTGCGCGTTTTCGTTGCACCCGAGACCGACAGCCTAGCTGTTCCCGCGCAGCGTTGTCAAACGAAGTGAGGTCGGTCGGGTGGGTCGGGCAGGTCCGGCGGGGCAGGCAGGTTTGGTGTCGACGCACCTGACTTTCCTGCCCCTCCCGGCTTTCCTGCCCATCCCGCCCTAGTACCGATAGTGCTCCGGCTTGTACGGTCCTTCGGCAGGCACGCCGAGGTAGTCGGCCTGCTCTTTCGTCAGCTTCGTCAGCTTCACACCGAGGTGATCGAGGTGAAGCCGCGCAACCTGCTCATCGAGGTGCTTTGGCAGGATGTAGACCTTCTTCTCGTACTTGGCGCGATTGGCATACAGCTCGAGCTGAGCGATCGTCTGGTTCGAGAATGATGCAGACATCACGAAGCTCGGATGACCCGTGGCGCAGCCGAGATTGAGCAGACGTCCTTCGGCCAGCACCATCACGCTGTGGCCATCGGGGAACTTCCACTCGTCGTACTGTGGCTTGATGTTGATGTTCTGGATGCCCGCCACCTTCTTCAAGCCGGCCATGTCGATTTCGTTGTCGAAGTGGCCGATGTTACCGACGATGGCCTTGTCCTTCATCTTCGCCATGTGCGCGGCGGTGATGATGTTGAAGTTGCCAGTCGTGGTGACGAAGATGTCGGCCGTTTCGACGACGTCCTCGAGCGTCTTCACCTCGTAGCCTTCCATGGCCGCCTGCAGGGCGCAGATCGGGTCGATTTCGGTCACGATGACGCGGCAGCCCTGGCCGCGCAGCGCCTGCGCCGAACCTTTCCCGACTTCGCCAAATCCGGCCACGACAGCGACCTTGCCGCCAAGCATCACGTCGCTGGCGCGGCAGAGGCCGTCCGTCAGCGAATGACGGCAGCCGTAAATGTTGTCGAACTTGCTCTTGGTGACGGAGTCGTTGACGTTGATGGCCGGGAACATGAGCGTGCCAGCATCCTGCATCTGGTACAGCCGGTGAACGCCAGTCGTCGTTTCCTCGCTCACGCCGATAATCGCCGAAGCGAGTCTCGTGAAGCGGCCCTTATCTTTCGCCATCGACTGACGAATCAGTTCGAGGATGACCCCCCACTCCTCGGGCTCACTTTCGGGCTTGAACGCCGGCACCTTCCCGGCCTTCTCGAATTCCACGCCCTTGTGAACCAGCAACGTCGCGTCGCCGCCATCGTCCACGATCGACGTGGGGCCGCTCCCGTCGGGCCATTCGATCGCTTCGTTCGTGCACCACCAGTATTCCTCCAGCGACTCGCCTTTCCACGCGAACACCGGCGTGCCCTTCGGGTTTTCCGGCGTGCCACCGGTTTCGGGTCGCCCGACGACCACAGCGGCGGCTGCGTGATCCTGAGTCGAGAAGATGTTGCACGAGACCCAGCGCACGTCGGCGCCGAGTTCGGTCAGTGTCTCGATGAGCACGCCCGTTTGAATCGTCATGTGCAAGCTGCCCATGATTCGAGTCCCGGCGAGCGGTTTCTTGCGGCTGTACTGTTTCCGCAGGGCCATCAGACCGGGCATTTCCTGCTCGGCCAGGCGCATTTCCTTGCGGCCAAAATCGGCGAGCGAGAGATCTTTTACCTTGTACGGCTCGCGGCCTGCGGCCTTGGCGGCAGCGAATGGGTGCTGATGTTTCTCGATAACAGTCGCCATGGTGCTTGGTCTCCTTTGTTAAATCGCATTACTCTGCCACGTTTCGGGTTGCCTTTTCTCCTGTCGCTACGAATAATCCCGGCCCTTTCACGCGGGCGTCAGGCGCGAGCCCGACGATTCGAATCTTTCCGAAGCCAGCCTCGGTCAGCATCCGGCTCATGTGTTCGTCGGAAAACCCGAGCCATACATGTCCCATCTGTTGGCGATAGCTCTCTCTGTCGTGCGGAAGCATGTCACCCACGATGACGCGTCCGCCCGGCCGCAAGACCCGGCTTACTTCCGACAGGGCCTTTTCGGGCTCCGGAGTGTGATGGAGCACGAGCATCAATACCGCGATGTCCAGACGTTCGTCGTCGATCGGTAACGCTTCGAGCTCGCCGCGGCGAAGATCGATGTTGTTCAGACCGGCGAGCCGTTTCTTGGCTGCCTGCAGCATGGCGGCCGAACTATCCACGGCAATGACGTGCGTCACGAAGGGTCCCAGCGCGGCGCTGACCTGGCCCGTCCCGCATCCCAAATCTCCGACTACGGCATCTCCGTCGGCGAGCGCGCCCATTGCCGCGAGATGAACCCGGTCGCCGAAGAGCTCGTCGCGCAGCCGGTCCCACTGCCCGGCAGACGATGAGAAGAACTCCTGCGATTTGGTGCGGCGTTCGGACACCGTCATCTGCAGGCGCCGCTGATCCTGCGCGGCTGCCGGCGTCGGTCCAACCTGCTCACGTACCAGCAGCCACAAGCGACGCGCTGATGGGTCCAGGTCCTCGCGCGTCATCGTATAGAGATGGCTCGTGCCCTCGGCACGCGCTGCAATCCATCCGCTGTCGACGAGTGCCTTCAAGTGGCGGCTGATCGTCGATTGCGGAAGCTGCATGATGTTGCACAGCTCCGAAACCGTCAGCTCGTGGCGGTCGAGCAGCAGGAGCAATCGGCTCCGTGTCGCGTCCGACAGTGCCGTGAGGTGATCGAGGATGGCTGGGGCCCGGCCGTTCATTCAATCCGTCCATCCGGATTAAACGATATATAGAATGGCGGTGTCAAGCAGAAAAGGGCAGGAGGGGCTGGATGGGCAGGAGGGGCTGGATGGGCAGGAGGGGCTGGAAGGGCTGGATGGGCAGGAGGGGCTGGAAGGGCAGGAAGGCAGGAAGGGCAGGAAGGGCAGGAAGGGCTGGAAAGGCAGGAAGGGCAGGACGGGCAAGACGGGTGGAAGTGGGAGCGCGAAGGCTTTAGTCGAGCGGAGGACAGGAAGGGCAGCGGCTAACGATTCGTAGAAGGCGATTCGCAGAGCTGAATGCCGGCTCCGCTGTCTGGTTTGCCCGAGCAATATTCAGCGATAGCTTCGTCCACTTCCCGTCGGACGGTGGCTTCGCTGCGCTCGTGCATGGCCTTCCGGACCGCGGACGCCGCACCGGCGGCCATGTACTTGCCCACGATGTTCTCGACGAGAATGGTCAGGAGTTGCCCCTGACTGAATGCGGCATATGGTTGCGCGAGAGGATTGTCGACGGGCGGAAACGCGAGCCGTTGCTGCTCGTAGCCGTACACGCCGCCAGGCGGTGTCGGGCCCCCTTTGAAGTCGAGCGTGGCGAGAAGCTCCTTGATCTTCTGCTGCTCTTGAATTTCGATTCGAAACGTCGGTTTCTCGTCGATGCCCTTGAGCAACTGCGCCGGCGATGGACGCTCGAGCGCTCCACGGATTCGCTCGAGTGAAACCGGGAAATTCAGCGTGGCTGTCGAGTCGGCGTCCGCCTGAGAGGCCGTGGGGGCGGCACCTGAGGACGGCTGACGCTGCTGTGCTGCCGCTGGCATTGCCAGGAGAATGGCCGCGAAAGTCCAGGCTATCAACCGCATGTGGGTTCTGACGTCTACAATGACGCCTCGGCTGGTTTGCGTCAACGACTAATGGGTGCAGGAGTCGCGCCACGTGCCGGAACTGCCTGATCTGGTTGTGTATATCGACGCGTTGCGGCGACACCTCATCGACAGGCGCCTCGATCGAATCCTGCTCCTGAGTCCCTTCGTCCTTCGATCCGTCGACCCGCCGCTCGAGTCGGTGTTTGGCACAACTGTTCTCTCAGTTGATCGAATCGGCAAGCGCCTCGTGCTCGGGTTTCCGGAGAACCTTTTTCTCGTCATCCACTTGATGATCGCAGGGCGCCTCAAATGGTTGCCCGGCTCTTCCGAAAAACCTCGCCGGCCCGCGACAAAGATCATTCTGGCTGCTTTCGAGTTCGAGCATGGGACGTTGTTCTTCACCGAGGCAAGCTCTAAAAAGCGCGCGCGCCTTCAGGTTGCACGCGGAGAGGCGGCCGTGCATGCGCTCGATCCTGGTGGCCTCGAGCCGCTGTCCGCTACGCACGAAGCGTTTCGTGACGCCCTGACGCGCGAGAGCCATACCCTCAAGCGCGCCCTGACCGACCCGCGGCTTTTCAGCGGCATCGGGAATGCCTATTCAGACGAGATTCTGCATGCGGCGAAGCTCTCGCCGCTCAAGCTGACGCGCACGTTGAGCGACGAGGAGTCGCTTCGTCTGTACGACGCGACGCGCGACACGCTGAATCTCTGGGTCGATCGATTGCGGCAACAAGCGGAAGGGGACTTTCCCGAGAAAGTGACGGCCTTTCGAGCGGAGATGGCGGTTCACGGTCGTTTCAAGCAACCCTGCCCCGTATGCGGGGCGCCGATTCAACGGATCGTCTACGCAGAAAACGAATGTAACTACTGTGCTCGCTGCCAGACCGGCGGCCGCCTGCTGGCGGATCGGTCTCTGTCTCGACTCCTGAGGGACGATTGGCCTCGTTCCATCGACGAAACCTAGGCGAGCTGTTTGGCGGCAGCAATGCTTCAGCCGTTCTAGTCAGCCCTTTGCTCACCAATTTCGTCAGCGACAAACTGGCATTTCAACCAGGATGTCACCTGACAGGAAGAGACTTTGACATCATCAAGTGTTCAAATATCGGCACAAGTGCCTCATTCTGGGACACTGCGATGTAACCCATGATTTTTGAGCCGCTTACAATATTTTCGCGACGTTCGGATGCGGCGAAATCGCTCAAAATGCAATCACCGTCCCTGTGACACCTCGGATGCAGGTAAATAAGTACCTATTAATCAGGCATTTAGTTGAAGTGGCTTCCACTGAAGAGGTGGCCGCCTTCTTGCCCTCCGGGTTGGCGAGATGACCAAGACGTTTCTCTGTTCGCTTACTCTCGTCGCGCTCGCTGCGACGGCCGCATACGCGGGTCCTCGACCGGCGACCGGGAAGTTCGACCGCGAGCTCGTTTGGCGCCGTCACTCTGCTCCTGGATCGGAAACCACCAGCGTCATCGTCACGCTGACCGCCGGCGGCCAACTGCCGCCCGAGCTCCGGCGCTTCGCCCGACGCAACGCTCTTCAACTTGTCAACGGCGTCGTTCTCGACGTACCGAACGCTTTATTGGACAGCGTGGCGAACAACGGCAACGTGGCCCGCGTGAGCCACAACCGTCCCGTCTTTGCGCACAACTTCCGCACGTCCATCACGAGTGGCAGCTTTTTCGTGCGCCGCCTGATGGGCCTCACGGGTGCGGGGGTTGGTGTGGCAGTCATCGACTCGGGCATCACCACGTTCCACGACGACTTCACGGTCCGTCCAACCTCTTCGCGGAATTATCCGTACGGCGATCAGCGGGTCGCCTACTTCAAAGACTTCGTAAACGGCCGCACCGAGCCTTACGACGACAACGGTCACGGCACCCACGTTTCCGGCATCGTCGCCGGCAATGGCTTCGATTCCAACGGCGAACAATCGGGGATGGCGCCCGGCGCGTCGCTGATTTCGCTGAAGGTCCTCGATGCCGACGGACAGGGATCGGTCAGCGACGTCATCTCCGCGTTGGAGTGGGTTGCGGCCAACGCGCGCGCCTACAACATTCGCATCGTCAATCTTTCGGTCGGCGCAGATGTTCTCGAATCCTACGAGAGCGATCCGTTGACCCTGGCGGTAAAAGCGCTGGTTGATCAGGGCATCGTGGTTGTCGCGGCGGCTGGCAATGCAGGTCAGGACGCCGAAGGGCACAAACAGTGGGGCGGGATCACGGCACCAGGAAACGCGCCGTGGGCGTTGACTGTCGGGGCGTCGAGCACCAAAGGGACGTTCACCCGCGAGGACGACGAGTTGGCGAGCTTCAGCTCGCGTGGTCCCACCGCGATCGACTTCAACGCCAAGCCGGACCTTCTCGCTTCGGGCGTCGGCACGATTTCGGCCGCGTCTCCGGGCAGCACGCTCTACTCTCAGTATCCGCAGCACCTCCTGGCTGGTGCGTTTCCGACAGCAAGTGCGCCGTACTTCGTGCTGAGTGGCACGAGCCAGGCGGCGCCAGTCGTAAGCGGAACGATTGCCTTGATGATTCAGGCCAATCCAAACCTGACGCCGAACCTGGTGAAAGCGATCCTCCAGTACACAGCTCAAGAGTACGAGGGCTACCGGCCGCTGGAACAGGGCGCAGGATTTCTGAATGCGCTTGGCGCCGTCCGGCTCGCGCAGTTCTTTGTCGACGCCAAGCCCGGCGATCGTGTTCCGGTGGAACCTATTTGGAGCCAGCACATCATCTGGGGCAACTACGAGGTATCGGGCGGTCTGATTTTGCCGAGTGGCAACGCGTGGGATCTGGGCGTTGATTGGGGAAGCGCGCGAAGCGTTCAAGGCAACAACATCGTCTGGGGAACCGGTGCCCGCGACAACATCGTCTGGGGAACCGGTGCCCGCGACAACATCGTCTGGGGAACCGGTGCCCGCGACAACATCGTGTGGGGGACTGGTGCCCGCGACAACATCGTGTGGGGAACCGGTGCCCGCGACAACATCGTGTGGGGGACTGGCGCCCGCGACAACATCGTCTGGGGAACCGGTGCCCGCGACAACATCGTGTGGGGCACGGCATGCGGTGGTGAAGATTGTCCCGACGACGTGGTGTGGGGCACCGGGGCTCGCGACAACATCGTGTGGGGCACCGGGGCTCGCGACAACATCGTGTGGGGAACTGGCGCCCGGGACAACATCGTTTGGGGCACGGCGGCTCGCGACAACATCGTCTGGGGTACCAACATCGTGTGGGGTACCAACATCGTCTGGGGCACGGGTGACCGCGACGACAACGTCTGGGGCACCGGGGCTCAGGGAAATATCGTCTGGGGCACCTCAGCGCTCGACACGATCGTGTGGGGCACTGCGGCCGGGAACAACATCGTCTGGGGCACCCTCGATCGCGGCAACATCGTCTGGGGCACGCTCGATCGCAGCAACATCGTGTGGGGCACGAACATCGTGTGGGGTACGGGGCACAACATCGTGTGGGGCACGAACATCGTTTGGGGGACCGCCGGGCTTACAGGTCCTGTGCCTGTTGGCGGCTGGAATTGGTGGTTCCTGAACCCGGCTCACGATTTCTTGTGGATTCAACACGAGTTCGGCGACACGGTCGGCGTACGGGCCGGAAGGCACTAACGCGGAGAACCACCATGGAAGAAATGGCTAATGCTCTGGAAATCGGCACCAACGCATCGCTGGCCTCGCCGGCTATCGAAGGCGTGGCCATTACCGCCGACTGGCGGGTCCGGCTCCCGGTGCTCACTGGTGAACGCATCAAACTTCGCGAATTGAGGCCAGCGGATGCGGCGTCGTTACTCGCGCTGCTGACGAACGACGAGGTCACGCGGTTCGTCTCGCCGCCGCCCACGACACTCGAAGGGTTCGAAGGATTCATCGACTGGGCCGCGCGCCAACGCTCAGCCGGTTCGCATGCAGGCTTTGCGGCGACGCTCCAGGGCTCCGACACGCCGATCGGGCTTTTTCAAGTGACGCGCGCTAACGAACGGCGGGACACGGCGGAATGGGGATTCGTCATCAGTCCATTGTTTTGGGGCACCGGACTGTTTCGGGAGGGCGCGGACCTGCTGCTGGATTTTGCATTCAACACGATTGGCGTACATCGGCTCGAAGCGCGCGCCGCGACGCTCAATACCCGAGGCAATGGAGCGCTCTTGAAGATCGGAGCGGTGCCTGAGTGCCTGCTCCGCGGCTCATTCGTCAGGCACGGTCGAGTTCTGGACCAGATGCTTTACTCGATTCTGGACGATGAATGGCGCGCGTCGCGACGTAGCCAGCGCGTACACGCCCGCGTGCACTGAACGGCTCGAATTCAAGCGCTTGAAGATCACCCTCGCTCGAAGGGTCGCTTGGGATCGCTCAACCATTCACTCCACGACCCGGGGTAGAGCCGCGGCCCGTGCAGCCCCGCGTGCTCGAACGCGAGAAGAACCTGACAAGCCGTAACCCCAGACCCGCAGTACCCGATCACCTGCTCGGGCGGAACCTCACCAACGAGTTTTTCCAGTCGATCGCGCAGTTCGGGCGCCGTGAGAAACGCTCCGTTCTCACCGACGTTCCATTTGTAGAAGTAGTTCACCGCGCCGGGAATCCGGCCCGCGACCTTGTCGACCGGCTCGACGTCGCCGCGGTAGCGCTCCGGTGCCCGCGCGTCGACGATCAACCGGGTCCGATCGTTGAGCGCCCTCCCCACCTCCTCAGCATCGACAACCCAGTTCGCGCGTGGTGTCGCAGTGAATTCACGTGGCGTTGGCGTTTCATTCCCCGATTGAACCGGGCGGTTTTCCGACCTCCATTTCGCGAATCCGCCATCGAGCACGGCAACGGCGTCGTGCCCGAGCCAACGCAACAGCCACCAAAGCCGGCTGGCGTACATTTCGGCATCCTGGTCATAAGCGACCACCTGACTGCCGGGTCCGATGCCCAGTCGGCCGAGCGTGCGCGCCAGAATTGCTGGATCGGGTAATGGATGGCGCCCGTTGTACCCGGTTTTTGGGCCCGAGAGGTCGTCATCGATACTCGCAAAAGCTGCTCTGGGAATGTGGTGCTTCTGGTACTCGCGAACTCCCCACTGCTCATCGCTCAGGTCGTAACGGCAGTCCACGATGGCAAATCCGGTGTCGGTCAGGTGCGAGACGAGCGTTTCCGTATCGATGAGGGTCGTCCAGGGCATGCCGTACGATACCACTCGGCTCGTCGTGAGTTCGGATTCACAGTAGCATCTTCAGAGTGGCTATCGATCCTGCCGGGCTCGACAAGCTCACCGGCCTCGCGAGTCGCTTCGGTGCGTTCGTTGCCGAGCGGTATCCCTTCGCGCTTTCCGATGCAGTCGAGGCGTTCGACACAGCCACCGGCGGAGGCGAGCCTAAAGGTGAATCGGGAATCGAGGCCATTCGTTCGACGTTTCGTCACGAACTGTTGGAACGCCTTTCCAGTCGGCTCATTCCGTCAGGTCTGAGCGAGACGACTCCTGGCGTCTCGGCGGAGCATCGTGTCGCGATGGCGCAAGGAGAGTTAGTGGACGCCTGCGACGGCTTCCTGCGGCGTGTGGCGATCGAAGCTTCGCTCACGCCGGACGAACGCCGCGAGATTCTGCGGGGCATGCTGCTGACCCGGGCAACCGACAATCGATTGAAGGCCTTCTTCGGAGGGAGCGAGGTTCGTTATGACTCGACCCCGTTTCAAGGGAAAGGATTTCGATCGTTGGGACAGGAAGCGATCTATGCGGCAGGCATCCGGCTTCGCCGTGGGTCCGAGTATCACCGTCCGGATGGCCGCTGGACGGGAGACGTCATCGGACCGGTGATCCGTGATCTCGGTGTCGCTCTTGCCATGCGTCCCGAGGCAGCGACCGTTCGCATGGTCCTCAACGCGCAAATGGCGAAGGCCGGCCCACCGTGTGACGGAAAGGATCTTCACTTCGGAGACTTCGAGTGGGGCATTTTGCCGCCGGCGGCCCCCTTGACGACAGCGGCTCTGACCCTGGCGGGTATGGCTCTCGCGTTCTGGCGTGAGCAATCCGGCCGGGTCGCTGTGTCGTTCATCGGTGAGGGCGGTTCGTCGCTCGGAGAATGGCACGAGGCGGTCAACCTGTGCGCGGCCCGTCGGCTGCCGGCGATCTTTTGTATCGAAAACAATCAGACCGCGCTGTCGACACCGGTCGTCGAGCAATCAGCGGTCCGCGTGTTCGCCGACAAGGCGAGTGGATACGGCGTCCCGGGAATAACGGTCGATGGTACCGATCCGGATGCTATTGCGGCGTCGTTTGCCTGGGCGGCGGAGCGCGCGCGAGCTGGAAAAGGCCCAACCTTGATCGAGTTGATCGCGATGCGCATGTGCGGTCACGCTCATCACGACGACATGCTGTACCTCGGTCGAGAGCCGAAGCTGTCGTGGGAATATGCACTGCCAACGGAACAAGGCTATGCCGATCGTGACCTGTTCGCGTTCTGGGCGGCGCGTGATCCAATCCCGACCTACGCCGCCCGCCTCGAGCGGGAGGGTGTGATCGCGGCCGGCGATCTCGATCGGTTCAAAGACGAGGCCGCAGCCGTCGTCGAACGTGAAGCCCGGGCCATCGCCGAAGCGCCGTGGCCAGACAAACAGTCGGCTGGCGTCGGCGTTTTCGCCGATGAACCTCTACGTGTTCATGTTGAGATTCTCGAACCTGAAATACGGATCCAGGCAGGAGATTTCAACGACGAGAGACTCGAGCCGGGTCCTCCGTTCGCCGCGAAGGGCAGCACGTTTCTGGACGGCGTCATGCTGGGGATCGCGGATGCGCTCCGGAGCGATTCGCGAGTCTTCGTGTATGGAGAGGACGTGGCCGGGCCGTACGGGAACGCGTTCCTGATGCTTCGTCCGCTGGTTCCGGAATTCGGCGATCGCCTGATCAACTCGCCGCTCGCCGAGGGCGCAGTCCTCGGCGTGTGCGTCGGCGCCGCACTCGCCGGACACAGACCAATCGGTGAAATCCAATTCAACGATTTCGTCGCCACCGGATTCAATCAGCTGGTCAACAACGCCGCCAAGATTCGCTATCGATGGGGCGGCAGCGTGCCAATGGTCGTTCGCATGCCCTGGGGCGGCCTGCGGCACGCCGGGCCGTACCATTCGCAGAACACGGAACCGTGGTTTTATCGAACGGCCGGCCTCAAGATTGTCGCGCCGTCTACGCCTCACGACGCACGAGCGCTGATGGCAGCTGCCGTCGCGGATCCGGATCCAGTTCTGTTCTACGAACACATCGCGCTCTACCGTCATCCAGGCATCAAACAGAAGCTTGGCGCTCCGCCGCCGGAGCCGATCCCGCTAGGCCGAGCCGCCCTGCGCCGTCCCGGCGACGATCTGGCGATCGTTTCATACGGCGCCTATGTTCACACGTGTCTACGCGTCGCAGAGCGGCTCGTGTCAGCCGGAATTCAGGCCAGCGTGCTCGATCTCCGCAGTCTCGCACCGCTCGATCGCCAGGCTGTGCTCGGATTGGCGCGACGCTGCCACCGCGTACTGATTGTTCATGAAGACTCACGGACCGGCGGCATCGGTGAGAGTCTCGCGGCACTGATTCAGGAAGAGGCCTTCGAGAGTCTCGATGCTCCCGTTCGGATCCTGGGAGCGCTGGACACGCCGGTCCCGTATTCGCCGCCGCTCGAGGAGTTCTATCTTCCCAGCGACGCTCAGGTCGAGCGGGCCGCGCGGTTGCTCATGGCGTACTGACTCGAGGGCGGCGATCGGTCGTTGAGAAGTTTCTGACAAAATGGCCGATCGAGCGAGCCATGATGTCCGGCCGAGCCAGGATAAGATACTCGCAGGATGTCCGATCAAAACAGTTCGACCGCGCCACCGGCGCCGGTCGATTTCATTCGAACCATCGTCGCCGAGGATCTGGCGACCGGCAAACATGCGGGTCGTGTGGCCACCCGCTTTCCACCGGAGCCGAACGGCTATCTTCACATCGGCCACGCCAAGTCGATCTGTCTCAATTTCGGCATCGCCGAAGAAACCGACGGCACCTGCAACCTCCGGTTCGACGACACGAACCCGACGAAGGAAGACGTCGAGTACGTCGACGCCATCGAAGAGGACGTCAAGTGGCTCGGCTTTCAATGGGATGGCTTGTATTTCGCCTCGGACTACTTCGAGCGCTTATACCAGTTCGCCGTCACCCTGATTCGTGACGGCAAGGCGTACGTCGATAGCCTCAATGCCGACGAGATTCGCGCTTACCGCGGCACCCTTACGGAACCGGGTCGCAACAGCCCGTACCGCGACCGTCCGGTGGCCGAAAACCTCGACCTGTTCGCGCGCATGCGCGCGGGCGACTTTCCAGACGGGGCGCACGTCTTAAGAGCGAAGATCGACATGGCGTCGCCCAACCTCAACATGCGGGACCCGACGTTGTACCGCATCAGGCACGCCGAGCACCACCGGACGGGAGCCGCCTGGTGCATTTATCCCATGTACGACTTCGCCCATCCACTGTCCGACGCGCTCGAGCGCATCACGCATTCGATCTGCACGTTGGAATTCGAGGACCATCGCCCGCTGTACGACTGGCTAGTTCTCAATCTGATTGAAGGTGATCGGCCGCAGCAAATCGAGTTCGCGCGGCTCAACCTGAACTACACGGTGATGAGCAAGCGCAAGCTGTTGCAGCTCGTCGAGCAGAAGCACGTTGCCGGCTGGGACGATCCGCGCATGCCGACGATCACCGGCTTGCGGCGCCGCGGGTACACGGCAGAGTCCATTCGGGATTTTTGCTCGCGGATCGGCGTCGCCAAAAAGGAAAACGTCATCGACGTCGCGCAGCTCGAGCACAGCGTCCGCGAGGACCTGAATCGAAGGGCGCCGCGCGTCATGGTTGTGTTGCGGCCGGTGAAAGTCGTGATCACGAACTACCCTGAGGGACAAGTCGAACAGGTCGAGGTTCCCAACAATCCCGAGGATCCGTCGGCCGGCAAACGGCAAGTGCCGTTCTCACGGGAGCTGTACATCGAGCGCGAAGACTTCATGGAAGTTCCACCCAAGAAGTTCTTTCGCCTGGCGCCAGGTCGTGAAGTGCGACTGCGCGGCGCGTACTTCATCACCTGTAGAGAAGTGATCAAGAACGACCAAGGTGAGGTGATAGAGCTTCGATGCACCTACGACCCGGCGACGCGCGGGGGAAGCTCCCCAGACAACCGACGAGTGCAAGCGACGTTGCACTGGGTTTCACGCGAGCACGCCGTACCCGTCGAGGTGCGTGTCTACGATCGACTTTTCTCGGTCGAGGATCCCGAAGCGGTCGCCAACGGGAAGACCTTTCTGGACAACCTGAACCCGAACTCGCTCGAGGTTCTGCGCGGTTGCCAGGCGGAACCAGGTCTGGCCGGCGCGGCCGCGGGCAGCAGGTTTCAGTTCGAGCGCCTCGGTTACTTCTGTGTGGATGCTGACTCGCGCCCGGGCGCGATGGTGTTCAACCGTACTGTGTCGCTGCGCGACACGTGGGCAAAAATCGCCCAGAAGCAGGCAAGGAGTTAGGTCGAGATGATGAGGTCAGTTTCTGTTGCTGTCGTTGTGGCGCTTTGCGTGCTCGCGGCAGCCTGTGACGAGGGCGATCCGGGAATTGTGCAGCCGACGGTACACCCCGCCACCGTCACCGACACATTTACAGGTAATGTCACTCCAAATTCCGCGGACTCGCACGCCTTTGTCATCACGCTCACCGGAAAAATCGACATCACACTGACGGCCGTTGGACCACTGTCGACGGCCGAAGTGAGCGTCGGCATCGGTATACCGACCGGGCTCGCCTGTTCCTTGACGCTTGGCGATGGCACGACGGTGAGGACCACGGCCGGTTCGACGCCGCAGATCAGCGGAACGGTCCTACCGGGTACGTTCTGTGTGGTGGTCTACGATATTGGAAGGCTCACCGAGCCGGTGGACTACACGGTCACCGTTGCCCATCCGTGAGCTGAAGGTTCACCAGGCGTTCCACTCAAGGCGAGCGTGCGTCCGCGGATCTGTCGCGGGGTTCGTGTACAATTCGCGTTTCGAACCGTGGAATATCACATCACGCAGTACGAGCTCGAGCAGGGCGCGCTCGAAATCCAGTACATCGAAGAGTACTTCGGCGAGTTTCCTCGCAAGAAAACGGCAACCGAGATCGTGCGCCGTTTGAACGGTCGTGCGCATCTGATCCTGTTGGCGAGCGCTCCGTTACCGGACGACCCGGGCAGCGTCGTGCCGGTGTCCTTCAAGGTGGCCCACGAAATCTCGATCCTCGAGAACGAGCCGAAGCTCGTCGATCTCGTAAGTCGATTGCGGGACTTTGTGAGATTCGAGGGGCGGCGCGTGCTCTATACCTGGATTGGCGGAACGCGCCGGGACTGGCGCGGGCAGGGCCACTTCCGAGCGCTGACCGAGCAGCAGGAAGCGTGGGCCATCGAGCAGGGTTTTGACGAAATCGTGGTCAAGACCAAGAACAAGTTCTATGACATGCGCGGGACTCTGGACCACCTGCGGTTCGAGGTCGTGAAATACGAGCGCAACGCCAGCGATAACGCGGAATCCAAGGTGTACCTCAGCAAGAAGCTGCTACCCGACTTGATTCGCGGCCATCGCAGTGCGAGGACGGTAGTACAAGCGACGCTTTGAGGTGCGCAACTCATGCCTCCCACGACTCCCTACACCCCCGACCTCGGCGATCGCGATCCGATCCACGCCATCCGCGAGACGAAAGAGCAAATCAATACGATGCTGGGTGATTGGCCGGCCGCCTCGTTCGAGCGAAGCTACGCACCAGGGAAGTGGTCGGCGCGTCTGATCCTTACGCACATGGCACAGGTCGAGCTCGGATTGGGTACGCGTGCGCGCATGGCGGTCACGACACCCGACTACGTGGCGCAGCCCTTCGATCAGGATGCGTGGATCGCTCACGAGACCGGTCTCGGTGGCCCTGAAGCTCTTCACGCGTTTGTCGTCCTGGCGCAGATGAACCTGGCATTTTTTCAGGGACTGTCAGCCACCGATCGGGCCAAGGACTTCTCTCATCCAGAATATGGATCGCTGACGGTCGACTGGGTCATTCATCATCTCGCTGGCCATCAGGTTCACCATCTCCGCCAGCTCGAGCAGATCTCAACGACCTAGGCGGCTACTGTCTATTTCCCGAGCTCTGAAAGCGTATCGCGCAGCGTCTCGAACAGGATTTGCGCGGCTTCATGGACGCTGGCGAGCGGCACGCGTTCGGCGTCGCCGTGCATCTGACTGACGATCTCCTGTGAAACGATGCCCGGAAAGATGCCGTAGGTCTTCGCGCCTTTGGGACGAAACGAGTTGCCGTCCGTGCCGTAGGGAATCAGGATCGGCGTGACGACTGCTTCCGGATGACGTCGCCGAATCGCCGATTCGAGGTGGCGGTAGACTGGCGTTTCGTGTGACGTGACGACCGGGTCGTCTGATTCGGTGATGACTTCGATCTTCAACGACGGGTCGCCCAGCCGTCGCTTCACTTCGGCAATCCACTGATCGCGCGTGATCCCCGGCAGAAGCCGGCAATCGAGCCCCGCTTCGGCAATAGATGGAATCACGTTGATCTTGGGTGGATCTCCGACGCCCGACCTGAGCCATGTCAGGGCGACGGTCGAACGTTGCACGGCGTTGGTGAACTTGTTCTGCGCGAAGGCGCCCACACGCGACCTCATCTGGCTTACGAGCGGCAATCGTACCGACGACTCATCTGGTTGGTTGGACTCCGTCAGGAGTCGATCGAGCGCGCGTGTCAGTCGATCGTTTGGATTCTCTGCGGTTGGCTGACTGCCATGGCCAGCGATGCCTTCGGCACGAACCTTCAACCAGATCATTTTCTTTTCAGCGACCGACACGCCGTAGACCAACTTGTTCGGCGCGAAAAGGTCGGCGCTGCCAAACCCCCCTTCGTCAATCACGAACTCGGGATCGAGCTCCGCGTAGTGATTGGCGATCATCCATCGCGCGCCATCCGCACCGCCGACTTCCTCGTCTGGATTGGCGAGCAGGATCACGTCGCGCGACCTTGCGATGTTTTGCCGCTTCAGGGTCAGGAACGCCACGACCTGAGCGGTGCCGGGGCCCTTCATGTCCAGGGCGCCGCGGCCCCAGAGCTCCGGTCCCTGGATCAGGGCCGCGAACGGATCCAGCTTCCACTGCGCGCGATCGGCAGGGACGACATCCATATGGTGCATCAGCAGGATCGGTTTTCCGGCCGGCGGGCTGATTGTCGCTTTCAGGCGGGCATAGATGATGGCCTTGCCGGGAACCGATTCGTAGCGAGTCACGGGAATGCTCTCGGCTTCGAAAAGGCGCGCCAGAAAATCGGCCGTCTTCGTCGTGTGACCCGGCGGGTTTGATGAATCGATGCGGACGTAGTCCTGGAGGAGCCGGGTAGCCTCCTTGCTCGCCTCGGCCCAATTGACTGACTGCGCGGCGTTTGAACGCTGAACGACAATCGTGGCAAAGGCCAGCAGGACAATCAGCAGATACCGGACAGGACTTTGACTCGGTGTGTGTGGCTCCTGTCGTGAGCCGGTGGCACGCCCAGTGCTCATAGCGGCTCGAACACTCCTGTGTCTCGGTCTTTGCGAACGTTGTCCCATGAAAAACACCGGCCGTTCATCGCGACGTAGACACCTGGTGACAAGACCTGGACGAAGGACAGCGCGCTGCCAAGGTTGAACAATCCGTCGGAGCTGCCGAACGCGTACGGAACCATCGCCCCGGTGAGAACGATCGTTGGTTGCGTATGACCGGGAAGTTCGGTGGCGAGCAACTGCGCCGTTACGATCATCGTATCGGTTCCGTGAGTGATCACGATGTGATTCTCCGCGGCCTGCCGACACTGCTCGAGAATCAGAAGCCGGTCGGTCAACGTCATATTGAGACTATCGATCATCATCAACGTCGTGATCGACACATCGAGCCGGCAGCGGCCCAATCGCAGCATCTCGGGCAGATGCGTCTCCTGAAACGTCAGCGTTCCGTCGAGCTCGTTGTATCGCTTGTCGAAGGTTCCACCCGTGACGAAGATGCGAACCATTCAGACATCCAGCTCTTCAGCCTCGTCTGCGCGCTCCATGATGAATCGGAACCGCGCCGAGGCGTCCTTGCCCATCAGCTCGTTGATCACGCGATCCGTCACAATCTGGTCGGCCACATCGACGCGAAGCAGACGGCGCGTGCGAGGATTCAGCGTGGTTTCCCACAGCACTTTCGGCATCATCTCGCCGAGGCCTTTGAATCGCGTAATTTCAGGAGTCGCGCGGTGGCCGTTCTTGGCGTGTTGTTTGAGAATCGCATCCCGTTGCGCGTCGTCCAGCGCCCAGAATGTCTCTTTGCCGATATCGATGCGATAGAGCGGCGGCTGCGCCAGAAAGATCTTGCCGTTGACCATGAGCTGGGGCAGATGGCGGTAGATGAATGTCAGCAGAAGTGTCGCAATGTGATTGCCGTCCGAGTCGGCGTCGGCCAGGATGATGATCTTGCCGTAACGCAGTTTTGACAGGTCGAAGTTCTTGCCGAGTCCGCAGCCGATCGCCGTGACCAGGTCGGAGAGTTCCTTGTTTTCGAGTACCTTCGCCAGTGAGGCGCTCTCGGCGTTGAGAACCTTGCCGCGCAGCGGCAGGATGGCCTGACGCGCGCGGTCGCGGCCCTGCTTGGCCGACCCACCGGCCGAATCGCCTTCGACGATGAACAGTTCGCTCCCGTCGCTTGTGGCATCGGTACAGTCGCTCAACTTTCCCGGCAGGTTCAGACGCGCGGACGTCGCGCTTTTCCGCGAGACTTCCGCTTGAGCGGCGCGGCTGGCCTCGCGCGCACGCGCCGCCAGAATGATTCGGGCGACGATGGCCTCGGCGACGCTGATGTTGTGATTCAACCAATGCTCGAGCGCGGGCCGGACGATTCCGTCCAACGTCGAGGTCATTTCCGGATTGTTGAGCCTGTCCTTGGTCTGCCCCTGAAACTGCGGCTCCTGGATGAAGAGGCTCAACACGCCGGTCAGCCCCTCGCGGATGTCCTCGGCGACAAGGGTTACGCCTTTCGGCGATAGGTTGTGCGTGTCGATGAAGTTGCGAACGGCTTTGCCGATGCCGACCCGCAAGCCGTTCTCGTGCGTCCCACCCGATGCGGTGGGAATGCCATTGACGTACGAGCGAATGTGCTCGTCGGTCGCCTCGGTCCATTGCATGACGAGATCCAGCCGGACACCTTCATCTCTCTCCAGGACGAAGGGCGCCTCATGAATCGGTTTGGCCGCTCGCTCGGAGACGATCTTCTTGAGATAGTCGACGACTCCTTCCGAGTGCTCGAAGACCGATTTTTCCTTGGAGGCCTCGTCTTCGAAGCTAACCTTGACACCTTTGTGCAGGTAGCTCACGACTTCGAGCCGCTCTTTGATAATGGCGGGGTCGAACTCGATCTTCGGAAAGATGGCCGCGTCGGGATGGAAGTAGACGGTCGTGCCGGTGCCGCGGGCGGGCCCGAGCTTTTTTAACGCTCCGACGGGTTTGCCCTGCTTGAAACGCATCTCCCACTGCGCGCCGTCTCGTTTCACGGTCGCCACGAGCTCCTTCGACAGCGCGTTCACGACGCTGGCCCCGACGCCGTGCAGCCCGCCGGCCGTCTTGTAACTGCCATGTTCGAACTTGCCGCCGGCGTGGAGCATCGTAAAGATGACCTCTAATGCGCTTTTCTTGCTGGTGGGGTGCTTATCGACGGGAATCCCGCGGCCGTCGTCTTCGATGCTGAGGGAAGACCCGTCCGCGTGCAGCGTGACCCAAATATTTGAAGCGTGGCCATTCATCGCCTCGTCGACCGAATTGTCCAGAATTTCCCAGACGAGGTGGTGAAGCCCGGCGGTTCCGACGCCACCGATGTACATGCCGGGCCGCTTGCGAACCGGCTCCAATCCTTCGAGAACGGTGATGTCTTTAGCTGTGTAGTTTCCAGGCGCCATGTATAATTTCGCCCTCAGCCGCGGATCTGCGGCTCGTGTGTACTAATGTGTCCACTTCGCCGCCCGAAAGCGGCTTAGAAAGCGCATGAGAAGCCGAACCGTCAGACGGGCGTTGGTCCTGTGCACGACGATTGTAGCGGCTTTTCAGCTGCCGCTTCGTGCCGCAAACGGCCTCACGCAGGACGTACCGGTCCCGGCTGGTATCGAGAACATGGCCCAGGCGCTTGGCATCTCGCCCACGCCGGAGAGGTCGCGTTTCGTGGCGGAAGTGGCGCGCCTGACACATCCGGTTGCAGACGGGAAGAACACGACCCGCGCCAAAGCGGCGCTCGCCCTGCGCGATCTCAAGAAAAGCGGGTCGACTCCGCAGTCTCAGATCGACTCCGTTCCAATTCCCCTGACCGTCGACGTCTGGTCACGCGCGGTGTTCAAACGCAAGGTGCCGCCTGAGGAAATCGTCGCAGCCATCGTGTCGGATCCGCGCGCCGCGCATCTATGCCACGGCTTGGCCGCCCTCGATGATCGCACGCTGCAGTTTCTTGGCGACCACCCGCAGCTGATTACCTGGCTCTACGAGCATGCGGCGGCCTCCTTTGCCGGGTTCGCCGGCGGCCTGCACGTTCAAGATAACCGGGTGATGGCGCGAGGTGGTGCAGTGGCGGCGCCGCTCTGGGAGGCCGTAGTCGGAGAGCCGATCGAACCGGCCGAACCGTTCATTCGTGAGCTTTTCAGCCGCGATCAGGGACGTCTCGCGTCTCTCTACAACGTCATCGCGGAGCAGGATGCCGCCCATGCGGCCTTCGCTCTGGGATTGTGGACGAAGGATCCGGCGACGCGTCTACGGCGCTTCGAAACACTCGCCGAACTGAATAAGAGCCTCTTCGGACAGTGGCAGCCGGCAAGGCTGCCCTTTGCGCGACCTCTCGACGATATCGAATCCATTCTGAGTCGCGTGCAGGTCGAGCACGATGGTTCCCCGTCCCCTCCGGCCGGGCGATCCGCCTGGGCGTGGGTGTTCGACGGTCCTGCTCTCCCTTTTGATGCAACGGTGCCAGCCGATGGCGACAGCAGCGAGCTCATCGACGCCGCCTGGCTGGTGCAGGCGATTGCGTCGCCCGAGCCCAACGTGCGCGGAGATCGACTCGATCAACTGGCCTTTGGTCAACGGACATTCTCCAAAGCCGATAGCGGTTCGCGCGCCGATGTGCTGCTGGCCATACGGGGATTCGCCACCTACCGCTCCCTGATGCTGAGTCTCGAACGGAGCGGTATCCGGCACGCTTCGATCTACGCCACCGCGGCGAGGCGGGCGCAACAGATCGGGACTCTCGACGAGCGCCACCGATTGTTGGCGGTGAGTCAGTACCAGGGCATGTTGGCGCTCATCGAGCGAATGTCCATCACGAAGGCGATTGATGTATCGACCACTGAGACACTGGTCGCGAGTCTGTCGAAGCTTCCCCTGAACGACGGTCGGCACGGCGCTGCAATCGCAGATTGGATGAATCGGGACCTCCGAAAAGCCATCACTGATGCGCCTTCGACGTCGGAAAGCGGCGGTCACGCCGCTCAGGATCTCGAGAGCACCCTCTCGAGCGCATTGGCGGGCAAGAGAAGTGCCCGCTCGTCTTCAGCCGCGCGAATTCCATGGGAGGGACAGGTCTATCGGCTCGACCTGGCGGCATCAGAAGAGCAGCGCCTGCAGCGCATTCGTGACCGGCAGGGCCCTCCACGTGTCGATCTGGCGGTTGACCTGGCTCAAGTCGTTGGCAAGCTGGAGGGCGGTTCGATGACGGTCGCCGACGTCTCGGCGGCAGTCGAAGCGTTGAAGAGAATTGCGCTCGACACGGCGCCTTCCAGCCCGGCCGGGTTCAACGTCTTGCGGCACTCGCACGAAATCATCGAGCGCGCGGCTGACGAACTGTCGAAGCTAAGGACGAAATCGGATCTGCAGAGAGCCGTCCGGATCGCCGAAGGTCTGCGAGACCTCGCCGACGAAGTGCTTGCAGACGCCCTGTTGTCCTGGGCCTACGCAGTGTCGATCGCCGATGCAGACAGCCCCGTGCTCCTCGTTGGCAACGTGGCCCAGCGTCACGATTTTGGAATTGGTCGCAGCGAGCGTGGCATGAGGCCTCACCTTGAATGGGCCCAGCCCCGACAGCGAATTTCGGCCGGCGTGCCGTGGCACGTTTCTGGTTCGTTGCTTGGCCTCGACCTTGCCCTTTCGTCCCAGGCACTTCGACGCGTCAATGCGGAACGTGTCGTCGACGCTCCAACGCTCTCGACCAACGAACGCGAGGCTTTCGCCGCATCCGTCGCGCTGCTCAATCCGTACGCGCTTCAGGACGGAGACCGTGATGTCATCGCCGAGGCCGTTGCTCGAGGACGCCAGCGGGTGACGTTGCTCGCCGAGGAGGGGAGAGCTCTCGATCAGATCGCGGATGAGATCCGCATGGACGGCTGGCGTCGTCGTGCTCTGCAATGGATGTTGGTCCGGGAGCCCGAACGCATCGGCTCGATGTTCTCGATGACCGAGCTGCTCTATCTTGGCGGAGCGCCTGTGAACGATCTACAGTCGTGGGGCATGGCGGCCCACGCCACCCTGGGGTGCATCTGCTCGCGGCTGGCTCCTCCTGGCGAATGGCGCACGTTACTTGGGCGTCCCCAGCTCGGTCTCATGGCGACCGTCGTGCCTGACTTGCACCTGCAGGTGGCGATTCTCTTGCGTGAGCTCCAGCTTCCCGCCGCGATCGCCAGGTCCGTGCTGACCGCGGCGGTTCAAGACTTCATCGACGAAGCCAGACCCACCGATGCCAACGATTGGATCGGTCTCGTTCGCGCAACGCAGACGCTGACTCGCGAACGCGTCGAGGACTACGTCGCCGGCGCCACGGCCTACGGGCCTCTTGTTCCCGATGGACCCACCGATACCGTTCGGTAGCCATGCCTAGGCATCGAACAACTTCTCTCGCGTCGCTCGTCGTCATGGTCCTTGGCGCGGTGGTGTTCGCTCAACGTGGAAGCCAAGCGACGCTGCAGATCACCTCGCCGACGGAGGGAAGCTTCATCAGCGGTCCAATCACCATGCGCGCCGAGCTCGATCCGCCAACGGCAGCGACGAGCGTGGTGTTTTTCGCCGACGGCCGTCAGCTCTGCACCGTCAGCGCCTCGCCGTTCGAGTGCACGTGGGACGCTGGACCAACAATCGTGGCGCACCAGGTGCGCGTTGTCGTGAATTTGACGGGCGGCCAGCGGGTTATCAAGGTGGTTCGCACTAAAGGAGTTGGCTTCACGGAGAAGGTCGACGTCGACGTCGTTCAGGTTACTGCGACCGTACTGGACGGTCGTGGACACTACGTCAAAGGATTGCCGCGGTCGGCGTTTCACGTCTCCGAAGACGACCAGCCGCAGACGATCACGCATTTCGCCTCTGAAGATGTTCCGCTCGAGCTCATCGTGGTCGTCGATGTCAGCGGCAGCATGACGGCGGCGATGCCGAAAATGAAACAGGCGGTGAAAGAATTCCTCGGCACCGTTCCCGCCCGCGATCGGGTGACGCTGATTGGATTCAACGACAGCGTGTTCACGCTGACGCGAAATACGACCAATCAGGCAGACAGGGTAAAGGCGGTCGATCGGCTGGCCGCGTGGGGGGGAACCACGCTCTACGACGTCATTCTCCGCAGCATCGACATGCTGGGCCGACAGGTCGGACGCAAGGCGATCGTCCTGTTTTCGGATGGAGAAGACGAAGGGAGCCACGCAGTTCTGACGGATGTCGAGCAACGGCTGCAGGCGAGCGACGTCACCTTGTACATGATCGGACAGGGACGGGGCGTCACGATGGAGCCGCTCAAGAAGGTGTTGGACAGGCTTTCCAAACCGACCGGCGGCCGCGCGCTGTTTACCGACAGTATCGATGAGCTGCACGACGCCTTCAACGATTTGCTCCAGGAGCTGTCGCAGCAGTATCTTCTCGGATACCCACCGACCAAGAGCGTCCGCGACGACACGTACAGACGCATCAAGGTGAGCGTGGACGGCCCGTATCAGGTTCGAGCGCGGCAGGGATACCGCGCGTCACCAGAAAAATGACCGCCAGAGCTCTGTCGATCCTTTTCGCGTGCACCTTGATGTTTGCCGCCGGGCCGCTGGCGGCACAACAGGGCGATGCGCAACCGCCTCGCTTCAAATCGTCGGTTGAAGTGACGTCGGTGGACGTCGCAGTCGTGGACAGCCAGGGAAAGCCGCTGGCAAGCCTGACGCCCGGCGAGTTCTCCGTTCGCATCGACGGCAAGGCCCGTCGCGTCGTATCGGCCGAATGGGTGCCGCTGACGACGTCATCGGCAGAAGCGAAAACTCCTGCACGCATTCCCGAGGGCTACAGCTCGAATGAAAACGCGACGGGTGGCCGCCTGATTGCGATTGCTGTCGACGAGCCCCATATCCGGCCGGGAGGCGCGGCGGCCGTCGTGGCGACGGCGAGCGCGTTCATCGACCGGCTGTCGCCGTCGGATCGAATCGCGGCCGTCAGCCTCGCGATCGGCGGCGCGGCCACGCCGTTTCTCGCTCAGCGCGACCGCGATCGCATCAAAGAAGCCATCGGACGAATGGCGGGCCAGCTGGAAACTCTGAGGACCGCTACCATCGTCGTGACCCCTTCTGAGGCGATGGAGATGTCGGAAGGCAACCGTCTCATCGCCGATCAAGTGGCCGCCCGCGAGTGCTCGAGTTTCAGGCCTGGCACGGCCGCCTACGCCCAGTGCCGTCAGGAAGTCGAAAACACGGCGTACGAGCTGGCGGATCAGCTAAGGCGCTCGAGCGACACGACGATCAGGGCGCTACGCGAGATCCTGCAAGCGATGCAGCCACTGGATGGGCCAAAAACGCTGATCCTGATGTCGGAAGGATTCAGCGTTCGCGACACGCTTCTGATGAACGAGCTCGGGTCGTTGGCGGCTTCGACGAGGACGAGCATCTATGCGCTGAAACTGGACAACCAGTTGTTCGAGCTCATGAACACGCGTGGGCCGGTGATCAGCTCGCCGGGTCTCAACATTCGCACTGACGGACTGGAGGCGCTCGCTGCAGCCGCGCGCGGGACGCTGTTCACAGTGACTGGAACCGGGAGCCAGTTGTTCTCGCATATCGAGGCTGAGCTTTCCGGCTATTACCTGCTGGGCGTCGAGTCCGATCCGATCGATCGCGACGGCAAGCCTCACACCATTCGAATCGACGTCCAACGCCGCGGCGCGATCGTGCGCACTCGTCGACAACTGCTGAACGTGCCGTCCGACCTGAATCGTCCACGCACGCCGCGAGATACGGTAACCGCGGGTCTTTCCGCACCGTTGCTGATGTCGGCGTTGCCGCTCAGAGTCGGGACGTTCTCGTTACGAGGACCCGACGAGGACAAGGTCCAACTGCTGATGCGGCTCGACATTGGCACCGACTTTACGGGACCACAGCCCGCAGTCATCGGGTACGTCATCAGCGACAAGGGCGGTCGCGTGTTGGAGAATCGAACCCTCGATGCGAATCTGTCGCCTCTGATGGCGGGGGTTCCGAGCGCACTTCAGTACGCTGGTTCCGCCAGCCTCCCCCCAGGCGACTACACGTTGAAATTTGCGGTGGTTCAAGGCGATCGCCTCGGTACGGTGGAGCACCCGGTACATGCGACCTTGGCCGATTTCGGTGAAGTGACTCTGAGCGACCTCATGGTTGGCGGACCGTCGGACACGAGCAACCTCCTGCGGCCGACGGTCGGTCACACGGTCAGCTTCGGTTCCCTTCACGGATACCTCGAGGCCTACGGCCCCCGCCTCAATCAGGTTGAAGTGAGATACGAGGTTGCGACCTCCAGCGATGGCCCGTCACTGATCGAGTCAACGGTGCTCACTCGGCTTGTCGGTGCAGACCGCGCGTTGTTCACTCAAATGATCCCCGTAGGCAGGTTGCCCGCCGGCGATTACATCCTGCGCGCTGTCGTCACCTCGAGCGGCGAAACGCTCAAGAAGCTCACGCGCGGGTTCGAGATCGCTGCGCCCGCAGTTCTGATGACATCTGCGGCCGGCGCGGCGTCGACCCCGTCCACGAGCTCCGAGCTGTTTCTGCCGGTGGACGAGGGCCTCATCGCTCGAAAGTTCGGGCGCGATCAGGTGCTACAGCCACAGTCGCTCGATCCTTTCATGGAGCGTGTTCCGCAGCCGACGAAGGCGGCGTTCGAAGATGGCGTGGCCGAGCTGCGCAAGGGCAACTATCCTGCCGCCGAAATCAGCTTCAAACGCGCGATTCGGCCGGATGTCGACAGCACGGCGGCGCTGGCGTATCTCGCCGCCACCATGGCTGCCGCCGGTCGTGACAACGATGCGGCCGGAGCGTGGCAGACCGCCCTCGTCGATGGCGAAGACTTTCCGCAAATCTACCAATGGCTCGGCGAAACCCTCGCGCGCACCCGCGACTATTCGGGCGCCCAATCGATTCTCGAAGAGGCTTCCGGCCGGTGGCCGTCCGACACGAGATTCAGCCGGACGTTGGCTCTGCTCTACGCGACACTCGGTAGGGGCCGCGATGCGATTCGGACGCTCGACCGCTACATCGCGGACGGACACTCCGAACCGGACTTGCTGCTGTTGGTCATCGAGTGGATTTTCCAGGCTCACAACAATCGATCGGTCGTGACCAACGGTGCCGCCGACTTGGCGATGGCGCGCAACTATGCGGCCCAGTACGCGAGCGCCAACGGCCCCAAGCAGGCGCTGGTTCGGCAGTGGATGGATTATCTAGAGAACGAAAAGCGGTAGGGCGCTTTCTCAGGTCGTTCCGAGGCCTGATCCTTTCGCGTTGTTCGTCTCCCCCTCGTCGTCCTTCTTTGCCGCGGCTTTTTTCGGTCGTCCCGATCGTTGTCCTGTTGCAGCTTTGCGAGCGGCCGTTTTCTTGGCTGGCGAGCTCGACGACATCCGACTGCCGCGAACGACTCTCTTACGTTTAACCGTACCTAACAGTTCGGCAGTTGGATCGACGGTCGGCATCCGCTCTACGTCGGAAGGCTCGGGTTCGGTGGCGGCAGCCGGTTCCTCGACAGGTTCGCTTGGCCGCACTTCGAGAGGTTGCGGCTCAACGGTCGGGGGTTCTCTCTCTTCACGGGGAACGCTCGATTGATGCAGCGCCGGACCGGGAAAGACACGAAGTCCACCTCGTCGATCCCGTTCAAGCCTGACGAACCCTTCTTTCTGGCACGCCCGCACGAATTCCACCAATCCGGAAAAACCGTACCGCCGCTCATCGAACCCTTCGTCGGCCGCGCGCAGGATTTGCTTCACGTTGCGCAGGTACATCGGCCAGCGCGCATGAGTCGCCGCTCTCAGAATTTCTCCCGCACGCGCCACACCGTTGGCAGGCGGTTCGAGGGCAGCAACAGGTGGCTCTTCGACCATCGGCGGCGGGCCACTCTGCGTGGCGAGAGAATTGACGGTGCCCGACCCGTCTGCCTGCACGAGACCAGGCTCGGCGCTGTCGCCTTCACCTGTCTCTTTCAACTCCACCATCACGCTACGGCCGGCCTGCTTCAACTGCACGAGACCCGCCTGCGACAGCTTCTCGACGAAGTCGAGAAACGACGACGCACCAAAGGTCCGCTCGGAAAACGTCGAGTCGAGCTGGAGCAGCGTGCTTTTGAGAAGGCCGGTCTGCGGCGAGACTTCGCGGTCGGCCAGAATTTTCAGCGCGCGGCGGACGATCGGAAACGCCTGTGCGATCGGGGACGGAACGGGCGTCAACATCGGCCGTCCGCCCTTGACCGCCTGCCTGCGAACGCCGGCGAGATTCTCGTAGGCGATGAACTCGTGACAATTGCGCTGAAGAATCACGCTCGTAAACGCCCGACCGCCGACCACGAACACCTTCTTGTCGTACTGCTTCAGCTTCTCGACGAGCGACAGAAAATCGCTGTCCCCGCCGACGATGACGTAGGCGTTGATGTGCGGGTGGGTGAACGCCATCTCCAGCGCATCCAGCGCCAGATTGATGTCCGCGCCGTTCTTGTCGCCCCCTGGCGTCAGGTTGCGCTGAACAAGGCGGATGGCGTGTTGGGTCAACGAGCGGCTGTACTCCCCGGCGCGCGTCCAGTCGGCATAAGCAATCTTGGTGACGACCTCACCGCGTTCTTTGATCGCATCGAGGATCGTGCCGACGTCGAACTGCTGGCCCAACGTTGTCTTGACGCCAATCTCTATGTTGTCGAAGTCGATGAAAACGGCGATGTTCAAGCGTTCCTGAGGAGGCAAGGGGACCTTTCATCTAGAGAAATGGACTGCGAATGCCGAATGCAAGAAGCAGAAAGCAATTGAGAATGCGGCTGCCCGTTCACAGAAAGGTACATCAACCCCCGACATTTTGCATTTGACATTTTACGCAGTACGGTTCAGGCATCGAGCACTGTTGGAAGTGCCGGCAGGGGCCTGAGGATTCTTGTGAATTGACCCCGCTGCAGCAGCTCGCGACCCTTGCCACCTCGGCTGGTGACCTCGTACTTGCCGGTGCTGATGGTCTGCTCGGCGCCGCGCGAGGTTTCGACCGTGAGGAGCTCCCGATCGCCGCTCGAGGCGATGAATCCGAGCACGCGATCGTCCTTGGCCAGCTTGATGAGAATCACGCCCTTGCCAGGACCGGCAAGGAAATTGACTTCATCGGCCTTGCACAACAATCCACGACCTTCGGCGGTCGCCGCAATCAGGACCTCCTGCCCGGTCACTTTTGCCACGTCGAGGATTTCGGATCCTTTCGCAGGCCGGGCGTATCGCCGGCCGGCGCGGGTGCTGGCTTCGACGAACGGTTCGAGGCTGAAGCGCAGGCTGAAGCCGTCACTCGACACGGCAACGGCGTGCACGGGCGGCGGAATCGTTTCCTCGACTTCGGCCTTCGCTTTCGAGCCGCGGCTTGCCGGCGCCGGAGTCTTGATGTCGCCAATCGCGCGGGCGTCGAGGCTCAGGGCCGCGACCACCTTCTCGCCATCCTTGAGCTTGAAGAGCCGCTGGATCGGCTCGCCGTATCCGGTGGATGCTGGGACGTCGATGAAGCGGCTGGTGTAGGCCACGCCGAAGTTCGAGAAGAAGACACAAGTGGCGCGGGTGCTTCCCGACAGTACCGCGAGCACGGAGTCGCCCTCTCGCAGTCGGGTGGTCGAGAGATCCTTGACTTCCTTCTGCCGCTTGACCCAGCCGTCGCCGGAAACGATGACGACGTTGTCTTCATCGACGATGAAGTCATCCGCCTTGTATTCGGGCTCGTCGGTGTCGCTTTCGAGGATGGTGCGGCGTTGGTCGACCTTCGAATCGCCGTAGGTCTTCTGAATCTCCTCGATCTCGCCGCGGACCAGTTTCCATCGGCCGTCTTCGTCTTTGAGCAGCGCGCCGATCTGACGGGCCCGTTTCCGCCTTTCCTCGAGCTCGTTTCGGATGAGGAGAATCTCGAGCCGAGCGAGCCGGTAGATCTTCAATTCGAGAATCGCATCGGTCTGTTCAGCGTCGAGATCGAACCGCTTCATGATCTTCTCGGCCGCGTCGGCTTTTCCGTCCGACTTTCGAATCATTCGGATGATCTCATCGAGCGCGTCGAAGACCTTTTCGAGTCCCTCGAGAATGTGCATGCGCTTCTTGAGCGCAGCCATCTCGTGCTCCAGGCGTTTGGTCACGACTTCGAGCCGGAAGTGCAGGAAGTGCCAAAGAATCTGCTTCAGATCGAGGCGCTCGGGGCGACCGACCTCCGGGTTTTCCGTCGGGATGAGGCAGGTGAGGTTGACGGCGAAGGTGATTTGCAGCGGGGTGTGTTTGAAGAGGTACGCCATGATCATCTTCTCATCGGCGTCCTTCTTCAGCTCGAGCGCGATTCTGACGTCCTCGGTCGAGAGGTCCTTCACATCCAGGAGCTGGGGCAGCTTTCGACTGAGGACGACTTCGGCGATTCGTTCCACCAGCTGCGCCTTGTTCACGGTATAGGGAACGCTTTCGATGTAGACCGTCTTGGTCGATCGAGTCTCGGGACCGATGTCCCACGTGCCTCGAAGGCGGATCGCGCCCGAACCGGTCTTGTAGATCTGTTTCACCTCCTCGACGGAGTTCAGAATCTGACCACCGGTGGGGAAGTCCGGGCCTTTGATATAGCGGCACAGCTGAGCGTTCCCGATGTCCTCGTTGTCGAGGAGCTTGATGAGGGCCGTGCAGACCTCTCCTAAATTGTGCGGCGGGATATTGGTCGCCATTCCCACGGCAATACCGGTCGTTCCATTGACGAGGAGGTTCGGGATTCGTGCGGGAAGCACCACTGGTTCGGTCTTCGTGCCGTCGTAACTCGGGCGGAACGGCACCGTCGTCTGCTCGATTTCGGCCAGCATTTCGTTGCTGATGCCGGCCAACCGGCACTCGGTGTACCGCATCGCAGCGGCACTGTCGCCATCGAGCGACCCGAAGTTGCCCGAACCGTCCACCAGCGGATACCGGAGAGAAAAGGGCTGCGCCATCCGGACGAGCGTCTCGTAGAGCGCCGCGTCGCCGTGGGGGTGAAAGCTGCCCATCACGTCGCCGACGACCTTCGCGCATTTGCGATGCTTCACGTCCGCCGTCAGGTTCTGTTGCCACATCGTGTACAGGATGCGGCGTTGAACCGGTTTCAAGCCGTCGCGGACGTCTGGCAGCGCGCGAGAAGTGATGACCGAGAGTGCGTAGTTGAGATAGCGCGACTGAGCCGCTTCATGAAGAGCCACCACGCTGGTCGTTCCCGCCCCGTTGCCGTCGCCCGAAGGAGCCGAGGCGCGCAAAGCGGCACCACCGCCGCCTCGAGCTGCCGATTCTTCGCCGATCTCGAGGTTGTCGAAGAGCGATTGTTCTCGGGGTTTTCGCTTAGCCATATCCTAGGGACGCCATCTGAACGCCAGCACGACTGACGACACTACTCCTCGACGACATGTTGTCGAACATCTCCTTTGAGCGGCGACAGGTCGATCTCGCGGTCTCGCGGCAGACTCAGGAAGTATTCGACGAGAGGCCGATCGTCGGTCAGGATCGCACCCGAACCCACGAACGCCCTCAGTTCATCGGGTCCGGCGCGGTACATGGCCAGCAGGCGGTCAAAGCTCGTCACGCCTGCATCCTGGGCGCCCTGCGCACGCCCCGGTGCCTGCAGCTTCCGCTCGAAGTCCGCTCGGCGAATCTGCAGCGGCTTTAGGCTGCCCACGAGGAGCGTGCCGTCCGTCCACACAGTCGTCTGTGGAAAGACACTCAGAAAGGTTCGGGCGATGAGTTTGTACTCGGCTTCAGTGCCCGCCACCCATTGCACGGCAATGCCGCCCGGCTTCAGCGCTTGTCTAATCAGCCGAAAATACTCGGCTGAGTACAGATTCCCGGAACCGGCGTAGATCGGGTGAATGACGTCAGCCGTCACGACATCGTACTTTCGATGCGTCAGCAACAAGTGGTTTCGCCCGTCGTCGACGCGCACATGAACGTTGGGGCGGTTGAGCATTCCGTAGTTGATCGATTCAAAAAACCGCGCTCCGCGAATGACGGCGCCGGCGAGCTCCACGACATCTACATCGACTCCGTCGTGGATGCTGACGGCGCCGGCCGTTGCGCCGCCGCCCATCCCAATCACCAGCGCGGACCGCGCGTCCGGATGCAGGATCATCGGCAGATGACCGATGAGACGGTGACCGTAGGTCATGGCCCGTCCCGTACTCGCCTGATGATTGCCGTTGACACTCAACGTCAACTCGTCGCCTCGGGCGTGAACGACGACGGTTGCTTCGACGCCTTCTTCCTTCCACACGACCCGCTGGCGCGGATAACGTTGCGCGACGAATTCGTCGAACGGTTCAGGTGACCGCCACACACCGAGAGCGAACACAACCGTTGCCGCGCCGCCGACGAAGACGCGAACCGTTCGGCGCCATTCGGACACGGCCAGTAGCAATAATCCCGATCCAAAGCTGATGGTGGCGAGCGCGATAATGGACCGCCGGCTTCCCAGCAGCGGCAGGAGAAGGAAGCCGCCCAGCAGCGCTCCTAGAATCGATCCTGCCACGTTGACCGAGTAGAAGAACCCAATCCGTCGAGCGATCGCCCGCGTCTGTTCGCGGCCTCCGCTCGACCAAAGCCGCAGGCCAATCGGAAAGGCCGCACCCATCAGCAGCGCCGTCGGGAAGACGGCCTGCAGGCTGCCAACGGTCGGGAACACGAGCCACTCGTGCATCACCTGCGAGAGCAGCGGCGTCAGCGCAACCGTGGAGTCATTCATCCGGACGAGCAGGGCAAACGAGGAGAGGGTCGCCAGGGCAATCGCAAACTCGAGGCTGGCGAGCAGTGCGACCCACTTGATGCGGCGATCGAGAAACGGGGTCAGGAGATAGCTGCCAATGGCGATGCCGGCCAGGACCGATGCCAGCATGACGGCAAAACCATAAACGGTCGGGCGGAGAAACAGTGTCAGGACGCGGAACCAAACCACCTCGAGGGCGAGGGATGTGAACCCTGAAACCGCGAACACGATGAGAATGATCCAGAGCCGACGGACATCGAACATCTGGTTTCCCCCGCCGACGCCGAGTGACTGTGCCGTCATCGAGGCGTCATCGGGCTGCAAGACATTCTTAAGCGGCGCTGCGAACGCTCCGGCGAGTGCAGCGATGCCCACAATCAGGTTGACGGCAGCGGCAAAGAGAAAGGTGCCGTGGATGCCCCATTGCGGGATCAAATACAGACCCGACGCGAGCGTACCGACGATCGCGCCAGCGGTATTGGTGCCGTAAAGGACACCGATCCGTTCACCGAGCCCCATGGTGCGGAGCGCCGAGGATTTGACGACGAGGGGGAATGTGGCGCCCATCAGCACGGTTGGAATAATCAGGACGGCAAAGGCAATCGCAAACCGTGCGAACGTGAGCGATGGCAGCGAGTCGGCCAACGACGGGTAGAGCTCAACATAGGCTTGCTGCAGCCACCCGAGAACCATCGATGTCGCGAGCGCGGTGCCGCCGATCAGGAGTTCCGTCGCGCCAAACCACGCCAGTGGACGACGAACGCGGTCCGCGAGCCGCCCGGCGATCAGGCTACCTATGGCGAGCCCGGCCATGAAGCTCGCCCAAACCGTGCTGGCGGCGTACGTCGTGACGCCGAAGACGAGCCCCAGCAATCGGAGCCAGAGGACCTGATAGGTCAGCGCGCACGCGCCCGAGCAGAAAAAGAACAGGGAGAGCGTCGGTAATAGCCAGATGTCGCGCGAGGACGCGATCGAAACCGAAGGAGGATGCGGCTCAGCGCTCCGAACGACGTCGGTGGTGTGAAGAGGCAAAAGCTCTCGTGCGGGCTGCCGGTCTCGCGTGGCCACTGGCACGCGCCCGCCGAGTATAGCATGCGGTCCGCGTTGGCAGCCGGTTGCGACGCGCCTCCGGCTGCCAACCTCAAGCTACTTGATGAACAACATTTCGCGATATGTGGCGAGCGGCCACAGCTCGTGGGGAGTGATCAGCTCCAGCTCGTCACCGGTCTCGCGCAGTGCATTCATCGCCGGAATCACTGCGTCGCGGAAATGCTTCGCGTGCTTTTCGGACGAGCCGTTGCTTTCGTGATCGAGTGTGCGTTGCAGCTTGTCGGTGCGACGCTTGAACTCGTCGGTCAGCTTGGTCACGCTGGCGAGGGTCTTTTTGCCTTCGACCGACCGGCCCCCGGCCGCCTTCACGGCCGCGACGCTCTGGGCGACTTGCTTCTGATACTCCAAGGCAGCCGGCAGGATGTAGCGGTTGGCCATCAGGACCATCAACTGCCCTTCGACGTTCACGGTCTTGTTGTATGTCTCGAGCATGATCTCATAGCGCGCGTGCAGTTCACGCTCGCTCAAGACCTTGTACTTCTCGAAGGCGGCCACGACCTCCTTCGACACGAGCTGCGGCAGGGCATCCACGGTGTTTTTCAAATTCAGGAGGCCTCGCTTGGCTGCTTCCTTCTCCCATTCCTTCGAATAGTTGTTCCCATTGAAGATGATCCGTTTGTTCTCCTTGATGATCTTCGGCAGCAGTTCCAGGGCGGCCCGGTCAACCGATTTTCCGCCTTTGGTCGCTTTTTCGAGCTCGGTGGCCACGTAGTCGAGCGACTCGGTCACGGCCAGGTTCAATGCGATGTTCGGGTACGCGATGCTCTGATTCGACGACACCGCGCGGAACTCGAACTTGTTTCCCGTGAACGCGAATGGACTGGTGCGGTTGCGATCGCCGGCGTCACGCGGCAGTTTGGGCAGGACCATGACGCCTGTGTCGAGCGTGCCGCCGTGTTTGGTCGACTTGGCGCCGCCCTTCTCGATCTGCTCGAAGATGTCGGTCAGCATGTCGCCGAGGAAGACTGACAGAATCGCTGGCGGCGCCTCGTTCGCGCCCAGGCGATGGTCGTTGCCGGCGCTGGCGATGCTCGCCCTGAGCAGCCCCTGCCATTTGTTCACGGCCCGTAAGACCGCCGCGCAGAACACCAGAAACTGCAGGTTCTCGTGAGGGTTGGCCCCCGGACTGAGCAGGTTGTGCCCCTCATCGTCACCGATCGACCAGTTGAGGTGTTTGCCAGATCCATTGACGCCGGCGAACGGCTTTTCGTGCAGCAGGCAGGCAAGCCCGTAACGCGGGGCCGCCCTCCGCATCGCCTCCATGGTCATCATTTGATGATCGGTGGCCAGATTGGCGTTTTCGAATACCGGAGCGATCTCGTACTGGCTCGGCGCCACTTCGTTGTGGCGAGTTTTCACCGGCACCCCGACCCGATAGAGTTCCGACTCGACGTCGTTCATGAACGCCATCGCCCGGTCGGCGATCGCACCGAAGTACTGATCCTCGAGTTCCTGGCCCTTGGGTGGTTTCGCCCCGAACAACGTTCTGCCGGCATTAATTAGATCGGGACGTGACAGGTAGAAATAGCGATCGATGAGAAAGTACTCCTGCTCGGGGCCGCAGGTCGTCACGGCGCGTTCGGCGGTGGAGCCGAACAGCTTCAAGACGCGCACGGCCTGCTTGGACAGCGCCTCCATCGAACGAAGCAGGGGCGTCTTCTTGTCGAGCGTTTCCCCGGTCCAGCTTACAAAAGCCGTCGGTATCACGAGCGTGACTGCGCCGCCGCTATGAAGCAACCACGGCGGGCTCGTGGGATCCCAGGCCGTGTAGCCGCGTGCCTCGAAGGTGGAGCGCATGCCGCCGGAGGGGAAGCTGGATGCGTCGGGTTCGCCCTTAATTAATTCCTTACCAGAAAATTCCGCGGCGGCCTTTCCATTGCCGTTGGGGGCCAGAAACGAGTCGTGCTTCTCGGCCGTTATGCCGGTCAGAGGCTGGAACCAATGCGTATAGTGGGTGGCTCCATGCTCGATGGCCCAATCCTTCATCGCAGCTGCGACGGCATCCGCGGCCGTCCCATCCAACGGCTCGCCGCGGGTAATCGTGCGACGAAGCGCGTGATACACGGAAGTCCCCAGACGTGCCTGCTGCACCTGATCGTTGAAGACCAGACTGCCGAACGCCTCCGTCGCATGTGGACCCTGTGCAGATTTGGTTTCTCCCATCGACCAGCTGCGGATTGCGCCAATTGCCTCGCCCAACACTACCGAACCCATATCGCGTCCCCCCTTTGTTCGACGTACCTCGATCCGTGCGAGCCCCGAGAACCGGGGGCTGGCAAGCCCGACGGCTGCTTCAACGCATGTGAGTCGATGAGGATCTGAGAAGAACTCGCTCATCGAGCTCGGCGGTTTGGCAGTGGCGTACTAGTTCACACGTTGATCGGGTCGTGTGCGAATGGAACGCCCGGATCGGACCGGAGGCGGCGTCTTCAGCGCCTGTGCTAAGGTGTGAATTATGTACTGATCCGTGCAGAATTTGCAAAGGATTGCGTAAATTCTCGTCACCGGATGACGATTACTTGCGGACTGCGAGGAGAAACGTGCAGTCTCAGCAAGAAGAGATAGACACAAAACTCAACCGCTCCAGCCAACGAGAACCAGGAATTCCGACAAGACCATAGCTGTAGCCCCCCAGATTTCGGCGCCCGCTATCTGAAACGCCGGGACGACGACCTGGCGGCCATCTCGCACTCGTGAGGTTCGAATGCGGCGTGCCGGTTCGAACAATTCCGCCACGGACACCTCCAGAATCTGTGCAACCTCACCGTCAGACGGGACGAGCGTCGGCCTGGTCGTCATCGAGGCGACGATCGGATGAAGCCGAAAACCGCTCACAGGAATGTCGATTGGGGTCAACGCCCCTAGTACCGTTACCTCTGCGGTCGAGAGCGCGACTTCTTCATGGGCCTCCCGCAACGCTGCGGTCTCGAACGTCTCGCCCGGCTCGGTGACACCACCTGGCAGGGAAACCTGGCCCCCGTGCCGACCCAGCGCATCTGAACGGAGGGTCAGCACGATGTGAGCTTTCCCATCGATCGGAAAGAGCAGCAGCAGACCCGCTGCCGACCGGATCTTGTCTTGATTGAATCCTTTCGGCCAGTCGCGACGCGGCTCGGGAGCCATGAAGGCTTGGGCGACAGCTCCCGGCAGAGGCCTCGTGAACGCAAACCGGAGCCGCTCGCTAGCAACGTTGAAATTCACCGCTCGATCCGCAAATTTGGAGTACGAGGGTGGGCTCGACTCTTTTTGGCTCTACTCCGACCGCAAAGACCCATTGCGTTCACTAAAATGTTTCGATCTCAAGCGTGGCGAGCCGGCCGGTCACCTGTCGGCGGTCGCCAAATCGCCCGGTGTTCTATGGCACTTCTCGATCGCTTCCGCTCAGTTCCAGCAAACAAACATCTCGACCCGGAGGTCAGACTCGCCTACGTGGAATCGCTCTCGATTGACGAGCGCGAGTCGATTGCGTCGGCCGCGATCGAGGATGAAAACGCCCGGGTCCGCCGCGCCGCCGTCGGCAAGCTGATGGATCCAGCGGTGCTCGTGTCCGTTGCCCGTGGCGATGCCGATGCGAGTGTGCGGGCGGCCGCAGGCGCGATGCTCAGGGACATTGCTCTCGAGGCGTTTGAAGAAACCGGAGAAGCAGAAGGCCTCGCCGCAGTCGACGCCTTGGCTACTTTGTCGGACGGCAAAATCATCTCACAGATAGCCAAGACGGCACAGCGCGAGTCCGTCGCGCGGCAGGCTCTCGACCGCATCGTCGAATCGCGGATGATTGGGTCGATCGCCAGGCACGCCGCTCTCGAAACCATTCGACGCGCTGCGTTCGACAGATTAAGCGAACACGAGGACATCCTTGCTGTTGCCATGCATGGTGAATTCAAAGATACGGCCGTTGCCGCCGTCGAACGACTGACGGATCGCGCCGAGCTCGAGCACGTCGCAGCAGGTTCGACGAACCGGCATGCGGTCAAGCGTGCGCGTGGGATGCTCCGGGATCTTGATGAACGGACCGGAATTGAAAGCACCCAGAGTGCCGACGATCTGGACATGTTGGAATCACAGTCTTTTCCTGAAGCAACGGCTGTGGATGTCCATGCGCAGGAAGAGCTGGAGAAACAAGAGAAAGAGGACGAGCACCGGCGTGCGCTCGAAGCTGAACGCGAGCGCCTGGCAGGCGAAGAAGAGCGACAGCGACAGGAGCAGATTGCTGCGGAGCGCGCAGTAGCTCGGGCGCTCGAAGAGGAAAAGGCCCGGCGAGAGGCGGAGCGGCGGCGCGCCCGGAGGATCGAGCTCGTGGCGGAATTGGAATCAGCGGCAGAGGAAGCGAGCCTGCAAGCTGCACGGGCGCGCGTCGGGCTCGTACACCGCGAATGGAAGGACTTGATGAGTGTCGCGCCGGTAGACAATGACTTGGTCGAGAGGTACACGGCCGCCGAAGCCAGATTGACAGAGCGCGAAGTCGCTGCCAAAGAGGCGGACACCCGGGCCCGTCAGGAGGCTTTGCGAGAGCTCCATCGGCTGCTCGGGCGCGTCGAGCCGTTGGCAGAGAAGAGTGAGTTGTCGGCGAAGATCGTCGAGCGTGCCCTGCGGGACGTGCGGACCGCGCTGTCCGCAATTCCCGGGTTGCCGTCCAAGCAAGACCACGAGGACGTCACACGGCGGTTGAAGGCCATGCAGGCGGCCCTTACGCCCAAGCTTCAAGATCTACGCGCCATGGAGGACTGGCAGCGGTGGGCGAACGTCGGCATCCAGGAAGCGCTGTGCGAGAAGATGGAGGCGCTGAAGTCCCACGAGGAACCCGAGGAGATCGCTCGGCGCGTGCGCGAACTTCAAAGGCAGTGGCGTCTCGCTGCAGACGTCCCCCGCCCGCAAGGCGAAGCCCTTTGGCGCCGATTCAAGACCGCCCACGACGAGGTGTGGCCGCGCTGCGAGACTTACTTTGCGGCCGAGGCGGCCAAACGTGCGGACAACCTCACGCAAAAAATCGCCCTGTGCGAGCAGGTCGAATCGTTGGCGGAGTCGACGGCCTGGATACAGACCGCTGAGGAGATCAAACGGTTGCAAGCGGAGTGGAAGACAATCGGCCAGGTTTCGCGCGGGCAGGAAAAAGCGGTCTGGGATCGGTTCAGAGAGGCTTGCGATCGCTTCTTCACACGGCGCCACGACGATCTGGTCCGCCGGAAGGCGATGTGGACGGAGAATCTCGCCAAGAAAGACGAGTTGTGTGCCAAGGCTGAAGCTCTCGCCGACTCGACGGATTGGGATGCCACGGCCGCCGAGATCAAGCGACTTCAGACCGAGTGGCGAACGATCGGACCGGTAAAGAAAAACCGGTCGGATGCGATCTGGCAACGTTTCCGTGGCGCCTGCGACCGATTCTTCACCCGATACGCTCAGCGTCACGAGATTGCTCGCGGAGAACGGCTGGCCGCGCGCGAGGCCATCTGTGCCGAGCTCGAAGCCTTGTCGCCGCCTGTGGGTTCGACAGATGGCTCCGACGTCAATGTGCCCGACCCAGGTTCCGCTAGCCCGCCGCCCGCGTCCGCAGAAATGCTGGCGACCGTAAGATCGTTGCGCAGCCGTTGGCAGCAGGAGATCGGCTTGCGTGGTGTCGACCCGGCTCGGGCCGCGACACTCGATCGACGCTTTTCGGCCGCCTTCGATGCGGTTGTCGCCGGTTGGCCGAGCGTGTTCAGCGGCACCGACCTGGATCCCCAAGCGAACCGGCAGCGCATGGAGGCGCTCGTCCAGCGGATCGAGAGTCTCGCGTCTTCTTTGGCCGGGCCGATGGCAGAAGCTGGAGATCAGTCGCTGTCGCCCACGACACGATTGGCGACGATGCTGAAGGAAGCGCTGGCGGCGAACACGATCGGTGGTCGTGTGGACGAGGAAAATCGCTGGCGGGCAGCGCAGGAAGACGTGCGGCAGGCTCAAGCCGCCTGGTCGCGTATTGGTATCGTGCCGGAACCGGCGCGGCGCGTCTTGACGGATCGCTTCAACCGCGCGTGCCGGCGGATTCTGGAAAGATCCGGGCCCAGCGGCAAGCCGGCGGGCTCGGTCCGAACTGGACAGGCTTCGCCGCCAGTGCCTTCTTAGTTGATCTTGACGAGCTCCACGTCGAACACGAGCATTCCATAGGGCGGACTCTGACCTTTGTACGCGAGGTCTTGTGGAATCCAGAACCGCGTTTTCTCGCCCTCGACCATCAGCTGCACGCCCTCGGTCCATCCAGCGATGACCTGGTTGAGCGTGAACGTCGCGGGTGCCCCTCGTGTCACCGAGCTATCGAACAGCTTGCCATCGGTCGTCCATCCCGAATAATGGACCGTCACTGAGCTGTCAGCCTTCGGATGGCGCGCACCGACTCCCGGCTTCAGAACCTTGTACGACATGCCGCTTGCGGTGCGCTTCGCGTCGGCAGGCGCTTTCTTGACATCGGCAGGCGCTTGGGTCGGTGATTCGGTGAAGGAGATCAGTTCGACATCGAACACCAGCATGCCCTTCGGATCTCGTTGCCCTTTGTATGCGAGCGCCTCGGGAATCCAGAAGCGCCGCTTCTCGCCGGCAACCATCAGCTGAACGCCCTCGGTCCAGCCCGCGATGACTCGGTCGAGCGGAAAGGTTGCCGGTTTACCCCTGGACACTGAGCTGTCGAACATCTTGCCGTCGGTCGTCCATCCCGTGTAGTGCACGGTGACGAGATCGGCCTGCGCCGGATGGGCGCTCCCGTTGCCTGCTTGCAAAACCTTGGACGCGAGGCCGGACGGCGTTTTCTTCGCGTCCGACGGCACTGCAGCGACGTCAGGCGGAGGCGGGACTACCTGAAGCGTTGTCTGTTGGGCGAACGCGAGCGACGCGGTAAAGACAAGGGCCACAGTGGATCTGAACATTAAGAATCCTTTCGACCGTATTCTACCCGCGACCAGCGCACGCAGCTACAACACGACCGATGTGTTTCTGTGCTCCCGTCGGATTCGTCGGGCGTCAGCGTTTGAGCCGGTTCAACTGATCGAGCTTCTGTTTGAGTTGCTCAAGCCGCTGTCCCGCCTCGCCCAGTTTGCCTTCTGCGGTCAGGCGTTGGTACTCCGCGAGGTCTTGTGCGGCGCCGGCTACGAGCGCATCGCTCGTGCCGACTGATGCTTCCTGATTGTTCGTCGTCTCCGGCGTAGGTCGAGCGACGGAAGTCGCCGGTGCCGCTTGAGTGGCGAGCGTCGATGGCGCATGGCCGAGCAGCGCGGCCAACGCAGCCTCGAACGTCGGGCCGTATGCCAGACGATCCTGCATGGCGAGCACAACGAGGCGCAGCTCCGGCATCGGGCTGTGTTCGGCTTGAAGGTAGATGGGCTCGGCATAGAGCAATGCGCGGCCAACGGGCATCACGATCAACCCGCCGCGCCTCACGTGCGAGCCTTGCTGGTTCCAGAGGGACAGCTGGCCGGACAGCTGGGCGTTCTGATCGATGCGCGCTTCAACCTGGAGTGGTCCGTCGATCAGCTTGGTCTTGGGGAAATCGTAGACGACTGCCTTTCCGTAGTGCTCGCCGTCGCTTCTGGCCGCAATCCAGCCAATCAGATTGTTGCGGTTGGCTGGAGTGAACGGCAGGATCTCGATGAACTCGATGCGGCGTTCGCCGGGCAAGGTCATCAACACGAAGTTCGGTTCCATCACCTGTTGAGCCTGCTGGCGCTGCTCGCCCATGCCGACTTCGGTCGCCACGCTCCAGAGATCCTCCCTGTTGTAGAACACGTCGGGGTTCGTCATGTGATAGAGGCCGTAAACGGTCGCTTGGAGCTGGAGCATCAGTTCGGGATAGCGGACGTGCTTGCGCAGCTCGTCAGGGAGCTCCGACCCGTCGCGGAAGAGGGTGGGGAAAATGCCGCGATACGCGGCAATGATCGGGTCGCTCGCGTCGAACACGTAGAGCGTCGTGGTGCCGTCGTAAGCGTCGACGACGGCCTTGACGCTGTTTCGCATGTAGTTGATTCGGTTGCGAAACATGCCGTAGTGGCGAGAGTACGGGTAGGTATCGGACGTCGTGAACGCGTCGATGATCCAGACGAGCCGGCCCTCCTGCGTGACGACAATGTATGGATCGGGATCGAACGATAGAAATGGCGCCAACGCCTCGACGCGTGCTCGGACCTGTCGTCGCATGAGCAGACGGCTGTCCGCGTTGATGTCGTCGCTGAATGGCACCTTGGTCAGATCGCCGCGATCGAGCGCGATGAGGAGCCGGCGGAAGAAACCGCCAAGACGAATTCCGCCGGTACCCTCGTACGACGTCACGTTGTTAGTCTCGCCTTGTGGGTAGTTGAACTCCTTCTGGCGGGTCTTGACGTAGACGTCGGTGTTGGTTTGTTCGCCGAAATAGATTTCGGGGCGGGTCACCATCAGGCTGGGAATCGTGCTCTGGATAGGCATGTTGCTGAGCACCAGCGCTGGCATGCCCTCTGGCGTAAACCCGTTGACCGGGTTCATCGTTACCCCGTAGCCGTGCGTGTAGATCAACTTCTCGTTGATCCAGTTTCGACTGCTTTCGGGAAGTTTGTTGATGTTGAGCTCGCGCGTGGCCAGCATCATCTGACGCACGGATCCTCCGATTTCGTATCGATCGATGTCGATATCGGGAAAATCGTAGTACGTGCGGATTTCCTGAATCTGCCGCAGCGTGTCCTGCAGCGCGCGCCAGTCCCAGAGACGGATATTCTGAAGAGTCGCCTCGTTGTTCGATGCCTCGAGCGCTTCGATACCAACTTCGGCCGGAAAAGGATGCTCTTCGAGCGCGCTCAGTCCATATGCCTGTCGTGTCCATTCAATGTTGTGCGCGATGAACGGACGTTCTCGCACGAGTTGGTTAGGCCTGACAATGAAGGCACTGACATACCACCCGACCAGTCCCGTAACCACGTAACAGAGCAGCGCAGGCACTACCGCCACGGCCAGCCAGCGGGCGCGGCGCGCCCAGAAGGCGTTGATGGCGGCAACGATCGCGCCGGCCGCGAGTGCGAATGCGCCAATGAGCATTCCAATGAACGTGACGTGAACATCGGTGTATGAGGCGCCCGAGAAGATCGTGTCATCCCGGAACAAGCGCTCGAATCTCGCGAGGTACACGCGCCAGGCCAACGTCAGGAGGAGCGCGGCGAACGCGATCGACATGCCGCGCCAATGAGCGGACAGCGCATCGAATTCGCGGCGACGGGTCAAAACACGCGCACCGCCGCTGACAAAGAGGAAGAACGCCGCCACGGCACACAAGACGACGGCCAATGTCAGGATCCATCCGCTGATCAGCTGCCAGACCGGCAGGGCGAACAGATAGAAGGAAATCGGACGGCCAAAAACCGGATCGGCCATACCGACGGTCTTCGGCGCATACCAGTACAGGGCCAAAGTCGACCAGTCGGCGGTCATGCCGGCGCCCGTCGCCGCAGCAATGGCAAGAGACAACCCGACGGCGATCAGCTTGAGGACAGGCTCGACCGGAAGCCGGAGAGGCTGGCCGTTGATGATGATGCTGCTGAACTCGCCGAGTCGCTCGGGCTTGAGCGCGAGAAATCCGCCGTAAAGGACCAGAAACGTGACGAGCGCGAATCCGAGGAAGATGAGGCTTTGAAGGTTGAGGGTCTTCCAGAAGACCGCCACAAATCCGAGCGACTCGAACCACAGGGCTTCCACGTAGTACGAGACCGCCGTTCCCCCGCCGAGCACGATGGCCGCCAGGATCGCGAGAATGAACAAGCCGACCCGCCTGCGAGGTCGACGTGGCGGCGGCCAGTCGACCACAACATCGGAACGCCCGTCGCGGTGGCCGTTCACTCGGTTTTCCTTCTAGGCATTATATGGCCGGGACCTGCGCGCGTTCGACCTGAGGGTTTAAGATGAGAATTGGCTTCTGTGGCACTAATCAGACTTCATAAAACGGTCGGCGTGAAAGTGGGTGCCGTTCAGGTGGGCGGCGGCGCGCCAATCGTGGTGCAGTCGATGACCCTGACCGACACCGCCGATGCACGTGGGACGGCCGAACAGTGCGTCGCGCTTGCCCATGCTGGTTCGGAGATGGTCAGAGTCACGGTGAATCTGCCCGAGGCTGCCGCTGCCGTTCCGGAGATCAAGCGCCGCATGCAGGACGCTGGCTGCTCGGCGCCTCTCATCGGGGACTTTCACTACAACGGTCACATCCTCCTGACGAAGTACCCGGAATGCGCGCGCGCCCTGGACAAGTACCGGATTAACCCGGGTAACGTCGGAACCGGACGACGGCGAGACGAGCAGTTTGCGACCATCTGCAAGGTGGCGAAAGATTTCGGGAAGCCCGTCAGGATCGGCGTCAACGGCGGCTCGCTCAATCAGGAGCTCGTGGTCGCAAAGATGCAGGAGAACACCGATCGCGATCTTGGCCGGACGTCCGAAGAAATCATCAACGACTGCATGGTCCTGTCGGCCGTCGAGTCGACTGCGCTGGCGATTGAAAGCGGCCTGCGCAAGGATCAGATCATCATTTCGTGCAAGACGTCGCGTCCTCGAGACCTGATTGCCGTGTATCGCGAGTTGGCGCGACAGACCGATCAGCCACTCCACCTCGGGCTGACCGAAGCGGGCATGGGGTTGAAAGGCCTCGTCTGGTCGGCATCGGCGATGGCGGTGCTGCTGGCCGAGGGGATTGGCGACACCATTCGCGTGTCATTGACCCCTCGACCGGGAGGGGATCGTCGGGAAGAAGTCTATGCGGCGTGCGAACTGCTGCAGGCGCTCGGACTCCGTTCGTTTTCACCGAGTGTGACTGCCTGTCCCGGCTGCGGCCGCACGACCAGCTCGACTTTTCAGAAGCTGGCTGAGCGAATACAAGATTACGTCCGCGATCGGATGCCGGAATGGAAAGCCCAATACGATGGCGTGGAGACGATGACGCTCGCCGTGATGGGATGCGTGGTGAATGGACCGGGTGAATCGAAAGCCGCCAACATCGGCATCAGCCTGCCGGGTACTGGCGAGGCGCCGAACTGTCCGATCTTCATCGATGGCCGGCACGTGACAACCCTCAGGGGCACGTACGAGGAACTGGCTGCGGAATTCCAGCGGCTGGTGGACGAGTATGTCGAGACGAAGTATGCGCAGCGCCGTGCTGCCGCCGCAGAGGAACTGAAGACCGGTCTCTAGTGCACCGTATACGGTTCTCGCAGCTCGAAGGGCGCGATCTCGACCTGAAAGTGCGATCCGCTCTCGCTCACCATCTGATAGGTGCCTCGGAGCACGCCCATCGGCGTCTTGAGTGGCCAGCTCGAGGTGTACTGAAACGACTCGCCAGGAGCCAGTACGGGTTGCTCACCGACGACACCCGGCCCTTTGACTTCTTCGGTACGGCCGGTCGAATCGGTCGCGATCCAATGCCGGCTGAGAAGCTGAACCGTCTCGTCGCCTTCGTTGGTGATGCGGATCGTGTAATAGAAGCGCCAGTTACTCTGAAAGGGTTGGGAATGTTCCGGAGCGTATTGGGATTCGACCTCGACTCGGACGCTGTTCGTGATTGCTTCAGATGTCGAAGCATAATTCGGTAGCTTCTTCGAATCAGACATGGGCCATCCCCATGATAGCAGCGTTTCGATGAATTGGTAGGAAGGCAATCGGCGGAGAACGATCAGCGAGCAGCCATGCGCAAGATCGAACCAGCGAGACTCAAGCCGAACGTGTCGGCGGACGCCATCGAGACTCCACACGCCCGTGGCTCGCAAGACGCGACAGCCACGATGGTTCGCGGCCGGGCGCTGATTTTCTGGGATCAGAAGGTCCTCGGTCACCGAAAGAAACTCGACGCCATCGATACCGATCAGATTACGCCTGCGGCTGATTGCGTGTCGGAGAGCCTCGATAGGCTCGACGAGCGGTGGAAGGCGGGTGCGTTCCGGTATTTGATGCCGAACTTCCGCGAGCGTGTGCACCGTGGGGACACGTTCCTGATCGCCGGCGATCGATTTGCGATTGGATCGTCGCGAGAGATGAGTCCGGCGGGACTGAAAGGGATTGCCGAAGAAGCCGGTCTCCAAATGGTGATCGTCTGTGGCAATAACCTGGGCGACATCTTCAGGCGCAATGCCCTCAATCTCGGCCTCGAAGTGGTTCAGAGTCCGGAGGCCGTCTCCGACGCTCGCGATGGGGACGAGTTCATCTTCGAGACCGAGTCGCGTCGGCTGACCAACGAAACGCAACAGAAGTCGTATGAACCGGTGCCTCTGACTGCAAAGGAGAACGAAATCCGTCGAAGCGGCGGCATCGTATCGATCGGCCGTCGCGAGTTTGCTGATTCAGTGAGGTCGCGGCCGAGAGTCGAGTGGCCGGACCCGGAGCGCGCACGACGCATGACGTCGAGCGAGCAGATTGTGTGGGCACACCGCGTCGACAAGACCTCGGAAGTGACATCAGGAGAGACACTGCGCGTCTACGCGGATCTTTTGCCGGCCTCCGACGGAACCGCTCCATTTGCGATTCATACGTTCAACGAGATTACCGGGGGCCGGGCAGTCTTTCCGCGTCAAGCCGCGATCGCTAACGACCATTTCGTCTTCACGGGACAGGAAGACGACGACAAGCAGACGAGCATCGGGCGCGAGTTCGCGCGTCTGCACTCTATCGAGAAGCCGTATTATGCAACGCCCGGCGACGGCATCTTCCACTTCTACTTCCCCGAGCAAGGGCTGGTCACGCCGGGTCAGTTCATAGCGGGCGCGGATTCACACAGCCGGGCCTACGGGGCCTATGGCGCGGTCGGGATCGGTGTGGGCTCGACGACGCTTGGTTTCGGATGGGCGACGGGGTACATCTATTTCACGCTGGCACCAGCCCGGCGTGTGGTCTTCAGCGGGACGCTCCAACCCTGGGTCAGCGGGAAAGACATCGTCCTTCAGTTGCTGCAGCGGTGGGGGACTCGGCAAGCGCAGGGGATGTCGGTGGAATTGGTCGACCTGCAGCACCAGTTGCCGATCGCTTATCGGAATACGATTGCGAACATGATGGCGGAGGCCGAAGCCCAGAATGGCATCTTTGCCCCCGACGCGGTGACCGCCGCTTGGTGCCGCGCAAAAGGCATTACCGATCTGCCCTATCCTTCCTTCGGACCGGGCCCTGAGGCTGTCTACGCGATTGACGAGACTCTGAGACTTGACGATGTCCGACCGATGATCGCCAAGCCATTCAGTCCGGGCCATGCGTTCCCCGCTGAGCAAGTTGCCCGCGAACGGATAACCTTCGATAAGGCATTGATCGGCTCTTGCACCAACGGCAGTTACGACGACTTATTGACGGCGGCCCTCGTGATTCGGGCTGCCCGCGGACGAGGCGCGACGAAAGCGACCGGAGACTTCGTGATCTTTCCAGGGTCGGGCGGGGTGTCCCGCTTGATTGAGCGGGGTGAGAAACGGTTGGGGGGCGAATCGATTGCCGAGGTCTTTCGGTCGGTCGGTGGCCAGATCCGACAATCGTGGTGTGGTCCCTGTTTCGGCCAGGGACCCGATGCGCTCGCCAAAGGGCAGCGGGCCATCACGTCGTTCAACCGGAACTGGCAGAATCGCATGGGGCTGGGCGGCGAAGGCTTCCTCGCCAGTCCGGCCGTTGTCGCTTCGTCGGCGCTGGTGGGATACATGGCACCGCCGAGCGAGTTGGGACTCGAGTGGGATCCGGAGCAATTTGGCGTCTGATGTCTGACATCACGATTTCGCAAAAGCAGGTTGCCGAAACCATCGGTGTGCCCGTCGCACGCCGACACATCTTCCTTTGCTGCGATCAGACGAACCCGAAGTGCTGCGACAAGGGTCGAGGTCTTGCCGCCTGGGATTTTTTGAAGCGGCGGTTGAAGGAACTAGGTCTTTCCGAGCAAGGCGGCATCCTGCGAACCAAAGCCAATTGCCTGCGGATTTGCGAGGGCGGTCCGATCGCGGTGGTCTATCCGGAAGGTGTGTGGTACGGGCAATGCGATCCGCCAGTACTCGACCGCATCATTCTCGAGCATCTCACCGAGGGCCGGCCGGTCGAGGAGTTCGTGATTACCCAACATCCGTTGGCTACTGATGGCGATTCTCGCTGACAGTCTGAATCCATTTCACAATCAGCTGCTGGACGTCACCGTAAGCTGCAGCCTGCCGCCTTGGATCCTTGGTCGTCAGTTTGAAGGAGTGGTCTCCCCCCTCGACGGTATGGAACGTTGCGGGCGGGGAAAGCTTCGTCAACAGATCCGTGAACTCAGCCGGCATGCCAAACGCGTCTCGGCTGCCCTGCACGAACAGGATCGGGCGTCTTACCGCAGGGAGGTGAGCATCTCGACGGACGGCCGGTTTCCCCGGCGGGTGCAACGGGTAACCGAGTAGCACGAGTCCATCGACGGACAGACCCGGATCGGCTGCGGCGACTTGGGTGGCAATCCGCCCCCCCATCGACTTTCCGCCAATGGCGAGAAACGTCCTGGCACTCTCGACTTCGTTTCGCACGCCGTCGATCACCGCACGATAACAGGCTTCGAGGGCCGGACCACGATCGGGCACCCGGCGTTCTTGCTCTGTATACAGGAAATTGAAAGTGACGACGTCGAGGCCGGCTGCACTGAGGGCTTCCGCGAAAACAACCATGAAGGAGCTACGCTGACCGGCGCCGGCGCCATGCGCGAGAATCAACGCGGCATCACGTCGGTGCGAATCCGCCCGATACACGAGCGCCGTCGTTGCGGCGCTCGTGTATCGGATCGGAATGGTCAGTGCTTCAGAGTTTTTCAAGCTCGTCGCGGACCTCTGCCTCGGTCTTCAGCTCGTTGGAGACCGACATCACGCCGAACTGGCTGACCAGTGTCCGCGCGTACTGACGGTCGAGCTGATTGAGAACAACGCCGGTCAGTCTGACATGTCCGTGTTCGACGATGATGTGAATCGACGGGTTCGGGCCGATGGCATAGTTCCAGAAGTTGGGATTGCCGTAAATGGCCCGCGCGATTTGATATCGCAACCGATCGTCGCTTTGCGAGACGGGCAGAACCGCAATGTTCGACCGAACCTCACGGACGCCGTCGATATTGGCGACCCGCTTTTCGATTTCGTCCCGTTTGTAGGGCATGGTGACCTCTCCGGTCAGCGTCACGACCCCGTCCTTCACGGTCGCATTCACATCGTCGAAGATGGAGAACTGCGGATAGCGATTCACGCTCTTCGAGACGTCGTTGAAGACCTGCAGGTTCTTTCGATCGTCCGTAGAGGCTGTGGCGATGTTTGCCGCCAGCAGCACTGCCACGCTGGCTCCGAAAAGTTTCTTGAGCATTGTGCCCTCCTTTTGGCAACTCACTCTGGGTCTTCTCTGCGCAAATGAAGTGCCAGTAGAGATCTGCGCTAAGTCGAAGTGCTTCAGTCGCTTGCAACTTGGACTGTTGAGCTGAATGTCCTCTGGTGAGGACGCATCCATAAGCTCGACGAATGCTGGAAAAAACGCGACCCCGGGCAGTTGAGGCGCGAACGCGCTCTTCGATCGAGGTTAGTACACCCAGCCCGAGATGAAGGTCGTCCTCAGGCGATGAGACTTCTGAACACAACGATTGTCGCAATTCCTGCCGCGATCAACACCACCTGGCGTAGCGCGTTCGTATCAATCTGGCCGCGGTGAAGATCCGGAATGAGGTCCGACATCGCTATGTACAGCAGACTGGCCGAGGAAAAGGCAAGAACCAGCGGACGAATTGCCGGGACGATGCGGACGGCCATGTACGCGACCAACGCGCCGGCAATTCCCGACGCCCCTGAGATCGCATTCAACGCCAGCGCCCGGCGCCGGCTGTAGCCGGCAGCGAGGAGGATGGCCGTGTCCCCGACTTCCTGCGGGATTTCGTGTGCCGCGACCGCAATCGCGGTATTGATGCCCAGCGGTACCGAGGTCAAGACGGCGGTGCAAATAATTGCGCCGTCGATGAAATTGTGAAAGGCATCGCCGATGATCACCAATTGCGCCGTCGACCCGTGCACGAGGCACGCGTCGGTGTGGCAATGGCGGAGCAGGACGAGTTTTTCAAGGACGAAAAATACGAGAATTCCGCCCAGAAGCGTTCCGAACACCGTGGCGGGTTCGGACAGCGCCAGCGCCTCTGGCAGCAACGCCAGCAGCGCCACGCCAAGCAATGCCCCCACCGCATAGCTGACGAGCCCCGGCACGAGGCGTCGGCGAACACCGTCGTTAAACAGAAGGAGCGAAGAGGCGACAAGTAACCCGCCGAAACTCCCAAGGATGCTCAAGGCTAAGACGGTCGCGAGGAGAGGCACGCGTCATTCTAAGCCAGGCACTGCCGGGATTCGGCCTGCCGCCGAAAACAACTAGCTTGCGGTGTACCCTTTGCGCGCCCGGACCCGGTAGGGTCCATTGCGAACTTCGACACGAATCGAATGCCAGCGGCCGTCTTTCTTATCGGCGGAGGAGGGATAGCCGAGATAGTACTGTTTGCTCAATTCATCTGCAATCGCTGCCGTCGCCGGATCCAGATCTCGAGCGTCTCGAATGATTTCCGTTCGGCCGCCACTGTCGTCGGTGAGGTCGCGCAAGGCAGCGACATTCACCCGGTCATCACTTCGCCACCTCAGCCCTCCCGGTCCGCCCAATTGGGGGGTGGGTTTCAGAGGAAATCGTCCCCGCCCGGCCGGTGGAAACGGAAGGGGGACCGGAAACGGCACGCGCTGCGGCGGCGGTCGTCTCACAGACGTCTCATCGCCGTCGATGCCGATCGCGTAGACGAGCACTTCGCTCTCGCGAATTTGCTGTTTGACCGTGCGCATCTCGCTGCGGCTCGCCGTATCGTTGCCGTCCGAGATGAGGACCAGCGCCTTCTTCTGGTGCTGTCCCTGCGCGGCGATCTTAACGGACCGGAGCACGGCATCGTACATCGCCGTACCTCCGTTCGGTCGTACGTCTTCCAGCGCGCGCGCGATCAGCCGGCGATCGGTCGTCCACTCTTGGACGATCGCCGGGAAGTTGCTGAACAAGCAAATAAACAGCTCGTCTTCCTTGGCGAGAAGATCGTGGATGAAGCGATCGAGCGCGGCCTGCGCCTCCCGCATTTTCGTTCCCGCCATGCTTCCACTCGTGTCGAGTGCGATACCGAGGCTGACTGGAACGCGCTCGGCGCTGAAGTTCGTCACCTCGACGAGCTGATCGTCCTCGTAGACGACGAAGTCTTCCTTTCTCAGATTCGAAACGAAACGCCCGTTCTGATCCGACACGGTCGCGGTGACATTGACCAACTCTACGCCGCTGCGAAAGGCTGGTCCCTGTGATGACTGTTGCGATGACGAAGGCGACTGCTCACCGCGGACCGCGACGACAGCCGCAACGAGAACCAGGACGGTCGCTGTCCGAAGGGCAGGTGAACTCAAGGTTCGAGGCATAACCGCTACTTCGACTGTGCGACAGAGCTCAAAGGCCCGCGAGTACGGCGGTCGACGTGTGGAACGACGCGATTGCCGCTCTGAAAGCTGACGCGGTACCTCCCCATCTCACCCGTGCGCGGCAACGTTACCAGAAACATGGATTCAGATCCTGGCCCGAGCGTGGGAGCATCAATCGTAGCGCTTCCGCTGGCCAAAAATCCTCCATTTGAATCGACGACGACGACGATGGCCGTTAGGTGCTCGAGGTCGGGGCCGGACTCCGGGTTCCTGACGATGCCCCGCACCGTCATGCGGGTGCCGTCCGGTTCGTGCTCGAGCGCGACGAGTTCCAGCGTCGCAGGCCCGGCTGCCCTCCCCGTCGAAACCGGGGAGGCCCTCGGGCTTGTCAAGACGATTAGCCCAAGAGAGGTTGCCACCGCGAGGATTCCGACGATCACTACGGCAACAAGATGGGAGCTTGAACGGATGAGTTGCAATTAAGGCTCCTCATCCGCCTTCAGCGTCCCGTCGTGAAGTCTGGGAACGGTCGATCTGGCCGGTGGCGTTTCCCGGGCACCGCCAGCCAAGGGAACATCTCCTGGCGAACGGACATTATCTCGGAGGCCCACCGACACGCTCGAACTCGTTCAGTCCTCAGGCAAAAGCCTTGCCCCGGGACTTCTCGGACCGCGTGGCAATTTGTGGGCTCTTTGCAGCCTATTCCAACAGCTAGGCCCGGGGCGAGGCCGCGGATTGTGCTCCTGTCTGGACAGAGTGTCCCCTCGCCTTGAGGCCCTCCACGAAAGTCAGCCCTTCGCGTTCGGCCAGCGTTCGGACTGACTTGAAGCCGCTTGACTGAAGCGTCGAAGCCACGTCAAAGGCGAGTCCGCCACTGGATCTGAACAATCGAGCGATGCCACTCGCCGGTCCGGAGCCAATCACCATCGCGCGGCCCCCCGGCCTCAGGATCCGAAGCGCTTCTCGAACCACAGATGTCCGATCCACCTCCGGCAGCGCGCCAAACGTCCCGTCTGTGTCGTCGATTACCACCAGATCGAAGGACTCATCGGCGAGTGGTACACGCGTCAGAGGCGCCTTTTGAATCTCAGCGAGGACGCCTCCCTGTGCCGCACCTCTCTGCGCTCGCGAGAACGATGCCTCGTCGGGAACGATTGCGACCGCATATCCCGATAGGCCAACCGGTTTGGCGATTGCAGCAAGCCGCCCGCCGTGCGCGCATCCTAGTAGCGCCACGCGATCGCCCATCTTCACACCGGTCATGCCGACGACGAGTGCGTACGGATCACCGCGTCGACGGAGGAAGTCGAACAGCATGTGGGGCAGCTTACAGCGATGCGCGGAAAGCTGATATAGTTTTCGCCCGTGTCGTCGCCAGTAGAAATCGCTCCTGCGCGCGGAAAATTAGGCGTGTTGCTCGTCGGCCTCGGCGCCGTCAGCACCACCACGATTGCCGGCGTGCTCGCCATTCGCAAAGGAATTGCCAAGCCAATCGGTTCGTTGACGCAGATGGGAACGGTGCGTCTGGGGAAGCGGACGGAGGGACGCTCGCCGCGCATCACCGACGTCGTGCCGTTGGCAGCTCTCGATGACCTCGTGTTCGGTGGATGGGACATTTTCGAGGACGACTGCTACGCGGCCGCGCGCACGGCAGGAGTCATCGAGACATCGCTGCTCGACAAGGTACGGCCAGAACTCGAGCGCATCCGCCCCTGGCCGGCAGTGTTCGATCGGCGTTACGTCAAACGACTCGACGGCCCGAATGTCAAGAAAGGTCGGAACAAGAAGGAGCTGGCCGAGCAGGTTGTCTCCGACATCCGGACGTTCAAAGCTGACAATCAACTCGATCGCCTGGTCATGATCTGGTGCGGCAGCACTGAAGTGTTCATGACCGAATCCCCAGCGCATACGAACATCGAAAGTTTCGAACGCGCGCTCGAGCAAGACGACCCAGCGATTCCGTCGAGCATGGTTTACGCCTACGCGGCAATCAAGGAAGGTATTCCGTACGCGAACGCCGCGCCGAACTTGACCGCCGACATTCCGGCATTGGTCGCGCTCGCCGCGCGAACCAAAACGCCGCTCGCCGGCAAAGACCTCAAGACTGGGCAGACACTCATCAAGACAATCATCGCTCCCGGGCTCAAGGCGAGACTGCTCGGAGTCGAGGGCTGGTATTCGACCAACATTCTCGGCAACCGCGACGGTGAAGTGCTGGACGATCCCGAGTCGTTCAAGACCAAGGAGGAGAGCAAGAAGTCGGTTCTCGATTACATCCTGCAGCCGCAGCTGTATCCCGACCTATACGGGCATTTGTGCCATGTCGTCCGGATTAACTACTACCCGCCGCGCGGGGACAATAAGGAAGGATGGGACAACATCGATCTGGTTGGCTGGCTCGGCTACCCGATGCAATTGAAAATCAACTTCCTGTGCCGGGACAGCATCCTTGCCGCTCCAATCGTGGTCGATGTCGCCCTGTTCCTGGATCTCGCAAAGCGGGCAGGCATGGCTGGTATTCAGGAGTGGTTGTCGTTCTATTTCAAGAGTCCCGTCCACGCCCCCGGTCTCTACCCCGAGCACGATCTGTTCATCCAGTTGATGAAGCTGAAGAACACTCTGCGATACCTCAAGGGCGAAGAGCTCATCACACACCTGGGACGCGAGTATTACGACTAAGCGTTCGTTCACTCAACCGGCGTTGATCGGAGGGATCGTGGGAGGCGCCCTTTCGGCGCTCCCCATTGTGTCAGCCGGCAACTTCTGTTGCTGCATGTGGGTCGTTGCCGGCGGAGCGGTTGCCGCGTACCTGCTTCAGCAGAACCAAGCCGAGCCGATCGATCCTGGTGACGGCGCGCTGGTCGGGCTTTTTGCCGGGATCATCGGCACGTTCGTCTATCTCGTGATCGCGGTGCCGCTCAGTATTCTCACGGCTCCAATCGAGCGGCAGTTGATGGAGCGCTTGTTCGAACGCCTCGGCAACATGCCCCCCAACTTCCGGGAGTATGCGGACTTTGCGAGTAACCCGTTCGCCCGGGCAATTGCGATCTTCCTAGACTTCGGCTTCAGGCTGGTCGTCGGCGCCATCTTTTCGCCGCTTGGGGGCCTGCTGGGCGCCATTTTCTTCCGCAAGAAATCCGCACCGCCGTTACCACCGACGACCGATCTCCCGCCTTCGATTTGATTGCTGCACAGCGCTGCACTGTCTGACGCGCTCGCGTCGAGCTCGCAGACGCTACCGCTCGTGGACCGAACATCCGAAACTCGCCGTCGTTGCCGATGAAGATGGAGACAGAGCCGTCGCGATTCGGCACTATCGAGCGTTCTTGAGATTCGGAACAATCTCCCACGGCGACCTGGCCGAATAGGTTCGCGCGCGGTTACTGGCGTTGGGGACGTAGCGCTGGCGGTCACGAGCGATGTGAAATCTAGCTCGAGGGCGCAGCGCTTTCAGCGTTCGCCGGACGGTCGCTCTTTTCGGCGCGGTTGCGGCCCTGAAGTTTCGCTCGCCACAAGATCGCTTCCAATTCCGCCATGACCCAGTCCGGATCGGCGACGCCGCCGGTCAGCGCCATTGCATCGGCCACCGCGGCACTCACGGTCACAGACACCTGTCGGCCGGCTCGATGATCCGTGAATTCAAGACGATGCTCGACGGTATCCCGGAGGCCTTCGGCGAGCTCGGTTGCTGCGTGGACGCTTGTGGACGGCAGGAGCACCGCGACTGAGTCCGCCGAGTTTCGAGATGCTGCCAGTGACCGATGCCTTGAAGCGACTCATTCTCGCGCAAGCACCTGAAGACACGATTCGCGAAGCCGCCCGACGAGGCGGAATGGTCAGCTTGGCGGAGGACGGCTTGTCGGGAGTAATGAATGGGGTTACTTCGGCAGGAGAGTTGCTCCGCGTCGCACCCCGACCCCCTGAGATGCGCACGCTCTGTCACGTTTGCGGGTCCGCCATCGGGTCCGATTTCGCCGCTTGTGCCGTCTGCGGGGCCCGTGTCGGTCGCAGTTGTTCCTATTGTGGACGGGTCCTTCAGACGGACTGGCAATTCTGTCCGTATTGTGCCCGCTCAGCGGATTTGGCGCCCTAGGGATTCGAGCTGGAACGCATCTTCGATTTCTGTCGTATTCTTGGCTATGTCGGTTTTCCCGACGACGAACGTCACCATCGCTGAGGCCCATGTCACTCATTGAAACTGTCGATCTGTGGAAGACCTACATCATGGGGTCCGAGGAGATACACGCGCTGCGCGGCGTGTCGATATCAATCGAGCGCGGCGAATATGTCGCCATCATGGGGCCGTCGGGCTCGGGCAAGTCGACGTTGATGAACCTGATCGGCTGTCTCGATACGCCAAGCAAGGGCTCGTACCTGCTGAACGGAAATCAGGTGAGTCAGATGAACGACAACGAGCTCGCGCGGATCCGCAACGAAGAAATCGGCTTTGTCTTCCAGACCTTCAATCTACTGCCGCGCGCAACAGCCCTTCACAACGTCGAACTGCCGCTGGTGTATGCGGGCGTGGCGGCGGCGGATCGACAGCATCGCGCCAAACTCGCCCTGGAGAAGGTCGAGCTCGCGAGCCGTATGACCCATCGCCCCAACGAACTGTCCGGCGGGCAACGCCAGCGCGTCGCTATCGCCCGGGCACTCGTCAACAATCCCTCCATTCTGCTCGCCGACGAGCCGACCGGAAATCTCGACTCCAAGACCGGCACCGAGATCATGGCGCTGTTCGACCGTCTGCATCAGGCGGGGAACACGATCATCCTCGTCACGCACGAGGCCGACATTGCGGCGTGCGCCCATCGGGCTATTCATCTCAGAGACGGGCAGGTCGAGAACGACGTGAGGCGGGCCGCCTGATTCGTAGGTTACTGGCTCACTTTTCTTTTCCACAGCTCCCAGGCGCGCTCGTAATTGTCGGAGGCGACGTAAAGACGGGCTTCTTCGGGTTCCAGGTAAGTTACCTTACCGCCGAGCGCCATGGCTTGGGCCTGCAGGCGAGCATTCAAATCGAGATAGATGCTTCGACCGACGACCGTCGAGATGGTCCCCCCGACGACGACTGCGCCATGTCCACGCATCAAGGCCGCCGGCTTGTCGGCCAGGGTTCGGGCGAGCGCCTGGCCGAGCCGCGCATCCTTAATCAGCATGTCACTCATGCCGGCCACGTCGCGGATCTCGAAGACTGGCACGCCTTGGGAGACGAACGCGCTTTGATGATAGATGGGCCGCAGCGGAACGCTGGAAACGCCGAACGGAATCAACGACGGCGTATGACAGTGGACGATGGCGTTGACATCACGGCGGACCTTGTAGATCTCGCTGTGAATGAACCGTTCCCGATACGACGTCGCGCCTCGTGCGTTCGCGGGATTGCCGTCGAGGTCGTATTCGAGGATATCCGCAGGGGTCACAAGTTCTGGCGCGATCGATCGCGCGAGAAGGAATCTGTCAGCGGCGCCCTGCCGGCGGACGCTGACGTGACCGTAGCCGTCCAATACCCCTTCGTGGGCGAGAACGTGATTGGCTGCGACCAGATCTTCGATCACCGTGGGATCCACTTGCGTCGTCGCTGAAGACGGCGTTTGCTGCTGAGCAACCCCCGTCAGATTCCTGACCAACGATGCGGAGGCTGCACCGCCCAGAATAGCGAGAACGCGCCGACGTGGCAGCCGAACCATGCGCGCGATTGTAGCAGGTCGACCACAACCTCGCGTCGGTCAGACGGCCGCCCAATGGTCTTCCGCAACCGAGCGCAGCGTGGCATCCCGATTGATCGACGCCGGATCCAACGTCAGACGTTGACGTTCGGCATCGGGATCGGCGACCGGAACTGCCGACAAGAGAGCGCGGGTGTAGGGGTGGTGTGGCGACTCGAAGAGCGATTTGACGGAACCCAACTCGACAATCTTCCCGAGGTACATGACAGCGACTCGATCGCAGATGTGCTCGACGAGCCGCAGGTCGTGGGCAATGAAGAGGTACGTCAACTGGAGCGCCTTCTGCAGATCCATCAGCAGATTCACGACCTGTGCTTGAACCGAAACATCCAAGGACGAGACGGGCTCGTCGAGGACGAGGAACGACGGACTGAGCGCGAGGGCGCGAGCCAATCCAATCCGTTGCCGCTGGCCACCGCTGAACTCGTGTGGATACCGTTCAAGGTGCGCAGGATCGAGGCCCACCAGGCGGAACAGCTCGGCGACGCGCGCTGCCCTCGACGCCCGATCGCCGAGGCGGTGGATAATCAAAGGCTCCTCGACGATCTGCCTGGCTCGCATCCGGGGATTGAGAGACGAGTATGGGTCTTGAAAGACGATTTGCATGTCGCGCCGCATCTCGCGCATGCGTGACCGCGTAGTACCGAGCACGGGCTCGCCACGAAAACGCACGTCGCCCGACGTCGCGTCGACGAGGCGCAACATGCAGCGACCGGTCGTCGTTTTGCCGCTGCCTGATTCACCTACCAGGCCGAACGTTTCCCCCTCATCGATCTGAAAGCTCACATCGTCCACGGCTTTGACGACCGTGTGAGCGCGAAACAGGCCGCCAGGGCGGACGAAGTGCTTGACGAGATGCGAGACTTCAACGAGCGCCATCAGCTGGATCGTACAGGTAACAGCGCGACTGATGGTCCGGTCCGACGGGGTAGCCGGGCGGCGGGGACGTCGTGCACCGTTCGAAGCGACTGGGACAGCGGGGATGAAAGGCGCACCCTTCAGGAAGGGCCCCGAGCGTCGGTACTGCGCCGTCAATCGCCCGAAGCCTTTCACCGTGCGTGCCGCCCGGACGTGACGAGAGCAGGCCGCGCGTGTATGGATGCTGTGGATCGCGAAAAATCGCGCGAACTGGCCCTTCTTCGACGATGCGTCCGGCATACATCACGGCGACTCGATCCGCCGTCTCAGCAATGACGCCAAAGTCATGAGTAATAAGGAGCAAGGAAAGCTGAAACGTCGTCTTCATCTCTCTCAGGAGATCCAGGATCTGCGCCTGGATGGTCACGTCGAGCGCTGTCGTCGGCTCGTCTGCGATCACCAGAGAGGGCTGACAGGCCAACGCCGCCGCGATGAGAACGCGTTGACGCATGCCGCCGCTCAGTTGATGAGGATAATCGCGCACCCGGGCTGCGGCATCCGGTACTCGCACCGCGTCGAGCAATTCGACCGCCCGCTTTCGGGCGACGCCGCGGGTTGCGCGCTTGTGAACCAGCAGCGTTTCGGAGATGTGGTCCCCCACTGTGAAAACTGGATTGAGCGCCGTCATCGGCTCTTGAAAGATGAGCGCGATTCCAGCTCCACGGACTGCCTGCATCTCGGCCTCGGAGCATGCCAGCAGGTCGCGTCCCTTGAAGTGGATGGTGCCGCGCGTGATTCGTCCGGGCGGCTGAACCAGTCGCATGATCGACAGCGCGGTGACCGACTTGCCACTGCCGGACTCACCGACCAGGCCGAGTGTTTCACCGGCGCGAATCTCGAAGCTCACATCGTCTACGGCGGCGACCGGGCCCGCAGGCAGCTCGAAGACAGTGGTCAGACGATCGACGGCCAAAAGGGAGGGCGCTGTCACCTGAACCTTGTGTCGTTTGGGTCGTGGCAATGGGGCGATTGGCGACCGTCGCGGAGGGCTCGACACCTCACCATGTGTTCGTCTCTTGGTATTCGCCAAAGACGGTGCGCATGGTGTCTGAAATTTCACCGACAGTGGCCTTCGATTCGATAGCCGCGATAATTGGCGGCACGAGGTTTTCTCCCTCCCGCGCCGCAAGCGATACGGCATCGATGGCCGCTTGCCAGTCTGCGGCGCTTCGGCCTGAACGAAGAGTTCGTACGCGATCGATCTGTTGCCGCTCAACGTCGGGGTCGACACGGAACAAGGAAATTGCCGGTGGTTCCTGTGGCTCTCTGGGACCCAAAACGCCCAATCGATTGACGCCGACGACCACTGTTTCTCCGGACTCGATCGCGACCTGGGCCCGATATGCGGATTCCTGAATCTCCCGCTGAATCCAGCCTGATTCGATTGCCGTCAAGGTGCCGCCAAGACGATCGACTCGATCGAGAAGCTCTTCGGCTTCCCGTTCAATCTGATTGGTCAAGGACTCGATGGCAAAGGACCCTGCCACCGGATCGACTGTATTGGCCACTCCGCTCTCGGCAGCGATGATCTGCTGCGTGCGAAGGGCCAGACGCGCCGCTTCTTCGGTCGGCAACGCAAACGCTTCGTCCCGGCCGTTGCAGTGCAGGGACTGCGTTCCGCCGAGCACTGCGGCCAGCGCCTGAAGCGCGACGCGAACGATATTGTTGTCCGGCTGGTGAACGGTCAGGGTGCTGCCGGCCGTTTGCGTGTGAAATCGCAGCTGCTGTGCTCGCGGATGGGTGGCGTGGAAGCGATCGCGCATGATGCGCGCCCACAGCCGGCGAGCCGCGCGAAACTTCGCGACTTCTTCCAGAAAGTTGTTGTGGGCGTTGAAAAAGAAAGAGAGATGCTGCCCGAGCTGGTTGACATCGATTCCGGCGTCAATCGCGGCTTTCACATAGGCGATCGCATTGGCAAAGGTGAACGCGACTTCCTGAACGGCGGTCGAGCCTGCCTCGCGGATGTGATAACCGCTGATCGAAATGGAGTTCCAATTCGGGAGTTCGCGTTCACAGAATGCAAAGATGTCGGTGACGATGCGCAGCGACGCTCGCGGCGGATAGATGTAGGTGCCACGGGCAATGTACTCTTTCAGAATATCGTTTTGAATTGTGCCTGACAGCGACGACGTGGCGATATTCTGACGCCGGCCTACGGCAACATACAGCGCCAGCAGAATAATCGCGGTCGCATTGATCGTCATCGAGGTGGAGACGCGATCGAGTGGTATGCCGTCGAGCAGGCGCGCCATGTCCTCGATCGAGTCGATGGCGACGCCGACTCGGCCAACCTCTCCGGCTGCCATGGGATGGTCGGAGTCGTATCCCATCTGCGTCGGAAGGTCGAAGGCGACGCTCAACCCGGTGACGCCATGCGCAAGGAGGTACTGATATCGAGCGTTGGATTCTTCGGCCGAGCCGAAACCCGCATACTGGCGCATCGTCCACAGGCGACCTCGGTACATCGTCGGCTGGATGCCGCGCGTGAAAGGAAATTCGCCCGGGAAGCCGAGGGCCGAAGAGGGTTCCCAACCGACAAGGTCGTCGGGTGAGCGTGTTGGTCGTGACGAGCGGGGAGTGGTCATGTCGGCGGCAAACGTGGGCAATTGTAGCGCGATCGTGGAAGGGATCGTGTCCGTAAGTCCTTGACAGAATGGCGCCTCGGCCTTACACTGAAATCACTGCAAGGTACTTTCCGCGACAGTTGAAACACTTGGCGCCCGGTTCCTGCTCATCGCCTTGGTGTCGGCAGATTCGGATCGGGAGGCGCCCCGGTACCCGGCCCGGCGCGCGTGAGGGAGGAGCAGCATGGACGACGTCGTGAACCGGTTCGCGCGAGAACTGGCGGACGCGATTGCCGCCGCAGTCGCGGACAGTCCACAAGTCGAAGCCTGCCGCGAGAGGGCGCGTGCCGCCGGCTTCGAGATGAAAGTCACTTTGGAGGCCGTTGTCGGCTTCGTGAGCCGCTCGCCGTCGGCGGCGCTGACGAAGGTGACCACTACGGCTCCGGCGCGTGTGGCACAACAGCGCCGGTCATTTGAGGTCACCGCCAACGATCGGCGGTTCCTCAGATCGCTTCGAATCGCAGCCGACGAAGCGGCCGAGGAAGTCGACAACTAACAGTTCGAACGCCAGAAAAGCTGAAATAGCAACAGGACAGGGCCGGTTCGCCGAGGCGGGCCGGCCTTTTTCGTTGGGTCGGAGAGGGACTACGTTTGCGCCTTACTCTGCGCTGCCACCCGTTCCGCGGCGGCGCGCGCAGCTTCCGGATCGCCGAGATAGTAGTGACAGAGCGGCTTGAGCCTCTCATCGAGCTCATAGACGAGGGGAATACCGGTCGGAATATTGAGCTCGGTGATGTCCACCTCCGAGATATCGTCCAGGTACTTCACAAGCGCACGCAGGCTGTTGCCGTGCGCGGCAATCAAGACACGGCGGCCGGACTCGATTGAAGGGGCGATGGTCGTGCGCCAATATGGCAGAAAGCGTGCGACGGTATCCTTTAGTGACTCGGTGCGAGGCAGTTCACTAGGGCGAAGGCCTGCATAACGCGGATCGTGTGACGGGTGGCGCGGGTCCTCGACCGTGAGCGCGGGTGGCGGAATGTCGTAACTTCGACGCCAGATCTTCGTTTGCGCCTCGCCGTGCTTGGCTGCCGTTTCTGCCTTGTTCAGACCCTGTAGAGCGCCGTAATGGCGCTCGTTCAGTCGCCAGTCGTTGATCACCGGAATCCACATCTGGTCCAATCCGTCGAGCGCGATCCACAGCGTCCTGATTGCGCGCTTCAACACGGACGTATAGGCGACGTCGAAACGGTAGCCGCCATCTAATAGGAGGCGCCCGGCTTCGCGCGCTTCATGGCGCCCGCGCTCCGAGAGATCGACGTCGGTCCACCCGGTGAATCGGTTTTCCTGATTCCACGTGCTTTCGCCGTGGCGCAGCAGAACGAGCTTGTGCATAGCCTACGCTTTGAATCCCTTGATTGCGGTCCGTCCTGCAAACGGCGCCGTACCACCGAGTTCTTCTTCTATTCGCAGAAGCTGATTGTATTTGGCGACGCGATCCGTGCGACTTGCCGATCCGGTCTTGATCTGGCCGGCGCCCGTTCCCACGGCGAGATCAGCGATTGTCGTGTCCTCCGTTTCTCCGGAACGGTGCGAGATGATCGTGGCGTAGCCGGCATCCTTTGCCATCCGCACCGCGTCCAACGTTTCCGTAACGGTTCCAATCTGGTTCAACTTGACCAGGAGCGCGTTGCCGACACCGTCCGTGATTCCACGACGCAGGATTTCCGGATTCGTCACAAACACGTCGTCGCCGACCAGTTGGACACGATGCCCGAGCTCGCGCGTCAGCAGCTTCCAGCCTTCCCAATCGCTTTCCGCAACACCATCCTCGATCGAAATGATCGGGTACTCACGCAGCCAGTCCTCGTAGAGGCGAATCATCTGGTCGGAATTCCGTTCCGGTTCGCCTGACTTCTTGAAGACGTACCGGCCGTTGCCCGCCCAGAGTTCGCTGGAGGCCACATCGAGTGCGATGAATACATCCTGTCCCGCCTTCATGCCAGTCTTTGCCACCGCCTCGAGCACGACCTCGAGTGCCTCGCGGTTCGACTTCAGATTGGGGGCGAACCCGCCTTCATCCCCGACACCGGTCGATTGTCCGCGCGCTTTCAAAATGCCCCGCAGCGTGTGAAAGATCTCGGCGCCTGCTCTGACTGCGTCGGAGAACGACGATACGCCGATCGGCATAACCATGAATTCCTGGAAGTCGACGCTCGTGTCCGCGTGAGCGCCTCCGTTCAAGATGTTCATCATCGGAACGGGCAGCGTCAGCGCGTCGTTTCCAAAGAGCGTGGCGATGTGACGATACAACGGCACACGAGCCGAGACTGCTTCGGCGCGCGCCGCCGCCATCGAGACGCCCAACATGGCGTTTGCACCGAGCCTGTTTTTTGTCGGAGTGCCGTCGAGACGCAGCATGGCTTCGTCGAGGCTGCGCTGTGTGAAGGTGGCTCCCGTCAGAGTGCTGGCAATCTCCCCGTTGACATTCGCGACGGCGCGCCGTACGCCTTTGCCGCCGTAACGGGTCTTCTCGCCGTCGCGCAGTTCGAGGGCTTCGCGCTCGCCCGTCGATGCACCCGATGGGACTGCGGCGCGTCCCAGCGAGCCATCCGCGAGGGTGACGTCGACTTCAACCGTGGGGTTGCCGCGCGAGTCCAGGATCTCGCGCCCGTGAACACGTGTAATCTTCAATCGCCGCTCCTATCCGCCGCCGCGCCGGTCGGCGTCAGCCTCCAGCAGCAGTGCTTCTTCGCTGAGGGGTGCAATCAACGGTTCGTCATCGGTCGTGACGACCACTATGCCCGAATCGGTGACGGTGTGTCGTCGGCGATCCTCGACGGTGTTGTAGCCGATTGACGCACCACGGGGTATCAGGACGTCACGGTCGATGATGGCTCGCCGAATCTTCGCATGCCGTCCGACTCGAACGCCGGGCATCAAGATACATTGCTCGATATGGCAGAAGCTGTGGACCCGCACATTCGGGCAGAGCACGCTTCCATAGATACTGCTACCCGAGATGATACAGCCGGGCGAGATGACCGAGTCGAGCGCGTGTCCATAGCGGCGGCCGAGCTCCGCAAACACGAACTTGGCCGGGGGCGCCTGCGGCTGATGCGTGCGCAGGGGCCATTCCGGGTCGTAAAGATTGAACTCCGGGTTCACCTGGCAGAGATCCATGTTGGCTTCGAAGTACGCGTCGAGCGTTCCGATGTCCCGCCAGTACTTGGACGACTTCTTGTTCTCGTCGTAGAAACGGTACGCATACACCGGGACCTCGGGGATCAACGCCGGGATGATGTCGGTTCCGAAATCGTGGGTCGTCGGAAGTGCCGCGTCGGCATCGAGCGCGCGCACGAGCACGTCCATCTCGAAGATGTAGACGCCCATTGAGGCTAACGCGAAATCCGCCGATTCAGGAATCGCGTTCGGGACTTGGGGTTTCTCTTGAAAGCCGATGACCCGTTCCTCCGAGTCGATGGCCGGAATGCCGAATCGGCTCGCGTCGGCAATCGGCACTTCGATCGCGGCAAGTGTGACCGCTGCACGTCGCTCGTCGTGAAAACGCAACATGCGCGCGTAATCCATCTTGTAGACGTGGTCGCCCGAGAGAATGATCAAACGCCTCGGGTTCTCTCGGGTGATCGAATAGAGGTTTTGATAGACGGCGTCTGCCGTTCCTTGGTACCACTGCTCCCCGACACGCTTTTGAGGCGGAAGAATTTCGACGAACTCCCCGAGCTCTTCCGACACGATACTCCAGCCCATCCGGATGTGACGGTTGAGCGATAGCGATTTGTACTGAGTGGCAATAAAGATCCGGCGCAGCCCCGAGTTGAGGCAATTGCTCAGCGCAAAATCGATGATTCGGTAGGGGCCGCCGAAATATACGGCCGGCTTGGCCCGATCTTTAGTGAGGGGAAACAGCCGCTCGCCGGCGCCTCCGGCGAGAACGATGACGAGGCTGTCGTCAAGGAGCGCCGGCATAGGAAACGCGTCAGCTGATCAGCAGCAAAATGCGGATGATAGCACGAGGGCGTTTTGAACATCCTGAGTGCGGCAGAAGTGATTGACTTGCCTCGGAGCGGTGCCTATGATCAGCTGTTATGCACAGTGAAATGGGAGATTAGCCCTTATGGTCAATCATAGGACTGTCTGTGTTTCGACGATCGTGGCGCTCGTGTTCTCCGTGGGCATCCTGGCGCAAAAGAAGGACGAAAAAAAAGAGAGCGAAGACCAGAAGCGAGAAACGCAAGCCGTAATCAAGATCGTCGACGATGTCGCGGCGGGACAGCCTGCACCGAACGACTTCGCCGCGGAATGGGCACATGAAGATTTCATGAAGGCGCAGGGCAACAAGCAATACACGCCCTTCACCGTGACAATCGATCCGGCAAAGGCGACTGCACCAAACGGAACGGTCACCTTCTACTGGCGTGTCGTGTCGAAGGATGCCCCGCCCCCGCCCCCGCCCGCCCCCGATCCCAAAGACGCAAAGAAAGACGACAAGGACAAGAAGAACGGGAACGGGAAGCGCCAGGAATTCGCGTACGAGGACCGAGGTTTCATTCCCCTGTCCGGACAAAGCGCTCCGATGCGGATCACGCGTTCGCTGACCGTACCGGCCGGCAGCTACGATGTCTATGTCGCGGTGAAGGAAGCGACGTCGCAGCAGAAGAACGCCCCGGCTCCGAAAGCATCGGTGATCAAACAGAGCCTGACAGTGCCCGATTTCTGGAACGGCGAGTTGACTGCAAGCTCAGTGATCGTCGCCCAGCGAATCGAGCCGTTGGCGGCGCCGTTGACTCCGCAGCAGCAGATCGAGCGGCCTTACGCACTGGGCTCGCTGGAAATCGTTCCGGTCACCGAGTTGAAGTTCAAGAAGCAGGCGGAGCTTCAGACCTTCATGCTGATCTACAATCCGAAGACCGACAGTTCCAATAAGCCAGATGTGAGCGTGGAGTACAGCTTCTATGCGAAGGCTGCGGGGGCGGAGAAGTTCTTCAACAAGACATCGCCCCAGAATCTGAACGCCCAGACGTTGCCGCCGCAGTTCGACGTAGCGGCCGGCCATCAGCTCCAGGCCGGCCAGGCGGTGCCGCTGGCGTCGTTCCCGGAAGGTGACTACCGGCTCGAAATCAAGGTCACCGACAAACTGGGCAATCGCTCGCTGACGCGGGACGTGAACTTCACGGTTTCGGGATCCTAGAGTGGTTTCGAAATCCGGGGGTGTGGGGATGTCGGCAGGCCGGAATCCCGGCCTGAAGGGGCCTCGCTGCAGGGTTGTGAAATCGGCGTCGAGTTTGCACGATCCCGGCCAGTGGGCAGGGTAACCAGCATGAAGAGCCGGTGCAGGTTCGTGGCTGTATTGGGCGCTCTGGCACTGCTGTCGGCGCCCACCCGGGCTCGCGCTCAGGATCAAGCGCATGTCGTGGACCCGTCTGGGTTTATCGCCGCCCTCTCGAGTGGCGCTATCCAGGGTGTCGTCCGAGACGAGCAGGGGACGCCGGTTGGCGGCGCTCTGGTATCGGCTCTCGGGGCGACCACTGCGTTCACGAAGACCGATCGAAGCGGGCGCTTCGAGCTCGCATCGCTGACTCCAGGCCCTTACCTCGTTCGGGCGCACCTGAGCGGATTCGTTGCGTCGCACGGTCAGATGGTCGAAGTGACGGCGAGCAGCCGCGCGACCTCGACGCTGTCACTGCGTCGTGCGACGGCCGTCTCCAGTTCGACGCCTCCTCAAGTGCTTGCCGCTGGCGTCGGGCTGGCGTCCCAGCCTGCGGAGCCCATCGCCGTGCCGCAATCAGAGCAGGAGGCGAAGCCGACTTCGAACTCACGAACGTCCGAAGACGATCACGGCGAAGTGGCTTGGCGTCTCCGTCACGTGCGCCGCGGCGTCTTGCAGGAGGCGTCGGGTGTCGTCGCGGATCAATCATTCGGCGCGGAACCCGAAGTTTTGACTCCGGCCTTCGGATCTGGTGGAGCGACCGCGTCCTCGGCGCGCCTGGCGACCGACTTCTTTGCGGCGATGCCGCTGTCCGGTCAGCTCAATCTTCTGACCACCAGTTCGTTCGACTCGCCGCAACAGCTGTTCAGCAGCGAAAACCTCCCGCGCAGCATCGCCTATTTGTCGGTAGGCGCTTCCGCCAATAGCCATGCCGATTGGCTTGTTCGCGGCGCCTTCGGTCAGGCCGACATCTCGTCGTTTATTGTGGCGGGAACCTACGCGACGCGCGGTCCGGCACGACATCGGTATGACATCGGCCTTTCGTATGCCATGCAACGCTACGACGGCGGGAATCCTGCCGCGCTGCGTAACGTCACCGACGGCAGCCGGAATGCCGGCGAAGTCTATGGCTTCGATACGTTCACGATTACACCGGTCATCGCCGTCACTTTTGGCACGCGTTACGCCCGCTACGACTATCTGGACGGCAAGACCCTGATTAGTCCGCGCGTGGCGTTGACCCTTTCTCCCACTCGCAGTCTTCGAATCCAGACCCTCGTATCGCATCGCGCATTCGCTCCAGGCGCGGAGGAGTTTCTGCCGCCAGGCGACAACGGCGTGTGGCTGCCGCCGCAACGAACCTTTTCGTCGCTCTCGCCGGATGGCGGGCTCGCCGCCGAACGGACCACGCATATCGAACTCGCCGTCGAACGCGACCTCGGGGCGACGTCAACGTTGTCAGTCCGAACGTTCAATCAACGGGTTGACGATCAGCTCGTGACGATGTTCGGTTTCGATCTGCCTGGCCAGCCGACGGCGAAGCTCGGGCACTATTTTGTCGGCAACTACGGCGATGTCGAGTCTCGGGGAGCCAGCGCGGGATTCCGAACAGCAGTAGCCGGGCGGATCCACGGTTCGATCGAGTACTCGTTCATTCGGGCGCGCTGGAATCCAGGCGACGATCTTGGCTACTGGATGCTCCGCTTGCCTTCGACCCAGCCGTTGCGCGCGTCTGGAATTCACGATGTTGCGACGGCCGTGGAGACCGACGTTCCGGAGACGGCGACTCGTGTCATCGTGCTGTATCGCATCAGCAATGCCTTCGCTCGTCGCAACGTCGACGACGATGGGCTACTCGATTCGCGCTTCGAAGTGCAGGTGCGGCAATCGCTCCCGTTCATGGATTTCAGCACGGCAAAGTGGGAGATGCTGCTCGGCGTCCGGAACTTCTTCCGTGAAACGGCGGGAGATCAGTCGGTGTACGACGAGCTTCTCGTTGTTCGCCCGCCCAAACGAATAGTGGGCGGGTTGACTATGCGGTTCTAGGTGCGGCGAGGCTCTTCCCAACGGCACCCGATCCACAATATTGAATCGTAGGTTCGAAATATTGGATTGCCGCGTTGCGGAACCGGTCTTCGTGTCTTAAATGGCTATATTTTGCAAGCATTTGCGAGCATATTTGTGGAGTCCAATCAGGGAACGAGGGTTGCTGTTGCGGCAGACCGGAGTAGTGTCGTTTTGATCCGAAGGTCTCTAGAGACGCATGCGCGCTGACACCCGAGTACGTCCGTTCGCCTGGTGGCATTCCGCATTTGCGGTTGCAACCGTCATTGTTCTCTTCGGGCTGGGCCTGGAGAACATGCTGTTGCGGGGCCACTGGCACGAGGTCGAGGACGGTGTGTTCTGGGCGCCCCGAGCTGAAGGCGTCACGGCCGTCGAAGTGTCTTCGGGCTCGCCCGGTGACGTTGCAGGAGTGAAGCGGGGCGACGTTCTCATCGGTATTAATGGCGTCCCCGTCAGGACACCGGCCGACGTCGTAACCTACTACCATCGAACGACCGAAGGGACACGGCTCTCATATCAGCTTCTGCGCCTCGGAGCCAATGACGCCCTCGAAGTAAGGCTCGCGTCCGTTCCTCAGGCAAGCTCGATGTATTTCGTGCTGGCCTCCGTCGGGCTGTTCGCGCTGCTGGTGGGAGCGACCGTCCGCGTCCTGCGTCCGCGCGATCCAGCAACGCTGCACTTCTTCTGGTTGTGCGTGGCGTTCTTCGGCGCGTTTACCTTCTCCTTCAACGGACCACTCGATCGGCTCGACTGGGTGTTCTATTGGGGGGATGCAGTCGCTCAGGCTCTGCTACCGCCTCTTCTTCTGCACTTCATGCTCGTGTTTCCGGCACGGCCCAGGCGGCGGTCATCCCGTTTTGCCGTTGGCGTCGTTCCGCTTCTCTATGCGCCGGCTGTCGCACTGGGAGCGGGTCGCATCGTGGCGATGACCAGGGGATCGCTGGACGGTTCGTCGTTCTCGTTCGCGATCGAGCTGCTCGATCGCGTTCAGCTCGTCTACCTGGTGGTGTGCGCGATTGTTGCGCTCGTCGTGTTGGTGCGGGCCTCTCGCACGATTACCGCGCTGACGGCTCGCCGCCAGCTTCGATGGATTGCTTGCGGCACCGTGTTCGGCGTCGCTCCATTCGCATTCGGCTACGGTCTGCCCTGGGCGCTCGGGCTGGTTCCCCCGTTCGCGTTGCAATTGACGGCGATTCCCCTCGGACTCGTGCCGTTGACATTCGCATCGGCCATCGTTCGCTATCGTCTTCTGGACGTAGAAATCATCGTGAAGCGTGCGTTGGGGTACGCCGCGTTCTTGATGGCGGGTGGTCTGCTCTACCTGGCGATGCGCAGGCTGACAGGATTCCTGTTCACCAACGACCGAGATCCCCGGAACTGGGTTGTGGCTGCTCTAGCGACGGCGGTCGTCATCTTGCTCTCTCAACCGGTGAAAGAGGCTGTCCAGAACGCCCTCGATCGACTGTTCTATCGTGACCGCTACGACTATCGCCGGGCGCTCGTGGGATTCGCGCGCGATCTCAACGCCGATCTCGATGTGATGCGGCTCAGCCATCGTCTCGTCACGCGAATCGTCGAGACGTTGGTGGTCGAACGGATGGCGCTGATCCTGACCGACGAGCGGTTCAATGATTTCGCGTCGATTGCCGATTTCGGGTTCTCTCGCCCGGTCCCGCGGCTGTCGCGCAACTCGTCTTTTGTGGCGAGGCTCGATGCCGGTCATACCGTCGCCCTCGACGATCCGATTGCGGCCGCTCGCTTTGCCGCCGAGGAGGTCGAGTTCTGGCGGGATGCCGGAATCTACTACCTGGTGCCCTGCGTGTTCGAGGGCGCAGCGATCGCGGTGTTCGTTCTCGGGCGGAAGGAGGGCGACCAGCCCTTCAATAGCGAAGATCTCGCTCTTTTGACCGCTGTTGCCGGCCAGGCAGCGACGGCCCTCGAAAACGGCCGCTTGTACCGCGAGCTGCACTTGAAGGCCGAGGAGCTCGACGGCTTGCGAGAGTTCAACGAGAACATCCTCGAGTCTCTCGACGATGGGTTGGTGGTGTTCGACGCCGAGGAACGCATCGTTCGCTGGAACCAGGCGCTCGAGAAGTTCTATGGGGTGGCGCGCTCGGCGGCAATCGGTCGGACGCTCAGCGATGTGTTCGATGCGCCGTTTGTGGACGCGCTGCGCGCCGACTGCGAAGAGAATCCCCGTGGTTCGACGCTGCTCCGCGTCCCGCTGAAGGGCCGCAAAGACGACATGACGCTGCTCGTCAATGCGACCGCCGTGCCCCTACAAGGCGCGCTGAGCGACGACTCCAGAGTCGCTGGCACGATTCTTCTGATCGAGAACATCACCGATCGTGTACGGCTGGTCGAGCAATTGCAACTGGCGGAAAAGATGGCATCGATCGGGACCTTGGCAGCCGGAGTCGCCCACGAAGTCAATACGCCGCTGACCGGCATTTCGAGTTTCACTCAGATGTTGATGGAAGGCGCGGATCCGGCCGATCCGAAGACGGCTCTGCTGGAGAAAATCGAACGCCAGACCTTCCGTGCGGCGAAGATTGTGAACGGTCTCCTCAACCTATCGCGTCCTGGCATGTCGGGAGAGGAGCGGAGACAGGTCGACCTCAATGTCGTCGTGAACGACGTGTTCTCGCTCCTCGAGCATCAATTCGCAGCGGCGAAAGTCAAGGTTCGCCGGGATTTGTCGCCGGTGGCCGCATCGGTTCTCGGCATCGAACACAAGTTGCAACAAGTGTTTCTAAATCTGTTTCTGAACGCTCGCGATGCGATGCCACGCGGCGGTTGGCTGTCTGTGACGACGCGTGTCGACGGCAGCAGGGTCATTGCGGAAGTGGCGGATACCGGCTCGGGGATTCCCGCCGAGCATTTGGCCCGCATCTACGACCCATTTTTCACGACCAAAGCGATGGGCCGTGGTACCGGCCTCGGCCTGTCGATCACCTACGGCATCGTCCACGAGCACGAAGGCGCGATCGGGTGTGAGAGCTCGGTCGGCCAGGGTACGCGCTTCACACTGACCATGCCGCTGGCTTCTGTCACCGAACGTTCATCACGGGCACGTCGGTAAGTCGAGTTTGAACGGAACAAGGCATATGACTGGCTCTCGCCTCGGCACGATCCTCGTCATCGACGACGAGGAGATCATGCGGGAGATTCTCGACACGCTGTTGAGTCGGGAAGGATACGACGTACGTCTCGCTTCGTCTGGCGCCGAAGGGCTCGAGCTGGCGCGGGCGACACCCTTTGACGCGGCCATCGTCGACATCATGATGCCCGGCCTGGACGGCATCGCGACGTTGGATGAATTGAAGCGGGTTGACGAAGATCTCGCCGTAATCATCATCACCGCCTACGCATCGGTCGAAAGCGCGATATCGGCCATGAAGAACGGCGCGTTCGACTACATCACGAAGCCATTCAAGAACGACGAAGTCCTCGTAGTCATTCGCAACGCGATGGAGCGACGTCGTCTCGTGAACGAGAATCGCGCCCTGCGGCAGAACATCCAGGAGCGCTACCACAAGTTCGGCAACATCATCGGCAAGAGCCAGAGGATGCGGCAGGTCTTCGACCTGATCATCCAGGCCGCGCCCAGCCGGTCGACGATTCTCATCCAAGGAGAGAGCGGAACCGGCAAGGAGCTGGTGGCGCGGGCGATTCACGCCAACTCGTCGCGTTCGGAGCGCTCGTTCATAACGGTCAATTCCGGCAATCTGCCGGCCGATCTGCTGGAGTCGACGCTGTTTGGTCACGTCAAGGGGGCGTTTACAGGTGCGGTCTACCCCAAGAAAGGCCTGTTCGATCTGGCCGATCGGGGCAGCATCTTTTTCGACGAGATCGGGAACGTGCCGCTGGAGACCCAGGCCAAGCTGCTCCGCGTCATTCAGGAGCGAGAATTCATGCGGCTCGGCGGAGTGGAAACGATCAAGGTGGACGTGCGCATCATCGCCGCCACCAACGTCGACTTGCGCCAGATGATGGAGGAGGGTCGCTTCCGAGAAGACCTCTTCTATCGGCTACATGTCATCTCCATTCAGCTGCCGCCGCTACGGGAGCGCAAGGACGATATTCCGTTGCTGGCCCAGCACTTCCTGACCAAGTACGGGGAGGAAAACAAGAAGGGCGATCTAGAGGTCACGCCCGAAGCGTTGGATCTGCTGACGGCCTACGACTGGCCGGGCAATGTGAGGGAGCTGGAAAACGTCGTGGAGCGTGCCGTTGTCCTCACCTCCGGTCCGCGAATTGGCGAGGATTTGATTCCGGACCACGTCCGCAGAGCCCCGGAGTTCCAAGTCCCTCAGTTCGTCGTGCCGCCCGAGGGGATCTCCTTCAAGGACGTGATCACCGATTTCGAGAAGCAAATCATCGAGTCGACACTGGACGCGGCGGGGGGAGTCCAAAAGCGGGCGGCTGAGCTGCTGCATATCAAGCCGACAACACTCAACGAGATGATCAAGCGGTACGACATCCACCCGCGCCGGCGGCGTCACCACAGCGATGGCGGCAATGAAACACCGGGCGGGGAACGCTCAGACCCGCCTCGTTCGTCCGGGCCAGTTGCTGGACCGCTCACTGCCGCATTCGAGGACAAGTGACACAAGGGACGGCTATCCGTTCCTCACTTTAGCGAAGATCCGCTCGTACTTGCCCAGCACGACATCCCATCGATAGTTGGTCCGCACGTAATCTCGACCGTTGCGCCCCATGGCGTTGCGAAGTCGTGTATCGCCGACCAGCAGCTTGAGGCATTCGACGAACTCATCGCGATCGGCGTAGTAGAGACCGCCGTTGCTGCGAATGCAGTGCTCGACGAGAACCTGACTTCGGGCATTGGCCAGGACCGGAGTACCCACCGACATCGCTTCCAATGCGAGCAGCGAGAGACTCTCGAATGGCGACGGACAAACCACGACCGTTGCCGCCTCGAGGGCTTGTAGCCGCTCCTGATCCGAAAGAAGACCGGCGAAGCGGACATAGGGCTCCTCGGGCAAGGCCATCAACTTGACGCCCATCAATGCCAGCGTCCCGTCGCCGCCCTCCTTGACGTACGTGCTGAAGTACTCGAGCAGCTCCTCGCATCCTTTTCCAGGGTCGATGCGGCCACCGTAGAGGACGATCGGTCCGTCCATGCGATGGCGCCGCCGGAATACTGCTCCGCGTGCGAGCAAGTGGGATGGGAAGTCCTGAGTGACGTTCTCGCTCTCGTCCGTTAACGTTGCTGAAGAGTCGTTTTCGGGCGCGAGCTGCAGCCGCGGATACGGCTGCGGCGGTGGGAGATCGACGCCCACGCCGACCATCTCTTCGAGCAGAGGCCGATCGGAAAACTGATACTGAACGAATCGTCGCTCCCCTTCGGTGAGATAGCAGATGGCGGCGGGCCGGGCAAAGACCTCTTTGAAGATGTCGAGCCTGATTGCCGGCTCGTCGTGCGCGGTCGACACCAGGACGCTTCGCGACGGAGCAATCTCGAGCCCAAGAACAGTCGGAGCGTACAGATACGTGAAGAACACGAGCACGTCGTACTGTTGATGATGGCGGCGGATATACTCGCCAAGCGCTGGACACCAGGGACCCTGAAGCTTCAGCCATTCCATCTCTTCTGCGCGGCCGTGAGGGTGGCTGAAGATCCAATCCGAGTACTTGTTGAATGTCGAGATATCGCGTGTCCGCGCGTTCGCGAAGCGGCGCACCGTCACGCCTCTGACGCGATCCGGCCCTTCCTGGTATTCGTTCTTCCACGTCACGTAGTCCCGGGCACAGGTCGTGAGCACCTCGACGTCATGCTGGGCAGCGAGTCGCTCGGCAACCAGGCGGCAAAGTTGTTCGGCTCCGCCAAGCACCTCGGTTCCGTAGCGTTGGATGATGAACGCGAGTTTCATGAGGCCAGGATGCGTTCCAATTCGCGCACGATCCGAGCCTCGCCGAAGTCGGCCAGGCGACGCCGTTGGCCTGCAATCACCTTCGCGCGGAGATCGTCATCGAATGCGAGGGATCCAAGCAGCTCGGCAGCATACTCCAGGTTTTTTGTCTCGAGTTGCACGCCGGCCCCGCCCAGGGTATCGGGAACGGCCGCCGCCGCATACGCCATGATCGGTACATCCGCGGCCATGGCCTCGAGGAGCGGCACGCAGAACCCCTCGTGCTCACTCATCGAGATGTATACGGCCGCACGCCGGTAATACACCGCCAACTCCTCGTCAGGTACCGGACCCGTAAAGATGAACCTCTCGTTCAGCAGCCGGAAGTCGGTCATCAAAGCCCGGATCATCGAATAGTACCGTGGCACCACATCGTAACGACCGACGAAGATGAAGCGATAGTGCGAATCGACGTACCGTTTGTAGTACTCGGCGAGGCGGATGTGATCCTCGATCTTCTTGTTGGGCGCAATCCGCCCGACGAAGAGAAAATTGACGAACCGTTCGTCCAGGATTGTTTCGAGAGCGGGCAGTCGGACCGGGCGTGTAATTCGGGATGTATCGACCGCGATCGGAAACACCCCCGTCGGTCCGAATCCCAGCGACTCGAGCTCACGGCGGTTGTACTCGGAATCGCCAAGGGCCAAATCCACCGAGCCGGCCAATGTTGCCAGCTCGTGCCGACCCAAAGCGGCCAGCCGAAACAACGACGCGTCGTAGGGAGCAAAGAACGCCGCCGGCGTCACGTTGTGATACTGCAGAATGCGTCCGCCGTCCAACGATGCGAACGCTGCCGTCATTTCAGAGGGCAGGGCGAAGTGAAAGATGGTGAGGTCTCCCCTTCGTGAAGACGTGTCGCTGAACGGCTGGACCTCGGCCGCCATGTCATCGTCGATCGTCAGCGCATAGATTTCGGATTCATGCCCGAGGCGATGGAGTAGCTTGCGGACATGTCGCGCACTATCGCCGATCGCGTCTCCGCGATGGGCAGCTGGGACCCATTGATTGACGATCATGGAAATCCGCAATTGACAATCGACGTTCTACAAAGCCTCATCGAGGGTGTCCTTGTCTATTGCCAATCGTGCGTGGTGAATCGAGTCGTCCGGCAGCGCCCGATAGGCAGACGGCCGATACAGGCGCAGTGCCTCGAGCTTTTCGGCGGCGTCGAACTGTTGCCAGAAATCGACGGCGACATGCGGCCTGGGTGCGCGAGGTGATTTGAGGATGGCCTCCACGAATCCCAGCAACGTACCGGCAAAGTCCTTGGACTTCAGGCGCTGAAGCGCGTCGAGTTGACCGCGAACGATCGCCTCTTGCAGGTGGCAGTTCGAAAGAATCCCATCCATCAGCGCCGCAACGTGTCTGGGGTCCTTTGTCTGATAAAGGACTCCTGCCCCATCCAGAGTCGCAGGCACGGCGGTCGCTGCGTAGGCGAGCACGGGTACTTCCATGGAGAAGGCTTCGACCAGTGGGACGCAGAACCCTTCGTGCTCGCTCGCACACAGAAAGAGATCGGCGATCTCGTAAAAGGCAATCAGCTCGGCGTCCGACACGTGACCGACGAAATGCACATGATCGGTACCGAGAGAGGCAGCGAGGTGGTTGAGCGCCGTGAGATATCGTTCGAATCCGGTGTGAGCGCCAACGATGATCAGGCGTGATCGAGCATTGAATTGTTGGTAGGCGTGAAAGAATCGGATCAGATCCTCGATCTTCTTGTTGGCAATGACTCTTCCCACGAACAGAATATTCGTCCAAGCATCGTCGAACTGGCTGGCGAACCAGCTGTTCGGCGCGCCATCGAGGTGAGAAAAGTCCGGCACGACCGGCAGCACCGCGGTCCGTGGAAAGCCAAGCTGCTCCAGGTCCTGCCGGTTGAATTCCGAATCGCCCAACGCCAGGTCGCACCGATCCACGTACGCCCGCAATTCCCGCCGACCGCGGAAACATTGCCGCGCAAGCGTCTTGTGGACGCCAACGAAGTACTCGGGGGGAGTAATGTTGTGGTAGATGAGCGCCATCCTGTCGGGCAGCGCGAATGCCGTCCGAGAAGCCTTGGAGCCCAGCGAAAAGTGGTGGAGTAGCAGTTGGTCGGGACGGCTGAAGTCCACCAACTCGCGGTAGTCTCGAGTCCGAGATTCGAGGCGATCGTCTGCAGTCTCGACGAAGATCTCTGAGTCGTGGCCATGTGCCCGCAGCACTCGCTGAATGCCGAGCACCTCGTGGCCGATCGCGTCGCCGTAGCCAAGTGTCGCGAGAACTTGGTGGATCGGAATCATCTGTGGGGTCCGCCCCGACGCTGCGCACCGCTGTACCGCCGGCGATTGGAGGACGGCCTCGGCCCACTCCGTGCGAATCGGTCGGGCCTGTGATCTTGCGGCAACGCCGCTCTCGTTCTGGCTTCGGGAACCGCGGACAGATGCTCCGTGCTGTGCATCGAGCTCGAGTCGTTCCGGCGTGCCTCAACGACTGGGCCTGTCGGCAGCTCAGCCGCTACAGTTTCGGCGGGGGGCAAGTCCTGACGACGGCGGTCCAACCATCCTGGCAGCGGCGGCAATGTCTTTCTGACAGTTTCCTTCGCGAGACGGGTGAACATGTCGAGATACTTCCGCTCGAGCACGGGCCAGTCGTAGTGCTCACGAAAGAACATCCGCCCATTCTTGCCAAGCGAGGTGCTCAGCCAACGATTCCGCTCGATAGCTCGAAGCGTCTCAATAAACTCCGGAAGCGATTCGTAGTACAGGCCCGCATTGCTGCGAATGCACTGGCCCTTCAACACATCGCATTTGCCATTGGCCAAAACCGGCCGGCCAAGGGCCCACGCTTCCAGCGCCACCATCGAGAGGCTTTCGAAGTACGACGGCATGATCAAAAGATCGGCCGCGGCGAGCGCGTCAAACTTGTCCGCATCATCTAGAAAGCCCAGGTGACGAATTCGTGGGTCGTTCGGAACCGGAAGAAGTGAGTTTCCGATCAGCACCAGCGACAGATCGCTGGAGGACTCGCGAAGATAGGCCTGGAAGAATTCGAAGAGTTCCTCGCACCCTTTGTTCTTGTCAATTCTGCCGACGTACACGGCGAACGGGCCGCGGACGTCGTATTTCTGTCGAAACCTTCCCGGCTCGGTAGATTGCGGCACTTCCGATCCGATGCCGACGACGACTCCAGGCACTCCGTCATTTTGAGAAACCGCCTGGATCATCGCCCGTTCTTCATGTGAGTTGTACATGAGGGCACGGACACCTCTGAATATCGACCGGAAGATCGTCAGGCCAATCGCGGCGTCGCGTTCGGCAGTCGGAACGAGAATGGCGCGCGGGGCGGTGGCGCGCACGCCGTGGAATGCGTGGTAGTAGCGGTAGCTGAAGAAAAGACAGTAGTCGTATTGTTCGCCGTTTCTTGCAAGGTAATCGATCAAGGTTGGTGTGGTTGGCCCTTCGGCGTCGAGCCACCGAAGCTCATCATTGACGGAGTGTGGCTGGGCGAACACGCGGTGAGACCGTTGGCCGAACACCCTCGGATCGCGCTCTCGTCTCACACGAAATCGGCGAACTTGCACATTGTTGATTCGCTCCACACCGGGCTGCAGTTCGTTGCGCCACGTGACGTAGTCGTCCGCGCACGTGGTTAAGACCTCGACCTCGGCGTGTTTGGCGAGGTGTTCGGCAACGTAGCGTGCGTGGAGCTCCGCGCCGCCATTGATTGCTTGACCGTAGCGCTGAACAACGACGGCAAGCTTCACTGTTGCTCAGGCTCGGATCCGCCCGGTCCAGACGTTGCCCCCGGCGAGGAGTCCAACCCGCTTTGTTGAGGCTCGGCCGTCTGTGATTCGACAGCCGGGGAATCCGGCTCATTAGGTGGCTCAGCGTGAACGTCAGGTAGTTCCACGGTTGACATCGTTGTCGTATCTGGGGGGGAGACTGCCGACCCTGCAATCTCCTCCGGCAGTGACGCACTCGCGTCGAGCGTCTGATTGGGACTGGTACCCAGGCCGCCCATTATCGCCGCGGCCGATCCCCCGCCACGGCGTCCCCGGCGGCGGCGACGCCGGCGGCTGCGTTGGCCCGGACCCTCCTGCGGACCGCTGGCGGCCGGCAGGCTTGAAGGTCCGCTACTTTCGATCGAGGCTTGCGACATGCCCGTCGACTGGCGGGTCGTGCCCGACGGGGTGGCAGGGCTGTCACCCTGCGCAGGCGCATACACCACGGCGCTTTCGAGCGCTCTCGCCCGCCTCTCGTTGAACTCGAGGCGGCCCCCGAGCGATTCCACTTGCATCTTGAGGTTCTTGACTTCAATCGCGATTCGCGTCGTTTCTACAACCAGGTTGTGCATGAGTTCGAAGTGAAGCTGGTCGAATGCGTGTCGGGCCGCTTCGCGCTCGGCGTAGAGCGTATTAAGCCGCGATTGAACGTTCAGCGCTTGTATCAGGGCATTCGGGTTGAAGAAGAGCTTCAGGATCGGCTGAAGCAATTTTCTGATCCATCGAATCGGGCCACGATGCGTCTGGTAGAGCGTTTCTTCTTCGAACGCGTAGTTTGGCAGCGGCGGCAGGTCGCGCTCGGCTTGAACCTGCCGGAATCGTTCGAGCAGGTCGGACCGTACGCCGCGGGGGTCGAGAAAGCGCTCGAGCTTGACGGCCGCCAGCTCTCGAAGTTGTTCTTCGGTGTAGTCGACACCCCGCTTCTCGCGGATCCTCGTCCGGATCTGGTCCATGATCTGCTCGATGTCGACCGATTCGGAGCGGATGGTGAACTCGGGCATGGCAATTCAACTTTCAGCCATCAGCTCGGCCGCTACCTCGCTGGCAAAAATCGCGGAGTCTAAGCCGAACCGACGGCCGGCCCTCACAAGATGGAGGGCCGATAAATGATCAGCGTAACCAAAACGGCCCACAGCGCGACGCATGCGAGCAGCGGTCGATCGGTGAGCAGGAGTTCGGCTGGGCTTCCGCCGCCTTTACGCTGATGAACGAGATAGAGATAGCGGAAAATTCCGTACAACGGAAACGGGATCGTCAACCCCAGCCACGGAGTCCCAAACTTCTGCTGGGTCTCCGGGCTGATCGTATAGAAGATATAAGCAATCAGTGTCGAAGCCGTGACGACGGAAATCATTTGATCAAGGAGATACGGGCTGTACTCGCTGAGAATCGGCCGGTGGCTTGTCGCGCCGTCCGCCAACAGCGTCAACTCGTGCCGCCGCTTGGCGAGCGCGATGAACAGCGCCAGCAAGATCGTACAGACGAGCAGCCAGTGGCTGATATCGACGTTGACGACCTCGGCGCCCGCCACTGCTCGAAGGACGAAGCCGGCCGCGATCGTAAGCACGTCGATGATCACGAGGTGTTTCAGCGGCCCTGAATAGAGTGCTTGCAGCGTCACATAGGCAGCCGCAACAACGCCGAAGCGGACATTGATGCCGAAGGCAGCGGCCAAGCCGGCCAACACGAGGACGATCGCCGTGGCGATGGCCGTGAAGGTGGAAATCGCCCCGGACGCAATCGGACGACGAGCCTTGAGTGGGTGTTGCCGGTCTTTTTCGCGGTCCGACACGTCGTTGATCAAGTAGATAGCGCCAGACAACGCGCAAAAGATGATGAAGGCGCCGCTGGCCGCGAAAACCGCAGGGGGATTGAACAGCTTCAGCCCGAACAGCAGGCCAGCGAAAACCAGCAGATTCTTCGTCCACTGTCCGGGTCGAACCGAGAGGAGAAGGTTGACGGCAGTCGACCGCGGAGGTCCGTCGGCCACCGAGGTACCTGGCACTGCCACTTTGGATGAGGTGCTGCGCGCCATCTAGCGCGGTGACGGGTTAGACCTTGGCCGAAGCCGAAAAACTCCGCACGGCGTCGTTTTCCGATTCGAAGGTTTCGAACACGGTCAAAAGCTTCGTGATCGACAGCAGATCCGTGATGCGTTTCGTTAGGTTGAGCAACTTGAGGTTCCCACCTTGGCGGCTCACGGTCGTGTACGCTCGGACGACTTCTCCCAGGCCCGCGCTATCGAGATACGGGACGTCTGCGAGGTTGAGCACGATTTTCCGGTGATTCTGGCTCACGATGCTATTGACCTTGTCCTTGAGCAGCTCGTCGCCTTCGCCCAAGGTAATCTTTCCCTTCAGATCGAGGATCATCACATCGCCAACCAATCGTTCCGTGATCTGCATGGAGACTCCAGATGGATTACGTTTGCGCTGAAAACCGGTCCAGCTTAACACAGCGTTCGCAGAGTGACGCGAACGTCACCCGCGTGCATGCCGTCAGTGACGCATGGAAGCGAGACCGTTGAAGCTAGAGACCTCCAGCCCCGGCGAATTTCCGGGATTGGAAGCATTCCTTACAAAAGACGGGACGTCCCTGTGTCGGCCGGAAGGGCACAGTCGTCTCCTTCCCGCAGGCCGAGCATGTGGTGACAGTTTCCACACGCTCTCGAACAACTGGCCCGCCAGCCGGACGGCTGGCCCGCTTACCTTTGCAGGCCTTGCACCGCTTCGGTTCGTTCTTGAAGTTCTTGTCGGCGAAAAACTGTTGTTCTCCAGCCGTCCAGATAAACTCCGCGCCGCAGTCCACGCACCTGAGGATCCGGTCTTGGAACTCCATCGGTCGCTACCTCGTCGGGGTCGCGTCGTTACTGACTTACTCCAGCTCACGCCGGAGCTTCTTACGATTCCGTTTCCGCGCGAGCGCCTGTTTTGCCCGCCGCTTGTCGCCGGGCTTCAAGTAGAACGAATGCTTCTTGATGTCCTTGATGATGTCTTCCTGCTGAACCTTGCGCTTAAATCGTCGGAGGGCGCTCTCGATAGATTCTCCCTCCTGAATCTTCACCTCAGCCACGCGCGTTACGCTCCTCAATGAAACTGTGTTTGACTGCCCGATCCATTCCCTAAATCCGTCGATTCAAATGTGTTAGGCTATCACAGGTAACCGCGGATTCTAGGCGCAATCTCTTTCAAGGTCAACGAAATAGTCCCTTCCTGGCGCCATTGTCGGGTGCCTCGCCTGCACGCGATAAACGATTGAGATTATGAGAGTTCTGGTACTCGGGAGCGGAGCCCGTGAACATGCGATTGCCGCCCGGTTGGCCGCCGAACGGGAGGCGAGCGAGCTGATTTGCGCTCCGGGAAATCCGGGAATGGCGGCGGTCGCGCGAACCGTTCCTGCCGACCTCGCGGATCCGGTAGGCCTAGCCGAACTCGCACGACGGGAGCGCGTCGACTTCACGATTGTTGGACCGGAGCTACCGCTGAGCCTGGGCATTGCCGACTTGTTTTCGACCTGTGGTTTGTCGCTTCTGGGTCCGTCCGGCGGCGCGGCTCGGCTGGAGTCGAGCAAGGCCTTCGCGAAGGCGTTCCTGGCCAGGCATCACGTCCCGACGGCGCGCTTTCACACGGCTGAGTCGCTCGACGATGCTGTTGCAGTCGTACGGTCGAGTGAGTTTGGTTTCCCAGTCGTTCTGAAAGCGGACGGTCTGGCGGCCGGGAAAGGTGTCGTGATTGCTGAAGACCTGCCGACCGCTGAGGCCGCCGTCATCGCAGCGATGAAGGAACACCGCTTTGGCACAGCCGGGGAACGTCTGGTTATCGAAGAGTGCCTGTCTGGACCGGAGTTGTCATTTTTCGTCTTGAGCGATGGCCATCGTGCGTTGCCACTTGCATCTGCGCAAGATCACAAGCGGGCGTTCGACGATGATCGCGGTCCCAATACGGGCGGGATGGGTGCATTTGCGCCTAGCGTGCTGCTCGACTCCAACTTGGAATCGCGGATCGTCCGCGAGATCGTCGATCCGGTCATCAACGGCATGGAAGCGGAAGGCCAACTGTTCCGGGGCTTCCTCTATGTTGGACTGATGTTGACAGTGGAAGGCCCAAAAGTCATCGAGTTCAACGTCAGACTTGGCGACCCCGAAGCGCAGGTAGTCCTTCCGCTGATCGATGAGCCTCTGTTGCCGCTCTTGATTGATGCCGCTGAGGGTCGCTTGCGAAATCAACCGTGTCGGCTCAGAACCGACAAACTGGTTGGCGTTGTCCTCGCCTCTCGAGGGTACCCGGAGTCGTCCGAGTCGGGTCAACCCATCGAAGGCGTCGCTGCCGCGGAACGCCTGAGTCAGGTAACGGTACTGCACGCAGGCACGGCTCAACGGGACGGCGTGCTGGTTACAGCCGGCGGCCGGGTATTAACAGTCGTCGGCCGTGGTCCCAGCTTCGACGTGGCAATTGCTCGAGCGTACGAAGGCGTGTCACAGATTCACTTCGACGGCATGCAATTCCGACACGACATCGGACGAAAAGCTCTCGCGCAAATTGTCAACCGGATATCGTAGATCGGCAATCGTAGATCGGCGATGAAGTACTCCATTATCACCTTTGGCTGTCGTGTCAACCAGGCCGACTCGCTCGGCTTCGAGGAAGCGCTTCGCGAGCGCGGCGCCGTGGCCGCCGAATCTTCCGAACAAGCCGAGCTGGTGATCATCAATACATGCTCAGTCACGGCGAGTGCGGATCAAGGTGCCCGGCAGGCAGCTCGACGCCTGGCACGCACCAATCCCAACGCGCAAGTCGTCGTAACGGGCTGCTACGCGACCCGGCAGCCGAATGAGTTTCGCCTCCTGCCCAACGTCTTGCGGGTTGTCCCCAACGACGAGAAGTCACGGCTCGTTCCGCTCGTGTCGAGCGATCTCGGCCTCACAACGGCGTTTCGCTTCGCTGACGGGGAGGGGAGCTGTGGAGCGCTCATCGAACCCGGGATTGCCGGTCGAACTGCCTTCACCTTGTCCGTTCAGACAGGATGCGGTCAACCCTGCAGTTACTGCATCATCCCGACGACCAGGGGGAGACCGAGGAGTGTGGAGCTCCACCAGGTTCTCGCCTCTGTCGGTCGAGTCGCGGCAGCAGGATTCCAGGAAATCGCGTTGAGCGGAGTGCACCTGGGATCGTATGGAACGGATTTGAACCCGGCCTTGTCGTTGTTCGAGCTGCTGCGAGCTCTCGATCGTTTTGATCCCCAGAACTCGACCCGTTCGGAGCTGCTCTTTCGGATCAGCTCGCTCGAACCGATGGACTGCACCCCGGAAATTGTCAATCTCGTGGCGGATTCGGGTCGGTTCGCGCCTCATTTCCATCTTCCCCTGCAGCACGCCAGCGACCGGATACTCGCGTCGATGCGGCGTCCGTACACGATCGAGGACTACAGGCGTCTGGTGAACAGGATTCGAGCTCGGATGCCGGGTGCCTCGATTGGTTCGGACGTCATCGTCGGCTTTCCCGGCGAGAGTCAGGATGACTTTGCCGAGCTTTGCTCGTACCTGGAGTCGTCTCCGCTAACTCACCTCCATGTCTTCCCATATTCCGATCGGCCTGGGACGGCCGCCGCGGCGATGGGCGGAAAAATTCATGGCGCGGCGATCCGCGATCGGGCCGCCCGAGTTCGCGAGATCGGCCGCCGATTGACACTCGGATTTCGAGAGTCCCAAGTTGGGACAATTCATCGTGGCTTGACACTCGAGGACGGCTCCTTGGTCGTGACCGGAAACTACTTGAAGGTGAGAATCCCGCCCGGCCGCCCTCGCAACGACTGGGTGACTGTGCTCGTCACGGAGGCCGGCGAAACGATGCGAGGAGAGATCCGGTGAAGGACGTTCAGTTGTGAAACGCGAGCGTGGCCAGTTTCTGCGCTGGCGACGAGCGGTGTCCCTCGACGATCAATTGGCCGCAGGCGGCTCGAATATCGCGGCCCCGGCTCTTCCGCACCGAGACCGTCAGGTGATGATTGGCCAGAATCTGCGCGAAGCTGTCAATCGCTTCGTCTGATGGCCGCTCGAAAGGAATCCCAGGCGCGGCATTGAGCGGAATGAGATTCACCTTCGACTTTACTCCGGACAGGAGTTTGGCAAGACGACGCGCGTCCTCCGGTGCATCGTTCACGCCCTGAAGGAGAACATACTCGAAGGTGATGCGGTTCCGGCGTTTCAGCGGAAAGCGCTTGCATGCATCGATGATGTCGGCGACGCCGTACTTGCGATTGAGCGGGACCAGCTCACCCCGAATCGCGTCGGTTGGCGCGTGAAGCGAGATGGCGAGATTCGGCATCAGAGGCTCGGTGGCGAGGCGTTCGAGCGCTGGCAGGAGTCCCACTGTTGAGAGCGTCACTCGACGAGGCGACACCGACAGACCATGCTCATCCGCGAGAATCCGGAGCGCCTTCATCGTCTCGTCGTAGTTATGCAACGGTTCGCCCATTCCCATCAGTACGATGTTGAAGCGTCGATCCCGCATCGCGAGCGCATCGGCGAGGACACGTACCTGGCCCACAATCTCTCCCGCCGACAGATTTCGGACGAGTCCCATTTTTCCCGTCAGGCAGAACTGGCACGCCATCGCACAGCCAACCTGAGTCGAGATACAGAAGGTCATGGCAGGCGTATCTGGAATGAACACCGATTCGATGTGCTTCCCGTCTGAGAGGCGGAGGAGAAACTTCTCGGTGCCGTCGACTGATCGCTCCAGCGCCATGACGCGCGGAGTTGCGATGGTCAGTTCGTCGGAAAAGCCTTCCCGGAGCCGTTGTGGCAGGTCGGACATTTCCTCGAACCTCGTCACGCCGTGGCGGTAGATCCACCGGAATATCTGACGAGCGCGAAACCGCTCGAGGCCTCGAACTTCGAGGGCACTTTCGAGAGCAGAACGTTCCAGCTCAGCGATGTCGAGCGGACGCTGGTCAGACGTCACGGTATGTCTCACGTCGCTAACATGTTAGAAGGCCACGAGACATCGACACAATGTGAAGGGAGCATTGTCGCCGGAGCCGCCGGCCCTTGCCTGAGCCAGCAAGGGCGTGCTAACATAGCACGCGGGCTGGTAATTCCTTTTCTTTCAAGGCTTTGCGGCACGTCACGGGCCCCCAAGCCGCGTTCCCGCTGCGAGCTTACCTTGTCGAACCCGTTGATCGTTAGAGACGTTCTCGATAATGGCCTCCGTCTTCTCACCGAGAGGATGACGCAGGTCCGGTCCATCAGTATCGGCGTGTGGCTGACGCGAGGCTCGCGGCACGAGACGGCCGACCGCGGCGGCATCGCGCATTTCGTCGAGCACATGTTGTTCAAGGGCACGACCACCCGATCGGCCGAGGATATCGCCCAGGCTATCGATTCGATTGGCGGCCAGCTCGACGCCTTCACGGCCAAGGAATATGCGAGCTACTACATCAAAGTGCTCGACGAACATCTCCCCCTCGCGATCGACATCCTGTCCGACATCGTGATGAATCCCGCGTTCAGTTCGGAGGACATCGCACGCGAAAAGAAGGTCGTGCTCGAAGAGATCAAGATGGTCGAGGACACGCCCGACGATCTGGTCCACGAGCTGTTCACGCAAGGCTTCTGGGAGAATCACCCGCTCGGCCGCCCCATTCTTGGCCGCCCGGAGACGGTTGGCGCGTTCGACGTGGATGTGCTGCGTCAGTATTTCCACCGCGTCTACACCTCCCAGAACCTCATCGTCTCGGCCGTTGGCAATCTCGAGCACGCGAATGTTCGAGAGCTCGTCGAAGGCCGGTTCAAAGATCTCGTGAAAACGGGAGAACCGCTTGGCGAAGAACCACCGACGGTTGTCCCGAAGATCCAGATCCGCAACAAGGAGCTCGAGCAGAGCCATCTTTGCCTGGGCGCCAGCAGCTACCCGCAGAATCACGACGATCGGTACTCAAGCTACGTGCTCAACACGCTGCTGGGTGGGTCGATGAGCTCGCGGCTCTTCCAGAACGTTCGTGAAAAGCGCGGTCTTGCGTATGCGGTTTTCAGCGGCTTGAGTGCGTATCGCGATGCCGGATCGTTCACCGTGTATGCCGGATGCGCGAATTCTGCCGTGGGAGAAGTCATCGATCTGGTCGTGGAGGAACTTCGGGGTGTCAAACAGGAGCCGGTGACGCATGCCGAGCTTCAACGCGCCAAGGACCACCTGAAGGGCAGCCTCATGTTGAGCCTGGAAAACACCTCGAGTCGCATGTCGCACTTGGCCCGTCAGGAAATCTACTTCGATCGACAATTCGGACTCGACGAAACGCTGCAGGGAATCGAACGAGTGACGACCGAAGACGTGCAGCGTGTCGCGGGCGACTTGTTCAAGGATGGCTGCCTCGCCGCCACGGTGCTCGGAAACGTCAACGGACTGGAAATTTCACGGAAACGGCTTGAGCTCGATTGAGGTCCAGTCCGAATCGCGACCTCAGGGTTTCATGGAGTCCTCAGCTTTGGGTTTCAAGATTTAGGCGTTCATGATTGCCCGATACACCCACCCGGAGATGGGCCGTATCTGGAGCGACCAGCGCCGGTTCGAGACATGGCTGCTGGTCGAAACGGCCGCCGCGGAGGCGATGGCCGCCGCCGGGATCGTTCCCAGGGATGCGGCACGCGAGATTCGAGAGCGTGCCCAGATCGATGTCGCTCGGATCGACGAGATCGAGCGAACCACTCAACACGACGTCATCGCCTTCACGACCGCGGTGGCCGAGACCGTCGGACCGTCAGCCCGTTGGCTTCACTTCGGGATGACGTCCTCAGACGTGATCGACACCGCGCAGGCGCTGCAAATGCGCGAGGCCTGCGACCTGATTCTCAAGGATCTGGAAGCGCTGGCGGAAGCAATCCGCGCGAGGGCGTTCGAGCACCGGCAAACGCCGATGATCGGGCGAACTCACGGCGTTCATGCCGAGCCGATGACGTTCGGATTGAAGTTGGCGCTGTGGTTTGCCGAAATCGGACGGGACATCGAGCGCGTTCGGAGGGTTCGTTCGATCGTCAGCGTCGGGAAGCTTTCCGGCGCCGTAGGCACTTTCGCCCACCTCTCACCAGATATCGAGACTGCAGTTTGCGACCGTCTCGGCCTCACTGCGGCGCCGGTGGCGTCACAGGTGATCCAACGCGATCGCCATGCGGACTTGCTGGCTGCGCTCGCCATTAGCGGTGCGTCGCTCGAGAAGTGTGCGCTCGAGATTCGCGGGCTGCAGAAAACCGAAATCGGCGAGGTCGAGGAACCGTTCGCCAAGGGCCAAAAGGGCTCTTCGGCCATGCCTCACAAACGAAATCCAATCGGTTGCGAGCAAATCGTCGGTCTTGCCCGACTCCTCCGAAGCAATTGCCAGGCGGCGTTCGAAAACATTGCGCTGTGGCACGAGCGCGATATTTCGCATTCTTCCGTCGAGCGAGTGATTCTTCCCGACAGCTTCATCGCCCTCGATCACATGTTGCGACGCTTCATTCGGATCGTAAACGGGATGGTCGTGTATCCCGACCGCATGCGCGAAAATCTGGAGCGATCGCGCGGTGTCGTTTTTTCGGGCACGGTCCTGCTCGAGCTGGCCCGCCGAGGTATCTCGCGCGAGCAGGCCTACGAATGGGTCCAGCGGAACGCGATGCGCTCATTTTCCGAGCAGCGCGACTTCAAAGCGCTGCTGCTGGCCGATCCAGACGTGAGCCGGGGCCCTTTCTCGCACCGAGATCGATCGAGCGTTCGATCTGGACGAGCAATTCCGGCACGTCGACGATATCTTCGAACGAGTCTTTGACCGGGTACCTAGCGCCGTCTGAATGAAGAAGGGATGAGAATGCGCGCACGAGTGTTCGTCACGCTCAAGCCATCGGTATTCGATCCGCAAGGCAAGACCATCGCCGACGCGTTGCAGTCACTCGGATACGGCGGGGTGGAGGATGTTCGACAGGGCAAGTACTTCGAGCTGGACTTGAAGACGACGGAGTCGGCCCAGGCGAGGGCGCTTGCGGCCGAGGTCGCCGACAAGCTCTTGGCAAATCCGGTGATCGAAAGCTATCGCGTTGAGGTTGACTGAGCGGGTGAACCATGCCTAAGACCAAGTTCGCTGTCGTGGTGTTTCCGGGTAGCAATTGTGACGAGGACGCGTACTACGCTGCGAAGCACGTCCTTGGGCAGGAAGCCAACTACGTGTGGCACAAAGACACGGACTTGAAGGGCGCCGACGTCGTGATTCTTCCGGGCGGCTTCGCACACGGCGATTACCTTCGAACGGGAGCGATGGCCCGGTTCGCACCGATCATGAAGGAGGTTCGCGCATTCGCCGCTCGTGGTGGTCCCGTGCTGGGTATCTGCAACGGATTCCAAGTCTTGCTCGAAGCGGGACTGCTGCCAGGGGCCATGCTGCGCAATCGCGATCTGAAATTTCATTGCGAGTACGTGCACATCCGTGTCGAGCAGACCGACACGCCGTTTACACTGGCCTGCGGTCGGGGGAAGGTCCTGCGCATTCCGATCGCTCATGGTGAGGGCAATTACTTCGCCCAGCCTGACGTGATTGCCCGATTGGAAGCCAATCGTCAGATCGTCTTTCGGTATACGGATTCAGACGGCAACGTCACAGACGCCGCGAACCCCAACGGGGCGATGGCAGCGATCGCAGGCCTTTGCAATGAGGCTCGCAACATCGTGGGCCTGATGCCGCATCCAGAACGAGCCTGTGAATCGGCGCTCGGGAGCTCGGATGGCCTGGTGATGTTCGAGTCGGCTGTATTAGCGCTGAAAACCGGAAGTTTGGGCGAATCGAAAGGTCCCGCGCTCCAGGCTGTCGGGTAGCCCGTTCGTGCGTGCGAATCCTCGAGATGACACTGATGATCGATAAGCAGGTTCTTGAACGCCATGGTCTCACGTCGGATGAATATGAATCGATCGTCCGGTTTCTCGGGCGTGAGCCAAACCTGACCGAGCTCGGCATTTTTTCGGTCATGTGGTCGGAGCACTGCAGCTACAAAAGCTCGAGGGTGCACCTGAAAACGCTCCCGACGCAGGGGCCGCAGGTTCTCCAAGGGCCCGGTGAGAATGCAGGGGCCGTTGACATCGGTGACGGACTCGCTGCCGTTTTCAAAATCGAGTCGCACAATCATCCTTCCTTCATCGAGCCCTACCAAGGCGCGGCCACAGGCGTCGGCGGAATCATCCGCGACATCTTTACGATGGGTGCTCGCCCGATCGCACTTCTGAATTCCCTTCGATTCGGCGAGCTCGACGCCCGGGGAACGTCACGTCTGCTTCAGGGCGTCGTGTCTGGCATCGCCGGCTATGGCAATAGCATTGGCATACCCACGGTGGGTGGTGAGGTTGTGTTCGAACCTTGTTATGCGGGCAATCCGCTGGTCAATGTGTTCTGCCTGGGCATCGCGCCGGCCTCCGAGATCGTCAAGGGTGTCGCTTCAGGCGTGGGTAACAGCGTGTACTACGTGGGCGCCAAAACCGGTCGGGACGGAATTCATGGCGCGACGATGGCGTCCGCCGAGTTCGACGAAAAATCAGCAGAGAAACGGCCTGCGGTCCAAGTCGGCGACCCGTTCATGGAAAAGCTGCTGCTCGAAGCATGTCTGGAGGTCATGCAGACAGATGCCCTTGTTGGCATCCAAGACATGGGCGCTGCCGGCCTGACCTGTTCGACGACAGAGATGGGTTCGCGCGGCGGCGCGGGGGTAGAAATCGACGTGTCGCTGGTCCCTCAACGTGAGACGGGAATGACTCCCTACGAGATCATGCTCTCGGAATCTCAGGAGCGGATGCTCCTGGTGGTCAAGCAGGGGCGAGAGCCGGAAGTCGAGAGGGTCTTCGATAAATGGGACCTGCACGCTGTTCGGATTGGCACGGTGACAAGCGATGGCGTGCTGCGGGTGAAGAATCGCGGTTCTGTCGTGGCGGAGATTCCTAATCGCGCGTTGACCGACGAAGCGCCTCTCTACCGACGGCCGATAGCTGTTCCCGAGTACCTCGCCGAGGTCCAACGACTCGACCCTGCCGCGCTCGAAGAGTCGTCTGCGGTTCGCGCCGATCACAACGATGCGGCCTTGCTGGAGCTGTTGAGTTCCCCAACCATCGGCAGCAAGGAATGGGTATACCGGCAGTACGACCACATGGTGCGGACCAACACCGTGAACCTGCCGGGCTTTGGTAGCGGCGTTGTTCGTATCAAAGGTACTGATCGCGCTCTGGCTCTGTCGGTCGATGGAAACGGCCGTTACTGCTACCTCGATCCGTATCGCGGTGCGATGCTTGCGGTGGCTGAGGCAGCACGCAACGTTGCTTGCACGGGTGCGCGTCCGCTGGGGGCGACCAATTGCTTGAATTTCGGCAATCCTGAACGGCCGGCGATCATGTGGCAGTTCGCCAAGGCAGTCGAGGGGATCGGTGATGCGTGTCGTGCGCTCGGCGTGCCGATCACTGGGGGCAACGTCAGCTTGTATAACGAGACCGACGGACGCGCTATCTATCCAACGCCTGTGATCGGCGTCGTCGGCTTACTGGAGCATGCTGATCGCGTTGTGAGCCGACAGTTCAAGGCTTCCGGCGATCTGATTGTGCTCCTCGGTGACGACCGGGTCGAGCTTGGTGGCAGCGAGTACTTGAAGGTTGCTCATGGTCTCGTTCGCGGTGTCCCGCCAGCTATCGACCTCGAGGCCGAGCGCGCGCTTCAGGAGCTTCTCGTCACTCTGGCGAACGAGCGTCTCATCCGGTCGGCCCATGATTGCGCCGACGGAGGACTGGCCGTGGCTGTCGCGGAGTGCTGCTTCGACACAGGTGAGATCGGCGCCGAAATCGCCATTGAGGGGCATGAGGTATCACCGGACGCCGCCATGAATCGGGTCGCCGCGCTCTTCGGCGAGTCAGCCACGCGAGTGGTGCTATCGGCGGCTGAAGGCCAGGTGAGCCAAATCCTGGCGCGAGCAGGTGCTTCTGGAGTGGCGGCGCGCGTTGTTGGCCGGACCGGTGGAAATCTGCTACGAATAGCGGTGAACGGAAAGATGGCTGTCGATCTGCCGGTCGGAGAAGCAGAACGTGCGTGGAGAAACGCCCTCGAACGGCACTTCGTGAAGCGCGTCGCGTAGAGTCGACCGGATTAGAGAGTTTTAGTCGGTCAGCGTTGAAAGATTACATGCTCGACAAATTCAAAGACGAGTGCGGTGTATTTGGTATCTTTGGCCACCCCGAGGCGGCCAACATGGCCTACCTTGGTTTGTACGCCTTACAACACCGAGGCCAGGAGAGCGGTGGGATTGCGGCATCAGATGGCCAGCAAATCCGCGTCTCGAAGGCCATGGGATATGTCGCCGACACCTTCGACACCGAAGCGCTCGCGGCCCTTCCGGGCTCGATGGCCGTCGGACACGTCCGGTATTCCACCGCCGGTGCAAGCAAGCTGGCCAATGCTCAACCAATCCTGATTGATTGTGCGCACGGCCAGATCGCGATCGGGCACAACGGCAACCTGGTCAATGCGCGCGAACTGCGCGACGAGCTTGTTGGGGATGGTTCGATCTTCCAATCGAGCTCGGACACTGAGGTCGTGCTGCACCTTTACGCTCGATCCAAGGCACCGACGGTCGAGGACGCGATCGTGGATTCGGTCTCGCAGGTTCAGGGTGCTTTTTCGTTTGTGCTTCTGACGCGCGATCGGCTCATCGCCGTGCGCGACCCGCATGGTTTCAGGCCGCTTGCGCTGGGCCGGCTCGGTGATGGATGGGTGGTTTGTTCGGAAACGTGCGCGATGGACTTGATTGGCGCCACCTACGTGCGCGACGTCGCACCGGGTGAAGTACTGGTCGTCAGCTCGCAGGGCCTCCGCTCGATCAAGCCGTTTCCCAGCGCGCCGCTTGCCCACTGTGTTTTCGAGCACGTGTATTTCGCGAGGCCGGACAGTTACGTGTTTGGTCAGAGCGTCAATGAGGTGCGAACCAATCTGGGCCGCATCCTCGCGCGGGAGCAGCCGGTCGACGCCGATGTCGTCGTGCCCGTTCCCGACTCAGGCGTATGCGCGGCGATGGGATTCGCCGAGGAATCCGGTGTCCCACTGAGAATGGGCTTGATCCGCAATCATTACGTCGGTCGCACGTTCATCGAGCCACAAGCCGCCATTCGTCACTTCGGGGTTCGCGTGAAGCTGAATCCGGTGAGGAGCATTCTGGAAGGCAGGCGTGTCATTTTGATTGATGATTCCATCGTTCGCGGGACCACCAGTCGGAAGATCGTCAAGATGGTGAGGGCCGCTGGCGCAAAGGAAGTGCACGTGCGCATCAGCTGTCCACCCACGATTTCACCGTGCTTCTATGGTGTCGATACGCCACGCCGTTCGGAGTTGATCGCGGCCACGCATACCATCGAAGAAATCACGACGTTCTTGGATGCCGACAGTGTTGCGTATCTGAGTCTTGAAGGGTTGTTGAGCGCCGTGGGTCCACAGCGCGGGTCCTACTGTTCCTCGTGTTATACCGGCCGTTATCCGGTTGAGTTTCCGCGCGACGAAGCTGGCTATCTGCAACTGGCCCTCAAGCTGGGTAGTGAAGAAGCCGTCTTGAAGTAGTTGCACCCGCACGTCATCGCATCGAGTCGTTCTAACATGCGTCTTGTGAATTCGCGCGATCTGCACAGAGGGATTCGGACGGCCGTCATTCTGGCGGTTCTTTGCACTGCAGGTGGTACGGCCGCATTCGGGCAGGACGAACCGTCGCAGCCTCAGGCCGTCTCGCCGGCTCAGCTTCAAGCCGCCATCAACAAGCTTGGCGACCTCGACTACGCCACTCGCACCAACGCATCGCGCGTGATTCGGCGCACGCCTGCGACCCAGGCCGTGCCCGCGTTGCTCCAAACAGTTTCCGAGCACACCGACGGGTACGTCCGCTATCGGGCGCTGGTGCTGCTGACAGGCTTCAACGATCCACGGACGAAGGACGCGATGCGTGAATCGTTGGCCAGTCCGAACGACCGACTCCGGACTGTCGCCTACAGCTTCTTCGAGCACAATCCCGATTCCGCGCTCGTTGCTCCGTTGCTCGCTGCACTCGACAAGGAGCACGCTGAATTCGTTCGCCCGGAGCTCGAGCGAGCCCTCGCCAGCGCTGCAAGTTTCTTAGCCGCCCAACCGTCACGAGCCGCCGAACTCGCCAAAGTTCAACAGGCGCTCATTCGCGATGCTGGTCGAGGTGAAGATTTCTTCAGGGGCGCTGTGATTGAAGCCCTTGGCGACTACAAGGCCCAGTACGCACTCGACACGATTACGGGCATCGCGAAACTGGAAGGCCCGCTGCAAGACGACGCCGCCCTCGCGCTCGGGAAGATCGGCGACAAGAGAGCGCTGGAAACGTTAGCGGGTTTGCAACGTACTGCCCCCCGGTCATCTCAGCCGTCGATCGCCGCGGCCATTTGCCTGCTGGGCGTCAACTGCAGTTCCCACCAGAACTATGTGGTCGAGACGCTGGGATTCACCGCCAAGAACCTTGGTTTTCAGGAATTGCTGCGAAGTGCCGCTGCAAGTCTGAGCGCGCTTGGGGTAGCGGGCCACGTCGAAGCCGTCCAGGCTCTCTACGACACCGGCATTCCCTCACAGGACGATTCGACGCGGGCACCGGTCGCGCTTGCGCTCGGCGCGGTTGCTCTACGGAATACTCCGCTCATGATGGGAGTCATCGAGAAGCGGCCGGATCGAGACGCCGCCTTGACTCTCCTGGCGGAAGGCTTCGACATGCTCGAGGAGGATCTCGATAAGGAACGCTTTTTTGCACTCGCCCGGCGCACGTATTGGGATTCGAGCGAGGGTTCACCGACCCGTGCGTTGATGCAAAGACTCATTGGGAAGATGGAGTTTTGAAAACACCTCCTTCGTCATCCACGACCGACTATCGCCAGGCCGGGGTTGACATCGAAGCGGGCAACGAAACGGTCCGTCGCATCAAATCACTCGCCCGCAGTACTTTCACATCGGGCGTTCTTTCCGAGATTGGCTCATTCGGCGGTCTCTTTCACCTGAACACGGATCGATATCGCGACCCGGTGCTCGTATCGAGCGCGGACGGCGTCGGCACCAAGCTCAAGGTCGCGTTCATGACGGGCCGGCACGACACGGTCGGCGCCGATCTCGTCAATCACTGCGTCAATGACGTGCTCGTTCAGGGAGCCGAGCCGCTGTTCTTTCTCGATTACCTTGCCACCGGGCACTTGTCACCAGAGATTGCCGAGCAGGTGATAAGCGGAGTCGCGCGGGGTTGCCGCGAGAACGGCTGCGCCTTGATCGGCGGCGAGACGGCGGAGATGCCTGGATTCTATAGTGATGGCGAATACGACATCGCTGGCTTCATCGTCGGTGTGGTCGAACGGTCAAAAGTCATCAACGGCCAGTCGATTGTCCCGGGCGATGCCGTCATAGGCTTGAGGTCGGCAGGGCTGCACACCAACGGCTACTCTCTGGCGCGCCATGTGTTCTTCGAAGTCATGGGTTTGAAACCGGAGACGGCCGTGACCGAGTTGGGCGCGACCGTTGCTGACGCACTGCTGGCGCCGCACCGTTCGTACCTGCAATCGATCCGTCCGCTGCTCGCTGATGGTTTGGTCAAAGGGATGGCTCACATTACCGGTGGCGGAATCACCGAGAATCTTCCCCGCGTGTTGCCTGATGGATGCGCCGCCGAAATTGACCTATCGACCTGGGTTGTGCCGCCTGTCTTCGAGCTCATACGCGAACGTGGCCGTGTTGCGACGGATGAAATGTTCAAGGCTTTCAACATGGGAATCGGCCTGGCGGTTGTCTGTTCAGAGACCAACCGCAGGCGCGTGTTCGATCTCCTCCAGACGGCAGGAGAATCCGACGTGGTGGCCATTGGCCGCATTGTCCCCGGCCATCGGAACGTTCGCTACCTCTCGCGACAGTGAATCGTCGAATCGGCGTTCTCATCTCCGGCCGGGGATCGAATCTCCAATCCATCATCGACGCCGTTCGAGGGAGCCGGCTCGACGCACACATTGGAGTGGTGATCTCGAATCGGGCCGACGCGGCTGGGCTAATGCGCGCACGTGACGCCGGGATTGAAGGTCGCATCGTCAACGCGCGAGACTTTCCCGACAAAGAGACCTGCGATCGTGCGATCGCCGACATTCTTCTCGACAGCCGCGTTGAATTGGTCTGCCTTGCGGGGTTCATGCGGATAGTCGGGAAACCGCTGCTCGAAGCGTTTCCCAATCGGATCCTCAACATCCATCCCTCGCTTCTTCCCGCCTTTCCTGGACTCGACGCTCAACGCCAGGCGCTCGAACACGGTGTTCGTGTGGCTGGCGCGACCGTGCACATCGTGACTTCTGAGCTCGACGGCGGGCCGATCGTCCTTCAGGCATCCGTCCCCGTGCTGCCGGGGGACACGGTGGACACGCTCTCGGCGCGAATACTGATCGAGGAGCACCGCATCTATCCGGAAGCGATTCAACGTGTGTTATCGGGAAAGTGGCATCTCGACGGCCGGCGATTCGTAAACGACTCAGCCTGAAATCCTGCGCGCGGCTTCCTGGATGTCGCGCTGAAGCGTAAGCACCGCGACCTCGGGCGGGCAGTTCACGCGAACCGGCACGTAAACGGTCCCCACACCTTTACTGACGAAGATCGTCGTGCGATCGCGTCGCCCGATGCCGGACACGACGGGAAACTTCTGTGCCGCGAGCGGACCGATGCCGGGAACCACCACCTGGCCCCCATGCGTGTGACCGGAAAGCACAAGGGGAATCTTGAGTCCGGCGGCTTCATTGAGCCGGCGTGGGTCATGGGCCAGGAGGACGACGGTTCCCGATGCGCCCTTCACCAGCCTGGCAATGTCGGCGGCCCGTCTGGTCCAGAAGCTGATACCGACCAGGTCCAAAGCCTGTCCACGAACGGTGATCGTAGTCCGCGCATTCTTCAACATTTGCACGCCCCGCGCCGTCAACGCCGCGGGCATGTCGTGATCGTCATCGTGGTTGCCCAAAATGCCGTACACGCCGAGTGGCGCCGTGAGGGCATCGAGCGCGTCAGCGGAAGCGTGAACGTACTGGCGGTCGCCCCATGTCACGTAATCCCCGCCGAGCACGATGAGGTCGGGCTTTTCGTTCATCAACGCCGTAACTGCTGAAACGACATCGGCGTGAGAGACCCAGCGGCTTCGATGAGTGTCCGTGAGCAGGCCGATGCGGACTCCCTCGAGCGGTTGCGGCAGGTCGATCACCGGAAGGTTGGCACGGGTGACGGTAAGCTCGTGGCGCTCGTAGACGTAACCGTACCCGCCGACGCCTGCGAGGCCCGTGGCGCCGCCGGCGAGGAGGAGCTTCACAGCGGTCCGCCGGTTAACACCCGAGCTCATGTCCTAATCCTAGCAGTCTCATCGGTCGGGTTGGCGTTCGACGCGTCAGGGTGCCCCTCGAAGGCCTGCGCTATAGTACCGTCCTCGGCGCGACATCATGAATAACCTCTTCGATGAACTCGCTTGGCGAGGCATGGTCTACGACGCCACCGATGGCTTGGCAGATATTCTCGCCAAAGAGCATGTGACGGCCTACGTCGGCTTCGATCCCACGGCTTCGAGCCTTCACGTAGGGTCGTTGTTACCAGTACTCGCGCTGAAGCGCCTTCAGGACTACGGCCACTCCCCGATTGCGGTAATAGGTGGCGGTACGGGCATGATTGGCGATCCGAGCGGGAAGTCGCAGGAGCGGGTGCTGCTGTCTGCTGACCAGGTCGATGCCAATCTTGTGGGCATCAAGACCCAGCTTTCCCAATTTCTCAAGTTTGACGCCAAGACGAACCCGGCTCGTATCGTCAATAACGCCGATTGGCTTGGTATCGATCTCATGTCCTTCCTGCGGGATGTCGGGAAGCACTTCACCGTTAACTACATGTTGCAAAAGGAGTCGGTGAGCCGGCGTCTCGAGAGCGGGGATGGTATCTCGTACACAGAGTTCAGTTATCTCTTGATGCAAGCCTACGACTTTCTGCAGTTGTTCGATGAGTTCGGGTGTACGGTCCAACTTGGTGGAAGCGATCAGTGGGGCAACATCACGGCCGGCATCGATCTTATTCGCAAGCTCCGCGCCAAGAAGGCGCACGGTCTGGTCTGGCCGCTGATGAAGACGGCCTCGGGGGCGAAGTTCGGAAAGACGGAAGCAGGAACGATCTGGCTGGATCCAAAACGAACCTCACCATTCAAGTTCTATCAGTTCTGGGTGAACACGGACGATCGTGATGTTGAGACCTATATCAAGTACTTTAGTGACAAGGCTCCGTCAGACATCGAAGAGACGCTGCGTGACGAGGACGCTCGGAATCGACAGCGAATCCTCGCGTACGAACTGACGGAGCTCGTTCACGGTAAGGAACAGGCCGATCGCGCCGCGAAAGCGTCCGGGTTTCTGTTTACTGAGTCGATCACTCTGATCAATGTGGAGGATGTCCTTTCAATCTTCGATGATGCTCCGTCGAGTGACCTTCCGGAGACTGAATTGAGTTCGGACGGCATCGGCGTCGTCGATCTGATCGCGCGGGTCGGTCTTGCGCCGTCCAAGAGCGAGGCCAGGCGGCTCGTACAGTCGGGCGGCGTCTATGTGAACAACCGGCGGATCACTGATCCGCAGGCCAAGATCACTCGGGAAATGGCGATCGGCGGTCGGGTGTTTGTACTAAGGAAGGGTCAAAAGCAAAACCACTTGGCTCGTTTGGCGTGAGCTATCGTTTGAGTGAAGCCCATCCGGGCGATTCGGCGTCCCGGTGGCTCAAGAGCCGGACGAGGTCGAGCGTTTCTCGTTGAAAAAGTGTTGACAGCCCATGGACCTTCTAGTAACCTTGCAAGGTTCCCCTAAACGCGATCGGCCGCGCAGCCGGTATGCGCGTGGAACTCGGGGGTTTGAGCCCTCGACGGTCGGTTCTTTGAAAACTAGATAGTGCGTGCAAGCACATTAAGTCAATGAGTGTCAGCACGTGGCGCCGCGCAAGCGGTCGACGAGATCGTCAGTTCGGATCTTGCGGCTGGCGGCGAACCACGAATGACAAAAGAACTGAACAACGCAGAGCCAAATCGGCCTCGCGTTAACGAGTTGTGTTGTTGGCGCTCGGCTCCAGCCGAGTGGCAGCAAACAGCGAATTTAACATGAGAGTT
>CAVYZX010000010.1:0-297500 GCA_963773035.1 uncultured Acidobacteriota bacterium | reverse complement strand
CCCGGTGAGGTGCAAACAACCTTTGACCCGGGGATCTCCGAATGGGGAAACCCCCTTTGGCTAATCCCGAAGGATCCACTGCCGAATCCATAGGTGGTGAGAAGACAACGTGGGGAAGTGAACCATCTCAGTACCCACAGGAACAGAAAACAAAAGTGATTCCGCTAGTAGCGGCGAGCGAACGCGGAACAGCCCAAACCGGAGTGCTTGCATTTCGGGGTTGTAGGGCCCATCACACGGAGTTACAAACCAGCAGGCTAGTCGAACGATCTGGAACGATCGGCCAGAGACGGTGACAGCCCGGTAGACGACAGTCTGCTGGCTCCGATGGGTACCCTGAGTATCGCGGGACACGTGAAATCCCGCGAGAATCTACGAGGACCATCTCGTAAGGCTAAATACTCCCTGGCGACCGATAGTGAACCAGTACCGTGAGGGAAAGGTGAAAAGAACCCCTGTGAGGGGAGTGAAATAGTACCTGAAACCGTATGCCTACAAGCAGTGGGAGGGCTATGCCCGGGGAGCAATCTCTGGGAATGCCTGACCGCGTGCCTTTTGCATAATGAGCCGGCTAGTTATTCTCAGTGGCGAGGTTAAGCGTAAGCGAGCCGTAGCGAAAGCGAGTCCGAAATGGGCGAATAGTCGCTGGGAATAGACGCGAAGCGAGGTGATCTACCCTTGGCCAGGGTGAAGCGCGGGTAACACCGCGTGGAGGCCCGAACTGATGTTGGTTGAAAACAGCTCGGATGAGCTGAGGGTAGGGGTGAAAGGCTAATCAAACCTCGTGATTGCCCGTTCTCCTCGAAATGCCTTTAGGGGCAGCCTCGGGAGGTCGGCGTTGGTGGTAGAGAACTAGATGGACTAGGGGGCTTACCAGCTTACTGAATCCAACTAAACTGCGAATGCCAACGACACGTATCCCGGGAGTGAGACGGTGGGGGCTAAGCTTCATCGTCGAAAGGGAAACAGCCCAGACTATCGGCTAAGGTCCCTAACTTTGTGCTAAGTGGGAAAGGATCTGAAGACGCTCAGACAACCAGGAGGTTGGCTTAGAAGCAGCCATCCTTTAAAGAAAGCGTAATAGCTCACTGGTCAAGCGGCTTTGGGCCGACAATCCAACGGGGCTTAAGCACAAGACCGAAGCCATAGATACATTTCTCCTGCGGGAGGAATGTTTGGTAGAGGAGCGTTCTCACAGCCGTGAAGCCAGACTGAAAAGACTGGTGGAGTGGTGAGAAGTGACCCTGCCGGCATAAGTAGCGAGAAGAGAGGTGAGAATCCTCTCCGCCGTAAGCCTAAGGTTTCCTGAGGAAGGTTCGTCCGCTCAGGGTTAGTCGGGTCCTAACGCGAGGCCGAAAGGCGTAGCGGATGGATATCAGGTTAATATTCCTGAACTACCTAAAAGACGTTATCACGATGGGGAGACGCAGGAGGCTAAGCGAGCCTACGATTGGACGTGTAGGTTCAGGCCTGTAGGGAGATCTGCCAGGTAAATCCGGTGGGTCAATATCCTGAGGGGTCATGGCGAGAGCCGCAAGGCTCGTAAAGTCGCTGACGCCACGCTGCCGAGAAAATCCTCTAAGGAGTCTTTTGGGTACCCGTACCGCAAACCGACACAGGTAGGCGAGGAGAAAATCCTCAGGCGCGAGTGAGAACCCTCGTTTAGGAACTCGGCAAACTCACCCCGTAACTTCGGAAGAAGGGGTGCTCTGGTAGCGTTAGGGATCTCGCATCCCGAAGCGTGAGAGAGTTGCAATAAAGAGGCCCAGGCGACTGTTTACTAAAAACACAGGGCTATGCCAAGTCGAATACGACGTATATGGCCTGACGCCTGCCCGGTGCCGGAAGGTTAAAGGGAGAGGTTAGCCGCAAGGCGACGCTTCGAGCTGAAGCCCCGGTAAACGGCGGCCGTAACTATAACGGTCCTAAGGTAGCGAAATTCCTTGTCGGGTAAGTTCCGACCTGCACGAATGGCGTAACGATCTGGGCGCTGTCTCAACGAGGGGCACTGCGAATTTGTGGTACCGGTGAAGACGCCGGTTGCCCGTGGCTAGACGAAAAGACCCCGTGCACCTTTACTACATCCTAGTAGTGAATGCTGGCGCGCTATGCGCAGGATAGGTGGGAGACTTTGAACCCGGGTTCTCGGACTCGGGGGAGTCAACGGTGAGATACCACCCTTAGCGCTCCGGCGTTCTAACCTCGTTCTGTTATCCAGATCAGGGACACTGCTAGGTGGGTAGTTTGACTGGGGCGGTCGCCTCCTAAACGGTAACGGAGGCGCGCGAAGGTTCGCTCAGGCTGTTTGGAAACCAGCCAGAGAGTGCAAAAGCAGAAGCGAGCTTGACTGCGAGACTTACAAGTCGAGCAGGTGGGAAACCAGGCTTTAGTGATCCGGTGGTTCCGCGTGGAAGGGCCATCGCTCAACGGATAAAAGGTACGCCGGGGATAACAGGCTGATCTGAGCCAAGAGTTCACATCGACGCTCAGGTTTGGCACCTCGATGTCGGCTCATCGCATCCTGGAGCTGTAGCAGGTTCCAAGGGTCCGGCTGTTCGCCGGTTAAAGCGGTACGTGAGCTGGGTTTAGAACGTCGCGAGACAGTTCGGTCTCTATCTGCCATGGGCGTAGGAGATTTGAGTGGGGCTGACCTTAGTACGAGAGGACCGGGTTGGACGGACCTCTAGTGTACCGGTTGTCGCGCCAGCGGCAGCGCCGGGTAGCTACGTCCGGAAGGGAGAAACGCTGAATGCATCTAAGCGTGAAACCCTCCACAAGATGAGATCTCCCTGGATCGCAAGATCCCTAAAGGCTCCTGGAAGATGACCAGGCGATAGGTCGGGTGTGGAAGCGTGGTGACACGTTGAGCTTACCGATACTAATCAGCCGTGAGGCTTGACCATATTTTCTTTCCCGACGGTCTCGAACCGTCGGCTACGACATCTCCGTTGTAGGGCATGGTCCTCGGATCATGTCGAGCATGCAGCACACGCTGCGTTGGTGGTGGTTTGGCGAAACTACCGTTTGCAGGATATTCAGTTGTCCGCCTTCGTCCGAGCACCTTCGTGTCGGACTCACGGCGAGACGGCGACGAAGCGCCAAGCGCGAAGTCGGGTCATGCGGAATTGCGTGCGACCGTCGGATCATGACGGTGCGCGCGCGGGTCTCCCGCCGCATGTGCGGGACCCACTCGTTCTTTGAAATCGAGAACCAGCAGATTGCATTCCAATCTGCAATCCGAAATCGGCACTCGTCGATTTCCGAGTTCTCATCGACTATGCCGGTGGTCATAGGAGCAGGGTCACACCCGTTCCCATTCCGAACACGGAAGTTAAGCCTGCTACCGCCGATGGTACTGTATGGGAAACTGTATGGGAGAGTAGGTCGCTGCCGGCAGTAATACAAATGAAAAGGCCCGATGTCGCGAATACGCGCGTCGGGCCTTTTCCTTTGTACAGTCGACTTCCTTCCGCTACGCGGCTTTCACGCAGAACTGCAGAAGCGCGGCCGTGATCTCATTGATGATCTGCTTCATTTCCGCGTAGGGCGGATGAAAGGGCGTCGGGTTGTCCGGCCGTCCCCACTCGATCGTGTATGAATAAACCTTCGTGCGGGCCGAGTCCACCATGTGCCGCCCGTAGGCATAGTCGTTCACGTTCCCTGCCGTCGGATACAAGCTCAACTCCTGCATGACCGTGTAAGTCCGCCCTCGGACGGCTTTGATCGAGTCCCGCATGTGACGGGCTAGCGCCACCGCCACCTTCTGATCTGAAGCGGGGAAATATTCCCTGTACGCCGTGTCGTTGGCCAGGCCTCGTTTGCCGTCGAACTCGGCGTTTCGAAAGTTCATCGCCGGTTTGTTCGCCTGATTTACATCGTCGCCCCAGTTGTAGAGGATGTCCTCGGAAAAGCTGTGCAGGTCGACGAAGTAGCGGATGCTGGGCTGCGTGTCGAACATCCAGATGACATTCTTGGTCTCGGGCTCCGAGCTCGCTGTTGGACCGATGTAGACATCGTGATCGCACGGGTCGGTCGAATTGCGAACCGGCGCCGAGGGATGAAAGTGCTTCGGAAAGTCCCACAAGAAGTCGAAGTTCCGGTTCAAGTCAACTCCGATGCAGTTCGGATTGCTGTGCCCAGGCGGCGACGGGCGGCGGTTCTTTCGCCAATCGGGATCTGAGCTCATGCTGTGGTACCGACCATCGGGATTGGCCTGAGGAAACACATAGATGTTCTTGTGATTCACGATGTTTTGGATCTGACCGGCGGTGAATTTCTTCGGTCCGACGGCGATGCCCTGTTGCGATCGATAAGCGTTAGTGAGTTGTTGCACGAAATTGATGAGGATATCTGCGCTTCCCCATTCGCGCGCGTGAATGCCGCCAAGAAAGTAGATCCCTGGCCGATCCGATCCCGCGCCGCTGGCAATCTTCAAGGCGTGGCACTGCCGCCCCTCCCACGTCTTGTGTGGCAGTGAGATGATCGTCGTGAAACCGTCATTGGGGGGCTTATTCGCGGCCAGCAGCGCCGCCTCGACGGCATCGACACCCAGGTACTGATTGAGATTAGCGACGAAGGAAACCGCACCAGCTGCCGCATCTGCTTTGCCCGGGCGTACGACTTCGGCTTGCCGTTTTCTTCCTGCCCGATCTGCATCCTCGAACTTTCGGACGCCATAGCCCGCCCGCTCGAGCGTCTTGATCTGGGGACCGTCGGCAAAGGCCTGAACGCTGTAGGCGCCACGCGCGAGCTTCTTGACCGAATGTCCGGCGATGCTCAGATGATGCCGTCGTACGAGATCTGCCATCGCCTCGTAGTTCTTGCCTTTGATCCTGACCCGATACTTAGCCATTGGCCGTCCTCCGGAAAGGCGCTAAGTCTAGGAAGTCGATCGCAGCGTCGAATAGCTGGCAGTTATGCCAGGGCCGGGGACATCACTGCCTGCGTAGAGCCCATAGGGCGCCGAGGAACGTTACCAACGTGAACGCGGCAAACGCGGCGGCTTCAATCTGAAGCCAGCCCGGGTGACCGATGCCGATCGTGGCGTATCGGAGCACGTCGACCTGCCACGTGATTGGATTCGCGAGCGCAATCTCCCGAAACGGCGTGGGCAGCGGTTCAACGGGATAGAACATCGAGCTTGCAAAGAGAAAAACGAAGTAGAACACCGATGTCACGGTGTTGAATGCGTCGTTTCGGCGAATCAGCAACGCGAAGATTGCATAGAAGAAAAACCATCCGGCTGTACCGAGGAGAACAGCCGCCGAGAGCAGTGGCAGCCGATCCCATTGGATGGGAACCTGCAGCAGAGCCCGGGCAAGAAGCACGGTGATCGCAGCCTGCCCGATCGCGATCAGAAGATTGAACAATACCTTGCCCAGCAAATACTGCGCGCGTGTCATCGGATAGGTGAGCATCTCGTAGAAGATGCCGTTGTCGCGATCCATGAAGAACGACCAGGCGGTGTTCGAGGCAATGCCGAAACTCGCCATTCCCAGCACGCCAGCAAGGAAGAACGCGTTGTAGTCGACACCGAGGCTCGATTCGGCGAGCCCGATCGCGCCAGTCATCCCAACTCCGAATACCAGCAGATATCCAAGAGGGTAGAAAAGGTCCCAGAAGATGAATGTCAGATTCGTCGCACGGATCTTGCCTTCGCGGTACAGAATGGCGCCGAATGCTCCCATAGTGTCTCCTTGTTTTTATTCATGTGGGGCCTGAATCCCAATCGCTGGCACGGATTCCGTGGCCTTCGGGCTCGAGCGTAGACTCTCGGCCTCGGGTGTGAGTGCAGCCGTCGTCAATTCGACGAACACATCCTCGAGGCTTGCGCCGCTGACCTCGAGGCGAAGCACTCGTCCCTTGCCGGCAAGATAGCCGACCACGTCCACAACGCGCGACTCCTGTTCCTTCAGCGTGACGACGATGGTGTTCTGGTTCGTGGTGACTCGCAAAGGGCGATACGCCTCGAGTCCCGCTGCGATTGCATCGGGGAGCCGATCGAACGTGACCGTGACGTCATACAGACCGGCCGACAGGAGTTTCAACGTGTTGACGTCTCCCCTGGCAGCCTGGCGACCGCCGTTGATGATCAGGATATCGTCGCAGAGTTCTTCGGCCTCGCTGAGAATCTGTGTCGTCAGAACGATCGTTCGGCCGCCCGTGGCCTCTTCGCGCAGCCTGGTCATGATCGCGCGCTTCAGAAGTGGGTCCATGCCGGTCGAGAACTCGTCGAGGAACACGACCGGCGTGTCGACCATGAACACCTTGGCCACCTGCACCCGTCGCTTGAAGCCGCCGCTCAAGTCCATGACTTTGCGGCCGGCTTCAGCGGTGAGTCCAAACTGTTCGAGGACGCTGACAACACGCGACCGAATCGTTGCCGACGACAGACCGTGAAACCGCCCGAACGTGGCGAGGTTGTCCCGGACCGACAGAAAGAGCTCGGCAGCGTTCTCTTGAACGACGACGGAGATTCGTCGCCGCACCTCGAGTGGATGCTTCAGCACGTCGAATCCTTCAACGGAGACGTCTCCTTCGGTAGGCTTCGTCAGAGTCGTGAGGACGCGCAGCGTTGTGGTCTTACCGGCGCCGTTGGGGCCGAGCAGGCCAAAAATCGATCCTCGCCGGACGGAAAAGGTGAGACCGTCCACGGCGCGGATCGGCGCCTGGCGCCGACGCACGAAGGTTTTCACCAGGTTCTGCACGACGATGGCAGACTGCGACATGGCTCGATACCTCGAACGAAAGGGTACGTACGCAGGGTCCGGCGACACGAAAACGCCGGTCGGCCGAAACGGCCTCAGAATCCAGGACCGGGAAGAACGAGGATCAGTCGCGGAAGGGCTTCATCGGTGTGTCTTCGAATTTCCAATCGTCATCGTAGCCGGACTGCAGGAAGGCTGTCAAAACAGCTAAATCCGTCTATTCGAGCAATCTCTTCGCGTTCATGACGTTGTCGGGTACGAGAGCCAGCTCCACCAGGTTTCCCACCCGGCCTGTCACGTAGATCGCCCGTAGATTGACGCCTCCCTCCGCCAGCCGCGTGCTGACCATTGCCAGTTCGCCAGCGCGGTTCTCGAGGAGGACCTGAACGATTTCGTTTTCCTGGAATCGAATGCCAGCCGCGTCGAAAGCCGCACGAGCCGCCTCGATGTCGTCGGGAATGAGTCGGATGGTCACGTGAGGGCCGATGGCGAGCCCGGTGAGCGAGGTGAGATTGACCCTGTGTTGACTGAGGACAGCGGCCACGCGCGCAAGCTCCCCGGGATAGTGCGTCAGTTGAACCGCGATGTCTCTCATGGTCGTCCTCGTAGTCATGCAACCGGCAAGTGCGCGGCTGTGCGATGGTCCTGCGGGACGCAAGAACCAGGCCCCTGCTGGAGCCGTCATTTTCGTTGCCCTCATGTCGTGGGCGTGCAGAATCTGCGCTTTTTGCCACTCGTGATGTACGCAAAAGGTGCGATGGAAAACGGACGTACACTTAGCCCGCACTTCGCCTCGGAACCGGCGACAGACTCCAGAGGATGACCAACCGAGTTGTTCTTGTGACGGGTGGCTCCGGTTATATCGGAGGAGCGATCACGGAGCGCCTGCTCGGCCGAGCTGAGCTTCGCAGTCTGACATCTCATCCAGGGAGGAACCGATTTGGCAGCCAGGTGCGCCTTTTTCCTTACAACTTCGATCGTCCAACGGAAATGGGCGATGCATTCACAGGTGTTGACGTCTTCGTCAACACTTATTACGTGCGATTCAATTACGGAACCACGAACTTCGAGCGGGCAGTCGAGTCAACGCGAGCGCTCATCTCGCTTGCACAGCAGGCTCGAGTTGGTCGCATCGTCCACGTCAGCGTCAGCAATGCGAGCGAGAATTCGCCGTTGCCATACTACAAAAACAAAGGACGCATCGAGCAGGTTGTCCGAGAATCTGGTCTCGACTACACAATCCTGCAGCCCGCCATCGTCGTTGGCCCCCGCGACATCCTGGTGAACAACATCGCCTATTTCCTGCGGCGGCTGCCGGTCTTCGCGATGTTCGGCAGCGGCGGCTATCGCGTGCAACCGATGACGCTCGACGCGTTCGCCGACGTCGCCCTCGAGGCCATCGATGGTTCGCACCGTGGGAGGGTTCTGCCGTTGGCGGGACCACGAGACTGGACGTTCGCCGAGATGGTTCGCGCGATTCGATCGGCCATTGGCAGCCAGGCGCGAATCATTCATGTCGCTTCCGCCCTGGCGTTTGTCGGACTGAAGGTTGCCGGCTGGCTTCTGGGTGATGTGGTCCTGACGAGCGATGAGATCAAGGGGTTGACTCGCGAGTACTTGTACGCCGCGCAGCCCTTGCGCCTGGGTGAGGATTTCGGGACGTGGCTCAATCGACCGGGTATAGCCTCTGAACTCGGTCTCCGCTATCAGAGCGAGTTGGCGCGCCATTTCAAAGCAGAGCCCAAGTCGTGAAAGTGGCCCGGATGTATCAAGCCGTGTGCGGCGATGCCACCATCGTCGAAACCGGACGCTCGGGCATGATGAACCAGGCGACCAGATAGGCGAGCACGCCGAACACGATGCAGCCAGGCACAATCGCCAACACGGCCCACACCACGCGCACGACGGTCGGGTCGATGGCGATATATTCGGCAATTCCGCCACAGACGCCTGCGATCTTCCGGTCTGTTGCCGAGCGCGTCAGCCGAGCGGTGCCGCTACGGTTGACGTCGGTGTGCGACTCCGGCAACAGAATCCAGGCTGCGAGGTAGGCGAGTACACCGCCGAGAAGGGCGCCAGGAATGATTGACAGCAGCACCCAAACGAGGCGCACGAGCGTGACGTCGGCGTTGAGGTAGTCGGCGATTCCGGCACAAACGCCGGCGATGCGACCTTGTGAAGAGAGCCGGATGAGTCGACGAGGGATGCCAGGCGCGCTCTGCGACGCGCCGCAATGCCTACAGAATGCCGCTTCGCTTTCGATGTCTTTTCCGCATCGTACGCAAACCATGGTGGCCCTCCGCGTCGGTGTCTATTACATCAATACGTAGACTTGCGGCCCTCCGTTCGTCTCGAGGTCTGCAGGGAGCCTATACTCGGCCTCATGACCACTTTGCTTGCTGATCTCTATGGCCATCAAGCCTGGGCGGATGCACAACACTGGCGCGCGATTGGAGCGCATCAGCCTGCGCGCGACGATTCGGCGATTCGCGTCCGCCTGCATCACATTCATATCGTGCAGCGGGCGTTCTTGTGGATGGTTGGCGATCGGAACACGGACTTTGCGATGACCAAGCCGGAGGATTTCGGCTCGTTTGAGAGCCTGAGAACCTACGCGCGCACCTACCACGACGAGATTCGGCAGCTTATGGCAGGCATGTCCGACCGACGACTTGCCGACGAGATTTCGGTGCCCTGGGCACCCAAGGATGCTCGTCAGACTCTGACGGTAACGGAAGCGCTTCTACAGTGCGCGATGCACAGCCAGTATCATCGGGGCCAGAACGCAACCCGCCTTCGTGAGCTGGGCGGAGAGCCGCCGACGACCGATCTCATCATGTGGTACTGGATTGGCCGGAAGGCTGCCGACTGGGACTAGCGATCAGCGTCAAACGCGCCGTGGTTCGGCATCAGACGTCCATGATGTCGAGCGACTGGCGGAGGCTCTCGATGGGATCGCGGCTCGGACCCGGTCGATATTCGTGGGCGACGTAGCCGGAGAAACCCAAGTCGGCAATTGTCTTGGCGACGAAACGATAGTTGATCTCCTGGGTGTCGTCGAGCTCGTGTCGTCCGGGCACGCCTGCCGTGTGAAAGTGGGCAATCCACGCAAGATTGTCACGAATGTTGTCGCAGAGGTTCCCGTCCATCACCTGGGCGTGGTAGATGTCGAATAGCATCTTCACGCTCGGCGAGTTGACGCGCTTGCACACCTCGAATCCCCAGCCGATGTGATCGCAGATCTGATCTGGCCGTCCAAGAACGTTGTCGGGATACCGGGTGTTCATGTTCTCCAAACAGATTGTGACGCGCTTGTCCTCCGCATACGGTTTGATGCGGTTCAGGAACGCCACGGCGTTGTCGGCCCCTTCTGCGTACGACATCCCTTTGCGCTGTCCGCCAACCGTGATGATCTTTGAGCAACCGCCTGCGACGCACTGATCGATGTAGGTCTTCAGTTTCGGCTCGAGATCCGCATGCACTTCCTTGTGGATCAAGCCATCGGGAAAGGTGACGGGACCGGCGCCGGCCATGGTTGGAACCAGTCCGTATTTTTTCAGCGTCGGCCAGTCCTGTTGAGGAATCAAATCGAAACCGACGCATCCAAGGTCAGCAGCAATCCTGCACTGATCCTCGAACGCCATGTTGGGGTTCCCGAACACGTTTCGAAACAGTGCCTGCTTGATCCGCCCTTTTCGTTGAACTCTCGTCTGGCTCTGTGCGATGCCATCCGCTCGAGTAAACGGGACGGACAACCCGGCGACGGTGACGGAGGTGAGAAATTCTCTGCGTTGCATGGCCGCATTATAGTGATCCCGCCGCTTCGCGTCTTGGAACGCGGGGTTCTCGTCGTCACCATGCCAACATCCAGCGGCTGAAGTACAATTTCAGGAATGGAAAAGACTGAAGAGGAGTGGCGGCGAACGCTGACTGCGGAGGAATTCCAGGTTCTGAGAAAGCATGGGACCGAGAGACCCGGATCCAGCATCCTGAATACTGAGAAGCGTGACGGGGTATTCCATTGTGCGGGATGCGGGCGGCCGCTGTTTTCGTCCGAGACGAAATTCGAAAGCGGCACGGGGTGGCCGAGCTTCTTTCAGCCGCTTGAAGACGCGGTTGCCACGTCGACCGACCGCAGCCTCTTCATGACCCGCACCGAGGTGCAATGCTCAAGCTGCCAAGGTCATCTTGGCCACGTCTTCCCGGATGGTCCCCATCCGACCGGCTTGCGCTATTGCATGAACGGTGTCGCCCTCAGGTTCGAGCCCAAGCCGTAGTGATCTAAACTATCCCGTTCGGCGCACGTCCTACCGCCCCTTCTATGCCCTGCTGAGGGCCGGTCAACAGTTTGAACGAACGGCTAATCGACAAGAGGAGTTACGAGCCACTATGAGTTCCGCAACCAAAACCACCCAAAGCCTGGAGGATCTGCTGCAGAAGGCCGGGAATCCGGCGAACATGCTCCGGAATTCGCAGATCGGCGCCTATGTCTATCCCGTAGTCCCCGCCGAGTATTCGAACTGGCGTGAGGAGCAGCGGGCGTGGCGAGAGAGCTGCATCATGTTCGATCTCTCTCACCACATGGTGAATCTCTATGTCGAGGGGCCCGACGCCGTCAAATTGGTGTCCCATCTCGGATTCAACAGCTTTGCGAATTTCACGCTCGACCGGGCGAAACAATTCGCTCCCTGCAACTACGATGGCTACGTCATCGGCGACGGGATTCTGTTTCCTCTGGAACAGAACAAGGTCGCGTTTGTCGGCCGTGCCCCAGCAGCCACCTGGATTGAGTTCCACGCGACGACGGGAGGATACAACGTCAAGACCACGATGGACGACCGCTCGCCGTCAAACCCAGGAGGGAAGGCAGTCGTTCGTACGCTGTACCGCTACCAGATTCAAGGACCGAATGCCAAACAGGTACTCGAAAAACTGAACGGTGGACCGCTTCCTGAGATCAAGTTTTTCAAGATGGGAACCATCAACATCGCAGGACGCAAGGTCCGCGCCTTGTATCACGGCATGGCAGGCACTCCAGGGCTGGAGGTGTGGGGTCCGTACGAGGAGCGTGAGGAGATCAGGGCGGCGATTGTGGAAGCCGGCAAGGATTTCGGCCTCCATCTGGTCGGCTCGCGAGCTTATGCCACGAATACTCTCGAATCTGGCTGGATACCGTCGCCGCTCCCGGCCGTCTATACGGGTGAAAAGATGAAGTCGTACCGGCAATGGTTACCGGCAACGTCCTGGGAGAGTGTCGCTTCTCTGGGCGGCAGCTTCCAATCGAACAATATTGAAGACTACTACGTAACACCCTACGAAATGGGATACGGTCCGTTCGTCAAATTCGACCACGACTTCATCGGACGTGAAGCCCTCGAACGTATGGCTGCCAAGCCACACCGGAAGAAGGTGACGTTCGCATGGAACAGCGAGGACGTCACCAAGGTCTACCACTCGATCTTCGAGTCGGGACCAATCTACAGGTTCATCGACCTTCCACTATCGAACTACTCTTCGGCTTCCTACGACAAGATCATGCTTGGTGGAAAGATGGTTGGTCTCTCGATGTTCGGCGGCTACAGCTACAACGAGCGTTCGATGCTGTCGCTTGGGTTGGTGGAACCGAACATCGATCTGAACACCGACGTCACACTGGTGTGGGGCGAGGAAGGTGGCGGTTCGAAGAAGCCGACGGTCGAGCGGCACACGCAACTGGAAATCCGCGCGACTGTCAGCCCCGCGCCGTACTCCAAGGCCGTTCGCGAGCAGTACGGCAAAGGTGGCTGGCGTACTCAGGCGAAGTAGATTGTTTCAGGGCTCAGGTCGAACAGTGGCGGGGACGTGATTCAGATGTGGAATCGGGCTGCGGTCGTCCTGACGCTGACGGCACTTCTGGGGAGCGCCGCCCGGACCACGCATGCGGCAGCCTGTAACGGAACGCCCGGACCGACGAAGACAATCGAGCTGCAAGTGGGCGGCGTCACGCGAATGTTCGTGCTTCGCGCTCCTGCCGGATACGACGCCCGCACACCGGTGCCGGTTGTCTTTGCGTTCCATCCGTTCGGGATGAACGTCCAGTACATGCAAGGAAGAGTTCCGTTTCCCACCGCGTGGCCCGAGGCGATCGCCGTCTATCCGCAGGCGCTCCCGGGAGCCGGTCGATCGGGATTTCAGCCATCGTGGCAAGCCACGGGTGGGGAAGCAGGCGGCCGCGACCTGGTGTTCTTCGACGCGATGGTCGAGTGGTTGTCGGCAAATCACTGCATCGACGACAAGCGTGTGTTCGTGATGGGCTACTCGAACGGCGCCCGATTCTCGGGTGCGCTGGCCTGCGAGCGGGCTGGCGTGCTCGCGGGCGTGGCCATGGCGTCCGGCAGTCTTGCGTGCGAGCCGCTGCAGCCTCTTCCAATCATCCTCAGCCACGGGATCCGCGATTCGACAATCGAGTACGAACAGGGCGTCGCGGCCTCTCGACGCTGGGCTGCGCGGAACGATTGTAAGGCTCCTCCGAAGAACGGGGTGCCTGGATGTTTTGTCGCCGATTCGTGCGGTGCGGCGCCCGTCGTGCTCTGCTCGTACGATGGCGGTCACGAATACTACGAACCCTTTACCCGGGCGGTCGTTGAGTTCTTCAAGGCCGCACGGAAGCAGTGAACGAGGTGCCCATGGCCACCTATAGCTATCACGACCTGAACCTCAAGACGATCCAGGAGCTCCGGGACATCGCCAAGGACGTCCAGCACGACGCGGTGCAAGGCTTTTCGCAGATGAACAAGGACCATCTGCTGCCGGCCCTGTGCCAAGCTTTGGGCATCGAGGCACACGAGCATCACGATGTGAAAGGTATCGACAAGCCGGCGATCAAGGCCAAGATGCGCGCTCTCAAGAAACAGCGAGACACTGCGCTCGAGGCTCACGATCACGACAACGTGAAGAGCATCAGGCGTCAGATTCATCGGCTCAACCGGCAAATCCGGGGCCATATGTCCTAGGGCAGTCATTGTTGAGCGGGTACAATCGAATTCATGTTTTCGAAATCCCTCAAAGTTCCCTCCAAAGAGGCGGCGCTGCCGGGCCGCGAAACGCGAATGCCCGTGCCCGATGTCCACTTTGTCAACCGCCATCGGCTCGAGCCTCCTTTTCCGGAAGGACTCGAACAGGCAATGTTCGGAATGGGCTGCTTCTGGGGTGCGGAGCGGAAATTCTGGGAGCTGCCTGGCGTCTATACGACGGCCGTCGGATATGCGGCCGGACATACGCCGAATCCGACGTACAGGGAAGTCTGCAGCGGGATGAGCGGGCACGCGGAAGTCGTGCTCGTCGTCTTCGACCCACATCGGATCACTTACGACGATCTCCTGAAAGTATTCTGGGAGAACCACGATCCCACACAGGGGATGCGCCAAGGCAACGACGTCGGCACCCAGTATCGGTCTGGTATTTACTTCTACGGTGCGAATCAGCAGCGCACGGCAGAAGCGACCAGAGATGCGTATCAGCAGCGGCTCGCAGCTGCGGGTTACGGAACGGTGACGACGGAGATAGTTCCGGCTCCCGAGTTTTATTACGCCGAGGACTATCACCAGCAGTATCTTGCCAAGAACCCCGACGGGTACTGCGGCATTGGAGGGACCGGTGTCAGCTGTCCCGTCGGCATCGCCGATCGGCAGTCGCCTGTCGCCGGTCGCTAGTCGTCAATCGACCCGGAGCGTGCGTGCCAGCGCGCTGCGTTCACTGACTGTCGAATGAACGTCCCGAACGCGAAGCGCCAGGCCGACGCCGGGGCGATTCGGCGCCGTCGCATTCTCACCGTTGTCGGATCCGGGAAGACAGGCGATCCTCGGTGTGCGGAGGTGGGACGTCTTGCCGCCACACTGGGGTTTGATCTGTTGACCGGTGGTGGCCGTGGCGTGATGGCGGCCGTTAGCCAGGCGTTCTTCCAGGCTTCACCCAGGCATGGACTGATAATCGGGATCGTCCCCGCGACTGTTGAGCCCCTCGACGCGATCGAAAGGCAGGAACCGCGAACCGTCGATTACGTTCTGCCACCAGGCTATCCCAACAAGTGGGTCGAAATTGCGATATACACGCACCTGCCCGACTCTGGAGCAGACGGAACGTTGAGATCGAGCCGGAATCACATCAACGTTCTGTCTGCTGACGTAATCGTCGCGTTCTCTGGCCAGGAAGGCACCTTGTCGGAAATCTGGTTGGCCACCCAGTATGGCGTTCCAGTCATCGCGTACGGCACTCATCACGGCGGGCCGCCGTTTGCCATTCCGTACGCTGCCTCGCTCGACGCTCTTCGCGAGTTCTTGAGTCCGTACGCGGGCTAGGTCTACTTGATCTCGTTGTAGGCGGTCTGCACGAGGCCCTTCATGCCGCCCAGAAACGTGTTGATCTGATAGCCGGGGTACTTTGCCGGAATCTTGTACTCCTCGGCCGCTTGATCGACCGTCTTGCCGGCCTTCTTCTGAGCTTGAATCCAGCTGGCCAGCTCGGTGTTGAAGTCTGCGTACAGCTTCAGGTCAGCAGGCTTCATCAGCGGGCTGTGACCGGTGATGATCGTATCGACGTCCTTGATCGTCGACGCGGCTTTCGTCAGGGTCTTGCCGAAATTCACGACACTTCCGCCGTTGTTGCCGTCGACAATCGGTGTCGTGTTGCCGGCGAACGCGTCGCCGCTGTGAAGTACTCGAAGTGCCTTGAACACAACCCACGCGTCACCGTTGGTATGGGCAGGACCGAAGTAGTACAGATCGATCTCTTCTTTGCCCTTTCCGATCGTCAACTTGTCCTTGTAGGTCTTCTTCGGCAGAAACACGGACTTATCGCCCTTGAAGGCGTCCATCTTCTCCATGTTCGCCTTCGTATTCTCGTGAGCCACAATCTCGACCGTCGTTCCGAAGAACTCGTTGCTACCGTTGTGGTCGCCGTGGGTGTGGGTGTTGATGATCGTCGTTACCGGTTTGTTCGTCACCGTTTTGACTTTGTCGAGTATGGCCGGTCCCCAATTGGCCAGCTTCGTGTCGACCAGGACGACGCCCGCATCGGTGATGAACGCTGCGGTGTTCCCACCGCCGCCGGTGATCATGTAAAGGTTGTCTCTGACCTTCTCGATTTCAGCAACCGGCGGCCCTTGCGGTCCGCGGCCACGGCCTTCGCCCCGTCCCTGGCCGGCGCCCGCTGGTGGGTTCTGAAATCCGGCCAAGGTCATCGACAATGCTCCTACCGCGATGACGACGCCCAGTAAAATCCCTCGCTTCATGAAACGCCTCCCCCTCCTGACTCGACAAGCGATAAACGGTACTACGGAATCGTGGAGCCGCGCAGATGAGTCGGTTCGAATTCGATCTTGACCGTGATGCCGTACTCTACGCCGGAAAAAACACCCGCTGGACGAACCAGAAAGCGCCGGCCGCGATGACGACGAGCGATCCGGCGAACGCGACTCGACGGCCAGCCGATTCGCTGCGCGACCTCACCATACCCAGCAGAGATGCAACAGCCACGACAACTGCCAGCTGACCGATCTCCACGCCGATATTGAACGAAAAAAGGGACCAACCGAGCGCCCGGCGCGGCAGGTCCATTTCGCGCAGCACATTTGCGAAGCCGAAGCCATGGATAAAACCAAAGGCGAAAGCGATCCACGCCCGGACGTCGCGCCCTCCGGCCGCAAGCAGATTGTCCGCGCCCACGTAGACGATACTCAGGGCGATTGCGGGCTCGATAATGCGAGCCGGCGGGCTGACGATATTGAGCGCCGCGAGCGACAGAGTAATGCTGTGCGCGAGCGTGAACGACGTGACGACGACAAGCAGTTGGCGAACGGTTCCACCGAGAAGCAGCAGGCCAATCAGAAACAGCAGGTGATCGGGTCCAATCAGGATGTGGTGAATTCCCGACGGCACGAACTTGCGGATGACGGCAGTGACGCCCTGCCGCGTTCCCGCGAAGTACTCAAACGTCGGCCGCCCGCGGTCGAGAATGGCTTGTGTGAGCGCCTCGCCTTCATAGACATTGACGAACGTCTGATGGTTTGGATCGTACGGGAACATTGTCGCCGTGACTTGAGTGCTCCCCGGCGCTGCCTGCAGTTCGTACCTGATCTGGAAGCGGATGGATTGCCGGTCGGGCAGGACTTCCGACGTCGGGCTCCAGGCCGGTGTCAAAGGTCGGCCGTCCGCGGCCAATGCGAGTCGTGGACCAAGGAGCGCGGTCATCGACGGCGTGCGCGCACTCGCCACGTTCGCTTTCAGAAGCTCCTCGGGAGGCGTGATGTCGAGATCGTGCGCGATGTCGAAGATGTGAGCCACCAGAGTAACGTTGATAGCGCCGGACTCGATCCGCACATCCAGATAGCTGAACGGCACCGGATGCGCGCTGGCGCGCGCGGCTGAGAAAGGTGTCAACGCGACACCCAGGGCAAGACCAAGCCACAAACGACTGTGCCGTTGTCGCACGGTCGATCATGGTAGCGTACGACCCCAGGGTGAAGGCATCCCAGGCCATGATTCAGGAAATTGTTCCCGGCGCCTTTCATTTGCCCCAGTACCTCTCGATTGAACGTCAGCGGACGCTGGCCGAACGGTGCCGGGCGCTGATGGACGGCGATGTACCCGCCTACGTGCCGGTTGTTCGGGGAGGCGGCAAGATGCACGTGCGCATGTTGTGCCTTGGCCGTCACTGGAACGGCGTAACGTACCGGTACGAACCGACGCGCAGTGATTTCGATGGGCAGCCGGTGCCTGGTTTGCCAGACGAGTTTCGTTTACTGGCCGGCGAGATGGCGTCCGCCGTCGGAATGACGCTCGAGGCGGACTTGTGCATCCTCAACTACTACGATGCCGAAGGACGGATGGGCCTGCATCAAGACAAGGACGAAAGCGAACGATCGCTGGCGTCAGGGCTGCCGGTCGTTTCGGTATCGATCGGCGACAGCGCCCGCTTTCTGTTCGGAGGAGCCAGGCGTCGGGATCCCGTTCAGACGTTGCGGCTGGACTCGGGCGATGTCTTCGTGTTCGGCTGCGCCGCCCGGCTGCTGTACCACGGGGTCTCGCGCATTCTCCCAGGCACGTGCCCGCCGGGCCTCGGCTTGAGCGGACGGTTGAACTTGACGTTCAGGCAATACGACGTTTAGCGGCTCGCTAGGCGGTTCTGGCCTCTGTGTCCACGGTCTCGCCAGCTCTGGAGGACGTATCGAATGGGACTCTCACGCCGATTCGTGTGCCGTTGCCAGGCGCCGAATGGATCACCAGCTTGCCGCCAAGGAAGTGCACACGCTCTCGCATGCTCACGAGGCCAAGCCCCTGACCATCCTGCGCTTCGAGCGCGAATCCCACTCCGGAATCGGCGATCTGCAGTTGAAGACCGATGCCCGTACCACTCAACCTGACGAACGCACTTCGAGCGGAACTGTGTTTGACGACGTTGTGAAGGGCCTCTTGCACGACGCGGAATACACAGAGCGAGACTTCAGCCGGAATCGTCACAGGCATGTCGGTATGCGTGAATTCGACCTCGACGGCGTGCTGAAGCTCGATATCCCGGCAGTAGCTTCGAATGGAGGCAACGAGACCTAAAGCTTCCAGCTTCGATGGATGAAGCTGATACGACATTCGGTGTACGTCAGTGGCGATTTGACCGGCCTGGTCGGTTAACCTGCGCAGCCGCTGGCTTGTGTCCCCGTTGGACGGCGTCTGGGAGAGTTGATCGAGCTCCATCGTCAACAGTGCCAGCTTCTGGCTCAAATCGTCGTGAAGCTCGCGTGCGATCCGGCGGCGTTCGTCCTCTTGAGCGGCAATGAGACGTCCACCCAAGTTCCGGATTTCCTCGTTCGTGGCGTGGAGCGCAGCCTCTTTGTCGAGGAGAGCTCTTTCGGCCCGACGTCGCTCGGTTACGTCGCGCACGATGGACAAGACTTTGTCGTCGTCGCACGAGACCATTCGCAATTCGAAGTGGCGGGTCTCACCCGCCAAGGGGAGCTCGTAGTCGATGACGCACGGTTCCTCCGATGCGGCAGCTTGTTCCAAGCAGTCTAAGAACAGCGGAACAAGATGAGGCGGCATCACGTCGCGAATGTTCTTACCCAGGAATTGTTCCGGAGGAATGAACAGGTCTCGTGAATCTTTCGCCTGGTAGTCGAGGTACACGCCCCCCCTGTTTAGCAGGAACATCATGTCAGGTACGGCCCGTAGAATCGCTCTGTTTCGGGCCTCGCTGTGATGCAGCGCCTCTTCTGAGAGCTTGCGCTGGGTGACGTCCTTCCCGATTCCCTGTATTTCGACAGCACGGCCGTCGCTGTCGACGATGACGTGCTCGATCCATTGCTGCCAACACTTAGCGCCGTCCGGCGCGCGGATTTCGAACTCATGCGAATCAACTCGGGGACGGTCGACCAGCGACTTGACGTACGCTCTCACATCGGCGTGCGACGACTCGGGCAGGAACGTGAGAAAACTCGTGCCGATCAGCTCGTGGGATTGCTTTTCCCAGAACCGACAGTACGCGCCGTTGACGTACGTCAACGTCAGATCGGGGCGATACCGGCAGACCAATTCCGACTGGAGTGTCACGAACGTCCGGTATCGTTCTTCGCTCTCTTGCCAGGCAAGTTCCGCCCGGCGGCGGCGAGCCCGCTGAGCGAGGAGTCCCCCCGTGAGCGCGAGTTGGATGGCAAACAGCGACGCCGCCGCGATGATGTATCTCTTGTATTGATCCCAGAACGTGAATTGGCGAAAGAGCACAACGCTGCCCGCCGGCAGCTGGCTGTCTCGGATGTGCCACCGTTGTAACTGACGCCAGTCGAACTGCGGGACGGTCAATGCGCGTTCGATCGGAATGTCTTCTACGTTCGTGCCGTTGGCGACGCGCATTGCCATGTCGCCCACCCGAGCGCCGTTGGCGGGGGAGCTGAAGACGTAACCACCGATGATGCCGGCGCCCATGTACGCGTCGTAGGCGCCATACGTCGGCATGTTCACTGCAGCGGCAATCAACTTGAGGGCATCGGTCGAGGGGACTCTATGCCCCGCCAGGTCCCTGGCCTGTCGGACGTACAGAAGGATCGATGTCGGCGGCGCGGCGTTGAGTTTGCCGATGACGGCATCCGTCGGCAGGTCGACCAGATAGTGGAGGGCGGCCTTACCCTCAATGGCGCGAAGTTCTTTCTGAAGCTCCGTCGAAAAGATGCTTGTTTCTGGTGGCGGGTCGAGGACGACGAACACGTCGGTCGTGGCGGGGTGCAGTCGGAGCGCCAGCTCGAGCGTAGCTCGATGATCGGTTTCCCAGACGAGCCCAGTTTGGGCTGGATGTGGACCACTCACTTCCAACTGGGGGCTATCGGCGGCGCAGAAAACAACCGGCACATCGGGGAAGAGATTTTCCCGATTCTCCATCATGAGCTCGGCCGCAGCGCTTCCAAAGACGACGATGACGTCGATCTTTCGCGTCCCGTACTTCTGGCGCAGGTACTCCCGCATCAACACCAAGTCGGTTTCGCTCGAGAAGCGTCGGCTGTCCATGAACTCGGAGTAGTAGTCGACGGTCGTCCCGGCCGACGACTTGAGCGCGCGCTGCAGCCCCGAGTCGAACGCGACATTGAGTGGCGAATCGCGATGAAGCGAGTAGACCGCCAGCACCGTTTTTGGCAACGGAGAGTCGAGGTCGCTCGCTTCGGATGTGTGCCATCCGAAGACCAAGCAGGCCACCAGCAAACTCGTCCGCAGCGACATCGTCAAGTGCTTCCCCCTCATCAGGCTGTCCGAGACTGCGCAGCGACGAACCCCTCCCGAGGCTGCCGCCGGCAACCAACCGAAGATCCACGCTAGGAACCGCTAATCGTAGCATCCTCTTCCCCACTTGGAGCCGCCACGAAGTCGAAGCTCATGAACTTTCGTGAGGGAATCGTTGAAATAGGTCGCTGCAAAGGGCGGCAAACACTGTTATCCTCATGCCCGGTGCAAGCCGTCCGGCCCCCCTCGTCGACCGTTTTGAGCCTCCGAGACAAGCCCAAGGTGCTCCTGGCCGACGACCACATACCGGTTTTGAAATCAGTTTCAAAATTGCTCGCATCCGACTTCGATGTGGTCGCGGCTGTGACGGACGGACGCCGGGCGGTCGATGCCGCGATGCGGCTCGCTCCGGACGTCGTTCTTCTCGATGTCACGATGCCGGAACTCGACGGGTTCCAAACAGTCTACGAATTGAAACGACTGGGGTCAGGAGCGAAAGTCGTGTTCTTGACCATGCACGAAGCGGATGACTATGTGGCGGCTGCAATCACCGCCGGCGCACAGGGCTACGTGGTCAAGTCCCGGCTCCAGAAAGACCTCACCAGTGCGCTGAATCACGTGCTCGCCGACCGTCTGTTCGTGCCGTCTCTTACCTCGCTCATGGCCGTCGCAGCCGACGGCAACGGCCATGCCGCGCAGTTCTACGCCGAGGATCGCTCGATCGTCAGTGAGGCAGTCGGTTTCATCGGCACGGCGCTCAAACGAGGCGATGTCGCAGCAGTCGTGGCCACCGACAAGATTCGATCGGAGATTGCCCGGCGGTTGCAGTCGGGCGGATGGGACATCGCCGCCGTCACAGAGCAGGGACGGTATATCGCCTGGGATGCGGCCGACGCGCTCGCGCGAATCATGCGAAAGGGGCTGCCTGACGTCGATCTGCTTGCGGAGCTGGTAGATGCCGTCGAACGCTCGCGTCTGGCGTTCGCCGACCGGCCGAACTCCCGCGTGACGATTTTTGGCGAGTTGTCCGTCCTGTTGTGCCGGAGCGGAAACGCCGAAGGCGCGATCCAACTGGAACGCCTCTGGAACCGCCTGACGTCCCCACTCCAGTTTCTCACTCTCTGCGGTTATCCCGTTCAGTGCTTCCAAGACACAGGGGATCCGGATCTCTTCTCAAAGGTCTGTGCGGAGCACTGGGCGGTGAGTCATGCTCCCGTCGCCGTATCGTGAAGAGACACGGGCCGTGCCTACGGGCTACTGGAGAGGTGCCAGTTCCGGCTTGACGTTCGGCGGCATCGGCAGCCGGTCGACGTTCATCAGCATCGCCACGAATTGGTAGAAACCCAGAGTAGCGACGAGGTCGACTACTCCTTTGTCCCCACCCAACACATCCTTGGCGGCTTTCAACGTGGCATCGCTGACTTGCTTGGTGACGAGCAACTCAGTGCAGAAGTTGTAAACGGCCTCTTCGTCCTTCTGCATCGTCGTCGGCCGCTTTCCGACCTGCACGGCGTCGATCACCTCCGCACTCAAGCCGGCGTTCAACGCGGCTCGATGATGCACGTACCAGGCGTACTGCGCCGTCCACACGCGAGCGCCGATGAGAATGGCAAGCTCGTTCAGCTTTGGTGGAACGGTGGGGTTGAAGCGGGTGTAAGCGATGGCCTTTTGTGCGAGATCGCCCAACACCGGGCTCACCATCATGATCCCCAGCGCTCCGTCGATTCCGCGGCGCGGCCCGCTCAGAATGCCGTTCACGAAGGCTTTCTGCTCGGCCGTCAGCTCATCGTACGAGCTCGGCCGCCAGATGCGATCGCCCCGAAGATTTGCCACTGCCTGCCGCGCCTGTTCGAGGGTGGGAGTCGCGGGCGCCTGCGCGTGCGCGATGACGAGACCGAGCAAGAGCCCGACGAAGCCCGTGAGAAGGCTGAATCGATTCAACCGCACGTCACCCTCCTGGCTGGGAGTTCGAGGTCGCTTACGGAATTCCGGATATGAACCACAAAGCGCACAAAGCTCACAAAGAATCTGTTCGACCTTTGTGTGCTTTGTGGCCTTGGTGGTTCTATGGCTCGGCGGTAGGTCTACGGCAACAACGCTGTCACGTTTCGCTTCGGTACTTCTCCGACCGGAATCTTTGCCACTTCTTTCATCGACTTGATGTCGATCGCTGAGACGAAATTCGACCCGGCGATGGCGATGTATGCAGTCTTGCTGTCGGGCGTGAGTGTGACCCAGTTCGGATCGATTCCTTGAATGTCCGTCGTGCCCACCAGCTTGAGATCTGGGAGGGAATACGAGTACACGGCGCTGTTCAATCGGCTGTTGACGATCAGCGTCGTGCCGTCTGCCGTGACCGCCATGCCGTGTGAGGCGTTTCCGCCGACGCGGACCGGCGCCTTACCAGGCCCCAACTCTGGCAGCGCGACGCGCGTCACCTCTTTGTGCGTCGCGAAATCAACCACCGCAAAGCCGTTGAAATCGGAAAGCTGTACGAACGCCCTCTTGGTCGATCCATCGGAGTTGCGGTCGAACGCCATCGGACGCACACCCAGATCAAAATCCAACACCCACGCGACTTCCTCGGTCGAGGTGTCGATGACGGTCATGTTCTTTCCGACAATTGAACCCGCGACGGCGTACTTGCCGTCGGGCGTCACATATGTATTGTGCACGTTTCCTTTGATTGGAATCGTCTTCGCATTCGTCAGCGACGCTGTATCGATGACATCGACCGCGCCAGGCGCCTGAGCGATCGCCACGTAGACACGCCGCCCATCACGTCCAATGGCGATGTTGTTGGGGTGACCGGTCAATTTGATCTTCTTCGTCACCTTCAACGTCTTGGTATCGACGACGTCGAGCGTGCTGTCGGCTTCGTTGCTCACATAGATCCGGCTTCCGTCGGGAGCCGCCGCGGCTCCGTGACTGACTTCGATGCCGGTGATTTCGCCAACTACCTTGTTCGTCGCGGCATCGATGATATGAACGTTGTCGCCGGCGCTGTTGGTCTGGATGATCCGCACCTTGCCGGAAGCCGAGGCCGTCGAAGACGCCGCGGCCTGCCCGCGCGCCCATGTGGCGAGTGTCTGCCACTCGGGGTCGCTCTGCGAATTCCAGTGCTTGCCTCCGTTGTGGAAGAGGTCGCCGCCGGCCTCCTGGGCGAGCGGATGTGTCAGCAGTCGGCTTCCCAGCGGATTGCCGGGGACGACTACTCGCTTGAACGCCTCGAAGTTCTTCTGGGATTCTTCCTCGGTCCACGTCGTGGCGCCCGGAGCGAGCGGCTGGAGACGCAGCGGAGTGCCCGAGCCATGGCACGAAATACAGCGCGCGTGGCCGGGACGCTTGGCGAGGAAAATCGGCTGAACGCGGGTCTTGAAAAACTCATAGTCGAGAGCAGGCGAGGGCGTGGCCGCTTGCTGGATCAGCAATGCAGCGATGACCGGCAGCAAAGCAGGGATCGGCATAAGAAGTGACCCTCCTTGTCGGGACAGCGCATGTTACGCCCCTTGCGAGACTTGCGGCAACACCGTCTGCAATCCGACCGGGAACCCCCGCCCGGCCTTCGGATCGCCGGTCCGGAGGCCCGGACAGCCTGTTTTCAAAGCTGCAACGTGACACGTGTATGGTAGTGTCGCGCCTTCGGCCCGCGCCGCCGGCTCGGAAATCTTCTCGGAGTACGCGCAATGAAACGTTTGTGCCCCATCGTTTTCGGCCTCCTGCTGCTGCTCGTCGGTCCGGTTCGTGCCGAATCGATCTGCGACTCTGATGGGGTCCAAGACAGCGGCGCCGCCTATCGCATCTGCATGCCGCCACCTGGGGAATACAACGGCAGGCTCGTGGTGTGGGCCCATGGATTTCAGGACGCTGGAACACCTATCGGGATCCCGGAGGATCAACTCTGTTTAGGCGATTTCTGCATTCCAGATCTGGTCAACGGACTTGGATTCGGATTCGCCACCAGCAGCTACAGCAAGTCTGGCTTGGCAGTCCTTCAGGGTAAGGACGACCTCCTGGACCTCGTCCGCATTTTTGCTGCAACGAAGGGTCAACCTCAAAAGGTCTATCTGATTGGCGCATCCGAAGGTGGTCTCATGGCAGCGCTAGCGGTCGAGCAGCGTCCCGACGTCTTTTCCGCGGGAGTCGCGGCCTGTGGCCCAATCGGCGACTTCCCATTTCAAATCAACTACTTTGGCGATGCCCGTGTCACGTTCGACTATTTCTTTCCCGGCCTCATCCCGGGCCATCCCTTCGACCCTGACGATGGATTGATTCTCATCTGGAAGGATTTCTACCAGTCCACCGTAAAGTCCGTCGTGTTCGATCCCGCCAATCGTCACAAGTTGGATCAGTGGGTCAGGGTCGCCAAACTGCCGTTCGACGCGAATGACTATCTCGCGACGGTGGAGCAGTCAGTCAGCGACGTCCTCCGCTACGCCGTGGTGAACCTCAGGGATGCCAGCGCGACTCTGGGAGGGTTTCCGTTCGACAATCGCAAGCGCCTGTACCTGGGGTCGGACAACGACATCCTCCTGAATATCCGCGTCATTCGCGTTGCGGCACAACCAGCGGCTGTGACCGCGATGAATACCTCCTATCGGACGACCGGTGTGCTCCGTCGTCCTCTGATTACGCTTCACACCTTGCGGGACCAGCAGGTCCCTTATGCGCACGAACTTCTCTACCCTCTCAAGACGCTTGCTTCCGGTTCGCTGTTTACTCGGCATTTGAACATTCCAGTCGATCGCTTTGGGCACTGTAACTTCACCCAGGAAGAGGCGCTCCTCGCGTTTGCGACCATGTTGCTCTACGATGCGGCCTCGACAGGCGCAGGTGCTACGCCCAAGGCCCTCAACGCCGGCCAGCGTAGGGTATTCGAGGACATGGCGCGAGCCGCGGGACAGTGATGCTTATCTCGCGAATTACACCTCAGCTGCGAACGTGTGACCTCGACGCAAGCATCCGCTTCTACACCGAGAAGGTCGGTCTGGCGCTTGAATTCCGCTACTCTGATTTCTATGCGGGCATTCGCGCTGGAGATCAGGTCTTTCACCTCAAACTGGCCGATAGTCCCGACCCGTCGATAGCCTTCGTGCAGGCTGGTGACCATCTGCATCTTTACCTCGGAACGCACGACGTGGATGCTGTAGCTCAAATGCTCAAAGCGAACGGCGTGACGCTTTGGCAGGAGCCTGCGGACACACCGTGGCGAACTCGTGAACTGGTCTTCCTGGACGACCAGGGCCACACCATCTATGTGGGGCAGAGCAAGGATGAGTCCGCCGTATAAAGCCTATGAGCCCTTGTGAGGACCGCAGAGGACCTGCGCACGGTCATGCCGTTCTTGCGTGAAGCGTTCGACCTCGCTGTGAGTGAAAGGCTCTAGGGTCGGCAATAGCGACGAGCTCCAAAAGATGACCGACGTCGCCAGGCAATTCATCGCCCAGTCACGTGGATTTCTCAGCTCTGACTATCTTCCGAAGATTGAGCACTGTCTGGCGGCTTTGAGTGACGAGGACGTATGGTGGCGCGCCAACGAAGGCTCGAACTCCATTGGCAATCTGTTGCTACACCTCGACGGCAGTACGCGGGCATGGATTATCGGCGTGGCCGGCGGCTCCCACAGCCCGCGGGACAGGCAGCGGGAGTTTGATGAGCGTGAACAGATTCCACGTTCGGCGTTGATGTCCCGGCTCCGACAAACGCTGGCCGAGGCGGATGAGGTGTTAGCGCGCATTGATGCCGGGGCGTTACTCGAGCGCCGGCAGGCTCGGGGCGAGGAGGTCACGGTGTTGTTGGCGATCTACCATGCGGTAGAGCACTTCTCGATGCACACGGGGCAAATCATCATGCTGGCGAAAATGCGTTCGGAAGGCCTCCGACTCCCTGACTAAGTGAGCCCTGTGGCACCGGCCGTCGTTCTTTCGGAGGTCGTGCTAATCGTGGCGCAGCGCGACCAGCGGATCGAGACGGGTCGCGCGCCGCGCCGGCCAGATGCACGCCACGACCGCAACCAAAGAAAGCAGGACGACGATTGACGTCAGAGTGACCGGGTCTCGGGAGCTCGTTTGGACCAGAAGCGTCTGCAAGAGTTGCCCCACGCCGAATGCAGCGGCCAATCCGATTGACAGCCCGATCGCGAGCTGAAAAAAGGCTCGCCGCAGGAAGAGCCAGATGACCTGACGCGGTTGCGCACCTAATACCATACGCACGCCGATGTCGCGCGTGTGTTGGGTGACGGCGTAGGCCGTGACGGCATAGAGACCCACCGCCGCAAGCACGAGCGCGATGATCGCAAACGCCGCGAACATCGTGCTGAAGACACGGAGCAGCCATCGCTGCTGGGCCAGCAGCTCGTCCATCGTCCTGGGATTGAAGAGAGCCTGGTCGGGATCGACGGCGAGCATCGCCTCGCGCAAGGCTTTCGTGGCGCGGGCGGGATCCGTCCTAGTGCGCGCGATCAGAGTCGCCGCACGGGCCATCGTCGAATTCTCTGAATGCGGCACGTAGGCGACCGCATCGGGCTCTCGTTCCTGGTTGTTGTTCCGCTGCCGAACGTTAGGAACCACGCCGACGACGGTCAGCCAACTGGGTTGATCGCCAGTCGCCGTCTCGGGCGTGAGGCGGATCGCTCGATCGAGCGGGTTCTGTCCGGGAAAATACATCGACGCCAACCGCTGGTTGATGACCACACTATGGCGCCCCGATTCGGTGTCGGCGTCGACTAGAGCGCGGCCCTGCAACGGCCGCAGGCCGATCGTGTCGAAATATCGCGATCCAATGCTGAGCATCGTGACCAGCGGTCGCTGCTCGCCGGGAAGAGCGCCCTTTCCGTCGATTTCCAACTGTCGGACTGCCCCTCCGCCAAACGGCGGGTTCGTCGTCGTGGAAGCTGCTTCGATGTCGCTGATCGACGAGAAATGCTCGTCGAGTCGGCGGAGGAACCTGGTGCGATCGTCGAGGCCGGGGTACTTGCGGGCAGAAAGAATCATGTTCATCGACAGCAGCCGCGATGTATTGACGCCAATATCCATCCGGTAAAGCGTCAGGAAGCTGCGCATCATGAAACCTGCGCCTGCCAGAAGCGCCAGGGTGAGCGCCAGCTGCGCGATCATCAGCGTCGAGGTCAAGCGCCTGGCGCGGATGCCGCCCGAACCGGTTCTCCCACCTTCCTTCAGCATTTCGTGCACATTGGTCTTGGAAACGTGGATGGCCGGTGCCAGCCCGAAAACGATCCCGGTGGCGATGCACACCAACAGAAAGAATCCAAATGTGCGCCAGTCCATCGTGAAGACCATCCAGTACGGCTTCCCGATGTCCTGCGTTTCCATATCGAACCAGCGGATTCCCGCGATTGAGAGCAGGAGACCGGCCGCACCGGCGACGAATGCCAGAAGGAGGCTCTCGATGAGCAGCTGTCGGACGATGTGCCAACGAGTCGCACCCACGGCCACTCGTACGCTCATTTCGCCGGAGCGGCGGGCGGCGCGCGAGAGCAGCAGATTGGCAACGTTCGAGCACGCGATCAGGAGAACGAATCCAACCGCGCCCAGCAGCGACCAGAAGAGCAAGCGAATCTGAGGGCCCAGAATCCGTTCGGTGAATGGATCGGCGTGCGGGTAGAGGTCTTTGTTGGTGGCTGGATACGCCTGAGCCAGTTTCGCGCCGATTCCCTTCAGCTCGGCTCGTGCCTGCCCGACCGTGACCCCGTCGGCCAGTCGGCCAATCGCAAAATAGCCGCGCGCTTGCCTGGGCTGCTGTGTGATGGCGGGAGGCAGCGATCCTGCCGGCATCCATAGCTCCATGTCGAAGGGGAATTTCATGCCTTCCGGCATGACGCCGATGATCGTCGCGCTCAAGGTATTGAGCCGGATCGTCCGTCCCAACACAGACGGGTCGCTGCCGTAGCGCTGCTTCCAGACGTTGCTGCCAATCAGGACAACCGGCGGCCCGCCAGCCTTGTCCTCCTCGAGAGCAAAGTCCCGTCCGAGTGCCGGTGACACTCCGAGCATCCTGAAAAAGTTTCCAGAGACGTACGCACCAGGGAACTGCTCCGGCACGCGGCCTTCGTCGCCGACGTTGAAGGAGCCGGCGAATACAAACGACATCGCCGAGAACGTCGTGGCCGCCGCCTGCCAGTCTTCGAAGTCGCGCATGGAAATACCGAGGTTTCGGGCCTGCGCATCGCGCGTGCCCACGAACATGATCTGCTCGGGCTTTGGAAACGGCAGGCTGCGGAGGAGTACTGCGTTGACCAGAGTGAAGACCGCGTTGTTCGCCCCAATTCCAAGCGCCAGCACGAGGGCCGCTACAACGGTGAACCAGCGCTCCTTGACGAGCAGGCGAAAAGCGAACTTGAGATCCTGGAGCAAACTCATCGGTATTTCTCCAAGCGTGTCGGTGGATTACGGCATTAGACGGCTGCGGGACTGAAACGGATCAATTGACCGGGACGTGGCATCGATGCGCCGCCCGGAAGGCGTCGACGCCAATTGGGGTGGTGAAAGCGGACCGATTGGCGGTCCGTTGCGGCGCCGAAGAAGCGTGTTACGGAAGAGGGGCTGGAAGGTCCGAGCTGCCCATCAGGAACTGATCGACACCCCTTGCCGCGCTCCGGCCCTCGGCAATTGCCCAGACGATCAACGACTGCCCACGCTGCATGTCGCCGGCGGTGAAGACACCGGGCACGCTCGTCATCCAGTTCTCATCACGCCAGACGTTACCCCGGTCGGTCATCCGGACGCCGAGCGCTTCCAGCATCCCGCCTCGCTCGGGCCCGAGGAAGCCCATGGCCAGAAGGACCAGATCGGCATCGAGCGTGAAGTCGCTGCCCGGGATCGGCTTGATGTCGAGACGGCCGTTTTGATTGCTGATGTTCACGTTGGTGCCGTGAAGCGCGGTCACGCGCCCGTTCCCATTCCCAGTGAATTTTTCCGTTGAGACGGCGTACAGCCGCTCGCCGCCCTCCTCGTGCGCCGAAGACACACGAAAGATATTCGGCCAGAGCGGCCAGGGGTTGTTGTCCGCACGTGCGTCGGGCGGACGCGTCAGCAGTTCGAGTTGATGAACCGACCGAGCACCCTGGCGATGGGCGGTCCCGAGACAGTCGGCGCCGGTGTCACCACCGCCGATGATGATGACGTGCTTGTCCTTGGCGGTGATGAATTCAGCGTCAGGGATTCGGTCCCCTTCGTTCCGCCTGTTTTGCAGCGGCAGGTACTCCATCGCGAAATGGATGCCCTTGAGCTCCCGCCCCGGCACCTTGAGATCCCGGGCGGCCGTCGCGCCGCCGGCCAGCACCAGCGCCTGAAATTCCCGGCGGAGATCGTCCACCGAGACGTCGACGCCGATGTTGCAATTCGTCCGGAACATGACGCCTTCATCCCGCATGATGTCGAGGCGGCGGTCGAGAAACCGCTTCTCCATCTTGAACTCGGGAATGCCATATCGGAGCAGACCGCCGATGCGGTCGGCGCGCTCGAACACCGTCACCCAATGACCGGCGTGGTTCAGCTGATCGGCGGCGGCGAGCCCCGCGGGGCCCGAACCGACCACAGCCACACGTTTGCCGGTCCGCACCTCGGGCGCTTGCGGCGTCACCCAGCCCTCGTCGAACGCCCGTTCGATGATCGACACCTCGATCGATTTGATGGTCACCGGGTCGTTGTTGATGCCGAGCACACAGGCGCCTTCACACGGCGCCGGGCACAAACGTCCGGTGAATTCGGGGAAGTTGTTCGTGGCATGCAGGCGGTCGATTGCCGCCTGCCATCTATCACGATAGACGAGGTCGTTCCAGTCCGGGATCAGATTGCCGAGCGGACAACCCTTGTGGCAGAAAGGAATGCCGCAGTCCATGCAACGGGCGGCCTGGCCGGCCAGGACCGGTTGCGCGTAAGGAAGGTAGACCTCGTGCCAATCGTGCACTCGCTCCGCCACCGGACGAGTGGGATGCTTCTTGCGCTGAATCTCTAAGAAGCCTGTCACTTTTCCCATAACATTTGTCGAACGAGAAACGGAACCACAAAGCTCACAAAGAACACAAAGGAAATGCTTTGTGACCTTCGTGCTCTTTGTGGTTCATTTTGTCGCTATGCCCTCACGCCTACGAGTTCTGCGAATTCCGGAACCCGTCCTTCGGCCTCCGCCCGCCGCTGTGCCGTGAGCACGCGCTTGTAGTCGCGAGGCATCACCTTCGAGAAGAGCGGCAAGGCATCGGACCAGTCACGCAGGACGCGTGCCGCAAACTGGCTTCCGGTGTGGTGCAGATGCCGCGTGATCAAGTTCTTCACCAGCTCCAGATCTTCGACCTCCTGGAGTGGTTCGAGGTCGACGAGCTCGGTGTTGCAACGTCTGACGAAACTACCCGTGGTGTCGAAGACGTAAGCGACGCCTCCGCTCATGCCTGCCGCGAAGTTTCGCCCCGTGCGGCCCAACACGATCACGCGGCCACCGGTCATGTATTCGCAACCGTGATCCCCAACGCCCTCGACGACCGCAAACGCACCGCTATTCCGGACCGCGAATCGTTCGCCGGCGCGGCCGGAGATGTAAGCCTCGCCGCTCGTCGCGCCGTACAACACCACATTGCCCGTGATGATGTTGTCCTCGGTCACGAATGTCGCTTCTCGAGAGGGGTACACGACCAACTTTCCGCCCGAGAGACCCTTTCCGAGGTAGTCGTTCGAGTCGCCTTCGAGCGTGAGCGTGATGCCCTTTGGAACGAAGGCGCCGAAGCTCTGGCCGGCCGAGCCGGTGAAATGCAGCTGGATCGTGTCGTCGGGCAGTCCCGCGCTGCCGTAACGACGTGTCAATTCATGGCCGAGCATCGTGCCGACGGTTCGATTCACGTTTCGGATCGGCATCTTCAAAGCCACCGGAGTCCGATGCTCGAGCGCCTCGGCGCATTTCGCGATCAGCTCGTTGTCGAGCGCGCGCTCGAGGCCGTGATCCTGTTTGCGCACGCACCTGGGCAACGTGTCGTAGGCCACCTCCGGCTGATGAAGGATCGCGGAGAAGTCGAGGCCTTTGGCTTTCCAATGATCGATGGCTGGCTGATAGTTGAGCCGTTCGACACGCCCGATCATCTCGTCCATGGTCCGGAAGCCGAGCTCCGCCATGTACTCGCGGACTTCCTGCGCGATGTAGCGGAAGAAGTTCTCTACGAACTCAGGCTTGCCGGTGAAGTTCTTGCGCAGCGCCGGGTCCTGAGTGGCGATGCCGACTGGACAGGTATTCAGGTGGCATACGCGCATCATGATGCAACCCGAGACCACGAGCGGGGCCGTGGCGAACCCGAATTCCTCGGCGCCCATGAGCGCTGCGATGACGACGTCGCGGCCGGTCTTCATCTGACCGTCGACCTGCACGACGATCCGATCGCGCAGGCCGTTCAGCATCAGGACTTGATGAGTCTCAGCGAGCCCGAGCTCCCACGGAACGCCCCCATGTTTGATGCTCGTCAACGGGGATGCGCCTGTGCCGCCATCGTGGCCGGAGATGAGCACGACGTCGGCGTGGGCCTTGGCCACGCCGGCGGCGACCGTGCCGACGCCGGCGATGGCCACCAGCTTCACGTGGATCCTCGCCCTCGGGTTCGAGTTCTTCAGATCGTGAATGAGCTGGGCCAGGTCCTCAATCGAATAGATGTCATGGTGCGGCGGCGGCGAGATCAGCCCGACGCCGGGCGTCGCGTGGCGCACCTTGGCGATCCAGGGATAGACCTTCGGGCCGGGCAGCTGACCTCCTTCGCCTGGCTTCGCGCCTTGCGCCATCTTGATCTGGAGGTCGTCGCAATTGACCAGATACTCGCTCGTCACGCCGAAGCGGGCCGACGCGACCTGCTTGACGGCGCTGCGTCGCGAGTCGCCGTTCGCATCTGGAACGTAGCGGGCCGGGTCCTCGCCACCTTCGCCGGTGTTCGACTTGCCACCCAACCGGTTCATGGCGATGGCGAGAGTCTCGTGGGCTTCCTGGCTGATAGACCCGTACGACATGGCGCCGGTCGCAAAGCGCCGAACGATGCGTTCGACCGGTTCGACTTCGTCGATCGGAACTGATTGCCCGTCACGCTTCAGTCCGAGCAGACCACGCAGCGTCGCGCGCGTGCGGTTCTGATCGTCGACGAGCCTGGTGTACTCCTTGAAGATCGAGGTACTGACCGCCATGGGTCGCATGTTGAAGCTTGAACACCGTGTCGGGATTGAACAGGTGGTACTCGCCGTCCCGGCGCCACTGATACTCACCACCCCAGTCCAGGTCCGGTTGCACACGCGAGCGCGTCGGGAACGCGTGGCTGTGCCGCTTCAGGACCTCGTCGGCGATCACCTCGAGGCCGACTCCCCCGATGCGCGACGCAGTCCACGTGAAGTACCGATCGACGAACTCCTGGTTCAGTCCGACGGCTTCGAAGATCTGGGCGCCGCAATAACTCTGCAGCGTGGAGATGCCCATCTTCGACATCACCTTCAGGATGCCTTTGTTGAGCGCCTTGATGTAGTTCTTGACGGCCTTCTCGTGTGAGATGCCGACGAGCAGTCGCTGGCGGATCATGTCGTCGAGCGTCTCGAACGCAAGGTACGGATTCACCACGCCGGCCCCATATCCCATCAGGAGCGCGCAGTGATGCACTTCGCGCGCGTCGCCCGACTCCACGACGAGCGCGCAACGCGTGCGTGTGCCTTCGCGTACGAGCTGGTGATGGACGCCGGCCGTGGCCAGCAGGCTGGGAATCGGCGCCCGCTCTCGATCGACGCCACGGTCCGACAAGATGATGATGGTGTAGCCCGATCGAACGGCTGAACTCGCCCGGACTTTCAGCTCTTCGAGTGCCCGTTCGAGTCCGCGACCGCCTTTGCGAGCGTCAAAGAGCATCGGCAGCGTGATCGATCGGAACTCCGGCTCGTAAATATGCCGCAGCTTTGCCAGCTGATCGTTGTCGATCACGGGGTACTTGATCGAGATCTGCCGGCACGACTCCGGTCGCGGATCGAGCAGGTTCCCCTCAGGGCCGATTGTCGACCCCATCGCGGTGACGAGCTCCTCGCGGATTGCGTCGAGCGGCGGATTCGTCACCTGAGCGAACACCTGCTTGAAGTAGTCGTACAACAGCCGCGGGCGGTCGGAAAGGACCGCCAGCGACGTATCCGTTCCCATCGAGCCAATGGCCTCTTCGCCGCCGTTGGCCATTGGCGCCAGAAGCAGTCGAAGGTCCTCGTGCGTGTAGCCGAACGCCTCCTGGCGACGAAGCATCGCTTCCGGGCTGGGCGGCGGCAAGTACGGAGCGTCGGGGAGATCCTCGATGTCGACGACGTTTTCGGCAATCCATTGCGCGTAGGGCTCGGCCGCGGCGAGATCACGCTTGATTTCCTCGTCTGACACGATTCGGCCCTGTTCAGTGTCGACCAGGAAGATGCGACCCGGATGGAGGCGCTCCTTCAGCAGGACGTTCTCGGGCGGGATGTCGAGTACGCCGACCTCGGAGGCCATGATGACGAGACCGTCTTTCGTGACGTAGTAGCGCGAGGGCCGCAAGCCGTTGCGATCCAGCACGGCGCCGATCACGCGACCATCGGAAAAGGCAATCGACGCCGGCCCGTCCCACGGTTCCATCAGCGAGGCGTGGTACTCATAGAACGCCTTGAGCTCGGGCCGCATGCTTTCGTGCCCCGCCCATGGCTCCGGAATCATCATCAGGATGGCGTGCGGCAGCGAACGGCCGGTCATCGCCAGGAACTCGAGGACGTTGTCGAAGGTGGCCGTGTCGCTTCCGCCTTCTCGAATGATCGGGAGGATTTTCTTGAGATCGTCGCCGAGCACATCCGACCGCAGCAACCCTTCGCGTGCGCGCATCCAGTTGATGTTGCCCCGGAGCGTGTTGATTTCTCCGTTGTGCGCAATGAAGCGATAGGGGTGCGCCAGCGGCCACGAGGGGAACGTGTTGGTGCTGAACCGCTGATGGACCAGCGCCAGCGCCGACTCCATGTCGGGGTCGAGCAGATCGGGGAACGTCGCCTCGATCTGATCGGCGATGAGCATGCCCTTATAGATCAAGATTCGTGACGAAAGACTCGGGAAGTAGAACGCGTGACGCTCGTTCAAGCCGAGACCATCCGCTTCATGCTCGATGCGTTTGCGAATCACATAGAGCTTCCGCTCGAACGGCGTCACCTCGTCGGTCCCTGAGCCCTGAGCCTTGAGCCCTGAGCCCTGAGCTATGAACACCTGCTCGATGGCCGGCTTCGTCGCCAGCGCCGAAGCGCCGATACCCGCGTCGGCCGTCGGAACCAGCCGCCAGCCGAGCATACGCTGTCCTTCTTCTTCCACGATCCGCTCGATCAACAGCCGACATTGCTCCCGTTCGGCCGCGACCCGCGGCAGAAACACGAGTCCGGTGCCGTACTGGCCTGCGGGGGGGAGTGCAATGCCGAGCGCTGCGGTGACCTTCCTGAGAAACGTGTCGGGCGTCTGGACCAGAATGCCCGCGCCATCACCTGTATTCGCTTCGCAGCCGCACGCGCCCCGGTGCAGTAGGTTGATGAGGACCTGGAGACCTTTCTCGATGACGGAATGCGACCGGCGTCCCTTGATGTCGACGACGAAGCCGACGCCGCAGGCGTCGTGCTCGTAGCGTGGGTCGTACAAACCCGCGGCGGCAGGTGGTCGGGGGACAGGCTGGTCAGACATAACAGCTCTCGACTTCGAAAACTTCGGCTCTCGGCTTTTTGGGCACTCGGCTCGGCTTCTGGGCTTTCTGAACCTTCGCGCCTCGATGCCGAGGGTTGAAGGCGGCTGCGTCGAGCCAAGCACCCGACAGGTGAAGCCCTTTTATGCCCGAGGTCAACCTAGAAGTAAAATACAATGATCACATATGAAGCATGAGAAATACAGATAGTACGCGGTTTTGGATCCGGGCGCCCCAATCACTTCTGCTGAGCTGGAATCCGCTCGGTGGTAGCAAAACGCTCAGCTTCTTCAGGTACTGCGATTGCTAAGTGAGGAGGTCATGGGCCGTGACCTTCACCCCGTGGACCGAAACGCATTGCTGAGATGGCTTTGTGTGATGGTGGTTGCGATCGCGCTCGCCAACTGTGGAAACGGAAAGAGCAATCCGATCGTGCCGAGCTCGAACGGGGCAACGACGCAGCCAACCGAGTCGACGTATTCGGTTGGCGAGTTTGTGACCGGGGTGGCAACCGTGGACGGAATGACCGCGACGATGCAGCCCGGCGTCGCGCCGCAGCCGAGTGGTGGCCCTCCCGTCGCGGCGCCGCCGACGCCAGCCGCCACACTCGTCACGAGCGGTTCGACGGTCGTGCGTCTGAGTGCGCCTCAATCCTTCCAGGCCGTATATCTGTCGATCGGAAATGTCCCTCGCAAGGTGGGCGGATTCTGGCAGCTGCAGCTGCCAGCTCCAACGACCGATCTGCTGCTGGTCGTGCAGTTGTCCGGTCAGGTCCCGTCCCCCAGCTTTGATCTGCAGTTGGCCCTGTCGTCTCAATTGGGAGTCGTCGGCCCATATAGCGAGGTGCCGACCAATGTGATACGCGGCACGAGCGAACTGGAAATCACCGTATGGTGGGACAAGCCGAGCGACGTCGACCTCAACGTGATCGAACCGTCCGGTGAGGAAGTCTACTGGGGCAACAACGTGTCGGCCACCGGCGGCATGCTCGATCAGGATTCGAACATCGAGTGCGTGATCGACAACAAGAACAACGAAAGCATCCGCTGGACGAAGGCGCCGTCGGGTACGTTCGCCGTGCGGCTCGACTACTACAGCAGTTGTGGGGCGAGCGAGACCAAGTACGTCCTGGCGGTCAACCGCAACGGCACGAGTGAGCTCTATCAGGGCAAGTTTACGGGTCCGGGCAGCAACGGGGCAGTCGGGAAGGAGCGGCTGATTACCACGCTCAACGTTTCCGGCAGCTTGACTTCTTCTCAGGCTCCAGCAAAGTCTTCGACGATGTCGCCGCGGTCGAAGAGACGAATTCCTGTTTTGACGCCTTAGCGCAGTGTCACGCGAAATCGAGATTCTCGGTGATGCGCGTCCCGTCTTTCCTGAACGCTTCGGCGAGCAGACGGATGCGGCGCTTGGCTTCCGTGAGATCGTGATTGTTGAGGTTGATATTGAGTAGATCGACGTACCAGGGAAGCTTGATGTCTGCCAGGACGTAGGTCTCAGCGATCTCACGGGCGATCGGGAGCGTCGTGGTTTTCGACACGTCGTGCACGTCCCGATTGCTGGCTCGTTGCAGTTTTTCGTATTCCTCGGCGAGCACCCGCAAGTACAGATCTCGGGTGAATGTGTCGCCGGCCTTGACGCCAACCTGCTCATCGTCTGCCGTCAACTTCGCGCGCTTGTGAAGCCATTCCCACAAGATGCTCAAACGGATCTCGCCGGTGGCCATGTCTTCCATCAGGTACAGCACGTCGTCGTTACCGAAGAAGTCGGCCGGTTTGAGCGCGGCTGCTTGAAGACCCTGGCCGAAAGCGTTGCCGTACTGAATCGCAACGCTCAGGAGATCGCGGGCGCCGCGAATTGTTCGCGCGGCTGGTTCGAGTTCGGTCAGCGCATCTGCGTCGGCGCGTGCATAGGTGAGAGGCGGGAAGGGCCGCCCGAGTTGGTTGTCTTGTCCGACTCGTTCCCATACAGGTCGCACGATGTGGACCATCTTCCAGTGGGCCACCCACTTGCCGCATGCGCCTTCGCGCTGCTCGCGTTCGGCCCCGGCCACCGCCCGCTTCATGCTGGCGTCGACGCCTGATTTCGATCCTACAGGGATGTTCGGCTCCATCCCTCCCTGCCACAACGCGAACTGACCGAGCTTGTCGGGCGTGCTGCACGCGCGCCGCACACGGTCTTCGTAATTCCGCATGTAGCCGTACGTCATCGTGATCGTGTCGATGTTGGGATCCACGAAGTCGGGGTCCCAGGCCATCGAATCGGCGACGCTGTTGATGTAGTCCCAGCGGCCGGTGTTGAACCCGATGAAATGCCGGCCGAGCGCAGCGCGGATCTCCATCAACTGGAAGCACGCCTCGAACTGCTCGACGAGCACGTAGACCTTGATCGTCCCGATCGGCAAGCCCGCCTGTCCTTCGAGGGCGGCGAGGATGTCGTTCCAGAGCGCCGCCTCTTCGGCCGTTTGAATCTTCGGCAGATACAGAACGAGCGAGCAGCCGTTCCGGCGAAGCTCGCGCTGATTGTTGACGATGAAGAGCGTGACGTCGACGATGGAGGCCGAGAAGCCGGAGGCGTCGGCGCGGCGAATGTGCCGGTCGTCGAGGTGAAGGCCCCGTGGGCGGAAGATCTTCGTCGTGAAGTCGAGCTGCTTCTGCCAGTCCGGAATCGTCTCGCGGCCGAAAAACTCGCGCGCCCAACGGTTCATTTCGTCGGCGACTTCCTTGGCCGCTTCCATGAACACGTCGTCGCGATGGATCGCCAGCTTCAGATTGCGCTGGTTGTCCAGCGACATCGTGGACACCTGACCGAGCGCATCCTCGCCATCGAACATCCACCCATCAGCGCCGGAAAGCAGCGCGTGAGCGATATTGCGGATGCTGCGTCGGACCGGAGTGTTGGGCTTCGCGGCCGGACCCGTGCCCTGGATCCACTGCCGGCGGAGATCCGGGGGAATCTCACTTCCGACGAAGGCACCGTCCCGCGCTTCCTGGACCGTGATTTTCGTTCTTGCGATGTGCGAGCCGGGCTCGAGAAAAGTGATGCGCTCCTTGTTACGAGCGCGTGCAGCACGGCGCTCGAGCCGCCCAGCCATCACCGTCTTTCGATCGTCGTCGAGCGCGGCCAGGGCGCTGATCGCCGCGATCGCGTCCGCGGTCAACACGTCCGAGTAGGTGGTGGCGAGATTACCGCGGATCTGGAGGCGCTCGGAAGCCACTGTCACGGCTGGTGTCCCTTCTGCGTGCTCTGCGTGCTCTGTTCCGACTTTCTACTTACTTTCCACTTTCCACTTTTAAGTTTACTTGGCCGGTACCGCCACTCCGACCGGCGCATGTCTCGGCGCGGACGCCGCACGGAGCCCGAAGGCCAGCGCCGCCGCGACGAGAGCCAACGCCGCGCTCCCGTAGAAGCCCACAGACCACGTGCCGAACTGTTCGTACAGCAGCGCGCCGATATAGCCACCGACGATCGAAGCGACGCCCTTGGCCGTGTAGAGCACGCCATAGTTCGCGGTCGCGTGGCGGGTTCCGAAATAGTCGCCCGCGGTCGCAGGGAACAATGAATAAATCTCGCCCCACGTGAAGTAGACGAGCACGAGAGTGAACGCGAACAAGGTGCCCGATATCTGCCCCAACGCCAACACCAGCAGAAGGCAGATCGCTTGAAGAACGAAGGCGATAATCATCGCCGTTTCCCGGCCGATCTTGTCGGATGCCCAACCCCAGAAGATCCGGCTCCCACCATTGGCAAGAGGGCTGAGGGAGGCGGCAAGCGTCAGCACGCCGGTCGAGTAGCCCCATGTTCGCGCGATCGGACCCGCCTGCGCTGTGACCAGCAAGCCACCAATCGACATCAGGAAGAACGCCACGTACATCGTGTAGAACTGTGGCGTTCGCATCATCTCCGCCGTTGTGAAGTGCCGTTTGCCGAGTTGTGACGTGCTGTCGGCGGTCTTCACCGCAGCAGAAGCGGCTTCTCTTGGCGGGTGTCTGAGAAACTGGGCAACGACTGCGATGACAATGCCCTGAAAGAGCCCGGTCGAGATAAATGCGGCCTGATATCCCTTCGACTGAATCGTTGACGAGATGACGGGAATGAACAAAGCAGTCCCGCCACCGAATCCTGCGGCGATGATGCCGGATGCCAGACCGCGGCGGTCCTTGAACCACTTCTGAGCTGATCCAATCGACGCGCTATAAACGAAGGCGGCTCCGACTCCAGCCAGACAATAGAGGAGGTAGAGCATCGGCAGCGATGTGGCGTACCCCATACCGGCCCAGCCAAGCCCACATAGGACGCCGGCTGCCGTAATGAATCCCCTCGGGCCGAGGCGGTCGATCAGCCATCCATCGAGCGGCTGAATCCACGTCTGACACAGGATGAACAGCGTGAATGCAAACTGGATGTCGGAGAGCTTCCAGCCGGTGGCCTTCTGTAGGGGACTGACGAATAGCGTCCAGGAGTACTGCAGGTTGGCGATCATGATCATCGCCACCAACGAAGCCCCAAGCTGGAACCAGCGATTGTTCAACCGCATTGCCCCTCCTGACTCTCAGACGCAAACGGGACGGGTAGTTTAGCGCAATCTACGAGCCGCGATTACCGGCCGGCGATTTCATCGGTTCCTCAATCAGCAATCAGCAATTAGCAATCAGCAATGTCAACGTCCCGGGTTGAGATCTCGAAGAATCACGTTGAGCACTTGCGCGGCGAGTCGCGCGTCGCGCTCCGAGACATCGACGTCCGCACGCAGCTCGCCCTGCCTGTCCATCAGGTCGCGATACTGGCGTGCCAAAACCGGAAGACGCGCACAGCCGCCGCCGATGAGACCAGCTTCCTCAGCCGCCGCAATGCGCTCGGAAAAGGACCAGCCAGCAACCGGTCTTGCCGACGGACCATCGGACTCGAGAGCTGCTCGAGCATGTGCGAGCGCATCCGTAATCACGGCCTCGAGCAGGCCGCAGGTTGTGGCCAGGGCAGTATTGAAACGGCCCTCCGCGAACTCCTGCTTGCTCTCGAGGTATGCGGTTTCGAGCACAGGACGAAGCGCCGCATCATGGACGAAGTCGAAGCGTCGCGGCGGCGGACCAGCCGAGCCCGCGTTGCCCGAACCCTGGTCGATGGTTGACAGCGAGGTCGCCGCGCGAGTGAGCACGCCGACGATTCGTTCGACGATTTTCGCGGGTGCGGCACTCGTCACGACTGGCCCATTCGCGGATCGGACCAGAAACGCCTCACTGAAGGCTTGCGCCAGCCAATGCGCCTTCGTCCCACCCGATAACTCATTGACCATCGTGGCGCACTCCCGTTGCCAGATGCGCATTCCCTCGGAAGTACGGCGGTCGTTGGGATCGGCCGTAAAGCTGGTCTGAAGCTGCCGTCCCTCAACGATGAGGAGCTCGAGTCGGGAGAGATAGGTGTCGATCACGCTCGGGCGTCCTTGATCGTCGAAAGGTTAGCGTGCCGCCGCGGAAGCCGGCAGCGTGTTTTGCAGCAAGCCTGCGATTTGGTCGATGTGGTCGTGCATGGCGCGTGCGGCCGCTTCCGGATCACGGCGACGGACGGCTGCGACAATCGCTTCGTGGCCCTCGAGGGATCGAGCCGGACGGCCTTTTTGGCGCAAGGTCCGTTTCCGCGATTCCACGAGAAGGTTGTTCAGCGTTTCCATGATGTGCACGATGACTCGGTTGCGCGTCGCCCGGGCCAGCGCTGCATGGAATGCCGTGTCTTCGACGATGGCCGATTGGCCGGTCTTGAGCTTTCGGCGCTGGGCGTTGAGTACGCGATCGAACGAGACGAGATCCTCGTCGGTCACCCGAAGCGCGGCCGCACGAGCGACGGCTGGCTCGAACATGCGCCGGACGTCCATGAGCTCGTCCTGCAGGTCCGGTCGATATGCCAGCACTGTGGCCAGAGGCGCGACCAACCGATCGACCGACAGCTCGCGCGGGAACGTCCCCTGTCCGTGGCGCATTTCGAGAAGGCCGAGTATTTCGAGCATCCGCAGCGCGTCGCGCACCGAACCGCGACTGACGCCGAAGCGCCGGGCGAGGAGCCGTTCGGGGGGAAGAGCGCGGCCCGGCTGAAACGTGGTGTCGAGGATCAGACGGCGAATCCGATCCGCGATCTCTTCGGGAATGCGCGTCTTTTTGATGGGCTCGAGTAGCTTGGATTCGCGGCTCGACGGCCGCGTCCGCAGGGCGTCGTGAAGCTTGACACCCCTTCGGCGCGATGTCAGACTGGACCGCCTAACTGGTCCGACCACCGGGCCAGTCTAGCAGAAGTAAGAAGTGAGAAGGAAGAAGGAAGAAGTATGGCGAGCCAAGCCGCCAGCTCAATCCTTCTTCCTTCTTCTTCTCACTTCTAAGTTGACCATGATCGAGTTTGTGGCCTCCGGCTCGCCCCGCGCCCTGTCGCGCACCATCGAAGAGTTCGCCGCGGATCAGCGACTCGTGAGTGCCATCGTCGTACCCTGGGAGAGCGACGCCACGAATCTCACCATGTCCGTCACAGCCGTGACCGGCGACGGATGGGCCATCGAGCACACCAATCTCGGCACGATCAGACTGACGGACCTCGGCAACGACCGCACGCGTTTTGCGGCTGAAGCGGACGATCAGAACCATCCCGATCAGCCGAAGGCCGCCGCGCTGTTCGAGCGCTTCGTCCAGCAGCTTCAAGGCCGACTCCAGCCTGCGTCATGACCGACTCCACGACGCCGCCACTCGTCGTCAGCGTCATGCTTCGCGCCGCGGAAGCGCGAGTCGAGGATGTCGGTCATGCCATCGCGCGTCTCGCGCCGTCGGACCTGCGGCGCATCGGCGCGCGCCCGGGCGACATCCTGAAGATTGTGGGACGAACGCCGGCGGTGGCGCGCGCTGAGGCATCCGACGACGGTAACGAAGGCACGATCCAGATTGACGGCACGCTGAGGAGCAACTGCGGAACCGGATTACAAGAGCCGGTCTCGGTGACCACAGTCGAGCACTCTCTGGCGGTTGCCGTGCGTGTGACGCCGCAGTGGGTCGGTGCGGCTCCGGCGATCATCGCGCCGGAGCGAATGCTCGAAGATCTCGAGGGCGTGCCAGTTCTCACGGGATCCGTCATTCGTGTCCCTACCTACGCCAAAGCGGTGAACTTTCAAGTCGTCCGTACCATTCCTTCCGGGCCTGTTGTGATCGGGAAACGAACGGACATTCGAGTCGTCGAGGGTGAACAAATCCCCGGTCGTGGGGCTCCGGCTGTTTCCTACGAAGACATCGGCGGGCTGGAGCGCGAGGTGACGCGCGTTCGCGAGATCGTGGAACTGCCGTTGAAGCATTCACGCATCTTCGAGCGTCTCGGGATCCTTGCGCCAAAGGGCGTGCTGCTCTACGGACCGCCGGGTACCGGCAAGACACTGCTCGCGCGCGCCGTCGCGGCCGAAAGCCGCGTCCACTTCATTCACCTCAACGGCCCCGAAATAATGCGCAAGTTCTACGGGGAAAGCGAGGCCAAGCTTCGAGAGGTCTTCGAGGAAGCGGCGCGTCGAGCGCCGGCGATTCTATTCATCGACGAGATTGACGCCGTCGCGCCCAAACGCGCGGAGGTGGCCGGTGAAGTCGAAAAGCGGGTAGTGGCTCAGCTCTTGAGTCTGATGGATGGCTTCCTGTCCCGCGGCCAGGTCATCGTCATGGGCGCCACCAATATTCCCGAGGTGCTGGATCCGGCGCTTCGTCGCCCGGGCCGGTTCGATCGAGAGATTGAGATCGGTGTTCCCAATACCCAGGCTCGGCTTCAAATCCTGAAGATTCACACGCGTGCCATGCCCCTTGGTCCGGATGTCGATCTGGCCGAAGTCGCCGAGCATTCCCACGGATTCGTGGGCGCGGATCTCGAAGCGCTCTGCCAGGAAGTTGGGATGATCACGCTGCGACGCTATCTGTCGACGGCAGCGCTGGACGCGGAGGATGGACTTCGAGCTCGGGAGACGCGCTCGGGGGATACCGGCGCCGCCGATCTCTCCGCACTGCAAGTGACACGGGAGGATTTCCTCGCCGGGTTGCGAGAAGTCGAGCCAAGTGCCACGCGAGAATTCTTCATCGAGAAGAGCACCTCGACATTTGCCTCGCTCGCGGGGCTGACCGAGGTCAAACGAGTGCTGGGCGCCGTTGTCGAGCATGCGCACTTGCGAGACGACCTCTACGAGCGCGTCGGCCTTGCGCCGCCGCGTGGCATCTTGCTCGTGGGGCCTTCAGGGACCGGCAAGACCGCGATGGCTCGCGCGCTCTCAGGCGAAAAGCAACTCCCGTTGATCACGATCGACGGTCCCCAGCTCTATTCGAAATGGCTGGGGGAGTCCGAGAAAGCCCTGCGCGAGGTGTTCAAGAAGGCGAGACGCGCCGCGCCGTGCATTCTATTCTTCGACACGATCGACACCATCGCTCCCAAGGTCGGCGCCGATCATTTTGGCGCTGATGTGCATCCGCGGATCTTGAGCCAGCTCTTGCGTGAGATTGACAACCTCCGCGATGTCAAAGGCGTGATCCTTCTTGCCGCGACGGATCGGCCCGAGCGGGTCGAGCCGGCGCTCTTGCGCAGCGGGCGATTCGACTATATCGTTCCGTTTTCCAAGCCCGACGAATCGGATCGGGCTGGCATCGTCCGCCTGTGCTGCCGTCAAGTACCGCTGGCGGAGGACGTCGACGTCGCAACGATCGCCCGCCGGACCGACGGATGCACAGGCGCCGACGTCGAGAGCGTTTGCAAGAAAGCCGTGCTGCTGGCGATTGGAGATTGGCAGCGCGGATCGCGCGTTGGCGAGTTTGCCGTGCGCGGCAGGGACTTTGCGGCAGTGTTGGGGGGTTCCGACACCTGAGCCGGAGCATTGCACCGCGCTGCGGCCCCGCGAGCATTGAAGAGTGAGGCATCGATATGAGCTACACGGAGCTGACGGTCTGGACCCGCGGCATCATCATGGACAAAGAAGGCCGAGACATCGTGAATTCCGTCTCCGCCGCGAGCCGGATCGAAGGCAAGTATTCGCAGGCGATGGAGAACTACGTCGACAACCCGGACCGGACCAACGCTCCGACCAGGAAGTACTGCCGCATCAGCGACAGCGTCATTGAAAATGCCCTCACCTACGAGAACGAGCACCCGAACATCGTCGTGCTCGTCGAGCAGACGATGGTGAAGGGTTGGGATTACATGAGGGGGATGCCACCGGGCGGCACGCTCGTAATCAACACGCACTACTCGCCGGACTACATGATGCGGTTCGTGCCCGGTCCTGAACGGCTGGCTCAGCTCGTGTGCGTGGATGCCGCGAAGATCGCCGATCACAAGTGGCTGTATTACAGGTTGGGCGAGTTGGGGCTCGATCGCTTGTCGACGGAAGGGGCGGCGGAGCGCAGCAAGGCGATCGCGCCCGATATCGCCGCGCCGCTGATTGCGGCAGTTGTGAAGACGACCGGGGTCGTCAAGATCGAGACGATCGAACCCATGATTGCGAACAAGGTGGCGTTCCGCGCTGCGCTCGACGATTTGCACGTGCTTCCGCTCAATGCGACCGCGGCCTAAGAAGGCACCAGGCATTAACTAGGCACGAGGAACCAACTAGACACGAGGAACCAACCAGGCACGAGGCACCAGGAACCAGGTACGACGAGGATCAGATCATCATGTCCACCCAAGGCACGCACATCCCTGACTGGCTACAGGTTCCGTTTGCGGGAATCACGCCTGCTCCTTCACAGAAAAAGGGCCAGGATCTCTTTCCGACCGGCAACTGGCGCGCGATTCGTCCCGTGTATCGCGACAAGATGCCGCCGTGCAACAACGCGTGCGGCACGAACGAAAAGATCCAGGGCTATCTGGATCTGGTCAAGCGCGGCAAGTACCTCGACGCGTACGCTCTGATCAAAGAGGACATGCCGTTTCCATCAGTGACCGGGCGCGTCTGCTACCACCCGTGCGAGCAGGCCTGCAATCGCGGACAGCATGACGAAGCGATTTCCATCCGCGCCGTCGAGCGCTTTCTCGGCGACCTCGGACAAGCCTTGGCGCGCGACATCGTCAAGGCGGGGGCGCCCAATGGCAAGAAGGTGGCTGTCGTGGGATCGGGTCCTGCCGGGCACAGCGCCGCCTATCAACTGGCGCGCCTGGGCTATGCCGTCACGATTTTCGAGAAATCGCCGAAAGCGGGCGGACTGAATCGCGGCGGCATCCCCGACTGGGTGCTTCCCCAGGACGTGCTGGATCGCGAGATCGAGCGTCTCGTGGAGTTGGGAATCACGATCAAGACGAATACCGAAGTTGGCAAGGATGTCTCGTGGGAATCGTTGAAGAGGGACTACGACGCCTGCGTCCTCGCCGTTGGTCTCACAGAACCGAACAGCGTGAAGGCCGAAGGGGAAAACAAGACCGGCGTGCTGTACGGGCTCCCGTTCCTGCGCGACATCGGCATGGGCACGTCGAAGGTGAACCTGGGGGCGCGCGTCGCGATCATTGGCGGAGGGAACACGGCCATCGACTGCGCACGCGAGGCATTCCGGCAGGGTGCGCAGGAAGTCACGATGATCACCGTGGAAGGCAACACCAGCGAGATGCCGTCCGTCCCCGAGGATCTCCACGACATGCTCGAGGAGGGCGTCGAGCTGATGCACGGCCGGGCGATGACCGCCGTGCTCGGCAACGGTAAGGTCGAAGCACTCCAATTGCATCCTGCTCGCTTCACAGGTGCGATCAATGCCTCTCCCATCGCGATCGATCGGGAAGCGGCTGCCGAACGCTTCGCCACCGACAACGTCATCATCGCCGTCGGACAGCATGCGTCGCTGGCCTGGCTGCCAGCTGAATTCAAGAACGAACGCGGCACCATCAAGGTGGATCGGTTTGGACGGCTGGGCGACACGAACTTCTTCGCGGCCGGCGACATCGTTCAGCTCGGATCGGGACAGCCGCTGATGGTGGTCAATGCCGTCGGCGACGGCAAGCGCGCCGCGTTCAACCTGGACAAGGTAGTCCGCGGCGAGCCGTTACAGCCTCGAACGATTGCCCTCGACGTGATCACCGATCTCAATCGGATGAACATGACCTACTTCCCGCATTTCCCGCGCGTGTCCCAGGCCATGCTTGCGCCCGCGAGTCGGCGCAAGACGCAGGACGAGGTCATTCAGGCGTACAGCGAGGAGCAGGCCGTCGAGGAGGCCAATCGTTGTTTCAGCTGCGGCACGTGCAATGCCTGCGACAACTGCTACCTCGTGTGTCCGGAACCGTGCATCATTCGCTACGATCGGTCGAACGGCCTTTACAAGATCCTGGTCGACTACTGCAAGGGTTGCCGTGTGTGCATCGAGGAATGCCCGACGGGGTGCCTCGAGGGCGTGCCCGAGCTGGACTTCGATACAGGCGTCGTGCGCATGGATACGGCGTTCGCGATTTCGCAAGGGTTGCACGGTCGGCAGGCTGAGGAGCTGCGAAAGCTGCCAGACCTGCCGCCCAAGGACATTGAGAATTGGAGATGACCGGGAGTCAGTTATGGCAACTGTCCTCGATAAGAAAAAGACCGTCCGAATCAACGGTTGCGTAGCGGCGGCGCAGGCGGCCAAGTACGCCGACGTGGACGTCATCACCGCATACCCGATCCGGCCGTACACGGCCACGATGATGGCGCTCGCGCAGATGGTGGCCAACGGCGAGCTGGATGCCGAGTACATCGTCGCCGACAGCGAGCATTCGCAGTTGAGTATCGCGCACGGCGCCTCCTCGAGTGGCGCTCGCGTGTTTACCGGCAGCTCAGGCGTCGGCGTGCAGTACGCCTACGAGTTGTACTCGCCGATCTCCGGCAGCCGCATGCCCGTGCAGATGATGATTGCCGATCGAACGCTCGATCCGCCGGGGGACTTCGGATCGGAACACACCGATGCCCTGTCGACCCGCGACATGGGCTGGTTGATGGGATGGTCGTGTGACGCGCAGGAGGCGTTCGACAATCACCTCATCGCGTTTCGCATCGGCGAGGATTCTCGTGTGCTATTGCCGCAGATGGTGTGTCAGGACGGCTTTTTCGTCTCGCACATCACGACGGACTGCGAGCTGCCCGATCCCGGTCAGGTCAAAGAGTTCTTACCGCCTTACAAGCATCCTTATCCGCTCGATCCCCGGCATCCCGTTTCGCACGGGCCGCAGATCATGCCCGAGCAGGGTCCGCCGCTGCAGCTCGAGCGTGCACGCGCCATGGAAGGGTCGATGCCGGTCATCGAGCAGGCTCACGAGGAATTCGCTCGGATCTTCGGTCGTCGCTACGACGCCTGGGTCGAAGAGTTCATGACCGACGGCGCGGATGTCGTCTTCTTCATGCAGGGCGGTCACGCGGTGACGGCGCGCCATGCGATCCGCCACATGCGTCAGCGCGGCGCCAAGGTCGGCCTCGTGCGGCTGCGGACCATCCGTCCGTATCCGACCGAGCGCGTCAAAGACGTGCTCAGCAGGTTCAAGGTCATCGGCGTCATCGAGACGAACATGGGCCTGGGCAGCGTCAGTAGCGGAGGGTCGTTGTATGCAGAAGCGTGCGCGTCACTCTACGAGAGCGCTCAACGGCCGCTCGTGTTTTCGTTCATGGCGGGCATGGGCGGTGAGGCCATCGTCTTGAAGGAGTTCTACTGGATGACGCAGAAAATGCTCGAAGCCCAGAAGCGCGGCAAGATCGAGAAACGGGCGCACTGGGTTGGCTTCGAGGAATAGCTCGGCGACATTGCAAATTGTAGATTGGTAAACTGATAGCTGACAGCCGATAGCTGAAAGCTGACTTTGGAGACATCCAATGCCTGCTATTGAAGTTCAACGTCAGATGCTGCCGTTGTTCGCCAGCCCGAATCAGGGGGCTCGCTTTTACAACCCTGATTTGCCGCAGACCGAGCCGTTCGTTCCCGGGCATCGGACCTGTGCGGGATGCGGACCGTCGATCCAGTACCGGATGACGAGCAAAGCATCGGGCGACAACACGATCCTCGTGGGTCCCACGGGGTGCATGTATGTCGCTAACAGCTCGTATTTGTGCACGCCGTACAACGTACCCTGGGCACACACGCAGATCGGAAGCGCCGGCAGCTTCACGGCCGGCGTGGCCGCCGCCTACGAGGCGATGATCCGGAAGGGCAAATGGAAGGGCGCGTTTCCGAACATCATCTGCGAGGCCGGGGACGGCAGTTCGTCCGACATCGGCATTGGCTCTATTTCGGGGGCGCTCTACCGGGATCACGACTGCCTGATCATCTGCTACGACAACGAGCAGTACGCCAACACCGGCATCCAGGCGTCGTCGCGAACGCCGTACGGCGGGATGACCACCTTCTCGCCTCCGGGTCCGATGATTCCCGAAGCGAAGAAGCTGTTTCCGAAGGATCTGGCGCGCATGATGGCCGCAGGACATCCGCACTGCTACGTGTCCACAGCGAGTGTCGGCTATCCGATCGACCTGATGAACAAGGTGCGGAAAGGACTCAACCACAAGGGCGCGGCCTTCTTGATGGTCTACACGCCTTGTCAGAAGGGCTTCGTCTACGAGACGCCACGCTCGATCGATCTGGGTCGTCTCGTCGTTGAATGTGGGCTCTATCCGATCTGGGAATGGGATCACGAAAAACGCGCCTACGACTACAGCTTCCGGCCGGCCAGCATGCGGCCCGTGGCGGAGTACCTGAAGCTACAAGGACGCTTCGGCCACCTTCACGCCGAGCACATTGCAACCCTTCAAAGGTTCGCCAATCAACAGTGGCAAATGATGGGGGTCGAGGTTCCCGAGGCGTTGATCAAGGCGGCCGATCCGAAGGCGCAGCTCGACATGGCGTCGGCAGAAGCGGCTGCAGCAATCGCACACACGGTATAGAGCCGCAGCTCCAAGTAACGAGTCGTTGCAACCAAAGCCGAGCAGCCGAAGGTTGCGACGGCACAGGCGGCGGGGGTGGGGCCCCGCCGCAAGGTAAGCAAAGATGACAGAATCCACGAGTCAGCCGCCTGTTCAGGAAAGCTATATCGTTGCTGAAGGCAAGAAGCGCGGATCGACGCGCGACGTGCGGCCCGAGGCCGCGCACGATCGGTTCGTCACCGTGCTGCGCGTCCATCCCGGCGATGCCATCCTCAACGATAACTGGCACACGCGCGAAGTGTTCCAGCACGCCAAGGACAACTTCGAAGGGTATACGTTCGCGATGCGCACGCTCGAGGCCTGGGGTGCGACGATCGAGAACGACACGCGGGCGTACTACACCGCCGGCGGGCGTGTCTGGGTGCTCGATCTGGAGCCCGCTGCCGGCAAGAAGAAGCGCCTGGAAGCCCCTTAGCCCTCATCCCTTAGCCTTCAGCCCTTGACATGTCCCCGGCCCGCCGGATCGTCCTGATTGACGACACTCCAGAAATCGCCGAACTTCTGACCTTTGCCCTACGGGACCGTGGCTACGAAGTCGTAGCTTCTGGGTTCACGACTTCCGTCAACGACCTGATTGTCGAAGAGCGGGCGGACGCTGTTGTCCTCGACTGCTCGATGTACAAGATGAGCGAGTCGCTCTTCGATCTCGTCCGCGATCATCCCGAGCACGCCGAACTGCCCGTCGTGATCATCAGTGACACTCCGGACACGGCCGATGCGAGTCTCCGTGCCCGTGAGGCGCAACAGGTCCTGCTCATTCCCAAGCCGTTCACCGGTTCACAGGTCGCGCGCGCACTCGATCAACTTCTTGTGCAGTCTCGAACTGCCTGACGCCAGCATCCACGCTACCGCGAGGTTTCTGGCGTGCGTGCGGTGTGGTGATTCTTTTCCGGATGTGTGGAAACCGCCGTCGCCTTGAGCAGGCTGCCTTCCAACCTGTAACGCACGGAGACTGTGGCCCCGAGGGTTAACTCTCCCTCGCGGTAGGTCGACGGGGACAGCTGGAAGGTCATCTCACGATGGGCTTTTCCGGAGTCGATGATCACGAGAGACTCCTGGTTGATCGACTTCACCACTCCACGTACGGCGTGTGTCGGGGTCTGACCAGCGGACTGCGCGGCGCGCTCCGATCCTTGCTGGTCGGCATCAGGTGACGCAGCCACGCCGATCCTGAGCGCCGACAGCACAGCGAGAATGATGATTGCCGTGACTGTGCGGGGACGCCACTTGCTCATCGCAGCTCTTACTGTGACGCTGATGCGTGAGGAGAACGTGAACCCGACATTAATTGTGAGTTAATCTGCCTGTCTGCCACGGTTCGAGATCCTATCGGAAGCCTCGTCGTGAAGGTCGAGCCGTTTCCTTGGGACGTCCGAACCTCGATTTGGCCGTGGTGACGATCGACGATCCATTTCACCAGGCTGAGACCGAGCCCGGCACCCTGACCCATCGAAGACCGCGCCGGATCGGCTCGATAGAACCGCTCGAAAATATGAGGAATGGCAGCTGCTGGAATGCCGATGCCCGTGTCGGACACATCGACTCTGGCGTGATCGCCTTCACGTGACACATCCACGTGGATGCTGCCGCCCGAAGGCGTGTATTTCATCGCGTTGTCGAGCAGGTTGAGGAGGAGCCGCTCAAGCCAACCCACGTCACCAGTTACCGTCACAGGCTCTGCGACGACGCACTGAATGTTCAAGTTCTTGGCCTGCGCAACGGCCTCGAGCTGCTCGGTGACCGTGGTGGCGAGGGCGCCCAAATCGACCGCACGATGCGCAAGTCGAATCTCGCCGGACTCTGCGCGTGCCAGCGTCAGTAGCTGATTGACGAGGCGCGTGAGCTTGTCGATTTCCTCGATCTGGCTCTCGGTGCTGGCCCGCCACTCGGCCTCGGACTTTGATTGCAGAAGTGCCAGCTCCAATTCACCACGGAGCGCCGCCAGCGGCGTTCGCAATTCGTGAGCCAGCGCAGAACTGAACTGTCGCATCTCACCAACGGCGCTTTCGAGTCTGCCCAGCGTCTCGTTGAAAGCGGTTGCCACTTCATCCAATTGATCACCGGTTCCGCGAGTGGGTAAGCGTCTGTCCAGCGTACCGATGTTGACCTCACGGGCCTCGCTGGCCAGTGTGCTCAATGGAACCAGAGCGGTTCGAGCCATCCACCAGACGGCGAGGAGAGCGACCGCCAACCCAGGGAACACGCGCCACAGGAGGAGGTCGAGGTATCGAGCGAGCGCGGCGTCCATGGCGTCGAGAGAGGCTCCGACCTGAAGCAGATAGCGTCCGCCTGACGCGGGAGAAATAGGGCTGTTCGTGAATCTGAAGCGGCCGTAGTTGGTTCGGATATCGAAAGGCTTCGGATTGCCGAGAAACGCACTCACCTCGTCGGGCGTGAAGTGCAGACCGAGCGGTTCGAGCCCGTCAGACTGCGTCAGAAGGCGCCCGTCACGCGCGTCGTAGATTTGATAGTAGCGGGTTGCCCGGTGAACGAACGCCACCTGATCGGCATCTTCGTTGTCGAACGCCATTGTCGGGGCTTCACCATCAAACCTCAGATATCCGTGGAGGCCGGTGGCCAGCTCGGCGAGTTCGGCCGTAGCATCGAGATCGAGCTGGCGCTTCAGGAGACGATAGGAGGTCGCGCTGAGCCCGGCGAGCAGCGCCGCGAACGTAACCGTGCTGAACAGAATTAGCCGCGTCTGAAACGACAGTGTCATGGAGGGCTGGCAGTGAGCATGTAGCCCACGCCACGTACGGTGTGAATGAGTGGAACGCTGAAGCCGCGGTCTATCTTTCCGCGCAGCGAGTTGATGTGGACCTCGACGACGTTGCTGATGCTGTCGAAGTGGATGTCCCAGACGTGTTCGATGATCAGGGAGCGGGTCACAGGGCGGTCGCTGTGTCGCATGAGAAATTCCAGCAGCGCATACTCTTTGGGCTTCAAGTCGATGGGTTGTCCGGCCCGCCGCACCGCGCGCCGCACCGTGTCCATTTCCAGGTCACCCACGTGCAGCGTGCTTTCATGCGGCCGCCCGCGGCGGAGCAACGCGCGAAGGCGTGCGCTGAGCTCCGCAAGAGCGAACGGTTTCACCATGTAATCGTCGGCCCCGCTGTCGAGCCCGGTCACCCGTTCGTCGATTCCATCCTTTGCCGTCAGAATCATCACCGGGATTTCAGCCTTTCGGGCACGTATGTCTCGCAGGACCTGAAACCCGGACCGTTCCGGCAACATCAGGTCCAGAACGACCGCGTCGTAGTCGACGGTGCACGCCTGGGCGCCCGCACCGCCGCCGTCGTGCAGCACGTCTACGGCGTGTCCTTCACGCTGCAGGCCGCCCTGGATAAAGGTCGCAACCTTCTTGTCATCTTCAACGACGAGGATACGCATCAGTCACCTGAAATCTAATTATGCCTGGGTCTGGCGTCGCAGCTCACTTGACGCATCACTTCACGACACGTCCAGTCGTCCATCCCAGCCGCCGCCGAGCGCTTTGATGAGCTGCACGGCGGCTTCATACCGTCGAGCGGTCAGCGCCACGAGCGTTCGCTCGGCTGTCAACGAGGTCGACTGCGAGGTCACGACCGCGAGATAGCTCACGAGACCGGCCCGGTATTGATTGAGCGAGACGTCGAGCGCCGTGCGGGCCGCCGTGGCCGCGGCTTGCTGCTGCTGTGATTCATCGGCCAGCAGCCGTTGCGCAGCGAGGTTGTCTTCAACGTCCTGAAAGACGGTCAGGATCACTTGTCGGTACGTCGCAGCTTCTGCGTCGTAGGCAGCTTGCGCGTTGGCGCGGGCTGCCCGCCGCGCGCCTCCATCGAACAGCGTCAGCGCCAGCGTCGGACCCACCGACCAGAACTGGCTGGGCCACGCGAGCCACTGCGCGAGAGCGCTGGCTTGAAACCCGACCGATCCCGTCAACGAGACGATAGGGAAGAAAGCCGATGCTGCGACGCCAATCTGAGCGTTGCCGCCGCCACCCGCGCTCCGCCGCCGCCACGTCGGCGCGCCGCTCGAGCAGGCGCGACGGCAGCTCCAGCGGCACCGGGAGTGGCTCACCCTCCAACGGAGCCGGCTGAAGTGACAGAGCCGATGGAGCGACTCCGACGAGCACCGCAACGGCGTGCTCCATCTGGGCCCGCTGCAACGTGACGTCGACTGCTTGTGCGCGGGCGGACGCAAGTTGTGTTTCAGCCTGTGCGACGTCGGTCCGCGCCACCAGTCCAGCGTTGTATTGATTCTGCGTGAGTGTCAGCGAGCGCTCGTACGCATCGATGCTCTCATTGAGCAGCACCAGGTCCGCATCGAACGATCGGAGCTGGAAGTAGTCGAGCGCCAACGTCGCGGTGAGACTGAGCCGCGCGTTCTCCAGGTCGCCTCTCGCCGCTTGTGCCGACGCGACGCCAGCGGCGACGGTCTGGCGCACGCGGCCCCAGAAATCCGGCTCCCACGACACGTCGCCGGTAAGTGAGTACTGCCCCGTGCCCGCCTCGATGCCATTCAGCGCGCCGCTGGACCCGTGAAGCCGGTCAGCGGAGAGCGACGTACCGATCGTCGGTGCATAGGCAGCGCGATCCTGCCGGACAACTGCTTTCGCCTGTCGGAAGCGCGCGTCCGCCTCTGTAAGCGACGGGTTGCCGGCGACCAGCTGTTCTTCGAGATTGCTGAGCGGCCCGTTGCCGAAGGTTTGCCACCACTCGCGCCGTGACGCTGCATCGTTCGGCAGCGCTGGCTGAAGCACCTCGGTACCTAACCGCGCCTCTTTGTATGAGTCAGGAGTGGGGAACTGCGGTCGCTCGTACCGCGGGCCGACCGCACAGCCCGACAGGACGGCTGAGATCAACGCGATTGCTATACGAGGTCGCGTTTGTATTCCTTGTCTCATCGCGCCTCCGCTGAAATGAAGGGCATGGCGGATAGGCGGCGCCTGACACGATCCATGAAGACATACAGCGCCGGCGTCGTGTAGAGCGTGAGCGCCTGACTGACCAGCAATCCGCCGACCACGCATATGCCCAACGGCCGCCGGAGCTCGGCGCCGGTGCCGCTGCCGAGTGCCATTGGCAGCCCGCCGAGCATAGCCGCCAAGGTCGTCATCATGATCGGACGGAAGCGGAGAAGGGACGCCTGCCGGATGGCGGCCTCTGCCGACAGGCCCTGGTTCCGCTCGGCGGCCAACGCGAAATCGATCATCATGATCGCGTTCTTCTTGACGATGCCAATCAGGAGGATGAGTCCGATCAGCGCAATGACGGTGAAGTCCGTCCTCGTGACAATCAAGGCAAGGGTGGCGCCCACGCCCGCCGACGGCAAGGTCGACAGAATGGTGAGTGGGTGCACCAGGCTCTCATAGAGGATGCCGAGCACGATGTACATCGTGCTCAGCGCCGCGAGAATCAGCCAGGGCTCGCTTGCCAGCGATGTCTGAAACGCGAGCGCCGTGCCTTGGAATCCACCGTGAACGCTGGCCGGCAAACCGATGTCGCGTGCCGCGCGTTCGATCGCTTCGACCGCGTCACCGAGCGAAGCGCCGCGTATGAGGTTGAACGACAGCGTCACGGCAGGAAACTCCGACTGATGATTCACAACCAGAGGCGCTGTAGACCGACCGAAGTCTCCAATCGCTGACAAAGGCAGCGGAGTGTCCGTGCTATTCGGAACGTAAAGAGTGTCGAGCGTCTCGGGATGCTGCCAGTACTCGGGAGCGACCTCCATCACGACTCGGTACTGATTCAGTCCCTCGTACATCGTCGATACCTGCCGCTGGCCGAACGCATCGTAAAGAGCTTCGTCGATCGAGTCGGTGCTCACCCCAAGGCGGGCAGCGGTATCGCGGTCGATCGCAACGGACGCTTGAAGACCCCGATTCTGCAGATCCAGATTCACGTCGGCGAGCCGCGCGTCGCGCCGGAGGCGGGCGGCGAGGAGCGCGGCCCAGTGGTTGAGCGTAGGGATATCCTCCGCCTGGAGCGTGTACTGATATTGGGCGTTTCCGGAGCGCCCGCCCACCTGAACGTCTTGGGCGGCTTGCAGGAACAAACTGGCCTGTGAATCTCCGACAAACGCCGGACGCAACCGCTCGATCACGGCTTCTGCCGAGGCGTAGTCGCGCTTCTCGATCGGCTTGAGCGAGATGAACAGCCGTGCCTGATTGGTGGCCGTGCCGCCACCACTGAAAGCAATCACCGTATTGATCGCGGGATCACGCTGGAGGATCTGCACGTCTCTAACGCCTGGTGACGTTCTCGAGGACCACGATGGCATCGTCCACAACGAAGCCCGTCGAGATCGTCAACGCCATGAGCGAGAGGTTGTCGAGGCTGTAGCCGAAAGCCCACATCACCCCGAAAGTGCCCAGAAGCGAGAGAGGTACGGCGAGGCTGGGAATAAGGGTCACCGAGCCTCGGCGCAGAAATGCAAAGACGACGAGGACCACGAGTCCGATCGCGATGGCGAGCGTGCGTTCGACGTCTCGGACCGAGGCCCGAATGGTCGTCGTCCGATCAACGGATACACGAAGGTCCACGCCAGCAGGCAACAGCGCTCCCAATCGAGGTAGCTCGGCTCGGACACGGTCGACGACGTCGATGACGTTGGCGCCAGGTTGGGTGATGACCATCACCGAGACAGCTGCCTGGCCGTTCGCAAGTCCGGTCACACGAACGTCCTGCACCGAGTCGATGACTTGGCCGACATCCGACAGCCTCACGACCGCCCCGTCGCGCGCGGCGATGATCAGCGGAAGGTAGTCGACGGCTTTGAACAACTGGTCGTTCGTGTGAATCTCCCAGCTCGTACGTTCATCGGCCAGCTGCCCCTTCGGACGATTGGCATTCGCCTGGCCGAGCACCGTGCGCACGTGTTCGAGCGAGATCCCGTACGCATTCAGCGCGTTGGGGTTCAGTTCGACGCGCACGGCTGGAAGCGCGCCGCCGCCGACGTTGACCTGGCCAACTCCGTCCACCTGAGCCAGCGTTTGGGCGAGAACCGACGAGGCGATGTCGTAAATGCGGCTCGTCGGCACGGTTGCTGACGTGAGCGCGAGGATGAGCGCTGGTGTGTCGGCAGGATTCACCTTGCGGTACGTGGGATTGGCTGGCAGGTTCGCGGGCAGCTGGCCGCTGGCTGCGTTGATGGCGGCCTGGACGTCGCGTGCCGCGGCATCGATATCGCGCGAGAGATCGAACTGGAGCACGATGCTGGTCGAGCCGAGCCCGCTCGTGGATGTCAATTGCGTCACGCCGGCCAGGCGCCCGAATTGGCGCTCGAGCGGCGTGGCGAGCGCAGAAGCCATCGTCTCGGAACTCGCTCCGGGCAGCGCGGCGTTCACCACGATGGTGGGATAGGCCACCTGCGGGAGCGGCGCGACCCTGAGCTGAAAGAAGGCGAGCACCCCACCAAGCGCGAGCGCCACCGTCAGCAGCGCAGTGGCGACCGGCCGCCGAATGAACGGCTCCGACATCGTCATGCCGTCTCTCCACCATGACTGGCCGGACGGATGCGAGCGGCCAGCCGATCGAACACGAGATAGATGACGGGCGTGGTGTAGAGGGTCAAGAGCTGGCTCACCACGAGCCCGCCGACGATGGTGATTCCGAGAGGCTGGCGCAATTCGGCCCCGACTCCAGAAGCGAGGGCCAGCGGCAATCCGCCAAGCAGCGCTGCCATTGTCGTCATCATGATCGGCCGGAAACGGAGGAGGCACGCCTCGAAGATGGCGGGCTCGGGCAATTTGTGGTGATTCCGTTGTGCGTCGAGCGCGAAGTCAATCATCATGATCGCGTTTTTCTTCACGATGCCGATGAGCAGCACGATGCCGATGAGCGCAACGATGCCAAGGTCGTGGCCCGTGACAAGAAGGGCGAGCAGCGCCCCCACGCCTGCCGACGGCAGCGTTGAGAGGATCGTGAGAGGATGGACGTAGCTCTCATACAGCACGCCGAGGACGATGTAGACCGTCACGACGGCCGCCAGAATGAGCCAGACCTCGTTCGTGAGCGAGGCTTGGAAGGCCTGCGCCGTGCCTTGGAAACCGTATCGAAAGCTCAGAGGCAAACCGATTTTGCGGGTAGCGGCCTCGATCGCGCTGACAGCGCCGCCAAGTGATGCGCCCGGAGCCAGATTGAACGAGAGCGTCACCGCCGGAAACTGTGCCTGGTGGTTGATGGTCAGCGGCGCGCTGGTCGCGTTCCACATCGCGATCGCCCGCAGCGGAACCTGGCCGTTGGCGCCTGGCACGTACAGCGTTTCAAGCGCCGATGGCCCGCGCCGATATTCCGGCGCGAGCTCCAAGATCACGTGATACTGGTTGAGCTGCGTGAAGATCGTGGACACTTGACGTTGGCCGAAGGCATCGTCGAGCGTGTCGTCGACGGTTTGTGCCGTGATGCCAAGTCGCGAGGCAGTGTCGCGATCGAGGGTCACATCGGTTCGGAGGCCCCCGCTCTCCTGGTCGGTTGCCAGGTCCTGCAACGCGGGATCGTGGCGCAGAGTCTCCAGCAATCGGCCGCTCCACATGTCGAGCTGAGCCCGATCCGGATGTTCCAAACTGAACTGGTACTGGGTGCGGCTGACCCGATCCTCGACTGAAAGGTCCTGGGCAGCTTGAAGGAACAGGCTGATTCCGGAGACCGCGGCGCTCCGCTGTTGCAGACGTCGCATCACCGTGCCGATGTCGACCTTCCTCTGATCGAGGGGCTTGAGATTGATCTGAATGCGGCCGCTGGTGGGTGTCGGGTTCGTGCCGTCGACGCCAATGAACGACGACAGACTCTCGACGGCAGGATCCTTCAGCAGCTCTCGCGCCAGTGCCTGTTGCTTTGCCGCTAAGGCCGAAAACGACGAGTCTTGAGAGGCGTCCGTCATCCCTATAAGGACGCCGGTGTCTTCGACCGGGAAAAATCCCTTCGGTACCGCAACGGCCAGGAGCGCCGTTGCAACCAGCGTCCCGGCGAACACCGCCAAGGTCAGTGATTGATGTCGAAGCACCCAGATCAGAGTCCGGCGATAGCCGTCGATCAGTCGCTCGAATCCTCGATTGAGACTCCGCGCCAGTGCGCCTTCGCGAGCCGTTGACTCGGACCGCAGGATGCGTGCGCACATCATCGGCGTGAGCGTCAGCGACACGACCGCGGAGACGAGGATCGTCACGCTGAGCGTGACGGCAAACTCGCGGAACAAGCGGCCGACGATGTCGCCCATGAAGAGGAGCGGGATGAGCACCGCAACCAGCGAAATCGTCAAGGGTGTCCTCCACGTCGTCAGTGACGGTTGCCACATCAGAGAGGCGGACCGGCCCGCCGTGCTGGTAAGCAACGACCAGCGGCCGGTATGACGCGCTCGACAAGAGTTGATCGTTGGCGCCGATCGTGTACGACTGCCGCGGCCCATCGAACGTGCCCTTGGCCTGGTTCACGTTGGCCGCGGCAACCGCCGCCTGCAGTTGTGAGAGACCGATACCGTAGGAAGCCAGTGCAGTCGGATTGGCCCGAATCCGGACGGCGGGCTTCTGCCCGCCATTGAGCGAGACGAGACCGACGCCAGGCAGCTGGGCAATCTTCGGCGCCAGCCGCGTGTCGGCCATTACCTGGACTTGCGAGAGCGGCAGCGTCTTTGACGTAAGCGCGAGGGTCAGAACCGGCGCGTCGGCCGGGTTCACTTTGCTGTACGTCGGCGGGTTGGGAAGGTCCCGCGGCAGCAGCGTCCCGCTCGCGCTCACCGCTGCTTGTACTTCCTGTTCGGCTACGTCAGTCGGTATGCGCGCTTCTGTTTCCGTCAGCTTCACGCTCTCGAGCTGTCATCGACAGCCAGTCACAGAGATGGTCGTATCGAGGAATCTTGTAGAGGGCGGGTCTACACGTTCGCTGCTGCTATCGCGGCCTGCGAAGCTGGGCGAAGTGGTCAGGCCCGTCCTCTCCAATCGTTGCGAGCTGCGTCAGGCGCTTGCCGCCCCAGCTTCAAGGCCAGGCCTTACGCTTAGTCGCAGTTCAACGTCGTGGAATTTCGCGCGCGTAGTCGTCCGTCTCCCATATCGCCGTGAGTCGAGTCTCGTTCTCGCGTCGGACGAACGTGAGCGTCGGGTCGTGGCCGCCGGGATTGTGCCCGTAGGCCGTGACGGTGGGAACGATTGCCTGCCCCTTTGTGCCATTGATGCCAATGATTAAGACCATCCCGGATGCCAGGTCGTCCGTACGAACGTCGTATTGGCCCGCTGGGAGCGTCTGGCCTCTGACGACGAACGGAAACGAAATCTTGACTCGAAGCACATCTTCGGCGCGGGCCGACGCGGCTGCGAGTCCTACGATCATCGCGGCGAATACCACCGATTTCTTGAGTTGCCTGCCCATCTGTTGACCTCCTGAAAGACCACCGCTCACTGCGGCGCGTCATCCACTCCCATTTGACAGGCAAGCGCATGAGTGGAACGTGAACCGCGGATTAATTCGTCTTAATCCAGACCTCGTTTCCGGACGTCGTTCCAATGTGAAAGTGAAATAATCTCGTCGTCACGTTCTCTTCAGCCGCCCTTCTGTCCAATATGGTTGACGGAACTCCATGTCTCACAGGAGGTTCTCTATGCTCACTTCCACACATCGCGTATTGCTCAACAGTAGTGTCCTCGTGCTGGCCGTCGCACTCTTCTATCCGGCTGAGACGGCTGCCGATCCGCCCGGACGCGTCGCGCGCCTCGGCTTCGTGGCCGGTTCGGTAGCGTTTCGTCCAGCGGGTGTCGGCGAGTGGTCCGTCGCGACGCTCAACTACCCGCTGACGGGCGGCGACAGCTTGCGGACCGAGGCGGATAGCCGCGCAGAGCTCCAGATTGGCACGTCGGTCGTACGTCTCGCGGCGGATACGGCGATTGCCCTTTCGAACGTTGACGACCGCGTGGTCAGCCTCCGCCTAGTGCAGGGGTCGCTTTCGATCAGAGTCCACAGCCTGGGTCCCGATGATGCCGTTGAGATCGACACACCGAATGCTGCAGTGTCGGTTCTGGAAATGGGGCTCTATCGTACGGACGTAAACAAGACGGGTGACGGGACGACGGTGACAGTACGCCAGGGTGCCGCCCACATCGAGACCGGAGCCTCGGAGTTCGATCTCGACGAACTCCAGTCGGCGGTTGTTACGGCTCTCACGGCTCAGACACCCCGGGTTGCCGCCGCGACGCATCCAGACGAGTGGGAGAACTGGTGTGAGGAGCGCGATCGCCGCGCCGACGGCGTGAAAGCACAGCTGTACGTCTCGCGCGACCTCATCGGGTACGACGATTTGGATCAGTTCGGCAATTGGGCGACAGACGAGGTGTACGGACCGATCTGGATCCCCGATGTTCTGGCCGGCTGGGCACCGTACGAATTTGGTCGCTGGGCGTGGATCGAGCCGTGGGGATGGACGTGGATCGATGACGCGCCATGGGGATTCGCAACGACTCACTACGGACGCTGGGTGACCGTGCACGGTACCTGGGCGTGGGTTCCGGGTGACAGCCTCGCTGAACCTGTCTATGCTCCGGCCCTGGTCAACGAGACCCTCGGGGTGCGACCACCGTGCGGTGACGCTCAGCTCGCGAGATTCGCTCGAGCCCAACTTCATTGAGAGCTCCCCTGGGCTCATCTCGCGCTTGCATTAATTTGAATTAACTTGCGGTTCACGTTCCGCTCAGGGCCCTTACGGTCAAATGGTTCCAGAGATCGCCGCGTTCCATTCAACTCAACGTTCCTGAGCGGCTACTGCCATGCAACTAACCCACGAACTGAGCGCCGCTGGGGTCCGCGTCATACAGCGGCCACGCATGACGAAAACACTAGCGTTCGCCGTGGTGGTCGGATTACTGCTGGTCATCTTTGAGCTGGATCGCAGAACCGATGCCGCGCCGGTTCAGCATCTGTACTACCTGCCCATCATCCTGGCGAGCCTCCGGATGGGAAGCATGGCCGGCCTCGGCACTTCGGTCGCTTCCGTCGTCATGTACCACCTCGCCAATCCGACGCTGATGAGCTCCCATTACAAGGACACGGACATCATTCAGATTGCTCTATTCGTCGTCGTCGCTCTCGTGACCACGCGAATGGCGAATGACGCTCGCCGGTTGCATCGGCTCGCTACCACCGATGATCTGACCGGACTCCACAATCTGCGCTCCTTTGAAGCGCAGTTGACTGAGATGATTCGCGCATCTCGGACCTCCAGTGTGCCGCTGGCGATGCTCGTGTTGGACGTCGACCGTTTGAAGACCATCAACGATACGCATGGTCATTTAGCAGGAGCTGAAGCGGTTCGTTTGGTTGGCCACACCCTTGCGGCACACCTGCCACCCGAAGCGGTCGCATGCCGGTACGGCGGGGATGAATTCGCCATCGCGATCGCGGGGTGTGGAGAGTATCGCGCCTGGACGATCGCCGATAAGCTTCGCGGCGAAATTCATGCGCTGGCACCGATGCTTGCCAGCAAGTACTTTCGAGCGAAGACGCTTTCGATCAGTGTCGGGTTGGCGTGCTCGAACGGTTACCTTGCAGCCGCTCCAGACGGAGACGTTGCCCGGGCGGGCGAAGCCTTGTTCAAGGCCGCGGATTCAGCTCTCTATCTGGCCAAAGAACAAGGCGGCAACTGCGTCAGCGCGGGCTGAGATGATGCCCGACGCTGACGACCCATGCCTGAAGAGGGACCTATTCAGCCGTGGTGCGTTTCGTGCCCGGCCGGTCGGCCGTGACGCTCGTGCTCGCGTTCCTGGGCGGTGCGCGGGATCAACAAGTGGTGCTCGACCGGACGCACCGTTTGCCGCGTCGGGCACCTGGTCCGAAAACGTCGCCGCCGCCAGAACCTGTGCCAAGAGCGGGTCGGGGTAGAGCGCAATCGGCGAAACGATGCGATCGAGCTCGGCTGCCGTGTAAGTGACTGGCGGTTGAGCCGCTGGAAGCGCCTGTTCGAGTGGCTCACTCGCCGGCAACGCAGGCAGTGGTGCTTGGGCCGCGCTGGCCTGGACCGCCCATCCTAGTTTCAGTGCCCAAATGACAAATGCTGTTCTCATGGCTTCTTCTCCATCTGCCTTGATTGGACAGCTGGCGCGTGAATGAGGCGTGAGGCGCACATTAACTCGTTGTCAGGCAAGGAGGATTTGGTCTGCGGATTGGCTGGAATTCATCAGCACTTAAGACCCCCCGTTGGGCGCTGCTCGTCAAACTGAAATGTGGGGCCGGAAAAGGGCCGCTACCGCACGGGAGGTGAAACATGAGGGCATTCAAACAGGCCGTTCTTTTATGATCCGTGGTGGGTCCCCTACCCATACGCGATCTATCTACGCGGGACTGGTCGACGACTTCGATGGCACCTTCAAGCACCTGCAAACAACACCCGGCGGTCACACGATCACACTGCATTTGGAGGGATATCGGACGGTCACGGAGAATATCTATGTCCGGCCGGATGAGACCGTCAAAATGAAGGACACGATGGAAAAGCCGCGTCTCTTTTGAGCTCCGCGGCTGCTGAAGTAGTCAAAATGCCGATCTGGAACATGAACGACTGGCAGTTCCTCGAACGTCAGGTCGTGACCGACCCGAAGGGCCGGCGGTGGTCTGTCGCGTTGATGGATGTCCTCGGACAAGCCGGCGACCCCGAAGTCCCGAACAGCCTGCTCGAACTGCAATATGCATCGGGCAGGTATTTCACCCTCGTGTTTTCGGCGACCGGGAGCGTTCAACGCGAGAACGGCTACTCCTCGCTCGCTGATGCGACAAGCGCGTACGAAAAGCTGCTCAAGGCGGTTTTTGACGGCACCATCGATCCGTCCCAGCCGGTGTTTCGACAGGACCTCGAAGACTAGCGAACTTGTCAGGTCGATATGATTTTCGCTGTCACCAATGTGACATCGTCGCGGTACGGATGGTGGCCTCGATGGCGATCCACATCAGCAACGATGGCATCGAGCAGCGGCGCGCCTCCATCCGCATGACGCTCGATTGCTGCTTTGATCCGCTCCTCGCCGTTCTCGATCAGGAAGGCTTCGGATACTCCGTCGGTGTAGAGAAGGATATTCTGTCCTGTTCGCGATTGGAACGACGATCTCGTTCCAGCGAGGAAAGCGGAAGATCGACGACAGCATGGGTCCGCTGCTCGCCAGCCGTTCCAGACCGTTGCCGGTTTTCCAGATCAAGCCAGCCGGATGGCCTGCGTTGACGAAGGTGAGTCGCCCTTCTTGCGGTGCCACGAGCGCGGCCACGAGTGTGACGAATCGCTCGGGGCCGAAAGCTGACAGGCCGTTCCACACACGATCGACGACAGCAAGAGGTTCGTAGCCGTCGGTGTGTGACGCGCGAAAGGCCGACTTCACGATTCCGGTCAGCATCGCCGCCGACGTGCCGTGACCGACAACGTCGGCGATGAGGAGCGCCGTGCGTCCATCGGGAGCCTGAGCGTAGTCGTACAGGTCGCCACCCAACTCGGAGCATGGTGTGTAGCGGCAATGGATTTCGAGGCCGTTGACGAGGGCTTCGGGGCTTGGCAAGAGTCCCTGTTGAAACGCGCGGGCATCCGCCAGCTCGGCTTCCAGGCGCTGCACGTGGCGGCGGTTTTCAGCGCGGTGCCAGCGCAGGTCGAGGCAGCGGTCGACCAGAGTTTTCAACACTTCGCGATCGAACGGTTTCTGGATGAAGTAGAAGGCGCGACCCTTGATGGCACGCACGAGCTTCTCGTCCTGGTCCTCGAGGCTGCCAGTCATCAGGATGACGTCGAGGTCGGGATGGAGCGTTTTCAAACGGGCCATGAGCTCGAAACCATCAAGCTCCGGCATGCGGATATCAAGAATTGCGAGCTCTGGTCTGAAGTCGACCGCGATGCTCGCCGCCTCGCGTGAAGAGGCGCTACCGATCACATGGTGCTTTCCGCCCAACACTCGCTCGATTGCCCGCAGCATGCCCGGCTCGTCGTCGACGACCAGAATGCGGGATGGCTTCATGACTCCTGCAGCTGCGGAATGGGCGCCGGCGGGACCGTGACGTCGACCTGTGTTCCTTTGCCGGGCTCGGATTGGATGTTGATGGTGCCGCCCGCCTCCCAGACGATCGACCGGCAGATCGTCAATCCGAGACCGCTGCCGTTCGGCTTGGTCGTGAAAAAGGGTTCGAGCACCCGCGACAAGTGCTCTGGCGCGATTCCCGATCCACCGTCGGTGATGACGATCACCACCCCCTCGTGCCGATGTTGGGCGCTGACAGCCACCCGACCGTCCCGACCGGTTGCCTCGCGGGCATTCGTGAGCAGGTTGAGCAGCACCTGTTCCAGCTCGCTCTGTCCGCATGCGACAGCGGGGAGATCATCGGGGATGTCGACTGACAGATGAATGCCCCGGCGATCGATCCCGCTTTTGAGGATGGCCAGGGCGGTCTCGACGGCCGCGCGCACGTGTCCGGCCCGCGCTCGTCGCGCGGTACCACGAGAAAACGAGAGCATGCCGCCGAAGATCCGCCGGCACACCTGCAGCGACCGCTGAAGCTGTCCCAGGTCTTCCAGCCAGACTGCCAGGTCGGGTGATCCTTGCTGAAGGTCCTCCTGCATTTGTTGAACCAGCGGCAGCATCGAGCCGAGCGCGTTGTTCACGTCGTGCGAGACACTTCGCGCGAGATCGGCCATCGCGTGTTTTCGCTCGGCTGTCAGCATTCGGGCCTGGAGCGACTCGGTCCGATTCAGGATGTCGATGGCGATAGCGGCTTGCGATCGGAAGTGCTCCACCAGCGCCGCATCGAAGGGCGTCAGCCTCCCGGGCCGCCGGCCGGCGACTTTCAACAGTCCGAAGAGCTCGTCTCGAGCGACCAGCGGTGCGCAGAGCATGGAGCTCTCCCGCTCTTCGTGCCCGGCGTTGTAGTCGAGCCACTGCGCGAGGTGTGCGACAGGCTTTCCGCTCCACTCCTGCCAGCCCTCGCCGCGTCGATCGAAACCATGAATCTGTCCGGATTCCAGCGCGAGCCTCGCCGAGTCGTTCAAGCCGAGGCGAAGCCCGATTCGTTGGCTCTTTGCTTTCGTCCACGCGATTTGTTCTGCGACGAGCTCGAACGAATCGCCGCCCTGGTCGCGGATCAGCAGGGCTGACGAATGATCGTAGCTGGTCAAGGAGCGCAGGCCGTCCAGGATCTGGTAGAACAGATCCTTCGGATGGAGCTGCTCCATGATCTTCCGGTCGATCCGGTCGCGCACGCCCAGCATTCGTTCCCGATCCATGGTCTGGATGGCCTCGGAAGCGATGGCGGCGATCCGTCCGAGCAGGCGGCCGTCGTGACGCTCGAACGGCCGGCCGCGGCGCGTGAACGCCAGCGCTGCCCACGCGCCTCCTCGCCGCCGTAGAGGAGCGATCAACAGGTCGTCCTTCCGGGGCGGATGCTCGTGTCGGATGAACCGCCCCAACAGATCGAGATCCCAGTCGCCATCCTTCGGGACCGCAAAGAGCAACTGGGCGCGCGGTCCGCCGTCTCGGACGATAGCGATACACCCGTGGGTGGCCTCCAACATCTCGCGGGCATCCCGCAGGACGTGGCGGAGGGCTTTCTGCGACCCTTGCACGCGCTTCAAATGAGTGAACAACCTGTCGAGGAACTTGAGCGACTCGAGTTCCTGTGCCGGAGACAACATCGCGGGACTCCAGATCAGAAGCCCTTCTGTAAGTGAAACAGTAAGAATATCTCGGCGGAGGCCGTGGCTGAAAGGCCGATCCGAAACCAGCGGTTGTTTTTCACCACGAAGAACGAAGAGCACGAAGATTCTTGGGAAACCTTCGTGGTCTTCGTAGCTTCGCGGTTTGCAGTCCTTCCACTAAACGATTGACGCCGGAGATCAGAACAATGCTTTGACTGCGAACTGAATCTGGCGGGCCGATCCAGAGTCGCCCGTCGGGAACCTCGTGTTCGAGATCACGCCAAAGGCGGTGCCCCCCACGACCGCGAGGCGATTGGGCTGGCCGAAGTTCGCCCGATTGAACAGGTTGAACGCTTCCATTCGCAGTTGCAGGCGCGCCGAGCCGCGCAGCCGGACGTTTTTGATGACCGACAAATCGGTGTTGGTAAATCCGGGCCCGATTATGGCGTTGCGTGGGAGATTTCCGAAGTGGAAGACGCCGCTTGGCGACACCGGTAGCGCAAATACTGAGCTCGGGCCGCAGGAGTTTGCGATGCGCGGATCGCAGACCGTGTTGTCGAACCACTGAGTGGGGTCTCCGATGATGCTCGGATCGCCGATCAGATCCGGCCGCAGCGTGTTGGTCGTGCCCGTGAACGTGCCGATGTTGGTGACAACGTTGAGCGGATTTCCGCTCTGTGCCTGTACGATCAAACCGATCTCCCAGCCCTCTTTGAAAGCATTGCCTGTAAACGGCAAGTCGTAAATCGCATTGATGACGAACCGATGGCGCACGTCGTAGTCGGAGGGTCCTTCGCTCTCAGCAAGGTCGAAGCTATTCTGCTCGACGAAGCCTGGCGCCGGTGTTCCTGAACTGAGAGAGTTGAAGTCGACTGACTTGGCGAGCGTGTACGACCCATTGAATTGCAGGCCGCGAAACGGGCGCTGGTTGGCCGAGATCCATAGCCCGTTGTAGTGGGATTCTCCAAGGCTCGTGACTTCGATGATGTTCGTGAGCGCCGCGCCTGGGAGGATCGGGCTCGACGCCGACAGTGTCGGAAACGGGCGAGCGGTGCCGTTGTTGATTAACTGGTTGACGTTGCGAGAAATCCGGAGGCGATCCCCCTGCGACCCGAAATAGCCGACCATGACGCCCAGAGTCGGACCGATCTGGCGCTCCACGTTGACGTTGTAGGTCTGCATCCGGCCGCTGTTGAAATCAGGAGTAATGGAAGCGGGCCCGAGCCCGGCGGCCGTCGCCGTCGCTGCAGCGTTGGATAGGCGGATGTTGCTGGCAAGCGTCAACGGTGTGGCGAGCGGTGGGTTGGAACTGAGAGCGGTTACTGCGTTCGTCACAGGCTGATCCACTGCGATCGCGTACGCCCCGCGAACAACCGTCTGACCTGTACCGGTCGGGCTCCAAATGAGCCCGACGCGCGGCTCGACGTTGTTGCTGTTGGGGTACACCTGATCGGGACCGCCTGGTCCACCGACCTGCACCAGGGAATTCGTCGACGCATCGAATAGGACGAATCGATTTTGGGCCTCGGTAGGCGCCAGATTCAGGTCGTAGCGGACTCCGGCCTCGAGCGTTAGTTTCGCGCTCAGGCGGAAGGCGTCCTGGGCAAACAGGCCGAAGGCTTGTTGGACGATGTCGCTGGGCCGATCGCCCAAGGTGATCGTAAATTGGTTGCCGACTCCGGTCTGAAACCCCGCGAGGTTGGGAAATTGGAACAGCCCAGTGTCGGAGGTGAAGTTGTCGTTCCTGAAGCGTCGCCATTCGCCGCCGAACTTGATCGAATGCGCTCCGCGCAGGTAGCTCGCTGAATCCGAGACCACGAATGTCGTGTCAGTGCGACCTTGGGGAAAGTTGTTCGGGCCGCCGAACGACAGGCCTAAGCCGTTGATGGCGATCAGGGGCAGCCCGATCGGCCGATCCACGCCGACCTGGATGCCATAGTCCACGGGATTCAGCTGTGCGTTGGGCGTGAACGTGATGTGGATGCGGTTGAAGCCGAATCGCGCTTCGTTCACGAGATTGCTGCCGAAGATGTGCGTTTCGTTGAGAGTCCCGATTTGTCGGTGAGATTGACGCGTGTCGCCAAACCCAGGAATTGCAGTCCCGGCCGCATATTGGAGCGTCGGTTCGCCTCGCTCATCTCGTTGCCAGGCGTAGTAGCCGTGCAACGAATCCTGGTTGCGGATCGTGTGGTGCACGTCCCCGGTGAACTGATCGATATCAACCGGTGCCGTCGCCGACCCGACATAGCGGCCCTCGCCGGCCGCGCCAATCGTCGTGGCCGTTGGAATCAACGGCAGCAGGTTTCTAGAGACTGGATCCGTGACGGCCGCGCGCTGATCGTCGCGCAGCACCGGCGTGTTGATGTCGATACCTTGTCGTTGTCGCGTGCCCTCGTAGCTGCCGAAAAAGAAGGTCCGGTTTCTTAGAATCGGGCCGCCGGCGCTGAAGCCGAACTGATTCCGATCGAAGGGCGACTTCTGAGCGGGCGGAGTATTGAAGTAGTTGCGCGAGTCGAGTGCGTCATTCCGGAAGAATTCGAACCCCTCTCCGTGCAGCTGGTTGGTCCCCGATCGGGTGGCGATGTTGACGATCGCGCCCGAGTTCCGGCCGTATTCGGCGCCGAATGTCGAGTTGTCGACCTTGAATTCCGAAACCGTGTTGATCGACGGCTGAAAAGTGATCTGGTTCTGAACCATGTCGTTCAGGTTGATCCCGTTGATCATGAAGTTCACAGTATCTTCCCGATTGCCAGCCGTGTTGAACGCGAACGACCCCTGGCCTCGAAGCGGAGCGGTCAGAAAGCCGCTTTGGGGGGGCGTCACCGAGCCGGGGATCAGCGTTCCGAGATCCACGAAATGCCGTCCGTTCAGGGGAATCTCCTGGACCGTTCGATTGGTGATGACCTGGCCCACAGAAGTCGTGGCCGTCTCGATGACCGGCGAACTGGCTGAAACGGTCACCTGCTCGGCGACAGTGCCGACGGCCAGGCGAAAATTGGTGATGACGGTTCTCGCCACTTCGAGCTCGACTTCCTGAGCGGTGTCCAGGAACCCCTGGAGATGCGTCTCGATGCGGTACGTGCCAGGAGGCAGCGCCGCTGCCTGGTACTGGCCGGCTCCATCGGTTTGCAGCGTTCGTTCAAGACCCGTGGCCTGGTTGCGGACCACGACCGTGACCCCCGGGACCACGGCCCCCTGCGTATCGGTGACCGTTCCCTGAATCGTGCTCGTCGATTGGGCCTGCGCCTCGCTGCCAGCCCATAAAGCGGCAACTCCGACGATAACGATTACGCGCACCCACCACTTGATCGCCCGACTCATCATGCACCTCGTTTCTGGAGCCTCTCCGCCGAGCCATGAGACGGACGAGTCATGAATCTAGACATCGCCTGGCTGCGTGGATTGTAGGCCTGGAAGCAGAAGCCTGGACCCTTCGTTCGCACCAAAAGAACGGTCGTCCGGCCGAGACGTCCAAAAATTCGTAGGAGCACCGCCAGCCGAACCTGGCAGCGGATCCGGGCGATAGATCAGTCGTGAAGTGCTTGCAGCGCCAACGGTTTCTCTATTTCATCGGAAGGCTATCGAACCGCTATCGGCGCGACGCTGGAACCGGTTCCTCCCTGGATTTTCAGTGGCTCGACGATCAGCGCGAACTCGTTCACTTGGCGTGCTGCAACCTCGTCGAGCTTGAGATTCTCGAGCAGGTGGATACCGTTGACGACGAGCATCAATTGATGAATGGGACCGGCCAGATTGCGATCAGGATTCGGCGCAACCTCCACTCCGCCGTTGTCGGAACCCACGAGCATCGGATCCTGTCGCGCCAGCCACTCCGCGGCGGCGACTCCAATTCCCGGGCTGGTTGCCTGGTAGCGTGCGTTGTCTTTGCCCCACAGCTTTCCCCAACCGGTGTGAATGATGGCGGCGTCGCCAGGTTGTAACGTCAGTTTCTGGCGCGCCAAGGCCTGCTGCAGGTCTTCGACGGTGATCTCGTACGAATTGGACAGCATCTCGACGCCCTTCAGGGCGGCCACGTCGATCAGAACCCCGCGTGTGATGAGGGCACCGACGTGTTCGACGCCGAGTTTGGTAAATCCCGTCCGAGTCGAGATCTCGTCGAGCTTGAAGCAGTTGTACATGCTGTTGGCGATCATCTGGTGGCTGAACGTGTCGAACTGGGTCCCGACCTGACCGATCTCGGCAACGACGAGCTCTTCATTGGACCCGCGGCGATTCGAGCCGGGATCCTGCCGGCTGCGTTTGGTGAACATTTCAAACCGCCGGCCGGCCGGCAACGGCATCGATTCGGACAGGACCTGTCCCAGCTCGAACACTTCGCCGGTGCGAATCACGCGCGTGGCGCGCAGCACGGTTTCTGGCTTCATGTGATTGCCCGAGCCGCGCTGATCGCCGGCGCCCCACTTCGACGGGCAGCGTTGGCTCTCGGTGGGTGGCTGCCAGGATTGCGCACCGACAACTGCCGGACCGGCGCCCATCGTCATGACCAGGATCGACATCGTCGCGAAACGCATATCGGGCTCCTTTTAGCTGGGTTTAGGAGCCTTATACAATAGCTGGCCGCATCTGGCTATCAAGAGATTTTCCGAGCTCAAGGAGTTCTTCATGCTGAAGTGGAAATTGACTGCGATCTTCGGAATCGCGTTCGGACTGGCCGGGATGGGTTGGGGATTCGCGCAGCAGAAGAACGCGATTGGCTTTTACGAGCTGCGGGTCTACACAGCGCAACCGGGAAAGCGAGACGCGCTGGCGGCTCGGTTTGCCGACCGCACGGCTGTCATTTATGCGCGACATGGAATTACGAACGTCGGCTACTGGATCCCGCAGGAGAGCGACGCAGAGCTCGGCATCAGTGCGGAAAGCACATTCATCTACTTGCGCGGGTATCCCTCAAAAGAAGAGCGCGACAAACGGCTCAAGGCTGCCCGCGATGATCCGGAGTTCGCCGAGGTTGTGCTGAAGCAGGAACGGGATCCCAACGCGCGGCTGATTGTGAAAGCCCACAACATCGACATGGTCCCGCACGGCCCGCATACGGCGATCACGATCGTGCGGTAGTTCTCTGGGCTAGTTGGATCTTGCAGCGACCTGCTTGTCGTAGGTCGGCCCGTGCACGGTCCGGTGTGAGAGGTACTGCCATTGCCCATTGCGTTTGGCGTACACCCTCTCGAACCAGACGGTGAAATGCGTGCGGTCGGGAGGTCCTACCTTGAAATCTGCGACATACCGGCCATAGGTGATGGCGATATCGCCGTGCATCTCGACCTTGACCGAATCGAGATCACGCCTGAGATAGGGCGCCTTGGCAACGGCAGCGAGCCAGCTGGCTCTGTCGTCCACCTTGAGTGGGGCGCCGCCTGTCGTCCAACCGTCCCCGTGGGTGAACATGAAATCGCTCGCAATGATCCGGTCGAGGTAGGTTACGTCGCCACGTACGACCGCGGCTTCCATCTCACGCTCGAAAGCGAGAACGTCGGCTGCCGCACTCGCTGGTATCGCTTTGCCGGTGGGTCTTGCTTCCTGGCCGGACAACGAGCAGACGAGAACGACGGCAATAATCGGCACCATTCGGCCTGCACGACAGCACCTCGTGATCCCGGAAATCACTTGACTTGACGTGGTAGGTGATCGCTTCCCGGAGCGAGGCCGTCGGTTACCACGTCAAGTCAAGTGATTTCCGATCTGACTCGACGCGGGTCGCGGTTTCAACCTTCCGAAAGAACCGCATGATGAGCAACCGGCAAGATAGGTAACAAAGTTAACCGGGAACATGGGTAACACTTTGGTTCCCGATGAGAGTGACTGTGGTAGCTGTGGGAAACCGCGTTCTGTGCGGTTTTCCAAGGAGCGGTGGGCGCGTTCTGTGCGTCCATGGCTCCGGCAGCTTCCACAGGCGGCGCGCCATCTTAGCCTCGAATGATGTAGTCCCGTTCGTCGACCCGTCCGACCAGGACCCGGCAGAAGTGAATGGACCAGAGGCCGTCGGCGACTTCTTCGAGGCCAATCGTGTGCTGCTTGAGCGCATTCGCGATGAAGAGCAGGCGCTTCTTGAAGCGGAATGTGCCCGCATTCGTGATGCGCTTGACGATGAAGTGTCCCGGATATTCGATCGGTGGCAGCTCGCCCGTGTACGCGCGCCGTGAGGGACGGTAGAGAGACGTCGGCGTTCGGCCCCGCAGGAACGTGTGCGGCCGTTCGTTGTTGTACACGGTACGGAATCGATTGAACGCGCGTTGCTGCGCGGCCAGAGTCGCCCGTGGCGGGCGAATGGCGTCTCCCTTCAAGGTTTTGTGCATCCGTTCGTGCGCCCCGTTCTGCTGCGGCTGGCCCGGTAGGATGCGTTGATGCTGAATGCCAAGCCGAAGCCACCAGACGTTGAGTTGCGAGAGGCCGTGAATCCCGGTCGTGGCGAAGGGCACGCCGTTGTCCGTGCGGATCGCCCGCGGCAGGCCGTACTCCCGAAACAACCGATCGAAGACGGGACGGACACCCTGACCTTTCGTCGACAGCAGGCCGTGACAGGCCATCAAGAATCGTGTGTGCTGATCGGCGATCGTCAGCGGATAGCAGTAGACGCCATCGCGAGTTCGAAATTGCCCTTTGAAGTCCGCGGTCCACAGGTCGTTCGGCTGCGTCGTCACCGCAGGGACCACCCCTGGATGCAGGTGGGGACGGCGCCGCCGGCGTTTCTTCACCAGCCCCTTGCGGGCCAGCAGATCACCGGCGGTGCTGACGGCCGGCCACTCGGCGTCCGGATGCCGCGGCTCGAGCCAGTCCAGGAGCTTGTCGGGCCCCCAGGTCGGATGCTTCCGCCGCGCGTCGCAAATCAGGTGCGCGGTCTCTTCCGAGATGCGATGGGGACACTGATGCGGCGCTCGGCTGCGATCACCCAGCGCCGACCGGCCGCCTTCCTCAAACCGAGCGAGCCATTTATAACCGGTCTTGCGACTGATCCCGTATCGCTCGCACAACTCGGTCATCGTGTACAGGGCCAACCGATCATCACGAATGAATCGTTCTCGCTGTTCCATGGGTGCTGTCTCCAGCCAGGGCATCCACCAACCTCCGGTGGTCCCCAGCCTAGTGAATGTCACCCATGTTCCCGGTTTAATGTGTTACCCATGTACCCGGTTTGTACCTCAGCGGATACTAACATGCCAATTCAGCCACGTCCTGGAGGACAGAATTTTCCTCTGCCGATCCCGCTCTCGTGGATGTATAACCAGGCCGGTCACCCTCGAGAATCGGGAGCATTACGCGATGCCAAAGACCAAGGAACCCAACGCCCATCTGATCGTTTCGGCCGCAGCGCTCGTGGCGGCCCTTGTGGGATTCCAGGCGTCGTCTGCTCAAGAAAAGACGACGCACCTGAACCCTGTCGTGGCGAAGTTGGCTGAAGGCAAGACGGTTTACGGCCTGATTACGAGCGATCTGTCGTTTGCCAATGCCCGGGAAACCGCCCGGGCGCCTGTCGATTTCGTCTACGTCGACATGGAGCACAACCCGCTGGACTTTCCAGCGCTGAACGTTTTCCTGCTCGGAATGACGGATCGGGCCGCGATTCTGAAGAAAGGCAACCTGCAGCCGAACGTCGCGCTCTTTGCGCGCTTTCCGCCTGAAGCCGATCAGTCGCAATGGGTCGTCAAACAAGCGTTGGACATCGGACTCATGGGCGTGATCTTCAATGGCGTCGATTCGAAAGAGCAGGCGTTGTCGGCCGTGCGGAGCATGCGTTATCCGCAGCTGAAGGGGTCGCCGCGGATGGAGCCCGCCGGCCTGCGTGGCTACGGGCCGGCCGGCGCCATGTGGATCTGGGGGTTGAGCCCGGCCGAGTACGAGCGCCATGCCGACGTGTGGCCGCTCAACCCGGACGGGGATCTCCTGGCGACGGTCATGATCGAGTCGGTGGACGGATTGAAACATCTGGATGAAATCGCCTCGGTTCCTGGAGTTGGCGCGCTGTTTCTCGGTGCCGGCGCTGACCTTTCACGATCCTTGGGCGTCGCCCAGAATTCACCAGAACTCGAGAATGCTTTTCAGCAGGTGTTGCGAGCGTGCAAGGCGCACAAAGTCGCCTGCGCCATCACGGCCGGCTCGGCCGACGATGTGGCGAGGCGTGTGAGAGAAGGATGGACGATCATTCGGTCCACGGTGACGGCGATCACTGCTGGTCGGGCGATGCTGGGTGAGAGGTAGCTCAGATAAGGAGAACACGATGACACCCCGTGCTCACAAACCCGGCGCAATTGCGGCGGCTGCTGCGTTCGCTGTGCTGCTCACGTGCAGCGCGTCGGGACAACAGACCGAAATTCGGGTCTTGGCCTCCAACGGCGTGAAATCGGCGATGGAGGATCTCGTTCCGCAGTGCGAGCGCGTGACTGGACGTCGCCTGGCCATGCAGTTCAATTCATCAACGTCGCTCAAGCAGAGTATCGAGAACGGGGAGGCGTTCGACGTCGTGATTGGGACATCCGAGTTCGTCGATGCGCTCATCATGGACGGACGAGTCGAGGCCGCCTCAAGGGTCGGATTGGCTCGGGCTGGCATCGGTGTCGGTATTCGATCTGGCGCGCCTCGCCCGGACATCAGCACACCGGATGCGCTGAAACAGACGCTCGTGAAGGCCAAATCGATCACATACGCTCAAGACGGCGCCAGCAGACCTTTCATCGTCGCGATGCTCGACCGTTTCGGCATAGCCGACGCCGTGAAGCCAAAAACCATCCTCGAGCAAGGCTCGATACGTTCGACCGCGCGAGTGGCGCAGGGGGACGCGGAGCTCGTCATGACTCTTGTCAGCGAAATCCTCCCGATCAAGGGCATCGAACTGCTCGGGCCGTTTCCCGATGCGCTGCAAAACTATGTGTCGTTTGCGGCAGGGGTGAACCCCAAGGCGGGCGATCCCAAGGCGGCCAAGACCCTGATTGGTTTTCTGACCGAACCGGCTGCTGCCGCTACCTTCAAGGCCAAAGGCCTGGAAGCTCGGGAGAGGTGAGCCAATGCCGGACCGACTGCGCTCTCGGCCTCGATCTGTCTCTGCGGGTCTGGCACTCCTTGTGCTCCTCACCTGGCCGCAGCAAGGGACGATTGGCTCCCAGGCAACACCAGCCACGAAGCCACCAGCTCCGAAGAGTCTCCGGCTGTACATCTTCGACTGCGGGCTGCTGACGGTGAGCCGAGCCGGGACCGAGCGCTACAACGTGACGCCGGAGGAAGTTGGTGAGACGCGTTTTTCGGTTCCGTGTTATCTCGTCGCCCATCCAAGAGGGACGTTGTTGTGGGACCTTGGGGTCATCCCGGACGCGACCGTCGAAGCGGCCGCACAGGGCGCGCGGTCGGACGTCAACCCCACCGTCGCTGCGGTCGTGACGCGAACGCTCAAGAGCCAACTGGCGCAGATCGGGTACAAGCCCGCAGACATCACCTACTTCGCCATCTCGCACGCGCATATCGACCACACCGCCAACCTGAACCAGTTTGCTGCCTCGACCTGGCTTGCTCGGCCGGCCGAGCGGGCGTTCATGTGGCAAGAGAACAACCCGCGTGTCAATCCCTCTTTCTACACGGAACTGAAGAACAGCAAGTCGGTGAGCCTGGACCAGGACGAGTACGACGTCTTTCGAGACGGCCAGGTGATTCTCAAAGCCGCGCCGGGACATACACCTGGGCACCAAGTGCTCGTCCTGAAACTGCCTTCGACCGGGCGGGTGATGCTGAGCGGAGACCTGTATCACTATCCGCAAGAGCGGACGCTTCACCGGCCGCCGCCCGAGAACGAGTTCAACGTGCAGCAATCGGCCGCTTCTCGCGTGACGATCGAGGAGTATCTTCAGAAGACCAAGACGGACCTGTGGATCGAACACGACTTCGTCGCCAACGCGAAGCTCAAGAAGTCGCCCGCCTTCTACGAGTGAGCGGAGGAGGATGAGCATGCTTGCATCGCCGCTGCCATCGACGATGACTCGTCGAGAGCATATGAAGGGCCTGCTGAGCGCCGCCATCGGTGCCTTTGCCCCCGTCGCACGTGCCGCCGCGCCGGCCGATCCGATTCCTCCGGAAGGCATCGGGCGCCGGATCCGGCATGTCTCTTACAGCGACCAGGGCGGTCGTCCCGACGGCGTTCAGGTGATGGTCAATCGTGGCCACGTCTACGTCGGGCATATGTTCAGCGACGGCGTCACGATTCTCGACGCCGCGGATCCGCGTCGCTTGAAGCCGGTCGGCTTTTTTACAGCCGGAACGAACACCCGTACCCATCACTTACAGGTTGCCGAAGACCTGCTGCTGCTCGCCAATGGGGCCAACATCGTGGCGATGCAGTCCTACGACAACATGCGCGGCTATTTCGAGAACGCGCTCGCCGACAGCATCACCAACCGTAAGAAGTTTCGTTCTGGCCTGAGCATTCACGACATTTCCCGCCCAGCAGAGATGAAGGAGATTGCATTCCTCGAGATGCCCGGCTTCGGGATCAACCGCTTGTGGTGGTCGGGTGGACGCTACGCATATGTCTCGGCGCATTTCGATGGTTTTACCGATCACATCTTGTGCATCGTCGATGTGCAGAATCCAACCAAGCCGGAAATCGTGTCGCGCTGGTGGCTGCCTGGGATGAATCGTGGGGCGGGTGAGAATTCGACCGTGCCGAAGGGGCGCCGGGTCGCGCTCCATCACATGATCGCCGCCGGCGATCGCGGTTACGGTGCGTGGCGCGACGGCGGACTCACGATCCACGACATCAGTAATCCCGCCAAGCCCACATTGATGTCGCACATCAATTGGTCGCCGCCATTTCCGGGAGGGACGCACACGCCACTGCCTCTGCCTGGGCGCGGTCTGGCCGTCGTGGCCGACGAAGCGAATGCCGAACAGTGCGCGAAAGGGACCTTTCACACCTTCGTCGTCGACGTCCGCGCGCCCGAGAACCCCGTGCCGATCTCGACCTTGCCCACACCCAAAGAGCGCGACTTCTGCGGCCTCGGCACGTTCGGTCCGCACAACCTCCACGAGAATCGTCCCGGATCGTTTCGAAGCGAAGACATCATCTTCGCAACCTACAACAACGCCGGTGTTCGTGTCTTCGATATCAAGGACGCGTTCGCTCCGAAAGAGATCGCCTCGTGGGTGCCGCCGATCCCGAAGCGGTTGATCGATCCGCGACCGAACGTCGCCCTGGCCGCAAAAAGCGCGGACATCTACGTGACGACCGAGGGTCTGATGTTCGTCAGTGATTGGAACGCCGGGCTGAACGTTCTCCAGTACGAAGGGTAGTGCTGGTTCGTGGCGATTGTGGGTAGGGCTGGTTTCCTGGCGTTTGTGGATCCGGCTTTAGCCGGACCGTTGGAAGTCAAGCCTTGTCGACTCAGCGTGGCCTCCTGGATTAGGCTGGGATTCACCGGAGCTTGCCCATGAAGATGAGATCTGCGGCTGTCATGACGATCGTGGCCCTTGCATTCGGGATGCGCGTATCGGGGCATCACTCGTTTGCGGCGGAATTTGATGCCAGCAAAGCCATCCGGCTGACTGGCACCCTGACGAAAGTCGAGTGGACCAACCCCCACACCTATTTCTACATCGACGTGAAAGGCGAGGATGGCAGCGTCGTCAAGTGGGGTTGCGAGGCCGGGTCGCCCGGCGCTCTCTCTCGACGGGGATTCAAGCGTGGCGACCTGAAGCTCGGCGACACCATAATCGTGGACGGCTACCGCGCGAAGGACGGTTCGAATCTCGTGGACGCGAGGCGCGTGACGTTGCCAGACGGCCGCATTGTCTCGGGCGCTTCCGCCGGAGACGGTGGCCCGGGCGATCCAGGGCCGGGACGGTAAAGCTGGTTTGAAAGAGGAGAGGCACGTGAGTACCAAAGCTCCTGTTCGTTTCGCAGCCATACTGTTCGCGAGCATGGCAGTGTATTCGCCCGCCGCATTTGGACAGGAACGCGGCCTGACGGCAGTCGACAACAAGTCGGCGCCGCGCCGGCCGACGCCGAAAACCGCTGATGGGCATCCGGATCTGAGCGGTTATTGGAAGGGGACTCGCGACACCACGCCAGTCGGTAACATCGGCAAGGATCTGCCGGGATTCAAGCTGCCACTGACGCCGGCCGGGGAAGCCGCGCTCAAGCACAATCTCACGGCCACGATCGATCCTGAGAGTCTCTGCATCATTGGCGGAATCCCCCGGCACAATGCCAGCGGCCTGCCGTTCGAGATATTGCAAGGCGCCAAGAAGGTCGTGTTCATGTATTGGTACAGCTACTATCGTCTGATCCCGATCGACCCCAACCGCAAGCATTCCGACGATCCCGATCCGTCGTTTTTCGGCGAGGAACTGGGCCGTTGGGAGGGAGATACGCTCGTCATCGACTCGATCGGCTTCAAAGAAGAGAGAGTCTGGATCGACGAGAACGCCAACCCTCACAGCGACGCTCTGCACGTCGTGGAACGTTGGACGAGACCCGATGCCGACCACATCCACGTCGAGACTTTGATCGAGGATCCGAAGTTCTATACGAGACCGTTCACCTATTCGCGGACCTGGGTCCTCGGCCAACCGGACGAGGAACTCCAGGAGTACTCGTGCAGTGAAAACAACGTGGACCGGGATCACCTGGGTTTTGGGCCCGGGCCGATCCGTCCCGACGGGACGCGCGGCTACATCGATCCGGCGCCGCTTCCGCCGCCGGTTCCGAGGCAACCCGCGCCACCAAAATAGAGGGAATTAGTCAGACCCGAGTCTGTGGCTTCCGGCTTCAGCCGGAAGATCAATGCGGCGGTTTTCTTCCGCCTAAAGGCGGAAGCCACACGACAAAAGTTTCAGGCTCTTTAGCGCTCCAGTTTCGAGAGGCAACCATACATGACCGGCAAGCGCAGCGTGGTGATTGGCGTGCTGATGGTGGCGGGGCTTACGAGCGTCGTCAAAACACAGAATCGAGCGGCGGATTGGCCGCAGTGGCGCGGCCCGAACCGTGATGGCGCGGCGGCGTCCTTTGCGGAGCCAGGGACGTGGCCGGCCAAGCTGAATCGCAAATGGAAGGTCGACGTCGGCCTCGGCTACGCCAGCCCGTTGGTGATCGGGAACCGCCTGTACATGTTCTCGCGTCAAGGCAACGACGAAGTGATGTCGGCGCTCGATACTGAATCCGGGAAGGTCTTGTGGCGGACGGGCTATCCCGCGCCATTCAACATGAATCCCGCAGCGGCGCCACACGGCGAAGGCCCGAAATCGACACCTGTCTTTGCGAATGGGAAGCTGTACACGATTGGCATGACCGGCATCGTCACGGCGTTCGAGGCCGGGGATGGCAAACGACTCTGGCAGAAGCCGGCGTCGCCGGTTGCGACGCTCTACACCACGCACTCGTTTTCGCCACTCATCGAGCGGGGCCTCGTCATCTTCCATGTCGGGGGGCACAAGCAGGGAGCACTGACTGCGTTCGATGCCGACAGCGGCGAGGTCAAGTGGGCGTGGAGTGGCGACGGTCCGGCCTACGCGTCGCCGATCGTTGCGGATTTCGAAGGCACTCGCCAGATCGTCACGTTTACCCAGGACAACCTGATTGGCGTGAACGCTGCCACCGGCGAGCTCCTCTGGAGGCGGCCGTACTCGGTTCCCTATACCCAGAACAACATCACGCCGATCGTGTACAACCAGACCCTGATCGTGTCTGGGTTGGAGCAACCGGTGATCGCTCTGAAGGTGGTCAGAACGAATGGCCGATGGGACGTCCAGAACGTGTGGGAGAACAAGGAGGTGTCGTTGGCGATGGCCAATGCGGTCGTTGCTCGCGACACGCTTTTCGGGATGTCGTCTCGGAACAGCGGTCAGTTTTTCGCCCTGGATGCGAAGACCGGCAAAACACTGTGGACCAGCGCGGCCCGGCAAGGGACCAACGCCGCGATTGTCCGTGCCGGCGACGTGCTCTTTTTGTTGAAAGACGACGCGCAGCTGATCGTTGCCCGCGCGAACCCAGCCCGGTTCGAGCCACTGCAAACCTATTCGGTCGCCGACAGCGCCACGTGGGCCCAGCCTACCGTTTCCGGCGACCGTCTGTACGTCAAAGACGTCTCGTGGCTCACCCTGTGGACCCTGAACTAGAGCCGCTATTCAGACCTTTTCGGGTCAAGACGCTCGAGCTCGCCAATCGCATCGTGATGGCGCCCATGACGCGCGGGTTCTCGCCCGGCGGCGTTCCGGGTGCGGACGTCGCCGCCTACTATCGGAGACGCGCTGAGAACGACGTCGGCCTGATCGTGACCGAGGGGACGGTGATCGATCATCCGGCATCATCGGGCAATCCGGCCGTCCCTTACTTCCATGGAGACGAGGCGCTTGCCGGTTGGGCGAGGGTGTTGGCGAGCGTGCACGAGGTCGGCGGCAAAATCGTCCCGCAACTCTGGCATGTTGGTGCGCTTCGGAAGTCGGGTCCGAATCCCGATGTTCGGCCGGTCAGTCCCTCCGGGATTGCCAAGCCGGGGGAGCGAGTGGGAGACCCGCTCACTGAAACGGAAATCGGCGAGATCGTCGACGCTTACGCGCGAGCTGCGGCTGCTGCCCGACGACTCGGTTTCGACGGGATCGAGCTTCACGCCGCTCATGGGTATCTGATCGACCAGTTTTTCTGGGACGTCACGAATCAGCGGACCGATCGGTATGGAGGTGATCTGGTTCAACGAACCCGCTTTGCGTCCGAAGTGATCGAGGCATGCCGCCGTGCCGTCGGTCCAGACTTTCCGATCGTGTTCCGTTTTTCGCAATGGAAGCTCCAGGATTTCAATGCGAAGGTGGCGACCACTTCCGACGCACTAATTCGGTGGCTCGCGCCGCTGGTCGATGCCGGGGTCGACGTGTTTCATTGCTCCAGCCGTCGCTTTTGGGAAAGGGAGTTCGACGGATCCACTCTCAACCTGGCAGGCTGGACGAAGAAACTGACTGGCAAGCCGGTCATCACGGTTGGCTCTGTCGGCCTCGACAACGATTTCGTGGCTGGTCTGATCGAGCGCAAGACCGGCCAGGCCGCAGCGCTCGATCGCCTCGTGCGGATGCTGGACGACGGCGAAGTCGACCTCGTCGCGATCGGAAGGGCGCTGCTCGTCGACGCGTCGTGGGTGACCAAGATTCGTGACGGCCGTGTCGACGAACTCCTGCCATTTACGCCCGAAGCCACTGAGACGCTGGTGTAGTTCCGGTGCGTCAGTCCCAGAGGGTACTGGGCCCAAAGGTGCGGAAAATCTTCCGTTGTGCCGAAAAGCGAAGCGTGGCGTTAGAACGGCGGCCCTGGGCGTGGCCAGCGTTGGCAATTCTGGTCGCATGTGTGCCATTCGCGCAGGGCCTGAGCCTCACGAAAATCTTCTACGTCCGCGATCTGACGATGTTCTTCTGGCCGCGCCATCTGTGGATCCGAAGCTCCCTTTTGGCCGGTAAATGGCCGTGGTGGGATCCGTCCGCTGCCGCCGGCCAGGCCACGTTTCCCGACGCGCTCAACCAATTGTTCCTGCCTCCTGTCGTTCTGTTGCGCGTCCTGTTTCCAGCCGTGGTGGGCTTCAACCTGATTGTCGTTGCGCCGTTCCCCCTGGCGGCACTCGGCGCCTGGCTCTTTCTTCGCCGATACTTTTCGCCCGCGAGCGCGACGCTGGGCGCCGTCGTTTTTGCCGGGAGTGGGGCGGTCATCTCAACGAGCAATTTTCCAAATCTATCGTGGTCGGTCGCGTGGATTCCGTGGTTGCTGTGGGCGGTGGATCGAGACCGTCTCGATCAATCAGTTCGAAGCTTCGCGCTACTGACCGCACTCGTGGCCTGTCAGATGTTGTCGGGTGAGCCCGTCACCATGATCGGGACGCTCGCCCTGCTGGTTGGGTACGTCGTAGTCGGTGCGGACGAGCCTTCGTCGCTCGCCGCGCGAATACGCGTCGCCGTTCGAGTTGTCGGCGCGATCGCCGTGGCTGGCGTCATGTCGGCGGTTCAGTTGGTGCCGATGACCATTGCCGCTCAACAGTCGCCGCGCGGTCTCTTGAAAGCCAACTACTTCTGGTCGCTCCATCCGCTGTGGCTGCTCGAATCGGTCCTCCCGCACGTATTCGGTCACTCGTACTTCGGCTACAACCAGCAGATGCCCTGGCTGCGTCCGTTGAATAGCGACCGCGATCCGTTTTTCTATTCCCTTTACGTCGGGCCCATCGTTCTCTTGTTGAGCATGCTCGGCGTGCTTACCGGCCGGCGTCGATGGCGGCTGTTCTGGCTGTCGGTGGTGATGGTCGCCGTCCTGCTTTCCTTCGGCGACTACACGCCTGTCTACCCGACCCTCCAACGCATCGTCCCGATCGTCAAAAGCTTCCGTTTTCCCGTGAAGTTCTTCCTCTTCGCGTCGTTCGGATTGGCGATGCTCGCCGCAAGTGCGGCAGACAGCCTGCAGAGACGACATGGCTCGAAGTTCTCGCCTTCATCGTGGGCCGTCAAGACCTTGATTGTTGTGGGCCTTGTGGTCGTCCTGGCGCTCGTTGTGTTGGATGCCTTGGTACTGGTGGTCCCATTCACCGGGGCGCGTGCCTTCCATGCGCTCGGAGCGTTGATCGGTGTCAGCGATCCAGTTGCGGGAGCCGCTTTCTTGTTCAGCAGCGTACCTCCGATCGCCACGCGCGTCCTGATTCTTCTTCTTACGAGCGCGCTCCTCGCATATCTTGGGTGGGCAGCCAAACGTGAAGGTGGGTTGGCGCGGGCGCTGCTTTGCGGCCTCGCGATGGTCGAGCTGATTACCGTGAACACGGACCTGAATCCGGTACTGTCTGCTTCGCAGCTCGGACCTCCCGCGTGGGTCACGGCCTTGAAGGGCCATCCGAACGATCGGTTCTATTTCGGTGGCAAGTTCCGCGGCACGCTCATCGAAAGCGACATCGACATGCCACAGGTTCAATGGCGACCGCCGCGCGGATTCAACGTGGAACAGGGACGAGCCGTCATGGTCGCCAACCTCGCCATGACGCCTGCGGCTTGGGGCGTGCGGGAGCTGTTGTCATACGATCTGCCGCTGTTGTGGTCGATGGAGCATGCGCTGGCTGAAGGGCGCTTCGAGCATGCCGACCGCGCGGAACGGCTGCGATTCCTCGAGCGGGGAGCGGTGCGATATTGTCTGGTCGGAACGCCGCCGCGTCCCGACATGTCGCCGATCCAGCTCGTAGGCGAGGCTTTCGGGCCGATGGGAGTTTTCGAGTGCGTGCCGGACGTCCGCCGTGTCTACGTCGTCCCCCAGGCTTCGATCGTTCCGGACACGAAGGCACAGCTCGCGCGGCTCTTCGAAGCATCCTTCGACGCCGACTCCACAGTGATGCTGGAGCGGCCGGCTCCTGAAGCGGCCGGCTTGCCGGGCGCCGCAGGGGTCGCGTCCGCTCGGATCACGCACGAGGAGGAACAGGAAATCCTGATCGAGGCCACTGCTGGAACGCCGAGCGGCTATCTCGTGCTGCTCGACACGTTCGATCGGGATTGGCGAGTGGATGTCGACGGTGCGCCCGCGCCTTTGCTCCGGGCCAACGCCCTCTACCGTGCCGTACACCTCTCGCCCGGTCGCCACGTGGTGAGCTTCAGTTACAGGCCGCGCGCGCTGTATGCCAGCGCCGCGGTTTCAGGATTTGCCACGCTGATTCTGGGAATGTTGGCGGTCGCTCGGCTAAAGCCTTCGCGCTCCCAGGCCCTGAACGCTTCACGCTCCCAATCACTGGAAGCTGGGCGATCGGCCAACGTCTGAAGCAGGTTTCTCGAGAGGAACTCCAGGTCAGCGACGGCTCGCTGTATCCCGCCCTTCACAAGTTGGAACACTCCGGCTGGATCAAGTCCGCATGGCGGTCCAGCGTGAACAATCGCCGCCCGAAGTTCTATTCGCTCACGCCTCCAGGGCGCCGGCGGCTCGAGCAGGAAGCCGCGAACTGGGATCGACTGTCTTCGGCCATCTCGCGTATCGTGAAACTCAAGGAGGCCTGACTTCCGGCCATGCGACTGGAGCGCTGGCGCTATTCCGTCCGTTGCGCCTGCGCGGACTGTTTCGCCGCGGACGTCAGGGAGTGCCGATCGATCAAGCCCGTCGGGAGGCCGTTCGAGCAATGGCGGGGTTCGAGCAACGGAAGGAAGAGTGCCGCGACGTTTCTAGCGTGCGGATCATCGACGAACTGCTGGTCGACCTTCGTTATGCGCGGCGCCCGCTCAGCCGCAGTCCGGATTTTACCGCGGTAGCGGTTCTCACGCTCGCGCTCGGCATTGGCGCGACGACCGCACTCTTCAGCGTGACCTATGCGGTGCTGCTGCGACCCTTACCGTGGCCGGATCCCGATGGGCTCGTGCGTTCGTCCGAGCGACGCTCTGGCGTTTTGTGACGGTAGCCCTCGTTGTCGCGCTGACGGCCGCGATCGCCTCGATCGTACCGGCCCGCCGCAGCGCACGTATCGATCCGCTGAGCATCCCGAGATCCTAAAGCGCTGGGCCTGGTAGTTGTTGTGCTGTAGCGAACTTGCGCGTAACAGTGACGCGCTGTCGTACGCGCAAGCTACATCTGATCGATAACAGCGCCATCACTCAAGTCCACATCGCGGACATTTCGCTTCCATCACGGACCTAGCGCCCTGCACGTTTCTCCTGGCTTGGTACGCGCGTTGCTCCGCCCCTCGTCGCTCACGACCGACTCGATCGACAACCATTAACAAGTGCTTCTCGAAGAGCAGGAGGATCGAAGATGTTTCTGCTCGGTTCGAGAAGGCTCGAGCTCCGGCTCGAGGAGGAGGACACATGCAGCTAGGATTTGGTACCTACGGTTTTCCGCAGACTCTCTCGTCACCTGGTCTTCTCCCGCAGTCGACGATCCCGGTTGGCGCCTACGGCTCTGGAGTGCCGCAGCCGCAAGTGCTTCAACTGTTGCAGCTCGTGCCGCAACAACTTCAACAAGTGCAGTACCTGCAGCAGCTGCAGCTTCAGCAGTTTCAGCAGCTGATTCAATCGCTGCCCGCACAGCTCCAGCAGCTCCAGCAACTCATCCAGTTCATTCCCCAGCAAATTCAACAATTGCAGCAGCAATGGCCGACCTATGGATTGGGGACTTCCGGACAGTTCGGTCTCGGCGTTGGTCCCGCGGGTTTCGGCGGACAGGCGGCCACTCACGTGATGTGATCGGATCGGATCGAAACTCGGGCGGCCCGCTGAGATGACGCACGCGCCCGAGAAAAGAAATGCGTGTACAGAACAGGAGAGTTCCGATGCTAGAGCCCCTTTTCGGATCAGGTTCTTCCTGGGTCGCTGCACCGCCTTCTGGAGCAGGATGGCTTCAGACGCTCGCCGCGGGCGGCCGGCCGATGATCGCCCCGCTATTCTTCCCTCCTCAAGGTATCCCAAGCGTGGCAAGTGGGGTATCGCCCCCCGCACAAAGCATGGTGGCGTCCAGCGCGTTGCCCCCGAACGTACCCGGGCTTGCCAACGGGATGGTGCCAGGTCTTTCTCCCGTGTCCTCGCTCGTCGCCGCTGAGATCACCGGTGTCACGCCATCGGGACTGTTGGCAGCCGTCGCTATTCGACGGGGCCAGCCGCAGGGGCCGACGAACGACCACGAAGTCGAGGACTTCATCTACGATGCGATCGATCTGCTCCCTGGTACTTCCGAAGTCGAGGTCCGGTGTGAGGGAGGGCGCGCAACGCTGACGGGCTCGGTCCAACACAAGCGGCTCAAGCGCGATGTCGGTGAGATCGCCTGGGCAATTCCTGCACTCAATGACGTCCAGAACAACGTGACCATCACGTCCCGCCGACGCTCCCGGATTGGCCGCGAAGTTGAGGTCGGGCCAAGCCCGTCTACTCGGAAGCAACCTTAGCCGCAGAAAGGAGAGAATCGCGTGGCCCTGTTTGTCGGCATGACAGAGAGGGCCGCGCGAACCGACTTAGTTTTCGTTTTCGTCGTTCTGGTGACTTGCGACGTGTCGCGTTGGGCCGCAAACTAAGCAGGTAGATGCGCCCCACGGCCGTAGTCCCGACAGGTGCCGCGCTAGGTGCCGAAGTCCGGGGTTTGAATCTGCGCACGATTGACGATCGGGCGTTCACTGTCGTGTATCGCTCCTGGCTCACACATCAGGTGCTGCTGTTCCGCGATCAACAGCTTTCCGACCTCGAGCTCATCACCTTCAGCCGTCGCTTCGGAGACTTGGAACTCGCGCCCATTCAGGAGAGCGGACGACGTTTTGTCGAGGGCCACCCTGAGATTTATGTCGTGTCGAACGTGGTGGAAGACGGCATGGCGATCGGCAGTCTTGGTGCCGGCGAGGCTGTGTGGCACACCGATATGTCGTATGTGAAGGCTCCGCCGAAAGCCAGCGTGCTATACGCTCTCGAGGTGCCGGACACGGGCGGCGATACGTACTTTTCGACGATGTACGGCGCCTGGGAGGCGATACCACCAGCATTGCAACAGCGGCTTCTCGGTTTACGAGTCAAGCACGACGGCACCTACAACAGCGGCGGCTATCTTCGGCAGGGCCTTGCGCCGTCCGTGGACCCTCGAAACGCGCCGGGGACACTGCACCCGCTCGTCCGTGAGCATCGGGAAACGGGCCGACTATGTCTCTATCTCGGTCGCCGGCGGAATGCATACCTCGAGGGCGTCGCGCAGGAGGAATCCGAGTCGCTGCTGGACCACATCTGGACCATAGCCACCAACGACGCTCTGACCTGGCGCCATCACTGGCGGGCGGGCGATCTTGTGCTCTGGGACAACCGGTGCACCATGCATCGCCGTGATGGTTTCGATCCAGCACTGCGTCGAGTCATGCACCGGACGCAAATCAAGGAGCGCTCGGAATAGAGAGTTCCTGAAATGCAAAATGCCTAATGCAAAATGCAAATGTTTCTCTCTACCCTCGTGCATTTAGCATTGTGCATTGTGCATTATGCATTTCGTGAGTGATGCCCATCGAGCGCTTGACGAATCCGTTCGACCCGCGGGTCGCCGACTATCGCCATATTGCTGAAGCCGATCTCGTCAAGTCGCGAGGTCTCTTCGTGGCGGAGGGCCGCCTGGTCGTCAAGCGGCTGATCGAGGATGGCCACCGTTTTCGCTCGGTGCTGGTCAACGACACCGCGTACCGAGGTCTCGAAGCCGCGCTGATAGAACTGGCTCAGCACGTGCCGGTGTACATCTGCGAGACGGCTGATCTTGTCGAGATTGCCGGATACAACGTTCATCGCGGCTGCCTTGCGCTTGTCGAGCGTCCGACCGCGCGGACGTCGGGCAGTCTGCTCGCCGAGTTTACGCAGACTCGAAAGAGCCGCACAGTCGTCGTGATTCTGGAAGGGGTTACCAACCCGGACAACGTCGGCGGCGTGTTCCGTAACGCCGCCGCGTTCTCTTCCGACGCCGTGCTCCTCAGTCCGACTTGTTGCGATCCGCTGTATCGCAAAGCCATTCGCACCTCGATGGCTGCGACATTGCGCGTTCCGTTCGCGCGGATTGAGAAGTGGCCGGATGATCTGGCCCAGCTGCGCGACCGCGGCTTCACAATTGCGGCGCTGACGCCACGTGAGCCGTCCGTCACGCTCAGCGAATTCTCGACCGCGCTCCCCTCCCCAAGGCTCGCGTTGCTGGTTGGAACCGAAGATCAGGGATTGACGAGCGAGGTTGAGACGGCTGCGGACGTTCGAGTTCGCATCCCGATTGCGCCGGAAGTTGATTCGCTGAATGTCGCCGTCGCAGTCGGCATCGCGCTGCACCGGCTCTGCGATGCCTTTAGCGGGCGCGCTTAGTTGGTCACTAACACGTCAAACGCAGAGGACGCGAGTACGGGGAGTTGTCTATGGCCATTTTTCGACGGACGTAGGCGGCGGCACCACGAAGCGTCACAATATGTTGTGCCACAAAGTCACCGAGCCACAGAGGCGCCGCTGCGCGGCGCCGCGTCGAGCGCTCTCAGACCGACGTTTTCTCCGTGACTTCTATGTTGTGGGCCGCTGTCAAGCTCCCTTTTCGTTTCTAAGACGTTTGGTCTCAACGACACATTCTCGAATCTCGCCGCCGCCGAAGCAGGCCCCCACCCAAGAGCGGGCGTGCGTAGGCGGCCGTCGCATGAGCGCGGTCGCGGTCGGCGTTGACTCGTCCATCCGCACGCGGGTCCGGGTGTGAAGCGGGTACAGGACCCCAGCCTCGACTTCTATTCGAGCGCGCGCGACGACGCGCGGCCCCCTGAGACGATCCAGTCTCGATCCGGACACGTGAGCGGCGGTACCTTCTCCGTGACGGTCGCGCGGCGCGACCCTTCACAGACCGTACGCGCCGCGCGCGTGCGACCCGTCAACGCACCGCCGACGGGTGTCTGACGGACATCAGGCGCCTTTCAGGACCGCGCCGGCGGGGACCACACCGGTCGTGACATACCGCCATAACGCAATCACGAGCTTCCGCGCCACCGCCACAATGCCAATGCGGCGCGCGCGTTGCCCCGTCCCGAAATGCTCCTGATACCACTGCGTCAGGACGCTGTGCGGTTGCCACCGCACCCAGTTCCACGCCAGCTGAATGCTGATCGCCTGCAGGCGCGCGTTGCCCGCCCGACTGATCCCTTGCTCCCGCTCCGACTCCCCGCTGTCGAAGGGCGTCGGCGTAAACCCCAAGAGCCCGCCGATCTGGCGCCGATTGCGGAACGCGCGCCACACCAAGCCTTCGTCGAGCAACACCGATGCGCCCGTCGTCGCAACCCCCTTCAGCTGCACCAACTGCCGCAACGCACTCGCCGGCGCCGCGGCCCTGACGGCCGCCTGTTGCTGACCCTCGAGCTCCGCGATCTGGCTCGCCAGCACCGCCCCGCGCGCCACCGCGCGGGCGAGGCGCGTTTGCACCTCGACGGGCAGCGGCGCCCCGGCCCAGTCGTAGACTGCGGTCCACCAGCCGCTCGGGCGATGCCGCGGCAACGCGCACCCCCACGTGGCGAGCCAGCCGCGCATTTGATTGATCAGCCGGGTCTGCTCCTGGACTAATGCGGTCCGCTCGCGACTGACCTGGCGCGCAGCTTCCGCTGCCACCGTCGGCACGCGCACGTCGCTCCACGCGCGACGCTCCCCGTAACAGACCCGCACGAGCATCCGTACCAGTTTCACGGCATCGAGCCGATCCGTTTTTGCGCGCCGCGCCCGTCGATTCACTTCGATGCTCGCCGAATCCACCACCCGATTGCGAATCCCCCGCTGCGTCAGCGCGCGATGAATCCAGAACCCGTCGCGCCCCGCTTCGTAGCAGCTCACCACCGACGCCTGGGCCGACAACCCGAACCGCATCCGCCCCTGCCGCACCGCGCGCTCCACCCCCCGCAAATCTCCACTCGCTACGGTCCGTAACCACGGGTCCACCCCGAACCCGTCATCGCAAGCTTCCATTCCTTTTTCCCCAACTCGAACGCCACATACAACGTCGGCTCGTTTACACTCATCTCCGGGCGGGTCGTTGTGATCATCACAGCCTCCTTCTGGCTTTGAACACCCTAAGGAGCTTATCGCTGCGGCCCGCTCATAGTCTCTCCGTGGCCAAACTGAGTTCTGGCGATCGCTGATCTTCGTGACCCTTCGTGGGCGTACGTTCGTGATGTACAAGCGCGTAAACATATAGCGGATCGAAAACAGGAATATGCCAAGAAGTTCTCCGCGGTCTCTGCGATCTCGGCGTTGTATGTCGCTCGTGGTCTTCAGCGGGTTCGCTCTACTGCGGTGAAGGCGCGCTTCGGAATCGGCGCCGATCGATGCTCAGCTTCCGCATGCGGGACCGGAGCGTGTGCGGATTGATGCGGAGCAGGCGGGCTGCTCCATGCGGGCCATCCACGCGTCCGTACGTCGCGGACAGCGCAGCCTCGATGTGCCGTCGAATCACCACGTCGAGCGGCTCAATCGTGGCCGCCGGAGCAGCCTCGGGGACACGGGCCGACAAGGGAGGCGGCGTGAGCGGACCCTGACCGAGAGCGGCGGTCACGTTGAGCGTGCGGCCCTGCCCGATCAGGACGGCGCGGTCCATCACCGCGGCCATTTCGCGCACGTTGCCTGGCCACCGATATTCCGTCAGGACACGCACATCGTCATCGGAGACGGGCACCAGCCTGAGGCCGAACCGGTTCGCGGCTCGCTCGGCGAAATAATCGGCGAAGGCTCGAATGTCGTGAGGGCGGTCGCGCAGCGGTGGGATGACGATCGGGAACACGGAGAGGCGATAGTACAGATCTTCCCGAAACGTCTGCGCCTCCACCATTGCCGGTAGATCGCGGTGCGTGGCTGCGACGATCCGGACGTTGACGCGAACGGGACGCTCCCCACCGACCCGAACCACTTCGCCGTCCTGCACGACCCGAAGCAGCCGCACTTGCGCGGCGAGAGCGAGCTCGCCAATCTCATCCAGGAACAGGGTTCCACCGTCGGCCTGTTCGAACCATCCCTTGCGCCGCGTCACGGCACCGGTAAACGCGCCTTGCTCGTGGCCGAACAGCTCCGAGTCGATCAGCTCGGGGGCGATGGCGCCGCAGTTCACACGGCGGAACGGGCCGCTTCGGAACGTCGAATGCTCATGGATCGCCCGGGCAATGATTTCCTTACCCGTTCCTGTTTCTCCGAACAGCAGCACCGGCGCACTGCTCCGAGCCACCATCTGCGCGCGGCCAATTACGGCGGCCAGGCCAGTCTCGCCACCGATCAGCCGTTCCTCACCGCCGGGTGGACTGCCGCTGATCAAGTGCTCGGGCAGAGGTCTTGGCCGGACGCCCGACGGCCTAAATTTATGTGACATTTAACGAATAGTTCTGTTTGTAATAACTAAAAAAAGTGAACATATCACAATATTCTGGATGACCCATCAAAATACCGTAGTTTTCGCTTCGATTCTGCGGCCCTGCCCTTGCTACGTCCCGAGACATGTCCCGCGACATGTTCCGGCCCGCCCCTGGTTGCAGGGGCTTGTGTTCGTGCACCTGTATCCCGCCGACTGCCGGCAGGTGAGCGGACAGCACGGATCTCCGATTCCTCCCTCACCAGCGCCGAGTCGGTCGGCTGACCTCGTCACGCAGCCTTTGGGTCTTGGCTAAAGAACCCAGCGGCCAGACGCTCGATTCTCTTACCGGCTTGGAGCGCTTCCGATGTCTCGCAGATTCTTCACGATTGTCGTCACCTTCGTTGTTGCGCTGGGAGCTGCGGCAGCGACGGCCCAGAACGTCACGGGCGTTGTCAGTGGCCTTATTCGCGATTCGCTGGGAGGGGCGATTCCAGGCGCGACCGTCCGAGCGGTCAATGAAGCCTCGGGCACCTCGGTCGAAGCGGTGAGCGACGGACAAGGGTCGTATCGATTCGTCGGCCTGGTGTCCGGTGAATACCGCGTGGAAGCCGTGCTGGACGGTTTCGAAACAGCAACCCGCAAAGTCGTGCTCGATGCCGGCCAGACAGTGGCACTCGACATGACGCTGGCACCGGCGCGCATCAACGAAGGGGTGGTTGTGACCGCCAGGCGAGTCGAGGAGGAAGTGCAGGAGGTTCCCATTCCGGTGTCCGTGCTCAGTGGGGAGCTGATCGCCAACGCCGGCGCCTTCAACGTGAATCGCGTGAAAGAGTTGATTCCGACCGTTCAGTTCTATTCGTCCAATCCGCGCAATTCGTCGGTCACGATCCGCGGCATGGGCGCGCCCTTTGGCCTCACCAATGACGGCATCGAGCCGGGTGTCGGCTTGTACGTCGACGGTGTCTTCTACGCGCGGCCGGCCGCGGCAACGCTCGACTTCCTCGATGTTGAGCGGGTCGAAGTACTGCGTGGGCCTCAAGGGACGTTGTTCGGCAAGAACACGACCGCGGGGGCTATCAACGTCACCAGCCGCAAGCCCGGGTTCAAGCGCGAGAGCCAAGCCGAGCTCGCGTACGGCAGCTTCAACTTCCTGCAGGCGAAGGCCTCGCTCTCCGGGCCTCTCAGCAGAACCGTTGCGGGAAGGGTGTCGTTCTCCGGGACCGGCCGCGATGGCTTTCTATTCAATACTGTCACGCAACAGCACACGAATACGCTCAATAACCTTGGGGTGAGAGGCCAGGTGTTGTTTGCTCCGTCGAAGGATCTTGCGGTTTCGGTTGCAGCGGACCACACGCGCCAGCGCCCCGACGGGTACGCGCAGGTTGTCGCCAGTGTGGCGCCGACACTGCGTCCCGCCAATCGGCAGTATGCGCAGATCGCAGCGGACCTGAACTATACGCCGCCGAGTTTCAATGCCTTCGATCGGCTGGTGGATACCGATACACCCTGGCAGTCCAATCAGGATCTCGGCGGCGCTTCGCTGACGGTTGATTGGACGATCGGACGTGGCCGGTTGACGTCGGCGACTGCCTGGCGCTACTGGAACTGGGATCCGTCGAACGACCGTGACTTCATCGGCCTGCCCATCACGACGATCTCGGCCGCCCCCTCGACGCAGCGGCAATGGACGCAGGAAGTCCGATACGCCGGGTCGCTCTCGTCGCAGTTGAACTTCGTGGCTGGCGGCTTTGCGTTCAGACAAGCGCTCGACTCGAATCCGTCCTTCAAGCAGGAACAGGGCGCTGCTGCGTCGCGCTTTCTTCTGGCACCGAGCGCCTTGGCGACTCCCAGCCTGCTCGACGGATATGGCTTCGATCAGTACCTCACGTATCGAAATGTCAGCACGGCGTTGTTCGGCCAGCTCGAATGGTCCGTCACCGATCGCCTCCGCCTGCTGCCCGGCCTCCGGTTCAACTACGACCAGAAGAGCGTGAATTTCGATCAGCAGGTCTACGGTGGCCTCGACACGACCAACCCGGCGCAAGTAGCGCTGAAGCTCTCGATCCTCGCAGCCCAGGCCTACGCCACGGACGTCGACGACACCAACACCTCTGGCCAGGTCACCGCGGCCTACCGGTTCACCCAACACGTTAACGCCTACGCGACGTATGCGACCGGGTTCAAGTCCGTGGGCCTCAATCTCAACGGGGTGCCCACGGACGCGTTGGGCCGCCCCGTTCTGTCCGCTGCCACCGTGAAGCCCGAGGACGTGCGTCACGTCGAAGTCGGCGTGAAGACCGAGCCGCTTCCGGGGGTGACCGCCAACGTGACGGTGTTCGACACCGGGATCAAGGACTTTCAAACACAAGTTGTGAACCCGCAAGTGGGCGTGCTGCGTGGCTACCTGGCCAATGCCGAAAAGGTGCGCGTGCGGGGCGCCGAGTTCGACGGCAACGCACGCGTGAACAAGAGGTTGTTGTTTTACGGCGCAGCGGCGTACACCGACGGCATCTACGTCTCGTTCCCGGATGCGCCTCCTCCCATCGAAGAGACGGGCGGACCGCAGGTCAAGGATATTTCGGGCTCCGTTCTGCCCGGCATCTCGAAGTGGGCCGTTTCCTTTGGCGGCGACTACGGCATGCCGGCGACGGTTCTGGGTCAGTCCGGGCAAATCTTCGTGGCTCTCGATGGCAGCTATCGATCCCAGTTCTCGTCGAGCCCTTCGGCCTCGCGGTACATGATGGTTGATGGCTACGGGCTGCTCAACGCCCGCGTCGGCTTTCGCTGGTCCGACGGATGGGATCTCTTCTTCTGGTCGCGCAACGTGCTGGACACGAAGTACTACGAGTTCCTCACCGCAGCGCCCGGTGGATCAGGTCTGATCGTGGGGCTGCCTGGAGATCCCCGAACCGTTGGCGTGACCCTGCGAATGGCCTTCCGATCTGCCAAATAGACGGTCCACTCATTGCACCAGTCATTTGCGATCGGCGCAAACCCGCGCCAACGGAGATCGCGAATGCAGTTTCTGCTCATTCTCATCCTCGCGAGTGTTACAACGGCTGAGACTCCCGAGCCGGGGTCCGGGGCAGAGCCCCGGTCTAGGACGTTGCAACGCTCGGAATCGCTGCTCGTCCGCGCGGTGCTAAGTGGAGATTCAATCGATGTTGCCACGCGCGGCCGCGTACATCTGCTCGGCATCTCTGCGCCCGCGACGAAGTCGAATCCTGGACGAGACGCGCTCGGGATCCGCGCTCGCGAAAAACTTGCCAATCTGGTACTTCAGCACTGGGTTCGCCTCGAATACGAAAGCCGGTCGTCTGGTGGCGGCGCTGGAGGTGCGTACCTCTGGCGGGAGGATGGGTTGTTCGTCAACGCAGTACTCGTCCGGGAAGGTCTGGCACGAGTCAACGCACGGAGGCCGCTGGTGCGTCTGGATGAACTGAAACGTGCCGAGCAGGAAGCCAGGGCGGCTCGCCGCGGCATCTGGCGCGACGCCCCTTGAGAGCCGCTCAGGTGGAGGCTATCCGATTATCCACACCAGGAGCACGCCGGCCCCGACGATGAGTGGCGGAATGCGACTCGAACGCACGAAACGCGGGAGGAACCTGGCTGCAAGACCCGTGAACACAATCCAGAACGCGGCAGAGTAGAGAAGCGCGTCCCATAAGATCCTTCCAGGAACGCCCGGCAACTGGCCGCAGGTACCGTTGTCGCTCGTCAACCAGCCGTTTGGGAAGCCGCGCGCTTCGAAATAGTTCGACGCCGGGATTGGATGCGTCGGATCGAGCTTCGAACAATGGATGAAGTCTCGGTGGATCAGCCCTGCGGCCGTCAGCAGCAGCCCGCAAACGACCGCGGTGACTATTGGCCGAACCATGAAGCGGAGAAGGGCCCTTTCGGAGGTGTGCATTTCGCCTGGCCTGGGTGGTAGGCGAACGCCCCACTTTCAACCTTGAAGGTGAACGTCCCGCCGAAATGTTCGAAGACGTAAATCTCGGTTTGCTTGTCGGGGTCGACGTACCCCTGTGGAGCACACCGCCACCACCGCGAGGATACCGACCGTGGGATCTTGCTGAGCCGATCGGGCGCGTAGAGTTGCTCGAGTGAATAAGCCTGAATGAGACGGCCGTTGGGTCCGTAGATCGCGACCGCCTTGCCGTAGCCGAGGTTGTGCCAGTTATCGAAGGTCACCAGGAATCCGCTATTGGTGACGAGCGCATCTGTCGGGCTCACGGGATTCTGGAGGGCGGTGTCCGCCACGAGCTCGTAAGCGCGATTGGCGCCGCGAGCATAAAACTCGGCATGGGCAAAGCGGCCCTTGGGCGCACCGCTGAAGCCAACACTATCGCCAACGCTCTCTCCAGGGAGGATCCGCACAAAGTAGCGACCGTTTTCGCTGAACACGTTCTGCGTGGTAGCTGCCGGCCAATCATCGGCGAGCCCACTAGATGTCAACAGCAAGGCACACACGAAAACGGCTGCAGCTTTCTTCATTGGGCAACGCCTCGTTCTCAGTATCGGTCAGCCGTAGGGACTTCGCCAGACTTGGGCAGTGGCGCCGGGACGGTGTGCTGGCTATACTCCCAGGGCTAACCGGAGGCACCTTCGTTTCGTGGCAGCCATTCCCGTCGAGTACGCATCGCAGCGAAAGATTCGAGAGCGCAACAAGCTCTATTACCGATTCAATCACTGGCCTATTTGGATCTTCGTGTTCTTCATCGCGCCGGGACCGCTCACGTTCGACCTGTTCGAGCGCGGCTTCGATTCGCGGATGGCGTTGTGGCTGGGTGCCGTGCTGGTCGGCACGGCCATCGCCGGATTGAATGGCAAGTTGCCCGGCGTGGAGCCGAGGCCCTACATCATCCGCTTCACCGAAGATCGTCCGAACCCTCTGTATCGGCGCATCTGTTATACGTTCGCGTGGAGCGAGGTCATCACGTTCGCGGTACTGAATATCACTGGCTTGGTGATGGCCATCGTCACCGGTCGCTGGCATCTCAAAGAGATCTACCGTGTCGCGTATTTTCCGCTGGCCGGATCGATCTGGTTGCTCGGCGCACTGGGGCGACTGCCACGCGTGAAGGCATCGACCCAAGGAGAGGGGCACGAGCGGCGCTACTTCTACGGATCGGTTTGGGCGGTGTGCGTCGCTCAGCCCGTGCTGTGGCTGTTATGGAAAGTGTTGCCGAACACAAGGGTGGCCGACGTGTTCAAGCTGGTCGTCTTTGTCGGCATTCTCGTCGTCATGGGGAATCTCGCCCGCCGCGGCCGCCTGCCGCGCACGCGACCCATCGTTCCAGGCGAGCTCGCCGTGTCCGACTGAAGCCCCGAGCGAGAACCTCATGAAAGTTTCCCGCGAAGGCTGGGAAGGCTGGGATCAGTACGCCCCGTTCTACGACTGGGAGAACGCCCAGACGCTCGGGCGTCGCGACATCCCGTTCTGGCGCCGCCTGGCTTTGAGAGCAAAAGGCCGTGTCCTCGAGCTCGGGTGCGGAACCGGCCGCGTTTCGCTGCCGCTCGCGCGTGCCGGTGTCTCGCTTGTCGGGATCGATCGCTCTCCATCGATGCTGTCGCGGGCAGTCCGCAGGGCAAACCGCGTTCGCGCCTTCGGCGCTTCGGCGAGTCTCGCCGAAGCTCGCTCCCCTCATCGGCGAGCGGAGGCGGAAGCCCTGCGCCACAGAAAGAACCTGCTCTTTGTGCAGGGCGACATTCGCGCGCTGCCCTTCGCTCGCGGGCAGTTTTCGGCGGTGCTCGCACCCTACGGCGTCCTGCAGTCGTTGCTCGACGACGGCGATCTCGCGGCAACCCTCGAATCCGTCCATCACGTTCTCGTCCGCAACGGGGCATTCGGGATCGATCTCGTACCGGATGTTCCGAATTGGCGCGAGTACAGCAACCGCGTTCAGCTGAGGGGTCGCAGAGCCGGCGGAGCTCATCTGACGCTGATTGAGTCGGTTCGTCAGGACCGCAAACGTCGCCTGACCAGATTCGAACAGCGCTATGTGGAGCGCCGTGGCAAACATCGAATCGAGCATCAGTTCGAATTGGCGTTCCGTACGCTCTCGATCCCGCAAATGGTGCAACGTCTGGAGCGCACGGGGTTTCGTGTGGAAGCCCTTCTTGGCGACTATCGCGGGCACCCGTGGGACGAGCGTGCGGACGTCTGGATCATCCTCGCCCGGCGGTGGTAAGATTTGGCGCGTTAATTCATTGGTTTTTCTGGAGTTCCGCCATGTCCGGCCATTCCAAGTGGCACTCAATCAAGCACAAGAAGGGCGCAGCTGACGCGAAGCGGGGCAAGGTCTTCACCCGCCTCATCAAGGAGCTGACGGTGGCGGCGCGCGCGGGCGGGGGGGACCCCGACATGAACCCGCGCTTGCGAACCATCATCGCCGACGCCAAACAAAACAACATGCCCGCCGACAACATCAAACGGGCCATTCGTCGAGGGACAGGGGAAGAACCCGGCGTGTCCTACGAGGAGGCGCAGTACGAGGGCTACGGCCCCGGGGGCGCGGCTCTCATCATGGATGTGCTGACCGACAACAAGAACCGCACGGTCGGCGAGCTGCGTCACCTGTTGGAAAAGCACGGCGGGAATCTGGCGGCCGCCAACGCCGTGGCCTGGATGTTCACCAAAAAGGGCTACATCGTCATCGAAAAAGCCAAAGCGGACGAAGAGCAGCTGATGAGCGCCGTCCTCGACGCCGGTGCGGACGACCTGCAAGACGATGTGGACAACTGGGAAGTGTTCAGTGCCCCGGACGCGTTTCCCGCCGTTCATGACGCGGTCAAAGGGCTCGGGGTCGAGCCTGCCACCGCGCAGGTGTCGATGATTCCGCAGAACTACGTCAAGCTCGAAGGGAAGCCCGCCCAGCAGATGATCAAGCTGATGGAATCTCTCGAGGAGCACGACGACGTGCAACACGTCTGGTCGAACTTCGATATCGCCGAGAAGGAGATCGAGGCTTCGCTCGCGTGAAGATTTTCGGGATCGATCCGGGCTCCGAACGCACCGGTTATGGCTGTGTCGAGAGCGACGGTTCGCGCCACCGCCTGGTGACCTGCGGAGCAATCACGAGCCGCGCCACGACATCGTTTCCCGACAAGCTGCTGGCCATCCATACACAACTCGCGGCGCTGCTCAAGCAATGTGGCCCCGATTGTGTGGCGATCGAGAATCTTTTCTTCGCGACCAATGTCCGGAGTGCGCTGAAGCTGGGTCACGCGCGTGGTGTGGCGATGCTGGCGGCGATTGAAGCGGGCGTTCCGGTCGTCGAGTACACGCCGGCCGAGATCAAGCGCGCGGTGGTCGGTTATGGACGGGCCGAGAAGCACCAGGTCCAACACATGGTGAGATTGATGCTGCGGCTGCCGTCGGTTCCGGTGCCCCACGACGCGGCGGACGCGCTTGCCGTTGCCATTTGTCACCTGCATTCGAGCTCGAGGATCTCCGGCACCGCGCCCAAGGTATCGCGCACGGCGCCGACCAGCTGGCGTCACTTCAGGCCTTAACTGGATCTTGTGATTGCGCATCTGCGCGGCAGGATCTTCGAGAAACAGCCAAACCGGGTCGTCGTCGACGTCGACGGCGTCGGCTATCAGGTCTTCGTGCCGCTGTCCACGTTCTACGTCGTTGGCGAGCCCGGCGGTGAGGTCGTTCTGCGCATCTACACACACGTGCGGGAGGATGCGCTGGCGCTCTACGGTTTCGCGACCATGCTCGAACAGGACCTGTTCGAGCGGTTGATTGGAATCAGCGGCATCGGACCGAAGCTCGCCCTGTCGGTTCTGTCCGGTATCGAACCGCTGGACCTCGTACAGGCAATCGATCGCGGCGACGTTGGGCGTTTGACGGGGATTCCCGGCGTCGGCAAGAAGACATCCGAGCGCATCGTGCTCGAACTGAAGGATAGGCTGCCGCGGATCTCACGTGCGGCGGCCGAGGCGGCAATCGGTGAGGCGGAGTCTGCACCCTTGCGCGATGATCTTCTCTCGGCGCTGGTAAACCTGGGCTATCATCGGCCGCTTGCGGAGAAGGCGGTGGGGTCGGCGCTCAAGGCGGCGCCCAACGCGGGCTTCGAGCGAACATTGAAACAAGCACTTCGGGAGCTGGCAAAGTGAAGGAAGAAGTCTGAAGGCTGAAGTGAGTTGAGACTTCTGACTTCTAACCTCAAACTTCTGAATTCGTAAGAGTATGACCGACCCTCGAGTCATCACGGCAGTGCGGGCGGACGAAGATGCCCAATACGAGGTCGGGCTGCGGCCTCGCACGCTCGACGAATACATCGGACAGGACCATGTCCGCGAGAACCTGCAGGTGGCGATTGCCGCCGCCAGGCAGCGCGGCGAATCGCTCGACCACGTGTTGTTGCACGGGCCGCCTGGTCTTGGCAAAACCACACTCGCCTACGTGATCGCCAACGAGATGGGAGTGCCGGTCAGGGCGACCTCGGGTCCGGCGATTGAGAAGCCGGGCGATCTGGTCGGCATCGTAACCAACCTTGCGCCGGGCGAAGTGTTGTTCATCGACGAGATCCATCGCATGTCGCCGGCCATCGAAGAAATCCTTTATCCGGCGCTCGAAGACTTCGAAGTGGACATTGTGGTCGGGCAGGGGCCCAGCGCGAGAACAGTCAAGATGCGCCTCGAACGATTCACTCTCATCGGGGCGACCACACGGACGGGCCTGCTGACGTCGCCGCTTCGGTCGCGGTTCGGCATCGTGCATCGTCTCGAGTTCTACACGTCGGCGGATCTCGAGGAAATCGTGCGCAGGTCGGCGAGGATCCTGGACGTGCCCATCGACAGCGCGGCGGCGGCGGAGATCGCGCGCCGCGCCCGAGGAACACCGCGGATTGCCAACCGGTTGCTCCGCCGTGTTCGCGACTACGCTCAGGTCCGCGCGGCTGGCAGTATCACGCTCGACGTGGCTTGCGCCGGGCTCAAGCTCCTCGAGGTGGACGAGAACGGCTTCGATGAAATCGACCGGAAGCTTCTCCGGACGATCATCGAGAAGTTCGACGGCGGGCCAGTCGGTCTCAATACGCTCGCCGCGGCGATCAGCGAGGAAAAGGATGCGATCGAGGACATTTACGAGCCGTTTCTGATCCAGATTGGATTCTTGGATCGGACGCCGCGCGGCCGCGTCGCGACGCCACGCGCCTACGGCTACTTCGGGCTCGAGCAGCCCGGGAGGACGACACGACTGTGGTAAGCGACACTTCGACTTCCCCACACACGCCCACCGGATCTCGTCGCGAGACGAAGACGTCCGTGCCGAAACGCGCTCCACGTGCCGGCGGACGACCGACGAGGATCGCGTCGCTCGCCACCTACGTCCCGCCGCGTGTGCTCACCAATTCGGATCTCGAAAAGATGCTCGACACGAGCGACGAATGGATCGTTCAACGCGTGGGCATCCGCGAACGACACATCGCCGATCCGGGTGTGGCCACGTCCGATCTGGGTAAAGAGGCGGCACTGGCTGCTATCGCCAGGGCGGGCCTGACCCCGGCGGACATCGACGTGATCGTCGTCGGAACGGTGACGCCGGACATGATGTTCCCCAGCACCGCGTGCTTGATTCAGGCAAAAATCGGGGCGCCGCATGCGTGGGGATTCGACTTGAGTGCCGCATGTTCCGCGTTCACGTATTCGCTGACGACGGCCAGCCAATTCGTGGCCACGGGTGCGTACGAAAACGTCCTGGTGGTTGGCGCCGACGTGATGTCGAGCATCCTGGACTACACCGACCGCTCGACCTGTGTGCTGTTCGGCGACGGCGCCGGCGCGGTTGTCGTCTCCCCTGCGCTGGACGGTCAGGGCTCGATCATCGACTTCGAGCACGAAATCGACGGCAGCGGCGGGCCGGCGTTGCAGATGCCGGCGGGCGGCAGCTTGCGGCCGCCGTCGCACGAGACCATTGATCAACGGCTGCATTACGTAAAACAAGATGGGCGGGCCGTCTTCAAGTTTGCTGTCCGGAAGACTGAGGAGATCGCGCGCCGTGTGCTCGACCGGAACGGCCTCAAGACCAACGACCTCGATCTGTTTGTCTCGCATCAAGCCAACCGACGCATCATTGCTGCGGCCGCGGAAAACCTCGAGCTCGACCCCGCTAAAGTGGTGATCAACATCGAGCGGTTCGGCAACACGACGGCGGCAACGATTCCGCTGGCGTTGAACGACGCGGTCTGCTCCGGCCGGTTGAAGAAAGGAGACCTCGTGCTGCTGGCATCTGTCGGCGCCGGGTTTACGGTGGGCGCGGTATTGTTGCGGTGGGGATTCTGACGCAAAGTTAAAAGTGGAAAGTGGAAAGTGGAAAGTAAGTTGGAAGTGAATCGCATCTTTCTGTTATCACCTGCGCACTGCGGCGGCACCAGAGCCCGTCAGGTTTTGTCGCCCAACGCCAAATTCCCATTAGCCGAACAGTTGCGCACGAAAGAGGGCGCACCTCTCGGCGATGTGTTCGCGTTTGTGAGCGGGCTCTACTTTCGTGGCAAGCTGGCCTACGCGCGACGCTTTGCGGCCGTGCCGGACCCCGGCAATCCGGTCGTCGGGGAAGGAATTCAGGTCATCACCACGACGGCCGGTCTTCGTGGGGCCGACACCCGCGTGACCTCCTCTGCGCTGCGCGCTTTTGCGACAGGCGACGTGCACCCCGAAAACACGAGCTATCGTCGTCCGCTCGAGCAGAGCGCTCGGGCGTTGCTGCGCGAGATCGGGTCCGAATGCGACGTCGTGCTCCTCGGCAGCGTTGCGTCTCCCAAGTACGTCGACGTGCTCCTGGCCATTTTGGGAGATCGCCTCCGGTTTCCGCTGGACTTCGTCGGCCGTGGCGACATGAGCCGCGGCGGCCTGCTCCTCAGAAAAGCGGCCGAAGGGCGTGAGCTCGAGTACGCGTCGGTAGCCGGCGCTGTTCTGCATGGTCCGCGGCCTCCGAAGCTGCCGCCGCTCAAGCGCCGGGAGAGCCAGGGCTCCGCCGAGGAAGCAGAGCACACAGAGAAATTCACCGCAGAGCGCGCGAAGAACGCAGAGGCATCTAATCGCTAGCGTTCTCAACCTCTGCGGTCACTGCGGGCTCTGCGTGCAACCTTCTCCGCGGTCTCCGCATCCTCCGCGGTCCTCGCACGCACATGCCAAGTCGTCCCATCCAGATCCCAAGTGACCTTGACAATGTCGTCCTAACCGTCGACGGCCGCGAAGTGCGTTTGACCAATCTGCGCAAGATTTTCTGGCCCGAGCTCGGACTGACGAAGGGAAACCTGCTGCAGTACTACGCGAACGTCGCGCACGTGCTGTTGCCCCATGTCCGCGATCGCGCGATGGTCATGAAGCGATACCCGCACGGCGCCGCCGGTGCGTTCTTCTTCATGAAGCGCGCGCCAACTCCACGCCCCGCCTGGATTGAGATCTGCCGGATCGATCACCGGTCGGGTAACGTCATTCACTTTCCGATGATTCAGGATCGAGCGGCGCTCATGTGGGTGATCAACCTCGGGTGCATCGACCTGAATCAATGGTACGCCCGCTGCGATGACGTGGATCGGCCGGACTACCTCCACTTCGATCTCGATCCTGGCGTGGGCGCAACGTTCGATCAGGTGTGCGAAGCGGGTCTCATCGTGCGTCAGGCGTTGGAGGTCTTGAAGATGCCTTCGCTCGTGAAGACGACAGGATCGAGAGGTCTTCACGTCTATGTCCCGATCATCCGCGGGCCGGCACAAAAGGACGTGTGGACATTTGCCAAGGCGCTCGCAACGGAGCTCGCGTCTCGGCACCGAGGGCTGTTGACGGCTGAGTACCGGGTTGCCAACCGCCCGCGCGGCCGCGTGCTGGTGGATTACAACCAGAACGCCTGGGGCCGGACGCTGGCGTCGATCTATTCAGTCCGCCCGCGGCCGGACGCGACCGTTTCAACGCCAGTCACCTGGAAGGAAATCGAGCGCGGGATTCACATCGAGGACTTCACGACGCGCAACGTTCCCTCCCGCGTGATAAAGCTCGGCGATCTCTGGACGCCACTCAATCGCACGCGAGGGCGCTTCGATCTCGAGAAATACGTCTGATGGACGTTCAGGAGTTCGACTTCGATCTTCCCCTCGATCTGATCGCGCAGGAGCCGAGTGCGGAGAGGGATCGAGCCCGGCTGCTCTGCATGGATCGCGCGACAGGCCAACTCGAGCATCGGTCGATTTCCGACCTTCCCAACCTGCTGGATCCGGGTGATGTGCTCGTACTGAACGACACGCGCGTGTTTCCGGCGCGGCTGTTGGGTCGTCGCGTCCCGAGCGGTGGGCGCGTCGAGTGCCTGCTCATAGGTCGGGTGCCGGAAAGCGCGGACCATTGGGCGGCGCTCGTACATCCCGGGCAACGGCTCGGTGCCGGTGCTCAGTTGATGTTCGAAGGCGATCGCCTCCTTCAGGGCGAGATTCTGGCGCAGCGGCACTATGGACGCCGGATCATCCGCTTGTGGACGCCCGACGGATCACCGGTCGAGGACGCCGTCGACGCGATCGGCCATGTTCCCCTGCCTCCTTACATCAAGCGAATCGACCTCGCAGCCGATCGAGACCGGTACCAGACGGTGTTTGCACAGCAGCGAGGGTCAGTTGCGGCACCGACGGCCGGTCTTCACCTGACTCACGGTCTTCTGGCCGCACTCCAGGCCCGAGGCGTCCTTCGTGTCGATATCACGCTGCATGTTGGGTACGGCACGTTTCAACCTGTACGTGTCGACCGCGTCGAAGATCATCGGCTCGAGCCCGAACACTACGAGATTCTGGAAGGCGCTGCGAGGCAGATCAATCTCGCCATCGCCGAGCGCCGGCGTGTCATCGCTGTCGGCACGACGACGACGCGCACCCTTGAAGCAGTGGCGATAGCCCATGATGGCCGCCTGGCGACCGGAGCGGGGTCAACCAATCTTTTCATCTATCCTGGATTCGAGTTTCGCGTCATTGGCGGACTGATGACGAATTTTCATCTGCCTCGTTCTTCGCTCCTGATGCTGGTGTCCGCATTTGCCGGTCGTGAGCGAGTGTTGGCCGCATATTCGGCCGCTGTTGCCGCACGATACCGGTTCTACAGCTACGGCGACGCAATGCTGATCATCTGAAATGCAAAATGCAGAACGCAAAATGCCACACAAGGTAAACGAAGGGATGGCTCGCCTGCATTCTGCATTGTGCATTCTGCATTTCAGGTAATAACATGAACGGTTCAGCCGGAGTAGCTCAGTTGGTGAGAGCACGCGTCTCATAAGCGCGGGGTCGGCGGTTCGAATCCGCCCTCCGGCACCAAGTTCAGGCCAGGTCGGGCAGGAACGGCGGGAAGGGCTGGATGGTTGGATGCCGCCTGACTGAACTTCCTGTCAGCCTCCCCAGCCCTACCTGCCTCTCCAGCCTAGAATGATGCCGCTGCTCGATCGCGTCCGACAGTTCGTCCGCCGCCACAAGCTGGCCGGTCGCGATACCCACGTCGTCGTAGCGCTGTCGGGCGGGTCGGATTCCGTCGCCCTGACGCATATCCTGCGCGATCTTCAAACCGAAGGGGAGCTGCGCGTCGTCGGTCTCGCCCATTTCAACCATCAATTGCGACACGCGGCCGACGAAGACGAGCAGTTCTGTAGACGGCTTGCCGAATCGCTTGGCTGGCCGATCTGCGTCGACCGGGAGGATGTTGCCGCACGTGCCCGGCTGGAACGGCGGTCGGTGGAATCGGCTGCCCGCACTGCGCGACATGCGTTCTTCGAACGCGCCCGAGCGCATTTCGCGGCCCATGCGGTCGCGCTGGGCCACACGCGCGACGACCAGGCCGAGACGTTCCTGCTGCGGCTGACGAGGGGCGCCGGCGTGCGGGGTCTGGCGGCGATGCACCCGCGCAACGGGGTGCTGATTCGGCCGCTCTTGTCGTGCCGGCGGGACGAGCTGCGCGCGTATCTTGCCGAAGCCGGCGTCACATACGTTGAGGACGAGTCGAACGCCGATGTCTCCATTCCCAGGAACCGGGTCCGTGCCGAACTGATTCCGTTCCTCGAGGACCGGTTCAACCCCCGGATTGTGGACGTTCTGGCGGATGAGGCTGACCTCGTGCGGGAGATCCTTCAATGGATCCAGTCAGAAGCCGATAAGCTCTTAGCACGAAGTCTCAAGCCTCAAGTCTCAAGTCCGCCGCGCTCGGGCCCCAACCCCGGTACTTCAGACTTCAGACTTCAGACTTCCTACTTGGAGATCGATGCCCTGATGACTGCGCCCCCGGCCTTGAGGCAGTTCGCGCTCTGGCAGGCCATGAGCGCCGTTGCGGGGGGACGGCCAGTTTCCTTCGAGCACGTTCAATCAGCTCTTCGTCTACTCGAATCGGCGGACGGGGGGGCGGCAGATTTGCCGGGTCATCGCCTGGAACGGAAGGGCGCCTTGCTCGTCTTAACAGGTAGGCCCCCTGGGGTACCTGGGCGGCAGGTCCGACAGGATGGAAAGAACTTTTTCGATCATGAGTTGTCTATTCCAGGGGAGGTCGTTGTTCCATCTATCGGGTCCGTTGTTTCTGCCGAAACGTTGCCGGCAGGGGTATCGGATGCTCGAGCGTTGAGCGGCGATCCTAGTGTCGCCGTCGTGCGGGCCGACCTCTGCAGCGGGCGCTGGCGTGTCAGAAATCGGCATCCCGGCGACCGGTTTCGGCCGCTTGGGATGGATGGGCGGAAAAAGCTGCAGGATTTCTTCGTGGATCACAAGGTCCCGCGGCAGGAGCGGGACCGGGTGCCACTGGTGGTGAACGAGGCCGGCCGGATCGTCTGGGTTGCCGGTTACGGAATTGACGAGATGTTTCGGGTAACGGACCCCGCGCAAGCCGTGGTAATCTTGAGACTTAAGCTTCTGGGAGGCCCCGTGTGAACTCGACGTTCAAGAGTCTCGTGTTTTGGATGGTGTTGGTCGTGGTCGGGGTCCTTATCTGGAACTTTTCGACGAAGTTTCAGCAGAGCGACCGTCCGGTCAACTTCAGCGAGTTCATGTCCTGGGTCGAGGGCGGAACTGTTGTCAGTGTCGAGATTACGGGCCAGGAAATCTCAGGCAGAACCAAGAGCGGCGAGCCATTTCACTCGTACGCGCCCAGCCAGTACGAAGGTCTCGTAAACAAGTTGCTCGATCGCGGAGTGATGGTCAAGGCCAAGGAGCCGACAACCAGTCCGTGGGCGTCCCTCCTCTATTCATACGGTCCGATTCTGCTCTTTGGCGGGTTCTGGATTTTCTTCATGCGCCAGATGCAGAGCGGCGGCAACAAGGCGTTGTCATTTGGCAAGAGCAAGGCCAAGCTTTCCTCGAGCTCGCAGAAGAAGGTCACGTTCAAGGATGTGGCCGGGGTTGATGAAGCGAAGGACGAGCTCCAGGAAATCATCGAATTTCTCAAGGAACCTCAGAAGTTTCAGAAGCTTGGCGGACGTATTCCAAAGGGCGTCCTCTTGATGGGTCCCCCCGGAACGGGTAAGACCCTGCTGGCACGTGCCGTCGCGGGTGAAGCGAACGTCCCGTTCTTTTCGATCAGCGGCTCGGACTTCGTCGAGATGTTCGTCGGGGTTGGCGCGAGCCGGGTGCGCGACCTGTTCGAGCAAGGCAAGAAGAATGCGCCCTGCATCGTATTCATCGATGAAATCGACGCGGTTGGCCGGCACCGCGGCGCAGGCCTTGGTGGCGGCCACGACGAGCGCGAGCAGACGCTCAACCAGCTGCTCGTCGAAATGGACGGCTTCGAATCGAACGAAGGCGTCATTCTCGTGGCGGCGACGAACCGTCCGGACGTTCTCGATCCGGCGCTCCTTCGTCCAGGCCGCTTCGACCGTCGCATCGTCGTCAACCGCCCGGACGTAAAGGGTCGCGAGGGCATTCTGTCGGTCCACACCCGCAAGATCCCGATGTCCGACGATGTCGAGATTGTGACGCTGGCTCGTGGCACGGCTGGTTTTTCGGGTGCGGACCTGGCGAACCTCGTGAACGAGGCGGCGCTGAACGCAGCTCGGTACAATCAGAAGGTCGTGCGCATGCACGACTTTGAATTCGCCAAAGACAAGGTCTTGATGGGATCCGAGCGTCGCTCGATGATCATCAGCGACGAAGAAAAGCGGGTCACGGCGATTCACGAAGCCGGCCACGCGCTGCTGACGGTTCTGTTGCCGCATGCCGATCCAATTCACAAGGTCACGATTATTCCGCGCGGAATGGCGCTCGGCCTGACGCAGCAGCTGCCGGCAGACGAGAAACACAACTACTCGCGAGACTACCTGAACGACCAGATTGCGATTCTCCTCGGTGGCCGCATTGCCGAAGAGATCACGCTCGACAGCCTCACCACCGGGGCCGGGAACGACCTCGAGCGAGCCACCGACCTGGCCCGCAGGATGGTCTGCGAATGGGGCATGAGCGACGCGATGGGACCGCTCACCTTCGGTAAGAAGGAGGAGCAGATCTTCCTCGGGCGCGAGATCGCGCAACACCAGGATTACAGCGAAGACACGGCGCTCAAAATCGATCACGAGGTCAAACGCTTCGTCACCGACAACTACCAGCGTTCGCATACGATTCTGAGCGAGAGCAAAGAGACGCTGATCAAGATCGCCGATGCGTTGCTCACCCACGAGGTGCTGGATGCCGATCAAGTGAAGCGGCTCGCAGCCGGGTTGTCGCTGGACGAAGCGCAGCCGGCGTCGCCTCGGCCGCCCGTTTCAGACGAGGAGCAGGCACGGCCACGCCAGAAGGAGCGGGCTCCGCTGGTGCCCTCGCTGAACAAACCACTCCCGCAGGAATAGTCGTTGGCCGCTGGTCGTTCGTCGTTGGTCACATCTTGACTGACGACCAACGACTGACGACTAATGACTGCGATGTACCCGCGACGGCGCTTCTTTTCTCTTCCACTCCCGATTGGCGAACTCCGTCTCGGTGAGCGCCCCTTGGTGATGGGGATCCTCAACGTGACGCCGGACTCTTTTGCCGAAGCCGAATCGCGCATCGAGCCTGCGCTCAGCGTCGAGATCGCTCTGCAGATGGAAGCGCACGGGGCCGACCTGATCGACATTGGCGGCGAGTCGACGCGCCCGGGCTCGAACCCGCTGTCGCTCGAAGAGGAGCTCGCCCGGGTGGTTCCCGTTGTTCGCGATCTGGGCAAGCGCCTGCGGATCCCGATCTCGATTGATACCTACAAGGCGGGCGTAGCGCGTGCGGCGCTCGGTCTGGGCGCGTCGCTTGTAAACGACGTCAGCGGCCTACGCTTCGACCCGGCCCTGGCCACGGTCGTCGCGGAACACGGCGCCGGCCTAATCGTGATGCACACGCGCGGCAGGCCGAAAACCATGTACTCGGAGGCGACGTACGAAAACCTGGTCGCGGAAGTGGCCTCCGAGCTGAAGGTGAGTCTCGACGTCGCCCAGTCGGCGGGCGTGTTATTCGAGCGAATCATCGTCGATCCGGGGATCGGGTTTGCCAAACGGCCGGAGCACAGCTATGGTGTGCTGGCACGGTTGGACCGGATTGCCGAGGCGGTGGAGCGCCCCATCCTGATTGGGCCATCGCGGAAATCGTTCATGCGTTCCGCGCTGGATGACCGGCCGGCGGCCGAAAGGGATTGGGGAACTTCGGCCGCTGTTACTGGCGCAGTCCTTGCGGGTGCCCACGTGGTGCGCGTCCACGCCGTCGCCGAGATGGTGCAAGTCGTCAAGGTGGCCGAAGAGATCCGAAGGCACGGTAGCGTGATCACATGACCTGGCTGTTCTCGCTCTTCAGACGTCCTCCTGTCAGCTGGTGGGACATCGCCGACATCGTCGTCGTGTCGCTGCTGATCTACGAGGTACTCAAGCTCATTCGCGGCACACGCGCCGTACAGATGGCGTTGGGGGCCGGCGTTCTGGTCGCGCTGTTCTTCGGATCGCGGTGGAGTCACCTCGAAACCGTCAACTGGCTGGTGCGCAACGCCGTCAGTTACGGTGTTTTCGCTTTCATCGTGCTGTTTCAGTCGGACATTCGCCGGGCGCTCGCGCACATGGGTCGTGCTCCATTCTTCCGATATTTCGCGGAGCCCGAGGCGGCCGAAGAGTCGATCGAAGAGCTGGTGGCGGCCACGAGCATGCTCGCGGCCAAGCGTATCGGCGCGATCATCGCGATCGAGCGGGAGATTGGGCTGAGGAGCTACATCGAAAGCGGGATCCCGCTCGACGCGGTGCTGACGTACGACTTGCTCCTGAGCATTTTTCAGATCTCGTCGCCGCTTCACGACGGCGCGGTCATCGTTCAAGACGATCGGGTTGCGGCCGCCGCATGTTTCTTACCTCTGACCGTCAATCCAAAACACGGCAAGCAGCTCGGGTCGCGGCATCGCGCCGCCATCGGGTTGACCGAAGAAAACGACTCGGTGGCCATTGTCGTGTCCGAGGAGACGGGCAGTATCTCCCTCGTCTCGGACGGCGCGATCGAGCGTGGCCTGCAAGTCGATGATCTGCGTATCCAGCTTCGCGCCCTCGTTTTGCAGCGTCGGTCACGTTCCGTCGAGCGCAATCTTCAGCACGCATCGACAAGCGGGCAGTCGTGGTAGGCGCAGCTGAGCGGTGGGGGCCGAGATGACGCTCTGGCCCTTTCGGCACCTTGGTCTCAAACTGTGGTCCATCGCGCTCGCGGTATTGCTCTGGATGGTTGTCGCCGGAGAGGAGACTGTAGAACGCGGCATGAGAATTCCGCTCGAGCTGCAGCAGTTTCCCTCCGGTCTCGAGCTTCAAAGTGAGGCGCCCTCGACGGTAGATGTGCGCGTGCGCGGAGGATCCGGGGCCCTCAGCCGCTTGTCCCCCGTCGACATTGTGGCCGTCCTCGACCTCCGGGGCGCCCAACCTGGCCAACGCCTGTTTCACGTGACGCCCGATCAGATTCGTGTGCCTTTCGGTCTGGAAATCGTCCAGATCACGCCTTCGTCGGTTGCTTTTGTGTTCGAGAAGTCGGCGAGCAAGCAGGTGCCGGTGCTGCCCGCGGTCGAAGGCAAGCCCGCTCCCGGGTTCGTCGTCGGCAAAGTGAGTGCCGACCCCAACACCGTCGAAATCGTCGGGCCCGAGAGCTCCGTCAAGCGAGCGGCAGCAGCGTTGACTGAGCCTGTGTCGGTGGCCGGTGCCAGCGAACCGGTGCGCCACACCGTGACAGTCGGGATGCTGGACTCGACGCTGCGTCTCAAAGCGTCCCGAACAGCCGTTGTCGACGTTCAGATTGCGCCGGGACCTGCCGAACGTACGATCCGCAATGTGGCCGTGCGTCTGCGGAGCCTCGGCTCAGCCTTGACGGCGCAAGCGAACCCGTCGACCGTCGACGTCGGCGTTCGAGGCAGCCGTGAAAGTCTGGTCGGCATGAGTACCGACCACATCACTGCATATGTCGACCTTTCAGGATTGGGCGTCGGCCAATACACCCTTCAAGTTCGCGCCGACGCGACGCGAGACGCCGGTGTCACCCGCATCGATCCGGCCATGGTGCGTGTGCGCATCGTCGGCGGCGCCCACTGACCCGGAAGCCTGTGACTCCTCGCCTCTTCGGTACTGACGGTGTCCGCGGCGTTGCCGGGCGCTATCCACTCGATCCTGCGACCGTCCGTCGCCTGGGAGCGGCGCTCGTGCGAGGTCTGCCGACTCGAGTCGCGTCGCCTCGGTTCCTCATCGGTCGAGACACACGCGAGTCGGGATCATGGATCGAGTGCGAGCTCGCATACGGTGCGACAGGCGAAGGTGCGTCCGTTGTGAGTGCGGGCGTCGTGCCGACACCAGCGATCGCCTACCTCGCCCGAGCCGAAGGCTATGACGTGGGCGTCGTCATTTCCGCGTCCCACAACCCGTTCGGTGACAACGGCATCAAGGTCTTCTCGGGTCGGGGCGAGAAATTCACCGACCGTGTCGAACGCGAAGTTGAAGCGATCGTTGCCGACGGGTCGTGGGTCGCCCGAGACGGTCAAGCGGAGCCTGTGGCTGGGGCAGATCTGGTTGAGTCGTACCTCAATCACCTTCGAGCGGTGCTCCGAGAGGACTCCGGACTGAACGGACTTCTGCTGGGAGTCGATTGTGCGAACGGCGCCACGACCACCGTTGCGCCGAGATTGTTCGAAACGATTGGAATCCGAACCATTGTGATTGGCAACGAGCCCGACGGTCGCAACATCAATTTGGCCTGCGGATCGACCCATCCCGATCGTCTCGCAGCTGCAGTCGTGAACAACAGTTGTGACATGGGAGTGGCATTCGACGGTGATGGCGACCGCGCGATCTTCGTCGATCACAGCGGGCGTACCGTCAACGGCGATGCTGTCCTGCTGATGTGTGCGAGTCAGCTCCATCAAGAGGGACGACTTGCGGGCAACGCGATTGTTGCGACGGTGATGAGCAACATCGGGCTCGAGATCGCGTTGGCCAAGCGTGGAATCGGCCTGGTGCGGTGCCCCGTGGGCGACAAGTACGTGATGGAGGAGATGCTCAAACGGGGCCTATCGCTTGGCGGTGAGCAATCCGGGCACATCATCTTCGCCGACTACTTGTTCACGGGCGACGGCTTGTGCACGGCGCTCAACGTGTTGAGAACCGTCCGGATCACCGGTCGCACGCTCGCGGACCTGGCTTCGGAACTGACCACGTATCCCCAGGTGCTCATCAATGTACCTGTTCGCGACAAGGTCGACCTTCTCACAGTGCCGGCCATATCAGAGGCCATGGCGCGCGTCGAATCGCGGCTCAAGGGTCAGGGTCGGCTGCTCGTTCGTTATTCAGGGACGGAACCTCTTCTCAGAGTCATGCTCGAAGGAACCCACGAGCACGAAATCCGGGCCTGGGGACAGGAGATCGTCGACGTGGTCCGGGAACATTTGGGGTAACTTTCTGGGCGGTGTATGGTCCGTCTCTCAGTCAACGTCAACAAGGTCGCCACACTCCGTAACTCGCGAGGTGGCGTGGTGCCGAGCGTGCTCGAGGCGGTCGATGTTTGCATTGCGGCGGGCGCTCCAGGAATCACCGTCCATCCTCGTGCCGACCGGCGGCACATTACACCGGAGGATACGCGCCAGATCGCGCACAAGCTTGCAGGCCGACGGCCTCACGTCGAGTTCAACGTCGAAGGTGATCCCAGGCCGGACCTTCTTGCGCTGGTCCGTGAAGTCGCGCCCGATCAGTGCACGCTGGTGCCCGTCGTCCCCGGCGAAATCACGAGCCATGCGGGCTGGCAGCCCGATAGTTCTTCTGCTCAGCTGCGTGATGTGGTTGCCGACCTCAAATCGCGCGGCATACGTGTGAGCGTGTTTGTCGACCCGCGTCCTGACTCGATCGAATGGGCCGCTGCCGTGGGCGCCGATCGCGTGGAGCTGTACACGGAACCGTACGCTCGGGCTTTTGGGATGGGGATTGAACCGGGACGTCGCTCGTTTCAGGAGTATGTCGAAGCCGCCAGAATCGCGACGTCGTGCGGATTGGGGATCAATGCCGGCCACGACCTCGACCTGGAGAACCTCGTGCTCTTTCGCACGTTGCCCGGACTGGATGAAGTATCAATCGGCCATGCCATTATTTCGCGCGCAGTTTTCGTAGGCCTCGCGACCGTCGTACACGAATACCTGGCCGTGATGGCCGGCTCTCTGGGACGCTCGGTCGAGTCCGTCTGAAGTAGACGCCTTTCGACGTACGTTGTTATCATCAGGCTTCCAGCTGTCGGCTCCCAGCTACCAGTTGACGGTTTATCAAGCCTATCCACAGTCCCGCTATTCCTGCTGAGAGCTGGAAGCTGGAAACCGGAAGCTTGTGATGAAATCCGAATCCGTAGCATTCGCAATGGCCGGCGTCGTGTTCGGCTTGATCGCGGGCTGGGTGATCGGCTCCCAACAGGCGAGCCTGCCACCACGTCCGGCTCAAGTGAGCGCGCCCGCACCTGCGGCCCAAGCGGGAACGACGCGCGCGGCGCTGCTAGACGAAGCGCAGGTGAATGCGCTCAAGTCCGTTGCCGATCGAGAGCCTTCGAACGCCCAGCCGCGCATCCAACTCGGCAATCTGTATTTCGATGCCGAGCGCTACGACGATGCAATCAAGTGGTACGGAGAGGCGACGAAGCTGGCGCCGAACGACGTCGACCTGAGCACCGATCTCGGCGTCTGCTACTACTACACCAATCAGCCCGACAAGGCGCTCGAACAGTTTGCCCACTCCCTCAAGATCGAACCGAACCATTTGAAGACGCTGCTGAACCTTGGCATCGTGAGGGCTTTTGGCAAGCAGGATCTCGACGGTGCCGCTCAAGCGTGGCAGCAGGTCTTGAAGTTGTCACCCGACAGTCCGGAAGGGCAGGCGGCGAAGCGTGCTCTCGACAGCTTCAAATCGACTCATCCCGGTATCGGCGGCTCGTCAGACAAGCCTGGTGCATGATGCTTCGCGTCGTCTTGGAATTGCTCCTCATCCTGTTCATGGCGCGGGCACTGTGGCGTGTGATTGGTGGCGTGATCCAGGGCATCGCCGGTCCGGAGCACGCCACACCGCAGCGTGGCGCTCAGATGGTTCGCGATCCCGTCTGTGGCACGTTTGTCCTCCCCGAGCGCGCTGTCGTGCTGACCGACGGCCGTGGCCGCACCTTCTTCTGTTCTGCCAAATGTCGTGATGCCTACCGTGTACGCGGCGAAACGGACAATGCTCAATCGCACGGATCGTCGGCGGAGCGGGGCCCTCGGGGTCCGCGCGTAGTGTGACAGGGGAATGTCCAGCGAAAGCTCGCTTCGCAGCGATATCGTCGAGGTCGGTCGTCGGATGTACGCGCGTGGATACACCGCGTCGAACGACGGCAATATCAGCGTTCGGATCGGTGGCGATCGTCTGTTGATGACGCCGAAGGGTGTGGCCAAGGGATTCATGACGCCGGACATGATGTGCGTCACCGATCTCGACGGCCGCAAGCTCCAAGGCGATCGGGACCCCTCTTCCGAAATGCTGATGCACCTCGAGGTCTACCGACAACGACCCGATGTCCAAGCGGTCGTGCATGCGCATCCTCCGACGGCGACTGGCTTTGCCGTGGCGGGTATTCCCTTGACTCGAGCCGTGCTCGCCGAAGTTCTGACGACGCTTGGCAGTATTCCAATCGCCGAGTATGCGACGCCGTCGACGAGTGAGTTGCCGGCCGCCGTCCGGAAGTACATCAAGGCTCACGACGGAATGCTGCTGGCCAATCATGGTGCCCTGACGGTCGGTGCCGATCTGTTCGCGGCCTACTTCAAGATGGAAACGATCGAGCACTTTGCCAAAATCAGCCTCGTGGCTCGGCTGCTCGGGGGCGAGAACCTGATCGCGCGCGAAGAAGTCGAGCGTCTTCAGGGCCTGCGGGGGACGTACGGCATAAAGGCGCCGGCACCGCTCTGCGATGATGGCTCGACAAACTTGGTGGAGGATGCGAGCTGCCAAGTCGTGGAGGCGCCCGAAGGCCGTGGCCAGCGCCTCGTGCCTGACGTAGCGGGGAGTGCGGTGCGACCGTTTCACGAGCGCGTCGATGACGAGGCGGAAATTCGGTTAACATACCGCGAACTCTCCGCGCTGATTGAAGAAGCCATTCGCAGCTTGCGTTAGCGCGCGACCCGTGGACTGCACAGTGTCCGCGTAGGATGCTCCGCTCGAACAGCCGGCATTCTGCGTTTGGTGTTCCTGGAAGGAGTTGAAGATGGGTGAGGCGCTCGGGATGGTTGAAACCAAGGGCTTGGTCGCGATGATCGAGGCCGCCGACGCGATGGTCAAAGCGGCGAAGGTCACCCTGGTCGGCTGGGAGAAGATCGGCGCCGGCTACGTGACCGCAATCGTTCGCGGCGACGTCGCAGCGGTCAAAGCTGCGACGGATGCCGGTGCCGCCGCGGCGCGGCGCGTCGGCGAGCTCGTGTCAGTGCACGTCATTCCGCGTCCCCACGCAAATCTCGAGGACGCGCTGCCGATCGGAAAGGCCACAGCCGCCAAGGCATAAAAGCGGCTCATGCTCCTTGCAAAGATCGTAGGAACCGTTGTGGCAACCCGGAAGGATCCGCGACTGGTCAGCAGCAAGCTGATGATCGCGCGGTCCATGGACCCTCGTGGCAAGCTCGAAGGCAACTATCTCGTCGCTGTCGATACGGTCGACGCCGGCATCGGCGAGACGGTCCTCATCGTAAGTGGCAGCTCCGCTCGCATGGCATCCGGCCTGAAGGATTGCCCAGTGGACGCGGCCATCGTCGGGATCGTCGATACGGTCGAGTTGAACGAAGAATAGCCTCGGATCTGCAGACCATGCAATTGGCTCGGGTCATCGGCAACGTCGTTGCGACGAGGAAGGACTCGAACCTCACCGGCGCCAAGCTGCTTCTGATTCAACCGCTGACGCCGCAACGGGAATCGGCCGGGCGGCCTTTGGTGGTTGTCGATGGTGTCGGTGCGGGCGTTGGAGAGGAGGTCTTCTTCGTCCGCGGCAAGGAAGCGAGTTATCCCTTTCATCCCGTGGAGCCACCCGTCGATGCCGCTATCGTCGGGATTGTTGATCACTGGGATGTTGAAAGTGAGAAGTGAGAATTAAGAATTAAGAATTGAGGATATGCAGATTGCCAAGGTAATCGGCACCGTGGTCTCCACTCAAAAGCACGGCAAGTTCGAAGGCGCCAAGCTACTGCTCGTGCAGCCCTTGACTCCGGACGACACGCCGCGTGGGACGCCGCTGCTCGCCGTCGACGGCGTGGGTGCGGGGATTCAGGAGAAGGTGTTGATTGTGCTGGAAGGCCGGGCTGCGGGCGAGGCTCTTGGCAAGAGGTGGGCGCCGGTGGACGCGGCGATTGTAGGAATCATCGATCGCGTGGACATCATCGACACTGACGGCTGATAGCTGACGGCTGATTCTGACAGCTGATAGCTGACAGCTGTTCTCATATGACTGAAGCCGAACTTCGGGACCTCGTCCGCGAGTCGATCGCTCGGCACATGCAGGAGAAAGCTGGACCTCTTCCTGCAGGCCCGCCGGTCCGCTTCCATTCCAGCCATGGAGTGTTCCCTCTTGCAAGCGGCGGGGAAGGTGACGGCGCCTGTCTGATTGAGCCGACCGTTCGCTGCAATCACTGCCATTACTGTCAGTCGTACGGGCACTAAGCCCAACCGCCCACCAGACCTATGGCGAATATCCTCGTGACTCGAAGCCTCCCATCGTCTGTGATCGCCAGACTCCAGGAGATGGGCTCGGTAGACTTGAACTCGGAAAGCTCATTGTCGGCCGATGCCCTCCGGCAGCGGGTGAGCGACAAGGACGCCCTGGTTTGCGTGTTGACCGACGCCATCAACAAGAGCGTGATCGACGCTGGCTCCAAGCTTAAGGTCGTCGCAAACGTCGCCGTCGGCTTCAACAATATCGACATCGCCTATGCGCGGTCCCGCGGCATAGTCGTCACCAATACACCGGACGTCCTGACCGAATCAGTGGCCGACTTCACGTGGGCGATGATTCTGGCAATCACACGCCGTCTGGCCGAAGGCGAACGTCTCCTTCGGCGGGGGGACTGGAAGGGTTGGGCGCTCGATTTCATGCTTGGGACGGAATTGAAAGGCAAGCAACTCGGACTCGTCGGCTTCGGCCGCATCGCGCGGGCTGTTGCCGCGCGGGCGCCGGCCTTCGGCATGCGGGTCGCCTACACTGATGTGATGTCTGTGGCCGGGCCGTTCGAACAGATGACGCTCGATCGGCTCCTCAATACCTCGGATGTGGTCTCTCTGCATGTGCCTTTGACTCCCGAGACACGGCATCTGATCGATCGCCGCGCTCTGGCCCGCATGAAACGATCGGCATATCTGGTCAACACGGCGAGAGGCCCAGTCCTCGATGAGGAGGCGGTTGTGTGGGCTTTACAGCAACGGTTGATCGCCGGCGCGGCGTTGGATGTGTTCGAGAACGAGCCGACTATCCATCCCGACTTGTTGACGCAGGAAAATGTGCTGCTCGTGCCACACCTCGCCAGCGCCACGACCGAAACGCGGACGGCCATGGCGAATCTGGCCGTCGACAACGTGGCCGCCGTTCTTGCCGGCCGTGCGCCGATCACGCCAGTCCTGGAATGAAGCGACTCCGCGGAGGATTGAAAGCGGCTGCGACCGAGCCCGTCATGCGGGCCTTGGCGCGCGCTATCGACGGCCTCGATCTCCCGGCTGTCGAGAAAATCTCCCAGAGTCAGTCCGAGGATGCCTTTCAGGTTCTCATCGCAACGCTCCTCTCGGCGCGCACGCAGGACGCAACGACCCTGGCGGCGTCCACCAGGCTCTTCAAGGTCGCGCGTACTCCCCGGGCCATGGCCAAGCTGACGATCCGTCGGCTCGAGCGTCTGATTTACCCGGTCAGCTTTTATCGTCACAAGGCACGCCACGTGAGAGCGACATGCCGCATCCTGGTCGAACAATTCGGCGGGCGCGTGCCGATGACGATGGCCGAATTGCTGACGCTGCCTGGAGTGGGCCGAAAGACCGCGAACCTGGTCTTGATTCTTGCGTTCAAGAGCCTCGAGAACATCTGCGTCGACACGCACGTTCACCGGATCTCGAATCGGCTCGGATGGGTTACGACCGAAACGCCCGAGGAAACCGAGCAGGCGCTCTACGCGACAGCGGACAAGCGATGGTGGCCGTACATCAATCTGTATCTGGTCACGTGGGGTCAAAACGTCTGCAAGCCGGTGCATCCTCGGTGTAGCGAATGCGTCCTTGCTCGGCTCTGCCCCAGGATCGGCGTGCGGCACGTGGCCAAGCCGCCGCCTCAGAGCGTCGCTGTATGAACAAGCGCAGCGCCCTGGTGCTGGCGTCCGTCTTCAGTGCGCTGGCGGCGCTCTGGTGGGTGTCGGCTGTCGCCGGACAAAGCTCGTCTGCGCCCGTGATCGTGGTCGAGACTTCCAAAGGCACGTTTTCTTTCGACACGTATCCCGACGAAGCACCTCAGACCGTGAGGCACATCGTCGAGCTGGTCAAAAGCGGCTTCTATGACGGCCAGCGCTTTCACCGTGTCGTACCTGGCTTCGTCGTTCAGTGGGGCGATCCGCAATCGCGCGATCGAGCAAAAGAGGCGAGCTGGGGTCGCGGCCCGGCTGCCTCCAGTGGCAAGCCGATTGGCGTCGCCGAGGTCACGAAGAAACGGACGCACACCAAAGGCGCCGTCGGAGTGTCGCACTTCGGTAATCCAACGCTGGCCGATAGTCAGATCTACGTTACGTTGGCGAAGCGTGACGATCTCGACGGCAAATACGCCGTCTTCGGGAACATCGTTTCCGGCAGTGACGTCGTCGACAGCCTTCAGCAAGGCGACGTCATCAACCGGATGTCGGTCAGGGAATGAACTGACGATCGTCAATTGCTGATTTTCGATTGCCGATTTCCGATTTGTTCCTCCTTCAATCGAAAATCAGCAATTGTAGGCCATCGATTGACTATTCCTGAAAGCTCGGGGAAACGAGCGATGAACTCATCGCTGTAGTCTCCTTCGATCGATTCGCCGAGCTGCTTCTTGATCATCACGGCGTTGGCGACCGACTTTGCCGAGAAGTGGTTGTTGGTATAAAGGTACAGCTTCTTCACCAGCCGCCGCGATGCGCCTGCTGTTTCGGAAAACTCCTTCAACTCATCTTCCGAGTACAGGTAATCGTAGCGATCTTCAGCCTTTTCGTGACGCCACCAGTTCTTCGCATTGCGGCCGTGCAGCCGCATGTAATAGAAGCCTTTGACGTTTGGCAGGTAGTTCTGGCGGATTGAAAACCGGAACTTCGGTTCGTCAATCTGGACCCACGCGGCGGCGTAGTCGTTGAGCATCGCCAGCGTTTCGCCGATGTTGTCGCTCCAGCTGGCGTGTCGAAGTTCGACGGCCACTGAATAGCCCGACAACGCGCGAAGCAACTGAGCGAGGTAGTCGCGCGAGGGCGTCGTGTCTTTGAAGCTCGCCGGGAATTGCGCCAGCAGGCCGCCGAGCTTGTTCTTCGAGGCGAGCGGGTCGATACCTGCGCGGAACTCGTCGAGGTCCGCCTGGTTCGGCCTCGCCAGAGCCTCCAGCATCTGGCGTTCCGGTGGCTCGTCGAACGTGAGCCGGTCGTCGGACTTCGAGAGACTTCGCGACAGCGCCTGCTTGAACATCTCCGGATGCGTGAACTTCTGGTAGAGCTTCACCGAGAATTCGAAGCCGTCTGGCGTGCGGTCCGCCCACTTGCGCGTGACCTCGGCTTTTGGTTGTCCGTAGAAGGTCGAGTTCACCTCGACGGTGTCGAAGTGTTCGGCGTAGAAGGTGAGTTCGTCGAAAGTCTTGTCGCGGCCACGTCGAGGCGGGTAGAACACGCCATTCCACGTGCCTCGACCCGTGGCGTAGTTCCAGCCAGACGTCCCGATTCGAAGATTAGAGCTTGGCGTAGTCGTCCTTGTCGAACCCGAAGATGACTTTCGATCCTTTGATCAGAACCGGGCGCTTGATCAGGTTGGGGTTCTGAATCATTAGCTCGATGGCTTCCTTCTTGGAGCGAGGCAGCGGCCTCTCTTTGAAGATCGGGCTGCGCTTGCTGACGAAGTCGAGAAAGTGGTTGGCGTCGATATGACGCTCGAGAAATTCCCGCGACGGTGGTTCGCGGTTGATGTCGAGCTCGTGAACTTCAACGCCGGCTTCTTCCAGAAAACTTCTGGCGTGGCGGCAGGTCGTTCAACTCGGCTTCCAATAAAACGTTGGTTTGGCCATAGGGCGTTAGAATACTAGATTTGACAGATGTTGACGGTTAACGAGATTTTCTACTCGATTCAGGGGGAGTCGACTCGGGCGGGTCAGCCGTGTGTGTTCGTCCGTCTCACCGCCTGCGATTTACGATGTTCGTGGTGCGACACGGAGTACGCATTCTACGAGGGGCGCAAGCAGTCCGTCGATGAGGTGGTGGCCGCTGTCGAGCAGCACGACTGTCCGCTCGTCGAAATTACTGGCGGCGAGCCACTTCTTCAGGAGGACGTGTACGACCTCATGAGCCGTCTCCTCGCAAGTGGCCGGACGGTGCTGCTCGAAACGGGCGGCCATCGTCCGATCGACAGAGTTCCGGCCGAGGTCGTGAAAATCGTCGACGTCAAGTGCCCCGGCAGTGGCGAGGTCGGTAAGAACGACTGGTCCAACCTCGATCGTCTCTCGCCTCACGACGAAGTGAAGTTCGTCATCAAAGATCGTGCGGATTATGAGTTCGCGCGCGATGTCATTCGAGCTAGGAACCTGCCGGCCCGCTGTGCGGCTGTGCTCATGTCGCCCGTCCACGACGTCCTCGGAGCGGAACCGCTCTCGCAGTGGATGCTGGCCGACAGGCTGCCGGCCCGCTTGCAGCTTCAGTTGCACAAGTTCATCTGGTCGCCCACCACCAGGGGGGTCTGATCTGCAGATTGTCGATTTCTGATTTCTGATTGAAGCAGAGCAGGTCGCATCACACGCAATCCACAGACCGACATAAGCAATGCGAGCGATAGTTCTCTTGAGCGGCGGCCTCGACTCCTACACGGCTGCGGCGATTGCGAAATCAGAGGGCTTCGCGCTCAACGCCCTGACCGTTCACTACGGGCAGCGGCATGCCCGTGAAATCGAGTCGGCTCGCGCGGTAGCGCGATGGCTGGGTGTGGACAAGCATCTAGAGCTCTCGATCGATCTTCGTGCGATCGGCGGCTCGGCGTTGACGTCGGATCTCGAGGTGCCGCGCGACCGCGACCTGGGCGAAAGCGGCATTCCTTCGACATACGTTCCAGCGCGGAACACGATCTTCCTGTCCCTCGCGCTCGGCTGGGCGGAAGTGATCGATGCTGCCGACATCGTCATGGGCGTGAACGCGCTGGACTACTCCGGCTATCCGGACTGTCGCCCCGAATTTGTTTCGGCGTTCGAACGACTCGCGTCGGTCGCAACCCGAGCGGGTGTCGAGGGCAGACGATTTCGAGTGCATACGCCTCTGATCGCGATGACCAAAGCGCAGATCATCCGGCGCGGCACCGAGCTGGGTCTCGACTACGGATTGACGACGAGCTGTTACGACCCGGATCCAACGGGTAGGCCGTGCGGTCACTGCGATAGCTGCCTTCTGCGGGCGAAGGGGTTCGAGGAAGCAGGAGTGCCCGATCCGCTTGCGCTGCGGGCGGTTTGAATCCAGCAGCCGTCAGCGTTGCGCAGGTAACCGCTCGCTTGGAATCCCCAAAGCGAGGGCGACGTTTCGGAGCGCGGCCTGAATGGCCCGAACGTTGTCGGGTCCAGTGCGGAGCAACTGCCTCTGTGCGCCCGTCAGCGCCTCCAAATTCGGCGAGGTGAACTCGTAGCCGAAGCCGCCCAGAGGTTGGACGCGCACCTGGCCGTCGACCACCGGCGTGCCGAGCAGCGACACCAATGCGCGCTCGAGCGTGCGATCGAACGGTGTATTCGGAAACCCCAGCTCCCGATAGGCATCTTCGATCCGAGGCTTGAGCGTCGTATAGAGCTTCGCGCTGCCAGTGGGATCGAGCGACATTGCCGCGGCCGCCAACGAATCGTAGCGAGCGTAGCTGCGCGGATCGATGTAAAGCTCGCCGCCGCGGCCGACGGTTTGAAAACTCGACGAAGGCCGTAGAACCTGAAGATGCTTCGCCGGCGTTGGTCCATCGGCGACGTTGGCGACGACAACGGTGAAGTTTCGAATGAGGTTGTCGGTAGCAAGCCACGACACGACTTTCGGGTTCGTGGAGATCTGCCGGACCAGCTCGCGGACCAGAGGATCGGTTTCGCCGAGAGGTGGAAGATCAATCGCCGCCGCCTCGCCACCAAGTGGTCGAGCGGGAGGTGGCGGTGTCTCGGTGCGCTCCGTCACGACCGGTGCCGGAGGTTGTCGGTCGCGCCTCCAGAAGTACGCAGCGACTGCGACCGCCAGTAACAGCGCCACAACAACGATCGCGGCCCAGACCGCCACGGGTCGCTTGGGGTCCTCCCACTCGGGTGGTTCTTCCGGTCGCATGAGATCGTAATCGGACGTCTCGGCCATTGCACGCTCCGCGAGAAGTTAAAAATTCAGTTCTGTCGCTTGAATGTGGCCAGTCGGACGACAATGGCGTCCGACGCTCGGTCGATCACGTCGGTCGTCGTTTCGAAGTTGTTCGCCAGAATCGAGAACACGAGCGGTTCGCCACTCGTAGTTCGGACGTAGCCCGACAAACTTCGCGCGTTGGCAATCGCTCCTGTTTTCGCGCGCGCGTTGCTTTCAGCCGCCGTGTTCTTCATGCGCCCTTCGAGTGTTCCATCCCTTCCAGCAACGGGTAGCGCGTCTTCGAAGGGTCCGCGCAGCTGTTCCGTGCGATCGATTCGAGTGAGGAGGGCAACGAGTGATTCAGGGGTCACCAGGTTGTAGCGAGACAGCCCGGATCCATCGATCATGATCAGGCCGGCCGGCATGATGCTCCAAGCCTCGAGCGTCGACCGTACGGCTTCACGGCCGCCAGACACGCTCGGCATCCCGATCTCGGCGCCCATCGTCTTCAGAAGGGTTTCGGCGTAAAGGTTCTGGCTCGCTTTCATCATGCGGACGGCCAGGGTCGACAGCGGGGGAGACCGATAGGTGGCCAAGAGAGTGCCGGCCTGACGCGACGGGGGATTGGGGAGGTCGTCGATGTCAATCGCCGGACCCTCGACCTCGATGCCGTGAGCGATCAGACTTGCCCGTAGGGCATTGACGAAGAACTGCGTCGGGTTATCGACCGACACCCTGTGTACCGAGCGCGCGCTGCCAAGCGCCACCGTTCCCCGCAGCTCCAGGCGCGCACTGCCGGGCAGTCGGCGAGTAGTGATGGCAGTCAGGGTTCCCGCGGAAGCTGTCTTGAGATCGTTGCGAATCTCCAAACCGCTATAGTCAGTGGAGATCGAGACGACTGCTGGCGTCCCGACGGCTTGGCCCGGGCCGACGGTGACGAAGATCACGTTTTCGTTGAGCTGCAGTGCGCCTGAGCCCGCGGCATATCCGTCGCCCAGGTAGTCCCAGGCCCATCCGGGCCCGAGCGTTTCTTCGTCGAAGGTATTGTCGTCGCCAACAATGCGACCGTGAATCGCCAGAACGCCTGAGGCTTTCAGCCGTTCCGCCCAGACATCGAACGGATCGCTTCCTGTTCCTTCCAATCCAACGCTGGGATCGCCGAATCCAACGACGACGAGATCGCCCTCGAGCGATCCGTCGGTGATCGGGCCCGTTCCGACCAGCCGCGTTTCGAAGGTGTACGCCCAGCCCAGCCGCTCGGCCGCCACAGCGAGCGTAACGATCTTCAAATTGGATGCCGGCATCATGAGTTTGCCGGCGTTGAGGGCATAGAGGGTGTCGTTGGCCTCCAACGACCGCACGAGGACGCCCCAAAACGTCCGCTCGAGCGCGGGACGGGCAAGGATGGCGTCGATGTCGTGTTGGAGATTGAGAACGGCGGCGTGCGCCTGGCCGGCAGGAACAGTCGCGACGCGGGCGGTCGCGAACGTAGCGAACAAACAAGCGATTAGAACATGGCGCCTATTTCGAAAGCTCATCCAGTGTCTTGCTGGCTTCGTTGAAATCGGTCGCGTCGACTTTGGCGGCGCCGGGCTCTCCGGGGCGTGCGGCGTAGACGTCGTTGTCGACCTTCCCGAAGGTAACACGCTCTTCCTTCTTCCCCTCGTCGAATTTCGCAACCACCGTCATGGCTGGTGCATTGAGGCCCGTCTTTGCCGAGGAGTCGACAAATGACGACGCGCGCATGTTCGACACCCGATTGAGCAACGAATCCATCTTGTCTTTATCGGCGTCGGCCGGGTTCGGGCTTACACGTCTCCATTTCTCGGCCGCGTCTTTGCCGTCACTCTTCACCTTCTCGAACGCGACTGTCTCGGCGTTTCTCGTGAATTCCACGCGGTTGACGTTGTACGACCTGAACTCGAAGACATCTTTCCGTCTGTAGTCGTCCGGCGTCTTCTTCAACTCGTCGAGAAGTGCGCTGTCGATTGTCACCACCGAACCCTTCGAGGCGTCCCGTGCATACACGGTGTTGTTTTCGGCCTTTGATCCGACGAGCAGTGTTGCCCGTGCGCTGCCCATCTTCACGTCGACTGTCGCGGAAGGTTTGTCGAGACCGTACTTCTTCAAGTCGGCCGGACTCGCTGTCTCGGTGACGATCGACTTCATCGCCGCCGACTGCAGCCGTCCCAGCAACCCCTCGACTGTCCCGTAATCGGCGCCAACCTGCAGTGGCTGTGTCATCTTCCATTGGGTATTGTCTTTCGCCACTTGAAGAGTCTTGTCCCCCCCTTTCACCTCCAGGCCATCAACCTTGTCGCGTTCGAACTTGAGTACCGTCTTGTCGCGCAGCTCGAACGCGGATCGGTTGAGCGTTGTCTCCTGGAAGGACGGGATGAGAAACACCTTCTTGTCGTCGTTGCGTCTGGCGAACAGATCAGACCCGGTCGGAGACTTCTCGCCAATCGACAGCTTCCGGAAGTCTTTGTCTCCGGTGGCTTTGAAGTCGATTTCGATTCGCGGCGTCATCAATCCGTAGTCGTTCAGGTTGGTCGGATTCTCGTCAATCACACGCACGATTTCGAGTTGACCGAGGGCGTTGGCGATACCAGACACTTCGGATTCGTCGGCTTTGACCGCGAGCGGCGCGACGAGTTGCCAGCTTCCGCCTTCCTTCTTGAGCGTCGTGACGTCTCCCTTGTCGGACGCCACTTTCAACTCCTCGATCTTGCTCGAGTCGATCCCGGCGAACACCTTTTCCTGCTTCGAGGCTGGTTCAGCCGGCTTCTTCCACGTGACGAAGTAGATGTACGCACCGAGACCGATCAACACGACCAGTAGCGCGATCGTCGAGCGCAGCCCTCGCATTAGCGTCTCCGCCACCAGCTATAGACACCCGATCCAAAGATCAAGCCGGGAATGATCAGCAGCGAGAGCCACTGGATGTTGGCCTGCTGCGTCGCCGTCAACGTGATCCGCCGGTCGTCGGGTTCCTTGGCCCTGATGGAAATGAGGTTCTCCTGCTGCGACAACCAGCCGATTGTGTTCATGTAGAGATCTTTGTTCCCCTGGATGCCGAGCCCCGAATTCGCGACGAAATCGGAGTCGCCGATGACGGCGACTCGCGTCTCGGGTTTGGAGGCTGCCTCTTCACCCGGTTTTGGAGCGTCGGCCGGTGTCGCCGCAGCCGAAACAACCGCGCCAATGGGGATAGGGCCTTTCTTGTCACCCTTGGCTTCGTCCAACGAAACTTCGCCCGAGGTCAACAGCGCCTTGATATCGGCTTCCGCCCAACTGCGCGCGCTCGTTTCGATGAAGGTTTGTGCGGTGTGACCGTTGACGCCACCGGAAACCGGCGTAATCGAGCGGGCAAGCGGAAAGGCGGTCAGAAAGCTGAACCGTTCGGTGATCGGGTGCGACGGATAACTGGCCACGACAGGCACGGAGGCGTCCGTCCCGATCAAACGTCCCATCCCGCTCACGTCGACGACGACGTTGTTGCCGACGTCGAGGCCCCAGTCGTGCGCCAATGCGATGAGATTCGTCAAGGGCGGGCTATCAGGTTTGTCAGGCGGATCCAGCTCGAGTAACAGCTTCCCCGACTTCTCGAGGTACTTCTTCAGCGCGTCGATCTCGTTCGGAAAGAAGTCGATTTTTGGTCCGGCCGCAATCACGACAGACGCATCGTCGGGTACTGCTCCCTGTTGGGCGATGACCACTTTCTCGACCGTGTAGTTCTCGCGCCCCAACGCTTGACCGATGGAGCTGTACCCGGTCGGGTCGGAGGATGCCGTATCCCGTTCGCCGTGTCCTTGAGTGAAATAGACCTTTCGTTGCTTTCCCGACACGACCTTGATGATGCCGTTCGTCAGATCCTGTTCGGAATCTGAGGTCGCCCGTTCCGTGCGTCCCTTGTAGTCGAAGATGATCGTGCCGTACTGCTGGACTTGGTTCTGTCGGGCGACGGCCGGCTTCTTGTCCGGATCGATGTACTCGGTGCTCACCTGCTTGGAGGCGTACTCGTACTCCTTGAGTCGGTCCCGATAGCGATCGAACTCCGCGTCCTGAACGAACACTTTGATTTGCAGCGGCGAATCCAGTTTGCCGAGTACGTTGCGGCTTTGATCGGAAAGGCTGAACTGCTTGTTAGCAGTCAGGTCCCAGCGCTTGTTCTGCTTGGCTCCGATGTAGTTGATCGCGACGAGGATTCCCAGGACGACCAGGATGCTGACGCCGGCCAGCGTGCCGTACTTGGCTTGCCGGCGCGAGAACATCTTGGCGATCTCGCGCCATTGGCTGAGCGTATACGCCAAAACGCAGATCAACCCGGCCCAGGCAAGGTAGAACGCATACTGCTCTTTGGCCGGCAGCCCGAAGCGGATCCCGACCGCCACGAACACGAGCAGCATGCCCAGCCATCCGACGAGATTGAGAATGCGGTTCAACATGATCTGCCTTAGCCCCTCCACCGTTCACTGTCGACCGATTTGGCCGTAAGGAAAAGACCGAACGTAATGAAGCTCAGGTAGTAGATCAGATGCGTCGTATCGATCACGCCCTTGGCGAAATCGTCGAAGTGGCCGACGATCGACAAATAGTTGGTCAGCTCGTTGACAGTGGGTCCCGAGAAGCTCCCTATCCAGTTGATCACCCACAGAAACAGAAAAACTCCGAACGTCGCCGCGAACGCCACCACCTGATTCTTGGTCAGGCTCGAGATGAACAAGCCAACCGAGATGAAGCAGGCGCCGAAAAGAAGAAGACCCAGATAGGCGGTCGCGATCGGTTTCCATTCGGGATTGCCGTAGATGAAGAGGATGCCGATGTGGATCAGGGACACGGCCAGCGTCACGGCCCACAGGCTCAAAGCACCGAGGAACTTGCCGAGAATGATCTGAAAGTCCGTCAAGGGCGAGGTGAGGAGGAGCTCGATGGTTCCCGAGCGCTTCTCCTCCGAGTACGTGCGCATCGTGATCGCTGGCATCAGGAACAGCACCAGGATCGTGACGTTCTGAATCAAGTTCCGGATCATGAACTGATTGATGTTGACCGATTGCCCGGGTCCGCCGAGCTGTCCCATCTGCATGCTCTGCCGGACGAAAAAGAGCAGAAGGCTCACGTAGAACCAGCCATAGAGCAACGCAAACGTGCCGATCACGATGTAGGCGATCGGCGACGCGAAGTACGACCTCAACTCTTTTTCCGCGATCGCCAGGATGTTACGCATTGACGGTCTCTCCTCCGGCAGGCGTCTGCACTTCCTCCGTCGTCAGCGACAGGAAGATCTCTTCGAGACTCATACGCATCGGCCTCAGCTCGAGAAGGCCCCAGCCGCTCGTGACGACCGTGCGAGCGAGGTCGCGTCGCACGTCGTGTCCCCGCTCGCTTTCCACTTCGTACCCGACAACGCCATCGCGCCGGTCGGACTCGACGACGCGTGTGACGCCCGCCAGCCGGCCCAGGACGCCCGAGGCGTCAGCGCCATTAGCGTCTATCTGCAGGTACATCGTCTCGGAACCTTGCAGCCGCGCCGTCAGATTGTCCGGGGTGTCCACGGCGACGACGTGTCCCTTGTTGATGATGACGACACGCTGACAGGTTTGGGACACCTCAGGGAGGATGTGCGTGCTGATGATGATCGTATGGTCGCCGGCCAACTCTTTGATGAGCTGCCGGGTCTCGATGATTTGCTTCGGGTCGAGGCCGGCCGTCGGTTCGTCGAGGATGAGAACCTCGGGATTGTGTATCAGCGCCTGCGCCAGGCCGACGCGCTGGCGATAGCCCTTGGATAGCTTCGAGCAGAGGCGGTCGGCCATGTCGTCGATTCGCGTTCGTTCCATCGCCATTCGCACCCGCGAGCGGCGATCCGCGGAGAGGACCCCTTTCACCTTGGCCACGAACTGCAGGTATTCATTGACCGTCATGTCGGGGTAGAGCGGCGGCGTTTCAGGAAGATAGCCGGTCCGTCGCTTGGCCTCGATGGGCTGGTCGAACACGTCGAATCCGGCGACGATCGCCTTGCCTTCAGTCGCCGGCATGTAACCGGTGAGGATCCGCATGGTCGTCGTCTTCCCGGCGCCGTTCGGCCCGAGAAAGCCCAGGATTTCGCCGCGTTCGACCCGAAAGCTGACGTCGTCCACGGCCGTAACACGACCGTAGCGCTTCGTGAGGTGTTGGACCTCGATCACAGGACGCTCCTCGCTTGGACTTGTTTGGCGCGCGACACGTCGCGCCAACCAAAAATGCTAACCGAACGGCGCAAAAATGAGCAAGATGCCCCACGCCGGATGCTCAACGCAGAATCTCCGGGTATGATTCGGCGTTCAGTCGCCTCAAAAGGAGATGACATGTCTGCAGACGTCGGATCGAAAGCCCCTGATTTCACCTTGATGAATCAAGATCGCCAGCCCGTGACGCTCAGCCAGCAGGGGGGAAAGCCCGTCGTGCTGGCTTTCTTCCCGGCTGCGTTCAGCTCAGTTTGCCAGAAGGAGTTATGCACCTTCCGAGACTCGATGGCCCAGCTCAATAAGGCCCAGGCGCAGGTGTTCGGCATCAGTGTCGACACATTCTTTGCGTTGAAGGCCTTTCAGGATCAGCAGCACCTCAACTTCCAGCTTCTCAGCGACTTCAACAAGCAGGTGATCCGCGACTACGGAGCGTTCAACGAGGACATGATTGGCCTCAAGGGCATCGCCAAGCGAGCGGTCTTCGTCCTCGATAAGGACGGTGTCGTCCGGTACCGCGAGGTGCTCGACGACGCCCGGAACGAGCCAAACTACCAGAAAGTCCTCGATACAGTCGCATCACTCGGCTAGTTAGACGCTCGGGGATCGAGTCCGGAGACGAGGCCGCCAACGGCCTCGAGCCGGACGTCCGGCACTACGCTTGAGCTTCGGGTCCCGCCCTTCTCGCCGTCTTGGTCCACGACTCTCGCCGGTATCGAAAACCCCTCGTTTTGCGAGCTGGCTCGGTCTATACTTGAACATATGAGCAATTGTTCATATATTCAGGAGTCATAAATGGCCGAGACCGAGCGAACGTCACTCGACGACACGTGTGATGTTTTCCACCTGGATCCCGCCAAGGTATCAGCACTCAAGACACGACTCCTGTCCGACGGGTCGGTGGGGTCATTGGCCGAGACGTTCCGTGTCTTGGGGGATGTCACCCGGGTTCGCATACTTGATGCGCTTTCGCGGTCGGAGCTCTGCGTCTGCGACATCGCGCGTCTACTGGGCCTGAGCGAATCGGCCGTCTCCCACCAGCTGCGGTTGCTTCGCGGTATGAGACTCGTTCGCCCCCGGCGGGAGGGACGAATGATGTTCTACACCCTCGACGATCAGCACATCGTTCGCCTCTTCGAGCAAGGGCTCGAGCACGTCGAGGAACGGGCGCCCGCGAAGAAGGCTGGCAGCGAACCACGCAGCCTGAAGAACTTGTGACCCGATGGTTGGGCTCGGTGATGGTAGCTAGCAAAGTGCCTGGCGCGGCTTGCGAGGTCAACTGATGTCTGCCACGTGTTCGGTCTGTGAGGTGCATGCCGAGTCGACCTTCAAAGTCGAAGGGATGGACTGCCGCGAAGAAGTCTCGTTGATCGAGAAACGGTTCAAGCATCTGCGCGGCATCGAAGATTTTTCGGCCGACGTGATCGGGCAGCGGTTGCTCGTGAAGTACGACGCCGCAAAGCTCACCGCCTCGGCAATCGCCGGCGCTGTTGCCGACACCGGCATGCGCGCCTGGCTCGAGCACGAGGAACCGATTGTCGTATCAGATAGCGCATCGAGGCGTCGATGGATTCTAGTGTGGACGGCCGCGTTCGCATTCGCCATCGCGCTCGCGCTGGATACCTTCGCTCGGACGCCCTGGCTCGCGCGCTCGCTTTATGCCGTGGCCATCGTCGCTGCCGCGGCGGTGACTGCGCGGAGAGCGTGGAACGCCATTCGCGCGGCGTCCCTCGACATCAACGTCCTCATGCTCGTCGCGGCAAGTGGCGCGGTCGTTCTCGGCCAATGGTCGGAGGCCGCGGCGGTGACGTTCCTGTTCGCCGTTGCACAGATGCTCGAAGCTCGAACGATGGAACGGGCGCGGAGTGCCGTCCGCGCGCTGATGGAGTTGACGCCGACGGAGGCGCTGGTCAGCGACCAATCGGGTGAACGCCGGGTCAGCGTGGAGCAGATTACTCCTGGGACGCTCATCGTGGTGAAGCCTGGTGAGAAGATTCCGCTTGATGGCACGGTTGTGTCGGGTCACAGCTCGGTGAACCAGGCGCCAGTGACGGGTGAGTCGCTTCCGGTGGACAAGGCGCCCGATGACGAGGTGTTTGCCGGTACCATCAACGGCCGCGGAGCCCTCGAGGTGCGTGTCACCCGCGCCCGACGGGATACGACGCTGGCGCGGATCATTCACCTTGTCGAGCGTGCGCAGGCTCAGCGCGCACCCGCGCAAACCCTGGTCGAGCGCTTCGCGCGTGTGTACACACCGTCAGTCATCGCGCTGGCGATTCTGCTCGCCGTGCTGCCGCCTCTGTTTACGGGTGCGGCGTGGCACACATGGATCTACCGCGCCCTTGTCCTCCTGGTCGTCTCCTGTCCCTGTGCGCTGGTCATCTCAACGCCGGTATCGGTCGTGGCTGCGCTCGCGGCCGCTGCGCGCAAAGGGGTTCTGATTAAGGGCGGCGCGCACCTGGAGCGAACGAGCCGCGTGCGGTGCGTAGCGTTCGACAAGACAGGGACCTTGACGAAGGGCCATCCGCAGGTGGTGGACGTCATCGCGTTCAACGGTCTGCCTCCTCAGGCAGTCGTCATGCTGGCGGCTTCGATCGAGCGACGGTCCGAGCACCCGATCGGTCAAGCGATTCTGCAGTACGCGGCGGGCGCCGGCATCACAGCCGCACCCGGCGATCAGGTTCACGCCTTGACCGGACGCGGAGCGGAGGGGGACGTGGACGGCGCCCGTGTCCTCGTCGGCAATCACCGGCTGTTCGAAGAACGTCGACTCTGTTCAGCCGCCGTTCATGAACGATTGGAACATTGGAGCGCGAAGGGCCGGACGGCCGTGCTCGTTGCGCGGAATGATGAAGCCGTCGGCATGATTGCCGTGTCGGATCGACCCCGCGAAACGGCGCGCGATGCGCTCGATTTGCTTCGGCGCCAGGGCGTCGAGTCGCTCGTGATGCTGACCGGTGATAGTGACGGACCTGCGCGTGCGGTTGCGAAAGAGTTCGGCGTGGACGACTGCCGCTCCGAGTTGCTGCCCGAAGACAAAGTGAAGGCCGTCGCGGAACTGCGCCAGCGCTACGGGTCGGTGGCGATGGTGGGTGATGGAATCAACGACGCCCCGGCACTGGCCTCGGCCGACGTCGGGATTGCCATGGGCGCCGCAGGCGCGGCCGCCGCGCTCGAGACGGCCGATGTCGCGCTCATGGCCGACGATCTGCTTAAGATTCCTTACGCCTTCCGTCTCAGCCGGGCGACGGTCCGCAACATCAAGGTCAACCTGGCCATCTCACTGGTGATGAAGGTTGCGTTCGTGGGGCTTGCGGTGAGCGGCATTGCGACGCTCTGGATGGCAGTTCTCGCCGACACCGGCGCATCGGTCATCGTCATTGCCAACGCGCTACGGCTCCTGCGCTCGAATTAGAAGCTCACACGCGATTCTCTGCTTCCTGAGCACTCTCCCGCGCGCCAAGATCTTTGGGTCCGGACAGCCACACGTTCGCGACCCGGATGCCTTCAAGCGCCTCGACCCGCATCACCCGGCCTTCCACGTCGACGACATCTCCGACGCGAGGCCGACGGCCCAGCCGCCCCAGGACGAAGCCGCCAACCGTCATATAGGTCGTTGCGTCGATGTGAAGCCCGAAGCGATCGTTGACGTCGTTCACCAGAACGAGGCCATCGATTCGGGCCGAGCCGTCAGGAAATCCTTCGATCTTGGCGGCGCCGCCGAATCCGGGACCCAAATCACCGACAATTCTTGCCATCAGCGACTCGAACGTCACGAGCCCTGCCGTGCCGCCATACTCGTCGATGACGATCGCTTCGCGAACACCACGTCGTCTCATTTCGGCGAGCAGATCGGCTGCGCCCAGCGTTTCGGGAACGGTGAGGACTTCGCGCGCAAGGGCATAGACATGAACCGGGTCTTCCGAAGTTGTAACGGCTTTGAGCAGGTCGGTGACGTGGATCATCCCAATCACGTGGTCGAGGTCGTCCCGGTACACGGGCAACCGGGCGTGACCGTAGCGGGTAATCAACTTCACGAGCTCTTCGCGCGTCGCGTCGGCGGAGACGGCCACAATCTCCGTGCGGGGAACCATCACCTGTCCGGCGGTGAGATCCGCAAATCCAAAGACGCGGTGGAGCATCTGCTCCTCCTGCTCCTCGAGGACGCCGGCTTCCTGGCTGGCGGTCACGAGCATTTTCAACTCTTCTTCGGAATGGACGAGCGCGTGCCCTCCTGAGCCGCGCATCCCCAACAGGTTGACGACGGCGCGTCCCATGCCGTTCAGCAACCGGATGAACGGCCAGAACGTCTTCATGAAGAGTTCGGTGGGCTTCACCACGAGCAGTGCTGTCTTCTCCGCCCGTTCGAGCGCGATGGTTTTGGGTGCAAGCTCACCGAGGACGATGTGGAGGGCCGTGACGATCGCAAAGGCAATAGCGATGGCGATGCTGTGAGCGGTCGTTTCGGCAATGGGCGCCGGCATGAACTGGACAACGGGCTGGATGAAGGAGGCAAGCGCCGGCTCGCCGATCCAGCCCAGTCCGATGCTTGCCATGGTGATTCCCAGCTGCGTGGCTGCGATATATCGATCGGGATCGGTCACCGCCCGCCGGACAGCGCGCGCGCCGTGATGCCCTTCCGCCAGAAGCTGATCGATCCGCGTTTTTCGGACCGTCACGATCGAGAATTCGGCCGCCACGAAGAACCCGTTTGCGAAGACCAGCGCCAGGACGGCCCCGATCCGCCACGCGATGCTTGAAAGCGAGTACTCCATCAGAACCCTCGGCCTGAGTCCTCCGGCGCTTGTGTCATTGCATCATAACCAGCTCGAGACAAGTCATCACCTTGCTCGATTGCCAGCTCAAGAACGCCTGGGCGACCTGGTACAAGGAGATGCGGTGCATCTCAATATCCTTTAACGACATCAACGGCGCAAAAGCGCCGAATGTCGTCGAACAGCGCTTGGATTAGGCCTTTCGATTCGTGAAGAAGTGCGCGTCGACAAAACTGTCGATGAGCGTTTGGCTGGCTGCCTCGACCTTTTCGAACTGCACGCCCATGCCCACGCGACGGTCGCTCCAGGTCACGCGTCCCTCGACGTCGATGTCGCGTTTGGATCCAGGCGTGCGGAAACGAACTTTGATCTTCGTTCCGGTGTCGAGCGGACTCGTCGTCCGGATGGCAATGCCGCCGTGGCTCAGATTGAGCGCGAGCGCCGCGGCGATCGTGTTCCCGAAGCGGTACTGAACCGGGATGCCGAGCACCACACGCGGGCTGCTGCGGCGGTTGAAGCTGTCGGGAAACAAGTGCGGCGCGAGAGAGGGGAGGATATGCTGTGCCGCGCTGTATTCGTTGACGTAGCCGGCAATGCCCAGCGTCGAAAGATCGCGGACCTCGCTGGCGCTGGCAATTGTGCCGCTGAACACCAGAATGGGCAGGCGCCCATCGTCAATCGTCCGAAGGTTTCGGACCAGATCGACTCCTGGCGTGTTCGACAAACGCAGATCCAGCACGATGAGATCGATGTCCGGGAGATCCGATCTCACTCGCGTGAGAAGCTCGGGCGCGCTCTTGACGGCAATCGCTTTGTGGCCCGCGTGTTCGAGCGCTGCCTGAAAGCGGTCGCGCACGAACGCCGTGTCGTCGGCGATGAGTACCGTCTTCGAGCTGACTGCCACACCAGTCATGACACACGTTATCGGTTCGTGCTATCCGGACCGTTAAGCTGCGTTGCAGTTCTGCGCACGAACTCGCTATAATCCGGACACTTATCGCGATCGGACCCGCCTGCGGGATTCTGGCACGTCACCGACTCAATTGCCAAAAAACCCCTCACGGGCCTCGACGCGCCGAGGAGATATATGGCCAGTTGCCCCGAATGTGATGCCGACATAGAAGTCGACGAATTCGATGTCGATAAGGGCGATCGACTGAGTTGCCCTGAATGCGGCTCGAACCTCGAGGTGACAAGTCTTTCGCCGATCGAGCTCGACTTGGCGCCCGAGGACGATGACGAAGAAGAAGACGACGACGATGATGTGAGCGACGACGACGACATCGACGATACCGACGACGACGAAGATGGCGAGGGCGATGAGGAGGACGAGGACTGGGAGGAATGATCAGCAAGGAAGCGGCGCTCGAACGGACGCTCTCGTCGCTGGGATCTGTCGTCGTGGCGTACAGCGGCGGCGTTGACAGCGCGTACCTTGCGTTCGTGGCGGGACGCACGCTTGGCGACCGGGCGTGGGCCGTCACTGCCGATAGTGCGAGTTACCCGGAACGCCATCGGGCAATGGCGAGTCAAATCGCCGAGCGCTTCGGCCTTCGTCACGAGATCATCCGGACGCACGAGATCGACAGGCCGGAGTATCGCGCCAATCCCGTCGATCGTTGTTATTACTGTAAACACGAGTTGTACACGGAGCTCAGTCGAATTGCCGCCGAGCGGCACGCCACTGTGGTCGACGGCAACAACGCCGACGATCGAGGGGACTATCGTCCGGGGCGTCAGGCTGCGCGGGAGTTCGGCGTCCGCAGCCCGCTCGATGAGGTCGACCTGACGAAGAACGAAATCCGCCAGCTGTCGAAGCGCGCCGGACTTCCGAGCTGGGACGAACCGGCCTCGGCCTGTCTGTCGTCGCGGATCCCGTATCACACCGAAGTCACTCCCGAAAAGCTGCGCATGATTGAGCATGCCGAGTCTGCGTTACGCGGCCTGGGATTTCGCGTGTTTCGCGTTCGCCACCACGACGAATTGGCCAGGATCGAAATCGGTCGCGAGGAAATGAGCCGGGCCTTCGAGGCAGAAATCAGCGCCGCGATTGTGCGTGAATTGAAGGCCATCGGATATCGTCATGTCACGCTCGACTTGCAGGGCTACCGCATGGGCAGCCTCCACGAGGGCGTAGTGCTGCGACCGACTTAGGGGCGATTGCAATGCGAAATGCAAAATGCAGAATGTAAAATGCGAGACTTCGAGTGGTCGGATCGACATTTTGCGTTGGGCATTCGGCATTACGCGATCGCGGCGACCCTCGCCCTCGCTTTTCTAGTCGCTCACCTCCCGTATCTCCCTTCGTCGTTGGAGGACCTCGACTCGATCAACTTTGCACTGGGGCTGCGCCATTTCGACGTCGCCAACCACCAGCCTCACCCGCCCGGGTATCCGATCTACATTGCCCTTGGCAATCTGGCCCACGCGTTCATTCCCACTGAAGCCCAGGCGCTCGCAATCATCGGTGTCCTGGCAGGCGCGCTTGGAGTGTTTGCGTTGGTCGCGTTTTTTGGGCGGCTCGATCAGGAATCGCGGTCCGGCACGTCGGCGCTTCTTGCAACGCTCCTGACGATCACGGCTCCCCTGTACTGGTTCACGGCCGCGCGTCCACTGAGCGATATGGTGGGCCTGACCGCCGCTGTTGCCGTCCAGGCCATCGCTCTCTCCGCTTCGAGTCCTGCGAGCGTGCTGCTTGCGGTGTTTTGCGGCGCCGTGACCGTTGGCATCCGATCGCAGGTAGCTTGGCTGACTCTGCCGCTCCTCGTGTACGTCTTGTTGAGCCGTCCGCCTGCCGATCGCCCCCGCGCGATTGGTGCAGCGATCCCGGTGTTCATGGCCGGCTGTGCGGTGTGGGCGGTCCCGCTCGTGCTCCTGAGTGGTGGACCCGCTGCGTACACCCGAGCGCTCTTCAGCCAGGGAGCCGAGGATCTCACCGGAGTTCAAATGCTCTGGACGACGCCAACGGCGCGGCAGCTTGCGCGGTCGATCTATTTCGCGTTCATTGCGCCGTGGGCCGCATGGCAGGTGGCAGCTGTCGTTCTCGTCGCAGCCTCTGCGGGCGTTGTCCTGCTCGCGCGGCGGGCCCCGCGCTCGCTTGCGGTGCTGACGATCGCGTTCGGACCGTATCTCCTTCTGGATCTGCTGTTTCAGGAAACGGTGACCACTCGATACGCACTTCCACTCGTACCGCCGACAGCCTATCTGGCGGTCCGCGGCCTGAAGGCGGTGGGGGTCACTCCTGCTTTGGTGGTCGCAGGTTGTCTCGCAGCGTTCAACGCCCACGTTGGTGGGACGTCGGTCGCGGCCTATTCACGTCAGAAAGCGCCGGTCTTCCGCATGCTGGACGACATGGAACATGCCGCTGCTCAAATCTCCGGCCCCCTGACCCTGGCGATGGACCGGCGGGAGCATTTCGATCTCCGCCGCCCGATGACCTGGGTAGGGGACACCATGCCCCGGATTGAATGGCGGCTGCCGGCTCCGCCTCAGCGCGAGTGGCTCGAACTGGTCAAACACTGGAACGATTCGAACCAGCAACGCGGCACGACGTGGTTTATCGCCGATCCTCTCCGGACGGACATCGACCTCGTTCAACATCCCGATCCAGTTGCCTATGAGTGGATGCTTCCGTATCCGCTGCTCATCGGAGGCGTGAGGCCGGGCAACATGAACTGGTATCGCCTGTCCCGACCCGACTGGTATGTCGGTGAAGGCTGGGCGCTGACGCCTGAGGCCGCTGGCGTTTCGGTCAGCGCAGGTCGTTTTCCCGTTGCCGGGCCGATTGAAGCCTGGGTGAAGAGCGGTTTCCGCGCCATGGTGATCGGAGGGAGAAATCTTGCCGGCAACAGTCCGCGAATAACCGTGACTACTGAACAGAATCCCGATCCGCTCGATGCGTTCGTCGCAAACCCGGGCTTCTTCTTACGACTTCTGACGTTCTTGCCGCCACCATCGTCTGGGCTCGACGAACGCACTACGAGAAGGTCAGTGTGCTGGCGCCGATTGGAAGTCACGTCGCCATCGAACAGTTCGATGTTTCCAGCGACCGTCCGGTGTTCGGGTTTGGCGAGGGATGGTACGAACAGGAGTACAACCCGGCCTCCGGCCTTCGCTGGCGCTGGCTGAGCGGCCGCGGTCAGATTCGCTTTTATGCCTCCCCCGGCGCTGCCGTCGTCATGCATCTGGAGGGTGAGTCGCCTTTGCAGTACTACCGCCGACCTTCACGCCTGGTAATACGTGTCGGCGAACGTGTCGTACGCGAGGAAACCCTTTCGGCCGACTTTTCATTCGACACGGTCATCCCGTCCGAGCTGGTCAGGTCTCAGGTGGGCGTAATCACGTTCGATACCGATCAGGTCCATGTGCCGGCCGAACGCAGTTGGCGAACCCGCGATCGACGGAGCCTGGGCCTGCGGATCTTCAAGTGCCAGTTGCGGACGGCTCCCGTGCCGGCTTCCTAGCGAGGCACAGAAGAGAGCTGCCGAACGGGCAGTCGAAGTGTCGGACCCAAGCGCTTTCCAACAACAGGAGTCCCGTAAGCAGCGAATTGACGGGAGCTGCGGGCACCGAGATTTCAGCCTTGGCATGCTCTTCCTCCGCCAACCCGCGCCACCGCTGGCCCAATCGCGTGGCCAGGACCGGGAGGAAGAGTGTGAAATTCGTGTAGGTGAGGCGCACGATTGTGAAGCCAACGCCGGTGAGCAGCCGGCGAAGCCCGGAACGGCTATACCGCCGCAATTCCCGGCTCAAAACGGAATGGTCGCCCCGCAGGGCACTCATGGCGGCGACGTTGATCAAGGCATACCCCCCCGGTCGCGTCATCCGGAACATCTCGGCCACGGCGGCCTTTTCGTCGGACTCTTCGAGCGAGTACAGGACGTCGAACGAGGTGACCAGATCGAAGGCATCGCTTGGAAAAGGAGCGGCGGCCACCGATGCCCGAACCAACCTAAAGCGCCCCAGTTCGCGGCCGATACACAATCCGACAGGGGAGAGATCGAAACCGACGGAACGTCCGAAACGGCCCAACAGCTCGACGTTGGCCCCGGTTCCGCAACCGCAGTCGAGAATGCGAGCGTGAGGGTCGCCTCCGACGGCCCGCTCGATCAGCGGCGTGACGAACGCCCGAAAGCCTCGGAACCAGAAGTGACGTCCCTCGGCTTCCGCGGTGGCTCGCAGAAGATGATCCACTTCGAGAATTCTATCGTTTCATTCACGATCGGTCGCGCGATTCGTTGACAGTGCGAGATCAAGTTTGTAAGCTGCGGCGCGCGAGTAGTGAATCAATTTTTGCGAGGAGTGATCAATTGATGAAACATCGACTCACGTGGTTTCTTGCCCTGATCGTCACGTTGATCGTCACTGTTTCTGCTTGTTCGAAGAAGGTTCCACCGCCACCAGCGCCAGCACCTCCACCACCACCGGCAGTTCCGGCCGCGCCACCGCCGCCACCGCCGCCGGCTCCGGCGCCTGCGCCCCCGTCGACCCCGCGAGCGCTCACCGAGGAGGAGGTCTTCTCGCGAAAGTCAGTCGATCAGCTGAACGCCGAGAAGCCGTTGACGGACGCGTATTTCGACTACGACAAGTCGGATTTGCGCGAGGACGGGCGAGCCTCGCTGCAGAAGGACGCCGAGTACTTGAAGAAGTGGTCGAGCATCGTCGTGTCGGTCGAGGGCCACTCCGACTCCCGAGGCAGCTCGGAGTACAACCTCGCTCTCGGCAGCCGGCGGGGAACGGCCGTGAAAGACTATCTTGTGAGCCTCGGACTGGCCGCGAACCGAATCACCGTCGTGAGCAAGGGCAAGGAGCAGCCGTTCTGCGGCGAGGAGACCGAAGCCTGCTGGCAGCAAAACCGGCGGGGTCACTTCATCATTACGGCGAAGTAGATCGGAGGGGCAGGAGGGGCAGGAGGGCAGGAAGGGCAGGAACGGCAGGAAGCGCGGGAAGGCAAAACCTCAAAGACTTTCCCGTCCTGCCTTTCCCGCCTCTCCAGCCCCTCCCGGCTTTCCTGCCCCTCCTGCCTTTCCAGCCCTTCCCGTCAGTTGTCGCCGCAGCTCCTCCTCGGTCACCCGATACTTCGCCGCCTTCCTTCCGTTAATCAGCAGGACCGGAATCTCGAGACCGTAGAGCGCTTCGAGCTGTGGGTCGGTCGAGATGTCCACGACCTCCATTGTTAGGGGAACCGACCGAGCGACGCGGTCGACGACCGCCTTCATCTCATCGCAAAGATGGCACCCCGGGCGCGAGTACAGAGTGAGGGCCGTCACGCCTGCTTCGCTACAGCAGCCATCAGGTGCTGCTCTTCTCTGCGACCGTCTTTGGCGTGTCGAGGCTGCCTACGAGATCTCGAATCCGCGCAATCTGATGCCGCTTCATGTAGTCGTTGAGGCCGTCGAGAAGCTTCGTCCAGATCAGAGGATCCACGAAGTTCGCGGTACCGACCTGGACGGCAGAAGCGCCGGCAATCATGAACTCGAGCGCATCACGAGCGTCGGCGATTCCTCCCATGCCCAGAATAGGAATCTTCACCGTTTCGTGACATTCATAGACCATTCGTACCGCAATCGGTCGGATGGCCGGTCCGCTCAGCCCTCCCAGAACGTTCGAGATCTTCGGCTGCCGAGTCTCGACGTCGATAACCATTGCGAGAAACGTATTGACGAGTGAAACGGCATCGGCGCCGGCCTCTTCGGAGGCGCGGGCGAACGACGCCACGTCGGTCACGTTGGGCGTCAGCTTGGGAATGATGGGCAGTCGTGTCACCCGGCGTACTGCGCTGACGACATCGAAGGTGCCGGTCAAACTGCAACCGAATGTGATGCCACCCTCTTTGATGTTGGGACACGAGATGTTCAGCTCGAGTGCCGCTACGCCATCGGCATCCGAAAGGATGCGGGCGACCTCGGCATATTCATCGATGGTCGTTCCACAGATGTTGACGATCACGGTCGCGCCCCGGGCGCGAAGCTCCGGCAACTTTTCGTCGATGAACCGATGGACGCCGATGCCCTGCAGACCGATGGCATTCAGCATGCCGGCCGGAGTCTCGACGATTCGGGGAGGGGGATGCCCTTCCCGTTCTGCCAGGAATAAGCCCTTTACCGCGATGCCCCCGAGCGAGGACAGATCGACCGTGTCGGCATACTCAACGCCGTACCCGAAGCAACCGCTCGCGGCAATCAACGGATTCTTCAGCCACAGCGAGCCGATTTGAACTGACAAATCCATCTAGAAATCCCACACGATTTGGTCAGCCGGAAGGACCGGCCCGCTAATACAGGATCGCACGTGGTGCTTCCTCCCATCATCGGCGCGCATCGGCACCACGCAACTGTAGCAGCCGCCAAGGCCACAACCCATGATGCGCTCGACCGACACCTGACAGGGACGTTGGTGGCGAGCAGCGGTTTTCGCGGTAGCCGCCAACATCCCCTCCGGACCGCACGCATAAATCATCACGGCGGCGTCTCGTGGGCGGACGGCCAGACGCCGCTCGAGCGGTGCTACGACGCGGCCCCGTTCTCCGCGACTGCCGTCCTCGGTCGTGAGAACGAGCTCGACCCCAAGGCCTTGGAAGAAGTCGAGATAAAAGAGCTCCCTGGCGTTTCGAGCCCCATAAAACAACACTGAGGTCACGTCACGCTCGCGAAGGAGCTGAACGAGCAGCGCGAACGGGGCCAGTCCGACGCCACCGGCGACCATCCACGCTTCCGTCGGAGGGTCGACAGCCAAAAAAGGATGTCCAAGCGGACCGAGGCAGTCGACATGCTGGCCGGCTTGCGCCTCGTAGAGGAGGCCTGTCGAAACGCCAATGCGCTTGTTGAGAATCGAGATGCCTGAGGGCTCGCCGCGACGATCACGGAGCACTTCGAACACCGAAAACGGACGACGCAGCAGTGGATCGTGGCGCCGGCTGGCCTTCAGCATGACGAACTGGCCGGGCGATGCGATCGCGGCAATTTCCGGCGCAGCCAGCGACAGCACGTTGTAGTCGTTCGACAGCGCACGGTTGGCAATGACTTCCGCCGCGATGTCGATGGCCATCGCGGCAGTATACTGCACGGAGTTTGGGTGCCTTCTTGTGATGCGCTACCTGCGCATGCTGACCAATTCGCTGTTGGCCGCGCTGCTCGCTGCCGGCTTCGTGCTGACGCTCGTCCTTCAACTCAACCCGACGCTTCCACTGCATCCGCTGCGCGTGCTGCCCATTGCCACGACCGTCGGTGTGTTCTACGCCATCCACCTGACCGTCATCTTCTACCTCGCTCTGGTCATGCGGCAGCTGTTTGCCCGGGAATTGTTCTCGCCAGGTTGGGTGAGTGTTGGGGTGCTCACGTGGCTCGCCGCGGCGGCCGCGACCGCGGGTGCCGGGCTCATGTGGGCGAACCTCAGGGCGTTCGAGCTGGTGTTGGAGCCGGAAACAAGCCGGAGGATGGCGAACGGCACGTTGATTCTCGTGATGTCCGCGGCGTTGTTCGTGTTCGTCGGGCTGCTTCGAGGGCATCTGGGTGCCGCTCGTCGTCCGGTTTGGGCGATCTTGTTCGTGACGGTCCTGGTTGGATCGGTCGCCGCGCCGCTCGCGATGAGGGGACGCGCGATCCCTCCACTGGCCGAGGCGCAGCCCGTAGCGGCCGCCTTCGATCTGAGCGCGGCCGAACGGGTCGAACGCATCACGATGCTCGCAATCGACGGCGGATCGCTGGATTTCATCACGCGCGCCACCGCCGAAGGGCGTTTGCCCAACTTTGGGAGAATCCTGGATGGCGGAGGCGTGATGCGGCTGGCCACGCTGCGACCGACCTCGGCCGAGGCCGTGTGGGCGGCCGCCGCGACGGGGAAGTTGCCGCAAAAAAATGGCGTCCGGTCGGCGGGAAGCTATCGGCTACCGCGCGGTGGCGAACCCATTCAGCTGCTGCCGGACTACTGCTTCTCGCACGTGCTCGTGCGGTTCGGGTTTCTTCTCGAGCAGCCCCATAGCTCGGCCACCTTCAGGACCCGAACGATCTGGGACATTCTCAGCGGCCTTGGCATATCAGTCGGTGTGGTTGCCTGGCCCCTCACCTATCCGGCCGAATCGGTTCGCGGCTACCTCGTCAGCGATCTGTATCACCGCCTAATCCAGACTCCTTCTGGAATCGATGATCCGTCCGCCGTGTACCCGCCCGAGGTTCGTTTGGACGTCTTTCGCGCGATGGAGGCCGCGGCCGCAGATGTCGCCCCTGTCATCAAGGCTGCCGATCTCGACGGCCGCTACGAGATTCCCGCGCGGACCGATCGCGTGTACGACAGTATCGGGCGCGACCTGGCCGCGTCCCATCCGACGAGAATCACCATCACGCGATACCAAAGCCTCGACGTGATCGGTCATCACTTTCTCCGATATGCGATGCCGAGTGAATTCGGTGACGTCAATGACGAAGACCGACAGAAGTGGGGAGCGGTGCTCGAGCAGCACTACAGCGTGATCGACGATGCCGTCGGAAGAGCTATGGGCTCAATCGGTTCGGACGACCTTCTGCTGATCGTGTCCGGTTACGGCATGGAACCCATGGGCTTCGCAAAACGGACCCTCGAACGCCTCGTCGGCGATCCGGACTTGAACGGCACACACGAAGCAGCGCCGGATGGTTTCCTCCTGGCGTATGGCGGACCTGTCGCCCGTCGACGTTCCGGGACCCGCGCGTCGATCGTCGACGTGGTTCCGACGATGCTCTACTTCCTGGGACTTCCGATCGGCCGGGACATGGACGGACGGGCACGAACGGAGCTCTTTCGTCCGTCGTTCACCGAGGACAGGCCCATTACCTATATCCCCACTTACGATAGGTGAAACAAAGACTTCTCAGATCCTCAAATGCTATAATCGTCTGGTCTCTCTTTAACGCGCCCCGGTGAGGGCGCGAAGAGGTGTCGATGACGAACGTCTCAGTCCTCTCGGCTTTCCCAATCTTCACGCTCGAGTCCCAGAATCGCTCATTTTTCCCGTGGGGTGCGCCGTGTCGGTCGTGATGGACGCGGAACGCATGGCGCGGACTCTCGTGCGCATTGCGCACGAAATCGTCGAGCGCAACCGCGGAATCGAAGAATTGGCTCTGGTGGGCATTCGCACGCGCGGTGTGCCGATCGCACGACGTATCGCGCGCGCGATAGGCGAGATCAACGGTCACCAGCTGCCGACCGGCGCACTCGACATCACGCTCTATCGCGACGATCTCATGCGCCATGCTGTCGGCCCACAGCCACTGGTTCGGCGGACCGAGATTCCATTCTCAATCGACGACAAGCGGATCCTGCTCGTCGATGATGTCCTGTACACCGGCCGCACGATTCGCGCCGCACTCGATGCCCTCATCGATTTCGGCCGTCCCAAAGCGATTCAGCTGGTGGTGCTCGTCGACCGCGGGCACCGCGAGCTGCCAATCAAGGCAGATTACGTGGGGAAGAACCTGCCGACCTCGTTGTCGCAAAGCGTCCAAGTGCACTTGTCGGAAGTCGATGACCGCGATGAGGTGGAGATCCAGGAATCATGAAGAAGGATCTGCTTGGCATCGCCGACCTCTCCACTGACGAGATCAACCTCATTCTCGATACGACCGAGGCGATGCGTGAAATCGGCCAGCGGCCGATTAAGAAAGTCCCAACGCTGCGCGGCAAGACTGTGGTGAATCTCTTCTTCGAGCCAAGCACACGGACGCGGACGTCGTTTGAAATCGCCGAAAAACGTCTGAGCGCCGACACCTTGAACATCGCCGTGGCCACGTCGAGCGTCCTCAAGGGCGAGACCCTGGCGGACACGGCGATGAACATCGAAGCGATGGCCCCGGACATCATCGTGCTGCGTCATGCGTCCTCGGGGGCATGTCATCTGCTGGCGCGGATCTGCAAGTCGCGGATCATCAACGCCGGCGATGGCATGCACGAGCACCCGACACAGGCGTTGCTCGATGCGTTCACAATCCGCGAGCACAAGAAGCGCATCGAAGGGCTCAAGGTGGCTGTCGTCGGAGACCTGCTGCACAGCCGCGTGTTGCGTTCGAACGTACTGCTTCTGACCAAGCTCGGCGCGGATGTCTGGCTGAGCGGTCCACCAACCATGGTCCCGACCGGCATTCAGCGCCTCGGGGTTCGAGTGTCCACGTCGGTCGACGAAGCCGTTGAGGATGCGGACGTGATCATGATGCTCCGCATTCAGCAGGAGCGGATGCAGGGTGCGTTCTTTCCCTCGATCCGCGAATACTTTACGGTGTTCGGCATGACCGTCGAGCGAGTCAAGCGCGCCAGACCGGATGTCATCATCATGCATCCCGGTCCGATGAACCGTGGAGTCGAAATCGCCTCCGATGTCGCCGACGGTCCCTACTCGGTCATTCTCGAGCAGGTGGCCAACGGTGTGGCAGTCCGAATGGCGGTGCTGTATCTGCTCGCCGGCGGACCTGAACAGATGGACTAGTCGCACGTCCTGGCTGAATCAGTACCGATGGCTGGGCCGATCGCCTGTAAACCACGAAGAACGAAGAACACGAAGACAGGAAGATTGAAACGGATATCAGAATGAAGCGCTTGCTGAAAGGAGGGCGGATCGTCGATCCGTTCAATGGCCGGGACGGTAGATTCGATATCCTGCTCGAACGGGATCGGATCTCTCGGGTCGGACGGGATCTCCCCGTCGAGTCGGACACGATGGTGGTCGAGATTCCGTCGAACGTGATCATCTGTCCCGGCTTCATCGACATGCACGTGCACCTGCGCGAACCCGGTCAGGAGCACAAGGAGACGGTGGCGACCGGGACTGCGGCAGCCGTGGCCGGGGGCTTCACCGCGGTCGCGTGCATGCCCAACACCGTTCCTGTGAACGACAACGCTGGGGTGACTGAGTACGTCTTGAAAAAAGCCGCGGAGGCGAACCTGGCACGTGTCTATCCCATTGGTGCCGTGTCGCGCGGTCAGAAAGGCGAGCAGCTCGCCGACATCGCGGAGCTCGGTCAGGCCGGGTGCGTGGCGGTCTCCGATGATGGCCGCCCTGTGGCTACTTCGTTGCTGATGCGCCGGGCGCTCGAGTATGCGGGCATGTTCAACATGCCGGTCATCGATCACTGTGAAGACCAGACGTTGAAGGGCGAGGGCGTGGCCCACGAAGGGTTTTCGGCATCGACGCTCGGGTTGAGAGGGATTCCAGGAGAAGCCGAGTCCATCATGGTCCATCGGGACGTGGCGCTCGCCGAGCTGACCGGAGGTGTGGTACACATCGCGCACCTCAGCGCCCGGCAATCACTCGATGGCGTCCGCTACGGAAAAGCGCGCGGGGTGCGGGTCACCTGCGAAGTGACGCCGCATCACTTCGGCTTGACGGATGAAATGCTGGCCGCGCCCCGACCGTACGACACCAACGTCAAGATGAACCCGCCACTTCGCGATGATCTGGATCGCGAAGCCATGCTGCAGGGCCTCATCGACGGCACGGTGGATGCGATTGCCACCGACCACGCCCCTCATCACTACGACGAAAAGCACGTCGAGTTCGACCAGGCTCCCTTTGGTATCACCGGTCTGGAGACCGCGGTATCTTTGTCTCTCGATCGACTCGTCCATCACCGCGGCATGACCATCGCCCGGCTTGTCGAGTTGCTCGCCGTGAATCCGGCGAGAATTCTGAACGTGATCGGCGGGTCGCTGTCCGAAGGAGCGCCAGCCGATATCACGATCCTCGCTCCAGACCTGCCGGTGACGGTTTCAGTGGCCGCAATGCGTTCGAAGTCGAAGAACACGCCGTTCGATGGATGGCAGCTGAGAGGAGGCGTGGCGGCGACGATCGTTGCAGGACGGACCGTTTACGTCAATGAAAAGGCGACTTTGAAAGTCTGAAGTTTGAAGTCTGAAGTGTGAAGTCTGAAGTGTGAAGTCTCAAGCTGGAAGTTCCGTAGCTAGCCTCCGGTTTGGAGCCGTTTGACGACAGCCGTCAGAATCGAGATCAATTGCTCGGACTCTTGCAGTAAGTATTGACGCCTGCCCTGATCTCCCAGTGACTTTGCTTCCGCGATTCGGAGCCAATACTTGGCTTCCCGGCATTCCTTCAGGGCCACTGCATTTTTTGCCGTAAATTCCCGCCGACTGTACGAAGCCTTTGCTTCTTCTCGATTCGCTCCTACCGACCCAGCAGAGTCGAACAACTGGTACGCCACGCGCCGTGGCAGGCCCGGAAGGCTCGATAAATCAAGGCAGAAATCGTACGCGTCGCAGGCGAACCGAAAGGTTCGATCGGAAAGATCCTCGGAGTCGTACGCTGCCATGCCTAATCATATTCAACAAACGCACCACTTCAGACTTCAGACTTCAGGCTTCAGACTTCAAGTGTCACCGAAGCGTCAGGCGGATGTGCCCAATCGCCTTTTGCTCGATGTCCGCGCGTTCGATTCTCATCGCCCGATGCTTCACGGCATGCCAGTCGCTGAGAAAGTCGTCGTAGTAAGGAGACTGCGGATGCCCCGATTGCCCGACCGCGTCGATGAAGCGGCTGTCGTTGGCCGGTGAGAGATCGATGATCTGCCGATAGCTGGCAATCGAAATCTGGTCGTAGGGGTTATCGGTAGCCACCGAGCCGACGTTCACGGTGCTCCAATCACCTGCACTCGGTGCCGATCGGCTCAGGAGCCGTCCGAGGCCAAACACGCCGTCGAGGCCCTGATGGGGGAACCTGGCGCGATGAACGATATCCCACCGCCATCGCGACATGTCGCTCCCCTGGCGTCGAACCAGATCCTCGATTGCTAGATGGAGCGCTCTCGATACCGCCCCTTCGCACGTCTCCTGTTGTGCCGTGCTGGAGTCGGCGCACCAGGATCCGCCAGTCGGTCGGCCGAGGTCGCCTGATGTGCCGCCCCGATTCGATTCTGCATCTGTCCACGCCGCCAACGTCCGCTGAATGAAGCGAGTGACGTAGGAAAAACGTCCTTGATAGCTCTCCGTCGTGAGCCGACCAAGCCTGTTACCGAGGAACATCGGTGCGAGCTGCAAGAACCATGCTTCGTAGATAGCCGCCGCGGCACTTTCGGGACGGGCGTCGTAATTCCATCGCCTCAGCATGCGAATGGCATCGGTGGCAGCGGCTCCGTCCGGCCGCGCAAGAGAGAGCAGGAGCGGCAGGATCGTCTGGGCGTGCAGCGAGAGTGTGTCACGCTGAATGGCTGCGAAATCGTCCGGGTTCAGTTTCGGTCTGTCGTCCAGAAGATTGGCAATCCGACGCGCGCGGTAGGACTCGGGCCAATCGAGTCCCAGCAGATAGGGATAGCTCGCCGGCATGGGGCGCTGGTTGGCCGTGACGATGACGTGTCCTGGCGGATCGAACGTGTGTGGAAGGTCCTCAAATGGGATCCATCCCGTCCACTCCGATTCGCCCGTCCATCCCGCCGATGGCAGGCTCCCGTCACCGCTCGAGCGAATGGGAATGCGACCGGGCGCGTAGTAGCCGACGTGGCCGGCGGTGTCGGCGTAGACGAAGTTCTGCGACGGGACGACGAAATCTCGGAGGGCCTCTGTGAAATCGGACCAGCTATGAGCCTCGCTGATTTTGAGCATCGCAGCCAGCGTGGTGTCGTCGGCGTCGAGCGCCGTCCATCGAAATGCCAGCGGCTCCAGCGGCGCTAACGCCTGTCTGGCTGGGATGGGGCTCGCTGCGTTGTTCGCGTTGATCGCATCAGACACCAACGGACCGTGGCGCGAGATCCGGACGTCGAGGCGGACATCGTTTCGCCCTCGAATGCGGATCGTTTCGGGAATGACCTGAAGCGGTTCCAGATTGCCACGGTACTCGGCCAGTTTCCCGGAGGGATCGATCCGCTCCCGATACAGATCCTCGACATCGGCCGCCACGTTCGTGGCTCCCCATGCGATGGAACGATTGCGGCCCAGAATGATGCCCGGCGTACCTGGAAACGAAGCTCCGATTGCATCGTAATCGCCGGCCGAGAGGTGCGCGAGGTACCAGATGGATGGCAACCGCGCGTTGAGATGAGGATCGTTGGCGAGAAGGGGGAATCCGCTTACCGTCCGGGAACCGTCGACCACCCAGTTGTTGGAGCCAAGAGCTTCTGCTCTTGAACCCCCCAAGAGTACTCGGCTGACTTCGGGCAGCCCTTCCGACAGTCCGGATAGAAATGCAGCGTGCGCACTGGAATCTGCCGAACAATCGATCGCCAGTCGGTTCTTGCCTGCAGCACAGGCACTTACCTTCGAGAAAGCCGCGCTCTTCGAATCACTCCCGCCGATCTTGGAGGCCGGGAATCGAAGCGGCGCCGCCTCGCCTTCGGTCAGGATGCTCAAACCATCCCGAGCATATGGCGGCATCAACTCGGACAGCCTCTCCGAGCCGACCTTGTCCAGAATGTCGTGCCGGAGCAGCTCCAGGGAGTAGTTTCCGCTGAGATCCCAGGCCACCATCTTCTGCCACACGACGACATCAGGGCCGCTCCATGGCTCGGGTTCAAATCGGAGAAGCGAGAACTCCGGCGGTAGCCGACTGCCGTGGTGATCGGCGAGAAAAGCGTTTACGCCGGCGACGTACGCTTCAACCTGGCGTCTGGCGGGGCCGGGAAGCCGGTCCCACGTGGCGCGAGCCGCTCGACCGAACCCGACCGTCCTCAAGAATCGATCTTGCGGCAGCGTGGTCGCACCAAAAATCTCGGACAACCTTCCGAACCCGATTCGGCGCTGGAATTCCATTTGCCAGAGGCGGTCTTGAGCATGCACGTAACCGAGACCGAAAAGCGCATCGAGTTTTGTCGAAGCAAGCACGTGCGGAATTGCATCGGCGTCTCGAATGATATCGATGGTCGCAGACGGTCCGAGCACTGCGAACGTCCCATTCAAAACAGGAAGGGACCGTCTGGCATAGACGTACGCGGCCACGACCGCGACGACCGCCAGCAGGATCACGCCAGCGAGTGCTTTCCGGAGAACGCGCATGGAGGAATAATACCGATCACGGCTGTGTTCAGCGACTCGCTGCTCAAACAAACCCTCGATCGTCTTTACGCGGACTTCAATTACCCGGATTCCGCCGCCGACCCCATTCAGATCGTCAGGCGTTACGAACGGCCAGACGACCGTGAGGTCGTCGGGTTCTGTGCCGCCGCGCTGGCGTTCGGCCGCGTGGCGAGCGTGCTGCAATCGATCGAACGGTTGTTGGCGATCGCTGGCCCTCGGCCGGCCGCTTACGTTCGAACGTTCGAGCCTTCGAAGGAGAAGTCGGCATTCTCCAACCTCGTCCATCGTTGGACAGCGGGCCCCGATCTGGTCGCGCTGCTATGGCTTCTCCGTCAGATCCTGGACCGCTCGGGTTCGATCGAAGAGTTTTTCCTCGATGCCTACGATCCGTCGGCACCCGACATCACGGATGCGCTCGAAAGCTTCTCGGTGCGTGTCCTGGCCCTCGATCTGCGTGCGGCATACGGCCGAGTGCCTCGACGACCGGGGGTGCACTACTTTTTTCCGCGGCCGTCCGCCGGCAGCGGCTGCAAGCGACTGAACTTGTTTCTTCGATGGATGGTTCGTCGCGATGCGCTGGATCTCGGCGTCTGGTCACGGGTCGCGCCGGCCAAGCTCATCGTCCCGCTCGACACCCACGTCATCCGCGTCGGACGCTGCCTGCGGCTGACACGATATACAAGCCCGGGATGGGCGATGGCACGTGACATCACCGCGACGCTGAGCCGACTGGATCCTGAAGATCCGGTCAAGTACGACTTCGCGCTGTGTCACCTCGGCATGATGAACGCCTGCGGGTTCAATCGTGCGCAGGCTGACGCGCAATGTCCGCTGCGTGGGGCCTGCCGGCCACGCGTTCGTAGACGGCGGCGGTCTCCGCGACCATCCGCTCGACGGTGAACCGTTCGGCAACGCGGGTCCGTGCGGCTTCACCCATCTGTCGCCGCAGCCCGTCATCCTTTAGAAGGCGAACGATTTCACGTGCCATCGCGGCGTGATCGCGAGGTTCGACAAGCACTCCAGTGCGGTCAGCCTGGACGAGCTCAGGAATGCCACCAGCTCGGGTTGCGATTGACGCGCGTGAACACGCCATGGCATCCAGCAACGAAGTTCCCAGCCCTTCTGTCACTGAGCTCATCACGAACAGGTCGAATCCCTTGATGCATCCGATCACATCGGTCCTGAATCCCGGTAGAAGCACGTGCTTCTCGAGATGGTAGTCGCGGATCTGACGCTCGAGCTGTTCGCGCAGCTCGCCTTCGCCGAGGATAAGGAACCTCGTATCGGGCATCTCGCGAACGACCAGGTGCGCTGCCTCGATGAGGTGCCGGTGGCCTTTGTGAGGCACCAGTGCGGCGACGTTGCCGACGACCGGCGCCTGATGGGGAAGCCAAAAGGCCTGGTGAACGTTGACCGGCGGCGCGGCCAGCACGTGCTCGAGGTCGATGCCCTCGTGAACCGTAATCGCCCGCTCGCTGGGAACGCCGTCGGCAACGAGCATCTTGCGGATCGCTTCTGACGCGGCGATGAAAAGGTCGACCTGGCGATGTTTCCAACGCGAGAACGAATTGCGGTTCAGATGAAAATCCACCCGCCGCGACACGATCAAGGCTGGCGCAGGCGTCGGCGAGCCCAGCGATAGCCCGAGCGAGGCCATCGCCGTTCCATGGGCGTCGTGCGCGTGCACGACCTCGGGCCGCAACCGCTTCACAACACGTGAGAGACGCCAGGCGGCCGAGAGATCCATTTCGGTGCGCGGCGCGATGGGGATGAGGTCGAGTCCCTCTGCCGCCCGGCGCCTGAGCTCGCCGTCAGGATGGGCAATGAGCGACGCTCGCTGCCCGATCGCTCGGAGCCCGTTCACGGTCAGCAGGACCTGGTTCTGACCGCCGCGCCACGTGCGGGCCGTGTCTATGTGCAACGAGAACATCGAGGTTCAAGAGTTCAAGGGCACCAGACGTTCTGCCTGTCGTTGAGCTTCCCAGAGCTTTGCAAACTTGAGGAAGACGTAGTAGGCGTTCATTGCCGAAATGATGAATCCTGGAATGCCGTCTCGAAATCCGCCGCGTGCCAGGTAGTTGCGTAAGAAGGCGAGTGGAGGGTGGCCGACAAGGTGCCGCATCGCCGCCCGTTGTCCAGCCTCGTGCATCTGGCGAGCCGCGTAGGTCGTATACCGATCGATGGTCTCCAGGTGATCGGAGATGTCGCGGTACGCGAAGTGTTGGAGCTCTCCTCGTAGACGACCGATCGATCCTCGAACCGCCACTGATTCGTGGACGTAGCGGCCCGTCCATTCTGCGGTCCGCCGATCGTAGAGCCGAAGCTGATCGTCGGGGTACCAGTCAGTGGTCCGAATCCAGCGCCCGAGGTGCCAGGTGACTCTGGGAATGCGGTAGCCTACCTGTTTCGGGCCGCCTTCGAGCGTCGATTTGATCTCGGCGACCAAATCGGGCGTCACACGTTCGTCCGCGTCGAGCGAGAGAATCCAGTCGTGGCTCGCAACCGACGCCGCGTAGTTTTTCTGGGCCACGTACCCTGGCCAATCGCGCACGATCACTCGATCGGTGAATTGGCGGGCGACTGCCACGGTGTCGTCGGTGCTCATGGAGTCCACCACCACGAGCTCGTCGGCCCACGCCACGGACTTCAGCGCGTCTCCGATGTCTTTCGCTTCGTTCTTGGTGATGACCGTGACCGAGAGCTTCGGCACGGGGGGAGTGTACCTGAGGGCAGGAAGGGCAGGAAGGGCGGGAAGGGCAGGAAGGGCAGGAAGGGCAGGAGGGGCAGGAGGGGCAGGAAGGGCAGGAGGGGCAGGAGGGGCAGGAGGGGCAGCGAAGGCTGGAGGGCCCCCGCCGCCATTGAAGGAAAGGCCGACTCGCGGCGCCGCTATACTACTGCGAGACGATGACGCCGCCCGCCGTCTGAATGGTGCCGGGCGCGGTTGCGTTGGGAACGCTCCCTCCGGGCCCTATCGGCGGCGGCACCAATTGGACCGCATCGAAGTCAACGAGCGACTTGTTGTAGTCGGCAATCGCACGGATTTCCAACGTACGCGATTGCGCAAGATCGCGTTGCGCTTGGACCACGAGAAAGGTCGTGGACAGTCCGGCCGCCTGCTTCTTCTCTTCGGCTTCGAGCTTTTTCTCCTGCAGCACACGCGAGGCACGCGCTGCCTTGACGCGCTGCTGGTTCGTCCGCACCTGCCGCGCGACATCGCGCACCTGAGTCGCGATTTGCAGTTGAACGTTCTTGACCTGAGTCTGCGTCTGCTGTGCCTGCAGCCGCGCCCGCGCGAGACTCGTCTCGGCCGTGCTCGCGCCAATCGGATAGCTGACCGTCACTCCCACCGTCCAGTTCGGAAAGTTGTTTTGAAAGATGTCATCGAGAGCGGAGCTGAAGCTGCGATTGCCGACCACGGTTCGCGCGGGAATGACGCCGGACGTAATCGACGAGAAATCGACGGGACTCAGCTGCGTGCCGCCGGTACCGGTCGCGATGTAGCTCACGCTCGCCGCGATGTCCGGCAGCCTCTGGTTCCGAAAGTAGCGAATGTTGATGTCGTTTTGCGCGAGGCTGTTCTTGATCTGATTGAGATCCGAGCGCTTGTCGAGCGCGTTTCGAATGGCGGCATCCACGTCGATTGCTTGTTCTTCGTACGGCGCCGCATCCGTGGGTTCGAGCGTCGTCGTCCAGAAATTTGCCATGTCCGGGTCGAAAATCAACGCTCGTAGCCGATCCTCGTTCCGCTTGATCTCGGCATCGGCGACGATGACGTTTTGCTCGTTGGTGGCGACCTCGGCTTGGGCCTGGATGATGTCGATCGGAGCCATGGTCCCCACCTCGACCCGCCGCTGGTTGTCGCGCAGCGAGCGCTCCGCGAGCTCGAGCGATTGCCGCTGGGCGGTGAGGTTATTGATCGCATAAGAGAGATCCCAGTAGGCCGTCTTGACGTTTCGAGTGGTCTGAACGATCACGGCCTGGAGCTGAACGTCAGAGAGCTCGCGCAGCTTCGAGCTGAGCTGGACCTGTTGACGGACCTGATCGATCTTGAAGTCCCGAAGCAGCGGCTGCGTGTAGTTCAGGTTGACCGCCGATTGAAGCTGAGGGCTGAAGTTCAAGAACAGACTGGTGGTCGTATCGCGGTTGTTGTTCCAATTTGCCCGGTAGGCGCCGCCCCAGGGGAGAAGCTGGCTGAGCCCGACGCCGTTGGCGAAGCGGCCGTTCTCGACGCTGAGGGCTCCGCCTGAAAGCGAGCTCGTCGATTGTTGCGTCTGCCCGTTCCGTGAGAAATTCGCATTGAGGTTCGGCGCCCAGAACGATCGGGACTGGGCGATGACAATGTCCTGAATTTGCGGATCGATCCGTTGGATGCGAATGCCCAGATTCTGCTCGAGGGCGAGCAGAACAGCCTCGTCGATCGACAGCCGCCGGACCGGTTCGGCCGTCGACGCAGCCGGCGCCTGAGCTGTCAAGCTGGAAATCGAGAACGAACTGGACTGAGCTGAGGCGGGCGCGGCAGACATGACAGATGCGGCGATGGCGACGGCGTTGACGGCTCGAAGCAGAAGGCGGTACATGGCAACTCCCTGAAAAGACAGCTAATTCTTCTGATGAGTAGACGGTAGCGGCGGGCGTTCGGTTCGCCGAAAAACGCCGAATTGTATACTAGCGGCCTTTCCCGATATGACGCCCGAAGCTGTACTCGACTTGTTTCGAAAATCCGGCGCGTTGCTCGAAGGCCACTTTCGTTTGACGTCTGGGCTCCACAGCCCAGGCTATCTGCAAAGTGCGCTCGTGCTCCAGTACCCCCATCATGCGGAGGCGCTCGGCCGGGCCATCGGCGAGCGAACACGCGACTTGAACGCGAGCGTCGTCTTGTCGCCGGCTCTGGGCGGAGTGGTGATCGGGCAGGAAGTGGGCCGTGCCCTGAGCGTACGCGCCATCTTCGCCGAGCGACAGGAAGGCGCGCTCACGCTTCGTCGCGGGTTCACGCTGGCGCCCCAGGACCGCGTCCTCGTCGTTGAAGACGTGGTCACTACGGGTGGCTCTACTCGCGAGACGATCGAGGTTGCCAGGGCCACGGGCGGCCAGGTGGTCGGGGCCGCGTCGATTATCGACCGGAGCGACGGCGGTTCCCGACTCGACGTTTCGTTTCTGGCGCTGGCCGGGCTGCCGCTCCCGACCTACGATCCCGACAAGTGCCCTCTGTGTGAACAGGGCTTGGCAGTCACCAAACCTGGATCGAGGCCCGTGCGGGCATAGGCAGTGCCTCATTTCAAGGTCACGCTCGCCTACGACGGCAGCGAGTTCGTAGGCTGGCAGCGACAGGCGTCTGGCACATCCATCCAAGGACTGCTCGAACAGGCGCTTCGAGAGCTCGATCAACGTGAGATCGCCGTCGTCGGTGCCGGACGCACAGATGCCGGCGTGCACGCGCGTGCGCAAGTCGCAAGCTTCTCCCTCGCACGCCAGATTGAAGCGCCGGCTCTCGTTGGCGCGTTGAACGCGCGGCTGCCCGACGCCGTTCGGATCACCAAGGCCGAAATCGCGCCCGACTCCTTTCACGCACGGTTCGACGCGGCCCTGAAGGTGTATCGCTATCGGATCTGGAACGCCGACGTCCTCGATCCGTTCGAGCGCCGCTACGCGTGGCATCTCGTCGGTTCCCTCGATCGAGACGCGATGAGTGCCGCCGCGCAACTGATCCGCGGCCGTCACGACTTCGCGGCGTTTCAGGCGGCTGGCAGCAACGCGCGTTCGAGCGTGCGAGAGATATTCTCGTCCGGGTTCGTGGCAGCGACTGCGTCCAACGAAGTCAGCCAAGGCGGCACGGCCTGCGACGAGTTGATCACGTACGAAGTTTCCGCCGACGGGTTTCTTCGACACATGGTCCGCACGATTGTCGGGACGCTCGTCGAGATCGGCCGCGGCCGACGGTCGATCGCCTGGATAGGTGATGTTCTGGCCGGTCGCGATCGTTCGCGCGCAGGACCGACAGCGCCGCCGGAAGGACTCGTCCTCGTCTCGGTGGGGTATAGTAGCGAAGCCAAGCCTCGTTAGATCGGCGCGCCCGGCGCGCCTGCGAGGGAGCGGAGCGGGGCATTGGGGTCCACGCAAGTGCCGCCGTTGCTCTTCGAGCTACGGCGAGCCTCGCCGAAGCCTTGGCGGAGGCGGGACCGAGCCGGGGTGTGGGGCAGAGCCCCGCGTGAGTAGGACGCGAATGTCGCTTGAGCAGCTCCTCGCCTGGATTCCGCCCGGTTCACCGGATGAATCTTTGGCGCGTCAGGTCAATTTCGAGCGGCTGCCGGTCCATATCGCCCTCATCATGGACGGCAACGGTCGATGGGCGGCTCAGCGACATCTTCCACGCGTCGAAGGGCACCGCGCCGGCATCGATTCAGTCCGCGACATCGTCGAAACATCTGCTCGAGCGGGGATCGGTGTCCTCACTCTGTATGCGTTTTCAGTTGAGAACTGGAAGCGCCCGCGGGCCGAGATCAACACATTGATGATGCTCTTGAAGCGGTATCTGCGCCTCGAGCTGAACACACTGCTTGCCAACAACATCACATTCCAGGTGATCGGACGGCCCGAAGAATTGGCGCCCGACGTTCGACGCGAGCTTGAAGCTGGGATCGAGCGGACGGCGGCGAATACGGGGATGCGGTTCAACATCGCTTTGAATTACGGTGGCCGCGCAGAAATCGTGGATGCGGCCCGCCGCGCTATTGCGGCCGGCCTTCCAGCCGAGCAGCTCGACGAGCAACAGTTCGGGCAGTTCATGTATACGGCCGGCCAACCTGATCCCGACCTGCTGATTCGAACGAGCGGCGAGATGCGCGTCAGCAACTTTTTGCTGTGGCAAATCGCCTACTCGGAAATCTGGGTCACCGATACGCTGTGGCCGGACTTCCGCCGCCGGCATCTGTTGGAGGCCATCGTGGCTTACCAGAAGCGCGACCGCCGATACGGTGGCATCACCAAGCCTGTGGCTCTCGGCGTCAAGTGATCGGCGACATACTCCAGGCGGGAGAGGCTTCCCCCCAGCCCTTCCAGCCGTTCCCGCCCGTCCTGCCCGTATGACGCGCGTCCTGAGCGGCGCCGCGTTGATCGCGATTGCCGTCGCCGTCGTCTGGTTCGCGCCGCTCGTAATATTCGAGGCCGTTGCGTTTGCCGTGCTGTTCGCCGCGGTTGAAGAGCTCATCGGCCTCTTTACGGCTAGCGGTATCGCAGTACCGAAGTGGCCTGCCATGGCAGCGGCGATGACGACGTTGGCGTCGTTCTCGGAGATCATCAGCAGCCGCGAGCTGCCGATCGAAGTGATCCTGATGGCGGCCGTGATGGCCTTGGCGCTCGTCGCGATGAGCGCTTGGCGAGACGGTTCCCCGGCGCTCGTCACGGTTTCGGCTGCGCTCTTTCCGTCGCTGTATCCTGCGTTGTCGATCGGTGCTGTGATCGCCATACGAGAGGCTGCGGGGTCGGAGCCGCTTTTCCTGCTGATGCTGGCGGTCATGGTGAGCGATACGGCTCAGTACTACACGGGCCGGCTTGCCGGGCGCCGGCTACTGGCTCCGGCCATCAGTCCGAAGAAGACGATCGAAGGGGCGATCGGCGGCTTCCTGTTCGGGGCGTTGGTGTTTGTCTGGGCGGGTGCCTGGTGGCTTCCGATGGTACCGCCCGGCATGCGCCTGCTCCTAGGCATCGGAATCGTCGCATCTGGTATCGCCGGAGACCTGTTCGAGTCGATGCTCAAGCGCAGCGCCGGCGTCAAAGACAGCGCGGCCGTCATTCCCGGGCACGGCGGCATCCTGGATCGGATCGATGCCCTGCTCTTTGCTGCGCCTTTCTATTACATTGTGCTGAAGTATGTGTAGCTATCAGCTTCCAGCTTCGTTGGCGACTCGGAGATCGGCAGCAAACTTGCGACTGGTCGGTGGTGACTGACCGCTGGTAGCTGGTAGTGGAGCGGCTTTTGTGAAACGCATCGCCATTCTTGGATCGACGGGATCGATTGGCCAGAGCGCGCTGGCTGTCGTGGATGCATACTCCGACCGCCTGCAGGTCGTCGGGCTGGCGGCGGGCGAGAACGCGACCTTGCTCGCCGAACAGGTCGAACAATATCGGCCTTGCGTCGTTGCGATGGCCTCGGATGCGGCGGTCGATCAACTCAGGCGGTTCGGTTCGGCTGGTGCCCGTGTCGTCGGATCTGGACGCGAGGGCCTGGCGGCGGTGGCGTCGCATCCCGATGTCGATCTCGTCTTGTGCGCTTCGTCGGGCACGGACGGTCTCGAAGCGGTATTGGCGGCCATCGAGTGCGGGAAAACGATAGCGCTTGCGAACAAGGAAGTCCTGGTGATGGCCGGCGGGATCGTCACCGAGGCCGCCCGGCGCTACGGTGTGGCTCTCCTGCCTGTCGACAGCGAGCACAACGCCATTCATCAATGCCTTCATGGCCGGAACGTTTCAGAGCTGAAACGGTTGATTCTGACCGCTTCCGGCGGGCCATTCCGTGGACGCTCGTTGCTCGAGCTGTCGGAAGTAACCGCAAGCGAGGCGCTGCGCCATCCAACCTGGCGGATGGGGCGCAAGATCACAATCGACTCGGCAACACTCATGAACAAAGGCCTCGAAGTGATCGAGGCTCACTGGTTGTTCGGCGTGGGAGCCGATCACATCGATGTGGTCGTTCATCCGCAGTCGGTCGTTCATTCGATGGTCGAGTTGACTGACGGCTCGATCATCGCGCAGCTGGGCGTTACCGACATGCGGCTGCCGATCCAATATGCGTTTTCCTACCCGGATCGATGGGCGGCGCTATTGCCGCCGCTCGATCTGGCGCGCGCAGGTCGGCTCGACTTCGACATGCCCGACACGAATGCATTTCCGTGCCTGCGACTGGCATATCAGGCGCTCAGGGCGGAAAAAAGCTTGCCGGTCGTCCTCAATGCTGCGAACGAAGTGGCGGTGGCCAGGTTCTTGGAGGGTCGAATCGGGTTCGCGTCGATTCCCCAGGTCATTGAACGCACCTTGAATGCCCACCAGGTAGTCGAGGTGCACACGCTTTCGGCAGTCCGAGCAGTCGACGGATGGGCTCGCGAGTATTCCCGGGAGGTGGCGAGCGAGGTACAATCGCAAGGTTGAGGTGTTGAGGATCATCTCGTGATTACGATTCTGGCGTTTGCCTTTGTTCTGGGTGTGCTCGTGTTCGTGCACGAGCTCGGACATTTTCTCGCCGCCAAGCGCGTCGGTATTCGCGTTCTGAAATTCCAGCTCGGCTTCAATCCCACCATCCTCAGCGTGCGTCGCGGCGATACGGAGTACAGCATTGGCGCGCTGCCGTTCGGCGGCTACGTCAAGATGGCGGGCGAGACTTTGGAGGACGCCCGCACCGGTCGCGACGATGAGTTTCTGTCGAAGACCAAGTGGCAGCGTTTTCAGGTGCTGATCATGGGTCCGGTCATGAACGTCCTCCTGGCGCTCGTGATCACCGCCGTCCTCTTCTACCGGGGGATCGAAGTCCCTGCATTCGAGGATCAGGCGCCCGTTGTCGGCGTGGTCGCCGCCGATTCCGCCGCCGAGCGCGGCGATATCCGGCCCGGCGATCGCATTGTCGCGGTTGCCGGTCGATCGGTCGACACCTGGGAGGCGTTCTCGATTGCGGTCGGCACTCGTCCGAATCGAGAAATTGCCATCGACCTGATACGAAATGGTCAGGCCTTGACGCGCAAGGTCACGACCGAGGTGGCGACGGGGCAGGGCCACATCGAGTTCGGCGAGATTGGCGTGTATCCGAATACACACCCGCGCCTCTACTCGGTGAATGCCGGCGAGCCGGGCGAGCGTGGTGGGCTGAAGGCAGGCGATGTGATCGTGGCCGTCGACGGCAAGCCGATCACATTCTCGACGCAGTTCAGGGAAGCGATCGCAAAGCATCCCGAAAAGGCGATGAACCTGTCGATTGTTCGCGGTGGTGCCAGTCAAACGCTGTCACTCACTGCCGGGAGAAAGGGCGACATCGGTTGGCTCGGCGTCCTGCCGGTTGACGAGACAAAAACCGTGAACCCGGGGCCAGTCGAGGCCCTGTCCATGAGCGTGCGGAAGAACATCCGCGATGGCCGGTTGATCTTCCAGACCCTCCTCGGGCTCATCACGCGCGAAACATCGCCGAAGCAATTGATGGGACCCTTGGGTATCGCTCAGCTTTCAGGCGAGTCCGCACAAATCGGCTTGAGCAGCCTGTTCGGCTTGATGGCGATGATCAGCTTGAACCTTGGATTGCTGAACCTGCTGCCGATCCCGATTCTCGACGGCGGACACATCACCATCATGGCGCTCGAAGGCTTAGCCCGGCGCGATTTCAGCGTGCGGGTCAAAGAAAAGATGCTGCTCGCGGGTTTCGTGGTCCTGATGGTCTTGATGGTGACGGTGATCTACAACGACTTGACTCGCATCAGCTGGTTCGAGCGCCTGATGCCCTGGCGTTGACGTCAGGCCTCAGGCCCCGGGCCTCAAGACTTCAGCCTTCAGACTTCAGCCTTCACTTCAGCCTTCTCACTTCTTTCATCGCCTCCCGCGCAGCCGAGGTCGTCTTTTCGATGTCTCTGGCTGTGTGGGCGGCGGAAATGAACCACGCTTCGAACTGCGAGGGCGGTGGATATACTCCGCGCGCGAGCATCCCCCTGAAAAACACAGCGTAGCGTCCGGTGTTCGAGTGGACTGCCGAGGCGTAGTCTCGGACCGGCTGGTCGGTGAAAAACGGAGTCAAAAGAGAGCCGAAGGCATTCACCTGAACCGCTACGCCGGCTTCGCGCCCAGCTTCCGCGATGCCCTCGGCGAGGCGGGCGCCGAGCTTGCGGAGATGGCTGAATATGGCCGGCGTCAGTCGTTCGAGACTCCAGATCCCTGCTGTCATGGCGAGTGGATTCCCCGACAGCGTTCCGGCTTGATAGACCGGACCGGCGGGTGCTACCAACTCCATCAAATCAGCGCGACCACCGTACGCTCCAACCGGTAGACCGCCCCCGATGATCTTGCCGAGGCAGGTGAGATCGGGCCGGACTCCGTACACGGCCTGAGCACCACCTGGGGCGGCTCGGAAGCCCGAGATGACTTCGTCGAAGATCAGCAGAGTGCCGTGCCTGGCGCATATCTCGCGCAGCGCGGGCAGGAATCCATCGGCAGGCGGCACGACGCCCATGTTGCCTGCGATGGGCTCGATGATCAACGCGGCGATCTGGTCACGATACTGATCGAATAACTGGTGCACAGAACCAAGATCGTTGTAGGTCGCGAGCAGCGTGTCCGACACGGCCCCTCGTGTCACGCCCGGGCTGGTCGGAATTCCCAACGTCAGCGCACCGGATCCCGCTTGTACCAGAAACGGGTCCGCGTGCCCGTGGTAGCACCCCTCGAACTTGATGATGCGTTCACGACCGGTGGCGGCTCGTGCCACACGGATCGCGCTCATCGCGGCTTCGGTGCCCGAGCTGACGAAGCGAACGCGCTCGAGCGACGGCATCATGCGTCTCACTCGTTCACCGAGGTCGATCTCGAGAGGACTGGGAGCTCCGTAGCTCGTGCCGTCGTTGAGCGCTGCCTTCAGTTTCCTGATGAGACCTGCGGGCGCGTGGCCGTGAATCAGAGGACCCCACGACATCACGTAGTCGATGAATTCGTTTCCATCGACGTCACGGAGACGTGCGCCGCGGCCGCGCTCGACGAACAACGGCGTTGCACCAACGGATTTGAACGCTCGGACCGGGCTATCGACGCCGCCAGGGAGGATTTGTTGGGCTTTGGAGAACAACCGGGCGGACTTGTTCGTACGCATAGTCACCACAAAGACACGAAGGACACAACAGCAATACCTTAACAAACAGTCGCTGATCAGAGCGCGAGGCTATGTGAGGATGCGCGCTGCCTCGCGGGCGTAGTAGGTAATGATGATGTCGGCCCCGGCCCGCCGGATGGCAACCAGTGATTCGAGCATGGCGCGGCGTTCGTCGAGCCAGCCGTTCTGCACAGCCGCCTTCAGCATGGAGTATTCGCCGCTTACGTGGTACGCCGCTGTGGGGTAGCCGAAGGTGTCTTTGACCCGCGCGATGACGTCGAGGTAGGGCAGCGCCGGCTTCACCATGACGATGTCGGCGCCTTCTTCGATGTCCTGCGCGACCTCGCGCAACGCCTCGCGACTGTTCGCAGGATCCATCTGATGGGTCTTGCGGTCGCCGAATCGAGGTGCCGATCCTGCCGCGTCCCGGAAGGGTCCGTAAAAGGCCGAGTAGTACTTGGCCGCGTAGGACATGATGACGGTCTGTTCGAAGCCGCGTTCGTCCAGCGCTTTGCGGATGGCCCCGACCCGTCCGTCCATCATGTCCGAAGGCGCGACGACATCTGCGCCGGCCGCTGCATGAGAGACTGCAGCGCGGACGAGTTGCTCGACGCTCGGGTCGTTCGCAATCTCGCCGTCGATGACGACTCCGCAGTGGCCGTGGTCGGTGTATTCGCACAAGCAGACGTCGGTGACGACGAGGATGTCGGGCAGAGCTCGCTTGATGGCCCGCACGGCCGACTGGACAGGCGCCTCGGGATCGTAGGCCGCCGAGCCGATGTCGTCTTTGTGATCGGGAAGACCGAACAACAGCACGCTGCGGATTCCCTCGCTTCGCGCCGCCTCGACTTCACGAACTGTCTCGTCGACCGACAGGTTGAACACCCCGGGCATTGAGGGCACTTCGCGCCGGACGCCTTCGCCCTCGCACACGAACAGCGGTAAGACGAACAGGTCGGGCGTAAGGCGCGTCTCCTGGACGAGCGTGCGGAGCGTCTCCGAGGTTCGCAACCGCCGCAGGCGCTTCGTCAGCTTCAATGTCGCGTGGGTATCGATTGGATTCATAACTCGCTCAGGCCGGTTGTTCCTTCCGGAAGTACTCCACGATCGCGTCGACCAGCGCCGGTACAGTGTACTGCGACGGTATCACCTTCGTCTCAATGTTGAATCGCTCGGCCGCGTCGGCGGTGACCGGCCCGATGCAGGCGACGACAGTCGCGTGCAGCAGGTCTGAGGCCGGTTCGGCACCGAGCATCTGGACGAAACTCCTGACCGCCGACGGGCTGGTAAAGGTCACCACGTCGATACGGCGTTCGAGAAGCATCCGGTAGACGTCGAGTTCGCCTTCCCGCTCGGGTTCGGCGACCGTCCGGTAGGCCACCACTTCGGTCACGTCGGCGCCGCGTTCGCGCAGCTCTTCTGCGATGATCTCGCGACCGACGTCCGCGCGCGGGAGGAGCACGTGAAGGCCCTTCACCTCCACTGCTTCGGAGATGGCCTCGACCACGGCCTCCGCTCGGAACTCGGCCGGCGTGAGGTCGACCTTCAAACCGTGGCGGGCCAGTCGCGCTGCCGTTGCCGTCCCGACAGCGCACAACTTCACGCCTTTGAGCTCGCGCAGATCGTGAGGGGAGGCGAGTAAACGCTGGATGAGCGAATCGACCGCGTTCGCACTGGACAGCACGATCCAATCGAACATCGCGATACGCTGACAGACACCGTCGAGCGGCCCGAAGTCCTCGGGCGGCACGATGCGAATCATCGGAGCTTCTACGGCTTCGGCTCCCATCGCCTCGAGCTGGTCGACGAGCTCTGCGGCCTGTTCACGTGGCCGAGTGACGAGGATCCGCTTGCCAAACAACGGCCGTACATCGAACCACCGCAAATGCTCGCGAAACCCGGCGACGCGGCCGACGATCAACACCGCCGGAGGGCGATCGGTCAACGGCTTCGTCAGTTTTGCGATGTCGTCGAGCGTGCCAACGAGTGTCTCCTGCGTCGGAAGCGTTCCCGAGTAGACGACGGCCGCGGTGTCGTCCGGCGACCGTCCGTGCGCCAGCAGCGCGGTGACGATCTGCTGGAGCCGTTGTGGCCCCGCGTAGCACACGATCGTGCCGTCGAGTTTTGCCAGGCTGCCCCAGTTCACGTCAGCCCGTGTCTTTCCGTCGTCTTCGTGCCCTCGGACAAAGCAAAGAGTGTCGCCGCCACCCGGGTAGGTGATCGGAATGCCGGCGTACGAGGGCGCTCCGATTCCGACTGGAACGCCCGGTACCACCTCGAAGCGCAAACCTTGCTCGTGAAGGAAGAGCGCCTCCGGACCGCCGCTGTCGAAGACAAACGGATCGCCCCACTTGAGACGCGCCACAGTTTTTCCTTCGCGTGCCTTTTCAGCGAGGAGATAGCAGATGGCTTCCTGATCGAGCGGGCGTGGCGCAGCCAGCCCCACATCCAGCTTCTCCGCCTCTGGTCTGGCGTACCGCAGCAACCGCGCATGGACGAGATGGTCGTAGAGCACGACATCTGCCGATTCCAGGTGACGCAAGCCACGCGCTGTGATGAGGCCTGGATCTCCTGGGCCGGCTCCAATCAGATAAACAATGCTGGACATCAAATGGTCGTTGGTCGTTGGTCGTTAGTCGTTGGTCGTTAGTCGTGCCGCTTCAGATGCCTGACCAATCCGTGCCTGGGCAAGGATTTCGTCGGCCCCATCGGCCAGTAACTGGGCCCCCACGCGTGAACCGATCCTGGCGGCCTCCTGTCGTGGACCCCGAGCGCGGGCGTGAATCGCACGGCTGCCGTCCACGGCGACGACGGTCGCCAGGAGCTCGAGATTTTCTCCTCCGTCGATTGGCGAGGCCAGCGCGCCGATTGGCGTCTGACAACCACCGCCCAGGGCCGCGACGAGGGCGCGTTCTGAATCAAGTGCCGCGTGTGCCAGCAGGTCGTCGATGGGCTCCACCATCCGTGTGACGTCCTCATCGCCGCCACGCGTTTCGATGGCGACGATACCTTGTCCCGGGGCCGGCACGCACGCCGTTGCGGGCAGCGTCAGCGAGATGCGCGAGGCGAATCCGAGTCGCTTGAGACCTGCAGCGGCAAGAACCAGCGCGTCGTGGTCGCCGGCTTCGAGCTTGCGAAGTCGCGTGTCGAGATTGCCTCGAATGTTGACGAACCGAGCGAGAGGCATCAGACGGGTCAGTTGCGCGATTCGTCGGACACTGCCCGTGCCGAACAGCGGATGCTGGCCGAGAGCGGCAATCAGTTCCTCGATTGTCGCGCAGTTTCGATTGAAGTCGGACTGCGCGTCCGACGAGCCCGACGGCCGTTCCGTATTGCCCCGCGTGACATGCCGTCTCGTCGTTGGGAGCACCACCGCGTCGAGCGGATCTTCCCGCGGCAAGACCGCTGCGACCGCCAGACCATCCGGCAGGACGGCGGGCATGTCCTTACTGCTGTGTACTGCAAGGTCGATCTCGTCGCGAAGGAGAGCTTCCTCGATTTCCTTCACGAATAGGCGCTTTCCGCCTGCTTCCGAGAGTGATGCCTCCTGCAGTCGATCTCCGGATGTCTTGATGGTGATGATGCGGCAAGGCGGACCGCCTGTCCGAGCGATCCGATCGGCCACCGTTCGGGCCTGCCACAGAGCCAGTTGGCTTCCACGTGTACCGAGCCGTAGCTCCCTGAGGCCGCTCATGTCACGCGCCATCTCTGAAGTTCAATGTTCCCAATGACGTGGGGTTCTCCTATCAGCGTTGACCGCGCGGCTTCGTTCGACTGAACGGCTCGATGCGGCCTGCGATCCGCTCGGACCGCTCCTCACGAGTCGCCTGAGGACCATCGTGTTCGCGGTGTGTCGTCTCGTCCGGCGTTCCAGCGAGCCGAAACAAGCGGGCGACGGCTTCCGAATAGACGCCGATCGTGTCGGCGTCGCCCAAGGACTTCAGCTGTTCGGTCGGAGCCAGCAGCAGTTTTTCGACGATGAGGTGCGTGATTTCGTCAATTCGCGCCCTCGCCTCGTCGCGGGCTTCCGGCGGGAGCGCGGTCAGCTTGAAGTCGAGGCGCTCCAGTTCGGCCCGACGGATGTGATCGAAATGCTGCCTGAGCGCCACAACGGTTGGAATCGCGCCGCGGGCTCGAAACCACGCGTCGAACCGGTTCAACTCGTCGGCGACGATGGTCTCGGCACGAGCAACCTCGCTGGCACGGCGCTCGAGGTTTTCGCGCACCGTGGCTTGCAGATCGTCGATGTTGTACAGGAACACCTGCTCGATCTCTCCTGCAGCGGCTTCGACGTCTCGCGGTAGAGCGATATCTATGACGAACAGCGGCTGATTTCGTCGCGGTCGCATGATGTTCTCGATCCGCGCCTTCGTGAGAATCGGTGCTGACGCGCCGGTTGCCGTGATCACGATATCGCTCGCCCCGATCACGGCGTCCATATCGTCCCACGATGCCGCAGTTGCTCCGCCGATGGCCTCGGCGGTTCGCGCCGCATGAACCATCGTCCGGCTGACGATGGTCACGTGTTGCACGCCTTGAGACTGCATGTGGCGCGCCGTGAGCTTGCCTATCTCGCCGGCGCCGATGACGAGGACATTGCGTCCGCTGAGATCCCCGAAGATCTTTTTGGCCAGCGACACGGCCGCGTATCCAATCGAGACGGCACCGGCTCCAAGGCCGGTTTCAGTCCGCACTCGCTTTCCAACGGCGAACGAAGCGTGGAACAGCCGATTGAGCAGTGGCCCGGCGGCGTGGGCTTCTCCGGCAGCCGAGTGCGCTTCTTTCACCTGACCGAGAACCTGAGGTTCTCCAACGACGAGCGAGTCGAGGCCTGCGGCAACCCGAAAGAGATGTCGCGCCGCGTCGAGGTTGCTTGCGTCGTAGACGTGAGCAGCAACCGAGGACCGATCGACGCCATTGAACTCGCTCAGAAAATTCATGAGGTCGCCACGAGTCGCGGCGATATCGTCGCAGGCGACGTACAACTCGGCTCGATTGCAGGTTGACAGCACGACGGCCTCGCGCGTCGACCCCCGCGCGGTCAGAGCCTGCAGCGCTCGGGCAAGGCCGCGAACCTGAAAGTCGAGCCGCTCACGCAGCTCGACTGGCGTGGTCTTGTGACTGATTCCGACGAGCAGGAGGTTCATGACAAGTTGAAAGTTCAAAGTTGAAAGTTGAGAAGTAAGTTTGAAAGTTGGTGATCCTCTTAGATTTTCAACCTTCCACTTTTCACTTTTTACTTCAAAAGTTATGGCTTCTCGTCAAGAAATAGCTGATCGGCACGAAGTTGAGCAACACGATGGCGAAGCCGACCGCCGACAGATATGCCGTACGCCGGCCGCCCCAGCCAATCCGGCGCGCGGCGAACAGCTCGAACGAGTACACCGCCCAGCAAACGAGCGCGACGAAAATCTTGGGATCCTGCAGCGACATGGCTTGGACATTCGGATCACTCGGCGCGTACGCCTGGGCGTCGGCGGCCCACACGACGCCAGCGACCAAACCGACTGTCAAGAAGATCCAACCAATGACAATCGCGACCTGGTTCATGCGATCGAGAACTTGCAGCGATGGCAGACGGGCGTAAAAGAAGCCGAGATGCTTCGCTTTGATCTCTTTGAACAGCAGGACGTAGGTGATGCCGATCACCGAAGCGATCGCGAACGTCGCGTAAGCAAACAGGAGCGTTGAAACATGGATTCCGAATAGCGGTCCCCGGAGCACGGCAGCCCGCTCCTCGACCATCGGCTGGAACGCGGTCATGGCGTCGAGCAGAACGAGCAGCGGAAGGATGAAGACCCCCATCGCCCGCTCGTCGGTCGTGATCTCGATGTACAGGTAGGCGAGGGCCAGGAGCCACACGAACGTCGAGATTGCCGATGTTGCACCAACCACCGGCACGTGGCCGTATTCGACGGTCAGCATTCCAATGACGAAAGTGTGTGCGAGCGCGGCGAAAACCAGAATCGTCGTGGCGGTGCGTCCGGCTCCTGCATTTCGAGTGGCAAAGTGCCACACGTAGGCGACGAGCGCCGCGCTGTACAAGGCGAGGAGGAGGATGTTCATTCCAAGTCAGGCGCGTCAGGTGCGTCAGTTGGTCAGGTAGGCCACCCGACCGACCGGACGCACCCGACCCACCTGACCAGTTTAGTGCGAAGTCGGCCCGAAGTATCCCTGCTTCGTGCGCGCGGTCAGCTGCTGGCCGTTGACGCGGACGACAATGCGCCGCCACGCGCCGTCGCGACGCGGGTTGCGGGATGTGTAGCCGAGTGTGTATTGGCTCGACAGCTCTTCTGAGATCTGTCCGTACACCTTCGCCAGGTCGGCCGCCTGATTCGGAAAGAACGCACGACCACCTGTTTCCTGCGACAGCTGCCGCAGGGCGAATTCGGCTTCCTTGAAGCCCTTGCTTTGGTTGGCGCCGCCCTCATTCGAGCGAAGTGCGATCGTATAGATCGCCGTTTCGGACCGCTTGGCCAGATCGAGCACTTCGTCGAACGGCAGCAGACTCGACGTATCTTCGCCGTCGGAGAGCACGACGATCGCGCGACGACGGATCTCCTCGACGTTCGTGGCGACCAGCTTCTTCAGGTCCTTGAGGGCGATGTAGACCGCGTTGTACAACGACGTCGATCCACCGGCCGACGTCTTTTTGATTGCTTGCTCGAGCTCATTCGGGTTGTTCGTGAACGGCACGAGGATCGAGACACGGCTGTCGAAATCGATGATCTCGGTGAGATCCTGCTCACGAGCACGCTTGACGAAGCCGATCGCTGCTTCTTGCGCGATCGGCAGCTTCGTGTCCATGCTGGCGCTGGTGTCCATCATCAACGCCAGCGCGATCGGAAGATTCGTCTTGGTGAAAAATGTGACATCCTGCTTCATGCCGTCTTCGAAGACGTTGAAGTCCCCTTGCTCGAGGTCGGTGACGTAGTGGCCAGTCGCGTCGGCGACGCTCACGTTCAGCGACACCAGTTCGATGCCCGCGCGAAAAGGAGGTTGCTGCTGGACGGCGGCAGTCCCGATGACGTGAACAGCGACAACCACGGCCGTCAAAACGAGGGCCGCGGCAAAGCCCCGTATTGAGCGATTCACCGCTTGTCCTTTTCGTTAGGTTCTTTTACCGCGGTCCCCCGGGCGGTCAAGCCCGGACGCGCGGTGCGGACAGTCAACCGCTCGGGCGGAATCAGTGTTGATGGTCTCGCATACGTGACGCGATACTGACTCTTCAGCTGCGTGGCGAGGCGTTTCAGCGTCGTCGGAAGGGCCGAAACGGCGAGAAGGGATTCGCGGGCACCTCCCGAGACGACCGGGCCCTGATCCAGCAGCGAGGCGCGATTGCGTCCGTCTTCGCTGATCGTGTCGGTCGACGGCGGACCGAGGACGACGACGTTCAGGGCCGCGCCAACGTCCTTGACCGACTTGAGCACGTCCTCGTAAGCCCGCTGGCTGAACTCCGGCCCTTCCGTCGTAACCGCGACGATGACCGGGCGAGCCGCTTCGCGCTTGGAGAACCCTTTGCAGACCTCGATAATGCCTTGAAGGAGATAGTTGCCGCTCTGGCGCTGCTCGAAAATCCGGTTCACGCCCTTCATGACCTTCTCGCGATCGGACGAGGCATCGGCCAGAATCGTCGGCCGCTCGGCGGTTGCGACGATCGACAGCTGATTCTTGGTGCCATTCAGCATGTCGGTCACGAAGCCTTCTACGCCAACCCGGATGTCGCGGATGTAGTTGCGCGATGCCTGGCTGTTGTCGACCATGACGGCGACCTGCATTGGCTCGTCAGCAGGGTCGACGCGTAAGATTTCGCGTGTGTTGTTGTCCTCGCGAACGACAAAGTCGGTGGGGCCGAGCCCGGCGACCGGTTGGCCGGCTTCGTCCAGCACGCTCACGTACATCGAGCGCTGAAGAGCCTGTGCCCGCGGGTGGAGGACAAGGGCAGCCGCGAATAAGACGGCTAGAGCGGCGCGTGTGTTCACGCGATCAGTATAGGTCCCGCTTGTTGGGCAGCGTCAAAGAAAATCGATGGCGTAAACCGCTTTGAAATCTAGAGGTTGCGGCTGGACGAGCTGTTGTGGTGACGGCCGGCGGCTTTCTTGACACCCCTCCGGTCGCATGCTATAAACCCAAACCGCTCTCGCAATTCACAACTTACAATTCACAATTCGCACCGCGAAAGAGGGCGAGAGAGCGGGCTCGCTTGGGTCTCCTGGAGCGAACGCTCGCCTGATCGCTTTCGCTCTGTCAATTGTGACTTGTAAATTGTAGATTTGCGCTGGTCGGTCGAGATGCTGTCCGCGTACATTCCCATAGCCATCTTCGTGGTCATCGCGACCGGGTTCGCCTTGTTCACGCTGGTGGTTTCCCGACTGTTACACTCGCAGAAGTACAACAAGGTGAAGCTCGAGCCTTACGAGTGTGGCATCGAGCCCCTCACCGATGCGCGCGATCGATACAGCATTCGCTATTACCTGGTGGCCATGCTGTTCGTCATCTTCGACGTGGAGACGGTCTTCATGTTTCCGTGGGCGGTCATCTTCGACAAGCTGCAGTTGTTCGGCCTGATCGAGATGATCGTCTTCATTTTCATCTTGGTCGTGGGCTACTACTACGCCTGGCAAAAGGGCGCGTTGGAATGGGTTTAGATGTCTGACGCACCCAAGGACCCATCCGAAACGCCAGCGCCACCAGCCCAGCCACCGGCGGCTCCTGCCGCAAAGCCGGCGGCGCCCGCTGCGGCCAAGCCGCCTGCTGCAGCCAAGCCGGCCGCTTCGGCCGAACATCCTCCGAAGGCTGCCGCGCCGACGGGACCACCCGATCCCCCTCCACCTCCGGACGCGATAGCCCCAGCATTTATTGCAAACCTTCTGGCCGCTGTGCCTGGCAGCGTGTCGTCTGTCAGCTACTGGGTCGGCGACTGGACGATTGTCGTGCCCGTGGCGCAGCTTCTGGCAGCGGTGCATCACCTCCACGATGCGCCGGATGCGTCGTTCGATCTCTGTTCGGACGTGACGGCAACCGATTGGCCGCCCCGTGCCGAACGCTTCGACATCCTGTACTGCCTGTACTCGACGCGGCATCGTCATCGCGTGCGCGTGAAGGTGAAAGCACGAGAGGGCGAGCCGGTGCCGTCGGTGACGTCGATCTGGCCCTCGGCCAACTGGCTCGAGCGGGAGGTTTACGACATGTTTGGCGTGAACTTCACCGGGCACCCCGACCGGCGCCGGATCCTGATGCCGGAGGACTGGCAAGGCTACCCGCAACGCAAGGACTATCCGCTCGAGGGACCGGGCGAATTGCTGATGGAGAATCCGCTCGACTGGTTGAAATTGCGACAAGCAAGGGAAGAAGCTGATATCGAATGACCATGCCATCCGTTCATCACGGCGCGATGTTCGACACGAACGAGCTCGTGATCAACATGGGCCCGCAGCACCCGAGCACGCACGGCGTGCTGCGCGTGGTGCTGCGCCTGGACGGTGAGAAGGTGGTCGATGCCGACGTCGTGATCGGCTACCTGCATCGGGGGATCGAGAAGCTTTGCGAGAACCGGAACTGGACCCAAATCGTGCTGTTGACCGACCGCATGGACTATGTGGCGGCGGCGACCAGCAATGTCGGCTACTGCGAGACGGTCGAGAAGCTGATGTCCCTCGAAGTGCCGCGCCGGGCGCGGTACGTCCGCACGATCCTGTGCGAGCTCCAGCGCATCGCCAGCCACTGCTTGTGGGTCGGCACCCACGCGATGGACATTGGCGCGATGACCGTATTCCTGTACGCGTTCCGCGAGCGCGAGCTCATTCTGGATCTCTTCGAAGAGTTCTGCGGCGCGCGCCTGACCTACAACTCGATGCGCATCGGCGGATTGCCGCTCGACGTGCCGCCGGGATGGGACAAGAAGGTCCTCGAGTTCTGCCGGATCATGGAAGGAAAGGTCGGCGAGTACGAGGAGTTGCTGACCCACAACCGCATCTGGCTCGAGCGCACGCGCGGGATCGGGGTCATCGACGGACCGGAAGCCGTCGGTATCGGGTTGAGCGGCCCGGCTCTGCGCGGCTCAGGCGTTCCCCGCGACGTGAGGAAGGACGAGCCGTACGCCGCCTACGACGAGATGCAGTTCGACGTGCCGATCGGCACGAGCGGCGACACGTACGATCGGTATCTGGTCCGGATGGAGGAGTTCCGGCAATCGTTGCGGATCATCCGGCAGGCGACTGAAGGATTGCCCGAAGGGCCGATCGTCGGCAAGGTTCCCCGGCTGATCAAGCCGCCCGCCGGTGAGACCTATCACGCGATCGAGTCGCCAAAAGGCGAGCTCGGGTACTTCATCGTCAGCGACGGCAAGTCGACGAATCCGTATCGATTCCGCGTCAGGCCGCCGTCGTTCTGCAATCTGCAGGCGCTGAGAAGGCTCGTGCGGGGCCATCTCGTGGCCGACGTCGTGGCTCTCATTGGATCCATCGACATCGTCTTGGGCGAAGTCGATCGCTGACGAGCATAGTGCGACTGCGAAGGCACAGGTCGTGGGGGTGGTCAGAATCGCGCCGCCACCCTGAGCGGAAAGTCGTGACAAATAGAGCCGAGCGGCGTAAGCCGCGAAGGCACGGGTCGTGGGGGTGGGGCCCCACGACAGAGTAAAGAATGATCGACCAGTTCGTCATCCCACTGCTGAAGATCCTGATCGTGCTCAACGCGACGCTGGTCGGGGTGACCTACATGGTGCTGCTCGAGCGCAAGGTCATCGCCTGGGCGCAATCGCGGCTCGGACCGATGCGGGTGGGTCCCTACGGCGTCCTGCAGCCGGTTGCCGACGCCGTCAAGCTGATCATCAAGGAAGATATCACGCCTGTCCGCGCCGACCGATGGGTCTTCACTGCGGCACCCATCATCTCGATGGTGCCAGCGCTGATTGTGTATGCCGTCATCCCGTTCGGTCCCGAGGTCAACATCTTTGGGCGGAAGGTCTCCCTCTTCATTACTGACATCAACGTCGGCCTGCTCTACGTCGTTTCCGTGGCGTCCGTGGGTGTCTACGGCATCATCCTCGCGGGTTACGCATCCAACAGCAAATATCCCCTACTCGCGAGTCTCCGCGCCTCGGCGCAGCTCATCAGCTACGAAGTCGCCGTCACACTGACACTGGTGAGCGTCATCCTCATGTCCGGCACGCTGAGCATGGTGGGCATCGTCAACGCCCAATACAACGCGAACGTCTGGTTCGCCTTCGTACAGCCGTTGGCGTTCGTCATTTTCTTCATCGGCGGCCTGGCCGAGACGAATCGTGCGCCGTTCGATTTGCCGGAGGCAGAACAGGAACTGACCGGCGGTTTTCACACCGAATACAGCGGCATGCGGTTCGCGCTTTTTTTCCTGGCCGAATACGCGAACATGATTGTCGTTTCGTCCGTCGCGACAACGCTGTTCTGGGGTGGATGGCTCCGACCCTTCCCCAATGTCAGTTGGCTCGGTTTCCTCGACTTCGTTCCAAGCTGGGCGTGGTTTTTGATCAAGTCGTTCGTGTTCCTGTACGTGTTCATCTGGGTCCGCGCCACGCTGCCCCGCTATCGCTACGACCAGCTGATGCGACTGGGGTGGAAGGTGCTGATTCCTCTGGCGATTGCGAATCTCGTCGTGACCGGGATCGTGAGGGTGTTGCTCTTGTAGAGGCCCGAGGCGTGGGGCCTATTCAAAGGTATGGGCGAAGCGATAGCGTTCTACACTCTGGCGGCGTTTATCCTGGGATTTGCCGTCCTCGTCGTCAGCACCAAGGACACGGTCCACAGTGTCCTTTTCCTGGTGCTGGACTTCCTATTTGTGGCGGCACTTTACGTGCTGTTGGCCGCGCCGTTCCTCGCCGTCATTCAGATCCTCGTCTATGCCGGCGGCATCGTCGTGCTCTACCTGTTTGTCGTCATGCTGGTGAACTTGAAGCGGCCGCCCGAAGCGCATCAGGATCCACATCGCAGGACGAAACTCGGTTTCGGGCTCGCGGTCGTCGTGCTCCTGGAGCTTGCTGTGATCGGCCTGTATCAATCGGTACAGCCCATACCGGCCGCCGCGGCGGGAACGTTGCCGGTTTCGGGCAACACGGAACAGGTGGGCTGGCTGCTTTACACGAGCTATTTGATCCCCTTCGAAATCGCGTCGATGCTGCTGCTGGTCGCGATGATCGGCGCCATAGTGTTGGCGAAGAGAGAATTGTGAGGCGCCGAGCGTCATGATCACTCCGACCCACTACATGCTGTTGTCGGCGGCGTTGTTCATCATCGGTGTCGCCGGTGTGATGATGCGGCGGAACATCATCATTATTTTCATGTCCATCGAGTTGATCCTGAATGCCGTCAACATCAACCTGGTGGCCTTTTCGAACCAGTTGCACGACGTAGTCGGCCAAGTGTTCGCGGTCTTCGTCATCGCGGTTGCAGCGGCTGAAGCGGCGGTCGGCCTCGGAATCATTCTCGCGTTCTACAGGAACAAAGAGACCGTCAATATTGATGAAATGAACTTGATGAGATGGTGAGAGGGCAGGAAAGGCTGGAGAGGCAGGAAGGGCTGGAAGGGCTGGAAGGGCGGCGGGATCGGTCCTCCGTTTCGCGCCCGTCCCGCCCATCCTGCCTCTCCCGACCCTCCCGCCAGTTCAACGTATGAGATACATCTGGCTGATTCCGCTGCTTCCCGGCATCGGCGCGGCGATCAACGGGCTCTTTGGTGTCCGCTACTTCTCGCGCAAAGCGGCGGGACTCGTGGCGTGTTCGACCATGGTCGCGGCGCTGGGCGTCTCGCTCGTCGCGTTCTGGCAATTGCTCGGTCTGCCGGCAGACGGACGCGCGTTCGACGTCAGCCTTGGTCCCTGGATTCCCTCGATTCCGCTCCAAATGACCAGTGGCGCGATCGGCGGGCTCCAGGTGCCCTGGGGGTTCAGGCTCGATCCGCTGTCCGGCATGATGATCCTGATCGTGACGGGCATTGGCACGCTCATTCACGTGTATTCGACGTCGTACATGGCCGACGAGCCGAGAGGCGGAGTCGCGCGGTTCTTCTGTTACCTCAACCTGTTTTGTTTCTTCATGCTCATGCTCGTCCTGGGAAACAACTTCCTGGTGATGTTCGTGGGCTGGGAAGGCGTCGGCCTCTGTTCCTATCTGCTGATTGGCTACTGGTACGAGAAGAAGAGCGCGTCGGACGCCGGACGAAAGGCGTTCATCACGAACCGGGTTGGTGATTGGGGCTTCGTCCTGGGTGTGTTTCTCATCTACTCGACCTTCGGTACGTTCGATTTCCGCGCGGTGCAGAATGCCGCTGCGACGATGCCGATCGAGACCGCGCAGTTTGGAGTCCTGTCGGCCATCTGCTTGCTCCTGTTCGTGGGCGCGACTGGGAAGAGCGCCCAGATTCCGCTGTACGTCTGGCTGCCCGACGCGATGGAAGGTCCGACGCCCGTGTCGGCATTGATCCACGCGGCCACGATGGTGACCGCCGGCGTGTATATGGTGGGCCGCAATGCCGTGCTCTTCTCGCACGCCCCGATGGTGATGGAGATCGTGGCGATCATCGGCGTCTTGACCGCGCTGATGGCGGCGTCGATTGGCCTGGTGCAGTACGACATCAAGCGCGTACTCGCGTATTCGACTGTTTCGCAGCTCGGCTACATGTTCACCGCTATGGGCGTCGGCGCGTACGCGGCTGGAGCATTCCATCTGATGACGCACGCCTTCTTCAAGGCGCTCCTCTTCCTCGGGAGTGGCTCGGTCATTCACGCGATGGCTGGGGAGCAGGATATGCGGCGCATGGGCGGTCTGAAGCGATACCTGCCCGTCACGTTCGTGACCATGATGGTCGGGACGCTCGCCATTGCCGGCATACCACCCTTGTCGGGTTTCTTCAGCAAAGACGAAATCCTGTTTCGCTCGTTCCTCAGCTACAAAGTGATCTGGGTCATCGCCGTAGCCACGGCGTTCATGACGGCCTTCTACATGTTCCGGCTCATGTCGATGACTTTCTTCGGTGATTACCGCGGTCCCGCCTGGGAAGCCTCCGGCCACGGCGGCCACGCTACGAGCGCAAGCGGTCGATTGAAGGACGCGCAGGTAGCGGCGGCCCACGGCCCTGCAGAGCCGCACGGGCCAGGGCTTTCTGCGGATGCTCACACGGGGCATGGTCATGGACCGTGGCACGGACCACACGAGTCTCCCAAACCGATGACCGTCCCGCTGATGGCGCTCGCGGTCGGTGCGATCGTTGCCGGATTCGTCGGTATTCCGGCCGCGTTGGGTGGCGGAAATGCCATCGAGCATTTCCTCGAGCCGAGCTTTACGGCGGAGCACCATGCACCTGGCGTCGCCGGCGAATCGGTTCAGAGCGAGGGTCAACACGAAGGCGAGCACGTTTCAAGTGCGACCGAGCTGGGACTCATGGGTTTCTCCGTCTTAATCGCGGTGGCTGGGATCATGCTCGCCCGCAAGTTCTACATCAGCAGTCCCGAGATTTCCGAGCGTCTGGCAACCCAGTGGTCGGGCGCCCACCGGACGCTTTCGAACAAGTACTACGTCGACGAGTTGTACAACGCCACAGTCATTTCAGGCACGTTTGCCAGTGGCCGTGGGCTGTGGGCCGTTGATCGGCGCGTCGTAGACGGGGCCGTGAACGGCACTGGATGGATCACGATCATCAGCGCGTGGTTTTCCGGCCTGACCGACCGAACGGTCGTCGATGGAGCGGTGAACCTGGTGGGCCGGATTTGCGAGGAAGGCAGCTTCTGGTTCCGCAAGCTGCAAACGGGTCTCGTGCAGAACTACGCGCTGCTGATGCTCTTCGGTGTCTTTGCGTTTGTGAGTCTGTATTTGTTGGCGCGATAGGGCCACGAAACTCGCAGCAGCAGATAGTCGTCGCAAGCAAAGCCGAGCAGCCAAGGGCTGCGACGGCACAGGTCGTGGGGGTGGGGCCCCACGACAAGGAAAAAGATGAATCACTTTCTTTCGATCATTCTCTTCACGCCGCTCGTCGGCGCCTTGCTCATACTGCTGGTCGACAAACGGAAAGAGAACACGATTCGATGGATCGCCAACGTCGTGGCACTCATCGGGTTCGTCGTCTCCGTGCCATTGTGGTACCTGTACAACCCCTCAAACGCCGACTTCCAATTCGTCGAACGCGCATCATGGATTCCGTCGATCGGGGCGGAGTACTTTCTGGGCGTCGATGGCTTCAGCACCTTGCTCATCCTGCTGACGACGATGATGGGATTCATCGCGGTGTTGTCGTCATGGACGGCGATCAGCGAGCGCCTCAAGGAGTACGACATTTTCCTGCTCGTCCTGCAGACGGGCATGCTCGGCGCTTTCATGGCGCTCGATTTCCTTCTGTTCTTTTTGTTCTGGGAAGTGATGCTGGTGCCGATGTACTTCCTGATCGGCATCTGGGGCAGCGCCAACCGCTTGTATTCGGCCATCAAGTTCTTTCTGTACACGTTGGTGGGCAGCGTGGTCATGCTGCTGGGAATCCTGGCCGTCTATTTCTATAACCACAGCCTGACGGGCGTGTACACATTCGACATCACGCAGTTCCACAAGCTGAATTTGCCCTACGACCTGCAGTGGTGGGTGTTCCTGGCCTTCTTTCTGGGTTTTGCCATCAAGGTTCCGATGTTTCCGTTTCACACCTGGCTGCCCGATGCTCACACCGACGCGCCAACCGCCGGTTCGGTGATTCTGGCCGCCGTACTGCTGAAGATGGGGACCTACGGTTTCCTGCGATTCAGCCTGCCGATCCTGCCGGAAGCTTCCCGCAATTTCGTGCCGATGATCGTGATTCTGTCGATCATTGGCATCGTCTACGGCGCCCTTGTGGCGCTGGCGCAGAAGGACTGGAAACGGCTGGTTGCCTACTCCTCGGTAAGCCACATGGCGATGGTCATGCTCGGCATGTTCGCGCTCAATCCCGTCGGCATCACCGGCAGCATCGTTCAGCAGCTCAATCACGGGATCTCGACCGGCGCACTCTTCTTGATCGTCGGCATCGTGTACGAGCGCAGGCACACGCGCGACATTTCGGAGTACGGCGGTCTCTCGAAAGTGATGCCGGTCTACGCGGCGGTCTTTCTGGTCATGACGATGTCGTCGATTGGCCTGCCCACGCTGAACGGTTTCATCGGCGAGTTCCTGATTCTGCAGGGTGTCTTCGTCGCCAACAAGATGTGGGCCTTCGTTGCGGCCAGCGGCATCGTATTGGGCGCTGCTTACATGCTCTATCTGTATCAGCGCACGATGTTCGGCAAGATAGAGAACCCCAAAAACGAAGGGTTGCTGGATCTCGACCATCGCGAGTTCGCCACGTTCGCTCCGTTGCTGATTCTGGCCGTGTGGATCGGACTGTATCCGGCGCCATTTCTGCGCCGTCTCGAGACGTCCGTGCAGCACGTCATGTCGCGCGTGAATCCGCAGTACACGAGCACGGCCGGTCGCCCATCGTCTGGCACGGGCGTTGACATCCCGCCGCCCGCTGCGCAAACGCCGGCTCCGGGGGAACCGCGCTGATGCCTGCCGGCATTTCGGCCACCGATTTCTATTACATTCTTCCGGAGCTGGTGCTCACGGTCGGTGCGCTGGTCGTCCTGATCAGCGACGTGTTGCTGCCGCGCGGGAGCAAGACGCTGGTCTGGATCACCATGGGCGCGCTCGTGGCGACGATGTTGTCGCTCCTGCCGTTCAGTTCAACTCACGTCGAAGTGGCGAAGGGTCTGATCGCCGTCGATCGGTTCGCCTTCTTCTTCAAGTTCGTGTTCCTCGTCGCCGCGGCGCTGACGGTGTTGATGTCGGTTCGATATCTGGAAGTGGAAGGTGCGAGCCCGGGCGAGTACTACTTCCTGATCCTCTGCGCCACCCTCGGCATGATGATCATGGCGGGAGGCATCGACCTCATCACCATCTTCATCGGCCTGGAGACGATGGCCATCTCGTTCTACATTCTTGCGGGCTTCCTCAAGCCGAACCAGCGCTCGAACGAGGCGGCAGTGAAGTACTTCCTTCTGGGCGCGTTCTCGCTCGGGATTCTGCTCTACGGCATGTCGCTGATGTACGGCTTGTCCGGGACGACGAATCTGCGGACGATGGCGACCATCTTCGTCGGACAGGAGCGCGATCCGCGCCTGGCGCTGGCGGTGATTCTGGTCGTTGCCGGCGTGGGCTTCAAGATTGCCGCGGTCCCGTTCCACATGTGGGCGCCCGATGTCTACGAGGGTGCCCCAACGCCAGTCACCGCGTTCCTTTCGGTCGGATCCAAGGCTGCTTCCTTTGCGATGCTGCTGCGCATTTTCGTCGAAGGATTGCCGTCGATGAGCGCCGATTGGCGGATGTTGTTCGAAGCGCTGGCGATCATCTCGATGACCATCGGAAACCTGGCGGCACTGACCCAGACCAATCTGAAGAGAATGCTCGCCTATTCGTCGATTGCTCATGCAGGCTATGTCCTCATCGGGATCGTGGCCGGCACGCCGCGTGGAGTTTCAGCGACGCTCATCTACCTTCTGATCTATTCGTTCATGCAGCTCGGTGCCTTTGCCGTCATTGTGATGATGCGGAGGCAGGATGTCGTCGGCGACGAGTTGAAGGATTTTGCCGGCCTCCACGTTCGCCACCCGTTGGCGGCGTTTGCCATGCTGTTGTTCATGCTGTCGCTGGGCGGGATTCCACCGACAGCCGGTTTCATGGGCAAGTTCTGGCTATTCGGGGCGGCGATCGAGGCCGGCTACGTGTGGCTGGCGGTGATCGGGGTGCTGAACAGCGCGGTCTCGCTCTACTACTACATTCGCATCGTCGTCTTCATGTATGTGAAACCGCCAGCGGCCGGATCGCAGCCGGCCATGAGTCCCCCTCTCTCGCTCGCCCTCGCCGTGGCTGTAGTCGCCACGCTCGTTCTCGGGATCTATCCGAGGGTGCTGTTCGATCTCGCGGAATCGTCGGCTCGGACGCTCGGCGTCACCGCGGCGGCCGCTGCCGTCCGTTGATGTCAGGCCCCAGGCCTCGGGGCCTAGGGCTCAGGGCTGTCTCAGGGCCCAGGAAACAGGCCTCAGGCATCGAGGGTGCAGTTTCTGCGACACCCATCCAATGCCGGGTGAGCACTAGTCGCGACTGGTAAGCATTGGCTCGGTGGATTTCGCGCGATTTCGTCTGGCACGTGACGTGCTCCGCCAGGCGACCGATGTCAAATATCACCTCGTTTCGCGATCTATTGGTGTGGCAGAAGGCCATGACGCTGGCTATCGATTGCCACCGTGTCGCAAAGAAGTTTCCGAGGGACGAGCAAGCCGTACTCGGCTATCAGGTGCGCAAGTCAGCCGTCTCCCTTCCCTCCAACATCGCCGAAGGATTCAGCCGCCACTCCACTGCGTTCTACGTCCAGCATTTGTGGATGGCACACGCATCAGGCGGTGAGCTCGAAACACAGGTCGAAATCGCTCGACGGATTCAGATCGTCGGCGCCGCTGAGGCGGCGAATCTGATATCGAGCGCTCAAGAAGTGGCGCGCATGCTGAACGGGTTGGTGAGCTCGCTCGAACGAGGTCGATAGAGCAGCCGATTCCTCGTGGCTGATTCCTCGCGACTAATTCCTAACACAGCCCTGAGCCCTGAGCCCTGAGGCCTGGGTACTTGGTGAACTATTTCACAAGGTACGCTATACTCCCGGTCGACCGCGCCTGGCAGGCTGATGACCGCACGACACGCTTAGGGGCATGTCCGCTGATCGGCGCTCCGCGAATTGGATCCGCTATTCCGGCATCGGTTTCGAACTGGCCGGTGCCATCGCTGGTTTTGCGCTCCTGGGCTACTGGATTGACGGGCGGTACGGCACGAGCCCGTGGGGTATTCTGGGGGGCGTCTGCATCGGGATTATCGGCGGCCTCTACAATCTGGTGAGGCAATCGCTCGACGCGATTCGCGAGGCCAAACGTGAGGACGCCGACGCTGAGGAGAAAGGGTGATCCAGCGCTATGCCCGATTCCTGGGTATGGCGGTCGCGATCGTCGTCGGGCTGTGCGCCGTGGGCTGGCTGCCGACGCAGCGTCTGGCTGGACCTCGGGCCCCCGCTGCCATGGTCGCCGGGTGCACGATTAGCTTGCTGTCGGCAGGCGTTGCCGGGTACCTGCTGACTGCCGTCCGTGCGGACACACCACAGGTCCGCATGCGGCGCGGGTTTCTGGCCATGATTGTCAGGCTGGTTGTCGCTGTCGTGCTGGGTCTCGCAGCGGCGCTTAGCGGAGAATTTGCAACGTCGCCGCTGCTGTTCTGGCTGGCGATGGCGTACATCGCGTTGCTTCCCCTCGAAGTGAGACTGGCGATTCAATGATCCAAGAGCACGCGACCCAACACCCCGCCGCCACCGAGAAAGAGAGCCCGCTCGAACACATCGTTCAGCACCCGCTCGTCGAGCGGCCGGCGAACCTCGGTCCGCTCACACCTGACGGCAAGATCACGCTCTTTTCCGATCAGATCGGGATGATGCTCCTGGCTGGTGTGCTGTTGATGGCCGTGCTACCGATGCTGACCAGGCGGCGGCGTGGGCCACACGGTGTTGAAGCCATGGTCCCGGCAGGCTCTGCCAACATGCTCGAGGCCGTGTGCGATTACCTTCGAAAGGAAGTTGCTGAGCCGACGCTCGGCGAACACACGGATCGCTTCATCAAGTACATCTGGAGCGTCTTCTTCTTCGTGCTGACCGTGAACCTCCTCGGCCTCCTTCCCATTCCGGCCGTGTCGAGTCTGTTCGATCTGCACCTCGGCGGGACGGCGACCGGGAACATCTGGGTGACGGCGACCCTGGCTGTGATCACCATGGTCATGATGGTCATCAACGGCCTCCGCATTGGCGGGAAGGCCTATCTCGCCCATTTCTGTCCGGGACCGCTGTGGCTGGCGCCGCTCCTCGTTCCAGTGGAGATCATCGGGCTCTTCGCCAAAATCTTTGCGCTCGCCGTTCGTCTTTTCGCCAACATGATCGCTGGCCACATTCTGCTGGCCGTGCTGCTATCGTTCATCCTTTCCGCCGGCGCAGCCAGCGCGGCGATGGGCCTCGGGATTGCGGTGCCGGTAGTACTCGCCAGCGTCGCGATCACGCTTCTCGAGCTGTTCGTCGCCTTCCTGCAGGCGTTCATCTTCACGTTCCTGACGACGCTGTTCATCGGGATGTCGATCGTGTTTCATCACGACGATCATGCCGATCACCAGCCGGCGACGCATTGATGCACGTGAACTCGGGCCCGGTTGACTCGATGATTTGATGAACGATGATCGAATGATTTCAATTGCTCAATGTGACAATCCAAATCATCGATCATCGATCCTGAAATCATCGATGATTTCTCGTCATGCTCGCGAGCGCGGGGCAGATGCGGGCCATAAGGCGTGACTGCGATGACGAGTCGGACGAACGGCTGCTCCCCGTGCAGCCGACAACGAAAGGGAACGGACGTATGGATCGGATCAAATTGACCAAGCTGGCCCTCGGGTTCCTGGTGGTCGGTGCGGGGATCGTGTTGTTGCCCGCGACCGCGCTCGCCCAGGAGGCCGAGAGAACCCTCATTACGAGCAACGGAGCGGGGTGGTTGGGCGGTGCGCTCGGCGCCGGTCTCGCGATTATGGGCGGAGCCGCTGGGATCGGCCGCATCGGTGGGTCGGCCGTTGAATCGATGGCTCGGCAGCCCGCGGCGGCCGGGCAAATTTCGACCGCGATGATCATCACGGCGGCGATGATCGAAGGCGCGACGCTTTTCGCCGTGGTCGTCGGACTGTTGGCGGTGCTGAAGTAGACCGAGCTGGCGCGAGCCGGAGATGCGATCTCCGGCTCGGGTCGGCCCAGGAAGGACCCATGCATCAGCGATTTTCGGCCATCACCATTTTTGTTCTCACCGTGCTACCCGGCGTCGTCTCGGCGCAGGAGCACGAAACCGCGCTCAGTCCTTTTGCCGGGAACGTCGGCAACGCGCTGTGGACGGTCGTGATTTTTGTCCTCGTCGTGCTGGTCCTCGGCAAATTCGCGTGGGGACCGATCCTCGATCAATTGAAGACCAGGGAGAATTTCATTCACGACGCGCTCAGCGCCGCCAAGCAGCAGAAAGAGGCGGCCGAAGCCAGCCTGAAGGAGTACACCGAAAAGCTTCGGGCGGCGCGCGTCGAAGCTGATTCGATCATCGCGCAGAGCCGCACGGACGCCGAACGGCTGCGCGAAGAGATGCGTCAGAAGGCAAAGGGCGAGGCCGAGACAATCGTGCAGAACGCGGAACGTCAGATTCGTCTCGAGACCGGCCGAGCGCTTCAGCAGATCCGTCACGAGGCCGCCGATCTGTCAGTGATGATCGCGTCCAAACTTATCCAACGCAATCTCTCGAAGGAAGACAACGAGAAGCTGATCGAGGATGCGCTTCGACAAGTCGAGACTCGCCGCCACTGACGCGCCGGTTCTACAACCTCGACAACTTTCCCACAAGAAATCAGTAACCAAAACATAAGGAGCTGATTGCGAAACGCGCAATCAGCTCCGATAAGTTGGATCGGCGCGGGACGTACTGCCGTTTGGTGTGATGAACGGCTAGATCGCCGTGATGTAACGCAATCCGCTCGCTATGATCGTGGACAGTCCCACTGGGTGAAGTCGTTGGGGTTTGTCCAGGGTTTCCGCTCGGCGCACTCCGGTAGTTTCCACAAAACAACACACGCACCGTGTCTGAATTCGACACGGAACCACCTCTTCAACAGCCAAGCATCACGTCGAGGAATAGAGGGCAAGCACCGCGCCGTGTATTTCGTCGTTCTCTGTCATGCGGAAGGAGTCGAGAGCTCATGAATCGCATCATCGTCGTACTCGCGGCCTGGCTGATGTCCCTGGCGGCGAACAGCTTCGCGCAAGGGGTGCAGTCCGGCACGATTCGAGGAGTAGTGAAAGATCAGCAAGAGCTCGCTGTACCGGGTACGACGGTCACTGTGACGTCGCCGGCGCTGCAGGGTCCGCGCAGCGTGGTGACGGACGCGCAGGGTGGGTTCGTCTTCAGAAACCTTCCGGCCGGCGACTACGAAGTGAAGTTCGAGCTGAGCGGTTTCTCGACGATCACGCATAAGACCGCAGTGGCGCTCGGCTTGACGGTCGAAGAGAACGTCACGATGAAGGCGGCGACGGTAGTTGAAAGCGTTCAGGTGGTGGCCGAGACGCCGGCAGCCATCGCCACGCCCGTGGTCGGTGCGAACTTCAAACACGAGGAAGTCGAAGCCCTGGCGACGTCGCGCACGCTCCAAGGCATCGCGACGCTTTCACCGGGGTTGAATCTGGCTTCACCGAACGTCGGTCAGGTCGTGATCAACGGATCGTTCGCGTTCGACAACGTCTTCATGGTCAATGGCGTCGACGTGAACGACAACCTGTTCGCGACGCCCCAGAACCTGTTTATCGAGGATGCGATCCAGGAGACTCAGGTCCTGACCGCAGGCATCTCGGCCGAGTACGGACGGTTCAGCGGCGGAGTCATCAACGCCGTGACGAAAAGCGGAGGCAACACCTTCTCCGGCTCCGGTCGCATCAACTTTCAGAATCCGTCGTGGACGACCGAGACGCCGTTCGAAACGTGCGACCCGGCCGTGACCGCTGCGAGCTGCAGGCCCACTCCGCCACATACCAACGACCTGCAGAATATTCTCGAGGGCACCTTTGGCGGCCCCATCTTCAAGGACGCCCTGTGGTTCTTCGTGTCCGGACGATATCAGTCGGTCGACAACCCGCGAACCTTGACCGTCACCGGCATCCAGGCCATACAGAACGACAACAACAAGCGCGGTGAAGTGAAGCTGACCGGCACAGTCAAGCAGAACCATACGATTCAGGGCGGGTACCTCAACGACCCGCGCACGCGGACCAACGACTCCGGTTTGTTCGGCTTCGTGATTACGCCGGACAGCCTGGTCACGCGGAGCAACCCGAACTGGTACTACTACACGAATTACAAAGGGGTGCTGAAGACCAACCTGCTCGTCGAAGCCCAGTACTCGGAGCGGAGGTTCGAGTTCCAGGGTGATGGAGGAACGAGCACCAACATTCTCGACTCACCCGTCCTGGCGTTGAGCTGCGCCTGTCTCTACAACGCGCCCTATTTCGACGCGACCGACGGCGAACAGCGCAACAATCGCCAGCTCACTGGCAGCGCCACGTCCTTCTGGACCAAGGGTGGGCGTCACGAGACGAAGGTCGGCTATGAGTTCTTCCGAAGCCAGAGAACGGGAGGCAATTCGCAGTCGTCAACGTCCTACGTGTTCAACTCCGACTATGCGACCGATGCGCTGGGCAATCCTGCTACTCGACGCCGATGGGCACGTGATTCCGGTGTTCGTACCGGGCGAGACGACCGTCGACTATTATCCAGCGGTTCGCGGCGCGGTCATGGACACCGACAACAACTCTCTGTACCTGCAGGATCACTGGGCCGTGAACAGCCACTTGTCCACGGACCTGGGGTTCCGCTACGAGCACGTCAAATCCGTCTCGACCGGCGACATCGTCAGCGTGGACAACAATCGGATCGTCCCCAGGCTGGGCGTGTCGTACGACATTCGTGGAAACGGCAGCCACGTGCTGCACGTCACCTATGGGCAGTATTCCGGCCGGTACAACGAGGCTCAAATCGGAAACAACAGTCCGGTCGGAAATCCATCCCAGATCAACTTTACCTACAGAGGGCCTGCCGGCCAGGGCGACAGCTTTGCTCCCGGATTTGATCTCGCCAACTACCCGAACTCGACGGCGACCGTCATCGAGGCTCCGCTCGCCAACGTCTTCATTTCGCCAGATCTGAAGTCGGCGCTGATCCACGAGTTCACCACGTCGTACGGCGCGTCGCTGGCGAAGGGAAAGGGGTCTGCGGAGGTTGCCTACATCTACCGCAAAGCCGACAGCCTGATCGACGATTTCAAGACGCTCGACACCGGCGTGACTCACGTCGTTGTCAACGGCGTGGACGCCGGACTGGCCACCAACGTGTTGTATCAGAACACGGACATCGCTCATCGCGAATATCAGGCGTTGGTGTTTCAGTCGAGATATCAGGTGTCTGGCCGCTGGACCGTGAACGGTCATTACACGCTTCAGTTGAAGAACGACGGCAACTATGAGGGCGAGGGAAGCAACCAGCCGGGGAATACGTCCCTGATTGGAGATTTCCCCGAAGCGTTCAGTCCTGCGCGCTCCTACCCGGACGGACATCTCGCAAGCTTCCAGCGAAACCGATTTGCTATCTGGAGCATCTACAACCAGCCGATGGGCGGGGCCGGAGACGTGTCGGTGTCGGGGATGTGGAGGGTCGAGTCGGGGTTCTCCTACAGCCTGGCAGCCAGGAATCAGGCGCTGACCCCCACGCAGTTTGCCATCCTTGCGGCAGCCGGATATCCCGATTCGCCAGGCCAGGGCGCAGTGAGTGGCAACCACGTGTTCTTCGATGACCGCGGCTCTGAATCATTCGCCGGCTACGGCGTGCTCGATACCTCCATCAACTACAACATTCCCGTTTTCCGAGAGCTGCGTCCCTGGTTGAAGTTCGATGTCTACAACCTCTTCAACAATCAGAAGCTGATTGCGTGGAACACGACAGTCACCCAGAATACGGCCGGCCCGAAGGACAATCTGGGCCTGGCGACGACGCCCATCGAAGGATCGACATTCGGCAAGGCGACCGGCAATACCCTGACGAATGTTTCCAGCACAGGCATCAACGCATTTCCGCTGCCGTTTCCGTCCGCTGCCGTCGCGGGCGGCCGCACGCTTCGAGTCGCTCTAGGCGTTCGATTCTGATCGTTCGCGTTCAGTAGGTCCTTCTTTGTCCGGTCCGGTCGGCAAGCAACGACTTGCCGGCCGGGCCGGATTCCTTTCACGTCCTTTCTCACGGTTTCCTGCCCCTCCAGTCCTACAGACAACAAGAGTTTGGATCGCCAAAGATGCTGTGACGAACAGCTCATCTTCGGTGACGAACGACCGCCGAGCCGGTTCCGGTTCGACGTGTAGACCTTTATAACTAATTCCAGCAAGAGCTTGGTTGCGGTTGTCGGCGAGTTCGGTCATGTGCGCGAAGGACATAGGAGTCTTATGAAGGCAATTGTTGCGTTGTCGACTGTCTGTCTGATCTTTGGGCTGTCCGCAAACGGGCTGAGTCAGGGCGTTCAGACCGGAATCATTCGTGGGACCGTGGTGGATGCGCAAGGTGGAGTCGTCCCCGGAGTGACGGTTACCGTCACCTCACCCGCGCTGCAGGGTCCACGCAGCACAGTGACCGACGCACAAGGGAGTTTCTCGCTCAGAAGTCTCCCGGCCGGCGACTACGAGCTGACGTTCGAGCTCAGCGGTTTTCGAACCATCAAGCAAAACTCCGCGCTCCCGCTTGGGCTGACGCTCGAGAGAAATGTCACGATCCATCCGGCGGACGTCGAGATCGGCGTCACGGTCGCCGCTGAAACCCCCGCGCCGATCGCCACGCCCATTGTCGGCGCGAACTTCAAGCACGATGAGATCGAGGCGCTCGCCACGCCGCGGACCCTGCAGGGCATTGCCACGCTTTCGCCCGGCCTGACGACGAACACGCCGAACCGGAATCAAGTTGCCATCAACGGCGCATTCGCCTTCGACAACGTATTCATGGTGAATGGCGTGGACATCAACGACAACCTGTTCGGCTCACCGCAGGACCTTTTCATCGAGGACGGGATCGAGGAGACGCAGGTCCTCACGTCGGGCGTTCCCGCCGAGTACGGGCGCTTCACCGGCGGCGTCGTGAATGCGATCACCAAAAGCGGCGGCAACCGCTTCTCGGGCAGCTTCCGGACGAACTTCTCCAATCCGCAGTGGACGGTGCAGACGCCGTTCGAGACGTGCGATTCGGCGGTGACGACCGCGAGCTGCAGGCCGGCGCCGGAGCGGCCAGACGACCTGCAGTTCGTTCACGAAGGCACGTTCGGTGGGCCGATCGTGAAGGACAAGCTGTGGTTTTTCGGGGCCGGACGATATTCGGAGCTTTCCAACGCCAGCACGTTGCCGATTAGCAATCAACCGAACGTTCAGACGGACACGAACAAACGTGCCGAGATCAAGATCACCGGCACCGCGAAGACGAACCATACGATCCAGGGTGGCTATCTGAACAGCCCCACGGATCAGGCCAGCCGCCCGACCTTTGGGTTCACAATCGACCCCGCGGCAGTCGTCAACCCCAACTATCCGAACTGGTACACGTTCGTGAACTATCGGGGAGTGTTCGGGACCAAATTCCTGGGTGAAGCGCAGTACTCAACCAGAAAGTACCGACGGCTGGACACCGGCGGCACGAGCACCGCTCTGGTCGACTCTCCCATCATTACGTTGACCCAGCAGCAGGCTCACTACAACGCGCCGTATTTCGACTCGACCGATCCCGAGGACCGGAACAACTCGCAGTTGACGGGGAATTTCACCTACTTCTTAGATACTGGCAAGCGCGGCCGTCATGAGATCAAAGGGGGTTACGAGTGGTTCCGGAGCCAGAACATCGGCGGCAATTCGCAGACCGCCACGGGCTATGTGATCTATGCGGACTTCGCCGAGGATGCCGGCGGCAACCCGCGGTTGGACGCGGCAAACCGGCTGATCCCGACATTCGTGCCGGGCCTGACACAAAACGAGAACTGGATTCCGGTACGAGGCGCGTCAATCAATGTCGATACCAACTCGTTGTTCGCCCAGGATCACTGGGCCATCAACAGTCATTGGTCGGCGGACCTGGGCGTCCGCTATGAACGCGCGCGCACCGAGGCCACCGGCGGCCTCGTCGGAATCGACACGGACACCATCGTTCCTCGACTCGGCACGTCGTACGACGTCCAGGGGAACGGTCGCCACATTATCCACGTGACGTACGGGCACTACGCGGGCCGATACAACGAAGCCCAGGTCAGCAACAACACCAACGTGGGCAACCCCGATGTTCTGTACGGCATTTATGTAGGCCCGCCGGGGGAAGGTCGCGGCTTCGCACCCGGCTTCGACCCCGTCAACTATGTTCCCTACGGGGGGTTGTTTCCGACCGCCAATGTGTCGTTCGAGGATGGTTTGTCGGCGCCGATCGTCAAGGAATACACGACATCCTACGGCGTGAGTATTCGAAACGGCAGAGGCTACCTCGAATCCACTTACGTCTGGCGCAACACCGATCAGATCATCGAAGACTTCATCACGCTGTCGAACGGCGTGACCACCGTGGTCGAAGATGGCTTCGACGTGGGCACGTTCACCAACAGCGTCTATCGCAATACCGGGCTTGCGGATCGTGCGTATCAGGCACTGGAGTTTCAAGGCCGCTACAACGCGTCGAGCCGATGGACCCTGAACGGCAGCTACACGGTTGAATTGAAAAACGATGGCAACTACGAAGGGGAAGCGGCCAATCAGCCCGGCATCACCAGTCAGATCGGAGACTTTCCCGAGGCGTTCAACGCCACGAGAACTTTTCCCACCGGGAGGCTGCTGAATTTCCAGAGGAACAAGTTGATCTTGTGGAGCACGTACGTCGCCAGCCTCGGCAGTCTAGGCGACGCGTCTATCTCCGGATTGTTGCGAGTCAATTCGGGAACGACCTACAGCCTTGCGGCTCAGGGCCAGCCTCTCACAGCGACTCAACTGGCGCGCATCGCAGCGTACCCCGATGCACCGCAGGATCAACCCGTGTACTTCGACGAGCGAGGCTCCGAACATTTCAACGGATATGGTGTGTTGGACTTCAGCGTCAACTACAACGTGCCGGTGTTCAGGACGCTGCGCCCCTGGGTGAAATTCGACATCTACAACCTGTTCAACAACCAGAAGTTGATCACGTGGAACACCAGCGTGCGGCAGGATCCGAACAGCCCGAAAGATAACCTCGGATTGGCAACCGGCTACATCCAGGGCGCCAGCTTCGGCAGGGCGACGGCGAACACCAACTTTCCAGTGCCGTTCTACGCGGGGACGCTCGAGACGGGCGGCCGTACGTTTCGGATGGCGCTTGGGTTTCGATTCTAAGATTGCTGGTACATCAGGTGGTGCGTCGGGTAGGGCAGGTAGGTGGCCTTGGGAGGGCCTGACCAACCTGATCTACCTGGCCTTGTGTTACCGCGTCACGCCGCGAATTGACGTCCGAGCCGGAGACGCGATCGCCGGCCCTGGTGGAAGTTGTGATTTTGTCCTCGTCGTGCTCGTCCTCGGCAAGTCCGCGTAGGGACCCATCCTCGATCAGTTGAAGACCGCCACCGATCGTTCGTCGGAATTGTCCCGTCATTTTTACCTCCTCAATAAACGAGTTCTCGACTGATAGCAGGCGGGGGCCGTGGTCACCTGCCGGCGCGATCAGCTCCGAAGGGTTGAAGTATTCTTCGGCATGTCACGCCGAACATATGGCGAAACTAGAACTAGGAATACTTGTGTACGGTTTTTTGGATCTATTAAGCGTAAAAGTACAGGGGGACGCAGATTTGTTTGTGTTAATTTCGTGTGACAGGAATATGCTTTTTAGGTTCAAAATGCTTTTTTGACGTGACGAACAGCATGTCCGGAAGGTCGAGTGAACAAGTCTTCGTCACAACGTACAACTCATAACTCAGCCGATCAGGATTCGGCCATCGTCCAATTCGTTCTCTTCAGGAGCTGATTTGATGAGAGTTCGTTTACGTAACGTTGCACCTCTGCTGGTTGGGCTGCTCAGTTTGTCGAGCATTGCGCTTGCTCAAGAAACTACAGGGACTATCAGAGGAAGAATCGTCGACGCCCAAGGCCTCGCTGTGCCGGGAGTGGTGGTGACCGTGACCGGTCAGCAGGGAGCGAAGAGTGGAGCATCGGATGGCGAAGGTCGCTTCACGATTCCGTTCTTGACACCAGGTCCGTACACAGTCCGAGCGGAGCTTCAAGGTTTCAAGACCGCCGAGCAGAAGGACATCGATCTCCGCGTCGGCCAGACGGTCGACATACCGCTCAAGCTGGAAACGGGTGGTGTCGCCGAGACGGTTGAAGTCAAAGCCGCGTCGAGCGTCATCAACACGGCGTCGACGACGATCGGCGAAGTGCTCTCAGCGAACAGGCTCGCCCTCGTACCCGTGGGACGGCGTGTCAGCGACGCGTTGTACGTGGCGCCCGGCGTCAGCAACTCGGGTATGGCCGGTCGGTCGAACCCGTCCATTTCTGGCGGTACCGGCCTCGAGAACAACTACGTCGTTGACGGAGCGAACGTCACCAACACCGGCTACGGCGGGCTCGGCTCGTACTCAATCGTCTTTGGCTCCCTGGGCAACGCAACACCGTACGACTTCGTCCAGGAGATCCAGGTGAAAACCGGTGGATACGACGCGGAATTCGGGCAGGCGACTGGCGGAGTGGTAAACGTCATCACGAAGAGCGGGTCGAACAACCTCCGAGGCTCGCTGTTCGCATATTCGCAACCCGACTGGCTCGAGGGCGGGTGGAAGCAGTATCAGGCCGACAACGGCAGCGTGAACACTCAGTCCACCAGAGTGACTGACCTTGGCGCCGAAGGCGGTGGCCCAGTCCTCAAGGACAAAGTGTTCTTTTTCGGCGCGATCGATCCGTCTTGGCAAACCCGCACGCAAACCGCGCCCCCCGGCTTTCCCTTGGCGAGCCTTGGGGACGTAAACCGAGACCGTTCGACCACCTCGTACGCCGCGAAGGTAACCGCGCAGCTGGGCAGCCCTCATCGTTTCGATGCTTCGTTCTTCGGCGATCCTTCGCACGGCGAGACCGGACCGCAGCGCACCTCAGCTCTACTCCGGACCACGACTTCTGGCTTCAGCACGCTGGACTACGGCGGTCACCAGCAGGCGGTGCGGTACAACGGCATTCTCAGTAGCGGGTGGCTCGTCGAGGCGTCGTGGGCGCGGTCGAAGAACTCGATTACGGAGCTGCCCTCGGTCGACTCGTGGGCAATCAATGACCGGAGGGTCACCCCGAACATAATTAGCGGTGGCATCGGCAGCTACGAGCAGGGGAACCTGAGTATCAACAGGCAGTACGCGATCAAGTCCACCAATATCTTCCGCGGCCATCAAGTCAAGTACGGCTTCCAGTACGACAACGTCGACTACACACAGAACAGCACCCGGACGGGTCCAACGTTCACGGCCCCGGACGGCCGGCAAACGGCGACTGGCGCTTCGATTGACGTGTTGTCCGATCCAGTTTTCGGAACGATCTATCGAGTCACGCGCGCGAACTTCAATATCGAGCGACCCACTTTTCAGGACTACTACAACCTCTTTCTTCAGGATTCGTGGCAGGTCAACCGCCGGTTGACGATCAATCCCGGAGTGCGCTGGGAGCAGGAGAAACTGGCGGGCACGCTGGTTGACGACTTCGAGCTGAAGAACAACTGGGCCCCACGTATCGGCGCGACGTTCGACGCCTCTGGTGACGGACGCACGAAGGTTTACGGAAATTGGGGCCGATACTACGCGAGAATTCCCAATGACCTTGCGGCGCGCGCCCTGTCGGCCGACGACGGGTTCACCCGCGGCGACTACTTCGATGCGAACTTGACGCGCCCCGTGCCCGAGGGCGTGACGGCAGTTAACGTCACGAGGCACTACATCGTGGCTGGCGTGGGCGCCGACACCATCGATCCCAACGCGAAGCTCTCGTACCAAGACGAAGTCGTCGCCGGGTTCGAACGCGAATTCTTGGTGAATACGACGTTTGGTGTTCGCTATGTCTATCGGAACTTCGGTCGCGTGCTGGAGGATGTGGCGAACTGCCCGATGGTGGCGTACGAGCTGCCACAGAGCTCGAGCGCGTGCAACACTGTCGACTACATTCTGACAAATCCAAGCAGCAGCACGCCGATCAATCCTGCTGCGGCATTTCTCGGTGCCGCGTTTGACGATCCAGTGCACCGCTACGACGCGATTGAAGTGACCTTGAACCGTCGCCGAGCCAACTGGTCGGCCCTCGCGTCGTACCGGTATTCACGATTGCGCGGCAATTTCGAAGGCTTCTTCCGCGACGACAACGGACAATCGGATCCGGGTATCTCATCCCTCTACGACTTTCCAACCAACGATCCGAGCTACACGTCAATCGGAGCGACGCAGTTCGGATACGCCGGCGACATCCGTTTCCTGGGAGACAGGAACGGTATCTTGCCGCTCGACAGGCCGAATCAGGTCAAGTTGTACGGCAACTACACGTTCAATAGTGGCCTCAACCTCGGCATGGGTCTGAACCTCAGTAGTGGGCGGCCGCTCACGGCGTTTGCAGCCAACCCCAACTACCAAAGTGATGGTGAAATACCGGAGAACGCGCGCGGCACGGGGATCCAGACCATTGATGGGTTCAAGACGCGGTCTCCGTTCGAGAGTCAGGTGGACCTGCAGGCTTCTTACGCGCTCAAAATGGGCGGGACTCGTAAGCTGACGTTGCTCGCGGATGTGTTCAACATGTTCAACCAGCGGCGCATCACGGGCTACGATTACTCGACGCAGTTGGATCCGAATACGCCGAACCCAGACTTTGGCAAGCCCGTCAACACATTGGTGAGCGGAACGCCGCCGCAGTTTCAGGCGCCGTTCAACCTTCGCGCAGGGATCCGATTCGAGTTCTAGCTAGACAGGAGTCGGTTTCTCACGTGTAAGATCGGGGGCCACTTCGGTGGCCCCCTTTTGTTTGGAGAAGGCGCATGTACCGTCGGACGTTCTTGATGGCCACAGCGATCTCCGTTCTTCTTCGCGTTCGGCCTTCAGGCCCAGCAGCTTACGGACGAGACCGCCCGGCGTCAAGCGCTCGCCCTTTTTCAGACCGGACAGGAATTCATGGCAGCCGAGAAGTTCGAGCGCGCGGCCGAAGCCTTCTCGAACGCGATTGACAAGGATCGTTTGCTCACTATCGCCCACTACGGCTTGGGACAGGCGTATATGAACATGGAGCAGTACACCGCCGCTGTGCAGGCATACAAGGGCTGTATTGATGCGGCGCGAGCGCTTCACGCCCTGCGGCAGACGAACCAGTTCGAGTCCGATCGCCGACGGCAGGACGCGATTCGCGCACTCAAAGAGACACTCGGTCCCCACGTGAAAATGGACCAGCTCAAACGGACACAGATCGAACAGCAGTTGCGGGACCTGGAGAACCAGCGCATATCAATCGACGCACCGTTCCAAGCCCCAGCAGAGGCGCTGCTCGCCCTCGGCAGCGCCTACTTCAGAAACGGGGACCGTGAGGAAGCCGAAATCGAGTGGAAGGCGGCGATTGCGGTGAACCCAAAGCTCGGGCAAGCGCATAACAACTTGGCCGTCATCTACATGCAGACGGGCCGTCTTAATGAGGCCGAACAGGAAATCAAGCTTGCGGAACAGAGCGGCTTCCGCGTGAATTCGCAGTTCAGAGAGGATCTCAAGAAGAAGAAGGCCAGCCGCTAAACCGTTCCGATCGTGCGGTGACGACCTCGAGTTGCGGGCCGGCATCGGCTTGGCCCACCACTCACATGAACTATCTGGCCTTTTGTCACCGAGTCACGCCACGCGAGTTGACACGCGCTCCGGGAATCCGCACACCGAGCTGCACGTCGTTTCCGCTTGACGAACCCACCGGCACGACGTACTCGATCATCAGCTCGGGAGCGAGCCGATCAGCGAGCCGATCGAGTGCAGATTGGTACGACGCGGCTGCAAAAACCGTCGTGAATTGACCGTGCGTTTCGTCGGTGAGCACGCGCAGGGTTTCGGTCGAACGTCCGGGTGTGCCGGTGGATCCCGAGGAACTCTGATGCACGACGACGTGGACGGTTGCGCCGCTGTCCAGGATCGGCGTGAGAAGTTCACTTGGAACGCTGCTGATTGGCGTCGCAGATACGACGACAATGGCCGAGAAAGGCGCGCCAAGCTCCTGTACGGCACGGGCGCCGTTGACCACGGCTTGAAAGAGGCCCTCACCCGACTGACTCGCTTTCAGGGTTTCGAGCCGCTCCGTCACGACGGCCCTGTCGTCTTCGAAGGTCGCGACCAGGTCGGGTGGATCCGCGGCGACAAGAGCGACCGGTCGATGTCCAATCCTGCCGATGAACCGTCCCGCCGCGCTGCGAATGGCGTCGAAATCGCTTCCCGCGCCTTGCCCATTGTCGAGCACGATGACGATCGGATAGTCGGCCACTCGCACGGATAACACCTCGCGCGGCTGGCCTGTCTCGCGAATGACGAAGTCATCGGGGTCGATGTCGACGATTGTTCTTCCGCGATTGTCGGCCACCGTGGCCAAGACTGTCCGGCTGGCGCCGATCTGCTGAGCGCGTACCTCCGGCTCAACGACACCGAGAGACCAGGTGAGCAGCGCCAACGCGACATGCTGCAGCAAAGTACGCCGATTATACGCGGCAGACCGCGATGCCGGAGCAGAAGCGAGGCAGCGTTGCGATGTCTCAGCGCGTCCGAGCGAGGAGCTTGAGGCTGGGATCGCCGGCGAATCGGCGGCGGGCTTCAGCGCGCAGCGCTTCCGCCCGGCGGCTGTAGCCCATCATCGTCCAGGTCCGAGCCGCCAGCGCATAACCTTCAGGCGTGGGGGCCACGACCGTGAGCTCGTCCAGCGTGCGTTCCGCCTCGTCTGTCTGTCCTGTCGCATGATAGGCCCGCGCCAGGCCTGCCCGGGCGGGGAGATTGCGGGGAAACGCGTCGAGCTCCTGCTTGAACTCCGGGATCGATTCGTCCCAACGATCCAAACGGGCCAGTGTGTCGCCGGTGTAGTAGTGCAGGTCGAGCAGCCGGACGTGGCTGGTTTGAAGGGCGGCCGCGGCTTTGACGAAGTTCGGGAGAGCGTCTTCGTAGCGGCCCTGTTGGGCCAACACGAGGCCCTCAATGTAGCTATCCAAAGGCACGGAAGGGTCGGTGCGGACGGCGTTCGCCGCGTGCTCTCTGGCGCCGTCGTAGTCCTTTCGCGCGACGAGAACCTTCGCCAACACTTGTGCCGATGCAACCGATGCCCAGGATCGTTCAGGCGCCTGCGCGACGGCCTTCTCGGCTTCCCGCTGTGCCTCTTCGAGGCGGCCAAGCCTCAAGAGCAGCGACGCAGCCGAAATCAACGATCTGGCATCGTCGGGCACCAGAGCGGCCGATCGTTCGAATGCGAGCACTGCCTGCTCCAGGCGCCCGGCACGCGCGGCGACGCGGCCCAACTGCCGCCAGGCATCCGCCATCGTCGGGTCTTCACGTGTGACTCGATGCAGCGCCTCAATCGAAGGCGCAAACCGTCCATCCGCCGCCAACTGTGCTGCCTGGCGAAATACCTCGAGCACCTGCGTGTTGTCTTTGGGATCTGGCAAATCATTGCCGACCGTTGTTTTCGAGTCGACGTGGGAGCCGACATAGCCGAGGGCGTCAAAGAGCTCGCGCTCTTCAGCAGACACATCTCCTGGGTTCGGCGCCGGTCTGCCTGCCGTCAACCCTTCCGGCCCTCTGTCGAGCGTCTTTCGGACCTGTTCGTGCCCTTCGACGATGTTGTCGAGCTCGCGGGGATCGGCCCGCAGATCGTAAAGCTCTGTGCGCGGCGCGCGGATGTACCGGTATCGCTGGTCAGTGAGCGCCGTGATCGGTGCCCAGCCGAAGTGATAGAAGCCGAACATGGCTTCCGAATAGACCGTCCTTGGTTCCAAGCGTCCATTACCCTCGAGCACGGACTGGAGCGATCGACCGCGCAAGTTGCCGGGCACGGGCGCCTTCGCAAAATTGAGAATCGTCGGAACGAGATCTACCTGCTGGACGACGTCGCCGACGCGCCGGCCTGCGCCGACGCCGCCGGCCTGCTTCACGATCAACGGCACCCGGATCGCCTCGTCGTACACGAAGAGTCCATGCTGCTGTTCGCCGTGATCGCCCAGCCCTTCGCCGTGATCCGACACCAGCACAATCGTCGAACGATCGTAGAGCTGGTGCGACTTCAGATAGCGAATCAGCCTGCCGACGATTTCGTCCGCGTACGCAATCTCGCCGTCGTAAGGCGAGTAGTCGGCGTACTCGGCCGGCGGCGCGTATGGCGTGTGCGGTTCGTAGAGATGCAGGAAAAGAAAGACCCGCGATGATTTCTGCTCGTCCAGCCACTGTTCTGCAATGGCTTCCGATTCGGCGCCGTCGCGTTGAAGAGCCGGCAAAGCCGTTGACTCTTCAACTCCAGGCGCCGTTCCGTCGTCGAAGAAATCGAATCCTCGATCGATCCCGGTCTCCCGGCGAAGGGTGTAGGCCGAGACGACGCCGGCGGTCGTGAAGCCGCGTTCGCGGAGCATTTGCGGCAGCAGCCGCTCGCCGGTCTTCACGGCGAAGCCCACGTTGTCGCGTACGCCAGTTTCGAACGGCAGACGTCCCGACAACAAAGACACGTGCGCCGGAAGTGTCTGTGGCGAGTGCGAGTACGCACGCTCGAAAACCGTGCCGTCCGCGGCGAGAGTGTCGATGGCTGGAGTCGAGACTTTGCGGTAGCCGTACGCCGGCAAGTGATCGGCTCTGAGCGTGTCGATCGAGATCAGGATAATCGGACCGTTGACCGGCGCCGAGGCACGCGCATAGCGCCAACCGCCCACGGCAGCCAGCCCCGTACAAAGGGCGGCGAGAGCCAGAATAAATGTGAAACGAAACGTGCGGGCCACGGGGACCTACGGAATTTCGTGCACGTTATCTTTGCAGTTGCTCCAGCGCGGTCTTTGCTTGCGCCGCTTCGGGCGAGAGCGGATCGATTGCGATGACTTGCGTCATGGCCTTCATAGCGGTCTCCTTGTCGCCCTTGCTCATGGCCATTGTACCAAGCTTGTAGCGGGGCTTTCCCCAGGACGCGTCGGCGTCGGCAGCCTTCTGGTACCACTTCGCTGCCTCCTCGGGGCTTTTCGCAACCTTGATCTCCGCGAGGCTGTAGAACAGGTCCCGATTCACCGTTCCCGCTTCGGCCGCACGAGTCAAGACCTGCTCGGCCGCCTGTGCATCGCCCTTCTCGAGCTTGGTCATGGCGAGGCCGATGCTTGCTCGCGAATTATCCGGCTCGGCTGACAGGATCTCTTCGTATGCGGCTGCGGCCTTGTCGTAGTCCTTCAGGTTTCTGTACGCCGCTCCGATCTGCAGATTGACCACAGTCAGAGACGGCGCATTCGTCAGAATGGTCCGATAGACGCCGATTGCTTCTTGAAATTTCTGCTGGGTGTAGAGGGCCTCCGCAGAAGCCAGCTGCTGCTGCAGCTCCTTCGCCGTGATTCCCTCGATCCCGGCTGGTGGACGTACGACCGCCTTTTGAAGCGTGAAAGCCATCGGTGGAGTCGGTGTGGCGGTTCTTACGATGTTGAACTCGATGAATTGGGGCTGATAGCCCGGCGCCTCGGCCGTGAACGACCATTCGCCTCTGGCCAGTCCAATGATGGCAAACCGGCCCTTGTCGTCGGTGGCCGCGGTTATCGTGCTGAGCGAGGCATCGGGATTCTCGGCCCGGATCGTCGCCCCCTTAATCGGTTGACCCGCGGCATCCTTGACCAGGCCGCTCGCACGAGCGACTTGAGCTGTTGCCAGACTGGTTGAAGCGGCGAAGAACAGGGTGGCAAGCACGACGACGAGCAAACTTCGAAAAGGTCGTAGTGAATGGCGCATGTTCAGGCCCTCGGACGCTCGTCGTGAACGCGAGCAGATTGGCCCAGTATAGCGTGCTTTGATGGCCTAATCGGACCGCGGGCCTCAATTTACAGCAGCCAGGTCGGTTGATAAAGCAAGACGTAGACCAGGACGCCCGTAACCGACACGTAGAGCCAAATCGGAAACGTCCACCGGGCTATGCGCCGGTGTTGCGGGTAGCGTCCTTTGAGGCCCCGAAACAGGGTCAGAATCGCGAGAGGCAAGACTGCGGCGGCCAACGTGACATGTGTAATGAGGATCGTGAAGTAAAGCGGCCTGACGAGGCCTTGACGGGTGAACCTGACGGATCCAACCTGCGCGTGGTAGACGAGATAGCTAACCAGAAACAACGACGAAGTTGCGAACGCCGCGATCATGAATCGCCGGTGCTGTTCGATCCGCCGCGCGCGCATCATGAAATAGCCCGCGAGCAATAGCGCACCTGAGATCGCATTGAGGCTGGCGTTTACGGCGGGAAGATCTTCGAGGGTGACGCCCGCCATCTTGTCCAACCCGCCCTTCAATCAAAGCCTGTCCACGATCATGACGATCCAGAGCAGCGGCAAGTAAACGATTGACCCAAGAAACAGCGCCCGTGCAGAAGCTAGGCTGCGAAACCACGCAAAGCGGACCGATAGTGTCAGCAGAAGGGTGCCCAAAGCGAGCGCGAGTACGAAGTACGTCGAACCGCTCAGGCCGATGAGGGCGGGAACCAGGCTCACCGGCAAGAGCGCCGCAGCATATGCAACAGCTTGTCGGCCGGTCTTGCGTCCGTCAGGTTCGATGACCGGGAGCATCGGGAAGCCCGCCTTGCCGTAATCGTCCCGATACAACCAGGCGATCGCCATGAAATGGGGAATCTGCCAGAGGAAGACGATCGAGAAGAGCGTGAGGCCACCGAGCCAGTGTCGGCTGTCGGCCGCCGCCCACCCGATCAGCGGCGGAAGCGCGCCGGGAACCGCACCGATTAGCGTGGCAACTGGCGATCGACGCTTCATCGGCGTGTAAACGACCAAGTACACGACGAGCGTCGCGGCCGCCAGCAATGCTGCCAGAAGCGTTGACCGAGCCGCCAGCATCGCCAGACCGGCAGCCGCCAGTACCACACCGAAGACGAGTGCATCGGCCGGCGACACACGCCCATCTGGAAGCGGGCGCAGTCGGGTCCGGCGCATCAGCGCGTCGGTGTCGCGTTCGTAAACCTGATTCAAGACGGCAGCGCCCCCCGCGACGAGCGCTGTGCCAGCCACCGCCTGAACCATCCGTTCAAAATCGAGTCGCCCGGTTGCGCCGAGGTAGTAGCCAGCTGCACTCGTGGCTACGACAAGAGCGTTCAATCTGGGTTTGGTGAGAGCCAGGTAGTCGAGTACCCGAGTAGATGTTCGCGCGCTCCACAAGGAAAACGACACGGCATCGGCTCGCCCGTCCTTCACGATTGCACTCCGTGATTCGGTGAAAAGCCGTGGGCCGGGGCTTTGCCCCGTTCACCTCCACGAGACATCTCGAAATCCTCTGTCGAGCTCACGTTCATCCGGCTTTGATCGGGAAACAGAGCCCTCCAGCTTTTCAGCGTGACTGTCAACGACGTGGCCAGGACCAGCGCGCCGCACACGACGTGCAGGCTGTTGATCCAGACGTTCAGCGCGCTCAACACCGTGGCCGCACCCAGGGAAACTTGTATGGCGACCAGCGCGACAAGGAGTGCCGCAGGCCTGGTAAGATCGCGATGCCCCGCCCGCTGCCGCTGCACTTGAATCCACGTCGTGATCGCGCTCACGACCACGACAAGAGCCCCAACTCTGTGGGCGAAATGAACCGCGATCTTGGGATCCCAGTGCGTCGGCAGCAGATGTCCGAACATCAAGGGAAAATCGGGAATGGCCAGGCCGGCCTCGGTGTGCCGCATCGTGGCGCCCATGAGAATCTGCGCGTAGATCAGGACCGTCGTCGTCGTGGCAATCGTTCGCAGGTTTGGATCGCTGGCACGGGCCGAGCGCTCGAGAGGTGCAGGCGGCGCGGCAATGCCGGCACGCCCGGTACTCCAGGACGGCGCCGTGAACAGGGCAATCGACACGACCAGGCAGAAGAAAATCTCAGCGAGTGCGGCGTGCGCCGTTGAAATAGCGGCCGGCAGGAAGAACAGAACCGTCAATCCCCCGAGAATGCCTTGGGTGATGACAGCTGCCAGCGCGACGACGCCAAGCCATCTGACCCAGCGGCGCGACTCACGCAGCCAGAGCCAGACCGTCAGGATGATGGTGAGGAATCCGACACCGCTGGCGATGAGACGATGGCCGTGTTCGTAGAAGATCCCGCCGACCCATTTCGAGGGCGGAAACGTGAACATGTTCCAGCCGTACGAGGTCGGCCAGTCTGGGACGGAGAGGCCTGAACCCGTGCTGGTCACCAAGCTCCCGGCCAAAACGAGCAACACTGTGCATCCGGCGAGGAATGTCGCGAACCGGTGAAGCATTTTCAGGCAGGAGAAGAGGCGGGGTGGGCAGGACGGGCTGGATGGGGGTCAGAGAGGTTGGCCCCTCCCGGCCCTCCAGCCCTTCCGGCCGGTCCAGCCTTGACTTAGTCCGTCGACGTGGCGCCCGCGGGCGCTTTGAACGCGAAGTTCACGTCCTTTGATTCCTTCGCACCCAACGTCACGCTCTGCGTCATCGGCCCGAGCTTCTCGTGCCACGCCTCGATCGTGTAGGTGCCGGGCGGAAGCCCCTTCAACTCGAATTTTCCGGACGAGTCGGTAACCGCGAAATACGGGTGGTCGAGAACACCCACGTAGGCGTTCATCCAGCCGTGGACGTCGCACTTGAACGGCACCATCACTTCCTTGGCTGTGAACGTGTGTGCCGTTTTCATCCCCTGGATTGGCTGGCCGGTGTTGAATTCCTTGTTGTCCTTCGGCAACGCGTGGATGTTGTGCAGCGTCGGGTCGCTGTTGACGATCTCGAGCTCTTGTCCGACGCGCATGCCGAAGACGTGCGGATGGTAGCGGCACTCTTTCTGATCGATCTTGGCCTTATCGGTGGGCGGATCGAACGTGTAGCTGCCAAGGCCGTCTTTCACGTAAACGAAGACGTTGCCGAGAGACTTGCCATCGCTGCCGACTGTATAAGTTTCCTGAGCCTGCGGCCCCTTGGCCTCCTTCAGGCAGACGGGATCAGCGTTCATCTTAATCGCCTGGTTTGTCGGCGCAGTGCCGTCAAGCGTCACAACGCCCTTGACGTCGCCAGCGGTGGCGACATCGACCTTCTGCCCTCCTGCCGCGGCCGCAGGTGCGGCAGGCTCGGACGACGTGCTCTGGTTACTGCCGCCGCCGCACGCGACAACCGAGGCCGCGAGTGTCAACCCAAGAGTACTGACCCAAATGTTTCTCAGACGCATGATTTCTCCTAAGCAAAATTGAACCGGCGAAAACCGAACGAGATCGACCTTTAATCATACCTTAATGCGGGCCGATCACTTGCTGCCGGAATTGGATAACTCGTGAAGTTTTCGCTCGACCCGATCCTGAATCCAGTGCGAATCCCACCATTCGACCGGGTTCACGGGATGTCCTCCGACCAGCATCGTGAAGTGCAGGTGATCTCCACCGGCGAGACCGGTCATTCCGCTCCTGCCAATCGTCTGACCTTTGGTGACTGAGTCGCCCAGCTTGACGTCGAACGACGAGAGATGACCGTACAGCGACTGCACACCCATGCCGTGGTCGATGATCACGCAGTTGCCGTAGATGCCGAGCCAGCTCGCGTTCACGACCGTACCCGCGTTTGCCGCGACGATCGCCACCCGGCTCGTGACCGCTAGATCGAAGCCGAGATGCACCTGTTGATCGACTTCCTTGCCTTTGTAGAAATAGGTTCGGTGATCGGCGAACGAGGCTTCGACCTGTGAATTTCCGAGTTGAACGAACGGACCGCTCCACAATCGCATCGGCGAGGTTTTCGCGCTCAGCCCCTCGATACGCTCGCCGTTCATGCGGCGAAGCTCGCCGTTGATTTTCAGAAACGCGGCCAGCTTGTCGTCGTCTGCTGCTGCGTCAACTTTCAGTTCTGGCGATTGCGCGAGGATCTCCGGTACGACGCGGTTCAGAAACTTGTCGTCCAGCTCGATGCGACTCCGTTTGAACGGTTTTTCGAACACATCGTCAACGAAGGTGGTGTGCGCTTCGTTGCCGGCTTCGTCGCGGGCGAAGGCGGCGATCGGCGTGCGGCGGTCCTGATCGTGCAGCAGCGCAAAGAAGGCGGCATTGACTCCGGAATCGGCCGTGGCGCCGAGCCCTGAAGCGGGAAAGCCTCGATACTCGACATCGCCGACGCGCACGCCGGACTGCACATCCGTCGGCGTCACTTTGTACAGAACCATCTCGGAGCCGCCGTGGTTGACGTAGTGATGAGTCGAGAGCACTGCAATTCGTGGTGGCTCGAGGCGGACCTGAATGTCTTTGCTCGTGATGCTTGATAGCGTTCGCAGCTTCAGGATCGACGGTCGCGTTGCCGAGACGACGATGCGAGCGGTGCCCGATCGCAGATCGGGAACGCTCTGCTTGCCGAACGGCTGCGAAATACGAAGATGGTTCGCGTCGGTCTGCGTGACGGCCGTGGGAGGACTGCCTTCCAACGTGAAAAGCGATGTCGTTCGTCCGTCCTGTTCCAACGTGATCGTCAGGGACGTGAATTCCGCCTTTGGTGCTTCGGCCGTCACCTCGAGCGTGCCGTCGAGTCCGGCCACGCGCTCGGGTTTTACGATTGTCAATTGAGGCGGCGTGCCGCGGCCTGCGACCCAATAGGTCGCTCCAGCTGCGATCAATGCGACGAGAACCAGGCCTGTGAGGAAACGAAGCATGAAGGTGATCATAGGGCAGGGCCGAGAAGCCGGGAAGGGCAGGAAAGGCGGAAGGGGGTAAGCGTCGTGTTAAAATGACGAGTTCCGCGCAGCGAGTGGCGGTATCGTCTAGGGGTCAGGACACGTGGTTCTCAGCCACGGGACCGGGGTTCGAATCCCCGTACCGCTACCAGATATGTTGCATCGTCGGCTATTCCTGACAGCATCGCGCCAAACGTAGCTTCCCCTTCGAATCGATACGATCGGCCTTTTGGCGTGAAATGTTTCGTGGTGAGCAACGCGCGCCAACCATCCAAGTGATCCTTGGCCTTGCGGGCAACAGCCGCTCGGTCAATCCTCAGATCTCGACGCTCGAGGGCCGCAATGGCGCCGGTGCCCTCGTCACGCTTCGTCCGTGCGGTCCGTAGTTCGTAGAGTAGTGGCTCAAGGTCGCCCGCGAGGGTTCGGTATAGAACGCGTAGGGATGGGTACGAAAGCGACGGACTAGACTTTTGATTGCTGCCTCGAATTTGGTCCGACGAGGTGTCGATTGTATCGGGCGTAGCGACTGTCGTGGCTGCCTAATAACTAGTCACAAGAACTGGACGGTCTAGCGCGCGGCGAGGCAGTCCGCAGTGTAGCGCCACGGATGAGCTGGATTCAAGCAGCCTGAAAACCATTCGATGGTGGTTCCTTCCGCGGGAATTCCAGGCAATTTGGGGGTAGCGATATGCGGGACTTTGCTTCGAATCGGTCGACGCCGACGGAGTGGAAACACCTCGGTCAACGAAGTCGACCAGTAGGGGCGAGCCGAATCTACCCAACTACGATTCTTCCCAGGGAGGCCAATCGTGTGTGGAAGGATCTCGGTGCCTCGGTGTGTCGTGATCTGCAATCGTCGAAATTCAACCGAGCTCGCGTCTAGTCATGACCGACCTCATACAACTGTCGTCTGAAGTCGAAGCCGCCTTACGCCATAAGCGACCCGTCGTCGCTTTCGAGTCGACGCTCATTACGCACGGACTGCCGTGGCCGCAGAACGCGGCGACGGCGCTCGCGATGGAGGCTGCAGTGCTCGAGAGTGGTGCCGTGCCGGCGACAATCGCGGTGCTCGCCGGGCGCATCACGGTTGGCCTCTCGCGCGAGCAGATCGAGGATCTCGCGCATCGACCGTTCGGCTCGGTGCGAAAGTGCAGCCGACGCGATCTCCCGGTCGTCGTCGCGCGTGGAGAGGACGGCACGACCACGGTCGCGGGAACGATGATCCTGGCGCACCGGGCCGGGATTCGGGTGTTCGCCACCGGCGGGATCGGCGGCGTGCATCGTGGCGCGCCGTTCGACGTGTCAGCGGATCTGATGGAGCTGGGACGCACGCCCGTTGCGGTCGTGTGCGCCGGGCCGAAGGCGATCCTCGATCTGCCACTGACGCTAGAGGTGCTCGAAACGCATGGTGTGCCCGTGATCGGGCTGGGCACGGACACCTTGCCCGGGTTCTACACGCGTTCGAGCGGACTATCGATCGACGTGCGCGTCGAGACTCCGCGAGAGGCCGCCGCCATCATCGCCGCCGCGGAGCGGATGGACTCGCGGCACGGCGTGCTCGTCGTCGTGCCGGTGCCGGCGTCCGAGGCATCGGCCGACGACATCGACGCGGCGATCGAACGTGCGGTCGCGGACGCAGTTGCGCACGGCATACGGGGAAAGGCGGTGACGCCGTTTCTCCTGAAGCGCGTGTCCGAATTGAGCGGCGGCGCATCGCAGCGCGCGAACCAGGCGCTTCTCGTGCACAACGCGCGCACCGCGGGCCTGATCGCCCAGGAATTGACCGCGCTCTTCGCGACATAGGGCAAGCCGCTGAAAGGTTGGAGCGCACTGAGTCGCATATCGCCATCCGTCCGCGTTATCGTCGTCGGAGCGGGAGCGTTCGGGGGATGGGCGGCGCTCTCACTGGTGAGGCGAGGCGCACGCGTCACGCTCGTCGATGCGTGGGGTCCGGCCAATTCACGGGCGAGCTCGGGTGACGAGACCCGTCTGATCCGCGGAATGTACAACGGCGACGCGCTGTACACCGATATGGTCGTTCGGGCTTTCGCCTTGTGGCGAGAAGCGGAAAAGAGCTGGGGCCAGACGATCCTTTTTCCCACCGGTGCCCTTTATATCTTTCCTGGTGATGATGCATTCGCAAAGAAATCGTTGCCGGTGATGAGCGATCGCGGCATCGCAGTGGAGTTGCTGACACCGGAGGAAGCCGCGCAGCGCTTTCCCCAAATCGGTTTCGATGACGTGCGTGTCGCGTATTTCGAGCCCGGCGCAGGTGTGCTCCGCGCGCGCGCGTCCTGTGAGCTGGTTTGTGACAGTGTCGAACGCGAGGGCGGCGCCTATCGCCAAGCACATGTGCGCCTTGGTCGCATCGATGCAGGACGTCTCTCCACCGTCGCGTTGGACGATGGCAGCACGCTCGAGGGGGACGCATTCGTCTTTGCGTGCGGGCCATGGCTGGGCCACCTGTTTCCAGATGTGATCGGCGACGGCATCGCGGCGACGCGTCAAGCCGTCGTGTATCTCGGAACTCCCCCTGGAAACGAACGTTTCAGTTGGAGATCGTTTCCCGGTTGGATGGATTTTGGGGAGCCAAGGCGGTATGGCATGGCGGGCAGCGAGCGTCGCGGGCTGAAGATCGGCGAGGACACGCCGGGTGAAGCGATCGATCCGACCTCGCTCGAGCGCGTCATCTCTCCTGAAGAAATCGTTCGCGCGCGGGATTTCGCAAAGCGACGGTTTCCGATGCTCGCCGACCAACCAGTCGTCGAGACGCGCATCTGCCAGTATGAATCCTCACCCGAGGGCGACTTCCTCGTCGATGTGCATCCGCAGGCGAGCAACGTCTGGCTAATCGGCGGAGGATCGGGCCATGGCTTCAAAATGGGTCCCGCGTTGGGCGAGTACGTGGCGCGGCTCGTGCTCGATGGGGAAAAGCCGCATCAGCGGTTCACGTACGCCAACTTCTCAGACGCTCGCGTCCGCATACGCGGCAGCGCAAGGCAGGCCCATTCGTAAGCGGCGCCAGCCTCACTAAGAACGCCTGCAAACCACGAAGACTCGCAGAGAGGTTAGTCCGTATAAACGGCCCGATCGATCGAACCACATCAGCTGGCGTTCGCCAGGCGGGCCGCTGCGGTACGCGATCGCATCTGACGGAGATGCAGACAGCGCGGCGAGACTCGAAACGCCGTCGATCAGGAGTTGCTCGGCGACGGTGATTGGGGACCCACGGAGCTCCAAGCTCGCCGAATCGAACGGCTGTGCGAATAACGTGCCCTGGCGAATGAAGAGCACATGGTCGGACGTGTAGGCGGCCGGCGCATCCGCGTTGACCAGTCGCGTTCCCTGCTCTCCGGCGAGGTCGCCGACATACACGCTGCGGGCTTCTTCGCTGCCGGTGACGAAATACAGGAACCGACGACCGTCCGGCAGGAATTGCGGTGCACTGTGACTCGCCTGGCGCGCCTCGATTCGTGTTGCGGGCACCAAGTCCCCGCCTGTCGCGGTCATCTTGAAGAGTGGGCCGCTGTAGTTGGGCGCGAACAGAATCGTGTTGCCGCTCCACGTGCCGCCGTGAGGGTTCGGAGCCGTCGCCAGCGGGCTGATCAACCCGGTGTCGAGATCAATCCGGTTGAGCCGCCAACGCACCTGGGCGCCACCGCCAGCCGAGATGAGTTCGCTGACGTGCTCCTGAAAAGGGTTGAACTAGATCCACGCGTCCTGACTCGTTCGACTGGTACGCCACCCACTTCCCGTCTGGCGAAAACTGGCCATCCCGTTCCTCGAAGTCCGTCTGGACAAGCGGAAAGGGCTTTCGGTCCCCGTCCATGGGCAGCGCCCACAAATCGAAGCCAGTCGTTTTGCCGGGGCTCCGGAATAAGAGAAAACGCCCATCGGGCGACCAATCCACGGGAGCCTTGTTCTGCGGCGTGGCCAACAGCAAGCTTTCGGGTTCCGTATCGGTCACCGACTTCACGTAGAGGTCGTACACGCCAGTCCGGTTCGAGTTGAAGGCCACGCGGTTGCCGTCCGGGGACCAGACAGCCACCGGTTCGGTTGCGGGGTCAAATGTGAGCCGGCTGAGCACCCCTCGAGCCAGGTCCAGCATCCAGATGTCCGGATTGCCATTCACGCCCCGACTGACGCACAGACGCCGTCCGTCCGCCGACATCGCCAACGACGGAACCGTTCGGTCCGAATCGCCCACCTTTCCAATCTCGCGGCCCGATCGATCGAACCACATCAGCTGGCGTTCGCCGGGCGGGCCGCTGCGGTACGCGATCGCATCTGACGGAGATGCAGACAGCGCGGCGAGACTCGAAACGCCGTCGATCAGGAGTTGCTCGGCGACGGTGATTGGGGACCCACGGAGCTCCAAGCTCGCCGAATCGAACGGCTGTGCGAACGCGATCCGCCGCGTATCGCCCGCGAGCGAATACAAATCTGAGTGCCGTTGGGGATTCGAACCCGTGTTGTGGCCGAGCACTCGTTCGGCGTTGTCGTCAGACCCCAGCCCCGCCAGGCGACTTGTTCAGAGTTGAGAAGCATTCACTAGGGGGATAGGCGTTTGTGGCATTGAGCCTTGCCCGGGATATTCGTGCGCGGGCCCAGTCCCCCTAAACGGCGACACGCCGCGCCGTTCATCCTTCCGGGCGATCGTCTGAGTGCCGCAACGCGGACCGGTGGACCCGTCGTGAAGTAGACTGACTACCATTTCTGTGAGGCGCGTGACCCGCGACTGGATGAATAATTCCGTCGCCGCGGCGACTGTGGGGCTGGCCGTAGGTTGGCGCTCGCAAATCGGGACGACGTGCCTCGTCCTGCTGCTTGCCGGCGTTCTTGCGCCTCCCCTCGTCCGCATCGTACGGGGTGGCGAACGGATCGCCCTCGTACCAAATCTGGAAGTCGACGCTCGCAGTTACGACACGATCGCGCTCGATTTGTCGCGCCGCCGCACGCTCGATGCGCTGCCGTCGACGTTCCCGCCAGGCTTCGTGACGGTCCTCGCGGTCGTGTACGCGACCGTCGGCCACTGGATTGTGGCGGCAAAGACGGTCTTATGGGTGTGTCTCGTCCTCGCTACGATCCTCGCGGGTTGGATCGCGCGGCGAGCGCACGGAACGATCACCGCCGGATGGACAGCCGCGTTCCTGACCGCGTCGTCTCCCGCCCTTCAGGCGTATACCGGAACGCTGCAGTACGAAGTTCTTGTCGCGGCGCTGATCCTGGTGCTGATCGTCCTCGCATTGCGTGTAGCAAAGGCGGATAGCTCGGTCGCCATCCTCCGCCGTGCCCTCCTCGTGGGCGTTGCACTGGGCTTGGCCGTGGTCACGCGCGAGCCTCTTATCGCCATGATCCCGGTGTTCGCCCTCTTCGTCACCCATCAGGCGACGCGCAAGGCGCGTCTTGCCGTTGGCGCGGCCGCAGGCCTCACTATCCTGGTCAGCTCCGTGAGCTTCGCAGGCGCATGGTCGGCCTACCAGTCGCAGCAGGCCGGACACGCCATGCTCATACGGGACAACGTGCCGGCGATTCTTCTGCTGGGACACAGCCCGACCGCCAACGGCACCTATAACCAGGCGCAGGCTGGCATCGGAGAGCCGGCAGGCGTCGCTTTCATCGTCGCTGAACCCCGCGGCGAGCTGTGGCTCGCCTGGCGCAAGCTGCTGTACTTCTGGGGCGTCCTGCGCGACGGCTGGAATGTGCCGCGCCCCGCAGCCGTCTGGCTCGCTCGTGCCAGCGGGGGCCTGGTGCCGCTCGACATCATCCTGCCTGCGGCCCGCGGCGGCTGGCTCCTTCTCGCCTTGATTGTGGCGTGTGTGACCCTTCGCAGAAACCAGTGGCAGGAGCTGTGGCTGCTACCTGCCATCATCGCGGCGCTCATGGCCGTCCACCTCGCGACGATCTCATCGCATCGCTTTGCGGTGCCGATTTTGCCCGTCGTGTTCGTCCTCATCGCAGGCGCGATCGCTCGTCTGATCACTCGCCTGAAGCCGACCGGCGTCGCGGCAGTCGTGATGGTCGCGATCGGTGTATCGGCCATGCAGGCGCGGCAATGGCCGGTGACCTATCGACTGCAGCCGACCGAGATGGATGGTATCGCTAGCGAGAATCGACGCGAGCCTGACGGACGCCTCGTGCGCTTCTCGGACGCCGCACGGGGTCGCCGCGTCGCGCTGGCGCTGTACGATGAGTACCTCCCGTCAGGGCCACTGGTCCTGCGCGTGCTGGCGCGTCGCGGACCAGGCGTGCTACCTGCGCAGTCGCCGGTCGCGCGCATTCGCCTGTTCTCGCTCGAAGGCGGCACGCCCTGCGAGATGTTGCTGACCATCGACCAAATGGCTTCGCCCAACAGATGGACGCAGATCGCTCTTGCCTGCACGTTGCACAGCGACGGCCCGGCCCGGCTGATTGTGGAAACGCTCGGCCGCGTCGATCTAACGTTCTCCGATGTCACGCTGCAATGGCGACGCGGATAGCGGGTCAGGGCAACGGACTGGGCAGGTCAACACCAGCGCGGAGGATGACCTTCGCCTTGTCAGCGATTTTTCTCACGGGTTTGCTTTTGAGTCAGATCTTCATTTAGGGGGAGTCCGAGGACCTTCGCCCGCCGCCAAACGGGCCGGTTTCGCCTTGATGGGTCCAATAAGGAGACATTCCGTTAACTGACATTGATATGCCAAGGACGCGTTTGGCGATGCTGGTTGCTAGCTGGTGATCCCGATCTGCCACAGCGCGAACGCCCAGTTGAATGCCATCTCCTTCAAAACGTCGTAACGGCCGGATGCGCCGCCGTGGCCCGCGCCGAAATTCACCTTCAGCAGCAGCGGGCTGGTGGACGTCGAGAGCGCCCGAATCTTCGCTGTGAGCTTCGCCCCTTCCCAATACGGCACCTGGCTGTCGTTCACGGACACCTTCACCAGCATCGCGGGATACGCCTGCGGTTTGACGTTGTCGTACGGTCGAGTACTTGGCCATGTAATTGTACGCGGCCTGTTCGTTCGGGTTTCCCCATTCGATGTATTCGCTCGTCGTCAACGGTAGCGTCGCATCGAGCATGGAGTTCAGGACGTCGACGAATGGCACCTGCGCGATGACTGCCTTGAACAGATCCGGCCTCATGTTGGTGACCACGCCCATTAACATTCCACCGGCGCTGCTGGCCCTGAATGACCAGCCGGCTGCTCGATGTGTACTTCTGCGCGACCAAATATTCAGCCGAGGCGATGAAGTCGGTGAACGTCGTGATCTTGTTCATCATGCGTCCGGCATCGCGCCACGGCTCGCCGAGCTCCCCGCCGCCGCGAATACTGGCGATGGCGTAAATCATCCCACGGTCGAGCAATGGCAGCCGGCTTGACGGAGAAGGTCGGCGGTATCGAAATCCCGTACGAACCGTAACCGTACAGTAGCAGGGGGGCCGACCCATCACGCGGCACGCCGTTGCGAGAGACAAGCGAGATCGGAATCTTGACTCCGTCCGCGGCTGATGCGAAGACGCGCTCCGTTGTGTAATTTCGCTTGTCGAAACCGCCAGGCACCTCGGTTTCCTTCAAAACGGTCGCCTTGTGCGTGGTCATGTCGTAGTCGACGACCGAGCTGGGCGACACGAGCGATTGATAGTCGTAACGGAGCGTCGCTGTGTCGAAGATGAAGTTCGGTCCGAGCGACGCCGCATATACCGGCTCGGGGAACGCCACCCGGTGCCGAACGCCCGTCTCGATCTCGACGATCTCAATCTGCTGAAGACCGTTTTCCCACTCAGATAAGACGAGGTGGTTCGCAAATAGAGAGATGCCTTCGATCTTTACATCGGCGCGGTGCGCGATGAGATCCGACCAGTTCTTCTCGGACGGATCGGCAACGGGCGCCGTGACGACGCGGAAGTTTTTGGCGTCTTTATTGGTGCGGATGTAGAACTGGTCGCCGCGGTGGTCGATGTCGTACTCGTGATCGGTGCGTCGGGGTGCGACAGTCTTCAGCGCGGCCGATGGCATAGTGGCCGGCAGGTATCTCACCTCGGTTGAGGTTTTCGCGGCAATCTCGAGCGCGATAATCGCGCCATCTCGGGTACGGGCCACATCGATGTCGAAGAGCTCATCAGGTTCGGCATAAACCAAATGGCTCGTGTCGGTGCCCACGACGTGCCTGAAAAACCGGTCATGACGTTTCGTCACCGCGTCTTCAGTCACGTAGAACACCGTCTTGTTGTCCGAGGCCCACACGACGCTGTCCACGCGCTCGATGCGATCCGGAAGTAGCGCACCCGTCTTCAGGTCCTTCACTTGCAGCGTGTATTGCCGATAGCCGGTGTCGTCTGTCGAAAACGCGAGCAATCTTCCATTGTCGCTCGGCTGGTACGACCCGAGCGCCATGAATGTGTGTCCTTTGGCGACTTCGTTCAGGTCGAGGACGATCTCCTCCGGCGCTGTCAAGCTATCGTGTTTCCGGCAGTACACCGGATACTGCAGTCCGGCGATCGTTCGCGAGTAATAAAAGTAGTCGCCGCGCCGATAGGGCACGGTCGTGTCAGTCTCTTTGATGTGACCGACCATCTCCTTATACAGCGCGTCCTCGAAGGCGGCCCTCGGCTTCATCACAGCGTTGGCATACGCGTCCTCGGCTTTCAGATATTCCATAACCGTGGGTTCGGATTTGTCCCGAAGCCAGAAATAGTCATCGACCCGCGAATCGCCGTGGACGGTGATCGTCTTTGGCCGTTTTTCGGCGACCGGGGGTTGCTCAACCTGAGACGATCGGGCGACGGTCTCGGGCGAGCTGCACGCTGCCAGGCTACACGCGAAGCCGCCCGCGCACACGAGGAATCCTGCGGTCATGCAATGCATGAATCGAATTATATTGCCGCCGCCAGGCCGCTTTGGTGCCTAGATGGATCGGGAGCGGACCAACGACCCACAAGTAAGGACGAAGGGCCACGCCGGGCCCGACCTCGCCCAATTCTGCTACTCCGTTGAAGAAGATATTGGCGGAACGGGCTCGGCTCAAACGATGTTATCGTCATCTGCCCCGTGCCCTCGACTAGCAAGCGGTCCACTTGCTGTGGGTTTCTCTTGCGCTCAGGACATTCGACGTAGAGGACACTCGCAGTCCCGGAAAGGACGGACATGAGCGATTGGATACATGCCCTGCCGCTAGCCTGGATGGCGATTCTGATTTTCGCTAGCACCTTTCTGATCGCGGCCGTGATTCATCGGGTTGTCCAATCGCTTGCCGTGGGCGATGGCGCGCGCACGTTCAAAGCGGTTTCACCAGGGTTGCTGCCACCGCTCGGCATCATCTTCGGGCTGCTCGTGGCGTTTCTCGCGGCCCAGGTGTGGGGCGACCTCGATCGCGCGAACACTGCAGTCAATCGGGAAGCCAGCGCACTCAGAGCCGTTGTCATTCTGTCCGAGAGTTTTCCGGGAGAGACGGCCCGCCTGCGTCGGCTCGTCCGTCAACATATCCAGGAAGCACAAACCGAGGAGTGGCCCGCGATGGCGCGCCGGCGCGCGACGATCACAATCATTCCGGCTTCGTTGGCTCAAGCGGTGCAAACGACGCTCGCTCTGCCTGTGCAGGGTGAGGGGCAGATGGCCGCGCAACGAGCGATCGTCGCCGCGCTCGAGAACGCGCTCGATGCCCGCCGACAACGGATCCTGATCAGTCAGTCGGGAGTGAACCCGGTCAAGTGGATGAGTGTCTTCATCCAGGCGATCTGCACGCTGACAGCGATTGCCATGGTCCACTGCGACAACCGGCGGACGGCCGCTGTCGCACTGGGGCTCTTTTCGACGGCTATTGCCGTCTGCATCCTATTGATCACCGCGCACGATCGCCCGTTCGTCGGGCAGAACGCAGTGCAGCCGACCGTGCTTCTGGAAGTTCAACCAGACGCCGCGGTCGAAAACACGGGCCGGTAAGCCTGCACGTGCCAGGCGTGCCCTTGATGCGCATCGTAAGGTCAGGGTGGCCGGCTTGAACGTGTTCCGCATCGATCCTGCCGCCGGAATCGCAACGGCGGCAGGTTAACGTAATCGGCTTTCTGCGGGTAGCGACCGCGTCGAGGTTCTACTTCAACGTGTCAATCAGATTCACGACCTTGGGTGGGGCTTCAACGGCCGGCGAAAGGTACCGGCATTAGAAACCGGTTTTTGCTCGATTGCTGCTCCAGGCACTCCCGCCCTACAGCGCGCTCAACCGGGAAAACGCCAGAGTCTGATAAGATCGCGTGTTCCCTCTGGCGAGTAGCGGCACGTCTAGTGGTCGCGTCTGGGGCCACAGACAGTCGGGGCAGTTACGCAGCAATCCCGCTAAACGGCAGGCTGCAAACCTTTGGCGAATCCCCGCACCGCTACCAGAACGTATACATTCCCCTCGATAACGGTCCGGCGCTGTTGCGCCGGGCCTTCGCATAGCCTCAGTCTTCGGCTGATACTCTTTCCTGCGTTCTCCTGCGACAGGTCTCACCAAATGGCTGTTCGTGGGATCAACCTCCGACAATAGACCTCAGCCTCTCCCGCTCGGGCATTACGTGGACACGTTTGTTCGAGAGAACGGGGAGTGGAAGTTCAAGCGGCGTCTGGCCTACGGGGACATACCGGCGAATGAGCCGAAGGCATCGAACTGAACCGCGAACGACCTCGATCGTTCGCGGTTCCCCTAGCCTGGTTACCGCCTGAAATCGCGGAACCCCTCGTCGTACCCTCGCTCGAATGCCGCGCGATACTCTTGTTTGTAGAGATCGCGCGAGCCGTACCGATCGTTGTAGTCGTGATCGCCGTCCCGATAACGTTTCGCTCGTCGTGGATCGTAGACCTTTCGATCGTCCGCGTCGTCTCGCCCGACCTCCACGCCGTCTTTGAATCCGACTTGAGCCGCCACTGAGAAGGACCCGCCCGATCGCGGATATGTGCCAGCCTGTGGGATCGGATATCCCGGATAGGTTCGTTCGGGATACCAACCGCCTGGCCCGCGCCGATTTCGCCGATACGCATCCGTGTACCCCGCGGTGTACCCCTGTCGGAAGACTCTGCGGTAGGCATCGATGCTGCCGTAGGAGCCTCGATAACCTTTGTCGGCGTCCCGGAAGTCATCGTCGCGCGTCAATCTGAAGTCACGTCCGCGACGAGCGTCACTCTCGCCGTGATCGGCGCCGCGGCGATATCCGTTGTCGTAGGCGTATCTGTTGAAATCCCGATAGTCGTACTGAGACGAGTAGAAGCGAGTCTGCGCCGCGCAAGCCGGCGCCGTCGCCAAAGTCGCAACGGCTAGAAAGGTTGCAACGGATAGATGTTTGAACATGGTCACACGATCCCTTCGTCGCTTTCCGTTTCGTGTTGGGGTTCCTCCACGTGCGACTCAAGGCGCCATGAGATCGTCGGAGGGACCGGCAACCGCTGGCATCTGTGACAGGTTCAAGGCGGGTGCCACGGTGAAGGCGCACTGTTTGCGCCAGAAAGTAGGAACCTCTAAGGAAAGTGTTGGCTTTTGCTTACTCGACTGTCCCCTGATGATTACGCTCAACCATGAAGCGGTGGGAACTGGCTTCCCTCAGGGCACTTGGGGGTGTCCTAGTCGGTCCACACGAGCATCTGTATCTCGGATCCGCGGAGCTCGTCGCGATCGTGCTCGAACCCGTCGAAATCGTGTTCGTTGAGATCGAGGATCAGGCCGGGACCGTGACGCTCGAGATCTTCGACTGTGAAATGCGCCGAGTCTGAGTCGAGCCTGACTCCAGCTGGCAGGTCGATGCGCGCACGTGGTGAGAAACGTAACAGCCAGAATGGAATGTTTGCCCGCACGAGCTTGCCGGCGGTGGGGTCGTACACGAGGGCGTGCAGTGTTTGAAGGTCCGCGCTCTTCTTTTGCGCGGGGGCTGGCCGATGAACGATCGGTTCACGACCGAGGCGAATTTCGACGAGCGCTCGCTGTCCCGCGAAGCGTGCGCGTTCACGCTGGAGCTCCTGAATTGCGCTTTCGACCGGGACGAATCGCGTTTCAAAATGCTGGTGATAGAACCAAAAGGCGCCGCCTCCGACCAGAGCCACGCACACGATTCCGATGATGACGATTCCGGCGAGCGTGATTGACAGCCAGGTGGTCCTCTTGTCGGCCATGACCTTGTGTCTCTTACTCTTGTCGGCGCGGCCTCACTTGCGCCCGCTTGTGCCTTCTGCGTACAATCGCACGGCTCGACACAATTCAGGGTGGGGAACCACGTCTCTTTCAAGAGAAGAGGACGCGCCCACGGTCCGCGAGGACATCCGCGAGGATTAGAAATAATGGACCATCCAACCACTGCAGGGGCCGTGTCTCATGGCCATGCCCACGAACACGCTCATGAAGAACTGGGCTTCTGGCGCAAGTACGTGTTCTCTGTCGATCACAAGGTGATCGGCATTCAGTACGCGCTTACCGGCCTCCTTTTCCTGCTGTTTGGCTTCACGTTGATGATGGTCATGAGGTTTCAGCTGGCCTATCCGGGCCGGCCGATCCCATTGATTGGCGGTTGGTTAGGGGCGGCAAACGCTCCGGGCGGCATCATGCTCCCAGAGTTCTACAACCAGTTGGGGGCGATGCACGGCACGATCATGGTGTTCCTGGGCGTCGTGCCCCTCGCCGTCGGCGGCTTTGGCAACTTCGTGATGCCGCTGCAAATCGGCGCGCCCGACATGGCGTTCCCGAAGCTCAACATGGTGAGCTACTGGGTTTACTTTCTCGGTGGCGTCGTCATGCTGGTCAGTTTCGTTCTGCCTGGCGGCGCCGCGAACTCCGGCTGGACGTCCTACGCGCCGCTGTCGGTCACGGCAATCGGGAACGGGCAAACGATGTGGTTGATCGGGATGATCTTCCTGATCACCTCGTCGCTGCTCGGGTCCGTCAATTTCATCACGACGATCGTGCAGCTGCGCGCCAAAGGCCTCAGCTTCATGCGATTGCCGTTCTTCGTCTGGGCGCAGCTCGTCACCGCGTTTCTGCTGCTCCTGGCGTTTCCACCACTCGAAGCGGCTGGCGTCCTGCAGTTGATGGATCGTGTCGCCGGAACGAGCTTCTTTCTGCCGAGCGGTCTCGTGGTGAGCGGCAAACCCGTGGAGGTCGCCGGAGGGGGCAACCCGCTGCTCTGGCAGCACCTGTTCTGGTTCCTGGCGCATCCAGAGGTCTACGTGCTGATTCTGCCCGCGATGGGCATCGTCTCCGAGGTCATCGCCAACAACACGCGTAAGCCGCTGTGGGGTTACAAAGCGCTGGTCTACTCGGTGATCTTTCTCGGATTCATGTCGTTCATCGTCTGGGCCCATCACATGTTCATGACGGGCATGGGCACCGCGATGAGCGCCTTCTTCCAGACGACCACGATGATCATCTCGATCCCGTCGGTCATCATCCTGACGTCTCTTCTTCTGTCCTTGTGGGGCGCCTCGATCCGCTACACGACCCCCATGTTGTTCGCGCTCGCGTTTCTGCCGATGTTCGGCATCGGTGGGTTGACTGGTCTGCCGCTCGGACTCGCGCCGCCGGATATTCACCTTCACGATACGTACTACGTGATCGGGCATTTCCACTACGTCGTGGCACCAGGAACGATCTTCGCCCTGTTCGCCGGCATCTACTATTGGTTCCCGAAGGCGACCGGCAAGAAGACTGAACGACCTTCTGGGCCAGATCCACTTCTGGGGGTCGTTCATCTGCATCAATCTTGTGTTCATGCCGATGTTCATTCAGGGGCTCGGAGGTATGAACCGACGGATGTACGATGGCGGCGCCCAGTACGCGCACAACGCCGGCCTGCTCAAATGGAATGTGGTGATTGGGTTCGCCGCGTGGGGTCTGGGCCTCTTTCAGCTTCCCTTCATCATCAATTTCTTTTCGAGCTTGAAGTGGGGCAAAGCCGTCGATCAAAACCCGTGGGAGGCCACCACTCTGGAATGGTCGGCACCTTCGCCGCCCGGACACGGTAATTTCGTGACCGAACCAGTCGTGTACCGTGGACCTTACGAGTACAGCGTTCCGGGCGCGGCAAAAGATTTCTCGCCGCAATTCGAACCCGAGAAGGCGTAAGACGAAACGAAAAATGCAGAATGCTCAATCCATAATGCATTTCGCATTTCGCATTTTGCATTACAGATCAACATGAACATCCCATATACCGTCGAAGAACGACGCGACACCGGCTTAGCGAATGGCAAGCTCGGCATCTGGCTGTTTCTCGCGTCCGAAGTCATGCTGTTCGGCGCGCTCTTTTCCACCTACATCATCCTCCGCGTGGGTGCTTCCGAGTGGCCACATGGCGAGCTGAACGTCTGGCTCGGCATGGCGAACACGTTCATTCTGATTGGCTCATCGGTCACGATGGTCATGGCCTGGGCCTCTCTGAAATTGAAGGATTGGTCGAAACATCGCCTGTATCTGATCCTGACCTTCGTTCTGGCCGGGATCTTCCTCGTGAACAAGTATTTCGAGTACGCCGACCACTTGGCCCGCGGTGAAGGTCCGTGGCACAGCACGTTTTTGGCCATCTACTTCACCTTGACTGGACTTCACGGGTTGCACATCGTCGGCGGGATGGCCGTGATGGCGTATCTCCTGGGCCCGGGAACGAAGCTCTGGAAGACGAACCCTGAGCAGTTCACGAACCGAATCGAGTACACCGGTCTTTACTGGCACTTCGTCGACCTGGTGTGGATCTTCCTGTTTCCGGTGTTGTACCTGCTGTGAACAGGGGGGGTTTACACAACTGGCTTTTGGGCGATTTGAATCGTGGAGCATCGCATGCATTCCGACGCGGGTGAAGTGAAGAAGAGCGTTCGTAAGTACTTCATGATCGGCGCCGCGCTGTTCGTGTTCACGGCAATCACCGTTGCGGCGAATCAGATTCACCTGGTCGTGCCGCTGGCCATTACGGTCGCTCTCATTATCGCGGCTATGAAAGGGTCCATGGTCGCGGCGGTGTTCATGCACCTCAGCCACGAGAAGCGCTGGATTTATGGAGCCTTGCTGCTGACGGTCGCCTTCTTCATCGTGCTCATGTTCGTGCCCTTGATGACGATCGCAGACGGTATCGGCACCGTTGCCGACTCCGCCCGCGCGCCGGTGGCACACGGGGGGCATTGATCACCGATGTCGCTTCGGGCGTTTCATCTGCTCTTCATCGCGCTGTCGATCGTCCTGGCCGCGTTCTTTGGCGCGTGGGCGATAGGGCAGTATCGAGTCGAGCATCGGTTAGTGTTCATCGTTGCCGCCGTTTTGTCGCTTGCCGGCGCCTGCGGGCTGGCCGTGTACGGAACGGCATTTCAACGGAAGACCCGAAACTTGTAGTTATGCGCATCGCTTTCACGGTGTTGATGCTGCTTGGCGTACCGGGGACATTGCTTGCATGTCCGGTTTGTTTCGGCCAGAACGACTCGCCGCTCGCGTCGGCGATGAACCTGGGAATACTTGCGATGCTCGTCGTCACGCTCGCAGTACTGGTCGCGTTTGCGACCTTCATCATTCATTTGATTAAGCGCGCCCGTCTGGCCGAATCCGAATGGGCTCAGCCGGCGAATCCTGACGGGAGTGGGGAAGGCGGACGTTACGTACCGGGCGCACACGGAGGAGTTGCTTAATGTTGGGCTATTTGGGTTTACCAGTCGCCGCCTCGACACATGCCGGCGAAATCGATCACATGATCGTGCTCGTGCACTGGTTGATGCTGGTCATGTTCGTGGGTTGGGGCCTCTTCTTTTTGTTCGTGTTGTTCCGCTTCCGACGCGGCGCCAACCCCAAGGCGAGCTACTCGGGCGCGAAAGGCAAATTCGCCAAGGGGACGGAGGTAGCCGTCGGCATCATTGAGGTCGCCCTTCTCATCTTCTACGCGATTCCGGCGTGGGCGACACGAGTCAGAGACTTTCCAAAGGAAAGTGAAGCGGTTGTCGTCCGCGTGGTCGGCGAGCAGTTTGCGTGGAATGTTCAGTATCCCGGCGCGGACGGAAAATTCGGGCGGACCGACATCAAGCTCGTGAGCGCCGACAATCCGCTTGGCCTCGATCGAAACGATCAGGACGCTAAAGACGACATCACGACCATCAATCAATTGAACCTTCCCATCGATCGTCCCGTGCTCGTGCACCTCATGAGCAAGGACGTCATCCACAGCTTCGGCCTCTACGAAATGCGCGTGAAGCAGGACGCGGTGCCAGGCCTGAGTATCCCAGTCTGGTTCATCCCCAACCGCGTCGGAGAGTACGAGATCGCCTGCTCCCAGCTCTGTGGTCTCGGCCACTTCAGAATGCGTGGCTTCGTCACCATCCAGAGCGCGGACGACTACAGCAAGTGGATGGCGGACCAGGTGAAAGAGCTCAGGAGCGCCAACTAAGCTCTCTGATTGATCCACACCATTCGCACAATCGATGCGCACGCGGCCGGTGAGCCGCTCCGCCTCATCGTCGAAGGATTCCCCGCCCCGCGCGGCCGGACGATGCTCGAAAAACGTGAGTGGGTGAGGGCGAAGCAAGATCACTTTCGCCGTACTCTCATGCTCGAGCCGCGTGGCCATGCCGACATGTACGGCGCGGTGCTCACCGAGCCTGTCACGGCCGGATCGCACGCCGGCGTGCTTTTCATGCACAACCAGGGTTACAGCACCATGTGCGGACACGGCATCATCGCCGTGACGACAATTGCGCTGGAGCGCGGCCTGCTGGTGCCTGGAGGCGACGGCCGTTCAATCATCTTTGACACACCGGCAGGCCCGGTACGAGCCGTCGTCAAACAGCAGGCTGAACGCGTGAATGGAGTTTCGTTCCTGAACGTACCATCCTTCGTCCTGCAGGGAGGCCTGGGGGTTAACCTAGGTTCCAGGCAGATTCGCGTCGACGTGGCTTTTGGAGGCGCGTTCTACGCAATCGTGGACAGCGAGAGCGTTGGCCTCCCGCTCGATGCCGCGCACCTGCCGGAACTTCGTCGGGCGGGTGTGGAAATCAAGAGCGCGATCGAGCGGGTCTATTCAGTCGTTCACCCGCTGATGCCCGACCTTGGAGGAATCTACGGCACAATCTTCACGGGGCCATCGAGAGACGCTCGCGCGGACCTCAGGAACGTGACCGTTTTCGCGGATGCACAGGTCGATCGCTCGCCTTGCGGCACGGGTACGGCCGCCGTCATGGCCGTCATCGATGCGATGGGGCTGCTCAGCGACGAGAAGCCGTTCGTTCACGAGGGCCTCGTGGGCACCACCTTCATCGGCAGGATTGGGAGCCGTACGCAAGTCGCTGACTATCCGGCAATCCTTCCAGAGATAGAAGGGTCGGCCTGGATCACGGGCGAGCACACATTTCTCGTCGACGACGAAGATCCGCTGCGGGAAGGATTTCGACTCTAGAACCCGATTGCCAGGCCGTCTTTTCTCGGGTCCGATCCGCCCATGAGCACACCAGAGCGCGGATCGACCAGGATTCCTTGAAACCCGCCGTAGGCACCGATGACTTCGGAGACGGGGTGGCCGCGTTGCATCAGGCCGGCTCGGGCAGCCTCCGGAACGGCGCTTTCGACCATCACACCTCCGACGCCATGGTTGACACGCGCCGCCTCGCCGGCTTCCTGAATGTTCATTCCAAAATCAATCAGATTGACCAGCACCTGCGTATGGCCCTGGGCCTGGTGATCACCGCCCATCACGCCGAACGATAGCCACGGCTTGCCATCCTTCATCACGAACGAGGGAATCAACGTGTGCAGCGGCCGCTTATGGGGTCCAATCTGGTTCGGGTGGCCGGGCCGGAGCGTGAAGAGCGCTCCACGATTGTGGAGGACGATGCCTGTGTCTCCCGCCACGATTCCGGATCCGAAGTCGGAGTACAGGGACTGAATCAGCGACACGAAGTTGCCCTGACCATCTGCGACGGTCATGTAGATCGTGTCGCCGCGGTCCTGACCGGTCAGGTTCTCCTCCCGCTCACTCCACGGCTTGTTTTCGAGATTCCTTGGTGCCGTCGACAAACGTGCCCCCGAGCGCGGGAGAACAGCTGGTGCGTAGGTTTGCGTCGCTTGAGACGGATCGATTTCTTTTCGACGGGTTGCCGCGTACTCCTTCGAGATCAGCATCTTCAGAAGAGCGGGCGGCACGAATTCGGGATCGGCCAGCGAGGCGGCCCGATCCGCGAAGGCAATTCGCTTGGCTTCCACGAGAAGGTGAAGGTACTCGGCTGAATTGTGGCCGAGCGACTTGATGTCGAAGCCCTCGAGGATGTTCAACATCTCGAGCACCAGGAACCCTTGCGTGTTCGGTGGCATCTCGTAGACGTCGTAACCGCGGTAGGTGGTCGAGATTGGTTCGACCCAGTCTGACTTGTGTTCCGCGAAATCTCGCGCGTCCAGAAAACTCTGACGTCTCTTCAGATCGGCGACGATGGCGGCGGCGATGCGGCCTTTGTAAAACTCGTCTCGGCCTCCGGTCGCAATCTGTTGCAGGGTGGCCGCCAGATTTGGATTGGCGAAGATCTGGCCGGGCTGGGGCGCATGGCCGCCAGGGAGAAACGTTCGTGCCGCGGCAGGATCGGCGGACAACTTTCCTTCGGTAGCTTGCCAGGCGCCGCTGATGATTTCAGGTACCGCGTAGCCGTTCTTGGCATAGTCAATCGCCGGGACGAGCAGCTTCGACAAAGGCACAGTCCCATAGGCCGACAGCAGCGTGGTCCAGCCATCGACCACACCGGGCACTGTCACGGAGTGCACACCGGTGCCCGGCACGGCCGGCAATCCGCGTTCGGTAAAACCTTCGGGCGTCGAGGCGTACCCCGATCGGCCGCTTGCGTTCAAGCCGCGCAACGTCTTGGTCCGCGCGTCGTAGACAATCGCGAAGAGGTCGCCGCCGATTCCGGTCATCGTGGGCTCGACGACGGCGAGCACGGCGGCGGCGGCGACGGCAGCGTCGACGGCGTTGCCGCCATCTTGAAGGACCTTCAGACCGGCCGCCGAGGCCAGAGGCTGGCTCGTGGCGATCATCCCGCGCCGCCCCATCACGACCGATCGCGTCGATTGAGGATTGTCCGCCGGTCGATCGCCCGGGCGCGGTCGCTCAGACACGTTCTTTTGAGCGTGAAGGACGGTCATGGCAACCATCAGTAAGACCGAGCCCGCAGACAGGAATTTCAAAGGGCCCTCCATAACGGTCGTCAATCTGAGGCATGCTTGCCTAGAGTTGCAGGTGCGTGCGCGCCAGTCGATCGAGCAGCTTGGGCAATGTTTCGGCTTCGAGTGCGAAGGCGCGCAACTCGGGAGCCCATGAGAGCTTATAGCTCTTCGCCATCGCCGAGACCCAGATCTGCCTGACTGGTGCATTTGGGGACACGACGAAGCGGGCTTCTCCGGGCTCCTCGAACAGCAGATTCAACACCCCGTCCTGAAGCTCGACCTCAAAGCCTTCCTCATCGGCCAACGGCAACAACGCCCGCCGGGCTTGCTCGATGGCCTCGTCGCTTTTGACCCGAAACTCTTGTTCCGTAAGGGAAGTCATGGGACTACTAAACCTTTGGCGTTCTCCGCGCGTCTAACCCGGTGAAGGCAGGTAAAGACCATGCACGATTGGACGTTTTCGGCGACGGCAGAATGGGTGATCGGCGCGCTTCTGGTGGCAGTGATTCTCGCCACGTTGTTCGTCTGAGCGCTTCTATTCCTTAGCCAATGTAAATTTGTCGGGATCTGCCAGGTAGCTGCGCCTGGCGCGCGCCGTCATTCCCGGTTGCTTCATTCTGACTGTCAGCTTGTGCACTTTGTTATCGAGTAGGGTCGGGGCAAACCCGATTACGTACTGACTGTGCAACTCTTGAGCGACGCGCGTGAAGGTCGGCGCAAGATCGGCCGTCTTTTCTAGTTCAAAGTAGCCGCCCCCAGTTTCATCAGCAATCTTCTTCAAGCCACCATCTGGCTTACTCTTCACCTGCCGCTGCCCGTTGAAGTAGTTGCTCTCGAGGCCGATGGAATACACCATCACTTCGTCGGCGCGTGCCCGCTCGATGACGGTGCCGAGTTTCGTTTTGCTCTGCGTGTCGTCGCCATCGGTGAAGACGAGAATGACGCGGCGCCCTTCGATGCCTTGAAGTTCGTCGAGGCTGGCGGACACGGCGTCCCACAACCGTGTGCCGTTGCCATAATCAAGGTCTTTCAATTCCGACACGAGCTCGTCGCGATTGCCCGTGAAGCGGGCGCCGAACTGAATCTTGTCGTTGAAGGCGCCAACGCGTCCTTTGTCCTTCGGCAACAGACGAAGCAGGAACTGCTCGGCAGCGCTTTTCAGGAGCGAGATGGATCCGGTCATGCTGCCACTGGTGTCGAGCATGACGACGACGGTGATCGGTTGCACATCATTGTCGAAGAACACAATCGGCTGCAGCTTCTCGTTGTCGAGAATCTCGAAGTCGTCCTGAATCAGGTTCGGGACGAGTCGCTTCTGGCCGTCGAGCACGGTGGTGAAGAGCGAGACGATCTGCGTGCCCGACCTGAACGTCGGCTGCTGCTGCGCGAAGACCGAAACGATTCCCGAGACGATCGCCACCAGGGCAGCGGCATGCAGGACCATGCGGCGGCCGGAGCGACCGGCGATCGAGGGGACGATTGATTTCGAAAGACGGTCACGCATACAGACAGCTTATCGCAAGTAGATTGGAGGCCACGTCTGGATGTGAGGTACAGCGAGCACCAGCGATCGACAACTTCCTCACGAATTCATGGCCAGATTGAGAGGGATTCCGGACTTGACCGGTCGGATTTGGGCGCGGTAAACTTCAGAGATGAGACTGAGTCTCATTTTGTAAGTCTGCCCCTTATGCTTCAAGCATTTGTCGTGACACTGCGCGAAGGCCTCGAAGCTTTTCTGATTGTCGCTATCAGTCTCGCGTACCTCAAGAAGAGCGGACGCCAGGAATTGGTTCCGGCCGTTCATTGGGGGATCGTTCTATCGATCTTGATCAGCATCGGTGCCGCCTTCCTCTTCGCGCGGGCCGCGAATCACGCGCTCTGGGAGGGTGTCCTGGCCATCGTTGCCGCCGTTTCAGTGGCGTCGCTCACCGTGCATATGTGGCGGACAGCTCGACACATCAAGAAAGACATCGAGGGGCATCTCACGACTTCGGCGATGAAGACCGGCAGCGCAGCTTTCGTCGGTGTGTTTCTCTTCACGCTTTTGATGATTACGCGCGAGGGGATGGAAACGGCGCTCCTAGTGGGGACGCTGCTTTTCCAGCAGACGCCCATGAACATCATCATTGGAGCCGTCATTGGGACTGCCGTCGCCGCTTTTGTCGCGTGGCTCTGGTCGCACTACGGCCACAAAGTGAACCTCGCCGTATTTTTTCAGGTGACCGCGGTGTTCCTATTGGTCTTCGTCGTCCAACTGCTGATCTATGGTTTCCACGAGCTGATGGAAGCGAACATATTCCCGTACAGCGAACCGTTGCATCTTGCGACCGAGCCCTACGGACCTGACGGACGCTTCGGGCAATACTTGAGCTACATGCTGGTCATGCTGCCGCTCGGCTGGCTGATCATGAGTGGCATCGTCAGCTCGCGTAAGCGAGTCGCGCAATAAATCTCCAACAAATCCCCACATCGGAGCTCTCTTCAAGATCAAGTCGGTACGATCACATCGACTGGATGCGCGGCGCTGCCGTCCTTTTGATGATCGAGGCACATGCCTTGGATGCATGGACGCATCCAAGCGCTCGCACGGGCAGTGGTTTTGGAATTGCCGCCCTCCTCGGTGGTTTCGCAGCGCCACTGTTCTTGTGGCTCGCGGGCATGAGTGCGGTCCTTTCGGCATCCAGCACCGCAAGGCGAACTGGCAGTCGAGGGATTGCGATCGACCGAGTGCTATGCCGCGGACTTGAAATCTTCATACTCGCCTTCTTGTTTCGACTGCAGGCCTTTGTCGTCAGCCCGGGAAGCCACCCGATCACGCTGTTTCGCGTAGATATCCTGAACATCCTGGGGCCCGCTATTGCCGCATCGGCGCTCGTCTGGGGTCTCGTCATTTCAGTTCCGGCCCTGGTCGTAACCTTCGGAGCCCTGAGTCTTGCCTTTTCGATGCTCACACCTCTGGCTCGGGATTCGAGCATCGTGTCCGCTCTGCCGGTATGGATGGGGTGGTATGTCCGCCCGGCTGGCGAACACACGACGTTCACAGCATTTCCATGGGTCGGGTTCGTCTTTGCGGGGGCTGCCTGCGGTGTGCTGCTTTCAGCCGCAAGCGGCGGCAAGGCTCGGATCAGGTTACATGTGGGCCTCGCGCTCGCGGGCCTTGGCCTTTTTGGATTGGGTTTCTACACCGCGTCCCTACCATCGATATACGCCCAATCGTCGTTCTGGACGAGCTCTCCGACCTACTTCGCGATCCGCGTCGGCATTCTCATGGTGGCTTTTTCGGGGATGTATGCCCTTGCTTGCAGGCTGGTTCCGTCTCCACCTGTATTGCGCCTCTTGGGTCGGTTTGGCAGGAGCTCCCTGTTTCTATACTGGATTCACGTAGAGCTGGTCTACGGCTATGTCACGTGGGTGATCCATCGACGGCTGCCTCTTTGGGGCTCTGCCGTGGCCTACGTGGCGTTTTGCGCGCTCATGTACGGGGCGGTGTGGCTTCGGGACGTGGTCGTCCAAGCCTGGCATCGCCGAGGCGCTTTGCGACTGCCAGGCCCCCATAATCGGGCAAATAACCGATTCGTGGTGCCGGCCGACCAGGCCTGAACCCCAGACGACCCTCGCCCCGACACACGAAATACTCCGCTCCCTCGCGAAGCACCAGAACTCATTCGGTGACAGACACTTATCAGGTGGTGTCGCGCACGAAAAGTACCTGAACTGCGCGAAATGCTGCGAAAAAACCGTTGAGATATGCGCCGGTCGCTCGCTACAATTCGCCTCTTTGGAGCCCTCCCCCATGGGGCCCGCCGTTGGCGTCCGGGACTCAAGCCTATGATCAATGTGGCCGCGATTCGCATGCAGCAGTTCGGGGTGCAGTTTTATCAGGCCTCGCTAACGGCTAGTGACATCGACAAACTTGTCCGGTTCGAGGTGCTCAGTTATGGGGACACGGCACAGCCGCCGGTTCGGGGTGTCAAGCAGCGGCCCGGCGCTCCCGCTGTCCAAAGTCAACTGGGATCTGCTCGAACGGCGGATTGCCTCGAATGAGAAGGCCTACCAGCGACAAATCATTCGCCGGAAGATCGATGAGCTCGTTCAGTACTACGAACAATGCCGGCAGGCTCGAGACCTGCCGTCAATCCCAGGCGCAGTCATCATTTCGTGCGACGAGAAGTTGACGTTTCAGCCAGCCGATGGCGACTCGCGCGTCGGCATTCTGAAGGTTCCCGAGCGCGAAGGCATTCTACGCGCCATCGACGGTCAGCATCGTCTCCTGGCGCTGCATGCCGACATCGATCGGTTTCAAGGCGAGGATTTCAGCGTACCGGCCATCGTGTTCGATCGTCTGCCCGAGGACCATGTCGTTCAGATGTTCGTCACCATCAACGCGAAGCACACTCGGCTGAACGCATCGCACCTGGTCAGCCTGTCGGGCCGCCAGCTGTACCGTGATGAGAATCTCGCCACGGCTCACGACGTGGTACGGGCCCTCAATGATCGCGAGGACTCGCCGCTCTATGACGAGATCAAGCTGCTTGGTGTCGGTCGTGGTCGCGTGGCCCAGGCGCCGCTGGCCCAGGAGCTCAAGAAGCTCTTTGCGTCGGATGCTTTCGGTGGGACGCGAAAATCCGGAAACTTCCACGAGGATGCGAAGAAGTTTTTCGTGAACTACTTCAAGCAAATCGCCCTGGTCTTCGGCGGTGCCTGGAACGGCCGCAAGTACAGCATCAGGTCGGCGTCGGCGCTTCGAGCGTTCATTCGAGTCGCACCCGACGTCATCCGACGCCTCGATCAGGAACATGCCGATCGTTCGGATTTCAGGGCCATCGGCCGCGTGATTGCCCCCTGGGGCCGTAGAATTGGTGACTTGCGTTTTGAGACGGACGGTGCGTGGAAACGAACCGGAACGACGGTCGATTCATTGGCCAAGGAACTCCGGCTGGCGTTGCAGTATCCGGAAGGCGCCGCGGTCTGACGCGGCACCCGCAATTTACAACTTACAATGGGACATTGCGAAGCGACAGGATCACTTCTGCGCTCCCCATCGCTTTGTCGATTGTGAATTGTCAATTGTGAATTGCCGATAGCCCGTGTCTACCCTTTTGCTCACCGGCGGCGCCGGTTTCATCGGATCGAACCTCGTCCACCATGTCCTCGATCACACCAACGATCGCCTCGTCATCGTCGACAAGCTGACCTACGCCGGCAGTCTGTTGAATCTCGAGCGGCCGCTCAAAGACGCACGTGTGACGTTCGCCAAGTCGGACATCGCCGACGGGGCGGCCATGGCCAGGCTGTTCCGCGACCATCGTCCTGATGCGGTTCTGAATCTCGCAGCGGAAACCCACGTCGATCGTTCAATCGACGGGCCACGAGCGTTCGTCGACACGAACGTCATCGGCACGCTCGTGCTCCTGGAAACGGCGCGACAGTTTCTGGCCGAGTGCTCGCAAGAAGTGAGGCAGTCGTTTCGGTTCCTTCACGTTTCGACAGACGAGGTCTATGGCACGCTCGGACCAAGCGGTCAGTTCGACGAGGAAACTCAGTACGCGCCGAACTCACCATACGCGGCGAGCAAGGCCTCTGCCGATCATCTGGTGCGGGCTTACCAGCACACGTATGGGCTGCCCACGCTCACCACGAACTGTTCCAACAATTACGGTCCGTTTCAGTACCCGGAGAAGCTGATCCCCCTGACGGTATTGAATGCCCTCGACGGCAAATCGCTGCCGATCTACGGCGACGGCGGAAACGTTCGGGATTGGTTGCACGTGGACGATCACTGCGCTGGCATCTTGCTCGTGCTGCGGGAAGGGCGCACCGGTGAGCGATACAATATCGGCGGCGGCAACGAGCGCACGAATGTGCAGGTGGTGGACGCCATTTGCGACGCGCTCGATCGGTCGTGGCCCGCTTCCTCGAACCCGGCGTTGGCCAATCGATCGAGCTATCGCGACCTCAAGACGTTCGTTGCCGATCGCCCCGGGCACGACCGCCGATACGCGATAAACGCCGCGAAAGTCCGACGAGAGCTCGGTTGGTCGCCGAAACACCGGTTCGAGGAGGGACTGGCGGCGACGGTCCGTTGGTATCTCGATCACCGCGACTGGTGCACGGCGGTACAGGAAGGTCGGTACGGTCGCGAACGCCTGGGATTGGGACGATGATCAAGGGGATCATTCTTGCCGGCGGGACGGGATCGCGTCTTCATCCTTTGACCAGGGCTGTGAGCAAGCAGCTCATCCCGATCTACAACAAACCGATGGTGTACTACCCGCTGTCGACGTTGATGCTGGCGGGGATCCGGACGATTCTCATGATCACGACGCCGCACGAACAGGGCGCCTTTCAAAGGCTGCTTGGTGACGGATCGGATATCGGACTCCGCATCGAGTATGCTTCGCAGCCCAGCCCCGACGGCCTGGCGCAGGCGTTCGTCATCGGCGCCCGATTCATCGGCGAAGATCGAGTGGCGCTCGCTCTCGGCGACAACATCTTCTACGGGGCTCATTTTTCAGACTACCTCCGGAGCGCTGTTTCTCGTGACAGAGGAGCGACCGTATTCGGGTATCAGGTTCGGGATCCCGAGCGTTATGGGGTCGTCGAGTTCGACGAAGCCGGCCACGCGATTAGTCTTGAAGAAAAACCTTCAGAGCCGAAGTCGTCGTACGCCGTGACGGGGCTGTACTTCTACGACAACCAGGTGGTCGACATGGCGGCCAAGCTCAAGCCGTCGGCGCGTGGGGAACTCGAGATCACGGACATCAACCGTGGTTACCTCGAAAGGTCGCAGCTTCATGTCGAGAAGCTGGCGAGAGGAATTGCGTGGCTCGATACCGGCACCCACGAGTCGCTGGTCCAGGCGGCAAACTACATCCAGGCCATCGAAGAGCGTCAGGGCCTGATGATCGCGTGCCTCGAGGAGATCGCGTATCGAATGGGCTACATCTCGGCCGGGGATCTTGCGCGGCTGGCCCGCACGATGGAGTCGAGCGCGTACGGGCGCTACCTGTCTTTCGTCCTCGAACAGGAGTCTTGAGCGTGCGAGCCACGCCCACGGAACTGCCCGGTGTGATAGTCATCGAGCCGGACGTTTTCCGCGACCCCCGCGGCTTCTTTCTCGAAACCTATCACGCCGACAAGTATCGATCGTTCGGAATCGCAGGTCCGTTTCTGCAAGACAATCACTCTCGCTCGGTGGCAAGGACTATTCGAGGGCTGCATATGCAGCTTAGCCGCCCGCAGGGCAAGTTGATTCGGGTCATCGAAGGAGAAATCTTCGACGTTGCCGTCGATTTGAGGCGCGGCTCGCCGACCTTCGCCCGCTGGGTGGGGGTTACGATTTCGGCAGACAACTTCAAACAGTGCTACGTGCCGCCAGGCTTCGCCCATGGTTTCTGTGTGACGAGTGCCGTCGCGCAGGTGGAATACAAGTGCACGGATCTGTACGATGCGGTGGGGGAAATTGGCGTGGCTTGGGATGATCCCGCGCTTGGTATCACCTGGCCCGTTGCCGAACCGCTGGTCTCCGAACGCGACCGGCGAAATCCACCACTCGATCGTTTGGTCGATCAATTGCCCCAATGGACCGGGTGATCGATCGATCACTTGCAAATCTGTAAGGCGACCATCAGAACTGGCAGTCATGCGTCGCTGGTCAACCAACAAATTGCTAAGTTCTGGCTGAAAAGGTGAGGGCATGTCCCTTGCCTTGTGGGTGGTCGAGTCAACGGTCTGATTACGGCAGGGCGCCGTGAATGCTGGGGGAGCCAGACCGAAGGCTACGGGGGCATCGCAATGACGCGGTGCCCTTTTTTTTGAAGCTCCAGCATTTGGGGTGCGCGCCACATCCCGGGTAACGCGTCAAGCCGAGCCTTCCGGCCTGTGAGCTCTGGGTGTCCGGCCCATGCCGACTGGTTGCGCTGCGGCACTACGCAGGCGAGGGCCGATGGCGGCCACAACACCCGCAAAGACATGACACATTCTCGCAGCCTAGAACACGAAGAGACGATGCCCGTCTCGCGGCGAACGATCCTCTATGCGTACGAGAGGAACGCTGAAGACATTACAGTGCAATCCGGACGACCATACTCGATCCTCACTCAGTTGCGGGCGCGGGCAAATGTGGTCAACCTCTCACCGCTTGACCAACGGATACTCCGGATCGCTGAGCCCGTGGAACGGCTTTGCGGAGCGTTCGAACGTGTCTACCACGCGGATAGAGAGTGGCTCTACCTTCGATGGCTGGCGAGACAGATCGAACGCTCCGCTGTGGCTCAGCTCGGCGACGTCGTGTTCTCGCCGGGCTCGAAGGCGGTCAGCCTACTCAGTTCGCACGCGCCGATTGTGTTTTGCGCCGACGCGCCGTTTGGCGCAATGGTCGACTTCTATCCGTACTACTCGAGCACGATACCTTACTACCGAAAGCGCGGCTTTCAACAAGAAGCGGCAGCCCATGCGCGGTGCGCGGCGGCGATCTACCCATCGCGATGGGCCGCTGACACTGCCATCAAGCTCCATGGCGCAGCGCCGGAGCGGACGCATGTTATTCCATTCGGCGCCAATGTCGACGCGCCGCCGACAAATGCCATTGATCACATGCTCGACGCTCGTGGCTCAACTCCCCTGCACGTCTTGTTCATAGGCCGTGAGTGGGCACGCAAAGGTGGCGCCTTGACAGTGGAGGCGTGTCGGCTCGCGCGCAAAGCTGGCCTGGAGGTCGTGCTGCACGTGGTCGGTGTGGGCGCCGAGATCGTCCCCACCGATCCCTTTATCGTCACGCATGGCTTGCTCGACAAGCGACAGACCGCGCACCGCACAACGCTCCTAACCCTGCTTTCCACATGCCACGTATTCTTCACGCCCTCGCGAGCCGAAGCGTATGGCATGTCTTTTTGTGAGGCATCCGCCTGGGCGATGCCGAGCCTCACGACAGCAGTCGGCGGCATTCCAACGATCATCGAAGACGGCGTCACGGGCTGGACGTTGGCACCTGAGGCGGATGCAGCCGCGTACGCCCAGAAGCTCTTGGAGATGACGGCCGATCCCGAGCGCTATCGGGCGATGGCGTGGCGCGCCCGTCGAGACTACGAGGCTCGGCTCAACTGGTCAGTGTTCGGCGCTCGGCTCTGGCGCATCCTCGAGGAGGTCTGGGCGTGACCATGCCCGCGACACGCGGACTCCGTCAACGCATAGGAATCCCAGGCTTCCTGTTGCAGCTGCCCGGCGGAAGCAACTTGATGTTCGCGGCACGTCTCCGCTACATCCAGTCCATCCACGAGTCTTCAGAGCACCGCAATCCGGACCTGTTGGTCCGACACTTCATCCCGCTCCTGCAACGGTGGGGCTTGGCTCGGATCAGTCAGGAGGAGCTCTCCAAGCTGCGCATGAATCCCTTCTACTACTATCTCGTCGCTCGGACAAAGTACTACGATCAAGTGTTCAGCGATGCCGTTGCGGAGGGAGTCCAATCCATCGTCATCGTCGGCTGCGGGAGCGATACGAGACCGTATCGATTCAGCCAGCTCCTCAAGAGGAACGGTGTCAGGGTCTTGGAGTGCGATCAACCAGAAGCTATCCGCGTGAAACAGCGCATAGCGCAGCGATGGCAAGACCTCGGTCACGTTGATTATTTGCCGATCGATCTCAACGATGGGGCGTGGTCCGATATGACTTCCTGGCTTGATGAACGGCCTGACCGGAAGACTCTCATATTGATGGAAGGCGTCAGCCCTTATATCGACGACGTGCCTTTCAAGCAGTTCTTGTTACAATTGGCCGGCAAGCTCACGGCCGGCAGTCTCGTGGCTTACGATTTCAAGATTCGCGGAGTTGGAGATAATTTCGTCCACAAAGGACGTACTGAAAACCCATTTCGCCTTCCAAGCGCGAGAAGCGAAGTCACGGCCTTTCATGAAACGCATGGCCTTCGGCTCGAGCGCCTGGAGCTCAGTTGCGACCTGTGCTCCCGACTGCTGCCTCCTGTGGCCCGGTCAGTGGCTTCATTGTTTTCCGAGGACGTCCTCGTCCAGCTCCGCGCAGATGGGGGTTGGGCAAATAACCCCTGATACTTTAGACGCAAACACAGTCCGCGTACACGGGCAAGCTTGCGCGCACCGACCATCCCTCAGCTCCCGCCAGTCTGCCTCTGTCTTATCACTCGAGAAAGAATCCCGTCCTCTGCCGCTTCGTGATAAATAGGCGCCGACATGGCGCCGACGCGCATCGATCTGAACGCTGACGTCGGTGAGGCTTTTGGGGCGTATACCCTCGGATACGACCGAGGTTTGATGAGCTCCATCACCTCGGCGAGCATCGCTGCCGGATTTCACGCCGGCGATCCGACGGTCCTCCGCAACACCATCCGGCTGGCACGATCGGCGGGCGTCGCCGTCGGCGCGCATCCTGGCTTTCCAGACCTGGTGGGATTCGGGCGCCGGGAGCTCCAAGTGTCGCCTGCAGAAGCTGAGGACATGGTCTTGTATCAGATAGCAGCCGTGGCCGGGGTTGCAGCGGCCGAGGGCGTGAGACTGCAACACGTCAAGCCGCACGGCGCGCTGTTCAACATGGCGGCACGAAACGCTCGGCTCGCATCGGCCATCGCCGCGGCGACCGCCAGCTTTGATCGTTCGTTGATTCTTTTCGGCCCGCCGGCGTCCGAATTGCTGAACGCGGGCCGGGCAGCTGGCCTTCGAGTCGCGGCCGAAGTGTTCGCGGATCGCGCGTACGAAGCAGATGGCTCGCTCGTGCCGAGGAGTGCGTCCGGCTCGGTACTCCACGATTCATCCGTAGTCGTTTCGCGTGCGGTTCGGATGGTGAGAGACCGTGTCGTCGAGGCTGTCGACGGCACGATCGTACCCCTTGAGGCCGACACGATTTGCATTCACAGCGACACACCAGGGGCCGAAGGTCTGGCAACCGAGCTTCGTCGCGGCCTGGAGATGGCCGGAGTAACCGTCAAAGCCGTAGGCGCCGCGTGACTGCGGGCCAACCGTATGCAGGAGGAAACAAAATGGCCTCGAGATTCCTTGTTGGAGCGCTGCTCACAACGTTGTTGATCGCACCGACCCTAGCTCAGCGGGGATCGACTGAAGCTGTTGCGCAAACGGCTGCGCGGTTTCCACGGAATGCGGCGGAGTTCGACGAGTTGTTTCGCCAGGTTTCGAACTGGGGCAGGTGGGGAAAAGAGGATCAGCTCGGTTCGGCGAATCTCGTCACCGACGCCAAGCGAAAGCAGGCGACCGCGCTCGTCAAGAGTGGCACCGCTATTTCGCTCGCGCACAATCCACTCGTCGAGCGATCCGTCGACAACCCAAACCCGTTCGAGCACACGATGAGTCCACCTGGATTCTTCCTCGACACCTACAAGGTCTTCTACCACGGCTACGCGCACAGTCATATCGATGCGCTGTGCCACATCTTGTACAAAGGGATGACCTACAACGGATACCCGACCTCCGAGGTGAACACCGAGAAAGGCTGCACGAAACTTGGTATCGAGAACCTCAAAGGTGGGGTCATGACGCGGGGCGTCTTGATGGACATTCCTCGTCTGAAGAATGTGCCGTATCTTGAACCAGGTACGGCTGTCTACGTCGAGGACCTCGAGGCATGGGAGAAAAAGGCGGGCGTCAAAGTGTCGTCGGGGGATGCGCTGCTTCTGCGAACCGGTCGCTGGTTACGCCGGGACAAAGTTGGTCCATGGAATGTCGCCCAGAATGCTGCCGGCGTGCACGCATCGGTTGCTGCGTGGATCAAGGCACGAGGCGTCGCGTTCGTCGGCAGTGACGCCGCCCTGGATGTGACGCCGTCGCTCGTTGAGGGCAACAATCTGCCCGTCCACACGCTGATGATCAATGCCCTCGGGATCAATCTGCTGGACAACCAGGATCTGGAAGCGCTGAGTGAAGCTTCGGCGCGGCTGAACCGCTGGGAATTCATGTTGACCGTGGCCCCCGTCCCGGTGACAGGCGGCACGGGTTCGCCCGTCAATGCTCTCGCGACGTTTTGACACTTCAAGTCTCAAGTCTCAGCTTTGAAGTCTGAAGGGCAACTTCAGACTTCAAACTTCAAACTTCAGACTTCGAAGTCCCCTTAGACTCCCGAAGCGCTCGCCTGAGCACTTTGCCCACCATCGTCTTCGGCAGCTCCGTTCGGAACTCGAACGCCGATGGGATCTTGTATGGCGCCAGGCGTTCCTTACAGAAATCGCGGAGCTCAAATTGCGTGGACGCATGTCCTGGGCGCAGAACGATCCAGGCATGGACGACTTCGCCTGTAACCGAATCCATGACTCCTGCCACGCCGACCTCGGCCACGGCGGGGTGTGTCGCGATGACCTCCTCGACTTCCCGGGGCCAGACCTGGTGACCGCTTTTCGGTTTGATCAGATCCTTCAAGCGGTCGACGATGAAAACGTAACCGTCGTCGTCGATGTAGCCAAGGTCGCCGGTGTGCAGCCAGCGGCGAGTGCCGCCGTCCTCGACGTGATCTCGTAGCACTCCGATGTTCTCGTCAGGGCGATTCCAGAATCCAATCATCAATTGTGGTGCTGAGAAGGCGATCTCGCCGACCTCGTTCGTCGGCAGCACGCGCGTGCCGTCATCGGCGTCGAAGATGCGAACGTGAACGTCGGGAAGTGGCATGCCCACAGAGCCCAGCTTCCCAGGCCCGGCTGCCGGATTGACGCACAAAGCCATCATGGCTTCGGTCAGCGAGTATCCTTCGACGATGCGCCCGCCGGTCAGCGCTTCGAAACGCTGTTTTGTCTCTGCGAGGAGCGGCGCCGCGCCGGAGAAGCAGATCTTGATCGACTTGAAATCCACCTTGCCCTTCTGCACGTCAGGATGATTGAGGAGCGCGATGTACAACGTCGGCACGCCATTGAAGAACGCGGGTTTGACGCGTCGAATGGTGGCCAGGAGATCCGGCAAGTCGCGAGGATTGGGCACGAGGGCGAGTGGATTGCCGTTGACCATTGCCAATCCCTGGATGCCCACGTTGGCATAAACATGGAAGAGCGGCAAGGGGGCGAAGATGACGTCGGTCGGTCCCATCACCGACTCCATCCAGGCCTTGACCTGCAGGCCGGTCAATACGTAGGCCGCATGCTTCCCAACGGCGCCTTTCGGTGTGCCGGTGGTCCCGCCGCTCATCAGCAGCACCGCCGGATCGTCTGGCGAGACCTGCCTGCGCGTTGGGCGACGGCCTTGGTGGATCTGCAGCAGACGAGAGAGTTCGTGGTCGCCTGCGGCGACGGCGACGCGATGACCGTCGCGCTTTTCACGCGCGATTGTGAAAAGAAACCGCAACGCAGCCGGGAAATACTCCTTGATATTGGTGGCGATGACTCTCGTGAGAGGAGTTCGGGCCTGAAGATGCTTCACCTGCTGATAGAAGCGCGTCAGCACGACGATCGTTTCGATGCCGTGGTCTCGAAGCGGCCCCTCGAGCTCCCGTTCCGTGTAGGTTGGATTCAGAGGCGCAACGATCGCTCCAACCTTCCAGGCCGCGAACTGGGCGATCAGGAACTGAGGGCAATTGGGGAGGAGGAGCGCAATACGGTCGCCCGGCCGGACTCCCAATTCGGTGAACGCGGAAGCGCAGGCGTCACTCAGTCGTTCGAGACCTTCGTAAGTGATCGTGGTGCCCTTGAACAGGATGGCTGGTCGATCCGGTCGGTCGCGTGCGAAATCGTTGAGATAGTCGACCAGGATCCGGTTGGGGTATGGCGCCAGCGTCGCTGGCACACCCGTGTCGTAATGATCAAGCCAGGGCGCAAGGGGATTGCGCGGGTTCAACGGAGTCCGACAACCTGGAGTCTCGGTTTCACAGCGAGGCCGACTGGGGTGCAAGCAACATCAACAGCAGCGCCTTCTGGCCGTGCAGTCGATTTTCTGCCTGCTCGAACACAATCGAGGCCGGAGACTCGAATACTTCCGGTGTCACCTCTTCTCCCTGATGGGCCGGCAGGCAGTGCATAAAAAACGCTTCCGGCTTGGCCAGCGACATCAAGTCCTCAGTGACCTGGTAGCCGGCAAAGGCCGCGCGACGGGACTCGGCTTCTGGCTCTTTGCCCATGGACGTCCACGTATCGGTGTAAACGGCATCGACGCCGGCTACGGCGTCGGATGGCTCGCTGAATAGTCGGAGCCTGGCGCCATACCGGGCGGCATGCGTTGACTGTTGCACCACGGTGTGCGGAAGCTGATATCCATCCGGGCTGGCGACATGGAGGTGAACACCGAGGCTTGCAGCCGCGTATGCCAACGACGTCGCGACGTTGTTCCCGTCGCCGACAAATGCAATGGTTCGCCCGCGCAGCGTGCCCCATCGTTCGCGCAGTGTCAACATATCAGCGACGACCTGGCAGGGATGCTCATCGTCGGTGAGTGCGTTGATGACGTGCATGGCGCAGGCGTAGCTTGCGAACTGCTCCAATGCACGGTGCGAGAACGTACGGATGACCACCGCATCAACCCACCGTTCGAGACTTCGAGCAATGTCGGCAACCGGTTCGCGTTGTCCGAGTGCAACGTCCGGCTGCAGGCCAATAGCCCGTCCGCCGAGCTCGCGCACAGCCACTTCGAAGGTCGTTCGGGTTCGAAGCGACGATTTTTCGAACAACATGGCGACGTACCGGCCATTGAGGGCAGCTGCCGTTGGCGCTTGTAGTCCCAGAACCCGGTCTGCCTTCAGGCGGGAGCCAAGCTCCAGGCAGAGTTCGAGATCGGCAGCATCGAAATCGAGAACCGAAAGAAAATCCTTACGGCGGGTCGTGGCAGGTGCGTCTGACATAAGGTCTGTAAACGACTACGTACGGTAATCGGCGTTGATGCGCACGTACTCGGCGCTGAAATCGCACGTCCAGACTGTCGACGTTGCGTTCCCGGCGCCGAGGTCCACCGACACGTCGATTTCATTGCGTCTCAAGTAGTCCGCCGCCTGCGGCGCAGCCTCGTCGTGCGGCTGCCCATCCTTGAACAGTACTGTCGAGCCGATGATGACCGCCGCTCTCGAGAGATTGAAAGCGACGCCAGCCCGGCCGGCGACGGCAATCAGCCGGCCCCAATTGGGATCGCCACCATGAATTGCCGTCTTCACGAGCGGCGAGTTGCCGATCGCCTTGGCTGCACGTCGGGCATCCTCCGGCGATGCCGCACCGGTCACCGTGACGGTCACAAGCTTGGTCGCGCCTTCGCCGCCGCGAACGATCCCGATCGCAAGCTCGCGGCAGACTCTTCGCAGGGCGCCGACGAACGCTGAATAGCTCGAGTCGTCGACCGTGGCGCCGGAAACTCCGTTAGCGAGCAGCATCACACAATCGTTCGTCGAGCACTCGCCGTCGACTGTGATAGCGTTGAACGTGTCGTGCACGGTTTCGCGAAGTGCGCGGTCCAAGAGTGGCTGGGGGACCGAAGCATCGGTGGTGATGAAGCCGAGCATCGTGGCCAGCATCGGCTCGATCATGCCGGAACCCTTGGCCATGCCCCCGATGCCGATCGTTCGACCTCCGATTGTCAATTGCGCCGATGCTTCCTTGGGAAATGGATCCGTCGTCATGATCGCGCGAGCGGCCGCCGCTCCTTGATCGGCGCCGAGCGCCGCAGCGGCAACCGGCAGTCCCGCCCTGATCCTTGCGATTGGGAGCGACACGCCGATGACCCCAGTGGAGGCAACGAGCACCTGCTCGGTAGGACAGCCGACCACACGGGCTGTTTCAGCCGCCATCTCGCGCGCGACGTTCATCCCTTCGTCGCCCGTGCACGCATTCGCACAGCCGCTGTTGATGACGATAGCCCGCGCCGAGCCGTGCGAACGGGCCAGATGCTCCCGGGACACTACGACGGGCGCCGCCTGCACGAGGTTTGTGGTGAACACTGCGGCCGCCGTCGCCGGGACATCTGAAACGAGAAGTGCGAGGTCGAGCGGCGCACTCTGCGCGTTCGAGTTGCCGTCGCTTCGCTTGATACCTACGCTAACGCCAGCCGCTCGAAATCCCTGCGGTGTCGTGACGCCGCCTCGGAGGGTTACGCTGGTCAGAGCTGGCCTCCGTCTGCTTCGACGACGGTAAGCGCCGCATCAAGCCGTGCGAGTCCTTCGTCGATGTCGTCGCTCGTGATGACGAGCGGCGGGAGAAGTCGGACCACGGTTCCCGCTGTGCGATTGACGACGACGCCTCGAGACAGGGCGGCCGGAACCACTGGCGTGGCATCGCGCTTCAGGTCCAGTCCCCAAATCAGTCCGGCTCCGCGCACTTCCTTGACGATGGGGTGGGCGGCCGCCATGGATCGCAACCGCTCTTCGACGTGGCGACCGATTCGTCCAATCTGCGCGATCAATCCGCCATCGACCAGCTGCTCGAGCACGCACAAAGCCGCACGACAGGCGAGCAGGTTGCCTCCGTACGTACTGCCGTGGTCGCCAAAGGAGATCGTTCGAGCAACCTCTTCGCTGATGAGTGCGGCACCAATCGGGACACCGCCCCCGAGCGCTTTACCGAGCGATACGAGATGAGGCTTCAGCTCGAGGGTTGAAGAGTAAAACGGAACCCCGGTCCTTCCCAGGCCGGACTGCACCTCATCGGCAATCAACAAAGCGCCGGTTCGGTGACATGCTTCCATGATTGCCGCGCCGAAAGCCGGCGTCAGTGGCCGAACCCCGCCTTCCCCCTGAATCGGTTCCACGATGATTGCCGCCGTAGACGTGGAGACGGCTTCTCGAAGCGCATTCGCATCGTTCGCCGGCACGAAGCGGACGCCCGAGAGCAGAGGCTCGAAAGGCGTGCGATAGTGCTCGTCCGACGTCACGGACAGCGATCCAAACGTACGGCCGTGAAAGGACTCTTCCAGCGCGACGATCTCCGGCCTTGGCTCGCCGCGGGTGTACCAATATCGGCGGGCAAACTTCAGGCACGCTTCGACAGCCTCCGTTCCGCTGTTGCAGAAGAACGCCCGAGGCAGACCCGACAGATTGGCCAGGCGTTCGGCGAGTTGTCCCTGAAGCGGATGAAAGAAGAGATTTGACGTGTGGATCAGCGTTTGGGCCTGCTCGGCGATTGCCCGCGAAAGCGCCTGATTGGCATGTCCGAGTGAGGCGACGCCGATGCCGGAAAGAAGGTCCAGGTATTCACGCCCTTCAGAGTCGTATAGGCGCACACCTTCGCCTCGAATGAACGTGATAGGCGATCGGCGGTACGTCTGCAGGACATGCCGGGCTTCCAATGATTGAACGTCGGCGACTTCCGTTGTCATGTGCAAAGACCTCAACCAGAGCTAAGGAATCTGAGGCAGCGACGCTCCCGTCACGCGGGTTCCATTGGTCGGACTGGAGTCCGTTGCCGCCGTTTCGAGCGCAAGCCGGTTCCGCCCGTCGACGATGAAGACGTCCTCGACGCCACCGGCGACAGCCCACTCGCACGCCTGCAGTTTCGCAACCATCCCTGCCGTTGCGGTGCCGTCCGCAAGGAGTTGATCGATCGCCGCAGGATCGAGCGACCGCAGAGTCGAACGATCGGGGCCCAGAACACCTGGTGTCGTGCCAGCGATCACGAGCCTGCGCGCGCACAATCGCGTGGCGAGGTGGCTGGCGAACGTGTCGGCATTCACGTTGAACAAGTCACCATCCCGGCCGATGCCGATGCACGCGATGATTGGTACGAAACCGTTCTCGAGCAAAGTCGTCAACAACCGCGTGTCCGCGTTCTCGACTGGCACACCCACCCGGCCCAGATTCACCATTCGTCCGTCGACCGTGCGATGAGGCGGCGCGGCTTCGGCCAACCCGCAGCCGCCATCTGCGCCCGTCAACCCGACCGCCGGGATGCCGGCAGTCGTCATCGCGGCGACGAAACGTGTATTGACAGTCCCGGCCAGAACCGACACGACGACATTCAGCGTCGCCTCGTCGGTGATGCGAAGGCCGTCGACCTGGCGCTTTTCGATCCCGGCGGTTTTCAGCGCGACGTCGATCTCGCGACCGCCACCGTGAACGACAACGAGCGGCGTCGCTGCGGCGATCTGCCGAACCGCCGAGATCGAGGTTTGCAACCCGGACGCCTCTTCGAGCAGCTCGCCGCCGAACTTCAGGACGAGAGGCCTCACCTCTCCCTGTCTCTCATGTCACCACAGCCCGGTTCGTTCGTCGATGCCAAGCATGACGTTGAGATTCTGCACCGCCTGCCCCGAAGCGCCCTTCAGAAGGTTATCGATCACCGACACGAGAACGGCCCGGCCCGATGCGTCGACGCGCCATCCCACGTCACAGAAATTCGTGTAGGCCACATGCTTGATTTCCGGCAGAGCCGACGCGACGAGTCGGACGAATGGGGCAGCAGCGTAGGTGCTCTGATACACGTCGCCGAGCGCGTTTTCAGTCACGCCAGCCTTCAGTCGGACGTAGACGGTCGACAGAATTCCGCGATCCAGCGGCACGAGGTGAGGCACGAATGTGATCACATGTGATCCATCGCCCGCATGGGCGACTCCCTGCTCGATTTCTGATCCGTGCCGATGACCGAAGACGCCATACGCGGACAGGCTGCCATGACGTTCGGAAAAGTGAGTCCGTTCAGTGGGTGCCTTTCCTGCGCCCGAGACACCGGACTTGGCATCGACGATGATGTCGGAATCGGGTGCGAGGAGGCCGGCGCTCACGAGCGGCGCCACAGCCAGAAGAGTCGCAGTCGGATAGCAACCCGGGTTGGCGACAAGACGCGCGCTGCCGAGAGCTGTCCGTTCCAGCTCCGTCAGGCCGTAGACCAGGCCATCCGGGATCCGATGAGTTTCCGGATACCACCGCGCCCGCTCCGATGCATCCCGCAGTCGAAAGGCCCCGGAGAGATCGATCACCCGAACGCCCGCGTCGATCAGATCGGGCCCCAGTCCGGCCGCGGCTGCGTCGGGAAGCGCCAGAAAGACAACGTCGGCCTCGCGCAACGTCTCCGACGAGAGCGGCGTGATTTCGCCGTTCCACAGGCGCGCCAGCGCCGGCAGCTTTCTCGACGTCGTGCCCGACGACATCGCCGCCGTCAACAGGACGGACGGATGACGTGACAGGATGCGCAGGAGCTCCTGGCCTGTATATCCGGTCGCGCCGGCAACGGCGACGCGTGTCGTCGTGCCCGCGGTCGACTTTGGCGCTGACGATTCTGGTTGCGTGACGGTATGCATCGAAAAGAATACTTATACACACCACCCCAGGTTGGATCAACAAAAATCGATGTATAATTTGCCGACTGAGCCTCATGAAAGCGCGCCGGCAAGCCGTCATCCTGGAACTCATCGATCGCGATGCACTCCACAGTCAGGAGCAGCTGCGCCGCCGTCTGCGTCAGCGCGGCCTCGACGCCACGCAGGCAACAATCTCTCGCGACATCAAGGAGCTGGGGCTGGTCAAGCGCTCGGGCGACCGCGCGTACCGACGGCCTGGGGAAGACGACGGGAACCGGGAAACGGCTCTTGCGGCGCTCGAGCGCGCCGCAGGAGAGTTCCTCCGCCGCGCGGATCGCGTGCAGCAGCTCATCATTCTTCGCACGGGACGAGGAGAGGCCCCGGCTCTTGCCGAGGCGATTGATCGCGCGCAGCTGTCGGAAGCGGTTGGTACGATTCAAGGCGACGATACGATTCTCGTCATCGCACGGGATGCGCGTCGTGCGGCAGCGCTGGCGCGGCGTCTGGAGCGTCTCGCGGGTCGGTGAGCGCAAGCTCGAGAACTGAGCAGAAGGAGCCGTAATGGAACGGATTGTTTTGGCATACTCCGGCGGATTGGACACGTCGGTCGCCATTCCGTGGATGGCCGAAAAATACGAGGCAGAGATCATCGCGGTGACGATGGACCTTGGGCAGGGCAAAGAGCTCGAGGAAGTGCGGGAGCGCGCCCTCGCGACCGGTGCGATCCGAGCGCACGTCCTGGATCTGCGCGAGGAGTTTGCGCGGGACTACGTGCTGCCGGCCCTCAAGGCAGACGCAATCTACGAAGACCGATACCCGATGGCCACTTCACTCGGCCGCCCGCTGATCGCGCAGAAACTGGTCGAAATTGCCGAGGTCGAAAACGCTACCGCAGTCGCGCACGGCTGCACCGGGAAGGGCAACGACCAGGTCCGGTTGGATGTGACGACTCGTGCGCTCAATCCCAAATTGAAGGTGATAGCGCCGGCCAGAGTCTGGGGGATGACGCGACCGGAAGAGATCGCCTACGCGCGGCGACATGGCGTGCAGGTGCCCGCCACTATCGACAGCCCCTATAGCACGGACACGAACCTGTGGGGCCGCTCGATCGAATGCGGCGTGCTCGAGGATCCGTGGCAGGAACCGCCGGACGATATCTATACGTTGACGAAGTCACCAGCGGAATGCCCAAGCCAGGCCGCCTATACCGAGATCTCGTTCGAGCGCGGGATCCCGACGGCGATCAACGGTGTCACGATGCCGATTCTCGATTTGATCGACAGGTTGGCGACCGTCGCCGGGTCGCACGGCGTCGGGCGGATCGACATGGTCGAGAATCGCCTGGTCGGCATCAAATCCCGAGAGATCTACGAAGCACCCGCCGCAGTGGTCCTCCACACGGCGCACAAGGAATTGCAAAAGTTCGTGACGACGAGAGATCTCGATCGCATCGCCCGCTTCGTCAGTCTCCAGTATGCCGACCTCGTTTACAACGGTCTGTGGTTCACGCCGACACGGGAAGCACTCGACGCATTCGTTGACAAGGTTCAGGAACGCGTCACCGGGACTGTGAGGCTCAAGCTGTTCAGAGGCGATTGTCGTGTGGTTGGTCGCAAGTCGCCATTCGGGCTCTACGAGTACGCGCTCGCGACCTACGACGCGGGCGACACGTTCGATCAGTCCGCCGCGGAGGGGTTCATCAAGATCTTCGGCTTGCCAGTGGAGACGGCAGCCCGCAAAGCGCCGTCGGACAGTCGTCAAGCGGTGGTCGCCGGTCCTGCCGGAAGCAAGAAGTGACGGCAGGTTGGTGATTGATGACAACGCTGTGGTCCGGCCGGTTCGACACGACGCCCGACGCAGCTGCGTTTGAATTCGGTCGGTCGTTCCGATTCGACCGCAGGCTGTTCGAAGACGACGTCACCGGCAGCCTGGCGTGGGCTCGCGCGCTCGTGAAAGCCGGTGTCATCACCGTGGACGACGGCCGCAGGATCGAGCAAGCGCTGTCCGACATCCTGGCGCAGGGCCGCGCCGACCCGGGGAGTATCGACGGCCCCGACGAGGACGTTCACAGCTTCGTGGAGCGGCTTCTCGTCGAACGGCTCGGAGATGCCGGACGTCGTCTTCATACCGGCCGATCCCGGAACGAACAAGTTTCACTCGATTTGCGCTTGTATCTGCGGCGTCGGATCCCCTTGTTGCTCAGGGCAGTCGAGGACTGTATCGGCGCGCTCGTCCGGCAGGCCGCAGCTGCGGACGACGCGCTCATGCCAGCTTTCACTCATTTGCGGCCGGCGCAGCCGATTCTCGTTGCGCACTTCTTTCTCGCCCACGTGGCGGCTCTGCGGCGCGACCACGATCGCTTGACCCACGCGCGGACGGAAGCGGACGCACTGCCTCTCGGGTCTGGAGCCGTTGCTGGGACGAGCTACGACGTCGACGTGCAAGGTCTGGCGCGGGATCTGGGGTTCTCGAGGGTCGTCACCAACAGCATCGACGCCTCATCGGATCGCGATTTTGCCGCGACGTTCCTGTACGCGTGTGCGATGACCATGGTCCACTTGAGCCGACTGGCCGAGGACCTGATCATTTTTTGCAGCGACGAGCACAGATTTTTCGATATGGCTGACGCTCTGAGCACCGGCAGCAGCCTGATGCCTCAGAAAAAGAATCCCGACCCGCTCGAACTCGTCCGCGGCAAAGCGGGCCGTTCATTCGGTCACCTGTTGGCTCTGTTGACGACGCTCAAGGGATTGCCGAGTGGATATAACAAGGATTTGCAGGAAGACAAGCAGGCCGTGTTCGATGCTGAAGACACACTGCTCAGCAGTCTGTCGGCCGCACGTTCCGTCATCGATGGCCTGACGCTCGATCGCCAGCGCGCCGAATTGGCAGCGTCGGGCTTGTTACTGGCCACCGATGTCGCGGACTATCTCGTGGCCCGCGGCGTGCCGTTTCGGCGAGCGCACGAAATCGTCGGGACGCTGGTACGGAAGCTCGTCACAGATGGACGGGACTTTGGATCGCTGACGGTCAGTGAGTGGCGGCAAGCCAGCGATTCGTTCGATCCCGATATCGTTACACGTGTGACCGCGCGTACCTCGGTTGCGGCCAAGCGGACACCTCAATCGACGGCACCCGGCGCGGTTGCTGTCGCACTGGCCGAGGTCCAGCAGTGGCTGTCCCGGGTGTCGGCCTGACCCTGTCAGTCGACGGTATTGCCACCCCGAAACAAGCTCTGTTAGTATGGCAACGCCTTTCGCAGTTTCTCCCCCGCCAGAGGCTCCTTCGGGAGAGTTTGATGCAGCAGCGCCAGCTTCGGCTTGGTGACATTCTGGACGATTATTGCCCTCGTGAACGCCGCGTGACCAATCACGCTGTCGTGGCAATGGTTGGTGCGGACGTGAAGCAAACCCGCTGCACCACGTGCGAGGCCGAGCACGAATACAAGCACGCCAAGGTTCCGCGTCAACGAAAGAAGTCGGACACTCCGGCGGCGCTGTATGCTCATGGGTCAGCGGGTGGGCCCAAGCGTGTGATGCATGATCCTGGACCAGAGGCCGACGGTGAGGGATCGGTGGAGTCACCAACCGGCGGAAACGAGCCGGTTGATGGCCCGATCGAACCGGGCCCCGATCCAGAGCTGCACGCGAACGACGGAGGCCCCACACCTACCGCGCCAGCCGAGTCGGAACCCGAGATCGACGTCGAAGAGGGGCCCGTTCATCGGCCGCTGATTCGTGCGACGTTGCCTCGCCCTGAAGGGCAGCCGCCCCCGACACGTCCCGCGCCGGAATTCACCATTCGCCAACCAGCTGGGCGTCCGGGCCGATTCCGGCCGCGCCATCCTCGCGGATCTCCTCCTTTTCAGGGCAGCCGTTCGGGCAACAACAACAACATGGTTGGGGGTGGAGGAATGTCACGGCCGGGTAGCGGACGGCCGCCTGCGTTGCGCTCCGGCCGGCGCCATGGCTCGGGCCGCAAGCGCTCGAAATGAAGCCGGGCAATCTCCGATCTGAATCCTCGAACTCATAGTCGCCCGATGCCTGATCTCTCCGGAAAGCATGGTCTGATCGTCGGTGTTGCGAACAAGCGGTCGATCGCATGGGCGATCGCTCAAGCTGCGTCGAGTGCCGGCGCGCGGCTGGCGCTGACCTACCAAGGCGAGCGGCTGGCCGAAAACGTCACCGACCTCGCGGCGACGGTCGGCGCGCTGGTCCGGCCATGCGATGTTACCGACGATCGGCAAATAGCCGATGTCGCTGCCGCCATCGACGATGAGTTTGGCGGACTCGATTTCCTCGTCCATGGCGCCGCATTCGCACCCAAGGCGGACCTCGACAATCCGTTCGTCCAGACAACCCGCGAGGGGTTTCGGATCGCCATGGACGTGAGCGCCTATTCTTTGATTGCGCTCACGCGTGCTGCAGTTCCTCTCATGGAGCGGCGTGGCGGTGGCAGTGTCATCACGCTGACATATCTAGGCAGTCAGCGGGTGTTCACCAACTACAACGTGATGGGCGTCGCGAAAGCAGCGCTCGAGGCCTCGGTTCGTTATCTGGCCAGCGATCTAGGTCCTCGAAACATTCGTGTGAACGCGGTGTCGGCCGGACCGATCAAGACGCTTGCCGCGGCCGGGATCAAGGATTTCTCGAGTATTCGCAACGCGTACCCCGAGCGCGCTCCACTTCGACGCAACGTCGAGGTCGACGAGGTCGCGGACGCCGCGCTCTTCCTGCTCAGTCCGCAATCGCGCGGAGTTACTGGCGAAATCGTGTTCGTCGATGCCGGTTACCATGTCACGGGTGTCTAAGTTTCGCCATGTTTGCTCGCCGCGCACGAGGCATGCTGCTGCGCCTGGCCCGACGGCGGTTGACGTCAACCATTGCTGGTTTGGTATTGCTCCTGCCGGCCACGTGGTTGAAATTCGGCGGGTGCTGCGGCGCTGCGTGGATTGACGGGCTCGCGCTAGTCCTCGGCGCCACCGGTGTGGCCTTCCTTTGGACAGCACTGACAGGAGTCCGGCCCGATTGGATCGACGAAACGGGTGATCCACGGCCTAGAAACTAGAGCGTCAGAGGCTCACCCTTCTTACGGCGTGTTTTGTCGCGGTACATACGGCCATCGGCAGTCGCAAGAAGCGCCTCGTACGAGTCCCCGTCGTGGGGATAGATGGCGGCGCCAGCGCTGAGGGCCAGCGGCAAAATCTCGCCAGGCCTCGCTTCGAACCTCAACTCATTGATGGCGCGCTGGAGGGAGAGCCGCTTGCGCTCAGCTTCCTCGGCGTGACATCCCGACAGCACGATGATGAACTCGTCTCCAGCATAGCGAACGCAAATGTCGCTCGGACGAATGGACGCTCGCAATACGCTTCCAACTTCTCTCAGTGCGCGGTCGCCGACGTGGTGCCCATACGTGTCGTTGATGTCCTTGAACGAATCGAGGTCCATGACGAGAAACGCCACCTCGGATTTCAGAAGGTCGGCACGCGTGAGCTCGCGCGTCAAATGCATGAACATGAACCGAGAGTTCGGAAGTCCGGTCAACGTGTCGGTGAGCGAGGCATGGTGCGTTTGTTCGAACACAATCGAATGATGAAGCACCGCGGCGGCCTGTTCCGAAATTCGTTCGAGCAGTCGCTGGTGATCCTCGGTATAGACCGACGCTTCGGTATGGTAAGCCGACAAAGCGCCGATGAGTCGATCGTTGAAGGTCAGCGGACAGACGAGAGCCGACTTCAGAATGGTGGATGTTCCCGCGTGACCGGCCGCGTCGAATTCGGCGCGAGGTCTGCCGTTGACCAGCGGCCGGCGGTGCCTGGCGACCCAACCCGTCAAGCCTTGTCCTTCGCGAATGGTGAACTGCTGAATGGTCTCGGATTCGACGCCAGTCGCGTACCGGCAGCGCAGCGCTCCGCCGTCATCAACGCGGAGAAAGAGCGCGCAGGTGGAGAAGGGTATCAGGTTGCTGAGCTTGGAGGAGATCAGGGCCATCGTGTCGGCCACTCCAAGGCTGCTGCCCATGGCTTGCGCGATCTCATACAAGGCGTAGATCTCGCGGTGGGCGAGTGCAATATCGTCGAAGACCGTGGATTGGTTGGCGCTTTCGGTCGTCAATCCTCTGGGCGGCCGGATTGAAGCCGTTGCCGTCGTCCGGTCGCGTGCTGCGATCTGACCGCCCGTCTCCGTGTCGGCACTCATCGACGGATACAGGTTGATGAACGTTCGCACGATTCTCGGATCCAGGGCCTTGCCACTCTCTTGCTGCAACAGATCGAGCGCGCCTTCAGCGCTCATCGCCCGTTCGTACGGCCGATCCGAAATCAGTGCGTCGAAATAGTCGACGACCGCCAGGATCCGGGCGCCAAGTGGAATTTCATCGCCAGCCAGCCCTGCCGGATAACCCTTGCCGTCCCAGCGCTCGTGGTGGCAGAGAATCAGCGGCGCCACCGGATACGGAAACGGCACGCCACCGATGATCTCCGCACCGATCTGAGGATGAACTCGAATCTTTTGGAACTCTTCCTGAGTAAGCGGACCCGGCTTGGAAAGGATGTGGTCCGGTACCGCGAGCTTGCCGATGTCGTGCAGCAACGACGCCGTCTTGACTCCCTGGATCTCGGTGTCCGACATCCCGAGGGCCTTGCCAATCGCCGCTGCATAGACTTGAGCTCGTCGGACGTGTCGCTGGCCGATCTCGTCCTTTGCGTCGATCGCCAAAGCGAGCGCTTCGATGGTGGCCAGATGCAGGTCCGACATTTCCTGCACGTGCCGTTTCTGATCGACGATCCGGCCGACGAGAAGCTTGTAGGTCCGGTAAGCCAGAGCCAGCGCGATGACGGCGACGAGGGCCATCCAGGAGCTGATACGTGCCACGAGAGAATGAGGCGCAAGTGCAACCACCGCGGCCGTTCCGGCCACGAGCACACTGATGCCGTATAAGCGCGCAGCAAGCGAAAAATCCTTCATCGGACTCGGGGCACACCCCTGGCGGGCGCTACGAAGCTGAGGGGTTCAGCAATGATACGACACTTTACAGACTTGCGCGCGTCTTAGGCAGCGTTCGGGTCGGGCTCACGACGTTTGGCCGCCGGACGGGCTTCTGGCTCGAGTGCGTATTCCACGATCTTTCGGTAGAGAGTGCCGCGGCTGATGTCCAGCACGCGTGCGGCTTCCTTCTTGTTCCAGCGGACGGCCTCGAGCACGCGGACGATGTGCGCCCGTTCGGCATTGGCGAGCGACGGCAGGTGGTCGTTCGGCTGATCGCGGGTCGGGCTGTTCGCGTGTAGAAACTCGATGTCCGTCGCTCGGATTGTTCGGCCCGGGGCCGATAACGCCGCCCGAGAGACGGTGCTCTCGAGTTCCCGGATGTTGCCGGGCCACGGATACCCGATGAGCAGGTCGAGCGCTTCCCGCGAGAAATTCTTGCTGTCGAGCGGTAATCCCTGCGCCGCACAGTAACGGGCGAGAAACCGCTGTGCGAGCACCGGGATGTCGACTCCCCGCTCGCGCAGCGACGGCAGCCGGATGGCGAAGGCGTTCACACGGTAGTACAGATCCTCGCGGAAACGGCTGTCGCGGACGAACTGTTCCAATGGCCGGTTGGTCGCCGAAATCAGTCGGAAATCGACGGAGATTGATTTGTGGCCGCCGAGACGCTCGAAACGCCGCTCCTCGAGAACACGCAAGAGCTTGGCCTGGGCGATCAGCGACATGTCGCCGATTTCGTCGAGAAAGAGCGTGCCGTCGTTGGCGAGCTCGAGGCGCCCCGGCTTGCGATCGTGCGCGCCTGTGAAAGCCCCTTTTTCGTAACCGAAAATCTCCGACTCAAAGAGCGTATCCGGGAGCGCTGCGCAGTTTACGGCCTGAAACTTAGCCGCGCTTCTGCGACTCAGCTCGTGGATCATTCGCGCGACGACTTCTTTACCCGAGCCGGTCGGTCCCAGAATCAATACGGAGATGTCGGACTTGGCGGCCGTGCGGATCCACTCGAAGACGATGAGCATCTTCTCATCGCGTCCGATCATCTCGCGGAACCTCTGAACGGAAGGCGACTGGTCCTCGGTGCTGACCGCCGCGCGTCTTTCCAGAAACCCGTCCAGTAGATCGGCGACGACTTCGTGGGTTGGACGCGCCGCCGCGTACCGTGGAGGTGAGCCGGCTATGACGCGAGCCACCCCGAAGTCGACCAGCTCCCGAATGCAGTTCTCGACGTCCATACGCAGCCGTCCGAACGTCTGCATCAGAGAGTCGCCGTCGAAGCTGTCTTCAGGTCGCGAGTTGAGATACCTGAGAATGCCGGCACGAAGCGGCGACTGAACAAGCGTTCGGAAGCGCGTCTCGGTATCGCTCGCGGTGTCGGATGGCCGTGTAACCGTTGCCGCGCTGGCGCGGCGGGCCGTAAAAGTCAGGTCGTCCATCGGTGGCGTCTGAGATTATCGGCCGCCGACTCGTCGAGCGTTAGGAGATAACGCAGCGAAAAAGTGCACAGAACTGCTCAGCCGCCGCTAACCTCGCACTTCCCGGGGCTCGGAGGGAGCGCTGGGCTCATTGCGTCGGTAGTATTCGGTCTGATAGCGCTCGATGAGCGTTTTCATGCGAACGGCGTCGGCCTTGTGATGGCCGTGGCATCTGATGGGGTTGGCGCCCCCGGTCGTCTCGATCAGCACGTCGGAGAAGAGCAGCCTGGTGTCGATCTTCACGGAAGCCACATGAGCCATGTGGATCGACTCCTCCTGCTTGCCGATCCACCGGGGCGTGAAGTGCACGACGCTGGTAGGCGAAATAAGAACCTGCGTAGGGAACAGGCGGTTGTGTGCACTCAACCGGCTTGCCCGGAATACGTCGCCAGACGAGAAAGGCCGGCCCTTTCGCCACACGAGCAGGACAAGAATCGCGGCAACGGCCCCGACAGCGACGACTGCCAACGTGAGCCAGCTCGACTGTGTCATGATGGCTGATGTTAAGCTATTTCGGCGCGGTCCTGCCGCAGGCTGCCGCGTGAAGACAAGAGCTTAGGAGTGGGCACCCTCTCCTCCGAATTGGCGCCGCACGCCGAGCGGCTCTCCCCCCGGCCCCGGATTTACGCCGATGCCAATGTACCTGCCGGCCTCGTCTCTTACATGCGCCAGCGTCTCGACTGGGACGTCTTGTTCGTCCTGGAAGAAGACGAGCTGCGACGCGCCCCCGATTCCAAACACTATCGTCTTGCCCAGCAGCTCCGACGAACGCTGGTGACCATGGATCGGGACTACCTCGACGACCGCCGGTTTCCTCCAGGCGAAGGCGGCGGGGTGCTGGTCATCCACGCCCCGGATGAGCGTCTGCTTTCGGCCCTTCTCGAGCGGGTCGATCGTGCGTTGTTTCGCCAGACCGCCGACGGCGGCGGTGATGCGCGTGCCGGCTCCCTGCCGCTCGTGGGGCGGAAGATGCATGTTCACACGGATTGGGACGTGTCGAAGACTTGAGTTGTCATCGGTCGTTGCCGAGAACATACGTCGTGTTCACATACGTCGTCGGGTCAGCCACGCCAGCTTCGATGAACGCATCATGCCGCTCACGGCACTTGCTGCACTCACCGCAATGCTGAGGAATACCTGACTGCGTGCTCCCGATGTGCCGGGGATTCATGCAGGACAGCGTGAACTCGAATGGCACGCCATAAGCCGCACCTCTCCTGATCACATCGGCTTTGCTGGTGCTTGCGTACGGCGCGTCGATCTCAATTGGGAAGGCGAGCCCGATCGACAGCGCCTGCGATAGCGCGGAGCGAAATTGAGGAGAGGCGTCTGGAAATGGATTATGTGCAAGCGTTCCGAGCAGGAGACGCGAGATTCCTGCTCCAGCGCAGTACAGGGCCGCTTTTCCGAGTAACACGATGTTCCGGCCCGGCAAATAGACGTCCTCGTCCGGGGTGTGATATTCGGGCGGTTTGCCCTGGATTGCCCAGTGGGTGGCCGGGTAGACGTCGCGCATGTCGATGCTCAGCGAGACGAGCGGCCGGATGTTGGTGTTTGCCGCCGTTTGCGTCAGGAACCGCGAAATCGTTTCACGTTCGGCGGCTTCCCATGACAGGCCGACGCTGACATATAGCGGCTGAACGTCGTGACGGGCTGCCTCCTCGACCAGTAGGACGGCGCTGTCGAGACCACCTGAAAGAAGGACCGCAGTAGGCATAAGCGGATCGAATAATCTGGTAGTCTTTAATCTGAAATCACACAGTCCATCGATCGATCATCAAACAATCAAAATCACCACATGTATTCTGTCACCAAGCGCATCGACTTCTGTTACGGCCATCGCCTGCTGGACTACGAAGGCATCTGCAAACATCCGCACGGCCACAACGCAGTCGCCGAGATTGAAGTTCAGACGGCCACGCTCGACAGCCGCAACATGGTGTGCGATTTCACAGACATCAAGCGAATCGTAAAGACCTGGATTGACAAAGAGCTCGACCACAAGATGGTGCTCCGTCACGACGATCCGCTCGTCAAGGCTCTTCAGCAGCTCGGGGAGCCGATGTTCCTGCTCGATAGCAACCCAACCGTTGAACGAATCGCGCGGCTCATTTTCGAGTACGCGAGCTCCAACGGCCTGCCGGTGGTCCGGGTGAAGGTGTGGGAGACTCCAACGTCGTTCGCCGAGTACGTGGCGACTGACTGAATTGCGGCACTCATCAACCCATCTCGTCGTCTTCGATCTTGACGGAACGCTCGTAGATTCACGGCGCGACATCGCGGATTCGGCGAACGATACGCTGGTCGCGTACGGTGTAGGTCCGCTCTCCGAGGAGGCGATCGGCCGGATGGTTGGGGATGGTGCGCCCGTCCTTGTGGCGAGAGCTTTCGCCGCCGTCGGCGCAGAGAAGCCCGCCGACGCATTGGATCGGTTTCTGACGATCTATGACGAGCGCCTCCTCGATCACACGAAGCCGTATCCGGGTATCCCGAACGTTCTCTCCGAGCTCGGCACCCATGCTCGGTTGGCCGTGCTGACGAATAAGCCTCTCGAGCCCACGCGCCGGATCCTGGACGGCCTCGATTTGACGCAATATTTCGGGCCGAAATGGGTCGTTGCCGGAGACGGTCCGTTCGTCCGCAAGCCGGATCCCGCGGGTCTCCAGCATCTGATATCGTCCGCGGGCACCTCCGCCAGCGCCACCGTCCTTGTCGGGGATTCTGCGATCGATTGGCAGACCGGGCTCAGGGCGAACGTGAAGGTGTGTGTCGCGCGGTACGGCTTTGGCGGCGATGGCTTCGTCGAGAGCCTGCCGGCCGATGCATGGGCGATCGACAGCCCAGGGGAGCTTCTCGATCATCTGTAACATTCCGCTACGGGTCCGACTGTTTCCTTGTCGGGCTTCGATGCACGGTTGCTTGGTTGTTCCAAATTTAGCCAGGAGATACTTCTGGCACTTCCGTTGCTGCACATCAACTCCTGGTCTCTCGTCCGGCCGGCTGGCTGAGGCGCGAAGGAGTGAAATGACGAGCAAAGTAAACGGACCTCGAGTCCTCCTCGTGGACGACTACCGGGATGCGAGGGATATGTACGGCGAATACCTGGAATACTCGGGCTATCAGGTTATCCAGGCAGCGAATGGTATTGAGGCTTTGCAGCGAGCGATCGACGACCAGCCCGACATTATCCTGATGGATCTGTCGCTGCCCGTTATGGACGGCTGGGAGGCGACACGCCGTTTGAAGGCCGACCAGCGGACCGCGAACATTCCAGTCGTCGCGCTGACCGGCCATGCTCTCGCCGGTATTTCCGAGCGGGCCAAAGAGGCCGGTTGCGACGCGTTCGTCACCAAGCCGTGTCTTCCAGAAGATCTCGTTCGCGAGATCCAACGTGTTCTTGGCGCTCCTGCCGCTTCGGTCTCCAGAACACCAACGCCGGAGCGGGCCGCGAACTTCAGTCAACGGAACAACGGCCTCTAAGAAACCTCCGGCCATACGACGTCTTCGCCCATCTAGCCGACTTTTCTCTAGCAGACAAGAAGTCCTGACGTGGAAAGCCCTTGACAGCGCTTGTCGCGCCGCGTATTTTGATTACTCAAAATATGAACTTTGACTCATCGACCGCGCGCCAGCTTCTCGCCGTGGTCCTTGCGCTCCTACTGCCTTGCGCCAAACCCATTGCGGCGCAAACGGCGACTCCCCCTCAAGAAACATCGAGCACCGGACCGATCTCGGGCTACATGGATTTCCACTTCAACAAGGAAGAAGGTCAGGACGGCGTGCTCGATTTCCATCGGTTCGTCCTTCTGATCAATCACAGCTTTTCTTCCAACATTCGCTTCGTGGGCGAGCTCGAACTCGAGCACGCATTGGTGGAGGGTCTCGAGGAGAAAGGCGAGATCGAACTGGAGCAGGCATACCTCGACTTCCTTCTGAAGCGAGAATTCAACTTACGCGCAGGCATGGTGCTGATGCCGATTGGCATCATCAACGAGAGGCACGAGCCGCCCGTCTATCAGGGAGTCGAACGCCCATTCGTCGACACGGTGATCATTCCGACGACGTGGTTCGAAGGCGGTGTGGGCGTGCACGGCGAGCTGTGGCGCGGCATTCGATATCGAGGCTACGTCACGGCGCCTTTGAACGCGCTCGAGTTCAGCGCGGATGAAGGCATTCGCGAAGGACGACAGCAGGGCTCCGAGTCCAACGTCGGCAGTCCGGCCCTCACGGGTCGTGTCGAATACGTGGGTACCCGCAATCTCGTGTTAGGCGTGAGCGGCTGGCACGGCAAGTCGAACTTCTCACTTCCCAGGCTCACCACGACAGTCGGCGTCGCCGAATTCGATGCCCGCTACCGGCATCGTCGCCTCGAGTTGCGCGGCGAGTTCGCGCGGGTGGGCATTTCGGATGCGGCCGACCTCAACGATGCCATCGCGCGCCTGACCGGGGTGTCGCCAAACGTGGCCGAAGGTCTCCAGGGTTTTTATGGTGAAGCTGCGTACCGTGTATGGGCTGCTGGCTCACCGCGGGACTTGGTCGCGTTTGTCCGCTACGAGAACTTCGACACGCAGCATCGAATGCCGGCTGGATTCATTCCGTTGAAGGAGTTCGATCGGGACGCCTGGGTCTTCGGCCTGACGTACTATCCCGACCCCGACATCGCGGTAAAGGCCGACTTCGTGCAGCTGCGCAATCAGAGCAACGTCGTGAAGTCGCGGAACTCGTTCAATGTCGGCCTTGGTTGGTGGTTCTGAGGTCCACGGAGCACATATGGGCATCGGACGAATCGCAGCGGTGATGGGCGTGGTGATTTTCGCCGGCGAGTTTCTCATGGCCAAGCAAGATTCTCCACGCGTCATCTACATCACTGCGGAGCGATTTTCTTTTTCACCTTCCCAGGTTTCTCTTCGCCTGGGCGAGGAAGTCGAGTTTCGAATCAGCAGCGAAGATACTTCGCATGGCTTCCGCATCGCCGGCACATCGCTCAATACCGCCATTCCGAAGAGAGGTCATGGAGAACTTGCCGTGAAGTTTCGGCCGGATCGTCCCGGACGGTTCAAGTTCGAATGCAATCGGATGTGCGGTGCCGGCCACAACTTCATGCAGGGAGTGGTGATCGTCGAAGATCCGGCGGCGCCGAAAACGTCGAGATGATGGCTCGCATTCGATCGATGGCGGCGATAATCGGTGGATTAGCGCTGGCTTTCACGTTTGCCGGCCCGATGATTTGGGGTCAGGAGCGCCCCCTCAATCCGGGCGATCCGCTCCCTGGAATTTCTGCCACCGATTTTTCAGAGTTTCGACTGGGACTGGAGGACTTCACCGAAGTCGAGACGGCGGAAGATGGCCTGGGGCCAGCCTACAACGGCACGAGCTGCGCCGTCTGTCACAGCGTGCCCGCCATCGGAGGAAGTGGGGTGATCCTCGAGACCCGCGCGGGTTATCGCGGCGAGGACAACCGGCATTCCGGACTCAACGAGGCCGGGGATACTCTCGTTCATTTGTTCTCGATTCCCAACCATACATGCCAGCCAATCATGCCGGACGGCGCGAATGTGATCGCGCGACGTGCCCCGATTCCTTTATTTGGTGCAGGCCTCGTCGAGGCGATCGCAGACGAGACGCTGCTTGCGCTCGAGGATCCGCTGGACCGCAATCGGGACGGCGTGAGTGGACGCGCGGCAATCGTCACCGACGTCGCCACGGGACAGCGTCGGGTGGGCCGGTTCGGCTGGAAATCACAGCACGCGACGCTGCTTTCGTTCGCGGCGACGCCTACCGGAACGAGATGGGCATTACCAACGATTTATTTCCTCAGGAGGTCGCGTTCGGAGTTACAGAGCCACAGATGCGCCGGTGCGATCCGATTCCCGATCCCGAGGACATCCGTAACCCCTCGACGGGTCGTCGGGGGATTGACAATTTTGAGGCATTCATCCGCTTTCTTGCGCCGGTCGGTCGCGTGAACGTGAACGATACGGCCCGCGAAGGTGAGCGCGTCTTTGCCGCCATTGGTTGCGCGGCGTGTCACGTGCCATCCCTCACGACCGGGCCGAATGTCCATCCGGCCTTCAATCGAAAATCGGTCGCGCTTTTTTCCGATCTGCTCCTCCACGACATCGGCACAGGGGACGGGATTCGTCAGGCGTCCGCGGAGCCGGAGGAGATTCGGACGCCGTCCCTGTGGGGACTTCGGCTGAGAAGGCCGCTGCTGCACGACGGCAGCGCACCGAATGTTGACCAGGCTATTCGCCGCCACGGGAACGAGGCTGAACTGGCCAGGCGGGGGTTCGAAAAATTGTCGGCGTCAGAGCGCGCCGCGCTGGACGCCTTCCTTCTTTCTCTCTAAGTGTGGCTTCGCTCTAGCCTCCGGAACGCGTCGGATTCACGATCCGGATTCGGAACGCTGGAGCTCGACGAGCAGCTTCGACGCAGCACGTGCGCCGATGGTCGTGGTCTTGCCGTTCTTTCCGCGGAGCCGGACGGAATCGGCGGCAGCATCGCGAGTTTCCACTTCTACGAGCTCGCCCGGCTTTAGGTCGTTCTTCTCGATGAACCTCAGGAACGCTGGATCCTGATCGGCGATGCGGGTCACCCTGAGCGGCGTACTGAGCGGACAGGTGAGCAGGGTATCGAGATTCCGGCGAGCGATGGCGCCATCGGGGTTCGGAATCGGATCGCCGTGTGGATCGTGGGTCGGGCGGCCCAGCATCTGATCGATGCGCTCGATGAGGCGCTCGGAGACAACGTGCTCAAGCTGTTCCGCTTCCTCATGGACCTCCGCCCAACTCATCCCCATCACTTGAACCAGGAAGAGCTCGACCAGGCGATGCCGACGTAAGACTAGGCCGGCCAGCCGTTCGCCCGCTTGCGTCAGCCTGACGCCGCTGTAGGGTTCATAGTCGGCCAGTCCCGATTCGGCCAGTGCCTTGACCATCGTCGTGGCCGTTCCCGGCGCCACGCCTAGGGCCGATGCCACGTGCCCCATGGGCACCAACCGCTCGTTGCCGGTGAGCCCCGACTGGCCGTGGTAAATCGCTTTCAAGTAGTTCTCAACGGTGCTGGAGGGCAGCATCGACTTTCCCGAATTGTACCAGGAATTTCGGTGAATTTTGGTGAACTAAGCTTGACTTTCTAGCCTTCTATCCATTAATTTTGATAAGTCAAACAACGATGGGCAGTCGTCTATCTAGGCGATCGTGGCTACACCTTGCCGGTCTCGGAACTCTTGCGGGAGGTACCGCAGTTACCCGCGGTCTAACGAGTTCGGCCCAGAGTGTTGCGGGTCCGCATGATGCCTCAACGCATGCGACCCACGCGATGGGCACCGTAGGGCGAGTATCCACCGAGCGTTTCGACCCGATGGTCTACCTCAAGAGTTGGAATTTCTCCCATCTGCCCGAGGCCGACCGCCACAAGTTCTATCAGGAGACGAAGCGCCCTGACGGCACGCTACTTCGGGAGTATCAGTTTTTTGCAGTCGACCGAGAACTCGAGATCGCGCCGGGAGTGTTCTTCCCAGCCTGGACGTACAACGGCCAGGTACCCGGCCCGACGATCCGCGCGACAGAAGGCGATCGAGTCCGCGTCAACTTTCTGAATCAGGGAGCCCATCCACATACGATTCACTTTCATGGCTGGCACCCGCCGGCCATGGATGGTTCCCTCGAAGCGCACCAAGTGCTGCCAGGTGAGAGCTTCACTTACGAGTTCGACGCTGAGCCGTTCGGCCTCCACCTCTATCACTGTCATGCAGTGCCGCTGAAGCGCCACATTCACAAAGGCCTCTACGGGGTTTTCATTGTCGACCCCAAGGGAGGGCGCCCACCGGCAGACGAGCTCGTGATGGTGATGAACGGCTTCGACACGAATTTCGATGCCGACAACGAGGTATACGCGGTCAACACGGTCGCCAACCATTTCCTGCACGAACCCATTCACGTACCGGTCGGCCGTCTGGTGCGCATGTATGTCGTCAACGTCACCGAGTTCGACGTCATCAACAGCTTCCATCTGCATGGAATGTTCTTCGATGTCTTTCGGACGGGCACGTCACTGACGCCTCACGAGCACACCGACACAGTGATGTTGTGCCAGGGCGAGCGGGCGATCCTCGAAACGACTTGGCGCTATCCGGGTGATTTCATGTTCCACGCCCACCAGAGCGAGTTTGCAGAGCTCGGGTGGATGGGAACGTTCCGAGCGGAGGCGGTGGCACGTGAAACCTGATGCCACGAGCGCGCCGCGTTCCCAGACGGTATTTGGGCCGTGGGTCGTGGCTCTACTGCCCATCGTGTTGCTCGGGGGCCTCGTACTGCTGATGCTCCGAACGAATCCTGCGGACGCATTGAAGCCACAAGGCGCGCCTCCTGTCGAACGGTTGATGATTCCTCGTGTCGTTTTGACGTCAGGCGGCATCGTCGCGAACGGTACTGAACGACGGTCCCGATCCAGTCACCATCGCGCAGGTTCAAATCGACGATGCCTATTGGCAGTTCACGGCAGAACCTGGTCCGAAGCTCGCGCATTTGGAGCGCGCGACCTTGAGGATTCCATATCCCTGGGTCCAGGGCGAGGCTCACCATGTCCGAGTGGTCACCTCGAGCGGAACGACGTTCGACCATCAGATCCAGGTCGCCGTCGAAACTCCACGACCAGGTGTTCGCAACCTGGGCCTCTTCGCTCTCATCGGGTTGTACGTTGGCGTCATCCCGGTCGCCATCGGGCTTCTCTGGTTCCCACTGATGAAAAAGTTGGGGAAATGGGGCCTCGATTTTGCCCTGGCACTCACAGTCGGATTGCTCTTCTTTCTGATGGTGGACGCAACAGCAGAAGGATTGGAAGCGGCGGCAGTCCTTCCGCACTCGTACCAGGGTCCCGTCTTGTTTGCGTTTGCAGCCGCAGCCGCCTATCTGTCTCTCGCCGCGTTTGGCCGTTGGCTGGGTCAGCGTCGTTTAGCCAGCCGTCGAGAAGCTGCGAATGCAGGATGGATTCTGGCCCTGCTCGTAGCCGTTGGCATCGGGCTTCACAACTTCGGCGAGGGACTCGCTATCGCCGCGGCTTTTACGCTTGGCGAAGCGGCTCTTGGCAGCTTGCTCATCATCGGATTCACGCTGCACAACACGACCGAAGGTCTGGCTATGGTCGCGCCGCTCGCGCGTCGCAACACAGGCGAGCAGGGACAGGTGCCGATGGGCGCGCTCGTTCGTCTGGGTTTGATCGGCGGCGCCCCGACGATTCTTGGTGCGTGGCTCGGCGGCTTCATCTACTCCCCGGTATGGGCTCTTCTATGTCTGGCTCTTGGCGTCGGAGCGATCGCGCAGGTGGTCGTCCAGATATTGAAGCAGATGGCGGGTGACGAGCCGGTCGTGAGCTATATGGCGAGGGGCCCGATGCTCGCGGGCCTTTTCACCGGGTTCGTCGTGATGTACGCGACCGGCATGTTGATTGGCTGAGCTGTTGGAGTCGATAGAGAGGCATTGTCGATGACTCTTCGTACTCGTGTGATGATGGCGACTGTCGTGGTCCTCGTCGTGGGCGGCCTAGCGACGCTGCTGCCGCTTGTCGCCGGCTCCCCAGAACCACGAGAAATCGTCGTCGTGGCGCGCCAGATGGCCTTTTATGTCGGCGACGGCGTAACCGCCAATCCCACCATTCACGCAGCGCCGGGCGAGCGGATACGCGTCACGCTTGTCAGTCAGGACCCGGGATTCGATCATGATTTCGCAGTGCCCGCGTGGCGGGTCAACGGCGCCGTGCTGCACGGAGAAGGTCGAAACTCCACTGTGATTCAGGTTCCGGACAAGCCCGGAGTCACCACGTACGTTTGTTCCAAACATGCCTCGATGATGAAGGGGATCATTGAAGTCAGCGATCCCTCCGCCGCCCGTGTTCCGGAGAAATAGCAAGGGTTCTCTCAGTCAGGCTTTCTCCACGCCCGAAAGCAAGAGCCGATACGTGCGTCGGCTCTTTGCAACCATTGCTGATCGTTACGATTTCATTACTGTTGCTCTGTCTTTCGGTCTCGATCGAGGCTGGAAAAGGCGGCTCGTTGACCTTGCCATGCCGCTTCGTGGAGCGCATGCGCTCGACCTCGCCACCGGCACAGGCGACATCGCGTGGGAACTCGCGGACCGGGGCGCTCGCGTGGTCGCGCTCGATATCACCCCCCGAATGATCGAGTTGGCACGTGAAAGGGCGGGTACACGCCCCGTGAAACTCATCGTCGGTGACATGAGTGCATTGCCGTTCCCAGACAACTCGTTCGATCTGGTGACGACTGGGTACGGCCTGCGAAATGTTCCCAATCTCGAACGCGCCATCGACGAGCTCTTCCGGGTGCTCCGACCCGGCGGGCGGGCACTCTCGCTCGATTTCAACAAGCCGCGAAATCGCATCGTGTGCTCGCTCTATTTGACGTACTTGACAATCGTGGGGAGCATCCTCGGATGGACCTTGCATCGCGATCCTGATACATACCGATATATTCCGGCCTCGCTGCGCCGATACCCCGCTGCTCAAGGTGTCGTGAGCATGATGGAAGCGCGCGGGTTCGTGAAAGTGGGGCACTTTCCGGTCCTCGGCGGCCTGATGTCTATTCATCGGGCCTTCCGATCATGATGCTTCGACGTACTGCAGCCTCAGACCGTCTACAATTCCGGATCCTTCGATGCACGTAGATACAACTCGTTGGTCTGGGGAGGGTGAGTTCACAGCGGTCCTCCTCGAGCAACTGAAGCAAATTGCGGAAATCGCGGTGATCCGGGTCGAAGACGCGCCAGCGACCCGATCCGAAGCGGACTACAACTTCGTCAGCAACGAAGTCTTTGTCGGTTTCACCAGGCTTGATCGGCGCGAGCCCGTCCGGCGGTTCGGCATCATTCCCGGTTCTCGAACGGTCACGGAGCCAGCGATGACTCTGTCGGGGCTCGAGGCGGCGCTGGCCTTGGCATCCGGGATCGGCGCGGCAGACTACTCCGACGACACAATGCTCCAGTACTTGAGGACGGAGCGCATCGTGCCGCCGTATCAGACGAAAGGCTACAAGCTCGTTGAGTTGGTGCGTATCTATGAAGTCGCAGGCGGCGATCAGGATACGACGAAGGGGTGAGGGGAACTATCGTTCGACGAAAGGTTCCAGTTCCTTCAAAACGAACGTAAGCACATCTTCTTCCGTCAAGTCGCGGACAAGGCCCGGTTTCAGCGGTGCCTCCGATTCGATGATGCGCCGGCCCCGACTGCGGCTTGAATGCCCTACCACTTGGGGCTGATTACCACTCGTGTCGAGGGACAGCTCGATGTAGTCGTCGCCCGAACGATCGGACATCAGCCGCACACTGCCCGATGGCGTGAACACCGAGAACATGTAGCTTTCAGCGCGGAGGACGGCCGCGACTTGTCGAAACACCGGGATGGCGATCTCGGAGAGGAAGACGTCGTACTCCCGTGCGGCTTCATCCGTTCGCGCACGACGGTCCGAAGACGCTTGCTTGGCGCGATTGATGGTCTCGCGCACCTGCCTCCTGACTTGTGAGATTTCCATCAGCGTCAGATCGCCGCCCCCTCGCGCAGCGCGCTTATTTCGGCGGCGCTCAGCCCGAGATCCTTCTGCAGCACAGCATCTGTATGTTGTCCGAGAGTGGGAGGCGCCGTCCTGATCGACCCGGGCGTCTGCGACAGCTTGATGGGCAGGCCGAGTAACCTGATTGCGCCGAGGGTTGCATGCTCGGCTCGAGCGATCATCTGTCGTGCTTCGAGTTGAGGGTCGGTGAAGACTTCCTTGAGATCGCGGACCGACCCGCAGGGCACTCCAGCCTTGGTCAATTGCTCAATCCAGTGTTGCCGGGCGTGCCGGCGTATACATTCGGTGAGAATCGGTCTGAGCTCGTCGTAGCGCATCACGCGCTGCCTGTTGGTTTCGAACCGCTCGTCGCGATCGAGTCCAGCCACTGTGCAGAAACGGCGCCACTGGTCGTCGTTGCCGACTGCCAGGACGAAGTCGCCGTCCGACGCCGTGAACGTTTCGTACGGGACGATCGTTGGATGGCGGTTGCCGATACGTTGTGGCGCTGAACCGGTCGCAAAGAAGATCGAGGCCTGATAACTCAACAACGCGGCAACCGAATCGAGCATGCCGATATCGACGAACTGGCCCTGTCCGGTCCGGTGGCGACTGAGCAACGCAAGCAACACACCTTGGGCGGCAAGTATTCCAGTCACGATGTCGCCGATAGCCACCCCGAGACGGTAAGGCGGTCCGTCGGCCGCGCCAGTGACGCTCATCAGACCGCCTTCAGCTTGAATCACTGCGTCGTAACCGGGTTCGTACTGCCGGGGTCCGCTGTGTCCGAACCCCGAAATCGAGCAGTAGATGAGCCTTGGATGCTTCGGTGCGAGTGCCGCGTAGTCGAGACCGAGTTTACTCAGCGTTCCTGGCCGAAAGTTTTCCACCACCACGTCGCTGTTGGCGATAAGCCGATCGAGGACGGCACGTCCGGCGCTCTTCTTGAAGTCCAGGGTGATGCTTTCCTTGTTCCGGTTGATGCTGAGGAAGTACGCACTCTCGCCGCCAACGAACGGGGGCCCCCAGCCACGGGTGTCGTCGCCTTTGCCGGGCTGTTCGACTTTGATGATGCGAGCGCCCATATCGCCCAGAAGCATCGTGCAGTAGGGACCCGACAACACTCGGCTGAGATCGAGAACGGTGATTCCGTCAAGTGGAGCAGTCATGAGAAGGATGTAACTCTACTCTTTTTCTCCAGACAAAGGCCGACCACGCGCTGGTCTATACTGGCCATTCGTGGATTACGTAGAAAGCGCGAATCGTTTGCAGTTTTTTCGTGACCTGCCGCGTCTTGTTCTAGCGATAGTCGCCTCAATTGTGGCGGCGCCATCGCTCCTGGCGCAAGGAAGTCCCGCGGCGCCGCCAAATCTCCCGACAATTCTCACAACTGGCGAAGCCATCGTCCGTCGCGCTCCGGACGTGGCCTATTTGACGCTTGCCGTGGAATCACGTGCGAAAAGCTCCCGTGAGGCCCAGCGGCAGAATGCAGACGCCTTGGCCGGCGTCCAGCGACAGCTCGCCAACAGTGGCGTCGCGAAGGAGGCGCAACGAACGCTCGGATTGTGGCTCGAACAGGAGTTCGACAACGTCAACGGACGGCGAGTGGCGCGCGACTTCGTCGCCCGCAACACGCTCGAGATCCGAATCGACGATCTCGCGCGTGCGGGAGAGATCGCCGACGCAGTCGTTCAAGGCGGTGCAACGTCGTTGAATGGCATCAGGTTCGATTTGAAAGATCGGGCGGCGGTTGAGCGCGACGCGCTTCGAGCTGCGGTGGTCGATGCCAGGGCGCGGGCCGAAGCCGCCGCGGCCGGTGCTGGTGGCACTGTCGATCGAATCTTGAAGATCGAGGACTCACGAACAGAAGCACCACCGCCTCGCCCCTTTATGATGCGAGCTGAGGCAGCGCCGCCATCGACAGCCATCGAGCCAGGGTTCATCGAGATCCGAGCTCAGGTCGCTCTGACCGTGTCGATGAAATGAACGAGCGGTCGCTCGCCTGAACGCTTAGGGCGCCAATCAGGACAGTCGGCTTTTTGTCCACAACAGGAGGTAGCCGACTCCGATTGCAATGAGAGTCCCGCGTTCGCTGAAGAGTGTGTCGCGCCAGGAAGCGACCCCTCCGGATCCCTTCTTCAGACTGGGACCGTTTCGAAGTGACGGAACCCATCGTGGCACCCGGGCGGCGTACGCTGTGTACTCGTTTCCGCGTCGCAGTTCGAGGAGTTGCTCCTCCCATTGCACAATCGCGTGATATTCCAGCGCCAGCACGACGACAAAAAGCGGAATGAGCCAGAGCAATCCCGCGCTGGTTGCAAATCCCACCCACAGGGCGATGTTGCCGAGGTAGAGAGGATTGCGAACGAGCGCAAACGGCCCTGTCTGAACCAGCGGTCCCAAGCGAGTGCTGCGCGTCCGCGAGATGGCGCCGATATGACGAACGGCCCAGACGCGTAGAAGTTCGCCAGACGCCACAATCGCCGATCCCAGTCCCGTAAGGAACCACGAAGGAGTCGTTTCTGACGGAATGAGGAGAAGTGCAAGCGCGAGAGGCAGCGGGATCCAGGTTCGCTGCCGGAACAGCCATGCGCCGGTCCGCACGACCGGTCGAGAGTCGTCGCTAACCTCGGTGTTCAAGGGATTCAGGAGTTTGACGCCCAAGATTGTCGATGTCAAAACTGGAGAGGCGGCATCCGACCGCGTTTTGACAGTCTAGGCTCCGCTGATATAATTCGGACTAGTTCGGTCGGATATTAGATGGCCTCTTCGCCCTCCGCTTTGAATACGGCTGATCGCGTGGGATCCTCAGTCCTCGACCTCATCGGAAGGACGCCACTGGTGCGTCTCCACCGTATAGAAGTCGAGACCCCTGGCGTGGAGCTTTGGGCGAAAGCCGAGTGGCAGAATCCAGGGGGATCCGTCAAGGATCGCGCCGCTGCGCGCATGATTCTCGAAGGTGAGGCCAGCGGCGCTCTAGCTCCCGGTAAGACGATTCTGGACGCGACCTCCGGAAACACCGGCATTGCTTACGCGATGGTTGGGGCGGCGCGAGGGTATCGTGTCAAACTCTGCCTTCCGGCGAACGCAAGCCCGGAGCGAAAGATGATTCTGCGGGCGCTCGGGGCCGAGCTCGTTTTGACCGATCCTCTTGAAGCAACTGACGGGGCGATCCGCGAGGCGCGCCGCCTTCATGCGACCGAGCCTGACAGGTATTTCTATCCGGATCAATACAACAACGATGGAAATTGGCGTGCGCACTACGACACAACGGGGCCGGAAATCATCGAACAGACGAGTGGTCGGCTCACGCACTTCGTAGCCGGGCTGGGCACGAGCGGCACGTTCGTGGGCACGGGTCGTCGTTTGCGCAAGTTCAATCCGGCGATCAAGTTGATTTCGTTTCAGCCGAGTGGGCCGTTCCATGGCCTCGAGGGCCTGAAGCACATGGACTCCGCAATTGTCCCGGGTATCTACGATCCGTCAGTCGCGGATGAGGATCTGCGTGTTGAGAGCGAGCGTGCTTACGAGATGGTGCGGCGCCTTGCTCGCGAGGAAGGACTGCTGGCCGGCATTTCGTCGGGGGCGGCCCTTGCCGCAACGCTGCAGGTCGCCAAACGGCTCGACCGTGGCGTCGTGGTGACGATTTTCCCGGACGGTGCGGAGAAGTATCTGACCGAGAAATTCTGGGATGCCGATGCCTAACGTGCTGCTCATGGAATCGGCCGTGGCGGACGCGATTCGCCGACACGGTGAAGAGACATATCCGCACGAGTGCTGTGGTGCGCTGCTCGGCAAAGGGGATCGTGCCACGGCGATCGTGGCCCTGTCGAACACAACGGAAGAGGGTCCACGCCGGCGGTTTCTGGTTCGGCCCTCCGATTATCGGCAGGCCGAGCTGCGAGCTGTCGAGCTTGGCGCGGAATTGCTAGGCTTCTATCATTCACATCCCGATCATCCGGCGAGGCCGTCGCAGTACGACTTGGACCATGCCTGGCCGACGTTTGTGTACGTCATTGTCGCAGTGGCGGCCGGTGTTGCCGGCGACATGACCGCCTGGTGGCTAAAAGAGGACCGGACAACCTTCGAGAAGGGCGAGCTTCATGGCAACGAAAATCCTGATTCCCACACCGCTCCGACCGTACACGGACAAGAAAGACGCAGTTGACGCCAACGGCGCGACCGTAGGCGAACTGCTGGCGGACTTGACGACGAAGCACGCCGGGTTGAAGGCGCATCTTTACAACGACCAGGGGAAGCTCCGCAGCTTCGTCAACGTGTACATCAACGACGAGGACATCCGCTATCTGCAGAAAGAGCAGACGCCCGTTGGACCGGGCGACACGATCAGCATCATCCCGTCCGTCGCTGGAGGAGTTGAGAGCACGATAGCCGCTCCGACTCCTGCGCGGTCGCAGTCCGACCGCGACTTGCCGCAATTGACGAACGAGGAGGTCAAGCGCTACAGCCGGCACCTCATCATGCCGGAAGTCGGCGTCGACGGTCAGCGGAAGTTGAAGGCGGGGAAGGTGCTGTGCATCGGCGCCGGAGGCCTGGGATCACCGGTTGCCATGTACCTGGCCGCTGCTGGCGTCGGGACGATCGGGATCGTTGACTTCGACGTCGTCGACTTCAGCAATTTGCAGCGCCAGATTTTGCACGGAACGCAGGACGTCGGTCGCTCCAAGCTCGCTTCGGCGAAGGATCGGCTGCTGGCCATCAATCCTGAAGTCACGATCGAGACGTACGAAACGGCGCTCAGCTCCGAGAATGCGCTCGATTTGTTCAAGCCATATGACGTCATCGTCGACGGCACCGATAACTTTCCCACGCGCTATCTGGTCAACGACGCGTGTGTGCTGCTCGGCAAGCCGAATGCGTACGGCAGCATCTTCCGGTTCGAAGGACAGGCGTCAGTGTTTGCTGCGAAGGACGGTCCGTGCTATCGCTGCCTGTATCCGGAACCTCCTCCCGCTGGATTGGTGCCAAGCTGCGCGGAAGGCGGTGTGCTTGGCGTGCTGCCAGGCGTGATCGGCACGATTCAGGCGATGGAAACCCTCAAGTTGATTCTCGGTGTTGGCGAGCCGCTGGTTGGCCGGTTCCTGATCTTCGACGCCCTCCGCATGAAGTTTCGCGAATTGAAGCTACGCAAGGATCCCGATTGCCCGGTCTGCGGGACGCACCCGACGGTGAAAGCGCTGATCGATTACGAACAGTTTTGCGGCGTGCATCCTGCCGCACCGGAGCCTGTGACTGTGACGAACAACGCGACCGAAATCTCAGCCGTCGAGCTCAAGCAGCGCCTCGACCGCGGCGACCATTTGAAGATCGTCGACGTCCGGGAACCCAACGAATATCAGATCAATCGCATCGAGGGGTCGATGTTGATCCCTCTCGGCGACGTGCCCAAGCGGTACGCTGAGCTGGACCCCAACGAAGAGATAGTCGTTCACTGCAAGATTGGTGGTCGGAGCGCGAAGGCCGCCGACTATCTCCGATCGGTCGGTTTCAAGCGAGTGCTGAACCTCAAGGGCGGCATTCTCGACTGGGTGGATAAGGTCGATCCGAGTCAGCCGAAATATTGAGGTTTCCAGCCGTTCATGCCAGAGACGGGCGAAGGCCGAGTCTTCAAGCTAGGCCCTGGCCGTCAAGAGTGATAAAGTCGGACTATACAGGTCGTATATCAGCGGGATTTTTATGCTGAGGCTCTCAAAGAAGGCCGATTACGCGCTGATCGCGATGAAACACCTGGCGTTGCACGGCGATCGGGGCTCCTCGAGCGCTCGCGAGATTGCCGAGCAGTACGACATCCCGATCGAACTGATGGCCAAGGTACTTCAGCGTCTCGTGCAACGGGGACTGCTGGCGTCGCACCAGGGAACGCGCGGCGGCTATCAACTCTCGCGGCCTCCGAGGCAGATTTCGGTCGCTGACGTGATTCAAGCCATCGACGGTCCGGTGACCGTGACCGCGTGCTCGACAGACGATAGCAACTGCGAGCAGTACGCCAAGTGCAACGTGCGGGACCCCTTGTGGCGTGTCCGCGAGCGCATTCTGCAGGCGCTCGGCGAGTGCACAATCGCAGAGTTGGCGTCCGAGCAGCCGGCACAGGTTTCCGCCCGTGCGGCGGTCCTGCACACGAACTTGTAGAAGACATGGCGCGGGCGCTTCACCCCCGCGGAGACAACAATGGCCATCAAGCTTCCGATCTACATGGACTATCACGCCACGACGCCGGTGGATCCGCGCGTGGTCGAGGCGATGCTTCCGTACTTCACAGAGCATTTTGGTAACGCAGCGAGCCGCAACCATCCGTTCGGTTGGGAAGCTGAAGAAGCTGTCGAGAAAGCGCGCAAGCAGGTGGCCGACCTCATCGGCGCGAACGCGAAGGAGATCGTGTTCACCAGTGGCGCCACTGAGTCGGACAACCTTGCGATCAAGGGCGTCGCCGAGATGTATCGCGAGAAGGGCAACCACATCGTCACGTGCGTGACCGAGCACAAGGCGGTAATCGACACCTGTAAACGTCTCGAAAAAGAGGGTTATCGGGTCACGTATCTGCCGGTTCAGAAGGACGGGCTGGTAAATCTCGACGACCTGCGACAGGCCATCGGCGAGAAGACGATTCTCATCACGATCATGACGGCCAACAACGAGATTGGCGTGATCCAGCCGATTGCCGAGATTGGCGCGATTGCGAAAGCCAAAGGCATTCTGTTTCACACCGATGCGGTTCAGGCCGTCGGGAAGGTCCCTTTCAACGTGAACGAGCTGAAGGTCGACATGGCGTCGATCAGCTCTCACAAAATGTACGGGCCGAAGGGCGTTGGCGCGCTGTACGTGCGGCGGCGAAACCCCCGAGTGCTTCTGTCGCCAATCATCGATGGCGGCGGTCACGAACGCGGGATGCGCTCGGGAACGCTGAATGTCCCGGGAATCGTCGGTTTCGGTAAGGCCGCGGAGCTGTGCATGCAGGAGATGGCGGCCGACGACCAGCGTCTGCGAAAACTGCGCGAGCGCTTGAACGAGCGGTTGCACAAGAACCTGGACGAGATCTACATCAACGGCTCGATGGAGCATCGTTTACCGCACAACTTGAATATCAGTTTTGCGTATGTCGAGGGTGAGTCGCTGCTGATGGGCATCAACGACGTCGCGGTCTCATCGGGCTCCGCTTGCACGTCGGCCAGCCTGGAACCGTCGTATGTGCTCAAGGCACTGGGCGCCGGTGACGACCTTGCGCATTCGTCGATCCGGTTCGGTCTGGGACGTTGGACGAGCGAGGAAGAAGTCGATTACGTCGCTGACAAGCTCACACAGGTCGTGACACGCCTTCGCGAGATGTCGCCGCTCTATGAACTCGCAAAGGAAGGCGTCGACTTGTCGACGATGCAGTGGCAGGTGAACTGACAGATTTCTGGTGGGCGTCGAGTAGAACCGCAAGTTTGTTGAATAGAGCATCGGGCAGTAAAACCTGAGAGGTTGACATGGCTTATTCGAGCAAGGTGATCGATCACTACGAGAATCCCCGCAACGTCGGCTCGCTGCCGAAGGACGATCCGAATGTGGGCACGGGTCTGGTCGGGGCGCCCGAGTGTGGCGACGTGATGAAGCTGCAGGTGAAGGTGAATCCCGACACAGGCGTCATCGACGATGCGAAGTTCAAGACATTTGGATGCGGGTCGGCGATCGCGAGCTCCTCCCTCGCCACCGAATGGCTCAAGGGTAAGACAGTTGACGAAGCCCTTGCGATCAAGAACACCGACATCGTCACCGAGTTGAGCCTGCCGCCCGTGAAGATCCACTGCTCCGTGCTCGCCGAGGATGCCATCAAGGCGGCGATTTCCGACTACAAGAAGAAGCAGGTTACTGCGGATAAGTCGGTCGACACGCACCAGCAGCCGATTGCTTGACGTGACGTGTGCGGGACGGCATCGAAGAGTCGCTCTCTACGGCAAGGTTGAGGAATGATTCAGATCTCTGAAACCGCAGCACGCAAGATCCGAACGCTGATGTCGAAGCAAGGTGTCACGGAGGGCGGATTGCGCGTTGGGGTGAAGGGCGGAGGATGCTCGGGTCTGAGCTATACGTTTGCATGGGAGAAGCAGGCCCGGATTGGCGATGAGGTTTTCGACGGTCCTGAAGGAGCCAAGATTTTCGTCGATAGAAAGAGCTTGCTGTATTTGAATGGGACGGTGCTCGACTACGACACGAGCCTCATCAGCAAGGGTTTCGTGTTCAACAATCCGAACGCGAAGAGCAGTTGCGGCTGCGGGAGCTCATTCGGCGCATAGCCAGCCACGGCCGCGCCGCCTCATGACTTCTCACATGTCCGCGACGACGCTTCAGGCCTGTAAGAGCTGCGGCGGAGGGGCGCCCATCGACGCGCACTTCTGCCCCCAATGCACCAAAATCCTCTCGCTGGGCCGTCATCGCGACTACTTCACCTTCTTCGGCCTGCCGCGGAAGCTGAATGTCGAACCTGCCGACCTTGACGCACGGTTCCGGTTGCTCAGCAGACAGTTTCACCCGGATTACTTCTACAACGCCTCACCGGCCGAGCGTCGTGCAAGTCTCGAGCGGAGCTCCTATTTGAACGATGCCTATCGCACGCTACGGCAACCGGTTGCCAGAGTCGAGTACCTGCTGCAGCTTGAAGGGCTCGCCGCGCGCGGTCCTGAAGAAGCGGCCAAGCAGGTGCCACCGGCGCTTCTCGAAGAGGTCTTCGCTCTCAACGAGGAGCTCGACGAGATTCGTTCGTTACGAGAGAGCGGTGCGCCGGCCGACGAATGGAAGCGGAGCCTCGAGCGCGCCGCTCGACCGATCGAGGCCAAGCGCAGCGAGCACGAGGAGCAGGTGGCTGCGCTGTCGAGCAGATGGGATTCACTGGTCGACGCGGTCGCGCCGGAGTCGGAGCGACGCGCCGTGCTCGAGGCACTACGCGAGCGTGTGCTCGAACGAAACTACATCAATAACCTGCTTGCTGGTATCGAGCGGGAACTCGGCTCATAAACCGATTCACTCCGAGGACCGCGAGTCGTGTCCTTCGGAGTCCTGCAGCTAGATCGGAAATCACTTGACTTGACGTGGTAACTGACCGTTTGCTCTCGTTGAGGTGCTCTGCTACCACGTCAAGTCAAGTGATTTCCGGATTAAGGATATGGGGAAAGTCGCTGGCATAGATCTCGGCACGACCAACAGCCTGGTCGCTTATGTGAAGGATGGCGTTCCAGTCGTGATCCACGATCGTGCCGGTGACGCGCTGTTGCCATCCATTGTGTCGATCGCCCCGGATGGGGTGATCTACGTCGGCCGTGAAGCTCAGCGTCGGTTGACGACTGATGCGACGCGCACCGTCTACTCCGTCAAGCGCTTCATGGGTAGAGGGATCGACGATGTCCGCGACGAGGCGCGGTTGTTGCCGTTCAGGATTGGCGGCGACCCCTCTGGTGTCGTTCGTATCGGGCTCGCTGAACGCGAATTCACGCCACCCGAGATTTCAGCGTTCATTCTTCGCGAGCTGAAACGGCGAGCCGAGGAGTTCTTTGCCGGTCAAGGTGACATCGATCCGGAGGTGGATCGGGCCGTCATTACCGTGCCGGCCTACTTCAACGACGCACAACGTACTGCCACTCGCGACGCCGGCCGAATCGCCGGTCTCGAAGTGCTGCGGATCATCAACGAGCCGACGGCAGCCTCCCTGGCCTATGGCCTCGATAAGCGCCACGAAGGCATCATCGCCGTGTACGACTTGGGGGGCGGTACGTTCGACATTTCGATTCTGCGCGTAGAGGACGGCGTCTTCCAGGTGCTCTCGACGAACGGCGACACGCACCTGGGCGGAGACGATATCGACGTTCTGCTCATAGATAAACTGCTGGATGAGCTCGAGCAGCCGCGAGGTGCGGTCGTGCGTTCGGTGCCCGAGGCCATTCAAGCCGTCAGGAAGGCAGTGATCCAGGCAAAACTGGATCTCTCGGAGCGTGAGGAAACCGAGATTGTGGTGCAGGAGCTTGGACCCACGACCGGTTCAGACCGGGCAGCTGGAGCGCCCGCCTATCGGAGTCTTCTGACGCGCGCCGTGTTCGAGTCGATCATCACGCCAGTCATCGAGCGCACGCTCGGTCCCTGTCGGCAGGCGCTTGCTGATGCCGGGTTGCAGCCGTCGCAAATCGACGAAGTGATCCTGGTCGGTGGATCGACGAGGATTCCGCTCGTCCATCGCCTCGTCGGAGAGCTCTTCGGGAGGCCGCCGCACTGCGAGCTGAATCCCGATGAAGTGGTGGCTCTCGGAGCGGCCGTACAAGCCGACATCCTCGTGACCGGCAATCGCGAGCTGCTCTTACTGGACGTCACACCGCTGTCGCTGGGCATCGAGACGATGGGCGGTGTCACATCGAAAATCATCCTTCGCAACTCCACCATTCCCGCAACCGGTAGCGAGATGTTCACGACGTTTGCCGAGAATCAAACCGCCGTCGATATCCACGTTCTGCAGGGCGAACGCGAGCTGGTTGCGGATAATCGATCTCTTGCCCGGTTCAAGCTCAGGGGTATTCCGCCGATGCCCGCCGGAATGCCGCGTGTCCAGGTGCAATTCCAGATCGACGCGAACGGAATCCTCAGCGTGACGGCGCGAGAATTGAGAACCAACATCGAACAGGCAATTGAAGTGAAGCCGTCATACGGTCTGTCCGACGAAGAAGTCGAGCGGATGCTGCTCGATTCCTTCGAACATGCCGAGGCTGATTTTGCCGCCCGGCTCTTGATCGACACCCGGAACGAAGCAGAGACGGTCATAATGGCGACCGAGAAGTCGCTCCGCGCGTCGGAGTTTGCCGATATTGCAGCGACGGAGCTCGAGCGGGGTGAACACAAGCGTATCCTGACTGCTCTGGCCGATCTCAAGAGCGTGCTGAATGGCCAGGATCGCGATGTCATTCACGACAGGACGCACCAGCTGAACGACGCGACGCGGCATCTCGCCGAAGTCATGATGAACCGCTCCGTTCAAGCAGCGCTCGCAGGGAAGAATATCGATCGCTTGTAGTTCTTGCGAACCCTCCTGGGTCGCGGATGAAACGTGCAGACACGCAAAGAGGCCGAATGCCGAAGGTGACTTTCATCATTGACGGGGAAGCGCAGACCGTCGAATTCGAGCATGGGAAACTTCCGTACTCGCATCATGGCAAGCCGGAGTCATTTCTGGACGTCGCCAAGAACTTCGGTATTCCCCTCGAGCACGCATGCGGCGGCAGTTGTGCGTGTACGACCTGTCACGTCATCATCAAACAAGGCGACCAACATCTGAGCGAGATGCAAGATGATGAAGCCGACCGTCTTGATACCGCGTGGGGCTTGACGGCGCAATCGCGGCTCGGGTGTCAGGCGGTCATATCAGGCGATGTCGTCTGCGAGCTCCCGATGTACACGCGAAACTACGTGCAGGAGGGCGGCGGCATCCAGCTCGGGAAGTCCGATCGGCGCGAACGGACGGAAGCGAGGCAGTAAGGGAGGGTCCGACAGTGAAATGGATCGACGCGGAAGACATCGCCATTGCGTTGGTGGAGAAATACCCCAACACGGATCCGCTCACAGTTCGGTTCACGGATCTCCGCAACCACGTCCTCGCCCTCGAGGGCTTTGACGACGACCCCAAGACATCGAACGAGCCCAAGCTCGAAGCGATTCAGATGGCTTGGCTGGAAGAGTACCAGGAAACTAAAAAGTGAAAAGTGGAAAGTGGAAAGTTACTTGGTCGTTTTGACCGTCTAGTCTTTGAGTTTCGGAACCATGGGCTTGCGCGCGATGCTCCGTCCGGGAATGCGCACCTACCTGATTCCGTTGGCTGCCGGGGTGGTGCTCACCGTCAGTGCGTTCCTTCCGTGGGTCGTCGTGAACGGGGTGGTCAGAAAAGGCGTTCCCGATGTGCCCGGCCTCTGGGTTGCGGGACTTGGAGTTCTGGCTGCCGTTCTCGCCACGCTCAGTCTCATTACGAGAAAGAATTCCCGGCATCCCCTCTTGGTGGTCGGCCTGGTCGCGCTGGGGATCATGTTTCTGGCCTGGCGAGTCATGCCGCGCCTCGCGGGTGAGCAGGCCCTTACGGTATCCCAGGCGGTAGCGATCGTGGAAAATACGCCAATGGGCGATACTCCAGTTGCGCTGGCCGGCAGCGGCATCTATCTGGGCCTGGCCGCAGCGGCTGTTCTCGTCGCATTCGGGTTTACGATCGTGGTCAGACGTGTGGCCACACCGTATGCCATCGAGGAAGTGGATGACGATGTGTGAGTCGGTTCGAGGAACGGCGTCGCTTTGAACTTCAACGAAGAGGATCCGCCATGCGATACAGTCGAAAAAAATTCTTCGGCGTCGTCGCCCGCGCAACAGCAGGGACGGCATTGGCGTCGGCCATCGGCGAAAGAAACGTCGCGGCTCAGGGAACAGACGTCAAACCCAAGAAGCTCGAGGGCGCAGCGATCAAAGGTGCGACCCCTGCCGTTGTCCGGTACATCACCACGACCAATCTGAGCGCCATTCCCCAGGATGCGGTTCAACAGGGCAAGCGCTGTTTAGTGGACGGCTTTGGCGTAATCCTGGCGGGCTCGACAGTGCCCGGCAGTGCGATCGTTCGAGAGTACGCAAAGGCGGCAGGGGACCGGAAAGAGGCGACCGCATTCGGCCGCGAAACACTGATGGCCCCCGCAGCGCTGGCGGCTCTCGCCAATGGCGCCAGCGGCCACGCGATGGACTACGACGACACGCAGCTCTCCACGACGCCGGATCGAACGTTCGGGCTGCTCACGCATCCGACTGTGCCGCCGCTGGCAGCGGCTCTTGCCCTGTCGGAGCGGATGGGTCTGTCGGGGGCGGCGTTTCTGGAGGCATTCCTGATCGGGTTCGAAGTCGAGTGCAAGATCGCAGAAGCGATCGATCCCCACCACTACATCGGCGGCTTTCATAGTTCGGGGACCATCGGCACGTTCGGGGCGGCCGCCGCCGCGGCGAAGTTGTTGAAGCTGAACGAGCGGCAGCTCGGCCACATGCTGGCAATTGCCGCGAGCCTTTCGAGCGGCATCCGCGTCAACTTCGGGACGATGACGAAACCACTTCACGTCGGACGTGCCGCCGAAAACGGTGTGTTTGCTGCCGAACTGGCTGCTCGAGGATTCACCGGCGGCGACGACGGTCTCGATGGGCAATGGGGCTTCTTCCAGGTCCTCGGTGGTGGCGCCGATCTGGATCGCCTCGTTCCTGTTCTGGGTAAGCCCTACAGCATCGTGAGCCCGGGCGTTTCGATCAAGCCATATCCGTGCGGTTCGCTCAGTCACCCCAGCCTGGACGCGATGCTCAAGCTGGTGGTCGATCACGACCTGAAACCGGCCCAGATCCGTGCCGTTCGCCTGCGAGCCGGCTCCAACATTCTCGAGCCGCTGCGCTACAAGACGGCAAAGACCGAGCTCGAGGCGAAGTTCTCCATTCCGTTCCTGTTGAGCAGCATCATCATTCGACGCAAGGCCGGCATTCGTGAATTCACCGACGAGTTCGTAGCGAGTGCCCCGGTCCAGGAAATGATGGGCCGCGTCACAGGAGTGTTCGACGCGAAAATCGAAGCGCAGGGCTTCGACAAGATTCGCAGCATTGTGGAAGTAGACGTGACTGACGGACGCACATTGGTCCAGCCGTCCGACGATCGCTACCGTGGCGGACCGGAGCGGCCGTTTACACGCGAGGAACTACGCGACAAGTTTGCAGACTGCGCGCAGCTAGTTCTGAGCCCAGAACAGATTCAGAAGGCAGTCACGGAGATTGAGGCCGTCGAGACGCTGAAGGATATTCGACAGTTGGTCCGGACGCTGGCTTCATCTGGTCCAGCGAAACGAGCTTGACCCTCTGCTCGTTCGTCTACGAAGCCGGACGTATGGTACCGGCGCCGTCTCGATCGTCCCTCGAGGCGACCGAGTCGAGCCTCTCAGTCGGGGCCACTTCTAAAGGAACTTCGATCTCGTGCACTTGCGCAAGCAGTGCATGCAACTGGCGGACGCCTTCCGTCAAACACGCAGGACCGGGCTGCAGGATGTACGTCGATTTCACTTCAAAAATTCGGTTCTGTCGCACGGCGCTCACCTGATCCCACCCCGACCGGGCGCGAATGACGGCCTTCTTCACTTTCTTACCGCACCACGACGCGAAGATCACTTCTGGATCGCGCCGGGCAACTTCCGAGGGCGCGACGATACGATCGCGCGCAAGACCAGCGTTGGCCAATTCAGGGAAGATTGGTGCTCCGCCGGCAATCTCGATGAGCTCTTCGACCCATCGGATGCCTGAAATAATCGGCTCGTCCCACTCCTCGAAGAATACGCGAAGGCGACCGGGAAACCGGCGAGCCGATTGGCGAATCCGATCGAGGTCGGCTGCGAGATCGGCGGCGAGCGTTTCGGCAGCTGCCTGACACCCGACCAACCCACCAAGCATTCGAATCATCTGCAGGATCTCGGCGATGCTGCGCTGGTTGAACGTGACGACCGCAAGGCCGCGGCGAATGAGCTCCGACGTGAGATCGGCCTGGAGATCGGAGAACGCCAGAACGAGATCCGGACGAAGCGCCTCGATCTTGTCGAAGCGCGCATTGATGAAAGCCGAGACCTTCGGCTTCGATCTAGCTTCCGGCGGACGAACCGTGTAGCCGGAAACGCCAACCACGCGATCGCCCTGGCCAAGGAGGTACAACGTCTCCGTTGTCTCCTCGGTCAAGCACACAATTCGGTTGGGGTAGCCGCTCATCACGATTCCAGACTCATCGGCTTCGAGGGTGCAGGGTCTCTGCGAACCTTCGGGTGGCATCGACGACCCGTGGACCGGGCACGACGAACTCGTCTCCGGTGAGCAGATAGATCCGACGATTCTTGACCGCCGGAACCGAGCTCAGGGCGTTCCAGGCCTGCAGCTCACGCGCAGGGTCCTTGGCCACATTCGCGCCGTACCGGAGCTCGACTATCACGTCGGGTTTACGAGCGAGGATCATTTCGGTCGTTGCTTGCACCGACTCTCGCTTGATATCGCCGAACACGTCCTCTCCACCAGCGGCTTCGAGCATGTCGTGGAGAAATCCGTAGCCGGCGCTGGCGCTGATGTTGCGAAGCGAGAAAGGGTCTCGCTCGAATACCAGCATCGTTCGCGGATGCGGCAGATTCGCCACCGATTCACGTATCGCCGCGATCGAACGCTCCATCTGCGCCGCCAACGTTTCAGATCGCTCGATCGACCCGACGCGAGCGCCAATCGCGCGAACGGTCATCGTCACGTCGGCGAGCGCCCGGTGCTGGTATGAGAAGTAGGGAATGCCGGCACGATCGAACCGCTGCTTCAGCTCGACTTGCGTGTTGTAGACGACGACGAGATCAGGCTTCAGCCCGAGGATTCGCTCGACACTCGGATCGAGCAGTCCACCCACCTTCGTGAGACGGGAGACCTCCGGCGGATATTTATCGTAGTCGCTGACGCCCACGATTCGAGCGCCGCCGCCAATCGCGAAGATCATTTCTGTAACGGCCGGAATCAGCGACACGATTCGCTGTGGAGGTTCAGCCGCGGCCGGGGCCATGGCCAAGCACAGCCACAACGCGACTGCAACCGCCAGAGGCCGCATTGAAGTCGGTCTCATGCGGACGACCTCACGAGCAGCCACAAAAAGAATGGGCCGCCAATGAGCGCAGTCACGATGCCGACCGGAACCTCGATGGGCGACAGCACGGTGCGCGCAACGAGATCGCACACAATCAAAAAAGTAGCCCCAAAAAGTGCAGAGGCAGGCAGCACGATCCGATGATCAGGCCCGACCAGCAGGCGGACCAGGTGAGGCACGATGAGGCCGACGAAAGCAACCGGCCCGCTGATGGAGACGGCGGCGCCGGTCGCCAGCGAAGCGCTCACCAGCGCGATCCGTTCTGCGCGCACGACATTCACACCACGAGCCGTCGCCGCGTCCGTGCCCAGACTGAGGAGATCGAGCGGCCGTGGAAGTGTCGCCATCATGCCGAATGCGACGGCTATCATCGGCAGCACCGTCAGCAGCGGAGCATACCCACCGACGTCCAGCATGCCCATCAACCAGCGAACGGTGCGGTAGGCGTCGGTGAAGTCCGCCAGGAACTGTGCGAACAGAATCAGCGCCGAGAAGAAGGCCGTCATGGTGACGCCCGCCAGCAGGAGCACCGTTGTCGACATACCGCGCCGGCGGGCAGTCGCCAGCGCGTAGACGACTCCGAGGGCGCTGAGAGCGCCGATGAAGCTCGACAGGGATATCGCGGGCAGGCCTGCGACCGCGAAATCGAGACGAAAGATGATCGCCAGCATAGCCCCCAACGCAGCACCACTCGACACACCCAGCGTATCCGGGGTCGCCAGCGGATTGCGCAGCAGGGCCTGAAATACCACTCCCGCAACCGCCAGGGATCCACCGACCAGGGCTGCCGCAACCACGCGTGGCAGACGCGCAATGAAGAAGACCTGCGCATCCGGGTTGTCGGCGAATGGAATGGTCCGGTCGAACACGCGACCGAGCGAAATTGGTGTCGATCCTGAAACCGGCGCGACGATCAACGCGGCGACGAGTACCGCGCCGAAAGCCGCGAGTGTGACCGCGATTCGCGTGCGAATCGTCTGCACTTTCATACCCGCTCGATCGGTACGACCGTCAGATGTCCGGCTCGAGCGTGATGCTCGATATCGGCGTCGACGCCGTACAGCTGACGTACGGTCGCCTTCGTCAGCACGTTGTCCGTCGAACCAGATGCGATGACCTGGCCGTTCCTGATCAGAATCAGGCGCCGGCACAAGGCGGCCGCCAGGTTCAAGTCGTGGGTGGAGAGGACCATCGTGACGCCGCTGTCGGCGTTCAGGCGGCGCAGCAGGGTCTGCACCTCAATCTGATGCCCCACGTCGAGCGAAGCCGTGGGTTCATCGAGCAGCAGCAACTGCGGACTCTGCGCCAGTGCGCTGGCGATGACGACCCGCTGCTTCTCGCCGCCGCTCAGAGTGTTGAAGAGCCGTTCGCTGAATTCCGCCGTTCCCGTTTCGGCCAGCGCCCGGTGCGCGATGGCGAGATCCTCCGGACCCTCGAGTGCAAATGCGCCAAGATGTGGAAAGCGGCCCATCAACACGATTTCGAGAACGGTGAAGTCGAATGGCGCGTAGGTCTCCTGCGGCACGAGAGCCACCCGGCGCGCAATCTCGCGCTGCGACCACTCGCCCAATGATCGGCCCTCCAGCGTCACTGCACCGGACTGTGGCAGCAGCGCCCCGGCGAGAATCTTCAACAACGTGGTTTTTCCGGATCCATTGGGTCCGAGAATTCCGATCAGATCTCCGCGATCGGCGGTCAGCGAGACGTTCTTGAGCACGTAGGGCTTGGCCCTGCCCGGGCGACCGTATGCGAATGACACGTCGAGAGCGCGAAGCATGGTTCAACAACAATCCAGGAAGAGACGCCAGGTGTGGAGACCCCGGCGGAGGCGGGAGTGGTGCAAAACTGCTCCTTTCGGCGTCGGACGCGCCGAAGAAACGGTGCCTCGGACTGCCAGGTTTCCTGACTTGCGGATCAGCGCGCGTTCACGGCCTTCCCAGACCCGATGTCCAGTGACTGTCTCGAGCAAAACAACGAGACGGTGTGAAGCGCTCCCCGCTTACAGTGGCGGGACCGTGTGGGCATTTCACCCACTTCGCGTGACCGCCGAGGCTCATGTGAACGTTCTGAACCTAATCGCGACGTTTGATCCGGCAAGAGCCGAAACAACGCGAGTATAGCAAAGGCAGGATGGACGGCCATCCTGACGTCCGGCCGGTTGCTCAAGTATTCGTTTTTTCGTAACATTACATGTTCGCACCAGAAAGCTGGCACGGACACTCACCCATGAGAGCGCCAACCGGTGTACTTGAGTTCCGCGACGCGCAATAGGGCAGGAGACCGCATGAGCAAAAGTTCGACCGTTACCGTTCGCGAGAGGCCCGTCGAGGAGGTGGCTTCGGCGACGGCGGGCGGCCTTACGATTCATGGCGAAACCTTCGTCGTCCAGACGGACCAGCGTATCGAGCTCGTCGATCTCACCAACCGGGTCATGGATTTTGTCCGTCGTTTCAACATGCGCGAAGGACTGGTCAGCCTGTGGTCGATGCACACGACGTGCGCGCTGTTCATCAACGAGTTTCAAACCGCGCTGTTGTCCGATATCCGCCGGTTTCTCGAGCAGATGGTCGCCCGGGATGCGGCCTGGATGCACAACGACCCCGAACACTCCGATTGCGATCGGATGAACGCCGACTCTCATCTTCGAGCGCTTTTGCTCGGCCATAGCCTGACGCTGCAGGTGAGCGGCGGCGAAGTCGTGCTGGGCCAGTGGCAGAGAATCCTGATGGCCGAGCTCGACGGTCCTCGTGCTCGATCGCTTCGCATTCAGATCTTCGGCGTCTCCTGAGGGCCGCGCGGCCATGCGCTCGCGGCTTGCCGACGCCCACCTTCTCGACATCGCCGAAAAGCTCGACGCAGGTGAACGGCTGACTCTGGCCGATGGATGCCGGCTGTTCGAAGCCGATCTGCTGGCAGTCGGCCGGCTCGCCAATCGGGAGCGCGAGAAGCGCCACGGCGGCCGAACGTTCTACAACTACAACATCAGGCTCGAGGCGACCAACGTGTGTGTCGCGAGCTGCCTGTTCTGTTCGTTTGCCCGGCTCAAGCCTGGTGACGCCGGCGCGTACACGATGTCGCTCGAGGAGGCCTGGAACAAGCTTCGTGTACGCGCGCATCAGCCGCTGACCGAAGTGCACGTCGTGAACGGACTCCACCCCGACCTGCCATTCGACTACTACACGGAGCTCCTGCAAGGGTTCAAGCGGATCCGGCCGAACATTCACTTGAAGTGCTTCACGGCGGTCGAGATTGCGTTCTTCGCGGATCTCTACAACATGAGCGATGAACAGGTCCTGCGCGAGTTGATGGCCGCGGGCCTCGATTCCCTGCCCGGCGGTGGCGCCGAGATTTTTGCGGAACGCGTCCGGCAGAAGATCTGTCACGACAAGTGCGGAACCGACCGGTTCCTGGATATTCACCGAATCGCCCATCGCCTCGGCATGCGCTCGAACGTGACGATGTTGTACGGCCACATCGAAACGGCCGAGGAACGGGTCGACCATATGCTTCGCAGTCGAGCGTTGCAGGACGAGACTGGCGGGTTTCAGGCGTTCATTCCCCTCGCGTTTCATCCCGACAATAACCAGATGCGGAAGCTGCCGCCGCCGAGCGCGGCCGACAGTCTACGCGTCCACGCAGTTGCCCGTCTGATGCTCGACAACATCCCGCACGTGAAGGCGTTCTGGATCGCGACGGGCGTCGAAGTTGCGCAGACGGCTCTCTGGTTTGGAGTGGATGACCTGGACGGAACGGTTCAGGAAGAGAAGATCTACCACATGGCCGGTGCGCGGACGCCGGAGGCGATGACCCCACATGAGATCGAGCGGCTGATCAAGGCGGCCGGACGGGAACCAGTCGAGCGCGACACGCTCTACAACGTCGTGGCTCACGCCTGACGAGGCCGACCCGGAATTTCCCGTCAGCTCACGGTGTTATAATCTAAGGACTGCCAAGCGAGGCTCGAACGGATCGAGAGCGCTTGGCTTTTTCGCGTCCCTAGATTGCGAAAAATTTCACAAAGCGACCATGTTGCTTCCAGTTTTGACGACCTACGAGAAGGAAAACATCCGGGAACGCCAGCCGCTTCCCGAACGTTATCTCGGCCTGTCGGACGAGGAAATGGACGTCCGGATCGTGGCTGCCAAGGCAGCGCTCGGTTCGCGCCTCGTCATCCTCGGCCATCACTATCAGCGCGACGAGGTGATCAAATTCGCCGACTACACCGGCGACTCCTTCAAGCTCGCCCAGCAGGTCAGCCGGCATCCAGATGCCGACTTCATCGTTTTCTGCGGCGTGCATTTCATGGCTGAAAGTGCGGACGTGTTGAGCGCCGACCACCAGCAAGTGGTGCTGCCAGACCTCGCGGCCGGCTGTTCGATGGCCGACATGGCCGATATCGAGCAACTCGAAATGTGCTGGAACGACCTCGAGCAAATGGGGTTGTCGAGCGTCGTACCGGTCACCTACATCAATTCTGCGGCGGCAGTGAAGGCGTTCTGCGGAGAACGGGGCGGCGTCGTCTGCACCTCGTCGAACGCGGCGGCAACCCTGCGCTGGGCCTGGGAACGCGGCAAACACATCCTGTTTCTGCCCGATCAACACCTTGGGCGCAACACTGCCTACCGGATGGGTGTCCCGCTCGATCAGATGGTCGTGTGGGATCCGAGCGAGATCTGGGGCGGTTTGGAAGCGGATGCCGTCAAGAATTCACGAATCATTCTCTGGAAGGGACATTGTTCGGTTCACACGCGCTTCACCGTCAGGCAGATCGAGAACATTCGGAAGCAAAATCCCGGTGTTCGCGTCATCGTACACCCTGAAGTGCCGTGGGATGTCGTCCAGGCCGCGGACGATAGCGGCTCCACCGAATACATCATCAAGCAGGTAACTGGAAGCCCAGCCGGATCCGTGTGGGCCGTTGGCACCGAGATCCATCTCGTCAATCGATTGGCCAATAAATTGCAGCCCGAGCGCACCGTGCTGTCGCTCGATCAATTCGGCTGCCTGTGCTCGACGATGTTCCGCGTCTCACCAAACCATCTCCTGTGGACGCTCGACGGTCTCGTAGACGGCGAGGTCCACAATCGCATTGTCGTTCCAGACGATCGAAAGTACTGGACGAAGGTCGCACTTGACCGCATGTTGACGATTCAATAGATAGCCTAGGAGGACGTTCGATGGCTCACACGCTCCCGCCTCTTCCTTACGCCTTTGATGCTCTAGAACCCCACATCGACAAGCAGACGATGGAGATCCATCACGGAAAGCATCACGCGGCTTACGTCAACAATCTCAATGCCGCGCTCGAAAAGCATCCGGATCTGCAGTCGAAGACGGTCGAGGATCTCTTGAGCAACATCAACGGCGTGCCCGAAGCTATCCGCACGGCCGTGCGAAACAACGGAGGAGGCCACGCAAATCACACCATGTTCTGGCAGATCATGGGTCCGAATGCCGGCGGAGCGCCGACCGGTGCCATCGCCGACGCGCTCAATTCGTCGTTTGGCAGCTTTGATTCCTTCAAGGAGCAGTTCGCGAAGGCCGGCGTCGGACGTTTCGGCAGCGGCTGGGCCTGGGTGATCTCGCAGGGCGGGAAGCTTGTGATTGAGAGTTCCGCCAATCAGGACAGCCCGCTGATGGAAGGCAAGAAGATCGTGTTCGGTCTCGACGTCTGGGAACATGCGTATTACCTCAAGTACCAGAATCGCCGACCTGATTACATCAACGCTTGGTGGAACGTGGTGAACTGGGCGGAGGTCAACAAGAGGCTTCGCTGATCTCAGGGCAGGAGGGCGGGAGGGGCAGGAAAGGCAGGAGGGGCAGGAAAGGCAGGAGGGCTAGGAAGCGCACGCATCTCGCTTTCCAGCCCGTCCCGCCCATCCAGCCCCTCCCGCCTATCCAGCCCGTCCCGCCTCTCCCGCCCTTCCAGCCCAACCAGTGGTCCTGTTCCTGTTTCTCACTCATCTCGCCCTAGGCATCGTCTTCACCCTCGTTCTCGTCTCCCGAGAAGCGGGCGTGAAGTTCTTTCGCTTCAATGCCGGCCTGGCGGCTGCGCTGATCGCAGTAGCCTTTGTCTTTCGTCCTCCGGAGCTTTCGTCAACCACGACCGGCCGGATCGCAGTCACGACGCTGCTGATTTCCGAAGCTGCCATCGTCGTCTATTGGCTGACGATCGGGCGGATGCTCGCGTCCATTCGCCCAGCGCTCGTCTGGTTGGCTTGCGCAGCAGGCCTGGTGGCGCTGGTGGCTCAGGCCGTTGTGGCAACGAGCGACTGGACGTTCGACGTCGGCATCCTCACGATCGCCAGTTTTCTGAGTTCAGCGGCACTGCTCGGCGGAGCTTCGACGTCGATGATTCTCGGACATTGGTACCTGGTCATCCCTTCGATGGACGTCTCTCATCTGCAGTCGATCGTGAAGGTACACATCGCTTCGATGGTCGTGCGGATTGTCGTCGTGGTTGCGGCGGTCGTCGTTGCAGTCGAGACGTGGCAACCGGGCGCCGGACCGAGTTTCTGGCATTACATCACGTCGGTGAGCGGCATTTTCTTCTGGCAGAGAGTGCTCTTCGGGCTCGGCGGACCGGCGCTTCTCTCGTACCTCACGTGGGAAACGGCGAAGATCCGCTCGACGCAGTCTGCAACAGGAATTCTCTACGTTGATTTCTTCACAGTGGTGGTCGGAGAGGTGCTCGCCAAGTATCTCCTGCTCGCGACGCGCGTGCCGGTGTAGTAGACTTCAGTACACTGAAATGTTGCGGATTGCATCGCGGTCCGGAACCTGTGCAATTTCAGCCTACGAACCGCGTCAGGGCCGGAAGGCAGCAGCGCTCAGTGGATCCTGAAATGTGCCGCAGCCACTCCGGGCCGCGGTCCAGTCCGTGACGGTCGATGCCCTACCAAGTTCTCGCGCGCAAATGGCGTCCGCAGCGGTTCGACGATGTCGTTGGACAACAAGCGGTCACACGTACGCTGCGTAACGCGCTGGTCAGCGGGCGGCTGGCGCAGGCGTTCGTCTTTGCCGGACCCCGAGGTGTCGGTAAAACGACGACGGCGCGGATACTGGCGCGCGCCCTGAACTGCGCAAAAGGACCCACTCCCGATCCATGCGGCCAATGTGACGCGTGCATCGAGATTGCCGAAGGCCGAGACATCGACGTCCTGGAAATCGACGCCGCCACCCATACCGGGATCGACAACGTTCGAGACGTCATCATTTCCGGCCTGGCGATCCTCCCGGTTCGCAACCGCTACAAGATCTTCATCATCGACGAAGTGCACCAGCTCTCGTTGCCTTCGTTCAACGCCCTTCTCAAGTCGATCGAAGAGCCACCGCCGCACGTGGTCTTCATGATGGCGACGACCGAGCTCGAGAAGATTCCCGAGACGGTCATCTCGCGCTCCCAGGTGTACGAGCTGCGAACGATCAGCACCAAGGCGATCGCCGAGCAATTGCGCCGGATCGTCGATGCCGAGCAAATCGAAGCCGGAGACGACGTCCTGCAGCTCATCGCACGTGACGCCGATGGCAGCATGCGGGACGCCCAGAGCAAGCTCGATCAGGTCATCGCCTTCACGGGAAAGACGATCACCGCCGACGACGTGTCGACAGTGCTGGGATTGGTTGGACGGGACCTGCTGCTCGATACGGTGCAGGCGGTCGTCGATGAGGATGCTTCGGCAGCGTTCGCCCTGGCCGCTCGAGCTGTCGAGATGGGGTACGACTTGCGTCTCGTCTGCCGGGAGTTGTCGCGCGTGGTGCGCGACCTGTTGGTCCTGGCGGTCGATCCTTCGAGAGCGAACGATCCGGAGATTGCCGGCGAAAACGAGCGGAGTCGCCTGGTCGCGCTGGCCGGGCAGTTCTCACGCGAGGACTTGTTACGGGCGTTCGATCTCCTGACCCGTGCGGAGGCGGATATTCGAGGGGCGGCCCAGCCTCGTTACCACCTCGAGATGGTGCTCTTGCGCTGGATTTATCTGCGCAAGCTGGTGCCGATTGAAGATCTCATCGCAGGTTCTGGCGGTGCGTCGAGCGTTGCAAAGAGCGGAGCTCCAGCGAACCCGCCCGGGGCCAAATCGATCGCGCCATCCTCGGGGGCTACATCATCGAGCTCGGGTCGGCCGTCAGGACCCGGGGCAATCTCCGCTTCGGCCCGAGCTGTTGGCGTCGAACCTGGCGCGCGCCGGCCGGCCGACGCCTCATCGAGCCCCAGCCGGGCGTCGTCGAATGAAACGACGACGTTCAAGGACGCGTTTCTCGCCGAGATTCGAAAGACGAAGGTCGTCTTCTACAACACGGTCGTGGCGCAAGCCCAGAAGATTGATGTCGCCATGGATCGCATCACGTTCACGTTTTCGGCGACACAACGAACCCTGCGTGATGTATTCGACCAGAACCGGGCATGGCTGGAGTCGACCGCCGAGCAGTTGGCTCGACATAAGGTCGGCGTGAGCGCGGTGCAAGCTGAGCCAACGTCGGCAGAACCGTCGGCGGCCGCGCCTGCGGATCCGGCGGCGGTCAAAAAGGCGTCACTTCGGGAACAAGCCATGGCGGATTCGGGCGTTCAGGCGTTCCTCGAAGTGTTTCCGGCAGAAATACGCGACGTCGAAGAGATGTAGGCTGCATGCCCTGCGCCGATGTAGAAGGTGAAGGATGAACATCCAAGAGATGATGAAGCAGGCGCAGCAGATGCAGGAGCGCCTACAGCAGCAGATGGCCGAGCTTCGGGTCGAAGGCAATGCGGGCGGCGGCATGGTGACCGTGATTGTCAATGGCGCGAAGCAGATGCAATCGCTCAAGATCGATCCCGAAGTCGTGTCCAAAGACGACGTCGAGATGCTGCAGGATCTGATCGTGGCCGCCGTCAACGATGCTCAGCGCAAGGCAGACGAAGCCATGGCCCAGAAGATGGGCGGCATGATGGGCGGTCTCAAGCTGCCGGGCCTGTGAACTCACAATTTCCTTCGTCTCTACAGCGCTTGGTCGAAGAGCTGCAGCGTCTGCCCGGCATTGGTCCCAAAGGCGCGCAGCGACTCGCCTTCCACATCCTCAAGACGCCGCGCGACACGACCGATCGACTGATCGACGCCGTTCGTGAGGTGAAAGAACGAATCACGTACTGTTCGGTGTGCAATAACATCACCGATGTGGACCCGTGCTGTTTCTGCAGCAACACGGATCGCGATCATCGGACGATCTGTGTCGTCGAGGAGCCGACGAACGTTGCCGCGATTGAGAAGACGCGCGAGTTCAAAGGCGTCTACCACGTGCTGATGGGCGCGCTGTCGCCGCTGCAGGGAGTTGGCCCGGACGATCTCAAGATCAAGGGCCTGCTGGCGCGGTTGGCCGACGGCGTCACTGAAGTGATCCTGGCGACGAATCCGAATGTCGAAGGCGAGGCGACGGCGATCTATCTAGCGCGGCTGATGAAGCCTCTTGGCGTGAAGGTGACCCGCATTGCGATGGGCCTGCCGGTCGGCAGCGATCTCGAGTATGCCGATGAAATCACGATGAACAAGGCGATGGAAGGGCGGCGTGAGGTCTGATTCGGCGTGATGCTGCCGACATCGTTCGAGACTCCCGCGGCGATTGCGCTCGTCCTCGGTGGGGCCATTGCGTGCTTCGCCGGCTACCGGCTGTTCCGCATGGTCCTGGCGATCTATGGGTTCATCGCCGGCGCCCTGCTGGCCAGCTCGATGATGGGCACCAGCAATGCGTTCGGCATGGTCGTGGGGGCGCTCGTTGGCGGCGCCATCGGAGCGTTGATTCTGTTCTTCGCGTACTTCCTCGGCATCGCGCTGGTCGGCGCAGGCCTGGGTGCGTTGCTCGTGCATGCGGGCTGGTCGCAAATGACCGCCGCCGATCCGCCGGTGATCGTCGTCATCATCTTCGTCACGCTGGGAACGATCGCCTCGCTCATTCTGCAGCGCTACGTGATCGTCGTCGGAACGGCGTTTTCAGGCGCGTGGACGGTGATTCTTGGCGCCCTGTCCTTGATTGAGGCTCGCCCGGCGCCGCGCGGCGGCCGGGTGTCGCCGGACGTGTGGATCCTGTATCCGTTTGCGCCGGGCGGCGCGCGCGGGTGGGTCCTCCTGGCGTGGATCGTGCTCGGGTTGTTCGGAACTGCGGTTCAATTGAGCTTGATCGGACGGAAGCGCTGATGGAATCGTGGTTCCAGCGTTGCCCACTTTGCTGGGATTCGCTAGTATTAGAGGTTCTGTTTCGTTTGGCGCGGCCTACCTCTATTCCTCAGTAGCTCAATGGCAGAGCATCCGGCTGTTAACCGGAGGGTTGCTGGTTCGAGTCCAGCCTGAGGAGCCAATCTTTTCACTAGGTGGTCCTTTCCGGTCGGATAGGTGGCAGTTTATTCCGAGCGGAGGGGTCACCCGTTTTCAACCCGTCGCCGCAACGATCGCTGCTAGTTTAGCCCCCGGCGTCTGATATCCAAGCGTCATGCGAGGGCGTGTGTTCAGGCGCAATGCGATGGCGTCCAATTGCGCTTGGCTGTGGTTCGTCAGGTTTGTCGCGGACGGAAGATACTGGCGAATCAGGCCGTTCGTGTTCTCGTTTGACCCGCGCTGCCAAGGGCTTCGTGGATCACAGAAGTAGACCTTCACATTAGTCGCCACGGTGAACGCGCGATGCGCGGCTAATTCGCCGCCACGATCCCAGGTCAGTGACTTCATAAGCCCGAGTGGCAGCCGTCGGATCCGCCGGGCGATGGCGCGAGTGACGGTGTGCGTATCCTTGCTCGGTAATCGCACCAGCAGCACGTAGCGCGATTGACGTTCGACGAGCGTCGCGATGAAGGTGCCTCGCGCGCCTTCAAGGAGGTCGCCTTCCCAATGCCCAGGGACGGCGCGATCACGGACTTCTGCCGGTCGCTCTCGAATCGAAACCGCGTCAAGAATCTGGCCCTGTCGCGGCGGCAGCCGAGCGCCGGCGCGCGCGTGTCGGAAGGAATGCTGTCGCCGCAAGTGTTTGAGAAGACAGCGGCGCAGGACGCCGCGACTTTGCACGAATAGGCTGCGGTAGATCGTTTCCGGTGACACCTGCATGTCAGCATCACTCGGAAAGGTCCATCGAAGCCAGCCCGAGATCTGCTGTGGCGACCACTGCTGCGCGAGCTTGTGCGCCACGATTCTCCGCAGGGCGGGATGAGTCGATAGACGACAATGCTGGGGGCGACGAGTGCGGTACCAGGCGTGTGTGTCGGCGACGGCCGCTCGATAGACGCTGCGCCCGCCGTGACGCGCTACTTCGCGGCTCAGTGTGGACGGCGCTCGGCCGAGCATCCGACTGATCGCTCGTAGCGATTGGCCGCACGCCAGCGTGCCGGGAAATTTCTTCGCGGTCAGCCGAAGTCAGGGCTAACCGGGACCGCCGACGCCGACGGGGCACAATGCCGCCTTCGGCTGCGACAACGGTGTGGACAACGCTCGACGCGCGCCGCAGTCCATGCGCAATCTGCCTAACTGACTCCCCCCGCTGCCAGCGTGCCCACAGCTCGTTCCGATCACTCCACGACATCCTGGACCAACGCACACCCATACCGCCTCCGATCGCATATGGTGTCGCGTCGACGGATTGAATTCACCTAACAGTTTCGGTCCGAACGGATTCTCAATCGGTTCTAGCCGACACGTCTCATCGTCAAAATACCCCAAATCGTACTGCATGAAGGTGACGAGCCAGATGCGCTCACCGACCTGGGTCACGCCGACACTCTGGCCGGCGAAGGGATAACTGAGGTTGACCTTGCGTCCGCGGAAACAGATTCCGGCCGCAGCCGGTCACCATGATGGCCTGATCGTGGAACGGATAGGTCAGCTCCTCAAGCCCGCGACACACGCGCGGTGAGCGCGCGTAGAGGTCGGCCGGGACTTTCATCCCGAGCGCCTGGACAGTCGGAGAACGCGCTCAGGTCCTGCGGTCGGCCGTCCCACGCGGGCGGCGTATTCGACTCGTGTATGATCCGCCGAAAGTCGAGCCGCTCGAATCTCAAAGGAGAGTCGACGCATGAAGGCACCTGTGCGGATTGCCGTGCTCATGGTTGTACTGATCGGAGCAACGCTCGCCGGACACCACTCCTTCGCCCCCTTCGACATGGAGAAAACGATGTCCCTGACCGGCGTCGTGAAGGAGTTTCAGTGGATCAGATCCTCACTCGTGGATCCAACTCGTGGTGAAGGACAAGACCGGCAAGGAGGTGGAATGGAGCATCGAGACCGGCTCTGCTGCAAGCCTCACGCGACGCGGATGGAAGCGGACCGCATTGAAGGCAGGTGACCGGATCACTGTGACCATGCATCCGTTGCGCGACGGGCGCCCGGCGGGCTCCCTTGTCGATGTCATCCTGGCCGACGGTAAGAAGATCGGCGGCGACCCGGCGGGCCAGCCGAATCGCTAGTTCAGGACACGCATAGCGAGGTGGACGCGATGCAACGTTCCGTCAAGGACATGTGCTCGGTGGTGCCCATCATCGGCGCCGCGATTCTCGTCGTGCTATCGGTGGCGTGTGCGCCGTCCGGCACGAAGGCCCCCGCCAGTTCCCCGCGAACCGAAGAGTTCGCCAAGCTGCCGGACTGGAGCGGAGTGTGGCGGCTGAGAGGGTCTCCTGCGCTGCTGGACCGGGAGGATGGCAAGGCGTTCGTTCCCGGCACGCGTGACTATCCTCCTTACCAGCCGGACTGGGAAGAGAAGAGACAAGGTTGACCTGATTCGGGCCGAGAACCAGGGGAATCCTGATTTTCCGAATCCGCTGGTCGATACGCACACGGTGTACTGCGCGACGGGCATGCCACACCAGATCGCCACGCCATTCGACTACGAGTTCGCGCTCACGCCGGGAATGGTCTGGCTCTCCATCGATAACGAAACGCGACGCATATACACCGACGGCCGCCCGTATCCCCCGGCCGATGAGATGTGGCCGACGATGATGGGGTGGTCGATCGGGCGCTGGGACGATCAAACGCTGGTGATCGAGACGCGGAACGCGCGCCCGGGGCTGTGGGGCGACTTGACCCCGGTAACGTTCAGCGGAGAAGCGGTGTTCACCGAGCGAATCCGGCTGCTCGATGCGAACACCCTTGAGAATCAGGTGACGATTACCGACCCAGTCGCGCTGACCAAGCCGTGGACGTTTGCCAAGCACTACACTCGGCAGCCGAAGGGGACGTGGGCCGCGGAGCCGGAGATATGCGGTCATCCGGAGGATCGGAATCCGGTTGTCGGAGGCCGGCTGATGACCGTACTGCCTGGCGACAAAAATCCGGCGCGATGACGGCGAATACCTTCTATCGGTCGAGGAAGCTCTTGTAGTTGTCCCGTGTGACCACCTCGAAGGGAATCCAGACGAGGGGCTCGATGCGTTCCCCTCGCGCGAGCGTCACCGCGGCGTCCACCGCGCCTTTCGCCTGTCCTCGGGCGTTTTGAAACACCGTCACCGCCAACGTGCCTTTCGCGAGCTCCGCGAGTGCATCTGGCGTGGCATCCACTCCACCGACAAGGATCTTGCCGGTAGGGATCCCTGCTTGGCGAATCGCCATGATGGCGCCGATCGCCATTTCGTCATTGTTCGCGGCCACGGCGTCGATCTTCGTACCCGCCGTCAGCCAGTTATTCATGAGATCGAGGCCGCGCTCACGCTGAAAGTTGCCAACCTGTTTCTCGACGATTTTCATGTCCGGATACTTGGCCACGACCTGCTCGACCGCTTTGGTGCGGAGCTGCGCTCCATTCGACGCCAGTTCACCGACCATGATGGCGACGTTCCCACGGTGGTTCATCAATCGGGCGAGCTCCTCCATCTCCAGCGTCCCCGCCTGCAGTTCTTCTGAACCGACGAACACCACGCCTTCAGGCAGCGTCTCTTCGGCGGGACGGCGGTTGACATACACCAGCGGCACGCCCGCATCCCGCGCGACTTTGGTCATGCTCCGTGTCGCCGAGGTATCAGCCGCATTCACGATGATCGCCGCAGCATCCTGCGCGACGAAATTCTGAATCTGGCTCAACTGCTTGCCGACGTCGCCCTGCGCGTCGGTGAACTGCAGCACGACACCGGGAAACGTCTCAGCGTAATCCGCCATGGCCGTCCGAAGAATGGTCAGGAAGTTATCGTCGAAATACGCCATCGACACACCAACCACCTGCCTAGCGGGCGACGTCGATTTTCCACAGCTCGGAGTCCCAATCGGAATCAACAGCGCGGCAAGCACGCCGGCAAACCACCGACCGCCGCGGCATCTGGGATCGTTCACGCTTGGGTTCCGCGATGGCGATAGCGATCGGCGACGACCGCGGTCACGATCACTCCACCCTTCAAGATGTCCTGGATGTAGGCGTCAAAGCCGATGAACGTGAACCCGCTGGTCATGATGCCAAGGATGACAGTGCCGATGACAGTGCCGGTGATGCGCCCGATGCCTCCCGAGAGGCTGGTCCCACCGATCACTGCGGCGGCAATGGCGTCGAGCTCGTACGACAGCCCCATCCCGGCCTGGCCGCTCGCCGCACGCGCCGCGGTAACGACGCCGCCGAGACCCGACAGCAGTCCAGCAATAGTGTAGACGAACATCAACTGCCTGTTCACGCGGATGCCCGATACACGCGCGGCTTGCGCGTTGGCGCCGAGGGCATAGGTGTACTTTCCGTATCGCGTGTGACGCAGCAGCACGTGAAAGATGATCGCCGTCACGAGGAAGATAAAGACGGGCACCGCGCCTTCTCCGATACGCGTGTAACGCTCCGTCAGCATGCCCACCGGCTGGCCTCTGGTGTAGTACCGCGCCAGACCGCGTGCGCTCACCATCATTCCGAGCGTGGCGATGAACGGCGGGATTCCGGTGTACGCGATGAGGCTGCCATTGACGAGGCCGGCCAGCGCACCGGTCACCAGGCCGGCGGCGACCGGAACGAAGACCGGCAGATCGGTCAGCAACGGGAACACCGCGCGCGCAGTTGGTGCTTGCGCCAGGCTGGCGGCGATCATCGCCGACAGCGCGACGACCGACCCCGACGACAGATCGATGCCGCCCGTCAGGATCACCTGCGTCACGCCGATCGCCAGCAAGCCGATGATGGAGACCTGCAGCACCATGACGAGCAGGCGCTGTCCGCTAAAGAGGAAGCTCGTGCCACGAACGCTCCAGCCCAAACCCTCGAAGGCGAGCGCTATGCCAATGAGAACCAGGAGAATTCCGGCCTCGTGTGAGAGTCTCGGTCTCGTCAATGGGCGGCCAGCCTCATGAGGTCAACCTGGTTGGCGTCGCGGCGATCGAGAATCCCGGCGGTGCGGCCCTCGCGCATGATCATCACCCGATCGCTCATGCCGAGGATTTCCGGCATCTCGGAGGAGATCATGACAACGGCCGCACCTTCCGCGGCAAGGCCGGAAAGCAACCGATGTATGTCGGCCTTCGCTCCCACGTCGATGCCGCGCGTCGGTTCGTCGAGAATCAGAATTCGAGGGGACATCAGCAACCATCGGCCGACCAGCACCTTCTGCTGGTTGCCGCCGCTAAGGTTCCGAACCGGCTCGAACAGGTCCGGCGTCTTCACCCGCAACGTGTCGGCCATGGCGCCGCAGGCTGCATACAGCATCCTCTGTCGGACGAAACCCATCGAGACGAAAGGTCCGCTAAGCGCCGTCACTTCCATGTTGTCCTGAACGCTCAACGACAAAAAAAGCCCGCCCATCTTTCGGTCCTCAGTGAGAAAAGCCAGGCCTTTACGGATGGCCATCGTCGGAGAATCGATGTCTACCGGAGCGCCGTCAATCAGAATAGTGCCGGAGGTCGGCCGCCTTAGGCCGAAGATCGTCTCTGCCACCTCGGTGCGCTTCGAGCCGACCAGCCCGGCGATGCCGAAGATCTCTCCCTTCCGCACGTCGAACGAAACGTCTGAGAAGGTCCCGGTCAGCGACAGATTCTTGACAGCAAGCGTCACGTGATCGGTCGGTGTGTTGCTCTTGGGAAACAACTGCGTCAGCTCGCGGCCGACCATCATCGTGATCAGCCGGTCGCGGTCCAGTCTCTCCACGGCGTCCGAGCCGACCATTCGGCCGTCACGCAGGACCGACACCTCCCCGGCGATTCTGAACACCTCGTTTATCTTGTGGGTGATGTAGATCACAGCCCTCCCGCGGGCTTTGAGGTCCGCGACAATGCCGAAGAGCTGATCCACTTCGCGTTCCGACAGCGTCGATGTGGGCTCGTCCATGATGAGGACGTCGGACTCGCAAGAGACGGCGCGCGCAATCTCGACCATCTGCCTGCCGGCAATCGGCAAATCAGCGATCCGTTCGTCGGGATGAATGTCGATCTTCAGTCCGGCAAGAAGATCGGATGTGCGCCGGCCGAGAGCGCGGTGATTGACAAGCCCGATCCGCGTCAACGGCTCTCGGCCGAGCCAGATGTTCTCGGCGACCGTCATCGACGGGAACAGATTCAGTTCCTGGTGGATCATCGCCGTGCGCCCGCGAACGGTAACGCGGCCGGCGTCCGGTCGGAAAAAGCCGGTGATGATCTTCATCAGCGTGGATTTGCCCGCACCGTTTTCTCCTATGAGCGCGTGCACCGTGCCCGGCCGCACGCGCATCGACACGCCGTCGAGCGCGACAACGCCTGGAAAGGCCTTTCGCACGCCATCAACTTCGACCAAATCCGCCATGGGGCTCGGCTACACTAGCACCCCTGACCATGACATTGAAGCCGCGCATCCGCTTGAAGGTGGGGGTCGTCGGTTTAGGACGGCTCGGTAACGTGTACGTCCGCGATCTCGCGGGTCGAATTCCCGAGACGACGGTCGTCGCCGTGGCAGACATCGATCGCACACTCGCTGACCGGATCGCGGAGCAGTTCGACGTGCCTAAGGCGTATGGCTCCGCCCATGAATTGATTGCCGATCATGACGTCGATGCCGTCGTCGTTGTCAGTCCGACCCATACGCACCGGGAGATCGTCGTCGCCGCTGCTTGGTCCAAGAAACCAACCTTCTGCGAGAAACCGCCGGCGCTCAGCCTCGCCGAATGCGCCGCGATGTCGGACGCGGTCAACAAGTCGGGAACGTTCTTTCAGATGGGTTTCATGCGCCGCTTCGATCCCGGATATGCGGCGGCGAAGGAGAAGATTGCCCAGGGCGAGATTGGCAGACCGCTGGTGTTCAAATCGACGTCGCGCGATCCGTTCCGCCCGAGCCTCGACTATGCGAATCCGGCGAGCAGTGGCGGCATCATGGTCGACATGGGCATCCACGATTTCGATCTCGCCCGCTGGTTCATGGGAGACGTCGAGATCGTGTCAGCGGTCGGTGGGGTGCTCGCGTATCCCGAAATGGCGGCGATCGGCGACATCGACAACGCGATTGTGACGCTCGTGTTCGCCGACGGACGTCTCGGCGCAATCGATCTCACGCGAAACGGCGTGTACGGCTACGACATCAGCACCGACCTGCTCGGTGATGCCGGCACGGTGCGCGTCGGCTATCTCCGCGAGACGCCGATCGTGACCATGACGAAAAACAACATTGCGCACGACACCGTGCCCGATTTCATGGAACGGTTCGAGCGCGCGTACACGCTGCAGTTACAGAATTTTGCCCAGAATGTCTTGCAGGATCGCGCACCGGCTATCGTGATCAGCGACGGCGTGGAAGCGCTTCGCATCGCCCTCGCTGCTACCGCAGCCTGTCGCACAGGTCAGCCGGTCAGAGTCGACAGCATTCAGTGACAGTGGCGTTCGACGTAGAAGTCTTGAATCCTACACGCACGCTGCCTTTGAGCACGACCTGTCGTCCGCAATTATTCCGTTCTGGCCGATCTTCCACATTTTTGGGCTGATCGTCGAGACCGGGAACCGTCCACGCGCGGTCGCAGGCCGCATACGATCTATCGCGTTATGTCGGACACTGCTCGGAGCCTGCTTCGAACGATTCTCGCCATCACTCGCGATGTCGCGTCGCTGGCGTCGTCGGTGACGCGGTCACGTGCCCAACTCGCGGCCGAGAGTCTGTTCCTGCGAAAACCATCCTGCGTCGCCAGACCACGCGTCCGACGATCACGATGGTCGCCACCGACTCTTCTTGGCGGCGGCGAGTCGTGAAGGGTGCAGAAATTCGGGTCAGTGCGTGCGGCTGTTCGGCCGGACTCGCGGAAGAGCTGAGGGCAAGACCGACGCGTGGAATACGCGCATTTGAGCCCGTCGGAGGCCGTAATGTCTCATTGGTCAGCCGTACCCCTTCACTCGGCTCGCTCGTAGTAATTAAGGAGCCCGCCGAGCCGAGTCAAACAACGAATCCGTCTTCCGGTCGGCCGCTGCGGACTGTCGTCGATGAGCGCGTTGTCCAATCCCTGATGATTCCGCTCCCGGTGCAGCGCTCCAATGTACTCGTGACCGCGCGTCGGAGGTGACGTTCCCCGACGGAATCAGCCTATTGAGGCACTCCTCTTTGATGGATCGGACGAACCGCTCCGCGTAGGCATTCGCATTGGGCGCCCGATACGGTGTCAACACGACGCGGATCCCCGCCTCGCCCAGTCGCTCGCGCACCGGCGCGCTCCACTTCGTATCCCGATCACAGATGAGGAGGCGATGCTGGACTAGCAGCCCCTCATCGGCGGCCGTCATCGTGCGCACGACTTGCCGCATGAACACCTCGTGGGGATGAGGTGTCGATCCGACGATCTGCACGCGGCGCGAGGCGAGGTCGATGACGAACACCGTGTAGTAGGTCACCAGGCCGCGCCACGTCCAGACTTCCGTGGTGAAGAAATCTGCGCCCGCGATCACGCCCAAATGCGCCCGCAGAAACGTCTGCCACGACGTCCGCCGTTCGGGCACGGGCGGCATGCCGTGCGCCTTCAGAATCCGCGCAATCGTCGATCGACTGACCCGATGACCGACGTTCTTCAGGGCGCCGACAATCCGGGTGTAGCCCCACGTGGGATTGTCCTCGGCCATCCGCACGACGAGGCGCCGATCTCCGTAAGCACGCCCGGACGCCCGCCGCGCTTCTTCATGGTACGTCCATTTGCGGGCGATGAGCTGCCGATGCCAGCGGAGAATCGTGTCCGGCGTGACGATCGTGGCGACGTCACCAAGGCGGCGACGGCCGAGCCGGTGCCCGTAAGCGGCCAACCGACGCCGCTCCTCATTAGTTAAACGGAGCCGGCCGCGGAGGTGGCTGCGCAGGACGCGGTCTTCTTCGATCAGGTAGGCCACGACGTCCTGCTGCCGCTGGTCGAGCCAGCCGACCAGCGCCGCCAGGAACATGCGGAAGACGACGCGTCGAGCACGGCGCGAGAGTCTATACCACCGACCCGATCTCAGGGCCTGGAAACCCTTGGCCGAGCAATGAGACACTACGCCCTCGCGGCGTCGTCGTTTGCAGACAGGCTTCATCACTTTCAAAAAAAGTCGGGAGGATAAATGACCAAGACAATGCTTGCAGCGCGATTGCGCGAATTTGGCAAGCCTTTCTCCTTGGAGGAGGTGCCTGTGCCCGCGCCGCGGCCCACGGATGTTCTGATTTCTGTGCGCGCGTGCAATGTGGTGCCCAACCTTGCCAACGTCATCACGCATTACTGGACGTGGTTTCCGTACTTGCCGCGCTGCCGCTTCCGGCGACGTTCGGTTTGACGTTTCGGGCGTGGTCGCCGAGGTCGGCTCGCAGGTCCGGCATCGCGCCGGGCGATCGGGTGTATGTGAATCCGCAACGTTCGTGCGGCGGCTGCAAGGCGTGCCGCAGCGGCGAACCGATCGCATGCGATTCCGTGACCTTCCAGGGCTACTTTGGCTTCGGTGCCGGCTCGGCACGCGTGTTCGAACAGTATCCGGATGGCGGCCTGGCCGAGTTCATGCTCGCGCCGGTGCGATCGCTGGTGAAACTTCCGGACAGCATCAGCTTTGAAGCGGGTGCGCGGTTTGGGCCATCCGGAACCTTGTACGCTGCCCTGCGCACGGGCAATGCTGGGCCGGGCACATCCGCCATAATCCTCGGGGCCACGGGCACGCTCGGCATCGGCGCCGTCCTGCTCGCATTGGGAATGGGCGTCACGAAGATTCTTGCTATCGCGCGCAACCCGGGTGGACTTGACAGCGTCCGTCAATGGGATAGTCGCCGGATCGACGTGCTGTCCTACGGCACAGAGCCGCTCGAAGCCTGGGTGCGCGATCGGACTGGCGGTGCGGGTGCCGACCTGCTGATCGACTCGCTGCCCACCGGCGCGCCGGTGAGCGCTACCATGGATGGGGATCAAGTCCTTGCGGCGCGGGGGATGCGGCGTCAGCATCGGCGCGATGGCCGAGATCCTGCCACTCGATCCCGTCTGGTTCATGTGCAATGCGCTGCAATGGAAAGGTTCGGCCTGGTTCTCGGTGGCGGAAGGCGAAGATATGGCGGCGATGGCGGGACGCAGGAACGTTGGACCTCTCGAAGTTCGAGCACAGACGCTATGCGCTCCGGGACGTAAACAAGATGATGGCGTCTTTGAACGATCGCGAAAGCGGCCTTGCCAATTTCATCGTGATGCCGGGAATGAATTGATCGAACGGACGCGGGTATCCTGATCGAAGATCTGAACGATGTTGTCCTGGTCGGTCAAGCGAACACGGGCGCGCTGTCCGATAAGGGATCTTCGGTCAACGCGATTGGCGCTACGGCCTTAATGCGGGCTATCCTCTCGAAGGGCTCTCGGGGCCAGACGCGTTGTCACGGGAGTTCGCCATGATGACACCCGTTGGAAGACGACATGTCGCCGTCTGCCTTGCGATAGTGTTCGCCGTCGGTGCAGTCTGCGCACCGCGCGCCGACGACTGGCCGGAGATTGCGGGTCATGGACGGATCGGTGAATGGAACGAGACCGGCATTCTGGACAAGTTTCCTGACTCCGGATTGAAGGTGCTGTGGCGCACGCCGGTTCGGATCGGTTTTTCCGGCCCAGCAGTCGCCGATGGCCGCGTGTTCGTCACCGACGGCCCGAAAACCCAAAGACCTCGTGGCACCGAACGAGCGCTGGCGCTCGACGAAAAGACCGGCAAGGTTCTCGGGACGCAGGAGTGGACCGCAGACTATCGCGGCATTGGTTGGGCCAACGGACCGCGCGCGACCCCGACCGTCGACGGCGATCGTGTTTACGTGCAGGGCGCTGATGGCAAACTGTTCAGCTTCGACGTCAAGACCGGTGTGATTCGGTGGAAGAAGGATTACGCGGTCGATTTTGGCGCCAGCCCTCTGAAATGGGGGAAGCTACTTTGGTTTTTGCAGCGCGCCACTCGTGGACGGCGATCGGGTCATCGCCATGGTCGGCGTGTACGCCTGACGCCAAAGTGGTGGCGTTCGACAAGATGACGGGCAAAGAAGTGTGGCGAGCGCTGTCAGGAGAAACGGATCTTGGTGTTGCGCAACCGGTCATCATCACGGCCGGCGGAACGAGGCAGCTCATCATCTGGCATCCGGGCGCCGTGGTATCGCTGGACCCGGTGACGGGTAAAGGTGCACCGGGAGTATCAATACAGGGTCGACGTCGGAATGAACGTCGCGATTCCGGACATGTCGGCTCGATGCTCTTCTTTACGAACTTCTTAATGGCCCGCTGATGTTCACGCTCGACGATAAGAAGCCGGCCGCGACGGTGCTCTGGAAAGGGAAGAGCAGCAGCGAGATCCAGACCGACGGCTTGCATTCGGTCATCGCGACGCCGGTCATCATCGGTGACTACATCTATGGAATCTGCAGCTTCGGTCAG
>CAVYZX010000009.1:0-705053 GCA_963773035.1 uncultured Acidobacteriota bacterium | reverse complement strand
AAGGCAGCCAAGGGCGTGATACTCGGGTGGCACGACAACGTAGTAGCCGCGTGCGGGTGAGGAGACGAGCCCCTGCTGGGACAGCCGGTGGAGGGCCACTTTCGCCGCCTCGCGGACACTCCGAGGGCGTCCCGGACGTCGGCGGAATTGAAGAAATAACGTCCCGACCAGGGCGAGGCCCTCGACGTATTGCCGAGCATTCGTTGCTCGTCTTTTCATGTGCATAACGTAACACTATTCGTTACTTTGCGCAAACGAAAAGCACAAATCGGCTGGCAATAACATAACGTCTTTGACTACTATTGCCAGCCGAGCCAACCTACCTTCCCGCAAGATACGCCGTTCCTTACGCCACCCCCACCAGCGGCGCCAGGTGGCTGTAGGCGTGCGGTAGCGCCAGCGGTTCGATGACGCCGGCCTCACGGAACAGGGCGTCGCCGACCTGCGCAGCCACGGTCGGGAACACATCGTCGCCCTTCGCAACCCAGAGCGGGTAGAGCGCGGAGAACCCGAGCCCAGACCGTCGCGGCCTTTCGCGCGGTGTGCGCGCTCGTCATCGTCTGACACAGCGTCCGGGTTGCCGCCGGCGCGCCGGGTTTCGAAGAGTACGGCGGAAGTAGTCGCGAAACTGTCCGTCGAAACGCCAGCGCAGGTTTCGTCGCGCCTCGTCGACGAAACGCATCCCGTGGGCGGTCATGTGAGCGGGGATGACGACGCGGATCGTCCCAGGTTCGCAGAGCGGCGAGGAACACGAGGTGCCGCTCGAGGAAGTTCCGCAACTCACGCTTGGCGTCCTGCGTCAGCAGGCAGGTCAAGACCCACCGGCCATCGGGATGGATGCCGATCGGCGCCTGGTCCGGGAAATACCGCACCGGCTCATAACTCCCCTGCGGCGTTGTCACCTGCGGCAGCGAGTGACTTCGCGATCGCCGTGAACGCCGAGACGTGCGTCATCTTCTCCTCGGACGAGGCCAACCAGACGAGGTCCGGCTCCTTCAGGATGACGTCGAGCAGCATGATGCGCTCGAGCGCGCGTGGCACCGTGGGCGGACGCCTGAGGCGAGACTCGGCATCGCCGATGGCCTCGTACAGCTCCCGATGGCGCACGTGGTAGATGCGCGCTCGCTTGCGCGCGCAGTCGTAGGTCGAGACCCAACCGAGGCGTTCGAGTTTGGTGAAGAACCTCCGCGTGGTGTGGCCGAAGACAACCCCTGCGAACGCGGAGTACTGGCGCATGACGCAGACGCCAGAGTGGCGCGCGACGAGCACCAGGAAGCGTGCCTGCCGCTCGGTGAATCCGCGCGAGATGATGGTGCCGATAGCGTCATCGAGATTCATCGCAGCAACTCCTCTGCGAGCCTTAATCGGGAGTGCGACGACCTGTCCTACCGGTGCTTGCGGTGAACGCGAATCCGCCGCTGCCGCGCCGGCTGCCTCCGCCACCTACCCCTCGTAGCCGACGACCCGCATGCCGGCGGCGCTGTGGCGACTGAATCCGGATGACGCCTTAGCGGACGCGTGCGCGCCGCGGTAGTTCAACGTCTCCACCTCGATGTCGCGCGTCTGTTCGCGGCCGTCGCGGTCCTCGTAGACGATGCGCGCGTCGGGGAACTGTCCGTGACCGTCCTTCTCCGGGAGGTCGTGGTCCATCGCCCAGCGCGCGATCTCATCGGGTGAACGATTGGGACGGCCGTCGCTGTCGGACTTGCCGCGGTTGTGCTCTTGGAGGAACTGCTGAGCTCGCGTTTCAGCTCGGTGTCGAGCATCACGCGATGGATGACCGCGCCGTCCTCGCGGAGACGCTCGGCCTCGCGCTGGTACGCTGGTAGACCTTCGCGTCGTGAAGCAACTCGCGTGGACGCTGAAGGCCGGAGTAGAAGTGCTGCTCGCGCTCGTGCCGGTTGCGCTCGAGAACGTCGCGGCCACGCTCGGTGAGGACAACGAGCGCACGGCCGTCGCGGATCGGGATGGTTCGCACGAGCTTCTGTTCACGCAGGTGCCGCAGTTCGCCGCTGCGTGGGTCGTAGGCCTGGCCGCGGCTGTCCCGGAGGTCGTCGGCGTGCACGACGCGGAACGCACCGGTTGTCGCCAGCGCCCGCGATTCCGAGCCGCGCAAGAGAACGCTGTGGTCGCGGAACCACACGCGCTCGCGGTCCGGGCCGCGCGGCAGATCGAGATCACGAGTGAACACCTCAAGCGGATCGCGCGCGTCGCGTTCGAGTGGATCGGACGAGATGCCTCGACTGCCTTGGTTCAGCTCACGTCCTGCTTCCTCCCTTCGAGGATCGTCGCGGTGATCGTCGTCGCGCGGGTCATCATTCCAACGAGGATCGAAATCCATAGCCGTACCACCTTTCCAAATTGAACTGGAGGCGAGATGGCAGGCGACTGCAGGTCAGGATCTGTCGGTTGGGACGAGCGTTCGGGAGAGGGTCTTCAATCAGCCGTTGGCTGACAATTGGCTGACAATCGGTAGCGGCTCGCGGTTTCCTGCAGTTGCCCCAAATCGCGAATTTCCTAAGGAAAACGAGGGGCAGCGGTCTCCCGCTGCCCCCAGTTGTGTGGGTTCTTTCGCCTTGGGCGCAGGGGGTCGCTGGTTCGAATCCAGTCGCCCCGACCACTTTCCGAGTGTCCCTGGTAACACCGGGGTTCCCTTCCGTTCGATCACCAGAATCGCACTCGTTCAGGCTGCTACCACACTGATACGGCCGACTCGCCTGGATCGAGGCTTCCGCCTAATGACGATCTCGACGTCCTGGTCGACAGCGGTCAACAACGTCATCAGACGTTCAACCGAAAAGCCGGACAGCTTGTAGTGTCGAAGCGCTGACACCTTGGGCTGTGTGAGGCTGAGGACTTTCGCAGCCTCCACTTGCGTCAGCTTTCGCTCGTTGAGCACCTCATTGAGCGCGTAAGCCAACCGCAGCTTGGCTTGTCGTTCGTTCGCATCCGAGTACTCCAAATCGGCGAACACGTTAGTACTGCCGTGAACGACCTCATCAGACTTTCCTCTTCGGCGTGCCATGTTGTTTCCCATCCTGGGCAAGTACGAGATGTGGATGCGTTGTTCCGGCCTGGAACGACGCCACTGGACCATCGGCGGTTCGACGTCGCCGAAGGTCACATCCTTTTAACAGCTTCACTGTCTCAGACAAGTGCACGGATACGTCCGAATCGTGGAATTCCGTGATCTCCTCAAGTCGTTTCGTCGCGCACCGAACGTCAATCACTCGCTCGGGTTCAGTTGCTCCATCCCAGAAGTACAACATCTCGTACGATTCTCCCGACGGAGCGGGGCGGATGCGTCGCAAGAGGTTGTTCGCAGGTACTGTCGGAGTTGGGTACCGCCTCCGATCGCATATGGTGTTGCGTCGACGGATTGAATTCACCTAACACTTTCAGTCCAAACGGGTTTTCGATCGGTTCCAGCCTACACGTTCATCGTCGAAGTAGCCCAAGTCATAGCGCATGAAGGTGACCAGCCAAATGCGCTCGCCCACCTGCGTGCCACCGACATTCTGTCCGGCGAAGAGCACGGGATCGCTCACCGGGCGATTAGTTCCGCAGTCTAGATCCGTTTGATTGTCGCGAACCAGGCCGGTGCGCCGTCGTCGTGGTATCTCGTCTGAATCCGGTCCGGTTCGATGGCGGCGACATTCCATCCAGTGCTGGGGTTGAACGCCGCTCTCAGCTCTTCCTGACTGACGGGGTGCGGGCCAGTATCGGGACCATCGTCACTGAAGCACAACACATACAGGGTTCCATCGTGCTCGGTCACCGACGCGAGACTCGCCACGTATCGTGGTCGCTCGTCGCCGTCGAAGGTGTGGAACAGTCCGCAGTCCAGCACCGTCTCAAACCTGCGCCCCAAACGCTCCAGCTGGAACGCGTCAGCCGCAGCGAACTCAACCTCGATCCCACGGTCGTCGGCCTTCTCTCGGGCGATCGCCAGTGCCGTCTCAGCCACGTCAACGCCCAGAACCGACAATCCCAGCGAGGCGACGTGAAGAGCGTTCTCGCCGGTCCCGCAGCCCGCATCGAGCACCGCTCCGGCGAATCCGCCTTCGGATGCCAAACGCACGATTGCTGGCTGCGGCTGGCCAATATCCCAAGGCGCAGGGCCGTCGTGGTACGACGCATCCCAGGGCAGTCCCGTCAGCCGTTCGTGACTGGTTGGGTGCCGACCACTGAACGGATCGTCAGCGAGGGTTTCTGATCGCTCCGACAACTTCGTGCCCTTCCTGCAACTGATCTTGCCACCTCATCGTGATCCTGCCGGCGCTACGGGACCCAGCCGGGCAGCTCCGATGCCTGCCGAATCCAGCTCGCCATGAGCTCCTCGTCGAGCTGATCGTCCTCATGGATGTCAAGGTAGCGCACTTCCTTGTGCTTGGACTCGCCGGGGAGGAGAGGACGCAGTGACGTGCCGCGGAAGAAAGCCACTTTGACGTACTTCGTGAAGCAATGAAAGTTGAGGAACCAGCCCTGGCCCTCGATGCCATAGAAGGGCGAGTTCCACTTGACGGCCTTGCGCACGTCGGGGACGTGCGCACGATGAGCGCGTCGAGGCGGCGCCCGACGTCGCGTTTCCAGCCCGGCATGGCCGCGATGTAGGCCTGCACGGGGGCGTCGCCGTCGGCCTTCGCGATCTGGGGGTTGCCGCCTGCGAGGAGGGCGGGCTTCCCCTTACTTCGAAGGTTTCGACTTGCCAGAACGGTTGAGGGCGACCGCTTGGCGAACGAGCGCCTTGAACGCGGACTCGTCAACTTCTTCTCCTTCGTGGATGTCGATCGCGCGGCGTACGTTTCCGTCGAGACTCGAGTTGAAGAGACGCGCCGGATCCTTCAGAGACGCGCCCTTGGCGAAGGTCAGCTTCACGACGCTCTTATAGGATTCGCCAGTGCAGATGATGCCGTCGTGCGACCAAACCGGGGTGCCGGGTTTGGTTGGTTTGACCCACTTCCACTCCTCGACGACGTCCGGGTCTGCTTCCTTGATGAGCGTGCGCATTCTGCTGAGGGTTTTCCCGCGCCAGTCCCCGAGTTCGGCGATTCTTTTCGAGATGAGCTCTGATGCCGGCTGGCCTTGGCTCGCGCCCGACTTTTTCATGTTCTCGTCCTAGAAGTTCCAGATATTTCAATCCCGTTCACGCCGGCGGAAGGGAACAAGTTGGCGGATGCGGCTGTCCCGCAAGTACAGGCCGCCCCAGGCGAGAATTCCGACGACCAACGGAATCGCCGCACGCGCTGTGTCTGCGATCCGCAAATGAGTGGCCACCGCGCCGCCGAGATAGCCGGTCATCAGGATTGCGGCAATGATAGAGGTTTGCGGGACAAGGTAGAGCACCACCAAGACGCATTCCGCAATGACAATGGGGACGATGGCCGATTCGGGATAGCCATAGCCGGTAACAATTTCGGCCACCGCGTTGGTGTGATAGGTAGCCCTGAACCAAGCGCTGCTCAGCAGCTGCGCGACCACTAAAAAGGAAAGGAGCCAGCCGGTCCAGAGCATCCGGCGGGGAGCGGAGACGGTGCGCGCGGTTGCAGTAGACATCGCGGTTCCGATCGAATCGCTTGATTCGCCCCTCGCAAGGATGACGGAACGACCGGAAGAAATGTGACGACCGCCAATGGTTCAGCGATCGATGGCCGACAGATCGAGCCGGCTGAGCCGGTCTGGATCCGCCAGGATGTCCATCTCAACGACCTTGCCGCCCGCAATCGTGAAGCCGATCACGGAAAGCAGGCGCCCGTCCGGAAGGCGCGACACGACGCCAATGTTGCCATTCACCAGGACCACCTGACTGGACAACCCGAGCTTCGAGAACGCCGCGGCTTGTGCCACGACCGCCTGAGCCCCACGCACGAGGCGCGACATGCCCTTCACCGCTCCGCCATCAGCCCGCAGCACGATCTCCGGATCCAGCACGGCGACCAGCGCTTCGAAGTCGCCGTCCTGGACGGCTGCGAGAAACGCGTCGACGACGCGGCGCTGTTTCCGGAGGTCCGCGTCTGAGGTCGGCGCCTGGCCCTGGACCCGCCGGCGCGCGCGGCTCGCGAGCTGGCGCGTGGCGACGACCGAGCGATCCACGATGGGCGCGATCTCCTCGAAGGTCATCCCAAACACATCGTGGAGCACGAACGCCAGTCGTTCCGCCGGCTCCAGCTTCTCGAGGACCACGAGCAGCGCCAGACCGACAGAGTCGGCGAGCATGGCGTCCGCCTCGGGCCCTTCGTCCCCACGACCGATCGCGCGGACGATCGGATCCGGCACGTGCACGGCATGCTCGGCATGCTCAGCATGTCATCGAGGGGATCCTCCCGGCGCGACGCTCGCGTTCGCAGCATGTCCAGGCACACGCGCGCCACGACCGTCGTCAGCCATCCCCGCAGATTGTCGACACCACTGACATCCGTGCGGCTCAATCGGATCCAGGCTTCCTGGACGGCGTCCTCCGCCTCGCTGACCGATCCGAGCATGCGATACGCGACCGCCCGCACGTGCGATCGGTGCTCTTCGAATTGCTCGGCGAGCCGCTCAGGTGTGGGCATCGGATCACATTCCTCGGTCGCGGTCCGTCATTGTACTGACGGACGAGACGTCGCTGATGTGACCGGTCCTGCAGCCTCCCCTTATTGTTGAGCCGAGAACGGCTGAGGCGAAACGAGCGTGCAATCCGAACGACCCACCACCCAATCTGGCAGCTAAACTGCAACTCCAGCGCGAACGAGGAGTGCCCAGGATGGAACGTTCGATGTTGGTGCGCGCTCTGATTCGAACCGTCGGTCTCGCCTCGAGCGTGGCTATGGCCGCCACAGCCGTGGACGCCTGGAACGTGTCGATCAACGGGCGCCGGTCGAGCGACCTCGACAAGGCGACAGCCGTCGCCATCGATCCGTCGAACGGTAACGTGTTCGTCGCAGGCACGCGGCAGGTCGAGTCCAGCAACACACAGTTTGTCGTCGGCAAGCTCACCTCGACGGGCGAGAAAGTGTGGCATCACATCGTCGAGGGAACGGCAGACGTCGGCACGAGCGCCGGGGCGGCAGCTGTCGCGGTGGATCCTGGGGGACTCGTCTTCGTTGCCGGAACGATCGGAAACGTCAATACCGGCAGCGACATCGTGATCATGAAAATCGACGGCCGCGCGCCCAGCAAGAACGTGCTCTGGACCCGCGTCGTCGACGTCCTCGGTTCTGACGATCTCGTCAGCGCCATCACGCTCGCTCCGGATGGCGGCGTCGCCGTCGCTGGATCCGCACGTGCCGCCAGCGGCGCGACAAACGGATACCTCATGAAGTTCGCAGGCGACGGCACCGACGCCTGGCCCTCACCTCAGATCGTGTCCGGAACAAGTTCCGATGGACTCAACTCGATCAATGCGGCGGGCACGCTGCCGAACGGCGACGTCGCCGTCGCCGGATCGGTGCTCAACACCGGATCGAATTTCGACCTGCTCGTGGGCAGATTCGATGGCCGAACAGGCGCCGCTCAATGGCTGGGTGCGCTGAACGATCCAGCGGTCAACGGCAACGATCTTGGAACGGCCCTCGCCATCGCTTCGAATGGCGACATCGTTGCGGGAGGCCAAACGCGTGGACGCTTTTCCGGCGGCGACTTCTCCGTCTTCAGATTCAGTGGTTCGGGAACGCTCCTCTGGCGGACCACCATCGACTCGGGCTTTTTCGATGCCGTCCGCGCGCTGGCAGTCGGGCCCGGGGGAGACATCGTCGCCGGCGGAACACTGCAATTGCCTTCCGGGCCCAACAGTTCCGCCTTTTCCGTCGTCGATCTGGATGCCAGCGGACGGGAACGCTGGCGGTACTCGAGCGCTGGGCCAGCCTCGTTCCTCGAAGCCCGCGCACTCGCGTTCGATGGCAACGGCAACCCTGTGGCCACCGGGCTGAGCCAGGACAGCAACCAGGCGGCGACGACGTTCGCTGTCGTCGCCCTCGCGAAGGACAGCGGGACGGTCTTGTGGAAACTCCCCGTCGTCGGCACCACTCCACTTCAGAACGAAGGACACGCCATCGCTGTCGATGCGGCAACCGGATTCGCCGTTGCCGTCGGAGTGACGCAAAACGAACGCACGTCGTTCGACATGACGGCGGTAGGCATCCTGAACGGCGCGGAGACCTGGCGGCGCACTGTGACCGGTCTTCAGACGGGAGTGGACCGCGACGATGCGGCGCTTGCGCTGGCCGTCGATCCTGTCAGGAACGCCATCGCCCTGGCAGGATTCGCGCAGAATTCCGGGACGGGTCTCCTTGGAACGCCGCACGAGTTCAGAGTCGTCAAGCTGCGCAAGAACGGAGCTGATCGCGTGGAAATATGACTTCCACGATGCCCTCCCCCACTTCAACAACGCGGCACTCGCGATCGCTGTCGACCCAACGGGTGATTTCTTCGCGGCCGGCCGCACGTGCAGCACGAGCTCCACGTCCTGCTTTACCGTCGTGCGTGTCAGCGCACAAGGAAAAGAACTGTGGCGAACGGTTCTGCCTGGATCGGGCGAAGCCGACGCGCTCGTCCTGGATCCGCAGGACGGCAACCTTATCGTCGCGGGAAAGTTGACATCGTCGCGAACGGGCACCGCATTCACCGTCGTCAAGCTGGACGCGAATACGGGACGAACGTTGTGGCCGGCATCTGTCGAAGACTCGCCACTGGGCTCCGCCAATGCGCTCGTCCTGACAACCCGCGGCACGGTTGCAGTCGCCGGCGTCGTCGAGGGCAGGTTTGCCGTCCTGGAATACAGCACGGGTACCGGGGCGATCGTGGCCCGCGGTGCGCTTTTGAACGGCCAGGCGCTTTCAGTCGCGTTCGACAGCCGCGAAGGCAGCGTCGTTGCCGTCGGGCAGAGACCTTCATCGACACTGCTGGGAAGTCAGTTGACGGTTGCGAAATTCGACGGCGCGGGAACGGCAATCTGGTCGAGAGACTTCGGCGACAGCAATTCCACCAGCAGCGGCGTGTCGGTAGCCGTCAACCAGGACACCGAGTCAATCGCAGTGGGCGGGACGTTGAATCGCGGAACATCGACGACGTTGCTTCTCGAACCGGACGGCCGCGAGCGATGGCGCAGCCAGGATTCGAATGGCTTCGATACAAATCGAACAAATGCCGTCGCGTTTGCCGGCAATACCGTGATTGCCGCCGGTCAACTTGCCGACGGCGATGACGTCGTTTTTCGGGTGACCGGGTTCGCTGACGATGGGACGGAAGCGTGGCGCCGCGCGTTTCGCGGATCCTCTGAGTCCGGCGAGGGCGCCGCTGCTGCCGTGGCATTGGATGAATCCAGAAGATCCATCTTTGTTGCTGGTGTCGTGGTCAACAACCCGACAGGACCGGACATGTTCGCCGCGGGCTCTGGATTTCAACGGCGACGATCTGGCGGAGGTCCCGCTCCTCGCGAATCGCTGAGTTGCACACAAATCTCGACTGAGTGCTTGTATAGGGGCCGTGGCGCGCGTAAGATGCGCGCGCTCGTCCTTCCCACTCCCCCTTCTTGGAGGCTCTATGTACAAGCGCCTCATCAGTTTTGCCGTCATCGTCCTTGCTACCGCCATCTCGAGCGCACAGACCGGTCAACAGTCTGTGCCTGTACTCGAGAACGAGTCTTCTGGACTCTGGTTCGTCGAGCTGTCGAGCCCTCCGGCAGTCGAAGGTACTCCGCCGGCAGAACTCGATCGTGACGAACAGAATTTTCACAGCGCCGCGAGCACCTCGGGTATCCGTTATACGCAAGGACGACGTTTCAGAAAACTCTGGAACGGGGTCACGGTGCGAGCCGCGGCCGGCGACCTCCCGAAAATGCGCGCTCTTCCTGGCGTGGCGGGCGTCTATCCGGTCATGACGATCAGCCTCGATCAAAATGAGGCGCGGCCGGGACCGGCGCCCGAGCTGATTACCGCGCTGAAGATGACCGGCGCCGACATCGCCCAGAGTGAGCTCGGGCTTTCTGGTTGGGGCGTCACAGTCGCGGTGATCGACAGCGGGATCGACTACGACCATCCCGACCTCGGCGGCTGTTTTGGACCCGGTTGTCGCGTCAACAAGGGATTCGACCTGGTCGGCGACGCCTATAACCCCGACCTCACATCACCGGCTTACGATCCGACGCCGGTCCCCGATCCGTTTCCAGACGACTGCCGAGGCCACGGTACACATGTCAGCGGGATCATCGGCGCCGACGGAACGATCAAGGGCGTCGCCCCGGGCGTCCGATTTCATGCCTATCGCGTGTTCGGGTGCGAAGGCCCGGCCACCGAGGACATTCTGCTGGAAGCGATGGAAATGGTGCTGGACGATGGCGCCGACGTCTTGAATATGAGCTTCGGCAGCCCATTTGGATGGCCGCAGGACCCAATCGCGAAGGCCGCCAGCCGACTGGTGAGGCAGGGAGTCGTCGTCGTCGCTTCCATCGGCAACGAAGGCCCGTTGGGACTCTACGGCGCCGCGGCTCCTGGCGTCGGCAAGGAGGTCATCGGTGTCGCGTCCTTTGACAACACCGACGCGAACCTCGTCGCATTCACGATTTCTCCTGACGACTTGAAGATTGGCTATACCGTCGCTGACGGAGCTCCCCAGCCGCCCGAAACGGGCACCTTTCCGATGGCGCGGACCGGCACCGCCACCACTCTCGACGATGGGTGCGCGGTCTTACCGGCCGACAGCCTGGCTGGAAAGGTGGTCCTCATCCGTCGTGGCACCTGCTCCTTCTATGCGAAGGCTTTCAATGCCCAGATGGCCGGCGCCGTGGGCGTCGTGCTGTACAACAATGCTCCCGGCATCCTCAACGCGACAGTTGCCGGAAGTCCGGCCGTCACGATACCCGTGGTCGCGATCACGGCTGAGAAGGGAGGGCTGATCGATAGCCGGCTCGCGACCGGAAACGTGGACACGACATGGACGTCGCTCGTCGCCAGCGAGCCTCAATCGACCGGCAACCTCATTTCCAGCTTTTCATCATTTGGCCTCCCCGCGGATCTCAGCTTCAAGCCCGACATCGGCGCACCTGGAGGAGCGATCCGGTCGACGTTGCCGCTCGAACAGGGCGGTGCTGGAAGCCTGAGCGGCACGTCGATGTCGTCACCGCACGTGGCTGGCGCTGTCGCGCTGCTGCTGGAAGCCCGGCCGCATACGAGCCCTGGCGAGGTCCAGAAGCGACTGCAGAACACTGCGCGGCCGCACCTCTGGGGCGGCAACCCAACGCTCGGCTTCCTCGATAACGTCCATCGGCAGGGCGCAGGCATGCTTCAGATAGACGATGCCATTCTTGCCGACGCCATCGCCTCGCCGAGCAGCCTCGCGCTCGGTGAGATCGAAAGCGGATCCGCAACGCGAGCTCTTCGCATTTCGCTCGAAGGGCTTAACACCTCGGGCCGCCGCCGCAACCGCTCCGGCAATGTTGCCGATCAAGTTACCTACACATTGGGCCACGAGCCCGCGCTCTCGACCGGACCGAATACGTTCACGCCGTCATTCGTTCCCAGCTTCGCGACCGTCCAGTTCAGCACGCCCGCTGTGACGCTCGGCGGACCCCACGCCAATAGCGAAACCATACTCGTCACGATCACTCCGCCTGCCTTGCCGGCAAAGCTGTTCGGTGGATACATCACGTTGACTCCTGACGATGGCGGAACCGTGCTTCGCGTGCCATATGCCGGCTACAACGGCGACTATCAGGAGATCACGGTCCTGACGCCGACTCCGGCTGGCTTCCCGTGGCTCGCGAAGCTCATAGGAACGAGCTTCTTCAATCAACCAGCGGGGGCCTCGTTTACGCTTCAGGGCACCGACGTGCCGTTCATCCTGTTTCACCTCGATCATCAATCGAGAAGGCTGCGCATAGAAGTCCTCGACATCACGACCGGGCAGTCGCTCGGCTTCGCAGACGACGAAGCGTTCCTGCCGAGGAACAGTGCCGCCACGTCAATCTTTGCCTTCCCGTGGGACGGAACCGTCATTGATACGACCGCTGGCGGCACGCGCGACGTGCCCGACGGAGCCTATCGTGTCGAGATTTCAGTGCTGAAGGCGCTTGGTGATCCGCGCAACCCGTCGCACACGGAGACCTGGTCGTCTCCACCGATTGTGATCGCTCGACCATTACCCTAGGCTGGATTGGACAATATGCAAATCAGCGACTTGGCTTCGAAACAGTGTGTGCCGTGCAAGGGCGGCGTGCGACCTCTAAAGGGCGCGATCCTCGGGACGCTGGAACACCAGCTGGGCGGTGGATGGCGGGTCGTCGACCAACACCATCTGGAAAAGGAATACAAATTCAAGAACTTCCGCGAGGCGCTGGACTTCACCAATCGGGTCGGTGAACTTGCTGAAGAGCAAGGCCATCACCCGGATATCTACCTCGCGTGGGGCAAGGTCCGGCTGACGGTGTGGACGCACAAGATCGACGGCCTCACCGAGAGCGATTTCGTGCTCGCGGCAAAGGCCGACACACGGCAGAGCGCACGCTAGGCCCGGACGCGCGTGCCCGGTCAGTTCAGCGGGTTTTCCAACTTGGGGTCGGCAACCATCTCCGCGCCCGCGCGGCTGCGCCAGCGCCTGGCCTGCTCGCCGGCGGTTAGCGAAGCCTTCAAGATCATGCCGACGGGGATAACGCCCAGAATCCGGTGGCGCGCAATCGCCGCCAGTCCGGCCGATGCGAGGCATCCGCAATTCGCGCAATCCGGCGAGCCCCCGAGTACACAAGGCGTGATCGAGGTCTGCAGATCGGCCGACAAGTTGAGGGTCGTCTGAGCAAAGACGCACTCGCTCGGCGACTGTGGCGGATTCGCGTACACATCCAGGACGGCTTGTGGACAACGCAACTTTGGATACCTGAGCCGGAGCGCCATCAAGTCAGCAATTACCTGGGTGCGGTCGGCCGGATTCAGCATCTCCTCTGACACTTCGCCGATCTGCGGTGTGTACAGACTTACTCGGATTTCGCGGGTCTCGTCCCTCGCAGACCAGAACGCGACGAATTCCTCCAGGTAGCCTGGACGCCTGACCTGCTGTCGCGTGATCGTGCAGTGCACGGCAATCCGCCGGCCGGCAATGTGCTTGAGAATCCGTTCGTAGGTGGCCGGCGCCCGCCGGACGTCGTGCTCGGGCGCCAGGCCGTCAATCGACACGACAACGTCGAGGCGCGGGAGCGCGCACCACGCAGGCGGGATCTCGCGGACTGCGCTCGTCACGAGCTGGACGTATATTCCACGGCCGGACAGAACCGGCAGGATCGCATCGAGCTCCCGGTAACGCACGAGCGGTTCGCCGCCGACGATCGACACGTGCAGCGGCCGGTGCTCGTCGACCAGGCGCAGAACACCGTCGATCAGAGCTTGTCCTTTGTAGTCGCGAAGCTGACGCAGGGTGGTCTCTCCACCCAGGTGTTCGTCGTTGTAGGCGTAGCAGCCCGGACACCGCAGCGGACACTCACGCGTGATCTCAATCGCCAGCGACGGATGATGCCCCGTCAAAATCTGGCCCCACGCAGCGAATAGGCCTTTCAGATGGCACCTCGCAGTCGGCGGACGTCAGACAACGCACAGCTCACTCGCTGAAGTATATCTTGACCGCCAAAGATGCTACTGTTTTCCGGTGAACACTAGAGCGTGACCAGCGACCTCGACAACCCAGCCTGGTCTGCGCTGACCACTCTTCAGGCACACCTCGCAGTAGGCGACAGCCTCGCCAGACGTTATCCGCCAGACATCGCGCCGATCGCCGGAATCGGCATGCGCGACCGCAGGGCCATCGAAGAACTGTGTGCACTGGTGCCCGACGGAGACGTCCTGTCGCTTCCCGGCACGCTCGAGGAGCTAGCCCCACTTCTGCCCTCGAGCATGAAGATTACCTTGCAGAAGCGACTGGTTCAGATGGTCAGCGTCCATCCACTGGAGGTACCGTCGCCTTCCGTCGACGTGTCGGTTCTGTCAGACGCAGACGTTCCGGAAATGCTTTCGCTGGTCGCCCTCACCCATCCGGGACCATTTCGGCCACGGACCCACACACTGGGAACCTATCTGGGAATTCACATCGAAGGCCGGCTTGCGGCGATGGCGGGTCAGCGGATGCATCTTCCCGGCTGGCGCGAAGTCAGCGCCGTCTGCACGCACCCAGCAGTTCAAGGACGCGGGTACGCCCGCACGCTCATCGCCCGTCTGGTTGCCGCGATTCGCGACGAAGGGCTGACGCCGTTTCTCCACGTGGAAGAGAGCAACGTGCGCGCGCAGGAAGTCTACGCCGCCCTTGGCTTCGTCGAACGCAAACGGCTTCCGCTCTTGGTCATCGAACGGACCAGCGGCTAGGTACTACTTTGTCAGATGGTCCCTTCCGGTCCGATACCTGCTGCTCCCGCGCCCCGCGTCGACGGCGCGGGAAACCCAAACTAGCGAACGTCCACAACGAATCAGTCACGCGACATTCACCGCCGATTCCAGAGGGTACTTGGGTTGACGCCCTGCGTCGCGAATCCCGGCTACGGTGGCCGGACCGCTCTGCGATGCCTTCTGTGGGCCGCTGGCCGCGAGGTCCGCGACCTCGCTCGGTCCCCTGAGGCTTCTCGAGCGGTCAGGCGATCTCTGGTCGGCCTGACCTCCGCAGGGATTCGCGCCACAGGGCGTCAACCCAAGTGTTCTCTTGACTTGAGTGTGTGGCGAAGTCTCGCGCGATTCGCACGGCCTCAACCGGACTCACGAATGATGAAGTGGCCGTGGCCCAGTCGCTTCGCCGATCCGGGACTAATCCGACTGAAGCCCTCTGCCATATCAAATATTCGCGTCGAGATGTAATAGGATGAGCGCGCTAAAGAGCGCCTGCGGCCATGCCGAGCCGAGGACATGCGAATCTGAGGCGAGGCATCAGCGTGAGTTCGCGCTGGGGGTGCCCGCCTTCGCCAAGGCTACGGCGGGTCCGCCGTAGCTCGGTGCGAATCGGACCCGAGCGAAGGCTGGAGGGCCCCAGCGCCAGTGGAAGGAGGACGCCATGTCACGTCTGTCTGTTTGGAGCCTCGCTGGAGCCAGCGTGCTGACGTTGTGCGTCGCGAGCGCGTTCGCACAACTGCCGAATCAATACGGCCTGTCGATCAACGCCGAAAACGCCAAGAAGGCGGCTGCCGCGGCGCTGGCCGAGGCGCGCAAGAACAACTGGACGATGGCCGCTGCGGTCGTAGATACGGCCGGCGACCTCGTGTACTTCGAGAAGCTGGACGGCACGCAAGCGGCCAGCGTGAACATCGCCGTCGACAAGGCCCGCTCGGCGGCGCGATTCAAACGGCCGACCAAGGCGCTGCAGGACGTGTTGGCGGCGGGCGGCGACGGCCTCAGGCTCCTCGCCCTGCAGGGCGCCGTCCCGGTCGAAGGCGGCCTACCGCTCCTGATGGACGGCAAGATTGTGGGAGCGATCGGCCTGTCCGGCGGCACGAGTCAACAGGACGGACAGTGCGCTAAGGCTGGAGCTGATACTGTGAAATGACAAAAGTAAGAAGTAAGAAGTAAGAAGTAAGAAGTATTTACTTTTCTACTTACTTTCCACTTTCAACTTTCCACTTTTTACTTCTCCGCCCGGCGCCTTGAACGGATCATCGTCTGGAAACGGCGTCCGACAGGGTTGCCGGCGTTCGTAGAGCTCGAGGTTGCCGGCCATGCGACGCACGGCGTCCTGAAGCCCCGCCTTCTGCGCTGCGGTCATGACGCCGCGTTGGATGGCCGCTGCTTCCCTGAAATCCCCCAACTCGGCGAATGCCATCGCCATGGTCTCGCCGAGATCGGTGCTCTTGTTTTCCTTGAAGAGCTGTTGGATCAGTTGCATCGACCGCTGGCCGTCGCGCACGCGGTCGTCTGGCGCAGCGGCCAGCAGACGTGCCAATGCGTGGGCGAACTCGGGATGATCGGGCTGGAGCTGCATGGCTTCCTGCAGCCGGTCCCTGGCTTCCTGATAGCGTCGCGCCCGGGCCAATGCGAGCGCCGCGCCCATCGACGCCTGAGCGGCGCGCGGGTTGATCTCGAGCGCGGCCTTGTAGTGAACCAGCGACTCCTGGACTTTCCCAGTCCGCGACAACGCGTCGGCGAGAGCAACATGCGCTTCGACGTAGTTCGGCTGGTATTTGACCGCCGCCGAGAGATGTTCGATCGCCTCTTTGCGTTCGCCGGCTTCCATCATCAGCACGGCAAGGCTGAAGTTGGCTTTGGCCGCCGATTCGTCGACGCCCTCGGCAGGCGACAGCCGCACGACCTCTTCGAACTGCGTTCGCGCCCCCGGGACATCCCCGGTCATGAACAGCGCGGTCCCGAGCTTGTGCTGAAGCGAGCGGCGGAGCATCGTGTTCTCCTGCGACAGCTCGAGCCCCTTCCTGAAAGTCGACACTGCGGTCGGCCAGTCCCTCGCCTCGAGCGCTCGCACACCACGAAGCTCGTATGAAAGGCTGCTCTCCAACAGAAGATCGAGCTCCTGCTTCAACGGATCGGGAACGAGGATGTCCCGGTTGCGCCACTGACGCAGGTGCGGCTCGGCCTTGTCCAGCTGACCCAGGCCGCGGTAGGCAATTGCGAGCGGAGAGTGCAAGCTGTCGGACTCGGGATCGATCGCAAGCGCCCGCTCGAGGTTCTGAACCGCCCGGGCGTAATCTCGCTTGGCCAGCGCGGCGCGCCCCAGGCCCGCCAGCGCGGCAACCGCCTGCGGCGCCAGCGCCAGGGCTTTCGTGAACATCTGATCGGCTTCGTCCGTCCGGCCCTCGTCGAGGTACAGCCGCCCCAACCAGATCAACGCAGCCACCTGATCAGGCTGGAGCTCGAGCGCGCGCTTGAACGCGACCTCCGCTTTTTCCGTTTCGCCCTTGCTCATGTGCAGGTGGCCCAGAAAGTATGGCCAGCGCACTTCGCCGGGCACGAGCGTCTGCGCGTTGCGATAGCACGGCTCGGCCGCATCGTAGTACTCGGCGGCTTGAAGCAGCATGCCTAACTTGCCGTAGGCCGCGCCGAGATCGGTATCCGAAGCCCTGCGATCGTCGATCAAGCGTGTCAACGATGAATACAGATCACGGCCCTGCGCCTGCACGTTCACATCGGAGCGCGAGAGATCTGGCAACGACACGGGCTGCAACGGCGGCCTCGAGGGACCACAGCCGATCGAAACCAGCGAAATGAAAAATGCAAAATGCACAATGCAGAGTGCACGAATTCTCTGACCGTTCATTTTGGGTTGTGCTTTCTGCATTCCGCGCTTGTGCATTCTGCATTGCGCATTCGGCATTGCGCATTCGGCATTGTGCATTCCGCTTTCACTTGCCCGATCCCTGTCCGGCGCCTTCGCGAATTGTCGTGTAGCGATCGATGCCGACCTCGGAAAACTCCTCGCTGCGGCCATCGGGCCATCGAACGCGGATGCGCGGAGGCTCCGTGGACGCTCCCAGGCCGACGAGAATTCGCGGATCGTTGGCCGACGCGTAACTGCCATCCGCGCGGGCCCTTCGGTACAGCGTCGGACCGCTGGAACGCAGGATCTCGACTCGGGCGCCCACCATGTCCCGATCGGGCGGCCGAGCGCCGACGAGCCGCAATCCGAGCCAGTGGCCGCGATTACCGATGTTGTTGATCAGCAACCTCAGAGGACCGGCGGCATTGCCGACCACCACGTCCGTGTCGCCGTCGTTGTCGATGTCGCCAAACGCCGCGCCGCGCCCGACGTCGGCCAGCTTGAAGACCGCTCCGGCACGATCGGACACGTCCTCGAACCGGCCGTTGCCCAGGTTGCGATACAACTGATTCGACATCCGCAGCGGAAATGGATCCTTGGCTCGCGCTTGCGCCTCGATCGTCGCCACCGATCCGTTGGCCACCAGCAGATCGAGCCACCCGTCGTTGTCGTAGTCGAACCAAGCCGTACCAAAACCCGTTTTTGCCAGGCTGGGCCGGCCGAGGCCCGAGGCTGCCTTGCGTTCCTCGAAGTTGCCGGATCCGTCGTTGACGTACAGGATGTTCATCTGCGACAGCCAGTTGGTGATGAAGATGTCCTCGTCGCCGTCGTTGTCGAAGTCGCCGGCGTCAATCCCCATGCTCGCTTCGGCGTTGCCGGCACCGTTGACGGCCGCGCCAGCCAGCGGCGCCGTATCCTTGAAGGTACCGTTCCGCTGATTGATCCACAACTGATTCGGCTCGCCGTCGTTGCCGACGTAGATGTCGATCCATCCGTCACCGTTGAAGTCGGCCGTCGAGACACCAAGGGCCGGGCCGTACGCGCCACCCAGAAGCGCCTTGGCCGTGACGTCTTCGAACGTCCCGTTGCGGCGGTTGTGGTACAGCCGGCTCGGCTGCGCACGGTAGCTGTTCGGCGGACAGTAATCCCGCTGGCCGGTCACGCTCAGGCAATGGATGTCGCCCTCGAGGCTGTAGATGAGATAGTTGCCGACGAAAAAATCCAGCCAGCCATCCCGGTCGTAGTCCACGAACGCCGCAGAAACACCCCACCCGCCGCGGTCCTCGGCGCCGCTCTGTTTGGTGACATCGGTGAACGTTCCGTCGCAGTTGTTGCGAAGCAGTCGGCCGCCCGAAAGTCCCGTGCGATAGATGTCGATGCAGCCGTCGTTGTTGAAATCTCCAGTCGCCACGCCCATCCCATAGGACTGGATGTCGATCCTGCTCTGTTCGGTGACGTCCGTGAAATGCAAGACACGCTTTCCGTCTTCCTGAACCACCAGGTCGTTTCGAAACAACCGATCCTTCAGCGGCCCCGCAGGCGGGTACACGGCCTGGTCGAGGGGCTTCGTGCCGAGCATCTGGCCCTGAACGACGTAGACATCGAGATCGCCGTCGTTGTCGTAATCGAAGAGCGCCACGCCGGGCGCCATGATCTCGGGATAGTAGAGCTCCCCCGACATGCCGTTGAAGTGAACGAAATCGAGGCCCGTCTCTTTGGCCCGGTCGACGAACCAGTCTTCGGTGGTCTTGGCAACGTTCGTCGCGGCACCGCCGGCACCGGTTCCACCTGAGGTACCGTCGCCGCTCTGGCTTCGGCAACCGATCAGGAGCACAAGGGCAAACAGCGTCAAACAGACAGGGCGATCTCTATTGGGCAACAGTGAGATCTTAGCGGAGGGACGCCGGGCCGGGACGGGCGGGATGGGCGGGATAGGTTGGATGGGCGGGATAGGCTGGAGGGGCGGGATAGGTTGGAGGGCGGGATAGGTTGGAGGGCGGGATAGGCGGGAAGGGCTGGAGGGTAGAGGCTTTTGCCCTCCTGCCCCTCCAGCCCCTCCAGCCCCTCCAGCCCTTCCCGCCCCTCCTGCCCTTCCTGCCCCTCCTGCCCTTCCTGCCCCTCCCGCCCTGCAACCTAGAAGTCGACTGTCACGTTAATCCGCGCCAGCCGCGGATTTAGAATCGTCAACGGCACGAGATAGCCGGAGCCGTCTCCGTAGTTGTCTTGGAACATCGTCCCGGTATTCGAGTTGAAGATGTTCAGGAAGTCGACCGCGAGCGACGTTCTGTAACGGCCGAAGCGCAGCAGTTTTCCAAACCGCGCGTCGAGCTGATTGATCCGATCGGCATAGTAAACGCCCGGTTCGAGAAGGTTCACGGTCTGACCGGGAACCAAGGTGGCATGGTTTGCCGACAGCCCGGTACTGTTCCCCTCTGGCGTGGCCCCAAACCCGAACGACGAGTTTGGCTGGGAGCGGAAGATCGAACTGATTAGCACATCGATCTTGGGAATCGTGTACGTGGCCAGACCTCTGAATTGCGTCTGCCACGACTCGACCTTGTGGCAGGAGTCGGCCAGCTGCGTCACGGGCCCAAATGCCTGCGGGTTCGTCAACCCGGGGTTCAGCAACTCGGGGACCGCGGCAACGACCGCGCAGTTGTCCGTCACGGCGCGGCCAGTGCTCGTGCCGGCCTGGAGCACGAGCCCGTTGCGCAGCCGCGCGTGCACGGTCGCGTCGACGCCCTGCCAGTGATTCGTCCAATCGCCGTAGTCACTCGCAAACGTGTAGAGATTCTGCACATTCGTCGTATTCGCGCCCAGTTTCGGAATGTAGTACGAAACAGGGAACCCGCCGCCGTCGGGCAGCTTGGCGTTGGTCGGCGCCGTCAGCGCCACCAGATCGAAATCGCTCGGGGCGAGATTGACGTTGTCGTACACGAAGAAGTTTCTGAACCACCGGCGGGCGTAGCCAACCTCGAGCGACGTCCGCGGCAGGATCTCCTGCTGGACTGACGCGCCGAATTGCCAGTCGTAGGGACGAACGCCCCACCCGTGCAGCACGTCAGGGTTGACCTGCGTCAGCCCGCCCGGTTTGGCAAAGTTCCCCAGCGGGGTGATGCACTCTCCATTAGGTGCGGGACTCAGCATGTCGCAGTCCGGCGTGTGATCTCCGTCGAAGTCAATAAATGTCCGCGGTGCCTGGGTCTGAAAATTCGGACCCCTGCGGCCGTTGCGGCCATCGAGCGCCGGGTTGCTGATGGTGTAGTTCTCCTGGTTGTTCGCGCTCTGCAGATACTTGCCGAGGTTCACCTTCAGCGACGTCTTCCCGTTCCCGAACACGTCGTACGCAACCCCCATCCGGGGCGTGATGTCGTTATAGCCGGTCACGCCCTCCGTACGGGGGAAGGTGATGGGCGCTGCATTCCAGATCGACGTTTGCGGCGCTCCGTTGTGATCCTCAGGGAACCAGCTCCACGCTCGATCGAACCGTACGGCCCCCTGCACAGTCGCGCGTCCCAGCGTCCATTGATCCTGCGCGTAGAACGCATGGTAAGTGGTGCGATTGCTTTGCTGCCACGGCGAGATGCGGATCGTGGCGTCATAGATGCCGATGCCGGGAGGAAGGCCGAATACGGACCCGAGGAAGCTGAGATCGGTCAATGTCATTCGCGGATCGCTGCCCAGGTCCGTCGTCTCCTCGACGTGATAAGCGCCCTGATACCCGAACTTGAAGTTGTGCGCGCCCGTCACGTAGGTCGCTGACGCTCGCCACGTATTCGGGTTCTGCGAATTGTCGATCATGTTGTCGAGCGAGCGATACACACGGAAGTCCGGCACGAGCGACGTCATCTGGACCAGGTTCGTGACGGCACCAGGCTGCGGCATCCAGCCCCAACGGCTGACGAACGTCGCGTAGCCCGCCTCGAGCAGAAGCTTGCTTGTCACGGGCGAGGACCATGTGACCTGAGAGATGATCTCGCGCGCGTCCCAGTAGTTGCTGTTGGCTTCAGGTGAGAAAGCTGCCCCGAACACAACGCCTGTGGTCCAGTCCTCTCCTCGCGGACGGCATCCTTCCGTCAGACTCTGCGACGACTGGTCGCAGTCCCATTGATAGTCGTAGTAGAAGCTCACCTTGTTGCGAGGAGTGACCTGCGAAGTGATCCGGCCCGAAACGATCGTCTTCGCGGACGCGAGGCGCGACGGGACGCCCGGATCCGGTGCGTAGTCCCAGTGGGACGGATCGCCGGTGTACAGGTTGTTGAAGCCGCCGGGAATGCTCGTGTGGTTTCCTTCGTCGCGGTAGTTGGCGAAGAACCAGATCTTGTCGCGCTTGATGGGACCGCCCATCGAAAAGCTGTAGTCCCACAGCTTGATCTGCCCAGTCGTCGTGATGCCCTGCGCTTCCAACGCGGCATCGACGTTGTTGCTTTGCGCCCATTCGCCCGATCCCGCTCCGAAGATCGAACCCTCGAACCGGTTGCCGCCCGTCTTGGGAATGATGTTCGTCACGGGGCCGCCGGTCTCCGCTTCTCCCAATGCGCCCGAGAGGGTGATCTGCATTTCCTGGGCATTAGCGACGTCATATGCGTTGCCCGACACCCCGCCGCCGTTGAACGCCGCGCCGACGCTCAAGCCATCGACCATCACACGTCCTTCATTGGCAGGCCCACCATGGACCGTAAAGAAGCTCGGATTCTGTGACGCCGAGGAATTAGCTCCCGCCCCCTGCATCGTCGGAATTGCGGCCAGAATGGAGCCGTACGAACGCGATGCGGGAAGTGTATTGATGACGTCGTTCTCGACCACCGACTGGCGCCTGGTGCTCTGAACGTCGACGACAGGCGTTTCGCCAGTGACGTTGACGGTCTCGGCGACGTTGCCGACGCGAAGGTCGGCGTTGATCGTGATGACACCGGAGCCCGACACGGCAACAGCTTCGCGCTTGGTCGTCGAGAACCCCGTCAGTGTGAACGTCACCACATAAGTGCCAGGACGCAGGTCGACGATTTGATACTGCCCCGTTGTGTCGGTCGTCGCCGTCCGGACTTTTTCAATCAGCACCGGGCTGGCAGCCTCGACGGTGACTCCAGGCAGCACGGCGCCGGACGAATCCTTGACGACGCCCGCCAAGGTGGCTTGGGCATATCCGGATGCCGGCAAGAGCACGAGCGCCAGCAACGCTAACCCGACCATCCTCATCACACGCATGAGCTCTCCTTCTTCAGAACCATACAGATTTGATATACCCTCAATACACGATTGATCTACAAGGACTAGTGCGTTTGAACTACTGGATCTTTAGGATGTTAGAAAGTCCGCCACTGGGAAGTCAATTTGCGATTGGGCGGCTCAGGGCGCGATGCGAGAGGATGGGCTTCGAGATCCAGGAAATTGGAGGGGCTCCACGGGGGCGGGAGAGGCTGGATGGGCAGGATGGGCGGATAGGCAGGAAGGGCGGGGTGGGCAGGAGGGGCGGGGTGGGCAGGAGGGCGGGAGGGGCTGGATGGCGGGAGGGCTACGCTTCACCACACATAACGGCCAATCACGACGCCGAGAAGCAAACCGCACATGAGGATTGAGACAAGCGACGGCATCAATCGCGTAGATCGCACCAAACCAGCCAGCGGTGCACCGACTCCGTTCAACTCAGCGTTCAATTCCGCGAGGGTTTCAGTCGAAATGTAGCCGAGCCGACACGCGGCGTGCAGACAGTATCCGACCTCCGCCAGCGATCCTTCGAAGATGTTCAAGAAATACAACGGGAGCGGCGATGCCGCCTCGCGAATCCTTCAACGATGTTTGCGGCCACTGAATAGGCGGCCTTTCTAACTTGGGCGCCGAGTTCGAAGCGCTCGAAGGCCGGAAACTGTTTGATCGTCAACTGATGGAGCTTGATGAACAGGTCGTCGGCGCGTTGCCAGGCGATGAGCGAGTGATGCCTAAGCGGCATGTGAGCAAGACTTGGTCTTCAACTCACATGCCGGTACCTGCGACCGCCTTTCGTACCTCTTCTGCCTTTCCTGCCCTTCCCGCCTATCCAGCCCTTCCCGCCCCTCCAGCCCTTCCCGCCCCTCCAGCCCTTCCCGCCCCTCCTGCCCTTCCCGTCCCTCCTGCCCTTCCCGCCCCTCCTGCCCTTCCAGCCCCTCCCGCCCTCAGAAGTCGACCGTGATGTTGAATCTCACGAAGCGCGGATTCAGGATGGTCGTCGGCCTCAAGTACGACGACAGGCTCGCGTCCCCGAAGTTCTGATTGAATGCGAGGCCCGGATTGGCGTTGAACAGGTTGTACAGGTCGAGTCCAACGGTCGTTCGTGCGTGACCGAGGTTGAGGACCTTGGCAGCCCGAAGGTCGACGGTGTTGACTCGCGAACCGTAGTACAGACCTGGCTGGAGAAGATTGACGGTCTGTGTGGGCGAAACAGCGTAGTTGGCGGCCAGAGCCGTACCGTTCGTTCCCACGGTTGTGTCGGTCGGGCCCGTCGAGACGTTCGGCTTGAGTTGCACGATGCCGCTCACGAGGACGTCCCACTTCGGGATGGTGTACGACGCGAGTCCCCTGAATTGCGTGAGCCAGTTCTCGGCGACGTGGCAGGCGCTTGCCGGCTGCCACGGGTTGGTGTTCAGATTCAACGACGAGTTGGTCAGCGCCGGTTGAAGCAGTTCCGGAACCTGCGCCGCAACCTGGCAAAAGTCGGTCACGCCGCGGCCGGTCGAAGTTCCACCCTGGAATACAAATCCGTTCTTCAGCCGGGCGTTCAGCGTGACGTCCACTCCCTGCCAGTGCACGTTGTAGTCGCCGTAATCATTCGCAAACGTATACAGGTCCTGAACGGTGGTCGGCGTGCCCGGCTTGAGCAGGTTGTAGTCGACGGGAAAACCACCGCCGTTCGGAAGCGTGGCGATGTTCGGCGCCGTCACGGTGATCGGCTGGAAATCGTTCGGGCCGATGAGTTGGTTGTCGTAGACGAAGAAGTTGCCGAACCAGCGGCGTGAGTAGCCGACCTCAATCGAGGTGCGCGGCAGGATCTCCTGCTGAACCGAAGCGCCGAACTGCCAATCGTACGGCCGGACCCCCCACCCTTTGAGGACGTCCGGATTGAATTGCGTCAGGGCGAGCGGGTTGGCGAAGTTTGGCGATCCGGCTCCGCATTCACTGTTGGCCGCCTGATTCGTGAGATCGCAGTCGGGCACGAAATTGCCGTTTGCATCCGACCAGCTTCGGGTTTGGGCGACCTGGAACGTCGGACCTCGCCTGCCATTCCGTCCATCCAGCGTCGGATTGGAGATCGTGTAGTTCTCCTGGTTGTTGGCATTCTGCAGGTACTTGCCCAGGTTCACCCTGAACGACGTCTTGCCGTTTCCGAACAGGTCGTACGCCATGCCCATTCGCGGCGTGATGTCGTTGTAGGCACTGACGCCGTCGGATCTCGGAAACGAGATTGGCCCGGACCATAAGTTGGCGACCGGCGCGCCGTTGTGATCGGCTGGGAACCAGCTCCAGGCGCGATCGTAGCGGACCGCCCCTTGAAGCGTCAGCCGTTTCAACGTCCATTGATCCTGGGCAAAGAACGCGGAGTACATCGTCCGGTTGCTGATGTCCCACGGGGCGATGCGCTGCGTCAGGCTGACCGGCACGCCGCCGAAGAACGTATAAGTCAGCTGCGGATCGTCGGCGTGTTCCTCAATCTCCTCGATCAGATACGCACCTTGATACCCGAACTTCATGTTGTGAGCGCCGGTCACGTATGAAGCAGAGGCGCGCCACACATTGGGCGATTGGTAGTTGTTGAAGAAATCGTCTAGAGCTCGGTATTGGAACGGCGGCGCAGGCCGGCCGAAATCCGTCACCTGTTCGAGGTTGGTGATGGCACCCGGCGGCCTCATCCAACCCCAGCGGCTCACATAACTCGAAAACCCGGCTTCGAGCAGCAGTTTGGCCGTCACCGTCGACGTCCAGGTCGCCTGCCGGACCTGCTGATAGGTGTCGGCGTATGACGTGAATGCCTCCGGCGCAGCGAACGTACCGCCGAAGAGTCCGCCGGTCGCGATCCAATCGGTGCCTGCCGAGCGGCAGTTGCCCGCATTCTGAATGTAGGCGGATTGGTCGCAATTGAGCTGATGATCCAGGTAGAAGCCGATCTTGTTCTTGGGCGTGATCTGCGCCTGCACGCGGCCGGCGAAGATCGTCCGGCTCGTGGCATTTCGAGTGGTGATGTCCTGATTCGGCACGTACGTCCACTGGTTCGGGTCGCCCATGTTGGCGTTCAAATAAAGTCCCGCCACGTCCTGGGCCGAGCCGAAGCTGCGTGTTGTCGCAAAGAACCAGAGTCTGTCCCGCTTGATCGGCCCGCCGAGCGATCCACTGACGTCCCACGCGTTGTGCAGGGTCGGCGGATTCAGGATGCCGACGGCTTCCTGCGCCGCATCGATATTGTTGCCCTGCGACCACGAGCCGGCTCCGCTTCCAAAGGCCTGGCCCTTGAACACGTTGCCCCCCGTTTTGGGAACGATGTTCAAGTTGATCCCGCCCGTTTGCACCTCGCCCAATCCACCAGAGAGCGTGAACTGGAGCTCGGCGGCGTTGGTGGTGTCCATGATGTAGCCGGACACGCCACCGCCGTTGAAGGCTGCTCCAACATCAAGACCATCGACCTGCACGTGCCCTTCGTTTCCACGTCCACCGTGGCTCGTGAAGATCCGCATCGTCGGCGCGAGATCGATATCCAGGCTCCCGCCAGTCACCGAAGGAATGGCAGCCAGGATCGCGTTGTAGCCGCGCGTGGCTGGAATCTCGCTCACCACGCGGTCGTCGAGCACTTGTTGATGACGTGCGCTTTGAACGTCGACGACCGGCGTTTCGCCGGTGACGGTGACCGTTTCGGAAACCGCTCCCACGTGCAGTTCAGTGCTGATCGTGATGGCCCCTGCGCCGGAGACATCCACGGCTTGACGCTTGACCGTGCTGAAGCCGCTCAAAGTGAAAGTGACGGTGTACGTGCCGGGCGGGAGAGACTCGAACCGAAACTGTCCGGTACCGTCGGTGACGGCTGTTCTCGTCTTCTCGATTAAGACGGGGCTGCCGGCTTCGACGGTGACGCCGGGCAACACCGCTCCGGATGAATCTTTGACGACGCCTGCCAGAGTCGCCTGAGCGTGTGCCAACGCCGGAAGACCGACACACAACGCGATGACGAATGAAACGACTTTCGAGACCCGCATGTTGACTCCCTCGTGTTCAGTGGAGCCGTCCCGCTCCGTTCTCGGCGTCGTGCGAAATCAGGGGATCGGTACGCGACGCACGAGCGCCATTCCGCGATCCTAGGAACGGGCGAAATTTGAAATCAACGCGCGAGCGGGGTTATTCAGGCGGATTTATGTAAGGAAAGATCAGCGCGATTCAGGGACTTGAATTTCGAGGCGCAAACTTTGCGAACGCTTTGCAGTTTCTTTTTCGATCGCGCGGCAGGATGGGCGGGAAGGGCAGGAAAGGCGGGATGGGCAGGAGGGGCGGAAGGGCGGGAGAGGCAGGACTGGCCTTTCTTTTCCAGCCCCTCCAGCCCCTCCAGCCCCTCCTGCCTACGTCGATCCTTTAGAAATCGAACTGCACGCTAAATTTCCAGAATCGTGGCTGCAGCACCGCGGTCGGCGTCAACCACGTGGTGTTCGTCGGACTGTAGTTCAAGTTGTAAGTGAGGACGGGCGCCGCATTCAGAATGTTGTAGAGGTCGAACCCGACGTTGGTCCGCGTTCGGCCGAATCTCAGAATCTTGGCGAGTCGGACGTCGAACTCATTCACGCGGTCGCCATACAAAGTCCCCGGCTCGATCAGGTTCACGGTCACGCTTGTGGCGTTGTTCGACAGCGGACGACCGAGAGTCTGTTGAATCTGCGCCCAGGTTGCTGGAGCAGCCGCTTGGGTGATTGCCCAGTTCGCTGCGATCGGCGCACCTCTGTCGCTGCGGAACGTCCCCGAGAACAGTACATCGATCTTTGGAACGGTGTACGACCCGAGACCGGTATATCGCGTGACCCAGCTTGTACTGGTGTCGCACCAGGGATTGGTTGGAGTTGGAATGCTGGTTGGTGTGAGCGCTCCAATAATGAGGTTCTGCTCTGGAACGGCCGCTCTGATGTCGCAATAATCAGACCGGACGTTGCCCGTGCTCACGCCGCCCTGGAACACGAGCCCGCTTCGGGGCCTGGCGCTGATGTTGAACAGGACACCATTCGCCGTTTGCGAATAGGTTCCGTAAGGTTCTGCGAGAGTCTGCACGGTCGAGACCGAAGATGCGACGTTTTGGTTGACGTTGTACAGTCCGGAGATCGTCCGACCTTGCGCTTCAGACGGCAACCGGCTATCGGTCGGCGCCGTGATGGCAAACTGACCGAAATCCGAAGGCGCCTGCAGCAGGCTGTCGGTGACGACGAAATTCGTCAGCCAGCGATGGTTGTAGCCGATTTCGACCGAGACGCGCGGAAGCACTTCCTGCTGCACCGATACGCCGTACTGCCAATCGCCTGGGCGCACACCCCATCCGTTGATCAGCTCTGGTGCCAGCGTATCTGTGAACTTTTGCTGGCCGAACGCCCGGTCGCTGGTCTGACCACAGAAGTCGGTCGTGGTTGATTGGGACGACGGATTCAACAGATCGCAATCGGGAATGTAGTTGTTGTTCCGATCAGTCCACGTCCGAAAGACCGAAGTCGTGAGTCGGCCCGTCGGTCGCAAGGCGCCATAGCTCAAGCCATTCTGTGCTGCCTGGAGGTACTTCCCGAAGTTGATCTTGACCGACGTCTTCCCATTTCCGAACACGTCGTACGCCAGCCCGCCGCGCGGCGAGATGTCCTTGTAGCTGTTGACGCCGTCGGTCCTTTCATACGTCACCGGCGTCACGAAGAACCGTGTCGCCGGAACGGTGACCTCTGGGAAATAGCTATATGCGCGATCGAACCGCAAGGCGCCCTGCAGCGTCATCCGGCCGATCGTCCACTGTTCCTGCCCGTAAAACGAGTCGTATCGCACTCGCTGTTCGAGCGGAAACGAGTCGATGTTTTCGGTGATCTGATTCGGGACGCCGCCGTTGAAGCGGTACGACACGAATTGATCGTTCCGGTACGTGAACTGGCTGTCCTTCAAAAACCCGCCCTGATAACCGAACTTCATGCTCTGAGCCCCGGTGACATAGGTCGCCGACCCGCGCCACCCGAACGTCCCTTGAAGGTTCTGTCTATAAATGCCGGAACGGTATTGAAGGTTCGGAATGCCACCGAACGCTGCGCAGTTCGCGACCGTGCACTGCTCGGTCACGCCGACCAGGTTGTAGAACGGGCTGCCGGGCTGCGGGATGCCGCCCCACTGGCTGAGATACGTCCCAAAGCCAGCTTCGAGGAGGAGTTTATTGTTGACCGGAGACGACCATGTCGCCTGCTGCACGCGTTGTCCGTAGCCGGACAGGTACGTGCCAACTTCGGGCCCCTGGACGTTCGGACCTGCGGGCCCGCATTGGGGATTGGACGAGCCGGGCGCTCCGCAGATGATCTCGCCATCGCCCGATTGCCGGCATCCCTCGTCGCTACCCAGATAGCCGGCGCCCTGACATGGAATCTGCTGGTCCCAGAAGAGATTGAACTTGTTCCGCGGCGTTGGCTGCACGGTCAACCGGAGCGCCGCATTCCGCCAGCTCCCAGCCTGGACCGCAGGCCGCGACTGGTCCACGGCATACAGCCATTTGGTCGGATCGCCCAAGTTCAAATTGTTAAACAGTCCAGGGACAGTTCGATGGCTGCCTTCGTCGCGGAACTGGAAGAAGAACCACACTTTGTCTTTCGCAACCGGTCCGCCAAGCCCAACGTTGTAGTCCCACAACTTGTACAACTTCCCAGGTGTGGTCAGCCCACGGGCCTTCAATTCGTCCGTGTAGTTGTCGCCGACCATTCCCTTCGTGACGTTCGACGCATAAACAGTGCCCTTGAACGAATTGCCACCCGTCTTCGGCACAATGCTGAACGACGGACCGCCGACTTCAGCCTCACCCAGGCCGCCCGACGTCGTCATCGAGATCTCTTGAGCGTTGCTGATGTCAGGGACATAGCTGGACACACCGGCTCCGTTGAACGCTGCGCCAGTGTTGAGACCATCCACCTGAATGCGCGCTTCGTTGTTTCTGCCGCCCGCGCCACCGAACACCAACATGCCGGGCGTCACCTGGATATCGAGGTTGGAACCAACCTGACTGGTGGTCGCCGGAATCAACTGCATCACACCGGCGTACGATCTTGCCGCGGGCATGTTCGAAATGACCTCGTTCGACACCGTCACTTGCCGCCGGATGCTTTGCACGTCGACGATCGGCGTTTCGCCCGTCACGGTGATTGTCTCTTGGACCGTGCCCACCCTCATGTCGGCGTTGATCGACGCCGTGAACGATCCGGTGAGCTCGACGCCCTCACGCTTGACCGTGCTGAAACCGTTCAAGGAAAAGGTGACGGTGTATACGCCGGCGCGAAGATCGACGATGCGGTACTGGCCGCCGCCGTCGGTCACGGCCGAACGTGTTTTTTCGATCAACACATCGCTCGACGCTTCCACGGTCACGCCGGGAAGCACCGCGCCTGAAGCGTCTTTCACTACGCCGGTAATGGAAGCCGACGCCTGCGCGAACGCCATCGTCGGGACGATCGCCAAGCAGGTGACCACCAACAGGATCCTTCTCAAAACACCCATAGTCTCTCCTTACAGCCGGTCACGCCAGCAACACTGAAATGTCACAGTTTTAGCTGGATCTTAAGTCGGCAAGACCTAAAGTCAACGGCATTTCGGGTTACAGAAAACGTGTCGAGCTCAAGAAGATTCAAGAGATACGAAAACTTGAATGCGCGTTTGAGAATTACCGTGCGCTGACTATGGGCAGGAAGGGCGGGAGGGCTGGAAAGGCGGGAAGGGTTATTCCTGCCCTTCCTGCCTCTCCTGCCGAGTCGAACCGATGTAGTCTAGAAGTCGACCGTCGCGTTGAACCGTACGAACCGCGGCATCAAGATCGCCGTCGGTCTCGGCCAGTTGGACGCATACGCTTGGTTGTACACCAGACCCGGGTTGGCAGTTGAAGACGTTGTACATGTCCACGCCGATCAGGCTGCGCGTCCGACCGAACCTCAGGACCTTGGCAACGCGAAGATCGACTTGATTGACGCGATCCCCGTACAGCTGTCCCGGAAGGAGAAGGTTCAGCGTCGTGGTGCTCGTTGCCAACGTACCTGTCGGCAGGCGACCGAGCGATGCCTGGCACTGCGGTGTTCGATGTCGGGTTGTTCGCAGCCAGCGAGTCGCCGTTGGTTGCCGACGCGTTCCCGTTGATACCGAGCGTTCCCGGTTTGGACTGAATGCCGGTACTCACCAGCACGTCGATCTTCGGAACGGTGTACGACGCCGTGCCGCGGAACTGCGTGAGCCATGGCTCGGTGATGGCGCAGTAGCCGGTTGACTGGCGGACCGGAGACTCCCGGGGCCGGGAACTGCGCATTGCCGAACATCTCGGGAAGTTGCGCGGCAATCGCGCAATAGTCCCAAACGCCGCGGCCGCTGCTCGTGCCACCTTGGAACGTGAGGCCGTTGCGCATCCGGGTATTGATGTTGAGGTCCATGCCATGCCAGTACTGAGTCCGCGCGTCTGCGTAGTTGGTTTCCAACGTGACGTAATTGTCGACAGCCAGACTGCGCGGGTCGTAATAAGTGAGGCTGTAGCCGCCGCCACCCGGCAGCAGGGCATTTTGCGGCGCGGCGATGGTGAATTTGTCGAAGTCGTTCGGACCGACCGCCCGGTTATCGGTGACCGTAAAGTTTCCAAACCAGCGCCTGTGGTAGCCAACCTCGATCGAGGTGCGCGGCAGGATCTCGTGTTGCACCGATGCACCGAACTGCCAGTCCCACGGCCGAACGCCCCATCCACTGAGGATGGCCGGATCGATCGTCACGGGAACAATCGGACTTCCGAATGGCGGGCTCAGCCACTGACCGCACTCGCCGTTCGCGGCAGGGTTCATCAGGTCGCACTGCGGAACGTAGTCGTTGTCGATGCCCAGGCCGCCGCGGTCGTTCCAGTTTCGAGCGGTCGGTGCGTTGGAAGCGGGTCGCCGGATTGCTCACCACGTAGCGGTCCTGGTTGTTGGCGCTCTGCAGGTACTTTCCGAGGTTCACCTTGAATGAGGTCTTGCCGTTCCCGAAGATGTCGTACGCCGCGCCCATGCGCGGAGTAATGTCGTCGAAGGCGTCAACACCAGGTGTTCGCGGGAACGTGATGGGCTGCGAATGGAACTTGTCGGGGCCGTCCCACCCGTTGTGCTCGGCCGGGGACCAGCTCCACGCGTGGTCGTATCGCAATGCGCCCTGGAGCGTGAGCCGGCCCATCGTCCACTGATCCTGCGCGTAGAAGGCATTGTACTGAGTGCGGTCCGAGGTTTCCCAGTCGCCGATGTTCATGAGCAATGAAACCGGCCGCGTGTTGTTGAAGGTGTAGTTCACCCGAGTGTCGTTCCAGAACCAGGTGACATCGGCGACGTGGTAGGCACCCTGGTACCCGAACTTCATGTTGTGGGCGCCGGTGACATACGAGGCGGATGCGCGCCACACGGTTGGCGTCTGCCAGTTGTTGAAGTTCCAGTCGAGCGCTCGATAGGTCAGATTGGCAGGCGCGCCATTCAGACTCGCCTGTTCCGTTACCTGATTCAGATTCAGGATCGCGCCTGGAGGAGCCATCCAGCCCCAACGGCTGACGTAGCTCGAAATTCCAGCCTCCAGGAGCAAGCGGCTGTTGACCGGTGACGTCCAGGTCCCTTGAATCACGCGCTGATAAGAGTCTGCATAGCCCGCGGCGCCTTGGACCGTGCCCTGCGTGCCGCTGGCTGCCTCCGGCGAGATCGTTCCTCCACCGTTCGCGACCCAGTCCGTGCTGGCGGTCCGGCAAGCTTCGGCAGACGGACTCGCGCTCGACCCGGAGCACACGAACTGGTTGTCGAAATAGAACCCGATCTTGTTCTTGGGCGTCACCTGCGCCGTCAAGCGCCCGGCGGTGACGGTCTGGCTGATGGCGTTGCGCGCTTCGACGTTCGGGTCTGCCTCGTAAGTCCACTTGTTGGGATCGCCGGCATTCTTGTTCCCGAACATCCCAGGGATGTTTTCCATGGTGCCGAAGTTGCGGACGGTCGCAAAGAACCACAACTTATCCTTTATGAACGGCCCTCCCATTGAACCGCTCATGTCCCAGTTGTTGTGCAGCTTGGCGCCCTCGGTGAGACCCAAGCTCCTCAACTGATCGTCGAGGTTGCTGCCCTGAGACCAGCCACCCGCTTGGCTAAAGAAGGCGCTACCGGAGAAGGTATTTCCGCCGGTCTTGGGAACGATGTTGACGTTCGTCCCGCCGACCTCGGCTTCTCCAAGCCCGCCGGATAGCGTGAGGTTCAACTCTTGAGCATTTCCCGTGTCCATGATGAACCCGGACACGCCGCCGCCGTTGAACGCGGCGCCGACGTTGAGACCGTCCACCTGAACGCGGCCTTCGTTCCCCCGCCCGCCGTGGCTGTAGAAGATCCGCATCGCAGGAATCAGCGAGATCTGCTGGCTGGACCCGTCGTTCACCGACGGCACCAACTGCACGACCGCGTTGTAACCGCGCGTCGCCGGAAGGTCTTTGATGGTCTCGTTGCTCAACACCTGTCCGCGGCGCGCGCTCTGCACGTCGACGATCGGCGTTTCGCCGGTGACCGTGATGGTTTCCTGAAGGGCGCCGACGCGCAGTTCAGCGTTGATCGTGGTGACCGCGACGCCGGCAAGCTCGATTCCCTCGCGCTTGACGACGCTGAACCCGGTCAGCGTGAAGTTCAGAGTGTACGGTCCTGGGGGCAGGTCGATGATTCGATACTGGCCGCTGCTGTCGGTGACGGCCGTGCGGATTTTTTCGATCAGGACCGGGCTCGATGCTTCAACCGTCACGCCCGGCAGCACCGCGCCTGAGGTGTCCTTGACGGTGCCCGAAAGAGTTGCCTGGGCATAGCTCGAAGCTGGCGCTATGACCAACAACCCAAGAGCAAACACCGCCCATTTCAATACGCGCATACTCTCTCCTTATGTCTGCACGAATGGAACGAAGGTCCCGTGAAGCGGGTTCGACTAGTGGTTTCCTATTACTCGCTTGGTGGGAATTGTAGACGCGCGGGACTCAAAGTCAACGACGTTCCTGGACGATTCCTCGGCAATTCCTAGGGAACTCCTAGCGGGATACGGGAACTTGAATCGCGGCCTAAATTCTGTTGCCAGGGTGACTTCGGCCCACTTCAGTTACGAATGTCGCTATTTCTGTGTGCGTTCGTACTTCCCGACCAGCTCCGCTCGCTCGATGATGTGCCCTTCCATCGCGGCCTCGAGATCCTTTTTGTTCGAGATCTTGGCCGAGGTCAGCTTGGTATCGAGCGCGTAGAGCTTGAAGAAATACCGATGCTCGCGGTCCGGCGGGCACGGCCCCATGTATCCCGGCTGGCCCATGCCGTTGACGCCGCCTTTTCCCGTGCCTTCGGCGAAGCCCTTGCTGTCGGCTGGCAAATCCCAAATGAGCCAGTGATCGAAGACGCCGGATGGCACCAGGTTCTTCGGCACATCAGGGTCGTCCATGATCAAGACGAGGCTTTGCGCCTTGGCGGGGACGCCACTGAACGCCAAGGGCGGATTCATGCCGGGACCGTCGCACGTGTACTTGGAAGGAATCGCGCCGTTGGCCGGAAATGCTGTGCTCGTAATTTGAAGACCTGCCCCTAAGCTTGACTTCGCCAGGGCGATCAGACAGAAACCCGCGAGGACGGTGCGCGCCTGCGTTTTGCTGAGCATCATCAGCTTCCTTTTCATCAGAGTGGCGATGCTAGTTCAAGATGTTCAAGATGTTCAAGGGTTCAAGGGTTCAAGGGTTCAAACGGTTCTCTCACAGTTCAAGCGGTTCACGCGGTTTTTGTGGAACTCATCATGCTTGCCATATTTGCGTGGCCGTACGGCGCATTGAAGATCTCATCGCATGGCAACTTGCCTTCGAATTAGAACAGGAGATCTTCGCGTCTACCGCAAAGGGAGCTGCGTGGCGGGACATCAAATATCGCGAACAGATTCGAGACTCGAGTGCCTCCGCAGCCAGAAACACAGCCGAAGGCTTCGGTCGCTTCAGGCCGACGGAATTTGCGCGGTTCCTCGAAATCGCTCACGGCTCCCTCGACGAGACCAAGGCGCACCTCCATGACGGTCACGCTCGAGGCTACTTACTGGCAGAAGAACACGCTCGTTTGGTGCATCTCGCGATTCGCGCTTTGGCTGCCAACGTTCGACTGATGAAATACCTTCACTCGTGCGGTCCCGATTCTCCTTTCAATAACCGCCGGGTCAAGAAAGGTTGAACCGCTTGAACTCATTGAACCTTGACATCATTGAACCGTCGAACCTTTGAACCTCTTGAACTATCGAACCCGTTAGTTCGCCCGCTCGAACAAGGCTGCTGCGCCCTGTCCCCCGCCGACGCACATCGTGACGATGCCGTAGCGGGCGTTGCGGCGAAGCATCTCATTCGCGAGAGTGCCGACGAGGCGGGAGCCAGTCATGCCGAACGGATGGCCGATAGCGATGGAGCCGCCGTTGACGTTCAGCCTGTCCGCCGGAATGCCGAGCCGATCGCGGCAGTAGATCACCTGCGAGGCGAACGCTTCGTTCAACTCCCACACGTCGACGTCGTCCACCCGAAGGCCCTGTTGCCGCAACAGCCTGGGGACTGCGAACACAGGCCCGATCCCCATCTCGTCCGGCTCGCAACCGGCGACCGCGTATCCGCGAAAGATGAGGCGAGGCTCGACGCCAAGCGCCTTCGCGCGATCCATCGACATGACGAGAGTGGCCGACGCACCGTCGGACAACTGCGAGGAGTTGCCGGCTGTGACGCTCCCCTGCCCGCTCGAGGTGTCGAACACGGGCGGGAGCCTGGCCAATCCCTCGAGCGTCGTGTCCGCGCGATTGCACTCGTCGCGTCGGACGCAGACGGTCTCGTCAGCGACTTTCTCGCCGGTCTTCTTGTCGAACACTCCACGAGTGACCTCGATGGGCGCAATCTCTTCGTCAAAGGAACAATCGCGCTGAGCACGCGCAGTACGTTGTTGGCTCGAGAGGGCGTACTCGTCCTGAGCGTCACGGCTGACTCCGTACCGTTTGGCGACAATCTCCGCCGTCTCGCCCATGATCATGTAGACGCCCGGATAGCGCTCCTGCACGTTGGGATTTGGCGAGGCGTCCCGCTGGACCATCGTGATCGACTCGACGCCGCCGCCGATCACGACTTCCGCGCCTTCCAGCACGATCATGTGAGCCGCCTGGACAATCGCCTGCAATCCCGAATTGCACATTCGATTGACCGTCACACCAGCGGTCGTCACCGGTAGTCCCGCCCGTAGAGCGGCGACGCGGGCGATGTTATGACCTTGCGGACCATGCGGCTGACCGCACCCCAGGATCACTTCTTCGATCTCGGCAGCGCTGACCTGCGGCGTTTTCTCCAGCACATGCTGAATGCAATGAGCGGCAAGATCGTCCGGTCTCGTCAGGTTGAACGATCCTCGATGCGACTTGGCCAGCGGCGTCCGGCTGCTAGCGACGATGACAGCTTCTCTCATAAGGCCCTGCCCATCCAGCCTTTCCCGCCTCTCCCGCCTATCCAGCCCTTCCAGCCTTTCTCGCCTCTCCCGCCCTAAACGATCTCGTCGAAACTCCGGATCGTAGTGTACGCGTCCTCCGGCTGAGGACGGTTGCCGGGCCGGACGCACAACAGCGTTTGGCATCCTGCCTCACGCGCGGCATTCAGCTCGCCGGACACATCCGAGACGAACAGCACCTGTTCGACAGGACATGCGAGCTCGCGGCCGATCCGAACGTAGCTCTCGGCCGCCGCCTTCGCGCCGACGTCGGTGTCGAAGAACCGTGAGATGAGCGTCGTCAAGTCGCCTTGACGCGTACTCCCAAAAAGCAGCCGCTGCGCGAGCTGGCTGCCTGACGAGTAGATAGCAATGGTGATCCCGCTATCCCGCCATCGCTGAAGCGCCTGTGGGACGTCGGGAAAGACCTCACCGTGCAGTAGTCCGGCTGCATAACCCCGTTCCCAGATCTGACCCTGCAGCAGTTTCAGCCCCGGCGACTTGCGATCGCGATCCATCAGCCATTGCAGATAGGCTTGCGCGTCTTGGCCCTCAGGCCTCAGGCCTTGGGCCTCGTTGGGGGGAGACCACTGGGGCGGGCCATTTCCCTGTTCGACGTCGGCCGACCACTCGGCGCGAAGGCGCCGAAGCGGCTCACGGAGATGTTCGACATCAGCTTGATCGAGATAGTCGCGGAGATGCGTCCGCGCAAACGGGAAAAGCACGTCATAAACGAAACCGATCGGCGTCGTCGTGCCCTCGATGTCGAGCACAATCGCTCGGATCTGGTGTCGACGAAATTCGAAGGGCAAACTATTGACTGACTGGCGCAGTACCGGTCCCAGGAAAGTACACCGGCCCGAAGCAGACAGGCTGGAATCCTTTGTCGGCTCCGCTCTCCGTGTAGTGGGGCGTCCATCCCGACGGATCCTGAAAGAGGCGGATCGCTCGAATCCGGCGGTCCGCACACAGGTCGAACCAATGATGTGTGCCTTTCGGCACGCGAATGAGGTCGCCCGCCTCGACTTCGATAGCGAACACCGGGCCTGTGCGCGGATGGATGTGAAACAGGCCGCGCCCTTCGACGATGAGGCGCACTTCGTCTTCATCGTGCCAGTGTTCGGAGTTGAACCGGGCGAGCATCGCCTCGAGGCCCGGCGTGGCGGCATTGACATCGATGACGTCCGCCGTGACGTACCCGCCCCGCGCTTTCAGCTCGTCGATCTTCCCGGCGTAAGAACCGAGCAACTCTTCCGACGTGCCCTGGCGCGAGTTACCCGTCTGTGGATCCAATCGCTCGTACTCGATATCGCGCGACGCCAGAAAAGCCGTGATGCCTTCGGCGTCCTCAATGGTTCGGTGTTCATCCGGAATTCTCACTTTAGCCATATGTCGAGCCTCCTACCTTGAACCCTTGAACTTGTTTTGTCCGCCCAATCGTCTCGAACAGGAACTCGAGAATCTCGACGTGACGTTCGGCCTCATCGAGCGTCTCGCCCCATGTGTAGAGCCCATGCCTGCTCAACAGGAACGCGTGTGCGTTGCGAAACTCGTCGAGTGTAGCTCCCACTCGACGTGCGAGGCGCGGCATGTCTTGATCGTTCTCGATGATCGGAATCCACTCGCGATGCTCGTGCGATCGCACACCGTTCAGTCCCTTGAGCATCTCGAAGCCTGAGATATCGAACCCTCCATCCGCACCATGAATATCGGAAAGGATCGTGGTCCAGACTGAATGCGTATGCAAGACCGCGCCGGCGTCGCGGCGACGAGCAATCTCGAGGTGGAGCAGGGTTTCGGCCGATGGACGCCTGGGATCGGAGGAGCGTCGAACCGCCGACTGCGCCCGAGCCTTCGAGGAACGCTTGGAAACCGGCGCGAGCACCTCGCCGTCCTCACCGCACGTCAGGATATCAGCAGGGCTGAGCCGGCCCTTCGGCACGGAGCTCGCTGTGATTGCCAGCTTCAACGGTTTACGCGAAACGACGGCACTAAAGTTGCCGCTCGTGCCGAGCGCCCAGCCACGTGTGTAGAAGCGGCGGCCAATGCCGGCCAGCTGTGACCGAACCTCGGCAAACTGGTCACGCGCCATAAGGCGATTCTACAACCGGCGGAAAGCCTTTGGGCGCAGAGAGAGCGGAGAGCGCAGAGACGGTTTTCAACGCAGAGACCGCAGAACGCTTCAGTGCCCTCCGCGCACTTTGTGAGCCCTGCGTTAATAAGTCCTCTGCGTTCTTCGCGGGCTCTGCGTTGAATCTGTTCTCAGCGCCGCGTTGAGTCCGTCCTCCGCGGCCTCATGTCCCCCGCAGGCTCGGGAAACCCATTCACAACACGTCGAACACCATCGGTCAGCAGCTTCGTGTTGAAGTTGATGATCAAACCGACCGCATAGCCGGAGAGACGAAGGTACGTCAGCATCTGGGCTTGGTGAATAGGCGCGAGCCGGTCCACAGCCTTGATCTCAACGATCACGGCATCTTCCACGATCAGATCGGCTCGGAAGCCACAATCGAGCCTCACCCTCTTGTACACAACTGGTATGGGTGACTGGGTCTGCAACTTGAAGTCCAATTGCCCCAGCTCGAAGACCAGACAGGCAAGATAGACCGTTTCGAGCAGTCCCGGTCCAGTCGCCCGGTGGACCAGGATCGAAGAACCAATGATGCGCTCGGTGATTTCGTTCAACCTCTCGGCGGAAGGTGCGTCGGCCATGGCAAGGCTTGAGGCACCGAGCATGCCAGCCCTGGAAACGTGCAGAACCGACACCAATCGCATTCGAGTGGGCAGAAACTTCACGGTAGTGCTGGGCTCTATGGAGCAGAACTTGCGACTTGATTGAAGCTGCACGAGAAGCACCGCACAACCAATGTATTGACTCTGCGTTCTCCGCGGTCTCTGCGTTGAATCGAATCCTCTGCGAGCTCTGCCTCCTCAGCGCCCTCGGAACTATAATTTCCCCATGACGCAGTCATCGCTGAGGCTTCGAGTGTGGCTCGTTCGAACGATCGGCTGCACGATCGCGATGGTCGCGATCGCGGGAGGATTCCTCCTGACCGTGCTCTCGGCTCAACCCGCATCGAACCGATATCCTCCCGCCAAGAAGGGCGACGTGGTCGACGACTACTTTGGAACGAAGGTCGCCGACCCATACCGATGGATGGAGGATCTCAATTCCCCGGACCTGCAGAAGTGGGTGACGGCGCAGAACGCCGTCACGTTCAAGTACCTCGAGTCGCTCGAGCAGCGCGGCCAGTTCCAACGCCGCATCACTGAACTTTGGAACTACCCCAGGATCACTCCGCCCACGTACGAGGGCGGCCGTTGGTTCTATTGGCGCAACACCGGTCTTCAGCGCCAGGCCGTCATATTCGGCCGTCGCTCGCTCGGCGGTCCCGAAACGCTCGTACTCGATCCGAATGCGTTTTCACCGGACGGCTCGATCGCGCTGTCGGACTTCGAGCCGTCACCCGACGGACGATATTTCGCGTACGGACAATCCGAAGGTGGATCGGATTGGTCGACGTACTTCGTGCGCGAGCTCGATTCGGGAAAACAACTGACCGACACGATTCGCTGGGTGAAGTTCAGCAGCCTGGCCTGGACGAAGGACAGCAAAGGGTTTTTCTACGGCCGGTATCCGGACCCACCTCCGGGTCAAGCACTCCAGGTGGCGCTTCGCGACAAGAAGATCTACTACCACGCGCTCGGAACGCCGCAGTCGGCCGACCGGCTCATTTACGACCGCCCCAACGAGCCGATGCTCTTCATCGATCTCGGACTCGACGAGGCCGGCCGCTATCTCTTCATCGTCACCAACAAAGGCAGTAGCAACAAGAACGAGTTGCTCGTAAAGGACCTTGGCGGATCCGAAAACGCCGGCGATGGATCGACCGGTTGCGCCGCTTTATCTCGGACATACCGCGCAGTACGAACCGTTGGGCGTTGTGAAGAACGTCATGTACGTCCTCACGGATCGCGAGGCCCCCAAGAAAAAAGTCGTCGCCGTTTCATTGGATCGACCGGGGATTGAAAACTGGAAGACGATTGTTCCCGAAAGCGCCAATTCCATCGAGTCGGCAGCGCTCATCGCCGGCAGAGTGGCGGTCAACACGCTGGAGGACGTCAGCAGCGTGGTCCGGTTCTACGAACTGGACGGCAGCAAGCCGGTCGGCATCACGACGCCTGGACTCGGGGCCGTGAGCGGACCGTTCGGCCGTTTCGATCGATCGGAAGTGTTCTACACGTTCACGTCGCCGCTCGATCCGGTGACGGTCTATAGATTCGACATCGAGTCCGGCAAGAGTACCGCGTTCGAGCCTCCGAAACTCACGTTCGATCCAGCGCAGTACACGACCGAGCGCGTCTTCTTTGCCTCAAAGGACGGGACGAAGATCCCGATGTTCATCACGCACAACAAGGGACTGAAGAAGGACGGAACCAATCGGACGATGATGTACGGATATGGAGGCTTTGACGTCGCGACGCAACCGACGTTTCGCGCCGACGTGCCGGCGTGGCTGGAAACCGGAGGCGTGTGGGTGACGGTCAGCATGCGCGGCGGCAGCGAGTACGGCGAAGCGTGGCACGAAGCCGGGATGCACGAGCGGAAACAGAATGTCTTCGACGACTTCATCGCCGCCGCCGAGTACCTGATCCGCGAACGGTACACGTCGCCGCAAACGCTCGGCATCATGGGCGGCTCGAATGGCGGTTTGCTCGTCGGCGCGGTTATGGAACAGCGGCCCGAACTCTTCGCCGTCGCACTACCGGCAGTCGGGGTAATGGATATGCTGCGCTATCACAAGTTCACCGGCGGTAGTGCATGGGCCGTCGAGTACGGGTCGTCCGACGATGCCTCGGCATTTGCGTACTTGTTCAGAGTACTCTCCGCTCCACAACCTGAAGGCCGGTACCTGCTATCCCGCCACGCTGGTCACCACAGCCGATCACGACGATCGGGTCGTGCCAAGCCACTCGTTCAAGTTCACAGCCGCACTGCAGGTCGCCCAGGCTTGCGATCGCCCGACACTCATTCGTGTGGAGACACAGGCGTCACATGGGTACCGGCCGACCGACAAGCGGATCGCGGAGGCAGCGGATCAATGGGCCTTTGCTGCTGCGAACATGAAGGGCAGGTAGGGCTGGTGGGGCGGGAGGGTATCTCACCTGCAACCTACCCGACCTACCTGCCTTACCTGCCCTATCCGCCCAGCCGAGATCGCGTCGCGTGCGACGGCATAGGCGTCAGCCCAAGGTCGTCGAACAGCAATTCATCCTGACCGGGAGACGGGTTCGTCGTGGTGAGGAGCTTGTCGCCCACGAAGATTGAATTGGCGCCGGCCATGAAGCACAGCACGGCTGCCTCACGATTCAGCTGGTCGCGGCCGGCGGCCAAACGAACCATGGAAGTCGGCATGAGAATGCGCGCGGTGGCAATCATCCGGACGAGCACGAGCGGGTCGACTGGAGCCTCGTTCGCCAGCGGCGTGCCCTGCACTCGTTGCAGCAGGTTGATCGGCACGCTCTCCGGGTGTGGCTTCTGAGTCGCCAACTGTCGAAGCAAACCCAAGCGGTCCCGCTCGGACTCACCCATCCCGATGATTCCACCGCAGCAGACCGTCAAGCCGGCCTTGCGCACCGAGGCGAGAGTGCGCAGCCGCTCGTCGTAGACTCGCGTCGTGATGATCGAGCCGTAGAATTCCGGCGACGTATCGAGATTGTGGTTGTAGGCGGTGAGTCCGGCTTCCTTCAACCGGTGCGCCTGCTCGTCGGTCAGCATGCCGAGCGTGCAGCACACCTCGAGACCGAGCTCGGAGACTCCGCGCACCATTTGCAGAACAGTCTCGAACTCAGGACCTTCGGGCGCGTCACGCCAGGCAGCGCCCATGCACAGGCGCGTCACGCCTTCGCTCGCAGCACGCCGCGCTCTCCCGATGACCTCGTCCACATCCATCAACCCGTGTCGTGTGACCGGCGTGTGATAGTGCGCGCTCTGCGGGCAGTATGCGCAGTCCTCCGGACAGCCGCCCGTCTTGATCGACACGAGATGACACGTCTGTACCTGATCGGCACGATGAAACTCGCGCGTGACCTGCTGCGCGCGCTGTAGCAGACTCAACAAAGGGGTGCGATAAATCTCTGCAATCTCTTGTGTGGTCCAGTCGTGGCGCATGCTCGACGCGAAGACATCGGGAAAGTCTACCTTAAGAAACTCTTCAGGTGCGGGCCGTCGCACCCATCGGCTAGGATCTCGTCATGCACTCTTCTGCCCGCTCGACTTTTATCTCTGGTGCACTCGTCGCGGCGATTGCTGTGATGCTCGTGACGGTATCCGCGTCGCCCGATCGTGAATGGACGTTGACGATCGAGCCCGTCACTTCGCCTGCCGCGAAGGAGAGTTCGGCACCGCAACTCATCACTGCCGACCGGGCGATCCTGAGTTGGATGGAACGAGCGGGCTCGCAGGCCACGCTGAAGATGTCGGAGCGAACGCCGACGGGCTGGTCCTCGCCGCGCTCGGTCATCTCGGGCGCCGACCTGGTGGTCAACGCCGCTGACGTGCCCGCGGTGTTGGCTCTTGCGGATGGAAGTCTCGCCGCCGCATGGATTCAGGAAAACGGTCCCGATCCCGAGGCCTACAACCTGAAAGTCGCGTGGTCGAAGGACGGCGGAGCGACCTGGTCGGCTCCGGCCAGCCCCCATCACGACGGCACGCAGACGCAGCATGGCTTCGCGTCTCTCTTCCAGGCACCGGGCGCTGGTCTGGGTCTCGTCTGGCTGGACGGCCGCGCCACGGATCCCGATTCTCCGAACGCCACCGACAACATGAGCCTTCGCTCGACGACGTTCACCACAGCAGGCAAGCAGCTTCGCGAGGTCGCGATCGACACACGGGTCTGTGAGTGCTGCCCCACCTCCGTCGCAACCACCTCCGAAGGCCCCATCGTCGCGTTTCGTAATCGCAGCCCGAAAGAAGTGCGGGACATCTACGTCTCGCGCCTGACCGCCGGTCGATGGACGACACCGGTGGCCGTGCACAACGACAACTGGGAAATCGACGCCTGTCCGGTGAATGGCCCGGCCGTGAGCGCCAGCGGCCGCGCGGTGGCAGTGGCCTGGTTCAATGCCATCAAAGAAGAAGGAAAAGCATTCGTCGCGTTTTCACGCGATGCCGGCCGTACATTCGGTTCTCCGGTTCGAGTGGACGACGTCAGCGCGACGGGGCATGTGGACGTCGAGTTGTTGAAGGACGGCTCGGCGGCGGTATCGTGGATCGAGTTTGCGAATCAGCGCTCGCAATTCAAGGTCCGCCGAATCGAACCCGACGGGAATCGGTCGGTCGCCCACACGATTGCCGGCGCAGGCGAAGGCCGGCCCGCGGGCAATCCGCGGATGTCTCGTGGCTCGCGCGAGCTCCTGTTCGCGTGGACCGAAACCAACGCTGGCGCCTCGCAAGTTCGCACAGCACGCGCGGCTATTGAATAAGGTGCACGGGGTGCCCGAGGTGCGCAGGGTGCTCGGGATCGCCTGCCTCCACCTCATCGTCTTCTCACCTGCCGAGGCGCAGGAGTCCGCAGCTACGTCGACCCCAGCAGAAACGTTGCAGAGCCCGGTCTCGTCGCAGGAGCACGTTCACGCGAACACCGCCGATGGTTGGCGATTCATGGACAGCGGCATTTTGTATGCAGAGTTCAACCACCAGGGGAGCGCGCGCGGAGACGATGAATTTGTCGCTCCGAGCTGGTGGATGGGCATGGCATCTCGAAATTCGTCGCACGGACAGTTGACGTTCGCGTCGATGTTCAGTCTCGATCCAGCTCTGGTTGGCAAGGACGGTTACGCGGAACTCTTTCAGGTCGGCGAGGCGCTGAACGGGCAACCGCTCGTCGATCGACAGCATCCGCACGACTTCTTCATGCAGCTGTCCGGCGCCTGGCGCATTCCACTTTCGACCTCAACAGGCCTGACGGTCGCTGGCGGTCCGGTAGGCGAGCCAGCCATCGGCCCGGTGGCGTTCATGCATCGGGCGTCGGCTGGAGACAACCCGACGGCGCCGCTCAGCCACCACACTCTCGATTCCACGCACATCGCGTTCGGTGTCGTGACGGCTGCCATCGATCGCGGCCCGTGGATTCTCGAGGGGTCGGTCTTCAACGGTCGCGAGCCTGACGACAATCGGTGGGATCTTGATTTCGGCAAGCTGGACTCTTACTCGGGCCGCTTATGGTTTCGACCGACGCCGCAGTGGGAGCTCCAGATCTCTGCGGCGCATCTCACCGAACCGGAAGAGCTCGAACCGGGGGACATCACGCGAACCACGGCGTCCGCTTCCTGGACACGCGCCCGTGATAGCGACCTGTCGGCATTCACGATCGCCTACGGCCGCAACGACACGGACCATGGCCCGCGCCAGGCGATCCTTGTCGAGGGCGCTCGGAGTATCCGATCGAATGCGTTCTATACGAGATTCGAGGTCGTACAGGTCGAAACTGCCCTCCTGCTGGGCAATCAGGTTATAGATGAGGGCGATTCCAATCTGACGGACCCCGTCCTTGCGCTGACCCTGGGGGGCGTCCACGATGTCCTGAGCCATCGGCGGCTCGACATCGGGATTGGTGGCGACATTACCATCGACCGCACGCCAACGGCGTTGAAAGCCGCCTACGGCTCGGCCCCGGTCTCTTTCCGTGTGTACTTGCGTCTTTTGCCGGGAGGAGCCAAAGATCGAATGTGGAACATGCGGATGGGTGAACCTCGGAGTGGACACTCACATTAAGAAGAGCTGAGGGCTAAGGGCTAAGGGCTGAGAGCTGAAAGCCGAAAGCCGAAGCTGAGAGCTGAGAGCTGAGAGCTGAGAGCTGTCTTTACCATGCGAATCACACATGTGCTGTTGATTGTGGCGCTAGTGGTCCTCGCCGTTGTCGCGTACTCCGCGTGGAACTTCGGCGGCTTCAGCACGCGCTCCGCTCCGAGTTACCTGGAGACTGTGCTCGCGCGCTCGGTCCGCGGGTTCGCCATTCCATCTCGAGCCCGCGATGCCAGGAACCCGGTGCCTTTTTCTTCAGAGATCTGGGCAGAATCACGCGCGCACTTTGCGGACCACTGCGCGTCCTGTCACGCGAATGATGGCAGCGGACAAACCGAGATCGGTCGCAATCTCTATCCCAAAGCACCGGACATGCGGCTGCCCGCGACGCAGCGCCTCACCGACGGCGAGATCTACTGGATCATCGAAAACGGGGTTCGACTGACAGGCATGCCCGCATGGGGCCCTGGCGGCGGCAATGACGCCGATTCCTGGAAGCTCGTGCATTTCATTCGGCACATCAACGAGTTGACCGACGAGCATCTCGCCGAGATGACGACGTTCAATCCCAAGACTCGCGCGGAGCTCGAAGAAGAACGAGCAGACGAAGCGTTCCTGGCCGGGGAGCAAGTCGAGACCCCCTCAGGGCATGTACACTAGCCTTCTAGTGCTGAGTGCCGATGGTAGAAGAAAGGAGCTCAACGATGAAGCGACTCGCAGTGCTGACTCTCCTCTTCGCGTTCGTGTCCGCGGGAACGGCGGTCCTGGCCCATGGGAACAACGACCACGTTCGCGGCGTGGTGACGCAGATTTCCGCCGCGTCGGTCACCGTGCAAGTGTCGCCTGAAACGACGAAGACCCTGGCGCTCAACGACAAGACGACCTTCGAAAAGAGCGGTCAAGCAGCGCAAGCGAGTGACCTCAAGGTCGGCGATCGGGTGGTGATCGATGTCCCGAAAGGCACGACCGAAGCTCTCCTGATCAAGTTCGGCGCGCCGCCGGCAAAGAAGGGTTCGTAATAGAATGTCGAGACATCTGCCGTCCATCTAAGGAGGTCATAAATGAAGTCACTTTGTGCGGCCGTCGTTCTGGCGTTCGGATTCACCGCAGTTGCGTTCGCCGCGGACCAGACCTTGGCCGGCGACATCAGCGACAGCCATTGCGGCGCCAAGCATACCGAGGGACAGACTGCGCGCGCGTGCACCGAGACCTGCGTCAAGGGTGGTGCAAGCTACGTCTTCGTTTCGAGCGGGAAGGTCTACAAGCTCGAGGATCCCTCTAAGCTCGTGGCCGCCCATGCCGGACACACCGTGAGCCTCACCGGCGAAATGAAGGGCGACACGATCACGGTAGCGAAGATCGAGATGCCCAATAAGAAGGTAAGGGCTGAAGGCTAAGGGCTAATGCGTAAGCCCTTCGTTCTTGAGCCTCAAGCCAAGCCTGCATGCCCAAGCCCTGAGCCCAAGCCCTGAACCTCAGACTTTTTCTAGATTCGAACTCGTCCTCGCTGACCATCATCGACAGCAAGGTGCTGACGATGCTGACGACGAGTGCGCCCCAGAACGCCGGCCAGAAGCCACCCACGTGAAAGCCCAGCCCCAGGGTATCCGATAGGCTGCTCGTCAGCCACAGCATCAGCCCGTTGACGACCAGCGAGAAGAGACCGAGCGTCAAAATGATCACGGGGAACGCGAGGATCTTGGCGACTGGGCGAATGAACGCGTTGACGAAGCCGAACACCAGCGCGACGCCGAAAAACGGCGCCCAACCGCCGACGTACGTGACACCGCTCACCAACCGCGTCGCCACCCACAACGCGGCCGCGTTCACAATCAGGCGGATGAGAAAGGCCATTGCAACTCCGACACACGATCGAGAGGACCACCCGTGCCATGACAGGCTAGGCGCGCACAGCGCGCCTGCGAGGGAGCGGCGCGGGGTCTTGGGGCCCCGCGAGCGACCGAGCCGGGGTGTGGGGCAGAGCCCCACCTAAATCTAGATATACTCGCTCGAACGCCTTGCGGGAAGTAGAATCCTTTAGTTCCGGGATTAACGATGTTCGAGGCAATCTTTCGCTTTCTGTTCAAGTATCCGCCGCTGTTCTTCGAGCAGGGCGACTTCGTCTTCGGCGTGTCCAGGCCGATGCTGGGGATTCTGCTGGTCGCGGCTGCGATCGGCGCCTTTGCGTTGCTGAGCTACCGCTCGGTTGCCAAGAGTCGGGCGCGCGATCGTGTTGTGCTGATCGCGCTGCGGCTCGCCGTTCTCGCCGTTGTCCTCTTCTGTTTGCTTGGTCCTGCGCTGATCTTGAAGGCTGCCGTTCCACAACAGAATTTCCTCGGCGTTCTGATCGACGATTCGCGCAGCTTTCAGATCGCCGATCGTGACGGCCGTCCGCGCAGCGCCTTCGTCACCGACCAGCTGGCCGCCGATCGCCCGCTGATGGGCGCGCTATCCAGGAAGTTCGTGCTTCGACTGTTCCGATTCTCGTCAACAGCCGACCGTCTTCAGGGAGCGGCCGATCTCAGCTATGAAGGCAGCACGACTCGACTGGGCGGTGCGCTCGACCGCGCGCGCGACGAGCTGTCGGGCCTGCCGCTGGCAGGTCTGGTCATGGTCACCGACGGCGCCGACACGTCCGACTCCGCGCTCGACGAATCGATCGCCAGCCTCAAGGCCCGATCGATTCCCGTGTTCACCGTCGGCATCGGTCAGGAAAAATTCGCGCGCGACGTTCAGATTACGAGAGTCGAGACGCCGCGATCCGCGTTGAAGGGAACGTCGCTGGTCGTCAACGTCGTGCTCACGCAAAGTGGTTACGCCGGCGTGAAAGTACCTCTCAACGTCGAAGACGAAGGGCGGATTGTCGGCACGCAGGAGGTGACCCTCCCTCCGGATGGCGAGTCGGCCACGGTCCGCGTGCGGTTCACCGCGTCCGACGCCGGACCGCGGCTGTTCCGTTTTCGTGTCCCCGCACAGGCCAACGAGCAGGTGGCGCAGAACAACTCGCGCCAGGCGCTCATCGAGGTCAGCGACCGGCGCGAGAAGATTCTGTACTTCGAGGGCGAGCCACGCTTCGAGGCCAAGTTCATTCGCCGAGCAGTGGAAGACGACAAGAACCTGCAGGTCGTCATTCTGCAGCGGACTGCCGAAAACAAGTACTTGCGTCTCGACGTCGGCAACCCCGACGAGCTCGTGGACGGTTTTCCAAAGACGCGTGACGAGCTGTTCGAGTATCGCTCGTTGATTCTGGGCAGCGTCGAAGCCGCTTCGTTCTCGCCCGAGCAGCTCCGCATGATTGCCGACTTCGTCAGCAAGCGGGGCGGCGGACTTCTGATGCTGGGGGGCCGCCGGGCTTTCGCCGAGGGTGGATGGGCCGGCACGCCCGTCGGCGAGGTGCTCCCCGTCACGCTGGACGCGACGTCCGATCAACGCGGCGGGCCGTACTTCTCCGAGCTGAGCGTCAAGCCGACGCGGGCCGGGTCGACCAGCCCGGTCACGCAGATCGCTGGCGACGAAGCCGCGTCGCAGAAACGATGGCTCGAGCTCCCGCCCGTCACCTCGGTGAACGCGGTGCACGGCGTCAAGGCGGGCGCCACGGTGCTGCTGTCGGCGGTGGACAATCGCAAACAAGAGCAGATCGTGCTCGCGTCTCAACGTTACGGCCGCGGCAAAGCGCTGGCGTTCCCCGTCCAGGATTCCTGGCAGTGGCGGATGAACGCGAATATTCCCGTCACCGACACGACCTACGCGACGTTCTGGCGACGCCTGGCACGCTGGCTCGTGGACGACGTCCCCGACAAAGTGATGCTGACGATGACTCAAGACCGCGTGGATCCGGGGCAACCGATGAAGTTGACAGCCGAGATTCTCGACGGTCAATACAACGGCATCAACGACGCACACGTCATCGCACAAGTGACCTCGCCAACGGGCAAGACCTCGGACGTCCCGCTCGAATGGACCGTCGAGCACGACGGTGAATATGGATCGAGCGTCGTGCCCGACGAAGAAGGTCTTTACACCATCCGCCTGACTGCCAAGCGCGACGGAAAAGATCTGGGATCGGACACCGCGTTCGTTCGGGCGTCCGCTGCCGACAGCGAGTACTTCGACGCGGCCATGCGGGTGCCCCTGTTGAAGCGCATCGCCGAAGAGACTGGCGGCCGCTTCTATACAGAGGCCGACTCCGCGTCGCTGCCCGAGGCTATCAGCTACAGCGGTCGAGGCGTGACGGTGGTCGAAGAACGGGACCTGTGGGATATGCCGGCCATCCTGATCCTCCTCGTCGGGCTGATCGCTGGCGAATGGGCGTTCCGCCGCGCGAGAGGATTGGTATGAACGGACGGTGGCTTCCGGCTTCAGCCGGAAGATGCATTCGGCCGGCCGAGCTCTCTTCCGCCTAAAGGCGGAAGCCACATGGCTCGCCGGTGTCCTTTTCGTCGTCACTCTGGCTTTCGCCACTCCCGTCGCTGCGCAGGACACCTACCTGCTCGTCATCAACGGAGTGGAGGGCGACGCGGAACACGGCGAGCAATTTCACAAGTGGGCCGCCGCGCTGATCGACGCTGCCAAGAACAAGGGCGGAATCCCCGAGGCCAACATTACCTACCTGTCCGACAAACCGGAGCGCGATGCGGCGCGAATCAAGGGGAAGTCGACCGGCGAGAACGTGACCAGTGCTTTCGCCGATCTGGCGATGCGTGCGCGTCCGAGTGATGAAGTGTTCATCGTCCTGTTCGGGCACGGCAGCTTCGACGGGCAGAAGGCAGCACTCAACCTGCCTGGACCCGACCTGTACGTCCCGGACTATCTGAAGCTTGTCGAAAAGATTCGATCGGGCCGCCTTGTGTTCGTCAACACCGCCAGCTCGAGCGGCGAGTTCGCGAAGGGCCTGGCCGGCCCGGGCCGCACCATTGTCACGGCGACTCGCACGGGTGGCGAGCGCAACGAAACTCGGTTCCCGCAGTACTTCGTCGAGGCTTTCACTGGTGAAGGAGCCGACGCCGATCGAAACAGCCGGGTTTCGGTGCAGGAAGCTTTCGAATACGCCCGCACGAAAGTCCAGCAGGCCTTCGAGAAAGAGGGCTATATCTTGAGCGAGCACGCGACGCTCCAGGACGCTGCTGGCCTGGCAACGACGCTCTTCCTCGATTCGGACAGCGCCCGGGCAGCGGCAGTCGCGAACGTTTCGGATCCTGCGCTGCGCGCAGCGCTCGAGGAGAAGCGCACGCTCGAAGATCAAGTGGCCGGACTCAGGCTTCGCAAAGCCAGCATGCCCGCTGACGAGTACGAGCGCGAGTTCGAGAAGCTGCTGACTGCTCTCGCGCAAAAGACACGAGCGGTGCAGCAGCTCGAAGGAAAGAAACCTTGAGCCGCAGGTTCGGCGTCATCGCCCTCACCGGCGCCGCCCTTGTCGCCGGAACGATCGCGCTCATGGCCCAGATCGGACAATTTCCTCGTGGAGGGGGCCGATTCGGCGTCGAGCCCATCCTGCCGAACACGCCCTACGACGGCAAGTTCACGTTCGTCAGGGTGCGATACGGTCCGCCGGTCGGCTATGCGTCGCAGCGCGTCTTCTGGTCGCACGACTATCCGACCGGCGAGCGCAATTTCATGAGGATTCTGAACGAGCTCACGTATCTCGCGCCGCACATCGAGGAAACCAACGTCCTGTCGTTCGAAGATCCGGACATCTTCAAGTATCCGCTCGCGTATCTCTGCGAGCCCGGGCCGTTCTTCACGCTGACCGAGCAGGAAGTCGCGAACTTTCGCGCGTACCTGATGAAGGGCGGGTTCCTCATTGTCGACGACTTCCGGCCGGACCACTGGGGCTACTTCGAAACGCAAATGCGGCGGATCTTGCCGGACGTTCGCTTCTTCGATTTGGATGCCTCGACGCCCGGCGCCCCCGGTTACGAGCTGTTTCACTCGTTCTTCGAGATCGAGGCACCGCAGGACTACCCCAACTACTACGACCCCGGGAAGCCGATCTACCGCGGCATCTTCGAGAACAACGACCCGACCAAGCGCTTGATCGCGATCATCAACTACAACACCGATATTTCTGAGTTCTGGGAATTTTCCGCCACCGGCCTCAGGCCGCTCGAGGAATCGAACGACGCGTACAAACTTGGCGTCAATTACGTCGTTTACGGGATGACGCACTAGCAGGTTGCTGAAACAGCCAGCAACCTGAAGTCTGAAGGGAGAAGGCTGAAGGGAGAAGTCGGAGGGAAGAAGTGGGGAATCTACCCAGTCTTCATTCAAACTTCTGAATTCTCACGTCAGGCTGCCTCTAGCAGCCTGCTCTGGTCCCCAAGAAATCTGCTGATTCCCCATCGCTGAGGAGGCGGCGCGGCGCTCCTTTTGAACTAAGATTCGCCTTGATCAGAACTCTCGAACCTTTTGAACCGTTGAACCTTTGAACCCGTTTTGAGAGGACCACCGTGGATCCAGTTACAGGCACCGCCGAATTCGACTCAGCAGACGACATCGCGCTGGCCGACAAGATGAACGCCGGACGGCGGCAGATCGTCACAGAACTCAAGAAGCTCATCGTCGGCCAGGATGAGGTGGTCGATCAGGTGCTACTGACGTTGTTTGTCGGAGGCAACAGCCTGATCGTGGGCGTGCCTGGTCTGGCCAAGACGCTGCTCATCGCCACGCTGGCCCGCGTGGTGGACCTCAAGTTCACGCGCATCCAATTCACGCCCGACCTCATGCCGTCGGACATCACGGGAACGGACCTCATTCAGGAGGACCCGACGACCGGCCGGCGGCAGATGGTGTTCGCGCCCGGTCCGATCTTCAGCAACATCGTGCTGGCCGACGAAATCAACCGCACTCCCCCCAAGACGCAATCGGCGCTGCTCGAGGCGATGCAGGAGCATCGCGTGACGATTCAGGGACGGACCTACCGCCTCGACGAGCCGTTCTACGTGTTCGCCACCCAGAATCCCATCGAGCTCGAAGGCACGTATCCGCTTCCAGAAGCCCAGCTGGATCGCTTCATGTACCACATCATCATCGACCATCCGCCCGAGGATGAAGAGTTCGAAGTGGTGCGGACGACGACGGCAGTGCTCGATCCACAGTTCCAACGAACGGTCACTGGCCCGGATCTCGTTGCGTTTCAGCGGCTCGTCCGGCGGGTGCCCGTGGCAGAACCCGTAATGCGGTACGCGCTCAGCTTAGCGCGAACGAGTCGGCCGAAATCGAAGCAAGCGCCGCCACTGGTCGGCAAGTACGTGGCGTTCGGCGCCAGTGTCCGTGCGGCGCAGAATCTCGTGCTTGGCGGCAAAGCGCGAGCGTTGACCAACGGACGGTACCATGTCAGCTTCGACGACATCCGGTCGATGGCACATCCGGTGCTGCGACATCGCGTGCTGACGAATTTCCGCGCGGAGTCGGAAGGCATCACGACCGATCAGATTGTGGACCAGTTGCTCGAAGCGGTAGCTGTGCCCAAATCAGGAATGTAATGGCTGGATGGGCAGGAGCGGCTGGAAGGGCGGACGGGAGCGCCTGCGGCCACACCGAGCCGAGGACATGTGAATCCGAGGCGAGGTGTCAGCGTCAGTTCGCGCTGGGGGTGGGGCCCCAGCGCCAGTGAAAAGAGGATAGGCACGCAGAAGTGGCGAGGCTAGCAGAAGGCGGGGCGATCCCCGGAGCTCGATTCGTCGATCCCACCGTGCTCGCGCGGATCGGTAAGCTGGATCTGCTTGCCCGCACGGTCGTCGACGGCTTCATCAACGGGCTCCACCGGGCGCCGTATTTCGGCGCGTCCATCGACTTCGCCGAGCATCGAGGTTACGTGCCGGGCGACGACATCCGCCGCGTCGACTGGCGCCTGTACGCCAGAACGGACAAGTACTTCGTCAAACAGTACGAAGCCGACACGAATACCAACTTCTCGGTCCTGCTCGACGTCTCAAAGTCCATGGGGTTCGCCAGCCGAGGTATCACGAAGCTGGAATATTCCTGCTATCTCGCCGCCTGCCTGGCCTACCTGGCCCACCGTCAACGCGACCGGGTCGGCCTGATCACATTCGACCAGGAGATCGTCAATTACGTGCCGGTCTCGGCCAAGCATTTCAACGTCGTCCTGCAGACCCTCGATCGGTCCAAAGCCGAGCGGGCCGGCAGCCTGAGCGTGCCCGTCGGCAAGATGGCGGAGCACTTCAAGCGGCGCAGCGTTCTCGCGTTGATTTCGGATTTCTACGAGGAGCCGGACGTAATCCTCGAAGCGATCAAGCCGCTGCGGTTTCTCGGCAACGACCTGCTGGTCTTCCACGTCCTCGATCCTGCGGAGATCGAGTTTGAGTACGACGATGCGTCGAGCTTTCAGGACCTCGAGAGCGGCGAGCAGATCCCGGTCGTTCCGGAAGCCCTGGCTGAGCAATATCGAGCCCTGATGCAGGAGCACATCACCGCGCTCACGACGAAGTTCTCGGAACAAAGGATCGACTACACGCCCCTCAACACGTCCCAGCCCCTCGATTTCGCATTGTTCACGTACCTTGTCGAATCGCGAAAGACTCATGAGGGTGAGGTAACGCGCCGCAATGCCCTTCCTGACACCCCTCTTTCTGCTCGGCCTGTCGGCGCTCGCGATCCCGGTGTTCATCCACCTGATCCAGCGAGAGCGCAAACGCGTCGTTGAATTCCCCTCGTTGATGTTTTTGCGGCGTATCCCCTATCAGTCGGTGCGGCGCCGCCGCATTCATCACTGGTTCCTGCTGGCCCTTCGGGCCGCGGCGATCATGTTGTTGGTCGCGGCCTTCGCGCGGCCGTTCCTGCCGCAAGGCGCTCTGGCGGTCGAGCCGTCGGTCGGCGCGCGCGAAGTCGTCGTTCTTCTGGACCAGTCCGCCAGCATGGGCTACGGCGATCGGTGGCAGCAGGCACAACAGGCAGCCCGGCGAGCCGTCGATGGTCTCGGCAACGACGACCGCGCAACGCTCGTGCTGTTTTCCAGGAACGCGGAGGAGAACGTCCGCGCGACCAACGACCGGGTGCGGCTCGGTCAGGCGATTAGCGCCGCGAAGATCGGATCCGGGTCGACGAGGTACGGCCCCGCACTCAAGCTGGCACAAAGCATCCTGGGTGCATCCTCACTCAAGAACAAGGAAGTAGTGCTCGTCAGCGACTTTCAGAAGACCGGCTGGACCGGCGCTGAAGAGATTCGGCTGCCGGATTCCACGGTGCTGACGCCCATCTCAGTCGCCACGCAGGAACCGAGCAACATTTCGATCCCATCCGTCGCATTCTCCCGCGCGAGCTTTTCCGGCCAGGAGCGCATTACGGTGACGGCCGGCGTCATGAACCGTGGCAAAACAGCCGTCAACGGCGTCTCGGCGTCGCTCGAAATCGACGGACATCAAATCGACTCGAAGCCAGTCAGCATCGGGGCCAACAGCTCGACTTCCGTGTCGTTCGCACAGTTCACTCTCGCGAACTCGAACGTCCGCGGTTCCGTGCGCGCTGGGATGGACGCCATGCCCCAGGACAACACCTTTCACTTCGTGCTGACGCCGAGCCGTCCGTTGTCGGTCCTGGTCGTGGCGCCCAGAGAAGAGACCGGCGATAGAAACGACCCAAGCCTCTATCTGACGAAGGCGCTGTCGATCGGCACGACACCTGCGTTTCAGGTAGAAGTCGTGCCGGCCGCGCGCCTGACTCCAACCGGTCTCGACAAACGCGGCGTCGTGGTCCTGAACGATACGCCCTTTCCTCCCGGCGCCGCCGGCGGCGGGGCGTTGAAGCGGTACCTCGAGCAAGGCGGCGGCCTGCTCGTGGTGCTCGGCGAACGCAGCACCTGGCCGACGAGCGACGCGCAGCTGTTACCCGGAACGCTGGGTCCTCCTGTCGATCGTCCCGATGGCCGCGGCGGGGCTCTTGGTTACCTGGACTACAGCCATCCCATCTTCGAAGTCTTCAAAGCGCCGCGCAGCGGGGTGTTCTCCGGCGCACGGATCTTTCGCTACCGGGGACTGACCGCTTCACCCGGAAGCCGTGTCCTTGCGCGATTCGACGATGGCGCCGTGGCCGCGGTGGAACAACGGGTCGGCCTGGGTCGAGTGATTGCGTGGAACACAACCGTAGACGATTCGTGGAGCGACCTGCCGCGGCTTCCGATCTTTCTGCCGCTCGTCCATCAGGTGATCCGATACCTGGCTCGCTACGAGGAACCCGCCGCCTGGCGAACCGTCGGTCAGGTCCTGGATCTCACGGCTGGCTCGTTGCTCACCGGAACCGACACGAGCCGCCGCGATCGCGTGGCCCTGACGCCGTCCGGCCGGCGTGTGACGCTCGCCTCGGGAAGTGGTCCCGAGTTTCTCGAATTGGACGAGCAGGGTTTCTACGAACTGAGGAGCACTGGTGGCGCGACGGAGGCCCGGCCGCCCACCGTCGCGGTTGACATCGATCCGGCTGAATCCGACCTCGCATCGATGGATCCGGGAGAATTCACCGCCGCCTTGACTGGCCGAGCCGGTTCGCAGGCCAACCGGGTCACCGCAGCCGAGCCGCTCACGCCTCGGGATCTCGAACGGCGGCAGGCCATCTGGTGGTATCTGCTGCTCGGCGGGATCCTGCTTCTCGCCACCGAAACAATCCTCTCGAATCGGATTTCGAGGGTGTAGCATAGTCGAGTAGTCGTTGGTCGTTGGTCGTTAGTTGTTGGTCGTCGGTCATTTGTCGGCACGACTGACTAACGTCTCACGACTGTCGTCTAACAACCAACGACTAAGGACTACGACACGACCAACGACTATTAAGGGAGCCATCCATGAGCCATCGTGCGGAGCTGGTGGAAATCATTCGACAGATCCGGAATCGTTGGCGCCTCAGGCTCGCCCTTCGGGGTGTGGTCGTCGTCGTTGCCGGCAGCGTCCTCGCGTTGCTGCTGTCGGCGTCCGGCCTCGAAGCTCTGAAGTTCAGCCCCAGCGCGATCATCGCGTTCCGCATCGTCGTTGCAATTGTCTTCATTGCACTGGCCAGCGTCTGGCTCTATCGACCGCTGAAGCGTCGTGTCACGGACGCCCAGGTGGCTTTGTATCTCGAAGAGCAGGATCCTACGCTCGAAGCTTCCATTCTGAGTGCCGTCGAGGCCAGCAGCGACGAGGCCGTCGCCGCCGACGCTCACTCCCCTGTGCTCGTCGATCGCCTGGTGCGGCAGGCAGTCGAGCAATGCCAGGCCGTTCAGTATCACCGCACTATCGAGAAACAGGGTGTCAGGCGTCTCGCCCTGACCTTGGCAGGCGTGGCCATAGCGGCCACCCTCATCGTCGTGCTCGGGCCGGCGTTCCTGCGCAGCGGACTCAAGGCGCTGGTCGTCGTGTACCGCAGCGCTGAAGCATCCACGCCGTACCGGATCGAGGTGACGCCCGGAAATACCACGGTTCCGCGCGGCTCCGATCAGCAGGTCAAGGCGAAGCTCCTCGGATTCAAGGCTACGGACGCCGAAGTCCGGATGCGCGTGGCGCCCGATGGGGCCTTCGAGCGCGTGCCCCTCATTCCCTCTGCCGATCCGCTCGTCTTCGAGGGCCTGCTCTTCCACCTGGAAAAAACGATCGACTACTACGTCGTCTCGAACGGCGTGCAGTCGCCGATCTACACGATGACCCTCGTCGACTTGCCGACGGTGGCGAAACTCGAGCTCGAATATCGCTTCCCCGCCTACACAGGCCTCCCGCCCCAGAAGATCGACAACGGAGGCGACGTCGCTGCGCTTCGCGGCACCGAAGTCGCGCTCCGCGTCGTGCCGACAATGAGCACACCGGGCGGGCGGATCCTGCTGAACGACTCGGATTCGAAGCCGTTGACACGTCAGGCAGATGGATCGTTGACGGGAAGCTTCGTGATCGATCGTCAGGGGTTCTATCGAATCGAGCTCGAAGGACCGCACGGGGAGAAAGTTGCGGCCTCGCCGCAGTACACCATCGACGTGACGACTGATCGCTCGCCGACGGTCTCGTTCACCAAGCCGGGCCGCGACACGATGCTGACTCCGGTCGAAGAACTGTTCGTCGAGGCCCGTGCGGCCGACGACTTCGGCATCAAGCAGCTCGAGCTCGTGTACGCCGTCAACGGCGGCAAAGAAAAGACGGTCAAGCTCTTCGGCGGCGGAAAACCGCTCGAAGAGGTCTCGGCCGGACATACCGTCTATCTCGAAGAGCTCGGGCTCACACCAGGTGATTCGGTTTCCTACTACGCCCGCGCTACAGATACCGATGCCGTTCAAGGCGGCAAGACGACGTCGAGCGACATCTACTTCGTGCAGATTCGTCCGTTCCGGAAGGACTTCAAACCGGCGCAGTCGCAGGCCCAGATGGGTGGCGGTGGCGGCGGCGGGAACGACGTCGGCCAGCTGTCGCAGCAGCAAAAAGAAATCGTCGCTGCCACGTTCAACGTGATTCGCGACAAGGCCAAGCTCTCGGCCGAGAAGTATCGCGAGAACGTCGTGTTTCTGACGTTGTCGCAAGGCAAGCTGCGGAACCAGGTGGACGAGCTCATCGAAAAGATGAAGAGCCGCCAGGTCGATCAGGACGAGCGATTCAAGAAGATCGCTGATCTGCTGTCCAAGGCCTCGCCAGAGATGGGATCGGCCGAAACCGACCTCAGGAAACAGGATCCGAAAGCGGCGATGACGCCAGAGCAGACCGCGTTGAAGTACCTGCAGGCCGCTGAGCTCGAGTACGAGATGCAGCTCGCCATGCAAAATGGCGGCGGCGGTGGCGGCGGCCAGCAGGCGTCCGCCAACGACCTGGCGGATCTGTTCGAGCTCGAGCTCGACAAGCTTGCCAATCAATACGAGATGCAGAAGCGCGCCGGCGAGCAGCAGTCGGAGCAGAAGATCGACGAGCTGGCCGACAAGCTGAAGGATCTCGCGCGACGCCAGCAGCAGGAGGCGGAGCGGCAGCGTCGCATGGCCGCCGCCAATCAGAACGCTGGCGGCGGAGGTGCAAGTCAGCGGGCCCTGGCCGAAGAAGCCGAAGAGGCCGCGCGGCGGCTCGAACAGCTCACGCGCGACATGCCCCGGCAGGACTTGAACGATCTGGCCCGACAACTTCAGCAGGCAGCCGATGCCATGCGGCGTGCGGCGGCGAACGGCTCGCGTGACGGCGGCGCACAGGCCACGCAGGCGCTGGAGAAGCTGCGTCAGGCGCAGGAACAGCTCAATCGCGGTCAAAACACTCGGACCAAGGAAAGCATCCAGGACGCACAGCGAAAGGCGGAAGCGCTGGCCTCCGAGCAGCGTGAAGTCGAGTCTCAGGTACGACAGCTCGATCAAAGTGCCGCAGCGAAAGGACAGGGACAGAAACTGATCGACGAGAAGTCCGCCATGGCTTCGAAGATCGCCGGGCTCGAGAAGCAGCTCCAGGAGCTGGCCGACGACACGCGGCGTGGCGAGCGGGATGCTTCGCGCAAGCTGGACGAAGCGGCCGCCAGCATCCGCGGCAAGCAGATGCGGGACATGATCGAATACACCAAACAGCTGATCAACCGCGGCATGACCGACTATGCAAAACAGTTTGAAGCCGCGCTCGGCACGAACCTGGAGGCATTGAGCAAGAAAATCGGCGAGGCGGCCGGGGCGCTCGGTAACGAGCAGAAGGAAGCCGCGCTCGACCGGGCCCTCGAGCGGACACGAAATCTCGTTCGCGGCATGGAGTCGCTCGATCAGCGCATGCGCGATCGCGGCCAACAGGCGAGCAACCAGGGACAAGAAGGACAGCAGGGCCAGCAAGGCCAACAGCAGGGTCAACAGGGTCAGCAGGGTCAACAAGGCCAGCAAGGCACAAGGCAGCAGGGCCAACAGGGTCAGCAGGGTCAACAAGGCCAGCAGGGTCAGCAAGGTCAGCAGGGTCAACAAGGCCAGCAGGGGCAACAAGGCCAGCAGGGGCAACAAGGCCAGCAGGGCCAACAAGGCCAGCAGGGCCAACAAGGTCAACAGGGCCAAGGTGGTCAGGGCGCCCAGCAAGGACAGCAAGGCGCACGAGGTGAGAATCAGGGCGAGGCCGCAGGGCGAAACCTCTTTGGCGGCCAACCATCCGGCACCTGGCTCGGCGGTGATGCACGTCCGAATGGTTACGGCTATTCGAACGACGACATCCGCCAGTTGCGGCGAGAGTACCAGGAGCGTCAGCGCGAGGCCGAGGATTTGCGGCGAGTGCTCGGCGACGCCGGTATGAGCACACGGGACCTGAATGAAATCATCAATCAGCTGCGGGCGTTCGACAGCGACCGCTTGTTCTCCGATCCAAAGGCCCTCGAGCAACTGCAGGCGGCAGCCCTCGATCGCCTGAAGAAATTCGAATTCGATCTTCGCAAGAAGGTCGGCTCCGATAACAACGAGCTCTCACTGTCGGGTTCGGAAGAAGTTCCGGCCGGCTTCCGGCAGGACGTCGAAGAGTACTATCGCAAGCTCGCAAAGCGAGGAACGAGATAGCCCATTCGATGCGTAGCGCGGGGCTTCAGCTCCGCGTTCGCAGGCCTTAAGGCCTGCGCCACGTGAATTTTTTCATCTCAACAATCGGCGTCCTCACGATGGCGGCAGTGCTGTCATCGTCTTACGCATTACACGCCGAGACCGACCTCGATGCGTTCATGCGTCAGGTGCTGGCCAGGCGTGACGACAATTGGAAGAAACTGCAGCAGTACGTTCTCGACGAGCGCGAACAGATCGAGGTGCGGGGACCCTCCCGGCAGCCAATCTGGGGCGAACAGCGAGAATACACGTGGTACATCCGCGACGGGTTCTTCGTCCGCAGCCCCATCAAGATCAACGGCGTCCGGCTGAGTGAGGCCGACCGCCAGAAGTACGAAGCCGAGTTTCTCGAGCGCACCAGAGCGCGCGACGCCCGAGCGCAAAAGGCAGCCGCAGAAGGCGGTCCAGTCGGGTCGGCAGCCGACGGTTCATCGGCACCCGATCCTGTCGCCGGCCCCGGAGTGGACGGACTGCTTCGTCAGGTCCGGGAACCCCAGTTCATCTCGTCGGCCTACTTCCTGCGTTTCAAGTTCGAGGACGGCAGGTATGCGCTCGTCGGCCGCGAGATGGTCGAAGGCCGGGAGACGCTGCGGATCGAGTACTTTCCGACGAATCTCTATTCCCAGCGTCAGCAGCGCCGCGCGGCGCGGAGCCACGACCGCAACGACCCGCAAGACGCGGAAATCATGCGCATGCTGAACAAAGTGGCGCTCGTGACGCTCTGGATCGAGCCGGAGTCGAAGCAGATCGTCAAGTACACGTTCGACAACATCGACCTCGACTTCCTTCCGGTTCGGTGGTTCGTGCGCCTCGAGTCGGTGCGTGCGTCGATGACAATGAGCCAGCCCTTCGCCGATGTCTGGCTCCCCAAGAACCTCGAGTTTCTGGTGGCGGCCGAACTCGCCAGCGGCCGTCATGACGTGCGGGCGACGGTGGACTACGACGACTACCGCCAGGCTGACGTCAAGACCAAGGTCGATGTCGGCTCGGGACGCTGACGTTCACGAGTAAGACCGAAAGATACGCCACAGAGCCACCGAGTCACTGAGTCACTGAGCTCGCAACCGCATGCGGAACGCTCGACGCGCGCCGCAGAGCGGCGGACCAGGTGCGACAACCGGCCAGATGAACGACGAATCTCCGAGGAAAGGGTCGTTCATCTGGCTGGTTGCCGCGCCTGATGCTCGGCCTGCTCCGCAGGCCGAGCGCGTCGAGCGTCTCTGTGACTTCGTGCCTCTGTGGCTGATTTTCGTTCGCGTATTCTTGGTGTCTTCGTGTCTTCGTGGTTTGACCGTCCTCGTGTTCCCACTGCTGATCGGCTTGCTCCTGCTCGCGAACGCCCGCATCTCCTCGGCGCAGGACCAGCCGTCTGAGATCGTCGCTGAGGTCAGAATTCAGGGAAACGTCGCCACTTCAGACGCTGAGATCCTGCAGCTCGCGGGTGTCACCATCGGTATGCCGGTCGGTCCCGACACCGTGGCGGCGGTGACGGAACGGCTTCGCGCCACTAAGCGGTTCGAACGCGTCGAGATTCTCAAGCGCTTTGCCTCGATCAGCGACCCCAGCCGGATCGTTCTCGTCGTGATCGTCGACGAGGGCCCCGTCGAGATTCAAACGACCGGGGATCCCAGCCAGCCCACACGGGTCGTCACCACCAAACGGTGGCTCGATCTTCAGATGCTACCGGTCCTGCACGGTGAGGACGGATACGGCTTCACCTACGGCGTTCGCCTCGCTCGCGCAGACATCCTTGGGTCGAGAAGCCGCCTGTCGCTGCCGGCGACCTGGGGCGGCGAGAAGCGAGCGGCTGCCGAGCTGGAGAAAGATTTCGAGCGCGGTCCGATCACGCGCGTGACGGGCGACGTCTCGATCTCCCGAATCACGAATCCTTTTTTCGACGAAGACGACGACCGTCGCGGCACGTGGATACGCGGCGAACGGCTCGTGATGCCGGCAGTGCGAATCGGTGCCTCGGCGAGTTATCAGCATGTATCTTTTCTCGACACAATCGATCACGACGTACAAGTGGGAGTGGATGCCGCAATTGACACGCGGCTGGATCCATGGCTGCCGCGGAACGCAATCTTCGTCAAGGCGTCGTGGGATCGCCTCGACTTCGTTCACAGTGTTTCGGCGAACCGGTTCCGGGTCGATGCGCAGGGATATGTCGGTCTGCGCGGGCAAACGATTCTGGTGATACGGGCCTTGCGCGACGATTCCAACACGCCTCTACCCCTCTATCTCAAACCACTGCTCGGCGGGTCGGCGAATCTGCGTGGTTTCAAGGCAGGAACGGCCATCGGCGACAACCTTCTCACAGGCTCGCTCGAGCTGCGCACGCCGCTCACCTCTCCGTTCAGCATCGGGAAAGCCGGCGTCAACGCGTTCGTCGACGCAGGCACGGTGTACGACGATGGCCAACGGCTGACGGATCAGTCGATTGACGTCGGCGTCGGCGGTGGCGTGTGGTTCAGCGCAGCCATCATTCGGTTCAACGTCGCCGTCGCCCACGGGATCGACGCGTCCACGCACGTGCACTTCGCGGCCAATCTATCGTTTTGAGGCGCGCGGTCGGTCTCGGCGCCGGAGACCGCAGAGTCGGCGGAGATCGCAGAGGACAGTTTCAACGCAGAGAACGCGGAGACCCGAATACTAGTGGACTGTATCCGACGGATGACTACCAGATCACGATCAACGCGAAGACCGCAAGGCCCGCAGAGACAACATTTCATTCCAGATGGGATACTCCGCGATCTCTGCGGTCTCTGCGTTGAATCCGTCTCTGCGGCCTCGGCCTACTCTGCGTGGCGTGGACGATTAGGGTTTCTTTTGCTGCGAATGCCGGACCGCCAGCTCGTGCTGGCGCTGGACCAGATCGGCGTAGGAGCGAAGCTGTTGCGTGAGGGCGTCCGCATTGTCGAGGGTGATGACCTTGAGATACGCATCGACGGCATCGCGCGCCGACCGCATCGGCGTCGATTCCGATCGCTGGGGCGGATTCGCGAACCTCCGTTTCAGCTCTTCGAAAGCGGGTATTCCTGTCGTGGAAGGCAGCACCGCACCGAAAATGTCCGACACCGCGCGCAGATCGTCACGTTCCATCTGACGGCGCTCGAAGATCGATTGAATCGTTCGAACATCGCCCAGTGCCGTGCCGTCTTGCAGCACGACCGCAATGACTTCGACCGAGGAGCCGGTCGCCACCTGCTGAAGCGAGATCTCCCGCGCTTGACCCGGAAGCAAGCGATCGAGCTTGTCTGTCGAGCCCGTCAAATCGCGCGTGATCTCGCTCAGATACGCATCCACCGTCTCTTCGAAACGGCGTGATTGACCGTCGACGACAGGCGTGGTGATGGCCAGGGACCACGCCGTCACCGGCTGCTCAGCGGTGTTCGTCAGGCGGAGATGACTGTTTAGTCCCGTCGTCAAATCGCTGGCGACGAGCGGCAGGTCCGCGCCCTGCACCGTGGTCGCGAGAACGAGTGTGACGATACCAGCGTTGAGACGGATCATGTGTGAATGGAGCGCAGGGAGCCGGCCCCCAACGGGCCGGCCCTCCTGCATGTGAGCTACTTCGCCGGCGCGATCGTCAGCCGATCGACGACGCGTTTGACGCCTTCGGCTTCCTTCGCCAGGGCGACCGCCCGCGCCCGTCCCGCTTCAGAGGTGACCGTCCCCTTGAGCGTGACGACCTGACTATCGGCGTCGACGTTGATGTCGCTGCCCTTCAAAAGGTCTTCGCCGACGAACTTCGATTTCACTCGACTGAGAATATATGCATCGGTCGTTTCACTGGCAGCTTTTTGCACGCCTTCCTTGGTCTTCTCGCCAGCCGTGCCTACTGCCGACCCGGTTTTCTCCGCCGCCTTGTCGACAGCGCCCTTCGTCTTGTCGACGGCGTCGGTTTGGGCGCTCTTCGCATCAACGACGATCTTGTTGTCGACGCGTGTAATGCCCTTCATCAGCGCGACCTGGGCCGCATGCTCTTTCTCTCCCTTGGTCGCAACCGTTCCAGTCAACGTCGCGACCGTGCCATCGACTTTCACGTCGATGCTGTGATTCTTGAGCGTGGCATCATTCCTGATGAGGTTCTCGATGCGGTCCTCAAGATCGTCAGCTGTCGCCTTCACCGCTGCACTTGGGGCGGCAACGACCGACCTCGGCGCAGCGGCAAACGTTGAAATGGAGATAGCGCCTGCGATAAGCAGTTTCATTCTTCCTTTTCCCATGTCCTCACGGCTCCTTCTTCTGAATGGCCGAGCCCGAACCCCACGGTTCAGGTCGGCTCCTCTAAAGAAGGAGCAAGTTTTGAACCAGCCAGCAACTCCTCTGTTAACCTCTTCAGCCTTCCTGCGTAATTGACGGGTATGACGCGCGTTATCATCGTCGGCGCCCTCACGATCCTCGTGGCGAGTGGAGTCCTTCTTGCCGCTCAGCAGCAGGAACGTGGGGTGGTGAATAGAAAGGCTGAGGCATCGGTTGCCACGCCGGCGCCGGCCCCACCGGCGAGTGACCAGCCCGCGTGGGAAACGCGAGGAGAGCTTTACAGACTGCTCACACAGTATCCGCCTTCGCTCCCGCAGGTGCTCCGGCTCGATCACTCGCTCTTGACGAATGAGAGCTATCTGGCCGCGTACCCCGCGTTGGCCGGCTTTCTGACGCAACACCCAGAGGTCCTGCGCAATCCGTCGTTTTTCATTGGGACTGAGGAGTCGCAGTGGCCGGGCACCCCAAGAACTCAGGCCATTCGGTTGATTGGAGACGTGCTGGCCGGGCTTGGTGTCTTTCTGATCTTCACACTGGTCCTGAGTTTGACCGCCTGGGGCATCAAGACCTTCATCGAGCACCGACGCTGGCTGCGTTTGTCAAAGATTCAAACGGATACGCACTCGAAGCTGCTCGACCGCCTCACCTCGAACGAGGATCTGCTGGCCTACATTCAGACGCCCGCGGGCCGTCAGTTCCTCGAAGCGGCTCCAGTCTCGGTCGGGCCACGGCCATTCCCAATCGGCGCCCCGATCAACCGGATTCTCTGGTCGGCTCAGGCCGGCGTGATTCTCATCCTCGTCGGGGCTGGTCTGTGGTACGCCCGTGCTCAAGTGATCGAAGAAGCCGCCCAGGTCCTCTCCGTGCTCGGCGTGCTGGGCATGTTTCTCGGCGCGGGATTCGTGATCTCCGCGCTGGTCGCCTTCGGCATCTCGCGAGCGCTCGGCCTGTTCGAAACACCGGATCTTCGTCCCCATGCGTGACCTGACATTTACAGAGCTCGACCGATTAGATGCGGTCGCCGAAACGGACCAGGCGTTTCACATGGACGAGGAAACGTTCCGGGCGTTCTACGACCGGACGGCCCGCTCGGTGTGGGCGTACCTGTCACGTCTCACCGGTGACGCTCACCTCGCCGACGATCTCTTGCAGGAAACGTATTACCGATTCCTGCGCATCAACCGCCCCTTTTCGAGCGAAGCCCATCGTCGTCACTACCTGTTCCGCATCGCCACGAATCTGGTGCGCGACGGCCAACGACGGCATCGCGTGCAATTTGTTCCGGTCCCCGACGAACAGGCGGCCGAAGGCGACGCGGCAGAGCGAGGCGCGCTGCGGGCCGACCTGCAGCGGGCTATGCAACGGCTGACGTCGCGGGAACGCGAGCTGCTCTGGCTCGCGTACGCGCAGGGCTCATCTCACGAGGAAATCGCGCAAACACTCGGGCTCAAGACCGGGAGCATCAAGCTGCTCCTCTTCCGCGCCAGAAGACGGCTGGCGCAACATCTCGGACGCAAGACATGACCGCCATCGACGAATGCCCTAACGAGCACCAGGTCGTCGAGTCGATCGTCGACGGACGCTGGCCGCACGCCTCTGACGCCGCGCTCGTCGCGCATGCGGCGGAATGCGTGGTCTGCGGCGAGGTCGTCGACGTCGCCTCTGCAATGCACGCCGACTACGATCGCGCTCGTGCGGCCGTGAGTGTCCCGCCCGCCGGCCTGGTCTGGTGGCGCGCGCAGTTGCGCGCCCGCCGCCAGATAGCCGAAACGGCCACGCGTCCCATCACTTGCGTCCACGCCTTGACTGGGGCGGTTGCTGCCGGCCTTTTCTTCGCGTTGGGCGGTCTGCTCTGGCCGTGGCTGCGTGCGTCTATTCAGTGGATTGATGCCGCCAGCCAGCTGGCGGACGTCGGCACGCTGTGGGTCCCGTTGGCGCTTGCGGTTGGAGGATGGCTGGTGGTGGCACCTCTCCTTCTTCTGCTGGTCTTATCTGAAGAGTAGCTCCGACATCCGCTTTTCCGCGTCGCCCGACCGTGCTATGGTCCGCGAATGCGAACTTCCCTCACATTTTCCATAGCTCTTGCTCTCGCGATGTCCCTTGGCTGTCGGGGAACCTCGCCGGCACCGACGGCCGCCGACGTCAAGACGTTTCTCGATTCTGCGAACGAGACGAAGCACGTTCTGGAAGTCCAGAGGAATCGTGCTAGCTGGGTTCAGCAGAACTTCATCACGGAAGACACGCAGGCTCTCAACTCGCATGCGAATCAGGAATACATCGACGCGATCGCTCGACTCGCCAAAGAGAGCACCAACTACAACCAGACGGTCGTACCTACCGACCAGCGGCGGCAGCTGGACCTGTTGAAGCTGTCTCTCGAGATGGCGACTCCGGCCGATCCAAAGGTAGCCGAGGAGCTGACGCAGATCGCCGCCAGGCTCAACGCCACGTACGGCAAAGGCAAATGGTGCACGAATCCCGAGCAGCCTGAGACATGCCGCAATATCGACGACATCACCAAAACCATGGCCACCTCGCGCGATGAGAAGAAGCTGCGGGAGGCCTGGGAAGGCTGGCACACGATCTCGCCGCCCATGCGCAACGACTACGCGCGGTTCGTCGAGCTCTCGAACACAGGCGCCCGGGAGCTCGGGTTCGTCGACACCGGCGCCATGTGGCGAGCCAAATACGACATGGCGCCCGATGACTTCACGAAGGAGCTCGATCGGCTGTGGGACCAGGTGCGTCCGCTCTACCTCCAGCTTCACGCCTACGTCCGCATGAAGCTCCGCGAGAAGTACGGCGCAGCCGTGCCGGCCGACGGCCCGCTTCCCGCTCATCTCCTTGGCAATATCTGGGCGCAGGATTGGTCCAATATCGATCCGCTCGTCACACCCGCGAACGCCGACGCAGGCTTCTCGTTGACCGACATTCTCAAGCGCCGGAAGGTCGGCGCCCTCGACATGGCTCGGGCCGGCGAGCGCTTCTATACGTCGCTCGGATTTGCGCCGCTTCCCAAGACGTTCTGGGAACGATCGCTCTTCGTCAGGCCTCGGGATCGGGAAGTGGTCTGCCATGCCAACGCATGGGACATCGACCTGGAAGCCGATCTTCGCATCAAGATGTGCATCGAGCAGACGGCCGAGGACTTCTCCACGATTCACCACGAGCTGGGGCACAACTTCTACCAGCGGGCGTACAAGGACCAGCCGCCCATCTTTCGCGACAGCGCCAACGACGGATTTCACGAAGCGATCGGCGACACGATTGCTCTTTCAGTCACGCCCGAGTATCTCGTCGGGATCGGACTGCTCGACAAGGCACCGGACTCTTCGCGCGACATCGGCCTGCTTCTCTCGCGAGCCCTCGACAAAATCGCATTCCTCCCCTTCGGGCTGCTCATCGACCAGTGGCGTTGGAAGGTGTTCGCCGGCGAGATCAGGCCAGACGCGTACAACAGCGCCTGGTGGGACTTGCGATTGAAGTATCAAGGCGTCGCCCCGCCAACGCCTCGAAGCGAACAATTCTTCGATCCCGGCGCCAAATATCACGTCCCCGACAACACGCCGTACACGCGATACTTCCTGGCGGATATCCTTCAGTTCCAGCTCCATCGCGCGCTGGCCCAGGCGGCCGGCTGCACCACGCCGCTCCATCGCTGCTCGATTTACGAAAGCAAAGAAGCAGGAAGCAAGTTGATCGCGATGTTGTCTCTCGGGCAATCACGCCCGTGGCAGGATGCCTTGGAGACGTTGACGGGTTCGCGTCAGATGGACGCGACCGCCATTCTCGACTATTTCGCGCCGCTCAGGCAGTGGCTGGATCAACAGACGAAAGGCAAGCCGGTGGGCTGGTAGCCGAGAGCCGCTCCAGGAGCGCATCGAGGCAGGCGTCGAGCTCCGCAGGGCTCAGTAAGCGATGCCGCGCCGTGGCAGGAGCGCGTTCGCCGATACCAATCGCAATTCCGCCGAGGGCGTCGGTCGCGCGCAGGACATCGGCGTCGTTGCCCGCGTCGCCCGCGCAGAATGGAATCACGGCTCCTTCGCACCCTCGCTGAATAGTCTCGATAATCTTGAACAGCGCCGAGCTCTTCGTCCACCCGAGGTTGGGGACCATCTCGATGGCCATCGGTCCGTCCAGGACCTGCAGCGCACCGGAGAACGGCTCCACGCTCTGAATGACTCGCCGCCGAAGCGCCTCGATTCGATCGGGCTCGGCATGCCGGTAGTGCACGGTCAGGCCAAGCCGTTTGTGCTCGACCCAGGCGCCCGAATAGCCCGCGACGTCGCGGCTCACCCGATCGGCAACGACGGCAATCAGGCGCGCCGCGCGGTCGGACTCGGGGTGGATCAACGTCGCACCGGACAGGTCCAGCTCCAACCCGCTCGTTCCCGCATAGTAAAGCCCGCTGATTCCGACTTTCGCCTTCAGATCGGCCAACGTTCGTCCACTCAACACCGCGACAAACACTGAAGGCAGTTGAATCAGCCGTTCGAGACGCCGTCTCGTTACGGCGCTCATGACGGCCATGTCGGGTCGTGGTGCAATCGGCACGAGCGTGCCGTCATAGTCGAAGAGAAAGAGCAGGCGGGCGCCACTTCGATACGCGTTGACGATGTCCGCTAAAGCCTCTTGGAGGGTCCTGGTCACACCGGAATCTCGAGCCCCTTGGGTTCGACCACTGCACGGGCCTGCGCAAGCTTGCTCGCCTCGGAGAGCACGATGCCAGCCCACCGAAAAACATTGTTATCGGCCACTTCACGGCGCATCCGCGCCATCCGCTGCTGCTGCTCCTCTACCGGCATCGTCAACGCCAGGCGCAGCGCCTCGGCAAACTCGTCGATGGCGTAAGGGTTGATCAGAATCGCGTCGCTCAGCTCGCGGGCAGCTCCGGCAAAACGCGACAACACCAGCACGCCCCGGCCGTCCGTCCGGGCCGCCACGAACTCCTTCGCCACCAGATTCATCCCGTCGTGCAGCGAGCTGACGACGCAGGCGACGGCCAGGCGGTCGAGGAGATAAATCTCTTCGGGACTGACGTACTCGTTCAGGAACACGATGGGCCGCCACTCCGGCGTGCCATGCCGCCAGTTGATCTCGTCGGCTAGCTCCCTCAACTCGTCGTTGAGCCGCCGGTAGGTCACGATGTGCGTCCGACTCGGAGCCCCAATCTGGACGAAACTGAACGCGCCCCTATAATCCGGATGCAATTCGAGCAACCGATCGATGGCGCGAAATCGCTCCGGAATGCCTTTTGTGTAGTCCACTCGATCCACGCCGACCAGCAGCAGTTCATCTCGCAGGTGCAGACGCTTCCGTAACCGGCGCTCGTGGGTTTCGAGGTCGGTCGGAATGGCCGTCGCGACGACGCCCGGATCGACGCTGATCGGATGGGGCTGGATCAACGTCGTCCTGCCATTGCGCGTGACCGAGAACTGAGCAGGATCGACCCTGGACTCGATACCGCGATCGACGGTTTCCAGGAAGTTGTTGCAATGGTCCTGCACGTGAAACGACAACAGGTCGTTGCCGAGCAATCCGTCGAGAATCTCCTCCTGCCACGGACAAACGCGGAACGTTTCACGATGCGGCCACGGGATATGCCAGAAATGGACGATCACGAGGTCCGGGCGAGCCTCCCGAAGCATTCGCGGCAGCAGGGCGAAGTGATAGTCCTGCACGAACACGATGGCGGGTTCGCCCGCCACTTCTTCGAGCACCGCTTCGGCGAATTTATGGTTGACGATCCGATACTGCTCCCAGTCGTTGAAATCGAACTTGGGTCGCGCATAGGCGATGTGGCACAACGGCCACAACGCCTCGTTCGCAAATCCGTAGTAGTAGCCTTGCTCTTCTTCTTTACTCAGCCAGACGCGCCTCAGGGTGTAGGCCGGGTCATCCGGCGGAACACCCACGCGCGAGCGCCTATCGCTCGCCGCCCGGTCGGCATCACCGCTGCCATGGCCGACCCAGACGCCGCCGCATGCACGCATGACGGGATCCAGGGCGCTCGTGAGGCCGCTCGCCGGCCTGGTCCATCGAATGTCGTCGCCGTCGAAGGTATGAATATATGGCTCGCGATTCGCGACCACCACGAGCTTCGCTCCGGCGAGGCGCTCGCGGGCCACTCCCTCGAGCCGTTCTCGTGTCCAAGGCATCGTGAACCCTCCATTGGCCGTGCTCGATCTGCGTGAGCAAGTTCGTTAATTTATCTCAAATAAACGCGTTAGGGTCACGCGACAAGCACGTTCGGTGCCCGCTGATCGAGGCTCAGCAGCATCGTTAGGTAATCGCGTAAATGCCGAGTTAGCAGAAAGTGCTCGCGAACGAAGTCGTGGCCGATCCGCCCCATACGCTGCCGTTCCTCGGCGTAACGCAGCAGATAGCGGATTCGGTAGGCGGCGCCGGCTGGAGAATGGACGAGGAAGCCGGTCTGGTAGTCGTGCACCTGGATCGTGATGCCGCCGCATGCGCCACCGATGACCGGCCGGCTCTTCCAGAGTGCTTCGGTCACCGTCAGCCCGAAGCCCTCCCTCAACGACTTCTGAAGCACCACGATCGCCGAGCGTTGGAGGGCGTTGATAGTACGGTGGGAATCGGGAGGGAGCATCAGCACCTTGATATCCCGATCCTCCCCGACCTGTTCAGTTACCTCGCGAAGCACCTCGCTGCCTTCGGGATCGTCGTCTGCCGTCCCGCCGGCCAAGGCGAGCTGCAACTGTGGGTAGTACGGCTTCAGCAGCCGATATGCGGCGATAACGCCCGAGGGATCTTTGAAGCGATCGAAACGGGACACCTGCACGATCAGCGGCCGCTCCGGGTCGATTTCGAGCCGCGCCAGCGCCTCGAGACGCTCCTGCTCGCTCAAGGCACAGTTCTTGTCCGACAGCGGGTCGATTGACGGTGGAACGATGAACATCGGGCACGGCAACGGGCGCGTGAAAGCGGCCATGGAGAAGACCGTCGCCGTGTAGTGAGCAATGGCAGCCTCCAGATGCTTCCAGACATCTCGTGATGGCCTCGAAGCGTCGACATGGCAACGCCAGATCCACTGGCCGACGCGGCCGGCCGGCGTGAACTTCGGCAGATACATCGGCTGCGGATCGTGCACGAGGACGTAGTCGGCCTCCAGATTCAGCCGCTCGGCGTTCTCGCGGTTCACCTGAACGTGCAGGTCGAAGTCGCGCGGCTTGAGCGATACTGGCAATCCTTGGATCCCGTTATGAAACGCCTTCGTCACTCGAAAGAACTCCGGTGGCCCACCGGCCACCTCCCACCGCGCGTCGATACCCAGCTCCCGCATCATGGGGATCATCCACCCGAGGATTTCGGCAACGCCGCCTCCAGTCCTCGTGGAATTGACGTGGACGATTCTCTTGCCAGCGAGTCCCAGCGCCAGCTGCCGGAGGCGCTGGACCTCCTGGGGGCCGACCACTTCTTCGTATCGATCGAGCAGCTTCATCGGCATCTCAGGCTGACACGCCGGCGAGCCGGCGCTCGGTCGGAACCTTCATCACCGCCTCTGGTTCGAGCAGGTACTGGCGGAAGGCTTCGATGATTTCCCGTCGCAGCTGATTAAGATTCAGGAAGTAGAAATCAATCGCCCGCAGCTTGGCGACCAACGGCTTATCGGCCCCGTACTGCTCGAGCCACAGCGAGAAATCGTCGATGCGTTCGGCCGACCGGCGCCGTGCTTCATGGAAGTGATAGAAGAGCGAACGCCGAGGCATCGTGGGCACCGAGGCGGCCAGGCCCGCGGGCGTGGCGAACCTCTCTCCGGTGTCGTAAGCGATCACGCTCGACACGATGAGATGCAGCTCCAATCCTGGCGGACACGCAGGAACGCGTTCCATGCCCCACAGCCGCTCTTCAATCGTGTTCGCGAGTGCCGCTCGAAGTGAAGCAATCGAGTCGTGCTGATAGGGATCCACGAGGCCGAGCTCCTCTCCCAGGGCCGCGTTGCCCAATGCCTCTCGACACCAGCGTGCCAGGTCGTTCGGGAATTCGTACAGCTCGAAATGATCGTCGAGCGCACAGCGCATCATGTGATGCTCGATGGCCGCATCCGGCGCGGTTTTCACTGCCTCGAGCAGCTCGCGCAGATTCGTAACCGTTCTGCCGAGTGCGCAACGCACGAGGTTGCAGTCGAAGAGCGCGAAGGCTTCGACCGAGCCCATGGCAGTGACCTCCCCTCAGAACAGCCCATCAAAATCCAAGCCAGGCTATTGCGTCTCTAAATGACTGATAGAAGCGAACCTCCCGAGCTCAACCGAGTATTTTTTGCACCGCGCGTTGCCGATGCAACGCGGTTCATACGCCAAGTGCTCAGTTCCATTTTGATGCATGGTCTGACAATTGCTCGATACAGGCTCTGGCGAGCGCAGGGCTCGTGAACGTGAAGGAGAACACATGATTGAGAAGGTTCGCTCGGTGAGTAGAACTGAGAAAGCGGTGGTCTTCCTGTTAACGCTCCTGCTGATCGGTGCAACGTCGCGCGTCGCAGGTGCGCAGGAACTCGGAGTCAGAACGGGCGTCAGCGGCGATCCCGGTCAGTTCTATCTTGGCGGCCACGTTGAAACCGGACCGGTCCTCGACTCTCTATGGTTTCGCCCGAACCTCGAACTGGGACTGGGTCACGAGACCACGCTCACGACCATCAACATGGAGTTCGCCTACAAGATTGCGATGAGGGGCAAATCGTGGCGGCCCTACATCGGCGGCGGCCCGGCGTTCGTTCTGGCCCGGCATAACGGCGACACCGATGCCGGCGGCGGGTTCAATCTTCTCTTTGGCGCGGAACACCGGGGCGGCCTGTTCGCCGAAGTCAAGGCCGGTTTCGTCGACAGTCCCGGCTTCAAGTTCGGTATCGGTTATACGTTCAAAAACCGGTAAGGCAGCGGAACTCGCGGAAGAGGCAGAGCACGCAGAGAACGCATTCAACGCAGAGACCGCAAGCTCGCAGAGAAAGCCTAGTATTTCTGCGGGCTCTGCGGGCTCTGCGTTGAATCCGTCTCTGCGGGCTCTGCGTTGAATCCGCCTCTGCGGTCTCGGCCGCAGCTTGTCGAAATCATTTTGATGTTCTCCACCTTGAGCTTTGGCGCGTCCGGATCGGACGAACCACTCTTAATCGATCCAGTCACTTCCACCTGATGGCCGACATGGGGACTCAGCTTGCTGTCGCGGGCATCGAGCTGATACATACCGCCCGACGCCGGAGAACTTGACGAGGTCGAGCTGTTCGGGGCTCCGGCAGATGCTCCCTGCAACTTTGGATTGGTCAGGATGAACTTGCTGACCTTTGACGTTCCGCTGGCTTTGCCCGACGTACCCGACGTACCGGTCGCCGAGGGCTCCTTCGTCGAGGCATGAGCCTGGCCCTGTTCGATGCAGCCAGTGACCGTGAGTTGGTCGTTCTTCAGCGACTCAGGCGGTCGCGAGACAGGCGGTGATTGCGGCGCGCGCGGTGGCTCCCCTGGCACGCGAGGCGGCTGCGCAACAGGAGGCGCTTGCACCGCCATCGGCAGCACCATCGTCGATTGGGCTTGTGAAGGTGACTGTGCTGCGGCGACGAATAAGGAACTGAAGACGGTGATCGTGCAGATTCTGATACCCATACCTCATCCTCCAATACAGGCAATACAGGCAATACAGGCAATACAGGCAATGCAGGGCATGCGAATCCGCGAACGAGTGCAACGTCAGCGCCAGATCGGACTCAACCGCAGGCCGCGCACACCGCGACCAAATATTGATGTCCTCTACTTCAGGCGCGCTTGAGAGGGCGACCCGTTACGGCCGCTCGGCGATGTCCTGAACGACTCGTTGAGCGAGCGGCAGGCTGGTCGTGCACTTGGGGTCGTCGATGCGGCATTTAGCGAGTGTGTTCTCGCATCCGCATGTACACGGATCGGTGTTCAGCTTCTGGAGCGCAGCCATACGCTGATCCGGTGTGAGGCGTGCGAGATCGACACCTGGGATCTCCGTCGCTTGAGCCGCGTTCTCCAGGCGCGCCGGCTGTCCACGATCGATTTCCTCAATCGATGCGTTGACGGGCAACCCGGCCAGCGCTCGCGTTTCCTGTTCGGTGACGACTTGATTCAGAAGGCCAACGTGCCGCTGAACCACCCGGCTTTCACGGTCCAGGATGAATGAGGTCGGCAAGGCCCTGATGCCCGGAAAAGCCTGGTCGATCTCTGGCGTCATCATGACGACCGGATAATTCATCTGGTGGGCGGCCACGAACTGCTTGACGCCCTCGACCGATCCCTCGTCCTGCGATACGCCGATGATCAGAAGCCGATCGCGATACTTGTTCTGGAGCGCCACCAGGTCCGGAATCTCGGCGCGACACGGTGGGCACCAGGTGGCCCAGAAATTGACGATCACGACCTTTCCACGCCAATCGGCGGATGACAAAGGCCTGCCGTCGAGATCCCGCATCGCGAGGGCTGGAACCGCGGCCGGATTCCGGAAGAACCGCAGCGTCAGCCTTTCGCCGTCTGGCGCGGACACTTCTTCCGCCAGTTGGGCCTCACGCGTCGACAACCGGCTCACCGCCAGCCACACCACTACGCCAGCGGCCGCGACAGCCAACACAATCCACCATCGTCGCGCATTCATATCTTTATTAGGTTACTTCAAGCCGCCGCACTTGACGTCACCCTTCTTTTCTACCAGCATGAACACCCTCTGATTCCTGCAGGTTGGCCCGATCCGGTGGATAACAGTGATTGACACGCTCGCGGCCCGCGTGGCCGCGCGACTTCTCACTCTTCGCGAAGCCCGGCTGTCCAGAAGCCTTCGTGAGCCAGCAGGGCTCGACTTCTGCTCGAACGACTACCTTGGCCTGTCGAAGGACTCGCGCATCCAGGAACACCTGGTTGCAGGCATCCGGCGCGAGGGATGCGGCAGCACCGGATCTCGCCTGCTCCGGGGCGAACGCGAGAGCTTCGAGCGCGTCGAGCGGACGTTCGCGCGGTTCAAGCGGACAGAGCGTGCGCTCTATTTCTCGAGCGGGTATCTCGCCAATATTGCTGTGCTGACGACGTTCCCGGAAGCCGGCGACATCATCTTTTCCGATCAACGCAACCATGCGAGCCTGATCGATGGCATTCGCCTCTCTCACGCCAAGCGTGTGATTTTTCCCCATAACGATGTCAGCGCACTGACACGCCTGTTCGAACAACACCGGGCCGGTGACCACACATTCATTGTCACTGAGTCGCTCTTCAGCATGGAGGGCGATCAGCCGCCTTTGGCCGACTATGCCGCCCTCTGTGAATCGACCGGAGCCACGCTGATCGTCGACGAAGCTCATGCCGTCGGCTTGTACGGCGCTCGCGGGAGCGGTTTGATCGAGGCAGCTGGAATCGAGTCCAACGCCGTGATATCGGTCAGCACCGCCGGCAAAGCGTTGGGTGTCTCCGGGGCGTTTGTCGCGGGGCCTTCGTGGGCGATGGACTATCTGATTCAGCGTGCGAGACCATTCATCTTTTCCACCGCGCCGTTGCCGGCCATCGCCAGCGCAATCGAGGCCAGTCTGACAATCGTCGCAGCGGAACCCTGGCGTCGTGAGAAGCTATCGCACCTCTCGCGTCGCTTGCGACTCGGCCTTGACCGCGCCGGCGTTGCGGTTTCACCCGGAGAGTCTCAGATCATTCCGATCGTTTTGGGTGGGAACGATCGAACGGTCGCAGCCGCCGACGCGCTTCAGGCGCTCGGTTTCGACGTCCGTGCCATTCGACCACCCAGCGTGCCACCAGGCAGCGCGCGCCTTCGAGTCTCGCTCAACGCCGGCCTGGAGGAAGCTACGGTCGATCAGTTCGCTGCGGCCCTTGCCGGAGTCCTCGAAGGATCCACACGGTGCTCCGCGGTCTCTTCGTAACCGGAACCGACACTGGGATCGGCAAGACCATCGTCTCTGCCGCGCTCCTGCAGCGCTACCGGGCGGTTGTGCCGCTTCGATACTGGAAGCCCATTCAAACCGGCATCGAGCAAGACGATGACACGGCCGAGGTGATGCGTCTGGCAACCTGCCGCGAGGACGAAATATTTCGGTCGGGTGTTCGCTTGCCGCTGCCAGTTTCGCCGCACCTGGCCGCTGCGCGCAGCGGGACCAGGATCGATCTTGATCCGATGATCAAGAGGATCGAACGCGAACCCAGTACGCGTCGCTGGATCGTGGAGGGGGCGGGCGGTGTCCTGGTACCGATCAACGAGCGCGAAACGATAGCCGATCTGATCGCGCAGCTGCAGTTGCCGGTTGTCGTCGTGGCCAGAACGAAGCTCGGCACCATCAATCACACGCTTCTTACCCTGGAGACGCTTCGCCGCCGCATGCTTCAAGTAGCAGGGGTCGTCATGGTCGGCGAGCCCAACGCGGACAATAGGGAGGCAATCGAACGATACGGTGAGATCAAGGTGCTGGGCGAGATGCCCTACTTCAATCCGTTGACGTCGATTCAACTGACTTCGTGGGCTGCGACCGAACTCGATCGGAATGGATCCCTACTCGAGCTGATGCGATGAGTCCAGAACGAAACCTGGTCGAGCGCGACCGAGCGCATGTCTGGCACCCGTACACACAAATGCAGACCGCGCCGGCTCCATTGCCGATTGTCAGAGGCGAGGGCGTCTACCTCTATACGGACGATGGCCGACGGCTGCTCGATGGCATTTCTTCGTGGTGGGTCAGTATCCATGGGCATTCACACCCTCACCTGAACAAAGCGTTGGCCGATCAGGCCGGCCGGCTCGAACACGTCATCTTTGGCGGTTGCACTCATCACCCTGCCGTGGCACTGGCCGAACAGTTGGTCGCGTTGTTGCCGGACGGATTGACGCGGGTCTTCTATTCCGACAACGGCTCGACCGCCGTCGAAGTTGCGCTGAAGCTGGCTCACCAATACTGGCGGAACCTCGGGCAAAGCGGGCGGCAGACGTTCATCACCCTCCATTACGCCTTCCATGGAGATACGGTCGGCGCCATGTCGGTCAGCGAAGACTCGGTTTTCACGAGGGCCTTCGAGCCATTGCTGTTTCGCGTCGTGCGCGCCGATGCGCCGTACTGCTATCGATGTCCGCTCGGCCTCGAACGGTCCACATGCCGCATCGATTGCCTGGTCAGCCTCGAAGAAGCATTGAAGCAGCACGGGGGATCAGTAGCTGCTGTCATCATTGAACCCATGCTGCAGGCGGCTGGCGGTATGGTCGTCTGGCCCGCGGAATTTCTGGCTGGCGTCCGGCAGCTTTGCGATCGCTACGGCACGCTGATGATCGCAGACGAAGTCCTCACGGGATTCGGACGCACCGGTCGGATGTTCGCCTGCGAGCACGCCTCCGTCTCGCCCGACATCGTCTGTTTGTCGAAAGCGCTCGCTGGAGGCTACCTGCCGCTCGGGGCGACGGTCGCAACAGACGCCATCTACGACGCGTTCCTGAGCGAGGACCGCACCAGGACCTTCTTCCACGGACATTCCTTCACGGCGAATCCTCTGGCATGCGCAGTCGGCCTCGCCAGCCTCGAACTATTCCGTGATCAGGACGTCCTCGGGCGGATCCGAGCGCTGGAAGTCCAGCTCCGCGCCGGTCTGGCGCCGCTCGCCGAATTACCGAACGTTGGGGATGTCCGTGTCATCGGGGGCGTCGGCATCGTGGAGCTGGTCACCGACAAGAAGACGAAAGCAACCGGAGGGTATCTCGATACGATAGGCCCCAGACTTGCCGCGGCGTTTCTGGAGCGGGGCCTGCTGCTCCGCCCACTTGGGAACATCGTGTACTTCATGCCCCCGTACATCATTACCGACGCTCAGGTCGAGTGGGCACTGGAACAGATCTGCGACGTGCTGGAGGGTTTGCCCGAACGGGTCGTCGATCATGCCCTTCAGCCTCGATGACGTGCGGGCGTTTGCGGTCCGGCGGAGCCTCTTCACGCCGACGACACTCCGCCGCGCGATCCGCAAGCTTGGCTTCGTTCAGGCCGACCCGATCCGGGCTCCGGCCCGAGCACAGGATTTGACGCTGCGGCATCGCGTGAAGGGCTACCGCGCCGGGGACCTGGACCGTCAGTACTCGAAGCTCGACGTCGAGGAAGACTTTTTCATCAATTACGGGTTCATGTGGCGCCCGCTGCAGGTCCTGATGCACCCGCGAGGGGCACACTTTCGCTGGTCCCGGCCACGGAGACGGCGGGCACAAGCGCTCCTCGAGTTCGTTCGCGAACGGGGTATCGTTCACCCGCGGGAAGTCGACCGGCATTTCGCGCACGGGACCGTGACAAATTACTGGGGCGGGTCGTCCAGCGCCACGACGCATCTGCTCGACGACCTGCACTATCGCGGCCTGTTGCGCGTCGTCCGACGCGAGAGCGGCATCCGCATTTATGCCTCGCGCGAGTACGGGCCCGGACCGACTGAGGCCGCCAGGCGTCGCGCACACATCGACGCACTGGTCGACGTGCTGGTTCGGACCTACGCGCCCCTGCCAGGCAGAAGCCTGTCGCATCTCGTCAGCCGATTGCGATTCGCCGTACCGCAATGGCGCCGGGAGCTGAAGGCCGCGCTGCAACGCGCACGGCACCGGCTGTCACACGCCCGCGTGAACGACGTGGATTGGTATTGGCCCGCCGGCGAACGCCTGAAAGGTCAGGAACCGGACGACACGGTGCGCCTGCTGGCACCTTTCGACCCCTTGGTGTGGGATCGACACCGATTTGAACTGCTATGGGATTGGACCTACCGGTTCGAGGCCTACACGCCGCAACCGAAACGCAAGTTCGGATACTATGCGCTTCCACTTTTGTGGCGCGATCGAGTGGTTGGCTGGGGCAACGTTTCAGTGAAGAGCGGCGAGCTGCAATCGACCTTCGGCTACATTCAATCGCTGCCGCCGCGCGATCGCCGATTCAAACGCGAGCTCGATGCGGAGCTCCATCGCATGCGGGCGTTTCTGGATCTCTCGTCGTGACGCCGCACGATGCTTCTTGCACGATGCACGAAATGACCGTCCTACAGTAAACTTTCTGGGTCATGTATCACGCAGGCCGTCACTTTCTGCAGATCCCCGGCCCGACCAATGTTCCAGATCGCGTCCTTCGGGCCATGGATCAACCGGTCATCGACCACCGCGGCCCTGAATTCGCCGCGCTGACGGCCGAAGTTCTGGAGGGGTTGCAGCGCGTCTTCCAGACTTCCGGTCCCGTGATCATCTTTCCGGCGTCCGGGACGGGGGCGGCCGAGGCGGCACTCGTCAACACGTTGTCTCCTGGCGATCGCGTCTTGATCTTCGAAACGGGTCATTTCTCAAGCGTCTGGCAGGGAATCGCAGAACGACTTGGCCTTCGCGTCGACTACGTGCCGGGAAATTGGCGCCGGGGTGCATCAGCCTCGGAGCTGGAACGTCGTCTCTCGTCAGACCCGGATCACACGTTCAAGGCTGTCGTCGTCGTACACAACGAGACGTCGACTGGGGTCGCCAGCCGCATCTCGGACCTGCGTCGCGCGATGGACGCGGTCGGCCATCCGGCACTCCTGATCGTCGATGCCGTTTCGTCACTCGCGTCCATCGAGTTCCGCCAGGACGAATGGCAGGTAGACGTCACGGTAACCGGATCGCAGAAGGGGCTGATGCTCCCGCCGGGCCTGAGCTTCAACGCGATCTCGGAAAAGGCGTTGGCTGCCAATCTGGAAGCGCGGTTGCCCAGGAACTACTGGGACTGGCAGGAAATCCTCAAGTGGAATCGAAAAGGCTTTTTTCCCTACACGCCAGCCACGAACATGTTTTACGCGCTGCGTGAGGCGCTGCGAATGCTTCAAGAAGAGGGTCTCCCGAATGTCTTCCGACGCCACGATCGGCACGCCGAATCGGCGCGCGCCGCCGTGCGCGGCTGGGGACTCGAACTGGTGTGCGAAGAGCCTCGTGAATACTCGAGCTCGATGACCGCGTTTTTCCTGCCGGAAGGCTACGACGCCGACCAGTTCCGAGGAATGATCCTCGAGCACTTCGACATGTCGCTCGGCACGGGCCTCTCCAAGCTCGCCGGCAGAATCATCCGCATCGGACATCTTGGCGCGTTCAATGACTTGATGCTCGCGGGAACGCTATGCGGCATCGAGCTCGGTCTACGGCTCGCGGGTGTGCCCCACAAGGACGGCGGAATCATGGCCGCTCTCGAGTGCCTCAGCGCGCCCGTCGCGATCGGGTAATGCTCGCGCCGCTGCCCCTCAGCTCGCACGCCAAACCGATCGACTCTTTCCAACAGGCCGCCGAACTCGAGCGTGAGCTGCAACGGCAAGTCCGCGGCGAGGTGCGCTTCGACCGCGGCAGCCGCGCGCTTTATGCCACCGACGGCTCGAACTATCGACAGATCCCGATCGGCCTCGTCGTTCCGCGCGATCGCGATGACGTCGTGGCAACGATAGCCACCTGCCGGAAATTCGGAGCCCCCGTGCTGCCCCGCGGCGCGGGGACGAGCCTCGCCGGCCAATGCTGCAACGTCGCGGTCGTGCTGGACTTCACGAAGTACATGAACCAGATCCTCGAGATCGATCCTGTCCAGCGGTTCGCGCGCGTTCAGCCGGGAGTGGTGCTGGACACCCTTCGGAATCGAGCCGAGGCGTTTCACTTGACGTTCGGGCCCGATCCGTCAACCCACAGCCGCTGCACGCTCGGCGGGATGATCGGCAACAATTCCTGCGGCACGCACTCGCTGCTGGCTGGCAAGACGGTCGACAACGTCGAAGAGCTCAGCATCCTGCTTTACGACGGCACGCAACTGACCGTCGGCAGAACGGACGACCGCGAGCTCGACGCGATCATCAACACGGGGGGACGCCGCGGCGAAATCTACGCCGGGTTGCGGAGGATTCGAGATCGATACGCGGCGCAGGTACGCGAGCGCTATCCGGACATTCCCCGAAGAGTCTCCGGCTACAACCTCGACGAGCTCCTGCCGGAGCGAGGCTTCCACGTTGCCCGGGCGCTTGTCGGGACCGAAGGGACGTGCGCGATTGTGCTCGAAGCCAAGCTGAAGCTGATCCCGAGCCCGCAGCATCGGGCTCTCATTGCGCTCGGCTACAGCGACGCGTTTGCCGCCGCCGATCATGTCCCGGAGATTCTCGCGTTCAAGCCAATCGGCCTGGAGGGATTCGAAGGCACGATCGTGGACGGACTTCGGAAAAAGGGTGCACCGAACCTCGAGCTGCTTCCTGAGGGTCGCGGTTTCCTGTTGGTCGAATTCGGGTTCGACAGCGCGGATGCGGCGAATCAAGCGGCGCAGAGGTTCATGGATTACATCAAGGGCCTGCCTCATCCCCCTTCAGCGCGGCTCTATACAGCCAGCGAGGCAAAAGCAGTCTGGAGAATACGGGAAACTGGCGCACGGTCCGCCGCCGCAGCCCCAGGTGCACCGCATGAATGGGAAGGCTGGGACGATGCGGCGGTCGCACCGGACAAACTTGGAGCGTACCTGCGCGACATACGCGCACTCTTGAACGAATTCAACTATCGCGCGTCCTTCTACGGACACTTCGGTCACGGCTGCATTCACATGCGGGTCACCTTCGATCTCGAAAGCGAGGCGGGGATTCGCAAGTACGGAGAGTTCGTCGATCGCGCCGCCGACCTTGTCGTCAAGTACGGAGGCTCGCTGTCCGGAGAACACGGCGACGGCCAGTCGCGGGGTGCCCTGCTCCCGAAGATGTTTGGACCAGAGCTGATGGGTGCGTTCCGCGAGTTCAAGTCCATCTGGGACCCGACCAACAAGCTGAACCCTCACAAAGTCGTCGAGGCCTACCTGCCTACGGAAAATCTACGGCTGGGAGCCGACTACGCCCCGCTTCAGCTGAAGACTCACTTCGCCTTCCCAGACGATGGAGGGTCGCTGGCACACGCGGCGCTGCGATGCGTGGGCCTTGGCGAATGTCGAAAGCACGACAGCGGCTCGATGTGCCCGAGCTACATGGTGACCCTCGAGGAGCAACACAGCACGAGAGGCCGTGCCCACATGCTGTTCGAGCTGCTCCAGGGCGAGGTCGTCCGCAACGGCTGGCAGGACGAAGACGTCAAACGGGCGCTCGATTTGTGTCTGTCGTGCAAGGCGTGCAAGTCCGAATGTCCCACCAACGTGGACATCGCCACCTATCGGGCCGAGTTTCTCTCGCACTACTACAGCACCAAAGCACGCCCACTGCATGCGTACGCGTTCGGCATGGTCGACCGGTGGCTGCAGTTTGCATCGGTCGCTCCACGGGTCGCCAATCTATTCATGCAAACGCCTGGGCTCGTCACGGCGGCGCGGCGCGCTCTGCACCTCGCGCCCGAGCGCCAGTTGCCGCGGCTGGCACCCGTGAGTTTTCGGACCTGGGCTCGCCGCGACGGGATCGCGCACGTCGGCAGGTCTGCACCTGCCCGCGCAACACCGGCGTCTGGCAACGTCGCGCTTCTCTGGATCGACACGTTCAACAACCACTTTCATCCCGAGACCACGCAGGCGGGGATCGAGGTCCTACGCGCAGCCGGATTCCAGCCTGTTGTTCCGGCACGGCGCTTGTGTTGCGGGCGGCCGCTGTACGACTTCGGCATGCTCGATCACGCCAGAGCCTATCTTCAGACCATCATGAACGAGCTCGGCGAGCAGATCGACTCTGGCGTTCCAATCATCGTCCTCGAGCCTAGCTGCGCCTCCGTGTTCCGCGACGAGCTCCGTAGCCTGTTCCCTTCCGACGCGCGGGCAACCCGGCTGCGCGAGCAGACCTTCCTCCTGTCCGACTTCCTCGAAACCCGGGCCGCCGGATTTCAGCTGCCTCGCCTGTCGAAGAAGGTCCTGCTCCACGGTCACTGTCATCACAAAGCACTAATGACGACCAAAGCCGAGGAAGCGCTCTTGCGGAAGATGGGCACCACTCTCGAAGCACCCGACACCGGCTGTTGTGGGATGGCAGGCGCCTTCGGCTTCGAAGCCGGCAAGTTCGCGGTGTCGCAGGCCATCGGTGAGCGTGTGTTGCTGCCGGCCGTACGCCAGGCGGCCGCCGACACGCTAATCGTGTCGGACGGGTTCAGCTGTCGCGAGCAGATCTATCAGGCGACCGGGCGCCGAACCGTCCACGTGGCCGAGGTCATCAAACTCGGGCTCAACACAAAATAGGACTAGTGGTGCTTGGTGCTTGCGTGCCGGTGCTGGGTGCTGGTGCTGGGTGCTTCGGTGTCAGGTGCTTCTGCGCCAAGTGCTGGAGGCGCTCGGTGCGCAGGGGGCTCCGTTCAGCGCTTCACAAAATACCCGCAATCTCTCTTGGCTAACCTCGGCGCTCAAACCACGTAGCACCACGCACCGAGCACTCAGCACCGGCACATAACACCAAGCACCGAGCACCCAGCACCTTGCTTACGCCTTCGGTATAACCCCCGCGCTGCGGAGGGCGGCGATCTCCTCGTCGCTGAATCCGAATTCGGTGAGAATCTCGTCGGTGTGCTCACCAAGCAATGGCGCCCGGCGACGGGGGTTGGTCGGAGTGGAGCCGAGCTTGAGCGGGGAGCCTAACGTCTTGAGGCGGCCCAGTACTGGATGGTCCGTCTCGCCCACCATGTCCCGCGCCACGATCTGGTCATCCGCAAAAACCTGTGAGTAGTCGTTGATCGGACCGCACGGGATCTCACGCGCTTCGAATACCTGGAGCCAGTGATCGCGCGGCTGAGTGATGGTGACGCTTTCGATCAGAGTTGCCAGCCGGGCCTTGTTGCGAACGCGGCTGCCGTTATCGACAAAGTCGGGGTCCACGGTCCAGTCCTCATGTCCGAGCACCTGGCACAGGCGCTGAAACAACCGATCGTTGTTCGCGCCAATCGTCACGTATCCATCCGAGCAGCGAATGGCTTGATAAGGCGCGTTCATCCGGTGCGCCGAGCCCAGGGGGGCTGGTACGCCGGTGCCCGAAAAGTACTCCGTCGCCTCCCAGACCGAGAGCGCCACGCCCGCCTCGACGAGCGACGTGTCGATGTATTGCCCTTTTCCCGTCCGGACACGATAGTGCAGCGCGGCGAGGATGCCGGCCACGGCGAACAGCGCAGCCCCGAGGTCGGTTAGCGGGATCCCGGCCTTCACTGGCGGCCCGCCGGGCTCGCCCGTGATCGACATGATGCCGGCAACACCTTGAGCAATGAGGTCGAAGCCTCCCTTGTCCCGATCCGGGCCCGTCTGTCCGTAGCCAGAGATCGAGGCGTAGATGAGAGACGGGGCGGCGGCCGCCAGCACGTCGTAGTCGAGCCCGAGCGACCGCATCACCCCAGGTCGATAATTCTCGACTACGATGTCGCACGACTGCGCCAACCGCTGGAACGTGCGCCGTCCGTCTGCGTGCTTCAGGTTGAGGACCAGGCTGCGCTTGCCGCGATTGACCGCGTTGAAGGCAGGACTCTCGGAGGCGACGGCGCCGACCATACGACGAGTCGAATCGCCATCGGGAGGCTCGATCTTGATGACATCCGCTCCGAAGTCGGCCAGGAGCATCGCGCAATACGGGCCAGCCATGAACTGGGTGACGTCCAGGACCCGAAGGCCTTCAAGAGCGCTCGGCGGTGTCGAATCACGCTGGGGATCACGCATTGTCAGGGCTTAGGGCTTAGGGCTCAGGGCTCAGGGCTAACGTCGAATGACCAACGATTAACGACCAACGACTAACGACCAACGACTAACGACTAACGACCAACGACCACGTTTTGTACCCGACGGAGGAATCCTTGTCCACCACTCATGCCACGTACGAACTCACGGGCCCCATTGCCACGCTCACCTTCAACCGACCCGAGGCCCGCAATGCCATGACCTGGGAGATGTACCAAGCGCTTGTCGATGCCTGCGATCGCGCCGACAAGGATCCGAGCGTTCGCGTGCTGATTTTGCGGGGCGCCGGTGGCAAGGCCTTCATCGCGGGGACCGACATTGCTCAGTTTCAGGCCTTTCACAATTCAGAGGACGGTCTCAACTACGAACGGCACATCGATGAAGTGCTGGACCGGTTGGAGCGGGTCGACAAAACGACAATCGCTCAGGTGCAGGGTGTGGCTGCGGGCGGCGGGTGCGCCATCGCGCTGACGTGCGATCTCCGAATCGCGACGCCGGAGTCTACCTTCGGCATCCCAATCGCGAGGACTCTGGGCAACTGCCTCTCCGGGTCGACGATCAGCCGGCTCATCGATCTCGTCGGCCCCGCACCGGTCAAAGACATGCTGTTTACGGGCCGATTTCTCGGCGCGCCAGAGGCCCTGGCTCTTGGACTCGTGAACCGCCTCGAGCCCGCCACCGATATCGAGCGCGTCGTGGCCGAGACCGCGACTCGAATTGCCTCGAACGCCCCCCTCACACTGCGAGCGACCAAGGAAATGATGCGGCGCATCAACGCACACAGGCGCCTCCCCGCCGGCGCCGATCGCGACTTGATCGCGTTGTGTTACACGAGCAACGACTTTCGCGAGGGCATCGCCGCGTTTCTGGCAAAGAGACCGCCGCAGTGGACGGGAACCTGATTGCTAATTGCTGATTGCTAATTGACGAAGTCTGATCACCGCGCGCCTGCGGTCTGCAACTGAAGATCTGCAACCTCATCCCGAAAGGTCTCTTCCGGATGCATCGAGAAGGAGAGTATGGCGCCGACGAGCAGGAGGCCCATCGACCCGATGAACGGCAGGTTCCAGTTTCCAGTGAGATCGATCAGATATCCGAACGTCAGCGGCGAAAGGACGGCGGCGATCGCCGAACCGGTATTCATGAAGCCGCTGGCCGTACCGGAGTACTTGGGCGCGATATCCATCGGAATCGCCCACATCGGCCCAATCACCAGCTCGGCACAGAAGAACGCCGCGCCCAGGCTGAGCACGACGACGGTGAGATCGTGCGTGAGGAAAATCGGCAGCACGCACAGGAACGACGCGCTGAAACCGAGGACGACAAAGTGGCACCTGGCTTTCCTCACGTTGCCAGTCCGCTTGAGAATCGTGTCGGTGATGACACCGCCCAGGTAGTCGCCGCCGACACCTGCAGAAAAAATCGCTGCCGCGAACAGCGCCGAGCGGCTCAATTGCAAGTTGTATTCGTGGAGCAGATACGACGGCAGCCAGTTCAGATACATCCACAGCGTCCAGCCGTAACAGAAATACACGATCGTGACCGGCCACATGCGATGAGCCAGCCGCTTCCACGGCACAGCGACGCGGGTCTTGTCCGATACCCGACCTCGATTCGGAAGGCGCTCCAGCTCCTCGTTCGTGACCCTTTGATGCTCGGCAGGACTATCGCGGAAGTACCACACCCAGGCGGCAACCCAGACGAGGCTGATCAGGCCCAAAATCACAAACGACCCGCGCCAGGTCACCACCGAGATCAGCCAGGCGACGATGGGCGGCGTTACTGCGTTGCCGAAACGGGCGAACGCGTGCGTGATTCCCTGAGCGAAACCCCGCTGTCCAGCAGGCGTCCACGATTGCATCGCCCGCGTCGCCACCGGGAACGTCGCGCCTTCACCAAAGCCAAGCATCACTCGCGCGAGGAACAGCGTCGTCAGGCTTCCGACGAGTCCAGTCAACATCGTGGCGGCCGCCCACACCAGGCCGCACATGAACAGCGTTCGCCTCGGACCGACCCGATCTCCCAGCCACCCGCCGAAGATCTGAAAGACGATGTACGGATACCCGAAGGCTGAAAGGATGAACCCCAGCTGCGTGTTGGAGAGCGACAACTCCCGCCTGATCTCGGTGGCCGCCGTGGCGATGTTCACCCGATCGACATAGGTAATCAGGTACATCAGGCACAGCAGCCCCAGAACGGTCTCGGTGGCTGTCAGCCGCCTCAATCGCATGGCGAGCAGAGACTATCACACGGACTGGGTGCACGAGGTGCCCAGAGTGCGCCAGACCAAGCACCCAGCACCGAGCACCCGCTATTCGGTGTAAGCTTTCGGCTTCAAGGAGCGACAGCCATGACGAAAGCGATATTCCGTTTCGCGGTAGCGGTTTTGGCAGCGGCCGCATTGATGACGGTCTCGACGGGCGCGCAGGGACAGGGCGGCGCAGGTCGGGCCGGAGGCGCCCCGGCAGCCGCTCCCGCGCAGCCTGATTTCAGCCAGGTTCAGATCAAGACCACCAAGCTCACCAATAACTTCTACACGCTCGAGGGCCAGGGAGGAACGATTGGTGCGCTCGTCGGACCCGACGGCGTCTTCCTCGTTGACAGTCAATTCGCTCCGCTCACGGACAAGATCGTCGCAGCGGTCAAGCAAATATCCGACGGCCGCATCCGGTTCCTCGTCAACACTCACGTTCACGGCGATCACACGGGCGGCAACGAGAACTTCGGCAAGCTCGGCGTCGTGATTCTGTCCCGGCCGCAGCTGCGCGCTCGATTGGTGAAGCCCTCGCCCGCCGCGAACGGCACCACGCCGCCTTCAGCGCCGGCAGCCGCACTCCCGACGGTGACCTACGACGCGCCCGTCACCGTGACCATGAACGGCGAGGAAATTCGGCTCATTCCCGTGCCCGCCGCCCATACCGATGGCGACACGATGGTGCGGTTCCAGACTGCCGACGTCATCATGACCGGCGACTTCTATCGCTCGATTCAGTACCCGAATATCGACAGGGTCAACGGCGGATCGTTGAACGGGATGCTCGACGGACTGAAGGCGGTAGTCGATTTGGCAGGGCCCAATACGAAGATCATCCCGGGACACGGCCCTATCGTCGACAAGACGGCCGTCAACGCGCACCGCGACATGATCATCGCGCTCCGAGACAAGGTGGCAGGGCTCGTACGGGAGGGTAAGACGCAGGAAGAAGTCGTGGCATCCAAGCCGACAGCCGACTTCGACGCCAAGGTATCGACGCCCGGAACCACCGGGGATCGGTTCATCGGACAGGTGTACGGGGAACTCAAGAAATAGTCGTTGGTCGTTGGTCGTTAGTCGTTCGGCGTTAGTCGTTCGGCGTTACCGTTTCCGAACTTGACCAACCACGGACTCAACTAATGGCGGATTTGCGAACGACCAATGGCGGATTTGCGAACGACCAATGGCGAATTGCGAACGACCAACGACGAATTACGAACGACCAACGACTAACGACTACCCTGGATGGTCCACAGATATACCCGACGACCGCCGACTTTGCGGTCCTGGTCCGGGCGCCAGTTGCCCATATCGAACCGATTTGAGACAACTCGAGCGCCCGGGCGCAATTCCCTCATCAGCTTGGGTGCCAGGCGAAGATTGGTCGACATCGACAGGTACAGAGCGACGACGGTTGCGTCCGAGATGTCGGCCTTGAACAAGTCGCCCTGGATGAACTTGACCTTGTCTGCAACACCCCGCTTGCGCGCTCGCTCCGTGGCCGCCTCGACGAGCTTTCCATCGATTTCGATGCCGACACCCCTCGCCCCGTACTTTTCTGCCGCACGAATCACGATCGCACCGTCCCCAGATCCCAGGTCGTAGACCACATCGTCTGGGGTCACCTGCGCCAGGGTGAGCATGGCGTCAGCAACGCTGTTCCCCGTCGGAACGAAGTGAATATCCGGCGTCTGGGCGGGCAAGAGCAGCGAAAAGAGCGCAGCGGTGCAGAAGAGGCGCACCTCAAGATCCTAGCGGCACCGGCATGTAGCGAACAACCCGCCGTTCAGCTGCGAGTCTCCGAATCGGGCAGTTACGTTCGCCTCAGAGCCGAAGGTAGGCAATCAGCGGCGTCAGCGTCAGAGGGCTGAGCAGTGTGGAAACGAAGACGGCGCTTGTCACGAATGCGGGCGTGACGTCGAATTCGACGGCCAGAATCGTGGTCACGACCGCGACCGGCATCGACGACAGGATGACGGCAGCCTGGCGAGCGGTACCCTCGACACCGATGAGAGACGCCAGGCCGATCGCGACAATTGGTGCCACGACCAGCGAGATAGCGACAGCGACGCCGACGAGCGACGGCCGCTCCGGAACCGTCGCACGCTCGAGTTGCATTCCGAGAACCAGGATCATCATTGGCAAGGCGGCATCGCTGAGAAGCGCAATCGGTCGAGTGATCGCCAGAGGCAATTGAATGCCGGCGATTATCACGGTCGCAGCCGCAGCCAGCGCGTAGATCGCAGGAATTCTGGTCAGGCCGATGAGCGCGGCCGGTATGCTCCGGCGGCCCGTGGCCGCGATGAGGACGCCGACCGTATAGGTCAACAACGACCCGGTCACGAAGAAGGCGGTCGCGTAAGACAACGCGTCCTGGCCAAACGCAAACAGAACGACAGGAAGACCGTAGTTCCCCGAATTCGAAAACATCACCACCAGGAGAAAGGCGCTCAGCTCCGCCCGGCTTAACCGGAGCGGCACGGCGACGGCCCGCGCGATCAGACCCATGGACACCAGGATCAGAATGTTCAACAGCGCCATCCTGCCGAATTGCTGGCCGGTCATCCTGGACGTGATGAGCATGTTGAACACCAGGCACGGAACCAGCGCGTAAAACACGACGTGAGCCAGCGTTTTCGCGCTGGCACCCAGGAATCTGGCCAGCAGGAAACCGATGGCGGCGATCAGGAAAATGGGCAGGATATCGGACGTGAAAATCGAGAGGAGAACGCTCAGAGGACAGGCCCCTTCGGAAGTGGCTCTTCGTCAATCGACAATGAGCAATCGAAAATCGTCAATGCTATTCTCCTCTATGTGCCGGCAGTTCCCGCGCAGCCTCGATCGCCTACGCCAAGGCTTCTTCTGGGCCTGATTCTCATCCTGGCGGCGGTCACAGCTTACTCGCTCTACATCACGTCACAAATCAACGGCTTGCGCGAGCTTCAGCGCGATCTCGTCGATCGCAATCGCCGAGACTCGCTCCAGCTCCTGCGGATTCAGAACGACCTCAATCAGCTCGGCCTCACACTGCGCGACATGCTGGACACCGACGAACCCTATCCGTTGACCGCCTGGTCGACGCAGTTCGAGCGGATCCGGACCGATCTCGACAACGCCCTTCGGCGCGAGGAAGAAGTCGCTGTGACGCGGCGCACACCCGAGCAGCGCCGCTACCTGGGAAGCTCGGTCTCGCAGTTCTGGGACGCGGTCGACCGGACTTTCGCGCTCGCACGTGACGGACAGGAAGCCGAGGCGAGGGTGCAGATCCGGCTGTCGCTGCAAGCGCGTCAAGCGGCCCTGAGCGGAGCCGTCGCGCGGCTGCTCATCGAGAACAACGAAAACGAAGAACAGGCCGCGCAACGCGTGCAGGGTATCTACGACCGTGTTCAGCGACAAGTCTATCTGTTTCTCACGGCAACGCTGCTCGCGATCGGCCTCACGAGCTTCTATCTGATTCGCTCGAATCGCCGGCTCTTCGCACAGCTGGCGTCGCTCTCGACTCAACGAAGCGAGCTCGTACAGAAGCTGATTGCCGCCCGTGAATCGACGCTGCATCATATCTCCCGTGAGCTGCACGACGAGTTGGGGCAGATCCTGACGGCGATGGGTGCCATGTTGGGGCGCGCCGGCAAACATGTGCCCGACGATTCGCCGCTACGGGCGGAACTGCGCGAGGTGCAGGAACTGGCGCAATCGACGCTCGGCAGCGTGCGCAGCCTGTCGCAGGCGCTGCACCCGGCGATCCTGGACGAAGCGGGTCTCGAAAGCGCTCTCGAGTGGTACATCCCGACGCTCGAAAAGCAGGTCGGCATCTCCATTTCGTACGAACGCTCGGGCAGCGGACCGCGTGTCAATGGCGCCACCGGTATCCACGTATATCGCGTCGTGCAGGAAGCGCTCAACAATGTGGTCCGTCATTCCGGTGCGACGCGCGCCTGGGTCCGGCTTCACACGGAGTCCGAGCGCCTGGAACTGGACGTCGAGGATCACGGGAAAGGCTTCGGATCAACCCCGAATCGCGGACTCGGCATCGTCGCGATGCGCGAGCGGGCGGAACTGCTCGGAGGCACCATCGAGTTCGGGCGCCCTGCTGAAGGCGGGACACTGGTCAAATTGCGAGTACCACTCGAAACCTCTCAAGTCTGAAGTCTATGGACAACCCGATCACCGTTCTTCTAGCCGACGATCACAGCCTGGTCCGGCGAGGCTTTCGACGCATTCTCGAGGACGATCCATCCATCTCAGTCGTCGGCGAAGCCGGCGACGGCGACGAGGCGATTCGGCTGGCGGGCGAACTACGGCCGCGCGTGATCGTGATGGACTGTGCGATGCCCGGGACGAGCGGTCTCGTGGCTGCGCGCCAAATCCTCGAAGCCTTTCCGGAAACCTCGATCTTGATGCTCAGCATGCACGCGGAGGACACGCTGGTCCGCCAGGCGCTCGAAGCTGGAGCCCGCGGATACATTCTCAAGAGCGCGTTGGATCTGGATCTGGCGTCGGCCATCAAACGCGTGCTGGCCGGTGAGATGGTGCTCGACCCCAAAGTATCGCCACCGGCGGCGCTCAAGGGCGAACGGAGTCATGGGCTGAGCGCGCGCGAGCTCGAGGTCCTGCAGCTCATCTGCGATGGATATTCCAACAAAGAGATCGCCAAGAAGCTGGACCTCAGCGCCAACACGATTGCCGTCCATCGCGCGAACATCATGAATACGCTGAATATTCACAAGACGGCCGAGCTGGTCGTCTATGCCATTCAGCACGGTCTCGTCACGCTTCCATGAACCGGCGCGACTTTCTCGCGGGATCCGCGTTTCTCGCTGGTGCTGCCGCGCAAACACAGCCGCCACTCGGATTCCGTTTGACCAACGTCACGCGTCCGGCGGGTCTTCAGTTCCAGCACAACAGCGGTGCGTACGGAGGCAAGCTCCTTCCGGAGACGTTGGGCTCGGGCTGTGCCTTTCTGGATTACGACGCCGATGGCTGGCAGGACATTCTGCTCGTCAACGGGATGGATTGGCCGGGGCACAAACGGCAGCGCTCGACGCTTCGCCTCTATCGCAACAACCGCAACGGCACGTTCACGGACGTGTCGCGTGCGGCAGGACTCGATATCGAGCTCTATGGGATGGGCGTGGCTGTCGGCGACTGCGACAACGACGGCTATCCCGACGTCTTCGTGACCTGCGTCGGTCAGAATCGACTGTTCCGGAATACCGGCAAGGGCACGTTCGTCGACGTCACGCGAACGAGCGGCCTTGCCGGGCGTACGAGCTTCAGCACCTCGGCCCTGTGGATCGATTTCGATCGCGACGGGTTCCTCGACCTGTTCGTCTGCAATTACGTCAAGTGGACCGCCGAACACGACGTGTTCTGCAGTCTCGACGGCAAGCAGAAGTCCTACTGCACGCCCGAGGCGTACCGCGGGGATACCTGCTGGCTGTTCCGCAATCGCGGCAACGGCACGTTCGAAGACGTCACGGCCACGAGCGGTATTTTCGACACAAGCTCGAAGTCACTGGGTGTCGCGATGCTCGACTACGATCAGGACGGCTGGCCCGATTTGCTCGTCGCCAACGACACACAGCCGAACAAGCTCTATCGCAACCTGCGCAACGGCCGCTTCAAGGAGGTCGCCGTGGAGGCGGGTCTCGCGTTCAGCACGGAAGGCAGGGCGCGAGCCGGCATGGGCGTCGACACGGGCGACTTCGACAATTCCGGCCGGCCTGGCGTCGCCATCACGAACTTCGACAACGAGATGATCGGCTTGTATCGTCCCCTCGGTGGCGGCGTGTACGAGGACGTGGCGTCACGGGCGGGTGTTGGTCCACCGTCGCGCAATTCTTTGGGATTCGGCTGCGCCTTCGCCGATCTCGATCTCGACGGCCGGCTCGACCTCGTCGTCGCCAACGGCCACATCGAAGAGACCGTCCGCAATATCCGGGGGAACGTCGGGTATGCGCAACCGCCCCATCTGTTCCTGAGCCTCGGGAACGGGTCGTTTCGAGACGTAGCCGGTTCGACTGGCAGCGACTTCGCTCAACCGAAAGTGGGCCGCGGCCTCGCGTTCGGCGACATCGACCGCGATGGCGATCTGGATCTGCTGATCACCACCAACAACGGTCCCGCCTGGCTGTACCGCAACGATCAAATGGCAGGCAACCGAGCGGTTCGGTTTCGTCTCATCGGCACGAAATCCAATCGCGACGCCATCGGGGCCTCGGTTCGCATCTTTGTCGAAGGCTCGGCCCAGACGCGCTTGGTCAAGAGCGGATCGAGCTATCTCTCCCAGTCCGAGCTACCGGTGACCTTTGGTGTCGGCAGGCGCGACCACATCGAGCGAGTGGTCATTGATTGGCCGAGCGGAAGAAGCGAGGACCACAAGAACCTCGCAACTGGGAAGACCTACGAGTGCCTCGAAGGCAAGGGAATCACACCGCTGGAAGGCTTTTGACACGGTTCCGGATATCTGAAAGCACTTGTTCGTCGCTCGGATAGAACGCTGTCAGAACCGGGTGCAGCGGCACAGGGATCCCGTCCATGCGATAGGCTGTCCCCGGGACGTGAATTCCGGGAAGCGCCGTTCTGAATTGAACGGTCGCCGAGACCGCTGAGTGCGTATCGGGGGGATCGAGAACCACCGTCGGAATCCGACGAAGGTGGGCGAAGGCCTGAGGCGACAACCAGCCGAGCGTGTCGCTTCCGACAATGAGACATGCATCGGCCTCAGATCGTTCGAGCATCCCTTGGACCGAGAACTCTCCGGGGTTGTAACGTGCATAGCCCCGTGCCATGTTGACGGCAAACGGATAGCCTGTTTGCCAGAGCAGAACGGAATCGGCCCCGACTACATTACCCTGCACCCGCATCCGCATGGCATACCAGCGACCTGGATCGTTCAGGTCCGTGACGAGTTGAAGAAGCGCCTGCACGTTGCAGTGTCCTGATTCGCCTCGAGCGAGGCCCACACCGAAGAACATCACCCCGGACCGGGCGGCCTTCATGCGTTGCGCCAGGTCGTTGAGCAGACGGCCCGGCGCGCCCCAGCAGTCCCCAATCTGATCGATCGCGCCTCGCACCAGAGCTCGCAGCGCGAAGAGAGCCTCAAAATGCCGTTCCGACTCGATCGGGACAAACAGGTCCGCCGCTTCCGCCGAGGCTGTGCGCTCCGTGTCGGCGACGACCACGAATCTGCTGCGCCGGCCGTCTGGCGTGAACCGGCCCCGGGCGTCGACCGAATAGCGCTCCCAGTGACGAGGGTGACTGGAGACCGGGTCGGAGCCCCAAAAGACAACGAGGTCGGACCGGTTGCGCACCTCGCCAAGTGTTGCGGTGACTTTTCCAACCTGCTGCTGCGCAACAATTGAAGGCGCGTGACAGAGTGACGCTGCGGTGTCGATCGTGGCACCGAGCGACTCGACCAGCGCGATCGCGGCGCGCTGTCCTTCGGTGCTGCTCCGAGACAAGCCGTAGACCAACGGATAGCGGGCCTTTCGTAAGATCTCAGCGGCTCGTACGATCGCTTCATCAAATGGTGCCGATTGACCGTCAATTTCCGCCGCAGGTGGAAATTCGCTGTTCTGCGCGAGCAGCCACGGCTCGGAAAGGGCGCAGGCCCGTTCCGCCCGGACGATGCGGTCCCCGGACGCAGTCAGGCGAAGGTCGTCGCAGACACACCCGCATGCCGTGCAAGCGAAGTTCTCCACCACGCGAAGCAAGGGATCAGATGTCATGCCGGTACACTCTAGTACAATATGCGTCGAGTGGAGGGTGGAGTGATGAAGTCGAGACTGGCTGGTCTGACGACCATGTTGGCATGCTTGACGGTTGTGGCAACGCTATCGGCACAGTTCGGCCATCCGTTGACCGGATCGTGGAGCGGTGACTGGGGCACCAGCAAAGACCAGCGCAATCGAGTGTTGTTAGACATTCAATGGGACGGCAAGGCTTTACGCGGAACGCTCAACGGGGCGCCCTTGGCCGTGGCGACGGTCAATCCCGAAACCTGGGCCGTTCGATTCGAGGCAGAGACAAAAGACGCATCCGGCAATACCGTTCGTTCGGTTCTCGACGGCAAGCTCGAGAACATCGGCGCCTACCAACGCTTCATGACGGGCACTTGGACCCAGGGCTCCAGCAAGGGCGACTTCAAAGTCACTCGGAACTAGCTCGATTGTAGGCTTTAGATCCTACTTGTTCCCGAACACTGGCTGGCCGAAGTCGTCTTTCAGCCGCTGGAGATACAGGTTGTTCTCCTGACAGATGTATTCAGCGAGGTCCGCGCTCGGTCGCCACGGAACATCCCAGGCCACTGTAAACGGCTTCGTGTAGGCGCCGGGATCATCGATCAGCGCTTCGTAGTGCAGCGTGTTCTTGTTCGGGCGCGAATACTTCTCGACGATGTGCAGCATGTCGGTGTGCGGATGGCCGAAGTAGTCGAGCCACGTGCCCTCGTTGAAGCCGACGACATCGACGACTAACGTGTCGCCTTCCCAGCGACCCACCGAGTGGCCCAGATACGTGGGGTTCAGTGCGTCGCCCTGCGGGTGGGGGCGACCGTCCATGAAGATCTCGCGCCAGATGTGCGTCGCGCCCTCGAAAATCATCAGAATGCGCTTCTGCTCGGGAAGCTGGATGACCTCCATCGGGTAGGGCGTCGCCATCAACCGAGGGCCACCGGGCGGCAAGCAGTAGCCCTCAGGATCGTATTTCGAGTCGTTCTTCGAGTTGTAGTCGTAGACGGCTGCAGCCCAGGGCTGGAACGGCACGTGTGGTTCGGACTTGGCGCCGCCGCGACCATTGCCACCCCCACCACCTTCACCGCCGCCGAGCGGCTGGCCAAGCGTCTGGTTGCTTCCAGGAGCGACTGGCGTACCGCGACGCCCGCCCGCGGGGGCGGGTTCCACGATGTACTTGCCGTCTGGGCCCACCAGGCGAACTCCCATATTGGTGATGTATGGGACGTTCCAGACGCCTTTTTCTCCCGTCACGCGTCCGAGATTGACCGTACCGTCCGCGAGTCGAGGAGTAGGTTCCGGGGGGGCGTTTGGGGCGCCGCGTCCGCTGCCCGCGGGTGCGTTAGGCGCCTGCGCGCCGAGAGACGCCGCGACGACACACGACAACCCTGCCGCGGCCGTCGCACGCAGCAGACGACCCGTCAACGCGTTTCGCACCCCGAACCTCCCCGAGGCCTATGGCGTGGTTTGCTGGCTCGACGCCGCGAACAGGCGCTGGCCGGTGGACGCCATCGTGACAGCCCTGGCGTTGCCGACATTGCTGCCGTCCTTCGCCTTGCTGCCTTCGACCGTCACTTTGTCGCCGACCTTCATCGAGTTGCGCGTCCAGCCCTGTCTCATCAGGCCGTTCGGGCTGCCCATTTCCATCGCCCAGTTCACCACCTTGCCGGCGTCGTCGGTCACGTCGACGTAGAAGTAGGCGTGGGGATTCATCCACTCGATCTTCGTGACGGTGCCAGTGAACTTGAACGGCTTGTTGGCATCGAACTCGGCGGCAAACGAGTGGTGGGCGACCATCGGCACGGCGGCGAGCAGCATGGCGACGCCTGCAGCGAAAATGGCCAACTTGTTTCTCATCAAAACCTCCAATGCGGCAATCATTTTCGTAGGTCACCTTCCCCCTTGTCAAATCTTGAAAGCGTCAGGCAGCCGGCCGCCCCCCGAACGCAAGTGTTGCGGTGTTTGCTGCGCTATCATGTCTCTGCGGTCTGCCGGCCTGGCGCCCGACCGCGCTGGAACCGTTAAAGCAGGCCGCGAAAGTGCGGAGACACCCGGTGAAATCCCGATTCCGTTCCGCAATCGTCGCCGCGATAGTGCTCACACTTGCCTCCAGTGTCTCGTTCAAAGCAGCCCAAGGACCACCCGCGTCGGGCGCCTCAACGCGTCCGGCGGCGCCGGCCGAGCCGCCGCGGCTGCACAACGGCAAGCCAGATTTAAGTGGCGTCTGGATGCCACCGTACGTGCCAGACATGAGTCGGAACGGACGGGGTCAACTGGGCCATGCGGAACCGCCCTTCTCGCCAACCGATACGCCTCAAGAGCGGCAGTCGCGTCACGCGGGCGGCCATTGGGCGGAGCTTCCCTTCACTTCGGCCGGACTTGAGGACTGGCAAACCTACGACGCGGCGAACGGCGATTACACCGGCAGTTGTCTGCCCTTCGGCCTCAACCGGTCCATCAACGCGCCCAATCCTTTTCAGATCGTGCAGGCCGATCGCTACGTCGCGCTGCTGTTCGAAGTGAACAACTGGTTTCACGTCGTTCCGATGGGTGTCGACCATCCAAAGGATCTCGAACCAATCTGGTACGGCCATTCGGTCGGCAAGTGGGACGGCGACACTCTCGTGATCGACACGATCGGCTTCAACGGGTACACGCGCCTCGACACCGTCGGCCATCCGCACAGCGACGCACTGCACGTGATCCAGACGTTCACGCGTACCGACGCCGGGCACCTCGCGTACACGGTGACCATCGACGACCCGAAGTTCTACACCAGGCCCTGGAAGAACGAACGGACGTTCACGCTCTTGAAGGGTGAATTGATCGAGTACTCGTGCGAGGAAAACAACAAAGACCTGCGCGAGGGCCACATCAAAGCCTGGACGCCGCCTTGGCTCAAAAAGCCCTAATTGCAGCTATCAGCTGTCAGCTGTCAGCTGCAGCTGAGAGCTGAAACCGATTTGAGGCCCCACATGAAAATCCGCCTGAACGCCGTCGCGGTCGCAGTCGGCATCGCGGCTCTCCTGGCACTTTCTGTTCTGCCGGAAGCAAGACTCTCGGCACAGATAACCGGTCAGACACCGGTCCCGACTGCGCCGCCGAGCGGCCCGCCTCCGCGTATGGCGAACGGGAAGCCCGATTTTCAAGGGGTGTGGCAACGGCCTTACGTGCCGGACATGACGAGAAACGGACGGGGTCAAAAAGGGTACGCGGAGGCTCCGTTCAAGAACGATGACACGGCGGAGGCGCGCGCGGCGCTGCGGCAGCGCGGCGAGCTCGGAGACCTCCCGTACACGCCGGCAGGGCTGCAAGCCTGGAAATCGTACGACATCTCGAACCTGAATGCGGCCGACGGTCCGGGCGACTACACCGGCAGCTGCTTCCCCTTCGGCATGACCCGGTCCATCAATTCGCCCGAGCCCATGCAGATCATGCAGAACGACAGGTACCTCGCCTTGTTGTTCGAGCAGAACTCATGGTTCCACGTCGTCCCGCTCGACGGACGCGATCATCCGAAAGGCGATGCGCTCAACCCGACCTGGTTCGGAAATTCGATCGGCAAGTGGGACGGAGACACGCTGATCATCGACACCGTCGGCTTCAACGGATACACGCGCCTCGACACGAACGGTCATCCTCACAGCGATCAGCTACACCTGGTGCAGACGTTTCGCCGCACGGACATGGGCCACATCGAGCACACGGTCACTGTCGACGATCCGAAGTTCTACACGAAGCCGTGGAAGAACGAGCGGACCTTCACACTGATGAATGCCGAAGTTCTCGAGTATTCGTGCGAGGAAAACAACCGCAGCCTGTGGGAGGGGCGGCTCAAGCTGTGGCTGCCGCCGTGGGCGAAAGAGAAATAGAGAAATGCAGAATGCAAAATGACGAATGCATATTGCTGAATGCGAAATGCCAACGGGAGTCCATTGTGCATTTTGCATTATGCATTTTGCATTTAGTGCCCCGCCGGCGCCGCGACCGAACGTGGCGCACGAATCGACGACAACCCGGGGATGTGGTGCCGCACTGACGCGAGGGCAACGAGCGTCAGCGTCATAGTTGCAGCCGTCAAGCCGAAGAAACGCGCGGGGCCACCTGCCTCGAGCGCCCACGATCCCACCGACGGGCTGAGCACTCCTCCAATGCGGCCAAAGGCCACCGCGGTCCCGACACCGGTGGCTCGGACCGACGTCGGATAGACATGCGCCGCAAGCGCATACATGGTGGTCTGCACGGCATTAATCAGTCCGCCGGTCCACGCCAGCATCGCAAACACGGAGACCGCCGCATGGGGCCCGATCGACATCGAGGCCAGGACCAGCGCACCCGCCACCGCCCCGGCAGCCATCGTCAGCATCGAGATCCGCGACCCCACGCGCATGATGACGATCGCCCCGAGCACCGCCCCGACGACGCCACCGACGTTGTAGGCGGTGAGGCCGTAACTGGCCGTCCCGACATCGAAGCCGGTGCCGGCAAGCATCGACGGGACCCACGTCGTTCCGATGTACACGGAAAGCAGACAGAAAAAGAACGATCCACAGAGTGCGATCGTGTCGCGCCGGTACTCCGGAAGCAGCAAGTCGCCAACCGATGCGCGCGCCGCGCCTTTCTCCGTGGTGTCGACGAACGTCGCCTCTACCGGCACGTTGTGGCCGAGCCGACGGAGCAGGTCGCGAAGCTCCGGCCAGCGCTCTTTCAGCCGGGCGAGGTACCGTGGAGATTCCGGCAGCACTTTCAACAGCATCGCCGCCAACACGAGCGGAACGATGCCCACGACCAGGAAGAGCACACGCCAGCCGAATGTCGGCAGGATCTGGCCGCCAACGAACCCGGCCAACGACCCTCCGAGCGGAATGCACACGATGGTGAGGGTCACCGCGAACGGCCGCTGCCGGCGTGGAACGTACTCGGACGACAGCGCGGCGGCATTGGGCATCGCACCACCAAGGCCGAGCCCCGCGAGAAACCGGAGGATGCCAAGGGACCAGAGGCCGGTTGACAGCGACACGAGGACGGTCAGCACACCAAACGCCATCACGCTGCCAATGAGCGCGACCCGCCGGCCCATGCGATCGCCGAGGTAGCCGCCGATGAAACCGCCGACCATCATGCCGACCATGCCGCTCGTTTGTACTGGAACGAAGGCCGGCCGCGGCACGCTCCACTCACGCATCAGCGCAGGAATCGCCGAGCCGAGCACCTGGTTGTCGAGGCCATCGAGGATGATCGCCAGCGCGGTGACGAAGACGAGGAACTTCTGGTAAGCGCTCCATTGCCCTTCGTCGAGGATCGCGCCGACATCAACGGTTTTCATCGAGTCCTCTCACTAGCCCTAAGCCCTAAGCCCTCAGCCCTAAGCCCTGAATTGAGCCCGTCAGTGCTTCGCCTGTCCGGTCGCCATCGCCTGCTGTCCCCGCTGGTGGCTCGTCGAGAAAATCACGTGCAAGGACATCAGAGCCTGCAGCGGATGCGCCCCCGCTTCGGCAAGCGGTCCGACGTGTTCGCTGACCAGTCCCCCTTTGCCGACGTTGATCAGTTCCTCGGCGGCTTGGCGCTGCACGCCGCGCAGCTCGTACTCATCCGCAACCTTGTCGAAGTCGTCGAGAATGCGGCGGCGCAAGTCGGCGCTGTGGCGCGATTCGAACAAGAGCTTGTTCAAGCCGTATGCCTCCGCTGGCGGATGCTTGTAGAACTGGAATCCCTGGTTCAAGAACTTGAAGCCGCCATACTGATTCGCGACCTTGGTGGCGGTTTGCTTTCGTTCCCGATGCGGCAGAAATCGCATCATGCATAGCCCGTGGTGCCAGGTGGGTATGTAATCGATCAACTCACCTTCCTGGGCACCGATCGCTCCGAACATCATCGCCCAGTTGAGCAGCTCGGTATTGCCCACCTCGTCGAGCTGAGTGCCCGTCATGTTCAACAAGGCGTCGGCATTGCCAGCCTCGAATTGCGACACCAGCCAGCGGTCGAAGTCGAATTCCGGGTGGAGATACTTCTTGGTGCCCGGGAAGTGCGACATGCCGCCGCTGGCGATGACCGCCACTCGTTCCTTCCGGCCGCGCACGATCTCTGCGACGGCCTTTCCCAAAGCTGCGCATCGTCGTGGAGTCGGGAGCGGGGGGACGTAGACGTTGGCGAAAAACGGAATCACCGGAATGTCGCGCTTGCCAATCACGTACTCGAACGGAATCGAAAACGCATGACCGAGCTCGGCGTCTTCTGAATACGCCATGTCGAAGTTGTAGTCGACGACCAGTTTGTTGAGGATGTCCTCCGCCATCTCTCGGTGAATCGGCAGATTGTGTTCCCGCCCGGCGAACTTGGCGATGGCGCGACTGCCGGCGATGATGGCAAAGGACGGCACGCAGGTGACCGAAAACGTCTCCACGTGGTCGCTACCGAAAAACAGGATGGCGTCGGGCTTGGTTTCGTCGAGCACCTTGCCCAATTCCTGCATGGAGGCACCAGCCTGGTCGAGTTGCTGCGGGTTCTCGTCGGGCGGACGGGTAAACATGTATGGTGTATGGCACGTGCCGACTGCGGCAACAATTTCACCCATGGCTCGCTCCTTCTCGGGCCTGAGGCCTGAGGCCCCACGCCCTAGTCTTTGCTCTCTTCAACGTATTTGACGCCGAGCTCCGCGAGCTTGGCGCGCAATCCATAAAAGTCTAGCCCGAGTTCGCCGTTACGGAGCCGTTCTCGCGTTTTCTGTTCCTTGGCGACGCGCTCCCCGCCCAGACGGGCCACCTCGGACGCGGCGCCGCGCGCCACGACGACCACGCCGTCGCTGTCGGCCACGATGACGTCGCCCGGGCCGACGCTTGCACCAGCGCAGACCACGGGCACGTTGATCGATCCGGCCGTGCTCTTGACCGTCCCCTGGGCGCTGATCGCCTTGGACCACACCGGAAAGCCCATCGAGGTCAGGTCGGCCACGTCCCTGACCCCGGCATCGATGATGAGGCCGACCACTCCGTGCGCGCGTGCGGACACAGCCAGCAACTCGCCGAACATTCCATCGGTCGATTCCGAAGTCGTCGTCACGACCAGGACGTCCCCTGGCTCACAGATTTCCATGGCGGCGTGCAACATGAGGTTGTCGCCAGGTTGACATGAGATCGTGATGGCGCTGCCGGCAGTCTTCGCCGCGGGATAGATGGGCCGCATGTAAGGACGCATCAAACCGCTCCGGCCCTGTGCTTCGTGAACGGTTGCGACGCCAAGCTCCCCCAGCGTCGCAACAACGTGCGCATCGGCACGTCTGATTTTTCGAACGATGGTCGGTTGCATCAGGCAAGTCTCAAGTCTGAAATCACAAGGCCGAAGTCGATGCCCCCAATTGCTTGTTAATGAGCGGATAGACCTTCCTGGCATTACCTTCAAAAATCTTGTGACGGTCTTCGGCACTCAAGGTGGGAAGTGCGTCGATGTATCGCTTCGTATCGTCGAAGTACTGACCAGTCTCTGGGTCGATGCCCCTGACGGCGCCCACCATCTCGGAACCGAACAGGACATTATCCGCTGGCACGACCTTGAGAAGCAGCTCGATGCCCGGAAGATGGTAGACACATGTGTCGAAGAAGACGTTGTTGCGGATCAGCTCGTCGAGCGGCGGCCGCTTCATGTCCTGCGCGAGGCCACGGTAACGACCCCAGTGGTACGGGACGGCTCCGCCGCCGTGCGGGATGATGAACCGCAGCGTCGGAAAATCCCTAAAGAGATCTGCAGTGAGGAACTGCATGAACGCCGTGGTGTCCGCGTTGATGTAGTGAGCGCCCGTCGTGTGGAAATTCGGGTTGCATGACGAGCTGACGTGAACCATCGCCGGCACGTCGAGCTCCACCAACTTTTCGTAGAACGGGTACCAGTAGCGATCGGTGAGCGGCGGCGCCGTCCAACGTCCGCCCGACGGATCGGGGTTCAGGTTGCAGCCGATGAATCCCAACTCCTTGACACATCGCTGGAGCTCCTCGGCACAGTTCGCCAACGGCTCAGCCGGGGTCTGCGGGAGCTGACAGACGCCGACGAAGTTATCCGGATAGAGTGAGCAGACGCGATGGACCAGGTCGTTACACTGCTGGGACCAATGCAAACTCGTCGTGGCATCTCCGATGTGATGTGCCATGGCCGAGGCGCGTGGCGAAAAAATCGTGACATCGCTGCCGCGTTCTCGTTGCAGCTTGAGTTGGGCGTTCTCGAGACTCTGCCGGATCTCGTCGTCGCTGATATCGACGCGGCCCTTCGTCCGGGGACGCGAGAGGTCTTTCAGGCCTTCAATCTGAGCGTCACGATAAGCCTGCAGCGCTTTTGGCGCGGTCGTATAGTGGCCGTGGCAGTCGATGATCATAGGGAATCGGATAACCGGATGAAGAGCGCGGATCGTACCTCGATCATGCCCCTCAAACAAGCTCCTGAGCTGGCTAGCGTGGAAGCCGCACGCTCGAATTAGTCTGAATTTTCTCTTGTGGCTTCCGCCTTAAGGCGGAAGAGGGCCGTCCTCATTGAACTTCCGGCTGAAGCCGGAAGCCACACAGGCGATTGATTTCACAGACTGACTGAAGCCCCGCGCTACGCTAGCGGCACGAGGTCAGATCAAGTGCTCGAGGTTAGGAGCGCGCCATCGCTTTATCAATCTTGTCGAGTAGCGCCATCGTCGGAACGCAGCTGGCTGCGCTCGATTCCGGTTCGCGTCCCTCGCGGATCGCGCTGACGAACTCGACATCCTGCCGGTCGAACGCGGGGACACCATCGAGTTGGACCTCTTTGCCTTCGCTGTCGGTCATCGAGTCGCGGTACACCTTATAGGTTTCCTCTTCGCCGATGTAACGGTAGAAGCCGCCGAACGGGCCTTTGTTGTTGAACGACATCGCCATACTGAAGAGCGGACCCTTCTTGGACTTCATGCCGACAGTCAGGTCCATGGGGATCCCGAGTTCGGGGTGGTCTGGGCCCTTCTGCCCCCACACCTCGAAATTCGGCTCGTCGAGAACCCAGTACGCGAGATCGACCGAATGGCATCCGTGGTGCCACAACAGGTTGTCCACCCACGATCGCGGCTGACCGTGCATGTTGAGATTGGTTCGGCGGAAGAAATACGTCTCGACGACCATGTGATAGAGATGAAACGACCCCTCTTGAATGCGACGGCGGATCTCTCGATGCGGGCTGGAGAACCGGCGCGTGTGGGTGACCATGCAGACTTTGCGAGCCTTCTTCGCCGCCTCCAACATGCGTTGCGCATCGGGCAGGTTCAGGCTCATCGGAATTTCAACCTGGACGTGCTTGCCTTTCGACAGCGCGAGAACGGTCTGATCTGCGTGCAGGGCGCTCGGTGTCGTCAAGATGACCGTGTCGACGCCCGGTCGATCGATGCAGGTTTCCAGGTTGCTGGAGCAAAACGGAATATTCCACTTCGTTGCGAAGGCTTTCGAGCCGTCGTCCGTGCGCCCGGAAACAGACACGATCTCGACACCGTCGATTTTCGACAGCGCCTTCACGTGGATTTCGCCCATCGCGCCGGTCCCCACCAGACAGATTTTCATGTCGCCTCTTCTATCACTCTGTGCCTGCCCTCCGCCCTTCCAGCCCTTCCAGCCCCTCCAGCCCTTCCCGCCCCTCCCGCCTACTCCTCAACCAGCCTCGTCGGAATCGTCACCGCCATCGTCCTGACCTCGTCCGAGGAAAACCCCGCGTCGAGCAGACGCTGCGCAAACATGGCGAAGCCGTCGGCAACGGGCGGGTTGATGGTCTGACCGAGATCCGTCGAGATCAACGTCCGCGACACGCCAGTCTTGCGAATGTTCGCAAATGCCGTTTCCCACGGGGCTTTGTTCGTATAGGTCGTGGTGAAGCAATGCTCGATGACCGCACCTGCATCGGCGAGCTCTTTCTGTTCGTCCCCACTCAGGCTTTGCGACGGGAACTCTGCGTGCGTGACGACGACCTTCTTGACGCCCATCCCCTTCGCCGCGCGAACCAGCGCAAAGATCTCGCGGCGCCCGAGATGCCCCGTCGCCAGGATCATGTTGTGCTTGGCGATGCGCTCCAGGCATCGTCTGGCGGCATCGACCAGTTCTCCCGATGAATCGATCACCGAGAGCGGGGGTGGCGCAATTCCTTCAGCGGCCAGCTCGCGCTGAATCTTGGCCCAGAACGGCAGCTTGGCGTTTCCGCCGTCAAGCCGGCCCGCGGTCTCGTTCTGAGCGTCGACAGTAGGCATCCACACAATCTTGCAGCCCGAGCGCCCGGCAAGTTCGACGGCCACCGGGTTCAACCCGCCCACGCTGTGATTCAAGGTGACCGCACCGAACGCTTTGATTCCCGGAACGGCCTTCGTGACCACTTGTGCGCGTTCGCCCGTTTGGATGTAGTGAGACTTCAAAACAAAACCACGCAAGCCTCGAACGAGAAATTCCTTCGCACAATCGATGTCGTCGATCCGGCGAGCGATTACATCAGGCCCGACGTGAATCTGCAGATCGTAAGCGCCTTCCAGGCACTTCCAGGCAGCATCGGACACGGGGGCCGCGTCTTGGGCGGGCGTGGACGTCGATGTGGTCATGATCTCCTCTGGAGCTAACCATCAAAATGCCTCGGCCGGCGTGGGGCGTTCGAGGCGGGCATACTGGAGATGGGCCCGCCGGGCCGGCCAAAGGAGCGCATCACGTTACACGGAAACCGGGCCCGAAGGAAACCGGTCGGACGCTCGCCACACGCGCGCGCCAGTCGTTCGGAAGGGTCCCCAATACACACGGCCGTTGAAATCCGCGCCGCTCGCGGTGCGTATTCGTTCGGCCAGACGCAGACCCTCGTCCTCGCCGTCGACGAAACCGTAGACGGCTGGACCCCATGAGCTCTGTCCAACACCCACGGCACCCCACTGCGCGAGGCCGCGAACCAACTCTTCGCTCGGGCCTCTCGCGAACGCACCGCCCTGGACACTCGCAAACCACTGCCCGGTGATCTCTTGAATCTCGCTCAGCGCCCTGCCGAAGGTCGCGAGATCAGCTTCCGCCAGCGCGGGCAACAGGGCCATCAGCACAAGATGAGCAACGCGCTCGACGTCGCGCTCAGGTGGCTTGGGAAGCGCGGCAAATGCCGCCGCCTCATCGACACCGTTGAGACCGGGTACCGCGTCTGGGACGACGACGATGCACTGCCAGGTTGAAGGGAACGGAAGACGAGCGAGAAGTGGACCGCAACTGTTCCGGTCGCGCGATCGGCCCCCTTCGACGACGAGACCACCGCCGGCAAATGTCCACGTGCCCACAGCAGAGCGACAGGCACGGCCCATGACTGTCGCAAGCTCCGACACATCGGCCTGGATGTTGAAGAGCTCGGCGAGCGCACGAGCCACGGCGAGCGCGAGTTGCGTCCCCGAGCCCAGTCCGGCGTGCGACGGCAGCGCTCGATGGACGTGCAGCCTCGCACTCGGTCGGATTCCGTAATGGTTCAGGAACCGACGAGCGAACTCGGCAGCTCTATCGGCGTCTTCACCCAGCACCTCGAGCGATTCGGCAGGGGCAGCGGACAGCAGAAGTGTTGGCGCGGGCGCCGCTGCTCCAAGACCACCAAACCAGCGGCCGAGCCCGCCATGAAGATCGAGGATTCCGAAGTGAAGCCGGGCAGGCGCCTCGACGAAGATGGTTTGTCCGTCGCTCTTGGGAATCACGATGTCATCGGCCGTCGGCGGGCCATGGAGAGAACTCTATCATTGCATCAGGATTGCTCTAAAGATGAGGGACTGCCCGCAGTGCAGGGCGAGGATCTGCTACGGACTATTCGAATACCGCGGCGACCGGCAGTCCGAATCCGGGCAGCACCTCGTGGCAAGGGACCATGTCTTCCACGGAATAGCGATCGACGGCGCCGCTTCTGCTATGGGCCGTAATGACATGGGCGTCCGGATCGACAACGCACACGAGGGTTACACCGATCTTCAGATACTCTTCAACCTTTTGACGCATGTCGATATGGGCATTCTCCGGCGAGAGGATCTCCACCACAAGCTCCGGCGCGACATCCAGAAAGCCGCGGTCTTTGTTTCGGCGCCGGTATGTCTCGTGAGAGACGAACACGACATCTGCTCCTCGAACGCGATCGGGATTACGCCTTGTAAAAATTCCAACCTCTCCGGTCATCACAATTCCCAAGTTCTTCGCACTGGCGAACCCGCCGATCAATCGCGCAATATTCGCTTCAATACGCCCGTGCTCAGGATTCGTGGGACTCATCGGCACAATACGGCCGTCAATCAGTTCGCAGAGCTCGTGATCGGGCATTCGAGAGAGCTCCTCCCCGGTGATCAGCGCGCCGTTCGCATCCGATTGTCGTGCACTCGTCATGCCACTACCTGCTTCGCTCACCATACCATCGTCTGCGAAGCGCCGAGAAGCGCCGACCCTCCACCGACACGGCTTGGAGACAGAGCCGCCTCATCGCGTTGCGCCCGGGGCCACCGCCTTCGAGCGCATGTAGTCGGTCAGCAACCTCATGGCCTCGAGCTCCTGCGCGCCTGCAGTCTTGTCCACGATTACCTGCAGCCTCGCAAATTCACTCTCGACGAACTCGCGTGGCAGGAGGTGCAGACGTGTCGCGTAAATTGCGGCTTCGAGCACGGCGTGTCTGGCTCGATTGAAGCCGATGAACTCGCGGCGCACGCCGCGATGCACGACAGCTGCCTCGATGCGCGATCTTGGCGGTGTGCTGTCGATCGCGCGAACCTCCACCTCGCGCCACGAGCAGCAGTCAGCTAACACCACACCACGAACCGACGCCGCAGGTACCGTTGCGTACTGCGGGTTTGAGATCGCCGCACGCGCGAACACTCGGACGTCGTCGATGAGATTCACGACGGCCGCACGCGTCGCCACCAGATTGCGATAGGTCGTCGTGTCGAGAAACGGCTTGAGTACCGACCGCACCCTCGCCCCATTCCACGCCCATCGACGCGCAGTTCACGATCCCGTCCTCGGCGATGGTCGTGACGATCGTTTCTATGATCACGGGGTCTGCACTTCTCAGGCCTGGCCTGAGGCCTGAGGCCTTCGGATCAGTACGTGGCGGGCCACGTGCCAGGCGTCGCGAGCTCGACGGACCGGCCGTCGGGATCACGGAAGTAGATGCTCCGCCCACCTCCCTCCCATGTGACCCTGCTCTCGATAGCGATCCCGAGCTCCGACAGGCGCGCCTCCCATCCCGAAACATCGGCGGAATCGATGGCAAACGCGAAATGTACCGGGCCGCTTCCATCATGCGCGGGAACCAGCCCGCCGGCGATTTGCACCGGTTTGATCGACTCGCCTTTCTGAAACAGGAGCAACACGGTCGCCGCGCCCGCATCGAAAGCCACCAGCCGTTCGCTGGAGAGCATCGGCGCCGTGCTCAACAGTCGCTGGTAGAACGCGGCTGTCTCTCTGAAGATCGTCGCAATAGAGGGCCGTTTCGAGAACTCTCTGAATCCGCACCGTCACCGCACGAGCTCCACTGGCGGCGGGACGAACGTGTCGCCATTCAGCTCGGATCCGGTTCCCCACGGCGGCGTGGCCCGCGCCGCCTCCGATCTGTGAGCGCTGTGCGTCCCATCGGCGCCGCTTGGCAGCGAGAGCGTGCGCGCGCGAGGTCCCCGCAAGAACCTGTCGAGCATGGCGTAGCCATATTCGCTGGCAGCGGACTCAGGGTGGAATTGCACGCCTACGACAGGGTGCGTGCGATGCTCCACGGCCATGATCTGTCCGTCGTCGACTGCCCAGGCAATTGCACGCAGGGCATCTGGCAGCGACGCGCGATCGATCACCAGTGAATGGTAGCGCGCCTCGTGGAGCGGCGAGGGCAACCCGGCAAAGACACTGCGGCCTTCGTGCGTGACCGCCGATGCCCGGCCGTGGACCGGCCGACCGGCACGAACGATCCCGCCGCCGTACGCCGCACCGATGCATTGATGCCCGAGGCAAACACCCAGGATAGGAATGGTCGGGCCGAAACGCCGAACGACGTCCGTCGAAATGCCGGCCTCCGCCGGTGAACAGGGTCCGGGTGAAAGAATGATGTGGCTTGGTGCGAGGCTCGAGACCTCCTCGAGCGTCAATCGATCGTTCCGTCGGACGACGGCTTCGTCGCCAAGTTCGCGCACGTACCGCGCGAGGTTGTAGACGAACGAGTCGTAGTTGTCGACGAGAAGAATCATTGCGGCTTTTCGGCGAAATAGCTCTTCCGCGCGCGGACCAGCGCGCCGGGTTCGTTAACTCGAACGGTCAGCGTATGCCATTTTCCATCGAGAGCCCCGGGCGTGAAGCCGAGCGCATACTGGTGATGCAGCTCGTCCGCGACTCGTCTGAAGGTCGCCCCCAGGTTGGTCGTCGACGTCAGCTCGAAGTACCCGCCTCCGGTGGCGGCAGCGATCTTCGGCAGCCCCTCGTCGGGCTTCGATTCGACCGCGAACGGGCGACCACCGTAGCCTCCGCGTCCTCCACCGAATCCTCCATGCCCTCCCCAACCACCACGTCCTCCCGGACCGCCAGGATAGCTGTGATGCCCTCCGCCGGCGAATGAATCGGAACCGGAGAGGCCGATGGCGTACACCATCACATTTTCCTCTTCAGCCCGCTTCATCACGTCTTTGAGCGACTGGTTGTTGCTACGGAAATTTCCCGGCGCGTCAGCCCCATCCGTGAACACGAGAATCACACGCCGGCCCTCCTGATGCAGCAAGGCCGTAATCCCGACGTTGACGGCATTCCAAAGCGGCGTCGGCCCTTCGGGTTGGAGATCGGTGCGCAGAATGTTCAGCAGCTGATCGTGATCCGACGTGAACTCGCGCGGATCGACTTGAATGCGGGTCGCGAAGCTGCCTATACGAGCACGGTCGGCAGGCAGCATGGCTTTCACGAACTCCTCCGCAGCCTGCTCGACGAGCTCGAATTGTGCGCGCATACTGCCGCTACGGTCCAGCAGCATCACCACCGTAATCGGCTGGATGTCGTTCACGAAGATGGTCAACTCCTGGCGCTTGCCATTGTCGTCGACTTCGAAAAGCTGGCGCTCGAGGTCAGGAATCAGACGCCCCCCGGCGTCAGTGACAGTTGCGTAGACGGCGACCGTGCGATTCGCAGCGGTAAAGGTGGGGGCTTGTTGGGGCCAGGCGGCGACGGCAGCAACCGCCAGGCAGGAGAAGGCAGCGATTAAGGCTGCGCGAGGTCCACGGGACGGCATAGGGCTCCCTGGAGGCGCGGCAGTGACGATGCTAACACGGTAAGAGATATGAAGTCTGGGGGCCCTAACCTGCCACCGGACGTCAGCCGCCATTCGCCGGGAGTAGGACGCCTTTGGCCGAAAGCCCGCCTCATAGCGGCCGCAGCCTTCGTATTCTCACACAGGAACGGTGATGAAGCGGAGGCGGCAATGAACGCACGCACCATTACGGCAACCGTGGCGGGGATGGTCGGAGTTGGAGCAGCGGCAACGGCCGCGCTGGCCATCAGACTGGTATTGACATCGCCCGCGACAATCGCGGCCATGATGGACGGCAGTGATGGTCCCTTGCACGCAGTCGCTCGGGCGCTCTTTGAGACGCTCACTCACATTGTGAGGTCCTTGTGAGTGGAACAACAACGGACGACTTCGGGAATCGGCGTCGGAAGTCCGGGGGCATCGTCTTCGGCCTGATGCTCGTTCTGTTGGGCGTCGTCCTCATCCTTCAGAATGTGGGCCTTGTTCCATCGACGCCTCGCGGTTTCTGGTGGCTAACGCTCTGGGGGCTGCTGTTCATCAGTCTTGGCCTGGTCAAGCTATTCGCGTCTGGCCCGCCTGACCGTCGAGAGGGCGTCGGGCAGTTGTTCGTCGGCTCCTGGCTTCTCCTGAACCAGTTCCAGGTCTTGGACTATCGGGATTCGTGGCCAATCCTCCTCATCGGGATCGGGATTGGCATCGTCTGGTCAGCACTTGAAAGGCCCCGTTATCCGGGAGTGAAGTGATGTCACAAGATCCGAAAATCGACGACGCTGTCGAGCGCATCGTGGTCAACAGAGCGGAGTCGATCGCGGCAGGATTTCAGAGAATCGTCCAGCTCGTCATCGGCCTCGGCGTTGTGACGGCTGGCGTGCTGTTCACGCTCGACAATTTGGGTGTCCTTCGCGCCAGGGACTATCTTCGCTTCTGGCCAATCGTGTTCGTCGCCATCGGCGCCGGGCTGATTATCCAAGGGCAAACACAGAAGCGCTTCCTCGCCGGAGGGTTTTGGGTTTTGCTCGGCGCCGTCATGCTCAGCCGACGGCTCGGCCTGACCGATTTGAACGTCTGGGACTTCTGGCCGTTCTTCCTGATCGCAGTCGGCAGCCGCATCGTCTGGCACGGGCTCCATGGGACCAGCTGGCCCCGGACCGCCGTTGACAACATATCGAGAGTGTCGAGCACCGCGTTCATGGGTGGATTCGGACGCAAGATTGTCTCTCAGGAATTTCGGGGTGCCGATCTCACCGCCCTCATGGGAGGCGGCAAGATAGATCTGCGCGACGCCGCACTGGCCGATGGACAAGCGACCCTCAATCTATTCGTGCTCATGGGCGGCTTCGAGATCATCGTTCCACCCACCTGGAAAGTGATCATGGAGATCTCGCCATTCATGGGCGGTTTCGAAGACAAGACTCGGCCGAACACTGGTGACAGCGCTCCACGACTTTACGTGCGCGGCTTTGTCATGATGGGGGGCGTGGAGGTCAAGAACCCTCGGGATTGACCGATATGCGGCGCTTGAAACCGATATGCGGCACTTGAAATAAATGCACCCGCTGTTCACCAGCCTGCGGCGGCTTGGCACCTATCTCATTGGGTGGCTGATTGTCGCCGTCCTGATGGCCGCGGTGTCGACCCGTCTCGGCCTGAGCTGGCTCGAGGCGCTGACGCTGCTGGTTCCGCTCTTCCTGGTGTACTCGTTCGTCTGCTTGTCCGCCTGGTACGTCTGCCGTGCGGCGCCTCTCCGGACAGGCAGCGGCCTGCGCGTGATTGCGTCGTGCGGCTTCGCGGCAATCGTTTCTAGCTCGCTCTGGCTCGGCCTGGTACGCACCTGGATCATCGCGTTGGGTTCGACGGCGACGTTTGCGGAAGCCGCGAGCCGCTACGAGCAGCAGATCCCGTACCTGTTTGCTCTTGGGGTGATGTTGTATCTCGTAGCTATCGCCCTGCACTACGCGCTGATCGCGGTTGAAGCCGCAGGCGAAGCCGAGCGGCAACGACTCCAGGCGGACGTATTGACCCGCGAAGCCGAGTTGAGAGCGCTCCGCGCACAGGTCGATCCGCATTTTCTCTATAACAGCTTGAACTCGATCAGCGCGCTGACTGCCAGCGATCCGGCTGGCGCGAGGCGTATGTGTATCCTGCTTGCCGACTTCCTGCGCAACACCTTGAGCGTCAGCGCGCACGAAAGCATCCGGCTCGCCGACGAGCTGGCGCTGGCCGACCGGTTCCTGGACATCGAACAGGTACGGTTTGGCAGCCGGCTGAAAGTCGAGCGCCGGATCGACGCGTCGGCCGCGGAATGTCTCGTTCCACCTTTGATTCTTCAGCCACTGGTCGAGAACGCCGTGACCCACGGCATTGCGGGGATGCTGGACGGCGGCCTCATCCAGCTCGACGTCTCGCGCGCGCCGGGGCTTCTCTCGATCGCCATCGAAAACCCTCGTGACGGCGACACGAGAGCTCCCAACCGGCTTGGGCTTGGTCTGGAAAACGTGCGCCGGCGCCTCGCCGTCATGTTCGGGGATTCTGCCAGGCTCAGCACGCGGAGCGAGGCGGAACGCTTTCGTGTCGAGCTCGAGCTGCCATGGTCCACCCATGACTGACGCTCGGCTCCGGGTGGTCGTCGTAGACGATGAGGCACTGGCGCGCAGTGTGTTGCGGGAGTACCTGGCGAACGTCCCAGACATCGACGTCATCGCGGAGTGCGCCAACGGGTTTGAAGCGGTCAAGGCCGTCGCCGAGCTCCAGCCCGATCTCATGTTTCTCGACGTTCAGATGCCGAAGCTCGATGGCTTCGAGGTGCTCGAGCTCGTCGGCCGCGACGTGGCCGTTGTCTTCGTTACCGCATACGACCAGTACGCGCTTCGCGCTTTCGACGTACACGCCGTTGACTATCTGGTGAAACCCTTCAACGAGGAGCGCTTTGCGGCCGCTTTGCAGCGCGTGCGCGAACGGCTCGGCCGGGGCGAAAAAGTGCCGGTTCAGGAGATCGCCGACGCGGCGCGGCCGCGACAAGGGTCTTCGGGCCGCATTCTCGTCCGCGACGGCCCTCGGGTTCACGTGCTTCCCGTCGAGAAGATCGACTACGTGCAGGCCCAGGACGACTACGTCAGCTTCCGATGCGAGGGGAAGGACTATTTGAAGGACCAGACCCTCGCTCAAGTCGAAGCCGCGCTGGACCCGGAGAAATTCGTCCGCATTCACCGATCGTACGTGTTGAACGTGGACCGCCTCGCGCGAGTCGAGCTCGATTCGCGCGAGAACCGGATTGCAATCCTGGCGGATGGCCGCCGGCTACCGGTCAGTCGAGCGGGCTACAAGCGATTGAGTTCGCTGCTCGTGGAGTGACGGTGTGATCGACCACAATGGACACAAAGAAGGTAGTGGGTGACTGGGTGCGAGTTGCACCCAGTCGAATAGTTCGTACTGTTTACTGCTTGTCGTAGACCGCGACGCTATCGATGTTCTGCCCCTTGGCATCCTTGCCGGTGGTCGTGATGGTCAGCGTCTTCCCGTCGGCGGAGTCGACAAGAGTCACGGTAGACAGGGTTTGTCCACCCATCTTATTGACCAACTTCGTCGTGGTGGCATTCACTCGCGTGCGCGCGGCCATATCCGCGTTCGGGTTGCCGGCGACAGGAACATCCTTCCCGTCATAATTCGCCGAGTAGGCGTAGTGGATCGCGGGGCCGTCAGCCGGCACCTGGTCAACCGTGACCTTAATACCTGGACCCGCCGCCTCATATACAAGGGTGGCGCTCTTGGGCGCCTGACCTTCGGTGTACTTCGATTTCGCGAGGTTGAGGTTCCAGGTCCCAACCGACTGAGCGAGCGCCGAGCCTCCGAGGGCAACAACAGCCAACGGGACCGCGACCGACGAGACGAGATACATCCGCCGAATGCTTGCCTGCATCGTTTCCTGATCTTTCTATGTGCCGCAGAGTGACGGGTTGTGTGCCGAAGAGGACGGGCGTCAATCGACACGTGAAGCCGGGATTTCCGTTTTGGAATCCCGGAGCTGGGAACACCAGGTGGCCCAGCCGCCGTGACTTTGGCACACCCCCACCACCCGCGCAGTTCAAAACAGCACAGGCGCGAATCGTTGTTCCTTGGGCGTTTCGCCGTTGAACCGCGCCGGGGCGACTACATCGAGTAATCCTCGGCCCGCAGGTGATCGTCGTGGCCGCGTCGATTTCCGGTTCGTCCTGTGCGGATCTAAGGTAAACTCATACGGTCTCTGCGCTACGTCCTCGATTTCTCAGGACTGCCACCCTTCGGTACTGCTAGCTCAGGTCTACGCGCCAATCCGGCGCGGTCTCGTCAGTCATCATCAGCCTGCGGTGTGCGGTTAGGGAACGCTCAGGCATTTTGGAGTGTTTTCGCATGCCCTTCGTCTCTCTCGGGCTCTCGCCCTCGCTCTCGCATCCGCTCGCCAGGCTGGGCTACACCACGCCCACGCCTGTCCAGCTCAAATCTATCCCGATCGTCCTCAGCGGCCGCGACCTGCTGGCGCGCGCGCAAACCGGTACCGGCAAGACCGCCGCGTTCGGCCTGCCGATGATTGATCGCCTGCTCGTTCGCGGCGGCAGTCCGGCCAGGGCCCGCAAGCCACGCGGCCTGGTGCTCGTGCCGACGCGCGAGCTCGCGCTCCAGGTTCACAGGTCGCTGGCGACCTACGGTGTGCCGGCGAACCTGCGCGTCACCGCCATCTTCGGCGGTGTCTCGATCGGCCCCCAGAAGAAGGAACTCCAGCGCGGCACCGACATCATCGTTGCTACACCGGGTCGCCTGCTCGATCACCTTCAACAGCGTACGGTCGATCTCTCGGGGGTGCAGGTCCTCACGCTCGACGAGGCCGACCGGATGCTCGACATGGGCTTCCTGCCGACAATGCGCCGCATCCTCGCAGTCCTGCCGCGCGAGCGCCAAACGCTGCTGTTCTCGGCAACCCTGTCTCAGGATGTGGTCCAGCTGTCGGCCGACTTCACGCGCGACCCGCAACGTGTGGACGTGTCGGAAGGACAGGTGATGGCGCCGACGGTGACACACTTCGCGCACCCGGTCGCAGATCAGCGGAAGGGCGATCTCCTGACCCACCTCCTCCTGCAGCCGTCAATCGGCCAGGCCCTCGTGTTCTGCCGGACCAAGCAGCGTTCAAACCGCGTGGGCCAGTACCTCGAACGCGCCGGCGTAAAAGCGGCGGTAATTCACGGCAACAAGAGCCAGAACGCACGCATCAGGGCGCTGGGCGACTTCAAAGCGGGTCGTGTCTCCGTGCTGGTGGCCACCGACATCGCGGCGCGCGGTCTCGACATTGTCCAATTGCCGCTGGTCGTCAACTTCGACCTGCCGCTGGTGGCTGAAGACTACATCCACCGCGCCGGCCGCACCGGCCGGGCCGGCCTCACCGGCCGCGCGGTGTCGTTGGTCTCACCGGGCGATCGCGATCTGCTGCGCGACATCCAGCGCCTGCTGCCGTCGCCGGTCGAGCATGTCGTGGTGGAGGGCTTCCCGGTGACGTCCTCGCCGCATGACACGCTGCCGGAAGCGGGACGCCCTCGTCAGGGTGGTCTGAACAGACATCGGTCTGGCGCCCCCCGCTCGGGGGCGCGTCACGGGTCCGGCGGATACGGACGCCGTGCGGCGGCGCGGTCAGGACCGAGCGGCTGGCGTCCGCAGCCGCATGGCTCCGCCGCCGCGCGCCACCGGTGAGAGGAGCCAGCGACCTAGGCGCGGGCAGCAAGCGCGTCGATTAAGCCCCGCGCTTTGTCGAGTGTTTCCTGATACTCCTGCTCGGGATCCGAATCGGCCACGATCCCCCCGCCGGCACTGAAAAAGACTCGCTCTCCGATGGCGACCGCGGTTCGAATGGCGATGCTCGTGTCGAGCGCACCCGTGACGCTCCAGTACCCGATCGAACCGCAATAGATTCCCCGCTGCGACGGCTCGAGCTCCGCGATGATCTCCATCGCCCGCACTTTCGGGGCGCCTGTAATCGACCCTCCTGGGAACGCCGCCCGCAAAAGATCGAGCGCATCCTTCCCGGGCGCAAGATCGCCGAGGACGGTCGAGACCAGGTGGTGGACGGTCGCGTAGTGCTCGAGCGCGAACAACTCGGATACTCGTACGGTTCCCGGTCCGCACACCTGCGACAAGTCGTTTCGCATCAGGTCGACGATCATCAGGTTCTCCGCGCGATCCTTCGCGCTCTCGGAGAGTACTAAACCAAGGGCGGCATCGTGTTCCGGCCCAAGACCACGAGGACGAGTGCCCTTGATGGGCCGCGTTTCGACGTGGCCGCCGACATCCACCCGCAGAAATCGTTCGGGCGACGCACTGAGCACTTCCACACCGGGAAAATCCAGGTACGCGGCAAACGGTGCCGGGTTCTGCGTCCGCAGACGCCGGTAGATCGCCCAGCCAGCTTCGGTGAGCGGCACTTCGAAACGTTGCGACAGGTTCGACTGAAAGATATCTCCCGCAAAAATGTACTCGCGCACGCGAGTGATGGCGTCGAGATAGCCGCGGTGCGTGAACGACGAGCGCAGGTCGAGCCGCGAATCCCACCAGCCCCCTTCGAGCGGATAAGAAGGAGCCACGCCCCGAGCTTGTCGAAGGCCGTCCGCGGGCATAAAGGCCCGCGCCACATCCGACGTACTCGATCGCAATCTTCCGCAGACGAACGACGCCCGTTGCTGCGCTCTATTCGTACGGGCGGCTTTTGACGTTTCGGGCATGCCCGTCGAGATGAGCCACGCCCGAGACAGCGTGTGGTCCCACGCCAGCACCCAGTCGTACACGCCCAGCACCACGTCGGCCAACGCCTGATCGTCGTACTTGGGCGCGGGAAGCCGTTCAAGACTTCGACTCCAGTCGTAGGCCAGATATCCTGCCGCACCTCCCTGGAATGGTGGGAGGTTCGGCACCGGGTCGGCGGCGAGCGGCGCGAGCAAGGATCGAACCGCTTGGAGTGGATCGCCGTCAACTGCGCGGCGCGACCCGTTCAGTCGATCCTCCACGACGGTCGCGGCTCCTTTGGTCCAGACGACTGCCACCGGATCGGCGGTCAAAAAGGAATACCGACCGAGCCGAGTCCCTGGAGTCGGGCTGTCGAGCAAAAGGCGATATGGAAGTCCCGCGAGCAATTCGCAACAGCGGACGGGATCGGGCGCCGGTTCGAGTACCTCGATAACGGGGGACATATAGGCGTTCGGGTCGTTCGGTTATCCCTTCGTTTTTCGAGTCCGCCCCGCTTTCGGACGTTGCGTGAGCCGCACGCGCGACTCCGTGCCGTCCTTTTTCTTATCGCGACGGACATCGTCTGCTGGCGTTAGATAGCCCCACGACAGTGCGCCCTCCTGACGGTAGGTCTTTCCGAGTGTCACGGCGAGACTGGCCCGTGCCAGTTCTTTGCCAAGGTAGAAGGCGTGTGTCGCTTCGTCGACTTGAAGCAAGCCGAACAACTCCGAAAGGCTCGTGATGTCGCTGCTGCGGATGAAGCGTTCGTTGTTGAGCACCGTGATGCCTTCACGGTCCGCGAAGATCCGATAGTTGGGATCGGTGATGTTCGCTTGAAGCGCACGTAGCTCGTCTTCGCTGTAGGTGAGGACTGAAGGGTCTTTGACGGTCACGAGGCGATCGTCGACCCCTTTTGGCGCCGTGCGCTGTGCCACCGCGTAATGCATCAGGCGCCGCGCGATGTCCACTTCTCGGACCGCGCCGTGCGCCCAGGGAATCACCTCCGTCGTCAGCACCGCACGCACGCCGAGCTCTTGACAAATCGCTATCAAGAGCGCGTTCACACCCGTCGAGTCCGCCGCGGTGAGCTCGGTGAGATTGCCGATGCCCATCAGCATCTCGGCCTGCGGATAACGCCGGCGTACCTCTGCGTAGCGTTCGAGCGATGCCATGAATCCGTAACCGATCGGCTCGAGGATCGGGTCGAGCAAGTACTGGATGCCCCACCCTGAGAGCTTCTCGAGCGTGGGCTCGAGGCTTTCGAGCGGACCGCCAAGGTCCGGAACCGCGACGACGCGCGCACCCTTGCCGGCGAGATCGCGCGCGACGTCGACGTTCGACCCATTCACGCTCAACACTAATTCCGCACCGGCCGTCACGGCTCTGCGGATTTCGTCGGGATCGAACGTATCGACGCTCACGCGCATGCCGGCCGACACAAGCTCGCGCACGACGTCGTCCAGTGCGGGAAAAGGCAAGCCTGGTGTACAACCCACGTCGATCACATCGGCACCCGACGCGCGGAAGTAGTCGGCCTGGCTGCGTAAGGCTTCGCGTGTCAGCCGGGGCGCGTTGTTGATCTCGGCGACGATCTCGATATCCCACGCGCCGTACTCGCGGGCCGCGGCGGCACGTCCGAAGTGGCTGGGTATCTCGCGCAGATCCCTCGGGCCCTTCTCGACCCGCACCTGGAATTTCTCACCAATCACCCGCGGATCGCCTTCGCAAAGCCCGGGAATCAGGATGAGGTCCAAATCGTCCGGCGCTCGTCCGGGAAGCTCGAGATGACTGGCGATCCACTCCGTCGTCATCAACGATGCGACGGTGATTCCCAACACGGCGACGTCGCACGAAAACGGGGCGGTCATGTCACCGAGGACGCGCCGCAAGGCGGGCTCGGCGAGGCGGCCCGTCACGAACAGCACCCGGCGACCGGACAAATCCCCCGGCCCAACCGCCTGACTCATCAGCGCGGATCGCCGCTTCGCACGAACTTGTTCGGCGTCCCTTCCAAGGCCCCTCCCTGGGGACGCCAGAGCACAACGTCCTCGATCCGGCGGGCCAGATCGAAATCCTTGTCCGTGATGCCGCCGGCGCTGTGCGTCTGGAGCTTCACGGTCACCCGCGCATAGGTGACTGCGAGATCGGGGTGATGATACGCAGCTTCCGCACAATAGCCGATGTTGGTGACGAGCATCAGCGTCGTGGGCCAACCGTCGGTCTTGTAGTTGCGCCGAATCCATCCGCCCTCGTAGAACCAGCCAGGCAGGTCCTTCAGACGCTCGGCAATCTGCGATTCGCTGTACGTTGGCTCTTTCTCGGACATCAGACGGTCCTTTCTAAGCTCTCAGCTCCCAGCTTCCAGCTCTCAGCCCTTAGCCCTGAGCTCTCAGCCCTCAGCTCTCAGCTCTCAGCCCTCAGCCCTTACATGACAACTCCGCCATTCACCAGAACCGTTTGCCCGGTGAGAAACGCCGCGGCCGGAGATGCCAGGAACACGGCAACGCGGGCAACTTCCTCGGGAGTCCCCCACCGCTTCAGAGGTGTGGATGCCGACACAGTGTTGCGGGTGTCCTCATCGAGACCTGCTGCGAAGGACGTACGGATCCAACCTGGCGCGAGGACGTTCACACGAACGCGCGGCGCCACGGACCGGGCGAGCGCTTTGCTGAAAGCCAGCACGCCGCCCTTCGCCGCGGCGAAGAGTTGAGGATTCACACCCGGCATCCCCGTCAGCACATGATCCCAGCTCATATTGATGATGACACCGCCTTCTTCCTGGGTGTCCAGGAGCTCAGCTGCTTGCCATGAGGCGAGCATCGTGCCTCGAAGATCGACCGCAAGCAGCAGGTCGAGCTTCTCGATGACAGAGAGCATCGCTCCAGAGCCCGTGAGAATATCGGCGCCCGCGTTGTTCACCCAGACATCGAGCCGGCCGAGCGCCTCTCGTGCTGCAGGCGCAAAAGCACCGAGCGATGCGGCGTTGGTCACATCGAGCTGCATGACGAACGCGCTACGACCGAGTGACTTGATCTCGCGCTCGACTTCTCGAGCGCCGTCTTCGTTCGCCCGAAACGTGAGCGCCACATCAGCGCCAGCGCGAGCTGCAGCAAGCGCGATCGCACGGCCGATTCCACTCGATCCCCCGGTCACGACGACAGCACGGCCCTCGAGTGATCCAACTGCACTGCTCAATCGACTTTCTCCTTGAAGGAAGTAGCCCGGTGGCTTCCGGCTTAAGCCGGAAGCTACTGCTAACACGCCGTAGCCCGGTGGCTTCCGGCTTAAGCCGGAAGCTACTGCCAACACCGCCGGAAGCTTGCGCGAGGGCGCGATTGTATGTCCGAGGAATAGCGCGCCACAAAGCGCGGAGCGATCCTACTGCAGGGAGAACTGAACGGTCACGGTCATCAGCACCGCCACCGCCTTCCCATCGACGGTCGTGGGTAGGTATTCCCATTGCCGAACGGCTTCCAGGGCGGCGGCGTCGAGAAGCGGCACGGACTTCAGCAACTGAGTGGAATGAACTCGTCCGTCGGGCCCGATCGTGATTTCCATGATGACGGTGCCCTGGACGCGAGCGGCCATTGCCGAACTTGGAAAGCTGGGACGGACGTCTTTGAGCTTTTTCGGCGCCTTCACATCGCGCCCGACTTGGAGTGGCGCGTCGTTCGGTGCAGCCGGCTGAGCCACGACCCCGCCTGAGACACCGCCTGGAATTCCGCCGACTGCGCCACCCTCGACGCCGTCGCTGACGCCGAGCAAGCTCCCACTTCCCGCGGCCGACTCCGGTGCGATACCCGCCGGAGCCTGTACAGGCGCCGCCTCCGGTTCGTTGGCGAGCGGCGCTGGAGCCGCGGGAAGCGTGGCTTGCGCGACTCGTTTAGGAGCCGTAGCCGGGCGCGAAGACACCGCTGTGGCTGGTGCCGGGCTCGGTTCCTCGAACGGCATCGTCAAACTGACGGACATCACACGCACAGGCGGTTTGCGTGGGAGGACCACCGGATCGATTCCAGTCCAGAGCGCCACTGACAACACGAGGCCTGCGCACGCGTGTAACGCGAACGAGGTGCCGAACGAGAATCGCGCGTGCGGTTTTTCACCCTCGACGAACAAGCGGTCGCTGAACCAGTCGCGGCCGCCGGACCGAAGGGTCGTCGCACCATCTGGTTGCGGGTGCCAGGGTGTGCGCTTCCTGGCGCGCGGCGGCGAACGGCGCGGGCCAGCCACGATGTCGGAAGGGACCACAATCGTGCGCAGGTGGACTTGTGTCGCCGAATCGGGCTCGGCCTTTGGTTCCACGCCGCGTGCGGTCACGGCCCATACGGAAATCACCGTGCGTCCTCCTCTGAGCTATATAACGTTCAGGTGCGGCCCCCTGAACGGTGGGCTTGATACACTCGACGTCCTCGAGCTCAACCTGAGGCGAGAGGGTCGACGGCATTGGGTCTGGGGAGGAGAGCGATGCAATGAAACTGCTCGTGAGCGTGACCAACGCCGGGGAAGCGGCGGACGCCGTTGCCGGTGGCGCCGACCTCATCGATGCAAAAGATGCGGCGGCCGGACCGCTCGGGCCGGTCACAGTGGACGTGCTGGCGCAGATCCACGCCCAGGTCCCCGGGTCACGGCCGGTGAGCGCTGCGTTGGGTGACGCCACGGACGAACACTCGATCCACCAGGCGGCCGCTTCGTTTGCCCGCGCTGGCGCAGCTTTCGTCAAGGTCGGGTTTCCGAAGGCGACGAGACCTCAGAGGGTCGAAACGCTTCTCCAAGCCGCGGTCTCTGGCGCGCGGATCGGCGGCGGCGAGTTGAGTGATGTCATCGCTGTTGCCTACGCCGACGTCGATCGACTGGAAGGTGGCTCAGCAGAGACGCTGATAGAGATCGCGGCCCGGGCCGGCGCGAAAGGCGTCCTCGTGGACACGGCGGACAAGGATGGGCCCGGCCTACTCGCGCTCGTCTCGCAGGACCAGCTCACACGGTGGGTCGTCAGAGCGCACGCCAACGGGCTGCTCGCTGCACTCGCCGGCAAGCTGACAGCTCGAGATCTACTGCTGGTAGCTGGTGTGGGAGCAGATGTCGCCGGCGTGCGAGGCGCAGCCTGTGATGGCGGTCGAGCCGGTCGTGTGTCGATCGAAAAGGTTCGCTTGCTATCCGCGCTCTGCAGCCACTCGCTGGATTCAGTTCGTGCTTAGGATCACGGGAGCTGCCATGAACGAAACGTGCGTGAAAACCTTCTTCCTGAGCCTGGCCGCCACGCTGCTCGTCGCCCATCCTGCCCTGGCCCAGCAGCGCTCCTTGTATCAGCAAACCCAATACAAAGGACAGGAGATCGGAAAGCTTACCGGCGAGGTGTATTTCGCGCGAATGGACGACTACCTGTCGGTGTTCATGGTCACTTCCGAGGGGATCGTTCTCGTCGAACCAATCGGCATCGAGATGGCAACCTGGCTCAAAGGTGTCCTCGCTCAGCGGTTCAATGTGCCCGTCCGATATGTCATCTACAGCCACTCGCATTGGGACCACGCGTCGGGCGGCGCGGTGTATGCGGACACCGCCCGATTCATCGGCCAGGAAAACATGCTCAAGAACGTGGCCATGCCACCGCCGACCACCGCGCTGCCGCAGAATCTGCAGAGCCAGGACTCGAATGGAAACGGAACCATCGAACAGAGCGAAGCGCAGGGCAACATCAAGGCCCTATTCGATCTCTACGACGCCGATAAAAACGGCGTCCTGACGGGCGCTGAAGTCGCGCGCGGCCCACTCGGACAAGTGCGCGTTCCGGATCTCACGTATACCGACCGCCTCAACATCAACCTGGGCGGGAAACGCGTGGAAGTGATCTCCAAACCCACCGCTCACGCCGACGACAACACGATCGTGCGCTTCGTCGACGGCACCAACGTTCTGTTTGCGTCGGACTGGATCACCGTGCATCGCCTGCCGTTCGGGGCGATTGGCGAGAGCGAAACCGCCACCGTGAGATCGGTCGAGGACATGGACTTCGAGCATTTCGTCTGCAGTCACGGAATGCTTGGGAAGAAGGCCGATGTCACCGCCAACATCCGTTACCGGGACGAACTCAAAGATGCGGTCGCTAAAGCGATCGCGGCCGGGCAAACGCTCGAGCAGGCGCAGGCGAGTGTGCTGATGGACGCCTACAAGGACTGGGAGTTCTACGGACAGCAACGTCCGCTGAACGTCGCGGGTATGTATCGGTCGCTGGCGGGCAGTCGCCGCTAGCTTGAAACCCACTCTAGGTTGAGCGAAGAGCCGCCTGGAGTCGATCCATTCGATCGACCGGCACAATCATCGGCGTGACGTGGTCGGGAAGGGCGCGCTGGAAATAGGCATCTACCAGATCGGCGCCCGACGCGTCGGGCGGCTTGATCAGAACGAGATGCCGCACCCCCAAGGCACCTGCAACCCATGCCGCAATGCTGTCGCTCGTCACGGCCCATGAATGCGGCAGTGGATCGGCCTCACGCAGCCAGTGCGACGGCGCCAGGACCATCACTCTCCCCCGTTCGGCGGTAAGAATTTCTTCCTTCGTCGAGACCAGCTGCGCACACGCCAACCGTGACGCGATCAGATGCGCATACTGGTCCATGGCGAGAATCGCCATCCAATGCGCCGCGTCATCGGACAATCGGTGTTGACGATCAACGGCGCGCACGGAGTCGGCAAATAGTCCCCCGCCTGGAACCACCAATAGCCGGCGCGCCTGCCCCGCAGTGGCGAGTGCGGCAAGCGCGGCATCGAAGTACTCGGGATGAGCCAGGACACCTCCCCCGAGCTTGACCACAACATCCACCAATGCTGCCCGCTGTCCGGAATTGTCGCCCGTCGAATGACGATCGATGATCTCTGGGCGGACGTTCTCGGACTGCGTTTCTTCGAACAACAGCGCCACGGACGCAGCCGGAGCACATCGCGCCGCCGCATCACCGAGTTCTCGGGCGAGCGAGAGCACGCGCAGCCCAGCCGCATGCGCGGCCGCCTCACCAAGGAACGAGCCAACACCGGTGATCACGGCCGTCTCAATCGACGGATTTCTCGCAAGCGCTTGCTTGATTCCTTCACCGATGCGCGCCACTTGTGCGCGCGCTATCGCGGCTGCAATCGCCGAAATTGCTGCAGCGTCGAGCATCTCGCGATCGGCACAGATCACGCGCGCCAGTCTCTCGCCGGCAAACTCCCGGGTTGCGGGGCGGCCGTCCGGCGTGGGGCACGTGTAGTCGGCTGGATCGAGTTCGCCACGCCACACATGTGCATCGCCCGCCAGGGCGAAGCCTTCGGCCGACACACCCACATTCCGGCCTTCGAGCGGCAGGTGACTCACTATGGCTTCGACCGGAGTACGAAGCCCACCGGTGTACACGAGCTCGCCGGATGCCAGCCGTTCGGGATCCGTGCGACCTTGGCTCACGACGACCCCGCCCACGACGGGAATGATGTCGGTCGTGGTCGTCCCGACGTCGAGAAGCAGCGCATCCGGATGATGTTTGGCGATGCGGTGAGCGGTCGCGGACCAATTCGCCGCTGCCACGTCGAGCGGCGCCAGTCGTGCTCGACCGATCTCGACGAAATGCCCGTCCACCGTCCACACCCGGAGAACCGCCGATGGAAATGCCTTCTCGACCGCATCCAGCACGAAGCTGACGCCTTCGCGCTTCGTCCGAAACAGCTGCGACAGCTCGGCGGTCATGGTGACGACGTGCGTCGGCGGCTGCCCGGCGCTCCCGCTTCTGGCCTCGGCCGTCATTTCCCGCAGTAGCGTCACCAGCGCGTGAGGGGCGCGTTGAACCTCGTAGGGCCTGCTGGACACATGGAGAATCGTGCCGGCGGCTACCCGCGCCAGCTTCGTATTCACGCCGCCGATGTCCCAACCGAACACTTCAGGCATACGAGATCGACTTCGAAGAGGCGATGGATTTAAAATGTCTATCAGCTATAGACAAATCTGATACTGCCATGATCTCCCATGAACTTCTCGAGAAGGCTCGAACTGCCGGGACCGAACTGGCCGAAGCCGAACACCGCGTTCAACTGGCGCGCGCAGACTACCACGCGATCGTCCGCCGGATACACCTGGCCGGCGCCTCGCTCAGGGAAATTGGCGAGGCCCTCGACATGAGCCATCAACGGGTGCAACAGATCGTGAACGTCGCGGGCGGGACGTGGTGGCGGCGGGTCTGGCGTACGCGGAACCGCAAGAGTGACCTGATCTGCACATGGTGCGTCCGCGCATCGAGCGAGGTCTCCAAGCTCATTGCAGGCCCGAACGTCTTCATCTGTGATTCGTGTGTCGAGGCCGCCGAACGTGCGTTGAGCTCCGCTGCAGACAGGTCCAGCTCGCTCAGAACCGCCAGGCGGGAAGAAAAAGGCCGGTGCTCGTTTTGCGGCAAGCGGCGGGGCGAGCAACGCGCGCTCGTGCTCGGCCCCGCGGCTAACGTGTGCGCCGCTTGCTTGAAGACCTGCCGCGAGATCCTCTCACTGTCCTGATGTGGACGCCGTCTGCGCGGGCTCGACGCTGAATGTCAGCCCCGTGAACATCATCTCTTCCCACGTCTGATCGCCCCACCACACCTCTTGTGTCGGGTCGGGATTTGACTTGTTAGCCGGCGAGTTGTCGTACCACGCCGTGGCGTGGAGCTTTGTCCCCTTGGGAAGCTTCAACGGAGTCCTGAAGACGTAGTCGGTCTGCCACTCGAAGTCGTACTTGGGTACGGAGAGAATCGTCTCTTTCCGCCCGTCCGGAAATTCCGCCTCGTAGGTCCAGCGCTTACCGCGGACGTGCGTGTGCGGCAGCATTCCCCAGAGTGTCATGTCGCGATTGATCGTCATCTCGGCATCGACACGATAATCGGGATCGCCTGCGGGAATGTGAAGGCTGCCATTAATCAAGGCCGCGCTGCGCAACTCGGTCTTCGGCCGTTCCTTTGTAAAGAGGAAGCCGATGCTCGTCCGGTCCGTGGTCGGCGTTCCGGTCGTCGAGTAGTGCATCTGAAAAACCAGCGTCGAGCCCGCTATCAGACGAGCTGCGGTGCCGGGCTGGTACACTCGACTCGGGTTACCGGGAACGTACGCACCAATCGACGGTCCCAACATCGGCGGCCTGGACCGATCGTTCGGTCCGGGCACCGGACGTTGATCCTCGGGCAACTCAGGCCCCCCAGTCTGGCCTGCCGGAATGTCCATGCCCTCGGCAAACGTGAACAACGGCGCTGGTCGGCGCCTCGGCTCACCAGCGCGTTCCGGCTGCTCTCGGGCGGGCGGCGCAGGCGGGCGCATGTAGACAATGACGTGATGAACAACCGTGCGATTTCCCGGACGAACCTCAAAGGCTTGGACCCATCTGTCCTCCGGAAAGTTGGTGGGCACCTCGAAGTACTGGTACGCGATCTTTCCGCTGGATGGAACCGGATAGTCCTCCTGCATCGCGAGAATCGCGTCAGGCTGACCGATCGTCCAGCCCTCGACATACGTCGGCGGCGCCGGCAGGTCCGCAGGATCGCCTTCAGGCGCGCCCGCAGCCGCCCACTGGAGGAGCGTCTCTTTTTCGGCAGAAGCCAGGCGACGATCGTTCAGAAACTCGCCCGTCGTGGGATCGGCATGCCAAGGAGGCATCGTGCCGGCCGTTACTCGAGAGACAATCGACCGAACCCACGGCCGGACGTCCTTGTATGTGAGCAGTGACATCGGCGCAATTTCCCCCGGCCGATGACAGGACGTGCAGTTCTTGAAAAGAATAGGCGCGACATCTTTGCTGTAGGTCGGTCCGGCAGACGGCGCATTGGTTGGTTGGGCGGCCGTCTTCTCCACGGAGCCAACGGTGACGAGCAGGCCCAACACTGCCACACGGCTGATTTTCAGGATCATGGCGTCCTCTACCAAGCTACAGGCACAGAATACTTGAAACAGTACGAAGGCACGGCACCGAAGTCAACGAGAGTTATGGAGTGCCTGCAGTGCGAGTGATCGGCGTTCTGGATCTTCTCCAAGGCCAAGCCGTCCACGCACGCGCCGGCGCGCGCGAAAGGTATGCGCCGGTGGCCTCCGCCGATTCGTCGTTTGCGCCGGGCGATGCCCTGGCGCTGGCGCTCCAGTACGTCGACCGGTTCGGCCTCACCGAGCTCTACGTGGCCGACCTCGACGCGATTATGACCGCCTCTCGGCAATCGGCGCAGGGCTTCCAGGATGGCCTCGTCGCAGGTCTGGCTGGCCTCGGCACGGCGCTTTGGCTCGACGCGGGGACGTCGTCGGTTGCCGGCGCGCGTCAGGCACTCGCTCTTGGCGCCACGTCGGTCGTGGTCGGGCTCGAGACGCTCCCATCGTTCGACGCGCTCGAAGCGATCTGCGTTGCGATCGGCGGAGAGCGCGTGGCGTTCAGCCTGGACCTGCGGAGCGGCGTGCCGGTCACCATGAGTGCGCCTACAAACGAACAGAGCGTACCCAACGAGCCGGCGGGCCGCTTGGCCGCACGCGCCGCGGCTGCCGGTGCTGGCCACATCTGCGTGATCGATCTGGCCCGTGTCGGTCTCGAGGAGGGTCCCGACTTCGGTTCGATCGCCAGCGTGCGCGAGGCCGTCCCAGGGCTCCCCCTGGTCGCAGGCGGGGGCATCCGGGGCCTGGATGATCTCCGACGCCTCGCAGAAGCCGGATGCGATGGCGCGCTCGTCGGAACGGCCTTCCATCAGGGCCGATTGACGCCGGCCGATGTCGTAACAGCCACGGGTTTCCATCGATAGATTTCAGGATCGATGATCGATGATTTGATTGCCGCAAACCCGCCTCGCCCTGCCACAGCGCGTCAAGCCGAACGGCGCTCGCCAAACAGTCCGGCCATCTTGGCGACGGCGGGAACGACAGTAGCCGTTGCCGTCAGTAGACCGAGCGCCGTGTTGAACGCTTCTCTTTGGGTCACATAGAAGAACACGGCTCCGACGATCAACACCGTGAGGAACGGCCAGCGGATCCGATCCCAAGCGCTGGAGAACTGCCCTTCAAGCGCTTCGACTTCGGCCTTCGACGACAGGACAAATTGTCGAAACGTCTCGGTCATGAGAGCAAAATTCGGCTGGCGCCGCACCAGCCCGCGCGCCATCAGCAGCCGAATCGTCCTCTTGGTCCTTTCGTTGGCCAGGCCCTCTTGACCGATCTGACTCAACACCAACTTCTCCGCGGGGGTGCAGGTTGCCCAGATCTCTGCGTAGTAACTCTCGGCCCGGTCGCCCACCTCGATGAGCAACTGTCTCAGATCCAAGGCAGGGCGTCCGGGATGCCACGCATACGGCAGGATCTCGCGCCAAAAGCGATCGACTTGCGGCTCACGACGCTCATCATCGAGAAACCTGCTGCTGTGGGCGAACCCAAGCGCATTCAGACGCCATACGATCTCCCGCCACCCTCCGGTCGTCCAGTTGGAAAGGACTTCGGCGCCTGGCAGGGCTGCTTCGGGCTCAGGACCGACGGCGTTGACTGGAATGACGACAAAGCGGGAGAGAACTTCCGCCCAACGGCGCGACCAATCGCCCGCAACCTCCGATCCGGAACCGACGGGCACCGACGTAAAGAAATGGCCAGGCGGGGCCATGGAAACAATGGCGATCGACCGGTTCAGCACCGTGACAATCCGCTCCACCAGCGCCAGTTTCCGTTCGTTGAACCTTCGGTTCTGCAGGCGGCGTTCGAAGTGCCGGATCAGGACGCTCTGCCCTGCCGGCGACTGCCCAAGTCGCTCGACTTGCTCATCGAACCACCGGTCCTCAGCTTGGTCTGCCTCCGGAGCGTCTGCGAGATTGATTTCACAGTAGGTCGCCGGCAGCGTTTGGCTCGGCGACTCGGCCCCGACGAGAAAGAGATGCGACCCCCCGCTGTCTTTGAATGATTCGGCACTCCCGGACCAGAGCGGCTCGATGACGTCGACGATGAACACTTTGTGCATCACGAAACGCACGACCCACAGAACCGTTCCGATAATCACGAGCGCACCGATCAACCAAAGAAGCTGCACGAGCACCGTGCCGTCGTCTGGCCATTCGACAAATGGCGGTTTCACAGAAGCCAGGAGTGGTGAAGCGGAACCACGCATCTGAAACAGCAGGCTTCGACCGACGCGGCGCCAGCTCCAGCTCAGGTCCGTCGTTCGATCGTGGACCAGCTCTCTGAAGCGCACCGAAGATTCAGAGTAGAAGGGCAAGTGTTCTTCCACGAGCTCCGGAAGCGCGGCAGGCTCATCGGGCCGATTCGCCAGCGCCACCTGTTCATCAGCCGACCCGCAATCCGGCGTACCCCGTCCCACGGGCCCTGTGCAGAAAAAGAATGCGTCGTACACGCCGAAGTCGCTGGCCTGCCCGGCTCGCAGCTCACGGATTTTCTTCGCCGTGTCGGCGGCCGAGATCTGAGCCGACGTGTCTTCCTCTGTTCGACGGGCATGGTCAGCCCGGTCGACGGCTATCTGAAGCTGACCGTACTTAATGAAGTTCTCCAAGTGCACGTCGTAGGCGATTCTGAAGAACGCCGCTGCAGGCAGCACGGCGATCAGAACCAGAAACACGGTCGCAGCGACGCCGTAGGTGATGTTGACGGGTGGCGCAAGCGGCGCCGACCCGCGTTTTCTCCCGCGTTGTACAGCGGCGACCGTCCAGGCAATCGCGAACGCCAACAATGCGACGATCGCCCAGCGCCACATGACCGACTCGGCCCGAACCGGCGTCTTGCGGATCACAACCGTCAGGAGCGGCGACAAAATGAGGAACCCGAAAGCGCCGATCCAGCCCAGGCGGCTCCAGTCCACATGAGTGGTGAGCAGGGCGTAGACCAGGAGCCAGCCAAGAAACGGCAGGAGAAACGCTACGCGTATGAGCTCGCCGGGAACGAGGATCGCAATCGAGAGCGCGCCGGCGGCGGTCACCAGCAGGAGCGGTGGAAGCAGATCGAGGTACAACTGCGATCGGGCCGGATCTGGCCAGAGCCAGGGCGCCCGATACTTAGGACGGATGAAGAGAGCGACCAGGCAGATGATGGCGTAGACTGCGGCGTAGAGGATCGTCAAGGCCAGAACCAGCACGAGCCACTCGACGGTCACCGTGCGCGGCACATCCTTCGCGTAAAACGTCACGAGCGTCCACGGCTGACCGTAGAGCGCGGTCCCCGATTCCGCCGAGTTGGAGCCGGCGCCGATCTCCATTGGCGTCACCAGCGCCCGGTGCTCATCGCCCCAATACCGGATGTCGACCCATTCTTGATGTTTCGCCGCCACGAGTGCCCGGAGGCGGCGGCTTCGATCCGACTCGTCGAAGAAGTTCTCGATCAAGCTGTGACGCGGGTCCGAGTGAAACAGAACATCGCCGTCTCGGTCGATGACGGCGAAGCCGAACCCTGGCACGATGACCGGGTCGATCAGAGCGCGCAGTGGAATCGTGAGCGAAGCCACCTTGAAATCACCACCGCGCTGCACCGACGTACGCTTCGAGAGGACGGCTTCCCGGGTTCCCGTCGTGAACGAGCGAACCGGCTGGAGAAACGCCCTGGCCTTCGACGACTCCAGCTTCCAGTAGGCGAAATAGTCGCGAGGGCCGACTTCGATAAGCGGAGTGACGAACGATCCCAGCGCGAGCTTCATCTTCTGCACGCCGGCTCCGTCGATGAAAGCGAGGGACTCGAAGAATGGATACGCTTCGAACATTCCAGCCGCGAATTCCTTGTCGCTCGCCAGATTGGCCACGGCGCTGCATTCGGATCGCGTCGAGTCGCCGTCGGCCGGGCATGCGCGCGGCCAGTTTTTCGGCATCTTCCCTAACGCGTCTTCGATGCGTGTCATCTGAACGTAGGCGTTCTCCACTTCCTTGTTGGTCTGGTCGATGATGCTCGCCGCAAAACGCTGCAACTGACCGTCGAGAAGGGCTTGCAGCCGTCTGTGCCCGTAGAACCCCAGGACACCAACGGTGATCAGCGCCACTCCCAGCAGCGCGCAGAAACCCACCAGCACCACGTCGGCGACCTTTACGCGTTGCGCCTCTCCAATCAATATGAGCTTCAGGAAGGGCCAGCTCAAGAAGGCGAAGAGCAGGACGACGGTGAGGATCGCCATCATGGGAAATGAAACGGCAGCGCTCTCGGCCGACATCCTCTGCTGCGCTTTGAGGGCGCACAGGACCCAGCCGCTCTGTTCATCCGACGACGTCGTCTTCTGCTCGACCTCTCGCCTGGTCACGGTAGCAGGAGTCGCCGGCGGCTTGTCCTCGGGTACCATGCGGCCGCAACACGGCTGCACCAGGAGCTCGTATTGCGCACCCGACAGATTCACGTTGACGGTTCCGGACGAGCGTGCGAGTTGCTGGAACTTGAGATCCGCCGCCGGCTTCGACCCCGCCACCTGCAGCTGATCGAGTCTGGTGACGCGCAACTTCGGATCGCCGGTCTGAAAAATCACGCGGCCATCCGGCGTCGCGACCAGCAGGGTGTCGAAGATGCTTTTTTGAATGCCGTCGGTCAGAAGCGGCTTCAATAGGTCGTCGAGCTCGCGAACCACCATCGCGGCAAGTCTTTCGCCCTTCAGCGTGACGAGATCGTCGCGCCGCACCCACATCTGCCTGGATTCCCGCTCCACGAAGCTGAGCGACACCGTCACGTGATCGGTCTCGACGAGATGCTCGTTTGCGTAGAGGACTTTGGATGAACGGAGAAGCGGGACGAAGCTCTCGACGTTGCGCGCTTCCTCCTCGCCATCTTTGATGATGGGCAGAACTTTCCGAAGTCGTATCAAGACATTTCGGTCGTTCTCAATCGTGTTGTCGATCTGCTCGCCCAGTTTTGCGAGCAACCGGAAGTTCCGGGCGGTCAGGTAATCTCGTGCGCCCGACACATGCAAGAAGTAGTAAGCGCCGAGCGCGACGCCGAAAATACACAGGAGGATGAAGGGAACGCGCAGGGCGGCAAGGTAGGCGGCCGCCGCTTTTATCGGAAGCTTGGGGGCTGGCCCGCTGCTCGGCGTTGTCGCTGAAGGAACTTCCACGACTCATCCAGGAAACCTGCCAGCTCAGCACTGGCGCAACCTCCGCACAATACAGATGCGGCAGTCTACTTCCCCTTCAACGAACGTTTGGCATCGGGCGAACAGATCAGATAGCAGACTCAGCCGTATTGCATTCGGCCGGTCGGCCGCCCCTTTAATCGCTGGCTAGACGCACTCGAAAAACGGCCGACTGACCGAAATTTTCCTCGATATCCATTTCGATGGCCGTCACGCCGCGCGCGCCCATGGTGTCCAGTTCCGCGCGCAGCCGGTCCGTCAACAACTCGGCCAGCATTTCCACGGTCGTGTTCGGGATCGGGAGCAAAGCGCAATCATTTCGAGGAAACACGTAACGCGGCTTGCCGTCCACGGCCACCTTCACACACTCGCCTTCCTCGACGACCTGAACGCGCCGGCTCTCGAGCGGCAGGAGCACCTTGTGATCGATCTCATCGCACAGGCGCTTCATGATCCCCTTGAGAACGACGAAGTCGAACACGAACCAGGCCTCGGTATCGAGGGCGCCTTCGACCGTCACGTGCGCCCGATAGTTGTGACCGTGCAGCCCTTCGCACCGGTGGCCGGCGAACGTAATGAAGTGCGCCGACGAGAACACGAGGTTGTCTTTGGTGACCGACACGCGGAACTCGCCGCGTTGCTGCATGACCTCTCCCTTTCAACGTGATCCGGACTTCCAGCCGCCACCGAGCAACACGACGAAAATCGCAGCGGCGGTGATGTCCGCGGTGGTGCCTGGATTGGCGGCGGCCGGCTCGGCACGCAACCAATCGTCCATTTTAGCGATCGCCAGACGTCCCGACGCAGAACGGACACCCCCGGTCGTCAGCGCGGCTTGCGCCTGCCGCACAAGCTCCTCCGCAACCGCCGCACCCCGCCGGCGAACCACATGTGTGTCCGGCGCCGCCGCCAGAAGCTGGAGAAACGTTTCGACAACCGCGTCGTCCCAGGAGAGCCCGTCCGACAGCGCCCGGCAGAGTGCCGGCCTGCCGATTTCGAATGTCGCCTCGAACCCAGTGGCGTACTCGCGCGCGATTCCATCCCAGCCGGCAGCGAGTTGCATCACCTCGACCAGCGTCATCGTGGGCTCGCTCGCAACGTCCTGCGAGTCGGCGCGTCCGAGTCCACCGGGGGCTGCAAGCCGGATGGCCGCGTACACATCGATGGCATCGTTCACCGTCGTCTCGGCCAGCACTCGCCGCAGCGTATTTCTCAGAGTCGTCGAGTCGTCAACTGGCGATTCGAGCATCGCTGCGCGTGCGAGCGGTGCCAGCAAAAGGACGAGGCCGAGATTGGTGTTCGACGGCACCCAGTTCCGGGTGGCTTCGATGGCAAGACGGACGGTCGCTCCAACCGGACGAGTCCCTGCTCCCGCCAACGGACCGCCAATAGCTGCCCCGCTGGCAAGGAAGTCCTCGTAGCGCGCATCTGGAAAGTGCCGTCCCGGCGAAACATTCCCGGGCTTGGCAGCGCTCACTTCGAGCAGGCAGGCCAATTGCGCGGCCGTCGCGACGTCAATCGCGGCTCTGGGAACCATAAGGAACAGTTCAAAGATTCAAAAGGTTCAAGGGTTCGGAACCTGTTGAACCTCTTGAACCTCTTGAACCCGTTTTTCGAGGTGCCCGACGATTGCCCCTGCCACGTCAATCCCGGTTGCCTGTTGCAAACCTTGCCATCCGGGGATGCCATTCACCTCGAGCACAAAGACCTCACCGTCGCGCGATGGGAGCAAGTCCACGCCGGCATAATCAGCACCGATCGCCGCTGCGGCACGAAGCGCGAGCTCTTCCCATGCCGGCGGCACTTTGAAGGACCGCGCGGCCGCGCCGCGCGCGACGTTGGTGCGCCAGTCTCCATCGGCCGCACGTCGCTCGATCGCGCCGAGCACACGACCGCCGACGACGAAGACGCGGATGTCGCATCCCGCATGATCGATGACACGTTGAACGTAGAACACCGACCGCAGCTGTTCGAGCGACCGGACGACCCTGAACGCCAGATCCGGATCGCTTACGCGTATCAGGCCGTGACCCATCGAGCCGAAAATCGGCTTGATCACCACATCGCGCATCGTGCGGACGGCGTTCATCGCCTCGGCCGCCTCTTCGCACACGACCGTCTCGGGCGTCGGCAGTCCGGCATCCTGCAGCAACGACGTCGTGTAGAACTTGTCGACCGAGCGCTCGATGGTGTTGGCCGAGTTCACCACCGGCACGCCGCGCTGCTCGATCCAGTGAAGAGCATTGACGCGGTAGATGATCTGTTCGAGCGATCCATTTGGAATAATCCGCGCGAGCACCGCGTCGGCGTCGAAGATCGGCGCTCCCTGGCTCGAGAGTCCGCAACCGTTAAGCTCTCGAGGTTCCGGGGCACGTGGCTGTGTGCCGAGTCGCGCGACGAGTCCTTCGTATGTCAGGACGCGGCTGGTGTGACGCCGCTCTGCCAGGGCACGACACAACTCGTCGGTGTGCCAACCGGTCCGGGCGCTGAGAATGACCACTTTCATAGGGCTGAGGGCTGAGCGGGCTGAGGGCTGAGCGCTAAGGGCTTAGGGCTGAGGGCTCATGGCAGAAGTAAGATTACTGCGAAGTCTCGAGATGGCGAACCGAAGGCACATCGATCAGCTCGAATCGGCGGTCATGTGGGGCGGCCTGGCGCTGCTGGTGTTTCTCGTCTACCAGATTGTCACGCCTTTCCTCGTTCCATTGGGATGGGCCACCGTCCTCGCAGTCGTCGCCTATCCGACGCACGAGCGGCTTGCCATGCGTTGGGGTCCCAGCCGTGCGGCGGCCATCAGCACGCTGGCGGTCACCGTGATCCTGATCTTTCCATCGGTCGTCCTGGTCGTCGCGTTCGCCCGGGAGGCGTTTCAGATTGGAGAGACGCTTCAGCGGGCGTTGGCCGAAGGCCAGGTCGCATGGGTGGAGCGGGCCATTTCCGAATTCGGGCAGCGCATTCCGTTTGCCGGCAACATCGACCTGCCGGCGCTTGCCACCGACGCCGTCCGCAACAGCGCGACGTTTCTGGTGACGCGCTCTGGCGGGGCTCTTCGCAACACGGCTGGATTCTTTCTGGACCTGGTGATTGCGCTGTTCTCGACGTTCTTTCTGCTGCGGGATGCGCCAGCCATTATGAAAGCCATTCGACGCTTGCTCCCCATGGAGGATGCGGACCGGGAGGAACTGATCACGCGGACCCGAAACATCATCTCGGCGGTTGTCACCTCTTCGGGCCTCGTGGCGGCAACGCAAGGCTTGCTGGGCGGCATCGCTTTCGCGATCGTCGGAATCGAGGCACCGGTTTTCTGGGGCGTCCTGATGGCGTTCTTGTGCTTGCTTCCGCTGGGTGCTGCCATCATCTGGCTTCCAGCCTCCATTCTCCTCGCCATGAGCGGTTCGACGACCCGCGCTCTGATTCTGGCGGGGCTCGGCGCCGGCGTGGTCAGCATGGTCGACAACGTCCTACGGCCCATACTGCTAAGCGGACAAGCCAAGATGAACGGGCTGGTGATTCTGATCAGCCTGCTCGGCGGTATCGGCGTGTTCGGCGTGTTGGGTCTGGTGTTGGGGCCGGTACTCGTCGTCACGGCCCTCTCGTTCTTGAATACCTATATCAACTCGCCATCGGGCCGCACTTAGACTGCGCCTCGCTTGAATCGATGATTGTTTGGTTGCCCTAGCCAAGCGTCTGCTGGACTACTCGTTCGGCGACCCCAAACGACATCGTCATCCCGTGCCCTCCCAGGGCCGTGACAACGGCAACCCCTTCCTCGGGATTCACCACGACATAGGGCTCGGATGGATGCTTGACGTAGAGGCCATGCCAGCGGGACTTGAGCCGCAACTCGGGAAGATCGAGGAACCGTTGAACCGAGTCGAGGATCAGGTTCTCGATCGAAGGCTTGTCGAAGGGTTCGATGGCGGTGCCATACTCGTGCGACGCCCCGATCAACAGGTCACCTGTGCCGTCTTGCGAAACCATTGCCCGAATGCCGAATCGTACGTGATCGGGAAACTCCGCTTCGAGCCGTGACGTGAGAGCAGCGAGGCCGGAGCAGTTCGTGAAGCTCTTATAGTGCGGAAGGGCCAACCCAGCAGCCACCATCGGCCCGAGCCGACCGTCGATCGGCTCCGAGCGCATCATCTGGAGCTTGCATCTGATCAGGCCCAAACGCTGGAGCTCGGGACCGAACAGCGTTTGCAACTCGTCTCCGGCGCACACCCAAATCCGCTCCGCCTCCCAACGGCGGGTGCCCGCCGCGACTCGCTGCGGCCTGCAGCCGGTCACCTGCGTGTCGTAGGCAAAGCAGACGCCCAACGACCGCTCCAGCCAGCGCGGGAACTGACTCAAGGTTGCCCTCGGATCGATGCAGGTTTCGTTCGGACTCCAGAGCGCCGCCTGCAGCCCTTCCAGTTTGAGCCGTGTGCACAGTTTCACTGCGGCCGGAGGATCGAGCAGCTTGCACGGGAAGCCGCCGCGGCAGGCGTCCTGAGCGAACTCAGTGAGGACCCGCGCCTCGTCGTCCGCGTATGCCACGTGCAACGAGCCGCTCTTGTCGTGCCAAATCCCTGCTTCAGTCAGAACATCGAGCCAGATGGTCCGGCTGTAAAGCGCGAGCAGCCTTAGATCGCCATTGGGCTGACCGATCGGCCAGAGCATTCCGAAATTGCGCACCGAAGCGCCCTGCGCGCGCGGATGCCTTTCAATCACGAGGACCCGCCGGCCGCGGCGCGCTAGATGGTAGGCGTGTGCGAGCCCGACGATGCCGGCTCCGATCACGACGTCGTCGTAACTGCCACCAGTCATGGAAGCCCCGAGAAAAACGCTGCTTCACGATGACTAGGTCATGCGACAGACATGTGACAGCCGGGCAACGACCTCGCAAAATCGGCGCGTCGCGACGGGGACGGCTCTACCGATGATTTCGGACCTTACCGAAAGGGCGGATTGCGCTCAGATTTCATGAAGGGAGGCGCGAAGCACATCCGGATTCATTCGCCCGGCGTGAAAGGTGCGACCGGTGCTCGCACTTGTCAGCCAGACTTCTGCCGGACTGAAGAGCATCGGGTCTATCTTGTAGAAGTCGCTGTCGTGCCTCTTGAAGATGTCGTAGAAAGGAGTCCCGTAGTCAGGTGAGGCCGAGGCCGGCAGACGTTCGGCCAATTGCGAAAGCTCATCCTCTTCGGCCCGGATCAGGTAGTGCGCCCGACCGGCGTACAGGATGCAGTCGTTGGTCCGGCCGATGGCGCGCAAGTCGTTCTTCGCCGACGGCGCGAGTGGCGCGGAGCCGAACGCACTGACGACCCGTTTGACGTCGAAACCGATGGTGTCCATTTTGTGGAGGCCGGTCTCCAGCACCCTCGCCACAATCTGCACGCCGCCTGCGAGGCTGGCCGTTGGCGCAACGACGAAGGTCACCCCTTCGGGCGCGATGTGTGCCCTGCCCGCCACCCATGCCGCGACATCGTCGGTCGGCAGCGAGCGCGTCTCCAGGATCAGGACGCCGCTCGAAGCATCTTCAGCGTAACCAAGCCTTCCGAACAGTTCTCTTTCGACGCGAGCTTTGGCCCGCAGAGGACCCGATCCCATCGCAAAGAAGCCCGCAGGGTCGATCGCCCAGCCGGCGTACTGAGAGGCCATGCAGGACTCGGCGGGGTGGTCGGTCCAGACCTGAACTCCGGGCCATGTGTCGTCGTCGATCGTCAGCGACGTGAACGCGACGTGGCCGAGGCCGCCCATGCACATTTCCGCGAGCGCACGTCCCGCTCCAAGACCGCCTGGAACACCGATGCCCGCATCGACGATGCGGGCGCCATTGGCGAGCGTTTGTACGGCCACCCGAAGCTCGGTCGCGCGCGCTATGCAGCTATCGACCAGGGTCAGCGCTCTCTCGTTCATTCGGAGGTCGGTCATGCGTGGACGTCCTGTCTTGTCGTGGTTCTAGTACCCCGGTTCATTTCTTGGACGCCTGGGCGGCTTCCCGGCATTGGAGAAGCGCCAGTTGATCAATCGGCCCGCAGCTCACACGAACGAGCTCCGTAAAGGGAAGCGGGTCGTTGCCGTTATTGGGGTCTCCATAGCGCACCGTGAACGCCATCGTCTTGGCTGTGGCGTTGACCACCAGGTCGCCCACCAGCAGAGAGTCGAACAATTCAGGATCCATGTGATGGTTGTGTCGCATGAACCACTCGTCGCCGCGCTCCTGATACGCCCGATTGACGCGCTCGATAAAGTTCGTGCGGACCGGCTGATTTGGCTTCGGCGGGTAGACTTGCTTCGTTTTCGATGTCGTCGGATTGAATACCGATAGTTCTAGCCAGTGCGTCGGTGCGAAATGAATCTGGCTGTGGTGAAAGACGATACTGTCGTCGGGAAGAGTGGCAACTACCCAGCCGTACAGCTCCTTTTGAAACTTCAGGTCGCGCGACAACACCAATAGACGTTCTGCCGACGGATTGATGTGAAAGCCAAGATGGACGAAACGCAGTGTGCGTTTCTCGTCGGTGATGGGCGCGTCCAGGAGATCCTGCGGATATCGACGGAGGTCGCTTACGTTGTTCGCATGCAGAAGATCGCGCAGGGTGATTGGAGCCTGTTGCGCCTGGCCCGCTGCGGATTCGAGGCCCGACATGATGGATGTCAGGAAGATCGCCGATAACAGACAACGAATGACGGCGAGAGTGACCTTCATAGAGATTGCTGCCCGCGAACGCGATTTTTGCGGCGACGGGCAAACGCTACGCGAGCTCAGTAGTCGTTGGTCGTTCGTCGTTGGTCCTTAGTCGTTTAAGGTGACAAACGACGAATGACGAACGACCAACGACCAACGACCAATTGTCATTCCCACCCGACGCGTCGCGGACGCCACGGGTTGGCTCGGCGCGCGTCCACGTAGTCGCTTCGCTGAAAGACCTTGACGAGCACGATGCCCGCGAGGAAACCGCCGACGTGGGCCCAGAACGCCACGCCCCCTTGCGACTCGACCGTGGACGAGAGCAGGCCGCTCGCAAATTGAAGGAACGCCCAGTACAGCAGCATGACCCATGCGGGCAGAGCCACTGTAGTGAGGAAGAAGCCGAGCGTGACCATCGTGAAAACGCGCACACGCGGGTACAGCACGAGGTACGCACCCATCACGCCACTGATGGCCCCCGAGGCGCCCACCATCGGAACGATCGAGTTGGGGTTGACGAAAGTCTGCAGAAAGGCAGCAGCAAAACCACAAATCAAGTAGAAGACGACGAATCGCCCACGCGTCATCGAGTCCTCGATGTTGTTCCCGAACAGCCAGAGAAACCACATGTTGCCGAGCAAGTGCATCCAGGACCCGTGCAGGAACATCGAGGTGAGCACGTGCGAGGATCCCCGGCCTGGATCGATTAGGCACGCCATCCCCTCTCCCATGGGAAAGGCCGTTCCGGGTCGAACCGATTGTGTGAGCTCGGCCGGGATCAGTCCCAGGTTGCACACCGAGGCGGCCAGCGCACGCGGCGTGCCCGCGCCCTGCACGAACAGCCACACGAGCACGTTGATTGCGATGATCGCCATCGTCACGTAGGCAGGCCGGGAGGTTTCGTTCTCGTCGTGGTAAGGGAACATGTTGTGTCCAACATACACCGAAGCAGTGGCGAAATACGGGGCAATGAGGTAGCTTCTAGCAGTCCCTGACTCACTTGGAGGTGTTCCTGTGGAACGCCGTAAATTCTTCAAAGGCGCGGCGCTCGGTGCAGCCGGCTTAGTCGTCAAAAGCAGAACCGGCGCCGCTGAGGCGGCTCCAGTTACTCCCCCGCCGTCCGTACTCGTGCCCACCGAAGGTCACGCGCAGACTGAGTACCGACTACTCGCCCGCGCAAGCGCCGTCCGGCGCCGCAGCCGCCGCGGAGGGCGCCGCACAAGCACAGCCGGCTTCCGACTTCATGGTGGACGTCCTGAAGAAGCTGGACTTCGACTACGCGGCGATCAATCCAGGATCGGCGTTCGCAGGCCTGCACGAGTCGCTGTTGAATTACGGTGGGAACCAGACGCCGGAAATCCTGACGAGCCTGCACGAAGAAGCCGCGGTCGCGATGGCGCATGGCTACGCCAAGGCAGCGGGCAAACCAATGCTCGTTTGCGTACACGGCACGGTCGGATTGCTCCACTCGTCGATGGCGCTCTTCCAGGCCTGGGCCGACCGCGTTCCCGTTTACATCATCGTCGGGATGCATCGAAACCCCGCCGGCATCATCAACCTGCCGCACAGCGCGCAGGACATGGGCTCGATCGTCCGCGACTTCGTGAAGTTCGACGATGAAACGACCAATCTGGAGCGGTTTGCCGAGTCGGCGCTGCGGGCGTACCAGATCGCGCTCACGCCACCCATGGGACCCGTTCTCCTTGCCGTCGACGAAGAATTGCAGGAAGAGCCGGTCACGGCCAAGGAACGGCCTCGCATTCCGGCACTCGTGCGAACCTCGCCGCCTCAGGGGGACTCGAACGCCGTCCGGGAAGCCGCTCGATTGCTGGTGAACGCCGAGGCGCCGATTCTGTTGCCGCGGAAACTGGCGAGAACGCCAAAGGGTTGGGACCTGATGCTCGAGCTAGCCGATCTGCTTCAGGCTCCCGTGGACGTCGGAACGTACGGATCCTGGCAGGACTTTCCTTCGTGGCATCCGCTCTGGGGGAATGGCGGGGCCAGCTATCGAGCTGACGTCTACCTCGGGCTTGAAATGAGCGACATGTCCGCTCTCGCCCGCACCGCACGAGCGAATGGACGCAAGACGATCAGCATCTCGTCCGAGCATCTCTTTCATCACAGCAACATTCACGACTACGGACGCTACGCCGACGTCGACCTTGCGATTGCTGGCGACGCAGAGGCTACGCTGCCGTCATTGATCGAGGAGATGCGCAGGCTCGTCACGCCCGAGAAGAAAAGCGCGTTCGCGGCAAGAGGCGAGAACGTCGCGGCCGCGAACAAGGAGGCGTACGCGCAGTTCGTCCAGAACGCGCGTTTCGGCTGGGACAACAGTCCCATCAGCGTACCCCGCATGATTGCCGAGCTCGGCGCGCAGATTCGAAACGACGATTGGGCGATTGTGTCCGGTCATCAGTTCACAGGCGACTGGCAACGGCGGCTGCTCAACTTCGACAGGCACTATCGCTACAACGGCGACAATGGCGGTTTCGGGATTGGCTACGATACGCCCGGTTCGGTGGGCGCCGCCCTCGCGCACAAGAAGCAGGGACGTCTTTCAATCGGGATCGTCGGCGACGGCGATTTGAACTTCCAACCGGGCGTGCTGTGGACTGCCGTTCATCATCAGATTCCGCTGCTGCTCATCGTTCACAACAATCGCGCGTACCACGCTGAAGTGATGATCGTTCAACGGATGTGCGGGAACCGCGGGCGCGGAAATGCCAACGCCCACATCGGCAGCGCGATTTCCGAGCCGAACATCAGCTACGCCCAGATGGCGAAAGCGTACGGGATGTACAGCGAAGGCCCGATCGAGAACCCGAAGGACCTGGCTGCTGCCTACAACCGGGCCCTGGCGCGCGTCCGTGCTGGAGAGCCAGCCTTAGTCGACGTGGTTTCTCAGCCGCGCTAAGACGACATCACACCCATGGCGAAATACATCCTCGTCGCCACAGTCGTGGCGTTCTCATGGCTCGTCCTAAACGGGACGGCCGCGCAGGCGCCGGCACCTGCTTCACCGCAGGCTCAACCATCGTCCCAAGCGACCCCTCAAGCACCGACCGGCGACGCCAAGCGCGGGAAAGAGTTGTTCGAGAAGACCTACCGCTGTTACGCGTGCCACGGCTTCGATGGTCAGACGGGCTCGCCGCGCCTCGTTCCAATGGCGCGTACGCAGCAGGCGTTCATCGCCTACGTCCGAAAGCCGGCGACGCAGGGAATGCCAAAATTTTCGGCGGTTCCTGAACAGGATCTTGCCGACGTTTACGCGTACGTCCGTTCCATTCCCGTTGTCGCACCGCCAATGGACACGATACCGCTGCTGAAAGACGTGATCGATCGACACTCCGGTCGTTAGTTAGCAATCTGCCGAAAGCGCAGCCGACTTCTTCTTGGCGGAGGCCTCATGCGGCTATTCACACGACTCGGGTTTGTCGTCGTTGTCAGCCTTGCAGTCGTTCTGAGTGCAGGTCATGTCACGGCCCAAAAACACGAGACGACGATCGTCACGCGACTGTATACAGGCACCGACGGTCAATCCCACGCCGAGGACGCCCACATCGCATGGCGGCCGGCGAAGTTGCGCGCCGAGCTCAACGAGTCGGAATCGGTGAAAGTGACCTCCGCGCAGTTCCTACGCTGGCCACGCGGCTTCGTGTGGGAGGGCCATCCAGCATCGAAGCGCCAATACGTGATTATCGTCAGCGGACGCGGTGAGGTCGATGTCGTCGGCGGACAGAAGGTTCAGCTCGCGCCGGGGCGGGTCCTGTTGGCCGAGGACGTGACGGGGAAAGGTCACACGACGCGCGTCGGCGCCGACGAAGATCTCGTGATGCTCCTGGTGCCGCTCGCGCAAGAGCCATAGTGCCGTGCTGTTGACCTTCAATGATCCCAAACCGTACACCGAGCCGATCGTCTTCACTCAGCCACACGATCTCTTGTCATGATCCGACCTACTCGATTGGACGCGACGCTCATAGCTTCTTGGCGAACCAATAGCCGCGTCACGGCGTATCTCATCGAACGCCTCCCGGCAGCACTATGGGACGCTTCGATTCCCGGTTCACCGCGGCGCACGATCCGCATGATCGCTGCGCATCTCCATAATGCTCGGTGTATGTGGCTCAACACCTTGGGCAAGGAACACGGCATCACCGTCCCGGCTTCGGTTGACCGCCGCAAGGTCGCGCGTCGTGAACTACTTGCTGCTCTGAATCGGAGCAGCCGAGGCATCGAAGCACTCCTTGAGCTCGGCCTCGCCGCCGGAGGCCAGGTGCCGCCGTCGAAGGCCTACGTCTGGCGCAACCTGCCTCTGGATGTACCGCATGTCCTCACGTATTTCGTCGCGCACGAAGGCCATCACCGGGGACAGATCGTCATGCTGGCGCGTCAACTCGGCCATCGGCTGCCGGGTGACATCACCGCTGGGCTTTGGCAGTGGAACAAGCGAGTGCAGGAGACATGAGAGGCGGGCCGCTGATTGCGGCCGTAATCCTTTTCGGTATCGCCGCTACAACGTCGCTCAAGAAAACCCAACTTTTCCGGCGAATTGGTCCTGAACCGACAGGCCAGTACCCTCAGCCCGGGCGGTGATTCATGCCGCCAACTTCGTGCGCCAGACGCAATGAAGAGGTTGTTTCGCTGTCGTTGACGTGTTACGGTTCACTCTTCGCGGCCTGTCATTCAGCAGTCTCACGTTCTTGGCGCAGGACGCTGCCCTTCTCGTCACAATGAACCTTTCACGGTGTTGAGCCATGCATCAGTCCCCTCCCGCCGGATGGTCGGCTGGGTTCCGCAGTACCGTCGGGCAAATGTGGCATAGCCTCCGCGGGCGTGTGTCGTCGATTGACGCCCCGCTACACGGAGATGAACGTCAACACCTGCGAGCCAGTGCCTTCGCTTTAGCGTCAGTCGCTGTAGCTCTTGTGATGAAGTGGCTGCTCGGCTTTCCTGCTTCGGGTGCCCCGTTCCTCTTCCTTCATGCGGCCATAGCCGCTACCGCCTCGTACGGTGGCTTTGCCGCGGCAGCGGTCGCAACGTTGACGTCGCTGCTGGTCGCCCGGCTGACGACGGATATGTCGCTGTGGGAAGGCATGGCCTTTTCTCTCGAGGGATTGCTCATCGCCGCGGTGGTCATCCAGATTCTGGCAAAGGTGAGAGCCGAGCGCCAAAGGCTCGCGGCGGCCGCCAATCGCATTCAGGCACTGGAAGCGATTGAGCACCAGGGGCAGCTGGTTGAAAGCGCGTTCGCTCGTCTCGAGGCTGTGTCAGACGACACCGTGATTCTGATCCTCGACAAGAATGGGCGAATCAGGGAATGGGGAGCGGGGGCAGCTCGGCTGTATGGCCGCAGCGGCACCGACATGACGGGAAAGAGCGCCGCGGTTCTCTTCGGTCCCGGGATAACCGAATCGGATTGGGTTGCGCTGCTGGCGGATGCCGCGAGATCGGCGGGATCGCCGCGAAACGGCCGACAGCACCGACACGACGGTACGGCGTTCGACGCGAACGTAGAGATTCGGCTCCTGTCCGGAGAGCGGAACGACGGATTTAGCATGGTCGTTCGCGATCGGACCTCCGAGCAGCGGCTTGACGTGATGAAGCAAGAGGCCGACACAGCGCATGCGCAACTGGCGGCGCTTCAAAGCGTTGCCGACCCATTCTTGAACACGCTCGGTGGCGCCGACCCGGTGACCATGCTCCTCGATCGGCTCTGCAAAGCGATTGGAGCCGACGGCGTAGCGCTCATTCACTTCGGCCGCTTCCGGTCGACTGTGCTCTGTGCCAGCAGCGGCGTACAGTGTGAAAACGGAATTGGCCTGCCTCGTGCCGACCTGCGTGCACAGCCGTTCAGCCGAACCCTTCTGGTCCACAACGACGCCGCCCGCGTCGCGGAAATGAGCGCGGCCCGCTGGCCCGAAGGCATCTCGTCACTCATCACCGTGCCTGTCGTCAAGGCGGGGACCACGCAAGCCGTGATTGAAGTGGCGAACGCACGAGGCCGGCGAGCCACCGAGTGGGAGCTTGCATTGATTCAGGTGGTCGCGGCGCGAATCGCCGGGCTGGCTCGAGATGAGATCTCGTCAGATGCCGGCGCCGTCGCATGAACCGCTGAAGAACTTGTCTGCGCCACGAATGCTCGTGGCTCCCCAAGCCGCTAACCGCTGACTAAAGCCGTTGCTGTGTTATTGCGCCCGGCACGAAGATTGCGACCCCGTCAAATAACGCGTCGTGTCGGCGCGGAAGGAGCAGCACGCCATGTCGAAAGCAGGTACCGACGTTCTTGATTGGTTGGTGCGGGCGAGACCGCTCGTCCATCAAAAAGCGCCGGAGATTCAACCATTCAATCAGCTCGTCAAGCTACCCATCGCACTCGAGGAGAAAGCCTGCCGGGAAAGCGTGGAGAACCTCAACCAGGTCCTCGCGGATACGATGACCTTACGGGACCTTTACAAGAAGCATCACTGGCAGGTCGTGGGTCCGACGTTCTATTCTCTCCACCTGCTGTTCGACAAGCATTACGACGAGCAGGTCGAGCTCGTCGACCTGATCGCCGAGCGGGTTCAGCTTCTCGGCGGTGTCAGTGTGGCCATGGCGGCGGATGTCGCCGAACGTACGCTGATCCCGCGGCCTCCCAAGGGGCGCGAAGACGTACCCGTGCAGATCTCCCGGCTGCTTCACGCACACGAGATCGTCCTGAAGGAAGCGCGAACGATGGCGCGGCTGGCCGCGGAGTACGGCGACGATGGCACGAACGATCTCCTCGTCAGCGATGTCATTCGCCGCAACGAGTTGCAGGTGTGGTTCGTCGCCGAACATGTCGTCGACGTGCCAGTCGTGAAGGTTTGAACTGAGCCCTGATCCTTGACAGCCCCGAAACGGACTTTGTAGCGTTGCCTGCCTGACCGACCTGTCGTCAGGCTTCAAGCATGCGTGCGAAGGCTCTCGTTTCGATCGCGTTGGTAGGACTTCTGGCCGTAGGATGGTGGGCGTACGCCTCCTTTGCAGGCCGGCCCGCAGCTACCGACACCGACGAGGACCGCCGCGCGATCCTGCCGCGAGCATCTCCATCCGACTTTTTCCTTCGTCAAGCGATCGGCGATCCAATTCGCGCCGAGGAACGGCCGCAGATTTCGAACGTTCAGATTGTCGACCTCGACGCCGATGGCCTCCCCGATGTCATCGTCTGTGATGCACTCCGAGGCCAGGTGTCGTGGATTCGCCAGTTTCCCAAGAGCATGTTCTCCGAAAGCGTCGTCGGCGCCCCAATCCCGGCACCAGCACACGTCGAAGCGATCGACTTCGACAAGGACGGCGACCTGGACCTGGTCGTCGCCAGCCTGGGCGTGCTCAATCCGAGTAACAACCGCGTGGGATCGGTGGTGATCCTCGAAAACGACGGGAAGCAGCGATTCGTCAATCACACCGTTGCCGCCAACATTGCGCGAGTGGCGGACGTAAGAGCGGGCGACCTTGATGGTGACGGCGACCTCGATCTCGCCGTCGCCGGCTTCGGGTACGACGATGGCGAAACGAGTTGGCTCGAGAACATGGGAGGATGGAAGTTCGAGCAGCACGTGCTGCTGCGCCTCTCAGGTCCGATTAACGCCATCGTGGCCGACATCGACAAGAACGGTTCTCCAGACATCGTCGCGCTGATCAGCCAGGAGTGGGAAGAGATTTGGGTGTTCTCGCACGAGGCGCCCGGTCGCGTTGCATCCAAGATGATCTGGGGTTCGACCAATGCGGACTTCGGGTCCAGCTGGATCTCGCTTGCAGACCTCGATCGGGACGGCGATCTCGACATCCTGTACAGCAATGGCGACGCCTTCGACTATGCCCCTGCAAACAGTCGCCCCTGGCATGGCGTTCAGTGGCTCGAAAACAAGGGGAACCTTCAGTTCGAGTTTCACCGCATCGCAGATCTGCCAGGGGCGTCGAGCCCACAAGCCGGCGACCTGGACGGCGATGGCGACATCGACGTCGCACTCGTGAGCGCCTACAACAACTGGGGCGATCCAGGCGCGCTGAGTCTCGTGTGGCTGGAAAACAACGGGCGGATGCAGTTTGCATTGCACCCCATCGCCAGTTCGCCTACGCAACTGATCACGTTGGCCCTCGGAGACCTCGATGGCGACGGCCGATTGGATCTCGTCACTGGCGGCATGTATGTCAGCCGGCCGTACGACCGGATGTCACGCATCACGCTTTGGAAAAACAATGGCCCGCCGCAGCGGTGATCGCGGAGTCAAAGCCCAGGCCCCGCGTCGGTCGATGCGGCTGGGATTCATCGTCCTGACAGCGGCTGTCGTTGCCGTCTTGATGTACGTTGGCGTCGCTCAAGTGAGGCGATCCTCGGCCATCGCCAGACTTCCTGTCCTGCCTAGCTTTTCTCAACCGTCCGGCGCGATCGCCGAACAACTACGCGAACGCGACAGGTCTGTGCGTGCCGATCCGAGGTCGGCTGCCCAGGTTGGTGCGCTTTGCGTCGCTTACCACGCGAACATGTTCTACGACGAGGCGTATCGCTGTTATGTGCATCTTGAAACACTGAGTCCGATGGCGTGGCAATCAACGTACTACCGCGCGCTGACTCGGAGTGAGCGAGGAAGCGGAGGTGAACTCGCAGCGGCGATGCGGCGGGTCGTCGCAGAGGCACACGATTTCGGACCTGCGTGGCTACGTTTGGGCGATGTGGAGTTCAAGCTCGGACATTACGACCAGGCCAAAGAAGCCTGGGTTCGCGCGAGCTCGCTGCCAGAGCCAGAGCATGCACCATTCGATGGCACGCCGGCGCATGTACCGAGCGCTCGCCTCACCGACTACGCGTCTCTGGGAGTGGCCAGGATCGCATTGGTGCAAGGTGACGCGGAGGGCGCTCGGCAGATTCTCGAACGCGTCACGTCCACAGCCCGACAGTTCGGCCCGGCGTTTCGCCTTCTTGGCGACGCCTACGCCCAGCTCGGTCGCACCGCGGACGCCGAACTGGCGATGGGGCGAGCCAACATGCTTGCGGTGTTCACACCGTATGCCGACCCCTTGATTGACGCGCTCGCACGAGAATCGCGGAACAGCACGTTTCTGCTGCAACAGGCGGCGGAGGCCGACCTCGCCGCCAATGCCGATTGGGACGAGTATCTGATCAGGCGAGCGTTGGAGTTCGACCCCGACAACCCGGACGTGGTCTACAAACTCGGTCTCATTCTCCGCGCGAAACAGCGCAACGACGAAGCGCTCACGCTGTTTCAGCGGTATCAGCAAATGGTGCCCGAGGATGTTCAGGGCGTCGCACAGATTGGGAGTTGTCTCGGTGATCTTGGCCGATTTTCGGAGGCCGAATCATTCCTGCGACGCGCGCTTTTGCGCCTGGACGACGCGCTCACGCACTATAACCTGGCGTTCGTCTTGACGCGGATGGGGCGCTTGGCAGAAGCGAAGCAGGAGTACGAGCTCGCGCTGCAGCGCGACCCGAATCACGTGGAAGCCCGGATGAACCTCGCTGCGGTCCTGCTACGACAAGGCAACCTCGATCGCGCCGCCCGCGAGCTCGCACGCGTGCTCGAGATCGAACCGGAAAACGCCGGTGCCCACACGAATCTCGGGCTCACCCTCGCTCAGCAGGGCCATCTGGAGCGTGCCGCCCGCGAGTTTCAGGAGGCGCTTCGCATCAACCCCCAACAACAATCCGCGCGAGAGGCGCTGCAAACTCTGGGGCGATGACCTCGGCTACTTCTTCCCGTCGTTCTGCTTGGACGCGGCTTCCATCAACGGGGCCGTCTCGACTCCCGTGCAGGCGATCTCCATAATCTGATCGAACGGCGCGAGCTTCATGGTTTGCGTCGGCACCTTCCACGGACCGGTCAGCACTTTCGGATCTTCAATCGTCGCATCCACTTCGATCGTGTTGGCATCCACCCGCCGATAGCGCTCGACGATGTGAAGCGCGTCGGAATGGAACGAGACGATGCCTTCGGCGCTCATCCAGTTCGCGTTGGAGAAGTTCGTTCGATCGACGATCAGCGTGTCGCCCTCCCAATGGCCGACGGCATCTCCATGAAGCGACGGCGCGACGTCGTCGCGATGCTTGCGTCCGTCGGTTGGAATGATGCGGAACCCGTGATACGTCTCGGTGAGCATGACCACGAACTTGGGCGTCTGAACGATCTGACCGACGAAGCCGACATCGTACAAACTCACGTTCAGAGTGCCGAATGCCGTGGACAGGCAGCGAAGCGACGGGTCGTCCTTGTCGGCGAGCGTCTTGGCCTTCTCCTGCGCCCACGGCTGATACAGATTGGCGAACGTGGGTCGCCGCGGCGGCCCACCTGCGCGGCCAGCGGGGGGCGGAGCGCCAGGAGCTGCTGGTGGAGGATCCCCAAGCGGCCGGATCTGAAGGTCGCGACCCGGCCACCAGACTCCAGACAGATCGGGATGACCGTCGGCCGTGCGCGGCGCCGGGCCCGCGGCAGCAGGCTGGCTTTGAGCCGCGGGTGCTCCGCCCTGTGCCGAGCTTCCGGCGGCAAACGCGACCGCGATGAGCATCATGGCGGCGATGATGGCGCGTGAGGTGAACACCGCACGGTTCATAAGACATCTCCTCGCGTATATGCCTGAAGTGCTGTCAACGGGCCGTTCCGAAGGTCGGGCCGATGGCAAACGCGCGACCATCGGCGAGCACCAGCTCCCGTGCCGCTCCTGCATTCTGCGATGCATCGCGCGCGTGATAACCCTTGATCGTCACTTCGTCGCCCGGTTTCACGAAGCCCGGCTTGATCCCGCTCCGCAGGATCGACGTTGGCGTGCTGGCTTCGAAGGACCACTTCTCCACCTTGCCGCTGGCGTCTTTGACCTCGAGGAAAAACCAGGAGTGAGGGTTTTCCAATCGCACTTCAGTCACGATGCCCTTCACGGTCACGGGTTGGTTGGCATCGAACACTGCCGCAAACGAGTGATGCGCGGACGCCACGCCACCCGCAAGCAGGAGAGCGCACGTACCCACGAAAACGACACGCACGCGGTTCATATCCACCTCATTTCGGCTTCACCAAGGATGAGATTCTGCCGCGAATTATAACGTCCCGGACCCTTCCCGGCAGCCCGGAGTCCATTGCTGACTTTCCTGCTGACTTTCCTTGACACATGCCGGCCCGCAGCGACAATAAGCGGCTGAGCAAGAAACATCATGACCAGAACGATTCGATTGCTCGTGTCGGTCGCCTCCGTGCTGGCCGTGCTCTTCCATCACCCTGGCAGTGACATGCATGCCCTGGCCAGCCCGGCGGCCGCCGACTACAAAGTGGTTCCCGACTGGCTGCGGTTGCCCCAAGGCCGGGACCAACTCGGCAACATGCACGGCGACGTCGCAGTCAGTTCAACGGGTGACGTGTATGTCAGCGTGCAGGATCCCCAAGCGGGGCTGCAAGTCTACGCACCCGACGGGAGGTTCTTGCGCAACGTGCCAGATGGACCGGCCGACCTCCACGGCTTCGTCATCCGCCGACAGCCGGATGGCGAGTTCATCTTCGGACCTACGCTGCGCGGCCAGACGATCGTCAAAATGACGCTCGAAGGCAAGGTGGTCCTGACTATTCCGGCGTCCGCGATACCCGATGAATTCAAAGTTCGAAACGCACGGTCCGGCCAGCTTGGCGTCCTGCTGACCGGCATGGATGTCGCGCCGAACGGCGACCTCTACGTGACCGATGGCTATGCGAGCGACTACATTCATCGCTTCGACAAGGCAGGCAACTATCTGAACTCGTTCGGCGGCAAGAAAGAGCCGTACAACTTCAGCACGCTTCACAAGCTCGCCATCGACACGCGCTTTCAGCCGGCTCGCATCATCGCCTGCGACCGCGCGAACAATCGCGTCGTTCACCTTTCGCTCTCCGGCGATCTGATCGGAGTCGTGGCCAAGGATCTGCTGCTGCCGGCGGCCGTTACGATATCCGGCGACTATGCCATTGTTGGGGAATTGAAGGGTCAGGTCACGATTCTCGACAAAGCCGGCCAAGTGGTGACCAGGCTCGGAACCAACACCGAGCCGGAAGTCGGCGGCAACCAACTCAAGCCCGAGCAATGGCGTCCGGGCATCGTGGTCTCGCCGCACGGGGTGGCGACAAACGATCGAGGCGACTTGTTTGTGTCGGAGTTCAACATCTTCGGCAGGATTCATCGGTTCAACAGGCAGTAAGCACCAATCTGGAACATACTCGCGTCAGCGTCGGCAAACATCCGAGAGGAGACGACCGCAATGGCAAAGAAACTCTGGCTACTCACAGGCGTGGCCCTGGTCCTGGCTGGCTGCAGCAGCCCCAAAACGGCGACCAGCGTCTTGCAGGACGCCCAGAAGGCGCTGGGCACGGTGAACTCGATTCAGTACTCGGGCACTGGAATGAATGCCTTCTTCGGGCAGGCGCTGATCGCCGGGCAAGAGTGGCCACGGCGGGACCTCTCCAGCTTCACCCGCACGATCAACTACGAGCAGCGGTCGTCGAAAGACGACCTCGGTTTCGCCCAACCGACCTTCGGAGGGCAACAGCAGAACGCGCAGGTCAATGGCGACAAAGCGTGGAACGTTGGACCCAACGGTCCTGCTCCCCAATTGGCAGCCGCGGAGGAAAGACAGCTGCACATCTGGCTGACCCCGCATGGCTTCGTAAAGGGCGCGCTGGCCGCCGGCAACGCAACCCTGACCGAGGCAGGCGGCACGAACGTGATCTCCTACACGGCGCTCGACAAATACAAGCTTGTAGGAACGCTTGATGCCCAGAACCTCGTTACGAAAGTGGAAACGAAGGTCGCCAATCCAGTTCTCGGAGACACCGACCTGGTCGCGACGTATTCGGACTACAAGGATTTCAACGGCGTGAAGTTTCCAACCAAAATACTCATCGCACAGGGTGGTTTCCCGATATGGGATCTCGCAATCTCAAACGTGACGCCCAACGCGCCTCTCGATCTCGCCGTCCCTCCACCCGTCGCCAGCGCCACGGTTCCACCCGCGCAAACGGCCAGCACGAAAATCGCTGACGGCGTCTGGCACGTTGCCGGCGGTTCGCATCACAGCGTCGTCGTGGAGTTCAAGGACTACATCGCGGTGGCAGAGGCACCGCTCGATGAGGCCCGCTCACAAGCCGTGCTGGCGGAAGCCAAGAAGCTCGTTCCGAACAAGCCGGTCAAGTATCTCTTGACGACACACCACCACTTCGACCACACAGGCGGCCTGCGAACCTACGCGGCGGAAGGCGCCACCATCGTCACGCACCAGACCAACGTTCCGTATTTCGAGAAGACGCTGACGGCTCCAGCGACCTTGACTCCCGACATGCAGGCCAAGGCTGCGAAACAACCCATGTTGGAGGGAGTGGCGGAAAAGCAGGTGATCACCGACGGCAAGCAGACAATCGAGATCTACGCCACCGGCGGCGACGCTCACACGAAGGAGTACACGCTGATCTATCTGCCCAAGCAGAAGATTCTGATCGAAGCTGACGCGTATAGCCCCGGCCCTCCGGATGCGCCACCGCCCGCGACGCCGCCGCCAAATGCCGTCACGTTGTACGACGAGATTCAGCGCTTGAAGTTGAACGTTGCCACGATCGCGCCGATCCACGGCCGTGGAGCTGTTCCGATCGCGGAACTGAGGAAGTTCATCGGAAAGAAGGGTTAGGTTAAAAGTGCCACGCCACGCCGAAGACCGGCAACGGTAAGGCGGACATGTGGGGCTCATCTCGATCCACCACGAGCATGAGCCCCACGTCAGCCGAGAACCGCTCACCGAGCAGTCGGAAGCCGCCACCGAATACACCTTTGCCGTCGGGTGTGAACCAGTTTTCCGTCATCCATTTGACTCTGCGGCTGGTGCGCGCCTCCGCCCCTGCCATTACGACCAGCCCGTTGGCGCCGTGATAACCGTACCCAAGACCAATCGACGCAGACCGATCGGGCCCGCCAATCGTGCTCACGCCGTAGAACAAGCCCACATCTGGCCCATCGCCGATGGTTGAAATAGAGCCGATTGCCATCTGCACTCGATCGCCTGAAACCACCTGCAGCTTCGGCGTGATCCATATACCAAATCTCGCCGGTGAGTAGTGACACGAGGATCGGAGACCCGCCACCGATCGAGAAGCGATCCGTCACACCGACCTGAACGAACGGCACATGAAAGTAATACAAGCCGGCGTAGGCATCGCCATGCTCGAGGGACTTTGCCGTCGGCCCGAAGAACAGCCGCGTCTGTTGTGGATCGCGCGGCCGCAGCTCACCGTGGACCAGGTGCCCGGACACGACACGGAGGTCACGAAGGTTCGACCGTGAGATGGTCAGGACGGTATCAGCTAACGTGCGGAAGGTGATGGAATCGTCGGCGATCGACTCGACGGAACCGTAGAGCGTGGAGCCGTCGGTCAACGTGAGTCGCTGGATCTCATGGGCGCTCGGAACGCGCAGGTCGATCTTCGAAGACGATGTCTGAGGCTCCAGCGGAGCGCCCGCCGCCGTGACCGGAAACAACCCCGACAGAGCAAACCAAGTGATCGTCGTCAGTGTGAAAGACCGAAACATGATCAGCCTCCTTGTCTCAGCGAGTACGGAGGCTGAAACCGGTGAGCATGCTCACGCGGACACCAGCTCTGGACGGAACCACGGCGACGTTCAACGGGATGTTCACGGCGCCGGCGCGGAACGTCACGCCCCCGGCAACGGCGAGTGCCACTCCTGCTGGCGTCAGGTTCGGACCAAGGCCGAACTCAGCGCCCTCTCTGGTTCGAAACCCCACCAGCCAGCTCAAGCTCGGAATGGCGAGACTCTGTTCGAGTCCACCGAGCAACCCTACCCATTCATTGAGGATGGTGAGACCGTCACCGTTGTTGTAGAACTGCTTTTCGAACTGCCATCCGAACTGCGAGATCATCGATCCAACTTCGATCTGCCTGTCTTCCTTCAGTTTCTGAACGACGCCGTCACTCAGGGATGTGTAGCCGAATCGTGGTCCGGACAAGTTGACCGTTTGAACGACAGGCGGCACGGTCGGGCCCAACGATTCTGGCGGAGGCGGAGCCTGCCACTGCAGTGCTTGGACGACGGGGGGAGGCATCAGGACCGGAGGTACGACAACCACGGGTGGCCTCGGCCTACGCTGGTAAAGAGGCCGTTGCCACTGCGGGGCCTGCAACACGGGCGGGAACGGCGCAACCGGACTCGTCGAAATCTGTTGCCATGGCGTCTCGACAAGTGGCGGTACCTGCGCGAGAGCCGGCGCAGCAAGCAAAGAGCTGAGGAGAGCCGCGCCCATTACGCGGCGCGCGAGGACACCGACGTTCAGTACCAGCAATCTGATTGGGGCACGCATGTCGACCTCCATAAGCGGCCGTCAGCTGCCAGCTGTTGGCGAGCAGGAATGCCACCGAACACTGAAAGCTGAGAGCCATCGCTAAGCTGTCAGCTACGGTAGCGGCCTATCGCCTGGGTGTCCTTTGGGGTCCGCTGAAAAGTTCTGATCTGTTGTCGGGGGCTACTTCAGGTGTGGTTTCCGGCTCCAGCCGGAAGATCAATGCGTGTGGCTTCCGGCTTCAGCCGGAAGATCAATGCCTTTTCCGCCTGAAGGCGGAAGCCACAACCTAAAGGCGGAAGCCACAGCCTGAGAAATGAGTCCTAGTTGATCTACGCAGCTCGGTTTCGGACGAGCGCCAGGGCTCTCGCCCAGACGTCAGGATGGGAACCGACTTGTAGCAGCGGCTCGACTGGGAGCTGCCACCCGGCGCTGCCCGGAGGCGTAGCCGCCAGACCTTCCTCGAGGAGGTGTGCGGCTTGCTCGTGAGCGCCTTCGAGAGCCAGCTGTACTGCTCGAACCACGGCGGTGTCGAAGTTCCCTCCGCGGTTGGCAGGATTCTCGGGAGGCCTCGTCTGCAAGTCAGGATTCGGGTCAGGTGAATGCGCAGCAGCGAGCCCGACCTTTGCCAGCGGGTGGATCGCGACACGTTCGATGGCGTGTTGGAAGGCTAGGGCTGCATCCTTGTGGCGCTTCTGACGCAGCTCGAGCGCCCCGATGGCGTACCACGTATTCGCGGAGCACTCGCGAGCGTACAGGTGACTGCTGTTTTCGAACGAGAGCTCCAGCTTGAATTCCTCGAGGGCACGTTTCTCGTCACCCCGCGACAGCCAAATCAACCCCAACAGCCAGTGCAGCGCCACCGAGCTGAAGCGCGAGTCGCTTCCCAGGCCGCTGGCGAGCGGCGCCGCAAGCCCAGCCAACAACTCGCGCTCGGCTTCATCGAACGCCTGCCGGGCGACATAGACGGTGGCGGCAAGCCAGTGCGCTTGAGGAAAATCGGGCAGCAGCGCGAGCGTGCGGTGTGCCGCGCGAAGACGATCCTGGCCCCAGCTCGCGTACGACAGACGGAGGTGGTGGCGCCAGTTGTCCGGCTCGAGCGCCACGGCTCGCCGGCCGGCTGCGATCGCATCGATTCGATCGCCGGTTGCCCGGAGCGCTGACGCCAGCGTCGCCCAGGCTTCACCGAACTGCGGATCGAGACGGCAGGCTTCCCGTGCGTGCTCGATCGCCGTGGCGAGCGCAGATGCGTCTGGCTGTGCGTCTGCTCGGGTCATTTCGAACTGCATCACACAGGCGTTAGCGAGGCCGACGTGCGCAGAGGCGTGTTCTGGAACGGTCTTCAGCGCGGCCTCGAAGACCTCCCGCGCCCGCGCCACGTTCCGGCCGTCCAGGGTCTCCAAGGCCGCGCGCCCTTCGATGAACGCCCTGTTCGGCGCCAGCAACGCGTCGAGTCCTGCGTCGCTTTCACGCGGAGCCTTTCGAGCGACGACTGCGGAGAACCGGTATCCTCGTCGCGGCACGGTTTCGATATACGCGGCCCGGTTCTCGTGTACACCGAGCAGTCGGCGCAAGCTGGAGATGACCTGCTCCAGGCTGTTGTCGCCCACTGCGACATCCTTCCATCCAGCTTCCAGCAGATCTTCCTTCGAAACGATCTGGCCGGCACGAAGCACGAGCATCAGCAGCACGTCAAGCTGACGCTCCGAGAGCGCGACGGGCTCTCCGGCACAGCTCAAGCGGCGACGATCCGGATCGAGCTCGAAAGATTCGAACGTGAAGTGCGCGCCGATCGGCACTGGCAATCTCCCAGAGCGTGAAATTCCTATGGATAGAGTACGGAAACCGGCGTCGGCTTAACAATTGGATACTCGGGTATTTTGCGGGTGTATGATGCGGCGAAGTCGGAAGGACCATTTCCCAGGGGGCGCAACACTTTAGCGCTGCGTCCGCCAGGCCAAAGGGCCTAGAGAATGGATGTCGACGGAGGATCATCATGAAGTGCTGGATGTGTTCGGCAGTGGCGTGCGTTGCTCTGGGACTCGTCGCGCTTGGAGCTCAATCACAGACCGTTCCGGCGCCGCCCGCTCCCGCGCCGGCTCCCTCTTCAGCGGATCCGTACGCGAAGAACCCGGCACCCGGCGCCACCCAGTTTCCTCTCGCGGCGCCCGCCGGCAAGGACAGCCAGGCACTGACGACCGCGCCGCCTGGAGCGGTGAATGAAGGTCCTTTCGATCCGGCAACCTGGAAGTACGGACCGGCCTTCAACGCACCGGCAGGCGCGAAGATTTGGAATCCCGTGAAGCTCAAGCTGCAACAAGGCGGCAAAGTGACTGGCGGGACGCTCTTCAGCGCAACTGATCCCGCCACCTACTGTGCCATGGCCAACGCTGGCTACGACTTCATCTGGACCGAGATGCAGCACGACCAGCGCGACTGGCAGGCGGCCTCCCGGATGTGGCGTACTTGTCCGCAGGCGAAGGCGGTACCCGGCGTCCGAGTCGCCTACACGGACGAGCGCGAGATCCAGCACGCGATCGACGCGGGTGCGTTGGTAATCGTCGTGCCAACGGTGGACACGGTCGAAGAGGCGATCGAAGCAAGGAACTGGACGTACTTTCCACCCCTCGGCCGGCGCAGCAATGGCGGCGGCCAGGCGTTCGATCAGAACATGTGGGGCGGCGTGCCGGGCGGCTACCGCAACACAATCAACGACAACATCGTTCTGATTCTGATGATTGAAACACTGGAAGGCCTGAAGAACGCCGACGCCATTGCCAAGGTCCCCGGCGTCAGCGCCGTTTTTGCCGCCAGCGGGGACCTCGGCAACTTCACGGGCTTCCGACAAGGCACGCCCGACTACGAGCGCGCGATCAACATCGTGCACGACGCAGCGATCAAAGCGGGCATCCGGCTGTGCGGTCCGATCGCGTGGCGCGACCGCCCCGATTTCACCTGCTTCCAGGCCGGAAGCGAAACGGCCGCAATCGGTCGCGGCGTCGCCGCCGAGCTCGGTCCCCTCACCGACACACAAGGGAAGCCGGAGGTCGGACCGTTCGCCGCTCCTCCAAAACCCTGACGTCGACGCCTGGAGCGCGAAGGCTTGAGCCGGGTCGCGCTCCTCCAGCCCTTCCCGACCCCTCCTGCCCCTTCCAGCCCTTCCCGCCCTACCTGCCCTCTTTCTTCGCTCCAGCCCCTTCCAAGTACTCGACGAACTTCTGGTTCTCTGCGCAGATGAACTCGATCATCTCGGAGTCGACGACAATCCGCTGATTGAACTTGACGGTCCACGGCTTGGTGTATGCCTTCGGATCGTCGACGGTGACTTCGATCTCCAGCATGCCGAAATTCGTGCGCCGGAATCGCTCGATCGTTTTGGCCTTGTCGGTCAACGGGCTCCCGATGATATCGAGCCAGCCACCGTCCCTGAATCCAGTCGTCTCGACGATGAGCGTGTCGCCTTCCCATCGGCCGACGGAGTAGCCGTACCACCAGGGCTGCGGGTCGTTGTCGGGCGACCGCCGCCCATCGGTGAAGATCGTACGGAGTCCGTAGTTCGCTTCGTAAATGATGATGATGAGTCCTGGCGTCTGGACGATGCGTCGAGGCTGGGGATGGGTATGGAACTGCATGTTGCCCATCGGGAGGCAGAGCGCGTCGGGATTGTCTCTGCTGTTGTCCGCATTGCGTTTGTCTCTGAGCTCCTTGGCCCAAGACTGGAACGGCAATCCCCCCTCGACTCCCGCGCCGATATCACGAAACAAGCGCGGCCCGTTCGGTGAACCACCAGTCGGGAAAGGGGCTCCTGGCGTTCTATCGATTTGAGCGATCAGTTCCCGCCAGCCAAGGTTCTCCCACATCCCGGTCAGGTCCGGTTTGCCGTCGGCCGTCTTCGGGACTGGCGCGTTGAGATCCGGCTGCCCGTTTGGCAGCCTCGGTACTCCCGACGTCGGGTAGCGTGGCCACTGCGCGTCGGCCACAGACGGCAGAGCCACGAGAAACATCGCCACTAGCACACCGATCTTCGGAAGCCTTCTCATCACACACTCCCGAGCGTAAGTGTGCCCAACAAGAACCGGAGCAGCAAGCGGGAATCGTTTTCTGTACACTCTTTGGGTACCGCCGTTTCCCGCTTTCCTGTGGGGCGCGACAAGAAAAGAGGAGCATCCGCGTGAGGAAGCATTTCTATCTCCTGGCCGTTCTCACCTGCGGATGGATTAGCATGCTGACGACCGTCGGCACCGGCCATCCGCAAGGCGGACAGGCGCCTGCACCGCCGACCGCACCAGCGCAGCAGCCCACAGCCCCGGCAGCCGGTCAACGCGGGTTCGTTCCTGGAACCGAGAGCGGCTTCGCGACGTTCCAGACTCGCTGTTTTGCGTGTCACGGCAATCCTGCGCAACGGAACGCGCCATCGCCCGCTGCGATTCGGGACCTGTCGCCTGAAAAGACTTACGAGAAGTTGGCGTCCGGCCATATGCCGACGCCGGGGCCCGCTTTGAGTGACGACCAACAACGGACGGTCGCCGAATTCATGAGCAGCCGCCCACTCGGGAGCGCCGCACAAGGCAGCTCGCAAAACATGCCGAACAAGTGTGCGAGCAACCCGCCGCTCGCAGATCCGGCTCGAGGCGCGTCGTGGAACGGATGGGGCGTGGACCTCTCGAACACACGATTCCAACCCGCGGCAGCGGCCGGATTGACCGCGTCGCAAGTTTCACAATTGAAGCTGAAGTGGGCGTTCGGGTACCCCACCGGCGCCTCATCCAACGGACAACCCACCATCGCGTCCGGGCGAGTCTTTGTCGGCAGCGACAACGGATTCGTCTATTCCCTCGATGCCGCGACGGGGTGCGTGTACTGGTCCTTCGAGAACGGATCGATCGTTCGAAATGCGCTCACGATCGGCCCGGTTCGCGGCCATGGATCGGCACGATACGCCGTGTACTTCGGCGATGGAAAAGCAAACGTCTACGCGCTCGACGCGCAGACCGGCCGGCTGCTATGGAAGACCAAGGCGGATCCGCATTTCATCGCCCGCATCACCGCCGGCGCCAAGTTCTACAACGGAAAGCTGTTCGTTCCGGTGTCCTCGTCCGAAGAATTCAGCAGCGGGACGCCGGACTATCCGTGCTGCACGTCGCGGGGCAGCGTCGTCGCATTGGACGCGAACACGGGCAAGCAGATCTGGAAGGCTTGGGTGGTCCCCGAAGAACCGCAGCCGTACACGACGCAGTCCAACGGCGTGACGTTGTACAAGCCAGCAGGCGGCGCCGTGTGGAACACACCTACGGTCGATCCGGTCCGCCAGGCCATCTACTTCGGTACCGGAGACGCGACGACGGCGCCATCGCCGAGGACCACGGACGCGATCATGGCAGTCGACATCAACACGGGAAAGCTGCTGTGGTCGTACCAGGCGACCGAGAACGACGTGTTCATGGGAGGCTGCAACGGTGCGGTTCGCAGCGAAGCGTGTCCGAATCCGCTGGGTCCCGATATGGACATCGGCAACTCACCTATTCTGAAGACTCTCGCCAACGGCAAACGCGTGCTGCTCGTCGGAACGAAGAGCGCCGACATCTTTGCGCTGGATCCCGACAACAACGGCGCCCTTCTCTACCGCGTCAACCCAACGGGCGCACCGATCAACGGCGGCCGCGGTGGTCGGGGCGGCATCGTGTGGGGCGGCGCGGCCGACGAGCAGCTTGCGTACTACGGTCTCGGCGGGGCCGGGCTGGCAGCCGTTCGACAAGGGACCGGTGAACGGGTCTGGCTCTTTGCGCCACCTGCGCCGGCCGGTGGAGGTCGGGGCAGCTCGCTGGGTGCCGCGCCGACCGCCATCCCCGGAGTGGTGTTCCAAGGGGCGTCGGATGGAAAGCTCTACGCCGTATCCTCCACCGACGGCACTCTGCTTTGGGAATTCAACACGGCCCAGGAGTTCGAGACCGTCAACAAAGTCCCCGCCCATGGCGGCGCCATCAGCGTCTCCGGCGCTGTCGTCGCGGGGCGCATGGTCTTTGTCGGATCGGGTTACGCGGTGGGCAGCCGGGCCACGGCGGGTAACGTTCTGCTGGCGTTCGGCATCGACTGAGGCGCGGCGCGCCATCGGCGGTCCGTTTCTAGACCGCATGCGGAAATGTCGGTCGTGATTACGGAATCGTGACGCGTCCGACCCGCAGGCCTGCCAGCAAGGTTCAAGGGGGTGTGCCAAGTCATTGGAAATCACGCGGATGCACGAAGCTGCTTGGACCAGAACTTCGTAAGCGCGCGGCTTGCCGCTTGCACGTTTGGTAGGGCCCGGGACTCGTTGGCTCACCGACATCCATGAAATTTCAGGACTACGCGACACAGAAGGCCGCTGCCCTGATTGCCGAACTGAACGCGAGTTGGTCCGAGAAGTCGGCCCGCGAGCTTCAGGCGTTTCACAAGGCACTCGAAACGGCCGCTCACGCCGCCCAGACCGCCCTTGCCACGACAAGCAGTGCTGCCGAGCGCAATGCCTCCGTGGCCGCTCTGGTCGAGCAACTCACCACAGAGGCTCAGGCCCAGGCCGAAGCCGCCGCGCTCCATGCGCACGGCGCCGCACAAACACAGATCGATGCGCTGCAGAAGGACCTCGAAGAACGGTCCAGGAACCAGGAGCAGCTCGCCAGCTCGCTCGGCGAACTGCGTACGCGCGCTGATGCCCTGCGCAACGAGCTCGAAACTGAAAAGAGCCAAGCGGCCGCCGCGCGCGCAGATCTGAGCAAAGCGCGCGAGTCGCTGGCGCTGGCAGAAGCTGCTCGGCAAAAAGCCGAAGCGGCCGTCCAGGAAGCCGCGCGTCAGCGGGTGGATGCCAATCGGCAACTGCAGGAACTGAAGTCGGCCGTTGAGAACACGCGCGCTGAATCGGCCAGTGTCACGAAGCACCTGGAGATCGAGGCCGCCGAACGAGCCAAGATTGCCGTCGCTCTGAGTACTGCGCAGGCGCAGCTGCAGGCAGCCGAAGGCCAATATCAGAAGCTCAACCAGCAGCTGAACGAAGCGAATAACCAGGTCCGGTCGCTGGAACGCACCCACACCGAGCAGGATCGCGTGCGTGTCGAGCTTCAGGTGAAGGCCGACGAGATTGCCAAGTCGGAAGCCGCTCTCCGCGAGCAGACCGCCAAAGCCGAAGCCGCTCTCCGCGAGCAGGTCCAGGCCGAGCGATCGGCCGAGCAGGCCCGCCTGAAGGCCGAAGAGATCATGGCCCAGGCCAGCAACGACCGCGAACAGATGGCCGAGCGGGCCAGGGCGCTGCAGGACGAAGCCGCCGAAGCGGCCACGATACCTCTCGATCGCCTCCTTGCCGCCTTGAAACAACTCGCGGCTGGCAAAACGCTCACCGACGTGCTGGCGGCTCTCGTCGAAGGAATCGCGCAGGAGTTCGCCCGGGTGGCGCTGTTCAACGTCAACAGCGGCCAGCTCGAAGGCGTGCGGCAAATCGGCTTCGAATTCAAGAGCGACATCTCCAAGGTCATCGTCCCGTTGAACATCGATTCGATGTTCAGCCGGGCGGTCAAATCCGGACGCGTTCAGGGTTTCGCGGGCAGCGAGCTGACCGACAGCAACCAGGCCTTGTTCGGCGGCAGTCCGTCGTTCGTGATGATGCTGCCGATCGTGATCGGGCGCGAGATCGTTGCCGTCGTCTATGCCGACGACTCAGGTGAAAAGTCGACCAAGTTTGCGACTCCCGAGCGCAAAGTGAAGTTCGTTCACCTGCTTCTCTGGTACGTCACGCCGATGCTGCCAAGGTTCATGATGCCGCGGGAAGTGGACGACCTGAAGCAGCACGCGGCCCTGCTCGTCAACGAGCTCGAGGGGATGTACATGGCCGACCGTAAGGCCGGTCAGTCCGAGGAGGCCGTCAGGAGTCGCTTGAAGGAGTCGTTGGGATACGCGCGTCAAAAGTACGCGCAGCGAGTCGAAGGCCGAGATCCGGCCGCCGCCGCCCTTCTCGAACTGCAGCTCGCAGCTGTCATCAAGGCGAAGAACGGTACGCCGTTCGCCCGCGATCTGGCCGCGATCATCGGCAAAGGGGCAACGAAGACGAGTGGCGCCAGGCCATCCGCTTCCGCGCACGGCTAGAGTCAGGAACTAACTTACGAGCTCTCGCAGCTGGAAGTGGTGCTTTCCGAGCTTCCCGCCATAGTTCCCGGCGGCGATTGCGACCACTCCAGGGCGACAGGCAGCCTGAATGCCAACCCGCAAGGCTTCCGCGATCGCCGGGCGATCGAGGCCGTCGACGACGATCTCCAACACAGAGTTCACGTCCTCGGGCAGCTGACTGGCGACACCGATCCGCCCACGCAGTGTCGGGCAATAGGCGTCGTTTGTTGACGCAATCATGTTCTTGTAGTGGTTGGCGCCGACCTTGCTGCCGGCGCGAACAATCCCGCCTGGGAATGGCAGCACGACTCGACGGACCTTGCGCATGACGTCCACCGCCGCTTCCGCCGCACTCAGGCCAGCCTCCTGGCCCCTGGCCAGGATCAGGAAATTGCCACCGCCGATCGCCTTCTGGACGCCGAACGCTTCCTGCACGAGAAACTCGCCCTCCATCACGGGGATTCGCCAGTAGCGCCGGCCATTCAGGAATTTGCTCGACTGGAAGCGATCGCCAAAATGCCGCAGCCGCCCGCCGACGTTGACACGGTCCGCTGCCTCAGGCAGTCCATCGAAACAGGCCGTCGTCGGGCACGTCAGAACGGTCTGGCCGACTCGATCGATGAGCCGGCTGGTCAGTCCGTCCGCGTCGAACCCGAAGAGCAGGACGCTGACGCCCGGCCGTCCGTCGGGCGATTCTTCCGGAAGGAGATCGGCCTCGAGGCCGGCTTCGACCTTGCAGCCGATGACCGACGTGGCGAAGCCGGTCATGGACTGCGCCGCCGTCCGAGCCCAGGCGGCCGATTGTGCTGTGATCAGCACGCGCGCCGCACGCATGTCGAACGCCTCGGCGAACGTGTCGACGATTCTCACACCATTGCGAACGATGCTCGCGTCAGTGTCCACGTCACCCTCGTCGGTCATGCGGCCGGCTTCCAGATCAGAATCTCTCCCTTTCCTGGAACCGATGTATCGCCCGTGTAGCGTTGATAGGAGCCGTTGGGATCGCTGAAAGGCACCATTACACCCAACGTGCTCAGGTGCTTTGCGTAAAGGCGCATGAACGTGGGGTTGTAGGTGGCGGCGTACGAGAACGTCGGCAGCAGCGGGATCGGCGTCAGCGAAACGATCGTCCCGCGCATCATCCAGGCGCCGGTCCGAAGCTCGGCGCCGGCACCAAGAATAATCGTCCCACCCCTCATCTGGAGCCCGGCAAAGTCTCTAACTTTCCCTGCGACGGCGATAATCCCCCGTTTCATACGCATCCCGACCTCGAGGCCCGCCGACCCGCCAATCAGGATGGTTCCGTCCGTCATCCCGGCGAGGCTTCCCCGATAAGCCGCCCCGACCTGTCCACCGGCATTTCCGCGGACCCGAATGAACCCTCCCGACATTTCAGCTCCGAGCCAGTCCCCCACGTTCCCACCGACTTCGATCGCGCCGCCCTTCATGTAAGCGCCAAGGTGCATGCCGACACTGCCAGCCATCGCGATCCGCCCGCGCGTCATGCCACGGCCGATCCATTTGACCTTCTCGGTCTCGCCGCGAATCTCGAGCTCGTCGCTGGCCGCCCCCTCGACCACGAAGAAGTCGTCCAGACGGCACTGTCGTTTTCCGTGAAAGACCGGAAGAGCGCGAATGGCGTCGTTCGTCAGCGTCGCCATCACGTCTGGCGAGATGGCCTCGGCTTCCAGCGGGACGGTCGGTTGCTCTTTCAGCGTTAGCTTGATCATGAAGCGTCTTCAAGTCTGAAGTGTGGCGTCGAACCTAGATGTCACACTTGAGACTTGAGGTTCGTGATTTCGTAATTTGTAAGTCGCTCGATGTCCACAGGGTAGTTGGCGAACGACATCGTATAGACCTTTTGAAACACCGGCCGCAGGTACTCCTCGATCTTCTCGTCGAAGGCGGGTTTGACCAGGAACTCTCGACCGTCTTTCACCGTTCGGATGTCGCCCTCCTCCACGGCGATCTCTCCGCCTTTGATCACATAGCGGGGATATCCGAACAGCCAGCCGTCCTCGCCGCCTCCACGGGCGCCAGGGTTCTCCTGATAGAGGGTCAGGTCGGCATCGGCGCCAACGCCCAGGTGTCCTTTCTGGGTAAGTCCAAGCGCGCGCGCGGGCCCGGCGGAGGTGATAACCGCGATCTCCGAAAGCGTGTACTGCCGGTTGAGATCAGCGAGGACCGTCCGCTCGCGAACTTTCGGCGGTAGCTTGTTCAAACACGCTCGGCGATATTCGACGTCCATCAAGAGACGAATGATCTCGGGGTAGCGCCAGAAGCACGCCCCATTGGGATGATCAGTGGTCAGGTAAATCCGCCAGGGATCGTCAATGAGCAACAGCAGTTCCAGTCCCACGGCCCATTGCACGGCGTTGACCAGGTGGCTTCCTTTGTAGACGTACGGAACAATTCCACAGCCGGTCTCGTTCTCGACGTCGAGGTTCCCCCATTTACGCCCGGTGAGCTGGTAAAGCAAGTATTGAAATGGACCATCGGCGGTGATAGTCACAGCGTCGCCGAAGAGTACGGCGCCGGCATCGGCGGTGAGATTCTTCTGGGTGTTGAAGTACTCGACAAGCTTCACGACACCCGACCGCATCGTGTCCCAGTCTGCTCCGTCGTAGGCGTGAAACTGCAGATGCGCGAGGTGCGCCCTCCGGCCCTCCAACACTTTCATCGTCTCGATCGTCGTCTCGACGTTGCCCGGCACGCCCAGGTTGTTGCAGTGAATATGGAGCGGATGCGGCAGGCCGAGCTGGTCGACGATTTTTGCCAGGCTGTCAATGATCAGCGCAGGTGTGACCTTCTGGTATCCTTCGACCGGCTCGAAGAGCGCGCTGGCGTTCTTTCCCCATTTCCACGCAGCAACACCTCCCGGGTTCACCGCTTTCACGCCATACGCTTTCGCGGCCCAGATCAGCCAGGCGACGACGTGCTGCGCACGCTCTGCATCGCCGGCTTCGAGCAGGTCCATCACAATCTCGTTGTTGGCCATCAGCACGAGACACGACTTGTCGACGATAGGCGTGTCGTGCAGCTCTTCGTGAGTGTGTCTGGCCGACAGAATCGGAACCGCCGCCTCGTTGACCGTGGTCCAGCCCATTCCCGCGTACAAGTAGCCGGTCGCGAAGGTCGTCGGAGTGATGCCCCCGAGGCCGGCGCGACGCTCAAGGGTGTGTAGGAAAGGCGATGCCCGGCGATAGTTTTCCGGCGTGAGGCCTCGCGCGAAATTCAGCGCAGCGCCCGCCACGTGCGAGTGGACATCGACTCCGCCGGGGAACACGAACATGCCCCGCGCATCAATGGTGCGGCTGCCGTCAGCGGGATCAGCGTTTGCGACTATCTGGCCATCAGCGACGTAGATGTCCTTCACCACACCGTCGACGCCGTTGGCCGGGTCGTAGACCTTCCCGCCGGTTATTCGGAGCATAGGTTCGTTCGGTGACCTTCGCGGCTTCGTGGTTCACCGGTCGTGGAGATGGTTACGCGGTTGCCGCTTTGATACCCAGCGTCGGTGTCCACGCAGGCTTGGCCGCAATCGTTTTCCGGATCCTGCGGATGACCTCTTCGTCTGTCGGATAGGGCGACTGCAGTGCCGGCCTGAGCGGCAAAGGCACTTCGTCCATTCGATACGAAGTCCCCGGGGCGCTGATTCCGGTCACCGCCGTCGTGATGTGCACGCGCGCCAGGCGGCTCGTGTGGGTCACCTTGGGATCCAGAACGATCGTGGGAATGCGCGCCAAATGATCGATCCCCGGCTGCGGCATCGTCGCTCCAGGGTCGGCGCCGAGCACCAACGCAGCGTCGTTGTCCCCGCGGACGATCAGATCGACCGTCGAGAACTCTCCCGGATTGAACCGCGGATAGCCTCGGGACAAATTGATTCCGAATGGGAACCCGGTCGTCCACCGCAACACCATGTCCGAACCGGTGACGTTGCCGTGCCCGCGCATCGGCATGCACACGAACTTGGTGAAGGCATTCATTTCTGCCGCGAGCATCAAGACGCCGGCGGAGTTCATGTGTTTGCCGCGGGTCATCGACAAGCCCATACCGAAGAAGATGACGCCGAAGCGGGCGCGTTTCATGCGATCTGCCAGACTCTGGAGCCGCTCGACCGTCAAGCCAGTCTCGGCGACGCTTTCCGCGTCCACGGGATGACCCTTGATGATGGCGCGAAGCGAGGTGAGGACTTCGAAATCCTTGCCGGGACGGACCTGAAGAAACAGGTCGGCCGCCTTGGCGCTTGGCGTCTCTCGAATGTCGACGAGGACCATGTACCGGCCCTTCCGGCCCTCCGGCACGAACTTGCCCTTGGGGGTCAAGCTGTACTTCGAGAAATGCCGGGGATGACATTCGGCAGGGTTGCCGCCCCAGTAGATGATGAAATCCGCTCTGTTTTTGACTTCGCCCAGTGTGCACGTAATCTTGCCACCCAACTGGGCGGCTATCTCAGTGGGACCGTGTCAAAGCGAGGTGTGGCTGTCGACCACACCTCCAATCAGTTCGGCTAGCGCCACGGCCTCCCGCTGCGCCTCGCAGGTGATGTTGCTGAGTCCGTAGACCAACGGCATGTTCGCCTGGTAAAGGAAGTCCGCCGCTGCCTCTACGGCGGCATCGACGGTAGCGGGCTTTCCGTCTATAAGCGCATCCGGATACAACCGTTCCGCAGTGTGGTGGCGGAACCACGACTCGCCGAGGCTACACGCGTTCTTGGCTTTGAGGATCCGAACGCCGTCCGTGTGCAGCTCCATGTCGTCGCAAACACAGCCGCAAAACGTGCACGTGGCGTCTTTCACTATTGTCAGAGTCACTCTATCGCTTCTCCTCGTCCGGGCCCGGCCGTCCGACACCGCCCGAACCGGGCGGCACGACGAACGTTCAACCAAGCTCCCGGCCGCGATAGCTTCCCCGAATGCGGCGCGGCATGTAGCGCCCGGCTTCGATCATCTCCCATGCCGGGCCGTTGCTTTCGTGATCTTCAGGCACCAAGCGAACGATCAGCTCATCCGTAGTGTTGTCAACATCAGCACCCATGACTCGCTCCCAGGTCCAGCTAAAGCCGGACCCCACCTTGTGTATGCAGCGTCCGGCTCTAGCCGGGCATTCCCTCCGTCGCCACCGGCTCGACTTCGACTTCCCAGCCTTTCGACGTGGGCATTCCGGTGCCGTCGGTATAACGCCCCATGAGCACACATGTCGGAGGCCCATAGGGAACGAAGATCATTCCTGGAGGCACCTTGCCTTCGACACACTTGAACGTCACCTCGCCGTACTCGGATCGAACCCGCACGCTGCTTCCCGACGAAATCCCGGCAGCCTTCATGTCGTCGGGATGCATGTTCAACGTGCTGACAATCGCCTGATATTCTGGACTGTCTTTGCCGACGTTGATCTGCTGGCCCTGCTTCGTCGTGCGGCCCGCATTCATGATAAATCGCTTTCCAGCCATTAGATACCGTGTTTCGGGATCATAGCACGCTCGACTCAGGCCCCTCAGGGACGTAGCCAGGTCACCCACACGACCTCACCAGCGACACAAGCACGAGGGCCATGGCGAGGACAGCAAGCGACGCCATCAGGATTTTCTGTCGCCTGTTACTGCGCTCCTCCGAGAGCCTGAGCTCCGCGATGTTTGCCCAGAGCGCTTTGTCGAGGTTCGAGTCGAGGGTCGCCGATTGGTTCTGGTCGGCTCCAGCTGAGACTGCGCTGACCGGAACCAGGAACTTATACCCCCGCTTGGGCACGGTTTGAATGTAGACAGGGTGCTCCGCCTGATCGCTGAGCGCTTCACGAACCTGCTTGATGGCGAAGTTCACGCCCTGTTCGAAATCGACGAACGTATCGTCTTTCCACAGCGCTGCCCGGATCTCCTCGCGGGTCACGAGTTTGCCTGTCTGGCTTGTCAACAGGCAGAGCAGCTTGAACGGCTGCGGTTGAAGGTGGACGCGACGACCGTTTTTGAGAAGCTGTTCTGCCTCCAGATCCAGCTCGAAGGTGCCAAAGCGAAGCAGAGCCGCTTTCGACTTGTCGGTCACGGGGTTTTCTGGGCGTGACAGCCTATCATCACTCCAGAAGGCTCTCCGCATATGGCTCGGACCAAGCCGTTGTGTTACCAAGGGTTGCCGGCTCCCTCAAAGATGTGACACAGCAAATGGCCTCCAAATGGACGGCTGACCGGATTCAGCGTATATGCTTGCGTGGTGAACGGAACTTCTCACGTGGCCGGTTCCCTTTTTGGAGGTGCCTCATGGTTCGTAGGGCAAGTCTCACGCTGATCGCAGTTCTCATCTTCGCCGCAGGCGTCGCCGCAGCAGACGGCAAGTCGAAAAGCATCCTCGGATCGGTCAAGTCGGTTTCAGGCGGGTCCTTCGTGGTCGACACGGACAAAGGCGCTATGACGTTCGCCATCGACGCCCACACCAAGATCCGCGCGAAGGGTGCTTCGACGAAAACGAAAGAAAAGAAGGACGCAGGCCAGGGCGCCCTCCTCATCACCGACGTCGTCCACGTGGGCGATCAGGTGCTCGTTAGATATACGGAAGCGGGCGCGACGTTCACGGCGAGTGAAGTCGAGGTCAAACAGACTCGACCGGCCTCGGCGCAACCGGCCAAGTAACGAACGGGTTCAAGGGGTTCAACGGTTCAAGGTTCAAGGTTCAAGAGGTTCAAGGGTCGAACCGAACCTTTGAACCCGTTGAACCTGTCAGTTCGCCCTTCCCAGCGACTTCAAGATATCCGACACCGTCGCCAGACGATCGGGATTCAGCGAGTGCACTGACAGGATCTTTTCCGGCTGCAGCTTCAATCGATCGATATTTTCGGAAAACACCATCGTCCCTACCACCGGTGGGTTTGGAACGGGGTTGTCGGCTGGCGGAAGGTTGAACATGTCCGCGTAAGCGAGAATTTTTTCCTTGGGCAGATACGCGACGAGGTTTCCGTCCGCGTGTGGAAGCCCCTTGATCAAATAGACTTCGACCACGCGAGTATCGTCCTGAAACACTCGCTTGTCGCCGACGATCCCTTCGATCTTGGCTTTCTTCCCGGACTTCGACATGGAGTCGGGCGCGAGCGTGCGGGGCGCAGCCAAGGCTTTCTCGAAGAACGCCTTGTTCACGTCGTGTGTCACGATCGTGATCCCCTCGGCGACGACGGCCGGAAGCCCGCTCGTGTGATCGAAATGGTGGTGTGAGATCACGCCATATCGAATGGGTTTGTTCGGAATGACTCGCTTTGCCTCGGCAATGATCGCCTGAGAGCGAGCCTCATTCTGCGGTCCTGGCTCGAAGAGGAAGATGTGGTCGCGGAACTCCACCGCGAGCGCGTTGTACGCCCCATTGATGCGATAGACACCGTCGGCGAGCTTCTCGGACTGTGGGCCTGCGGCAGCAGGAGGTGCCCCTCCCGGCGGCGGTCCACCCCGGCCGCCGCCGGCCGGTGGCGTCAGCAGTTGCGCGATGTTCGACGGGTTCGAGTTGGCGCCCAGGATTTGTGCTTCGAATGTCGGCCAGCCGCCCCGTTTCTGCACGATGGTGCTTGGGTATTTCAGGCCGTTGGCGTCCCGATAGTCGCTGTAGGTCGTCTCGACGAGCATGTCGCCGAAGATCGGGTTCTCCAGCCAGGTATCAACTCTATCGACGAGGTTCTGTGGGTTGATGTAGCCAACAACTCGATAAGACTGCCCGCCCGGCGACTTAATTGGCGACATCCACGTCACGACCGAGTATCGTTTGCCGCCGACTGTCTGACTGGCGGCCGTCGCATTGTTGGCTGCGGCGCCCTTGAGAAATCCCCACGGGCTGACCCAAATCTCGAGTTGCTGGGCCCAGGTGTTGTTGGCGGGTGCAACGACCTGGTTGAACGCGCCTTGAGCCGCCGGACCGCCGGTGACGGGCACGCCGAAAGTAACTGCCGACGAACGCAGGGCAGGCTGCGTAAAGTCGATCGACCGCCGGTAGTCGTTCAAGTTCGCCTGCGGCCACGGACCGTTCGCATTGTTCGACTGGCCAAGGTTGTAGTTCGCGCCCGAGCCGTAATACGTGATCGAGTTGAGGTTCTCAGCTCCCATCGCTTTCGATGAGTTGCTGACAATCGTCTTCGCATCTTGAGCAAACGCAGGGCTCGTCACCAGCGCCGCTAGAGCGACCGCAGCGACACACGTTCTGATCATGGTTCTCTCCAATTCACGCCGCGTCCGGCGGCCAGAACGGCAGAAGAAGCAGGGCGTTCTTATCGGTGGTCGAAATCCCCAGGACCCGCATTGCCGGCCGGCGCGACGCCGCTGACGCGGTCGAATGCCGCCAGTGTCGGGCCGTCGTCAGCCCTCGGCAACAGGCTGGGACCGGATCTGAGAAACACTTTCTCTGGCGCGATGTCGGTGCCGAAGGTGACGCCGATGAAACAGTTGCTCATCTCGTCCCAGTTCTGCGGTCCCCAGACGACCTTCTTGGTCGCATCCGGGTTGTACCGGTTCGCGGGGGAATTGTCGAAATGACTGATCAGCCGGAGCTTCGAGCCCTTGGGCATCAGGATCGGCTCCACATACTGGTAGCCGATCTGCCACTCGAAGTTCCAATCGCCCTTGAGCACCGTTTTCGATTCGCCGTTCGGCGAAACGACGCGGAGCTCGAAGTCCTTCCCGCGTAGATGCATGTGTGGCTGCGCGTAGACCAGCTTCGCGTCTTCGCCGAGGGTTACCTCGCTCACCACTTCAGCCTTACCATCGCCGGGAGGAATAGCCAGGTTCAATGCCGTCGGACCCGCGTGGAAGTAGTAGCGCTTTTGCGGCGGAGCCTTGGCCAGGACGAGGCCCAGTTTCGAAACGTCCGACGCCGGCTTGCCGCTCGTCGTGTAGTGGAGCTCGTAGACCAGATCCGATCCTTTCGGAATGAACTTCGCCGCTCCTTCCATGTCGAAGCGCTGCGCACCGAGACCAGGATTGAACTTGCCGAGAATGTCGTTGCCTTCGTCGGCGGCGTTCCGTCCCATCAGGTCCTTCTGGGTTTCCGTTTCGTACGCCTCGCCGGGCACAGCGTGTTCCATCCACGTCGATCCTGGCGGTCGCACCCACACCTTGCCGTGGTGAAGCACCGTTGGATCGCCAGGCCGCATCTCGGCCGCGACCACCCACATGTCTTCTTTGAAGTTGGTCTTGACCAGGACGTACTTATAGTTCACCGTGCCGCGCGCCGGGATTTCGAAAGGCTTCGGCATTTCCACGATGACGTCTGGCTTGATGTTCCACCCGTTCTCGAACGCGAGCGCTTTCGGCGCGGCCTTTTCGTCGCCGGCGGGCGCCCCGGCGTCGACCCATGCTGAAATCGTTTCGATCTGCTGTTCGGTGAGTCTTCGCTCGTTTTCAAAGTGGCCGTAACCGGGCTCCGCGAACCACGGCGGCATCTGCCGCTTCACGACCGCGGCCTTGATCGCTTTGGCCCAGGGCCGAGACGACTCGTAGGTCACCAGCGACATCGGCGCGACTTCGCCGGGCCGGTGACAGCTCTGACAATTCGCCTGAAGAATGGGAAGGACGTCGCGATAGAACGTCGGGGAGTCTGATGCGGCAAGTGTCCCGGCGCCGAATATCGAAAGAACCGCCGTGATCAGAAACGCTCTCATAGCCAACGCCTCCTCACTTACCGCGCCTGGAGCCCCAACCCCCACGCGCCTGGCCACACTTCGCTGGTCGACAGTATAGAGCGAGTTGGGGCAGGATCACACGACTTCCTTTCGGTCGGCCTCTGCTTCCTGACGCCTTCAGATACAATCAGTTACCTGAATTCAGGTATCGCCGAGGCGCGCACAGCGCGCCTGCGAGGGAGCGGCGCGGGGCATGGGGCCCCCGCAAGCGACCGAGCCGCGGTGTGGGGCGGAGCCCCACGTGAGGATGATTCGCGGAGTCTTTTTCGACCTGGACGGCACACTTTACGATCGCGATGCCAGTATCCGCCGGGTAGTCGAGCTTCAGTTCGAGGCTTTCCGCCCCGAGTTGCCGGCAGTCTCCAAAACCCAATTCATCGAGCGGCTGCTCGAATTGGACGGCCACGGACACAATCGCCCGCTCGGGCTGTATCAGGAGCTGGCACAGGAGCTGGGCTTCGACGGGAATGTGGCGGACCGGCTCGAAGCCGATTTCAGGTCGAGCTATTTTCAGTCGTGCCGTCTCTTCCCGGACACTTTGCAAACGCTGGACGAGCTTCGCGAGCGCGGGAAGAAGATCGGTGTCATCACCAACGGGCCAACACACTGGCAGCAAGGCAAGCTGGACGCTCTGGGGCTTGCTTCGCTATTCGACACGATTCTGATCTCCGAGATCGAAGGTGTTCAGAAGCCGGATCCTCGGATCTTCGCCAGAGCCCTCGAGCGTTGCGGCGTGCGCGCTTCCGAGTCCATCTTTGTCGGCGACCATCCGCACGCCGACATCGCCGGAGCGAAGGCGGCCGGGCTGCTGCCGGTGTGGAAGCGTGTACCCTACTGGAAGGTTCCAGACGACGTGTTGAGTGTGGGCGAGCTCAGCGAGATCCTGCCGCTTTGCAACTAGCGCAAACCGTAGGCGGCACTTTTGGGAGCGCAAGGCTGGCCCACTTCTGACAGTGAACCACAAAGCACACAAAGGTCACCAAGGACCACCGGTCTTCGTGGCCTTTGTGACCTTTGTGGTTCGGAAGACCAATCTTGACGTGGCTCTTAGTTGGCTCGCTCGATGTTCGCGATCAGTGCCTGCGTGTACGTAATATCGATGCGGTCTCCAACCTTGACGCCCTCGAGGTTCTTCTTGTCCTCGATCTTGCGAGTCACGCTACGGCCGTCCTGGGTCGTAACCGTTATCGACGGGAGTTGAGGATCGACAGCCTTGACGGTCACGGTCGTCTTCATCTCTTTTGCTACCGCGCCAGCCGGCAAGTTGCCAGCGGTCGCTCGCCCCGCCGCCCCCGCCGTTCCTGTTGGATTCGAGGTCTCCCCCGGCTTGCGAAGTTGGAAGACCACCGACTCGTAGTAGCTCAGTCTGACCTTGTCGCCGACTTTGAACTCGTCGAAGCGCTTGACCTCCGGTCCAACCTGAAAGGTGTCCTCTTCGCCCTTTTCGTTCTTCAAGGTGACCGAGCGGGTCGTCGAATCGATCGCCTGAATCGTTGCGACTGCCGTGACTGCATTCGCCTTGGCGACTTGCGCCTGGCTCAATGACGGCATCGCGATCAGAGCCGCCGCCAACACCGCCTGAATCGTGAACTTCATGCCAACCTCCGTAGAACTCAGAACATCACACAAGAATGGACTGGAGATCTTAACCGACCCGCCTTCTACACACTACCGGAGAATCATCTCACCCTTTTCGAACGACCAGGCGCGTCGGCGATTGGATCGACACGTGGAGTACCTGTTCGGGTCGGCCGCCATCGGCTTCCACATTCACCACGATCTCCTCACCCTCCGAGTGCCAGCGGGCTTGCCCGGCGCGCGGCCTGTCGTCGGAACCAGGTACCCAAAGTCGGGCCGATCCGTCAGGCACGAGCTCCAGGCGCCGGCGTGGCCGTCGCGACAGCGGAATCGCTTCAGTTTCCGGCCGATAGACGTCCCCATCCGCTGAATCCTCTTCGAACGCGTGGATCCAGCGCGATTGAAACACCGGGTGAGTGGCATCCAGACCAGCGGGCATACTTCTTCCTTCGTCCTTCTTCCTTCGTCCTTCTAACTTCAGATGAGCCCGCTCCGAGGTCCATCCAGTGCCGCACGCATGCGCGTCACCTGCTGCGCCGAAAACATGAACATCGCCGCATCATCCACGTAGTCCATGTAGTTCACGAACATGTCGCCGTTTGGTCCATTGTTGCAGGTCACACTCGGAAACGTCGGCTTGCCGAAGTTGGGCCCCGCGCAGTTCGGTGTATCGGGGACCATGTCCGAGCCGCTGCAGTCTTCGGTATCGCCCCAGATATGACGAAGGTTGAGGTAGTGGCCGACTTCGTGGGTCGCCGTGCGACCCAGGTTGAATGGCGACTTCGCCGTCCCTTTCGTCCCGAAGGCCTGGAAGTTAATCACGACACCGTCGGTGGCCAAGGGCCCACCTGGAAACTGCGCGTATCCCAGAAGGCCGCCCCCCAGCGCGCACACCCAAAGGTTCAAGTACTTCTGCGGCTGAAACGGCGAAATCCCCCCCGTCGATGCCTTCTTGACGCGATCATCGGCGTCGAACGATGCAATCGACGTCTTCGTTCTCGTCACTTTGTGCAGCTTGAATTTGATTCGTGAATCGGTCACGAGTCCCTGCCACGGCGCCGGCACTTTCGTCTTATCGGGGTTCTTTGCCGAGAAGTCTTTGTTGAGCGCAGCGATCTGACTGTTGATTTGCGCCGCCGAGATATTTTCGTTGTCGGTCTTGTACACCACATTGACGACGACGCGTACCGTGACCGTCTTGAGCTCGTCAAGCGAGAATCCGAAGGCGCGAAGTCGTGCAGTGTCCTGCTCCAGCTTGAACTGTCGGGCGCGGAAAGACGGATTCGTCTCGAGGAGCATCATGTGCACGGCCATCGTGCCGCACGACCGATGAAGTGGAATGACAGTTGATTTCTTGGATTTCTTGGATTTCTTGGCCATCGAGTCCTCCTGATTTCAATTGCGAGTCTCAGACCGCACACATGACTGTCGACGTTGAGAGACTGAGCGGCCAAGAAGGGTGAACGCCTGTGGCGCCATTCGAATGGCGACCTCGGTGTGCCGGAGACCCAGGACACCGAGCCGCCCGATTCAATGGTGGGTCTTACTCTCTGCCCGAGATGTCGTTCTGAGGCGCCTTCCGCGCACGCACGATTCCCTTTTTCAGATCCTCGGCAATCGCCTGATCTTCGGCCCGTTCGGCGCTGAGGATGTATTTGATGGCGCCGTTGCCCTCGTGGCACTCATAAGGAAGAGGCTGGAAGCCTTTCGGCGACACGAGCGGAAGCGAAAGCGTCCACGGCCTCGTGTAGGTCTTCGGATCGTCGACGGTGATCGCGTACCGAACCACGTCGGGCGCGGTGCGAGTGAAGCGCTCGACCATGCGCATCGCAGCGCTGTGGCGCAAACCGTTGCCATTCGCGCCAAGGCTCGTCTTGTCGGTGAAGTTCGTCGTTTCGATGACGAGCGTCTCACCTTCCCAATGACCGCGGGAGTCGCCCAGGTACTGCTGGAGGTTCCGGCCCAGGTGCGGACGTCCATCGAGCGGGACCACACGCGTGTCGTGAATCATTTCGTAGCTGATGACGAAGGCGTTCGGCGTCTGGATGATCCAATTCCCGTTGCCGTACGGAACCGGGAGGACGCCGCCGACGATCCCGCGGGTGATGCAGCGGTCGTACAGCGTAAAGTCTTCAGGACTATCGAAAGGACCCTCGCCAAAACTGCCACGGTCGCGCGGCGCGCTTCGTTTCAACGCTTCTGGCGTCAATGGAGGCATCCGACCGTCCGGCGGATCGACGAGAAGAGACGTTTGACGGAATGTCTGGGATCCACGCCAGGCACCGTCGCGGCCACCTGTCTGGACGCCGGACGCATTGAGCGCATTCTTGATGATTTGCTCGTCCCTTGCGACCCTATCTGCGTATTCCTGCTCGGTGAGCTCCGCTCGACCGGCAAACTGCTCCGGGCGCTCCCTCGGAATGCCACGCGCGCTGTCGCTGGTCCAGGCTCCCTGCAGATCCGGATCTCCCCAGGGCGTCCGACCGACCTTCCAGGAACTCGGAGGACTCGCCGTCTTCGCTGCAGGGCCAGAGGATTGTTGCGCCGCACTCGGATCGGCGACTACCAGCGAAACCGCCAAGATGCCCAGCAAGGTCAGCAATGGCCTGATCATCTCGCGCTCCTTCTCAAATGCACCCGCACGATTCATACACCCCGACATCACGATGGTCAATAGCCAGCTTGGCAGCATCAAGAACTGCTATCAGCTCTCAGCCGTCAGCTATCAGCTCTCAATTCCCCGTACACTTGTTCCGCGCGGCGCACCAGCGTCGTGTAACACACGTTCGCGTCAGGGCTCTGTGCAAAGACGGTGCAGATCGGCTGGCCGGCGCGGATTTCTTCTCCAGGATGCGGCACATCTTGAACCGTGGCGTCCTCGAGCCACGAGCGCGTGTCCCCGACGACGATGTTTCGTGTCGCAAAGACCACCGCCTTGCCAACCGCACCAAATGGACGGAGCGATCGCGTGAAGTCGAATTCGGGAAGCGCGCCGGCGGCACACGCTTCTGCGTGCATGCCGAACACAGAAATTTCATGCGCGCGTTCCACGAGCTCCATCGACGCACACCAGCGCGGATTCACTTCGATCGCATACGGCAGGCCGTCTCTGGCCACGAAGTCGATGCCGTTGACGCCGACGAGATCGAACTCTTCAACCAGCGCTCGCGCCAAGTCGCACGACCGGCTCACGAATTCGGTTCTGGCCCAGTCATCGTTCTCCGCGAGAATGCTTCCACAATACCGGTAACCATGTGCGCCGAAGGCGCGCTCCCCCACCAGCTGTCGGGAGACGCCGAGCGGCACCATACGCTTCCCGGCCGCAACGAACACCACTGAGCCTGGCGTGCCCCCGATGAATTCCTGAAGGTAGCAGTCCGGTGGCACTCGCGTTTGCCGAGCAGATCGGACACTCGGGCCGGCGACTCCGCGCCACTGTCGTACGCCCCGGCCGCCACCGGACGCGATTGGTTTGAGCAACCACGTCCCGGCGGTTGGCGCCAACCGCTCGGAATCAGCGTTTCCTCCGACATCACGCCTGGCCTCCGCCGCGCCGCACCCTCGTTGTCGGAGTGCCTCGCCGACGAGAATCGGGTCGCGCACTCGTCGCAACACCGAAGGCGAGTTACCCCAGAGCAGCCGTCCGGAAGCCAGTGCATGAACTGCCCGGGGATGATTCTCGAAATTCGAAAGATACGCGACAGCATCGCAGTCGATGTGTCGGGCTGCCCGCGCTGCGGCGGCTGCGCTGAACCGAACTCCGACGTCGCGCGGAAGAGACTTCACGCACACTGATGGTACCGGGTTGAAGTCGCCGAAAGCGTCGAGAGCCGTGACCACGAATCCGGCACGCGCGGCCGATGCGGCCGCGGCCCGGGTCGAGACGCCAGCAAGAAGGAGCCGTATGGGGCGCGAAATGGGCGTTTTTGACCTCAAGAGTCTGTTGACCTCGAAGCTTCAGTCAGGTACGTTTTCATTGGCTGCGTTCGGCCGCAGACACGGAGGTAGATATGTTGCGGTATGGCTTGGCGGCTCTGCTACTCGGAGGCGCAGCATTCGTCGCCGGCGACACCTCGATGTCGGCGGCCGACGCACCGGCGACGTTTACCAAAGACGTCCTCCCGATCCTCCAGAAGAATTGCCAAACCTGTCATCGACCCGGACAGATTGGACCGATGTCGCTCTTGACCTATCAGGACGCGCGCCCCTGGGCACGTTCCATCAAGGCCAAGGTCGAAAGCCGGCAGATGCCGCCATGGTTCGCCAATCCACAACACGGTCAGTTCGCCAACGATCGGTCGCTGCCTCAGACTGACATCGACACGATTGTGAAGTGGGCCGACAATGGAGCGCAACAGGGCGATCCGAAGGACGCGCCTCCGGCCATCGAGTGGCCGGACGACGGCTGGCAGATCAAGCCCGACATCATCGTCCGAGGGCCCGAGTTCCGCGTACCGGCGCGCACACCACAAGACGTCATCGAGTGGGTGACATTTCTCATTCCGAGCGGATTCACGAAGGACACGTGGATTACGTCCCTCGAGATCAAGCCGAGCGTGATGTCCGTCACTCACCACATCTGCTTCACGTTCCAGCCACATCGGCCCGACGTCAAGTACTACACGGCCAACTGGTCGGAGTCGCAGCGAGACGATGAAGGCGCGGCGTTGAAGGATCAGGTGTTGCCGGCGCGGCCGCAGGCCCCGCCACCAGGCGACGGGGCGTCACCGCCCGGGTCGGCCGCGGGAGGCGGCTTCAATTGCTACGTTCCAGGCCGCAATGCCGACGACTACCGGAAGTTCGGCGCCGGCAAACTGGTTCCGGCCAACACGGACATTTCGATCCAGGTTCATTACACGCCTATCGGCAAAGAGGTCGTGGACCGACCGCTCATCGGCTTCACGGTGTCGGACACCGCCCCGGCGAAACGCTGGATGTCGTACGGCATCACGGCGGGCGGGCCGAATTTCGCCATTCCGCCGAACGAAGCCAACTACAAGAGCCCACCGATGGATCTGGAGTTCCTGGCCGACGCGGAACTGGTCGAGATGATGCCGCACATGCATCTTCGGGGAAAGGACATGACGTATCGACTGATCTATCCGGACGGGCGCGAAGAGATCGTGTTGAGCGTTCCCAAGTACGACTTCAACTGGCAGCTCCTCTACCAACCGATGAAGCCGATTCGGATTCCAAAAGGGACGAAGATGCACGTCGACGCGCATTACAACAACTCGACGTCGAACAAGTACAACCCGAATCCGAACCGCACCGTGTACCAAGGCCGCATGACCTGGGAGGAAATGTTTGCCCCGTTCTTCGGTGTCCTGATCGACGCGAACACCGACCCGACGAAGGTGTTGAAGCTGGGGACTGGCGCTCGTGAAGGAGGGGGAGCCTAATCATTTCAGATCCATGATCGATGATTGATGATTAAGCGTTTTTCGGCCTATCGTTGTTTCGTCCTCACAGCGGCCTTGACGGCGAGTCTGACCGCGCAAGGAGAGAGACCTCCCGCTGAGGGCATCAGGGTCCCGTTCGGCGGTACGTCAGTCACCGGAAATCCAACGCCAGGAACTCCGCAGCCGGACCCTCCGAACCTGGTCGATCGGATCACCGTGGTCGGGTGCGTTCAGAAGGCACCTGCAACCAGCGCAGGCGAACAGTTCGATCCCAACACACCGACCGATTCGCGATTCGGTACTCGCAAACGCCGAGCGCCGGAATGTCGTGCCGATTGGAACGGGTGGCTCGGCGCTCACGAAGAATGTTTCCACCCGGACGTTCCGGCTCGAAGCGATCGAAAGCCAGCTTTCGGTGTTTGTCGGAACGAAAGTCGAAATCTCGGGTCAGATCAAGCCAGAGCCGCCCGCATCTTCACCCGACTCAACGATTGCAGGATCAGTGACACTGCAAGTCGAGTTCGTCCAGAAGATCGCCGCGACGTGCTTCTAGTGGACTTATCCGACGGCTTACTACCAGTCCACGATCAACGCAGAGACCGCAGAGCCCGCAGAGACAACATTTCATTCCGGATTAATACTCCGCGATCTCCGCGTCCTCTGCGTTCAACGTCGTGGGCACTCGTAACAACTTCAGTCGATCCCGAGCCGGCGTCGCACAGCGTCTGGAGAGATCACATACAAATGATCGAGTATCGTGCCCGACGCCTGGCGAATCCCGAGGCGGTCGACGAGCGCGGCCGACTCGCCGCCCGATAGTCCATCGGCAATCAGGGCGGCACCTTGAGATGCCTGCTTGGCGGCCGCCGAGAAGCCGGTGAGAAGATGCACTGAACGTCCCGCACCCATTCCTTCGAATCTGCGCGTCAATTCCTCGCGCACGCCGTCGAGATAGGCGAAGCGTCCCGACAGAACGACTTCAGTGGCGTGCGGGACCGAGACGGAAAGGGCGGCTACAGCCTTCACGGCACCTTCAATGAACGCGTTGTAAGCCAGCTTGCCTTTCGCCGTGGTCGGTGCCGCAAGCGATTCGGCGGAAGCTTCGAGCGTGCCGGCCACGGTCGCCGCACCACCGCCGAACAAGAGATGTTTGGAAATCGAACCGGCGAGATAGGCGACCTCACCGTCGAGCGCGCCAGCGGCGCGGGCACCCAATGGACCCGACGTCCCGCCGAGACCATCGACAATGACGCCGTGGTCGACGCCGACCGCGGCCGTGAACGCTCCACCCAACTCGAGCAGGATGAACGATGCTTCCTGCACGTCGCACCCGTGCCGGTGGGCGAACTCCCAGATCGCGAGTGCAGCCGCGCAGACTTTGTCGGCGGTCCCCATGTCGACGCGATTGACTTTCCGATGAAGGGGAACGGACTGAAGGTGAATCACCCCAGGTGTGAGCACGACTGGAATCGACGACCGTGCGAGCGCCCGCACGAGTGATGTGAGGCCGCCAATGCCGCTGTCCTCGGCGCCAGCCGGATTCCGCGCTGCCAGAAATGCCAAGCGGAGATCGCGTTCAGAAACGTCGCCAACGGCCGTCAGCGGCAGGCCGTAGCCTGATGGCCCGGCGACGAGATCCACCGGCGCGGCCCGGTGAGCCTCGTCCAACACGCCAAGTACTGTCGACGGATCGGCCAGGGCCTCTCGCGTCGGCAGCGATCGATCGAGAAATACTCGCTGGTTTTCGATTCCGCAGATATCGACGCTGATGGTTCCCGGGTCGATCCCGATCACGCGGGGCATTTCGATGACTTACTCTAGCGGGATTCCGAAATGCCGAAGGCGAAATGCAGAATGCATTAAGTGATTGTCGCTGCGACCTCCGCAATGGTCTCGGCGTCGAGCACGAGGTCGTTCCGTTCGAACAGACGAGCGATGCAGGCTTTGTGAATCTTCATCTTCAAGCCGCCGACGCCGAGTGCGCCAAACGTCTTGGTCCCACCCCGCTCCACCCCATCGTCGTTGACCTCGATGCCTTCGACCCCCAGCGGAGGAACGGCATTCAGATCGGCAGCGACCCGCAATCCGGCGCGCCCGGCCCATGCATCACGTGGCACGACTTGAACGCCTGGGGGGCTGGCGTTGAGAAGCATCTCTGCGCCCTCGATCACGGCCGCGGCGCGTGAGGGATCCGGCAAGCTGACGACGCGTACGGCGACGCCGAATCGCTGACCGATCTGGTCCACGAGCCGCTGACCCTCCGGTCGACGTGTCGTAATCGTGACGTCGGCACCAGCCTTTGCGAGAAGTCCGGCGGCGCGCATGCCGACCGGCCCTGAACCGGCGGTGACGATCGCGCGCCGGCCTTGCAAGGACCCAACCGTGCGCTCCAGCTTGGCGACCGCGGCGACAGCCGTCGTGTTGGAGCCGTTCGCGTCGAGCATGACCGACACGCGGAGCGGCCCGAAGAACGCCTTGCGTACGGCCGCAAGGAGCTTCTCGCCGGCGGGCATGTCTGTCCCGCCAACGAAGACGGCCGTGTGGTGCAGATCCTTGGGCCCGCGAGTAAAAATTGTGCCGTGGACGAGATCGCGGACTGCGCTCTCATCGACACCACCGTAGCTCATCACCTCGTCCGCACCCGCGTCGTACGCGACGACGCGATCGAAGACACTCGGGTGTGATGAGCTGTCGAGTTGAAGGAGCAGGTTGCGCACGGTGGGATGCGGTGAGAGCGGGGCGCGCCCACTCTCACCGACTCATTAAAGGACTAACGACCAACAATCGAGGACTAATGACGGACTAACGACCAACGACTAACGACCAACGACTACTTAGGACTGAACGGATGCTTGGCAGTCTTCGAGCCCGCAATCACATCGTTCACGGAGGGCTTGCCGCCGAGCGCGCGTTCGATGGATTCCTTGGTCGCCTGATAGTTGTAGTCGTAGATTTTCTTGTCGTCAGCCGCTTCCCAGTGAATGAACACGCCCACGAGGACACAGTAGTCGTTGGCCTTGTCCTTCGGGATGACGCCCCCCTCGACCGAGTCGACGACTGCCCGGGCAACCGCCGCCTGAGCTGGTCCGAACATCTGAACCGCCTGCTTTGCGCCCTTGATCGTGACCTTGTTGAAGAGGAGTGTGTCGGGCTTGGCAGGAAGGTTCGGCGCCACCACGGCCAAGAGAGTCGTGAAGCCGTCCTTGTTGTTCGCAAGCGCATTGCAGAAGGCGGTGCCAGCCGGCCCCGACTTCGACCCGATGATTAGATCGATATGCGCTACTTCGTTGCCGTCACCCACCAAGGACTCACCGAGAAAAAAGTCCGCGGCCATGTGGATCTCCTGTCTAAAAAGTAAATAAGACCCGGTTGCGGTCCGATGAGCTTCATTCGCGTCGGCGAACCGGCACGTCGGGCGGGCGGGAGTCTATCACGCAATTTGAGGATTTGAGAATCTAAGGATTTGAGGATTTATTTCGAATCCACGCATTCACCTGGCGTTCCAGCAGATCGAGCGGCACGGTCCCGGTGTTGAGCACGACGGTGTGAAACGCACGTAGAGAGAACGAGTCGCCCAGTGCCGTCTTCGCCTTTTCACGCAACTCGACCAGTTTCAGCTGGCCGATCATGTACGAGCAAGCCTGGCCCGGATTGACGACGTAGCGATCGACCTCGCTGGCCTCGATGCCGTAGGCGATGGCTTGCTGCCGCGTCCAGTGCATCGCATGAAGGCCGGTGTCGACTACCAATCGGCGGGCGCGGAACAGCGCCGAGTCGAGCTGACCCAGACGACCTTCGAGATCACCGTCGTACCAACCGGATTCCGCCGCCAGCCGTTCGGCATAGAGACCCCAGCCCTCCACCAGTGCGGAAATGCCGAGGAAGACTCCCAGCTGCCGAAATCTGGGCAATGAGTGGTTCTCGACCTGAAGCGCAATCTGAAAATGGTGGCCTGGAACGGTCTCGTGATAGACAAGACTCCTCAGGCCGTACTTCGTCATGCGTTCGGGTCGCAAGGGGATCTGAAACGTGCCTGGCCGCGAGCCGTCAGGCGCTGGCGAGTTGTAGTTGGCCGCGGCATTGGCCTCTCGAAAACGCGGGAACGGTTGTGCGACCACAGGCGACTTCGGCACTGTGTCGAAAAGCGCCTCGGAACGCTTCTGCGCGTCTCGAAGGATTTGGTTCACGTCGGCCATGATCAGTTCGCGTCCCTGTTCGGTCAGTGGGTAGCCGAGATCCTTCTTCAGCGTGTCTATGCGGTTCTGCAGCGGACCTTCCGATCGCCCAAGCCTTCGAAAGATCGTGTCCATCTCAGATTCGATCCTGGCGACCTCACGCAGGCCAATCTGGTGGATCTGCTCGGCCGTCAAGTTCGTCGTCGTGAACCGTCGAAGCGCGTACGCATAGGCATTTGATCCGCTCTTGAAACGCCAGAGCCCAGCCTCGTCGGTCGCTCGAGCCATTTGCGACTCCAGCAACTCGACGCCTTTCTTCCACGCCGGGTAGATTTGCGCGGCGACGATCTGTTCAGCCTGAGCACGAAGCATCTGACGCCTCGTTTCAGGCATCGATTGAATCCCATCGATTTTCTGCGCGAACACGGTGACGAACGGATTCTGGTTCGGTGACGGCTCAGTGAAACCACGCATCTGCCTGACAGTTGCCTGCAGGATGAATCGCGGCGGAAGGACTCCTTTGTCGGCTCGCCGCCTCGCCTCGGCGATTGCTTCCTCCATTCGGGTACTCACCTGCCCGAGCGCGGCAACATAGTTCACCGCGTCCTTATCCGTCAGAAGAGGATGTCTGACGGTCAGCGCCTCGACGACACGCACGTTCACGCCGTTCATCTGCTCCAACGGGAAGACGAAGTCGATGTAGGGCTCCTGGTCTACAACGGTCTGCAGTTGCCACTGCGCCAGTTCCGCCGACACGCGTTGCTGTTCGGTCAATCCGGCCCGATCGAATTTCCCCAGCTCGACCAACCCCTTGCTCGCCAGTTCAATGCGTGCGCGAAGATACGCATCGGTCGCCGGCGTCAGTTGCTGCTCCAGGCGGTCCTGTTCAGCGCCGGTGAAGTAGCGCGTCGCGGTGGCCTGATCGGGATTGCTTCGCACCCATTCGGCGGCGAAGTCGTTGAAGAAATCGTCGATGGTTTGCCCAGATCGAGCGCCTTGAGCTGCAACGATCGTTCCGGCCAAGGCAACGATCAGACCAGAGACAGGCAATTTCATGGTCAGTTACCCCTCCATTCGGAGATGGCGACATCTTACACGTCAGCCATGCGTTCCAGACGGCCGGACGACAGACTACGAGAGCCGGGCCTGTCCCTGATACACTCTCCGCTTTCCAGCGAAAGGGAGCGACCTATGAAATTCCTCACTGCGTCGGTCGTTGCGGCGGCCCTCGTCCTGACCGTCACGCCTCGAGCGTCAGCCCAGCTGAGTGTGGCCAAGGACGGACCGGTCGTCTACGGTCACCATCACTTGAACGCGTCGAATATCGACGCACAGAAGAAGTTCTTCGTCGACACGCTCGGCGGGACGGCCATCAAGTTTGGCCCGAACAACGCGGACGTGGTGAAGTTCCCGAACGTTCTCATCTTCTTCCGACAACAAGCTCCAACAGGAGGCACAAGAGGGACGACCGTCAATCACATCGGATTCTCGGTCCCGAACCTTCATCAGGTCGTCGAGAAGATCAAGGCGAACGGTTTCAAGATGATTACGCGCACGGAGGTTGCGGCGAACCGGGAGGTAAAGGACGACATCGCGGTGGCCACCGACCGCAACTCGGCCATTGCGTTCGCGCTGGCCCCAGACGATGTGAAGGTCGAGCTGGTTGAAGTCACGGCCCAAACGGTTCCGATTACCCTTCATCACGTGCACTTCTTCGGCCAGCAGAACGCCGAGATGCAAGCCTGGTACGTCAAGGTGTTCGGCGCCAAGGCAGGTACTGGAGGTGGCGGAGCATTTCCCAACGCCACTCTTCCGGGCGTCGCATTGAATTTCTCGCCTTCCCCGGATCCCGTCGTCGGGACGCAAGGCCGCGCGCTCGATCACATCGGATTCGAGATCAAGAACCTCGAGGAGTTCTGCAAGAAGCTCGAAGCCAGTGGGATCAAGCTGGCGACGCCGTATCGAAAGGTCGAGGCGGTAAACCTCGGACTCGCGTTCGTCACCGATCCTTGGGGCACCTCGATCGAGCTGAACGAGGGCCTTGATAAGGTCAACTAGCGCCGGTTTTAAAGGGCTAAGGGCTGAGGGCTAAGGGCTGAGTGAAAAGGAATGCGAGAACTCCAACAGCTCCTGGCGAACCTCGATCAGGCCTACGACAAGAGGTCGTGGCACGGGACCAATCTGCGCGGTTCGATTCGGGGGCTGACGGCACAGAAGGCAGCGTGGCGGCCGGCGCGCGGCCGCCACAACATCTGGGAGCTCGTGGTCCACGCGGCGTATTGGAAGTACGTGGTGCGCCGCCGCCTGGCTGGCGAGGCTCGCGGATCATTTCCGCTCAAAGGCTCGAACTGGTTCGAGCGTCCAACGGAGCGCACCGAACGCGCATGGCGCGCCGATGTTTTGCTGCTCGAGCAAACCCATCGCGCACTTCGCGACGCTGTTGTGAGGCTTACACCGACCCAACTGCGGCAGAAGATTGGCGAGGGCAAGAACGCGGCCTGGCTCATCTCTGGCGCAGCAGCCCACGACCTGTATCACGCAGGACAGATTCAGTTGTTAAAAAGGCTCCGTCAGGGCTGAGGGCTGAGGGCTGAGGGCTCAGAGGCTGAGGGCTCAGAGGGGTTTAAGCGCGGCTTAGTGTTGAGTACGGCTCGACCGTGATTGTGCAGTCTTGATCGCGCTTACGATCATCGCTCGCAACTGACCGGCCTCGTCGAGCTCCCAACTGATTTCGTCTTTGGTTGTCACACCCACGCGAAGTGCCAGGCGAAGCCACCAAATCGTCTCCCTTGCTTCCTTTCGCGAAACACTCAGCTTGGCGATGAAGTCCGGCTTCGATTGACCATCCTGAGCCTCTTCCGCATTTGATCCAATCGAAGTGCCGCATTTCATAAGCTGCGATGCAATATGCCTCGCCGCAGGCCCGCGCTCCCAAAGACGCAAACACAGTTCCAAGATCCTGCTCCCAAACTCGAATGCCCTTTCGCAGATGATCGACTGAGCCACCAACGATCAGGGTTAGATTTCTTGCAGTCACAAACTTAGCCCTGAGCCCTGAGCCCTGAGCCCTTCGATGGAACATTCAACTGGGCCGGGCCGTTTAATCCTCTGAGCCACTTTCAGGGAGATGCGGGATGGCCAGGCAGATCTCGACCCTCGTTGGCGCGTCGACGTTGAGCCTGGTGTTCGCCAGCTCCCCTGCCTCGGCCGAATTCCGACTTGAACGCCAGCTAGCCCTCTCCCCTGGACAGACATTGACAGTCGATGCCAAGTCGGCGTCGGTGACGCTGACCGGAGACTCATCATCCGGTGCTATCGTCACCCTTACGTCCGCCCGCAGCGACTTCGACCGCCGCTTCGACGTGGATTTCGACCAACAGGCGAGCGGACTGACCATCACGATCAGACGGCGCGACGAGTGGCTCTGGCCGTGGGGCGAGATCGCCGACTGGTTGTACCGGGAACGCACACACCTCGACATTCGCGTGCCGCACAAAACTGCGGCCTCGGTCTCCACCTCGGGCGGCACGATCCAAGTGTCGGCGCTCGGCGGTCCCGTTCGCCTGCACACATCGGGCGGAAGCCTGCAAATCTCCGACGTCGAAGGCGACGTCAAGGCGAACACGAGCGGCGGCTCCATCCGGATGATGCACGTGCGCGGCGACCTCACTGGAGATACTTCCGGCGGAAGCATCGACGTCGGCGACGTGAAAGGCGCCGTCCGGGTCGATACCAGCGGCGGCAGCATTCGAATCGCTGGCGTCACAGGAGACGTGCACGCGAAGACCAGCGGTGGTGGAGTCATCGTTCGTGGCGCCGGCGGACGCGTCGAAGCCTACAGCTCCGGCGGTTCCGTGACCGTCGGGTTCGCCGTGGGTAATGGTTCTGGCGGCGTCCTGTCCTCTTCAGGCGGGAGCGTGCACGCGGAATTGGACCCCGCTGTGGCGGTATCTATCGAAGCCAAGTCGTCGGGCGGCGGCGTGAAGTCCGACCTGTCGGTGACAACGAGCGGTTACATTTCGAATCGTTCGTTGCACGGAGAGCTCAACGGAGGAGGACCACTCCTTCGATTGCGCTCGAGCGGCGGCGACGTTCGAATCTCTGCCGCGAGTCGTTAGTCAGCTGAAGTTATGGCAGCAGCCAACCCCAGAGGTTCCCCTCAGGCGCCTTTTCGCTGTGAATCTGGACGTAGAACCGGCCGAGCCTGACGGCTTCCACTTGCTCGGGTTTGAGCGTGAGCGTACCGGCGATCGTACCGCTCGTCGCTTTCGTGACGGTCAGATCGAACATCACCGGACCGCGGATACCTCTCGGCCCAAGCCGGATCTGGGCAATCGTCGCCGGTGATTGAAGGCCCTCGAAGTTTCCACGGACGGACAAGCGAGTCCCATTGAGGGTCGCGGTCGCAGATCCTGATCCCGTGATCCCCAGCGCAGAGCTCTCGATCGGCACTCGAGACAACCTCGCCTTGAACGTGTCGCCCTGACCGAAGGACACGCGGCTGACTGCAAGAACGGCGACGAGTGCAACAACAGTCGTGAGGATCCTGACCATCCTGGCTTTCCCGCCCTAACTTTCTTTCACTGGCGCCGGGGCCCCACCCCCGGCGCGAACTGACGCCGATGCCTCACCTCGGATTTCCTTGTCCTCGGCTCGGCATGGCCGCAGGCGCTCCCATCCTGCCCTTCCTGCCTTTCCTGCGCCTACGCACGATCGAGATTCGGCCGGCGGGTATGCCAGTCGGTGGCTTGCTCGAATGCCTGAGCGAGCGCCAGGACCGTGGCTTCGGCAAATGGTGCGCCGCTGATCTGAAGGCCAATCGGCAAACCGGCACTCGACAGCCCGCACGGAATCGAGATAGTCGGCAAGCCGAGGATATCGAAAGCCACGTTGTTGTTGCCGCCGCCGCCGGGTGCCGCAGAAGATCCCAGCAACGGGGCCGGCAGCTTCATGGTCGGTGTGATCAGCAGGTCCACCTGCGAAAACACCGAACGGATCTCCCTCCGCAGGACTTCGACCTGACGACACGCCTGGACGTACTCCGCAGCCTTCGCTTCAGCCCCCCGCTGGAGCGACGCGCGTGTACTTGGTTGATACTTCTCGGGAGACTCGGTGATCCATTTCGCATGGTACACGTACGCTTCGGGAGTCCAGATTGTGGCTGGGTTGACTGAAATCTGTGGAAGCTCCACGTCCGACGTTGTCGCGGTGAGCCGGCGAAGCACGTCGAGCGCAGCGTCCACCGCCTTGGCCACGTCTGGATCGAGGTTGTCGAAAAACGGCTTTCGCGGCACGCCAAGCCGAAGTTTCGTCGTCGAAGCCTTCAGCGCGCGGGCGTAATCGGGTACGGGAACGTCGGCTGTCGTCGGATCGAGGACATCGAAGCCGGCAATGACGTTGAGCAACACCGCCGCATCTTCGACCGTCTTGCACATCGGGCCGACATGATCCAGCGTCCATGACAGCGTCATGACCCCTCGCGTGCTGACGCGCCCGTATGTCGGCTTGAGGCCCACAATCCCGCAGTGCGACGCCGGCATGCGAATCGATCCGGCGGTGTCCGTTCCAAGCGAGCCGTAGCAGAGGTCGGCGGAAACGGCGATGCCTGGACCCCCAGACGACCCGCCCGTTACGTGATCGAGATCCCACGGGTTGTGCATCGTGCCGAAGTACGTCACGGTTGAAGTCCCGCCGTACGCAAATTCATGAAGGTTCAGCTTGCCCAGGAGTATCGCGCCCGACTGTTTGAGGCGTCGAGCGACCTCGGCATCGTCTGAAGGCACGCGATCCTTGAACAACTCGCTGGCACCGGTCGTTCGAACGCCAGCGGTGTCGATGTTGTCCTTCAGCGCGATCGGGATGCCGTGCAAGGCGCCTCGCCAGGCACCACGTTGTTGTTCATTCTCCAATTCGCGCGCGGCGGTCAGGGCCTGCTCCGGCGCCACGGTGATGAATGCATTCAGAGCGGCGTTGTACCTCCCGATGCGCTCGAGACAAGCCTGGGTGAGCTCCACCGGCGACACGGCCTTTCGCCGCAGCAAGTCGGCGGCCTTCTTCAGGCTCAACCGGGCCAGATCGGTCTCATTCGCACGATCGGCAAAGCTGACCGCTGGCGTTGGAGAGACTGCGAGTGAAGCCGCAGCACCGAGGCTCGTAGAGATAAATTGCCGGCGAGGAATTGAATGTTTAGTCACAGTTCTGGATGTCACTCAAGATGCTGCTCAAAGTCGTCACGAAGCCGACGCCGAAACCAAGACCCCGCCCTGCTGATGCACGGATGAAGAGGCTCGACGACTCGAGCGGCAACGTCGAGACGTTCCGGCAAAACGCCATCCACTTGCCTTGAGAGTAGAGGTATTGCTCCACGTTCGAAAGATAAAAGGCAGACACAATCGCGGAATGGTCTTTCAGGTAGGTACCGATCGCACGAAGCGCTTTCGGCCCGGCAAAGTCGCCGACCACAGGAACAATCAGGTTTCTGGATTCGATGTCCTTGACGATGGCGAAACTGGCTTCATTGGCCAGGTATCCGCGAGCGACTCCGCTGCTGTCTGTTTCGACCATCAGACTGTCGTACGTGGGCGAGAACCGTACGGCGAAGCCACGGGAATAGAAGGCCCGATATGCGTACTCGATGCCGCTCAGGTCGGTCTCGGAGAGCGGCAGATGATGCACGCGCGTCAGCCGATCCTGGATCGCCTTGAGATTCTCCTTGTACAAGGCCTCGTCGGACGAAAGTGCCCCAAACGCGGCGAACAACTCCGCCACCGTTGCATCGGACCTGAGTGTCGTTGGTTTCCGCCGCGAAAAGAGCATCGAGACGAATTCCGCGCGATTCTTCGTGAGCTCGAAGATCGCTTTGTACATGAGTTGGACCAGCAGGTTGCCACGCCGGACATCGACGATGATGGCAATGGCAGGCCGGATTGCTGCGATGTAGGCAAAGTTTTGCTCCGGACCCACACCGAGATACACGCCTCCAGGGTGAAGGCGCTTCACGAGGTCCGGAATCACCCGCTGGTATAACAATTCGTTGGAGGTGAGGTTGTCGGATCGGAAGTAACCGTCTGCTTCGGACGAGTCGGCTACGATTCGCCAGAACTCCGAGTCGTTCAGCCGCCCCGGAAGAGTGGAAGCCAGATGCGGCGGCTTCGAAGGCGCGACCAGAAGGGCAAACGCGAGTACGAATCCGAAGGTGAGAAGCAGCCGCCGAGTCACGCAAACACCACTACGGCCCCGACGGTCGTGCGGTATGCCGCTGCTTCATAAGCCTCTCGAGTGCGCTCGAGAGGAAAGATCCCGGTCGCCAGCGCCTTGGCGTCGAATAGGCCGGCTTCGATGAGCTTCACGAATCGTGGGAGATCGCGCTTCGACTGCGCCCCGGCGACGTTGCCTGGATGGTGATTCTTGGCGCCGTTCGCCCACTGATTCGCGGGAAAGGAAATCGTCGCACCCTGGGGATGACCGACGCTCGTCGTGACGAGGTGACCAGCCGGCGAGCACAGTTGCCACGCTTGCTGGAGCGAGAGTATGCCCGTCGGATCGGGACCGGCTTCGGCCTTCGGCGGATACAGATCGCCGCCGACCGCCTCAATCACGAAATCGGGGCCTCGATACCCGCCGCCGGCAAGGCGCCGATCGGTCGGTGGAGCGCACAACTCCTGTACCCTTTGAACGAGGTTGTTTCCTTCGGCATTCGGATCGAGTACCGCCGTGGCCCCGAGCTTCAGCGCCAGCTCGCGTCGAGCTCGAATCGGTTCGACGGCAACAATGCGCGCGGCTCCTTTGATGCGCGCGCCCTGGACGGCGCTCAGGCCGAGCGGGCCACAACCAAGCACCGCCACATCTGATCCCGGCTCGACTGGAGCCACATTCATCGTGGCCGCAAGGCCAACCATGCCGACGTCGTGCAGCATCGCGAGCTCGATGGACGAAACCTTGGTGAAGACCGGGACGCAGGCGTTCTCGAATGCGACCATCAATTCCGCGCAACCGCCTCGAAAGCCCGTCACCTTCGTGCCATCCCTCATCTCGGCGATGGGAGCATTCGGGTCGCCGCCGCCGTTCGCCATCAGACAGCGATCGGCGCGTCCGTGCAGACAGTGGTAACACTCTCCGCACTGCGTTCCACCGGCGACGATCACGCGGTCCCCGACCTGCACCCGCTTGACCATCGAGCCAACCTCGAGCACGGTACCCACGCCACCATGGCCTGGAATGAGCGCTTGAGCGGCCTGAGTGGTTGCGAGCGCCGGCCCCGTGGTCGTGTAACAGATCTGCGCGGCCTCCGTTCGGACAACCACCTGGGTCGGGCCGAGTGGCAACAATTTGAGTTCCTGAACGGATGCGCCTGTTCCGAATCTCACGAAGGCGCGAAAGAATCGGCCAGTGCTACTCGGGGGGCCCGACAAGGCTGACGTCGGCGCTTGAGCTGCGGCGCTCTGGCTTCCGAGCAATGTCGACGCGCCGCCGCCAACGGCTGCCGCTGCAGCCTTGAGGATCCGACGACGGGAGGCGGACGTTTTCGACATCTGCATTCCTCCATCCGGGCACATGACGAGATTCGCAGGCTGCGAATATATATTAACGTCCCATGATCAAAGCGACGAAAGACTTGACGCTGCCCACGACCATTACCGGGTCGCTGCCGAGGCCCGCCTGGTATACCGAGAATCTCGGTGCTCGCCCGTTCAGAGACGCGTTCGCGGACACACGGTTTCGGGAACAGTACACCGATGCGGTCGGCACTTTCATCCGTGATCAGGAACGGGCAGGCCTCGACATCGTCACCGACGGCGACGCCCGCTTCGATACCGACGTCGGCGGCATGAGCTGGTTCCAATATCCAGCACGAAGGTTCAAGGGCCTCGCGGGGGGCGACTACTACAAGACTCGAAAGGGGTATGGAGGCGCGACGAAGGGCGACATCATCTTCGAGGTGATGGAAAGCCGAGTCATGCCGCGGTCGGTTGCCACGATTGAGCGCGGCGCACTCCAATACACGTCGCTGTGGAAGGTCGCGCAAGGCATGACGATGCGACCCGTCAAGTTCGGAACCATCACACCCGAGCTGATTGGTACTTCCGTCGGCAACGATCACTACCCCAGCCAGGAGGCGCTCATCCGCGATCTAAGCGCAGCGATGCGCGAAGAATTGCTGGAACTGGCGGGCGCAGGCTGCGCAATCATCCAGATGGAGGAGCCAAACATTCACCTCGTCAGCATTCAACGTGGAGGCGGCGCACAGCTCGGCGTGGAATTCTTCGTCGACATCTTCAACAGCACGGTGAAGGGACTGCGTGATGCGACCGAGGTCTGGTGCCACACGTGTTGGGGGAATCCGGCGCAACAACGTTTGTTTGCAACCAATCAGTCGTACAAGCAATCGCTGCCCTATCTGAACCAGCTCGATGTGGATGTGATCACATTCGAATGCTGCACGAGCGACGGGATGGATCTCGAGATCATCGGCAAAGCCATCACCGACAAGAAGATTGCCATCGGCGTCGTGGATCACCGAAACCTACAGGTTGAGCGCCCCGAGCAGGTCGCCGATTTGATCCGCCGCGCGCTCAAGTTCATCCCGGTAGAACGCCTGGTGTTATCGAGCGACTGCGGCTTCGGTCGTGAAGGCATGAGCCGGCGCATCGCCTTCTTCAAGATGGTGTCCATCGTGCGCGGCGCCAACATCGTGCGGAAGGAGTTGGGGCTGCCGGAAGCGCGCTGCCTTGCGGCCGATCCCCGTTTTGCGCTGGCCGACGAAATCTGAGCCATGCTGCGCGCGCAAGGTTCTTTACGGCCACGCGCTTCAGGATGCGATTTGTCCCGATTCCGGCCAGTCGGCCGAAGCCAGTGCCATGGGCGAGGGCTTTGGCGATTACCTGGCTGCATCTTTCTTCGCCAAACCTAAGCGGCGTGAGTTTCAAACTCTCGTCATGAGCTGGGATGCGTTCGAGACAAGCGAGGAAACACCACCACGCCTGAGAACAGTGGACTCGACCTTGACTTTCGAAAGCTTCGATCACGACGCGGCTGCAGACGAACACGAAAACGGGCGCATCTGGTCCGCGACGCTATGGGACGTTCGGGGGGTTTCAAGCGTCCCCAGGACGCCGATCGAGCCATTATCGAAAGTCACTTTCAGCTGGACGGGTTCACGACCTTTGCGCGGAGTGCGCGCGCGATTCTCGATGCGGATCGGAACCTGTACAAGGGGGCAAATCTGACCCGGCTGCGTCGCGTCTTTCGGCGCCGCGGCATAGGACCCGTCGAATAGACACTTAGTTCCTCGCCGGCAGCGCACAGATCGAGACTACAGGGACGCGGACGGTTCGCCCGTCTTGACGACATCAGAGCGACGCGACCTGCGTGACCCTCGGGCGCCCAGGATTTCGCCGTCGCCGTCCGCGTCGCGTAAGAGACCGGTTATCACAGCGGTAAGTCACGCACGTTCACCGCGCGTTTAACAGCACCGCCCAGACCATGGCGACGCACCGATCGACGGACCGGCCTGCGGTGTCGATGACAATGTGCTGGCGACCCCACGGCCGATAGTCACGGGAAAGGACCTCCTCCCACGTTGGCCCGGTCAATGTCGGTATATCTCGTAACCGTTGTTCGACTCTCTGGCGGTGTCCCTGACCGATCCGGATAGTAGATAGCGGTCGCTGACGGCCTTCGTGCAGTCAGCATCGGAGCGACGAGCACCAGCGCGAAGAGAACCAGAGCGGATCTGCGCCCTTCACAATGTTCTCCCATCCGATCGCCGAGTATACGATGACGTTAGCGCGTCGCCGCCTTAGCAGATGCTCTCACAACACTCGAAGGGTCTAGAATAGGCAGGCCGGTCGGGCCCAACCGCCAGCCCAAGGTCTGACTGATTCGTCGTTTTTCCTCTGCGCAATGCCGCAACCCGTACTCCACGGCTCGCCTGATGAGGGCCGCACAATCACTCGGCTCACCGCAATATTCTGGCTCCTGGGTCTGTGTCTTGCCCTGCTGCAAGCGTGGGCACATCGGTTCAGTCTATCGTCCGAAGACGCTGTTTCATATCTCGATATTGGCGATGCCTACCTGAAGGGAGATTGGGGCTCTGCCATCAATGCCTACTGGAGCCCGCTATACTCCTGGCTACTTGGATTCTTTGTTGCTCTTCTCAGACCTTCTCGTTATTGGGAATTTCCCGTCGTCAAGCTTGTCAATCTCGTCATCTTCCTAGTTGCATTCGCCAGCTTCGATTTTTTCCTGAAACAGCTGCTCATCTATCAACAGACAACCGATCAGACGACCAATCACCGACTTCTGGTTCGTAAATGGGTCTGGCTCATCCTGGGCTACACGCTTTTTCTCTGGGCGTCGCTGATATGTACGGGGGTCCATTTGGACGCACCTGATAATTTGACAGCAGCCTGCGCTTACCTGGCGAGCGGCCTGATGTTAAGGATGCAGACCAGAACCACCGGGAGAATGACTTACCTTCTTTTCGGGATCGCTCTTGGCTTTGGGTATTTGTCGAAAACGGTGATGTTTCCTTTGGCGTTTGTGTATCTCGCCGCGATCTTGGTCATGACTTCTTTCGACGCTGCCAGCACCTCAAGTGAGAGACCACGACTCTTTCGAATGCGGCATGGTCTTCGCTATGACACTGCCTTCAACCTGTTCGCCGGCCTGCTCGCTTTCGCACTGGTCTCGGCACCGTTTGTGGCAGCGTTGTCTGTTGCGAAGGGACGCCTAACGTTCGGTGACAGCGGTAAGCTTAACTACTTTTGGTACATCAATCGCAGCAACGGTGATAAACATTGGCAGGGCAAACAGCCGCACTCTGGCATCCCTGAACATCCGACGCGGCGGATTTTCGATCGGCCTGATGCATTCGAGTTCCGCAATCCTGTCGGCGGCACTAATCCAACCTGGTTCGATCCTTCCTACTGGCATGAGGGATTGAGGCTTCACTTCGATCTACGCCAACAGCTCAGGGCCGTGTCGAGAAATCTACGTGAATACCTCAAGCTGTTCTTGGGCGCTCTATTCCTGGGATATTTCCCGTTGTTATTGGCGGGCGGGGATGTTCACGACTCACTCCGCCGGCTAAAAGCTAATTGGTTTATCTGGTTGCCAGGAGTCGCTGGCCTGGGATGTTACATGTTGGCAACGGATATGTCAGGCGGCTTTGTGTCGTCTCGGCTCGCCGCTCCATTTATCGTGCTGGTGTTTGCGGGGGTATTTTCGAGCGTATCCTTGCTCAATTCGCGCCAATCGAAAGGCGTGCTGGCCGGCGTGGTGATGATTGCTTTGATCTTCATGAGCAGCGTGATCGGGAAGCAGGCCTATGACGACGCCGTCACACTGAAAAGAGGCGTAGAGCCGATTGAATGGCAGGTCGCAGAGGATTTGCGGCGGTTCGGAGTGAAGTCCGGGGACGCGATCGCGGTGATCGGAGACTCGGATCGGAACGCCTTTTGGGCAAGGTTGGCGCGAGTGAAAATTGTCGCCCAGGTTTTGCGTGCCGACGATTTTTGGCGGGCTGATGTGATCACGCGCACTCAGGTATTGAAGGCAATGCAAAATACAGGCGCAAGAGCCATTGTCTGGGATCCGAACGCCGAGCTGCCAGAGCAGTTCTTTTCGGAAACCGGTTGGCGCAAGCTCGAACGTAGCTATTGCTACGTCTACTTGTTTTGACGTTCAGGGCAGTGTCCGGAATTCGATATGAAGGTACGCGGGTGATCGTCGGCCAGGCAAGCCACGAAGCCAGGTCGATCCGCCCGGGCCGGTGTCAACTTGCGATGCTTTTGGCTCGCTCCAAGAACCGGAATCGATAACAAAGATTCGGCGATCTGCGCTGCCGGGCATCGCTTCATCGGCGCAATTCGAGGTTGGATAAAATCTTGGCCGGTCTGTGATGGCGTTGTGCCTCGTCGGCACGCTTCGCGTTACGCAGATCGTGATGGTCGACGTGCTCGCGCCGGTCCGCCGGACTTGCGACGGCCGCGTGTCGCGACGACTCGCGAATGCGCCGGAGGCTCATTCTGGCTCGAACAGATAAACGTAGACGTTGCCGACACGCGCCTTCTGCCAGCCTTCTGCGAGCACGGTGTCCGGTTTGTCGGCCCTGGACGGTGCAACCACTGCCGTGGCGCCGGTTTTCTTTATCGCTCGAAGAACTGCGGCTCGGTCCGGCGCTGAGTGCGACCAGAAATCCTTTTCATCGGCGATTTCTGCAACGATTCGTACCTTTGCTAATCGAGCCCAATAGCGCGGGTCGTCGTATCCCATGATTGCGATGGCGTCGCCGGGCACGACGCCTAGACTCGCGAGACCTTCGGCGATCTGCCAGTTTACGTGATCGCGTTTCGCGGGCCCCTGAACCCAGTCGCGCACGGGATTGGCAATGAGGCTCGCACCGACGAAGGCCGATGCGGCAACTAACATGGCTGCAAGCCAACGTCTCGACTCTTTCGAGTCAGCCAGGCGGACGCTCGAGAACACTCCGGCCGATAGCAGCACGACGAACGGAGCGATGTATCTCATGACGGGCTGCGTGACGATGTCGTTCCGCGACAGATCAGTCGACAGAAGATACGCGGCGAGGCCCGCCACTGCCGGCACGAGCATCGCCGCGTTCGACTTGAGCGCCGCGAGCGAAGCCCTGAGGCGACCGCCTCCGTAGACCAGTGCGAGATACGCAAAGGTGAGCGCGCCGAGAAATGTGGTCCAGGCAAACCACATGTTCCTCGCGAGAACCCACAACTGCTGCTTGAGGTTGAATCGGATCTTGACTCCTGCGTACCAGTAAGACGGTTCGTACCAAGGAGGGTAGCTACCCGCTATGGGCGTTCCAAACTCGAACACCGTGGGCGACTCGTAGATCTTGCGCTCGGCGTGCAGAGGCGTGCCGAATTCTGGTCGCCCGCCTTGCCAATGGAACCAGGGTACTTCCGTGCCGCCGGGATTCACGAATACCGCGTACGTGTACTTGCCCACGTCACCGAACGTGAAGCGGCCTTCCTTGATCGAGAGCGCCGCGACAAACGGTGCCGATACTGCCGCGAGCGCCAACCCCGCGACGACGGCTTGAGTGAAGCCCTGCCGGAAGCTCTTGGCCGAGACCAACCCGCCCGCCAGAAACGCCGAAGAGATGGGCAGCAAGGCGGTCTTGGACAGATAGGCCAAGCCGAGCATGCTGCCTAGCAGCAAGAAGTGGAGCCAGCTATTCGTGGCACCGCCGCCACGCAGCAGGATTCCTGCCGCAACATAAACGAACAGCGAAGTGGCGAGATCCGGGGTATCGCTGAAGAGAGCCGTCCACTTGTGAGTAGACCAGAGAAGAAGGAGGTAACCCGATACGATCCAGACCCAATGGGGCACCTTCAGAAACCCGTTCTCGCTATCGCGCGCCAACTGTCGATCGTTGTGCTCGATGAGCGTTCTCAGGAAGAAGTCGAACGCGGCCAAAGCGCCGAGGTAAATCAGGAAATTAACGAGCTTGACAACGGCCAGCTCCCAATAGGGAGCGGGCTTGAGGAGGTAGAGCGCGAGAGCGAGCAACCAGGAATACAACGGGCTCCAATGCGTGTTCAGGGCTGCGTGCCAGTCGCCGCGCAGATAGGCGTCGGCAATGTCCAGATAGGAAACCGAATCATCCGTCGAGAGCGTGTAGCGGTATGTCCAGACCTGAATCGCACCGAGCAGAATCGCGGCGAGCCAGAACCACCTCCTAAGGTTTGTCGCCGAGGGCTCCGTGCCTATCAGCAGCCAGGCGCGCACGCCCACGTCGCTGCTTCTGGCCGAGATGTGGGGCTCCGGCAGCGGGGCTCGCTCGGCCAGGCTCGCCTGAGCAACGTCGTCTCGCGGTTCTTGTTGTCTAAGCTGAGTATTGCGGCGAATCACGGACCCTTCCCTGGCGCGTCAGCAGCCTTTTTAGGCCGAGGTGCCAAGCAATAATCGTGCCGCTCGCGCTCATTGCAGAGTCTTACCTGAGCACCTAAGCGGTTAAGGGAGGACGTCGCTCACAGACGAGCGTGCGCTCGTTGCGCTGTCGCAGAGGCGAGCGGGGGTCTGATAGGCATCGTCGGTAAACTCCTCCTCCTGACACTGTCTTAAATGCGGACGATCCTCAGGCGAAGTTGACATTGCCTTGCAGCCTTTTTCTTGAGCGGTCAAGCAAGCGAAAGAGTGCCGCCAGCTCGGCTGCGCGTTCTTCGTCTGATGATGACGATCATCGCGTCATGAGGTGCCGCTCGGTTGACTCGTCGAGCAGGAACTTCACTGCTGATCGCGCGCGGTCTGTCGCGCCATCAGTCTGAGCCATGCTGCGGCTCTCTACGTATTCTCAGTGCGTTGATCAGACGTCAAACCAAAGGCCTCGCCAATCAGCTCGTACGAGCGACGACGAGCGTGATGGTCATATGTAATTGTCACGACCATGAGCTCGTCGGCGCCGTACTCGTTCGCAAACGCCTCGAGCTGATCGCGGACGGCCGAGGGTGAACCCACGATGCCCCGTCGGCGGCGGCTCAGCGCTTCCGCGTGACCTGGATACTCCTCGAGAAACCGCACCGCGGTTTCGACCGGTGGAACCGGGATCAACGTCCCCTGAAGAAACAACGTGAATGCCATTCGGCTGCTCGAGGCCAGGCGTTGTGCTTCCTGGTCCGTCTCGGCGCACAAGGCCCACACAGCCGCAATCACTCGAGGTGACGGGTTCACACCAGACGATGTGAAATGCTGCCGATACTGGGCCGCAATCGCAGCGCCGCCCGGATTGATGAAATCGGCGAATGCGTACGGCAGGCCGAGCTCGGCCGCCCATTCGCCGCTCTGCGTGGACGAACCGAGCAGCCAGACATCCGGACGATAACCACCGCCGGGCAGCGACGCCAGACGTGCGAAACGATGGTCTGAGGGCATCCGGTTCCAGAGGTACGCCAGCAACTCGGCGAGCTGCTGCGGAAAATCATCCGGCGCCGGATGGCGCCTGTCCCGTTGGAGTGCAAACGCGGTGAGCGGATCGCTGCCCGGTGCCCGCCCGATGGCGAGATCGATGCGACTCGGATAGAGCGCGCTCAGCATGCTGAACGTCTCGGCAACTTTGAGCGGACTGTAGTGCGGCAGCATGACGCCGCCGCTGCCAACCCGGATCCTCGTCGTCGCAGCCGCGACGGCAGCAATCAGCACTTCCGGGCTCGCGCAGGCCAACATCGGCGTGCCGTGGTGCTCGGCACACCAATATCTGTGATAGCCGACGCGTTCCGCAGCTTGGGCCAGGTCCACCGAGTTTCGGAGTGCATCGGCGCCGGTCGACCCTTCAGCGATCGGAGATTGATCGAGCACGCTCAATCGAAATGACATGAAGTCTGAGAGTACAACGGAACGAAGGTGAGAGAATGACACGAACTGGTGCTGGATGCCCGGTGCTGCGTGCTAGGTGCCGGTGCTGGGTGCCATGTGCTTGGTGCTACGTGTCCATGTCCGACTATCCAGTTCTGCAGCTCACCGACGCCACCGTGGTCAAGAACGGCGTTCGCATCCTTGATGGCTTGACGTTGACCATCCGGTCCGGCGAACACACGGCCATCGTGGGGCCCAACGGCGCCGGCAAATCGACGCTCATCAACGTGTTGACCGAACAGGATCACGCGTTGGCGCCAGAGGGCGGCGACGATCCCGACCCGCGCGTACCGCCCGTGCAGATTTTTGGCGACGCGCGGTGGAACGTCTTCGAGTTGCGCTCCCGGCTCGGGATCATTACGTCAGACTTGCACCAGCGCTTCGTTCACGGTAACAGCGCCGGCAGCATCAGCGGTGAACGCGCCGTCCTCTCCGGCTTCTTCGCGACGCAAGGGTTCGTCGACGACAAGATGGTCACGGATGGCATGCGAGAGAAAGCGGCTGACGCGCTGGAACGCATGGAGGCTGCCCACCTCGTTGGCAAAGTCCTGGACGAGATGTCGACTGGCGAAGCGCGCCGCGTGCTGATTGCTCGCGCACTGGTGACCGAGCCACTCGCGTTGATACTGGACGAGCCGACCACGGGCCTGGATGTCGTTGCCCGTCACCGGTTCCTGAAGCTCGTCAGCCGCATCGCTCGCGGGGGAACGACGATCGTGCTCGTCACACATCACGTCGAAGAGATCATTCCCGAGATCGAGCACGTCATCCTGCTCAAATCCGGGCGCGTCGCCTGTGCCGGCCCGAAGCGATCAGTCCTGACGCCCGCGCAACTGAGTGCGGTCTACGGCGCGGCGATCGGGTTGCAGGAAGTGGAGGGCTACTATTACGCGCGCGCGTGAGACTCATAGAAAGATGCGCCGACAATGACGCACGAAATCGCCGTCGAGATCACGGGGTCGTCGGTCCGATTCGGCGCGGGAGTGACCCGCGAAGTGGGTGCCGACCTGGCCGACCTGAGTGCAAAGCGGGTTCTCGTCATCACTGACAGCACGCTCCGACGCCTGCCACCGGTCCAGACCGTCCTGGAATCGCTTGAAGACCACCACATCGAGTTCGCGTTGTACGACGCCGTCCGCATCGAGCCGAACGATGCGTCGTTTGCAGACGCGATCCGGTTCGGTCGGGAAACAGACTACGACGCGTTGGTGGCAGTCGGTGGTGGGTCGTGCATCGACACCGCGAAAGCTGTGAATCTGTACACGACGTATCCGCCGGAGGACTTTCTGGACTACGTGAATCCTCCGATCGGAAAGGGGCGAGCGGTTCCGGGCGCCCTGAAGCCGTTGATAGCGATTCCGACCACGGCCGGCACGGGTAGCGAAACGACTGGCGTCTGCGTCTTCGACGTAACCGACTTGCGGGCAAAGACAGGAATCTCCAGCCGCCGCCTGAAGCCGACGCTCGGCCTGCTCGATCCAGACAATACCCGGACGCTGCCTTCTGCAGTGGCGGCGTCAGCCGGGCTCGACATTCTCTGTCATGCGGTCGAGTCGTATACGGCGACGCCCTTCACGCAAAGGCCCGCGGTCGATCGACCGTCGCTTCGACCGCCCTATCAAGGCTCGAACCCAATCAGCGACGTCTGGTCGCTTCAAGCGCTTCGAATGGTCGCGCAGTTTCTGGTGCGCGCTGTCGAGGACCCGTCCGACGACGAGGCGAGAGCCAACATGTTGCTTGCGGCGTCGTACGCAGGGATTGGCTTTGGCAGCGCCGGCGTCCATCTACCGCATGCGATGTCGTATCCAGTTGCGGGAAATGTGAAGACCTTTTGCGCGCCCGGCTACCTCGCCGACCACCCGCTGGTGCCCCATGGCTTGTCCGTGATTTTGAACGCGCCGCCGGCATTCCGTTTCACGGCCAGCGCCAACCCGGCCCGGCACCTCGAGGCAGCCGAGGCTCTTGGCGCCGACGTGTCTCGTGCACACCACGAGGATGCTGGAAACATTCTGGCCGACCGAATCACCTGGTTCATGCGACGTCTCGACGTGCCCAACGGCCTGAACGTGGTGGGCTACACGAGATCGGACATCCCATCACTGGTGGAAGGCACTCTCCTGCAGCGTCGACTGACGACACTGTCACCCCGCCCGGCAGGAACTGACGAGACTCAGCGCGATGTTCGACGAGGCGATGACAGCCTGGTAGAAGCGAATCAACCCAATGGAACTTGGATCGTAACCGGCTCGTCGAGAGTGGTCTTCACCGCAGTTCCAGCCGGCAGACGCACTTCCTTGCCGCGCGTGGACATCACGACTCCCGTGCCGGCACCTGCACCAATGGCAGACCCTATCGCAGCGCCCTTGCCCCCGCCGGCGATGGCGCCAATCAACGCGCCGGCGCCGGTGCCGATTCCGATCTTGGTCGCATCTTGCTTCTTCGTGGATTGAGCCTGCCGCGAGATCCTGGCCGTGTGAATCTTATGGGTGTCGTCTCCGGCATGCAGGCGATCGAACCGGAACGACACGGACGCAAGTCCCTTGACCCGGCCTGATTGTTTGGCCTGAAGAACAGACCCCGTGGCCTCGGCGCCAGCCTTTACGACGGTCATGCCGCCTACGACGATGGGCTTGGATAACGTGGCGCGCACCTGATCTTCAGGCCGGCTTTCGTCGGATGACACCGCTGTTTCCAGCGTCAGGGTCAACGTCGTCCCTGCGGGGACCACGATCTCCTTGAACTTTGGAAGCTCCGTGTCGGACGAAGGGGCTGCCGCTTCCGCGGACTTGGTTGCAGGAGCGCCTGATGAAGAGTTGCTCGCGTCGGTGGCCGGCTTCCCGCTGCTCGGCGTCGACGAACATGCGGCAGTTACCGCCAATGCGGAAACCACGAAGCCAAGTCGTGAAGGCATTCAACACCTCCTCAGTTAGCAGACCGCAATCTGCCGTAGAGGCAACCGGGATGCCGAACCGGCGGACCGGGAAAAGGACGCCGGCAGTCACCGGAATCGTGAAATTGTGCGTATTTGAAAGAAAACAGTGCTGTGCTTCCTGTCGAGTCATGCAGTCGCTGCTCGACTTGAATTGCAGAACCGTCAGGCTGACCTCGCTTTCACACGTCGCACCCCGCCGTGCGAAGATGAGACACTGACATGCCTGCGGCCATTGAATTTCGCGATGTCTCCTACCGGCAACCCAGCGCGGCCCAGGTATTCGACCATTTCACGCTCGCCATCGAAACCGGTGAAGTGTTCGCGCTCGTGGGTCGCAGCGGCGCAGGTAAGTCGACGCTTCTTCGACTGGTGAACCGCCTGGTTCTGCCGGATTCGGGAGCGGTGCTCGTACAAGGTCGAAACACTCGTGAATGGGAACCCATTCGGCTCCGGAGGTCGGTCGGGTACGTCATCCAGGAGGTGGGGCTGTTTCCTCACATGAGCGTCGCGGACAACATCAGCGTCGTGCCGCGGCTGGAACGATGGGACGCCGGGCGCGTGACGGCGCGGGTCAACGAACTTCTCGATCTCATCGGCCTGCCGGCGCCGACGTACGCCGGGCGCTGGCCCGACGAGCTGTCAGGAGGTCAACGGCAGCGCGTTGGCGTCGCCCGGGCACTCGCCGCCGATCCTCCGGTCCTTTTGATGGACGAGCCTTTCGGCGCCCTCGATCCGATGACCCGCACCGAACTGCACAGTGAGTTTCGCCGTATTCAGGATCGAGTCCACAAGACCGTCATTCTCGTCACACACGACATGGCGGAAGCCATCACGCTCGGCGATCGGTTAGGTGTTCTCGAAGGAGGCCGCCTCATCGCCTGCGACCGGCCCGACGCGATGCTGCGTTCCCGCGACGAACGAGTGAGACGGCTGCTCGCAGCGTCAAGTCTCAGGGTGGAAGATCCAGCCCTGATCCCAAAGCCCTAAGCCCTGACATGCGCATCTTCAACTTCTGGCTGACACATCGACAGGAGCTGGTCACGCTGCTCGGACAGCATGTCTTGCTCGTCTCCGTGTCGACGTTGATTGCTGTAGCCCTCGGCGTACCCCTTGGTATTTTTGCCGCTCGTCGTCCACGCCTCAGCGCCCCCCTGGTGTGGATCGCCAACGTCGTACAGACAGTTCCAAGCCTGGCGATGTTCGGATTTCTCCTACCCGTACCATTTCTGGGGGGCATCGGTGCGCGCGCAGCCATCGTCGTCCTGATTCTTTATGGTCTTCTGCCCATCGTACGAACGACCATCGCGGGACTCGCCGGAATCGCCAGGCCGATCCGCGAAGCGGGAGTCGCGATGGGCATGACGCCGCGCGAGCTGCTCCGCCAGGTCGAGCTGCCGCTCGCGCTACCGTCGATCGTCGCCGGCGTTCGCGTCGCGGCGGTCGTGGGAGTTGGCTCGGCAACGATTGCCGCTGCAATCGGCGCGGGCGGTCTCGGTCAGTACATTTACCGCGGCCTCTCGATGGTCGATTCGACCGTGATTCTTGCGGGCGCCATTCCCGCGGCGTTGCTGGCGCTTGCCGTGGACGGGGGCTTGCTGTGGCTGGAGCGGCACCTGTCGGCAAGACGGCGGTCTCGGTCTCGAGGGGCGGTGATCGCTGTAGCCGCCGTCCTGTTCGCGGGCCTCGTCTTCTCGAGCGCGGTCGTGATCAGTCGCTCCAATAACAGCATCGTTGTGGGATCCAAGAATTTCACGGAGCAGATCGTCCTGGGCGAGATTGTGGCGCAAACCATCGAGCGGGAAACCGGCCTGCCGGTCGAGCGTCGGTTGAATCTCGGCGGCACTCTGATCTGCGACCGCGGACTACTCGGCGGCGAGATTGACGTCTACGTCGAGTACACGGGGACTTCCCTCACGGCCATTTTTCATCAACCGCTCACCAACGATTCCGCAACCGTGTTCGAGACGGTTCGCAATCTGTACGCCCGCAGCGGACGTACCCTCCTCGCACCGCTCGGCTTCAACAATACCTTCGCCATTCTGGTTCGTGGGCGTGATGCGCGTGAATTGAATCTGCGAACCATTGAGGATGCTGCTCGTGTGGCGCCGCGGTGGCGGGCCGGCTTCGGCTACGAATTCCTCGAGAGACCGGACGGCTACCCCGGCCTGGCGAAGGCGTACGGGCTCCGCTTTCTGGAGTCGCCAAGCGTCATGGATCTCACCCTCAGCTACCGCGCTCTGGCGTCGGGTCAGGTCGACCTGATCGCTGGCGACGCCACGGCGGGCCTGATCAAAGGACTCGATCTCGTGCAACTCGAGGACAACCGTCATTACTTTCCGCCGTACGACGCCGCGCCAGTGGCGCGCGCAGAGACGCTGCTGCGATATCCACAGGTCCACAGGGCCCTCGAGGCGCTCGCAGGGCGCATTTCCGCCGAGACGATGCAGGCCATGAACTACGCTGCCGACGCCTTGCACGAAGACCCCGCGGCCATCGCGCGACGATTTCTGGAAGGCAGGATCGACAAATGACGAGCCACGCGCAGCGATGCGCAGTCTTCCACGATCTACATCGGTCCGGATGCTTCGTCATTCCCAACCCCTGGGACCTCGGCAGCGCCCGCTGGCTCGTCAAGCTCGGGTTTCCAGCGCTCGCGACGACGAGCTCCGGAATGGCGTGGTCTCTGGGGCGGACCGACCACGGCATCTCGTTGAAGGAAACGTTGGAACACCTTCGGATGCTTGCCGGTGGAGTTGAGGTGCCCGTCAGCGCCGATTTCGAGGGTGGCTTTGCGCGGCTGCCAGGTGAAATCGAGAAGAATGTGTCAGCTGCAATCGCGACCGGGATCGCTGGACTCTCAATCGAGGACGGAACAGGCGACCGGTCCGACCCGTTGTTCGACTTCTCGCTGGCGGTCGAACGAATTCGCGCAGCCCGAACGGCCATCGACCACAGCGCCACGAACGTTCTGCTCACCGCGCGATCCGAGGGGTTCATCGCTGGACGTCCAGACCTCACGGAAACGATCCGGCGCCTCAGTGCTTTCGCCGAAGCCGGAGCTGACTGTTTGTACGCGCCAGGCATCCACACGAGAGCCGACATCGAGGCTGTTGTGAAAGCTGTCGCGCCAAAACCGGTGAACGTCCTGGTCAGCAGCGACTTTGCAACCGTAACCGACCTCGCCGGGCTTGGCGTTCGACGAATCAGCGTCGGAGGTGCTCTGGCACGCGCGGCGTGGACCGGCTTTCTCGATGCGGCAAAGGAAGTCCGCGAACTTGGACGCTTTGCGGCACTCGGCCGCGCCGTTTCGGGAACGGAAGTCAACCAGGTGTTCGATTCGAAATAGCCGCGCAGGGAGTCACGTTCACACCTTCAAGGAGGGCGCTTTGTCCGTCATCAATCCGACACTCGTGACGACCGCTTTCGACTTACCCGGGTACCGAACGGTCCAGAATCTCGGCGTGGTTCGAGGCATTGTCGTCAGGTCGCGGAGCATCGTCGGCAACATCGGAGCGGCCATCCAGACGCTGGTCGGCGGCAACATCACGCTATACACAGAGCTCTGTGAGAGGGCCCGGGCCGACGCCTTTCACCTGATGCTCACGCATGCGGCGGAGCTCGGAGCCAATGCTCTCGTCGGGATCCGGTACGACGCGAACGAGGTGGCCGCCGGTGTCACTGAAGTGCTCGCATACGGAACGGCCGTTCGCGTCGAAGCAGACGGGCCTACGGCGTGAGTCGGCGATCGGCACGGACGCCTGGCATGGCGTGGAGGTGTTTCCTGACGTGTTGGCTCATGGCGCTCGCCATCATGGCGACCGCCCAGCCAAAGACGGTTCCAATTCTCGACGTAATCCACTACGACGCGCGTGTCGAGCCCGATATCGCCTCAAAGACCGTGAAGGGAGAAGTCGTCCTCACTTTTCTGATAACTGCCAGCGGCCGGCCGACTATCGAACTCGATCGGGGCGACTTGACCATCGACTCCGTGCGCGAAGGCGGCCAGGCGCGAGAGTTCGTTCAGCAGGGTCGCAAGCTCCAAATCCTGCTGGCGCGCCCGTCTGAAGCGCGTGAGCAACATCAGCTCGCCATCGAATACCACGGCGCTCCTAAGTTCGGGCTTCAGTTCTTTCCGGAGCGGTCTCAGGTCACGACCGTCTTCTCGACCAGCCAATGGCTCGTGTGCATCGACGATCCCAGCGATAGAGCCACGCTCAAGTTGAGCGTGGTGCTTCCAGCCAATCTGACCGCCGCCGGCAGCGGGCAACTCGTCGGACGGCATGCTTTGCCAGGCGAGAAGACACTTTACGTATGGGAACTGGACCGCCAGGTGCCTGCCTACACGTTCGGGTTTACAGCGGGCAGCTTCATCGAGGCCGCCGACGCCGGCGAGCGCCCACGTCTGCGCTATCTGGCGGCTGGCTTCTCTGAGGCCGAATTGCGACGCATTTTTGCCGACACCGCGGACACGATCCGCTTTTTCGAGGATCGGGCTGGAGTCCCATTTCCGGACGCCACCTACGCTCAGGTGCTGGTGGCGAACAGTGCCGGCCAGGAGATGAGCGGCTTCTCGGTCATGTCCGAAGGCTACGGTCGTTCGGTGTTGGACGACCCCGGCAGTAGCGCTCTCGCCGCCCACGAGCTCGCCCACCAGTGGTGGGGCAACATGGTCACGTGCGCCGATTGGACTCATTTCTGGTTGAATGAAGGGTTCGCGACGTTCATGGCCGCGGCCTACAGCGAGCACCGCTTCGGCCGGCGCGCGTACGAGCGGGCGCTCGAGAGCTCGAGTGCGCGATACGAAACAGTTCGAGCGGCCGGTCACGATCGATCGCTCGTCTTTCCAGAGTGGAACCGGCCATCAGCAGACGACCGTACGCTCGTCTATCACAAAGGGGCGTATGCGTTGCATGTGCTCAGGCAAACGCTGGGTGAATCTCTCTTCTGGTCTGGCATTCGCGATTACACACGCGCGAACTTTGGAAAAAGCGTCTCGACTGCAGACTTTCAGATGGCCATGGAGCAGGCCAGCGGGAGAAATCTATCGGAGTTTTTCTCACGATGGATCTACGCGACGACACAGTGATGAACTGGCGAATCCGCCAGGCTGGCGTCGAAGACCTCGACGCCGTCTCGAGTGTGCTGCACGAAGCGGCCAAATGGCTCGAGCAAAGAGGGATGGCTCTTTGGCTCGACAGCGAGTTGGCGCCAGATCGCATCCGCGAAGAGGTCGAGGCAGGACTGTTTCACGTCGCCGAGGCGGATGGCATCATCGGCGGCGTCATCATGTTCCAGTTGGAGGACCCGGAGTTCTGGCCCGATGCCGTCCCAGGGGAGGCGGCGTATCTGCATCGGCTGGCCGTGAGTCGACGATTCGCGGGAGGACAGCTGTCGTCTCTCCTGCTTGATTGGTCGCGGAAAAAAACACGGTGGCTCGGCAGGAAATATCTGCGAATGGACACCGAAACTACGCGCCTCAAATTGCGCGAGATGTACGAGCGATACGGCTTTCAGTACCACTCCGAGCGCAACATGGGCCGATTTTCGGTCATCCGCTACCAGTATCCGGTAGCGCGTAAGAGGAGGAAAGTAAGAAGTACGAAGGAAGAAGTGAGAAGTATGGCGAGTGTTGTCAAGAGGCGGGCGCGAGCCGTTTTCACAGTGGCCGTCAAGATCGCAACCAACTGATTCGACTCGTCTAGTAGCGGCAAGCACTCGTGGATGTCTGCAAGCGAGCAACTTTCGATGATCCGCAGCCAGTACAAAGTCTCGCGGGCTTCTTTGAGAGCGATTGAGTTTTTGGATATGAACTCTCGGCGGGAGTACGCAGCTTTTGCTTCCTCAAGATTTGCGCCGATTGACGTTCCCGCGTCGAGGAGTTGCAGCGCAACAACCCGGGATGCTCCAGGAACCGCTGACATTGCGCTAGAAAAGCGAACTATTGCACAGGCGAATTGAAACGTTCGCTTCTTGCCGGATTCTTCCTTCTTCCTTCTTCCTTTCTTTGGTCTATACCGCCCGTAGTAACGTCAGCGCAAACCGCTCCTCTTCCGCAATCCATTGCCCGAGACCGCGGAAGCCGACGCGTTCGACAAGCTTCACAATCTCGTCCGGTTCGTATTTGTACGAGCTTTCGGTCCAGATAGTTTCGCCGGCACTCAGATCCAGATCGAGATCGATGGCCTCGATTCGCGCACGCTGTGGGCGCGTGGCCACGATGTGCATCTCGACTCTGGACTCCTGTGCGTTCCAGAGCGCGCGATGCTCGACTCCGGCAATGTCGAGGTTTCCGCCAAGCTCTCGATTGATCCGCGCAAGAAGGTTCAGGTTGAACGCCGAGGTGACACCCAGGGGATCGTCATAGGCGAGCAATAGGTCGCGCTCCGGCTTCACCAGGTCGGCGCCGATCAGCAGCGCATCGCCCTCGTTCAGAACGGCACGGACGCTTCGTAGCATCGCTTCCGCGCCAGGCCGATCGAAGTTGCCGATGTTCGAGCCGAGAAACAGGGCGAGCGTCACACCGGGCCGGTGATGATCGCGCGAAAAGGCGGCGAGGCCCTCTTCGTATTCGGCTTCATGAGTGACGACCGACAGATCGTCGACGTCGGCAAGCACTCGCGCCGATGTCATCAAAGCGGCACGAGAGACGTCGATCAGATGCACAGCCACGTGTTCGGCGCGTGGCGATCGGCCCTGTATGAGCGAGCGGAGCTTTTCACCGCTGCCCGAACCCAGTTCCACGATCGTCGAAACCCTGCCGAGGCGACGGAAGATCTCATCACGATGCGCTTCGAGCAGCCGCGCCTCCGCCCGAGTGACCCCGTACCAGGGAAGCAGGCAGATGGCTTCGAACAGCGTCGACCCGAGAGCATCGTAGAAGTATCGGGATGGAAGCTGACGTGGATTGAGCGTCAGATAGTAAGCGACGTCGTTCGCGAAATCGACGGCAGATCCGCCGCCCGCTCGTGACTCAATCTTCGAACTGCTCGAGCGGAGAGTCATCAAAGGCTCCTGGCGCAACGGAACGTCGCGTACACGTATGGATACCGCGCACGAAACCAGTTGCGAAACGATGGACGGATCAACTCCTTGGCCGTTGCCGGCGATCCGCCTTTCATGACGAAATGCTCGCCGTCGAAGAAGTCGGCCGAGTACTCCGGGTACGAGGCCATCGGGTGAAAGCCTGGAAACGGCGCGAACACGGTATTCGTCCACTCCCAGCCGTTACCGACGAGGTCGTCGATCCCCCATGCGCTTCGGCCGGCAGGGTGGCTCCCTGCTGGCTCGGGATCCCAGCTCTCGAAGTCGAAGACGCCGTGAGCCGCCGAAGGTGGCGCATCGCCCCAGGGGTGCTGCCGCTCGTGATGATCACCAGTGCCGTACGCTGCACGTTGGAACTCGGCCTCCGTCGGCAGGCGTGCGTCTCGCCAGCGAGCGTAGGCCGCAGCCTCGGCATAGCTGACATAAACCGGCCAGGCAAGCGGCAACGAAAAGACGTCGAACATGCCGCGCCACTGCCAGGCACCTTGCTCGTGCTGCCAGAACAACGGGTGTCGAACGTCTTCTTTCTGCACCCAGGACCAATCTTCCGGTCGCCACCAACGCGGCTCTGAATAACCGCCGTCATCAACGAATTCGAGAAACGCCCCATTCGTCACGTCGTGACGCTGGATCGAAAACGGCGCCACCTCGGCGGTCAGTCGCGAAAACTCGTTGTCCCAGCCGAATGCAATCGAATTTCGATCGACGCCAAGCGTCGCGCGGCCGGCTGGCACCTCGATCCACTCTTCAGGCGGCCGAGGCCCTTCGACCTTCGGCCGATATCCCGCGGGGCGGCGCTTCTGATCGAGCGGAAGCCGCTGCCACATGTAGAGCAGCGTTTCCTGGTGCATAGCCTCGTGCTCGAGGATGGTGAAAACCGCTTCGGCGCGATCCAGCAACGGGTGACCGGGCCGATCGAGATCGGCGGTCGCCAAAACGTCGACCACCCGCCGGTCGGCCTCTTCCGCAAATTGCCGCACCACGTCGCGACTCGGCCATTTGAACGCCTGTTGCGAGTCCGAAGATTCGGAAGGATCGATACCTCTCGCAAACAGGATTTCGAGGGCCGGATCGATGCTCGGACCACCCACCGCTTTCTTCACCAGCGTATTGAAGCTGAACGCTGGGAGGTGACCCTCGTAGAAGACGATGGGGTGCCGCAGTGCAATAGGTTGGCTGTAGTACGCCTCGTTTACGAGCAGATCGAACAAGGTCTGCGAGCGGTTGCGGTTGCGTCGATACCAGGACACCAGCCCGGCCCGATCGATCGTGAAGGGAGCTATGGTTTGGAGGGTCATAGGGTTCTGCCTCCGGCTTGCAAGATTCGCGCACGATCGCGATGAGCCGCGATGGCTTCACGCGTCGCAGTCCGATTGACGCGGCGGCGAGCCCGTCATTATACGGGCCAGGAGGGTCGGAAGTTCGGTTGAGCTTAGGACGAGGAAAGGCTGCCTTGGCTGGGAAAGGCTACTTTTCGGATCGGCCGTTTGGCGATGCCTCGCGGTTGAAATAGCCGCTGCGGGCCCGGACCGTCAACTTGCGATCGCGGACGCGGACGTCGATCGGCCGCCAGTCGCTATCGTCGGCCGCCTCGATGGCAATCAGATATTGGTGCCGGAGCTCCGAGAGAATCTGAAAGGCGCGCAGCCCCGCGCTTTCAGTCGCAGTCGTCCACAGTAGATCCCCGCCCGTCCACTGAGCCAGGTCCCGCAGATCGCCCCTCGCTTGCGGCACGCCGCTGGTCTCGCGATCGAGGTGTTGCGCGTAGTCGATTGGCGACACCGTCACCACGATGTACACCGGCACATCGATGGAGCTCGCGAGCGCAGACACTTCCCCGGGTGTCAGCTTGCTGCTCGTGTCGAGGCCGTCGGTGAAGACGACGATGGCGCGGCGAGCGGAAGAGCGCGCATCGAAACGGCGGGCCGTCGCGGCGATGGCGTCGTACAACGAGGTCGTTCCAAACGGCTCAACGCTGCCGACTACTCGATCGATTCCCGTCGGATGATAGGTAAACGACTGTTCTTCGTGCAGATCCTGATCGAAGGTGAAAAGTCCGACCTCGTCGCGCCCCTCGGCGAGATCGGCGAGCATGCGCTCGACCACTTTTCGCGCAAAGGGCAACCGCGGACCCATCACCATGCTGCCGCTCGCGTCAACCAGGAGTGCCAGCGAAAGGGGGCTCGTCCGGTCGACCTGAAAATCAAGGATGCGGCGGCGCTCGCCTTTGTCGAAGACCTCGAAGTCCGCGGCCGTCAGTGCGCCGACAGGCCGACCCTTGCGGTCGTGAACCACGGCGCTGATGGGCACCAGGTTCACGGAGGATTTGAACGTTGGAAGCGATGGCTCCTGGGCGCAAACGGTCGCAGCAAAGCCCACGACCGCGGTCACGCACAACGCCGAAACGACTGTTCGCACGAAAACTCCGTCGACACGCATGCCAGTCTGCAACAACGGCGGACACTAGCGAGCGGTTTGAAAGGCCGTGCACCGAGAAGGTTTTCTGCACGGCTGGGTCAAGGTCCACGCCTGCTACCACTCTGTGGCAAACCCGGTGCCACGTCTATCAGGCTGATTTCGAACAACTTGGGCCAGAGCTTGCCGGTCACGAACAGTCTACGACCGACAGAATCGTAAGCAATGCCATTCAGCACGTCCACCCCTGCGCGATCCGCCCGATCGAGAAGGCCCTGAAGGTCGATCCAGCCCAAAACACGGCCAGTCGTGGGAGAGATCCGCGCAATGAAATCCGTCTGATACACGTTGGCGTAGATTTCACCGCGAACATATTCCAGCTCGTTCAAGTCCCTAATCGGCACACCGGCGTCGGTCACCAGCAGACGTCGCGTTTCCTCGAGAGTCGTCGGATTCAGAAACCGGAGCGACGCCGTGCCATCGCTCATGATGATCGAGTCGGCATCGTGCGTGAGACCCCATCCCTCCCCCTTGTATCGAAACGTCCGCTGTCGGGTAAAGGTATTTCGGTCGTACACAAAACCGATCTCCGATAGATATGTCAGTTGCAGAATGTTCGAACGCCAGATTGTGATGCCCTCGCCGAAGTACTCGTTGGCGAGTTGAATCTCCTGGAGCACTCGACCTGTCGTCAAATTGACCTTGCGCAGCCACGACGCACCATTCTGTCCGGTCCCCTCGTACAACACGCCCCCGTCGTACTCGAGGCCCTGGGTGAAGGCGCGTGGATCGTGAGGATAAGCGCGGACGACTCGGTACGAGGCAACTGGCACTTTTGAGCCCACGGGAGGCAGCGGCGGAACCGGCCGACCTTGCGCAGTCGCACTCACAACGAGCGGCATGCACGCAATCGCCGTCACGAAACCGCGCGCCATCGTCACGTACGAAGCGTATCACCGACAGCGACCGTGAGCACGATCAGCTGGAGTTGGCGCGGCCAAGCCTGTCGCGCTAGGATGGTCACGCCGAGGGAGGAGGAAAACTCGTGAGACGCACACTATTCGCCTTGCTATGCGCCGCTGTTGTAGCCGGTGTCCCGGCCTCCGCCCACCATTCGTTTGCCGCTCACTATCTCGAAGAACAGACGATCTCGATTGAAGGCGAACTGGTGCAATTCGACTACCGCAGTCCGCACGCTTGGGTGCACGTGATGGCCAAAGACGGTGAAGGCGGGATGCAACGATTCGCGGCCGAATGGGCCGGGCCAACCCGGCTGAGCCAGCGCGGCGTGATGGCTGATACCCTGAAACCCGGCGATTGGCTGATCGTCTCCGGGAGTCCAGGCCGTAATCCGTCAGAGCGTCGAATCCACTTGAAGAGCATCAAGCGCCCGGCCGACGGTTGGAGCTGGTCCCGGTAATCCCGGTAGCGCGGCAACGTTCAGGACGTTCCGAGTCTGGCCTGAAGAGCCTCTCTGTAGCCGCGGCTGAGTGTCAGCCGCGTGCCCCCTCGCAACAACACGACGTGCTCGCCATTGAACGACGAACGCAGCTCCTGGATGCGGTCGACGTTCACGATCGTCGACCGATGGATTCTGACGAACTGCTGCGGATCCAGGTGCGACTCGAGATGAGCCATCGTTTCCCGCACGAGATGCGACTGCCCACCGACGTGGAGACATACGTAGTTGCCGGCCGCCTCACACCAGTCGATGTCGGCGGTCGGGACGAAATACACCCGGCCACTCGACTTCACCACCAGGCGATCCCGCGCTGGAGATTGCCGCCGGCTCATCTCGGGCAGCAGGGCCATCAGCTGACGTCCAAGAGTCGAGGCCTGGCGTTGCGCGAGCTGTTCGCGCGCGTGCGAGAGCGCCAGCTTGAATCGCTGCGCGCTGAACGGCTTCAGCAGGTAGTCGGCGGCCTGAATTTCGAAGGCGCGTAGCGCGTAGTGATCGAAGGCCGTGACGAAGACGACGGCTGGCATCCGGTCGGGCTCGAACGCGCGGGCGACGTCGAAGCCGTCCATCTCGGGCATCTGCACGTCGAGAAAAATCAGATCCGGAGAGTTCTCTGTAATCGCCGACACGGCTTCGGCGCCGCTCGAGCACTCTCTAATGACCTCGATGTCGGCCTCTTCATTCAAAAGCGACAGCACGCGGGCACGTGCGATCGGCTCATCGTCCACGACCATCGTCCGGATTCTCGTCATGCGGCACCCACTGAAACCAATTCGGCAGCCGGCTGCACGGTCTCAAACGGAATATTCACTGTGACGCAAAAGCCTTCGTCCAGGTTCGCGAAGGCGAACTGATGGGCGGAGGGATACAGATGTTCGAGGCGAGCGCGCGTGTTGCCGAGGCCAACACCGCGGTTGAGTGCTTTCAAGCGATCGGGAGCCGCGCCGTCGCCGCTGTCGCGGACCTCTACCAGCAAACGAGCGTCGTTCCGCTTTGCGTGGACGCTGATCCAGCCCGGTCGCGCGTGCGGAGCAATCCCATGACGGACCGCGTTTTCGACGAGCGGCTGCAGGAGCAGATTCGGCACCCGCGCATCGAGCGTTTCCGGCTCGGCGAAGATCCCGACGGTCAGGCGCGGACCGAAGCGTGTCTGCTCGATCTCGAGATACTTCCGGAGAACTTCGAGCTCGCGCTTCAGCGACACCTGCTGAGTGTCGGACGTGTCCAGCGTCATGCGAAGCAGGTCCCCAAGCCGATCGATCATGACGTCGGCTGCGTCGACGCTGGTCCGCATCAAGCCCGAGATCGTGTTGAGCGTGTTGAAGAGAAAGTGAGGATGGAGCTGGCGCTGCAGCGCCTGCAACTGTGCCTGGACCAGGCGCGTCTCGAGACGAGCCGCATCGAGGGCGCGGATTTCAGACTCGCGTCGATATGCCAGGGCATGAGCCAGTCCGACGAGGGAAAAGTAGGACATCAACATCCAGTCCAGCTGTCCCAGGTACTCCATCTGCGTGTACTTCCACAGTCCGGCGAGCGAGTTCGGTCGGCCCTGCGGAAAAAGCAAGGCCCGCGCTACCAGCAGCACCACGGTATGGACGACCGAGTAGACTGCACAGCCCGTCACGTGCACGAGCGCCTGCTTCGGCCAGGGCACACGCCAAAGCCCGTAACGAAGCGCCACAGCCATGATGGTCGGCGCCAGGAGGACCGGAACGTACCAATAGGTGAGGTTCAGGCCAAGCAGCCGGACAATCGGCGACCTGTCCATGCCTTCGAGCGTTTCCACCAGGTGAACCTGAATGGTGGACGAAACACCCAGTACGGTCGCAAGGCCGAACAGCGCCAGGTGTGGAACGGGAACCCGCTGGACCATACCCGACTATCCGTTCATCCGAGGCTCAAAATCAAGAGTTACGCTGGGCGACACCTGTGGCTTGTTAGACGTTCGTCACCGAAGAACGGCCATTCGTCACACGGATTGCACCAGTACCTGCCATTTGTCCCTTTCTCCTTGGCTCTGACGAATAGGGACCGTGACGATTTGGCATGCTTCTCCTGGCCCTCGCGCTCTCGCTGGCTGCCAGCGATCCCGCAGTTGACCCGACGCCAACCCGGCACCGCCTGCGGGTACTCGTCTCGGTCGACCTGCGAACCGCCAACGACAGCGTCCATGTCAGTGAGGTGATGGACGATGTCCGGGCTATTTGGATGCCCTATCTCGACCTCGAGTTTGACGGCAAGGACGCGATCAGCAACACACCATACGACGATCAAGTGCGGGTGGCGATCGTCGATCGCCCGAAACCTGGGAGCTCGTTGGATGCGGCGTCTCTGGGTTGGATCGATTTCAGCGCGCCCGGAAAGCCTTCGAATACGGTCACCGTTTCGACGGCCGTCATCACAAGACTTCTGGCGGACGGGCAGTGGGGTGGGCGACCCATTCGAGACTTCCCTTCAAACTTCAGGGCGCGCTTCGTGAAACAGGCACTTGCGCGAGGCATTGCTCACGAGCTTGGGCACTATCTCCTGCGGTCGAGCGCGCACGCATCTGACGGCCTGATGCGGCCGCGTCTGACCGTCTCCGACATGGTGGTTCCGGGAACCGATCTCTTTCGTCTTCTGCCAGACCAGATCAAGCTGCTGGAGCGCCGAACAGCGACTGGTGTGTTGGCTGAAGTGCCTTCGTCGCCGCGCGAGAAGCCGGCGGCCCCTGCAAGCCCGGGCCGCGATCACAAGTCGTAGTGCCGGAGTTCAGACCGGCGAGTTGTACTCAGAGGGAGGCGGACGGCGTCTTCTGGACCGACGTTGATTTCTGAAAGACCAGAAAGTAGGAGTGATTCTTTCTGGCGTGCACTTGTTTCAGCAGTCGGCTGACGCCGGGCTGGTTCGGGCGAACCACGACGAATAGATCCCGCGCATAGAAGCCCAGCGCGGCATAGCCGTTGATGATCTCGACGTGCGTGAGCCACTGCCGATTCGCGCTCACCTCGTCCTGGCACTTCACGATGAAAATACCGTTTCGCTTGAGCACGCGGGCTGCTTCTCTGCCGCCCTGCTGGTAGAGATCCACGACCGCGGCATGCCACTTGGGGCCCTCCACATCGGTGATCCTGCCGCTCGAGTAAGCCGTTCGAAAGGCTGCGTGCGTGCCCGAGCCGGGAAGCTGGCGCGTCGCACGACGAAAGAACCCCTCCATGTACGGCGGATCGAAGACCACGCAGTCGAATTCGTCGTTCGCATACGGAAGTTGGCAGCAATCGGTGCCGGTCTTGAGGTCCGACGGATGAACGTCGTAGTCACCAGGCGGAACGTGTTTCCAGAACACACCACGACCCCACGTGATGTCGGCGATCTTCGCGCCCTTCGGAACGTGCAATCGAAGGATTTTCGAGAACACCTCCGCATTGCCGCCGACATGCGCCGACACGACCACATCGGAGGTGGCCTCGCCGCCTTGAATTCGCTGTTTACTGACGTTCACACGAAGGCCAGCCGGAGCGTCAACGCGGACAGTAGGTGTCGAAGAACGCGTGCGTGAGCGTCCACGCCTGGGCCGCGGCGGCTGGATGATAGCTGCTCCGCGCGTCGTTGAAGAACCCATGGTCCGCATCCGAAAAGGTGACGTCGACGAAGGGCTTGCTCGCACCGCCGACGCTTTTGGCGACTGCCTGCCGTTCGGTTTCGGGCACGTGATGATCGAGGCCGCCCCAGAAGAACAGCATCGGTCCCGATAATCGCGGGGCACGTCCGAGCAATGGCGGAATACGTCCACCGTAATACGATGCCGCCGCCTTCAGCGGCACTGCCGAATTCGCCACGAACGCCACTCGTCCGCCCAGGCAGTAACCGACCGCTGCGACGTTGCCGGCCAGACCGGCACGCTCGAGCCACCCGAATGCCGCACGAACGTCGGCGTCCAGGCCCTTTTCGGAGATTGCCTGAAGATGGGGCATGACGCCCGGAAAGTCGCTGTAACTGCCTTCAAATCCCGGGGCCGTTCTATGAAACAGCTCGGGGGAAATTGCCAGGAAACCGGCCTCAGCAAATCGCGCAGCAACGTCGCGAATATGGGGATCCACGCCGAAGGCCTCCTGAAACACCAAAAGGCCGCGCGTGGGTGACTGCTCTTTGGGCCGGGATATCCACGCCCGCATTTCCGTTCCGTCATCGACCTTCAGATCGACCCATTCACTCTGGACGCTCATGTCTTCGCCTCGGGAGGGCACGGGGCGTTGGCGTAACCCGATCGAAACGGAGTCACCGTTCCCGCATCAGGATCGAAGCGGTGCCGCCAGACACATGCCGTGTCGTTCGCCAGAAGATGAATGGATATCGACGGCACAGCCGAAGTGGTTCTGACGAAATGAATGTCGTCGGTCGGAGGGAGCAACGTGTAGCACTCGCCGGGTGTCAGCGTCTGTTGTTTGGCGACCTCGAGAACGGCCTTTTCCGGATCGCTCCCATCATCAAGGCGACGATAAACGGTCTCGTCCTGGGCCCCCCGATAGACGCCGACGATGCCCCACGCGAGATGATCGTGCACGGGCGTTTCGGCGCCAACCGGCACGACCAGTGAAAACAAGCAGAGCGAGCCGTCCTCCGCCCGGTAAAGCGCATATTGTCCGATGCCTCCGCCCATGCGGCTCGTTTCGTCCGGCCCGGCACATGCCTGCGGCAACCATCCATCGGAGGAGAGCAGCTTTTGAAACGCCGGCCGCAGCGCTTCGACGCGGTCCGCGTTGCTGTGAAACCGCTCGCTCACCCGGCGTGTTTCGGCAATCAGCTCGCGAACCTCCGGTACATCGACCAGAAACCCGAAACCATCGACATGATGGTGGCCCGTATCACACATACTGGCTCCTTGGGTGGAGGCAATTACTCCGGCTTCGGCTCGCACGCCTTCACTTCCGAAGCCACGCCCCCCAGCTCCGACAGGAGGCGGAAGCGAGCACCGGGAGTCGTTTCGCGAACGGAACGAATGAATGTGCTCGACTCGTCCAGAGGTAGCGTCGCCACGTTCGCACAGAAGCTGTTCCACGTGCCTTCGCGCCGCAGATATTCCTCGACGTTCGACACGTAGAACGCCGCCACCGTCGACTTCTTCCCGGCAAGGTACTCGGCGATCGCCCGAATGGCCTTGGGGCCTGTGAAGTTTCCGATGAGAGGGACAACCAGGTTGCTCGTCTCGAGGTCTTTGACGAACGCGAAGGCCTCTTCGCTGGCGAGAAAACTACGCTGTTGACCGGCACTGTCGGTCGCCAGCATCAGATCGCGATACGTCGGCTCGTCCCGGCGGCCGCCGCTCCGGGTCGATGAATATTGAATATTCGGACCGTAGATGTAGAAAGCTCGATGGGTGCGCTGGAGTCGCAGCATGTCGTCGGCGGATAGCGAAAAGCCATGTGTCTTGGTGAGACGGGCAACGATGGCACGAAGACTTTCGACGTACAGCGAATCACTGGAATCGACTGCCCCATACGCATCGAAGATTTCAGAAACCGACGAAGTCGAACTGAGCCCAATCGGGCGACTTTTCGAAAAGAGTCTCGACACGAACTCGGCCCGATCGGCAGACAGCTCGAACAAGGCTTTGTACATCAGATGAAGGTCGAGATTTCCTCGTCTGATGTCGACGATGAAAGCCATTCTCGGCTTGAGTGCAGCAATATACGTGAAGTTCTGCTCGGGCCCCACTCCTAGAAACACTTCATTCGGTCTGGCAATCCGCGCGAGTTCTGGAATGACCTCTTGAAGCAGCCGTTCGTTCGACAACAGGTTGTCGGAAGGGAAAGTCCCGGGCCGCTCCGAGAAGCCTGTTACGATCCGCCAGTACTCGTCATCTGCCAGAAACGATGGAAGCCCGTCGCCGGTCGCGCGCGCCGCAGGAGCGGCAAGCAGCCAGATAGCACACGCCGCCAATACATGTGCGGAAAGGAGGAGAAGACGGCGCCTCGTCATTGGAGGACCCGATTCTACGACAAACGACGAAACCTAACGACTAACGACCAACGACCAACGACCAACGACCAACGACCAACGACTATCGACTACCCCACCAATTCGGGTGATGCGCGCGCCGGAAAACTTCGCAAGAATCGACTCATGCTGACTGAACTTTCGAATCAACTGGCCGACGCAGTCGCAGCGGCGGCGCCCTCCGTGGTGCAAGTCCAAGGTCGCCGGCGGCCGGCCAGCGGCCTCGTCTACGCACAGAACGTCGTGGTGACAACCATGCACGCTCTTGGCCGCGAGGACGACCTGCACGTGCGAGGACCGGACAACCGCGGCTTTGACGCCGAGCTAGCGGGCTGGGACCCCACCACACATCTTGCCGTGCTCAACGTCGCTGGCCTGGAAGCTCCACCGATTGTGCCGGCAACGGCCGAGGCTCGTGTCGGTAACCTCGCGCTCGCGATCGCTCGCTCCTGGAGCAACGCAGTCACCGCCAGTGCCGGCATCGTATCGGTCATTGGTGGACCTCTCCCGACGGGCCGTCGTCGTGCGATCGACCAGGTCATTCGTACCACCGCCCCGATGCACGGCGGGTTTGCCGGCGGCGCCTTCATCGACACAACCGGCGCGCTGATCGGCGTGGCGACGGCAGCCTCCATTCGCGGTCTCGGCGTGGTGATTCCGGCCGGCATCGCATGGAAGACAGCCGCCACTGTGCTCGAGCAGGGCCGCATCCACCGAGGATATCTGGGGATCGTCGGGCAGCCTGTGACAATTCCCCAGAATCAACGGGAAACCGAAGACCGTCACGAAGCCGTTCTGATAACCGGCGTCATGCCCGAGAGTCCCGCGGCCAAGGCAAACGTGATGGTGGGAGACTTGCTGGTGGCTCTGAACAGCTCGCCGATCGAGTCGCCCGAGGATCTGATGAACCAGCTGTATCGGATTCCGATTGGCCAACAAGCCACAGCGCGTCTTGTTCGCGGCGGTAAGGCTGTTGATTTGTCCGTGACGATCGGCGTCCGTCCAAGCCGGTAGACTAAGTCGTAAGGCGGGAGGGGCGGGAAGGGCGGGACGGGCTGGAGGGGCAGGAAGGGCGGGACGGGCTGGAGGGGCAGGAAGGGCGGGACGGGCTGGAAGGATTGAGCCACCTGCCCTTCCCGCCTTTCCAGCCTTTCCAGCCCATCCTGCCCTCCCTGCCCTTCCTGCCCAACGTCCCGGACTTTATGCGCGCAGTGCTGGTTGGCCCACCGCGTTACCGCGCACGTCTCCGCTCGCAGCTCGACGGCTCGTCAGTCGAGATCGTCGGCGAGTTTCTGACCGTGGCCGAGGCGCGGGCCGCTCATGGCGAGGTCGACGCCATCATCATCGCGCCCACCTCGAACGGAAACGCGGAGGATTCAGTTGTTGCGACAGAAGACGCCCAATTCGCCGAGCCCTTGACACCACGTGAAATCCAGGTGCTCGAGTTGTTGGCCGAGGGGCTGCCGAACAAGGCAATCGCTCAGGCCCTCGGGATCAGCGACCAGACCGTGAAGTTTCATGTGTCTTCGATTTCGGGGAAGCTTGGCGCCGCCAACCGCACCGATATCGTCCGTCGAGCCGTTCGACGCGGACTGATCGCGCTCTAATCCCGGATATCACTTGACTGACGTGGTAGGAGAGCATTTCCAAGAGCGAGATGGATCGTTTCCACGTCAAGTCAATTTTCCGATCTAGGTCGAAGCGGACAGGGATCGATTAGTCCTGATTCTTCGCTTCCGCCGGCACAACGGTCAACGCGCGTCTTTCCGCACGCCGAAGAATCATGAGCGTGGCCGGACGATCGATTCGCTCGTCGGTCAGGTAGCGATGCAAGTCGTCGACGCCGGCGACCGGTTCGTCGGCAAACGCGAGAATGACATCGCCTTCGCGCACACCTGCGGCTGCTGCCGGACTGGACGGTTCAACCGTGGCAACCAGTACGCCGGACGAGACGGCGAGCTGAAGAGCGCGCGCCACAACGCGTGGAATGGGCGTGTTTTGTCCCACGACGCCGATGTAGCTCCGTCGGAGCCGGCCATCCCGGATGAGACGCGACGCCACGAATCGAACGGTGTTGCTGCCAATGGCGAAGCAGAGTCCCTGCGCATTGCCAATCATGGCCGTGTTGATACCGATCACTTCGCCGCGCGTCGTGACGAGCGGTCCGCCTGAATTTCCCGGGTTGAGCGACGCATCCGTCTGAATGACGTCGTCGATGACCCGGCCCGATCGAGCCCGGAGGGATCGCCCGAGCGCGCTGATCACCCCAGCGGTGACTGAATGCTGGAATCCATAGGGGTTGCCAATTGCGATCGCAACCTGGCCCGGCCGGATTTGACGTGAGTCGCCCAGGCTGGCCCACGGCAGCGATGTGCCGTCGACACGAAGCACGGCCAGGTCGGTGTGAACGTCGCGGGCAATGAAGTCGCCACGCATCGAGCGACCGTCCGGGAGGGTCACTGCTGCATGTTCGGCTTTTTCCACAACGTGGCTGTTCGTGAGCAGGAAGCCGTCGGGCGTGAAGATGACGCCCGACCCTCCGCCCCGCTGAAGGTCGATCTTGACCACTGCCGGACCAACGACGTCGACAGCGTGCGTGACTGCGCGCGAATACGCATCGAGCAACTGCTCATCGTGGGGCTCGTGACGCGGAGAGTCGAACGAGGGCGAAACCATGGCCATGGGCACAGTCTAGGCTTCTGGATCAACCCATGGATCACCCGTTTGGGCGGGTCCTGGTCGCGGTCTGGCTTTACAATGTAACGTCCGTCGCCGCGGCGACCTTCAGCTGACAATGCGCAAACAACCCATCTGGATCATTATTTTCACGATTGTTCTCGACACGCTCGGCATCGGCATCCTGGTGCCGGTCGTTCCGCAGCTCCTGGGAAACCCGACGTCGCCCCACTATCTGCTCTCTGGCGCCGCGTCGCGCGGCTCCGGCTACATCATGCTCGGCTTCCTTGTCGCGATGTATCCGATCATGCAGTTCTTCTCGACGCCGATTCTGGGACAGCTTTCCGACCGTCATGGCCGGAAGCCGATTCTCGCGCTGTCGCTGCTCGGAACATCATTCGGGTATGTGCTCTTTGCACTCGGGATTGTGCTGCGCAACATCCCGCTTCTGTTTTTCGCGCGCGCGCTCGATGGGGTCACCGGAGGAAACCTGTCGGTCGCTCAAGCCGCCATAGCGGATGTTACGGCGCCGTCGGAGCGGACGAAGAACTTCGGCCTGATCGGGGCGGCGTTCGGCGTGGGTTTCATCCTCGGGCCGTTTCTGGGCGGCACGCTTGCAGATCCGTCCGTCGTCTCGTGGTTCAATGCGGCGACCCCATTCTGGTTTGCCGCCATTCTCGCCGCGGTGAACACACTGTCGGTCCTGTTTCAGTTCGGCGAGACGAACAAGCACGTTCGCCACGTCGAGGTCGAATTGGGCCGCAGCGTCCACAACATCGCGCGCGCCTTTCAGTTGCCCGAGCTGCGATCGATTTTTCTGACGTCTTTTTTCTTCAACGCCGGTTTCGGGTTCTTCATCTCCTTCTTCGGCGTGTTCCTGATTTACCGCTTTGGATTCAGCGAGCTGCAGATCGGGCACTTCTTCGCGTATGTGGGCCTCTGGGTCATCTTCACACAGCTCGTGACGACGCGCTTCCTTGCCGGCCGAGCGAGTGAGGCGCAGGTCCTGCGCGCTACGCTCTTCGGCGTGTCTTTGACCATGGGCACCTACATCCTGGCACCGGCGGCATGGTGGATTTTTCTCATTGCGCCGGTCGGCTCGACGTTCAACGGGCTCTCGATGGCCAACATGACGGGGCTCCTGAGCCGATCGGTCGCGCCCGAAGTACAGGGCGAGATCCTGGGGATCGGCTCGAGCATCCAGGCGTTGGCACAAGCCCTTCCGCCCCTCTGTGCGGGCTTCATCGCCGCCTCGCTCGCGCCTCCCGCCCCTGTTCTGGCTGCGTCCGTCACGATGTTCCTGGCGTGGGCGACGTTTGCCGCGCTCTATCGGCCAGTGCGACTAACAGCGCGGGCCGTGCCGCACTGAAACGAACGAAAAACCGCCGAGCGCGGTGAGCGGCATGGACTTCCGGCTGAAGCCGGAAGCCACACAAGGAAGCCGGAAGCCGTGTGGCTTCCGCCTTTAGGCGGAAGAGGCTACGAGATAACCTACTTCGACGCGGGTGGGTCAGTCTTGCAGGGCGACGGGTTCCACTTCGAGCCGTTCGGCTCGCGCTTGAAGTTCGTGCTGGTATAGAACGGCTGCTGCAGGAACTTCGGATCGTCGACGGCGGTGGTCACCACCAACCAACCGTCACCGTTCGGATGAGGCGGGAGCCATTGAAAATGCTCGGTAATGATCGCGGTCTCGCTGTACGGCACCCCATTCTTGCGTAGGTAGCCTTCCCGAAAGTTCGTGGTCTCGACTTTGATAACGGCGCTATCGAGCGCACCTCTTCTCGGCGCCGGCATGCCTCGGAGGCCCTGGCCTCCGCCGCCGGGAACATCACCGAAACCCGTCCCCCCGCCGATGCCAAATTGAGCTTCAGGGCCGTCCACACGGCCGGATCGCCGAACGGGGCCTTCCCAGGCGGCACTCGAATACCCTTGCCACGTTTTCTCGCCGCTCGCCTGCTTCGTCTTGTCGAACGAGAGGATCCGGGTCTGCGTGCCGGCGTCGAAGTCCAACTTCAAGGTGTTGTCGTCGAGCCATGTGATGTGCAAACGGCCCGGCTGACGCATGATGCCACCCACGCCGTAGGCTTTGCATTGATTACCGGCTGCATCGTCTGTCACCAGATCCCAGAGTCCTGCCACGCGCCGTCCCTCTGCGTTGAGCGGAACGCTCGTGACGTCGCCCTTCTGGGGCGTGACCATGCGCCATCGCCAGTCTTCGGTCACCACGGACACCCAATACCCGGTCACGTCGATCGGAGCCAGCGAGCGGGGCGATTGTGGTGGTTGAGGAGGTGAGCCACGGCCTCGCTGGGCGGCGGCGTCAGGACCGAGGAGTGTGAGCGTCAGGAGCACTCCGCCAACCGATACACCCGCGAGCCTGACATACATCAGCGGTGCACCAGCCTTCATGAGGTTACTTTCTCGCTGGCGGCTCGGTCTTGCACGCGGTCGGGCTCCACTTCGAGCCATCGGGCTCGCGCTTGAAGTTCGTGCTCGTGTAAAACGGCTGCTGCAAATACTTCGGATCGTCGATCGCGGTGGTGACGATCAGCCACGCATCGCCATTCGGGTGCGGGGGCAGCCACTGAAAGTATTCCGTGATTGTAGCGGTCTCGCTGTAGGGCACTCCGTTCTTCCGCAGATAGCCCTCTCGGAAATTCGTCGTCGCCACCCTGATAATTCCGCTGTCGAGTGCCGCCGTTCGCGCAGGTGGCCCACCGCGCAGCCCGGATCCCCCGCCGCCCGGCACGTCACCAAAGCCCGTTCCAGTACCACGACGGGCTAATTCCTCACGTGGCAGCAATCGAACGTCGTCTCGACCATCGCCCGTTCTCGCGGCGAACCCGCGTCCGCCAACGGGGCCTTCCCATTCGGCAACTGAGTATCCCTGCCACGTCTTTTCGCCGCTCGCCTGTTTCGACTTGTCGAAGGAGAGAACGCGCGTCTGGGTACCGGCGTCGAACTCGATCTTCAACGTGGCGTCGTCCTGCCAGGTGATATGCATCCGGCCCGGCTGCCTGATGATGCCGCCAATGCCAAATGCCTTGCACTGATTGCCGCTGGCATCGTCTTTCGCAAGATCCCACTGATCGGCAGCACGTCGTCCCTCCGGGCTGAGCGGCAGGCTCGTATAGTCGCCTTTCTGCGGCGTGACCATCCGCCAACGCCAGTCTTCGGTGACGACCGACACCCAATATCCGGCGACATCGATCGGCGCCAGCGCCCGCGCAGGTTGCGGCGCTGGAGGCGGGCCGCCACGTCGCTGGGCAGACAACCCGGCGCGACCTGCCGCGATGAGCGCAACCAAAGCAACACCAACCAGGATCGTCCGTTTCATTTCTTCAGCCCCGCTGCCTACCCTGAGCCCTAAGCCCTAAGCCCTGAGCCCTGAGCCCTATTTTTTCTTACTCAGATCCTGATAAACGGCGTCGATGAACATCGCGGTCGTCCACGGGCCGCTCGCCGCGCCGTAACGGGGGTCGAAATCCAAGGTCGGACGACCGGCCTTGATTTGCTCGAGCGTCCTGCCCTTCTTGATCAGGTCCTGAATCCGATCGCGAACGATCACGAGCATGTCACGATATTCGAGAACGTCGGCTTCGTCGCTGACACGTCCGTGTCCAGGAATGACGTAGGTTCCACCTTCCTGCAACCGCTTGGGCACGGCGATGTCGAGGATACGGTTCATGCCATCGATCAAACCCTCGACAGTGCCACCATTTTTCGTGTCGATCACCGGATACGTCGTCGTCATGAAGACATCACCGGCCACGATCACGTCCGAATGGCGGAAGTAGATGATGGTATCGCCGCTGGTGTGGGCGGCAGGCGCGTGGTTGAGAAAGACCGCTTCGCCATTGAAGTAGAAGTCTTTGCTCGGCTCGTAATAGGTATTCAGCGGCCACGAGCTCTGCGGCACTCCAGTCTTGTCCATTCGCGTAAGGACATCCTCGTGTGCATGGATGGCGGCAGAATTCCCGTTCACCGTGCGGCCAGCGTGCGAAATGGCCGTATTCCCTCCAGTGTGATCGGGATCTCCATTCGTATTCACGATCCACCGAATCGGGCCGTCGGACAGGCGCCGGATCGCGGCGATCACCTTCTCGCTCGTGGCCGCGACACCCGTATCCACGACGAGAACGCCATCGTCGCCCACTTGAACGGCGATATTGGCACCCGCGCCAACGAGCATGTGAACGTTCCCTTGCACGTGGAAGGTTTGGATGTCGCCCTGATTCTGTTGGGCAGCCGCGGGGTTGCTCCACAAAGAGACCGCGACACATGTACTCGTGAGAATTCTCGAACATCCGAAGCGAGGCATGACCGTCACTTGGCCGTCACCGGTGTCATCGTTTTCAGTTTGGTCATGTACTCCGGATACATTGTTTCCGCCCCGCCGCGGGTCGGCTCCAGTGGAAGCGCGTAGTTGCGCGCGGTATCCGAGAGGAAGGGATTGGCGCCAGGCAGGAAGTGCGGGACCTCGTTCTTAGGCCGCGCGATCTCGAGGACATAGTCGCAGTTATAGAGCCAGTTCTGATTCGGACGGTCCATCAACACGAACTCCTGGCTCATGATCAACGGCTCGGTGAGGTACACCGGATCGGTGGCGATCGTCACGTGAGTCATCAGGGTCCCGTGACGCATGTAGTACTCCATCAGGGTCGTGCGGTCGCTGCTCGGAATGCCCGTCCGGCGGAAATACTCGGCCTTGATGTGAGTGGTCGAGACCACCAGGACGTCCCCGTGCCATTCGCCGGTCGAAAATCCCATGAAGGTATGTGGCGCGTATTCGGGTGGATGCGGCCGCCCATCCATCCAAATCGTCCGCCACTGCATGTAAGTGCCGATGAACTGCTTGATCGCGATCACTTCCTGCGTGTCCGGATTCTTTTCCTCCCACAGTCGGAACTGCAGCGGGCCGCGATAGATGTGGGGAACAGCATAAGGTTGGCACTGGTGCTCTAGCAGCGACCCTCGAGAGATGTCCCACGTGTCGGCGTACATACGCGCGGACTCGTTGATTGGAAGCCCCAGATAATCTCCCCAATCGGGCCCTGGAACACGATCGATCTGGTCCTCGTGATACCGGCCTGCCCATTCGCCGATGAGATTCACCTGGGCCGAGGCGGGAATGCTCAGCGCAGCAAACATCAGCGCCAGGCATGCACGTAGTAGCGACAGAAACGCCGAGTGAGTCACCTTGATGCCGTGCCCGTACACATCAGCCTCCCGAGTGGGCAGAACCGGAGCTACAAGAACTTGGGGAATTCTATCGCCGCTCGGGCTATGAAGTCGATGCTGGCAACGAAGGGCCGCGATCAGCGACGACGGCCGCGAGCAAACGCGCCGGCTTCTGAGAACGCGCGCTCATTTTGAAAAGCTCCCGAGCGAGATCTGAATCGACGCGTGAATAGGCGGGGCTATCTTAGCGGACTTCTACTTCTTCGCTGTTACTTCTTCACTCTTACTTCTTCATTCTTACTTCTTTTCGAACGTCCCGGCGGGCGGCGTCCTTTCTGACGTCATTGCGGCAGGTTTTGGTTACGATCTCGAGCGAAGTGGCAAAGCCGTGCACGTCGAACTGAGCGGTCACCGGAACCGAGTTGAACGGCGAAAAGCTGAACCGCATCTTGTCGGCCTGGGCGATCTGGCCCGCCAACGTCGCAGCGTCCGGCGAAAACAGTTCCCGATGGCCGGAGGAGTCGAGCCACCGTTGTTCGACATCAGCTTGCTTGTCGAAGCCGATGCGAACGGTGTGTTTATCGGGCGTTGGCTCGATGCTCGACGCCGAATCGGTAACGACGTAGACCTCAGTCTCCCGTCCCAGGCATCGAACCGCCAGGACCGGGCGCACGCGCTTCATCCAAACGGCGACCTCGTTCTCGGCCTCGAGCTCGAAGGTGACGGTTCTGGAACCATCGCTCGCCCACCCTGACTCTCGCGCTCGGAACCACTTCGGCATCGTGGACGCCACCACCTCGGGAGAGACGCGCGTTTCCTTGATTTGCGTCGTCACCCGCGGCATCGTTATCACGGTCGTCGAAGGGACCGAGGCGTCGGGGCGACTCAACATGAAGCTCGCGCCCCCCATCATCAGCGCAACAGCCGCTGTCGCTGCCACCTGCCAACTTTTCCATGTGACACGGCCCGGTGTCTGGGACGACGGTTTGTTTGACGATGACGGCCGGGTCGCCGTTGAGGGTCGGTCCGGTGATGCCGGTGATGAATGTTCACGTCGTTCTGGGAGGTCACCAACCCAACCATCACTGGGAGGCACATCCGGCGGTAATTTCTTCATACACTTTGCTCAAAGACGCGGAGAACTGGTCGGAAAGCGGCAAACAACGTACCGCAGCGCGCTAACATGACAACTGGCTTCGATATAAGGATTTCGCGTCAAGAGCGGGCGATCGGGAGCCCAGTCTTGTTCCGATACGCCGGACAGGATTGATATTCGAGTAACGGTTTCGTCAGCGGCCAATGGATATCAAGACAGCCACCCGGCGACTACGAAGCCTGGCTCGCTTCCAAGATCAGGCTCCTGGGGCGCGACCTGAAACTGAAGCACAAGCGAATGGGTGAGAGCCCGTTCGTGTTTCTGCGGGGCACGTTCTATCGCTGGATGCAACTCTGGCCCACGGTGTGCCAACGCGCAGCCGATGCGCCGTCAGTCGTCGCCATTGGCGACCTTCATGTCGAGAATTTCGGTACGTGGCGCGATCATGAAGGCAGGCTCGTGTGGGGTATCAACGATGTCGACGAGGCGTGCACCTTGCCTTACACACTGGATCTGGTCCGGCTCGCGACGAGCGCCTGCCTTGCGGCGGCCAGTCGTCAACTCTCGGTCACAAGGCGCGAGATCTGCCAGTCGATTCAGGACGGATATGCAGCGAACCTCGATCGTGGTGGGCAGCCGATCGTGCTCGCTGAAGCGCATCGGTGGCTTCGTAACGTCGCCTGGAGCGATTCCCGAACGCCCGAACGCTTTTGGGAAGGGCTGCAGTCGCTCGAACGCGCGGACTCACGGCTACCACGCAATGTCATCCAAAGCGCTATGCCCAACCGAAAGGTGGCCTACAGTGTGTTCCACCGCGTCGCTGGTGTCGGTAGCCTTGGCCGCCAGCGATTCGTCGCACTAGCCCGGTGGAACGGCGGCCTGATCGCTCGCGAGGTGAAGGCCCGTGCTCCCTCGGCCGCAAGTTGGGCCACAGCCTCCCTGCGATCGGGAGGCGCCTCTGAGACGTTGATGCGAAAAGCTGTACGCGCATCCGATCCGTTCTTTCAGTTGACCGAGGCGTGGATCGTTCGTCGACTTGCGCCCGACTGCTCCAAAGTGGAGCTGGATGATATGCCCCGCGATCGTGATGGGAGGCGACTTCTCCGCGCGATGGGCTGGGAGACGGCCAACATGCACCTTGCAACGGCGAAGGTATCGGCGATACGACGACACCTGTCAGGCCAATCGTCGAAATGGCTGCGCGTTGCGGCAGGCGACATGACAGACGCGACCGTCGCCGATTGGCGCGACTGGACGGGGGTCTCTAACTGACCACCTTCGCGTCAGCCCAACGATCGGCAACACGCCGAATCCGTTCGATCGCTTCGAGGATGTTCGCCATCGAATTCGCATAGCTGAACCGCAAGTAGCCGTCGCCGTGCTGGCCAAACGCGGTCCCACACAGACAAGCGACGCCTGCCTCGTTGAGCAGAAGATCGGCCAGGGCTTTCGATGACATGCCCGTCCCGGTGACATTGGGAAACGCGTAGAACGCTCCCGCCGGCAGCGAACAGCGGATTCCTGGAATCTCGTTCAAGCCTCGGACCATGACATCCCGCCGGCGCCTGAACTCCGTCACCATGGCCGTGACGCAGTCCTGCGGCCCCTCGAGCGCGGCAATCCCTGCTCGTTGCGTGAAGCTCGCGGTGCAGGAATTGGAGTTCACGGTCAGCAGGTTCACCGCGTCGGCCAGCCAGTGTGGCATCACTCCGTAGCCAAGACGCCAGCCGGTCATCGAGTATGTTTTCGAGAACCCGTCGAGAATGACGGTCTTCTCGAGCATGTCGCCGAACCGAGTAATCGAGGTGGGCTCCGTTTCGTACCAGATTCGCGAATAGATCTCGTCGCTCAGTACGATCAGATCGCGGTCGCGCACCAGCTCGGCGATCCGTTCGACGTCCTCGCGCGACATCACACCACCGGTTGGGTTCGCAGGTGAGTTCAGGATCAGGAGCTTGGTCTTGTCGGACAATCGATCCCGCAGAACCTCGAGATCGAACGAAAACCCTCGGCTCTCCAGGAGCGGAACCGGAACGGGCTTCGCTCCCAGGAAACGAATCACGGATTCGTAGATCGGAAAGCTTGGATCGGGATAGATGACCTCGTCGCCACTCTCGAGGAGGGCCATCATCGTGAAGTACATGATCGGCTTTCCGCCGGGAACCACGCAGACATTCTCTGCATCGGCCCTCACGCCACGTGTCTGCGAAATGTAGTGCGCGATGGCTTCGCGAAACTCGGGAAACCCCGGCGTCGGTCCATACTTGGTCCAGCCTTCATCCAAAGCCCGCTGTCCAGCCTCGATCACGTGCTTTGGTGTCGGGAAGTCCGGTTCGCCGATTTCGAGATGAATGATGTTTTTTCCCTGCCGTTCGAGGGCTCGGGCCCGGGCCAGGACCTCGAACGCAGACTCGCTCCCAATTCGAGACATCCGTTCAGCAAGTCGCATGGACCCTGAGTAGCACAAAGTTCACGGAACGACAACGCGTCTTCAACCGTTGGATCATCGTGTTCTTTCACGGCAGTTCCGAAAACGGGACTCGTTGTGCTGAAACGGGGCATCGCATGCGAGTAGCCGGCAAAGTTGCTCGAATTGACAACTCGCGATAAAGCTCGCATCCCCAACAACTTGACGTTGTGTCAGCGACAGACCGTGCCTGGCCGCGTTCTTGCCAACTCGTGCCAGCGCGGGGAGGGTGTATCCGGTCACGAACGGTCAGTGGCGCAGGCTGTTGGGAGCATTGAGTGGCGCTGGTTCTCGCGATCGATCCAGAACATAAGCACGGGCGGGCACTCACACGTCTGAAGCGCGAGCTTGCCGGTCACGAGGTCGTGATCGCCGGTTCCTCAGACGAAGCGCTCGACGTCATCGATCAGTCGGTCCCTGATCTCGTCATCTTTCCGCTCGTTCTCTCGCCTGGTGATGAAGAGGCGCTGACATCGCGGCTGCGCGCTCTTGCAGGCACCAACGACGTTCAAACGCTGACGGTCCCGATGCTCGCTTCCGAGAGCTCGGAGAGCGCTGGCTCGTCGGCCAAAAACCCGCGCTGGTTCTATTGGTTCAAGCCGCCACAGGTCTCCGGGGAGAGCAGCCAACAGCGAGCCTCGAATCCTGTCCCGTGAGATCCGCTCCTCCTTGCGGCGCGGACGAGAAGACCAGGCGGCGGCACCGCCTCCGGCGCCGCTCGAACCGGTACTCCTTGACGAAATACCCGATGACGTGGTCGAGCCCGAGCTTGCGATCGAGCCCCAGCTCGCAGTCGAGCCCGAGTTTGCGGCAGTTGCGACGGACGTGGCCTGGAAAGAAACGCCGGCCGAAAAGCCAATCCCTCAGAAGGATCTCAATCATCTCTCTATCCCGTCGACGCTCTTTTCGAGTGTCGACGCACCTACACCGGAAGCAGGTACGGCTTTCGGTTCGGACAAGACAGCAGCGATTAAGGGCGCGATCGAGTCTACGACAACCGCGAGTTGGAAGGTCCTGGGCGCCGGTGCCGGTGTTGCCGCTCGAGTCGGTGGTCTGGCGGCTACTGGAGTATGGGGACTCGTCAAACGCGCCGGATCGATTCGGGTGCCTGGTACGCGGAAGCTGTGGTACGTCACGCCAGCGCTCGTTCTCAGTGCCGGAGTTGGGCTGGCGGTTGGGATCCCCCGCGCCAAGGCCTGGCTGACCGCCGAAGCCGCTGTCGGCGTTGCCGACCTGCAATCGATTCCTGATGGCTCCGAGGTGTTCGTGAGCGGCAAGAAGATCGGCCTCACGCCGATCAGCACTCGATTACCTGCGGGCAAGCACGAAATCGAGTTCCACTATGCGGGCGTGTCGCGCACCGAGACGCTCGACATCTCCGCCGGAAAACATTCGGAGATCGTAGTCGACTGGAAGCGCCCTCCGGCTGGCCGGCTCACGGTGACCTCCGATCCTGAAGGCGCCACCATCACAATCGATGGTACGAAACGAGGGTTTACACCTCTTACCCTCGAAGACGTCCCTCCCGGCCAGCACATCATCACGCTCAAGAGCACAACCGGACTCGTGCAGCGAACCGTCAAAGTCAAAGCCAACGAGACCGCCACCCTCGACGTCACGATCTACTCAGGATGGCTGGCCCTCTTCGCTCCTATCGAAATTCAAGTGTCAGAAAATGGTAAAGCGCTGAGACTCAATGAACAGAACCAGGTGATGTTGTCGCCAGGCCGTCACGATATCGAGCTGAGGAACAACGGCCTCGGCTATCGCGACTCGCAAGTCATCGAAATACGGCCCGGCGAAGTAACTGCGGTGAACGTCACACTCCCGAAAACTCCTGTCACCATCACCGCCACGCCGTCCTCCGACGTATGGCTCGATGGGGTCAAGATCGGTGAAACGCCACTCGCCGATTTCCCCGTTGCCGTCGGCACCCGGGAAATCGTCGTCAAAAACTCCGCGCACGGCGAGCGCCGCCTGATGACCACCGTCACGGTGAAGCCGACGACCGTCGACGTCGACTTCACGAAGCCCTAGCCTCCAACAGAAAACGTTCCTGGTGCGTGGTGGTTGTTGGTGCCCGGAGGGTGCGCCAGGTTCCTGGTTCCCGTGCGGACCCGTTGGTTCGGACAGAGCGTGTGCAATTTCGTGAATGGCCTTCCGTGAATTCCGCAGAATCGTGCAGGATTGTGTTCGAGATCACGAACTTCGCCAGCGAGTCCTGCAGCCTTTCGGGATCTGGTCGGAGCTAAGTCCTTATCTCACAGCGGCCGCTCACCTTCACTCACGTCGGCACAACCGTTGCGCAATTTCCTGTGGATCGGACCCCCTCGCCAAACGGACAACAGGAGACCAACCAGCATGCGCGTCAAGTCTTCGGTGGCGCTTCCATCGGCACTGCTCGGGGCTATTGTGGCGTTCGTGGTTATCGGGTCGGGCATCGCGCCGGCGCCAAAGGCGGCCGGCGGAAGCCCGCAGGGGGCTCCCGGGTCGCGCGACGCGGCGCCAGATCACCAACGCGTCATCGTCGAGCTGAAGCTATCCTCCCCGCACGTGGCGGAGGGCGCGCTGCGCAATGCCGCCGCCATCCTGGGACAGCGACAGCGTATAGCCGCGGGCCGGACGCGACTGCTTTCGCGCCTGCCGGCCGGCGCCCATCGAGTCGTTCACGAATTTCAGACGGCGCCATACCTTGCACTCGACGTCAGCGCTGCGGCGCTCGCCACTCTGCAGGGGCTCAACTCAGATGTCGTGCGGGTGATTCCTGACGCAATCGTCCGTCCCGGCCTCGCCGACAGCGTCCCTCTGATTCAGGGTGATCAAGCCTGGGCGGCAGGATACGACGGTACTGGAACGGTCATCGCGGTGCTCGATTTGGGTGTCGATGGCACACATCCGTTCCTGGCCGGAAAAGTGGTGTCGGAAGCGTGCTATTCGAGCACCGTCGCCGGCACGAGTGAAACGTTCTGCCCGAATGGTCTTGACGAACAGATCGGCCCGGGTGCTGCCGCGCCCTGTCCCTTGTCCGACTGTTTTCATGGCACTCACGTCGCAGGAATCGCAGCCGGCAACGGCGCTGGCGCCGGCCAGCCATTCTCGGGCGTCGCCAAGGGCGCACAGTTGATCGCAATTCAAGTGTTCTCTCGGATTACGAACCCGACAACGTGCGGCGGCGTGGCACCGTGCGCTGGCGGCTATACGTCGGACGTCTTGGCAGGCTTGGAACGAGTCTACGCACTGTCGTCGCAGTACAACATCGCCTCGGTCAACATGAGCCTCGGGAGCGACCTGTTTGCCGCGAACTGCGACAGTGAGCCGTACAAGCCACTCATCGACAACTTGAGATCTGTGGGCATCGCGACCGTCGTCGCGTCGGGCAACAGCTACTCGGGAGCGGCGATCTCATCGCCCGCGTGCATCTCCTCCGCGGTCAGCGTCGGCTCGACGACCAAGACCGACGACGTGTCGTGGTTCTCGAACATCGCGCCATTCCTTTCATTGCTAGCGCCTGGTGACGGAATCAATTCATCGGTCCCGGGCGGCACGTTTGCCGTGTTTAGCGGCACGTCCATGGCTGCGCCGCACGTCGCCGGCGCGTGGGCAGTTGCGAAACAGGCCATCCCCGGCGCAAGCGTGACCACGATTCTCCAAGCCTTTCAGCAGACTGGAAAGCCGGTGACCGACTCGAGATTGTTTTTTGGAGGAGGCGCCGTTGTACCGAGGATCAACCTCTTCGAAGCGATAGCCAGCCTCGTCCCCATCGAGAATCCGGAGCCGACTATCACCGCTCTTTCCCCGACCAGCGCGCGAGCAGGCACACCGCTCATGCTGACGATCACGGGGACCAACTTCAACGCATTCACCGTCGCACGATGGAACGGAGTGTCGAGGCCGACCAACGTGGTGAACACGACGACGCTGCAAGCTTCGATTCCGGCCAGCGATCTCGCGACGACCGGCACGGCGCAGGTTTCCGTCTTTGCGCCGGCGCCCGGCGGCGGCGCCTCATCGTCGCTGCCGTTCACGATCGAGCCGCCAGCCACACTGACGCCGAACGTGAGCACTGTTGCACCAGGCGGTCAAGTGACGGTAACGCTCGCGAACGGCTTCGGCGGAGGAAACGACTGGATCGCACTCGCCGAGACCGGCTCGAACGATCACAGCTATTTCCAATGGACGTACGTCGGCGCTGGCGTGACGACGCGACCCTGGACCGTCACGATGCCGGCGACAGCAGGAACCTACGAATTTCGACTCTTCAGGGACAATGGCTACACCCGTGCGGCGACCAGTCCCGCAGTAAACGTCGACGGTTCGTTGAGTCCAGTGCCGGTCATCGGCTCCTTGTCTCCAAGTAACGCTGCCTTCGGCGGACCCGCCTTCACGTTGACTGTCAACGGAAGCATGTTCGCTCAATCATCAATCGTGAAATGGAACGGCGCCAGCCGGCCAACTACCTTCCTGAACTCGACTCAGCTTCAGGCAAACATCAGCTCGGCCGACATTGCCAGCATCGGAACGGCGCAGGTCAGCGTGACGACGCCACAACCTGGCGGAGGTACGTCGGCGACGCTGCCGTTTGCGATCAACCCCAAGCCAACTTTGGCTGTGAGCGCGACCAACGTTACGGCTGGCAGTTCGGTGACAGTGACGCTGACGAACGGCCTTGGCGGAGGCACTGACTGGCTGGCGTTGGCGACCGTCTCCGCTCCAGCCACGAGCTATCTGCAATACATCTACGTCGGGGCTGGCGTCACCACCCGCACCTGGACCGTCACCATGCCGACCACGGCAGGGCTGTATGAGTTCCGCTTGTTTCCAAACAACGGCTACGTGCTTGCGGCCAGCAGTCCCGCGGTCACGGTTGTTGGTGTCAATCCAGTGCCCGTTATCGGCTCACTGACACCTTCAAGCGGGCCTGTTGGTGGACCGGCATTCACGTTGAGCGTCAATGGCAGCGGGTTCGTGAGCACGTCCACCGTCCGCTGGAACGGCGCCAACCGGCCAACGACATTCGTCAACAGCACTCTGTTGCAGGCGGTGATACCGGCCAGCGATCTGACGTCTGCCGGTACGGCGACGGTGACCGTCTTCTCTCCGTCTCCCGGCGGCGGAACCTCGTCGGCGCTTCAGTTCTCCGTTGCCGAAGGGCTGCCGCAACTGGCCGTCGGTGCAACGAATGTCGTCGGCGGCACTAACGTCACCGTCACCTTGACCAACGGCTTGGGAGGGGCTAACGATTGGCTGGCTCTCGCATCCACCACGGCTCCGAATACCAGCTATATCCAGTACACGTATGTGGGCGCGGGTCTTTCCACGCGCTCATGGACGGTGGCGACGCCGCTGGCCGGCGGATCGTTCGAATTCCGTCTCTTCTTGAACAACGGCTACACGCGTGCTGCAACCAGCGCCGCGATTACCGTGACCCCGGGGCCGAATCCAGTGCCGGTTCTAAGCTCGTTGTCTCCAGGCTCAGCGTTTGCCGGCAGTGCCTCACTGGCTTTGACGATTAACGGAAGCGGATTCACCTCGTCTTCTCTCGTGAGGTGGAACGGGGCCAATCGGCCGACGACATATGTCAGCGCCACTCAGCTGCAAGCATCGCTCGGCGCCGGCGATCTGGCGGTCGTCGGTAGTGCGCAGGTCTCGGTGTTCTCGCCATCGCCGGGGGGCGGAACTTCGAATGTCTTGAACTTGAATATCGTCCCACGTCCCATCTTGACAGTCGACACGACGAGCGTGGCGCCCGGCGGTCAGGTCACGGTGACACTGACCGGAGGTCTCGGCGGTGCATCTGACTGGCTGGCATTTGCGGCCACCACCGCACCCGAACTCAGCTACGTAAGCTACGTCTACATCGGCGCGGGCGTCGTCACTCGCACGTGGACCGTTACCGCACCGACCACGCCGGGAACATTTGAATTTCGCCTGTTCCTGAACAACCTGTATACGCGGGCTGCGACGAGTCCGCCGGTCGTCGTGGTGGCGCCGTGATGTGACGGTTCGGTTTGGTTAGAACCTATTTCACGGGGTTTGATTCGTCTGCATTCGCAGACGTCTGGGCCGGTGTGCTGCGGCTCGCGGCTTTTTCGTAGTCTCGTCTGGCCTTTTCGAGCTCACGTCTCGCTTTGGCCATACGCTGCTCCTCGTCTTTTGCGGCCTGCTTCTGGGCTTCTTCCTGCTTCTGCTGTTCGACCTGTTCCTGTTTCAGGCGCGCCTGCTCCTCTTTCTGTCGTTGCGCCTCTTCCTGTTTCAGCTGGGCTTGTTCTTCCTTCGCCTTCTGCGCCGCCTCGCGCTCCTGCTTCATCTGGAGCTTCTTTTCGGGAGTGAGGCCACGCGTCTGAATCCATCCTGAATGTCTCGTTCCATTGACGTCCGGAGGCAGGATCACCCAGTCCCAATCTCCTTCGTGGCCGATCACTTCGAGGACCGTTTCGGGCGGCACGACCTCCACGACGTCGCTCCTCGCGGCCGGACGGCTCATGACGCTGGTCTCTGAGTTCACGATCAGCGCAGGTGTCGAGACCTGAGCCGAAGCAATATGGCTGTTTGCGGCGACGCTTGCGATCGAAGCGGCCAATCCGACGACGAGTTTCTTCCCGGACATAAAGTCACGCCTCCCTCGGCCGATCAGATCACGTATCGGCGGAAATACTTGGAGACGACATCCGCTGATGAGCTCGACTGGTGATTCCACTGCGCGGCGTTGCCCGACGTTGCGCGTGTCGTGTACGCTGCGCGCTAGGCTTCGTTCCTGCACAGGAGGACTCGAGAGTGATGACATTTCTGACCGCCGCGGCCGTCCTGTTCCTCGCTGTCGCGCCAGGTGAAACGCCAGCAAAAGTGGTCCAGGCGCCTGATTCCCCTGTCCGGCTCGACCGCGCGGTCGTTTTGACCAGCGCCGACAACCCGCCGGTTCTGCTCTACGGCGCGACCAATACGTCGAGCGAGGATCTGGACCAATTCACCGTGATGGCTTTCATCTTCAAGGCTGACGGAAGTCTGAAGGCCAGGCAGGTCGCACCGTCACGGCGGACGCTCGAGGCACGCGGGAGCAAGTACTCCACGATGGTGCTCGACGGCTCCCCAATCGATCCCACCGATTTGATCGTCGTAGGCGTCAATCAAGCGCAGAAGGTCAACTCGGAAGCGTGGTGGCGAGCCGATCTTCAGCCTCTCGCTCAGGCCGCGGTCAAACAGAAGTAATCGCTGGCCTTCTGGCAAGCTTCAGCGGGGACGGCGCGTCAGTCCAAGCGCGAGGCCAAAGCCAAAGAGCCCCGCTTCACCGGTTCCAATCACAGTCTGAGTGACCGGACCGAAGTCCGGATCGCCGATCAGGCGTCCGAGCGGGGTCAGCATCGCTTGTGAACCCGCCGACGCTTCGGCAATCGCGTGAATCGTTCCGCCGACGAGCGGCCGGCCGTTGGTGCTCAGGACGACCGCGCCGATCGCGCACGTCAGAGCGGTCACGAGTGCGGCCTCAAGACGCTCGCCACCACGTGGTGCTGCGAGACCGCCCTCCGTTCGACGCGTAGCCAGGGCATACCCGACTCCCGCAGCCGCCCCCAGGACCAGTCCTTCCAGTCCACCGCCAATCGAAACGTGCACGCCGACGAGGGTTGAGAGACTCAATCGTCCCAGCCATTGGACCGCGGATCCCACGAATGCCCCGCCAAGCGCTGCGCCGAAAACAATCACAATCGCACGCTGAGATCGGGCGGTCGCCTCCGCGGCGGAGATTCCATAACCGATGCCGGCGCCACCGACGGCACCGCAGCCCGCCCCTATGGCCGCCAGAACCCCGGCCACGGCGAGCGGCGCGTCACTACCCGGCGCTGCAGCAAGGAGAAATCCGCCGACAGTGCCTGCGACCATTCCCGCGACGGCGCCGCCGAGTGAGGCGCCAAGTCCGCGGCCGGCCGCGACCCGCGCGGCCCGGCGCAGCCTCAAAGCAATCAGCGTCGCTGCCGCCGGAACAAAACCCGGCTGACGGAAGAGCGGGACGGGTCCTGAGCCGGGTACATCCCAACGCGTATCGCGAAGCAACGCGCGCGCATACGCGTGATGGGGCCGCTCACCGAGCCGAGCAAGAGCCTCAGCAGTTCCCAAGGCATGCAGACGCTCGGCGGCGTCACGCAGATCTTGCTCGTCATCTGCGCTTCCCGCTCGATCGGTGACGCGCTTCAGCAATGTCTCGAACAGGGCGTCCTTGTCACTGGCCGCGTCGCCAACAGGCGGGGCGAGTTCTGCAGTTGCCTGCCAGCCTCCGTCGTCTTCCTCTTCGACGACGTTGGTGAACACGAATCGATAGCCATGCCGGGCAACGGTCCTAATGTAGGCGGGCTCTCGAGAATCGTCACCGAGCGTCCGGCGGAGCGTGCGAATCGCCTGGCTCAACGCGCTGTCCGACACCACCACGTCGCTCCAGACGCGATCGAAGATGTCGCGGCGATGGACGGCCTCGTGGCGTCGCTCGACAAGGAAGACCAGGAGGTCGAAATAGCGGGGAATGAGGCGGAGCTCCTGCCCGCCACGAGTCAGCGCACGCCGGCGCGGCGAGAGGACGAAGTCCGCGAATCGATAGCGGGGCACGCGTCAAACTGTTCGCTGAGGTACCCAGGCACGCGGCACCAAGCACGAGGCACGTCGAGCGTCAGGGAATGAAAGTGAACTTCGCCATGCCGGTGATACCGCTGGCCCACCCGAGCATCGACGCCCCGCGCGGCCTGACGCGTGCTCTGATTCGAACATAGTAATCGCGGCTCGGATCCAGCTTCGCCGTTCGGCAGAGCGGCATTCGGGTCAATGTCGTCAGCCATCGGCGGACGACCGCCTCATCTTCCGTGACAGACGCTTCCTCTACCCGGCCATCGATGGTTCGCGACAGGCTATGGCGTCTCGTCAGGTTGTCGTACTGATCGCTCGTGCTCACGACCGCTGACGCAACGGTCTGATCGACCCAGCCGGGGACGACCATGCGAAGCTCCACGTCGTAGGTGAAGGTCGTTCGCAGCCCACTGGCAATCGCGCTGCGGACCTCGTCGTTAAACGCGTCGGCCATCTCGACCGAAACGACGACCTGGTCGTCACTCGCGATCGGAACAATCCGCAGGCTCTCGGCGCGCACTATCGCGCCTGTCGCGAGAACCACGACTGCGAACCAGAAGTTGAACCTGCGCGTCATCGAGCACTCCGTGTCATAGGCGAATCGCCACGGCCGTGTGGAAACGCCAGAAAGACAGGCGACGGTCCTCCAGGTTGGGGCCTTGCAACTCGCCTTCGCGATCCGGTTTACTGCCGCTCCGAAAATACCGAATGTCCCAATTAACGCCAATGCGCTTGGAGAGAAACCCGGTGACGCCACCGCCAAGATCCATCACCGGCAGGGTCCTATTCACTTCGGCGGCTCCGAAGCTCCCCTCGGCCCCGGCGTGCACGAAGCCGCCCCCGCCAACGAAATAGGGCCTTAGCGAGTACCCACTCAGACGCCGTGGCATCGCGATGACTCCGTTAGCCGTCAACGTGGCAACTCGGCTTCCTAGAACGAGTCCCAGATCTTTCGTGAAGAACCCCGGCGCGTATCCGAAGTCTCCTTCGACACCAAACACTTCGCCGAGGAGCAAGCCGCTCCCCCCGAAAACAACATTTGTGCTGCCGACGGCGTGATCGAAGTCGTAAAAGGTCGTCTCACCGCCAAAGGTCACTCCCAGAAATGGCTTGAGCTGCCATTCAGCGAACGCCGGCGATGAAACACCCAGGACCAGCGCCAACACTCCCAACCCGACTCGCATCCCTCGCGCTACTCCCGAATCGTTTCGACTGCTACTCAGCAGTACCTCGAACCAGCCGGACGCGAGTTGTACCACGCCAGGCCCACTCTTGTACACAGATACTTACTTCACGAACATTCCCAAGAACACGCGCGCGAACGACGAGACGCTCACGTCCCCGTCCGACAGCAAAAGAGATTTCGCCAACCCGCTGCTGTTCGCCAGGATGATCAGCGTCAACCCACGCGAAGGCAACATCACCATCAGTGACGATGAGCTGTCTCCTCGGTTCTCGACTTTCTCGCCGATGCCGTACTGCCAGACGACGGTTTCTCCGTTGTAGCTCTGCACGAACCAGCCATAGCCGTGCGGCAGCCGCTCACCATCTGGTCTGAGAGGCGCTTGCCACGCCGACGCAAGCGTATCGGGCTTCAAAAGGATCCCTCTCCTCAGGGCAAGCACGAACTCCGCCAGATCCTGGACGGTAGAAATCACACCGCCTGCGGGAGTCAGCGCAATCGTGGCGTACGGAGAGATGACCGCACGCCGATTCTGATCCACGGCATACGGCGTCGCCAGTCGTTGGAGAACCGCAGCATATCGAGCGGATGCCTCAGGCGTTGGAATACCCTCGGCCGGTCCCACCAGGCTATTGATGTCGGGACCAGGCACCGAGTCCACCATGGCGAGCTCGCTCGAACATGTTCGAAAGAGTCTTGCGGAAAGACCCCACTGCGCACGTTCTGATGACAGGGACCAGTGGCTCGAGCCGCTCGGGACGGTAGGCGTAGACCAGATTAGCCGGAGGTCCGGATGTATGCGTCAGAAGTTGTCCAACGGTCGCACCGGGCTCGGCAGGCCGCGGTCTGTAGGATGGCGGGATGAGATTGCCGACCGGCTCGCTGAGCGATAATGTGCCTTCCTCGACACAACGCAGCACCATCGTCGCCGTGAACACCTGGGTGAGACCGTCGAGCTGAAATGGCGTGTCGGTTCGCGCCGCAATCGATCGCTCGATGTCCTGCCGGCCGAACGCGCGCTGCCAGAGGACGGCGTTGTTACCGACGATGGCAGCTGCGAGTCCCGGGATGCCCGTCTGCAGCCGGAGCGATTCCACGTAATCGCCAAACCGCTCCAGACGCGGATCTTCTGCGGCCTGGGGCGTACGGCCCAGCAACGCGAACGCAGTTGCTACTACCAGCAGAAATCTGCGCATGTAGTGACGCGGCAGTTGGAAGGAACCAGCCCACATCATAGCGGATATCCGGCAACCTGTTGGCCAATCCTTTCACGCGATGGCACACCGATGGCGTACAACGTCCAAAATTTTGTACTGGGCCGAGAGGCCGCGAACTCAGTTGACGGGCGCTATTTGCGGCTAGCGCGGGCAGAGCGCGGATCCCTGATCGAAGACCACGCGCCATCGACCGTCCGACTCCAGCCGCCAGATGGAGTTGAACCTGCCGGTCAACTCGCCCGCCGGATTCTTCACCGGACCGCTCGAAAGGGCCAGGCCACCGGAGTCGAGCACCTCGGTGAAATCTGGCGCCCACGCAAACGGGGCGGTTGGACCGTCGAAAAACGCCTTCCACGCGGCAACGATAGCCGTCCGTCCACGAAGAACCTGACGATTGCATTCGCTGCCGAGAAAGATGGCCTCTTCTGAAATGTAGTTCGGAAACCCGCCAAAGTCTCGACGCGCCATGGTGGCGGCAAACTGCTGTTCGGCATCCCTTACGGCATCGCGGAGACCCGCCGTCCCCCGCGCACCTTGTGCACCCTGTGCACCCTGTGCACCTTGAGCACCCACTGTACCCAGCGCTGTTATCAGCAATGTTCGCCGATCCATCTCGCGCCTTTACTGAAGCTCCACCATCGCCCCATTGAGACTGACGTTCACGTGCAGATCCGCCCAATGAAACTCGCTACGCAGCGTCGTCGCGATCTCGTCACGCGTCTTTTTCTGAACGAGCATCTCGTGCACGCGATTTCGGAAGGTGACCGTACTATCGCGGAACTTGCGCATCTCCTGCTTGCTGGTCACGGGACCGTGCCCTGGGACCACGGTATCGAAGTCCAGCTGCAGCACGGAGTCGAGCGTCGAGGTCCATTCCTTCGCGCTTCCGCCGCCGGCGTAATCGATCAACTGCGGCGTCGCATCGCCGAAGGTGAACATGTCCCCTGCCGCAAGCGTTCGGTGGGCCGGAAAATAGACCACGACGTCGCCATTGGTATGGGCGCGGCCGAAGCGATAGAGCTCCACGTTCTTTCCGCCCAGGTAGATGTGGGCGTGGTGCTCGAATACGACGACGGGAAGGCCCGGCTGATTGCCGTCCACCATGTTCTGCCGCGCCTGCTCGGAGGCAACCACCTGGACGTTCATCGCCTGCATCTTGGCATTGCCGCCACTGTGATCGCCGTGATGATGGGTGTTGATGACGTACTTGATCGGCTTGTCCGTCACCTTTTTCAGCTCGGCCACGATGTTGTTGAAGTCGACCTCGAACTTGTCGTCGACCAGCACGACGCCGTCGTTCGTGATCAACGCAGTTGAATTGCCGGGCACGAAGTCGTTATGGATGACGTATAAGTCGTCCTTGACCTTCACCAGATCGAGCTTCGCAGCCTGCGAGCCGAACTGCTGGCCGTAGGCATGAGCCATCCACATCGCACCACCGAGGATGAGGGCGACTGCTACACGAGCGATGGAATGCTTGTTCATGGCGCGAAAGTGTACCGAAGGTTACGGGTGTTTAATAAAGGTCCCCTGTTGAATCTCAGCGACGGCTTGCTTGAGTTCCTCTTGAGTATTCATGACAATCGGACCGTACCACGCTACGGGCTCTTCGAGCGGTTTCCCGGATACCAGGAGAAAGCGGATCCCTTGCTCGCCGGCCTGAACGGTCACTTCATCGCCGCGATCGAACAGGATAAGAGAGCGGTTGCCAATCTCCTCCGCTGGCATCGTGAGCCGTGAAACTTCCGAATCCATTTGTCCGACGCCCTCGGTAGTGACCGGCCGCGGTTGAGAGGCGTTGCGAAACGTGCCCGATCCAGCAAACACGTACGCGAACGCGTGGCGGGAGGTTTCGACCGGCAGCGTCTTGCGACGCCCAGGGGCAATAGACACATCGAGATACCGTGGATCGGCGGCAATGCCGTCTACCGGACCGGTCGCGCCCCAAAAGCTTCCACAGATCACGCGAACCCTGGTTCCATCGTCATCGACCACCTCGGGAATGTCCTTTCCCGTGACGTCCTGATATCGAGGCGTCGTCATCTTCAGAGCGGCAGGCAGATTCGCCCAGAGCTGGAATCCGTGCATCCTCCCTTGCTGATCGCCTTTGGGCATTTCCTGATGAATGATCCCACTTCCGGCAGTCATCCATTGCACGTCGCCGCCCGCGAGCGAACCGCGATTTCCAAGGCTGTCCCCGTGATCGACGGTGCCGGCCAGCACATACGTGATCGTCTCGATCCCACGATGCGGATGCCACGGAAATCCCCGCAAGTACTCTTCGGGGATGTCGTTGCGGAAATCATCGAACAGCAGGAACGGATCGAACTCGCGCGTGTCGCCAAAGCCGAAGGCGCGCCGGAGGTGAACGCCGGCGCCCTCGATCGTCGGTTTTGATTGAACGACCCGCTTGACCGGTCGGATGGACATGGAGCTTCCCCTTTTGGTGAAACAATCTGAGTATACGCGGGTTTGGAAATCGACGTTAATGTAGCAGCTCCGATGAAGTCTGACATTGATGTCGGAATCGTTGGAGTCGCGATCGTCGAGATTGGCTTGGCGCCGTGCTGCGCTCGACCTGGAACCCCGCCGAATTCGATGCGACGCGTTACGACAGGGAGCCTGAGAGCTGTCCGGGCATGCGCATTGCTCAGCCGGTCGCAGCATCGCCGCCGAAATGGCGAGACGAATGCGGAAACGCAAAGCGGAACGAGGCCATTCGAGTCACATGTCGAAACACGAACTGCAGACAGTTGTCGAGAAACTCTACGAGCGCTATCACTCCTTGAACGATGGAGAGGTCGCCACATACATTCCGGAATTGGGAAGGGCCGACCCAGATCACTTTGGCATTTGCATCGTCACTGCCGACGGCCAGGCGTTCGAGGCTGGCGACTGCGACCGTCCGTTCACCATCCAGTCCATTTCCAAGCCATTTACTTTTGGAATGGCGATCGAAGAGTACGGCCATGACAGAGTCGCGCAGCATGTGGGCGTCGAACCGAGTGGAGACGCCTTCAACTCCATCGAGTTGCAGACCGGAACGAACCGACCTCACAACCCGATGATCAATGCCGGTGCGATTACGGTGACCGCGCTGCTTCATGCGCTCCACGGCGAGACGACTTTCAATCACGTTCTCACTCGCCTCAGCGCCGCCGCCGGTCGCCCACTGGCGACCGACGAGGCGGTGTTCGAGTCGGAGCGGCGGACCGGGCACCGCAACCGCGCCATCGCGCATTTGCTGCTCAACTTCGGCCTCGTACACCAACAGGCGGAAAGAGCCCTCGACGTCTACTTCAGACAGTGCGGCATCCTCGTGACGTGTCGGGATCTGGCGATGATGGCGGCCACACTCGCCAACATGGGCCGTAACCCGTTGAGTGCCAAACCAGTATTCGACATTGGCGCTGTTCGGAGCATGCTCTCGATCATGTTCACATGCGGGATGTATGACTATTCTGGGGAGTGGGCATATCGGGTAGGAGTGCCGGCCAAGAGCGGCGTGGCCGGGGGCGTGATGGCGGTGGTCAACCGCCAGCTGGGCATCGCGACCTACTCACCTCGTCTCGACGCGCGCGGGAACAGTTGTCGGGGGATCGAAGCTTGCGCGGAGCTGGCGAATCGGTTCGGTCTTCATGCCTTCGATTGCTCGAACGTCGGCTCGAGCTTCCTTCAGCTCGTTCTGTAAAACTTCAGCCAACGAATTCTTTGAGCCGTTGGGGACGACAGAAACGTCTGGAAACGGCCGGCGCCTACAGAACTGTCGGCCTTATCGCGATTCATCATCTGTTCTGGGCCATTCTGCGGCCCTCGTCCTCTTGCGCGTCCCTTTCAGGCGGCTGCAATTCATGCGACGCCTCGGGGTCGTCCGGCCTATAATCGCCGGGACATTGAACGCTTTTTTATTGTCGAGGAGGCTTGCCATGCGGAGAGTGGGGGTTCTCGCCATTCTTGTCGGGGTCGGCTCGTTGTCACTCGCCGTCACGGCTTTTCAGCAGCCCCCGGCGGGCGCCGGACAACAGGCACCGCGGGTTGTCGAGGTTGAGAAGCTCAAAGACAACCTGTTCGTTCTCAAAGGTGGCGGCGGAAACACCGCCGTCTTCGTGAGGACCTCCGGCATCGTCGTCGTGGACACGAAGAATCCGGGATGGGGTCAGCCCATTCTCGACAAGATCAAGGAGTTGTCGAACAAGCCAATCACGACCGTCATCAACACACATACGCATGGCGACCACGTCAGCGGTAACGTGGAGTTTCCTGCCAATATCGAAATCATCGTGCACGAGAACACGAAAGTGAACATGGAGAGCATGAACCCCGCGTTCGGGATCGCGCAGCAGGGGCCGCCGACCAATATCTTCAAGGCGAACAACGGGAAAGGCATGCCAACCAAGACGTTCAACGACAAGATGGCGATCGGCAAAGGGGCCGACGAGATCGACCTGTACTATTTCGGCCGCGGCCACACGAACGGTGACGCGTGGGTCGTCTTCCCGGCCCTGAGAGTGATGCATGCCGGCGATATCTTTTCGGGGAAGAATCTCCCACTCCTCGACAAGAACAACGGCGGCAGCGGCGTGCTGATCGCCGACACGCTCAGCAAGGCGCATAGCACCGTCAAGAACGTCGACACGATCATCACCGGTCACAGCACGCAAATGACGATGAACGACTTGAAAGAGTACGCCGACTTCAACCGTGAGTTCCTCGCGGCCGTTGGCGAGGCGAAGAAGGCAGGCAAGTCGGTCGACGAGATCGCGAACAGCTGGACGATGCCCGCAAAGTATGCGGGGTACGCAGCGCCTCAGCCGGTGCGCCTGAAGAGCAACGTTCAGGTGATCTTCGACGAGCTGAAGTAATCATCGAAGGATCGCGCATGCGCCGTCGACCTCCGTACGCGCTGTTCGCTATCGCGGCCATCTTATCGCTCGCATCTGCAAGCGTGGCGGGCCAGAGTCGGGCGAAGCGCGAAGGGCAGCCGACGAAGGCCTGGAGCCAACCGCGAACACCTGACGGCCAGCCGGACCTCCAGGGCTATTGGACGAACGCAACCTTTACGCCTCTGGAACGTCCGGCGGAGCTGGCCGGCAAGGAATTTCTAACTGAAGCCGAAGCCGCCCTGTACCAACAGCAACAGGAGCTTCGCGAGAACAGCCAGTCGAAGGAAGACATTCATTACGACAACGTCATCTGGCAAAGCGAGAGTTACGCGAAGGGCGTCTCGCGCCGGCGCTCTTCGCTGATCTTCGAGCCTGCAGATGGCCGGGTACCTCCGTTGACGGCGAACGCTCAGAAACGAGCGGCGGCGCGCGCGGCCGAAGCACGGAGCCGAGGCCCTGCTGACGCCGTCGAGTACCGATCGCTCGGCGAGCGCTGCATCTCGTGGGGAAACGAAGGCCCACCGATGCTGGGCGCGAGCTACTACAACAACCTGCAGATCCTTCAAAGCAACAATGCCGTGGTGATTCGCCACGAGCTGATGCATGGCATTCGTGTCATTCCGCTCGACGGCCGGCCTCATGTCGGCCCGATCATCCACCTGCAGGGCGGCGACGGACGCGGCCACTGGGAAGGCAACACTCTTGTGGTCGAGACGACGAATTTCACCGACAGAACGAACTTTCGCGGTCCTCCGGCAACTGCGCGCCAGGACATTTTCGCCAGTGACAATCTGCGCGTGCTCGAGCGTTTCACGCGCGTCGACGCCGATTCGATCCTCTACCAGTTCACACTCGACGATCCGACGACGTGGACGAGACCCTGGACGGGCGAGATTCTCATGAGGAAGTGGGAAGGTCCGATTTACGAGTACGCCTGCCACGAGGGCAACTACGGCCTGGGGTTCATTCTGAGTGCCGCGCGGGCGCAAGAGAAGCCGGCGTCCGATCAGCCTACGAAGTAGGCATCACATCATTTTCGACGCAGCCATTCGGCGTTGCGTTCGGCGTTTGCGGCAACATCCTGCAACAGCGCACCACTCGCAGCAAATACCTGAACAGCATCCTCCGACGTTTCGTGCGTGGACCCGACCATCCGCTCCGCGAGACGCATCCGCTCCGCGAGGCTGATTTCGCTATCGATCAACGGAAGCACGAGGCTTCGAAATTGTGTCGGGAGCGCGTTTTCCAGAAACTCGACCGCATTGTCGTGAACGGCGGCATTTTCGGACTGCAGGCCGACGTACGCACTATGCAAGTCGTGGTCGGGCAACAGCAGCTTCATCAACCGAAAAATGCGCTCCAGCTCCCGGCTCATCGACAACTTGACTTGGTCGACAGATGACTGATTCACGACCGTCTCGATGGACAGCTTTCCCAGTAGCTGATACGAGCGATAGTGACCCAAGATCTCGGCCGCCAGCACCGTCTCGATCAGCTCCTTCTCCAACCGTCGCGCGGGATGAAGTTGTCGGAGCTTATTGAGAGCCGAAACCGTTCGCAAGCGTAGCATCGGGTCGGAGTCCAGAAGGGTCTCGACCAGCCCCTGCTCGGCTTCCGGCGTCGCAACACGCTGAAGGATGTCGGGAATGGCGTGTCTCAGGGCGGCCGGCGTTTGCGGATCCAGGAGTGCCTGGCGAAGAGCGGGGACAGCGCGCTCGCCCAGCGTCGCCAAGGCGTCCGTGGCATCGTCAGAAAGCGTCGGATCGCACAGCCACGCGATGACCAGCGGTACCGATGCCGGGTCGCTGGCTTGCGCCGCGGCACGAATCGCAAGACGCACCACTTCAGGAGCCAAGTCTTTCAACAACCGGTTGAGCTGATCGTTGAAGCAATCCGGAAACGAACCGACCACACGCGCGGCTTCCAGACGGGCAGGATAGCCGTCCGGCCCGTCATGGTTGAGCGCCACATCCAACAAGAGCCGCGCCGCTTCGATATTCTGCTTCGGCCCGGGACGAGCGAGGAACTGCGCGATGGCGGAGGCCACCGAGCTTGCATGTACGTGATCGAGCTCTGTGAGCCGGACCAGCGGATCCACGTCGCTGAGGCGCGACAAATACAAGAGGGCCGCAGTGCGAACGCCTTGATCGGCATCGTCGTGAAACAGACGCTCGACGCGGTCCAGAACGGATGTGTCGTCAGCGTCTGCGAGCAATGCCACGGCTTTTCTGCGCACGTCAGGCAACCGGTGATCGAGCAGGCGGCGAACCGGCTGAAGCGGAATCTCCGTCTCTCGTCCTTCGAGCAGCGTCAAGGCATACAAGATGTCGCTTGGATCGCCCGATCCGAGCGCATCCGTCAGAGCATCGGTGGCCGACCGCTCGGCGACCTGCGCCAAGCGCTCGACGTCGAGACGGTGTTCGTAAATGCTGTTCCTCAGATTTCGGACGTAATGACGTTCCGCCGCCACGGCCGCGACGATCCAGGCTGCGAGCAGCAGCAGGCTCGCGACGCTCAGTCGCGTGGCGGAGAGACCCAGCAGACTCACACCGGCCAGTACGAAGAGGGCGCCAACCGCATCGCCGGCCCGCCAAATCACCGTGTCGATCAGGGCTTTCGCGGGCGCCATCAGCCTGGCCGGCACCGGCAAGTACAGAAGTTCGACCGTCGATCGGTCGATTGAGTAGCGCAGAATTTGATCGCCACCCTTCAGGAGCACGGCCGACAACAAGCTCCCCGAAATCAAGATGCCGAGGGAGCCGCTCGTGAGGGCCAGCGGCACGACCAGCAACGCCACTCCCAATCCCAGCGAGCGCAGAAGCCGCGATGTCAGCAGCAACTGAGTCGCCAGCGACAGCGCACCGGCATACACGTTGAACGTGCCGAAGAATGCAGCGAGCGCATCCGTGTCGGGAATGAAAGCCTTGGCTATCGCTCGAAACTGCCACGCCACGATCGTCGTCACCAGCGAGGACAGACAAACCAGGCTGGCAATCGCTCGCAGGTGAGGTGATTGCCACACCAGCGAGAAACTTTCCCGCAGTCCACTCGCCTCCGGCAGGGGCCCGGACGGCGGCAACCCCTTCCGTTCGCGCCAGACGGCAGCAACCAGCACTGCGCAGATCGCGAGCGTCGCCGCGATCATCAGCAGCAGGTTTTCCGTCCCCAGGCGGGCGGCTGAGGTCCGCGTGATCAAACCGCCGACCATCCATCCGCAGAGCCCCCCGCTTCCGACGATGCCAAACAGCCGCTTTGCCTCACGTGTCGTCATGACGTAATTGGCGAGCGTCCAGACTTGAGCGGGGAGCAACACGCCCAAGACGCTGGCCCACACGTAGAGTGCAGGGAGCATCCACCAAGGCTCTTCACCTCGGCCGATGATCCAAAAGCCGACGCTGACTGCTGAAAACGCCAGAAGGGTGCGGACAAGCATCGGCCGAAGGCCGATGCGGCGGTGGACTCGCAGATAGACCGCCATCACAACCGCCACGGTCAGGGCTGACGCAATGTCGGCGTACGGCAGCCGGTCCGCGCTGTACCGCTCCAGGAACAGCGCGTCGCGCGTGCTCTTGGTGACGACGTAGCTGGAGATGACGAGAAACAGATAGGCGAACAGCAGGGCGGCGCGCGACGCCTCGCCGCGCCGAATCTGCAGCATTCGTCGGAGCATTATCGTGCTGGAACGGGTGCAGCCGCCGGCGTGTCTTCGGGGACGTTGGCGAGGACGTCGCGGCGATCCGGATAAATGGCCGTAAAGGCGCCGTCCTTGATCTCGAGTGCAGACGCGCGCCCGGTGGCGACGTACTGCGTTTGCATCCCTGTGTCGATCTGAATCACTTTTCCGCCGAAACGCGCACGAATCCGACCGTCTTGCAGCACGGTGTGGCCGACGACGATTGCACGCGCTCGCTGTTTGGCAAGGATGTCATCCACTTGCGGCTCGAATGTGTCGGGCTCTAGCGCGAGACCCCGATACCAAAGGGGCCCGTCGTCGCGTGCCGCGAGGCTGGCGAGCGGCTCGGCCCTGACCTTGTCGATATCGGTCGTCAGCTCCCGCCTGACCGTGGTATTGATCGCGTCGCAGGACATCGTCGCGACTGCAGGACTGATGCCGCCGTGGAGGAAGACGATTCCGTTGATTTTGACGACAGCGTTCAGCTTTCGAATCAATTCGCCGTAATGGCCGTTGCGCCCGAAGGCGACGCGCATTTCGAGCATCCCGAGCGGGTACTGTTTGAGGAGATCCTCGCGCTTGGCCCTGTCCTGCGATTGAAGGAAGTCGTCCCGGATCTGCTCGGAGCGTCCTGTGGCGAACGCCCCGTACTCTCCCGGGGAGACGTAGCGCATGTCGCCCAGAAGCCGCATGGCTTCGTGGTTGCCGATCAGCGGATGCGCGGCGCCGCCAGCCTTCCGCGCGTCTCCCTGAAGCCTCTCCAATAAATCGAGAGCCTTGCGTGAATCAGGACCGCGGTCGACGACGTCGCCGGTCTGAACGAGATGTGCTTTGCCGCCAACCCAGCGCTGTCGCTCGTCGATGAGACCCGCCGTTCGCAGAATGCTTACGAAGGCGTCGTAGGCCCCGTGCACATCGCCGACGGCGACGACCCGCTCGACGCGGTCGAACTCGCACGCCGGCTCCGCGCCTTGCAGAGAAAGCGAGCGCGGTTGTACCAGCAGCCCAGCAGTCAGCGCACCGACAGCAACGAGACGGGCCCGCAGCACATTCATTGTGACGGCCAATCCTCGAAAACATTCGCCTCGCCCTGGCTCTTGGCGAGTTCCTCGAAGGCCTTCACGATGGCGTCCCTTCGCCTGAAGAGCGCCGACATCGCACCAGATTCCGTCAGCAGATCGCTGATCTCGCGCCGGACTGCGTCGCGATCCAGACTCTTGACACGGTCGAAGAACGGCCGGTCGATTTTCTTCACGACTTTCTTGATGTCGAATTGCAGCGTAGCCGTATCAGTGAAGCACCGAGAGCAATCGATCTTGATGAAGTGCCACGACGGATCGAAGAGCCAATTCCCGGCGTTGGGATCGATGTTGCCCACGAGGGAGTCGAACACTTGCGCTCGATGCAGCTGGCGATTCCACCGCGCCGCGTCGGGATCACGGACACCCTGTTTCTGGATGTCGCTGAGCATCTTGACATTTTCCACCCAAAGTTGGGCGGACGCCTGCTCACCTTCATACTTGATCTCGACAGTTGGGGGAACCATGTCCAGCTCGAGCAATCTGTCGAGCTTGTACGACGCGATCTCCGACTTATAACTCTCGAAGAATCCATCTCGCTTGCCTGGCTTGACCTTCTTGACGGCCGCGCCGTTGGCGAGTCCGCCGGGCTCGAAATGTGCGTGCCGAGGCGCCAACACGCCAACACCAGTACCGGTGGTGCGCTCGATCTTGGCGGTGCGAAGGAACTCTTCGAAGTCGCCGTACTTGCCAATCCAGATTCTCGAGTCGGTTGCTTGCTGGGCCGGCGCCGGCGCCTGCGCGACGACGCGCACGGGCGACTCAAGAAGGGGAAACACCAAGGAAACCAACAGCCACGGCATCACCCTCATGGTCACATCCTCCTTTTTCGAAAGACCTCGAACAGGCCAGAGGCCTCCACTATGTTCCAACGTTCGGACATTTTCGAGTTGAACAAGGGACCCTTCCCGGCTTCTTGTGGTGATGAGTGTAGCGTTGGTCCGGTGACGGTGCACAGGAAAATGGTCAGTGACACCAGGCAGGTGAATCCGTTATAGTCCCCGCGGTCACCCCACAGGTCTTCGGCTCTGATTGGCGGGTCGGCGCGGTCCGACCTAGGTGGATTGTCAACAAGGGAGGCGTTATGGGTCGAGTGCAGCGTCTCGGAACTTTGCTCCTCATTGTCTTGGTTTTCGGAGCCTTTGTCGGTCTCAGCCCCGCCGCGGCCCAGACGAGTAAGGAAGCCCGGGGCACGGTCACCGCAGTTACCGATTCCTCGTTGAAGGTGAAGGTGGGGGCGCAGGAGATGACCTTCGCCGTTGATAGCAAGACGGCGGTGCTGGCTCGGGGTGCCGGAAGGGCCACCCGCGATGCACAGGCAACCGGCGCGCCCGGCATCAAGATCGGCGACGCCATCAAGCCGGGCGGGGCAGTCATCGTTCAGTACACCGAGGCGGGTGGCAAGATGACGGCGACCGAGGTCCGTGCGGTCAGCGATGCTGGCGAAGGCGGCGGGTCCGTCTCGACGACCGCAGCTCCTCCTTCCAAGAGCGTGACTGGCAAGGTCAAGTCGGCAACGGCGAATTCGCTCGTGGTCACGGCCGACAACAAGGACATGACGTTCGCGGTCAGCCCTGAAACCAAAGTGGAAGCGAAGGGCGCCGGCACCGCAACCCAGCAGGCCGGAGGCCGGATCGCCTTCAACACCCTCGTCGGGGCGGGAGACACGGTGCAAGTCACGTATCAGGAAGCGGGCGCCACGATGCGGGCTACGGAAGTTCGGATCACCATTAAGGTCCGATAAGTCGGGTCAATAGTGCGCGGGCGCACGTCAGCCCGGACTAATCCGGCTGACGTGCCCCGCACCGTTCCATTCACCTGCCTCGCGGTGCTAGCAATTCCTTCCGCTCACGACATATTCTTCACCTTCGGCGCACACTCGATGCTTGCCCCAGCCCTAGTATGTGAAGTGCAGGCGTCGGACGAGCCGCAAAGCTGACATGAGCACTGGATCGATCCGCCGGATTTTCTCGCCGATCGTGGAATTGCGGGACGACGAGGGCGTCACCGCACTGCTGATGTTCGCCTACGCCTACCTTGGGATGACGTCGTACAACATCATCCAGCCGCTCACGCGCTCGAAACTGATCGACAGCCTGGGTGCGGTCAACGTGCCCTACGTCATCTTTGCCAATGGATTGCTCATTGGCGTCTTGATGCTTGGCTACACCCGCCTCTTTTCGATCCTTCCCCGCCGGTGGGCGCTGCCAATCATTCAGGCCGGCATGACCGCCATCATGTTGGCTTTCTGGGCGCTGTTCAGGACGGGGGGCGACTGGGTCTCGGTCGCGTTCTACATCTGGGGCGCCATCATTGCCATTCTCCTCATCAGCCAGTTTTGGACGCTGGCCAACGGCATCTACGACCCACGGCAGGCGAAACGACTGTTCGGTTTCGTCGGGGGCGGGGTTGCCCTCGGCGGCATGACCGGATCTGCGTTGACGGCCCTCATCATCGACGAAGTCGGCGCGAACGGGCTGCTTTTGGTGAGCTCGGTCGTGCTCGGCCTCTGCGTGCCGCTCGCCGCAGTCATCCTTGGACGGGAGAAGGCGGCGGTTCAGGCGATCGAGGGCGGAGGCGTAAAGGAAGAAAAAGGCGTCACGATTGCGCGGGCGTTCCAACTGCTCACGGAGTCGAAGCAGGTACAGCTCGTGGCCCTCGTGATTGCGTTCGGCTCGCTCGGGGCTGCGCTCATCGATCAGCAGGTCAACATGGCGGCCGAAGAACTCGGACGCGGCAACTCCGTCTCGAAGTTCCTCGCGCAGATTCGCTTCGGCATATCCGCGGCGGCGTTCATCATCCAGGTCTGGCTGACGCCGGTGATTCATCGATATCTCGGCATCGGTTTCGCGCTGATGATGTTGCCAACCAACTTATTTGCCTCCGGCGCCGCGATACTGGCGACGAGGAACGTCTGGGCGCCGGCCGTCGCCACGACGCTGGATCGATCAGTGCGTTACTCGGTCGACAAGACCACCCGTGAAGTCTTGTTTCTGCCCCTGCCGACCGAGCTCCGTCAGGAAATTAAGCCATTCGTCGACGTCACCGTCGATCGGGTCGCACGAGGTGTCGGTGCGGTCTTCATCCTGCTGCTCGTCCAACCTTGGGGTTTTGGGCTCACGTGGCCCCAAATCAGTTGGGTGAGCCTTGGCCTGACCGTGGTCTGGTATGTGATGGCCAGTCGGGCCAAACGTCAATACCTCGCATCGTTCAGGCAGAGCTTCGAACGCCGCGACATCGAAGCTGCTGAAGTACGCGTCAATGTTGCGGATCTTTCGACTGTGGAGACGCTGGTCGAGGAACTTTCCAGCCCGGACGAGCAGCGCGTGCTCTACGCGATCGATCTGCTCGAGTCGCTCGACAAACGTAACTTGATTACGCCGTTGCTGCTCTATCACGAGTCGCCGCGGGTTCGGGCGCGGGCACTGACGGCGATGGAGGGCGTCCGGCCCGATCTCGCCGAACGTTGGCTGCCGCCCATCGAGCGTCTCCTGAAGGACGCTGACCACGAAGTCCGCATCGCCGCCGTGCGCACGCTGGCGACGATTCGTCGCGAGCGGGCCGCCGAGATCATGCGACCGCTGCTATCTGATAGCGACCCGCGGCTGGTGGCGACCGCCGCCATCGCGCTCGCCGACAGCACCGTTGAGTCGGATGTCGATGCAACCGAGCGCGCGCTGCGGGCGCTGGTCGACGACACCCGGGAAACAAGGGCAGAGGCCCGGCGTGAAGTCGCGCGGCTTATCCCGCTGATTCACAACGAACGGTTCCGGCATCTGCTGATCCCGCTCTTCTACGATCCGGACGTCACCGTGGCGCTCGAGGCGATCCAGAGTGCGGCGAAAGTCGGCGCGGCGGACGCGTTGTTCGTTCCAGCGCTCGTCTCGTTATCGCGGAATCGGTTGCTGAAGGGCGCCGCGCGGGAGGCGCTGGTCGGCTACGGTGAACCCATCCTCGACGTCATGGCTCATTTCGTTCGAGACCAGGACGAAGACGTCTGGGTCCGACGCCACATCCCCGGAACGCTGGCGCGCATACCGTCGCAGAAGTCAGTCGATCTGCTGGCGGAGCTCCTCGAGGATCCGGATGGCTTCTTGCGTTACAAGGCGCTGACGGCTATCGAGACCGTCACCCACGACCATCCCGAGTTCACGTTGGATCGAGCACGCTTGGAGGCGCTTACGCTCAAAGACGGCGCCCACTACCTCAACTACCTGAGCCTCGATTACAGCCTGAGACGCGCCGACGAGAGTGCCGCGGATACCCTCCTCGGCCGATCGCTCGGCGAGAAACTCGACCGAAGCAAAGACCGCGTGTACAGATTTCTCGGTCTCATTTATCCCTGGAGAGACATTTCCGCGGCGCGATGGGCGCTCGAGCACGGCGATACCCGCGTCCGCGCCAGCGCAGCCGAGTACTTGGACAACCTGCTCAAGGGCGATTTGAGAAAGCGGATCATGCCGGTTCTCGAGGATCTTCCGATCGACGAGCGCGTACGCAAGGCCAACGTGCTGCTTCGATCGCGCGTGCGGGATCTCGAAGAAACGGTCGTGCAACTGGTGCACGAGCCGGACCAGACGTTGGCTTCCGCCGCGATTCACTACGTGGAAGCGCGAAAGATGTGGACGCTTGGAGACGACCTCGAGCACATCCTGGCACACCGCGATGTCCGTGATTGGAGCGTTTTCGAAGCCGCATCCTGGGCCCTCGCGTCCCAACGCATGACGGCGGCCGAGCGCCGAGCCCGATGGCGGGAGCCACTGCCGGCCGTCGAAGTCGCGGATCGCCTGCGGCGTATGCCACTCTTCGCGTTCGTTTCCGTTGACGAGCTCTACCGGATCGCTGCCACTGGCCACCAACTGCGTCATGAACCAGGGCAGCGGGTACTGGAGCAAGGGGCCCGGGCCGGTGCGTTCCAATTTCTTTTGGATGGCCGTGCGCGGACCGCCGACGAACACGGCAACGCTCGAGAGGTCGAAGCTCCGGCGGTGCTGGTCATGGGATCGGCGCTCGCCAGCGCACCGGTTCCGGAAACCATCGCGGCAGTCGAATCCTCCATTTCTCTCGCGCTTGGAGCCGACGACTTCAACGGCCTCCTTTCCGAAAACGTCCAGCTGGCGCACGGCCTGTTCCGCATGTTGATGACCGGACCCGCCGCGGCTGCCTGGCCCCCAGTCGTGGCTCCCCGCTCCCCGCTCGACAGTCGCGTCGCGGCAGGCAACCTTCGGCCGATCGAACGGGTGATCGCGCTCGAGCAGGTACCGCTCTTTGTCCATGCGACGGCAGAGGATCTCCAGGCCATTGCATCGATCGCGCAAGAAGAGCCCATCGCCTCCGGCGCGGATCTCTTCAAGGAAGGCCAACTCGCCGCGATTTACACCGTGCTGAAAGGGCGCGTCCAGATCGCTCGCAACGGCAAGGCGCCAGTGGTCGCAGCACCCGGAGACACCATCGGCATCGTCGAAACCCTGGGCGACCGATTGACCGAAGAGAGCGCGACCGTGCTCGAGGCCGGTTCGGTGCTCCGCATCAACCGCGAGGCGCTCTTCGAACTCTTGAGCGATCGGATCGAGCTGTTGCACGGGCTGCTGGGCACGGTGCAGGCATCGGGTGCCGAAGTGATGTAGCTTGTGAATCAATCGCGTGTGTGGCTTCCGGCTTCAGCCGGAAGTTCAATGCCGCTACCCAACCTTGCTTGCGTTCCCAGGCGTAACCGCGAGCAACTTGATCTCCGAAGTACCTACCTGAGAAACGCGTCATCTAGCTGCCGCCCGGCATAGCGCACGCTGACGACTCGCGAGACCCAGGCGCCACCAATTCGTGTTACTGCACGCGCGAAATGATCCGATAAGGACTCGAGACAGTGACGAGACGGCCGCAATGTTCATCCTTTTGGATCGGATCCGGGGGAGCGGCGAAAAATGAACACGGAGCAAGCGACACGTTCGAAGTCTTTGTCTATCATGAAATTTGTGATCTCCCTGCGGAGACCGCACGATCTTCTGGCCGTACGCGTCGTTGCCGTCATCGGGGCGATACTCGTTCTTGCGGGTGTTGGTCAGGCTCAGACTCCACTCCGATCCCGCGTGTACGCGTCAGGCTTCACGCTGCCAGTGGGATTCGTCCAGGATCCAACCGACCGCGACGTGCAGTATGTAGTCGAGCAGGGCGGTCGCATTCGCGTCGTCCGCAACGGCGTAGTTCTGCCAACCGATTTCCTGGATCTCCGTGCAACCGTGAGCACGGGCGGAGAGCGCGGGCTTCTCGGGCTCGCCTTTGCGCCCAATTACGCGACAAGCGGCCGATTTTTCGTCAACTTTACAGATCTTGCTGGAAACACCGTCGTCGCTCGCTTTGTGAGGTCGGCCAATCCGGTGGTTGCCGATCCCGCGTCGCGGTTCGATTTGCATTGGGGTGGAGCTGGAGGACCCGCGTTCATCGCGCAGCCATTCGCCAATCACAACGGCGGAAACCTTGCGTTCGGCCCTGATGGGTTCCTCTACATCGGTCTTGGCGACGGCGGGTCGGCAAACGACCCGGATCATCGCGCCCAGAATCCGACCGAGCTCCTCGGCAAAATGCTGCGGATTGACGTAAACGTGCCGGACGGCCATCCGAGCGGCTACGAAGTACCGCCGAGCAACCCCTTCATCGGCGGCGGCCCGCCCGGGACCCGACCCGAGATCTGGAGCTTTGGCCTGAGGAACCCCTGGCGCTACAGCTTCGACGATCCGACGAGAGGCGGAACCGGAGCGCTTCTCATTGGCGATGTCGGCCAGGGACAGTTCGAAGAGATCGACTACGAACCCCCAAACCGCGGCGGACGCAACTACGGTTGGCGCAATCGCGAAGGAGCGCACGACTACATCGCGCTGCCGGCGCCTGCTTACTCCCCTCTGATTGATCCGATCTACGAATACGGCCGTAATGTTGGCCAATCGGTCACGGGCGGTTACGTATACCGGGGCCTCGGCCTCGGACCGAGCCATCGCGGCCGGTACTTCTTCGCGGATTTCGTAGCCGGCCGCGTGTGGTCGCTGTCGCTGATTGTCGACTCGACGACCGGCGAAGCCCACGTTACAAACGTCATCGAACACACCACGGAGTTGGGCGGCAGCCTCGGCAACATCAGCTCTTTTGGTGTCGACGGCGCAGGCGAGTTGTATTTCGTGGGCTATTCGTCGGGCTCGATTCGCAAGATTGTCAGCGCGACTCCACGAGGTGCAACGCAAGGAGACTTCGACGGCGACGGCAAGGCCGACATCGCCGTGTTTCGCCCATCAACCGGCGTCTGGTGGGCAGCGCTGTCGGGAACAAACCCTACGGCGTATATCACCGCCAACTGGGGAGCGAGCATCGATATTCCCGTGCCTGGTGACTACGACGGCGATGGCAAAACCGATTTTGCCTTCTATCGCCCAACAACTGGAGTCTGGTGGATCCAGCAGTCCTCCAATGGCGGCTTTACGACCACGCCGTGGGGGGCTTCCATCGACATTCCTGTGCCTGGCGACTACGACGGGGATGGCAAGACTGATCTCGCCTTCTATCGTCCAACGACTGGAATCTGGTGGATCCTGCAGTCTTCCAATGGCAGTTTTACGACCACGCCGTGGGGTGGCGATGATGTCCCCGTACCCCGCGACTACGACGGGGACGGCAAGACCGATCTCGCCTTTTATCGTCGATCGACTGGAGTCTGGTGGATCCTGCAGTCTTCCAACGGCAGTTTTACGACCACGCAGTGGGGGGCTCCCAGCGACACCCCTGTGCCGGACGACTACGATGGCGACGGAAAAACCGATCTTGCCGTCTATCGCCTCGACACCGGCGTTTGGTGGATCCTCCTGTCGACCACGAACTTCTCGTCGTATGTGACTCGCCAATGGGGCGTCAACACGGACATTCCCGTCCCTGCCGACTACGACGGCGACGGGAGAACGGATATCGCTGTGTTTCGACCCCTGACAGGTGTTTGGTGGATCGTGCCGTCTTTCAATTCGCAGTCATTTATCGCGTACGCGTGGGGCGCCGCCATCGACTACCCGGTGACCCACAGACGCTAGTATCGCCAACTAGCGATACGCTGCGGCTTGGATCCCATAGAGCTCGGCGTATGGTCCGCCTTTGGCCATCAGAGCTTCGTGGGTGCCAACCTCCGCAACCCGCGCACCGTCCAGCACGACGATCAAGTCGGCCATGCGAACCGTAGAGAAACGGTGAGACACCAGGATTGTGATGCGTCCGTCCTGCCCTTCCTGCCCTTCCTGCCCTCCTGCCCTCCGCCCAGCGTTGCCACGCGCCGCCGCTGCGTAACGCTCGAAGAGCGCGTGTTCTGTCTCTGCATCGAGCGCCGCAGTCGGTTCGTCGAGCACCAATAGCAGGGGCGCGTCGCGCATGAACCCCCGGGCCAGTGCAAGTTTCTGCCACTGGCCGAACGACACCTCGACGCCTCCGGGCCACGTCGGGCCGAGCTGCGTCTCGAGTCCCGCCTTCAGCCGCACCACGACATCATCCGCACCAGCCCGTCCGACAGCCGTCACGACGGCAGGCTCGTCGTCCATGCGCGGCACGTCGCCCACGCCGACGGTGTGCCGGACGCGGAACTCGAAGCGGAAAAAATCCTGGAACGCACCGGCCAGCCGCTTGCGCCAGTCGTCGGCGCGGATCTTCTTGAGTGGCGTGCCGTCGATCATGATCCGGCCGGCGGTCGGCTCGTAGAACTTCGCCAGCAACTTCACGAGCGTCGACTTGCCGGCTCCGTTCTCGCCAACGATGGCGACGACGGCGCCAACCGGCAATTCGAGATTCACATCGTTGAGCACGAGACGATCGGTTCCTGGATACGCGAAAGACACGTGCTCGAAGCGAATGGCGTCGACCAGCCTGGCGGGCGCGGGCAAATCCTCCGCCACCACCACCGAGGCGGCGTAATCCTCGAGCCAGGCGAGCCGGCGCGCGCCGTCCATCCAGATGCCGCGAAGAAACCCGATTTCTCCAACCGTCGCCCCGATGTACGCCGAAAGCCGAGACCCTGCCGCCAGCACCAGCAGCACGTTGCCTGGTCCAGCGCCCGGGCGCGTGGACACGAAGATGACGGCACCGATGAACGCCCCTCCGAAGATCGCCCACGCCAGCGTGTGCCAGGCGGCCGACCCCCAGCGAGCTTCGGATACCGGACCGTACCACCTCTCCCATGCCGCACGCCGTTCGGTGATGAGGCGTTGGCCGATACCGGTGACGCGAACTTCCTTGCCAGGCATGGCCGTCGTGGCCGTTGTAAACAGGTAACGGGCAAGCCGTGCAGACGAGGCGCCGCGTTCCTGGGCGACACGCTCAACGGCCGGCCGCCACGTCGAAGTGAGCACGGTCGGCAACGCAAAAACAGCAAGCAGAATCAGTGCGGGGTGGATCGACATCAACAAGACGATGGTGACGCCCAGGCGCAGAATCCACCCGCAGGTGGAAAACAGCGACATGTACATGTGATCGAGTACGAAGACCTGGTCGCGCAGAACTGAAAGTCGGTCGAGGTAATCGGGACGCTCCTGATGAGCGATGGTGACGATGGACGCCTGGAGCCGGGCCACGTGCGACTCGAGCGCAACCGTCACCTTGTCCCTGAATCGGCGCTGGACTCTAGTGCTGACAGTCCGCAGGAACCAGGTTGCCGCGGCCGACACACCCAGCGCGACGGCCGCGACGCCGACGGCCGTTCGGTCACGTTGCAGGACGCCCTCGCCGAGCAGCTTGAACCAGAGCGCCAGCAGCGCATCTGGAAGTGCCGCGAGCAGCGCGAGAAGGAATGCCGCGAGGAGCAGCCCCGGCTCGTGGCGGTAACCGAGCTTGCACAGCCGCCACATCGACGAGAGCGCTGGCGGCAGCCGGTCAGCTGAGGACGTCATAGCTGACGCCTTCCTCGTCTTCCGTCGCGGTGAATCGTTGGGCCTGGAGTTCGAACATCGTGCGATAGCGTCCTCCGAGCGCCATCAGCTCGTCGTGCGTACCGAGCTCGATCACGCGGCCCTGCTCGAGCACACAAATGCGATCCGCGTGTCGCACCGTCGAGAAACGGTGCGAGATGAGGATCGTCGTGCAGTGACGGGTGGCCTCGAGAAGGCGATCGAAGATTTCGGCTTCTCCGCGAACGTCGAGCTGCGCTGTCGGCTCGTCCAGCAGCACGACTCCTGCACCGAGCTGCACCGCGCATAGGGCTCGCGCCAGCGCGACGCGCTGCCATTGCCCACCCGATAGGTCCGTGCCTCCTTCGTAACCGCGTGCCAGCACAGTGCCGAGGCTTGCGAGATTGCCAGCGCCCGCCGACTCGAGGGCGGCCCGCACCACCGTATCTGGTGCGCCTCCGGGGGCGACGTTGTCCTGCAATGGCCACTCGAAACGAATGAAGTCCTGAAACACGGCGGTCAGCCGCGACCGCCATGCGCTGAGCTCGAGGTCGCGCAAGTCGATCCCATCCACCTCGATCGCGCCCGCCTGAGGGTCGTAGAGCCGGCACAGCAGCTTGGCGAGCGTGGTCTTGCCAGCGCCGTTCTGGCCGACGATCGCAAGCGAAGAGCCTGCAGGAATCGTGAGATCGAAGTTCTCCAGAACTGGCGCGCCACCGGCATAGGCAAAGGTGAGATTCCGGAAACGGATGTCGCGAACGGGCATCCCGGTTGGTGCGCGATGACCCGACGGCAATGCGCCCGCCGGACCCATGGCCGGCTCGAGACGGAGCACAGCTCCGACCGGCGCCGCTGCCCCATCCAGCGCCCAGTTGAGCCCTCCGAACGCAATCATCGAGGTGCCGATGGCCGCCTGGGCGAACATCACGACTGCACCGAGATTGATGCGGCCGCTGGCGGCCGCATCAGCGAGCGACCAGAAGACGATCACGTTGGCGCTGGTGACGAGCAACACGCTCCACACCACCGGGCGCTCGCGGAGTCGCGTTGCTGCGTACTGCAGCTCGTGCAATCGCGTCCGGCGGGCCACGAAGCGCTCGATCGTCCATCCCACAAGGCCGAACATGCGAAGTTCCTTGCTCGCCGGTGGATCCACGGCAAGGCGATACGCGTATTCGGCGTCGCGCTGTGCGTTGCGCACTTCGTCGGTATTTCGATCCTTCCAAACAGCACTTTCGCGCAGCAGCCAATGCGTTGCCAACCACGCGCCCGCGAGCACGAGCGGAGCCCACCACGCATAGGCAGCCAGCACGAGCGCAGAGGCCAGGCCGCCGATCCCCTCGACCAGCCCTCCTGCGATGAAGTCCATCGAGATAAACAACGGCGGACCGGTCATACCGAGGTCGAAGTCGCGCGCGACCGTGAGATCCGAAGTCAGCTTCGGATCCTCCAGGTGACCCATCCCCGGCGGGCGAATGCACGCCTCGGTCAATCGATCGTAGAGCCACGCCGCGGTACGGTCGCCGAGGTTGGCTCCCAAGGCCTGGTGAATCGGCGTCAGAACCTGCAGCAGGATGAACACGATACCGACCAGGGCGAGGGGGCGGCCAAGACTGTCGCCTTGCTGCACGGCGCTGACGAGTGCTCCCATCGCGACCGCGAATGCCGCCGGCAGAACGCCCCGCAGCACGAGGACGATCCACCAAAGAGACGCCAACGTGGCATCCGCTTTCGGAAGCGTCGAAAAGAACTTCCACTCGTTACGTTCGTGCAACCGGGCTAGCACAAGCAGACGGCCTGCCTAGAGAATCCCACCAATCTCGTGAGTGTGTCGGAGCATTCCGGTGTAGGTCATGGTAAGGAAAAGATCGGGCTTGCCCCATTTCGCGTCGAATTCCTTCGTGGGCGCCTCGGCGGCCACGTCTGTGACGCTCTTTCCCTGACGAAGCATGGCCTGTACGCGCTCTTTCACTTTGGTGAGCATGTCGAGTTGGGCCTGCAGATCCTCTTTTGTTTGCAGCGGTCCGGCACCAGGCACGACACGCGTGTTCCCGTCGGCGATCTTGAGCAAGACATTCGTGGCATCGATCAGCCCGCCAATCCACCCGCCCGTCGAGTAGTCCATGATCGGATAGCGGGCGACCGACAAGGCGTCGCTCACGGCCAGAACGTTTTGCGCGGGAAAGAACACATACAGGTCGCCATTGGTGTGGCCCGGTGGTAGCGGGCCGTACTCGATGGGTTCCTTACCGAATGTCGTCTTGCCAGGCCCGGTGACGATTTCGGTCGGAATAGCTTCCGCAGGCCTTGGCTCGTACGTCCGCTTCTGTGCTTCGACAAGGACACGCGAACTGAGCCACCGCTTGGTGTTCTGATGCGCGATGATCTTGGCGCCAGCCTTGCCGAGCGTCTCGTTCGAACCGGTGTGGTCGAGGTGCCAATGCGTGTTGAACAACACTCGCACGGGGCGCTCGCTCGTTTGCTCGGCGACGAGATGAAGGAGATCGGCGGAGCGGTCCGGCAGTCCGCCATCGACCATCAGTACACCGTCGGGCTCGGCGAGAACGATCACATTGGCGCCAGCCCCGGTGATTTCGAGCAGGTTCTCGGACAGTTTGGTTGCGGCGATCGTCGAAGGGCCTCCCTGCCCGAAGGTTGCTCGAGGCAGTGCAAGCCCGACGGCTCCGCCAGCGGCTGTCGTCAGGAACTCGCGCCTGTTCAATGCTGAAACCATGCGCGTAGTCTATGCGAGGTCAAATGGAGCGCGAAGCGCTCCACTCTGGCTCATTTACTTGTCCGGCGGCGTCTGCTAGATTGGCGGGACCGGAAGGAGGCCTAAAGCTTAGATGCGCCGGGAGTTGGCTGGTCTACTCGTCGCCTTGACGGCGCTGATCGCGACCTCGAGCGTTTCAAAGGCAGACCATCTGCTCGCGGCGGCCATGCCCGAGCCCCGACCGATCCAGACGCCGACCCCTGCCTCCACTCCAGCCTCACGTGCGCTCGTCGACAAGTACTGCGTCACCTGTCACAACCAGCGAAGCAAGACCGCCGGACTGATGCTCGACACGGCGAACCTCGATCAGGTGTCGCAGGATGCCGAAACGTGGGAAAAGGTGATTCGCAAGTTGCGTGGCCGGATGATGCCGCCACCGGGTGCGCCCCGTCCCGATGAAGCAAGCATTGACGCATTCGTCACGCAGCTCGAAAGCTCGATCGATCGCGCTGCGGCGAGCCACGCCAGCCCTGGACACGTGATGCTTCATCGTCTGAACCGTACCGAGTACGGGAGAGCGATCCGGGACCTGCTCGACCTCACCGACACGGATGTGGCGTCGCTTCTGCCGTCCGACGATGACAGCGACGGCTTCGACAATGTGGCGAGCGTTCTGAAGGAATCGCCGGCTTTCATGGAGGGCTACATCGGCGCGGCTCGTGAGGCGGCCCGGCTGGCGGTCGGCGACATGTCATCGCCCGTCGCATTCAACGTATACCGCGTTCCCGGCGGACGGCCGCAGCGGGAATATGTCGAAGGCATGCCGCTCGGTACGCGTGGCGGCTGGATGGTTCGCCACTACTTTCCGTTGGACGGTGAGTACAAGTTCGACATCACGCTTCGTCAAAGCCAGATCTACGTCAAAGGTCTCGAATTTCCTCATCAGTTGATCATGACCATCGACGGCGAGCGTGTCTTCCAGCGCTCCATCGGCGGCGAAGAAGACCTGCGAGCCCAAGATCAGGAGCTGGCTGCTGCCGCTCAAGCAATTCAAGGGCGCCTCAAGAACCTTCGGTTCCAGCGTGAAGGCCGGACCGCACACCGTCATCGTCACGTTTCTCCAAAAGACGTTCGCCCAGAGTGACGAGGTGTTGCAACCCTACACTCGGGACGTCGGCCCGAGCGGGGGGATGAACGGCATTCCGTCCGTCGAGAAATTGGAAGTCATGGGACCGTACAACCCGTCGGGGACGGGCGACACTCCGAGCCGTCGCAGAATTTTCGTTTGTCGGCCAACGAGCTCCAACGAAGGTGCTGAATTGGGTTGCGCGACGAAGATTCTGACCACGCTGGCGACGCGAGCCTATCGACGGCCTGTCACAGATGCCGACCTCGAAACCCCTCTACGCTTCTATAAGGCGGGACGGAGCAAAGGGGACTTCGACAAAGGGATACAGCAGGGTCTCACCTACATCCTGGCCAGCCCGAAGTTTCTGTACCGATCTGAACAGGATCCGCCGAATCTCACGGCGGGCAGCAATCACCCGATCACCGACCTGGAGCTCGCGTCGCGGCTTTCCTTCTTCCTGTGGAGCAGCATCCCGGACACGGATCTTCTCCGACTCGCACGGGAGGGCCGGCTGAAAGATCCCGCGGTGCTCGAGCGCCAGGTACGGCGAATGCTCACCGATCCGAGGTCCGACGCGCTGGTGACCAATTTTTTTGCCCAGTGGCTGCGCTTGCGCGAGCTGGCGCTCGTGGATCCCGACACGTCGGAGTATCCGAACTTCGAAGACGACCTGCGGCAGTCCCTTCAGCGGGAGCTGGAGCTCTTTAGCGCAAGTATCGTGCGGGAAGATCGAAGCGTCCTCGACCTGATGACGGCGAACGATACGTTCGTCAACGAACGGTTGGCTCTCCATTACGGCATTCCGGGCGTGCGCGGAGCCCAGTTCAGGCGCGTCACGCTCACGGATCCCAATCGCTTCGGGCTCCTTGGCAAAGGCGGGATCCTGACGTTGACGTCGTACGGGAACCGCACGTCGCCGGTTCTTCGCGGCCGGTATGTGCTCGAGACGATTCTAGGGACTCCCCCTCCCACTCCACCGCCGAACGTGCCGCCGTTGAAAGAGAACCAGGCCGGGACCGCACAGCTATCCGTGCGCCAGTTGTTGGAGCAGCATCGCGCCAACGCGACGTGCGCGTCGTGCCACCGCGTCCTGGATCCTCCCGGCCTTGCGCTCGAGAATTTCGATGCCATCGGCCAGTGGCGAACGAAAGACTCCGGCGTTCCAGTCGATGCGTCCACGACCATGCTCGACGGCACCATCGTCAGCAGTCCGGCCGCTCTCCGGCAGGTGTTGATGAAACGGCCCGAGCAATTCGTCGGAACGATGACCGAGAAACTTCTGACGTACGCGCTGGGCCGGAGCGTGGCTTATTACGACATGCCCGCAGTTCGCGGAATCGTCCGCGAATCGGCGCGCAACAACTACGCGTTCTCGTCAATGATCCTGGCCATCGTCAAGAGCGCGCCGTTTCAGATGCGACAGGTGCCGGAACAGAAGGTCGAAGTCTCAAGTTTGAAGTCTGAAGTCTTATTAAAGCCTTGATCCTTCAAACTTCTGACTTCAGACTTCAGACTTCAGAATGTAGGAGCTCGCAAATGTTCGTCACAAGAAAGCACCTCTCCCGCCGGACGGTGTTGCGAGGCATGGGCGCGACTCTGGCGCTTCCGTTGCTGGATGCGATGATTCCAGCGCGAACGGCCTGGGCACAGACGGCTGCGAAGGCGTCGCCGCACCTCGGATTCATCTACTTCCCCCATGGCGCCATCATGAACGAGTGGACGCCGGCGGCCGAAGGCGGGGAATTCGAGATGACGAACATTCTGAAGCCGCTCGAACCGTTCAAGAAGCAGTTGACGGTGATCAGCGGGCTGGGCAACAGGGCCGCCGACGGCTCGTCGGTCCACGCCACCGCGCCGGGAACGTGGCTGAGCGGTGTGACACCGCGACCGACGCACGAGCCGTACGGAGGCGTCACGGCAGACCAGATCGCGGCCCAGCATATCGGACAGGACACGCCATTGCCGTCGCTCGAACTGACCACCGAGGATCGATCCGGTGGTGGCGGAGCGTGCGACCGCGAATTCGGGTGCAGCTACGCCGGGACCATCTCTTTTCGCACACCGACGACGCCGCTGCCGATGGAGCACGACCCGCACAAGGTGTTCGAGCGGATGTTCGGCCAGGGAACGACGGTCTGAAGAACGTCGCACGCGCGGTGAAGAATTCGCCAGCATTCTCGACGCGGTGTCGGCCGACGCGAAGTCTCTCGGCCTCAGCCTTGGCTCCCAGGACAAGGCGAAGGTCAGCGACTATCTCGAGAGCGTCCGCGAGATCGAACGGCGAATCCAGAAGATGGAATCGAGCGTGAGCTCGGATCTCCAACTGCCGGAGATTCCGCCGGGCGTGCCCGAGGCCTTCGAGGAGCGCCTCGCCTTGATGTTCGATCTGACGGCCCTGGCGTACCAAGCGAACATCACGCGGATCTTCTCGATGATGATGACGCGCGAGGCGAGCAACATTACCTACAGCCACATCGGCGTTCCCGATGCGTTTCATCCGGTCTCGCACCACCAGAACAACGCCCAGAAGATGGCGAAGTTGGTGAAGATTCAGACGTATCACAGTCAGATGTTTGCCAAGTTCCTTGCGAAGCTGCAGGCGATGCCCGATGGCGACGGCTCGATGCTCGACCATTCGCTCATCCTGTACGGCAGCAACATGAGCAACAGCAATCTCCACAATCATTTCCCGCTGCCGATCGCCGTGGTTGGCGGTGCGAATGGCAAGGTCAAAGGCAATCAGCACCTGCGATACCCCGATCACACGCCAATCGCCAACGTGCTGCTGGCGATACTCGACCGATCGGGGGTCCCGGTCGACAAGATTGGAGACAGTACGGCCGAGCCGATTGCGCTCTGAGCTCACACGGAGAACGTCATGCGCGTCAGATGGACGACTTCGGCGACAGTGGCACTGTTGACCGTCAGCGCATCGTCATTCGCGGCGAGCGGCGACGTCCGACTTGTGGAAGCCGTCAAGTCCGGGGATCGGAGCGCAGCGATTACCTTGATCGCCAAACGAGTCGACGTGAACGCGCCCGAGGTCGATGGCACGACAGCGCTGCACTGGGCCGTTCACAGGAGCGACGTCGATCTGGTAGACCGGCTAATCAAAGCTGGCGCCGACGTCAAAGCGAAGAATCAGTACGACGTCACACCACTCGCCGAGGCCGCCGTGGTTGGCGATGTCGCGGTCATCGGAAAGCTGCTGAACGCGGGAGCCGATGTCAATGCGGCCAACCGTGAGGGCCAGACCGCGTTGATGGTCGTCGCGCGGACCGGCAACGTCGAAGCGGCACAGCTTCTCATCGGCCGCAAAGCCGAGGTCAACGCCAAGGAGGAGTGGCGCGGACAGACGGCCCTGATGTGGGCCGCGGCGGAACGGCTTCCCGCCATGGTCAGACTGCTCGTCGACCACGGCGCTGATGTCAACGCACGATCGAACGTCAACCTGTGGGATCGGGACGTCACCGCCGAGCCACGGCGCAAGTACATGCCGCTCGGTGGATGGACGCCGCTTCTATTCTCGGCGCGACAGGGCTGCTTGGAGTGCGCCAAGATTCTGGTCGAGGCCGGCGCCGATCTGAATTCTCAGGATCCGGACCTGGTCCCGCCGGTGGTCACGGCGATCGTCAACGGCCACTACGACGTCGCGGCCTATCTGATCGAAAAGGGCGCCGACGTGAATCTGGCCGATCGATGGGGCCGGGCGGCGCTTTGGGCCGCGGTGGACATGCATACCACACCCCACTCCGGCCGTCCCGACGTCGTCGAATCCGAGGGTGTCGGCAGCACGGAACTTCTCAAGCTCGTGCTCGCACATGGCGCCGATGTGCAGGCACAGCTGGTGCTGTTCCCACCCTATCGTTCCCTGGCGGATCGCGGCAGCGACAACGTGCTGACGATCGGCGCGACACCTCTCGTGCGCGCCGCCAAGGCCGGAGACATCGAGGCGATCCGCATGTTGCTCGACAAGCATGCCGATCCGAACGTGGCAACAGCTGACGGCATTACGCCTCTGTTGGCGGCTGCCGGCGTCGGCTCACGGGATTCTGACACCCGCGGTCGATACAAGACCGAGCAGGACGCGATCGAAGCGGTCAAGGTGCTGCTCGATGCCGGCGCTCAGATCAACGCTGCGGACAACCGCGGCCAAACGGCGCTTCACGGAGCCTCGTTCTGGGGATGGAACGCGCTGGTGCAGGTCCTGGCGGATCGCGGTGCCCGGCTGGACGTCAAAGACCGGCGGGGCATGACGCCGATTGATTCTGCAATGGGCCGCGCCGGTGGCAATGGCTTCGGCGGGAATCGTATCGATGTCCACGAAGATACGGCCGCGCTTCTCAAGAAACTGATGTCCGCTCCGCAATAGCTCGAATTCGGATCGAAAATTACCTCGCACGTCGATTACGCACCTGGCGCGTAACTCATCTGAAATAGCTCAAGCACCATTCATTAGAGAATTCGTAACCATCGACGGGCACTTGTCTTGCCAAATGGCCTCCGACAATTCGTCGCAAGCAAGGAGGCCTGTCTTGAAAGAATCACCGCAGTCGCCGGACGAGCCGCTTGACCCGACACGGCGTGAATTCACAGCAGAGGCGCTGCTCGCATTGTTGATGGGCTGTGTCATCACAATCAGTGAGGCTTGTGGTGACGACAACCCGGCGAGCCCTAGCCCTACGCCGACGGACATCAGCGGTGTGGTCTCGGCCAACCACGGTCACACCGCCACGGTCACGGGTGCTCAGATCACTGCAGGAACGGACATCGCAGCGTTGGACATCCGCGGCAGCGCGGATCATCCTCACACCATCTCCATTACGGCCGCGGACTTTCAGACCCTCAAGAATCGTCAACCGATCTCGAAGACGACAACGACCGACAACTTTCACAGTCATACGGTCACGTTCACACCGGTGTAGGTCGAATCGCTCTAGGGTTGCTGGGCGTGAGAAGCACTCTCTAGAGGTGCTTGATCGCCGAGGCAGCAGAGCTCGCTGAGGACGGATCAAACGCAGAGCCCGCGAAGCACGCAGAGCAAATAATTAGCCCTTTGCGGTCTCTGCGATCTCTGCGTTGAATGAGTCTCTGCGCTGCTCTGCTTGCTCTGCGGCGTGTGGCTTCCGCCTTTTAGGCGGAAGAGAGCCGCCGGCATTGATCTTCCGGCTGAAGCCGGAAGCCACCCCTCCAATCCTCCTGCCCCTCCAGCCTCCTCCTGCCCTCCTCCTGCCCTTCCTGCCCCTCCAGCCCCTCCTGCCCCTCCTGCCCTAAGCGGCATGGCTGACCTTGACCGTCCCAGTGTTCGTCGAGAGCCCTGATGGCCTGGGACGTCGCTTCCGAAAACCCTACATGCGGGCGATGTCTGCGCCGCGCTCGCACGGCGTCACACGTCGGAGTCGCCAATCGGGTCAGCTTCGGTGTCTAACTTTTGAACCCCAAATCACGCGTTAGAGCACAATTCTCGGAGGGCTTCTCACACCGGCGACGCGAGCCCCTTTTTGTCGAGCTCGCTCGGAGCCTTCGAGGTTCGGCGGCATGTGCATGCACGGCGAACGGTTCACAGATTGCACGCCCCTTCGCACCGCTGCGCTCGACCTCCAGGCGACACACTGCGACCCGGCTCGTCGTCGTTTGTCTCGTTGTGATTGTTGGCTCGCGTTCCGCAGGCGCCGACGAGGTTGAGCTCTCAAACGGCGACCGAATTACTGGCCAGGTTATGTCCCTCATCAGCGGCATGCTGGCTTTTCAGACACCGAACGGCCAGCTGAACGTGCCGTGGGTTAACGTCACCGGTCTCGCCGTGCCCGAGCCAGTCTTCGTCACCGTTGGGACTCGGCCACCTTCGCCGGTGACGATCGCACGTACTCGAACTGACGGTCGCGTCACGCTCCGGCCGGGTGGCATTGTGTCGCTGACAGAAATCACGGCGATGGCACGAGCCCGGCTTCCCCTCGGTCTTGACGGCCGTCTGAATGCAGGCCTCGTGAACACGGACGGCAACACCGACGCCAACACCCTGCGTGTGGACGGCGAAGCTCATCGGCCGTACTACCGAGCATCGTTACACGGGTCGCGCGATTGTGAACCGCTCTCAGGATCACGACGTGGACATCGCACGCAACTGGACCGGTTCGCTGCGTTACGACCGGTTCGTGACGAGGCGGTTGTTCGTCAACGCCAACACGATTCTGGCCAACGATCGACTCCGCGATCTCGACCTACGAGTGGCAGTCGGGAGCGGTCTCGGGGTCCAGGTGATCGACACCCCTCGGACAAGGATTACGACTGACGCCGGCCTCGGTTGGGTCAATGAAGCTTACGGCGCGGCCAACGACGTGCGATACACTGCCGTTCAGGAATCAGCGAAGCTGGAGATCTTCTTCAGCGGCACGCGCTTCGTCTTCTTCCACCGGCACGACGGCTACTTCAGCGTCACTGGCGACAACAACCGATTTCTCAAGATGGGTAACGGCGTGCGCGTGCCTATCGCCCGAGGATTCATCGCGACGATCCAGCTCGACCTGGACTACGATCCGACACCGCTGCCAGGCGGCCGATCGATTGACAGGACATTTGCGCTGACTTTCGGGTATCAGTTCTCCCGCGCCAGGTAGGCCCTACTGAGGGAGCTCGAAGTTCTCGGCTGCGGCGGCGGCGGTCGGGTAGAAGACCATGATCTGATTGAGCTTGGTGACCCGCATCAACTCCGCCACCTTGGGATGAAGCGCCGCCACGCGCAACTCTCCTCCAGCAGCCTGCATCTTGCCGCAGCACATGACGAGAATTCCTATCCCGGTGCTGTCCACGTGCTCGAGCCCCGATAGGTCGAACACAACCTTCTTCTGGTTGGAGCGAATGAGCTCATCGACCGTCCATTCGACCGCCTGACACTCTCGGCCCAACGTAATTTGCCCGGCGATCTCCACCAGCACGATGTCCGGATCGATGTACTTCTTCTCTATCTGTGGCATGCAACCCTTCTCCGCTTCGCGCGAATGTTAGGCCGGCCCTCCGAGTTACCGCCGCTTGCCGTTCGCAGGCACGTTCTTGCTCACCCAGTCGAAGATCACGTCCGCAATCTCGAGGTTCTTCGCGTCCAACATCATCATGTGCGTCACGCCGAGGATACCCATCTCGTCCAGCTTCAAGTAGTCGGCCTTCGCCGTCCCTTCCTTCGCCGCCCGCCGGGCATTGATCGCGTTGACGGTGTCCTGACACACGGGGCTGATGTTCGTGTAATCGCCCTTCAACGCCATGTACGGAATGTTGTCGAAATCCGCGGCGGTCAGTCCGCTGTTAGGAAGCGAGCACGATCCTTCGAGCGTGATCAACCCTTTCAACAGGTCGAGATGTCCGCGCTCTTTCAGGATTCGGGTCATGTGGTGGCCCATTATCCCAGATTGAGAGTGCGTGACGACGATGGCGCCACCAAGTCGCTCGACGAGCGCCGCGAGATTCTGAGGCGTCCAGGTATTGGCGGGCGTGAGTGCCGTTGGATCGCACGTCGGGCACGTCGAGCCTGGCAGCGTGACCTCGGCGTTTGGAACCAGTTGCTTGTAGTACTCGAGCGAATAGTAGCGATTCGAACCCGCGGGCGCCGCTCCGATCGCGCCCGGACGCGTCACCAGCGTCTGGTCCACGCTCTCGATTGGAAACAATGGCGATACATGCTTGTACGAATCTGGATTGGGATTAGGGTCTGCGTGATCGCCGTGCGGGATCAGCGTGCCAGTCAAGATGGTCGAATTAGGCGGAACAAGGTGACCGAACCACGCCGTCCACGCGCCATCGTCAGTAATCCGGCCGAAGCTTGGCAGCAGTTCCGTTCCGGCTTTGATATCGCCCTTTTCGATTTTCGCTTCGCCCTCGTGAATAACCGACTCGTCGAACCCCGAGCGCCCGCGTCCCGCCTGGTCGACCACGTAGCTCGGCACACCCTTGCGCACGAAGTACGGATACCAGCCCTCCCTTCCGTCCGGCGTCGACTCGAGGCAGGCGCCTGTGTGACTCGAACCGTGGACCATGATGACCGGCCAACCCGCTCTGGTACTTGTTGGCCGGAATCTGGAACTGCACGTACATCTGGGCGATGGTGATTTGGTGCGGAGCAAGCGGAGGTGGCGTGGCCGGAGGCGGAGTCCCGGGCGGCGGCGGCGGAGGCGCCGAGGCATAGTCGGTCACCTTCTGAACCCCGCCTATGAAGAAGCTGCCCTGGTCCTCAATCGTTAGCGGCCCGGTGAGAAACTTCTTGGGTTTCTGTGCCTGACCGGACACGCTCGCACCTATGGCAACGAAGAGAATGACGCCGCAGGAAACAACCCACCTGACCGACCCGGCCCAGCTGACCGACCCGGCCCACCTGCCCAACCCCGCCAAGCTCGTGTGACTTCTCATCGTGACCATCTCGACCACCTCCAAGACATCGAGAGTGTATCGCTATTCATGTGACCGGTAACGTTGACTCCTTTCCTGGATTTTCACTTTGTGTGCATGGTGTCCTTTGTGGTTCGTCAGAGCCACGCCAGCGTCACACCAGGCGCTTTCTGGTAGTATCCCGTAGCTCAGCTAGCAGGCCGGTGATAACGGCGGCCTGAATGCTGAATGCACAATGACGAATGCCAAAAGCTGAGTCTTTTCTGCATTTCGCATTCTGACATTTTGCATTCTGCATTTTGCATTCTGCATTTCAGGGAGGTGACCGGTGACGTTAGTCGATCGGGTCAAGAACATCTGCCTCACACCCGCCACGGAATGGGGTGTCATTGCGGGAGAGACCACGCCGACGGGAACCCTGATTTCCGGTTATGTCGTTCCGCTCGCCGCTATTGGGGCGGTCGCCGGGTTCATAAGCGCTTCCCTGATTGGTAGCCTCATCTTCGGTCGCGCCGGGATTGGGCTCGGGCTGACCGCCGCCGTAATCAGCTTCATATCCGCAATCGTCGGCGTCGTGATCGTGTCGTTGATTATCAACGCCCTCGCGCCGAGCTTCGGCGGAGAAAAGAACAGCGCCCAGGCGATGAAAGTGGCCGTGTACTCCTTCACACCGGCTTGGGTGGCGGCAGCGTTTCGAATCCTGCCGATCCTGGGCGGCCTCCTGGCGCTGCTCGGAGCTCTATACGGTCTCTACCTTCTGTACTTGGGTCTGCCACGCTTGATGAAGTCGCCGGAAGACAAGACGTTGGGCTACACCGTGGTCGTCGTGATCGCGACGATTTTCGTCTTCGCCTGTCTGGCGGTTTTCACGGGTATCATCACAGGCGCTGGAATGCTCACGTCAGGAGCGCTTGGGCGGACTGACAAGCCGCGTCGCACCCAGCTCGGAAACGACCTTCGCCAAGGACAGCCCTCTCGGCAAGCTGGAAGAGCTCGGAAAGAAGCTGGAAGAGAGCAACAAGAAGATGGAAGCGGCGGAGAAGAAAGGCGATTCGGCGGCTCAAGTCGGCGCGGCTCTCGAGGGACTAGGAACACTGCTGGGTGGAGGCAAGAAAGTCGATCCGCTCGGGATCGATCAACTGAAGGCGTTCGTGCCCGAGCAGTTCGCCGGTCTTCCCAAGACCCGAAGCAACGCGGAGAAAAACGGGTTCGCCGGCCTCATGGTTTCGAAGGCCGAGGCCACCTATAGCGACGGTGGTCAAAAGGAAGTGACGCTCGAGTTCTCTGATGCGGGCGGAATGAGCGGTCTCGTCGGACTGGCTGGCTGGGCCAACGTGATGGGTGAAAAAGACAATGACGACGTCACGGAACGGACCTCGAAGGTGAACGGTCGGATTGTTCACGAAAGCCTGTCCAAACGCGCCGGCGGCCGCAACGAGTTCGACCTCGTGCTGGGCGACCGCTTCATCGTGAGCGCGAAAGGTGAAGGCGTCAGTTTGAACGAGCTCAAGAGTGCCGTTGGAAGCCTGGACCTCGCAAAGCTGGAAGGCATGAAGGACGTCGGCGTGCAAAAGTAAGACTCCCGACCTATGCGGCAAGCATCAGTCCAGAGCCGCCCTTTCTAAGCGCCGTTACATTTGGCTTTTCAGCACGTTATGTGAAGGGACGGTGTGTTTCCGCCCCACACACGGAATACGAAGGAGTCTGTCATGCGACTGCGGAATGTCGTAATTATCTTGGGACTGGCCTTGCTCGCCGCCGGCCCGCTCGCCGCACAGGAAACCACTGGGCGGATTGAGGGGCGCATTATCGATCCTCAGTCGCTGCCAGTGCCGGGCGTGACCGTGACGGCGACTGGTCCGCAAGGAGAGAAGCTGGCGATTACGGATACGGACGGCCGCTTCACACTTCCGTTTTTGACGCCGGGTATCTACCAACTGCGCGCAGAACTTCAAAGCTTCAAGACCATCCAGAAGAACGACATCAACGTCAGCCTTGGACAGACGGTCGATGTCGCGCTCCAGCTGGAGGTTGGCGAGATCTACGGAGACGATCACCGTGTCCGCCGCCGCGCCCCCAATCGATACGAAGAGCACCACAACCGGCGGCGTCATCGACAGCGACTTCGTGCGCACTGTGCCGGTCGGGCGGCGAATCAGCGACATCAGCTACCTGGCCCCGGGCGTCAGCAACTCCGGATCGGTCGGGCGACAGAACCCGTCGATTTCCGGCGGCAGCGGTCTTGATAACCAGTACATCATCGACGGTGTGAACATCACGAATCAGGGGTACGGCGCGCTCGGGTCGTACTCGATCGTCTTTGGCTCGCTCGGCAACGCCGTGCCGTTCGATTTCTTCAAGGAAGTCCAGGTGAAGAGCGGCGGCTACGAGGCCGAGTTCGGCCAGTCGATGGGCGGAGTCGTGAACGTCATCACCAAGAGCGGGACGAACAACCTGCGCGGATCTGGCGTTCGGGTACACGCGCCCAACCGGCCTCGAAGGCGCGTGGAAGGAGTTCCAGTCGGAGAACGGGACCGTTCAGACGCTGTCGTCTCAACAGCACGATGTAGGGGTCGAGGGCGGGGGGCCGATCATCAAGAACCGCGTGTTCTTCTTCGGCGCCATCGATCCTCAGTGGGAAACACGAACGCTGCAGGCACCCGAGGGATTCCCTCTTTTCAACACGGAGGGCTACGATCGCAATCGACGCAACGTGTCGTACTCCCTGAAGGGCACCGCGCAGCTGACCAGTGCTCATCGAATCGACGCATCGTTCTTCGGCGATCCGTCGCATGGCGAGATGGGGCCGCAGCGTCCCGATTCGTTGCTCGGATTGGACACGTCGTCGTTCAGTGAACTCGACTACGGCGGGCACAACCAGACCGTCCGCTACGACGGGATCCTTGGGAACCACTGGCTGGTGGAAGGCGCGTACGCACGCGCGGTGAACAAGATTAAAGAGCTCCCGTCGGTCGACGACTGGCACTCATCGACAGGACGGTCGCTCCGCCGGTAACCACTGGAGGTATTGGCTTCTACGAAGCGGACAACCGCAGCCTCAACAATCAGTGGACGATCAAATCGACAAACATCGTTGGTGATCACCAGATCAAGTACGGCTTTGCGTACGATGACGCTGACGTACACCACCCTGAATCAGTGCACCGGCCCAACTTTTGTCGCTCCCGATGGACGGACGACGGCGACTGGCGCGATTGCCCTCGTTCTACCTGATCCCGTCTCCGGCAGGATTTACCGAGTCATTCGTGCGAACTTCAATAGCGGCGTCGACACCGCGCAGAGGTACTGGAATTTCTTCGTGCAGGACTCCTGGAAGGCCGGCAACCGGCTGACGATCAACCCGGGCCTCCGCTACGAGCAGGAGACGCTGGACGGCGTCCAGGTCAAGGGCTTCGCGCTGAAGAATAATTGGGCGCCGCGCATCGGCGCCGCGTACGATGCCACGGGCGATGGCAAGACGAAAATCTTCGGCAACTGGGGCCGGTTCTACGCTCGTCTCCCGAACGATGTCGCGGCCCGCCAATTGTCGGCCGATGAATTAATAACCCGTGCGGACTACTTCGACGCGGCGCTTGACCCGTCCGATTCCGACCGGAGTCCTGGCTGGCGGAGTCACCAACCATTTCGTGGTGCAGAACCCCGTACCAGGCCTCGTCGATTCCGACGCGAAGATGTCGTACATCAACGAGTTCGCGTTCGGCATCGAGCGAGAGGTGATGGCCAATACGTCGTTCGGGGTTCGGTACATCTACCGGGACATCGGCCGTATCCTCGAGGACGCGGGCAATGCTCCGGTCGTGTACTACGAAACTCACCCTGATCGCTGTGGCGACCACGCTCACGAATCCGAGCGCGAGCAGTCCGATCCTCCCGGACGCCCAGTACCTCGGAGCGAGCGTTCGACGATCCGCTTGCACAAGTATCAAGCCGTCGAAGTGACGCTGAACCGGCGCTTCGCTGAGAACTGGTCCGTCATCACGTCCTACCGCTGGTCGCGACTGCGTGGCAACTACGATGGCTTCTACCGCAGACGACAACGGACAGTCGGATCCGGCGTGGACGTCGCTCTACGACTTCCCAACCAACGATCCGAGTTACACGGCGATCGGTGGCCCTCTGTATGGCTATCAGGGCGACATCCGATTCCTGGGCGCCGACGGCGTTCTTCCGCTCGACCGGCCACAGCAGTTCAAGGCGTTCGGGAACTACGCATGGAACAGCGGCTTGAGCATTGGCCTCGGCCTGAACCTGAGCTCCGGAAAGTCTCTGACGCCGCTGGCAGCCCATCCCAACTACGGAACTGGTGGCGAGATCCCGACGGCCGCCTCGCGCCTCGGGTATCCAAACGATTGACGGATTCAAGACGCGCACGCCGTTCGAGAGCCAGTTGGACCTGCAGGCGTCATACAACCTCAAGCTCACCGGGACTCGGAGTTTGCTCTTGATCGCCGACGTCTTCAATCGTATTCAACCAGCGCCGGACGCTCGATTACGACTCTTGGACGGAAACGGACTTTGGCTCCCCGGACCCGGACTTCGGCAAGCCAATCTCGAGGGTCCATATCCGGTCCGCAGTTCCAGACGCCCATCCAGATCAGGATCGGGGCACGCTTCTCGTTCTAGGAATCACGCTCATTGCTCGCGACAAAGTCTGTCTCTGAGCAGAAAACAAGACGCGAATGAATCTCCAGACAGCCCTCTGTTAGTTTTGCCTGCCGAGTTCGTTGAGTGCCAACAGAGGGGCCAGTTTTTTAGCTCCGCCGGCCAAAAAATTGGCGCGGCGGCGGCCGAGCTGGCCTAAGCTAATGGCCCATTGCCCGGAGTGCCGTGGCAGTCGGCGCAACTTCCTTCGCACTAGAAAGCGACTTCTGATATGGCTCGCGATGCGTCTGCTCGATCAAGGCGGTTGAGTTCGATCGGCGTCCGTACGAGGGCGCGTGTGTTACGCGCGGCCGCCCTTCTTGTTTTGGGCCTTGGGTTGATCTTCATGCAGCCGGCGGGACAGGCGCAGACCTCAACGAACGCTCCGACGTTCGGCCAGAACTTCTTCCTCACCGGCAACGTTGTCGCGTTCGGTGTCGGTGTCAAAGGAACGGGAGTCAACGGCTTTGCAACTCGGTAACTATCACGATCCCGGCCAACACGCTTCCGTCGAACGCAGACCCTGTGGCCGCCTTCCTCTATTGGGCGACGGTAACAGGTCAGAACAATCTGAACGCAGGTCTCGATTGGGGCGAAGTTCAGATGGCAACGACATCAGCAGCCTCGGGCAAACCATCAGCCCGCAGGGAACGTCGCCCTGTTGGAGTTCCGGTGGCGGCGCCGGCGGCTCGCAAGGAAACAAAAGGACGGTCTTCTACACCGCGGACGTCCTCCGATTCTTTCAGCTGGATAGCAACGGTCGATTCATCGTCAACAACACCACTCACAGCGTGAAGCTGACCGAGAGCGGGAGTAACGGGAATACCATCCCATTCTCATTGGGAGCGAGTCTGGTTGTTGTGTACCGCAGCCCTTCGGAGCCTCTAAGAGGGATCGTCCTTTACCACGGCGGTTACACGCTTGATAACAGCACTCAGAATGTGACCCAGACGATCAAAGGCTTCTACCAGGCCTCGTCGGTGAGTCCGCAAGCCAAGCTGATTCTCATAGGCGGTGACGGACAAGCGAACAAAACAGAGTTCGTGCGGTTCAACGGCAGCGTCGTCGGAACCAATGTCTTAACAGGCGCGCTCGGCGAATCCTGGGACAGCCCGACGATTCCTGTTTCAATGCCCGTAAACGCCGCCTCGGCAGACGTACGGATCGACCACGGCCAAGGCACGTTCGACTGTCTTACGGGTGGCGCGTGGATCCTGAGCACAACGGTCCAGGACGACGACCAGGACGGGATCGTCGACAGATTGGAGTCGTCGGGCACGTCCGGTACGATCGTGGATCCGAATGGTCGACTCCTGCCTGACCTGTATGCGATGGGCGCGAGACCGAATCACAAGGACCTACTCGTCGAAATCGGCGCCCTGAAGGCTAACGCTGGCACGACGTACGGCGGGGTTGCAGATGGCGCCGGACACAATCACATGCCCACTCCTGCGGTTCTAAAGCGCGTGGGTGATGCGTTCAAGAATGCGCCCGTCACTAATGGTGATTTACTCCCGGGAATCAAGGTGCTTTTCGATGTCGGCGATCCCGCCGACCTATCACGCCATCGGACCCGCTTATGCGTCGGCTGGAGGCTGATGAGTACATCATCACAGCCGACCCCCGCGGTGGAGAGACCGCCACGGAGACGCCAGTGCGTCGACGACATGGACTACCAAAGCCTCGGCTTGGCGAAGCCGCGGTGGATCTGCCCGTTCAAGAACTACCCCGGCACGATGACCTGGAAATGGGACTTCTCCTTCTTCAGGGATTCACCGGTCGGTCTTGGCGGCCAAGAGCTGAATACCGCAGACTTAGAGACGTGCGTGATGAACGGGACGTGCCGCCGGCGATTCGATGTCGTCAGGCAGGATTTGTTCCATTACGTCCTATTCGCCCACGCGGCGGGCGTGACCGACTCGAACATCTGTTCGGATCCGGCAACGGGGACGAATACAGACGGCACCTGTAATGTATACAGAACCGACTTAGTCCCCTTGAGCAGCGCAGGCGTCAGCGACGCGCCCGGGTCTGATGTCATGGTGACGCTCGGTTTCTGGGGAAACGGCTTCGTCGGCTCCGAGTTCGTTCAAGCCTCCACCCTGACGCATGAGCTCGGGCACAATTTGGGACTTTCGCACAGCGGTGACCCGTTCTTAGACGCTCCGAACTACTTACCTCGGGTCATCGTAGAAGCGAACTGCAATCCGAACTACCTCAGCACGATGAGTTACGCGTTCGTGGCCGAGGGGTTGACCGCGACCGGTGTTCCTACAGTCGATTACTCGCGCGTCAAGCTCAACGACCTCGACGAGAACAGCCTGAGCGACTCTGCGGGTCTGACACCAAGTCCGACAACCTACCGAAGCCGCTGGTATGCGCCCCAAGCCGGCGTTCATCCTTCGCTGGCAGGTACGCCAGCGACAAAACATTGCGATGGAACGAAGCTGTCCGCTCAGGAACTGGCGGATCGCGCCAATGGCTTGGGAATGGTCCGGATCAGTGGGACAAGCCTCATTCCCCCGATCGACTGGAACGGGGATCTTTTCTATAACTTCACCGGCCCACAGGACATAACCTTCAACGGCACGAAGTCCGCAACGCCCCTCCAGGGTTCGGAGGACTGGTCGTTCGTCAAGGAGGTCGGCCTGCGGCAGGTCGGGAGCAGAGGAGGCCCAGGAGGATACTCCGCCGGCGGATACGACGCGTGGGGCCCTGGCGCCGGATGGGGCCCGGGTGCCGGGTGGGGCCCTGGCGCCGGGTGGGGCCCGGGCGCTGGATGGGGTCCGGGTGCGGGATGGGGCCCTGGTGCTGGATGGGGCCCTGGTGCTGGATGGGGCCCTGGTGCTGGATGGGGCCCTGGTGCTGGATGGGGCCCTGGCGCTGGATGGGGTCCTGGCGCAGGGTGGGGACCGGGCAACGAGCCGGACTTCAAGGATGCGACATCGGTGCCCAACCCTCCGCACTCGGTGACGGCATGCGTGCTCGGCGGTAATCTGCAAGGCGGCGGTGGTGTGCCCAGTGAGGTATGTGCACCGGCAAAGGGGACCGTGCCGCTACATAAGAATAGAGTGGACTTTAAAGCGCCCAACGCCGGCGCTGAGAGCGTCTTCAAGTACCCGCGTGGTTCGTGCGAACGATCTGACCGAGGCGGCACAAGTGCTCGCGGTGCCGGGCCAACTCGATTACTTCGCCGTCGATCCATCCGAGCTCCCGAATGGCCAAACGATTACCTACTTCGTGCGCGCGGAGTATGTGGACGACGACAACAACCCTCTGACACCGCCGCCGACCAGCGGGCCGTCCAACTTTGCCAGCGTCCAGGCCGTGAACGTCGCGCCGGTGGCGAACCCGACGACCCCGCCGCCGCCGAAGGTCGACAGCTACACCATCAAAAAGAACCAAACCCTCAACGTCGCAGCCCCTGGTGTGCTTTCGAACGACACCGACGTCGATAGCCCTGCGCCCCCTACGACACCCTATTCATTGAGGGCGGTCCTTGTCACCGGGCCATCGAAGGGCACACTGACCCTGAATGCAAATGGACTTGGCGGTTTCACTTACCAGCCAGCCAGGGGTGGGTTCGTCCCCGGACCCACCCCTCGTTTTGTCATAAGCCAGCCGAATCAGGCGTATACCATCCTCGACAGCGTGCTATCAGAAGGAGAGCGCCGCGTAGGCAATCGTGCGGACCAAGACGTGCCTCTGCTCCGTTTTGCAACAGCTCGTCCGGCAGCGCTGACAATCGAAGACGCACGAACTCACGAAGGGTGCGACGAAATATCTCATCTGCAGGCGTCCTGCCCGATCTTCCCACAAGCCGGTCGACGTCGACGCTCACCGCCAGTTTCAAGACCAAAGGTGACGATATGTCTGACGCCACCAGTAAGACGACGACAACAACCCTCTGACACCGCCGCCCCTGAGCGGCCCGTCCTTTGCCTCTGTCCACGCCGTCAACGACCCTCCGACGGCAAACGCCGACAACTACACTGTGAACCAGGGCTCGGTGCTGAACGTGCTAGCCAATGTCGGCGTGCTGGCGAACGACACGGACGACGATAGCCCTTCGTCAGCGTTGAGGGTGGACGTGGTCCCCACAGCAGGGCCGACGAACGGCACGCTCACCCTGGTCGCAGATGGATCGTTCATCTATACGCCAAATCCAGGCTTCAACGGACCCACGGACACGTTCAAGTACCAGGCGTATGACGAATGTGCCCTCGGCACCCTGCCCCCCGGGCATCGGTGCAGTGGCTTCTTGAGCGAGGCGACAGTGACAATCACCATCGCCGACGCATCGATATCCCGACCACGCTCGGTACTGCCAGTTTGCGGCGACGAGGACAGTCCGGGTAGCGAAAGCGATCCATGTCTAACAGGGTCCAGTTGCACGGCGTTCTCGCAACTGGCAAACGTGCAACTGTACAGCGTCCCAGATGGCGCCACTCAGCTGACATTCGATATCATCTTGCGCACTGCGGCCTTCAACAGCGAGATTGCGATTTTCAAGGTGGATGATGCGAATGGGTCGATCGACGGGATGCATCCAGGCGATCCGGGGTACCTCGCTACCGAGCTCGCCCGTGCTCAGGGCCAGGTTCCGGGTGAGGGCCAGGTGATTTTCCCGAGCGTGTCGACAGCATTCTCGCCCAACGTGCAGCTGAACGTTCAAGGTGGAGACTTGATCGCATTCCTTCTTGTTCAGAACAGCAGCTTGGCCAATCTCTTGTCTTCCAATCCCCAGAATTCGTTGTCGGGTAATCCGAAAGCGTTCTTCTCAATCAACAGTCTCAAACCCCGACGGACTGGACCATGTCGTCGCATTCCAAAATGGCGCAATCACAGAGTTTGGTTTCGAGGACCTAACTGGCGGCGGCGACAATGACTACAACGACTTGGTGATGACCGTGACGCCGGGTTCCCCCATTCCCTGATCGACTGGATCGCCTGCCACGCTCACGACGAGCAGCAACAGTGACGCGACCGCCGTCCGAAAGATCCGACGGAAGTCCCTTGTCAGCAAGAATACTCGGCACGACGCGAGCGATCTGCGGAGTGATGTGTTAGCTCTGGCCGCCCAGTTCGTTGAAACAGAACAGATGGGCCAGTTTTTTAACTCGATCCGGCCAAGAAGTTGGCGCGGCAGCGGACCGAGCTGGCATAAACTACTGGGCCACCGCCACCAGTGCTGTGGCGATCACCACACATCCTTCGCACTAGAAAGCGACTTTTGACATGTCTCGCGATGCGTCTGCTCGATCAAGGCGGTTGAGTTCGGTAGGCATCCGTACGAAGACGCGTGTGTCGCGCTCGGCCGGCCTTCTTGCGCTGGGCCTCGGGTTGCTCTTAACGCAGCCGGCAGGACACGCGACCTCCACTCCAAGCGGCCCGGTGTTCGCCCAGAATCTTTTTGTCACCGGCGATGTCGTCGCATTCGGTGTTGGCCTGAAGGGAAAAGGGGACAGCGGGGGCTTTGCAACCCGCGACATCACGATCCCCGATGCCGCCCATGGGGGGCTTCCGGCGAACGCTGACCCCGTGGCCGCGTTTCTTTACTGGGGGACGGTTAGCAACACTGCGAGCGTCCCCGTTGGGGCACGGTTCAAAGGCAACGACATCAGTGGCATCGCGCAAATCATCAGCCCACAGGCGGGAACATCGAATTGCTGGATCAGCGGGGGAAAGACGAGGTACTACACCGCGGACGTGCTCCGATTCTTTCAGCTTGATAGCAACGGCAGGTTCATTGTCAACACTTCACATAGCGTGAGGCTACCCGATTTCGGGCCCGGGAATCAGCTCCCAGTGACTTTGGGTGCCAGCCTGGTCGTCATCTACCGCAGCCCTTCGGCGCCGTTGAGAGGGATCGTCCTGTACCACGGCGGCTTCAAATTGGATGACGATGACGACGATAGCATCAGCGCGACGATGAAAGGGTTCTATCAGGCTTCGACTGTAAGTCCGCAATCCAAGCTCATTTTCGTGATGGGCGACGGACGAGCGAGTAAATCAGATCGGGTCAAGGTCAAGGACAACATCAACAACAGCTACACCACCGTCGCGACGAATCTATTCGGCAGCCTGCTCGGCGAATCTTGGGACACTCCGACGATTCCCGTTTCGCTAGCGGGAAACGCGGCTTCAGCAACAGTGACAATAGACTCGGAGTCCGACTGTCTGACCGGGGGCGTCTTCATTTTGAGCACGACCGTCCAGGACGCAGACAAGGACATGATCGTCGACAAATTAGAGGAGCCTGGCCCTCCGATCTCCGATCCGCTTGGCCGCCCGCTGCCCAATCTGTTCGCCATGGGCGCGAGATCGAATCACAAGAACCTGCTCATCGAAATCGGCGCCCTGAAGGCTAACGCTGGAACGACGTACGGAGGGGTTCCGGATGGGTCCGGACACAATCACATGCCCATTCCAGCCGTTCTGAAGGAGGTGGGCCTTGCCTTCGAGAAGGCTCCTGTCACCAATCTCGATAATACCCAGGGTATTAAGGTGCTTTTCGATGTCGGGGATCTGGGGGCCTATCACAGCCTTTGCCCGCAACCTGGGACGACTAATTGTCCGGGATCTCCGTATGCGTCCACTGACGCTGATGCGTACCTGGTCGCGGTCGACGCCCGCGGCGGAGAATCGGCGACTGAGACGCCATGCGCCGACGACATGGACTACCAAAGTCTCGGGTTGACGAAGCCGCGGTGGATCTGCCCGTTTAAAGACTATCCCGGAACGATGACCTGGAAGTGGGACTACGCCTTCTTCAGGGACTCGCCAGTTGGTCCCCAAGGTCAAGAGCTGTCGGCCTCGGAACTGGAGACCTGCGTGATGAGTGGCACCTGCCGCCAGCGATTCGATGTCGTCCGGCAGGATTTGTTCCATTACGTGCTGTTTGCGCACACGGCAGGGGTGACCGACTCGAATATCTGCCTGGATCCGGCGGCGGGTACGAATTCAGACGGCACGTGCAACGTCTATAACACCCATTTAGTCCCCAGGAGCAGCGCAGGCGTCGCCGATTCCCCCGGCGCTGACACCATGATTACCCTCGGTCTCTGGGGAAATGCCTTCGTCGGCCCCGAGGCCATTCAAGTCTCCGTACTGGCGCACGAGCTTGGGCACAACCTGGGACTCTCGCACAGCGGAGATCCGTTCGGAGATCCCCCTCTGTACGAGCCACGCGTTTCCATCGTCGAAGCGAACTGCAACCCGAACTACATCAGCACGATGAGTTACGCGTTCGTGGCCGATGGGGTGACCAAGACCGGTGTTCCCGGAATCGATTTCTCCAGGGTGAAGCTAGGGTCGCTCAACGAGAACAGCCTGAGTGGCGAATCTACTGGACTTTCTCCGAGCCCGACAGACTACTGGAGCCGCTGGTACGTGCCAGCCGGTGCGCTCGCAGCCCTGGGAGGAACAGCGGCAACAAGACACTGCGATGGAACGCCCCTGTCGGCTGCGGAAGAGACGGCTCGCTTGAACGGCGGTGGAATGGTCAGGATCACCGGCACGAGCCTCAATTCGATCGACTGGAACGGAGATACGCTCTATAACTTTTCCGGCTCGCAGGACATAACGTTTAACGGCACGAAGTCCGCGGCGCCCCTCGAGGGCTCGGACGACTGGTCGTTCGTCAAGGAGGTCGGCCTCCGTCAGCTCGGCAGTAGAGGAGGGCCTGGCGGATACTCCGTTGGCGCCTACGACGCGTGGGGCCCGGGCGCGGGGTGGGGCCCTGGCGCCGGGTGGGGCCCCGGCGCGGGGTGGGGCCCCGGCGCGGGGTGGGGCCCCGGTGCCGGATGGGGCCCGGGTGCCGGATGGGGCCCGGGTGCCGGATGGGGCCCGGGTGCCGGGTGGGGGCCCGGTGCTGGATGGGGCCCGGGCGCGGGGTGGGGCCCTGGCGCCGGGTGGGCCCCCGGCAACGAGCCGGACTTCCGAGATGCGACGTCGGTGCCTGGTGCGCCGACCTCGCCGAAGGCCTGCGTGATCGGCGGCGGCTCAGCCTACCCCACCGAAGCATGCGCAGTAGGGACGTCGGGGCCACTGCATAGAAACAGGATCGAGTGGAAAGCGCCCAACGTCAACGCTGAGAACGTGGCGCAGTACTTGGTCACCCGCACGAACGATCTGCACGCGGTGGTATCTCCTTCCAACCCAGTCCAACAATTCTTAGATGCCAACGGTAAAGTCGTCTACTTCGTCGTCGATCAGGACGAGCTCCCGGATGGCGCTTTGATCACCTACTCGGAGCAAGCACAGTACGTGGACGACGACGGTAACGCGCTGACGCCGGTGCCCGTGAGTCCCCCGTCGTACGCGAGTGTCCACGCCGTCAACGTCGCGCCGGTGGCGGCCCCACCGAACTCGTCGCCGAGCGCCGACAGTTACACCACCGGACAGAATCAAACCCTCACTATCCCAGCCCCTGGTGTGCTTTCGAACGACACGGACAACGATAGCCCTGCGCCCCCTACGACACCCCATTCGTTGAAGGCGGTGTCCTTTACCGGCACGTCGACGCAGGGCAATTCTGTCGCGGTCAACTCCGATGGTTCGTTTACCTTCACGCCCGTATCGGGCTTCTCCGGAAGCGATACCTTCACCTACAAGACCTATGACACATGCACCCTGGGCCCACCTCCCGACAACCGGTGCAGCGCAGATTCGAACGAGGCGACGGTGACAATTACGGTCACGGCGCCCACCACCGCCGATGTCTATCTCCACGGGACAGGTGCCAATGCCAATCCAACCACGCTGTTCCTGAATGGCAGCCAGCCGACTGCGAGTACTGCGAAGTACAGGGACTCCGCAGCCGTGAACTTCGCCAACGGCAATACGTCGCAGGCGATCGGCACTTGGTTGGCGGCGCCCCAGAGTTTCACCTTGAGCAGCCTGGGTGATTTGCATGCCTGGGTAGGCCTCAAGAACAGCGACGATCAAGGCACGCAGTTCGACGTACAAGCCGAAGTCTTAAAGAATGGCTTGCCTGTGGCGTCGGGCCTCGCACGGTGCATCACCGGTGTGACGCGGAATGAAACCCTTGCGAAGGAAGTGACGGTCGCCTTCGCGCCCTTCACGCCCGTGGCGTTCGGACCCGGCGACGTCCTTTCGCTGAGACTGCTTACGCGGATCGGGACGAATCCGGACGACACGAAGTGCCCGAGTCCCCCTGGACACAACAACGCGGTCGGGTTGCGCCTGTATTTCGACGCCGTCAGCCGGCCGTCCAGGTTTGCCAGGTAACGGACGTCAAGTTCGACGATTGATGGCGTAGTGTGAAGCGGTGCCGCCGAGAGATCGGCGGCACCCCACGCAGAACGCGAAACTGCAACTGCTCCTTCTTCGGGGTCCGGCCTCTCGACGCTTCCGAAGGCGCTTCGCATGGGTTGAGTTCGATCGGCGTTCGTACGAGGGCGCGTGTGTCACGCGCGGCCGCCCTTCTTGTTTGGGCCTTGGGTTGATCTTCCTGCAGCCGGCGGGACAGGCGCAAACCTCAACGAACGCGCCGACGTTCGGCCAGAACTTCTTCCTCACCGGCAACGTTGTCGCGTTCGGTGTCGGTGTCAAGGAACGGGTGCGAACGGATTTGCAACGGGAACTATCTCCATCCCGGCCAACACGCTTCCGTCGAATGCAGACCCTGTGGCCGCCTTCCTCTATTGGGCGACGGTAACAGATCGGAACAATCTGAACGCAGGTCTCATTGGGGCGCAGTTCAGAGGCGACGACATTAGCAGCCTCGGGCAAACCATCAAGTCGCAGCGTGCTCTACACGGTCGGGAGCTGAGGCTCTTGTAGGCGCCCATCAGCATCATCGACCAGGCCTGGCATGCTCAACAGCGGGTGCATCGCCGCTATCGACGACTCGCGGCGCGCCGCAAATCGAAACAGCACATCTTCAGACTGCCGCAGCGGATCTCATCAGAGCTCGCACAGTTCTTGAGGTGCGTGATCTTCGTGTTTGGTGCATCGTGGCTGGAGCCTTGTGCGGCGACGAAAATGATCTTCGCACTCGAGAGAGGGACAGCTCGACGCTCTAGCGTCCTTGAGGCGACGGTCCCGTACCGCGCGGCCCACCGGGAGCGTTTGGACCGAAGGGTTGAGATGGTTCGAAGCGGCCGTCCGGTGAGATGCTGAAGCCGCGACCTCTGCCATCGCCTGGTGGGTTCTGATTGCCGCGACCACGCTGTCCACCGGGGCCAGCAGCGTTCGGTCCACTGCCCGGAGGTTGAGCCGGTGGTGTATACACGAACTCCCACTCGTTGTAGTGGTTCCGGCCCTTGTAGAGCCGAATTGATTTCTCTTTGCTCTTGCTGGCGACACCTCGGACGCCGCCAAACGCGCCACTCGAAGCTGTTCCCCCAGTCGGCGTTCCGCCCCTTCCTTGTTGCAGGTTCGGTTGGTTGAACCCACCTCGGCCCGTGCCGCCGGCAGGAGTCTGCCCCGTTCCAACACCCTGCTGTGTGGCTGCACCCTGTAAAAGCGGCACGAAGTCGTTGTTCGTGATGGGATCCTTGTACTTCTTGCGCAGGAAGCGTTGCTCGACCAACGCGTCGATGCTGGGCGGCAAGGTGCCCGGTCCATTCTTGCGCTGGAATAAGCCTATCGCGCGCGCGTATTGCTCGCCGCGAAACGCCAGCTCAGTCTCCTTCTCGCGCTGGGAAACCTGCTTCCACACGGGCATCGCGACGCTCATCATGACGGCCATCACGCCCAGGCTGACGAGCAGCACAACCATAGCGTAACCGCGCTCGTCGCGTGCGGGATGGCACGCCGAGATGTCTCTGTTGCCTACCCGCATACGGCCTCCGGACAACAGACCTACCGACACCAAGGTCGAGCCGATCATACGCCTGTTCAGTCGAGTGTGATGGAAACCCTCGCCGAACGCGGATATCGCCGAAACAGTTTTATCGGACTCTCGATGCGAGTAACGCGACACGGGCTACCCCGAGGCTGGCCCAGGTCGGGTTAGGAGCCAGCGCGCTGGCGGACTTCGGAGAGCAATGGGTCTTGTTTTGATTGGCCGCGAAGAGCGAGATAGGCGCGATATGAGTCCGCGAACCCTTCGGTCTTCAGCTCTTCCCTGACGCGACCCTGATAGTAATAGACGGCTGGAAAGTAGCCATATGTGGGCTCTTCGTCCAAGAACAACGATAAGGCTTCGCCGCGGCGCTTGACGCAAAGATCGAACTCGGAATCCGCTTGCACGAAATCGTCAACCGCGCGAAGCCCGGTGCCGCTCGTCCCCTGACGGCCGGCTTCGAAGTAGGCTCGGCCCAGGTCGAAGTGACCAATCCAGGTATCCAGAAGGTTATTGGCCTCCGTGAGGACTTTGATCGCCTGTCGCGAGTTTCCATCTTTCATGGCAGCCGCTGCCTCAATGATCTTGGCGTAGGCCTGCGGCTCGGCCTGGGACTCGGAAGCAAGCTCGGAGGCAAGCTGCTGGGCCCTTCCTTTTTCTCCCGCCTCGAGAAGTGCTCTTGCCGCCAGGAATCGGATCTTCACCGCCTTGCTGTTTCCCAACGCCTTTTCAGCCGCAACAATTGCCAGACGGTTCTGCCCGAGCAAAAGGTGTGCGTGAGCTAGCGACGCGAATTTCGCGGCGGCTGTGTCGATGCTCTTCGAAGCCAGTTCGACTTCAGCACCCTTCTGCAGAATACTCACTGCCTCCGAGAAACGTCCTTCGACCACGGCAAGATCGCCAAGACCGGACGCCGCTTGCGATGCCCCTTGTGCGTTGACAGTCGCAAGTTGTTCGTAGGTTTCGGCAGCTTCGCGTACCTGGCCTTGCCCAATCTGGGCGAATGCTAGAGAAAAGAAACCCCACTGCGGATTGCCCAGCTCTTGCACCGTTCGCGCCTCTTGCTCCCCAGTCTGGAAATTGCCCGCGTAAGTTTCGTACAAGGCCAAATTGATCCTGTATATTGGACGCTTCGGCAGGATTTTCACGACTTGCCGCGTCTCCTCGAGCGCATTGGGCAAGTTCCTCAGGAACGACCAACACGATGCCAGGCTGAGGCGCGCATTCACGTCTGCCGAATACCGGCCAATCATTTCGCCGTATTCCTTCACGCATCGCTGGTAGTCACCGGTGATCATGTACAAGCGGCCGCGAACGCCGTAGCGTTCGCGCTCGGTCATACCGGCGAGGAAACTGACAGCTTTCTGGATGTACTGCTCGGCTTCCTGTAAATTGCCCAGATTCTGCGACATGATGCCCAGGTTGAGATAGCCCAGCCCGAACTTCGGATCTACATCTACGGCTTTGAGGAAGTTCCGTCGCGCCTCTTCGAAGTCGCCGCTGGCCGAGGCTTCCCTTCCGGCCACGTAGTAGCGCATCACTTCCGGATAATTCGCTGACACGGTATTGAGTGCGTACATCTGCGCGGAGTCTGATGTGTCGTCGCCCAGAGCCTTGCGCACGGCGATCACGAGGTTCGTCGCTGCGCCAAAGATCTCGTCTTTACTCGACGCCCTACCTTTCGTCGTTGTGAGCACATTGCCGGTCACCGACTGAACGGCTTTGATCGAAATTTCGTATCGGTCGCCCTGGCGGTCTAGCGAACCCAAAAGAACGACGCCAAGACCCTGCTTCAGAGCAATGTCGCGGGCCGCAGCCTCATCCAATTTCTCGGGAGGCCGCACGCCAAGGTTACTCATTCCGCTGCGGTCGTACGCGTTGATGAAGCTTGCATCCTCTAGCGCGCGCTTGAGCGTTGGCTCCAGAACCCGATCGAGCGTCGAGTCGCCGGTGTTGTTTTGCAGGTCCGCGATCACCACGGAAACCGGATCGTGGGCCACTGGCGCAGGCGGCGGCCGGAAATACCACCAAATGCCCGACGAGAGCAGCACCAGCAACAAACTGATTGCGACCGCGACCGGAAGCCTTAGGACTCGCTTGATCGGAATCAGTTCGCCCTGATCGTCGAGCCGATTGAGGTCGGCCTCCAACTCCGCCGTCGTTTGATAACGTTCGGCCGGATCGGGAGCGAGACACCGGGTAACGATGCGGTCGAGCGGTTCCGGAATCGTCGCATCGAGAGACTTTAGCGACACCGGCGGGGCATCGAGGCGCTTCTGCAGCTCGGCGAGCGCAGTCGGCGCACCCTCCCGGCGATTCAGGCCGAGCAATGTGTCCCGAAGAATCAAACCAAAGGCATAGACGTCGGCCCGGTGATCGACCGTCTGCCCTTTTGCCTGCTCCGGCGCCATGTAATGGATGGTCCCGACAACCGCGCCGACCATCGTTTCGCCGAACGAACCCGGTTTTGAGTGGCTGCTGCCCTTGTGAATTTCCTCCGCGGGCAGTCCGATCGATCGCGCGATGCCGAAGTCCATCAGCAGCGCCTGGCCTTCGGTGTCGACCATGATGTTGGCCGGCTTGAGATCGCGGTGAACGATGCCGGCCTTATGCGCCGCAACGAGTCCTGACAGCGCCTGCCGCAAAATCGCCAACGCTCGCGGCACCGGAAGGCGGCCCTCGGCCTTCAAAATCGTCCCGAGGTCGTCGCCTTCGATGTACGGCATCGTGATGTACTTGATGCCGTTGATTTCGCCCAGGTCGTGAATGCGCACGACGTTGGGATGCGTGACCTGCCGAGCGAGCAGCAGCTCGCGCTTGAAGCGACGCTCCAGCTCGCGCGCCGCTTCGGAATCGCTCGCGATCTCCGGCCGGATGACCTTCAACGCAACGGAGACACCGAGCTCGCCGTCCCACGCCTCGTAGACGGCCCCCATGCCGCCCACGCCAAGCAGCTTCGTGATGCGATACCGATTCCCAAATCGCTCGCCAACACTGAGCGGACCGGTGTCGCCTTGGCTCGGCTCTGAACCACCGCCGACGATCGTCGCGCCGTCGTCGCTGCTTCCCGGGGGAGCACCGACGATCGTCTGCTGGTCGTCATCGCTCGTCTGAGGACGACCACCAACGAGCGTCTGATCGTCCGATTCGTTACTCGGCAATCGAGTCATGTCGTCGGCTTCGCGCGGCGTCTTCTTGTGAGCGTCCGCCGGCGGTGACCCGGGTATCAGCGTGAACCGCCTGGCAGCCTCGAGACGACCACTGGCGGTCAATCGATACTCGCCGCTCGCCGGGTCATGAATGATTTCACCCCGATGCACGAGGCCAATCAGCGTTTCGGTGGCGTCGTGGTCGGAGGTTCCAAGACGGCTGGCCAGGACGGTCAGCGACGTACCGGTGCCAGAGGCTGTCGTTTCAGCCTCGTAGATGCACTCCAGCGCACGCGCTTGCTGCGCCGCACGTTCTTTGGGCAACGCCCTACCGGGACTCATGGTGCGAGGTGCACAGATTGCCATGCGGCCAGCTTCTTGTCCAGCCAGGACAAGCTATTGGCCACAAATGTCGCTTCTGGTCGCCTAATAGTCGTTAACGTCTGATAGGCCGAAATTTAACAGGTCGAGCTTCCCGGCGTGAACGTTTAACATCCCGGCGCCATCTGGATATCGGCCGCCAAAGCCAAGGAAATTACCGGCCAGGTGCCGTGGCGGAGGGGTCGGCTCCGTCGAGCGGTGCACCTGTCCCCGACGAACCGAGGAACAGCTTCCGGCCGTCTGGATACGTGATGTTCCGGCCGTTCGCGCGAAGCAGCGTATGGTCGCGAGCCTGATAACCGTCGACGACGATGACGGTGCCGGGCTGTAGAGAATCCTTCGTGACGCCGCGCCGGAGCAGGGAATTCGGCGAGCCCCCTTCAACCATCCACACTTCCTTGCTGCCGTCGGGCTTGGTCACCTCGACATGAATCCATGCGTGCGGGTTCACCCATTCCACCTTGGTGACGGGTCCTTTCAAGACGACGGGCTTGTTTGGATCGAACTCACCACCGAATGCATGGTGAGCGACGAGCGGCGGTGCCCCCAACACCGGGAGAATGACCCCAACCAGGACACGTGTCATCATCGGTCGCATGTAACCACTCCTCAGATTGCTCTTGCCCCGATCGAGAGAATCAGTAGCGACGTGTCCTCTTGCGTCTCGAATCGCTCGATGCGTTGTCGCTCAGCCCGCAACAGTTCAGCAATCGCCTGCGTGCCCGCGTTGCCCACGTCGAGCCAGATGACCTTCGGAGGGAATCCTTCAACGAAGCTTCGCTCGCGGAAGTCAGTATCCTTCGACACAATCGCGAGGCCGTGCACGCGGGCATAGTCCCAAACTTGATGATCCTCTGCTCCACGTAGACCGACAATCCCGACGTGTGCGCTGTCGGGATATTCATTGGCAAGACTGCTCATCAGCTTGGCGCTCAGGTTCTCGTCGTAGAGCAGCTTCACGCAACTGAATTTGTCAAGCGCCGCTCACGTGCCGCCGCGAATGCCAGCGACGCTCGAACGTCCTCGCGCGTGAGATCTGGAAAGTCGCTGAGAATCTCGTCTTCGCTCATCCCCCCCGCGAGGTACTCCAACACGTCGTACACGGTGATCCGGGTACCCTTGATACACGGCTTTCCGCTTCGTACCGTCGGGTTCACCGAGATTCGATCTTGCCACTTCATATTTGGATTCTACCTCTGACGCCCGGAGCCTTCGAAAAAGCCGTCTGCCCTGCATCAAGCCTGTGCTACTTCCCTGCCTTGGTCCCGTCGGCCTCACGATCGCGCTGTCGAGCACCACTCAAAATGCCACTGAGTGCGTAGTTCGCTTCGTGGCAAGCGTACTCGTACATGCTCTCGTCGGTAATCGGCCAGGTGTACTCGCCGGTCCACGGCCTGGTCCAGGTCGCGGGATCTTCAATCGTAAATCGATACTTCAAGGATCGACCGTCTACGCGTGTGAAACGTTCCTCCACGTGCAGGTTTTCGGTAGATCCGCGAAACCGTGTCTGATCGGTGAAATTCGTCGTATCGACGACCAGCGTGTCGCCTTCCCAGTGCCCGACCGAATCACCCATCCATTTGCGGATCGTGGGCGGCAGATGTTGCGCGTTCATGCGGACGATGCGCGCGTCGTGGACCATCTCCGTGAGGATCATGATCGAGTCGGCGGTCTGCACGATCTGGTGGAGGTTGTTGTAGAAGTAGTTCGGTAGCACCGGTGGTCCAGATGTCGACCCGAATCCGAGCAGACATCGCTCGCCGAGCGGGCGGCGTTCGGGATCATCGTAGGAACCGGGTGGCTCGAGTCCCGGATCTCGGTTGCTTTCCCCTGCATCGGAAGTCGGCCGGGCCGAGAGAAATCTCAGCGTACGCTGACGCGCCTCCGGGGTGAGAGAAGGAACCTTCCCATCAGCCGGGTCGATCACAATCGACGATCGTTTCTGGCCGTCGACCGTGCTGTAGTGCGTTCCGCGGTCGAGCCAGAACGTGTTGTAGCCGCCGACGTTCCCCGCAGGACCGACCGAGCCGTCACCGCCTTTGGGCGGGGCCTCCCGATCGCCGCGAATGTCCTGCCTCGCTCGATTCTCGGCTGCGGCGATGTTCTTCTCCAATTTTTCCGCTTCCGCGTCCGACAGAACCGCAGGCAGCCCCGCCGGCCGCTCGAGCGGCGTCAGCATCGCCAAATCGTACATCCCGGAGAGATCGGGATGGCCATCAGCCGCTCGCGGCACGGGCGATTTCGCCTGTCCAGCGAGGTGAACTGGTGCGAGGATCCCGATCGCGCCAGCGATTGCCAACGCGACCGTCACGAAGAGAATTCGATTACGCATACCCTCCTGCCCCTTTTTTTCACTGGCGGCGGGGCCCCACCCCCGCCGCGAACTCACGCTGATGCTTCGCCTCGGATTTCCACGTCCTCGGCTCAGCATAGCCGCAGGCGCTCCCTACATGCCCTACCTAGGCAGTGGCTTTTTTCGCCATTGTCCATACAACAGCTCCTCTACGAACTCCACGCACTTGAAGTCCATCAACTGCGCGTTCTTCTCGAGACGACGGTAGAGCGGCATGGCGATCTTCCACGACCGGGAAAACACCTGCGGATCCTCGATCGTGGCCTCGTAGCTGATCACATCCGGCGCCGTCCGGGTATAGCGCTCGACCACGTGCAGTTTGTCGCTGTGGAAGTTGCCGGAGCGATCGAACCACGTTTGATCGTTGAAGCCCTTCACGTCGACGACGAGCGTGTCGCCGTCCCAGCGGCCGACCGACTGTCCCATCCACGAGTCGACCGGCGGCGGGCCGGGGTCTTTCATGTAAATGTTGCGCGTGGCGCCGGCATATTGGTACGCAATGAAGATCGCGCTCGAGTTCTGGAGAATCTGAAAGGGCTGCGCCATGTAAGTGGCACGAGGAACGCCCGGCAGGTAGCACTTGATTTCCGGATCGCGCTCGAGCCACTGCTCCTGATTCTCCTGCTTCTTTTTCAACGCTTCCGGCAGATACGGAATCGGTCCCCCCTCGACCACGCCGAGTCCTGGGGGCACGGCGCCCACGGCGCCGAGCGCGAGCACCGGCGCCGCAGGTACCGGACCGTACGGACCAGGCCGGACGGCCAGAGCCGGCCGCGCGGTGTGGCCCTCGAGGTCGTAGTTCGCTTCATTCAACGACTGCCAGATGCCGTTCAGATCCGGCTTGCCGTCTGCGAGGCGTGGCGGTCGATATGTCGAAGGGGTCTGGCCGGCAAGGAGGGTCACAATGGTCGCGAGGCAGACTCCAACGGCGGCCGCAGCGACTCTTACGATCGAGTGACGAACAACGGCCTTCATAGTCCGTGAGCCGCGATTTTACCACTCCAACACTGGCGCAGGTCACAAAGACACCGTGTCGAGAACTCTCAAGACTGCGCTCGGGCATGAAAGGTATCCGGCGTGGTCCCACACCGGTCGCATCGAAGATTGCTGACGAGGAATTATGGCGACCGCTCTAATCGGGCAAGCCGCGCGTCATGTTGATCATCGAGCCGTCCGAGTCGCCGCGCGATCGCATCCCTGGCAAATAAGCGGAGGTCGTCCCGGAGGCTCTCTGCGATCACTTCAGAAATGCCGGCGCCGTTTCTTCGGCCGAACGCTCGATTGTGTGCTCGACGCGGTCGAACCTGTGGTCCACCGCCTCGAACCTGCGGTCCACCACCTCGAACCTACGGTCCACCGCATCGAACCTACCGTCGACCGATTCGAACCGGCGATCCACGCCTATGAACCTGCGATCGACAGCTTTGAACCCGCGATCCACTGACTGTTCCAACCGGCCGACTCTCACGGTAAGTCGGTTCACGGCTCTTGTCTAACCGCTGGACTTTCGCGCTCAGCCTGGCGATGGACATTGGCTCGCGTTTCGCGCGCATCATACCATCGTCGTCATTGCGCCGATCACGCTCGAGACGCGCAGCGTGCGGCCCGCGGCTCCGCGCAGCCACGCCACCCGCCGACGATGCATGCCAGGCGTTTTGTAGCACAAAACAAAAGCGCATATCGTGACGAGCGGCACGGTTCCTCGCGCCGCGCGCGGCAGATTCTTCGGCCGGCTCCGGACCAGTCGTGGCAGTTTTTGCTAAAGGGAACACCACCGATGCCTGCAACCGCGACCGACTCTCCGGCGAGATGGTCGATCGTGTGCGCACTACGCTGGGAGGGTCGCAGGGCGACAGCTAATGCCGTTCGGAAATTGCTTATGTGAAGAGTCGGTCAGAAACTGGCTGCGAAAGCGAACCTTGCGAGCGCCGCGAGTCGACCGACAGACGGGAAACCGCGAACGCAGGGCCGAGTCCGGCGCAGCTCACGGAGCTGCGCCCGCTGTACACATGACCCGAAGGAGCGGTTTCCCGCGGCGTCGAGCGGTTCGCGGAGCAGCCCGTTTCTGGCCACTGAGCCCCCTCAACAGTCGCGTAGCCGTCAGGGATGGCGTGTGGCACCCCGTCGCTACGTCCTCGTTACGGTCGCGTTATCATGGGCGCGGATTGATTGAGTGAATCAACACCTCCCGGCCGTCCGTCGTCGGCTGAACCGTCAACGCGCTCGGAAGCGATTGACCGACCCCTCGGCATGCCCTGGCATGCTCGTGGCGTTCGAAGGCCCGGATGGATCGGGCAAGACGACACAGCGCAAGCTGTTCAAGACCTGGCTCAAATCCGAAGGCTACGACGTCGTCACCACGAAATGGAATTCGTCGGATCTCATCAGGCCACTCATCAAGAGCCGGAAGGCCCTGCGGGTGCTGAGCCCGACCGAATTCTCGCTGCTGCACGCGGCAGATTTCCGCCATCGAGTGGAACACGAAGTGTTGCCGGCGCTCTGGTCCGGCAAGCTGGTGATTGCCGATCGCTTTCTCTTCACGGGCCTGGCGCGGGACGTGGCGCGCGGCCTCGACCTCGATTGGGTCATCAAGCTGTACCAACCGCTCCTCTGGCCCGACCTCGTCTTCTATTTCTCGGTTTCCCCAGGTACTTCCGGCCGGCGTGTGACGGCGACTCGTACACCGAAATTCTACGAAGCCGGCCAGGACGTCACGAGCGTCGAGGATCCCGTCGAAAGCTATCTGCGCTTCATCCGCCGGGTGATTCGCGAGTACGAGTCGCTTGCTCTGATTTTCAACTTCACGATCGTGGACGCCGAGCAGTCGATCACCGATCAGCATCACCAGCTTCGCCAGCTGTTTCGCGAGCGCGAACGTCAGCCGCGGCCGCGGTTCAACGTCGACGCAATCACCGAATGGCTGTCGCTCGTGGGTGGCGCACAACCTTGAGACGGTCGCGGGCCAAGCTCATCGCAGTGGATGGGGCCGATGCCGCGGCCGTTGCCAAAGCCGCCCGACAGGCACTTGCCGCCGCCGGCCGGCAGCGCGGTGGCATCAGCTGGTGGGACGCGTCAGGACTCTTCGAACAGCTGGTGATCGCCGAAGCGGATGCCGGATTGCCCTCTGCCCGTACAATGCTGCTTCTGTATGCGGCGGATCTGGCCTTCCGGCTGCGCTGGGAAATCGAGCCGACTCTTGCCGAAGGCAAAACCGTGGTCGCGGCTCCGTATGTCGAGACGGCTATTGCATTCGGCCGTGCAGCCGGTCTCACCGGAGGATGGCTCACCAGTCTCTTCAGCTTCGCGCCGACGCCGGCAGCCCGGCGCCATGTTCACGACCACGGGCCGCGATCTCACGCCCGGATGATCGGCTTCGTCGAATTCGCGTGCGACCAGTTGTCGGGACGCGTCCTCGGCTTCACGAGGCAGCAACTCGTCGCGCGAACACGAGCTAGACTCAAAAAGCGGAAGAACAACAAATAGCTTCGTGATCCTACCGAGAAGAATTGACTTCCTGGGTCACCCAGTTGCCGCGGTTTCTGGCAAAGTCTCTCAATGCGTTGACCGCGTTTTCGAAGTCGTCGGCCGTGTACGGCTTGTCTGGATCGGCAATGGCCGCATCGCGAATCTGTTGGTACTCACGTTCGATCTCGCGCTCGAGCCAGCCGCGGCTGTCGCCTTCGGTTGGTTCGCTGGCTAGCCTCACACACTCCAGCAGCTGGTCCAGAAAATAGTCGTACATGTCGCGGTATGCGAGGGTCCGCGCCACAAGCCGGTTCTGCCGGTCCGTCGGCGTGTTGCGAATGTTCTGCCAAATCGACCGCGTCGTGTCCGCCTTTGAAGGCTTCGCTTTTGTCCCAGCCAATCAACGTAAACCGGTTCTGGTTCACGTAACGATACATATAGAAGTTGTTCATTCCGTAGTCCCCGATGAACCCGTCGGTCTCGGCGACGAAGGTCTCAACGGCGAGGTGCTGAAGGAACTTCGCGAAATCGATATAGGGATCCACCGCCGCTCGAAAGGCCGCATTGCTCGATCTGATTGACCGTTTGAATCCACTGCGCGATGACCTCCGGCCGTGAATCCGCTTCGTGCGTCTCCGGCTTGAACGGCAGGGGAACGTAGGCGGCTGGATCCGACCCCTTGTCCTGGAAGAAGTACGGCGTGCCGTCGGTCGGATAGTCGTACTTGTAGAGATAGCCATCGTCTTCGTCGAGCGTTCGCTTCAGGAACGGCTTGTCAGCTGATTCCACGATGCCGTACAGGCCCACATACTGGTTGTTGATGTAGAGCTTCGTGTGCGCGAAGCGCGGCGCGAGCAGGTTCATCTTGTGGAAGAGGAGCATGCTCAGCCGTTCGTGCATGTTCGAGGCGTCCTGCGTGTTGTTCCGCAACACGAACGACTTCAGTCCGAGGAACTTCTGATCGGTGACATATCGATCGAAGTCCACGCGCAGGCCCGGTTTGATCCCGCTCCGGCTGCCCGTCCCGCGCGACCGAATCCCTATATTTCGCACCACGTGGCCCTGCCAGCTGAGATCGCAGGGGTAGTACGTGTTGTCGAGGTAGTTGTCCTTCAGTGACTGCCAGTCTCTCGAATTGATTGTCAGCCGGACCTCATGGAGGACCGTGTCGTCGAAGAACGCGTCAGCGTTGGAACCTGTCTGCGGCGTCGGCGTGACACCGAACACTTGCCGACGTACTTGGCCGTCAACCACGGCTCCGGCCGTCGCGGCGACAACGAGCGTCAAAATCGCAAGGAGCTTCATGGCTTGGTCACCGTAAACTGTCCGGATCCGAGGTCGCCGCTGCACGAGTTCGAGCCGCTGTAGGTTCCAGTGATGGACGACGAGCTGGCCTGGCCCGTACCCGAGATATTGGCGGAGCAGGACCCAAACGGACTGTCGAATCCGCCGGCAGGAATACTGACTGAAAACGTGATCGACGCGCCTGAAACTGTGCCCGAGATGGAACCGCGCCCGTTGATGCCGGTCCTCGTATCACTGATGGTCGCCGAACCGGAAAACGACGTGCCGCTTTCATTGAGCTGCCACGACAAGACACCCGAACCGGACGAATCCGAGGCGGAACCTGTCCATGCACCGGACAGACTTGATTGTCCCGCCGACGGCGGCGTGGGTTGGGAGGGGCTTGATGATCCGCCATCCCCGCCGGCACAGGCAGGCATGGCCGCGACTGCGAGCATGGCGAGGAGCGTTCGAGCCAGCTTCGAAATCTCGGCGAAGAGTTTTTCTCTGCGCGCTCGGCGATCTCGGCGGTTCATCTGTGCACCGCTACAGCAAGAATTGGAATCGAAGAACTCGACTCCAGAACGCGCCGCCATCCGGGATTGGATTGCGTTCCAGATCCTCGACTTGTTGCCGGATCCCGTTGAACTGCACTTTCACCCAGCGGTTCACCGTCCAGTTCACGCCAATCGTGAAGGCCTTGTCGCCTGTTAACAGAATGTTTTCCGCACGTGGATTTCGAAACGCGAGACTGTCATCCGTCGTGCCGACACTGTCGAACCAGAGCCGCTCGTAGCGCGCCGCCACTTCGACGGCGCCGAAACCGCCGCCCGGCAGCGGATTGGCCGCCTTGACGGGTCGGCGTTTTCGCTCGCCCGTGACCACCCAGGTGCCAGCCACATACCAGGATTGCGCCCGTGCGTCGGGAAGCGTTTGATTCCCGAGTCCCTGGTCTGTCCGGCTGTCGCTGACGTGTGTGTACTCGGCGCGCGCCGAGGCCGGGCCAATCGTCCAGTCAACGTCGGCTTCAAAGCGCTGCCGATCCCCCTTCACGTAGACCGAGTTGTAAAACGTGTCCTGCGTGAGGATTGTCCGTCCGCGAAGCCCATTCGGCCTGAACGAGTCGTCTGACAGCTTGGTGAACGAGACGGCCGTTCCGAGCTCCAAGCCACCGAGCGTTTTGGGACTCAGCTTCCGGAAAGGAAGACCAGTCACTCGAGCCGCGAACGTTTCGTCACCGCCCTCGATTCTCTTCGACCTCGCATTATCCCCATCGTGTCGGAACCCGCCAACCCAGTAGTTCAGGCCGCGCTTGAAAAAGCGACCGTGGACCATCACGCCGGTATCGCGCGCTGGAGCCAGGTAGATGGCGCCAAGCGAGCGATAGACGAAATCGTTCTGGCTCACTCCGATCAACTGATCGAGCCCGAACGGGATTTTGAAGCGACCCACCTGCACCTGAGCGTTCCTGATGTACCTAACGTTCACGAACACGTCTTTCCACACTTGTTCTGGTGCCAACCCCTCGAGCACTTCCTCCTCAGTCAGCTCGTGCTCTTGCAGCTCGCGCTCGACCTCGTATTCGATCTCTTTGAAAAGGTGGCCTTGGATGCCAATGCGGCTACGATGCAACTCCCACGTACAGCTGGAAGGAAGCGAGTGTGTCGTCGCAAGCCAGGGCGCCCTGGGCGCCGTCGTAGGAATCGTACGCGTCCACCTGAAACTTGGCCTGGAAGTCCATGCGGAACGCCGAGCCGTATCGGATTGACGGATGCTGCTTCCAGACGAAGCGGAAGCCGGGCTGATCGGTCTCCGTGGGCTGGTCGAGATCTTCCTTCTCATCCGGCGCCAGCACGTCGCCCTTCGGCGTCTTGTTCTTCTTCTGTTTTGGCTTCTTGGTCTTTGGGGCCGCCTGCGCAGGGCTGGAACTCTCCGCCATGCAATTGGGGACAGGACCGGTGACAGAGCTGCTGCCTTGCCCGGCGCCAGAAAGGAGCAAGGCCGCCGCCAGGGCGGGCATCAACACGGCGACACGCTCGGCATATCGCCAGCCGCTACGGGGACTGCCGATGTGGCGGCGATGGTCTTGAACAATTGCTCGATTTCGCCTACCGCCGCGGGGTCGTCTACCGTGATCGCCACCTCGCGGCGGAAATCCAAGCTCAGCGCAGCCAGGGCCACGCTCCCTACAACGGCGATTTCGTCGTCTACTAACATGATTTTTCCGTGCGACTTCAGATTCCCCAATAGCTTGGCACCCACAATCTCGACCGCCACTCCTTCAGCGCGCCGCTCGTTGAGCCGCGTGACCAAATCGGGGTCCGACACTTTCGCGTCGATTACGCGGATCGTCGACCGTGCATGTTCGATCAGGGCAGTCAGCTGCTGGCGGGCGAGCTCAGGACCGATGATCAGCCTCGGGCTCAAGGTGTCGGGCACTCGTTGTCCTTCCCGGTCGCCGGCCATCAGCAGGCGCAATCCAGCCACGACTTCCGGATCGTGAGTGACGACGAGAGCATCGCAGGTGCGGTTGAAGCATTTCTTGGTGAAGTTGAGCGACGCCACAATCGCCGGACCGTCGTCTGCCACCAGATACTTCGCGTGGTATTTCACGACCGGATCGGTGTACGCGTGGACCGCCGCGCCGGTCCGCTCCAGCCGTTTCCAGAGCTTCTCGAGGCGTTTCCGGCCACCCTTGGCTCGGGCTGTGGTGAGAACCTCAACTTCGACGCCGCGCTCGACCGCACCAGCCAGCTCCGCAAAGATCTCTTTGTCGTTGCAGCGAAACAACGACAGCGAGAGCCGACGCTCAGCACCTCGAATGGTCTGTAGAATCGTATTTCGCCGATCGGTCAAGGAGGTAACCACACGGTCGGTCTCTGCCGTCCGCCGGGACGATCGCGTCATGTACGCTCCCGCTGCTTGGGGTGCTCCCAGGTCACGGACTTGACCTCGGTCCCACCGCCCATTAACTGGAGGCTCAGATCATCCAACGAGGTTCGTGGGTCCAGCCAGGTGTGATACTTCACGGTCACGTCGTCGGCCGTCGAGATTTCGCGCGGCTCGAAGACGATCTGATTGCGCGCGAAGACACCCTCGACGTGCGACGTCGGGAACTGTCGCCCGCCGGCGAGAATTTCCACCGACATGACTCGCGCCCGCCGCGCCGATGTCCGGTGGAGCAGCAGAAGCACCGTGCAGAGGAATCCCGTCCCCAGTCCGGCAACCGCGAAGGCGCCAATTCCGACCGACATGCCGAGACCCATGAGCAGAAAGAGAATGGTGACGTCTTTGGGATCGTCGACCGGCGTCCGGAAGCGGATAATTCCTGCGGCGCCCGCAATGCCAAACGCGCGCACGAGCGAGTCGCCGATGATGATCATCATCATCGTGCCCGACACACAGAGCAAGGTCTGAGCCTGCTCCATCGAGGACGACCGATCGCGCGGTTGATGAATCGCTGTCACTAGTAATCCAATCAGTGTCGAGGCGACGAGCTTTAGCAACTCGATGAACGGCTGGAACGTGGGACGCGATGTCACGCGGCCGTTCTTTCCAGAGACGGCGGCGTTGAACGTGTCGGCCACTCCACCAAAACCAGCCAATTCCATCGGCCACTTCAAACCGCCCCAGACCAACGCCGTGCACAAGACGGCGCCTGCCGCCGAAATCCAAATCGTTCGCCATGGCCACGACGCGAAACGAGCGGCGTCGGTCGTTTCGTGGATCTCGAACACCGGCAACAAGTGCGAGATCTCGAGGACGCGTTCGACTTCCGGTGACAGTGCCGCCAGTCGCAGACGGCCTCCAAGTCTGAGCGCCGATGTGTGACCGCGCACGAGGGCCCGAATACCCGCGCTATCGATGCCGGGCACGCCGCTCAGGTCGATCACGAGCTGATGGTGGCCGTTTCGAAAGAGCTGCTGAATCTGGCGTTCGAGCGCCTCGGCGGCACCGCCGGCCAGCAGCGGTTCGTGCGGCGCCAGCACGAGCCGGTCGCTACTACGCCCCTTCGACGCGGACATGGCAGACATTTCCGCAATACCTCAGGGCCGACCCGCTGGCACCGGAGTTACAAGGTGTTTACAAATTGGCACTATACACCAGGCCGATCCTTCTTCTCCTAACGTGTTCGATGGACGCTTGTAACGCGTTTTATTAACCAAGTGGTGGCCTCGGCCTCCAGGCGCCGGGTAAGTCCCGCTCGGGCCGTGGCCGGAACCGGCTGTCCTCGGGACAGCCCCGTGCCGATAAGCGCGAACAGAGCCCTCTTCGCCAAAATGAGAACTGCTCTACTTGTCGTCCTTGCGCTGAATCTCTTTAATGCCACGACCTTTAGCCAGGCGCCGCGACCGATTTCGCTGGTCGTCGTTGATCCTGAAGGAAAGGCCGTCCCGAACGCCACCGTACGCCTGGAACTCCTGGGCCGTTCGGTGTGGGAAGGACGTACCGGCCTTGACGGGACCCTCGAGCTGAACACCGACGTTGCCGACGTCGTTCTCACCGTCACCGCACCTGGATTCGCACCGGCCTCGGTGGCTCTGGAAAGCCACGAAGACCGCAGGCTCGAAGTCACGCTGAAACCAGCTCCTTTCTTCGAAGAGATCCAGGTCACTTCCTCGCGTACACAGATGGCGCAAGCAGACCCGAACGTAACCATGACAGTGTTCTGGTCGCCGGCGCTGCAGACGCGGGCCGCGGCGACAATCGACGACATGCTGAAAATGGTGCCGGGATTTGCGCTGAATCGCCGCAGCTCGTCGCGGGTTTCGAATCCCGGCTCACAAAGCCTGACGCTGCGGGGGCTCGGCGGATCGGGCTCGAGCCGGTCGATCGTGCTCGCCGACGGCGTGCCGCTCAACGATCCGTTCGCCGGATGGGTGTACTGGGACAAGGTACCACAATCGGCGATCGATCGTGTCGAAGTCCTCCGCGGCGGTGGGAGTGATTTGTATGGGGCCGATGCCGTTGGCGGCGTCGTCCAAATCCTCACGGTCCGACCGAGCCGCCGATCGGGGCGGGTGCTCCTCGAAGGCGGCAACATGGGAACGGGGCGGGCTTCGGCCTTCGTCGGATCGCAGCGCGGTGGCTGGACGTTCAGCGGCGCGGGTGAGTGGTTCACGACCGACGGCTACATCATGGTCGCAGAAGACGAACGGGGTCCCGTCGATACCCCGGCTGGTTCCACTCACAGCTCGGCCTTCGGCGTGCTCGGCTATCGCGGAACGAGCGGCTGGCGTTTCGACAGTCGCGCGACGATTTTCGCGGAGGACCGCAAGAACGGCACGCCACTGCAGGTGAACGACACGAACGCCAATCAGATATCGGGCGAAGTCGGAGGCGAGGTCGCCGGCGGTTTTCTGTCGACCCGCGTCTTCCGGATCGGTCAGACGCACGATCAGACGTTCTCGGTCATCTCCACAGAGCCGCCACGCGCCAGCGAGGAGCTCGATCGAATCGATCGAGTGCCAACCGACGTCGTCGGCGTCGCGACCCAATGGACCAAGACGTGGTCGCGCCGGACGCTGCTCGTCGGGGGCGAGGGCCGGTTCATCGACGGCAGCTCGAACGAGATTCGGTTCGACGACGGTCGATTGATCGGAACGGCCGAGTCTGGAGGCAACCAGAGCCTCGGCTCCGCTTTCGTCCGCGCGACGTTCCAGCCGAGCGATCAACTGACGCTGGTTGCCGGCGTACGCGGCGACGGCTGGCGCTCGGAATCGCAGACCACGTCGAGTGCGCAAACGGCGGGATCGTTCAGCCCACGTGTCTCGCTCGTCTATCGCCTTGGGGACACGGGCGCGTCGATTCGGGGCTCGGCCTACGGAGGGTTTCGCGCACCGACGCTGAACGAGCTCTATCGAGGGTTTCGCGTCGGCAACACAGTAACCAATCCGAATGAAGCGCTGACGCCGGAGCGGCTGAAAGCGGTCGAGGGCGGCCTGTTGTTCAGCCGCGGGCGAGTCTCGGCGCGAGCGACGGGATTCTGGAACATCCTCGACGACAGCATCGTCAACGTCACGCTCGCGACGTCGCCCTCACTGAACATCCGCCAGCGTCAGAACGCGGACAAGCTGCGCTCGGCCGGGGTCGAGCTGGAAGCGGATTTTCGACTGCCGCATTCGATGTCGGTTGGTGCCATGACCGCCCTCATCGACTCACGATTCAAGGGCGACACCAGCCTCAGAGACTATCACCCGCCACAGATCGCAGATTACAACGTGGGACTCAACGTGCGGTACGACAACGCGATTTGGCTGGCATCGGGACAGCTCCGAGTGACCGGTCCTCAATACGAAGACGACCTCAACACCCTGCTTCTCCGGCGCGCGACCGTTCTCGACCTGATGGGAAGTCGAACGCTGGCCAATCGCGTGAATGTATTCGTCGCCATCGAGAACGTGTTCAACAACGACTACGATGTCGGCCGCACGCCAGCGCGCACGATCGGCCTTCCGTTTGCCATTCGTGGAGGCCTTCAAATCGTATTCCCATAAAGAGCTGTGTCGTGCATCGTGCAAGGTGCCAGGTGCATTGTGCTCGTGCAGGGTGCTACCTGCGCCGTGCAAGGTGCCGCATCGCACTGGGTATGCTGCGCATTGCACGTTGCAGTGGCACGCTGCGCCCTGCACGTTGCACCGGCACGGTGCATCACGTGCACGATGCACGATGCACGATTGTTTCGTTATCTAACGACGGCCGGCGACCACGCCTCGACCACGAACTTATCCCCGGGAGAGGTTCCGGCAGTCGCGACCCGCCAGATGTTGTTGCCGTCGGTCGACGGAAACTCGTAGGTAATGTGGTTGTCGTCGAGCCATTCCACCTGATCGTCGATGCTCCGCGTCTCGCCAGCCAGAGGAGTCTGCGACATCGTCGCCAGATCGAGCACCCAAAGTTCCCACTCCCATCCGACTCCCCGGGGGACCCGCTTCTTGAACGCGATCCGGGTATTGTCGGGTGAAAGCGATGGGCATTCGACACCCGTGGAAATGACCCGAGCCTGGCGGCCTCCTACGCTGCCCTCGATCAGATAGAACGCACCAGCCGAGCTCAACGTCGCAAAGAATCGATCGTTGTCGCGCGCAAATGTCACGCCCCAGAAATTGAAATCCGGACGGTGAAATCGCTGGCCGTCTCGAGTAACGGCCAACTGTTCGAGGTCCGCGACCGATTTACCGGCCGTCGTGTCGATCAACGTCGTGCGGGTTGAAAACCCCGCGTCCGCGTAGGAGTGTCCTTGCTCGAACACGGTGACGGCGGCCCATCGACCATTTGGTGACATCCGGGCCCGACTTGGTGGTCCTGTGAGTGGAATCGTCGAAAGCGGCTCGAAGTGCTCGTTGAAAAGCCGTGCGGTGTAGGTCGGCACGAGCGCGGTCTCCGCAGTTAGGCACACGCCACGATCTGCGGCGAAATGCACGCGCTCGCATGTCAATGCCGTGAGGTAACGCGCTCCGTCCGAAGAAGCCAGCGGTGCCAGAGCGAGTCGGCCCCAACTCGGTCCCGGAATCAAGCTTCGAAACATCACGTACGGCCGGGCTGGCGGTGAGGTCAGAATGCGCGCTTGAACGGCATTCGGCCCATGGCTGCCCTCTTTCCGGAGAATTGCCCTGGCAATCGCCGCTCCGACGATGATGGCAGCAGCCAGGCAGATGAGGCCGAAGATCCAGATGCGAGCGTCGCCGGTTTGGTGTCGATCCACTGGCAGGCTCACGCTGTGCTTTTGTCAGCCGCAGTCAGTTGACGGAAAGCAACTCCCATCGACGCGCAAAGACCGAGCGAGAACAGCAGCAATGCAGTCTCTCTTCCCCACCGCGTCCAGACGTACCCGAACACCAGCGATGCCAATGCCCGGGAGAGATTCGTCGCGGTCGCGACGGCGCCAAGGCCCGTCCCGAGCCGCCCGACGGGAAGTCGGGCACTGGCCAGGGCAGCCAGCACCCCATCCGTTGCCGCGTAGTATGCGCCAAGCAAGACCACGCAAATCAGCGCAGCGGCTGGGCCGAAGCCGGCCGATATGAGGACACCGTACAGAACGAGGAGCAAGAGATGACCGGCAACAAACGTGCGCCCCGCGCCGAAGCGATCGGCCAGGATCCCTAGCGGCGCCGCCAACATGAAATACACCAGTGGGGTTCCGACGTAGAGAAGAGAAACGAGGCGGCCATCGAACCCGATTGATTGTTGGAGCACCAAGTACAGGAACGCGTCGCTGACAGTCGTCAGAGCGAGCGCACTCGCCGCGATCAACAACGGGCGAAACTGAGGGCCCCAAATCGCTGCTAATTCCGACTCGCGTGCCTCCGATCTGCTTTTCGGCGACGCACCGCTCGGAACGGCCTGGAACCCGCGGTCCAGCACACGAGCCGCACGTTCGACGGCAGCGTCTTCGTACGGGATCTGTACGAACAGGACAAGTACGGCGAGGCCAACGATCGCGATACAGAAACTGGTCAGGAACACCAGGTCGAATTGCTCCGGAAGGAACGCCAGGATCCCGAACGCGACGACGGGCCCGATCATCGCGCCTGCGGCGTCGAGGGCGCGATGGACTCCAAAGGATGTCGCCAGACGATCGGGCACTGTGCTCAGCGCGATCAGCGTGTCGCGCGGCGCGGTGCGTATGCCCTTTCCCACCCGGTCTCCCGTCACCACCGCGGCGAGCGGCGCCCATCGTGCGCCGACCAGCAGCAAGCCCAGCCTGGATACTGCAGAAACCGCGTATCCAACAACCGCAACTGACTTGTATCGACGAAGCCGATCCGAGACCACCCCGCTGCCGGTCCGGACGAGGGCAGCGACCCCTTGATACAGGCCGTCGATAGCGCCAAAAGCGAGCGGCGTCATGTGCAGGTGCAGAACGAGGTAGACGGGAAGGATGCTCGTGATCATTTCCGAGGAAACGTCGGTGAGCAGGCTCGTGAAGCCGAGATACCAGACGTTCGCGCTGACGCGGGACCAGGCGAGCTGACGCCAGGCGCGCTTGATGGAAACCCCGTCCACTGTCGAATTGAGCTCGTACACGTGTTCCGGGGCAGCCCTAAAGGGCTGCGCTACATGACCTTTCTATGCCGGATGCGCGCTAATGGCAATTGTCGCTGCCGATATCCGTAAAGCTTTGGCCGGAAACCGGAATGAACTGCCAGTCGTACCGATCGCCCCAGAGCGTCAGCTTCAACACTCCCCAACTCGTGTTGTTGCGGACCTGGCTGTTGGGAAGCGTGCGGGGAAAGTTCGTGAGCTGCGCCCCACCGGTGCCGACGGTGAACTGGCGAACACCACGCGAGGGATCCATGATGCCGTCAGGACTTTGCGGCGCGAACCGCTCGTAACTGTGGTTATGGGCGTTGACCACAACGTCGGCACCCAACTCATACAGGACCTTCCAGACTGCCTGCATATGCGGATTGCCCCCGTTCGAACCGGAGCCGAAAACGGGCGTATGAAAATACGCCAGCGTGCATTTGCTGGACTTGGCCGAAAGATCGTAGCGAAGCCACGCCTCCTGGGGGGATCCTGGATGTGCAGAAATCTCGCTGTTCAACGCGACGATGTGCCAGGCGCCGAGGTCGAAGCTGTAGTAACCCGAGCCAGGCGCCCCGGCGCTCGCGCCGAAGTACGAGAAGTAGCTGGAAGCGTCGGACTTGCCGTCCGCGTAGTCGTGATTCCCTGGAACTGGCCACGTGCGGCCACGGTGACGTCCCCAATGCGGATCGTAGCAACGCTGGAATTCGTCGCTGGATCCCGACATGTACGAATTGTCGCCTGCGGTAAATACATTGCCCGGAATGCCGTCGAGCAGGGCGGCCGTCAGCTGAGCGCCCGGCAAGCCGCACCATCCAATATCCCCGGCTCCGACAAAGACCTCAGGACCTGCTGGCGGCGGCACCGGCTGCGGGCCCGGTGAGGGAGAAGGATTCGGCGGACGGTCAGGCGTGGTCGGTCGGGGTCCACCCGTGCACGCCATGAGAAGCGCGATCGCGGCCGCGGGCAGAATCAATCGGTTCATTGACCGGCGGTGCCAGACCTCATCAATTCTACGCTTCCTAACACGCCGACGCTCGACGTTCAACGGCTGGCAGACTTTTGTGCTTCGATCAGGACGTTTCTTTCGATGAGAGTGGAAAGAGCCGTTCGCGAGCGGGGGGCGCGTTTCTGTGCAGCAGCGGCCCACGTTTCTTCTTCGACCAGGACCTCCAAGAGATCTTCGGGAAGGGTCGCCGGAAAGCGAAACTGGCCCCAGACTGCCGTGCTCGTCTGCTCTCTTACGTTGACCTTCGAAACGAGCAGCGGTCGTATTTCCGCTGGACTTCGACGAACCTGGTCCGAGGAACTGATGGTTGCTCTCACAAGATCAACGATCGCTGAACGCTTGGCGGGATCAGACAAAATATCGGCCGTCGTGTTCAGATTGAACAGTTCACGGTAAATCGACCGATTCTCCAGAACCACCGCGTCGGAACCAATGGCCTCGATCGAGTACTGAGCCCAGGGTTCCCAGATCGAGACCGCATCAACCGTCCCCTTCTCGAGCGCCGCGGCCATCTCGTTTTGCGCCAACGCGACCACTGTGACGTCGGCCTCTGTCAGGTTGGCCCCCCGCAACATCTTGGCGAGATAGAAGTGGGCCGACGTATTGACCGGCGTCCCGATTCTCTTCGCCCGCAGATCCGCCACTTGTCTGATTCCGGCCGATCGGCGGCCGACGACCCGGTAGAAACACTCGGCCACGGTCAGAACGATGCGGAGGTTGGGATTGGCGACTGAACGAAGCACGGCTTGCGTCGATGAGTTGGTCGCGGCATCGGCTTCGAGGCTCACCAACTGCGCAATCCCGCCGCTGCTCACTCGCAGAGTGGCACCCGCAGGCCCCTCCGCCGCGACGAAAAGCGGCGCGGACTCGATGGTCGTCGTGTTGACGGCGAGTCGAAGCGTCGAAGAGCGTTGCGCGAACGCCGCGAGCATCCCCAGCGTCACAGCGATGGCGGTAAACGCCGTCCACCACAAAGAACGCCAGGTGATGCTTATATGCCCATGCCTAGAGTGGCGCATCTGGTCTCGCGATCGATCGCCACATGTGCGCGACTGGGCTGTTGTCGTACCCGAGCCCTTCTTTGGGCTGCTTGAAATGACGGCCCACGATGTCGACGAATTGGTCGAGATCGACCTTCGCGTTGGGATCGAACGCGTACAAGTCGTTCACCGTGACCATCCGCGGCTCCAGGTACCACTTGTGATTGCGCACCATCTTGTAGGTGGCTTCGATGTACGGCTCGGGCTTGTAGTCTTCGCCGAACACCCGCCGGTAGAGATCCGGATACTCATATCCGTTGGCGGAGTCGGCGTAAAAACGAAGAGCCTGGTGGTACCGGATGGCAAACGTCGTCTTCTCAGGAACGTACGGCTCGAAGAGCTGAGCGCCCCACCAGCCGTGATCCACCTTGATCAGCTCCTGAACCACGTCGTGGAGCAGGCAGGCCAGTACGATCTCCTCCGACATGCCGGTCTTCATCGCACGATTGGCACTTTGCAGCACATGATTGGAAGTGCCGTTGAACCGCAGCTTGAAGAAGTCCATCAGCGTCGGCTTGTCGGGCATTGCGGGCAGGCGCTTGACCGTTCCCGAGGAGGCGGTGAAGAGATTGCCGACACCTCGGCGAGTTGATCTCGTTTCGATCTGCGCCTCGATCTCGGCGACCGTCGGAAACTTTTGAGAGGCCCCTTGATTCTGCGCAACCGCTTCATCCAGTTTGCGCATCATGAATTCTTCGAGCGCGTCGGCCTTGGCTTCAGAGTCCATCTGGTTCACGGCCGCGGCGCCGCCCAGGCTGGCAATGAATACGCGGCGATCGATCTCCATATGTCTCTCCTTCTGTGGATACCTGCCACGGGCAGCGCAGCATTATGGCACCTCAGTGCCCTAACGGCTAGCGAGGACGCACGGGGCGCGGAGCGGGCGGAGATCGCAGAGAATCCGATCCAACGCAGAGACCGCAAAACACGCAGAGGCTCTGCGGTCTCAGCGGTCTCGGCGTTGAGTCGTCTCTGCGGCCTCTCGACCGCGATCTCCACACGCCCTACCGCAGCTTGAACCGCTGGATCTTTCCCGCAGCCGTTTTCGGCAGCTGCTCGACGAACTGGATTCGGCGCGGGCATTTGTAGTGCGTCACGCGATCTTTGACGAATGCCTGGAGCTCGTGGGCAAGCTCCTCGGTGACACTCGCGGACGACTTCAACACGACGTAGGCCATCGGCCTCGTCAGATTGTGTTCGTCCTGGTACGGCACGACAGCAGCTTCGAGCACGGCATGGTGTTCGGAAAGCGCGTGCTCCAGCTCGATCGGCGACACCCATTCGCCCGAGACTCGGAACATGTCGTCCGACCGGCCGGAGTACCAGTAGTAGCCGTCGGGATCTCGGTACGCTTTGTCGCCCGTTGCGAACCATTCGCCCCGCATGCGCTCCCGGCTGAGATGACGACGATTCCAATAGCAGAGCGCCGCGCTCGGGCCACGCACGTACACGTCGCCAATCTCGCCATCGGCGACGTCGCGCTCGTCTTTATCAAGGATTCGAAGGTCGTACCCGGGTACAGGCTGTCCGGCGCTGCCGGGTTTCACCTTGCCGGCCCGCGCCGACAGGTAGATGTGCAGCATCTCGGTCGATCCGATGCCGTCCAGAATCTCACGCTGAAATCGCTTCTGCCACCGGATGAAGATGTCGGCGGGAAGCGGTTCGGCAGCCGACACCGCCAGCCGAACGGAATCGAACGAGTACGGATTGTTCTGTTCGGTTTCCTGCAGCATCGCCGCGTAGAGCGTCGGAACCGAGAAAAACAGAGACGGCCGTTCCCGATCGACGGTGGCCAGAACAACGGCGGGCGACGCTTTTCCCGGGTACAAGACCGTTTCCGCGCCGGCGTAAAACGGAAACATCAGCCCGTTCCCGAGGCCGTAGGCATGAAAGAGCTTTGACGATGAAAACGTGACGTCGTGCTCGTGGATGTCGAGCACGCTTCGCGCGTACAACTCGCAGCACGGTATCCAGTCGCCGTGAACGTGCACGGCAGCCTTTGGCGCGCCCGTGCTGCCCGAAGTCCAAAGCCAGAACGCGATCTCGTCCTTGCTCGTCGGCGCCGGTTCGAGAGCCGCGCTCTCCTTGTCCAGACACGCCTTCCAGCTCAAGCACCCCTCGGGCGCGGATCCAACGGCGACGACGCAACGAAGAAACGGGCGGTCGCGCAAAACCGGTTGGAAGCGCGACAACACGTCGGCGTGGACGAGGAGCACGCGCGCACGGCTGTGATCGAGGCAGTGGGCATACTCGTGCGGCTGCATGGCCGTGTTGGTCGGCACGGCGACCGCTCCGATCTTGATGGCACCGAAATAGGCGGCAATAAACTCGGGGCTGTCTGGCAGAGCAATCAGCACTCGCTGTTCTTCTTGAACGCCGAGCCTGCGCAGCATGTTGCCGGCGCGATTCACCGACTCGAAAACGTCTCGATACGTCCAGACGCCGCCCTCGCACCGGATTGCCGGCTTGTCTGCACGACCCTCGTCAAGGTGACGATCGACGAAGTGAGCGGCCAGATTGAACCGATCGGGCAGCTCGAGTAATCCCGTCATGGGTCACTGATTCAAATCAACCCAAACACTCTTCACCTGGGTGTAGTGCTCGAGCGCGTGCATGCTCATCTCCCGCCCGAACCCGCTCTGCTTGTACCCGCCAAACGGCGCCGCCGTGTCGTAAACGTTGTAGGTGTTGATCCAGACGGTGCCCGCTTGAAGCTTTCGCGCCACGTGATGGGCCTTCTTGATATCCCTGGTCCAGACGGCCGCCGCCAGACCATACGTCGTCGTATTCGCGCGCTCGATGGCCTCGTCCAGGTCGGCGAAATCGATGGCCGCCAGGACGGGACCGAAGATCTCTTCGCGCGCGATGGTCATGTCGGGCGTGACGTCAGCGAACACGGTCGGTTGAAGAAAGAACCCCTTGCCAGTTCCAATGTCAGCTCGGCCGCCACCAGCCACGAGCCTGGCTCCCTCTTTCTTTGCCGTTTCGATGTAGCGCAAGTCCGTTTCCAGTTGTCGCTTCGACGAAATGGCGCCCAGGCGCGTCTTGGGATCGAGCGGATCGCCGGGCATCATCTTTTTCGTTCGGGCGGCGACCTTCTCGAGGAATGCGTCCTTGATCGATCGCTCGACCAGCAGGCGCGATCCGGCCGCGCACACCTCGCCCTTCCCGTAAAAGATTCCGGTTGTCGAGCCTCGGACGGCCGCGTCGATGTCGGCATCGGCCAGGACGATGTTCGGCGACTTGCCGCCCAGCTCGAGCGTGATGCGCTTCAGGGTGTCGGCCGAATGACGCATGATCTCTTTGCCGGTCGAGGTATCGCCGGTGAACGCAATCTTGTCGATACCCGGGTGCTCAACGAGCATCTGCCCGACCGACGCACCCGGCCCGGTCACTACGTTGACCACGCCAGGAGGAATGCCCACTTCCTGCGCGACGTCCGCCAGAGCCAGTGCGGTGAGCGGCGTCTGACTCGCGGGTTTGACGATGACCGTGTTGCCACACGCCAGCGCCGGAGCGACCTTCCAGGAAGTCAGGAGAAGCGGAAAATTCCACGGCACAATCGCGGCCACCACGCCGACCGGTTCGCGAAGCGTGTAGGTGAGGAAGTTGCCCTTCACCGGGATGGTCTCGCCGTGAATCTTGTCGGCCCACCCTGCGTAGTACTGAAAGCACTCGGCAGCAGCCGGAATCTCGATCTGGCGGGACTCGAAAATGGGTTTGCCGTTGTGCAGTGTCTCGAGCCGCGCGAACTCGTCGGCGCGGGCCATCAGCTGCTCGCCGAGTTTCCAGAGCAACCGTCCGCGCTCGCGCGCCGACAGTTGCCCCCACGGACCGTCGAGGGCCGCGCGAGCCGCCGCCACTGCATCGTCGATGTCTTTCCGGTCCGCAGCAGCAACAGTGGCGATGACTTCTTCAGTGGCCGGGTTGATGACCTCGAGCGCCTTGCCGGATGCGGCGCTTCTCCACTGCCCGTCGATGAACATCTGCGTGCGCATCACAACACCATAGGCGTCAGGCTCAGGACTCATGGCGTGTGGCTTCCGCCTTTTAGGCGGAAGAGGAGGGCCCAGCATCGATCTTCCGGCTAAAGCCGGAAACCACACACGCGATTGATTCACAGGCTCTCAGGGCAGTATCAGGCCTGAGGCTCGGATGATTCCTCACACAGCCCTGGGCCCTGACGCCTGGGCCCTGGGGCCTACGATTAGAGCTCCGTCCGCACGTACTCGAAGTCCACGGGCTTCTGATTGATCCCGCGTCGCGGCGGTGCGATGTAGTTCGCGAACTTGCCCGGCTCGTACACCGGACGGGCCATGATACTCAGCAGATATTCGCGATCCGAATCAGATGGCAGCCACTCGTGTTTGCGGCGCTCCCACTCCTCAGCGGAAAGCGGCCGGCCCTCGGGATCGAAATGAAGTCCCGCGTACATCCCGATTCCGCGGTTGAACTTGCGATCGGGCAGCCGCAGACGCTCCGACAGTCCGTCTTGTTGGAGCATCCGGTTCCATCGTTCGACCCCGGCCGCACAGTCGCCCACGTACCAGTCCCGCAAGACTTCGTTCATCGCGGTGCGCATGAGGACATCCTTGACCTCCGGACGTCCCTCCTCGAAGAACTCCATCTGGTAAACGGCATGCTTGACCGCATGGTCTTCGTATGCGTCCTCTTTCGCGCGGCCTTTGAGTCCGTTCGCAAAATAGGCGGCGGCATTACTGGATACCTCGCCGCCATGCAAATCGAGGCTCAAACTGAACCACTGGTTGACGTGCTTCTGGATTGTCGGAATGTCGATTCCACCTACACGCCGCACGTCACCGGAAAACCCCGCCTCGCGCATCAGTTGACTCGTACGTTCCAGAATCCTGGCGACGCCGGTTTCCCCGACGAACATATGGTGCGCTTCCTCGGTCAGCATGAACCGTGTCGTTCGCGACAGGGGATCGAGCGAGCTCTCCGACAGCGACATCAGCTGCGACTTCCCGTCACGGTCGGTGAACATCGTGAACATGAAAAAGTCGAGCCAGTTGTCGATCGGCTCGTTGAACGCTTGAAGGATCCTCGGCTTGTCGCGATTGCCGCTTTGACGGTCGAGCAGCTCCTCGGCTTCGTCGCGGCCGTCGCGTCCGAAGTACGAATGCAGCAGGTACACCATCGCCCAGAGGTGCCGGCCTTCTTCGACGTTCACTTGGAAAAGGTTGCGCAGGTCGTAAAGGCTCGGACAGCGTTGACCGAGCCAACGTTGCTGCTCGACGCTGGCCGGTTCGGTATCGCCCTGAGTCACAATGAGGCGACGCAGCGGATTTCTGAACTCACCGGGAACCTCTTGCCAGACGGGTTGACCGAAAAGGTCTCCAAAGCCAATCCGCCGATCCGACACAGGGTCGGCCAGAAAGATGCCCCACCGATACTCCGGCAGCTTCACGTACTCGAAGTGAGCCCAACCGTCCGATTCGACGCTCACGGCAGTTCGCAGGTAAACATGGTGGTAGTCCTGGAACCCCTGCGGCCCCATGTCGCGCCACCACTGCATGTACTTCGGCTGCCAGTGCTCGAGCGCACGCAACAGCCGCTTGTTGCTCGACAGGTTGATGTTGTTCGGGATGCGCTCAGCGGAAATCATGGTCAATACTCTCCACCACGGAGGACACTGAGGACACGGGGGACACCAATGTGATTCAACTCGACATTGAAACTCCGTGTCCTCCGCGTCCTCTGTGGTAGTTAGCTTCATGTCCTTTCCCAGTTGAACTCCGGCCTACCCTGTCGCCCGTACGCCTTCAGGGCCCCTTTCTCCCCGACGGCATTCGGCCGCTGGAAGATCCAGTTCTGCCACGCGCTCAACCGCGCAAAGATTTTCGTCTCCATGGTTTCGGGGCCGGCAAATCGAAGATTGGCTTCGAGCCCCGTCATGGCGTCCGGTGAAAATGCCGCCCGCGCCTCCACCCCCAGGCGAACCTCGTCGTCCCAATCGATCTCATCGGGCGCGAAGGTAACGAGACCAGCTTCTTCCGCCTCGGCCGCATTGAAGGGCTCCTCGCGAGCCAGGAGCTCGTCGACACGTTGCGGTTCTCCCAGGAACCGCGTCTGCAATCGGGTCAGACCGTTGCTCATCGGCAAGGGACCAAAATTCATCGGCGAAAGTGCGATGACGTTTTCCTCGCCATCGTCGTGGAGCATGTACGAGCGGTCGGCGGCGAGCGCGAGCTCGAGCAGTGACCCGCCAAACGCCGATCCCGGCTCGATGATCGCAAACACGGCTCGAGCGGACAGCTCCAGGCGCTTCAGAGTGCGCATCATCATTTGGATGATCTCGCGCACAAGCCAATGACCGCACTGCTCGACCAGCGTGCGGTCGACTGCCAGGACCGATCGCAGATCGCCCACCGTGCGGACGATGATGGTTCCGATTGCGGGTTCGTGGATACGGAGCCGCAGGATTGCGTCGTCCAACTCTCGAAAGGCCCGCAGCGGCCAGAACTGGTCGCCCGCCTGGAGAATCTCGGCCGGCGTCGCAGGTTGTGGGCCGGTTGGCGCCTCGACTGTCAACTCGGCGGTTCGTTTCTCGCGATGAAGCACAACCGACACCGCCGTGTAGGAGATAGACGAATCGGTGATCCGGGGTTCGAGCGGTTTGAGCGTAATTCCAGCACCATCGGCCACGCGTTTGGAGCTGTCTGCGAGCGCGCGCGCGTGCTGCCGCACGGCGTCGGGAAATTGACTCGTCGGGGAAACCGCATCGACGAGCCGCCAGGCGACGGCCCGCTTTCCCTTGATCCCTTCGACGAGCGTGCAGAAGTAGTCTGCGATATCCCTGCGAACGTGGCGTTTGTCCACGAGCCGCGTGAGACCGCCCGTCCCTGGCAGTACACCAAGCAGCGGCGCTTCCGGCAGGCTGACCACCGAATGTCCATCGTCCACGAGCAAAATCTCGTCGCAGGCGAGCGCCAATTCGTAGCCGCCCCCCGCGCAGGTGCCGTTGACCGCGGCGAGAAACTTGATACCCGATTGGTTGCTCGCATTCTCGATGGCTAAACGCGTTTCATTCGTGAACTTGCAGAAATTCACCTTCGCCGCATGGGAGGCCTGACTCAGCATGAAAATATTGGCGCCGGCGCAGAACAGCCGGTCTTTCAGGCTGGTGATGACGACCGTTCGGACACTCGGGTGTTCGAAGCGAATGCGCTGAATGGCATCGGCGAGTTCGATATCGACGCCCAGGTCGTACGAATTCAGTTTCAGCTGATAGCCGGAGGAGAGACCGCCGTCCTCATCGACGTTCATGGACAGCGTAGCAATTGGACCGTCGACGCCGAGCGTCCAATGCCGGTATTTCGCAGGATTCGTCTCGAAGTCGACAGGCGCGCTCCCCATAATCGTGCACCAAACCCTATCCCAACAACTATAATCCGCCCCGATGCGTTCCTCCTACGTGAGCGGGCCGTCTGATGTGCCGCTGCTCGGCGAGACGATCGGCCAGTGCCTCGACCGGATCACAGCCGCATTCGGCGGCCACGAAGCCCTTGTCTCGAACCATCAGAACATCCGATACACGTATTCCCAACTGCAGAGCGAGGTCGAGCGCGTCGCGCGGGGACTCATGGCGCTCGGCATCGAGCGCGGTGACCGCGTCGGGATCTGGAGTCCCAACTGTGCCGAGTGGTTGATTACGCAATACGCGGTGGCAAAAGCCGGCGGCATTCTCGTGAACGTCAACCCGGCCTATCGGCTGCGCGAGCTCGAGTATGCGCTCCGGCAGTCGGAGGTCTCCGTCCTGATCGCCGCGCGCCGCTTTCGCAACGCGGACTACGTCTCGATGCTGCGTGAGCTGAAGGCGGACCGACTGCCCTCACTGAGAACGCTGGTCTATTTGGGCGAGGGTACCGAGCCAGATGCGCGCAATTGGCACGACCTCTGCGCGCTGGGCGACACCGTCGACCTGTCGCGCCTGCGCGAGCGCGAGGCCGGGCTGCAATTCGACGATCCCGCCAACATTCAGTACACGTCGGGCACCACCGGCGCGCCGAAAGGAGCCACGCTCTCTCATCACAACATTCTGAACAACGGCTTTTTCATCGGCGAGCGCGTGCGTTACACCGCCGACGACCGAATCTGCCTGCCCGTGCCGTTCTACCACTGCTTCGGATGCGTCCTCGGAAGCCTCGCCGCATTGAGCCATGGCAGCGCTCTGGTGCTGCCAGCCGAGTCGTTCGACGCCGAAAGCTGCCTGCGGACGGTTCAGGAGGAACGCTGCACTTCACTCTACGGCGTCCCGACGATGTTCATCGCCCAGCTCGACCATCCGTCATTCGGCAGCTACCGTCTCGAATCCTTGCGCACGGGCATCATGGCGGGGGCGCCGTGTCCGGTCGCCGTGATGCGCCAGGTCGTCGACCGCATGAACATGCCGGACGTGACCATTGCGTACGGCATGACTGAAACCTCGCCGGTTTCATTTCAATCATTCGTCAACGATCCTCTCGAGGCTCGTGTCTCCACAATCGGAACCATCCACCCTCACCTCGAAAGCAAGATCGTCGACCCGCAGACGGGCGCGACCGTTCCGCGTGGAGAGCCGGGCGAGCTGTGCACGAGAGGATATGCGGTGATGCTCGGCTATTGGAACGATCCCGGCGCGACGGCCGCGGCGATCGACGCCGCCCGCTGGATGCACACCGGCGATCTTGCGGTCATGCGAGAAGACGGCTACGTGAACATCGTCGGACGTCTGAAGGACATGATCATCCGTGGTGGCGAGAACATTTACCCGCGGGAGATCGAGGAGTTTCTCCACCTCCATCCGAAAGTCAGCGAAGTTCAGGTAATTGGCATCCCCGACGTGAAATACGGCGAAGAAGTCTGTGCCTGGATTCGCTTGCGCGAGGGGCATTCGTCCACGCCCGAGGAAATCCGCGAATTCTGCCGCGGTCAGATCGCGACCTACAAGATTCCCAGATATGTGCACTTCACCAGCGAGTTTCCGATGACAGTCACCGGCAAGGTCCAGAAGTTCCGGATGCGGGAACAGATGATGCTGGAGCTGGGGCTGAGCGTACAAAAGACAGCATGATTGTGGCTTCCGGCTTCAGCGTATGTAGCTTCCGGCTTTAGCCGGAAGTGTGTAGCGTGTGTGGCTTCCGGCTTAGCCGGAAGTGTGTAGCGTGTGGCTTCCGGCTTTAGCCGGAAGATCAATGCCGGCGGCTCTCTTCCGCCTGAAGGCGGAAACCACACCATTCGCGATTCAGTTCCGGCCGATAGGCACACGCCGCTTCAGTTCCTCGAACCAGTTCAACACCACGCTGATTTGTGCTGGCGCTGGAGTGCGACTGGATGTCTTCACCATCAGGAATCGCTTGCCGTCTGAGGACACGTCGTAATTGGGCCAGAACGCATTGCTCCGGTCGTACTTGTCGTCGAACACCCGGCGGGGGTTCCCGGCGCTGAACGTGGGAGTGGTCGTCACGTCCACCGCCATCATGGCATCTGGGCCCCGATAGAACAGTTGCTTCGAACCCGACGGCCAGATCGGCTCGTTCCCTCCTTCGGTCGATATCGTCCACTTCTCGCCCGGCCCTGGAAACGGCCGCACGTAGATTTCGTTACGCCCGGATTCATCCGACACGTACGCGAGCCATCGGCCATCCGGCGAAAACACTGGGGCGCCTTCGCGAAACGTCGTCTGGAGGAACGGCCGCGGTTTACCTTTGTCATCCGGCATGAATGCCCAAATGTCCTGTCGCGTAAACGGATCGTTGAACACGAACGCCAACGCGCGTGTGTCCGGCGACCACGACAACGGATAACTCGGACGGTCGCCCACGACCAAGCGCTCCTCGGCCGCGTTGCCGTCCAGTGCTTTCCAGTAGATATCCGAGGAGCCACCTTTACTGGACTGGAACGTGAGACGCCGCCCGTCCGGACTCCAAAGCGGGAAGGAACTGCTGCCATCGAACGTCAAACGGCTCCAGGTTTCGCGCGCGAGGTCGTACGTCCACAGGTCCTCGCTCGCCCCTCTCGACGCGGCGGCAACGCGACGACCGTCTGGCGACAGGCGCGGGTGCCAGAAAATCCGATCTGACGTTCGCAAGGGGCGTTCCCCACCCATCGCGTCCACCCAAACAAGCATCGTTTCAACTCCGGTCACACCGGCAGGGATGTACGCCAGCGAACCGGTTTGAGAAAACGTGACCTGCGGCGCCCCGGAAGGCGCCTGACCGACCCCGTCGAGGACGGTCACGGGCGTCGTCGTCATTTCGAGACGGACGGGATCGAACGGCGCGGCCAGCATCGTGCCGTTTTGCACGTACACGAGATGTCCCGTTGGCAGGTAGCGCGCGCCGATACCAGGAGCGAGGGTCCGCCGCTGCTTCGTTTCGATCGACTGCACGTAGATCCGCTCCTCCCCAGTCGGGGTCGGAGCGCTGAAGAGCAGTGTCTTTCCATCGTTGAAGAGAGCAGGAAATCGATGACGGCCTTCGTTCTCACCCAGTTCGGTAACGACAGACGGCTTCCCGCCGGCCGCTGGGACACGCCAGACGCCCGCCCCCGTGGTCGGGTTATACACAATGGTGTCGTCGGCTGCCCAGACCACTCCATACCACTCGGACGGATCGGCCACAATGACCGACGCGCCGCCTTGCACCCCCACCTTCTTGAGTTTTCGATCGACCACGAAACCCAACCATTGACCGTCCGGTGAAAAGAACGGATTGTCCGCGTCTTCGCCTCCAGGAATCAGCTTGCTCTCGAATTGATCGAGCTCGCGCACGTACAAACGCCGGCGGCGATCGTTGCCGCCAACGTATGCGAGGCGACGACCGTCGGGTGAGAGGGCAATCGCTGCGCCTTCAAGAATAACGAGCGGCTCGGCCGGCATGATCGTCAGCCGCGCGACAGCTTCGGGCGCGATCGGCGTGACGGAGGTGCGTGGCTTGAGATCCCACACCAGGAGGCCCCCCGCGACAGCCCCAAGCGCCATCGACGCGATCCATCCCCAAGCGCCGCCGCCGATGCTGGGACGTGACGTCTGCTCGACGGTCGCGGTCTTCGTGGGTGAGCCGAGAGCGTCTTCAATCTCAACACGGGCCTCGCCAATATCGCGGAGGCGTCGCTTGTGGTCTTTCTCAAGGCACCGCTCCAAGACGCGCCGAACCGACGACGGCGTGTCGGAGGGCAAAGCCGCCCACACCGGCTCTCGTTCGAGAATGGCGGCGATTGCGTCGGAAATCGTCGGGCCCGAAAACGTTCGCTGTCCGGTCAACAACTCGTAAAGCAGACAGCCGAACGCCCAAATGTCGGCGCGTTTGTCGACCGGCAAGCCCCGCGCCTGCTCCGGGCTCATGTAAGGGGCCGTCCCCAGCAACGTGCCGTGGCCGGTGGGACCGATGGTAATGGTTGGTGAGCGCGACAGGTCGTCGAAGCCTGAGCCGGACGCCCCTTGGGAGAACAGCGGCTTCGCCAGACCGAAGTCGAGGACTTTCACTTCTCCGCCGGGAGTGAGCTTGATGTTGGCCGGTTTCAGATCGCGGTGGACGATGCCCCGTTCGTGCGCGGCTTCCAAGGCATCGGCCACTTGCAGCGCGATGCGGAGCACCTCCCGCATGGGAATGGCACCAGCCTTGAGGCGATCCTCGAGGGTCGGGCCCTCGACCAGCTCGAGGACGAGGCCGTACGACGTTCCAGCTTCCTCGAGGCCGTAAATGGCGCCGATGTGCGGGTGATTGAGCGCCGCGAGAACCTGCGCCTCACGCTCGAAACGCTGGACGCGGTCTGGATCGGCCGAGAACGAGGGAGGGAGCACCTTGATCGCGACGTCGCGCCGAAGCCTGGTGTCTTTCGCGCGATAGACCTCTCCCATGCCGCCGCGCCCGAGCAGCGACAGAATCTCGTAGGGGCCAAGCCTGGCGCCGGCGGTCAGGGACATCAGCTCTCAGCCTCGACTCGGTCGTCATTATAGGACCCATGGCGATCGGCTCCGCCAATTCGTTCTTTATGGAGAGTCGTCGTCGCGCCTGATGTCCACCTGACGATCTTCGCCACGTCCAACGACGCGAACGCGCCAGGGGTTGCAGCAAACCTCGCAATCCTGCACGAAGCTACCCGTGACGTCCGGCTCGAGGTAGATTTCGACATCCTCGCCGCAGTACGGGCACGTTACGACAAAATAGTCGTCCACTGCGCGATCCCCCGAAGAAGTCTTCGCACGGTACAATAAACGCTATGCCTTATCCTGAACATTTCGTCGAACCGATGCGATTGGAACTGACCCAGTTGGGTATCGAAGAGCTGCGGACTGCCGCTGAAGTCGATGCCGCCGTACGGAAAACCCCGGACACGCTCATGATTATCGTGAACTCGGTGTGCGGCTGCGCCGCAGGCAAGGCGCGACCCGGTGTTGCGTTGGCGCTCCGGCATCAGACGCGCCCCGGCCGTGTCGCAACCGTTTTTGCCGGAGCCGATATCGAAGCCACCGAGCGCGCCAGAGGTTACTTCGTCGGTTATCCGCCTTCGTCCCCTTCCATCGCACTGCTGCAAGACGGGAAAGTCGTATTCATGCTCGAGCGCTGGCAGATCGAGAACCAGGGAGCCGAGCAGATTGCGAAAACCTTGACCGGTGCGTTCGACAGGCTCTGCCAAAGACAGGTTCAAAACGTTCAAAACCATTGAACCCTCTCGAGACGGTCCTCGCTTACCACGAGCGCACCAAGCACCAACCGTTTCGATTTGCCCCGGCACTCGGCTATCTGGATTGGGAGACGCAGCCCGATCCATTTCGCCGATTTGCCGGGGCTCGTATTTTTCCGCTCGAACTCGTGCCGGCAGCGGCCGTACCGCGCTACGAGCCTGCATTTATCCAGGGTAACGTCCCCGCTCAGGTACTCGACCGGACATCGATCGCTCAGCTTTTTCAGGATGCACTCGCCCTTTCGGCCTGGAAACAGGCAGGCGCGTCTCGATGGGCCTTGCGCGTCAATCCGTCGAGCGGAAATCTCCATCCAACCGAAGGCTACTTGATCACTGGACCGGTCTCAGGGCTACACGATCGGCCGGCCGTTTATCACTACACGCCGTTGGAGCACGCTCTCGAGCTCAGGACGGAGCTTTCGAGCGACGCGTGGTCGACGATCGCCCGGCAGTTACCTGGAGAATCTGTTCTAGTCGGTCTGACCTCGATCTACTGGCGCGAGTCCTGGAAGTACGGCGAGCGGGCGTTTCGTTACTGCCACCACGACGCAGGCCATGCGATCGCCAGCGTCGCCATTTCGGCCGCTGCTCTCGGGTGGGAGACTCGATTGCTGGAGGGCGTCACCGACGTCGATCTCTCGATGCTTTTGGGTGTCCAGGCGCAAAAAGGCATCGAGGCCGAGCACGCCGACTGCCTGCTGGCCGTCTATCCTCAGGGAGCTGACTTCACGCTCGAGGCGCAGCGCTTGTTCGCGGTTGCCGATGCCGTTCGCAACGAGGTGACTGCTACGCCGTGGCAGGGTGCACCAAATCAGTTGAGCAGCGATCATCATGATTGGCCGATCATCGAAGAGGTCACGGCGGCTACACAGAAGGGCGAACGACCCTGCGCGGCGTTCTGGTCTCCCGGCAACATGGTCAACGCCTCGCTCGAGGTCGGCGACTCGACGCTCTCGCTTCGCGGGATCATTCATCAGAGGCGGAGCGCCGTCGCGCTCGACGGCCACACTGGCATCACGCGCGACGCGTTTTATCAAATCCTGCTGAAAACGATGCCAGGCTCACGGCAGATCCCTTCTACGACGTTGCCTTGGCAGCCCTCAATCGATCTCTTGCTGTTCGTCCATCGCGTCGCCGACATCGTCCCGGGCCTCTATGCCGTCGTGCGAGATCCTTCGCGGCGTCGAGTGCTGCAGGAAAGCATGGATCCGGCCTTCGCATGGACGCCTCCGCACCAATGCCCCGAATCGCTGCCGCTCTTCTTTCTGCAGGAAGGAGACGCGCGTCGAGCCGCCCAGCACGCGAGTTGCGGCCAGGACATCGCCGGCGACGGGGCGTTTGCTGTCGCTATGCTGGCCACTTATCGCTCTTCACTCGAAGCCATTGGACCGTGGTTCTACCGTCGGCTGTATTGGGAAACAGGTGTCATCGGGCAGGTGCTCTACTTGGAGGCCGAGGCCAGCGGCATTCGCGGCACGGGTATCGGCTGTTTTTTCGACGACGTCACGCACAAGATTTTTGGATTGACGGGCGATCGATATCAGGTGCTCTATCACTTCACGATGGGCGGACCGGTCGAAGATTCGCGTTTGCAGACTCACCCGCCGTATCAACACATGGCGGCTCGGCCTGAGCGCTGAGCCCTGAGAGCGTGTGAATCAATCGCGTGTGTGGCTTCCGGCTTTAGCCATGACTCATGTGTGGCTTCCGGCTTCAGCCGGAAGATCGATGCCGGCAGCTCTCTTCCGCCTGAAGGCGGAAGCCACATGACAAATTCACAGGCCCTGCGCCCCGATCCCTGAGCCCTGGACTAGAGGCCAAGGAGGGATTCAGCAGCTGGCATCCAGACTTGCGTCCTTCGCCTCGACGATGCTACCGTCTTCGCCCCCGGAGCAGCAGATGCAATCCCTGCGAGAATTGCCTGAACGTGTAATCTCGCTCGAAACGCAGTTTCTGCAATTTCGAACCGAGGTTCGTGAGGAGTTTTCTGCAGTGCGGTCGGAGATTCAACTCGTGCGCTCCGAGATGCGCTTCGAGATACGTGCGGGCGACGAAGCCCTTCTAGGTGAGATTCGCAAGGTAGAGGCAAGTCTCCGTAGGGAGATCCAGGCGGGCGACGAGGAAACACGGCGCTTCATGCGCGTGCTCCACGAGGATGTGATTGCCCGCCTCGCCGCGATTGGCGAAAGCCGCCCGTAACCTGCGGAGTTTCACGAAGCCTACTTGCCGACAGGTACTCGCCGGCGAAGCTCGTCGAAGAAGTTCAAGAGAAACACAACGTGGTGATCGGCTCTTGGCGTCTGTGAACTTGCCACTGGCATCGTTACGATGAGGCGCTTGCCGTCGGGAGACAGATCGAAGCCACTCGCACCTCCCAACTTCTCCGCCCACACCCGTGGCTTTTCAGCAACAAACGAGCCGGCGTTCACGATGTAGCTCACGCTCATCACCTGGTCGCCGGCCCGATAGAGCAGTTCTCGACCGCTGCGGGACCAAACCGGTGAGGTTCCACCGCTGTTCGAGATTTGCCATTTACCTCCTCCGGACGCCGGCGCCGGAAATGCCCGCACATACACCTCAAAAGTCCCGGACTCGTTCGACTGATAAGCGATCCACCGGCCGTCTGGTGAGAATACGGGGCTCTGGTCGGAGAACTGAGTCGTGATGAACGGCTCAGGTTTGCCGGCTTTCGGCCGGCCGCTTTCGTCTTCGATTGGTACCGTCCAGATTTGCGGCGAACCGTCAACCTGTTGGTACGCTAATCGCTTTCCGTCGGGCGTGAACGATCCTGGAAACTGAAGAGTCTTGCCGGCAACCAGCACTTGTGGCTGACCAGCGCCGTCGGCGCGCGTCCAGAAGATGCCATTTCCAATCGACCCGATGACGACGTATTGTCCATCCGGGCTCCAGGCGGGATTCACATACGTGCCTCCACCAAAGGTCAGCCGCGTCATGGCATCCCGCTGTTCGTCGTAAACCCACACGTCCTGGCCCGTTCCTTCGGCCGACACCATCAGCACGCGTTTGCCGTCAGGAGAGAGGCGTGGCGGCGAGTAGATAGCAGCCTTGGCTGCCAGAGGCGTCTGCTTACCAGCCGCGTCAAGCCACCGAAGAGTCATCGCGTTGATACCGCCCTGCGTTCTGCGATACACAAGCGTGCCGCCGGCAGACACGTCGAACTGCGCAAAACCCGCACTCGCGTCAAACGCCACATCGTCCAGCACCGGCACTGCCGTCCCTCGTGTTTCTAGTGCTTCAAGGTCGAACGGCATCGCAAACATCGTATTTCGGTTCGTATAGACGAGGTGACCGCTCATTAGATATCGAGCCGAAGTTGCTCCGCGCACCAGCGTCTTTCGCCGACGATCGGCAAACGAGACGACGTCGATGTTGGCCTTGTCGACGCCCGGCGGTGTGCCATAGACAGCGATCAGCGCGGCCTTCGTTCCGGGCAGGATTTGGGGAACGGAATGAAAGAGCTCATCGCCAGCGAGTTCGAGCACGACTTCTTCTGCTCCACCGTTAGAGGGAACGCGGACGAGTCCTTTGTTGAGCCCGGACCCTATAATGAGATTGCCGTCCTCGCCCCAGCTCGCTCCGGCAAAGATGTTGAACTCCCCTAGCGGAACGGCCGCGCCACCATCGACCGAGATCTTTTTCATTCTTCTGCCGTCGAAGAATGCAACCCATCGCCCGTCCGGCGAGAAAAACGGACTCAATGCTCCCTCAGTGCCGACAAGCGCGGTGGCGTTAGGCTGATCCATGCGCCGCGTGAAGAGCCGCCGCGGTCCGCCAGGGGAACTGGCCGAATACACGAGCCGCGTCCCGTCCGGAGAAATAAGCACCGTGCTCGGCGTCGGTGTGAGCAGGGGCTCTAGTGAAACGTCGGATCCCAAATCAACTTCGAGACGAGTCAACGGTCGATCGTCAGCGCGATCGGCTTTACGCCACGGCGCCCAGAGAGCAAGCGCCGAGACCGCCGCCAGAACTGCCGCGGCCACCCACCCGAGCTTCATGAGTGGGGAGCGTGCCGGCGCCGATGTGGTCGCCTCATCGAGCAACTTCCACGCGTCGCCGATGTCCCGCAATCGCTTCTTCGGATCTTTTTCCAGACAGCTCTTGATTAGCCGGTGCACCCTGCTGGGCACGCTGTCCAGCCGCGGCTCGGTCTGAATGACTGCGGCCAGAATCATCGAGACGTCTTCACCGTCGAATGCTTTCTTCCCGGTGAGCATCTCGTACAGCACGGCTCCGAATGCCCAGATGTCGGCGCGTTTGTCCACCGACTTGCCGCGAGCCTGCTCGGGAGACATGTACGCGGCAGTTCCGAGGATCATGCCGGCCTGAGTCGCACCCAGGTTCAACGTCGGCGAGTTCGTGAGCTCTCCTCCAACCCCTCCTGCCCTTCCTGCCCCTCCCGCCCCTCCTGCCCCTCCCGCCTCTCCTGCCCTTCCAGCCCCTCCTGCCCCAAGTTTCGCGAGGCCGAAGTCCAGCACCTTCACGGTCCCATCCGCTTTGATCTTGATGTTGCCTGGCTTGAGGTCGCGGTGAACGACGTCCTTGTCGTGTGCAGCTTCGAGCGCGTCGGCAATCTGGCGAGCGACTGCCAGCGCTTCATCCAGTGGGATCGGTCCGGCTTTGATCCTGTCGGCGAGCGTAGGTCCTTCGACCACCTCCATGACGAGGTAGTTGGGTCCGACGTCGTGCAGCGTACAGATGTTGAGATGATTGAGCGACGCGGCAGCCCGAGCCTCGCGCTCGAAACGTTCGTTGAATTGTTCGGCGGAGACCTTGATGGCCACGTCCCGTCCGAGCCGAGAATCGCGGGCGCGGTAGACCTCGCCCATCCCACCTCGACCCAGAAGGTCGACGATTTCGTATGGCCCCAGACGAGTACCGCTCGCCAGATTCATCGAGTCTTGCTCCGGCCGTTTCTCGTGTCGTTCAGGTGACCGCCGCCGGGCCGGTGACAATCTGGGCCTTCAGACGGTTTGCGAGCCGTACACGACAGCCGTGACCCATGCACCAGGACACAAGGAAAGCAATTGGTCTCGGCGCTATGGCCGCCCTAGTTGCGTCAACGCTGTCGCTCGACGGCCCATCCGGCGTCAGGCGACGAAGCAAGGCGATTTTTTCAGGAGCCGTGTCGCGGGCGCGCAGTGCCGCGTCGAGTGGCGTGCGGCCCGCCTTGTTCTTCACGTCGAACTTGACGCCGTGCTCCGCGAGCAGCTCGAGGACTTTCGGAGAGGCGGACTTCGAAGTGGCGGCAAGGTGCGCGGCCGTATCGCCCGCGGCATTAACGGCATTCACCGGCACGCCGACATCGAAGCACACGTTCATCGCCTCGAGCTTGTCGGCCTCGGCGTCCTCGCCATCGCGGCCCCGGCCATCGCTGCCGACGGCGAGAATCAAAAGGGAATTGCCGTTGGTTTGAACGAGGCCCGGGTCGGCTCCCCCCTCGATCAGCATCCGCATCACACGGGCATCGCCTCCCCTCGCGGCACGCATCAGCGGAGTGGCGCCTTCGGCGAGCTTGGGATCCCCCGCGTTGTAGACCCTCTTGAGGATGCGCGTCTTCAAGCGCGCATTTGGATCCGCACTGGAAGACAACAAAGTCCGGATCATTCCAACCGTGGTCTCAACGGTCGCCCGCGGCACGTCTGGCCTGCCGAACGTGAAAGCCAGTGTGTGCATGTCCACGGCCGCGTACAGCGGTGTCATGCCGGTGCGGTCGGGCAGGTTCGGATCGGCGCCGCGCTGCAACAGAAGCTCCGCGACGTCGTAATGGCCGTTGATGATCGCGAACATCAGCGCCGAGGTGCCGTCGGGATCGGTCAGGTTCAAATCGGCCCTGGATTCGATCAGCACTCGAGCCGCGGACAACGCTCCCTGACGCGCGGCGTACATGAGCGGCGTCCAGTCTCCCTTGGGCAGAACCGTCTGGCCGACGTACGACACACCTTCTTCGAGCGCGTCTCCTACGACCGCTGGCGGCGTATGTGGATAGCGCGTGAGAGCCGACCGCGCGTTCGGATTCGCGCCGGCATCGAGCAGGACTCGCGCCGCGGCGGCCCGATCCTCGGTGACAGCCCATGTCAGCGCCGTTGTGCCCAGACGCCGCTCGTGCGCGTTGACGTCGGCACCCTGTCCTGATCAGCACCGAAACTGCCTCGGCGTTGCCGGTCCGCGCCGCGTGCATCAGGAGCGTCTGACCATCTGGCAGCCTTTCATCTGCGGCGCCGGTTCGAGCCCCGGCATCGATCAGCAATCGCAGGAGCGCCGCGTTCCCGTTGCGTGCGGCAATCGATAGCGGCGTCGACGCCGTAACGATTCGCAGCGTTGACGTCCGAGCCGGCGCTGACGAGCAGCGCGGCCGTGGGCTGATCGTCCGCACGCACAGCCCAGTGCAGTGCGGTCGTCCCGTCCACGTCGGCAGCGTTGATGTCGGCATGCTTCCGTACCAATGCGCGCACGGCAGCCGTATCGCCAGTCCTGACGGCGGCCAGGAGCTCGGATGGTGCCGCCGCCGCGGTGATCATGCGATTCCCACACACGATGATCGAGAACGCGACCGCAACCGGTCCGGCAAGCCTGAAGAGCCTGTGAACTTTTCTCGTGTGGCTTCCGCCTTTAGGCGTGTGGCTTCCGCGACATTTTTTCGTGTGGCTTCCGCCTTTAGGCGGAAGAGGGCCGCCGGCATTGAACTTCCGGCTGAAGCCGGAAGCCACACTGAAGCCGGAAGCCACACAGGCGATTGATTCGCAGGCTCTGAAGGGCTGCACGACAGCAATCTTGCCGGCTCGGCTCTCTCTCATCGGGGCCCGTCTACTTCGAACCAAATACCGGCTGACCGAAGTCGTCCGTCAACCGGTGCAGGTACTTGTTGTTTTCCTGGCAGATGTATTCGGTCAATTCACCGTTGGCGCGCCAGCCGATGTCCCAGCTCACGGTCCACGTCTTCGTGTAGGCGCCGGGATCGTCGATGGTCGCCTCGTAGTGCAGAATGTTCTTGTTCGTGCGCGTGAACTTCTCGATCAGATGCAACATGCCCGTGTGAGGATGACCGAGCGGATCGAGCCAGCTGTTCTCGTTGAAACCAACCACGTCCACGACGAGCGTGTCGCCTTCCCAGTGCCCGATTGAGTGACCGAGATAGGTGGGATTCAATGCGTCGTCACGCGGATGCTCCCGCCCGTCCATGTAGATCTCCCGCCAGATGTGCGTCGCGCCTTCGAAGGTCATGATGATGCGCTTCTGCTCCGGCAGTTGAATGATTTCCATCGGGTAAGGCGTGACCATCATTCGAGGTCCGCCCGGCGGCAAGCAGTAGCCTTCGGGGTCGTACTTCCCCTGGTTCTTCAAGTTGTAGTTGTAGACCGCCGCGCTCCACGGCATCGTCGGCACCCAGGGTTGAGAGTCCGCGCCCGGATGATTGGGGTTGTACCCTCGTTTACGCTGCGCTTCGGCCACTTCGTGTCCGACCACGCGGTCGCCAAAATCCGGAACCCACCGGACGTCCCAGACACCTTTTTCGCCGGGAACTCGACCCAGATTCGGAGTGCCGTCTGCCAACCGTGGTGTCGGGGCCGGTGGTTCGGATGACCGGGCTGGTGTCGCCGCCCGCTCCTGAGCAGCGGCGGCTCCGAACGCCACGCCCGATGCCAACACGAAGCCGAAAAGTTGTCGCCAGATTCTGTATGTCACGTGAGCCTCAATCTCCGAAATTACATGCACTAGAAGAAATCAACCGAACCCGTACTTTCGCCAAACCGGTCGAGCGACGCACCGAACTTGTTCGCCACCGCCAACCACAAGTTGCCGATCTCCGTGCGTTCCGGCAATACGAGATGGCGGCGGCCTCGGCCGGCTCCGCCGCCGGCAGCCAGCATTGGCAGCGGATCGGTGGCGTGCACGTTGGAGTTGCCCATGCCGCTGCCGTAGAACACGAGCGAGTGATCCAGCAGCGAGCCGTCGCCGTCCGGCGTCTTGCGCAGCCGTTCGAGGAAGGCGGAGAACATCCCGACGCACATGGCGTTGACCTTCGCCGCCCTTGCCACCTTTTCCGGCTGCTCACCGTGATGCGACACGACGTGCCACGGATCGGTGACGCCGATCTGCGGAAACGTCCGCTGGCTCGCCTCGCGCGACAGCATGAACGTGGAGACGCGCGTCAAGTCGGCCTGAAACGCCATCGCCATCAGGTCGAAGATCAGTGCGGCGTGTTCCTCGAACGATTCAGGAATGCCGATCGGCTTGCCGATCGCGATGACGTCGGTCCGGTTCTGCGACTCCGCCTTCTGAATGCGGCGTTCGATTTCCCGCACGCTATCGAGGTAATCGGCGACCCTGCCGCGGTCGCGGGCCCCCAGGCGGCGCTGCATGCCGCGCGCCTCCTCCACGATCGCGTCGAGGATGCTGCGATCTTCAGCCTGCCGGCGTTGCCGCTGGATCTCCGATCCGCTGTCGCCGAACAGACGCTCGAAAGCCGTTCGTGGATTGATCTCCATCGGCAGCGGCGACGTCGCCGATGCCCACGAGATCGTGTTCATGTACGCACAGCTGAAACCAGGTGTGCAACCCCCGACATAGCCCGTGAAATCTTCTGTCGCGAACTCGAGCGACGGAAATGGCGAAGATTGTCCGACCTGCTTCACGAGGATCTGGTCGATCGTGACGCCGACCCGGTAGTCCTCGCCTTCGGTCCGCTTGGGAATCGCGCCGCTCAGCCACCCCGAAGCCGCGGCGGCGTGCATCTCGACGACGGTCCCCGCCCGCTTCAAATTGCTGACGACGACGAGAGAGTCCTCGAACGGCTTCAAGGGCTGCAGCGTTTGCGACAGCTCGAAACCGCCTTGCGGACCTCCCGCCGGCGGCGTCCACGACGGCATGTCGGCGCCATGCGGCACATAGATGAACGCCGTTCGTAACGGCCGATCCGCCGCCGCGCTGGCGTTTGCAGAGGCGGCTGGCACCATCGCCTCGAGGAAGGGCAAACCCATCGTGACGCCGACGCCACGCAGAAACGTCCGGCGCGGAATCGCGATCTTCTTGATGATCACACGTCCTCAGCTTTCTGCCGCTTCCTACTGAACCGCGGCGACCTCGCGGGAGTCCTTTACCTGGTTGAGCATCGCGCATTTGAAACGGGACGCTCGACACGATTCCCGAAACCAACGACGAAAACCGAAGATTCTGGTTCTGAGCGCTGCGCACGATCGCGCGTAACGCCGGCATGTCTTCGTATGTCAGTCCGCGGCCGAGCGCATAGATCATCAACTTTTCGACGAGCGTCTGAACGAACACCGTGGGCCGGTCCAGAAGCGCCTGCCTCAGCTGCGACACACCGTCAACGCGGGTTCCGTTCGCGAGCACGTCGGAGGTATCGAGGGGCGCACCGCCATCGTCTGTCGTCCTCCACGCGCCGACGGTGTCGAAATTCTCCAACGCGAACCCGATCGGATCCATCCGCTTGTGGCAGGCTGCGCAGGTCGGGTTCGTGCGATGGAGTTCCATCTGCGCGCGGATGGTCCGCGGCGCGGCACCGGGCTCTGGCTCTTTCAGCGCCGGCACGTCCGGCGGCGGGGGCGGCGGCGGAGCGCCCAGGATGTTGTCGAGCACCCACTTGCCCCGAAGCACCGGCGACGTCGTATTGGCATGGGAAGTAACGAGTAGCACAGCGCCCTTGCCCAGCAACCCACGGCGCGCGTCGTCGGTCGGCGAGACCCGCCGGAAGCGGCTGCCGAACACGCCCGAAATGCCGTAGTGTTTGGCCAGGCGGTCGTTGACGAACGTGTAGTCTGCCGTCAAGAGATCGAGCACGTTTCGATCTTCGCTCACGATGCTGCCAAAGAACAGCTCGGCTTCACGACGAAAAGCCTGACGGAGGTTGTCGTCGAAGTCGGGGAACAGGTCCGAGTTCGGCACGATCCCCCGCAGGTTGCGAAGTTGCAGCCACTGGCCCGCAAAGTTGGTGATGAGCGCCTCGCTTCGCGAGTCCGCGAGCATGCGGCGCACCTGTTGCGACTGAACGTCGGGTTGGCTCAGCCTGCCTTCACCCGCCAACCGCAGCAGCTCTTCATCAGGGATGCTGCTCCACAGGAAGAACGACAGTCGCGACGCCAGCTCGAAATCAGTAATGCGATACGGCGTCCCGGGAGCGAGTCCTGCCGGCTCTCGCTCCGGCCGAAACACGAATGACGGGCTCGCCAGGATCCGCCGCAGGACGAGCTCGACGCCAGTCGCGAACGATCCGTTGGCCCGTCCCTGCCGATAGAAGGAGAGCAGGTCTTCCACTTCAGAAGCCGGCACCGGGCGACGGTACGCCCGGCGGGCGATAGTGGAGACGATGCGCCGGGCGCACGGCAGCTCCGCTCGAGAACTGTCGGGCCAGCACGAAAACACGCGAAACGGCGAGGGTTTCTCCGATGTGACGGCATTGAACGGGCCGGTGACCGTGATCGACTGCACGTGCGGCGCGCCTTCTGCGTCGAACGGATTGAAGTCCCGAACGAAGCGCTGCAAACGGTTGGTCTTCAGCAGCACTGGTGTTTCGTCGATGAATGCGGCGCCAATGTCGCGAGGGCCGGCATTGACGAACAGTCGCACGCGAAACCGCATTGCCTCGAGGCGGTCCGAGGCGTCTGTAGGATTCTTCTGAACGGCAACCAGATCTTCGTCGCCACCAAACTCCGCCAGCAGGATGCGCTTGTTGTCGAGCGTCAACTCGATCTCGTGCCGGTCTTCGAGGCCACGAATCGCGCTCAAGTTCGTCCGAAACAGCCGCACCTGGAACTCGTACTCGCCGTCGAGCGGAAACGTATGACGCGCCGACATGCCGCCTATCGTCCCGAGCGGCAGACCTTCGAGATGATGGTCCTGAGACAAATCCTGGCGAACCGAGTACGTCTCGCTGCTCGGGTCGATTGCAGTTGACCCGACCGCCACCACACTGATTTTGCGCGCGGCGGCTAGGTACGCCTGCATCAGCGCCGGCGAGCTGCCAAGCGCCTCAGCGACGTTATCGAATCCGAACGCCGCATCATCGGGCGGCAGCAGAGACGCCACGTCTACGTCGAGACCGAGCAGATCCCGGATGGCGTTGGCGTACTCCGTACGATTGAGACGATGCAGCAGCGGCCGCCCTGCCGTGCGGCGCGCCGAGGAATCGAGCGCTTGTTCAACTCCGTCGATGAGGCTGTCGTACGCCGCGCGATCGGGCCGCGGAGCGCCGACGGGAGGCATCACGCCGAGGCGCAGCTTGCGCACGACTTTCTCCCAGACTTCCGGGTCCGCGGACACGTTGTCCGGGTCGAGGCGATCGAGCGCAAGTCCGGCGGTTTTCAGGCGCTGATTGTGGCAGCTGATGCAGAACTGATCGAGCGTAGCACGCCGCACACCGGCGTTCCCGGGCGCGGGCGGCGTCCCCCCGGCAGTTGCCGGTCCGGGTGCCGTGAGGACCAAACCGACGATGAGTCCGACGATCACATGACGCAATTCGACCCGGCTTCTAGGGCGCTCGGTTGGAAGCTTCCAAAGCCAACTGCAAGATACATTTGCCTCCGTTCACTGTCAACACACGAAGCGTCCACTCGCGCTGCACAGAATCGCTTGAAGTTGGCCGGTTACAGGGATAATGCACTCGCCGATCTGACGAGGAGGTCCCGTGAAGAAGCTGCTCATCGTTCTCGCCGCGCTGGTTGCTGCATCGACCGTTGCCCACATCCCACCGGTGACGCGACTGTCCGCTCAGGCGCAGCCCCCGGCAGCGAACGCGAACGTCCCGATGATTCCGTTCGATTCGGTGCCCAATCCCTTGAAGTACTCCGCCGACATGAACCTCGGTGAGGTGCTGGGCGTGGCCGTGAATTCCAAGGGTCGCGTCATCGTGCTGAACCATCCGGGCAGCGCAACTTCCGGCCCGCTGTACGGGAACGCGACGACCCAGCTGCTGGAGTTCGACGAGAACGGCAAGTTCGTGCGTGAAGTGGGTCGCGGAGTATACGGTCTCGGGTACGCGCACGGCGTTCGTTACGACAAGTACGACAACCTCTGGGTCGTCGATAAAGGCACGAATTCAGTGATGCGTTTCAATCCGGCCGGATACGTCACGCTGAACCTGGGACGCCGCCCCGAGGGCCCGGACGAGCCGAATTGGTATCGAGGCAACGGCCTCGCACGAGGCGAGCCGGCGCCGGCGCACGTGGACGGACAATTTCGGACGCCCACCGACATCGCCTGGGACACCGACGACAACATCTACATCAGCGACGGCTACACCAACTCGCGCGTGGCGAAGTTCGACAAGCATGGAAATTGGATCAAATCGTGGGGCGCGCGTGGAAGCGGCGGTCAGCACGCGAACGAGAACCCGAGCCAGTTCAACACACCGCACAACATCGGTATCGATCGGCAGAACAACGTCTACGTCGCCGACCGTGGAAACCGGCGGATTCAGGTGTTCGACCGCGACGGCACTTTTCAGCGGTTCATCCATCTGACGGCTCCGTACGACAAGACGCGTCATCCAGTACTCGGCAACCTCGCACCCAACCCGCCCGACGAGACGCCGCCCTGGACGCTCTGCATCACCAACACGCCGACGCAGTACATCTACACATCGGATCAGGAGCCAGGCCGCATCTACAAGCTCACGCTCGACGGCAGAATCGTCGGCATGCTCGGCGAGTCGGGTCACGAGATGGGCCAGTTCAACTGGATCCACGGGATCGCGTGCCCGTCGGAAGACGTGCTGTATGTCGCCGACATGAACAACTGGCGCGTGCAGAAACTGCAGCTGCGACCGAATCGTACGAGTCAGACGGCCAGGCGCTAGAGCCTCTCAGGCATCTGGAGATGTCGATCGTGCCTTGTGCCTCGTGCCGGGTTCCTGGTGGGTGCCTCGTTCCCTGGTGCTTCGTCCGAACGACCAGGATAGAGAGACATGGCCATGCCTTCAGCGAGCTCCTCGTTGACTGTGCGCTGAATGTCTTTCGCTTCCTGCGTCTCGTAGCACATGCCGGCACAACTGAAAGACAGCGAGGCTCGACTGAAGAAGTCCTGGAGCCTCTCATCGTCCCGGACCTCCGGTGCCCGTGCGATTTCCACGGCATGCTGAAGCTCGTGTGCGAGGATGGGAATCAGCCGCTTCTCTGCACCCCGCGCTCCGAGTCCAATCCGAAGGTACCGATGGCCGCCCTGGTCCACAACATGATGAATGAGATAGGCGTCCAAGGATTCGCGGTGCACCTGCCGGCTTTCACGCGTGACCTGCGTCTCGATGTACACGATGACATCGGACTCGTTCAGCGTGTCGACGAGGCGACGAAAGGTCGCGGACCGGACAAGGCCCGCGTTGATGAGTGCTAGAATCCGAGGCTCCGACGACCGAACATGTTGGATTAGCACGTCCTGCGCAGCGAAGGACAGCGCCACGCCGAACGCAAGAATCTGCAACACGGCCCACCTCCTGACGCGTTCGCGTCGAACGCGCGGAGATGGTGCGGTTCAGGGCACCTTCAGGTCGGGGGCAGAGCAAGGGAGATTCGAGGGAAATTCGGGGGATCGATCGTGACCGTGCGCTTCGGGGCGTTTGCGCTCGATTCAGAACAGCGTCAGCTCACACGCAAGGGCGAGATCATCCACCTGACGCCGAAGGCATTCGACCTCTTGGTGTTGCTCCTGGCCGATGCCCCGCGCGTGGTGAGAAAGACCCAGTTGCACGAGCGGCTATGGCCCGGGACATTCGTCTCTGATGCAACGCTCGTCAGCCTCGTGAAAGAGCTGCGGCGCGCGCTCGCCGATCGGGAGGCCGCCAGCCCGATCATTCGAACCGCTCATGGAGTCGGCTACGCGTTCGCAGCCCCTATCGATCGACTGCCAGCGCGGATTGCCCAGATCAGTTGCTGGATCGTCAGCGGGGGTCGGCGCATCGCGCTGATCGAGGGAGACAACCTCATTGGGCGCGATCCAGCATCAGCTGTCTGGCTCGACGTCGCCGGCGTCTCACGTCGTCATGCGCGGATCGTCGTGGCCGAGCGGGCTGTGCTCCTGGAAGATCTGGACAGCAAGAATGGAACGAGTCTACGCGGGGAGCCCATTACACAGAGAGTCCCTCTGCACGACGGCGACCGCATTCAGGTCGGCCCGATTCTGATCGTCTATCACCAGTCGGCTTCAGGCATCTCGACCGAGACGGTCGTGGATTCTGGGTCGAAACGGCGCACCAAGGCCTGACGCGCTTCGGACTTGCTGAGTGCGAAGCTTAAGCAGGGACGAGCGGCGTGCTTTCAGTCGGGTGAATCCTTGATCGGGATCCCGGATCGCAGTGCGCGGCGGCGCCAGTCGAGCGACTCTCCCGACAACCCGCGTTCGACAGCGGCTTTGAACCAATCGTACGGAACTGCGCCGATTACCGGCTCGGCTGTGGCCAGGTCGTCGCCCACGAACGCCGCCGGCACGCCTGTCACGCCGAGTTGCCGGGAAAGCCGCTGCTGATCGAGGACTCGCTCGAGATAGGTGCCAGTCTGCAGAGTATGTCTGACGAGCTCCGGTGCGAGGCCAACCGATGCTCCAATCTTGGCCAGAACCTCCTCGTCGCCGATGTCGCGACCATCCCTGAAGAACGCCTCGAAGATTGCACGATGCATCGCGCCGAATTTCCCGTGATCGCGGGCGAGCTCGACCGCCTGGAACGTCAGCCGCGTGCGCGTGGCAATCGGTGGGATGGCCATCACGAGACCACGCTCGGCAGCCATCGGCAACACCGATCGCCCCCACCGTTGACGCCGAACGGGATCGAGCGCGTCGGGTAACGGCACGGGCTCGGGCCGCAGCTCGAACGCGTTCCATGAAAACTCGAGCCGCTCCCCGTACTCCCCACTCAGCCGGTCGACCACCGGCTCTTCGAGATAGCAGTAGGGTCAAACGTAGTCGGAGAAGATTCTGATTCGCATATCAAGTATGTTCAAGGTTCAGCGTTCAGGGGTTCAGGGTTCGGTTCGGGGTTCAGGGTTCAGGGTTCAGGGTTCAGGGTTCGCAGAACGTTGAACCTTGAACCTTGAACCGAACGCTGAACCATGAACCTTGAACGCTGAACCCTGAGTCAGTTTATGCTCACCCATTATGACTGGCGACGAAATCATCGCGCTTTCCAAGAAACACACGATTTTCGAATGGGTCGCTCAAAACACGGCCGATCCCATTCCCATCGCGCGCGCGCAAGGGGCGTATTTCTGGACCCCCGAAGGCAAGCGCTTCCTCGACTTCAACAGCCAGTTGATGTGCATCAATATCGGCCACGGCGAGCCGCGCGTCGTGCGGGCCATTCAGGATCAACTCGAAAAAGTGGCCTACGTGACACCCTCGATGGTCACCGAGCCTCGGGCGCGGCTCGGCGCGAAACTCGCCGAGATCACGCCGGGCGACATCGACGTCTTCTTTTTCACCAATGGCGGCGCGGAGGCGAACGAGAACGCGATCAAGATCTCACGCGCCTACACCGGACGGCCCAAAATTTTGACGCGGTACCGCTCGTACCACGGCGGTACGGCGGCCGCGATGGCCGCGACCGGTGAGCCGCGAAGCTGGAGCCAGCCGTTGATGCCGGGCTTCGTTCACTTTCTCGATCCGTACCACGGGATCGAGCGCGGCTGGGAATCCGCCGAAACCTCGCTGCACTATCTCGAGGAAGTCGTTCAACTCGAAGGGCCGCACACCATCGCGGCGATCCTGCTCGAGCCTGTCACCGGCACAAACGGCGTGCTCGTGCCGCCTGATGGCTATCTGCAGGGCATTCGAGCACTCTGCGACCGGCACGGCATTCTCCTGATTGCCGACGAAGTGATGACCGGCTTCGGCCGCACGGGGACATGGTTTGCGATCGACCATTGGAACATCGTGCCCGATCTGATCACCATGGCCAAGGGATTGACGAGCGCCTATGTGCAGCTGGGGGCGGTCGGCATGCGGCAGAAGATTGCCGACACGTTTCAAGACCGCCCGTTTCCGGGCGGTCTCACCTACGGCAGCCACCCCGTCGCGTGCGCCGCGGCGCTGGCAACGATTGCGGTCTACGAGGAAGATGGTCTCATCGACCGTGCGCGCCGTCTGGGTGTGGTCATGGCCGAGCGCCTCGCGGATCTCGCGGCACGTCACCCTTCGGTCGGTGCGGTCCGCTCGCTCGGACTCTTCGGGGTCGTCGAATTGATCAGGAATCCCAGGACGCGAGAGCCCTTGGCGCCATTCGCAGGCACGTCGCCGGAGATGGCGGCGCTCAGCGCATTCTTCAGAGAGCAGGGCCTCTACACGTTTCTCCGCTGGAACTATTTCTTCACGAATCCGCCGCTGACCATCACCGAAGCCGAGCTGCGGGAGGGCTTCGAAATCATCGACCGTGGACTTGCGATCGCCGATCGCGCCATTCGATGAGGCAAATCATTGGCGCCGCCGCGACCAGGTCGGACCGGCACGATCGGGAACATCGAGCGCGGTGAAAATGCCCAGTGGTTCGATCGATGCGACCAGGGCACTCCGACGGGATTCGAGCTCGGCGATGTCGTCACTCTGGTTCACCTTGTGCCGCTCGTAGACCACCATCTCGCTCCAGTACTCCACCATCAGATAGCGCGAGTCGACGCTTTGATCCCGCATGAACGAGCTGCCGAGATACGAACGGCTGCGTCGGTTCATCGACGTCCAGCCGCCGTTGGCACCGTAGAACTCCTCGAACTCTTTGTTGCGGCCGGGACGAACCTCGAATTGCCAGACGATTGCGATCATGCGAGCGGCTCCGAAAGGGCGGCACTAGATTATATGAAGTGCCCCTTCGTGCACCTTGTGGAGGCGCGAGCTGAACCGTAGGGAGGGAAGGCTGCGATTCCTTCAGCCGAAGGTGAACGCAAACGCTTCGACGCCGGGATCGAGAAACTGAATCTCGAACGTCCGATCCTGAATGGGGCCTTTTTGGCGAACCAGCTGATACAAACGATGGCCGGTCACCAACCCAGTGCCGTCGGCATCGACGTCCACACCCCGGTCGTCGAGCAGCGCGGCGTCGTCGAGGAGCACACGAAATCGAACGGGACGGCCGGTCGAAGCCGACCCCAGCACCAGGTGCACGTCCCGGGCATGGAATCGGAAACGAATCGCGCCAGGTGAAGACAGAAGAAGCGCATCTTCCGCTCGAACGTTCCATTGGCCCGCGAGTCCCCATTGATTGAGCATCAACGCGAGCGGTGCTGTATATCGGGCCAGTTCGTTCTTCCTCACAGGCTGAGGCGATGAAAAATTGTCCTGGCGTTCGTATCCGAGATACGTCTCGGGCGACTTCACGTCGGGCAGACTTGGCGCGGCCTGCGCGCCCGTGGCGTTGACCAGAAGCGCAGAGCGGGCGTCGCTCGGGGTCGCGCCTTGCTCTTTCAGCAACTGCTGAATGACCTTTTCCGTTTCCTCGTACTGCCCTTCTCCGAAATGGTGATATCGGACGATTCCATCCGCATCGATCAGATAGTGAGCGGGCCAGTATTCATTCGCAAAAGCTTTCCAGATGGCGTAGCGGTTATCGATGGCTACCGGGTAGGTGATGTTCAAGTCGTGTACCGCTTGCCTGACGTTTGCGATGTCTCTTTCGAATGCAAATTCCGGCGTGTGCACACCCAGCACGGCGAACCCACGGTCCCGGTACTTCTCGAACCATGCCCGCACGTACGGAATGGATCGCAAGCAATTGATGCACGAGTACGTCCAGAAATCGACGAGCAGCACGCGCCCGCGAACATCGGCCGCGGCGAGTGGAGGCGAATTGAGCCAGGCGCTCGCGCCTGCAAGACTCGGCATGGGTACTTCGTTCGTCTTTGGCGCGGGCCGAGCCGGTCTGACACCGTCGACCAATCGTTGTTCGAAGCGGGACGTCCGAGCCAATGAGATCCGCGTCAGCACACCGGTATCCAGCCCCAATGCAATGGCAGCGACGCTGGCGAGCACCACGATGCCGATACCGCGGCGTACCCACTCCTCGCCTAGTAGAGATGGCCGCGCGAACCGGATCAGCCGATTGCCGCCAAACATCACGAAAGACAGCGCGAACGCCGCGCCCGTGGCGAACGACGCCAAGAGCCCCGCCGACTGCCACGTGGCGCCGCTGAGGGCGGCCCCGGTCAGAATCAGCCCGAGAATCGGTCCTGCGCACGGCGCCCAGAGCATCCCCGTGGATGCCCCGAGCAGCATTGCGCGACCGATCGGCCAATGCCCCGCTGAAGATTGTTCCGACGGGCCGAATCGGCCAGCGTGAGCGCCCAAACGCACCAGAGGCTGAAACAACTTGTCGGAGAAACGTGGAAAAACAAGGGTGAGGCCGAAGAGGGTGAAAACAGTCATCGCCAGCACGCGCCCGGCCTGATTGGCGCGCACGACCCAATGTCCGGCAACCGCTGCGAACATTGAAAGCGTCGTGAACGTGAGCGCCATTCCCAGAAGAAGCGGCAAACCGCTCCGTCGAAACGGCAATCCGGTTCGTGAGTCAACACGAATGGAAGGACGGGCAGGATACACGGACTGACGACAGTCAAGATGCCGCCGAAGAAGGCAACGAAGTAGAGCATTATGGTGCGCCCCGTTAGCGCTATTGCGCTATTGCTTAATTTTATAGCATCGTGCTATAAAATTAGGCAAATGTCGTTTCCCCACGTCAATCTCAGTCGCCGCGAGCGGCAAATCATGGACATCCTGTACCGGCGCGGCCGGGCCACGGTCGGCGAGATGATGACCGAGCTCAGCGGCGATCCCGCGTATTCGACCGTCCGGGCGCAGCTCCGAGTGCTCGAGGAGAAGGGCCAGATTCGTCACGAGGAACAGGGACTGCGGTACGTGTACCTCCCTGCCGCGTCGCGCCACATCGTCCGGCAATCAGCCCTCAAGCATCTGATCGAAACGTTTTTCGATGGATCGCCTGAGAAAGTCGTGGCCGCCATGCTCGGCGCGAACCGCTCGAAAATTTCCGATGACGAGCTGGAACGCATCGCTCGCGTGATCGAACAGGCACGTCGAGAGGGAAAACGACGGTGATCGCCGCAACCTTGGTGCTCGTGCTTGGATGTTGTGTCATTCCACGACTGCGCTGCCGATCGGCTGCCGAGCGCCACCTCTTGTGGGCCGCAACGATGGCAGCGGCCGCCGCAGCACCCGTTCTGGGCCTCTTCTTGCCGTCCTGGCAGCCCGATTGGGTCCGTCACGTGGTCGGAACCTTCCCGGCAGCGTTCCAGTCGCCCGCACCCTGGACCGCGAACGACGACGTCCAGATTGTCGTTCGCGCGAACTCGGTGGACTCATCCGCCTGGATAGCCCTCGAGAGCCTGCGTGTGGTCTGGGCGGCCGGCACGGCCATCCTCCTGTTGAGGCTGGCCACCGAAGCGATCAAGCTCGCACGACTGACCCGATCAACTCCGCCGCTCCTCGATGAGCCTTGGCATCAGACGGCAAACGACGTCGCACACGCGCTTCGGCTCGCTCGGCGAATCACGTTGATGGAAGGCAAGAATGGTGTGGCCCCGATGACCTGGGGGTTGTGGCAGCCGCGGGTCTTTCTCCCCGACACATCTGCGTCATGGTCAGGCGAACGCAAGCATGTGGTGATGGCTCACGAGCTCGCGCATGTGTCTCGAGGGGACTGGTTCGTTCAAGTCGCCTCCGAGGTCGTGTGTGCGGCGTACTGGTTCCATCCTCTCTTCTGGTTGGCAAAGAAACGCCTCGGCCAAGAGAGCGAACACGCGTCCGACGATGTCGTGCTCGGCTTGGGGGTCGACCGCGACGATTATGCGACCCATCTCCTGGAGATTGCGCGGGCCGCACGCGGAGCGCTTCAGACTGCGTGCCCCACGGTGGCCATGGCTCGCCCGTCAGATCTCGAGCGGCGATTCGCCGCGCTTTTGGACCCACACAAGAATCGGCGCGCAATCAGAAGCCTGCAAGCCGTGGCGGTTGTGGGAACGGCCACGCTTCTGATCGTTCCAGTCTCTGCCATTAGGTTGCCGAGAGTCGGAACGACGGTGCAGGTCCGAACCGCGGACTTACCCTCGCTCCGGGAAGTGTCCGACACCAACACCTCCGCGCCCGACTCGATCCCCGCACAGGGCTTCGCGCCAATTCCTCGCGTCCGCGTTGTTGCTCCCAGCACCCCGCTGAGCGGTACTACGTCGCCACCCGAGATCCTCGAGTACACGACTCCTCCGTTGTATAGCGATCAAGGGCGTGCCAATGGCATCGAAGGCTTCGTCGCTGTTCAAGCGACGATCGACGCTCGCGGCGGCGTCCATGTCCTTCGAGTTGTTCGTGAGCTCGGTTTCGGGCTCGACCAAAACGCGCTGGTCGCTTTGCGGCAGTGGCGCTTCCAGGCTGGCACACAGAATGGGACTCCGATAGAAACAACCGTCGAGATCGATATCGAGTTCAGCTTACGCAACGAAGCGCTCAACGAGTTGATCGCGAACGACATGGCTACCCGAGTCGGTCCGGGCATCACGCCCCCTCGAGCCGTCCGTACGGTCGCCGTTCCCGACTCCCCTCCCAAGAGTCGTCTCACCAGCGGTACCGTCGTGCTCGATGTCGTGCTCCAGGAAGATGGAACCCCGAAGATCGTGAGAATTCTTCGATCGGTTGCCCCCGATCTCGACGACAACGCCGTTCGCGCGTTCGAGCAATGGCGCTTCAGTCCCGCCACGAGAAACGGGAGGCCGGTGAAGGTTCGGATGAACGCCGAGGTGACCTTCCATGGGTGACTCTTCTTCTATCGGGATTTCGCGCAGAGCGTTTCTCGTCGCCTCAGCGTCAGTGGCCGGCGGTCTATGGTTGCCGCTGGAGAACGCCGAAGCCGTTGACGCACGCGGACTCGATTCCTCAACAGACACCGTGACCATCGTCGAATTCTCGGATCGTGGCGAGCGACTCCGACGGGGTCGCGTTCCGAAAGTCTCCAAGCGCGAGAGTGAATGGAAGCAGATGCTGGCGCCGGAGGCATTCGAGGTCACTCGGCATGCGGCAACCGAGCGCCCCTTCTCGGGACCCTATTGGAACCTTCACGACAAAGGGTTGTATCGTTGCATCTGTTGCGACACGACTGTCTTCTCTTCGTCAACAAAGTACGATTCAGGCACAGGCTGGCCAAGCTTCTGGGAACCCATCGCGAGAGAGAACATCGAGACCTCTGACGACCGCACCTTCGGGATGGTGCGAACCGCGGTCTCGTGCCGCCGATGCGACGCGCACCTCGGCCACGTCTTCGACGATGGCCCGCAACCGACTGGCTTGCGGTATTGCATGAATTCAGTGGCGTTGCGGTTTCACAAGGGCTAGGGGAAGGTAAACATGATCGCCATCATTCGCTCGGCTAAAGCCTTCGCGCTCCTAGGTTCGACACTGCTTTGTGCATGCGCTCTGGCTGCGTGCAGCCCCATTCGGGCTCAGGCGCCAGTCACCTTACCCGATCCCGAGGTGGACGAGCCGGTGGCGATGTCGAAAGGTCAGCCGACGGCCGTGTTTGCGGGCGGCTGCTTCTGGGGAATCGAGGCGATATTCGAGCATGTGAAAGGGGTCAGGGAAGCAACGTCCGGCTATGCAGGCGGAGACGCGGGGACGGCCAACTACGACACCGTCAGCTCGGGCCGGACGGGCCACGCCGAGTCGGTCAGCCTCAAGTACGACCGCTCGCAGATTACCTACGGGCAGTTGCTCAAGGTATTTTTTTCGGTTGGACTCGATCCCACCGAGCTCAATCGGCAGGGACCCGACGAGGGGCCGCAGTATCGCTCGGTTTTATTCGTCACCAATGCGGAACAGAAAAGAGTCGCCGAAGCCTACATCGCTCAACTGAATCAGGCCAAGGTGTTCAAGCGACCCATCGTGACTCAGGTAGTGCCTCTGACGGAATATTTTCTCGCCGAGGGCTACCATCAGGACTTCGTCGAGAAGAACCCGACCAACCGATACGTCGCAATGTTCGATCTCCCGAAGCTCGAACATCTCAAGAAGCAGTTTCCCCAGTTGTACAAGCCGTAACTACCTCGTGTTGACGTCTTTCAACTTACTCTCGACCATCTCCAGGAGACGAGCGGGGTCTACCGGCTTGATCATGTACTCGGCCCCGGCCTTGCGCGCCTCCGCTTCGAGAGTCGTGTCGTGGAAGCCCGACACCACGATTGCGGGCATGCCTGCTTCGGCCTCGATAACGAGCTGAAGACCGTTGTACGGTCCCAAGCGGATGTCGACGATCGCGATGTCGGGTTTCTGTTCGTGCAGGACGGTTCTGGCGTCGTGAAAAGTCGTCGCCGTCAGCGGCTCGTAACCAGCAGCCCTCAAAAGCTGGCTCAAACCTTCACACGTCACCGGGTCGTCATCGACGACCAAGACCTTGGCGGACATATCAAGTCAGGCGCTCTGCCACGTCAAAAACCGGCCTCCCATACGCTCCCTCGACGCCGGCGTGGCAAGTGATCGTATACCGAATATCAGCGGTCAGGTCCCGTAAAGCCACGCGTTGTGAACCTCTGTGACGCGAGCGTTGATGTCAATTTCGTAAGTACGAACGCAACGTTTATGAAGCTAACAGTAGAATGATCGAGCCGTTCGGGATGCTCAAATGATCAGGCAAAGTTCCTCAGTTCTTCGCCGGGTAGCGGGCATCTGCGTCATGTTTGTCGCCGCGCTGACCCTGGCGTCGGGCCGCGCACAGCAGCCCCCACCGCCGCCCCAGGGTGGGGGCGCTGGCGCCTTCGCGCCGCCCGCCATCAACTGGCCGTCACCTCCAATGCCTGACGGCCCCATCATGATCGAGTCCGCAGAAATCCGCAGCCTGCGGATCGTCGTGATGACGAAACAGTTGCAGCAACCGTGGTCGATCGCATTTCTGCCGGACGGTGCCATTCTCGTGACCGAGCGTCCCGGCCGGCTGCGAATCGTGCGCAATGGCGTCCTCGATCCGAACCCGGTCGCCGGCGTGCCACAGGTGAGAGCCGCGGGCCTCCAGGGACTGATGGACGTCGTGCTCCATCCAAGATTCGTCGAGAACAAGTGGATCTATCTCTCCTATCACAAGCCAGCCGACGGCAACGCCGGAGCCACGACGATCGCCCGCGGGACGTGGGACGGCAAAGCCCTGACCGATGTCCGCGACATCTTCGAGTCGGGCGCGACCGGGACCGAGTCGTCGCGGATCGCGTTCGGGCGCGACGGCATGCTGTACATGACGATCAGCGCGCCCGGCATCGGCCCGCAGGTGGTTCGTTCGCAGGATCCGGGCGACTACGCGGGCAAGGTGATCCGGCTGCGAGACGATGGAACTGTGCCTCCAGACAATCCATTCATCGGACGATCCGAATTCAAGCCAGCCATCTACACGCTCGGCCACCGCAATGGGCACGCGCTGGTCGTCAACCCGGAGACCGGCGATCTCTGGGCGACCGAGCAGGGACCCAACGGCGGCGACGAGATCAACATCATCAAGGCCGGGCGGAACTACGGCTGGCCGATGGTGAGCTACGGCCGCAATTATCTCGGTCCACGAATCTCTGAAAATCCCACGCGCGACGGCACGGAGCAGCCGATCGTCTTCTGGGTGCCGTCCATCGCTATCACGGGCATGACGTTCTACACGGGAGACCGCTTTCCCGCCTGGAAGCGCAGCGTCTTCGTCGGCGGATTGAGGGAGGGCGAGGTTCCCCGCACAGGTCAGATGCAGCGGCTCATGTTCAATGCGAACTGGGAAGAGATCCGTCGCGAACCGATGCTCAGAGAACTGAAACAGCGCATCCGCGACGTGCGCCAAGGACCCGACGGTCTCCTGTACGTCGTCACCGCAGAGGAGCAGGGAGCGCTGCTGCGGATCGAACCTGGACCTCAGAGCGCGCCCGCGACTGGTCAGTAGGCCCCCGTGCCGCAACCTCAAGACCTCGTCGAACGGCTCGCGGCCCATCGACTCGTCGGTGCAGCGCCCCGCTCGGAGCTCGTCTGGCTGGCGGCGCACGGCCAGCTCCGAAAACTCGAAGCCGGTGAGCAGGTTTTCTCCGTCGAAGCGCCGCTTCTCGCGCTCTATGTGCTGTTCTCAGGCCGGATAGTCGTTTATACCGGGCACGGCGAAGTGAAGAAGAAGACGATGGAGTGGAAAGGCGGGGAGGTCACGGGCCTCCTACCTTTCTCGCGTGCGACTGCTGCTCCGGGCCCGACCTTCGCAGAAGAACCAACCGAAGTCCTGGTGTTGTCGCGTGAGCACTTCCGGGAGTTGACTCGCGAGTGCTACGAGCTGACCGCGATCTTCGTTCATGACATGCTCGATCGTGCGAGGCACTTCACCAAGAGCGATCTCCACGATCAGAAAATGCAGTCGCTCGGCAATCTGGCCGCAGGGCTCGCGCACGAACTGAACAATCCTGCGTCCGCAATTGTCCGAAGCGCCAGTGTCCTTCCCTCCAGCCTGACAGCGGCCGTCAGAGCGGCGCGGGCGCTCGGCGCAGCCGAACTGTCGGCGCCCGAGATGTCAGCCGTCGACCAGTTTTGCGCGTCATATCGCATCGACCCGATCCAGCGGCATTCGGCGATCGACAAAATTGACCGCGAGGACGCCATCGCAAGTTGGCTCGACAACCACGGAATAGACGATACCCATGCTGAATCATTGGCTGATTCCTCGGTTCCGCTCACCGAGCTGGATCAGCTGGCCTCCGTGCTGCACGGACCCGCGCTCCAGATTGCGATTGAGTACGTCACATCCAACTACGCCACGCGCATGTTGACGGCCGAGATCGAGCGCGCCGCGTCCCGCGTCTCCGAACTGGTCGCGGCCAACAAGCGATTCTCGTACATGGACCAGGCTGGGATACCGAAGCCAGTGAACGTGCGACAGGATCTTCAAGACACGCTGCTGATGCTTACCGCGAAGGCCAAAAAGAAGAATGCGAAAGTCTCGCTCGACATCGACGGCGACCTGCCGTCGATCCAAGCCTTTGGCGGGGAGCTGAATCAGGTGTGGGTGAATCTCGTCGAGAACGCCCTCGACGCTATTCCCAAGGGCGGTCATGTCGAGGTGTCGGCGGCTCGCCACAACGACACCGTCGTCGTTCGTGTGGTGGACGATGGGCCCGGCATCCCAAACGCCATTCAAGATCGAATCTTCGATCCTTTCTTCACCACGAAGTCCGTCGGCGAAGGGACGGGCCTCGGGCTCGACATCGTCCGGCGGATTCTGCGCCGCCACGACGCCCAAGTCGAGGTCAATTCGGTACCCGGCCGCACCGAGTTCCTCGTGACTCTGCCGATCGACGCCAAGCTGCTCGTCGAAGCTCCATCGCCCGCGCCGCCAGGAGACCACGAGTGAACAAACCCGTGATTCTCGCGGTCGACGACGACCGCGAGGTTCTTGGCGCGATCGAACGGGACCTTCGTAAGCAGTATCGCAGCCAGTATCGAATCATCGCCGCCGGGTCGCCACACGACGCGCTCGAGACAGCGCGGCATCTCAAGAGCCGCAATATCCCGGCAGCCTTGTTTCTCGTCGATCAGCGGATGCCGGACATGACCGGCACCGAGCTGCTGGTTGAACTGAAGAAGCTCTTTCCCGAAAGCAAGAAGGTCTTGCTGACAGCCTACGCCGACACAGAAGCCGCGATTGCCGCGATCAACGAGGTCGGGCTGGATCACTACCTCATGAAGCCGTGGGATCCGCCCGAGCAGAAGCTGTATCCGGTGCTGGACGATCTCCTTCAAAGCTGGGCATCGAGCGTTCGCATGCCGTTCGAAGGCGTTCGAATCGTCGGCTCGAAATGGTCGCCGCAGAGCTACGCCACGCGAGAGTTTCTGTCGCGAAACCAGATTCCCTACGAGTGGATCGACATCGAGCAGGACGCACCGAACCGGGAGCTCGTGATTTCCATCGCCGGTGATACATCGCGTCTGCCGGTCGTGCTCTTGGCCGACGGCAGCTCCCTCATCACGCCGACCAATTTCGCTCTGGCCGAGAAAGTAGGACTGCAGACGTCCGCCAAGCTGCCGTTCTACGACGTCGTCATTGTCGGCGGCGGGCCGGCCGGCCTGGCAAGCGCTGTTTATGCTGCCTCGGAAGGTCTCAAGGCGCTGCTCGTCGAGCACAACGCGCCGGGAGGGCAGGCGGGCACCAGCTCGATGATCGAGAACTATCTTGGTTTTCCCTCGGGCGTGACCGGCGCCGATCTCGCGCAACGCGCGACCGCTCAAGCACGGCGGTTCGGGGCAGAGCTCCTCGTGGGCCAAAGCGTTGTCGGTATTCGCCGCGAGGATCCGTACCGGTTCATCCGGCTCTCCAACGGGGGAGAGGTTTCCTGCCACGCGCTGGTTCTGGCTACCGGAATGGCCGTGCGCGAGCTCGAGGCGCCAGGAGTGAAATCGCTGGTCGGTGCAGGCGTGTACTACGGTGCAGCGATGACCGAAGCCGCGCTCTATCGCAATCAGCACGTGAGCATCATCGGCGGCGCTAATTCTGCGGGACAGGGCGCGCTGTTCTTTTCTCGATACGCGCAAACCGTGACGATGCTCGTACGGGCCGCCGACTTGAATGCTTCGATGTCGCACTACCTGATCGATCGCATTCAGTCGGCGAAGAACATTGCCGTGATGACGAAAGTCGAAGTGACAGCCGCATGCGGCAACGCTCACCTCGAGCGTATCGATCTGCGCCACATCGACACGGGACTCCCGGAATCACTCGACACGGCGGCCCTCTTCGTGTTCATCGGCGTGGCGCCACGAACCGAAATGTTGGCGGGATTTGCCTACCTGGACGACAAAGGCTTCGTCGTGACGGGCCCTGACCTGCGGCGCGCGAATGTGGGTTGGCCGCTCGAACGCGATCCGTTGCTGTTCGAAACCAGCGTGCCGGGCGTCTTCGCCGTCGGCGACGTCCGGGCCGGTGCCAGCCGCCGCGTCGCGTCTGCCGTCGGCGAAGGCTCGGCCGCGATCTTCTCGGTCCATCAATATCTGCAAACAGTCTGACGCTGATTGCAACCTCCCGGGACTCGAGGCGGCGGCACTTCCCTAGAGCCAGACATGACGCGCCCTAGCGGAGCTCGCAGAGACGGGTTCAACGCGGAGACCGCAAAGACCGCAGGGACCTATGAAGCTTCTCCGCGTTCTCAGCGGGCTCTGCGTTGGACCCGTTCTCTGCGCTCTCTGCCTCCTCTTCTTGCCCCGCACGCCAGCGCGGAAGCCCAGAACCAGGCACGAGGCACCTTGAACTGACGAGCAAATCGGTGGCCTTGCCTCAGATAATATTTGGAGAGTATTCTATACTCACCAAATGGCGAGAGCACCCAAGCGAGCATACAGAATGGTCGCGCGCGCACAGGGCATCGAACAGACGCGCCGCCAGATCATCGAGGCGGCGACGACGCTGTTCGGTCAGCGGCCGTTCGATCTGGTGTCGCTCGCAGACGTCGCCCGCGCAAGCGACCTCGCGCTCGCCACGGTAGTCCGTCAGTTCGAGACGAAAGAGCAGCTGTTCGCCGCCGCCGTTGCCGATGCCAGCCAGGTTCTGGAGGCCCAAGTAGACCGTATGCCGGCGAACGATCCCGCGGCGGCGGTGCGGCAAGGACTCGACGGCTACGAGCGTTTTGGCGACGCCATCGTCCGGCTCCTCGCTCAGGAAGATCGCCTGCCCGTGGTTCGAGAAGTGACCGAGGACGGTAGACGGGAGCATGCGAGATGGGTCAACCGGGCGTTTTCCGGCGTCCTCACGCGCCTCGACACCCGTCGCCGGAAGGTTCGACTCGCGCAGCTGATGGCGGCAACCGACGTGCTGTTCTGGAAGGTCTTGCGGCGCGACCTGGGACTCAGCCGCCGCGAGACTGAACAGGCAATCACCGAAATCGTCGAGGACCTGTGCAGATGAGGGAGGAAGACAAATGGCGCGCATTCTGATCGCAACGACCCCCGCCATGGGGCACATCTCGCCGCTCGTGCCGCTTGCCAAAACGTTGGTCGGGCGCGGCCACGACGTTCGTTGGTACACCGCGAGTAAATATCGAACTCGCGTAGAAGCGTCTGGAGCACAGTTCGTCGGCTACTCGCGCGCGAGGGACTTCGACGACGCGAAAATCGACGAAGAGTTCCCAGGGCGAGCACGACTGCGCGGGTTGGCTCAACTCAAGTACGACATGAAGCACGTGTTCATCGACGCGGCTCCCGATCAGGCTGCCGATATTCGGGAGATCATGCAGAGCTTCCCGGCTGACCTTCTGATGTACGACGCCGCGATGGTGGGCGGACTGCTGGTGCATGAACAGAACGGCCCGCCGAGCCTGGCCGTGGGCGTCCTGCCGATGATGATGAGCAGCGTCGATACGGCTCCCTTCGGGCTGGGGCTCCAACCGAGCACCAATCTGTCCCGTCGCGTTCGCAATCGGCTACTGAACTGGTTCGTGCAGAACGTCGCGTTTCGCGATGTCCAGGAGCACTGGCAGGCGATGCGGGCGCGCCTTCAGATGGGCCCGACCGGCTGGTGGCTGAATCACGTGACCCGGTCGACGTTCTACTTGCAGCCGTCGGTCCGGGGCTTCGAGTACGGACGCAGCGACCTCGCCGATAACGTCGAGTTCATCGGCATGATTCCTCCGGAACAGTCCGTGGATGTCGCGAAGCCTCCCTTTTGGGGCGAACTCGACGGATCGCGGCCGGTCGTTCACGTGAGCCAGGGGACGATCGCGAACGCGACGCCGGATCTCATCGCTCCGACGCTCGAAGGACTGGCCGGCGAGGACGTGCTGGTCGTCGTCTCGACCGGCAACCGGCCGATCGAACAACTCAAGCTCGGAAAGCTACCCCAAAACGCGCGAATCGCGCCCTTCCTGTCGTATCCCGACCTGCTGCCGAAAACATCGGTGATGGTCACCAACGGTGGCTATGGCGGGGTGCAAATGGCGTTGTCGTACGGAGTGCCACTGGTCGTGGCCGGCGCTTCGGAGGACAAACCCGAGGTCGCCGCCCGCGTGGCGTGGAGCGGTGCTGGCCTGAACCTCAAGACCGGAAAACCAAAGCCGCATGCGGTTCGTGCGGCGGTGCGGGCGGTTCTGGACGATCCACGCTACCGCGCCCGGGCGCAGACTCTTGCCAGCGAGTACCGCAGTTACGACCCGATCGCGCGCGTGATTCAAATCGTCGAGACGATCGCTTCCGGCGCGTCCGCAGACGCGAGGCGGCGTTCAGGGTCGGAGACGCGCTCAGTCGAACGTCTTGTTCTTGACGCCGGCACCCTCTCGAAACTCGTGTGAAAGGTTGTAGAAGCCGGCGGTGCTGAGCGTGATGGTCACTTCCTGGCGGCTGCGATTCTTCCAGTACCACCCGTGGATGCCTGAAAACGGCGCCGTCAACGTACCGAGGGCCTGGGTGCTCGACGGCACCTTTTCGTAGCTCTCGGCGTAACCGGCGGGAGCGCCATCGGGCTCGGCGTGAAACTCGTATTCGACCGGGCCCGTCGTCTTCCAGGAGTACAGCAACGCTTCGCCCTTGTCGAGGCGGTACTTGTACTCCATCCAGCCATCCGGACCCACCTTGAAGTCGACGGTTTCCTGATGGAATTGTTGATTCTGCGGTACCACTCCGGCACGCGCGCTCGCCGGATCGTTCGCCAGGCTGGCCGCAAATTCCGCAGCCTTCTGCCCTGTCCCGCTGATCTCCATCAACCCGAGTCGTGCGCCGGTGCCGAGCGGATCCAGTCCGGTACTCGGCTGGCAACACGACCGTGACGAGCAGTAGTCCCGCGAGCAGGAGTGCGGCTCCGGCCGCCACTGCGATTTTGTCGTTAGCCTGCGTCGGCTCCGAACCGTAGATGTCCATGGTCATTTGTCACAAAGTAGAGACGACGTATCCTGAGAGCTGAAAGCCTACGAGTAGGAATCCGCACGCCATCAAGGCGGTGTTGGTGACGAATGCATGCCGAAAAAATCCGCTCCGCGTCCGCCACCAACTCAACGCAATGAGAATTCCGGTCAGCGCGAGACCCTGACCGATCTCGACGCCGACGTTGAAGCTCACGATGTTCGTGACCAGGCCATTCGGCGCCAGCTGGAATTCCTGCAGCTTCGTCGCCAGCCCGAATCCGTGGAACAGGCCGAACACGAGCACGGCGGCACGGGTATTCGGCTGAACGCCGAAGAAGCGCTGAAACCCGTCCATGTTGTCGAAAGCCTTGTAGACGACCGAGAACCCGATGATGGCGTCGATGATGTTCGGGTTGGCGTGTATCCCCCCGAGGACGCCGCCAAGCAGCGTGACGCTGTGGCCCAGCGTGAACAGGCTGACGTACTGCACGATGTCCTTCAGCTTGTAGAGAAAGAAGATGACGCCCACCAGAAACGCCAGGTGGTCGTAGCCCGTGACCATGTGCTTCGCGCCCAGGTACATCAACGGGCCAATCGCCGCGCCCTTGATCGATTGCAGAAACAGCGCATCCTTGCCGGACACGCCGTGCGCGTCGGCGACCGATGAAAAGGCGACGATCATCAGCAGCGCGGTCACGCCAATCGCCAGACTCTTTCTAAGATTCATGCCCGTCCCAGCCCTTCCCGCCCCTCCAGCCCCTCCCGCCCATTACGATCTCAAATACTTCCGATGACACGCGTTGCAGGATTCGTTGATCGCCTCGCCCGATGCCAGCAGGGCTTCCGCGTTCTTCGCCTCGATCGCCTTGAGCGCCACGATCCCCGCGTCCGCCAGCGCCTGGGATATCTTGGTCCAGTCCGCGTCGATCGCGCGGTTCCCCACCATCATCAGGTTGGCCGATTCCACGAGCGCCGCGGCGCTATTGCCGACCGCCTCCCATTCCGCCTCTGTTTTCGGCGCCTTCTCCTCGACACCTGCGAACGACACCGTCGTACTGACGGATTCGAACACGACCTTTGCCGCGGGCCCGACGATGCCCTGCATGATCTGCCTGACACTGGCGACCGGTTTCATCACGGGCGCCTGGACGCCGGCTGCTGGGCGTTGCGCGTTCCGCGCGCTCACGACGAGAAATCCGATCCCGCTGACGAACAGCGCCGCGCTGACCACAAACAGCCAATGAACTATCCGCATGGATCTCCTCTTCTTGGCCAACCGCCCTTCGCTTGTTCTTATTCTATTCAGGGCGAAGGTATACCGGGACCAGGAAGTCGATGTCGCCTTCGGTGGTGATGTCGTGGAGCGTGACGATATTGGGATGATTCAGTGCTGAAGCGGCCCGAGCTTCCAGAAGGAAACGACGTTCCTATGACTGCTCACAGTTTTGATCCGCCGAACCCTGCCCAAGAAGTCCGTTCGTCGATCTTCTGGCAGCAACGATCGCAATGAGTTCGTCCACTTTATCTTGAAGTGCAGCGATGCGCCGCTCATGGAGCGCCAGCATCTCAACGTCGTAGGTCGACTGTGCGAGGGCCGATTCAGCGGCGCGCGCGAATGTTTTGATGCGTTTCCGGAGCTCGGACACGAGCTGGTTTGCCTTGTCTAGTCGCTGATTCACCATTTCGACCGACATAAGCATGTTCGGCGCCGGGTGCGGAATTCGCGGAACTGCGCCATTGTCGGCCGTCTGCTGCCTGCGAAAGATCGCCAAGGTGACGATATTTCGCCACCTGCCATGGAATAACTCAGTGCCAACAGCGGGATCGTTTCCGCCTTCGAGACGGCCACCGGAAGGCTGGTGTGGCAGAAGCCCGGCCCGTCCAAATCGTTGCCCGAAGGAGCAGGTCGGGTCTCGAGTTCGGGAAGCAGTACGTCGTTTCCGAAAACGCAACGTGGGCGCAGCCCGCCATCTCGGGCAATCGCGTGTTCGTCAAAGACGTCTCATCACTCGCTCTCTGGACGGTCAACTGAAAGGAGTGAGCGCGTCAGCGGACGCGAGCCCTCCAATCGGAGCGTCCCGTAGGCGGCCGATTGTTGTATCGTTTGCCGTACCCAGGGAGGAAGAACGGATGGCACGCAGACTTGGGACGGTATTCGCATGGTGTGCGGCGCTGCTGGTGACCACCCTGTCTGCCCAGGACCGACAGATCGGCGGTGTCGGGATCACGATCTACGAGGACGTCGACTTCAAAGGGCGCAACGCCACGGTGCGCGACGCGATTCCCGACTTGACCCGGTACGGGATGTTTCGCCGGATTTCCAGCCTGCGCGTCGCGCCCGGCGAACTGTGGGAAGGGTGCGAAGACGCCAACTTCCAGGGGCGCTGCCAGGTGTTTTCGGGCTCAGAGCCCGATTTGCGCAAAGTGAACTGGAACGACCAGATCGGGTCGTTGCGTCAAGTACGCGGTGGATCGAACCCTGGACAGTCTCCTCCCTTCACCCGCTCGCGGATCGTACTGTTCGACCAGACGCGCTATCGCGGCGGCTCGTGGACCATCGATAGTGCGCAAAGCATCATCTCTGGCGCCGGGCGCGCTGAGAGCCTCCAGATTTATGGCGGGACGTGGGAGGTCTGCGCGGGACAGAACTGGGCGCCTCCGTGCCTGCGCCTCTCTGAAAGCCAATCGGATCTCAAGGACTTCGGTTTCGATAATCGCATCGTGTCGGTGCGGCCGGTTGGAGCTCGACCCCGGTGAGCAATAGATGGGAGGCATCGATGATCCTCGCACGACATTCGTTGATAGGAATCACCCTCGTCGCCTGTGCGGTGTTCGTGATTGCAGGCCGCTCTGCGGTCGCACAGGGCGTCGTGATGCAGCGCAATGTTTCTTTACCGATGGCAAAAGCGATCGCCGAAGCAACGGTCGCTGAGTGCAAGTCGAAAGGCTTCAACACATCGGCCGTCGTCGTCGACCGTGCCGGTCAGGTACTGGTGATCCTCCGCGACGAATCAGCCAGCCCGCAAACAGCGGAGATGGCGCGGCGCAAAGCTTATACGGCGCGAATGTTCCGAACGACGACGCTGGAATTTCAGAAACGTACGGCGAACGATCCCGCGCTCGCGCCGCAGCGCGATGTCGCCGACATCCTGGCACTGGGCGGCGGTGTACCGATTCAGATCGGCAACGAAACGATCGGCGGCGTGGGCAGCTCGGGATCGAGTCAGGAAATGGACGATGCGTGCGCGAAAGCCGGCGTCGCGAAAGTCGCCGATCTCTTGAAGTCAGAAAGGACTACGCCATGAGGTATTCCCGCAGAGACTTCGGTTTGCTGTTTCCCGCTCTGGCGGCGGCAACCGCATCGGCGCAAACGACGCAAGGCCAGGGCGACACCTCGGTCGAGAAACTGCCGCGGCTGGAAACCAAGGCGTACATCTTCGACGAACTGCCGGTCACGACCAACGGCCAAAACCGCCAGCGCCGAATGTTCACAGGCAAAACGCACACCGGCTTCAAACTGGAGTCGCATCAAAGCGAAATCGCGCCAGGCGAAGTCAACCATCCTCCGCATCAACATCTGCGCGAAGAAATGATGCTGGTCCGCGAAGGTCTGATGGAGCTGACCGTGGCGGGACGTCCCATGAGGCTGGGACCAGGTTGCGTGGGTTACATTGGCTCGAACGAGCTACATAACGCGAAGAACGTCGGCACCACACGCGCCCACTACTTCATCGTGAACATCGGGCGGGACGATGTGTAGAAGTAAGAATTCAGAAGTTTGAACGAAGAAGTATGATGAAATCTGGGCTAGCTTTTCGCTTCTTCGCTTCTTCCTTCTAACTTCTCACTTCAGCCTTCAGAGTAAGCCCGGCCGTAAAGCGATGTGGCACAATGCGTCCCTTACATGCGGACACCTTCGTACTACGGATGGGCCAACCTCTCGGTCGCGGCTTTGGCCATGGTCGCTACGTTGCCCGGGCGAACGCAAGGCCTCGGTCTGGTCACTGAGCCGCTGATCGCCGACCTTCAGGTCGATCGAGTCACCTACGCCACCATCAACCTCTGGGCCACTCTGATTGGCGCGCTGTTCTGTTTGCCCTGCGGGCGGCTGACGGACCGGTTCGGCGCGCGAGTCGTCTTGACGGCGTTGCTGTTCGGTCTAGGCATAACGGTCCTCGTGATGGCGCAGTCGGGAAGTCTGAACGGACTCTGGGTCACCGTGACCTTGAGTCGTGGTTTCGGACAGAGCGCCCTCTCGGTGGTGAGCCTCGCACTCGTCGGGAAATGGTTCGCCAAGCGACTCAATCAGGCGATGGGGATCTATTCGTTACTCGTCGGTCTCGGGTTCGTCATCGCCTTCCCCCTCGTCGGCAGCCTCGTTCAACGGTTCGGGTGGCGCAGCGCCTGGTTCAGTGTTGGAATCGCGCTCGTCGTGTTGATGCCGATCGTGTGGCTCGTCGTCCGGAACGAACCGCTCCCCGAAAAGACCTTTGAATCGACGACGAATGACCAAGAGCGCGATGTCGAGAACCTCTCGGCGCAGCCGGCCGATTTGACCGTCTGGGAAGCGCTTGGAAGCGCGGCGTTCTGGGTTTTTGCCCTGGCCAGCTCGGCGTTCGGACTCGCGTACTCGGGGATCGCATTGTTCAACGAGTCGATTCTGAAGGAACGTGGGTTCGATGCCTCGACGTACTACCTGGCGCTCGTCGTGACGACGCTCCTGGGCTTGGCGGCGAACTTCGCCGGTGGCTGGCTGGCAACGAAGTGGCCGATTCAACGCGTGATGGGTATCGGAATGGCGGTGCTGGCAGTGGCGCTCCTCGCCCTCCCGCATGTCACCACGCAGACGCACGTCCTGCTCTACGCAGTCGCGTTTGGCATCGCTGGTGGAATCGTGACTGTCGTCTTTTTTTCTGTCTGGGGCCAGGTGTTTGGCCGCCGCCAGCTCGGTCGCATTCAGGGATGCGCCCAGATGTTGACGGTGCTGGCGTCTGCAATCGGGCCGCTGCTGCTGGCGCAAACGTTGGAACGTACTGGATCCTACAGCGCCATGTTCAACATCCTGGCTGGCCTCGTGTCGGCCCTGGCTGTCGGATCATGGCTGGTTCGACTGCCGTATCGATCGCCGCAAGCACTTCGTTCAGTCGTAACAAACGCCATCAATGAAACGTCGTGATTAAGGAGTATTCGTCATGCGGCTCGCGCGATTCCTGATTGCGGTCGTCCTGATTCTCTTCGCGTTTGCAGTGGGGTGGCTGGCCGCGAAGACCGGCTTGGGCTCCACCGTGAATCCGGCCTCACTCACCCAGTTGGAACGGCAGTTCACGGACCAGATGCAGAATTCGGCGCTTGTCGGCCGGTTCACTGTGTCGGGACGTGAGGATCAACCGGCACGACCGGATCGCTACGACATCTCGAGCGTCGAAAAAGTCGGCGACAACCGGTGGCGCTTCAACACCAGGATGAGGTACGGCGAGGTGGACGTGACCCTGCCGATTGTCGTCACGATGCTCTGGGCAGGCGACACGCCGATGATCACGTTGACCGACTTCGCGATTCCGTCGATGGGCACTTTTACAGCGCGTGTGTTCTTTTACGGCGATCGCTATGCCGGAACGTGGCAGCATGGCCCGGTCGGCGGGCACATGTTCGGAAAGATCGAGAAACAATCAACCCAATAAAAGACATGACTACGCCGAGCGACGAGAAGAGCGACCTGGGAAGGCAGCGAACCAAACTCGACATCACGGTCATGATCGCAATCATGGCGCTGACGTTGTCGACCGTCAGCTTTTATCGAAGCTACATTTACACGAAGCAGCAGCTCGACGTCACGGTCACCGAAGTGTCGTACAACACGAACCAAGGTGGACTTTACATAACCGTGGCGTTTTCCAACGGCGGCAACCGGGACGCAGCACTGCTGCGTATCGAGCCGGCATTGTGGGGCCGCCGCGACACGCCGAATCTGCGGTGGGTTCCTATCGTGGGACGCGTCCACGCCGATATTCCGCCGACCGATCCGAAAGTGCCGACGACCATCAAAGCCGGAGGCGTCGAGGTCGTCTCGCTGGCGGCGAAGCTCGTAGCCGCCGACGTCGAAGAGCCCGTGGCATTGTCACAGGGAAGCGCATTTCTCGGCATCCGGGTCGCGACGATGAATTCCGACGGAAATCTCTACCTCGTCGAGCATCCTGTCGCTCGTCTGACGCTCGACAAAGAGGGCCACATTCTCGGGGCGGAGGCGGCCATTCACAAGAGCTTGAGCGGGTTCAACAATCTGGCGGGAGCCCCTCCCGGCGACACGCTGCAGGCAAACGAGAAGACTCCGTTCGTCTGGGCGGACAAGCAGTACTAAGACAATCGTTCGTGCCTGGTGCCTGGTGCCATGGTTCCTGGTAGGCACCTGGTGCCAAGGTTCAAGCCACGGAGAGCCGAAGAAAGCGGCGGACGCGGCTGAGAAGCCTTTCGGGTGGCTCGGCTACCACACCGGCGGCGCTGGCTGCTGCGTGCTGCGACAGTTCGGCTCGTCTCACAGCGACTGCTTCGCCGATCTGATCCACCGCAGACGGATTGGCAAGTACAAAACGGCGGAAAGCCTCGACGGTAATCTCCAAAAGCTCCGAATCGACCGCCGTCCGAACGGTCGCAGTCCGCGGATCCCCTGTAAGAAGCGACATTTCGCCAAAGAAACCTCCCCGTTCGATGCGAGCGACTTCCTGGTTTCCTGGCTCCAAGGTGACGGTTGCAGCTCCGCGTGACACGACGAACATCGAGCTTCCGGCTTCGCCTTGCCTGACAATCGTCTCGCCCGCTGCGAAAAGACTCCGCTTGGCGCCGCGTGCCAGCTCGGCTCGTTCTTCGTCGGTCAACGCCGAGAGAATCGACACTTGTTGAAGCAGCTGCTCGGCAGTCGCCGAATCGGATGCCGAAGGCTTGGCCTCTTCTTGAATCTCCACCTGGATCGGGTACGGGATGACAATGCCGCTGCGCCGGAACGCGTAGTAGACCGCGGAGCGGATATGGTCGCGGAGCTGCTCGTCCGCAGCAAACTCTGTGGTCCACACACGAATCCGATACACGATCGCCGAGGCAGCGAAGTCCACCAGCAGCACCTCGGGCTGCTTGGCTCGAGACATGAGCGCTCCGTCTCTGATGGCGGCGAGAATCGTGGCTTTGACTTCGTTGGGTGGGACGTCGTAGCTGGCGCCGACATCGACTTCGATGAGCGTCTCGGTCGATGGTTCGGAGTAGTTCATGATCGTGTCGCGCGACAGCGCGCTGTTGGGCACGATCACGAAATTTCCAGCCTTGGTTCTCAACTTGGTAGCCCGCCAGGTGATTTCGGTGACCAGCCCGTCTTTCCCGCCGATGTGGACCCAGTGTCCGACGCGAAACGGCTTCTCGATCTGAATGGCCAGGCCCGCAAACAAGTTGCCGAGCGTGTCCTGAAGGGCGAAGCCGATGACCACGGCGCCGACCGCGGTAGTCGTGAACACACGCTCCTGCAAGATGATCGCCGCCGCGAGAGCGAAGAGCGCAATGACGATGGTGTCTTGAACGATCGTTGGAAAGCGATCCGGAAGCCGGTCGATCCGCCACGGATTGATCGCAAGCGCGACCAGAGCATTGATGACTCCAAACCCGACGAACAGCGGCGCGATCAGTTTAAGCGCCTCCTCCATTCCGACGGACAGGCCGGAGTAACGCAACGTCGTGGCCACAATCGCATACATCGCGAATGCGAAAATCGACCCGCGCAACCGACCGCGAACGTGTCGGTTCGTACTCGCGCCATAGAAAGCCAGCGCAACGAGGATCAGGACGATGCCGATGATCATGTGTGGCCGGGATGGTACTATAGCGGTCACTCGTGCAAAAAGCTGTCGCGGGTATCGTGATTGGAATAGGTGCAGCCGCACTGATTCTTGGTCTCGATGCCTCGTTCAGCACGACGTCGGGCGGTGTCGGCTTCCATCCCCTTCAAACCATCGAGCTGAAAACCTACGACTGGCGCTTGAGCGTGACGGCGAAGCCGTCGACCGCCCGGCAGGACCTGGCGCTCGTCGAGATCGATGAGTACAGCCTTCGGAACCTGCAGCCGAACGCGGGCCGTTGGCCGTGGCCGCGTGCCGTGCATTCGATGTTGATCGACTATCTCGCTCGCGCGCCGGCCAGGATCGTTGCCTACGATGTGAACTTCGCCGAGGCCGACTCACGTGTGGGGTTCGAATTCGGTGGCGATACATGGTCGGGCGCGGAGTCCGACCGGGCGTTGGCAGACTCGATCAAGAAATCCGGAAACGTCATCCTTCTTGCCGATGCCACGTACGAAGGCGAGGCCCTCGAGAAAACGCCAGCGATCGGGGATACAGACTTCCGGTTGAGCTCTCCGCTCCTGGTGGAGCGGAAAGTCGTATTTCCGCCGTTCAAGGGCCTCGCTGACGCAGCTTCAGGGTTCGGCCACAACCTTTTCGTTTTGGATTCGGACGGCCCGCTTCGCCACACGGTGCCGTTCGTCCGCGTCGGCGATCGAGCGCTTCCGTCGTTGGGGCTGGCCGCCGCACTTCGCGCGGCCAACATCAATCCCGGTACGGTTCGCATGGGGAACGAGGATCTCCAGTTGGGAGATCGATTGATGCCGCTCTCGATGAGACGGGTCAAGAGTCCGGACGGTGTGAAGTCCTATCTGTGGGGACTGATCGACTTTCGGGGCCCTGCCTTACTCGAAGACTTGAAGAGCCGACCTTATCCTCGGTACGCCTTCTTCGATCTCCTCTATTCGGAGGAGCAGCTTCTGTCGAATCAGAAGCCCAACGTCGATCCCGCCGCCTTCAAAGACAAGATCGTTTTCGTAGGTGTCACGGCCGCCGGCCTGTTCGACGTCTTCCCGACTCCGTTCGCCGGCGCTCGAATGCCTGGAATTCAAGTGCACGCGGCTGTCGCCGACGATGTGCTCTCGAATCGATTCTTGAGACCTGCCAGTAACCTCGTGCGCATCGTCACAGTCCTTGTGTCAGCCATGGCGATCGGCCTTGTCGCCACCACCATCCCCGCATGGTGGGCAACTGGCGCAACAGTCCTCGCCATCGCCCTGTTTGGATGGGCGACGACACGATTCTTCGCAGCCGGGCACTGGATCAACCTCTCTCAGCCAGTGCTGGCGGCGTCGGTGGCACTGTTTGGAGGCGTGACCTATCAGTATTTCGTCGAGGGCCGGGACAAGCGCAAGATGAAGCGGCTGTTCGGCCAGTACGTGTCGAAGGACGTGCTCGAACAGCTCGTCACTCACCCAGAGCTTGCGCGGCTCGGCGGCCATCGCCGCGACATGACCGTGCTCTTCTCCGACATCCGCGGTTTCACGACCATCACCGAACGCGGCCAGCCTGAAGCCATCGTCGACATGCTCAACGAATACTTCACGAAGATGGTGGAGATCGTGTTCCGCTATGACGGGACGCTCGACAAGTTCGTTGGAGATATGGTCATGGCGCTGTTCGGCGCGCCGGTAGACGACCCCAGACATGCCGATCACGCGGTTGAGGCCGCGCTCGACATGGTCGCCGAGCTTCAGAAGCTGAACGAAGGGTGGGCTCGCGAGGGGCGTTTGGCCGACTTGGATATCGGCATCGGCATCAACTCCGGAGACATGATTGCCGGAAACTTCGGGTCGGAAGCGATCATGAGCTACACGGTGATCGGCGATGCCGTCAACCTGGGCGCCCGCCTGGAGTCTTTGAACAAGCAGTACGGAACGCGAATACTCATCAGTGAAGCTACAAGACAGCGCCTGGTCGGCCGATACAACTTCAGGGCTCTGGGCGAAGTCGTGGTGAAAGGCAAAACGCAACCGGTGGCCATTTCCGAAGTCGTCGGCCGCGCTGACGAAAAACCCGGTCGCGGCGAGCCTTGAGACCTGCCCTTCCAAACGCACACTGAATCCAGGGGCGAATATGAAGGACGTTCTGAAGGCGATGCTCGTCACTGCACTGCTCTTGACCGGATCGCCGGCGCTTGCGCAGTTTGGCGGCCTCGGCGGAACGCTGAAAAAAGCAGCCGAGCAGAAAGAGAAGATCGACGAACTGACGATCTCGGAAACCGAAGAGCGCAGTATCGGCGAGGACGTCAGCGCCAAGATTCGCGGACGGTTCGGAGTCGTGCAGGACGTGGCGGTTCACAAGTACGTGGCCCTCGTCGGCATGACCCTGGCAAAAGCTTCCGACCGCCCGAATCTGGCCTGGACCTTCATCGTGCTCGACACCGACGGCGTCAACGCCTTTGCCTCGCCTGGCGGTCTCGTCCACGTCACGCGCGGCGCTCTGGGTCTCATCCGCAGCGAAGCTGAGCTGGCCGGCGTCCTCGCGCACGAGATCGGCCATGTCACGCGAAAGCACACGATCAACGCCATCCGGAAGAACAAGGCCGTACAGATGGGAACCAAAGAGACCCTGTCGGATCGGGCCCCGCTTCTCGACCACCTCGCAAACCGGGCGTACGAGATGGTGCTGGAAAACAACTTCGACCGCGGCGACGAGCTCGATGCCGACAAGGTCTCTGTCGATCTGACGCAGAAAGTCGGCTATGCCTCGGGATCGCTCGGCGACTTCCTCGTTCGACTGGACGACCGCAACAAGGAGCAGCCCGAGAAAAACGGGCTCTTTGCGTCGCACCCCGAAACGAAGGAGCGGATTGCCAAGATCAAGCAGATGGCGGCGGCCAAGAATGGCGCGCTCGTCGAAGTGCGCTACAAGTCCAACGTCAAGTACGAACCAATGCCTATTACGTCCATCGCCGCTGTTCCCGACGGTGCCAGCGGACTGACAGGATCGACGAAGTCGGCTGAACAGGCGCCGAAGAAAGACGAATCCAAGGACGCGCCGAAGGAAGAGCCCAAGAAGAAGGGCTTCGGTATCGGCTTACTGAAGCCGACCGTGGCGCCCGAAAAAGAAAGCGCGCAGGTTTCGGCCTCAGGAGGCGCACGAGGCGTCGGTCCCGACCGTGCGGCAAAAGGAGGCGGCAACCCGGCGATCGTGAAATCGAACGTGACGGCTGGCGAGCTTGCCACCTTCAAACAGGCCATTGCCTAGCCAATTCCTTCACGATTGCACGGGCGACCTGCAGGAGGGGCTTCTCCGCGCGCGACTCTTCCGGAACGTGCCCGAGGAGCTGGTAGTTGCGGCACTAAGGGGCTGCCAGACGCGCCAGCTCTCCGCCACAGAAACGCTGTTACGCGCCGGAACCGAAAACGACGTTCTGTACATCATCCTCTCCGGCCAGGTCAGCGTGCGTGTACCCGGCGTCGATGAACCTCACGTCCGGCTGGGCGCCGGCGAATGCGTTGGCGAGCTGTCGTTCCTCGACGGCCAACAGGTGTCGGCCGATGTGGTGGCGGACGCCCAGACGCTCGTGCTGGCACTCGATCGCGAGCGGCTGTGGTCGCTGATCGATTCATCAGCCGAGGTGGCGCGCAATCTTCTTGGTATCCTGGCTGGACGCGTTCGGGCCGACGACGCGGCGCTGGGCGAGTCCGGCCGTGAACATCGGCAGCTCCAACGCTTGGTCACCGTCGACAGCTTGACCGGCCTGCGCAATCGACGCTGGCTCGACGACGCGTTCGCCCGACAGCTGTCGCGGGCCGCACGGGCGAACCAGCCACTCTCGCTGTTGATGATCGACATCGATCGTTTCAAACAGGTCAACGACACTTACGGTCACCCCGCCGGCGACGCCGTGCTTCGTCGGGTGGCGCACACACTGGCGACCGGCCTTCGACCGCAGGATTCGCTGGCGCGGTATGGCGGTGAGGAGTTCGCGGTCCTGTTGCCGGGACTCGGGCAACCACAAGCGCTCCAGGTCGCCGAACGCCTGCGTCTGGCGATTCAGGCCAATGGGGCCGAGGGTAAGCGCGACAACGTGACGCAGATCACCGTATCGATTGGCGTGGCCACGGCGACGCGCAACGAATCGCTCGCGGCGTTGGTGCAACGAGCCGATGAGGCCCTTTACCGCGCGAAGGAATCCGGCCGCAACTGCACGCGCGACTAACGCTGGTCTGCGCGAGGTGCGACCGCAGGGGCAGGGCTGTCGCCAATCTGGCGCCGGTTGAACTTCCAACGACCATCTTCACGAACAAATTGATCGTGGTAATTCGCAAGAATCGTCGTTTCGAGGCGGTTGTTCTGGCCCCTGACGACAAACGCGCCCTTGCTCAATGCCGTGGCCCTGTCGCCCTGGACATCGATGGTCTCGTTCGAGAACAGATGGAAGTCCCGGCCGGGCTCAGGCGCGGCGTTGGCTTTCAGCAGGCTCTCCAGCAACGCCCGTGTAGCTGCCGGCCCTTTCGCAGCGCCACCGGGTCCGCCAACGAACTCGCTCTCCCGGGCCCAGAGCTGCTCGAATCCTGCGAAATCACGCGCGTCCAACGTGCGACCGTAGGTCATCATCAGCCCGTGGATTGCTTCTTTGTCCTCGAGGGCTCGTAGCCTGGCTTCAACGGACCGGCCGCCGGACTGAGTCTGGCCCGCCAATCCCACGAGCGAGCTAGTCGCGTAAACGGCACAGCACATGACAGCAATGGCAAGCGTCCGCATCATTCATGACCTCCTTGTTCAGGCAAATAGCAGCGTACTGCGCTCCGCTAAAGCGCTACCTACTACCAACGGCAACCGACATAACGTCCGCCCGGCCATCCATGAGCTGCTCCAATGCATCAGCGGCCGCCTCGGCTCCGCCTTCGGCACTCACGACAGACGCGACTTCTTTGGCCCGCGCTTGGTATCGCGGATCGATCAACAGTCGCTCGAGCTCACGGGCAACACGCGCCGCTTTGTAGCCGCCGGGAAAAACCGTCCGCGACACGCCGATATTGGTTACACGGAAAGCGTTGTCGGGTTGATCGTGAGCATGAGGCACGATCAGCATCGGGTGGCCGGCACGAAGTGCCTGGCCTGTGGTTCCAATGCCTCCCTGATGAACGGACGCGGCCCCCCGCGGAAAGAGCAGCTGGTGTGGCGCACGGTCCACGGCCAGGACGTCGCGCGACTGTTGAAGATCGGGCATGTTCTCGGAAAAACCGCCGGTCAGCAGGATCGCGCGCAGGCCCAGACGTCTGGCGGCCTCGACGCTCTCATGATAGAAGCGTCCCGCATTCGCGACCGCCGATGTGCCCAGAGTAAAGACGACGGGAGGCGGTCCTTCGCCGAGGAAGGCTTCGACTTCGGCATCGAGCGCGGCGTCGGGGCCGTTGTAGAAAACGAATCCAGTCGTGCGAACGTTACGGGGCCAGTCGGGTTGCGGTGCGGCCAACAGGCGTGAAAACAACGCGAGCGTGAGTGCTGGCGAAAACTGGCCTTCGTAGATCGGATCGCCCCCTCGAGCAAGTCCGACATCGCGACGCAGCTCGTAGACCGGCTCCATCCACGACCGGGTCACGCGGCGGACCAGGCCGACCATGAGACGGCCGAACCCTGGACCCAGCCGACGGAGGTGCACGAGACGAGGAGCGGGCGGAAATGCGGGAAGATCGGTCGTCGAGAAGAACGAGATGGGCGCCAAGACAGTGGACACCCACGGCAGGCTCATCTTATCTGCAAGGACGGGCGCGGCAAACGTCACCGGATGGCTGACCAACATGTCCGCGCCACGCGCGGCTGCCCTCAACTGCTCGTAGCTGTCACGCAGCGCCGGCATCAACAGGTCCCGCAGAATGGCCTCGGTGCCCCTTCGCGGATCCATGATCCGGGCGACAGTCGCTCGATCGTTGGGATCGACGTCCGGCCCGACCGGCGAGAACTCGAGGCCTTCGCGTTCGATTGTTTGGCGATAAAACTCGGGCATGGCAAGCACCGGACGATGACCACGCTGGGCCAAGACCCGGGCGATGCCGACGTAGGGAAAGACATCCCCATACGATCCCCAACTCGTGATGACGATGCGGCGCTGTTGAACCACGTCTTTCAATTCGACAGGCTAGAAGCACACGTGCTGCCTGCCCTTGAGTCCGAGAACCTGCCGCGCATCGGCGGGAGTTGCGATCTCAAGCCCGAGCTCTTCCAGCAACCGCCTGATCTTCTCGACCTGCTCGCTGTTGGATGTCGCGAGCTGCCCCTTGCCGATCCAGAGGCTGTCTTCGAGGCCGACTCGGACGTTGCCACCGAGCACCGCCGATTGCACCGCGACGAACATCTGATTGCGACCGGCCCCGACCACCGACCATTGATAGGCGCCGCCGAACAGCCGGTCGGCCGTGCGCTTCATATGAAGAACGTCCTCGGGATGAGGTCCGATGCCTCCCCGAATGCCGAAGACCGATTGAATAAAGAGAGGCGGCTGCACGAGCTTGCGATCCAGGAAGTGGGCCGCGGTGTAGAGGTGGCCGATGTCGTAGCACTCCAACTCGAATCGCGTGCCATGCCCGCTGCACTTCTCCAGGATGTTCGAAATGTCCTTGAACGTGTTCTTGAACATTCCAGCTTCGCTGCCTGCAAGATATGACTTTTCCCAGTCCCAGTGCCACGTCTTGTAGCGCGGGATCATGTCGTAGAGCCCGAAATTCATCGTTCCCATGTTCAGTGACGCAAGCTCGGGCTGAAGTGTGAGGGCCGGCTGAAGCCTCTCCTCGACGGTCATCGTTTGAGAGCCGCCAGTCGTGATGTTGATGACGACGTCGGAAGCTGCCGCAATCCGCGACAGGCAGTCCCTGAAAAGGGCGGTGTCCTGGATCGGTTGGCCGTTCTCGGGTTGCCGTACGTGTACGTGCACGATTGCCGCCCCGGCCCGCGCTGCGTCGATCGCGCTCTCCGCAATCTCGGCTGGCGTGATCGGCAGGTGCCGGGACATCGTCGGGGTATGAATCGCCCCGGTGATCGCGCACGTGACGATGACCTTGCGCTGTTCGCTCATTCCATTGCTTTCAGCCGGCGAATCGAGGCTCGGGCAAGCCTCTAATGCCGAGCCCCGTTATCCGGAAGAGGCTGCCCGCCAGAAACTGCGGCGCGACTTCCTTGGCGAAGCGATCGTGCACCGCCGGGTGCTTCACACGGGCCATGGAGGTGACGAAGAGCTCGTCGAGCTTGTCGCCACCGAACATCACGCTCGTGATGTTGCGGACAGGCATTCCGATGCGCCGTTCAACACATCCGTCGGGCGCATACCGTACCAGGTCTCCGGAAATAAGCTGTGCGTTCCACAAACACCCCTCGGCGTCGACGGTTGAACCGTCCGCGACTCCCGGATCGTTCTGAAAAGACGCAAACACCCGCTTGTTGCTCAGCGTGCCGCTTTCGAGGTCGTAATCGTACGCCCAGTACTCACCCTGGAAAGTGTCGGCGAGATAGAACGTCTTGTCGTCCGGACTCCAGCACGGCCCATTGGTGCAAATAATGCCTTCATCGACTCGCGTCACTCGCAGGTCGCGGTCGAGCCGCCACAGCCCGCAAATCTTCAGCTCCTCTTTGTCGTCCATTCCGCCCGCGAAGAAGCGTCCCCGACGATCGCACTTGCCATCGTTCAGTCTCGTCCGGGGCTGGTCGGCCTCGATGAGTTGAATAAGCTCGAGCTGCCCCCGTACGAAATCGAAAAAGTAGAAGCCGTCATCGAGCGCCAGGACGGCTCCGCCTTCTTGGCGCAATGCCAGCGCGCCGACGTCGTGCTCGAGCGACCAGGTATCGACCTTGCCAGTACGAGGGTTCAAGCGCCAGATCGACGGATTGCCAACGCGTCGCCCCGTTCCGTCGACCCAGTACAGAGCGCCTTCGTCGACGTCCCATACCGGGCCTTCACCGAGGTGGTTTCTGCACTCCTGCACGCATTCAATCCTGATCGGCATGCGGAACAAATGTTACTGGGGATTGCGCCCTGCGGCATTGTTGTTCGCGCAGGGACGCGCTATTCTTTCGAACCGGTACTTCTCGTCATGTGGCTTCCGCCTTCTAGGCGTGAATTGTTGTCATGTGGCTTCCGCCTTTAGGCGGAAGAGAGCCGAGGGCTTTGATCTTCCGGCTGAAGCCGGAAGCCACACTGATTCCGGCAAGGAGAGCAATGAAGAAGCTGCTTTTGACGGCGGCCGCCATCGGGGTTTTGATTCCCGGCGTGCACGCACAAACGGGTTCGAAGCCTTGGTACAAGCAGCCTTGGGATGCATCGAAGATCCAGCCGTGCGACCGGGCCTGTCTCGTCCAGATCATCGACAACTACGTCAACTCGCTGGTGAAAAAAGACACGGCCAGCGTGCCGACGTCGGAAGAGACCTGGTATACGGAGAATACGGCAAGGCTATCGATCGGCGAGGGAATTCTGTGGCGCGCGAGAGTCGAGCCCACGCCGTTCGTCATTCACGCTGCCGATCCCGTCACAGGACAGGTGGCGATTCAGTCCCTGTTCAACATCGAAGGACGTCCTGCGTTGACCGTGATCAGACTGAAGGTGGAACGCCGTCATATCACCGAAGTCGAGCACCTGGTCGACCGGAACGTCGCACCGGCAGCACTCGAGCTGTTAAAAACCCCCAGGCCCGGCCTGGCGACCGACGTGTCACCCGCAGATCGGACGTCCAGGGAAGTCATGCTCTGGGCGGCGCACTCGTATTTCGACGGGCTGACCAGCGACGATGGCAGCATTGCAGCGTTCGCGGACGACTGCGTGCGGCACGAGAACGGCTATCAGACCGTCAACAACAAACAGCCCGGGCGCGCGGCCCCGTCACCAGCGCTGCCGGACACGAGCACGCCGGCCGGCCGTGCCTTTTCCAAGTTGAGCATGATGACCTGCGCCGCCCAGCTCGACACCGGCGTCTTTTCCTTCATCAAGAAGATCTATCCGCGGAGAGTGCTGATCATCGACGAGCAGAAGGGCATCGCCGCAGCTTTCCCCCTGTTCATCGAAGACGGCACCCGCCGCCCAGTCGAGATCAAGAACCTGCCCGACATGCCGCCGCAGCGAGGGCTGGGCATGATTCTGAACATGGTGACCATGGAGACCTTCGGAATTCGAGGGGGAAAGATCCACGAGGTCGAAGCGTTTCCGTTCATCACGTTTGCCTACGGGCAGGGCGACGGCTGGACGCCGGCTGTCGGCCGATGAGCTGACCGGATCTCGTGCCCCGGTCATCGGTCGAGTCAAGGCTCGCGTTCGAATTCGGCAGACCCGTCGTTGGAAACCAGGGAGGAGGCTCTCATGGATGTAGCGAGCGTTCAGCACCGTTCGCAAGCGCCGCGCCTGCCGCGCTGGCCGAGCGCGGTTCTGCTGTCGACCGCGATGCTCATTGCCCTGGCCTTTGTCGCGTTCTTTGCTCTTCGCTACTTCCTGGCCATTAATGAAGAGGTGTTTAGCTTCTATTGGCCGCGCCGCGGCTGGCTGCTTCTCCACGTCGGCGGCGGCGTCATTGCCCTGCTCACGGGACCTGGACAGTTATGGTTGGGGCTCAATCGGAAACGGTTAGCCCTTCACCGCACGCTCGGGACCATCTACATGGCGGCCATCGCGGTGAGTTCTGTGGCAGCGTTTTATCTGGCCGCCCATACGGATCTGGGTTGGGTGTTCGGCGCTGGCCTCACAGGGTTGGCGATTGCGTGGCTTGTCACAACGGGCCTGGCATTTGCCGCGGTGCGCCGCGGGCTGATTCATCAGCATCAGGAGTGGATGATCCGCAGCTACGTCGTGACATTTGCGTTCGTCTCGTTCCGGATCTTCGCGGGCACCCTGCAGGCGGCACAGGTTGGAACGCTGCAGGAGCAACTCGCCGCCGCAAGCTGGTTCTGCTGGGCGGTGCCGCTCCTCATCACCGAGGCCGTGCTGCAAGGGAAGAAGATCTTCGCCTGACTGCGTCTATAATGGATTTGTCGCACATGGCCCATTCACACGCGTTCACCACGACCACCACGACGACTCGCACCCGGCGAGCCATGGAGGTCGTCCTGCACTGAGCCCGAAAGAAGCCGACCGACCAAGGCCCCGCCGGAAACGGTGGGGCCTTTTTTATTTTGGGCCTCCTCCGTCCGGCACTCACGACTGGAGGACGTCAATGGACAACGACAACAGGGACAACAGGCACGACCACAGAGCACTCGGCAATCGACTCGATCTCTTTCATCAGCAGGAAGACGCGCCCGGCATGGTGTTCTGGCACCCTCGAGGGGCGGTCTTGTATCGGGTGCTCGAGAACTACATCTACCAACATATGCGTCGTGCCGGATTCCACGAGGTGCGTACGCCCCAGCTGCTCGCCCGCTCTCTCTGGGAGCGCAGCGGCCATCTCGAAAAATTCGGCCAGAACATGTTCATGGTGGACGATGGCGAGCGCGTCCTGGCGCTGAAGCCCATGAGCTGTCCGGGGCACATGCAGATCTTCAACAAGCGGGTTCGCTCCTATCGGGACTTGCCGCTTCGTTTATGCGAGCTCGGCGCATGTCACCGAAACGAGCCGTCTGGCGCGCTCTCGGGTTTGATGCGGACTCGCGCGTTCGAGCAAGACGATGCACACATCTTTTGCCGCGTCGATCAAATCGACGAGGAGGTTCATCGTTTCTGTGCGCTTCTCAAGGCCATCTACCTGGATTTTGGATTTTCCGATTACGCCGTGAAACTCTCGACTCGGCCGCTCGCGCGAGCCGGCTCGGACGCCGTGTGGGATCGTGCCGAGGCCGCACTCGAATCTGCGGCGAAGGCATCGGGGCTCGACTATTCAGTTCAGCCAGGCGAAGGCGCCTTCTATGGTCCGAAGCTGGAATTTCTGCTGCGCGACAGCCACGAGCGTGAGTGGCAATGCGGCACCCTCCAGCTCGACTTCGTGCTCCCGGAGCGTCTCGATGCCAAGTACGTCGATCACGAGAGCCACAGAGTACGGCCGGTGATGATCCATCACGCGATCCTCGGGAGCCTGGAGAGGTTCGCAGCCATCTTGCTCGAGCATCATCGCGGTGACCTGCCACTGTGGCTCGCCCCGGAGCAGGTGGTGGTGGCGTCGGTCAGCGACTCTCAGATCGAGTACGCCAGGAAGGTCGCCGCCGTATTCGGACGCGACGGTCTGCGCACCGTGCTGGACGATCGCGCCGAGACGCTGTCACGTCGAGTCGTTGACGCGTTCGAAAGCGGCATCCCGGTATTCGCCGCTGTTGGGGCACGGGACGAGCAGGATGGAACGGTCGCCATCCGACGGCGGTCGGGCAAGCCTGTCACCATGACTATCGCGGAGGCCGCCCGCGAGCTCAGGCTGGAGGCAAAGCTATGAATCAACGCGCCGGAATGAGTGTGCCGGCCTGGCGCACAGCCTTCTGATCGCCTTCAACTGTGCGAACGATGAAGTGCGTCACCAAGGCAACCACGGACGTCCGCCCTGATTTCATGTGTCGATCTCCTCGATTCAGGCGATCATACGCTAGGAACGGATTTGCAAAATTGCGGGCGCGTGGCTTCCGCCTTTAGGCGGAAGAGAGCCGCCAGTATTGATCTTCCGGCTGAAGCCGGAAGCCACACGCGATTGATTTGCAAGCTCTGAAGGCTGCGCCACCGACATTTGCGACGCGCTCTAATGGAGAACCCGATGAGAAAGCGTGCGTTTGGCGTGGGACTCGCGTCGGCGTCCATCGTCCTGTGCTCAATTTGGCATGTCGCCTGCGGCACAACAACCGCAGCCGGCGATCGAACTCGCACAGTACGTCAAGGCGAACTATTCGAAACGCGAAGTCATGATCCCGATGCGTGACGGCGTCCAGCTTTTCACCTCGATTTACGAACCGAAGGACGCGTCACCACAGCAGAAATACCCGATCCTGCTCGATCGAACGCCGTACACCGTTGCGCCGTACGGCCATGATGCCTACAGAGACTTACTGGGCCCGTCTTCGCGGTTCGCCTACGAGGGCTACATCTTCGTCTACCAGGACGTGCGCGGAAAATGGATGTCCGAAGGCGACTTCGTCGACGTGCGGCCGCACATCGACCACAAGGCGGGCCCGAAGGACATCGACGAGAGCTCCGATACCTTCGACACGATTGATTGGCTGGTGAAGAACGTGCCCAACAACAACGGCCGCGTCGGAATGTGGGGCATCTCCTATCCGGGCTTCTACGTGTCCTCAGGCATCATCGATTCGCACCCGGCGCTCAAAGCTGTCTCACCGCAGGCCCCCATCGGGGACTGGTTCGTCGGCGACGACTTTCACCACAACGGCGCGTTCTTTCTTCCGCACGCCTACAACTTCTACGCGACATTCGGGCAGCCTCGCATCGGGCCGGGCTTCACCGACCCGAAGCCGTTCCAGCACGGAACAACCGACGGCTACAAGTTCTTCCTGCAAATGGGAACCGTCCAAAAGGGGCTCGAGTTGTACCGCCAAAAGCTCGGTAACGGTATCCCGTTCATGAACGAGATGGCCGAGCATCCCAACTACGACGACTTCTGGAAAGCACGGCGGATCCTGGATCATCTCCACAACATCAAACCGGCGGTCCTGACCGTCGGCGGATGGTTCGATGCCGAGGATCTCTACGGTGCCCTCAACACCTACGCGAGCATCGAACAGAAGAACCCCGGAATTTCGAACCGAATCGTCATGGGTCCCTGGTTTCACGGCGGTTGGGCCCGATCCGACGGCGACCGGCTCGGGCATGCCCGCTTCGGATCGAAGACGGCCGAATACTATCGCGACCGGATCGAGCTGCCCTTTTTCAACATCTACCTGAAGTACTGCACCGATAACTGTCAGGTGAACCTTCCTGAAGCGTTCATGTTCGAGACCGGTTCGAATCAGTGGCGTATGTACGACCGGTGGCCGCCGGCCAACACCGAGCAGAGAGCGCTCTATGCAGCGCCATCGGGCCAACTTTCAGCGACCCCGCCCAGCGATCGCGACGCCTTCGACGAGTACATCAGCGATCCGTCGAAGCCGGTGCCGTTCATCGAAAACGTCGACATCGGCATGACGCGCGAGTACATGACCGACGATCAGCGCTTCGCCTCGCGCAGGCCAGACGTCCTCACCTATCAAACCGATCCGTTGACAGACGACGAAACGGTCGCCGGGCCTCTGCAAGCGGAACTGTACGTGTCGACCACGGGAACCGACGCGGATTTCATCGTGAAGCTGATCGATGTCCACCCAGACGATGCGAAGGATGTCGAGCCGAATCCGACCAACTTCCGGACCGCCGGTTATCAGATGCTCGTGCGCGGCGAGCCGTTCCGCACCCGCTTCCGCAACGGCTACGAGAAGCCCGAACCGATGAGGCCGGGACAGGTGACGAAGGTCACGTTCAAACTGCCGGACGTGAACCACGCGTTTCAGAAGGGTCACCGGATCATGGTGCAGATCCAATCCACATGGTTTCCGCTCGTGGACCGCAACCCGCAGACGTTCGTGCCGAACATCTTCAGGGCCGGCGACGCGGACTTCCAGAAGGCCACGCAGCGCGTGTACCGGTCGAGGGACCGGGCGAGCAACATCGCGCTGTCGGTACTGAAAAAGTAGGACCAACACGCCGCCGGCGCCATCGCTCGGCTGAGCAGATAGTCCGCATAAACGGCCTGTCGCCGGCTATCCGGGCTTGCCAGCGCAACAGACCGCGACCCCGACTCCCTCACAACTTCCCCGACTTCAGATTGCGTCGCAACTCGTGGCCTGCCTCATTGGCCCCGACAATCTCGGTCATGACTCAATAGCTCGACGCGCATCGAAGTAGCCGACGCGTGCTATCGGCAACCGGAGGCCTTGGATCTGGTTATAGCCCGAGGACTCCAGGAGCGGCAACGGCGTCGAAGTCCGCATCGTCCAGCCAGTACGCCACGTGCTGAACGGCGTCACCGTGTCGATCGAGTGACTCCTGGCAGATGCTGGCTCCCGACACAGGCTGGATCAGTTCGATCTGCGTATCGCCCGCTTAGGCAATGTGCAGGTTGCAGACCCACTCCGCAGGTTTCCTGAGGTAAGTGCCGTCCGTTTCCTTTGCTGCAAGGTTGTCCATGTGCAAGAAACGGCTGATCCCCATCGTTTCGTTTTGTCTGAGCCGATGCGATCCGCCTACCAAACACGAACCAGTAGGCTGGCCGGGTCAATCCTGACGCGAACTACGCGACTCGCAGCATAACGCCGGTCAGCCGGCCGTGAGGAGAATTCCGGCTTGTCGAAAGAGCCGGAACCCGCGCCCGACAGCAAGCCGACGTTGCCCGCGCGGTTCACGCGAAAATCGAGCGGCTGGAAATAGTTGCGCGGTACACTGGGTTTCAATGGCTGCTCCAACCCGTGCACGACCAGGCCGCAACGAGCCCTGTCATTGTGGCTCGGGCCGCAAATACAAACACTGCTGTCTCGAGAAAGACGACGCACAAGCGTCTGCCGCACTGGCCAAGGCCGCAGCGGAAGCCGCGGCCCGATCGCCCGAGTCGGCCGAGTCCACTCCCACATCTTCCCGAAAGCATCAAACGCACCAGCCTTGGAAGGCCACCACTTCTCGCGGCTTTATCCCGCGGACGCGGTCGCCTCGCAAGGTCGGTGGCAGCTGAAGCGTTGAGAATCGAGCGGATAGTCCGCATAAATTGCCTGTGGCCGGCTGTCTGGGCTTGCCAGCGCAACATAGGATCCGTTATCGGACCCCGCTCGCCCCTCTGAGACAGCTCGTCGCGACGACGACGAGTCCGATCTACGCACGAGGCACCGACGGAAGGCCAGGGAGGTTGTTGTTTTTGAGAGACGGGAGTCTCATGGCTCAGACCTTCGACGAGCGGCGGCTCGAGCTGTCCGATGCTCCCATCGTTGTCAGTGAACGCGTACACTCCTACCTCGACACGGCCACGGTCTCGGTGTCCAACAACGGCACGCTGGTTTACAAGAGCGCGACGCAGAACATGCAGCTGACGTAGGTCGATCGACAGGGACGATCCGTCGGTCGCGTCTCGGAGCCCGGACCGTACGGTGCGATCAACTTGTCGCCCGACGCCACGCGAGCGGTGGTCGTTCGAGTGAACCCCCAGATTACGTCCGACGCGACGTTGTGGTTGCTCGCCCTCGCCAGTGGAGCGAGCAGTCGGTATGCATCTACAGCGGGCGGTGAAGCCGCGATCTGGTCTCCGGACGGGAGTCGAATTGCTTTTTCCTCCAGCTTGGGATTCGAAACCGCAATGATGCAGAAACCGACCGGGGGTAACGGCGAGGAAGAACAGCTGTTTCGGTCGGCCGAGGATCCGACGGCGCCGACGAGTTGGTCGCGGGATGGGCGCTACATTTTGTACGTGATTGTGAATCCAAAAACGAGCTCGGACTTGTGGGTCCTCTCGCTCGACAGCACTCCCAAGCCGGTTCCGTTCCTTCGCTCAGATGCTGCGGAGAGCCAGGCGCAATTCTCGCCAGACGCACAGGGGCCTCCTCGCTGGGTGGCCTTTACCTCGAATGAATCGGGTCGTGATGAGGTCCAATTGCGATCGTTCCCTGATGCCCAGAATCGGCTGGTGGTGTCGAGCGGCGGCGGGCATAGCCCGAGATGGCGGAGGGACGGCAAGGAGTTGTTCTACGTGGCGGCCGATGGGATGGTCATGTCGGCGGCAATCTCCGACAACCCGTTTCGTGTCGCTGCGGCGACGCCGCTGTTTCGGACTCCGCAGGGATTTGGCACCGTCAACGCCACCGGCAGGCGCGGTCCGGCGCCATGGGAAGTGACGCCAGATGGTCAGCGGTTCCTGTTCGTGGCGCCGGTCGAGGCTGGAAGCGCGTCGCAGTTTACCGTCGTGTTGAACTGGCAGAACGGGCTGAGGAAATAAGGTCGCACGCCCACCATTTCATTTCACTTGACCGGGCTCGTCCACGCCTCCTTGACGAGCCGTGGCAGGTCGTGGGCCCAATCTTGGCGGGTCACCCCACCCGGATAGATAACGTGGGCCAGGTTGTCTTTCGTGTACGCCACGACAATGTTCGCGTGGCCGACCGCATAGTCTGAGCCAGCGCGCACCGACTTGGTGGCAGGTGGTACGCCAGTGGACTTTTGGACAGACTCAATCGCGGCTTCGCTTCCAGTCAAGCCGATGAAGCGCTTGTCAAAATTGTTGAGCCAGGAGCGGAGCACCGCTGGCGTATCACGCGCGGGATCGGTCGTGACGAAGACGAACTTCACCTGATCGGCGAGGCCGGGTGGCAACTGACGCAGGCTCGCCGCCACATTCGACATGTGGAGCGGGCACTCATCCGGGCAGCGGGTGTAACCGAAAAAGAGGAGCGTGACTGCCCCTTGCGTCCGTGCCCAGAAATCGAATGGCGCACCGGAGGTGTCGGTTAGTGTAAATCTTGGTTTTGGTAGGGGCGGTGTCACCAACCCGCCGCGATATGACTCCTCGGAAACGGACGCGGGCGTGTCGGGTCCTGTCTTTCCACTCAGCGCGCCAGCGCTGCCGCTGATTCCGAACGGCAGCACCAGCAACACCAGGGCCGCACCAAACGCGGCGAGCTTCTTCCAAAGCGTCATTGCGCCAACCTCATTCGCACGCGCACACAAGCCTCGGTGGTCGTCCTAATCGTCGCGCCAACCATCCCTCGGCAGAACCACGACCCTGCCTTTCATGCCCAAGTCGTCATGAAGTGCGCAGATGTAGGTAAAAACCCCGGGGCGCGTGAATTTGACTCGGAAACGAAGTGGGATGATCGGAGGGATTGGAGTCTGTGGCGCAAAAAGCTGGTCCTGCGGCGACGCCAGAATTAGCCCCGAGTGGGTGCTGTCGCCTGGTGAACCGAGTACCGCCCTCAGAGCGCCGTCAGGGTCCGCCTTCACGTCGGTGGAAGGAGGAAACAGGTTCGCTTCATCAGGCTCGGTTCCGAATGTCACCGTATGAGGCGTCACGGGATCCAGGTTCGTGAACTCGACCGTCTCTCCCACATGCACGATGATCCTGTCCTGAAGAAAGCGCATGACCGACGCGGTTTGTGAGCCACCGCCTGTAGCAAGGATTTCCCCGATGCCTGCGGTCACCTCGTTCTTCCTCGACAGCAGAGCAATCAAAGCTCCGCGTCCTTCCAAGCCGTATGCGTCGGCCAACAGGTCGCCGGCTTGCTGTGCCGCCTGCTGATCATAGAAATTCTGGCGGTACGGAAGAGGCTGCCGTTTGTCGAGGACATGAACAACGCCGGTCATGTTCGTGTGAAGCAGGCACACGAGCTTGAAGTTGCCCGGGTTTGGAAAGGCGACGGTATAAGTCGGGCCACCCAGCAGGATTCCAGAGTTGACGCACGTGTCGGGGGTGTAGCTGGATCCACTCGGCGACGTTGGAGGAAAGGCCGGAGCACACCCCTGTGGGAAGGGCGGTCGGTTCTGAGTAGCGCTCAGAAACGTGACGGTATGGGGCTCGTCTGTGGGAAACGCCCACGTGACGCTGTCCCCCGAGTGAACCCAAAGCTCATTCGGCAAGAAGGCCAGAGCCTGCCTTCCCAGGTCACCACTCTGAGCGCCCACTGTCGCTTGAACATCGTCTGCCAGGAGTGGAACTGTCCCGAGAACGATTGAAACTCCAAGAATCAGCAGGCCACAGATCGTTGCGGACCGGATCACGGTCAAGGATTCCCGCATGTTTGCCTCCTCGTAACTCATCCTGAGCGTCGCGGATGTTGGATCGGCTTGGCATAAAGGAACAATGTACGGGAAATCCTTTCGGAAAACTTATGCGGCGCTACATACGAGGAGCCTGAGGAAGGGCATTCCTCGGTCCGACGAAGCCATCGGTGACCGTTTGCGTGGCTGACGTCAGGGCCGGTTCGGGTGCCGTGGCAAGGAGGGCGGAACATTCGGCTTCTCGTCCCCTGATAATGCGACGGCCCCGCAGCGCACCGAACGAGGAGGTGATGATCGTCCACGGATGCTCCGTCGGTCCGTCATCGCCGTAGATCACGACCCAGTCGTGCGTCTTGCCTAGGCGATGAGCGTGTGCCGTATTCGAGAACATGGCCGTGTAGTGACGACCACCACGCTCCGTGTGCAGAATGGGCAGCCACGCCACCTGTTCCGGATTGAAGCGCCGTGGCGCAATGAGGCGAAGCTCTCCCGTTCCCGCCTTGCTGAGGTATTCGCGATCGACGTCCAGGAGCTCGCTGATTGGGGGCGGCGCGTGGTCCTCCGCCCGGCCGATTTTGGCGATCCGCCCGAACTGCGCACCCAGAGTGTTGCGAATGCCGGTCAGCCTCTTGGGTCCGAACCCGGCGATCTGTTCAAGCCTGCCGTCGTGGGCGGCCGCCTCGAGCTGTTGGAGTGTATCAAGGCCAAGCTCGTCGTGCAGGCGTGCCGCCAGCCGGTAACCGATGCCTGGCACCGATGCGAAGAGCCGGATGGCGCTGCTCTCGCCCCGAAGCCGTTCAAGAATCGGTGAATATCCATGGACCAAGATGTCGCGGATCGTCCGGGCGAGCCTGGGTCCGATACCGCGAAGGCGCTCGAGACCGGCCGTGCCATGCGTCGCGAGAGAATCTGCGACACAGGCACGGCTAGCTGACGGAGCGTCTCGGCTGCGCGCCGATAAGCACGCACTCGGTACGGGTTGGCCCCTTGAGCGCTGAGGAGGGCGGCAATCTCGTCAAGACGGTTGGCGATGTCGTCGTTTTGTCGTCGAGCCATGCGCGACACCAAATGCATGTGAGCGGCGCCTGCGCTCGCCAGTCATTCGACGAATGCAGGCAACCGCGTCATCGTGATCGATCTGCAAGCCTCTTGCTACCTGAAGGGGTGACTGAGGGATTGCTTCTTGCAACCGTTTGTTTAGTCGGAGCTACGCCCCGGCGTTCGAAAGGTTAGGTAGCTTGGCGCCGAGCAGGCGCTCAAAGTTCGGCTGCTCCTGGAGCTGCAGTTCCAGTCCCGGCTTTGATGCTGCGAACCGACGACGTGGGGAAACGAGCTCCGATTCGCTGTTTAGCGGGCTTTCGCGGGCTTGAGCGGCGATGCAGCATGCGAACGTCAACTCGACCGAATCGCCCGACATCCGCGGTCCAGTCTCGAAGTTTTTCCCATGACAGCGGAAAATCTCCAGTTGGTATCGGTAAGACGTGGGAGCACTTCGCGTACGGCGCCGATATCGGTGTTCGAGGAAGAAGGAAGCGCTTCCATGTCAGCGCGCAGTGCCTGCACCTTCAGCCGGCAGGAGCTGGCGAGCGTCCTGCGCGGCTCGTTCAACGTTCGTGAAGAGCTATCCGACGATTCCGGCAAGGAACAGGAGGATGAGCGACACGATAGCCTGGCGATAAGAACCGGTCGTGCTCACGACGAAGCCGAAAAGGAGGGGACCGATCCACGAAGTTCCGCGTTCAGTGATCTCGTACAGCCCGAAGAACGTCGCCTCGTGCCCGACCGGGATGATCTGCGAAAACAGCGATCGCGAGAGCGCCTGAGATCCGCCGAGCACGGTAGCCAGCACGGCACCCATCACCCAGGCCTGAGCAACCGTCTCGAGAAACGCAAACGCGTAAATGACGATGCCGGTCCACAAGACGAGCGAGACAAGGATCGCGTTCTTGGTGCCGAGCAGCGCGGCAATGCGCTCGAAGAGAAGCGCACCGCCAAACGCGACGAATTGCACCATCAACACGAGGCCGATGAGGAAGGATTCGTTCACGGGCAACCCACGTGCGACGAAAAGCTCCTGTGCCAGAAACACCGATGCAATTGAGATGACGGTCTGAATGGCATCATTGAAGCTCATATAGGCGATGAGGTAGCGGCGCGTATGCGGAAGTTGCCGCAACCGATGCCAGAGTGCGCCGAGCTCAACGAAACCGATGCCAAGATACGAGCGTTTCAATGTTCGCGCGCGCCGTGCCACTCGAGTCCTCAACCGAGCGAACGTGATCAGCGCAAAGCCGCCCCACCAAAGACCTGCAGACAGCAACGAGATACGAACAGCCAGTCCTCTTGAAATGCCTACCTGCGCGGAGAAGCTCAACAGGGCAAGATTCGTCGCCAGGAGCAGCCCGCCACCCAGGTAGCCGATGGCGTACCCCTGACTCGACACTTTGTCCCGCCGGTCCTCGCTCGTGATGTCGTTAAGGAATGCGTTGTACATGACAATCGTGACGCCAAACGCAAAGTTCGCCAGGACGAGCAGCAGGCCGCCGATGACATACCGCCGTCCAGTGATGAAAAAGAGCAGGCAAGTCGCACCGACTCCGGAGTAGCAGAATGCGATCATGAGGCGCTTCGCTGCCTGGGTGTAGTCCGCGATAGCGCCAAGAAGCGGAAGAAGCAGCACCTGCAGGAAGACGGACACGGAGATGCAATACGGGAACAGCGACGTTGCCGTAATACTGCCGAACGGGCCGAGACTTGCGACGATCCCGTTTCTTCCAACGTCCCGTTGAGCCAGGTCGGTCAAATACGGGCCGATCAACACCGTGACGACCGTGGTCTGGAAGGCCGAGTTGGCCCAGTCGTATATGAGCCACCCAACGATCTCCCGCCGATCGTTCCGCGTGCGGGAGTCCCGCTGAATGGCCATGCGGCGATTCTGTTTCAGCGGCCAGCCGCTCGTGCAGTTCGAGAGGCGTGTCGCGTCCGGCGCGGATGCAGGAGCTTGACTGTGCTCGCTTGCGGCCCCTTGTCGCCGGGCTCCTCCACGAACGACACGGCGCCACCGACGGTCAGGCGTTCGAAAGCGTTCCCGAGCACGCTGCTCTTCTGGAAGTACACTTCGTGGCCGTCCTCGGCCTCGATATAACCGTACTCGTCGATGGGGAACAGCCGCGCGACCCGACCGCGTGGCTGCGCCGCTCTTGCTTTCACGGCGCCGCGCTGTCGTCGCGCGCAATCCTGGAGCCGCCGCCGTGCGACGTCGAACGCCTCGCGAACAGCCACCTGTGCGTGCTTCCGTTCCGGACCGAGCTCAGCCAGCTTCGTGATCTTCGCGGCTCCAACGTCCCGTGCTGTCGTGTGCAGGTTGGCTTCATGAGCCGCTACGATTTCCTCAGCCGGTACCGTAAGGTCGATGCGTACGTGGTAGCGATTCCCCGTTTCATGATGTCGCTGGACAAGCTCCACAAGGACCCGGCAACCGGTGATCGAGCCGTAGTAAGTCTCGAGCTTGGCGATGCGTTTGCGGATCTCAGCTTCGAGCGGATAGTCCGCATAAACGGCCTGTGGCCGGCTGTCTGGGCTTGCCGGCGCAACATAGGATCCGTGATCGGACCCCGCTCGCCTCTGAGACAGCGCGGATTAGCCGCGTCGCCAGACTGGAGTATGCTCCAGTGAAGCCCGGCATGCGCGATCAAATCGCCCGGCAGGCGGAGGACGAGCAGCGGCGAGGCACACCCCGGCCGAGGCGATCAGAACGTCTCATCTGTCGCGCTCAATTGGCTGTCGGGATCACAGACGGGCTGGGGCGGGGCGCGGGCGGGCCGCGGCTCCGGCCGGTCCGTGGGCAGGCCCAAATGCCCGAGGATGCGTTCCAGGATGCGCACGTGCTCGATCAGCGCGAGCAACCGCAGCCGGCCGCTACAGCGCGGGCAGTCGAGCACGTCGATCCCAAACGTCCGCCGCATCAGCTCGGCCCACAAATAGCCCCGCGGACGCCGTCGGCCTGCGGAATCATCGCCTTCGTCCGCGACCGGACACACGGCGGCCGCCGAATCCGACCGTTCCGAGCCGGCCGAGGCGACGACCGCCGGGCGCCACGGAGCACGTGGCGCTAGGAGCCCATAGTACAGCACCAGGTTGATGCGCGGCCGCGGGATGAGTACCGCCAAGCGCTCCAGAAGCGCGACGGGGTCGAATCGCAGATGCGTCGCGCCATCGCCCATGGACGCCGCAACGTGATCAAGACCTGCCCCTCTCCGTCGACGCGCAGCCGCGCCTGCGCAATCGGGGGCCGTAACGTGTAGCGACACAGCCGCTCGAGCCGTTCGCGCTCGCCCGCCCGAACCATGATCCCCGCGTGGAGATCGAAGCCACCCGCATTCGCGTGACACGGGCCGAGCGCCACCGGGGCCGCCTCCTCGGGCGGACGGCCCTAGCGGGCCACGCGGGCGCCGGCCCGTGGCCCGAGCGCAGTGAGTCCTTGAACCGATGCGTCCGCCAGCCCAGCCAGCACCGGCGCCTCGTCCGCCCAGATCTCCACCGCCTCGCTTTCCTTCCCTGTCGTGGCCAAACCCGCCGCCACAGCAACCGGTCGATCCGCTGCGCCACGAAGGCCACGACCCCTGAGACCTCGTCCCGCGTGAGGCGGTGCGCCGGACGAAAGCGCAGCCCCTCGCCATCGTGCGCGAACACGCCATCGATAGAGAACTCTCTGCACTGGATCGCGCGGCTCGTAAGTACCGTTGCCGGAGCCACTCATGACGGGAAGGCGGGCACCATGCCAACTGACGATTCGCTCGATTCACGTGTGAAGCGCGCATCCCGCCGCTCACCGGTTGCAACTCCTGCCATTCCATCTGTTAGCAATATCCCGTATCCAACAACGTGAATAGAATTGAGATCATAATCACCTCTGTATTGGCCCAATCCATCCTGAGAGGATTCACGCATGGCTGCAATGCACGAGATCGACTACAAGATCTTTGGCGATGACATGCAATTCGTCGAGGTGGAGCTCGATCCCAACGAAGCGACCGTCGCCGAAGCCGGTGGAATGATGTACATGGACGATGGCATCGACATGGAGACGATTTTCGGCGACGGTTCTCAGCAGCAGGGTGGCTTCCTCGGAGCCCTCATGGGCGCAGGCAAGCGATTGCTGACCGGCGAATCGTTGTTCATGACCGTCTTTCTCAACCGAAGTGGACAGAAAAGACGCGTCGCGTTCGGCGCCCCATATCCGGGCAAGATCGTCGCTATTCATTTGGCCGAAATCGGCGGCGAGCTGATCGCGCAAAAGGATTCATTCCTCGCGGCGGCGAAAGGCGTCAGCATCGGGATTGCGTTTCAGCGCAAGCTCGGCGTCGGCTTGTTCGGCGGCGAAGGGTTCATCATGCAGCGGCTCCAGGGCGACGGCTGGGCGTTCGTCCACGCCGGCGGCACGCTGCAGGAACGGACGCTTGCGGCCGGCGAACTGATCCGCGTCGACACCGGCTGCATCGTCGGCTTTCAACCGACCGTCAATTACGAGATTCAGTACGTCGGCAAGATCAAGTCGGCGTTGTTCGGTGGCGAAGGGCTGTTCTTTGCGACACTGCAGGGACCCGGACGAGTGTGGCTGCAGTCGTTGCCGCTCAGCCGGATGGCCAACCGGATTATCTCGGCGGTCCCAGGTCTGACACGCGGAGGGCGTGAAGAAGGATCGATTCTCGGTGGGCTAGGAGGACTGCTCGACGGCGACAATAGCTAGGCGCCGCCTACTCCCGGCGGCCTCCCAGAAACCGCAATAGGAACAGGAACAGATTGATGAAGTCGAGGTATAGCGACAACGCACCTACGACCGCGTACGAGCCGGCTTGGCCCATAGGCATCGCCAGCGCCATCGCCTTCAAGCGTTGAGCATCGTACGCGGCCAAACCGGTAAACACGATGACGCCGATGAAGGAGATGACAAATTGGAGTCCGTCGTTGTGCCAGAACATTCCGACGATCGAAGCCAAGACGACGCCGATCAGTCCCATGAACAGAAACTGACCGAATCCCGCCAGGCTGCGACTGGTGAACGTGCCATAGAGCGCCATGGCACCGAACATCCCCGCACACACCAGGAAGGTGGTGGCGACGGATTCACCCGTGAACGCGAGCAGCACGAACGAGATGGTCACCCCCGTGAGCCCCGAATATGCAATGAACAACAGCGAGGCCGTGGCCGGGGCGAGGCGATGCACGCGCGCTGACAGCACGAAGACGATCCCGAGCTGCGCGATGACGAGTCCCCAGAACACGAGCCGGTTCGTCGCAATCGCCTGGACGAGCGAAGGCGATGAAGCCACGAACACGGCAACCAGTGCCGTGATGGCAAGCCCGGCACACATCCAGCCGTAAACCGAACGCAGGAACGCGCCGACCCGTTCGGCGGTGAGAACGGGTGTCGCGAGCTGAGGGTTTCGTGTCGCCTCGTAGTTCTCCATGTCGGCCACCTCTTTCGCCCTCGATGCTACCATGCGGGGCGCAATCCCGCCGCCAGAGTGTCCGTGAGGTAAAGTCTCACGCGGAGTTGTGCGATCTGATGTCAATTCTCGAATGGCTCCGCACCGTCCGTTCGACGGCCCCGGCCGACGAAGGGGATACCGACACGGTTCGGCGAATCGTGCATGAGCTGGATCAGCTGGATCCGAAACGGGCGCGCTATCTTGCGGCCTTCGCGTACGTATTGAGTCGGGTGGCCGCGGCCGACTCGCACATCAGCGAAGCAGAGACGAGCGAGATGGTGGACCGTATTCAGCAAGCTGGCAACCTGCCTGTCGCCCAAGCGACGCTCGTCGTCGAGATCGCCAAGAGCCAGAGTCGCCTCTTCGGAGGCACTGAAAACTTCCTGGTCACACGCGAATTTCGTGACATCGCGTCCGACGACGAGCGGCTCGACTTGCTCCACTGCCTGTTCGCTGTGTCTGCGGCCGATGATGCCATCTCGAGTGAAGAGGACGCTCAGATCTGGCAAATCGCCAGCGAGCTCGGCTTCTCGCACCCGGAGTTCATCAAGATCAGACTCAACTACTCCCACAAGCGCACCGTCGTGCGCCCCAAGAACGACTGAAGCGACGCCTTTGAATCACCGATGACGGTTGATGCTTCGAAACGCCACCGACTCGCCGGCGCATTGATGCTCGTCGTCGCGCTCGCGTACCTGGTGCCGTTCGTGCCACGGGGATGGGTGCCTCACGACGAAGGCATGCTCGGGCAATCGGCCGATCAGGTGATGCGGGGAAAGCTTCCGCACGTCGGCTACGAAGACGCCTACACGGGCGGTTTGTCGTGGATTTACGCGGCGTTGTTCAAGATGAGCGGCGTCGATCTCTTGAACGTCCGGTGGCTGTTGTTCGCACTCGCCGCCTTCACGACCTGGCTCGTTTACGCCGTTGTGCGGCGGTACCATGGGCCGATCGGCGCCGCGTTCGCGGCGTGGGTCGCCCTCGCGTGGAGCTTCCCCAACTACTTCGCCGGCATTCCTTCGTGGTGGCTTCTTGCATGCGCCCTCGCATGTCTCTGGTCGCTCATCCGTTTCGTTGAAACGCGACAATGGCGGTATGTGGTAGCCGCTGGCCTGGCCGCGGGTCTCGCGGTCGTCATCAAACAAACCGGCGCATATTTGCTGGTGGCCCTGGGGCTGTCGCTGCTCTACGGCGGAGGGCTCACTGGCACTCCGTCTCGATTTTCGTATCTCGAGCAGCTAGCCCGGTGGGGCTCGGCCGCGGCCGCAATCATGTTCGCGTCGACTATCCTGTCGCCCAGAATCTTCCTGGCGGAAGGTCTGTATCTGTTCGCTCCGGCCGCAACTTGCGCCGGCATATTGCTTCTGCCTCGGGTTCGAAACCGATCCGCCTCGGGCTGGAAATCACCGCTCGCGGTTGCGTGCATTGCCGCCGCAGCGGCCGGACTCCCAGTCGTCTGGCTGCTTCTGCCGTACGCCCTTCGATCGCAGCTCGGAGATTTCGTGAACGGCGCGATCGTCCTCCCGCAGAAACGTGTGGCGTATGCCAGCTATCTCATGCCTGGTGTCGGCACCATGGTCGTAAACCTGCCCCTGGTTGCGATGGCTCTCGTCTCGGCACGACTGGATTTCATCACGAGGTTGATGTTCTCAAGGGTGCTGCTGTGGGCCGCGGCAGTGTTGCTGCCGATTTACGCGCTCTGGGATGTCCGGAGCTACCAGCTTATCTGGCAGGCGGCGCGAGCGATCGCGACGCTGTTGCCGATTGCCATATGCTGGCGCCTGGCATCGGGCCGCGTGCCGCAGCCGGAACAGCGTGCGGTTCTCTTTACCTCGGCGGCGATATTATCCTGGGTGGCTCTGAATCAATTTCCGTTCGCCGCACCGATTTACTTCTGCTACGTCACGCCGCTCGCGGTTGTCGCGGGAATCGCCGCGGCCAGTTCTGCGTCCGTTCCGGCTCGGGCGATCGCTCCTTGGGGAGCCATGCTGCTGCTCTTTGGGGTGCTGAGCATCAATCGAGGCTTCATCCAGGGTCTCGGACAGCTTCACGAGACGCGCGTGTTCGATACCGATCTGAATCTGCCGCGAGCGCATCTGAAGGTCAGCCGCTACGACGCCGAGGAGTATCGCAACCTGTCGTCCACGATTCTGGGTCACTTGCATCCAGGGGGACAATTGATTGCCGGTCCGGATTGTCCGCAGGTGTACTTTCTGCTTGGCCTCGTCAATCCGTCCGGCGCGTTGTTCGACTTCTTTTCGAGCGGGAACAGCGCCGGGGACAATCCAGTAACTCGTGAGGCCGACGAAGTGGCGGCGTGGTCAAAAGGCGAGGTCATCGTCATCAACCACCGTCCGGATTTTTCACCACTCCCTTCGGCATCGGTCCTGGCCGAACTGCGGCGCGAATTCTCGCAGAGCGACACGATCGGGCGCTTCGAGGTCAGGTGGCGATAGTGCGACTGATCGATCGAATCCTCGAACACCCCGCCGTCTATGCAGCCTGGCAAGCGCCTTTCGCGTCACAGAAGTTCGCACCGGTCGAGCGCCGCATCAAGAACCAGACCATTCGGAGAATCCTGGACGTGGGTTGCGGGCCGGGAACGAACGCCCCACGGTTTGCTCAAGCTGACTATGTCGGGATTGACATCAACGAGCGCTACCTGTCGATTGCACGCGCGAAGTACCGCGGCCGGTTCATACAGGCCGATCTCGAAACCGCCGAACTCGCGTCGCTCGGCACATTCGACACGATCCTCGTCAATAGCTTCCTGCATCATCTCCCCGACGAAGCCGTTCGACGAGTTCTGCAACAATTGCAGCAACTCCTCGATCCAGACGGGACGGTTCACTTGCTCGAGCTCGTGTTGCCCGAGCGTTTCTCGATGACGAAGGTGATGGCCAGGCTCGATCGCGGGCGCTACGCGCGGCGGTTGACGGCCTGGCGTGAATTGTTCGACGACTACTTCGAAACGGTTTCGGTCGAGCCGTACGAGCTCAGCGGCCTCTGGTCGATGCTCTACTTCCAAGGTAAAGCGAGATCATGCGTGTATCGATAGGGATACCTCTTCACAACGAGCAAGAGGTGTTTCCCGAGCTGCTGGCGCGGCTGCTCAAGGTGCTCGACGCCTTGCCCGGCGGCCCGCACCAGATTGTTTTCGTCGACGATGGAAGTACGGACGGAACCCCGCAGCTCTTGCGAGACGCCGCCCGGCGGGATGCCCGCGTGAAAGTCGTCGCGTTGTCTCGAAATTTTGGCCATCAAGCCGCTCTCGGCGCGGCGCTCGATTACGCCACCGGCGATGCGCTGGTGCTGATGGACGGCGACCTGCAGGACGAACCCGAAGTCATTCCCGAGCTGCTCCGGCAGCATGAAGCAGGCGCAGATGTGGTCTACACGCGCCGAGCATCGCGCGAAGAGGGACTTCTTTTGCGCGCCGCTTACAAGCTTTACTACCGCATCATGTCCGCCATGTCTGAGGTTCCAGTCCCACTCGACAGCGGCGATTTCTCGCTGCTCGGTGCGCCGGTCGTCGCCGCGCTCCGGCGCATGCCCGAGCGTCAACGCTACCTGCGAGGCCTGCGGACGTGGGTCGGCTTCAAGCAGGTCGGAGTGGACGTTCAGCGGAAGGCGAGAAGCGCCGGCCGCCCGAAATACACGACCTGGAAGCTGATTCAACTGGCTCTGGACGGCATCTGCTCGTTTTCGACGGTTCCGCTTCGTGCGGCCGCGCTCACCGGCCTCGCGGCCATCGTCGCCTCCGTGGCCTTCGCAATCTACGCCGTGTACGTGCGCATCGTCGTCGGCGCCGTGCCCGTTGGATTCACGGCCTCTCTGATCATCACGACGTTGCTCTCGGGCGTCCAGTTGCTCTTCCTCGGTGTGATTGGTGAGTATCTGGGCCGTGTGTACGCGGAAGCCAAAGGGCGCCCAACTTATGTCGTCGCGGAAATCGTTGGTGGCGACTAATGGACGCGCAGTACGCCGCTGCCTATCCCGAGCTCTACAGAAATCACTGGTGGTGGCGCGCCAGGGAGGAGATTCTGCTGCGCAAGATTCGCGGCATTCTGGGCGGTGCCCGTCACGCGCGTATCCTGGACGTCGGCTGCGGGGCAGGACTCTTCTTCGACGTCCTCGAGCAGTTCGGCCAGGCCGAGGGCATTGAGTCAGATCCAGCAGCTGTCGCTCAGAGCGGAAAGTGGAAGAACCATATCGTGGTCGGCGAGCTCGACAATTCCTACGAACCGGCGGCTCCGTTCGACCTGATTCTCATGCTCGACGTCCTCGAGCACATCTCGAAGCCCGACCAGCTACTGCGTCGAGCCGCCGGAGTTCTGGCGCCGGGCGGCCGAATCCTCGTAACGACCCCGGCATTCAACTGGCTGTGGACGACCCACGACGAGCTGAATCATCACGTCACCCGCTACACTGCCGGCGAGATGCGGACGACGGTTGAACGTGCCGGGCTCGTCACGCTGGAGAACCGCTACATGTTCCAATCGCTCGTCGTGCCGAAGCTGATCGTTCGAGCCAAGGAGGCGCTCACAGCTGCGCCGGCGCGTATCCCTCGCATTCCGCCACCAGCCCTCAATCGGGCGATCCAGGCGTGGTTCCGTCAGGAATACGCGGTCGCGGGTTGGCTACCGTTCGGTGGCTCGCTGCTCACGATTGCAGCTAGGAGGCAGGACGTCGCGTCGTGAATCTTCGTGCGCTTTCAGGTTCACCCTCGCTCCCCCTCACGTTACAGCTTCGAAGACGACGTGCGATCCGTTCGCGCCGAGCCGCGCGTAGTAGGTCTCGATCGCCACCTCACCGAAGAAGTCGCGAAGCTGGGTGCGGACGTATCGAAGGTCCGCTATCTGTCGAGCCCGTAGGTCCATCTTGCCAGGTCGGATTGTGAGCTCGTGGTACCAAGCACAGTTCTCGTGCGCAATCATGATGATCCGGCGGAGCCGGTGTACGCGCATGAGCATGTCGAGGCGCCGCCGGAAAAAGTTGAAGTCCTTGGGCACGCGGTCGGAGAGTGTCAGTGGCTCGGCACCGCCGGGAACCTGGAGTACGTCGAAGTGCGGGTCGAGCTGGAGACAGTTGGTGACAAAGTCCTGAATGTGGGGCCGCCAGCGGCCATCAGAGCACGCGATGACCAGCGCCGTCGGTCGATCCAAAACCCAGGGAAGCTGACTTTGATATTCAGATTGATCGCCCATCGGCCGTCCGAGGTCTCACCGACCTGACTCACCCTGGCCCACCCGCCCCTTCCTGCCCTTCCTGCCCTTCCTGCCCTACCCACCTTTGGAAATCTTCGTCTCCGCCTCGGACGCCGCAGCGTCCATCTTGGCCTGCATCAGCCGCGCCACGTCGATGCCGAACTGATCTTTGAGCATCGCCAGCATCGCGCTCATCCCACCGCCGACTGTGCTCATCACTCGTCCAACGCCTCCGCCGCCGCCGTTGCCGTTGCCCATCTCGATGATGTTGATCTTGTCGATGCCCGCGAGTTGGGTGGCGAAGGCCTGCGCGAGCTCCGGCATCTTGTCGACAACGAGATTGATCACGGCTGCTTCGTTGAACTGCTTCCAGGCTTCGGCCTTGCGCTGGAGTCCTTCGGCTTCGGCGAGCAGCTTCTTCTTGATGACCTCGGCCTCGGCTTCACCGACGGCCAATACCTTGGCCGCTTCAGCGCGACCAATCTTTTCAATCTTGGCGGCCTCGCCCGCCCCCTCGAACTCGAGCTCGCGCTGGGTGGCCTCAGCGCGGACGATCGTGGCCTGCTTCTCACCTTCGGCCTGAAGGATCCGCGCCTGGCGCTGGGCCTCGGCCGGCTTCACGACCGTCGCAATCAGCTCCTGCTCCTTGCGTGCGGCTTCCTGTTGGGCGACCAGGACTTCCTGCTGCGTCCGCACCTGTTCGATCCGCACCTTCTGTTCAGTGACACGCTGCTGCGCGGTCGCGCTCGCCAAGGGACCGGACTGCTCGGCCTCAGCGCGCTTGGCCTGGACGGCCGCATCGAACTCAGCCTGCCGCGCTTCCTTGTCCCGCAGCGACTGGGCGATCGTGACATCGGCCTCGTACCGCTTGGTCTTGCCTTCCTGATCCGCGTTTGCCGACTGGATCATCGCATCGCGCTGCGCCAGCGCCTCTCCAATGACGGCATCCCGCTTGACCTCCGCGGTCCGTTTCTTGCCCAGCGCGTCGAGATAACCCTGCTCGTCGCTGATTTGCTGGATGGTCAAGATGTCGATGTTCACGCCCATCTTCTTCAGATCTTGCGCCGCTTCGTCGGTCATTTTCTGCGCGAAGGCCTGCCGGTCGGCGTTGATCGCCTCGACCGTCAGCGTCCCGAGAATCGCTCGGAGATGGCCCTCGAGCGTCTGAAAGATCACGCCTTTGATCTGTTCGGTCGTCATGCCGAGGAAGCGTTCAGCTGAGGCACGCAACGAAAAGTCGTCGCCGGCAATCTTGACGTTCGCAACCGCTTCGACGCTGACCGGCACGCCCTCCTTGGTGTACGCCCGCTGGATTTTCAGCGGAATAGAGATCACGTTCAGCGACAGGTAGGCGATCTTTTCCAGCAACGGCACCCGTAGTGCCGCGCCTCCTTTAACGATCCGAAAACCGACGTCGATCTTGTTGCCTTTCTCGTCCTCGTACCGGTGTTTGCGGCCGTAGAAGATCGCGACTTCCGATGGTGGAACCTTGATGTAGTTGCGCGCGAAGAGCGCCATGGCGGCAAACAGCCCGATGAGACCGAGCAGAATGACGAGCGCGACAGTCACCGGACCGGCATCGAACAGATTCGTGATGACGTTCATGACGACGCTCCACTGGCAGGCACCGAAGCCCGCGTAACGACGACTGACGGTCCGAGCACGCTGCTGACCACAACCTCTGTGCCGACGGCAATGGCCGCTCCATCCGCTGATCGGGCGATGTGCGTGGTCCGCTCACCGCCGACCGTGACGGTGATCTCTCCGACTCCGCCCGAAGGAATGCCGATTGTGACTTCGCCGTGCCGACCGAGCAACCCAGCCATACGAAGCTCGCTCGATGCCTGCTGCGAATACAGGAATCGCGCGAACTGGTAGACGAGTCCGGCCATGACGAACCCGGTCGCAACTCCAACGCCGGACGACGCCGGATGCGAGAGCTCGTAGTACCGCGCCACGACCCCGCCAACCCCAAACGCGGTCATGAACGCCGCGATGATCCGGGCGGAAAAGAAACTCGGACCGCCGCCGACGTCGCCGTCGTGGTCGAAGCCGTGATCGAAGTCGTGATCGCCACCGAACAGATCGCCAACGAACAGCATCGTGAGCAGGAACAGCAGGCCAATGGCTCCGACAGCTGTGTAAACGAGCACGCGACTGCCTCCGTGGATTGGATGGGTCGGCTGACCGCCTGAGTATAGTCGAGGGCTCAGCGCCGAGTACGCCTGCGGCTACTTTGGCGGCACGAGGCGCTTCAACTCGTCGAACCAGTTCAGTACGACGTTGATCTGGGCGGGCACCTCGGATTCGTCGACCATCTTGACCATCAGGAACCGCTGACCGTCGGGTGACACGTCATAATCAGGCCAAAGAGCAGAACTGAGCTCATAGGGCCGTTCGAACAGTCGTCGCGGCTTGCTCGCGCTCAGCACGGGATTCGTCGTGACTTCGACGGCCATCATCGCGTCACCACTGCGATAGAACAGCTCTCGACCGTTCCGCGACCAGACCGGCTCGTTGCCGCCTTCGGTCGAGATCGTCAGCTTCTCTCCGGAGTCCGGAAACTGCCGGACTTGAATCTCATTACGACCCGATTCGCCCGACACGTACGCGACGCATCGACCGTCCGGCGAGAGCGCCGGCGCTCCCTCGACAAACGGCGTCTCGAGAAACGCGGCTGCCTTTCGCTCGCCACCTGTTCGAAGGACCCAGAGATCCTGCGCGGCACGAAGGGATACGGAGACGAACAGCAGGGCCGTCGTCGCGCGACCAAGAGAAGGGATAGTTCGGCCGCTCACTCGCCACGAGTCGCTCCTCCGGACCGCGCCCGTCCAATGGCTTCCAGTACATGTTGTCCAGACCGGCTTTGTCGGAGACATAGGTGAGTCTGCGACCATCCTGCGCCCAGACCGGAAAGGCGTTGTTCCCCTGCGAAGTAAACCGGCTCCACGTCTCGCGGGTCAGGTCGTACAACCACACATCATCGCGGTCCACCCCTCGGACGGTCACCGCCACGCGCCCACCGTCTGGAGAGATGCGCGGCTGATAGTACGTGCCGCCGGACGCTCCCGTGGGCATCTCGCCCCCGGCGCGACCGACCCACGTGAGCGCGGTCTGGCGGGGCTTGCCTGCCGGAACGTACGCCATTGTGCCGGCGGCAGAGAAGCCGACCTGCGGCGCTTGATTCGCGAGCGTGCCGTTGCGAAGCCGGGTCATCTCCATGACGCCGGACAACACCGCGACTGCCGGCCCCGTGGCTTCAACGCGGGCGGAATCGAACGGCACCGCCATCAGGGTGCCGGCCTGAACATAGACCAGGTGTCCGGTGGGAAGATAGCTGGCGCCGGACCCCTTCACGAGCGGGCGGCGCTGGCCGGTCTCGAGTGACTGAACGTAAATCTGGGCGTCGTCGGAGCCGGTGAATGCGCTGAATAGCAGGGTTTTGCCGCCAGGCAAGGTCTGCGGCCAACGATGGCTGAGCTCGGTGTCCGCCAACGTTGTCACCGCGCTTGGCGTTCCGCCAGCGGCAGAAACCCGCCAGATGCCAGCGCCGAGGTTGGGCGTGAAAAGAATCGTGTCGTCGGCCTGCCATCTCGGCTCCGAAGCCCACGTCACAGACAGCGCGGCTACCTCGGTGATCGTCAATGGCGTGCCGCCGCTGCGGAGCACCTTTTTCAGTCCTCCAGCGGCGGAGAACCCGAGCCATTGGCTGTCAGGCGAAAAGAACGGGTTGCTTGCGCCTTCGGTGCCCGGGATCGGGATGCTGTCGAATTGATCGAGATCTCGAAGGTAAATCTGCTGACGGCGGCCACGACCCGCGACGTAGGCGACGCTGCGGCCATCGGGCGACACGGCGACCCGCGAGGTATCGACGGCCAGAGGAACGCCCGCGGGCGGGGAGACCGCGAGACGCGACACCGACCAGAGCGCGGACTGAGCCGGCGAGGATCGGGGTGTGAGCATCCAGACGGCGGTGCCCGAGAGAACGGCCGTCCCCGCGACGACGGCGACCCATCGTGCGGTCGTTCGTCCGGCCGCCGGCACATGGGTCATCACCGGCGGCGCACTGGGCAAGGCGAGCGCCTTTTCTATCTCGAATCGCGCTTCGCCGACGTCACGCAGGCGTTGCTTCGGATCCTTCGCGAGGCAGCGTTCAAGCAGTCCTCGCACGCCGGCCGGAAGGCTGCTTGGCAGCGTGATCCACTCGGGTTCGCGCTCCAAGATGCCGGCGATCGCGTCGGAAGTGGTTTCGCCGCCGAATGGCGGGCGTCCCGAAAGCATCTCGTAGAGCACGCACCCGAACGCCCAGATGTCCGTCCGTTTATCGACAGACCTGCCTCGCGCCTGCTCGGGGCTCATGTACCCGGCCGTGCCGAGAATCGTGCCGGGGAGCGTACCGCCTGCCATCGTGAGCGCGTGCGCTGCATCGCTCGCCGATTCGGGCGCAGCGTCTCCAAAAGCGGTGGCACCGGGCTGATAGGTGGCCAGCCCGAAGTCCAGGACCTTGACGACGCCTGACGGATTGATCTTGATGTTCGCGGGCTTCAAATCGCGATGGATCACGCCCCTTTCATGAGCGGTGTCCAGCGCGTCAGCAATCTGGCGCGCGATCTCGAGGGCCTCCTTCAGCGGTAACCCGGCCTTCTGACCTGGAGCCGACCCGGGGCCTGACCTCGGCGCGCTTGAACGGGGTGGCTCAAGGCGCGACAGCCGCTCGGCAAGCGTCTCGCCCTCGACCAACTCGAGCACCAACGCTGAGAAATCGCTGCTCTCCTCGGTGCCGTAGATCGCGCCGATGTGCGGGTGATTGAGCGAAGCGAGCACTCGAGCCTCTCGGTCCAGGCGGGCTCGCCGGTCCGGATCGGTCATCCACACGTCGGGCAGGATCTTGATGGCCACATCGCGCCCGAGCTTCGTGTCGCGGGCACGATACACCTCGCCCATCCCTCCGCGCCCAAGGAGCGCCGTGATCTCGTATCCGCCGACGCGCGAACCTGGCTGCACCGCCATCATTCACCACGATACGGCCGAAGCCTGACGTTGCCTCCCTCTTCGATTACTGTGAAGGCGCGCTTACGTACTGATTGACAAGCTCTTCCACATCCGTCAGCAGCTGGATGCAGGCATCGTCATAGAACGGGAGCACCTGCATCAACACGACGACCGCAATCTGTCGCTGTGGATCGACCCAGAAATGGGTGTTGTTGATGCCTGCCCAGCTGTAGCTGCCCGGTGCGCGTCGATGAAGCAACGTCGTGGGCGCGGAAAGTTGGAACCCCAGGCCCCAGGTGTCGCCAAAGCCCCAGTAATCGTTCGCTCCGCCGAGAGGAAACGGCTTGCTGACGGCGGCGTTCGCGGCCGGCTGCCTACGGACGACCAATGGACCGATCTGGTTCCGCGTCATGTCGCGGATTGACGACTCCGCAAGAAGCCGCGTGGGCCCGGCGCGGCCGCCATTCAAGAACAGGCGCAGGAACTTGCCGTAATCACGGGCGGTCGAGAACTGGCCGCCGTCCCCGCGGACGGGGTTTCGCGCAACGTCCGGGTTCGGCCGCTCCATCAGCACGCCGTTCACGCGCTGATGCACCGTAACCAGACGGGCGCGAGCGTCCGCGGCAAGCTCGAACGAGGTATCGGCCATCTCCAACGGTTCGAGCAGGCGCGTCCGCAGGAACGTATCGAGAGGTTGCCCCGACACCCGCTCGACTATGTCGCCGAGATACTTTGTGCTCGCGCCGTACGTCCACTTCTCGCCGGGATCATGGAGCAGAGGAAGGTCTTGTTCGCCTTTGCCGCTCTGCTGGAGCTTGAACAGGATTGGATCCGAGAAGCTGTACCCGATTCCGGACGTGTGCGTCAGCAAGTCGCGGATCGTGATGGCACGGCGCGGCGGCCGCAATTCGAGCGACCCATCCGGGTTGACCTGGGTCACAACCTTCAAGGCATCAATCGACGGCAGATATCGATTCGCCGGATCGTCAAGCCCGAGACGTCCGGACTCCATGAGCATCATGATTGCTGCCGAGGTCACCGGCTTGCCCATCGACGCGATCCTGAAGATTGCGTTCTCCGACAGCGGGGCGTTGTTGGAGACGTCGCGCCTTCCAGCCGCATGCTCGAACATGACGTCGTCGGCATTGGTCACCAGCACGACCACCGCCGGCACCTCGCCACGCCGGGTTGCCGCGTCCAAACGCTGGGTAAGAGCCGCGGCTCCGGCCGTGGAAAGGGCTGGGGGCCTGGCCCCCACTGAGGCGACGAGCACCGCCACGGCCACGACGGCGAGGGCCGTGCGCAACAAGGGGATACGCGCGCGATTCATGGGAGTAGCCATTCTATTAGTCCGACACGACATGTCATGAAAGCGAGGAATAGTATGAGCTGGTTGCCGCTAGCCCGTCGTTCGTTTCTCTCGCGGATTGGCGCTGGGACAACCGCGGTCTTCGGCGCCGCTCTGGTTGGTGGCGGGGCCAACATCGGCTACTCCTCGACACCACCACAGCCGACGCGTTCGGCAGTGCCCTACTGTATGCGAATAACTTTCTGACAGCTAGCCAGACCGGTTACGGCCTGAAGGACTCAGACTCGGCCATCGTCATCGTGGTGCGGCATTTCGCGACCGTGTTCAAGCGAGGGGTGCATCTGGCGGTGTGCCAGCTCGCCACTCGGCTTTTTGCGGCTGGCCTGGCGCAAGCCAGCGGCGGAAACGCCGATGCCGTGTACAACGAGGTCGTCGGCAACTTGGTCGCGAACTCCCATATGGTGCCGGCAGGAATCGTGGCGGTGAGTCGAGGCCAGGAACGAGGGTACACGTTCGCGTCGGTCGGATAGGGTTATGTCAGAGCCAGCCACCTCGAAGGTAGCGTCGCGTAGCGCCTGATGCGCGCCCGGCACGAGGCCCGAGTGCAGGGTTCAACGCTCGCGCTGCCGAACCCTGAACCCTGCACCCAGAACCGAACCTTGAACGCTGAAGCCTGAACCTTGAACCCAGTTCCCGCGATGCAGTGCTGTTGACCTCAGGAATCTGACTGCGCGTCTACTCGCGGGACGCCCCGGATCTCGCACGTCTCAGCGAAGGGGACTTGCCCGCCGCTTCCCTACTTGGGGGCCTTGCCCGTCACCGCGGCCTGCGTCGACATCTCAGTGCGCGGCTCTTCGACGATCCGCGTCGCCGAGACCTTCATTCCCTTCCTCAGGTCACTAACAGATGCGGGCTTGCCCTCCACCGTGAACCTGAACGACTCGGGGACTTTGTAATCGCGGTTCTCGCCGTTCGCGAGCGTCAGGATCACGTAGTTGCCCGAGACGTACCACACCGTACCGTTGGTGACGGTCGTGGTGCGGACCGTAACCGGCTGTGTTGTCGTGGTGACCGTCGCGCTGAGGACCGTTCCTGGCTTGAGGTCGCCGATGAGCTTGGCCTGTCCGTCGATCATGAATTGCCGCCCGGGCTGGACGTTGAAAACGCGGTACTCGCCGCTCGGCTGCATCTTGGCGAGTAGCAGGTTGCCCTCGACCAACATTACTTCCCCAGTCATCTGTTCGGTTTTGACCTGAGCCGCGCCCGAGGGCGTCGTTGTGGTCTGCGCTTGAAGTCCCGCCGCCATAGCCATTATGGCGACGCCGATGACGATTACGAGTCGTGGTCTCATTGTCTCTTTCTCCTTTAGTTGGACGCCGCAAATCGCTGCCGATACGGATGTCGGTCCCCGTGGCCAACCAATCGCTTGCGCACGCGGAATGAGCGATGATCACAGCTTGGCGAAGTCAGCCACATCGAGGCAGAGATTACGTATGCGACTGGCGGTTCACAATAGCAATTTTTTGCCGGCTCCATCGATCTTTTCCACGCTTCGCGCGGCGAGTTCAACGACTACCGGCGCGTGGGGAGAGGGGAGGAACCGTTTGCATATCTCTCGAAGGACGGCGACGCCGAACTACTGCTGGGCTTGCCTCGCTCGCGTCAGTCCGACGTGGCAGAATCGTCAGCGGGGAGGAGGACGGCCGCATTAAGCGGATCCCGATGCCAGGTTGACGGAAGATCCCTTATCAGATGGCGCCTCGCTGTCTCGGACAGCCCGCCGTGAGCACCGCAATCGTGAGCGCCAGCAGCGCAATCGGCCTGATCACGGCGCGTACTATGTCGTCTGAGTGACGTCGTGCCGGCCAGCCCTGAATGTCCACAACTGGACGAGCATCGTGACGACAAAGCCGATCGCGACGAATCCGAACCCCCATGGGAACGCCTGGTTGAAGACCTCCACTACACCTCTCATGGCCGACGATGCGTTGGCGGCATCGACGATCACGACCCACTCACCTGCCCGCATCAGCACATAAAGAATCGCAAGCGCAAGGCCGCTGATCGCCACGCGCGCGAGCGAGCGGGCACGCGTCCACTGCGGGCGCACCAGATCGACGATGCGCAGCGCCACATCGGACAGGGTCAACAGCAGAATCGGCAGATACAGCGACTGCCAGATCGGTGCAAGCCGGACCACAGACGCGTGGGGGCCGAAGATCATGGCCGGCTGGCGCAACGCGATCAGCCACCAGGCGGCCACCAGCATCGAAAGCACCAGGTGGACGAGCGGCTGCCTCCGTCGAGGCGCCGCAGGCAGGGCCCGCGGGTTCCATCCGATATTGAAACGCGACAGCACACCATAGAAATCGAGCGCCGCAAACACAATCGTGATCACGCCAAATTGCACGAACGCGACGAGCGGCAGAACGACGGTGGCCTGCCGGAGCGCCTGACCGGGATGGCCGCCTGAGAACATCGCGATCGCGATGGCCAGGTGCACGGCCACGCCGACGCCGAGCGCCAGCTTCAGCACGAGCCAGTAGAACGGGAACAATTCCGGGCCAATCAGGCGGCGGCGCGGCCCATAGCGGCCCGCGAGCAGCGCCGGATGGCCCAACTCCTTGACCAGGCTTTCCTGTTCCGCCGCCGTCAGCGGGCGTCCCACCGCTTCCTCGCGATCCTCGATGCGCGAACGAATGTCTTCGGAGAGCTCTTTGATGATGTCCTCCTGCGTCGCCCGCGGCAGGAACGCTCTGACGGCCAGCAGATAGCGATCGACGATGTTCATGATCCGGCTCCTTGCTACGCAATCCACTTCGCGCGGCCGAGAATCGTGTGCAGCGCGTCGTTGAGACCTTCCCATTCGCCCAGCAGCTCCTTGAGCACGCGCCTGCCCTCCACCGACAGCTTGTAGAACCGCTTGTTGCGTTTGTCTTCCTCGCGCCACTCGCTGACGAGCAGACCCTGACTTTCCAGGCGCCGCAGCAGCGGATAGAGCGTGCCTTCGTCGATGTCGAGGCCCCGCACGGCCAGGGCCTTGCGCAACGTGTAGCCGTAGTGTTCGGCGCGCAGCTGGGCCAGCACGGCGACGACAAGACAGCCGCGGCGCAGCTCGAGGCGGAGCGTTTCAAACAGGTCGGTGTCCATCGGCGCTACCCCAGGTGCCACATACTATGTGCCGCTCACTGTATACCACACAGTATTACGCGTCAAGCGCCCGGCAGGTTCCGCTGATGCGCGAAGACGCAGGTCCGTTGGAACAGAAGACGATGAGCATGCCGACCCGCGGTCAGGCCGAGGACGGGGTTCCCGCGATCGTCGACACGCGAGCCTCGACAATCAGGCGGGGCACGTCGACACGTTCAACGAAACGACGCTGGCCTGCCTCCTGGGTGCGGACCGAAGGACCGCACAGAACGAGCGCGCATGACAGCGACGCGATCAATCTCCGCACACCGATCATCTGAATGGCCCAATCACGCGGCCGTATCGATCTCGGTGCGAATCCGAGCGAGCTCGCGACTGATGGACTCGAGCTCCCAGTCGAGATTCGTCAGCTTGTCGTTCTCAGCGCGCACGAAGCGCGTATACGGCGCGACCGCGTCCATCACCCCACGCACGCTGCGTTCCACCTCGCGCAGGAATTGGGCACGCAGATTCGTCATCAACTCCGTCCGCATGCGCTCGATACGTTCGCGCAGCTGTGCCTTGGCATGAGCCCGCTTCGACGGGATGACGAACAGGCCCAGCACCGCAATCGCTCCGGCGGCGAAGATGCCCGTCACGTCGGCGGCAGTGGTCGTCGCCAGCGCCGTGACAATCGCGCCCAGCCCAATCGCACCGGCCTGCGCAAGTGCTGCCCCGGCCACGGCGGTGCGAACGCCATCGGCCATCTGCGCCGCTTCCCGCTCCTTGTCGTAGCTCTCGACCGCCTTGTTTGCGGCACGGCCGACGGTATTGATCAGCTTGTGACGGTCGTACTGAAAGCCACTGGCCTCCGCACCCACCAGACGCCCTTCGTGCTCGCGACTGCGGCGATTGACGTGCTCGGTGACGGCCTGCCACTGCCGCAGCTCGCTCGCCATCATCCAGTCGATGACGTCGTGCACCTGCTTGTCGATCTGTTGCGGGACCTCGCCCACGACCTGGCGCTCGAAGGCGCGCTGCATGCGGGCTTTGTTCAGAAGGTCCGGAATCCGACCGACGCGCAGAGTGTCGTCGAAGAATGCAATGCCGCGGTTTTCGAACTGGTGCAGGATACTGTCGATCTCCGACAGACGGAACTCGAATTCGCGCGACAGGTCCGTCCGATACATGTCGAGCTGGCGCTCGATGTCCTCGATGGTCTGCAGATCCTGCTTCAGGACGCCGAGTCGCACCGAAAGGCTTTCCCGCGTGGTCTGCGAAAGTCGTGCGCCGATGCCGAGCGGGTTGAGGAGCTTCAACCGCTGACGCTCCTTCTCATCCAGAGTGGAGCTGATGTAGCGCTCGAGATCCTCGAAGCGATCGCCCGGCACCGGTTCGGGCACCTGCTCGCCCAGCTTCTCGCGCAGTGCACGCCGTGCAGATACAGCGAAGATCTCCGGCTCGCTGCCAAGCAGCGCGCGTCCGTGCTCAGCCACGAACTGCCGCACCTGCTCGCGTTCTTCGGCCCGCTCCAGCAAATCAATCTTGTTGATCACGACAACGATCTTCTTACCCCAGTCCCTGATGTTCTGAAGAAACGACCGCTCGCTTTCAGTGAAGGGCCGATCGGCTGAGGTGACGAACAGCACGAGGTCCGACTGCGGGACGAACTCGCTGGTCAGCCGCTCGTGCTCCCGGAAAATGGCATTGGTGCCCGGGGTATCGACAATGTTGATGTCCTGCAGGAACGCGACGGGGGCGCTGACGACGTCGGCGCCAGAGGCGTCGATCATTCGCCCGGATGTTTCGCCATAGTGCAGCACTTGCAGCTTCGTCGTCGTCGGCGTGACACCTTCTTCGAGGACGCGGGCGCCGACGAGGGCGTTCACGAAAGCGCTCTTGCCCGCGTTGAATTCGCCGATGACGACGAGGAGAAAGAGACTATCGAGCTGAGCGATGGAGCGTTGGAGCGCGGACTTGTCGCCCTCGGGCGTGTCGAAGCGATCGAGCACGCGCTGCAGCGACGCGAGGCATTCACGTTCTTCCGCGACGTACTTGCGCGTGCGGTCGGGAAGTAGCCGGCTCAGCATGGTCGAGGTCCGTCGATGCAGGACAGGTGCCTGTACCGTACTTGCAACGCGGCACCTGGAATGTGGGCGACCTTGTGCCACGTGGCGAGGACAGCAAGGAACAGGTTAACAGTGCCTGCACGCGATATGGGCGGGAATTGTCGTTGCCACTGTTTTGCGAGCGGATGTTTCGATGCCCACTCTCTATTCCACTCGCAGCGATTGCCGGATCGACGTGGGCCGCGCGTCGCGCCGGCAACCAGACACCGAGAGCCACTCGAATGCCTATCTCCTGAGTGCGCTGCTCTACCGAATAGGCGCCGAAATAGGTCGCCGAGATCGGTATGAATCCGCCGCCGCCATGAAATGCCCCTTGAGTCAACGGGCGCCCTTCGATGGTAAATGGCAGGCCCAGTCCTCCTTGCAGCGGCACGCAACACGCGGCGCCCGCGACTTCGACACCTGGCAGCGCATTGACGCGCTCGGTGCCCTCCCGGATCACCTGCGCAACGGCGGAGGTCTTCTCAAACCTGGCCCCCGTGAGAGACATGCGCATCGTCAGGACACCGTGCGAATCGAAGCCCGGGTCGACGGCGTGCAGTGCAACGAAGGTCCGGATGAACAGCGCCGCGCCGACGAGGAGCACCAGCGCCAATCCCATTTCGCTCACCACCAAAAGAGCGCGCGCCTTGTTCTGACGGAACCCCGTTCCCGAGCGCCCACTTCCTTCCTTGAGCGTTGAGCTCAGGTCGGACCGGGAGGCGTGCAACGCCGGAAACAAACCGAAGATCACACCGGTCAGAAGAGAAACGACCGCCGTAAATAAGAGCACGCGCCAATCGAGCTCCACGCCGGTACCGTCCGGCCCGATGCGCGGAATGTTCCCCGGGTTGACCGCAAGCAAAGCCCGAATACCGGCCATGCCCAGCCCGAGGCCCAGCGCGCCGCCCATCACCGACAACACGACGCTTTCGGTCAGCAGTTGACGCAGGATTCGGCTACGGCCTGCGCCGATCGCCGCCCGAACCGCGATCTCTCGTTTTCGGACCGTGGCGCGGACCAGCAGCAGGTTCGCCACGTTCGCGCAGGCGATCAACAAGACGAAGCCAACGGCGCCTGCGAGCACCCATAGCGACGAACGAGCGTTGCGAACGAAGATGTTTTCAAAAGGCTCGACGCCGAAATTGAACTGGGGTGGCAGCAGATTGGGAAACCTCTCACGAAACTCGTTGGTCGACAGCTGAAGCTGCGCGTTGGCTGCCCCAATCGTCACTCCGGGCTTGAGACGACCAGCGACCAGGAAATAGGCGCCCTGCATCGTGCTGTTGGGATCGATCTGAAACGGGAGCCACACATCAGGCGCAGCCTCGGGGGATGTCTGAAAGTCCTCAGAGTCGAATCGGCCAAGAACTCCAACAATGACGTGCGGCGTGCCGTCCAGGGTGAGGGTGCGGCCTACGACGGTCGAGTCGCCGCCAAAGCGGCGCTTCCAGAAACCTTCACTGAGAACGACGACGTGGCCGCCGTTCGGTAGATCCTCGTTCGCATCGAACGTGCGACCGGAAACAACCGGTCCGCCGAACAGCTTGAAGAAGTCGGCGCTGACCTGTGCGGCCGGTAGCTGTTCCGGGTCGCCGATGCCCGTGAAATTGACCACGCTCGCTCGAAAGGCGGAAACGTCCTGAACTGCGCCGGTGAGGCGCCGCCAGAGGTTGAACCGCGTCGGGGAGGCCCCTGGCGACGATCCCTGTGGCACGACGTTCATGAACATCACCAGCCGGGCGGGATCGGGATACGGCAACGGCTTCAGCAGAACCGTGTTGATGACCGAGAAGATGGCCGTATTCGCACCGATACCGAGCGCCAGGACGGACACCGCTGCCAGGGTGAAGCCCGGGCTTCGCCGCATCATGCGGAGAGATTGCCAAAGGTCTTGAACGAACGTCTCCATAAAGAATCTGTAGCCCCTTAGGAGTGGGATGGCTCAGAAGGCCAGATCGCGACGATTTGGACACCAAAGATGTCGAATTGGACGGTTTGGGGATCAAGCGACGTTCCTCCGAATCAAACGCAGAGCCCGCGGAGGCCGCAGAACCTTATAAGACCTCAGCCTTCTTCGCGAGCTCCGCGTTGGATTCGTTTCCGCGTCCTCTGCTGGCTCAGCTCAAGCCGCTGATGCGGAAACACTGGAGCCAGGATCGCGCCCTGACGAGCTTCTGCAACACCCACCCGGGTCGCGCGACGCTCCCGCCCGGACAGGTTCATTCCCAGAACGGCTTACCGGCGCTCAGATATGCGATCGCACGCCTCAGCTGCGACAAGGCTGCTGGTATTTGGGCGATCGTCCGATGTACGATGTCAGAACATTTCCGCGTCCCCCGCGCGGAAATTCCATTCTCAAAGTAACGAAGTCGTCTGGCCGCGGTCGGACCTTCTGCGTCCCTCGGGCCACGCGCTGCCTGTTCTGCAGGCGAGATGTTTAGAGGCGCGCCACGGGCGCGCCCGCCGGCCAGCCTCCGCCAAGGCTTCGGCGGCCCGCCGTAGCTTCAGCAAAGGCGGGAGCGGAGCGGGCGAAGGGGCCCCGCGAGCGATGGCGAAGGGGGCCTGCGGGGGCGAAGCCCCGCGGATCTATTTAGGAGTTGACGTGTTTTCTGGCAAGTCGATGCGTACTCGGGTGATCTGGATCACGGCGATGACCGCGTTCGTTGTCGCCACCGCGACTGCCATTACTGTTCGGAGGCATGGCGCAGACGAACCGGGGCGAGCTCCGTTTTCAGATCTTCTCCGCGACCTCGACCGCGGCGCCGTTCAAGCGATTGTCATCGACGGCGACACCCTTGAAGTGACTCTTCGTAACGGGAAGTCGGTTCGCGTCGTGACGCCTGCCAACTACGTCACCGCTAATCCGACATTCGTACAGGAACTGGCCCGCAAAGATGTCCGAATCGATGTCCGGACGTCGTCGCCAGACGTTGCGCTCGGCTACGGCGGTCCTCTGATCGCCCTGGCGTTCATGGGACTGCTGGGAATTACTCTCTATCGAGTGACCACGGGCCGTATCCCCGCAATCGAATCAAAGGGGCGGGAGGCGGACCGTGCGGCATCGACCGTCACCTTCGCCGATGTGGCTGGAGTGGATGAGGCGAAGGAAGAGGTCGGAGAGATTGTCGATTTCCTGCGCCAACCCGAACGGTTTTCAGCCGTCGGCGGTCGGATTCCCAAGGGTGTCCTGCTGGTCGGCCCGCCTGGCACGGGCAAGACACTTCTTGCACGATCGATTGCGGGCGAGGCGAAGGTTCCGTTCCTGTTCGCCAGCGGCTCGGACTTCGTGGAGATGTATGCCGGCGTCGGGGCGGCACGAGTCCGGAAGCTGTTTCGCGATGCGCGGCGTCACAAAGTCCTGCATCGTGTTCATCGACGAACTGGACGCCGTGGGGCGCAGCCGGGGCAGCAGCTCGCTCAGTCACGAGGAGCGCGAGCAGACACTCAACCAGTTGCTCGTCGAAATGGATGGTTTCGCGCCCAATCAAGGCATCGTTTTGGTGGCCGCCACCAACCGGCCCGACATTCTCGACGAGGCACTCCTCCGCCCCGGCCGTTTCGATCGACAGGTAACAGTGGGCGTACCCGACGTGAAGGGGCGCGAGCAGATTCTGCAGATCCACGCCAGGAAAGTTCCGCTCGACCCGCAAGTCGATCTTCGTCAGATCGCACGGGGCACTCCCGGTTTTTCCGGGGCCGACCTCGCCAACTTGATCAACGAGGCGGCGCTGTTTGCGGCACGCCATGGGCGGACCAGCGTAATGGCCGCTGATTTGGATCAGGCGCGCGACAAAGTCCTGATGGGTGTCGAGCGCCGATCCCTGACAATGACGGATCACGATCGCGTGACGTGTGCGTACCACGAGTCCGGGCACGCAGTCGTCGCAGCGTTGATGCCGAACGCCGACCCGTTACACAAGGTGACCATCATTCCGCGCGGCCGGGCCCTGGGCGTGACGATGCAGCTGCCCGAGGGGGATCGGTACACGCATACGCGCGAACACCTCGAGGGACAGATTGCCATTCTGATGGGCGGGCGGGTCGCCGAGGAGCTGTTTCTCAGTCAAGCGACGAGTGGCGCGGGCAACGACATCGAACGTGCGACCGACATCGCACGGCGAATGGTTTGCGAGTTCGGGATGTCGGCACTCGGTCCGCTTGCCTATCGAACCGCCGGGAACCCGTGGGAAGACGATCGAGGCGCTGGCATCAGCGAAGCGACCGCGCAGCGGGTGGACGAGGAAGTACAGGGGCTGGTGATGCGTGGCTACGAGACCGCCCGGCAGCTCGTCGACTCGAACCGCGCGGCCGTGCGAGCCCTCGCCGAGGAACTTCTGGTCGTGGAATCGATCGACGCCGAAGGCATCAAGTCGATCATCGCCGTGAATCGATTGCCGTAGCTAGGCGATCGTCACCTTTCTCGGAAACTGCGAGTTGTCCTCGAGGAAGGTCTTCTTGCTCTCCAACTCTTCAGCCGTCGGCTGCACTCTTCCGTGCACGTCGGTCACACGCGAGACGAGTGTGTGCTCGCCCGGTGTCGCGCCATTCCAGGTGTGGGTGAAGAACTTCCAGGAGTACTTTTCCTTGGTGGCCTGATCCATCGTCGCGGGCTGCCACGGACCGTCGTCGATGCGGACTTCGACAGACTTGATGGGCGTTCCGTCGTTGAGCACGATGCCCAACATCTTGTGCACGTTCCCCTCGCGTGTGAGCCGTGCGATGAACGACTTCAACTGCATATGCGTGATGGCGGTCTCGGTCCACTTCATCTCACCATCGATCATCTGACCCTTCAACGTGCGATACCAACGCGCCTGGAACTTTCCCAGGTACTGTTCCTCTTGAGCGTGGATCTGGGAGAGCCATTTGACATTGGGCGCTCCGTACCACCCTGGCACGAGCAGACGCAGCGGGAAGCCTTGATGTCGGGTCAAGGGCTCGCCGTTGAGCGCGTAGGCCAGGAACGGCTCGGAGGACAAGGCTTTGTCGCGAGAGAGGCTCCGACCGTACTGCTGCTCCACTTTGTATTTCTGCGTTCGAAACTCCACCTCTTCTTCGCCGTGATCGGCTCCAAACAACACGATTTCGCGCGCTTCAGACTTCACACCAGCCTGATCGAGAAGCGTCTTGAGCCGAATGCCCGTCCACTTGCCGTTCGAGCAGAGACCTTGAAGAGGACGACGATTACCGGAACACTCGAACCCGGCAACGAGCTCGGCGCCGCCCATCCGCCGGAGATCGTCGAGCGAGTACGAGCGAGGCTTGTCTACTAATCCGGTGATCTTCAGGCGATACGTCGCGGGATCGACCTGGGGATGGCCGTAGTGCTGGGTCGTGAAGAATTGATCCCGCGGCGTGAACGCGCCATCGATCTTGCGGACGTCGATGATGCGCCGCTCCGCGTCGGTCGTGGTGACGACGTTTTCGGGCATGTCCGTGAAAGGCACGAGCGTCGCGCCGTCCGCCATGGCCGGAATCGCCCAGTCCGGCACGCCGAACAGGCTCAATCCCGCAAGAGCCAGACTGCCCTTCAGCATTTCTCGACGGATGTTCTGTTTCGTCATGTCCGGCATCCTCTACCCCTCATTTTTTCGGTGTCAGCCGAAGCAGCCCGGCATCGGCAAACACGTAGATCGACCCGTCGGGTCCCTGTCGGACTTCGCGAATTCGCTGTTTGAGATCCACCAGCAACTTCTCTTCGGCGACGACTCGCTCGCCGTTGAGCACCAGTCGAACCAGGTGCTGGCCGGCCATGGCGCCGATGAACAGGTTGCCTTTCCATTCCGGGAAGAGGTCGCCAGTGTAGAACATCATGCCGGATGGAGCGATCGAAGGCACCCAAAAGTAGATCGGCTCTTCGACCCCCTTCATGGACGTCTGGCCGTTGCCGACCGGGACGTTCTTTCGCCCATCTGTCTGGCGGGCATCGTACTGCCTACCGTACGAGACGTCCGGCCAACCGTAGTCCTTGCCGGCCCGGATGATGTTCACCTCGTCGCCGCCTTGAGGCCCATGGTCGATCGCCCACAACTCTCCTGTTTGAGGATGAATTGCGGCTCCTTCCGAGTCCTTGAAGCCGTGGGCGTAGGTTTCCGGCAGAACCGTCGCACGGCTGAGCCACGGGTTGTCTTTGGGAATCGACCCGTCGCGGTTGATGCGTATGATGCGACCGGAGAAGTTGCGTCGGATATCGGGATTGTCCGTGAAATCGTGGTCAACGCCGTCCAGATCGGAATCGTAGAAACGGAACCGATCCGCGCCCGTTATGAACAATGTCCCGTCACGAGCTACGACGATGCACCGCTCGGCGCCCTCGGCCAGAACGTCGACGTCCTCTAACCGCCGGTTGTCGGCGCTCAATCGCGCGCGGGCCACGCGCTCGAACCCTAACTGCATGGTCCGGCGCTCCGCGAACGGTTTGGTCCACACCCGCTCGTAGAAGAACTCGATCGGCCACGTCGCCGCCGCCTCGCCTTTCGGCGGTGCGAAGTATGTGAAATACAGAAGACGGTTTCGCGAGAAGTCTGGATCGAGCACGACGTCATGGAGGCCTTCCGCCGCCACGGACTTGACCGGCGGTACGCCCTCGATGGGTCCCGACACGACGCCATCCGGCCGAACGATCCGCATGGTGCCGACGTTCTGCGTCACGAGGAAGTTGCCGTCGGGGAGGAATGCCAGCGACCACGCGCCGGTCAGCCCTCCAGCGATGTTCTCGACTGCGAACGGGGCCGAAGGCTTCTGCGGCGGAGGCGCTTCAGTTTGTCCGGGAAACGCCGGCTTCGGCTTGGGCGACTGCGCGCCAACCGACACCCAGGTGGTCAGCACCAGCACGAACAACGGCGCGCGCGCGAACTTCCTCATAGAAGATCTCCCTGGCCTCAAGCGTGGGCATGTTACCAGATTCAGCGCCATGTTCACGGCGCAGAGATAGCGGTACCGTCGCACCTACGCTGTGCTCGGCTGCCCCGCGGGGTCGGGCTCGTGAACTGGCTGCAGCGGGACCTGGCAGTACGCGAACGCGGAGCCGCCCCCCAGATAGTTTTCGATTCGCTCCAGAACCGCGGCATCTCGAAACCAGGCGGGACCTGTTTCGCGCAGCCGGTCTTCGATGAGCGTCGAAAGGTACTCGAATCCGGCCGCGATCGCACGCTCCCGCAACAAATCGAGGAGAAGATTCTCGAGGTCCGGCGCGTTTTGCGCCGTTGGCAAGGTAGCCATCGCCTGCAAGTAAAACGTGTTGTTCTCGCCAAACCGCGGATCCGAGCCGACGCCTTCTTCGTCGTGAAACTCGAGCGCGCTTCCCAGGGCATACGCGACCAGCCGTCCCGAGACACGGTCCCGCAAGGCGATCCCAATCGCCCGGGGACTCGAGGCGGTTGCTTCCAGGGTCTCGAGCGGAAGCTGCAACAGAGGCCGCCGCTTGCCGCGTTGCGACTCTGGTGCTTCCTGAGTGCCGGCCCCGTACCGTTCTTGCTCCACCGTCAGAATCTGGGACTTGTAGGTTTCAAATGCAGCTGGCGTCAAATCGACCGCTTCGATGGTATCCAGTGGGAATTCCAACGTACCAACGCGAATCTTGGGTGCCGGCGGCCCTTCACCGCCGTGTGTGTGCCGACGAGATCCTCCACAGCCTGGCGCAAGATGGTGAGGGCTTCCTCAATCACTGCCGGCTCCGTGTCGTACCGGGGATAGAAACGCACGGTTCGCTCCCCGGCCGACAGCAGGAGCAAGCCGCGCCGGAATGCGCGGTCCAGCAAAGCGTCGCAGAGATCGGCTCGAACGACGTCGAACCCCAGCATCACGCCCGCGCCCCGAACGCCGGTCAGGATTTCCCGGTACTCGCGCGCCAGCGATTCGAGCCCGGTCCTGGCTTGCTCGCCGGTGCGCCGAACCTGCTCGAGATCGAGCTTGTCCAACAACGCGAGGAGTCGGACCATGCCGGCCGAGTCGCCTTCCCACGTCGTGTTGAACTTCTTTTCCTCTTGAAAGAATGTCGCCAGTTCTTCACTGACGAAGAGCACCCCGTTCTGGGCTTTTTTCGCCCACGTCACGAGGTCGGGTGGACACGGCAGGTCGAACAGCTCGTGCGCCCACAATCGGCCCGTCATCCCCCAGCCGGTCTGAACCTCGTCGAAGACGAGCGGGACATCGTAGATGCGCGTCAACAGCCGGAGCTTTCGCATGAAACGCGCGCTCGCTACCCGAACGCCGCCCTCGCCCTGAATCGGTTCTACCAGAACCGCCGCGACACGCTGCGAGCGCCGCACGACGTCGGGGCTGAGATTTGCGCGCTGGGCCTGAAGGAAGGCGGCGAGATCCTGATCGGGCTGTGACAGGAATTCGTCGATGGCCTCCATCTCGCGACGATAGGTGTCCTTGCTCTTCTCCGCGCGAGGCAGGCGGCCCGACACGAGAAGATCCCAGAGTTGCTTGAGGGTCCGATCCTCCCGGCGAAGCGTCTCTTTCGGCGCCCCGGTTTTCTCGACAGGAAACGGGATGTGCGGCCAGTCGAACGTCGGGAACCCCAATCGAGCTTTCTTGCGATGCGTGACTGCCAGGCTGCCAAGTGTGCGGCCATGAAAAGCGCCTTCGAACGACACGATGAAGCCGCCGTCGCGCTCATCCGACGTCATGACTCGATTCAGCAGCGCCGACTTGATCGCGTTTTCCACCGCTTCGCCACCCGTGTTGACGACGAAATGGCGGGGCGTTCCAGCCGGCGCGATGCGATTGAGCTCGGATTTGAGCCTCAGCGAGAGGACCGTCTGGTATTCGGAATGCGCGTAACGCGAGACGACGAACGGCAGCGATTCGAGAATGGCTTGCACGACGACCGGATCGTTCTCTCCGAACGCGTGAGTGGCGATGAGGGCGCCCATGTCGAGAAAACGGTACGCCTGGCCCGCAGCATCCCGATCGATGATCGCGAGGTACGGTCCAACGGACTCGGCCGGATCGAACGCCACAGGAAGGGAATAAAACAGTCCGCGCGAGGCAGCCTGGAGAGCGGCATGCGAAGCCGGCAGATGCTGCTCGACCAGGGCCTCGAGCGTGCGATCGCTGTCCCGCAGCGACTCGGGCACGTACGCGTGGATGTCGCCGGCATGGTAGCGGGCATTGAGCGCGACGACACGCTCGAGGAATTCCGTGACACGCGGAATCGCCGTCTCAAACATGTGGCTTTAGTATATCGACCGTTCCGAAGGGTCCTCCCGAACCGAGTTGAACGGTCGAATGCCCAGCTTAGCTCGGCCTGGGCGGCTCTGGCTCAGGCGTTTTGGTGCGTCACACCGGCAGCTTCATCCGGCGTCTCAGGTTGCATCACGCCGACGATCCCGTGTTTCGCTGCAACCGCTGCAGCAACGAACAGTCCCACGATGGCGGCGAATACGACGATGCCAAGCAGTTGCAACCAGTCGGCCGCGCCGGCAGGATGCCACACCCTGGCAAACGCAGCCGCGAACCTGAATCCCGCAGCCGGCACTTCGCGCATGGTCTTGAGTGTGTCGAGAAATGCGATGAGCGCAACGGAGCCGACGCCAACGAGCAATCCTGCGGTGACGCCTCGAACCGCGAGTGAGGAACTGGATGCCGGAATCCTCGTCCTGGGGATCTCTTCGACGGTGAACTCAGGCTCTCGCACGCCAATAGGCACGAATCGAGCCAGCATCATCAGCCCTGGAATCCCCAACACCATCGTCGAGAGAAAAAATGTGGGCCAGCCGACGGCATCGACGGCGAATCCGCTGATCGGCCCGGCAAGTACGCGAGGCAGCGCGAAGAGACTGGAGAAGAGTGCGTACTGAGTGGCCGAGAATCGTTTCTGTGTGAGCCGGATCAGCAGGACCGAGAAGGCGCCGGTGCCAAGGCCGGAAGTAAAAAGCTCGAAACCTGCGGCGCCGTACATGAACGAAATGTTCGGCGCCGGAAGACGGGACAGCATGAAGTATCCCAGATTCGAGAAGACCTGCAGGACACCGAACACCCACAATGAGTGTCCCAAACCCGCCAGCGTCGTCACCCACCCTCCGACGAACGCACCTGCAATGGTCGCCGCCACGCTGATGCTCGCCAGAGCGATCCCGCGGTGATACGCGCTGTATCCCATGTCGATGAGAAATGGACGAGTGAGAGCCTGGGCGAGCTGATCGGCAATCTTGTACAGAAGGACGAACGCGAGGATTTCCATGGCGCGATGACGTGCGAGGAACCCGAGGAACGGTTGCCAGACCGCTTCGCGCAAGCTTCGCGGCGCCGGCACCTCGACTTGGGGTTCTGGCGCTTTCCAGGTCAGGATCAGCATCGGCACGTAGATGGCCGCCAGCAGTACGTTCACGACGGGCCAGCCAAACCGTGCCGCAAAGGTGATTGCCGCGCCACCAACGAGTAGAGCGGCGCGATAGAGGGCGGTCTTCGCGCCAACCGCCGCTCCCTGCTCCTCCCGGCTCAACACCTCGACGGTATAAGCGTCGTACGCGATGTCCTGAGTCGCTGACGCAAGGGCAATCGCGAGTGCCAGCGCTCCCACCACCCAGAGCGCATCGGGTTGGTGGCCGACTCCCGCCAGCATCAATCCCAACACCGCCAGTGCCAGCTGCGTCACAGCCATCCAGCCGCGACGACGACCCCAGAATGGCGGGACATAGCGATCCACCAACGGCGCCCAGATCACCTTGAACGCCCAAGGGGCCTGCGCCAACGTAAACAGCCCGACCACCCGAATGTCGACGCCGATGTCCCGCATCCAGTCTGGGATGGCGTACCAGACAAGGCCGAGCGGGAGTCCGGACGAAAACGACAGCAGCGCGACCGAAGCCGTCCGCCACGAGCTCATGGCTCGAGCGAGGCTGGCAAACGCGCCCGCTCTCGGCTTTGAAGTCGTCGTCACCTCGTCTCCTTATCGGCGTTCCGACACACTGTACCAAACACGAATCCCTGGTTGCGCAAAGCTGGGATCAACCGTGCAGTCGCGTCCACCGTGTGCCGCTGGTCCTTCCGTGGGGCCGACTCATCGCCATCATGCATCACGACGATGTCCCCTGCCTGGACGCGCGATCTGAGCCGGTCGAAGGTCTTGTCGGCCGAACGGTTGCCAAACACCTGAACGTCCCACAACATCCATCCCCAACCGACCAGTCGGTAGTCGATCTGCCGCAGGCCGTCGTACATCGAGCTGCTCCGCCATCCACCCCGTGGCCTGAAGACTCGGCAGGGCGCCATCCCGCCGGCTTGTTCGATGCGATCGGCAGCGGCAGTCAACGTGCGAGCGAGGTCGGACGGCGTCAGCAGCATGTAGCTCTTCGCGGCGGAATGCAGCCCGACCGAATGTCCTTCATCGAACATTCGTCGGACGATCGGGGCGGTCTCGTCGGTGATGTGTTGATCGATCAGAAAGAACGTTGCGTGAACCCGCTCATGAGCTAGCACGTCCAGAAGGTCTGGCGTGGTGGTCGGGTTTGGCCCGTCGTCGTACGTCAGATATACCGTTGCAGGCGAATCTCTCGGCATGTGCCAGACGGCTCGAGAGCCGGCCATCCGGTCGAGGATGAATCGCGTGGGAGCCAGGTGTGCGAGCGCGACAATCGCCGAACCTGCGATCGGGATCAACCACACCCACACAAAGGGTGAGTATCTCACGACGCGTGGGCGCAACTGAGAAGGCCGTCAGTTCACCTGATGCTGAATGTCATTTCGATAACGACCGGGACGTTCACGCGCTCGCCACTCAATGTTCCCGGCATGAACTGCCATTGGCGTGCGGCTTTCAGCGCCTCTTGATCCAGTCCAAACGTGGAATCGAGTGAACGCGAAATCTCGCAATCGGTCGGTGCTCCCGTCGTTCGGACGATGCATCGAACCAGAGCGACGCCTTGAATTCTGGCACGCATGGCTTCGGACGTGTACTGCGGCGGAACCTGTCGAATCAATCTGGGACTGATGGCCCCGCTTCCCGCCCCACGCGGACCACCACGGTTGCCTCCGCCTCCCGGGCCCAGTCCGGAACCGTCCCCGCCATCGATACCTCGACCTCTTCCGTCTCCGGCTCCGTTGTCCCGACCGGGACCCTGCGAGTCACTCGATGCAGACGGCGATTGATCCAGAACGCCGATCAAGGACTCGGTCGCTGATGCGAGAGTGAGGGCTGGAATGTTCAATTGGGCGACGGGATTCAGGTCGATCTTCGGCTGCTCGATCAGATCGACGACGACCGGCGGCGCCACGGGGATCGTGCGTGGGTCTTGTCCGGGTAGCTTCGCCTGTCGTGGCGGATCTGACATCCGGTTGCCACCGCCGCCTCCGCCGCCCTCGGGCCCGGGTTGAGCGATCCAAACGATCTGACTTTGCGTATCTTTCGACGACGCAACGGCCCGTTCGGTCTGAGAATGTCTCGCCGAAGGGCCGAACCACAAGAGCAGGAAACCGAGGGACGCGTGGAGCGCGAGCGAAATCACGAAGGCTGAACTGTGGCCACGTTCTCTGACTGGAGAACGAACAGATCGTCGCGCACCATCCCACTACGACGTTCGGCGCGCCCCGCTGGCCTTTAGACCGAAGAACTGAGGTAAGTAGCCCGAGCTAGAGGTACTAGAGGTACATGATCAAGCGGCCGCCGGCAGCCACGCTCATCCAGAGCACTATAGAGACGAGTGCGACGAGCCTGGCCCAAACCGGGCTCACCCGTGTCTCGTCGGCATTGGTTACTTTGCGCCGAATCGTGAACGTGAAAACAATCGCGGCCGCCAGGATGTACATCTTTGCCCAGAAGACATTGCTCGCGTACTGCTGGGTGGCGGTCGCCATCATCGCTGGAACGCCCGTGAGAACCAGCCCGATGAATCCGATGATCAACCACGGATAGGCGCTTCGAGCGACCTCCCTCACCGATTGCTTCGTGAGCCCGGCGCCGAGCAGGCGCAGATCGACCATCAGAAGCGCGCCCATGAACGTGACCATCGACGTCAAGTGCACCAGATTGACGGCCGGACCGAGATAGATGGACGAGCGGTAAACGGCGAGCTCTTCCATCCATTTGAAAAACGGCAGCAGCATTCAGAGTCTCCCTCAGTTCATCGATCATCGATCCTTGTAATCATCGATTCGGGCCGACCCGCTAAGGCACGTTCTCGACAATCGTCCACCAATCGTAGGCGACGAGCCGTCCGGAACAGAGCACCGCCAGCCATAGCACGATCGAAAGCACGCCGGCCATCCTGACCGGAAACGGAGGCGGCAGCTCCATATCCCATTCGGCGACAGAACGGTACGTCGCGTAGTGAAAGTAGAGCAGGTTTGCCATGGCGAGCGGCAGCGCGACGAGCATCTTGACCCAGAAGTACCCCTTGCCCCAGTAGAGAATCGGCTGTGCGTAGAACAGCACGCCACCGCTGATCGTCATGATGGCGGCACCCAGGAGCTGCCACGGAAACAGACGCTTCTGAATCTGTGAAATGGCCATCTGACGATGGGCGACACCCAGCAACCGGAGGTCCATCATGAAGACCAGACCCAGGAAGAGGCACATGCTGAGGACGTGCAGCGTGAGGAACGTGCCGAAAAAGCTCGGGGCCTCTTCACGAAGGAATTGGCTGCCCGGGAACGTCGATACCCACTCGAAGAATCCTCGAAACGGTGGAGGCCACATCAGCGCTCAGGCTCCAGGCGTGCAGCGCTTTTCGGGCCCCACTTTCGGACCGCCAATGCGGCTGTCGGGACGATACTTGTCATGGCAGTTCGAACAGGTCTCGGTGAGCTTGTCGCTGAGGTCGTTCACGGCATCCACTTTTCGAGTCTTCGCCGCGTTGTAGATCTCCAATCCCGTCGTTCGGAGCGCTCGAGCGTACTGAACGAAGTCGGCCTGGCCGAGCGGTACGGGTTTGCCGTTGGAACAGACCCGCCCGGGAAGAAGGACTAATGTGGCGACTTCTGCGAGCGCGATACCCGCATTTTCGATGCCTTCCCAACCCTGATATTGGCCGAGGTAGGGCCCGTTAGGGTCGGGCTTCTTGGTCGCGGGATCGTTGTCCTGAACGTCGAAGACGATGTTCGAGTTGGGGAACGGAATGGCTCGCATCACCTGAGCCAGCGTGCCGTAGACGTTGCGTCCCGATGCGGTGCCGCGGGCGGGTGCAGGCGCGGCGGACCCCCTGGCAGGCGCTTGCGCTGCTGGCGCGTTCGCGGGCGATGCCTGAGCTGTCAAGGCCTCCGCCCCGTAGACCGAGGCGAGGCCCATTGAAACGAGCAGTCCGAACAGAAGACGACGGGCGTTCATCGGAGCACCTCGACTCAAAACCTTTACAATCAACAAGTTCTTAACGACTTCCTTGCGGTTCTCGTGCGGCACGACATACTACTCAGGAGTGCACGGTGCCGCAACTGAAGATATTCTGACGATCGTGTCAGTCGCGGTTCGGATGCGGCGCTACATTACGCAGGGCAGGAACTGATTCCCTCTACCCGGCTGCCCGCCCCAACCCGGAACCACAGGCTCTCGTCTAACGTATCGACAATCATCGGAACCACTTGGGGGGACCATGTCATTGTTGAAGCGTCTGTTCGGAATGCGCAGCGAGCCACCCAAGCAGCGCATCAGGATCTGCATCGAATGCGGAATGCCGGTAGCCGAGCACAAGGACTGGTGTTCCATCCTTCGTGGCCACCGCGAAATGCAACTCAAAGCTGAGCGGGTTTCCAGGGAATCGGCCTGACGCTGTTCAGGGTTTGCCTTTCTCTTCAGCCCTCGCAGCGCTGAGGATGTTCCTCAAGCCGTAATTCCCTTCATGGCAGTCGAACGCCATGATCGGGTGGGAATCGGCGGTCAACGGCATCGCAATCGTCCAGGGTCTCGTCCAGGTTGCCGGGTCCTCGATCGTTGCCGTCCACTTGATGGTGTCCGGCGCGACGCGTGTAAAGCGCTCGACGACCCGCAAGGTGGCGGCTTGAGCTCCCCGATAGGCTGCCACGCTCGTAAAATTGGTCGTCTCGACCACCAACGTCTCGCCTTCCCAGTGCCCCCTCGCATCACCCATATGCTCGCGAATCGCCGGCCCGACGTGCGGACGCGCGTCGAGCGGAATGATGCGAGCTTCGTGGACGATTTCGTAGGCGATCGCGACGTAACCGGGGGTCTGAACGAATTGATACGTGTTGCCGTACATCACGGGAATCATCGAACCCGGCACGCTGCGCGAGATGCAACGCTCGAGGAGGCCGAGGTCTTCCGGGCCATCGAACGGCCCGCCGACAAAACTACTGCGTACCCTCCCTGCTGATTGAGCACGCCTCTGCGCATCGGCCGTCAGCGCTGGAATCCTGCCGTCCGGTGGATCGACGATCGACCAGGGTTGACTGCGCTTGCCCAGGTCGAGCAGCGGCAACCACCAGTCATCGGGGCCGCGAACTCGCCCACCAGGCAAGGCATCGACCATGCGCTGCTGCGCGGCGCGCCGGATGCCGGCCAGTTCCTCATCGGTAATCTCGTCGAGACGTCTGCCCGCGAACTGTTCGGGCCGCTCGAGAGGAGTCGCGTATTCGTTCGAGTTGGTAAAGACTCCCTGGAGGTCGGGGTCGCCCCACGGTGTGCGCGGAGTGGTCCAGGCTTTAACGGTCTTCGCGTCAGGAGTCCTAGCAGGACGCGCCGGGGTCTGCGCGAAGGGGATTGCGGACAATGCAAATACAGCGACGGTCAGCGCGCGACTGAAAACGATCACAGTTCCCACTTGTGCGGCCTACCCTTCCTGCCCCTCTTTTCTTCACTGGCGGCGGGGCCCTCCAGCCTTCGCTCGGGTCCCATTCGCCCGAGCTACGGCGGACCCGCCGTAGCCTTGGCGAAGGCGGGCACCCCCACCGCGAACTGACGCTGACACCTCACCTCGGATTCACATGTCCTCGGCTCGGTGTGGCCGCAGGCGCTCCCTCCTGCCCTTCCCGCCCTCCTGCCTTTCCCGCCCTTCCTGCCCTACCTCCCCTCGTTGAAATTCGCAACCCGTCGTGCAGGACCCGTCAACTCGACAATGTGTAGGCCGGTGTTGGCGCGATCGGCGAGGTACACATAACCTCGGTCGTCCACTTCGACGTTGTTCGTCTGAATGGCCACCTTACACCGCTGGTCGGCCCCTGTCCCGACGCATCGCTTGTCGGTCTTGTCGGTGACGCCCGGAATATAGAACCCGATTTCCTTGGGATTGAAGGGATCGCGGATGTCGATCGCGCGCACGCCGGCATTGAAGTGCGCCAGGAAGATGACCCGGTTGTAGTAGATCGACGTCATGTTCTCGTTCGACGAGTGCGTACCGAACCGCCCGCCGCGCTCGCAGAAGTTGCCGCTCGACTCTGGCACCGTCCAACTGGATACACCCATCGGCCGTGTTTCGACCGTCACGTCCATGATGCGCAGCATTTGCCGATTCTCGAAACATTCGTTGGCGATCGTTTCCCCGACGACTGCGACGAAGTTCCGTTGCGCCTGCGTTTTTTCGACCGCCTCGGACTCGCCGTGATCGTGACCTCCCGGAGCCGGTGTCGTCGCCGGCCGCGTTTTCTGATGCGCAAACTCCGTCAAGCGCATGCTGAGCAGCGGAAACGCGGTGTGCGCGCCGGCGTCCCCAGGCATGTCGAATCGGGTGATCTGCGGGTAGACGAGATTGGCCTCGGTGGGTTCTTTGGGTCCGTTCAGGAGCTTCTCTCGATCGACGATCTGAAGAATGCCGTTGGCGCCTGTTCCGTACCCGAAGTAGACGCGGTTTCCTTTCGGGCCGGTCGAAATGGCGCCGTGCAAGTCCGTCGGCACGGAACCCGACGATCCAGGCTGTTGCCCCGGCAAACCGAAATTCCGAATGAATACGGGTTTCGACGGATCGCTCAGATCGTAGATTTGCGTCATGCGCCGCGCGCGCCAGTCCTGTGGACCCGAGACAAGGTAGGCAATGCCTGTATCGCACTCCCACCAGTTCTTGTGCGTGTCTCGAACACCGCTGACGACAACAGTCAACCGGTTCGGCTTGGCTGGATCGGTGACGTCCCACACTTCGTGGCCTGATGTGCCGAAGCTACGCAGCAGATAGACCTTGCTCTTGTCCGCCTTCGGCAAATCGCTGCCGTTGCAGACACGTACCATCTGAGCGCCGCCCGCTTCACCTTGCCCAGCGGCCTCACCCGGAATGTGGGCGATGTATTTCGGCTGCTTCGGATCGGTCACGTCAACGATTGACGTGCCGTTCGCCTCCTGCTTACCAGTCAGCGAGTTCATCGTCGTCCCACCATGGTGGCCGACGTATGCGAACCAGCGATTGCCCTGCTTGTGGATGACCGGCTGGTAGGCGCTCCTGCCCTGCAGATCGTTCGAGCCGACGAGCTGCATGCTGCTGCTTTCGGCGCCACGTTGCGCGGATGGGCCCGCGGCAAGGGCGACGATTCCCAGGGCCACGATTGCGAGAAACAACCGCCTCATCTGCCCCTCTCTTTCTTCCCGCCTCCGCTCGCTGAACAGTCTGGCGAGCTTTGGCGAGGCACGCCGAAGCGCCACAGGCGCGAAGGCGGCGCGCTCCGCTCAGTCGCGCTCGGCGCGGATTCAATTAGCGGGATTATACGGCCGCTTCCTTCGGCGAAGAACTCGAGACCAGGTTTCAGCGAAGCTGGGAAATTGCCGATCGACAGCGGATTATAAGCGGGGCTGGCGCCCAGGTTAAGGATATCCAGATCCGGGTCGACTACTTCAGTGCGCCCATCTGGAAACGCAGGGCGGCGTTGCGGGCCTGATACTCGTAGCGAGCTGTCGCCTGCTCGATTTGTGCCCGCGTTTGGTTCAGCTGCGCCTGCGTCAGCTCGACGATCGAACTGAGCCCCAGGTCGTAGCGCTGCTGGGCAAGATCGAGTGAGTCGTCGGCCTGGGACAACAGCTGGTCCGTGAGGGCGAGCCGTTGAAACGCGGTTTCTGAGTCGAGCCACGCCACGCGGACGTCACGTGCCACGCGATTTTCCAAATCCCGAAGAGACTCCTGCTGAGCGCTCGCACGAAAATTCGCCTCGGCTCGCCGCGCGCCATAGAGATTCCCATTTGTTAAGGGTACCGTGACGTTCACACCCACGGCTGAATACGGGCTGCTCAAGCCAACTTGGCGATAGGGTGTCAGGCCTGCTGCCCCGATCAACGAGATCGTCGGAAACCAGAGGGCGCGCTCGGCCTCGGCGAACTTCGCCTGCGACTGCTGCGTGAACCGTTCCCGGACGACATCGGGCCGATCGCGCAGTGCCTGAGCAATCAGCTGGTCCACATCCGAGGGTCGCGCCTCAGGCAGTCCCTCGTCGGTGAGCTCGTACGCACCGGCGCGTGGACGGCCCAGCGCGGCCGACAGGGTCGCGTACGAGGCCTCCACATCGTTTCGTGCCTGAAGCTCCAGGAGCTGCGCCTCGCTGAGATTCACCCTCACGAAGCTCAGGTCCAGTGCGGACTTCAATCCGCTCGCCGCCTGGGCTGTCACCTGGTCGACAACCAACTGGCGGGCGGCCACGGTCTGCAGAGCGACTCGCTCTCCGCTTGTGCACGCATCACGTCGAAGTAGGCCCGATCGACGCGGAGCAGCACGTTTGCACGGCGATCGGCCACATCCTGCTGTTGCGAGTCGACGTGCAGCGTCGCGCTGGCCGAGAGCTCAGCGGTTCGGCCGAAATCGGTGAGCATTTGTGATGCGGCGACTCCGTACGCGAATCGAATCGAGGATGATCGGATTGTTCAGACCGCCGGCCGCGATCCGGGTGCCATCCTGGGCTTGAGCCCCGGTGAAACTCCCGTACGCCGTCGGGAAGTACGCCGACCTGATCTCGCGCACGGTCTCGCCGGCCGCGAACGCAGCATACTGCCCGGCGCGAATCAGTGGATGGTTCTGAACGGCTTGGTCTTCTGCCTCCTTGAGTGACAGGCGCTGAACATCTTGCGCCCTAGCGGAGACTGCCACAAGCGGAACAATCGCCATGGCAACAAGCGTCGAGCTGATCGAGTAGTGCATCGATTCCTCAGGACAAGGACCGTCGGCGTCCGTAGACGATGACGTACGCCGCCGGGAACGATAAACACGGTGAGCACAACGGAGACGACGAGGCCGCCGATAATTGCCCTCGCCAACGGCGCGTAGGCTTCGCTGCCGGTGCCGATCTTCAACGCCATGGGCAGCAGCCCGATGATCGTGGCCAACGAGGTCATCAGAATCGGCCGCAGGCGAATGCGACACGCGTTCACGACGGAGTCGAACAGCGACATGCCGTCGGCCTCGAGTCGATGAATGAACTCGACGATGAGAATGCTATTGGCCGAGACCATGCCCACCATCATCAACACGCCCATCAGTGACTGCACATTCAAGGTCGTGTTGGTGACGAACAGGGCGATCAACACACCTGTCAACCCTGTCGGGACCGCGAGCAGAATGAGCAGCGGGTCCATGAACGAGCGAAACTGAGCGACCAGGATGAGATACAGGAGCACCAGCGCCAGGATCAGGCCAGTGGCGAAACTTCGGAACGAGGCTTCCATGCTTTCGACCATCCCGCGCATATCCACACGGATCGAAGAGGGCAAGCGCGTTCGGCCGATCACGTCGCGGATGCCTTTGGCCAGCATGCCAAGGTCCTCTCTCGCTGGATTCACATAGATATCGATGACTCGGCGAATTTGATAGTGGTCGATCTCGGTCGGCGAGCGCATTGGCGTCACGCTCGTCACGGCGTCAAGCAGCGTTGGATCTTTCACACGTTCGGCATGAAGCGGGATGCTTCGGAGATCGAGCAGGCTGCGGATGCGATTCTCCGGGTACTGCACCGTCAGCATGTAGTCGTTGCCATTTCGGGGATCAACCCAGTAGCTGGGGGCGATCATCTGGTTCGAGGTGAGCGCGGTGATGACATTGTTGACGACCTCGCGCTGATTGAGGCCCAGGTCCGCTGCTCGTTCGCGATCGATATCGAGCCGCAGCGACGGGTAGTCCACGTCCTGGGGGATAAAGACATCGCTCACGCCCTGGAGCTTGCGAATCTCTTCGGCCATGGCGCTCGCGGCTCTGTACACGGCGTCGATGTCTGAACCGCTCAACTGGACATCGATCGGTGCCGGAAGTCCCTGGTTGAGCACCGCGTCCACCATCCCACCCGACTGAAAGTACACGCTCAAGTGCGGCAGTTCCCGTTGAATCGCGCTTCGAACGCGCTCCATATACTGATAACTGCCGACCCGGTGATCCTCCCGCAGCGCCACCTGCACGGTCGACGTATGGGGACCGGCAGTTGCTCGTATAGATCGAGGAGAAGCCTGGCTGCACGCCGATGTTGGACACGACCAGTTCGAGATCCCGTGCGTCGACGAGCCGCCGCACGACGGCTTCAACGCTGTGAACGTCGGCCGCCGTTCTCTCGATGCGCGTGCCGGACGGCGATTTGACGTTCATCACGAACTGGCCGGCATCCGTCCGGGGAAAGAACGCCACACCTAGGAACGGATAGAGCGCCAGACTGACAACGAAGACACCGAGAATGCCTGCAACGACCAATCCCGGCGAGCCGAGCGACGTGCGGAGGCGATGTTGATACCAGGCCAGCAATGTCTCGAACTTCATCGCGAAGGCCCGGTTGAAGCGCGCCATCAATCCTTCGGCACGTGCGAGGCACATTGTCCGACACAGCCGGGTCGTGATGGGTCAGTCGAAGAAACCTCGCACAGAACAACGGCACGACCGTCATCGCCACGAAGTACGAGGCGAACAAGGCGAGCACGACGGCCAATGCCAGCGCGGAAAACAGAAAACGGCTCACGCCATAAAGAAACGTCACCGGAAAGAACACGATCGAGCTGGTCAGCGTCGCGGAGAGAACCGCCAGTGAGACCTCGTCTCCGCCCTTTTCCGCCGCCACCTCCGGCGATTCACCCAGTTCGAGGTGCCGGAAGATGTTCTCGAGCACGATCACGGCGTTGTCGATCAGCCGCGAAAACACCAGAGCCAAACCAGCCAGGACCATCGTGTTAATCGAACTTCCGCCGGCGTACAGAGCGATCACGGCCGCAAGCGCCGAGAGGGGAATTGAGAGGAACACCCCGACCGTGGCTCGTGCGCTGCCGAGGAACACTAGGACCATGAGCGCCGTCAGCAGAAGCCCGGCGCCACCCTCGCGCAACAGCGTTTCGATCGCACGTTTGACGAACAGCGACTGGTCGAACACGACGTTCGCCACGAGCTGCGAGGGCACGTCGACGAGGCGTGAGACGACGTCCTTGATTCCGTCGACGACGGCAATCGTGTTCGTGTCACCACCCTGTTTCATCACCGGGAGATAGGCTGAGGGTTGGCCGTCGACTTCGACGATGTTGTTCTGAATCTGACTGGCGTCCTCGGCATGGCCGACGTCTCTGACGAGCACCATCGAACGGCCGTTGGCTTTGATCGGAATGCGGTTGATGTCGGCGATGTTGCGAAACTGGCTGTTGGTGAAAATCGTGTAGTCGAACGGACCAATCTTGACGTCGCCCGATGGGAGAATCAGATTCGCGTTGTTGACGGCACGCACGACATCCATCGGGCTCACCTGATACGTCTGGAGCTTCTCTGGATCGACGTAGACCCTGATCTGCCGGTACTTACCGCCGAAGGGGGGCGTTACTGAAGCGCCAGGCACGCCGGCGAGCTGGTTACGAATGGCGAATTGACCGAGATCCCGGAGCTGGGTTTCGTTCAACCCTTCGCCCTTGAGCGTGATCAGACAGACCGGAAGACTCGAGGCGTCGAACTTCTGGACGATGGGCGGCAGCGTCCCAGGCGGGAGACGCCGCAGATCCGCCATCGCCAGGTTGGAGATCTCGTTGACGTCGGAGTCGGCATTCGTGCCGGGCTGAAAGAACACTTTGATGATGCTCACGCCAGGCAGCGATCGTGATTCCATGTGATCGATGCCGGCCCCGAGCGTGAAGAAACGCTCGAACCGCCCGGTGATGTCCGTCTCGATCTGCTCCGGCGGCATCCCGCTGTAGAACGTCGCCACGACGACCTGCGGAATATTGATGTCCGGAAACAAATCGACGGGCATCCGAACGACGCTCGTCAGCCCGATGACGGTGACGATCAGGCTGACCACGATGACGAAGTGGGGGTTTCGGATAGAGAAGCGGGACATCATCGTGCTCCCGGTTCGGGGCTTTCGCCGCTCGTCACCTTTGGCGCAACGAGGCTCCCAGCCTTCAACCGAGCCCGGTTGCCGACCGCCACGAGATCGTCGGCGTTCAACCCTGTTTTGATTTCAACGCGATCCTCTGTTTCGAGCCCAACCGACACCCTGCGCGGCTCGATCCGCCGTTCATGATTCACGAGGAGCACGCGCGGCGCATCCTCGGCCCGGTCCAGTGCCTCGATGGGGGCAACAAGAACCCCTTTCGCTTCGGCGATCACCAGCGACGCGACGGCATACATACCGGGCACGAGCTCGAGATTGGGGTTCTTGACATCCACTTCGACCCGCATCGTGCGCGTATCGGCATCGAGGCGGTCGGCAAATCGGGCGACGCTGCCTTTGAAGGTCTTGTCCAGGGCCCGAACATCCAGGTCAACAGAGGCGCCGAGGTGAATCCTCGACACCGACGACTCAGGCACTGGAATCACCAGGCGCAGCAGGTTGTTTTGCGAAAGTTTCACCAACGGCATGGCCTGGGTCTGCGATGCGGTCGGAATTCCGCCGCGACCGACATCACTTGTCGCAGATCACCTGGCGCGATTTTCGCGACGGCTACCGTCTGCGACTCAGCCGCCGTTTCCAGAGCGCGTGGCTCGGAACAGCTTGTAGCGAGAAAGCCGAAGAAGCCGAGCAAGAGCGAGAGTGGAATCGACCGTTTCATCCCAGACTCCTCACGAGTTGGCGAAGTTTGACGACTGAGAATTCCGGAGACTGGCACAGGCTGATGACCACCCGTTCTTTCGCCGTCACTTCGGCCGCCATCTGAGGCAACCGACCGAGAGTCGCCGGCGGAATGGACTGAAGGCCATGACGATCGCCGAACAGCAGATCCCCGCTGGCGATGGTCAGTCCACCGATCTCGACCGGCCCACCGAAATCGACGATATGAGCAAAGCCGTGCGAAAGAGCGACCGAGGTGGCGAACAATTGAAAGCCAATCGATCCCACGGCTTCAACATCGCGCACGGAGCCGTTGGTGGCGTACGCGACACAGCCGAGTGCACGGAGGATGTTCGCATGCACGTCGCCAATGAACGCACCGAGGCCGGCGCGATCATCGACGTCTTGGACGACAACGAACCGGGGAGGCGGAGTGCTGAGAATGAAGTTCCACCAATCCGTTCGGTCGTGATAGAGATGGCCCACTGGCGGGGGACGAAGTCCGAATACGCGCCGTGACCGCATATCCAACCGCCGGCGGCAGGGCGCTCAGCATGCAACGAATAGAGCCGTCCGCGAACCCTTCGTTTCGCAGTCGGACGTCAAACGTCTCGATTGCATTGGCGACGGCGACGCCGTCGAGCTTCCGAAGCGTCTCGAGCGTGAAAGCCCGCGCCGATTCAGACAATCCGTCCTCCCTTCTTCCTCACCGATCCGTGTGACTCGGCTACGCGATCACTGCGAGCGTGCACCGCCACCGTCGTCGCTCAGGCTCCGACCCACAAAGATCCAGTACGTGAGCGGTGCTTGACGGTCCCATGCCTTTTCTACGCGCCCTCCAGTCAGGCGACAGCGCTCAACGAGCGGATTGAAAAGTCCTCACAGGCCCGAAGCAGAGCACTCCGCCGCAAGGTTGACCGGGCCCAATCGAATTGAGCCGCAAGCCTGAAGGCGCCGGCGTCTAACTGAACCGCCTGCACTGGCGCGACTCGTAATGATCCTATAATCGCCCGCACGCGGACCACGCTTTAGGGAGATCAACATCATGCTCAAGACGTTCCTCCTGCCCTCGACCACTGCGATTCTGCTGGCGGTCTCGGCAACAGTTGCGACCCAGCAGTTCCAGCCCGGATATGTGGACCCACGGCCGGTCCTCCAGGCTGCCGCGAAGGCCATCGGCACCGACAATCTCAAGTGCGTCACGATCTCGGGGAACGGCGTACAACGGCGCCGTCGGCCAACAGCGCGAATCGGGAAAGAACATCGACTGGCCACGGCCCGATTCGCTCACGAACTACACGCGGACGATGAACTGGGAAACCAAGACGATGAAAGAGGAGTTCGACCGGAAGCCCGGTCTGACTCCGGCATCGTGGAAGTACGGCATCGGCTGGGTCGATGGCCCGCGGCAACAGAACCCGCACCAGATATTCATGGTCAACGGGACCCACGCGTGGCACATGGATGGACCGGGAGCGCCTCCCGTCGCTTCGCCACCGGAGGACGCTGAAATCTATCAGCTCGAAATGTGGTTGAACCCCCACGGCTTCTTGAAAGCCGCGCAGATGCCGGGCGCCAATCCGAAGGCGACGTGGCGATGGGAGCTCGGCGAGATGGGCCGTGACGGTCCAGAGGTGCGGCCGGACAAAATGACGGTCGTCTCGATCACCGTCAACGGGAAGTACCGCGTGGACGCGACGATCAACAAAGAGAACATGCTTCAGCGCATTCACACCTGGGTCCCGAATCCGGTTCTCGGCGACATGAACTACGAGCACGAGTTCACCAACGACAGCTACATCGACATCGGCAATGGCATCAGGTTTCCGACCGGATGGCACTCGCACGAGGGATGGGACGACAACTTTCAGATCCAGAACATATCCGCCGGCCATAACGCGTTCGGCGGACAGCTGAAAGACATCAAGGCCAACGCCTGCCCGGATCCCGTGACCGTGCCCGACGCGGTGCGGCAGGCGGACTTCACGCCGCGCGTGACGACGCAAAGGCTGGCCGACGGCGTGTATCTACTGGGCGGGAGCACCCATAACAGCGTCGCCGTGGAGTTCGCCGACTACGTCGCGGTGTTCGAAGCGCCGCTCGACGAACAGCGCAGCCTGGTCGTCATCGAAGAAATCGTCAAGCTGATCCCCAACAAGCCGATTCGATTCGTCATCAACTCACACCAGCACTTCGATCATGCCGGCGGACTCCGGACCTACATGCACATCGGCGCGACGATCATCACGCACTGGAAGAACCACGACTTCTATTCGCGCGATTTCCTCAACTATGCGCCGCGCACGCTCAAACCAGACATGGTGTCGTTGTGGCCGCCGACCGAGCTATCGGAGGGCTACTACTACGAGTTGATCCGGGAAAACTACGTGCTGAGCGACAACACGCGCAACCTGAATATCTACTACGTCAACCCGAATCAGCACGCCGAAGGCATGCTGATGGCGTATCTCCCGAAGGAAAAGCTTCTCTTCGAAGCCGACATCGTCGATACGACGACCCCACTACCGACGACGTTGTCGAATGATCAGAAGAATTTCTACGCGGCGGTGCAACGGTTGAAGCTGGACGTCGGTCAGATCGTGCCGGTGCACGGGGGCCCAATCGCCTGGAGGGATTTTGCCGGCGTCGCGAGCACCAGATAGTGGGATTCGCCGCGCGGCCCGGACAGTGTTGGCCGCGCCGAACGATTTGCTCGCCTGCCTGGTAGTCGTTGCCCTTTGCCTAGTCGTCGGTCTTCCGACCATTCGACCCGACAACTATTTTCTGGGCGACGATTTCGGCCTCGTGCATCACCTCCACGACCTTCCGCTCGTTCGCTTTCTCTCCTACTTTTATTCGGACTGGACTGAAGGCACCTACGGCACACAGCTCGACGAGCTCCGGCCCTTTCTGGCGTTCACGTATTGGCTGGACAGTCATCTCTTCGGAGCCGTGAACGTGTGGGGCTACCACGCGACCAATGTCGGCCTCCACACGCTCAACGGCCTGCTGGTCTGGGCGATTGTGCGCTCCGTGGCAGCGGCGCACAAGGCTCGTGCGCTCCTGGCGGCCTCGTTGTTCGCGCTCACCCCAAGCCATGCCGAGCCCATTGCCTGGATCAGCGGACGCGTCGATTCCGTAGCCGCGCTGTTCTATCTGGGCGCGTTTCTGTGCTTCGCTCGATTCCGGCTCGATGAAGGCGCGGCGAGCGAAACGGCATCACATCTCGAGGCCGAAGGGGCAGCCGGGCGTCGCGGCGGATGGCTCGTAGCCGCGCTGCTGATCTTCATCTGCGGTCTCTTCGCGAAACAAACGCTGGTGACGCTCCCGCTGCTCGTCCTTGCTTACGATGTTGCCGGCGGACGCACTCCGCGCCGGTTGACTCGTCGCGAGCGGCTTTCACGATATGCGCCTCACTTGCTATTCGTGCTCACCGCTGTCGCATACCTGGCGTTTCGGCACCTTCTATTCGGAAACGCGGTTCGTGAGGAGCTGATCACAAAGCGTGCATTCGAGGAGTTCGGGTTGCGTCAATCCTTCTATCTCGCGAGCCTTGCGCCGCTCGCGGGTGCCGCCTCGCCCTCTGCGACGGTTTGGAAAACCGCTCTCCTGATCGCTCTGGGCGTGTGCGGATTGTGGCTCGTGCTTCGTGCAGTCCAGCAGCGTGCGGCGATCCGAAGCGTGATTTTCTTCGGTCCAGTCTGGTACGTGCTGACGATCGCCCCCATGCTCGTGTCGTACGCTTCGGCTCGTCATCTTTATGTGACTGCCGCAGGACTCAGCATTGCGCTCGCGTCGTTGATTCTGCCCGAAAGGTCAGCGGAGTGGAGGGTGATGTGGGCCGCCCGGATCGGCCTGGGCGCGGTGCTGGTCTTGCTGAATGGCGCCGCCCTTTCCAAGAACATCAAGCCCTGGATTGAGAACGGTGTCGAATCGCAGCGGTTCGTGGCCACCTTGCCCGCCCTTCTGCGGCACGTACCGCCGAGCAGCGTGGTTGTCGTCAGCGTCCCCGCCTCGCTCCGTGAGCGCTGGTTCTGGGCCTGGAGCCTACCGTTTGCCCTGAAGCCGCCATTCCAGCAGGAGGACCTGTACGAACAGTACCGGATTGTCGAACGCCCGGACGTGTATTGCTGTCCCGTGGATCAGTGGAAGGCATCGAAGCGGATGGCACTGATGTCGCTCTGGACCAACCCAACGTCACGCGAGATTGCCGCCATCATGCCTACACGTCAGGGATCACTGTGGCTCACGATCAATCAGGTCGACAGCCAGGCGTTCAGAGAGCAAATCGAGCGCGGGCTGCGGAAACCGATCGAGAGCCTCGGTTCGCCGATGACCGAGGACGAAGCGCAGCGGTTGGCGCTAAGGTTTCTCGAGGGATTTTGACGATTCGCCCTCGAACGGCTGAGCCACAGCGACCGACCTCAGCAGGCTGAGGGCACGGATTGTGAATCACGGTGTAGCCATGAGAGCTATGCCGTTAGTCGCAGCCGTCCTGATGGCCGTCGGATCGTTCTCAGACGATGCCGTGCAGAGAGCGGCCGCGTCAGCACCAGCTGTGTCGGGACCACAGAGTGGCACCCGCAGTCCCAATAGCGATGCCTTGGTACTCAAGGAGTTCAAGGAACGAATCGACAAGTACGTGGAACTGCGCAAGAGCGCGGCGAGGAGCGCTCCGCCGTTAAAAGAGACGACCGACCCGAAGAACATCAAACACGCTGAGGATTCGCTCGCGGCAGCCATACGCGCCGAACGCTCGTCCGCACGGCCAGGGGACATCTTCACTCCGGCGATTCAGGACAACTTCCGCAAGCTGCTTTCGCCACCACTAAAAGGCGAGGCCGGTCGAGAGGCGAAGCAGATCTTGAAGGACGATGCACCAGTTGCCGTACCGTTGAAAGTGAACGCGAAATACCCGGAGGGAGCACCGCTTCCCACGGTCCCTGCGGATCTTCTCGCCAATCTCCCGACACTGCCAAAAGAAGTGGAATACCGAATCATCGGCAAGCACCTGATTCTGCGCGACACGGAAGCCGACATCATCGTCGATTACATTCCGAACGCGATTCAGTAACCCTCGGAGGAAATCATGCTCCGCGTTCTCGTATCGTTTGCTCTGCTCGTGCACGTCGCGGTTGCATCGCAAAATGCGAGTCTGCCGACGAAGGAAGGATCGACGCGGTTCGCCGTCATTGGTGACACAGGGACCGGCGATAGTCACCAGGCCGAGGTGGCCAAAGAGCTGACCACGTGGCGAATGAAGTTCCCTTACGAGTTCGTTCTCATGCTGGGCGACAACCTGTACGGGGGAGATGACGTTCAGGACTACAAGAAAAAATTCGAGATTCCCTATAAGCCGCTGCTTGACGCTGGCGTGAAGTTCTACGCGGCACTCGGCAACCACGACAACCCGAACCAACGCCTCTACAAGCCGTTCAACATGAACGGCGAGCGTTATTACACGTTCAAGCCCGAACGTGGCAGCGTTCGCTTCTTCGCGCTCGACAGCAACTATGTGGACGAGAAACAGCTGGACTGGCTCGACAAAGAGCTTGCGGCAAGTGGATCAGATTGGAAGATCTGTTTCTTCCATCATCCGCTCTACTCGTCCGGGGAGACCCATGGATCGTCCGAGCTTCAGCGTGAGAAGCTGGAGCCGTTGTTCGTCAAACACGGGGTGAACGTTGTCCTGACCGGCCACGAGCACTTTTACGAGCGCATCAAACCGCAAAAGGGTATCGCCTACTTCATTCTCGGCAGCTCGGCGAAGCTGCGTCGCGGCGACATTCAGAAAACCGACCTGACAGCGAAGGGCTGGGACCTGGGATACGCATTCATGTTGATGGAGGTCGCCGGCGACGACTTGTCGTTCCAGGTCGTTTCCAGTAAGGGAGAAACGATCGATACCGGGAGCGTCCATCGCGTGGGAAAGACGACGCCGACACCTGGTCGAAGCGCTCAGCCGGTCCAGCCTGGGGCGGCGCCGAAGGCGGGACGCTAAACGTTCTCAAAGGCTACCCGGCGCGCCTGTTCGATCCAATAAGGTATGCATGCCTTCGTGGCCTTCGTTATTCGTGGTTTGCCGGCACCGCAAGGCAATCTCTGCCGCGCCTCTTAACGCAGAGTGAAACACGACTGAAACTGAACTTCTTTACTTATCCACGCAGGTGAAACTCGCCGATGAGTTCTCCGCGCCGGGCTTGCCGGTGAACTTTGGCCATGTTGGCCACTCGCACAGTGGTCGTGAACGTCCGACATTCGGGCCTTGATTGCCGTCGACGGCAATCAAGCCGGTCGGCGGTTGACCCTTCTCGACCCACTTCTGCAGCGCTGTGAGGCTGTCGATTTTCGCGTTGAACGGACCGAAGCCGTGGCCGAATCCGGGGATCACGTAGAAGCGCATGAAACTGTCGAGCCGCGACTGTCCGAACTCCGCGACCTGCTTCTTGTAATATGCGATTGAATTGTGCGGCGTGATGAAGTCGTCCACCGTGCCGTGAGTCATGATGATCTTTCCGCCTTTCGCGCGGAACGGCTCGAGGCTCACATCGGTGACGTCCATGATCGACGCAACGGTGGCGATGCGCGACTGATACTTCTTTGGATCGAATTGAAGCGGATCGAACTTCGGATCGCGCGTGATGATGAACTTCACCGTTTGATCTCCCGCACGGTACAGGAGTGGCTCTTTTCCCGACAGCGGATTCGCTGGTTGCGGAGTCTCACCGAAGTTGGACCGGTCAGCGAACAGCGCACCTTCAAGCAACGCCCATTTTGGAAATCGATCTGCGCCCGCGATCGTCACGCCTGGCTTGTATTCCGAATTGATGATTCCAACCGCCCGCAGCTGTGCGTCCGAAAGGCAGCTCTCGCCTGAGCCTCCGTCAGGACAGCGAAGCGCCTTGACGTCAAATGCGGCATTGCACGCAGCGATATTGCTGATGATGCTGTCCTTCACGCCATCGAGGTCGTCGCACTTTGCGTAGACGGCGTCGGTCAGAAGCTTGGTGTGCTTGGCGTCCATCCAGCCCGCGCCGTTACTGGCGAACAGAGCGCTGCCCACGTTCAGCGAACCCAGGTGCAACATCGTGACGTTGTAGGCGGGATAGTTGGCCACCACTCCGTCGTAGTCCTGCGAGTACCGCGCCGCCGCGTCGAGCGCTTCATGGCCTCCTTGTGAACCGCCAATGAAGTAGAAACGCTCGGGCGGACGGCCGTAGGCCTTACGAATGACTGCCATCGCTGCGTCGTGCGCTTTCTTCACCGACTCCTTGCCGAAATTGCTCAGCGCTTCGTCATCCATGCCGAAGCTGCCATCGAAGCCTTGAGCCCCCTTATGACCGCCGTCGCTGCCCAGCGTGACGAAGCCCTGTTTGAGTGGCGTGGGCGTGTTCGCGGGCTGCAGTGTGAATGGAGTGAGACCGGTCACCAGCGATCCGTCGTAGCCGCCGCCGCCCATCTGCAACGCGCGCCCGTTCCAGTTGTATGGCAGATTCACTTCGAATTCGAGATTCGGCGAGGTTGAGTTCTTCGGCTTGACGATCCCAACGACCTTGCAGAAATCGCCATTGGCATTTCCCTGATCCGCAGCCCCGACGGCGACGGCCGTTTGAACGAGGGCGCCGGACGTCGGCAGGCCAATCGCGGATGCCGGGATCGAAAAGTCTTTCAGCGGTGCGCAATCCGCCGGAGACAGGCGCGTCGTCTCCTGCGAATAACCAACAACGGCAGGTGCCGTCACGAGGACGAAAACTGCTACCGTCCGGTGCCCGATGTGGCTTCTCATCGCTCTCGCCCCCTCTCCAGTAAGAAGAGTCGTACCCCCTACTTTTCAACTTACTTTTCCACTTTTCCACTTTCAACTTTTAAGTTCTGTTAGTGGGTGAGTCCGTAGATCAGGTAGTTCACGCCGAGCTTGTAGGCTTCGTTCGAGGTGTCGAAGGGGAAGAATCCTTCGCCCGACCACTCCCAGTACTCGGGCACGTCGTTGTCGAAGTTGGTCATCACCATCAGCCGCTTCGATGGATCGTTGTCCTCGAAGATGCCGTAATAGCTGGGACGGATGCGCGTCATGGGATGGACGATGGCGTCGATGTCTTGAATCTGGAAGAACGTGTCGAAGATGCGGTGTGACCGATCGAGCTTGACGAACCGACCATCGGGCAGGACCCGCCGCATCTGCGCCTCGAAATTCGCCCACTGCGCCGCACCGTCGAAATCCTCGAAGACGGCGAAACCGCCTTTCAATAGATAGGCGCGAAACGACTCGGCCTCGCTGTCAGTCAGGGTCCAGAAGCCTGGTTCCCACATGTAAGCGATCGGATACTGAAACAGCTCAGGATCGTCGAGGGTCAGGATGCGGCTGCCGTCCTGGCGGATGTCGAGGTAGGTAAGCTCACGGAGGATCTGCGAGAGGTGCTGCTCCGCGCGCGGGTAATCATGATCCCAAGCTGACGCCCAGCCGCCACGGAAGCGGCCGTCGCTACGCCAGCGCAGCCGCACGAACGTGAAGCGGCCGTCGTAGTCCACCTCGTGGCTGTAAGCGGGCGCCTGCGTTCGAGAACGCGGCCCTTCGAACTGTGCCGACGCGCTCGTCGCGCTCACCACGCCAAGCGCAAGGATCCGAAGCCACCGGGTCACGACGATATTATGCTCGATCGACCTGCCATTCGGCCGATGGCGCGCCCACGAGGAGACACTTCACGCTTGTTCGCGAAGCTGTGTCAACGCGAGCCGTTGGGACTATCATCTGGGGCCATCCGCACATAGGAGGACTCTCATGAAGCTCACCCGGCGCGAGTTCACAGCGTTAGTCCCGGGCGCGCTTGCCGGCTTTGCACTGCCGGAACTTGGCGTCGCCGCCGTCGCGGATGGATCGGCGGGCACATTTACAACGCTCACTCTCGCGGAAGCGTCGGCCAAACTCCGTTCCGGCGGAGTGACCTCGGTGCAGCTCACGGAAGCCTGTCTCGCTCGCATCGCGACATACGACTCCAAGCTCGACGCGTTCATCACCGTCATGAAGGAGCAAGCACTCGCGCAGGCCCACACACTGGACGCCGAGCTCAAATCGCGAAAATCGCGCGGCCCGCTTCACGGCATTCCGATCGCCCTCAAGGACAACATCGACACTGCGGATGCTCGGACGACGGCCGGCAGTGCGGTGTTCGAGGATTGGGTGCCCGCGCAGGACGCACCTGTTGTCGCCCGACTCAAAGCCGCCGGTGCAGTCATCATCGGGAAAACCAATCTGCAAGAGTTCGCCATGGGGGCCGGTGAGACGTCGTACTTCGGTCCGGCGCGAAATCCTTGGTCGCTCGCGCACAATACGGGCGGCTCCTCCTCCGGTTCCGGCGCAGCGGTTGCCGCCGAGCTATGCTTCGGGGCGTTGGGCACGGACACGGCGGGATCGGTCCGCATCCCGGCTTCGTTCTGCGGCATCGTCGGGCTCAAACCCACTTACGGGCTCGTGCCGATTCGCGGCATCGTACCGCTCACGCTCTCCCTCGACCACTGCGGACCGATGACGCGCACCGTCGAGGACACGGCTCTCCTGCTCAATATCATCGCGGGCTACGACAAACTCGACATCACGAGTGTCGAGCATCCGAAGGAAGACTACGCGGCCGCGTTGAGTCAGCCCGTGAATGGTTTTCGATTGGGAATCCCTGCGTATTTCTACGACCGCCTCGACGCGGAGGTTGCGCACGCCGTGCAGGAGGCGTTGACCGTATTGGCCAAGCTGACAAAGAGCACGAAGGATGTCGTGCTGCCCAGCTTCATCGATGTGGGCAATGTGGGCGACCTAGGAGAGACCTACGCGTACCATGAACAGTACTTCAAGCGTGCAGCGAGACGGTACATGCCGCCGCAGAGCCGCCGGGTGGAAAGCCTTTCCAAGTCCGCCGCTTCAGCCGCGGACTACGTTCGCGCGAAATGGAGCCTCGAGCTACTTCGTCGCACCATAGACGACGCGTTTGCCGACGTGGACGTCGTCGTGCTGCCGACCATGCGCATCTTGCCGCCGTTGCTCAGTGACTTGATTAAGGCCGCGCGCGAAGGCATCGGCAGAGCGCCAACGGAGATGGTTGCCAACACACAGCCGCTCAACGTGTACGGCATCCCGGCTGTGACGGTCCCGTGTGGATTCAGCCAGTCGGGCTTACCGATCGGCCTGACGTTCGCGGGCCCACACTTTTCGGAACGAAGAATTCTCGCGCTCGCACGGGCGTTCGAACAGGCGACCGATTGGCACAAGCGCCGTCCGGCACTCTCACCGACGATGACGGTTCCGCCTGTGCCACAGGCATGAAAGGACGACTACCAGATTATTGGCCGTCCTTCCAGGCTGGTCAGGATGTTGAGTTTTCCTTCGGCGACCAGGTTCCCCGCGCAGCTTGAAATCGCCGCAAAGAGACCGCCGACCGGGGTGTCGTCGTTCGCGGAGATTCCGACCCAGGCGTTGCGGCCGCTGGCCTTGGCCGCGTACAGCGCGCGATCCGCCACGCTGATGACCTGTTCCCAGCTGAGCGCATCGAGACACTCGTGGTTGAACGGGTAGCATGCGAACCCGATCGAGCAGGTCGTGTGCACCGTCTGGGCATCGGCGATGTCGAACACGTGCGCGGAAAGGCGGCGGCGGATGCGACCCGCCAGCTCGCCCATCCGCTCGAGATCCGTGTCCCGCGCCACAATCAGGAATTCATCGCCTCCCCAGCGAATCACGATGTCGGATTCCCGGCAGCACTCGCGCAGAATGTCGCGCAGCTGCCGCAGCACTTCGTCTCCTGCCGAATGACCGCTCGAGTCGTTGATCGACTTGAAGTTGTCCAGATCGATCATCATGAAGCCAATGTCGAGCGATTCCTGCGTGATGCCGTGGCGGTCGATCTCGCGGTAGCGGCGGTGAAGGAGGGAAATTTCCTTTTCGACGTACTCGCTCAGGAATCGACGGTTCGCCAGCCCGGTCAGCGAATCGGTGATGCTGGCCTTGGCGAGCTCCTCATTCGCCTTTTGCAGTTCCAGCGTTCGCTCCTGCACCCGCTGCTCGAGGAGGTGGCCGTACGCGACCTGTCGTGCGACTTTGCGCTGCTGCGACCGGACGGCGCCAGCCACGCATCCGCAGCCGACCAGCAAATACGCGCCCCAGGCCCACGGCGTCGCCCACGGCGCGGCATCGACGTCCACCGCGACCGAGAGCCCGTTTTGGTTCCAGACGCCGTCATTGTTGGCGCCGCGCACCCGGAACACGTAGTGGCCCGCCTTCAGCTGCGTGTAGGTGGCCTGAGAGCTGTCCGTCTCGACCCAATCCTGATCGAAACCTTCGAGCTTGTACGCGATCCGGTTACGGTCGGGCGCCGTGTAGTCGAGCGCCGCGAATTCGAACACGATGATCCGGTCCCGGAACTCGAGATGAACGCGGGACACCTGATCGGCCGGACCGTCGAGTGGGCTGTAGTTCTTCGTCACGCGCGTCAGGACGACGGGCGGTGCCGTCTCGTTGTGTGCCAGACGTTCAGGGAAGAAGCCGTTGAAGCCGTTATTGCCGCCAAAGAACAATTCGCCTGTGGGACTTCGATACGAGGCGCCGAAATTGAACTCGTTGGCCTGCAGGCCGTGCGAGGCGCGGTAGTTCTTGAAGGTGCCACGACGCGGCTCGAACATCGAGAGGCCGTTGTTCGTGCTCAGCCAGAGACGCCCGGCTTCGTCCGATCTGATGCCGTAAATGACGTCGTTTGCCAGTCCCTGCCGGCTCGTGTAGGTCCGGAACGATTCGGATCGCGGTGGCAGAAACGAAAGGCCCGCTCGCGTCCCCACCCAGAGTCCGCCCGCGGCGTCGACGAACAAGGCGTACACCACATCGGAGGGAAGGCTGTCGCGCCGGTTCTGCTCGTGTAAATACCGTCGCGACCTGCCCGAGCGCGGGTCGAACAGATTGAGTCCGCCGCCATCCGTGCCCACCCACAATCGACCGTCCACCGCGCCGGCGATGCTGGTGATCCGATCGCCGCTGAGGCTGGCAGGATCGTCCGGCACGTGCCGGAAGTGTTCGAAGATGCCGGTCGCGCGGTCGAAGCGATCCAAGCCTTCCCCGAAGGTCCCGATCCACAATGTCCCGCGGTCGTCCTCGAACATCGTCATGACGCCGTCGGCGCCGAGACTGTCGCCGCGGGACGGATTGTGCCGGAACCGAGCGAACGTTCTAAGGTCCGGATCGAACCGGCTCAGCCCGCCGTCGAGCGTGCCGACCCACATCGCCCCCTCGTGACTGTAGACGAGCGCCGTGACGCGGTCGCTGCTGAGACTTGCGTCGTCGTTCGGCTTGTTGAGGTATCGCGTCATCCTGCCTGTCACGCGATTCATCACGTGGAGGCCGCCGCCAAACGTGCCCACCCACAGCCTGCCGCCGGGGTCCTCGGCAAACGCCGTCACGTTTCCCGAAGCCAATCCATCCGGGCCCTTCAGATCAGGCGCGACATGCCCGAACTGCCAGCTGAGGGGGTTCCAGTTGTGGACGCCGCCGAGACGCGTGCCGACCCAGAGGAGGCCACTCCGGTCCTGCCCAATCGTCATGATCGCGTTGTCGCCGAGCGTCGTCGGGCTGTCATCGTGCTGATAGTGGATGAATCGCCGCCGCTCCGCATCGAACAAGTCGAGGCCGCCAGTCGTGCCCACCCAGAGGCGGCCGCCACGGTCGCGGAAGATCGCGCGCACCTGATCGTTGGCCAGGCTGTCCGGATCGCGCGGGTCGCGTTGGAAATGCTCGCTCCGTCCGGTCGCAGGATCCAGACGGTTCAGACCGCTTCCATGCGTGCCGACCCACACGATCCCGGAATCGTCGGCGTAGACCGATCTGATTCGATCCTGGCTGAGGCTCGATGGATTCTGCGGGTCGTGCAGGAAGCGGGCAAACGTCCCGCGTTCGGCATCGAGCAGGTTGAGACCCGCGTCCGTACCGACCCACAGTCGGCCGCGGGTGTCCACGTGCAGGACGTAGATGCGGTTGTCACTGAGCGAGCCCGGGTCGTCTGGATTCTGGCCGAAGTGTGTGAGTTTGCCGGTCGTGACGTCCAATCGATCGAGTCCCGCATCGCGCGTGCCGATCCAGAGCGCACCGTCAGGTCCGAAGCGCAGCGTGCGGATATAACGGCTGGAGATATCGGCGCGTCTCACGAACCGGTTCAGAGTCCGGTCCCATTTCACGAGACCTTCCCCGTCAGTCGCGATCCAGAGATTTCCCTGAGCGTCTTCGTCGATTGCCCACACGAAATTGCTGGGAAGAGACGATGCGTCGGCGGGATCGTTCTTGTAAACAGTGAACTTGATGCCATCGAAGCGATTCAGCCCGTCTTCGGTGCCAAGCCAGATGTAGCCGCGGCTGTCCTGGAACATGCAGAGCACGGTCGACTGCGACAGCCCCTGTTCGAGCGACAGGCGCGTGAAACGAATGGGCCTCGCGGGCATGGCGGACGCCGGCCGATCCACCGTCGCGGCGGCCAAGGCCGCGGCGCAGAGGCCTACCCGGACGAGCCTGCCGAGCGATCTCGTGACCCTCATGGTTTCAATACCGTGGCGCGGCGCTTTAGCCCCGCGGCGGCAGGCCTGTCCGCCTTCGCGCTTTGCGCTCCGGCGAGACCTCGCCGAAGCCCGCGAGAATTCCGCCAAGCGAGCGGAGGCGGGTAGGCCTGCGCCACACGGAGATCTTTGGGATTGGGTCCCCGTCGACATGGGTCATACCCGGGGTATCGGCTCTCATCACGGCGAGCTTTCCAGAGCCTGAACCACGACGACCGTCATTCGCCCGATTCGGGAAGTCGCCATTTTGCAAGGAGTTCGCCGAACACCGTGGCTGCGATTGGCTCCGAGAAGAAGTATCCCTGGTAGTTTTCACAGCCGTGACGACTAAGGAATTCGAGCTGGGCGCCCTGCTCCACACCTTCCGCCACGATGTCGAGGCCCAGCTGCCGGGCCATGGCGATCGTGGCCCCGGCGATGGCGGCGTCGCTCGCCGAGCTGGTCACACCCGATACGAACGACCGATCGATCTTGATGGTGTCGATGGGAAAGTGTTTGACGCATGCGATCGCCGAGTTGCCCGTACCGAAGTCATCGAGTGACAAGCGGACGCCGAGCTTCTTGAGCTCGTGAAGCTGGCGCAGGATTTCGGGATCGCTGTGGAACACGCCGCGCTCGCTGATCTCCAGCTCCAGCAGGCCGGGTTCGATCCCGGTTTCCGCGAGGGTCTCGCGGACGACCCGAACGAGGTCGGAGCGAACCAGCTGACACAGCGACACGTTGACGCACATGCGAATCGCCGGAAGTCCCTGATTGATCCAGGTGCGGAGCTGGCGGCAGGCTTGGCCGAGCACCCAGGTGCCCACCTGGACCATCAGCCCCGATTCTTCGGCGACCGGAACGAACGTCGCTGGTGCGACACGTCCCAGTTCAGGCGAATCCCACCGCAGCAACGCCTCGGCCGCGGTCACGCGCCCTTCACGTCGATCGATCAGCGGCTGATAGTGCAGATGCAGTTCGCCCCGCGCGAGCGCCGTCAACAGACAGCGGTGGATGGGCAGCGATCCGGCATGGTGCTGATAGTTCGCTTCGTTGTGAAATCGCACCGCACCGCCGGCCATCTTCGCCTGGTCCAACCCGAGGTCGGCTCGAAGGAGGAGCGCTTCCGCCGTCCGGCCGTCAGAGGGGGCAATGGCTGCGCCGGCGCTGGCGGTGAGCGCGTACCCGCCGTCGATCTCTGCCAGGGTGCGAACGGTCCGATCGTGCAGCAGCTGCACGCTCCTCACCGCGTCGTCGCGCGTCGCCAGGCCCGTGAGCAGCACGCCGAACACCTCGCCATCGAGCCTCGCGACGGTCGTGATCGACGCTCCGGACACCCGGCCGATCAGTTCCTCGGATCGCACCGCGGCAGTGATTTGTTGCGCGACCTGCTTCAGGATCGCGTTCGCCCCTGCCCGGCCGAGCGTGCGCTTTGCGGTGGCGAAATGATCGAGGTTGACGAGCGCGACAACCCCGTGTGTGTCGCCAGGCGCCGATGCGATCGCCCGGTCGACCACTGCCTCGAAGTGCGAACGAGCCGGCAGATCAGTCACCGGATCGCGCTGAACCGCGCGTGACGCCTGACCCGCGTCGCCCGTAGCGGCCTCGACATGACCGGTTCGGCTGAAATGCGCCTCGGTGTGTGGCTGGAAACGCGCCAGCCTTGCGGCGCGCAGACTGGCGGCGCGCCAGTTGAATGGCGCCTGCACCACATCCGTCGCGCCCGCTTCGATGGCGGAATCGACCAGACGTTCGGAGGCACAGAACACGAGCAGCGGCAGCCCTTGGGCAGCCGGGAGATCCCGGATCGCGTGAAGGACCAGGCGGCCGGATGAATCGCGAAGCGACAAATCGGTGAGCGCGATCGACGGGGGCTGCTCCCGAATCAGACGCAACGCTTCGTCGCCATCATGCGCGATCGAAACATCGAACCCTTCTGCTGCGAGCCAGCGGGGAGCCGCATTGCGCACGGGACCAGGGGCACAGGCAAGCACCAATCGTGTGCTTTCCGATCCGCTATTGGCGAGCGACGCCACCGCTGCGCGCCCGGCCGTGTGGACGTGGGAGGCGGAAACCGATTCCTGCGGACGACCGGCGAACACGCGCCACGCAGTCGTGGACCATTCGAGAGCCATGGAATCAGTCTTCTCCTCGCCTAAGCTTGCGGGACCTACTGTGGATCGTCGACGGTCGCCGAGTTCCCCTTCACGTAGTCGGACCAAAGCGTTGCGTCGGACCAGATGAATGAGTCGGACCAGAGGAACGAGTCGGACCAGAGAGACGCCGTCGACCAGAGATAGGCATCGGCCCAGAGATACCCGTCCGCCCACAAATACCCGTCCGCCCACAGATACCCGTCCGACCACAAGGACGCATCGGACCACAGGAACGAGCTCGACCACGTGTTGCTGCCCCAGAGTTTTGCCGTGCTCTGGACGTACATCCGGCTACCGTCGCTCGAGCGCACCATCAGCGGCGACAACGCGTCACCCCACACCCAACCCGACGTGGACAGAGCAGAATCGACGTCGAGGACTCCGGCCCCCACGTTTGTTGGATCGCCGGAAATCTTGCGTGCCGATTTCATCAGTCTCGCCTTCACCGTCGCCGGATTCAGCTGCGGATCTTTGCTGAGCATTCGCGCGACCGCGCCGCTCACCATCGACGCCGCCATCGAGGTGCCTGATAGCTGGAGGTAGCGCGCTGACGAGTAACACGACGAGTATCCGCAGGTCACGTTCGCTGGCAGCTCGGCGCCGAGCTCTGCACTGTTGGCAAACGGGGCGATCACGCGGTTGCCGGGCGCCAGCAGATCGGGCTTGAGGACGTGGTCGTAGAGCGTCGGCCCGCGCGATGAATACGTCGAGACGAAATCGTCGAGGAAGAAGGTTCCGGTGCCTTTGTCGGTAATCGACCCGACCGTAATGACCTTGCGAGAATTCGCCGGGCTGGTGATGGTGAAGTGCCCGTTATTGCCGTAGTTTCCTGCGGCCACCACCACGACAACGCCCGCGTCCCAGACCCGTTCGACCGCCTGCACGAGCGGGTCGTCTTCCTGCTCCTGTTGCACGGCTTTGCCCAGAGACAGGTTGGCAATCCTGATGTTGTAGTTCGGAATGCCCGTGTGGAGGATCCAATCGAGCGCGGCAATCACATCCGAGGTATTCCCCTGGCCTTCCGAATCGAGCACTCGCAGCGCCACGATATCGGCGTTGGCGGCGACGCCGCGATACTTATTCGAATAAGAGCTCGATCCGTCACCGGCGATCATTCCGGCGATGTGCGTGCCGTGCCCGAAGCCATCCGAGAAAGGTGTAGGAGCTCCGCCGGCGCCGTCAACGAAGTTGAACTGCGCCCTCATGGCGCCGGCCAGGTCAGGGTGCGCGTACATTCCTGAATCGATGACCGCCACCGTGACGCCAGATCCCTTGTAATAGCCGTTCCAGCTGAGCGTCGGATTGTCGCCGGGCACCCGGGCGGTCTGTCGTGCGGCCACACTCGCTCCGGTCACCGGGCTGTCGGGCGAGACGAACCTCACCTTGTCGTTCGCTGCCAGCGCCTGCAGCGCGCGAGCTGGAACACGGATCGCCTGAAACGGCAGCGCTCTGAACGCCTTGCGCCGGGCGCCGCCAAACGCGGCACCAAAGTCTGTGTCGGAGTCCTGCTGAGTGTTCAGCGTGACGATCACGTCAACGAGGTCGGCGCCGCCTCGATCGGCGTCCTGCCGCAAATGACGACTTACCTTGCGCGGGTTGTATCCACGGTCTTCGGCACGCACCTCGCCCGCCTGGCCAGAAAACACGAAGAGCAGGATGGCCAGGGCCGGCAGGAACAGCTGGGGGGATCTGTCGGTGCGCATTCAGCTTGGCTCCAATCGCTCGAGCTTCGAGCGCAACGGACGTGCCACGAATTTGAACAAGGTCGCGCTGCGGACGCGAACCTCGAAGCCGCGAGGATGCAACAATTAGCCGCGGGACTGCGATCAGCGGTCGCCGCTAAGTGATCGGATCCACTTTGGGTGAAAACGTGGGTTTTTCAGGATTTCCGCGGAAAATCGTGACGTCTCATTTTAAGATTCGTCGGGACCGTACGGGAGGAATCACGTGATAGACGAGAGGCCCAATACCCCCTGGCTGCGTGTACTTCCGTGGGCGGCGGCGCCCCTCGCGATTCTCGCGTCGTTGCTGCTTGGATTGGGTGCGCACGCCCAAGCCCCAAACTCGGAAGACGTCGCTGACGGGATGAGGTTGTACCGGCAAAAAGGAGATTGCCAGGCATGCCACGGATGGGCGGCTGACGGGAGGAAGATGGATACGCAGATGCCCGACGGCGCGAACCTTCGCACGACGCGTCTCAACCGCGAAGGCCTGGTCACTGCGATCAAGTGCGGACGTCCCGGCAAAGGTATGCCGGCGTTCGATCGGCTCGCTTACAGCGACGGGAGATGTTACGGGATGAAGCAGGCCGACCTGACGAGACTCGGCTTGCAGTTGAACGATCCGGCGGCGACGCTTCAGCCGCGAGAGGTCGAGATGCTGGTCGATTTCCTGATGGCCAAAGTCGTCGGAAAGGGCCCGATGGATCGCGCCAAGTGCATCGAGTATTGGGGATCGGATGTGGAAGCCTGCAGCGAGTTCCCGAAGTAATTCAGCTATCAGCTCTTAGCTGTCAGCTATCAGCCATCCGCCGTACGGAAAGGAGGCAGGTGATGAGCCGAATCGTGGCGATCGCGCTGGCGTTGACCGTCTTCTCCCCAGCGACTACCTTCGGCGGTCCTCCCGCCAAGCAACGAACCACCGCTTCAAATCCTGAAGCTGCACTCCCTGCGGATGTCCATCCGGATTCCGGAAACAGGCTTCCCGTGATCAAGCGGGACGAACTGGATGAGGCTGGAAAGAAAGTGGGTGCGGACGCAATCAGGCTGCATGGATCGGGAGGGAACGTCCGCTGGGCCTCCCCTCTTGGGCGTCAACTGACGGAACTCGCGATCCTCGCAACCGCGCGTGAGCACGACCAGCCGTACGAATGGTCGCTTCACGAAATGGAAGCGCTCGCAGTAGGGCTGGATCCAGCGGTCATCGACGTCGTCCGCCACCGAAAACCACCCGCAGGATTCGGTGACAAGGAGACGTTCATCATCCAGGCCAGTCGCGAGATCTTCGAACTGCACCGATTGAGCTCGGACAGGTATGCGAAGGGCCTGACCCTCTTTGGCCAAAGCAGTCTGGTCGATGTCATGAACTTGATGGCTGGGTACGCCGGGACCGCGGCAAGGCTGACTGCGTTCAATCAGCAGATGCCTCCCGGTTGGAAGCAGTTCCTGCCGCTGCCGTTCACGCCTTCAACGGACATTCATCCAGACTCGAGGAGTCGGCTTCCGCTGATCAGAAGCCAGGGCCAGAGCCAGCAAGCAGTCCCGAGCCTCTACAGCCGCACTCTCGCACCTGAAGGTACTGGACCTGGCCACATCGCTCGTCATGGCGCTGGATCGAAGTCGTTGGAAGCCAGCGTCGGATTGCGTCTGATGGCGTTGGCAATCCTCGTGACCGCTCGGGAACATGATGCGCAGTACCAGTGGACGCTCAACGAACCCACGGCAATCAAGGCAGGGCTGGAGCTGGCAATCGTCGACATCGTCAGATTTGGCCGACCGGTCGCGGAACTTTCCGAGCGGGACGCTGTGGTTATTGAATTTGGCCGCGAACTTTTCCGCAACCACAACGTCAGTCCTGAGACGTACGCTCGCGCCTTGAAGGCGTTCGGGGAAAGAGACCTCGTGGACCTTGTGAGCTTGATGGCACAGCACTCTTCGGACGCGGCCCTGTTGGCGGCATTCGATCAGCACCTGCCCATGGGTACGAGACCGCTCCTGGCGTTACAGTGAACGGCGCTGCATTCAACGCGGAGACCGCCAAGATCGCAGAGACTTACCTCGCTTCTCCGCGTTCTCGGCGGGCTCTGCGTTTGATCCCGTTCTCGGCGGTCTCTGCCTCCTCTTCTTGCACGCACGCTCCCGCAGAGAGAGCGGAGCTCGCAACGACGATTTCAACGCGGAGACCGCCAAGATCGCAGAGACTTACCCAGCTTGACCCCGTCAATCCTCCCCGCTCGTTGTCCTGCAGCATGAGGTAAGGCTTGCCGTCGAACACCTCGATCCCCACCAGTTCGTTCAAGAAGTCCCGGGCGAAGTTTCACTTTTCAACTTTCACTTTCACTTTCCACTTTCCACTTTGACTCTCAGTCTTCCCGTTCGATCCCGCCGCCCGTGTCGCCGCCCGTGGCGATGTCCATGGTCCTGGGATCCTTGCCCTTGCCTTGCTTGAAGAGTTTTTCCGCAGCCCGGGTATTGGCCAGCATCCCGACCATCCCGTAGTTGCCTTCGTGGCAGGTTGACTCATACACCTGGTTCGCCTTGTCCGACTGCTTCTCCCACGGAACCATCAGCGTCCACGGACGCGTCCACGTCGTGGGATCCTCGACGGTGACCGTGTACTCCAATCGGTTCTCGTTCACGCGTTTGAAGCGTTCGATCAGATGCAGGTTCTCGCGCGAGCCCTGGAATTCACGCTTCGGACTGAAATTCGTGATGTCGACAACGAGCGTGTCTCCGTCCCAACGGCCGCGCGCATCGCCGTTCCAGAAGCGAAAGTTGGATGCAACGTGCTTGCTGCCATCCACGGGCACCCGTCGAACAAACCCCTGTCCCTGTCCCGAATCGTGATAAATGGCAACCTGACCAGGCGACTGAACGATCTGATAGACGGCCCCTAGATTCGGAAGAAGCCCGGCGAGACAACGCTCGGCCAGCGAGCGGTCCTCGGGGCCGTCGGCTCGGTTCATGCGTTCGACGTTGTAGACAGGGGGAGGCTCGGCATGTCTTGGCGACGGTGGCCCGGGGCGACCGCCTGACGAACCCTGGAGAAGGGCCTGCAGGTAGTCTCGGACCGCGTCCATCCTCTTTTTTGCTTCGGGTGTGTAAGGCGGAATTCTGCCGTCGGGCGGATCGATGATCAGCGACGTCCGGCCGTCAGAGAGCTCCGTGCCTCGTTGCACGAATACTTGGTTGTACGCACCCGCCACGTCTTTTTCCGTCCCGCGAAACGACCGATTCTCGCGGCCCGGTCGTGCAAACAGTTCCGCGAGAACTTTCTTTTCTTCTTCCGGCGTGAGCACCGGCTTGTTGGCAAACCTGGCTGGTCGTTGCAGCGGCGTCAACGTCTCGCCGCTCCAATTGCCTTGCAGATCCGGCTCTCCCCAAGGCGTTCGAAATTGCCGGCCCGTATCTGCGGTCCCTTGGGCCGATTGCGCGTGAAGGCCAACGGCGAGCCCCATCGCGAACATCAGCGCGCCAATCAACGCGAAAGAGCGAGAGGTCATCACACCCTCCCTGAAGGCCTCAATATTACATCCGACAGACGGCCTTCGCTTGACATCGAGATCGAGTTCCGGAACAGTGCCGTTTGCGAATTGGTAGCGCCTGCGGCCATGCGGAGCCGAGGACATGGAAATCCGAGGCGAAGCATCAGCCGCCTTCGCGCCTACAGCGCTTCGGCGAGCCTCGCCGAAGCTCGCAAAGTTTGGGCGCGAGCGAAGGCGGGCGTCAGTGTGTAAGAAGGAGCTTCTCATGCGGACTCGGCTCAGAGATGCGCTGGTCGCGTTGGTGACTGCTCTCGCGGTTGGGGGACTTGCGCTGACTACGACGCGAACAGCCGGTCAGATAGGTGGCTCGCATGGATCGCAGATTCCACGCACAGCTGACGGGAAGCCCGACTTCAGTGGAGTCTGGCAAGCGAATAACGGCGCGAACTGGGACCTCGTGACTCACGTCGCACGTCCGATGGTGGCTCAGCCAGGTGTGTACAAGGACGTAACGGTCCTCGCCGCGCCTGTCGTTGCGCTTGGCGCGATCGGCTGGGTGCCCCCGGACACCGGAGTCGTTGAAGGAGACGAGATCCCGTACCAGCCTTGGGCCGCTCAACGGAAGAAGGAGAACTTCGACAACTGGCTGGACCGCGATCCGGAAATCAGGTGCTATCTGCCCGGCGTTCCCCGCGCCATGTACATGCCTTACAAGTTTCAGATTATTCAGGGCACGAACAAAGTCATGATGATTTTCGAGTTCGCAGGTGCAGAACGCACACTTCACCTGACGCCCGTTGACCCATACCCCGCCGAGGCGTACATGGGCCACTCCGTGGCCAAGTGGGAAGGCGACACGCTCGTGGTCGACGTGTCGAGCTTTACCGCACAAACGTGGCTCGATCGATCTGGTGACTTCCACAGCGACGCCCTCCACGTCGTCGAGCGGTACACGCGATCAGTCGTGACGCGTTCCGGTACGAAGCCACGATTGAAGACCCCAAGGTCTTCACGCGCCCGTGGAAGATCAGCATGCCGATCTACCGTCGTCTTGAACCGAACGCACAGCTGATGGAATTTCGTTGTCAGGAGATGGCGGAAGAGACCGTCCTTGGGCATCTCCGCAAGCAACAACTGGTCAGACGGTGGACAGGAAAAACGATGAGGATCGACGTGACCCGACGAGTGCCTCAGGGAGAGGCGGCGTACGAGCGTCACGTGGATGGCAATCCGCCGACGCAGTGATTTCCACGTCAGATCAGGCTGGGCAAGGGACGAACGACCTATAATCACCGCCACGTGAGATGACCTTCCGCCCAGGAACCTGGCTGGGCCCCTACGAAATCGTCGGCCCGTTGGGCGCCGGCGGGATGGGCGAAGTGTATCGGGCGCGAGACTCCAGGCTGAAGCGGGAGGTCGCACTGAAGGCACTGCCCGATGAGTTCTCCAGAGACGTTGACCGGCTGTCGCGATTTCAACGTGAAGCCGAGGTTCTTGCCTCACTGAGCCATCCACACATCGCCGCCATCTACGGGCTCGAAGAAGCCGAGGGTTCGCGTTTCCTCATCCTGGAACTCGTGGAGGGAGAGACTCTCGCCCATCGTCTCGCTCGAGGCCCGATGCCAGTTGACGAAGCCCTCACAACGGCGAGGCAAGTCTCCGAGGCTCTGGAGGCAGCGCACGGAAGAGGCATCGTCCATCGGGACTTGAAGCCGGCGAATATCAAACTGACGCCCGATGGCATAGCGAAGGTGCTCGACTTTGGTCTGGCGAAGGTCACCGCGACAGAAGCGGGGCGAGCCGGAGATTCAAACGTCGCGACGCTGATGGCGTCGGCCCCGGCGGCATTCATCGGCACGCCGGCATACATGTCGCCGGAACAAGTCAGCGGGAAACCGACAGATCGAGCCTCTGACGTGTGGGCGTTCGGATGCCTACTCTTCGAAATGCTCACGGGCAGCGCAGCCTTCCAAGGCGAAAGCGTCGGCGAGATCGTCGGCGCCGTCTGCAGAGCCGAACCGGACTGGCTGCAGTTGCCAGCGGACACTCCGCAAGGGATTCGGCGCCTGCTTCATCGTTGCCTCCGAAAGGATCGAAAACAGCGACTTCACGACATCGCTGACGCTCGCATCGAAATCGACGAGACGCGGGATGCCCCGCTCGGTAACGGGGAGCAACCACTTCCCGTCAGCTCGAGGCGCAAAGAGCGAATGGCGTGGCTTGCCGTCGTCGCTCTGGTTTCCGGCGCCGCCGCGGGAATGGCGCTCCTGGCGTTTCGATCGAGACCGGCCGCGAGGGAGATGCATCTCGAAATCAACACGCCCGCCGCAGTGAATCCCCTGTCTTTCGCCATCGCGCCTGACGGGCAGAAGATTGTCTTCACCGCGAGGTTAGAAGGCCGACCGGTCCTGTGGCTCCGGTCGCTCGAAACCAATTCGGCTCGGCCCTTGTCTCAAACTCGCGATGCATCCGCGCCGTTTTGGTCGCCGGACAGCCGTTCGGTCGGCTTTCTTTGCCGACGGGAAACTCAAGCGGATGGACCTTGACGGCAGAGTCCGTCCGAGTGATAGCGAACGCCACTGCCGAAGTCGGCGGGACATGGAACCGCGACGGCGAGATTCTCTTCACGCCAACACCGAGCAGTCCGATCTTTCGCGTGTCTGCAAACGGTGCCAAAGCGCCGTCTCCGTGACGCGGATGCAGCCGGGACACGGGAGCCACCGTGTCCCGCAATTTCTCGGTGACGGCCGTCATTTTGTTTTTTACGTGTTGGGCGACCCGCCAGGTCTCTATATCGGCCAACTCGACGACCCGGACGCGCATCGTCTGATTGATGCCGATGCCGGTGTCTATGCCCCGACCGGCCAACTGCTCTTTCTCCGCCAAAGGAAGATGTATGCGCAGGCCATCGATGCCGCCAGTGGACAAATGATCGGAAGCGCCTCGATGGTGGACGAGCCAGTCTTTTCGGACCGCGGGCACGGCTCCCATCTCTGCCTCCGCCACCGGTTCGCTGCTTTACCGAACCGGCCCAGTCGTGGGTCTGCGTCAGCTTGTCTGGTTCGACAGATCTGGTGCAGAACTTGGACGCATCGGTGAGCCCGACGACGAGAGCCCAGCGGGCACCTGCCATGTCCCCCGACGGCCGCTATGTCGCACTTTACCGGACCGTCAACGGGAATCAGGACGTGTGGTTGCTCGAGACAGCGCGAGGCGTGCTCAACCGGTTGACCTCCGATTTGGCGCTCGAGTCGTTTCCAGTGTGGTCGCCGGATGGCCATTCCATCGTGTTCAACTCCACCCGCAACGGCGTATTCGACCTCTACCGCAAGGCGATCGACGGCTCCGGAGGCGAAGATCTCGTGCTCGCCACGCCATTCCCAAAGGGCCCGACCGATTGGTCGCGCGACGGGCGTTTGCTGCTTTTTCGGAGTCCCGACCCGAAAACAGGGTTCGACATTTGGGCGGTGCCGTTGGAGGGGGATCGAAAACCATTTCCGGTCGTCCAGACGAACTTCGACGAGCGGGATGGGCAATTCTCGCCCGATGGGAAGTGGATTGCGTACCAGTCAAACGAATCGGGCCAGTACGAGATTTACGTCCAGCCGTTTCCGGGACCTGGAGGGAAAACGCGAATCTCCCGGAACGGTGGCAGCCCAGGTTCGTTGGCGGCGAGACGGGCTTGAGCTGTTTTACATCGGTCTAGATACGCGACTGATGACCGTACCGATCCAGCCTCCGGAATCGGACGGTCGAAACGGCAGATCCAGTGCCGCTGTTCTCCTCACACGTCGTTGGGTCCGGCGGCAGTCGACAAGAGTATGTCGTCTCCGACGATGGCCAGCGGTTTCTCATGAACAACATCGCGGAAGAATCGATCTCGACGATGAGGCTGATTGTGAATTGGACGCCGAAGCCGCAAGGCTGATCGGTATCGGCCTCCATCTCGCAGCCGACGTTGGACGGATAGCCGCGATGTCTTACTAGGGTTGCGGGGCCCCGGTGCCGGACGAGCCGACAAACAGCGTTCGCCCGTCAGGGAACGTGAGGTTGCGGCCATTGGCCCGCTTCGTCCCGTCCTTGGCCCGGTAGCCGTCGACAACGATTTTGGTTCCAGGTTCGAGCGACTGCTTCGTGAAGCCGCGGCGGAAGAGGACGTTCGGCGTGCCCGCCTCGATCGCCCATCGTTCGACCTTGCCGCCAGCCGCCGGCACGTCGATATAGATCCACGCGTGAGGGTTGACCCACTCCATCTTCACGACAGTCGCCCCCTCGAATTTCACCGGCTTGTTCGCGTCGAATTCGGCGGAGAACGCGTGATGCGCCCACGCTGACGTCACCAGCAGAGCCGTCAGCAGACCCACCGCAATCGCGACGTCTCGCTTAACTGGCATAGCCTCGCCTCCGTCCGCACATAGTCTACTCTTCTGCCGGGAACTTTCGTCGGCGGCCGTCGTCCTATCCTTGTGCTCCTGTAGGTTTCCAAATGGACCGGAAGCGGACCGAGAAGACCGACGTTCTCCAGGGCACGCTCATCCTGATTGTGCTGCGCACAGTGGAGGCCCTTGGCCCCCTGCACGGGTACGGGATTGCGCGCCGAATCGAGCAGATCAGCGGAGACCTCCTTCACCTCAACCAGGGCACGCTCTATCCGGCGCTCCTGCGCATGGAGCAGGAGGGGTGGATCACCGGCAAGTGGGGAGCATCGGAGAAAAATCGCCAGGCGAAGTTCTACTCACTCACCGCGGCCGGGCGAAGGCAGCTTGCCAAGGAAACCGGCGACTGGCAGCGAATGTCTTCGACCATCGAGCGCTTTCTGGGTCCGATCCCGAGTGGGCTCGGGGAAGAGATCCCGTGAGCCGGCGTAGCGTCCTGGCTGCACGAATCCGAGCGCTGTTTCTTCGGAAGCGCCTCGAGCGCGAACTGGACGATGAGATCCGCTTCCACTTGGAGATGCAGGCAGACGACAACATCCGCGCCGGCATGAACCCCCGACAAGCAGCTCAAGCGGCCTCGCGCAGCTTCGGAGGCGTGATGAGAACGAAGGAAACGTACAGGGAGCGGCGGGCCTTGCACCCGTTCGAAACGATCGCTCAGGACCTTCGGTATGCCCTGCGCGTGATGCGGAAAAATCCCAGCTTCACCATCGTCGCCATTCTGTCGCTGGCCATCGGCATCGGCGCGAACACGGCGGTGTTCAGCATCGCGGATGCGCTGCTGCTCCGACCCCTTCCAATACCGCGCCCGGGCGAGGTGGTAACGATTGGCTCGACGCCTTCCATTCAGGGCTTCAGCAGCCTGGTCGCATCGTACCGCGACTACGTCGACATCCGCGATCGCAGCAAGAGCTTCGAGGGGTTGGCGGCATTCACCGAGTTAACCGTGGGCTTCGCCACCGAACGGGATGCGTTGCCAAAACTCAGGATCGGCATGCTGGTGAGCGGCAATTTCTTCTCCGTCATGCGGGTCGAGCCGCAGCTGGGGCGCACCTTTCGATCCGACGAAGCCCAAGTGCCGGGACGCGACGCGGTCGTCATCCTAGGGCACGATTTCTGGGAGCAGCAGTTCGGCGGGGAGCGCTCGATCCTCGGCCGCAAAGTGTTGCTCAACGGGATCGAGTTCACCGTCATCGGCGTCGCTCCAGACTCGTTCCCTGGCCTGAGCCAATTCGTCCGGTTTGATTTCTACGCGCCCCTCACGATGTGGCCGCGTCTCACACCGGACCCAAACGCCCGGCCGCTCGAAGCGCGGGATGCTCGGAACCTCACCATCAAAGGACGGCTGAAGCCCGGCGTGACGATGACGGAGGCGGCAACGGAGCTATCGGTCATCGCCAAGGACCTGGAACGAGCGTATCCGGACACGAACCGGAATCGAACAATGTCGGTGCGAACCGAGCTACAGGACAGGATGGCGGCAGACTCGTCGCGCGTGGTGTTCCTCGCGATGTTGACCACCCTCGCCGGCGCCGTGCTGTTCGTTGCGTGCGCCAATGTCGCCGGACTCTTGACCAGTCGCGCTCCAGCGCGGTCGCGCGAGATCGCGCTGCGCGTGGCAATTGGGGCCGGTCGTCTCCGACTGATTCGGCAGTTGATCACGGAAAGCATCGTGCTCGCAATGCTCGGCAGTGTGGTCGGTCTTGGCGTCGGATACGCGGGAGTGATGCTGTTCCGACAGGTGCCGATCCCAACTGATTTGCCTATTGCCTTCCGCTTCGGACTCGATCGGCGCGCATTGGTGTTCAGCCTCCTTGTGGCGTTCGCGAGCGCGGTTCTGTTCGGGTTGGTGCCGGCCATCCGGTCGACGCGCGCAGACTTGACCTCGGTGATGAAGGCGACCGACGCGGCAGGCTTTGGACGGCGCAGGCGATGGGGCGGCGCGGTGCTCGTCTGTGGACAGGTGGCCGTCTCTGTGGTCTTGCTCGTAGTGGCCCTGTTCATGTACCGGGGTTTTCAGCGGATGCTCGGCATCGGTCCAGGCTACCGCATCGACCATCTCCTGATGATGAGCTTCAGTCCCGGCCTCGTGCGCTACACAGCGTCGCAGGCGGAGCAGTTTGTCGAGCAGGTGGCCGAGCGCGCACGATCGGTGCCCGGTGTGAAATCAGTCGCGCTCGCCTCGTCCGTTCCAATGGCCGCCGATCCTACGGGTGGGGCCGCGATTCTCCCAGAAGGATTTCAGTTCCCCGCCGGCAAGGAGAGCGCGACGGTCTTGGCCTCGAGCGTCGATCAGCATTACTTCGACACGATGGGGATTGCGATCGTCAAAGGCCGCGGCTTCCGCGCAACCGATTCCGCCGATGCTCCGGCAGTGGCTGTGGTGAACGAGCAACTCGTCCAGCACTACTGGCCTGGCCAAGATCCCGTGGGCAAGCGTTTTCGATTGAGCGACAACCGCGGGCAATGGGTGGAGATCGTCGGCCTCGCAAAGACCAGCAACTACGTCTTCCTCGGGGAGCCGCCCGCCGAGTTTGTCTACTTCCCGTACAAGCAACGGCCGCAGCCTCGGATGATTGTGCTCACCGAATCCATCGGCGATCCCACCAGTCTCGCGACCCCGCTGCGTGAAGTCGTCCGCACCCTGGACGCGAACCAGCCGATCTACGACGTCCGCACGATGGAAGAGTTGTATCGGATGCGGGTTGTCGCGCAATTCAACGTGGTGAGCAGCCTCGTGGCCGCGATGGGAATCATGGGGTTGGGCTTGGCCATCGCTGGACTCTACGGTCTGGTGGCGTACGGGGCCGCGCGGCGGACCAAGGAGATCGGCATCCGTATGGCCATCGGCGCTGGCCAGTGCGACGTTTTGGGGATGGTCCTGCGACACGGCATGACGCTTGCCGTTGTCGGACTCGGCGTCGGCCTGCTGGCGAGCGTGGGCGCGGGCCGAGCACTTGGAGCGCTGTTTCCTGGCGCGGGCCCCGGCAATGGCCCAACTGATGTCGTGGCGCTCGGACTCGTCGCCGTGGGGGTCTTCATGGTCACGCTCCTCGCAGCGGCGATCCCGGCGCGTCGCGCATCGCGCATCAACCCCACGGAAGCGCTGCGATACGAGTAGAGAGGCTCGAGCGCGAGGCTCGCCGACGAGTCGAGGAGTTGTTATGAGCCGATTCAGCGTCTTCACATCGCGCCTCCGGGCGTTGTTGTTCAAGAAGCGTCTGGATCGTGAGTTGGACGCTGAGATTCGCTTCCACTTGGAAATGCAGGCCGACGACAACGTCCGAGCCGGCATGGACTCCCGAGAAGCCGCTCAAGCGGCCTCCCGCAGTTTCGGAGGCGTGATGAGAACGAAGGAAGCGTACCGAGAGCGGCGGGCCTTGCACCCGTTCGAAACGATCGCTCAGGACCTTCGCTATGCCTGGCGCATGACGTTGAAGAATCCTGGCTTTACTGTTGTCGCAGTCGTCTCACTGGCCATTGGCATCGGCGCAAATTGTGCGGTGTTCAGTGCGGCTGACGCGATGTTGCTGCGGCCTCTCCCCGTGCCCCATCCCAGCAAAGTGCTGACAGTCGGCTCGGCCACCATGGTCGAGGGGTTCGGCGTCATGGTGAGCTCGTACCCGGACTATATCGACATCAGGGATCGAAGCAAGACGTTCGATGGATTGGTCGCATTCACCAGCAGCACCGTGGGCTTCGCCACTCAACCCGACGCGCCGCCGGCCCTCAGGATGGGCATGCTCGTCAGCGGCAACTTCTTCTCTGTCATGGGAGTCGAGCCCCAGCTGGGACGTGCCTTTCGACCCGAAGAGAACCAGGCACCGGGCCGCGATGCCGTCCTGATTCTCGGCCACGATTTCTGGGAGCGCGAGTTCGGCGCAGATCGCTCCATTCTTGGCCGAACCGTGCGCCTCAACGGGATCGAGTTCACGATCGTCGGCGTCGCTCCGCCCGAGTTCACCGGCTTGGATCAATTCGCCCGGTTTGAGTTCTACGCACCCCTGATGATGTGGCCGCGCCTCGTGGCCGATCCCGCTCTCCGTCCTCTTGATGCGCGTGGTTTCCGCAACGTCACGATCAAGGGACGCCTCAAGGCCGGGGTGACGCTGCAGTCGGCGCAAACCGAATTGTCCGTGATTGCGAAGGATCTCGAACAGGCGTACCCCGCAGACGAACCGCAATCGAAGACTCGCCGTGAAGACCGAACTCCAGACCAGGATCGCGCAATCCCCGGAGGACGCAAGCCTGCTCGCAATGCTCACCCTGCTCGCAGCGGCGGTGCTGCTGGTCGCGTGTGGCAACGTCGCGGGCCTTTTGACCAGTCGTGCGCCTGCGCGGGCTCGCGAAATGGCCCTGCGCTTGGCCATTGGCGCCGGGCGTGCCCGGATCGTCCGCCAACTCGTCACCGAGAGCATGATGATTGCGGCCCTCGGCGGCGGCGTCGGTCTCGGCGTTGGTTACGTCGGTGTGTTGTGGGGCAGACAGTTTCGAATCCCGACGGATCTGCCAATCGCCGCATCATTCGAGCTGGATCGACGCGCGTTGCTCGTCAGTCTCGTCGTCGCGCTGGTGAGCGCTTTCCTGTTCGGCCTCGCCCCGGCGATCCGGACGACACGCGGGGATTTGACTGCGGTGATCAAAGCGACCGATGTTGCCGGCTTCGGGCGGCGCCGGCGGTGGGGTCGCGCGCTGCTGGTCGGAGGACAAGTCGCCGGTTCCGTGCTGCTGCTCGCGGTGGCCACGTTCGTGTATCGAGGCTTCCAGCAGCGACTAGTCGTCGGTCCCGGCCACCGGACGGATCACTTGCTCCTGATGAGTTTCAACCCCAGCCTCGTGCGCTACAGCGATGCGCAGACACAGCAGTTCTTCGAGCAGGTCGCTGAGCGCGCCCGGCTCGTACCCGGTGTCAAGTCGGCCGCGCTCGCCTCTTCCGCGCCCATGGACGGGGCTCGTCCAGTCACGATTACGCCTGAAGGCTTTCAGTTCCCTGTGGGAAAAGAGAGCACGACCGTTCCGGGCGCGATCGTCGACGAGCATTACTTCGACACGCTGGGGCTGACCATTCTCGAGGGACGAGGGTTTCGTCCGACCGATTCCGCTGACGCTCCCAAGGTGGCCGTGGTGAACGAGGTTCTCGCGCAGCACTACTGGCCCGGTCAGGATCCCGTGGGTAAGCGGTTTCGATTGGACGGCAAGGATGGCGCCTGGGTGGAGGTTGTCGGTCTCGCCAAAACCAGCAAGTACCTCTTCATCATGGAGCCGCCCCGAGAGTTCGTGTATCTCCCATACAAGCAGCGCCCACAGCAACGAATGACCTTGCTGACCGAATCAGTGGGCGATCCGTCCAGCCTCGTCACGCCACTGCGGGAGGTGGTCCGGAGCCTCGATACGAACCAACCGATCTTCAACGTTCGGACGATGGAGGAGTTTTATCGGATGCGTACGGTCGTCGCCCTCAAGGTGGTCAGCGGCTTCATCACTGCCATGGGGCTGATGGGGCTGATATTGGCGATCGTCGGTCTTTACGGCTTGGTTGCGTACGCAGTGAGTCGGCGGACTAGAGAGATCGGCATCCGCATGGCGATCGGTGCGAACCGTTCCACGGTACTGCGGATGGTATTGCGGCAAGGCATGATGCTCGCCGTCGCGGGGCTCGGCCTCGGTCTCCTGGCAAGCATGGGCGCAAGCCGTGGATTATCGGCCGTCTTTCCTGGCGGCCCAGGTGGCGACGGTCGTACCGATTTCGTCGCCTTCCCGCTGGTCGCGGTCACAGTGCTCGCGGTCACCGCCCTCGCCGCGTACCTGCCGGCTCGTCGCGCGTCTCGGATCAATCCGACCGAGGCGCTCCGGGACGAATAGTTCAGGGTCTGTTGAACTGTTCCTTAGTTCAGCGCGAACACGAACAGATAGCTCGAATTCTCCAGCTTGTCCCAATTCACCGGATGCAGGTGGCGACCGCTCGTCTGCACGGCGAGATATTGCTTCGCGTTCACCGAGTACGTGACCGGTGAACCTTTGAGTGGTGTCCCCACATTGAAGCGCCACAGCTCTTCGAGTGTCTCGTCGTTGTAGGCGACGACCCAGCCGTCCTGCAAGGCTGAGAACACCAGGCCGCCCGCGGTGGCGGTCACCCCCGAGCGGATTTCGATGTCCGTCACGGCCTTCGCGATCACTTTGTGGTTGACAGCGTCGAAAGCCGTCACAGCGCCGTAGTACAGGTCGCTGCTGTACTGGCGCTGTTGGCTCGCCTTCGTATCGATGCCACCCTCCGCGGATTTCGCAGCCACTGCAGCGCCATTCTGCGTGAAGCACCCTTCGGTCCCGACACCGTAGGCGATGTTCTTGACAGGATTGAACGCCAGCGGCTGGTGCGCTACGCCACCGTGCCACGTCGGGCACGTGCGCTTCTTGCCGTCGCCGCGGAGCGCACGCGCCTCCGGATTGTAGAGCTGTACTTCAAGCTTCGGGCTGTACTCAACCGGCTTGCCGGTCCTCGGGTCAAGACCCTTGGTCCAATTCAAGTCGTTGACGTATTTCTCTCCTTTGATGAACCGGCCGTTGGTCCGATCGAGTGTGTAGAAGAAACCGTTGCGTCCGTAATGGCTGACGACCTTGCGCATCTGGCCGCCAATATTGATGTCGTACAGCATGTGCACGCCGACTTCGTCGTAGTCCCACGAATCGTTGGGCGTGTACTGGAAGTACCAGGCGAGCTTGCCATCGGCCACGTTGAGCGCGATGACTGAATTCGTGTAGAGATTGTCGCCGGGTCGGAATTGCGGGTCGTAAATCGGGTACGGGTTGCCGGTGCCGACGATGTAGAGATTGGCCGCGGGATCGTAGGACCCGGTTTGCCACAAGCCGCCGCCACCGGTCTTCCACGCGTTGTGGTCGTCCCTCCAGCTCTCGCTACCGGGATCGCCGGGCTTCGGCACGACATAGAAGCGCCACAACTCGTTGCCGGTCTTGACGTCGAGCGCCGCCACCCAGCCGCGGGTGCCGGCATCGCCCGCACCGTTCTGGATAATGACCTTACCGTCGGCCACGAGCGGCGCCGCCGAGAACTTCTCCTGGCTGCCAAACTCGTTCTTGCCCGCGATTTTCTTGTCCCACACGATTTCCCCGTTATCGCGGTTGATGGCGATGACCCGGCCGTCGGGCAGGTTCGCAATCACCATCTCTTCCCATAGCGCGATCCCGCGCGTCCGCGGCGCGTTGCCTTCGTGCTTCACTCCGGCATCGGCGACCCAGACGAAGCTTGCCCGTTGCGGATTGCGAGCGTCGATCTTGTAGACCGTCCCCCACCCATCGCTCGTGTACATGTAGCCGTTGTCGACCAACGGGTTGACTTCGTTCTCAGGGCCGTTTTGTCCAACATCCTGCATGCCGCCCAGCGCGAGCGCCCAGACCATGCGCAGGTTCTTGACTGTGTCCCGATTGATTTGCGTGAGCTTAGAGTACCGAATCGAGCCGTAGTCCCCGTTCATCAAGAGCCAGTTCTGAGGCTCGTTGAGCGCGTTGATCAGGCGGTCTTTGTTGACGGTGAGCGTGTAGTCGGCAGCGGACACCAAGGCCGATGCGACCAGCAGGATCGGAAGCGCCAGAGACAAAAGCGTTCGGGAGGACCGTTTCATGAGCATTGCTCCCTCTAACCGAAATGGCCACCGGAAACAGTGGCCACGCCGAGCGTGGATGAATTCTCGGACAGAACGGCGCCGGTTTCAAGGTCGGCGAGGAGGTGGTAGCATCCACCGCATGAAGCGATCGATTTGGCTCGCCGCGTTGCTGCTCGCAATCCAGGGCCCTGTGGCGGCCCAGTCGCGAAACCTCGACATTTACTGGATAGACGTTGAGGGAGGCGCCGCAACGCTGGTCGTCTCGCCATCCGGTGAATCGCTGCTGTACGACGCCGGCTGGGAGGTGGGCGACCGCGACGCCAAGCGGATCTTCGCCGTGGCCCAGCAGGCCGGACTCAAGAAAATCGACTACTTCGTCCTCAGTCACTTTCACGCCGACCATGCCGGTGGACTCCAGGCGCTTGCCAAGCTGATCCCCATCGAACGGTGTTTCGACCGCGGCGACTTCATCGAGCCGGCGAACCAACGCTGGCAGGACGCCTATAAGAGCGTCTGCGCGTCGAAAAGAACGATTGTCAACGTCGGCGACAAGATTCCGTTGAAAGGCGTTCAAGTCGACGTGATTGCGTCGAATGGGCGCCTGCTCGCCAAGCCGCTCAACGGCGGCGGGCCCAATCCGCTCTGCAGCACGGCAGAAAACAGGCCGCCCGAGGGACCTGAGAACCAATACATGGTGGGCTCGCTCTTTACCTTCGGCAAGTTCCGATTCATCGACCTCGCGGATCTCGACTGGGAGAAGGAAATGGAGCTGGCGTGCCCCGTCAATCGCGTGGGCCAGGTCAGCATCTGGCAGGCGGGTCGCCACGGCGCGCTGGACGGAGCCGGGGCGCCAGGATTGCTCTATGCCATCAAGCCCCAGGTCGTGATCGTCAACAACGGCCCACGGAAAGGCCTGGGCGGAGCCTCCCCGGGCGCACCGAAGGCCCTGACCCCGCACTACGAACGGATTGCCCAGACGCCGGACATCGAAGGAATCTGGCAAGGTCATCGCTCGCTGCTCGATCCCGACCACAACACCTCCGAACAGATGATCGCCAATCTCGAAGACACGGCGGAATGCCAAGGGCATTGGCTCAAGGCATCCGTCGAGCGAGACGGAGCTTTCACGATCACGAACAGCCGTAACGGGTTCAGTAAGACCTACAAGGCTCGCTAGCGCTTGCTCGCGCGAGTCACCTGTGCCAGGTGCTCGCGAGCGTCAGCGGCATTCGGATCGATCGTGAGTGCCCGTTGAAACTCCGCGATCGCGGCCATCAACTGTCCCTGCTCCGCGAGGATCTGACCAAGCAGGTCGTGCGCCACAGGATCGTCCGGTCGTAACGCGACGGCGCGCCGCGCTGGCTCGGCGGCGGCATCAACGTTTCGAGCATCGAACAAAGCGTTCGCAAGGTTTTGTTGAACAGCGCCGTCCTGAGGATTGATCTCAGCCGCCCGTCGGAACGCCGAGATCGCGTCGGATATCTGCCCGGTCGCCATCAAAGCGATCCCTAATCTGCTGAGCGCGCCAACGTGATCCGGTCGCGCCTGGACGAACTGCCGATAGTGATTGCTGGCCTCGTCATACGACTTCATGGCGTACAAGGCATTGGCGAGAACGAGATGGGTCTCGATCACCTGCTCTGCCGATGGATTCATCTTGAGAACCTGGCGGTACTGTTGAACCGCTTCCTGCCAACGCTCCTGCCTGGCGAACGCACGACCCAATAACTCCCGCGCCGACACGACTTCGAGAAGAAGCGGCTGCTTTTCGAGGAACGTTTGAAGCTCTGAAATGGCTTCGTCCGTTCGGCCCTGCTCGAACAATTCGGCTCCGAGCGTGAAGTGGGCGCGCGGAGCGCCTGGCACCGCCAGGCGCAAATGAGCCATTGCCTCTTCGTGGCGGCCGGCTGCGATGAGCTGATTCGCCAGCTCGTGATGTGCGTAGCTCGTGGGATAGCGATCGACAACCGTCTGCGCCATCAGCAGGCTCGAACGATATTCACGATTTCTAGCGACCGTCACCGTTGCCAGCAGCATGGCCATAGCCACGAGCACAATCGATCCCGAGGCACGCTTCGGCATCCGATGACTCAGGCTTGGAATGCCGTCGCTCAGTGAGGTCCAGAGTCGGACACCGCCAATGACGAGCAAGATGACGATGGGAATCAATGGCAGGTACATGCGGCGCTCGGCCCCGACTTCGGTGGCGATTGGCACGATGCTCGATGTCGGCGCCAGCGTGATGAAAAATGCCGCGCCCAGGAATCCGAGCGGCGGCCGCCGCATCAGCGCCGCGATCGTGCCGACAAGGAGCGTCACCACGATGAGTGCCTGCGGCAGCACTTCGCCGAGCGTCAGTGGAACGGGCCAACCATAGTTGACGACCAGCGCCGTGGGCCACACCGCGAGGCGCAGGTAGCGCACGATCATCACGGCCTGGTTCAGCAAGTACGTCCACGCACTCACGCCGCTCGAAAAGCCGGCCGAATGAATGCGTGGCCCAGAAGAAATCAGTAGCGCGAGGACCAGCCAGCTGAACGCCAGACCAGCGTACAACCGCCATCTCTCCTTTACCGCGGCTTTGATCGAATCGAAAATGAACACGCGGTCGTACAGCGCGACGAGAAGAGGCGCCGTGACCATGGATTCTTTGCACGCCATGCCCGAGGCGCAGGCCACGACGGCGACGACTGGCCACCCTCGCGGCGACGTCGCTGCGGCACGGATGCTCGCGTAGACCGTCAGGAGGTAGAACAGGCCCATCATGGATTCGGTTCGCTGCGTGACGTAATTGACGGCCTCGGTATTCAACGGATGCAAGGCCCACAGCAGCGCCACGGCGAACGCAAGATCGAGCGATCGTTCACGCAGTTCCCGATCGACGCGGTTCGCCAGGAGCGTTCGCCGAACCACCCCAAAAACCAGAAGCGCGCAGCCGAGGTGCACGGCGATGTTCCAGATGTGATACCCGCGAACATCCAGGCCACCAAGGGCGTAGTTGATGGCCAGGGACACGTTGACCAGCGGCCGTCCCGCCACCGGCAGCTCACGCTCGGGCATGAGCACGCTGCCGAATCGCGACCAATCGCGTATGTCCTGGTTCTGGACGATGGCTGTAACGTCGTCGAGGATGAAAGACCCCGAGAGGCTGTTGGAGTACGCCAGCACTCCGGCCGCGGCGAGCAACCCCAGCCGCCACCACACGCCACTCATCGAGCGCGGCGTTTCAAACGCCGCACTCGACGTGGAGATGGCTTGGTTCTGCTCGGAACGCGCTTCGATCGCGCGTCTGCGCGCGTGGACACGGCCTTTCGCCGACATGAATGAAGGTTGAGAAAATCAGTCCAATCCTTCGGTGAGCTCGATGGAGACGCCCCAGGGGTCGATCAGGGAAGCGGTTCCGATGTTGCCCAGCGCCGGATCTCGCCTGAAGGGCGTCTCCAGCTTGATTCCTTTCGCTTCGAGCTTCTTGCAGAATGCCTCCAGGTTCTTCACTTCGAAGCCGACGTGATCGACCACGCGACCCTTGGTAGGTACATGTGAGATGTTCTGGTCGCCTTCCCAGCGGAAGAAGTTGAGCATGTACCCGACACCGGGAAGATCGGCGCCGATGAAGAAGTCGGTTTGCCCTGGCCGCAGCGTCGCGTCGAAGGCTTTCATATACCACTGTTGCATTTCGACGTATTGCTTGTTGATGAAGTGGACATGGTGGTGCGTGATGGGCGGCGCGTTGGCTTCCATGTTCGTCACCAGCTCGACCTTCGCGCCGTCCGGGCCCAGAAGGTATGAGAAACGCCCGTAGTTGCCTGCGGTCGGCGGGCTGACAGTCTGGCCGGGGGCTGGTTCTCGGCCAACCGTCAACTGATAGCCGTTCGCGACGACCTTGGTGGTCAGCGCCGGGACGTCCGGCACGGCGAATCCGATGTGGTCGAACGCCGTGCCGCGCGTGGGGCCGGTCGGCGGCTGGACGTTCAGGAAGATGAAGACGTCGGGGAACTTGATGACGTCCAGGCCACGCCCGAACGTGATCGCCGTTCCACCGAGCGTATCCGCCCAGAACTTCTTGTGGGCGTCAACGCTCGTGACGTTCAGGTGGTAGTGGCCGACGATGACCGGCGCCGTCTTGTTCGAGAGCTGCGCAGAGGTCGGCGGGGCGAACGCTATCACAGCGAGCGCAACAGCCGTAAACATGCGGTTCATGAGATCCCTCGGACTGTGTTTTAGTTAACGCCGATTATCGCCGGGATCACACTCCGAGCGTAGTCGAGAAGCAGAACCATGACCCCTGCGATTCGCGGAAGCGGCTCGGTCCATTCGCTTCGAACCCCGCGTTCCGCAGGCCGGAAAAACGCGGCTCCGACTCGATACTCTGTCGGCGCACGGCGGTCAGGGTTGTTGCGTCTTCCGCGCACCGAAGAGCAGCGACCGGGGCAATGTCACGGCCCAGGGTGTTGCCCCGAGACCGCCGTGGAAGGCTCGCTTCGCCGCGTTTTTCGGTTTCGGGTGAAGCTTTGGCAATGTGGCCTTTGGCAAGATGACTGTTCGTGCGATCGGTAACGGCCTGCTCCAACGGGGTTCTGCGCGAACGGACCGATGCCGCTTGCGCGAGTCGTCAACGACGCAGGTTTTGGCACTCGCCTGCCAGAGCAATCAGCCTGATAGGGTCGGGAATCTGTCGCCGCCGCGGCCCGTGGGAGCGGCGCGACGCGGGCGACAGACGGGAAACCGCGAACGCAGGGCCGAGTCCGGCGCAGCTCACGGAGCTGCGCCTGCTGTGCACACTAACCCGGAGGAGCGGTTTCCCGCGCCGTCGACCCGGGGCGCGGCGGCGACAGATTCCCGACCCGAATTCGCGCTCTGACAAAGGAGGGACCGGTTCTGCTTCGCCGAACAGCATCAGTAGGCCCGGAGCGGCGAATGGTAAGCTGTCGGAGGGAGGGCCCATGTGGCGCACGGTGTTGGCAATCGTCGCTGGATTCATCGCATGGATCTGCATCGGAGCCGTGGGCTTCGCTCTCATGCGTGCGTTCTGGCCTGACTACGCGCGAGTCGAGCCGGAAATGGCCTTCACGCTGCCGATGCAGCTGGCAAGGCTGGCCGTAGGCGCCGCCTGCTCCGTCGGCGGCGGCTGGCTGGCGGCACTGGTTGCGAAGGGCGATGCGAAACCTGCGTGGTGGCTTGGAGGTCTTCTGCTGATCATGTTCATCCCCATCCACTACAGCCTGTGGAGCAGGTTTCCGGCGTGGTACCACTTGACCTTTCTCCTGACTCTGGCGCCGATCGTCGGATTCAGCAGTCGATTGGCTTCTAGGGTGAAGGTGCTGGCATGACACGAAGTGGGCTTGTTATCGCGATGCTCATCTGCGTTGCCGGGATATCTGGCCAGGCCCATCACTCCATTTCGAGCGTCTACGACAGCGGCCGCCAGGTCTCGCTGGACGGCACCGTTTCGCAGTTCCAGCTGATCAACCCTCATCCAATCCTGATCGTGGACGTCAGAGACAGCGCCGGAACGGTGCAGCAGTGGCGTGGAGAGATGGACAACCGCAGCGAGCTCGTCGCAATCGGCGTGACCGCGAACACCTTCACACCAGGCGATCGCGTCGTCGTGAAAGGCAGCCTGGCCCGAACGCAATCGCAAAGCCTATATATCCTCAGACTCGATCGACCGATGGATGGCTTCTGGTACGAGCAGGTCGGTTCGAGCCCCAGAATAAGTGAAAAGTTGAAAGTGGAAAGTGGAAAGTAAGTAACGTTCTCAGATCTGGATCCTCGAGAACGACCACGCACCCAGAGCAATAAACCCTACTGCAACGACGCACAGGATCGAGACGTCGGTCCACAGACTGAAATGTGAAAGACCGATGAGGGCACCGCGCAGGCCGTCGATGCCGTAGGAGAGCGGGTCGAGGCGCGTGGCACCTGCGAGGGCCGTGGGAAGGTTGGTCAAAGGAAACAGCGCGCCCGAGAGAAAGAAGATCGGCATGACGAGGAAATTCATGATGAATTGAAATCCCTGCATGTCTTTCAAACCCGAGCCAATCGCGGTTCCCAGCGAGGCAAAGACCACGGCGATCAGCGCCATGAACAAGAAGGCCAGCGGCAGATTCGTGAAACTCGCCGGCCGGAAGCCCGCAAGCAGACAAACGATCAGCACGAGCGTTCCTTGAATCGTCGCGATCGTGGCGCCACCGAGCGTGCGTCCGATCATGATCTGCAGCCGCGGTACCGGCGCCACGAGCGTTTCTTTGAGAAATCCGAACTGACGATCCCAGAGGAGACCGATGCCAGAAAAGATCGAGGTGAAAAGAATGCCCATCCCGACGACGCCCGGGGCGACGAACTGCAAGTAGCTCCCCTGCCCGGCCTGCTGAAAAACCGCGCCGAGCCCGAACCCGAGGACCAGCAAATACAGCAGCGGTTGGGCGAGCGACGCGATGATTTGCGGACGAGAGCGCAGGTAACGTTTGACTTCGCGCAACCACAGAAAATAGATCGCCGTCACCGCCTCATCGCCTCCTTGTCATCGTCTCCACATTTTCACCATGTTGCGCAGCTGCTCGGCGGCATCGGCTCGTTCGTCGCGGATCGTCGATCCGGTCAGCGCGAGGAATGCTCCCTCCAACGAGTCGGTGCCCGTCTGCTGCTTCAACTCCGCCGACGAGCCCTGCGCGACGATCCGCCCGTGGTCGATGATGGCGATCCGATGCGCCACCCGTTCGGCTTCGTCCATGTAGTGGGTCGTCAGAAACACGGTGACGCCTTCGGTCTCGTTGAGATGCTTGACTTGCGTCCAGAGCTGATTCCGGCTCTGCGGATCGAGGCCGAGCGTCGGCTCGTCCAGGAAAAGAATCTTCGGCGTGTGCAGCAGGCCGCGTGCGATTTCCAGCCGGCGCTTCATCCCACCGGAAAATGTCTTTACGTAGGAGTCCCGCCGCTCCCACACCTCGAAGACCTTCATGAGCAGCTCGATCCGCTCGGCCCGAACGCGGCGGGGCACGTGATAGAGGACGCCGTGCAGGTTCATGTTCTCGTATGCGGTGAGCTCGGAATCCAGGCTGGGATCCTGAAAGACGATCCCGAAACGGCGGCGGACCTCGAGCGGCTTGGCCACCGGATCGAGACCGTCCACCGACAGGCTGCCGTCCGTCGGACGAAGCAGCGTCGTCAGCATCTGGATGGTCGTCGTCTTGCCGGCGCCGTTCGGTCCGAGAAATGCGAAGATCTCTCCCGCCTCGACGTCGAACGAGACGTTGTCGACGGCTTTCACTTCGCCGAACGTCTTGGACAAACTCTTGACATGAATCATGGAAGGTCGATCCTCAGCGCTTCTTCCGTCGGTTCAACGGTGAACTTGACCTGCGCTCGAAACGGGCCAGGGACTCTTCATTGAGAGCCATGCTCTTGGGCGGCCGCTGCCATTCGTAAGCGAATCGCCCGGATTCGAGCTCCACGAGCCGGACTTCCTGAGCTTCGACGAGCCGTTTGATCACTGTATGGATCGCCGACAGGCTGTTGGTGTACTTGGAGAGATCGAGTCCAATGGCCTCGAGACGATCGCGGACCTCGGTTGGCGTCATCGGATGTCCGGCGTTTCTCAACACGACGCGACACGCATCGGTCATTCCCCAGAAGACGTTGGCCGTGAAACCACAGAGCCGGTTCAACGTGCTGATGGTCTGCGCGAGCTGGGCGAGGCGCTTGTCGATGTCCTGACGTTCGTGAACGAGCCCCTCGTATTCGCGGATGGCCGTCTCGAGGGCCTGCCGATAATCCGACGACGTCACACACACGAGTTTATACTTAATGTGCAAATCGCTGTCAACGCCATCGTTGACAGCGATCTCGTCCGGTTCCAGCCATCCAGATCGGCGCTCGGAAGCTGGCCGGCGAGCACGAAAAATATCGCGTCGTTTTTCCGGTCGCGGGCCTGGTTGCGTCCCTGCGACAATGCGCGCATGATGCTTTCGAACACCATGTCTTCACCCGTCGCCGCTCCCCTCCCGCTGCTGTCGATGCCGACTCGGACCGAAATGGAGCGCGCCTACCAGGCGTCCGATGCGTCTTACGACGGCGTCTTCTATCTGGGTGTCCGCACGACCGGCGTGTTCTGCCGGCCGTCGTGCCGGGCGCGCAAGCCGAAACCGGAAAATGTCGAGTTCTTCGCGCAGCCGAAAGACGCGCTTTTTGCCGGCTACCGGCCGTGCCTTCGCTGCCGGCCGCTCGAAAGCAACCAGGCGCCATCCTGGGTGGGCGCGCTGCTCGACCGTATCGAACGTCAGCCGGGAGCACGAATCCGCGAGCGCGATCTTCGCGCGATGGGCGTCGAGCCGGCGCGAGTCCGCCGCTACTTCGCCGCGCAGTACGGCCTGACGTTTCAGGCCTACTGCCGCGCGCGACGGCTCGCCCGGGCCTTCGAGCGCATCCGCGACGGCGAGACGCTAGACGATGCGGTGTTTGAAACTGGTTATGAATCGCACAGCGCGTTTCGCGAGGCGTTCCAGAAAGCGTTCGGTCAGCCGCCCAGCCGGACGGCCGAGACCAACTACATCCGGCTCGCCTGGATCGACACACCTCTCGGCCCCATGATCGCCGGCGCGACCGATGCCGGCGTGTGTCTGCTCGAATTCACCGATCGGCGGATGCTCGAAGAACAGCTCAAAATCCTCCGCCGGCGCTTCAAGGCCCCGCTGGTTCCGGCCGAGCACGCGCATCTGACCACGTTGCGACGAGAGCTCGAGGAATATTTCGCGGGCACCCGACACACCTTCGCGGTTCCGGTCGACGCACCGGGCACGCCGTTCGAGGAACGGGTCTGGGACGCCTTGCGACACATTCCGTATGGAGAGACACGCTCCTACGAAGACATCGCGCGTACCGTTGCGAATCCAGCCGCCGTCCGGGCAGTCGGCCGGGCCAACGGCATGAACCGCGTGGCCATCGTCATTCCCTGCCATCGCGTGTTGAACAAGAACGGCGAGCTCGGCGGCTATGGCGGAGGACTGTGGCGGAAAAGGCGGCTGCTGGACATCGAGGCAGCGGGACGGCGTTCGGGTCAGACGCGATCGGCTCCAGTCCTCAGGACTGTTCAGGGGTGAACCACTCCGGTGAGGGCCCAGCAGCAGTCTCTATCGCTGGCACAAAACTCCGGTCCAGCTCCACGACAAGCGCGGCGAGATTATCGACAAGCTTCTGCCAGTGTTCGGCGTTGCCGATCTTGTACTGGCCTCCGATGGAGTGCTTGGAAACGCCGAGCGGCAGCCGGGCCTTGAACCCGAGACCCATCACGCCGAACGTGGCTGAAAGACTTTGGCTCCACGTCCCGACGTCGAGGTCAATCTGGACGGTCAGGTTGCCAGGCGTGCGGCGGCGAAGCGTAAACGTCCCGGAATCGCCGCGGCAGTCGTAACCCAGAGGTTTGAAGGCGCGAACGAGGACAGGCTTCTTCGGTCCTGTGGTCTCGCCTAGGCCGACGGTGCGCAGCGCCTCCAGGGCCGGGGGCATCTCGTGTGGAAGATTCGCCCGATCGAATATCTGAGGAAGACGTGCCCGGAAATCGAGCACAACGGCGCGGACGGCTTCCGCGATTTCTGGCGACGCTGAAGCCGGCCGTGGTGTCGATGGCCGCGAGGGGTCCTCGGCCATCGGGATCTGCGTCGTACTCTTGGCCTTTCCACACGCGCTGAGCACAGCCGCCACGCTCTGAGGCGGAGACGGCAACTTCTTGTTCTCGGTGCCCGCTTCGACACCGGTGACGGCGGTTACCGATCTCACTCGACCGTTCACCCACCACGAGTCGCCCACGATAATTCCCGGCACCGTCGGGCCGATGTAACCAGCACCAGACAATGCCACACCGAAGGCAGGACTCTGGAAGTGGACCGAGAAGTTGTGAAACGGAAACGATCTCGGCACCCCTGCCGCGATCGCAAGCAGCGTCGAAAACTCGATCGCCTGACCCGATGCGGGCGACTCGGGGCCGTTGGAAAGCCGATGAATGGGAGGCGTGCCGGGCACCAAGGAGCTCGTCGACTCGAAACGCGACAGGGCCGGATACCGCTTGAGCACACGGTCCACGCTCGAAACGAAGCCTGGAACCGGTGAATCAGAAAGGGAAAACTGCACCGCCGGTTCCGCAAGACCCGACGACAAGAACGCCGTATGAATCCGTTCGAGCAGAACGGCGACTGGTTCCTTTTTGCTGGCGCGAAACGTCGTAACGAGGCGGACGTGCATGAGGGTCTCTTACGACCTTATCGGCCGCCCGGCTCCGCCGTTTATCAGCTTGGGGGCTGCAACCCAGAAGCCCTACAATGGCCACGCGATAACCGCCGGGTGGGAGGCTTGCTCATGAGGAACGTCCGATTTTTCACCGTGCTCCTGGGCCTCTGGTCCGGAATGGCATTCGCTCAAACGACGGAAGAACTGATCAACGACGGCAAGAACACCGAGAACGTCACCACTCAGAGCATGGGCTACGACCGCAAGAGCTACAGCCCTCTCAAGCAAATCGACAAGTCCAACGTGAAGCGCCTGGTGCCCATCTGGAGCGCCAGTCTGATGAACGACATGGGCGAACTGGCGGCGCCGACGATTTACAACGGTGTCCTCTACGCCATTAACGGCAAGTGGACGTTTGCCATCGACGTCGAAACCGGCAGACAGATCTGGCGCACGCCGGTCAAGCTCGAACCGGGTGTGCCCCGCGCGGCCTCGGCCTTCAACCGGGGCGCGGCGACTATCTATAACGGCAAGGTCTTTCGCGTCACGATCGACAACCACATCCTCGCCCTCGACATGAAGACCGGAAAAGAGATCTGGAACCAGAAATTCGCGGATGCCGCGGAAGGCTACTACGCGACCAGCGCGCCGATCGTGGCCAACGGCGTCCTGATTTCAGGGATGGCCGGAGGAGAAACCACGACGCGCGGGTTCCTCGACGGGTGGGATCCCGAAACCGGAAGAAAGTTGTGGCGGCGCTACACCATCCCTGAACCGGGCGAACCAGGGTCCGAAACGTGGCCCGCCAACAGCGACGCATGGAAACAAGGCGGTGGACCGACCTGGCGGTCCGGCTCCTACGATCCGCAGCTCGATCTGGTGTATTGGGGAACGGGCAACGCCGAGCCCTACGATCCGAAACCTCGTGGGGCATTGGACAGTCTCTTCACCTCGAGTGTGCTCGCAATCCGGCCTAAGACCGGTGAAATCGCTTGCTACTTTCAGTACACCCCGAACGACGTCTACGACGTGGACGGCACCGACGAGCATGTGCTGGCGGACGTCCAGGTCGGCGGCCAGCCGCGCAAGGTGATGATCCAGGCCAACAAGAACGGCTTCCTCTATGTGCTGGATCGCACCAACTGCAAGCTGATCGCGGCGAACCCGCTGGTCAAAGTCACTTGGGCATCTCGTATCGATCTCGCAACGGGCCGGCCCGTTCTGACCGAGCTCTACAAGCGCTTTCTCGACGGCGAAGAGATCGAAATTTATCCGTCGCGCGGCACGAACGCGGTGCCGATCGCTTTCAATCCGAATACCGGATTGATATACGCGAGCACCTGGAATCTGCCGAGGATTCAGAAGCTCGCGGATCCGAAACCGGCCGTCCTCGGCGGGAACACGACCGGCGTCACCGCGCGGCTCCCAGACGTGAAACCTGGCGACGTGTACGGACACCTCGTGGCGGTCGATCCGCTGACGGGACAGAAGAAGTGGGAAGTCCCGCTCACCGATTTCCCCAGCTCCTCTGGCATGCTCGTGACGGGTGGCGGCTTGGTCTTCACCGGCAAGTTGACCGGCGAGCTCCTGGCGCTCGACGAGGAAACCGGCAAGACGCTCTGGCAATTCAAGACCGGCTCGAGCATCAATTCAACGGCGATCACTTACACGCACAAGGGCAAACAGTACGTAACCGTCGCGTCAGGTCTGGGTGGCGGCCTCGCCAATCGTTATGGGGCGGACAAGGTTCCAACCGGCGGCTCGATGTGGACGTTTGCGTTGATGGAATAAGAGCAGCCATCAGCTATCAGCTGTCAGCTATCAGCTGTCAGCTATCAGCGGTCAGCTCCAAACCCTCGTCTCTAGTAGGAGACATTGGGATTAGTGGGGCGCCGCGCGGAGGATGCAGAGGCCGCAGAGACGGTTTTCAACGCAGAGACCGCCAGGACCGCCGAGGCCAGTTAACGTCCACGCGGTCTCGGCGAGCTTGGCGTTCAATCCGGTCTCTGCGATCTCGGCCCGCTCAGCGTAAATGGAAGCTGCCAACAAATCCCAATTGAATCGCGATCCGAGCGAGGTCATTGCCAACTCGCCGATGAGCGCGCCGCAGATTGTCGTGGTGGCCATCACCATCGCGCTGAATGCCCTCGACGGTTTCGACGTGCTCTCGATCAGCTTCGCGTCGCCGGGCATCGCCAAGGAGTGGGGCATCGACCGCGCCGCGCTGGGCATCGTGCTGTCGATGGAGCTGGTCGGGATGGCGATCGGTTCGATCCTCCTCGGCGGCGTGGCGGACCGGATCGGGCGCAGGCCGACGATTCTTGGCTGCCTCGCCATCATGGCTGCCGGTATGGTGATGGCCACAACGGTGACGGGGCTGGTCGATCTGTCGATGTGGCGGATCGTCACCGGTCTGGGAATCGGCGGCATGCTCGCGGCGATCAACGCCGTCGCAGCGGAGTTCTCGAACAGCAGACGCCGACACCTGAGTGTGTCGCTCATGTCCATCGGCTACCCGCTTGGCGCCGCGGTCGGAGGCAGCGTCGCCGCCCTCTTGCTCCGGGGTTATGACTGGCGCGCGGTCTTCTACTTCGGCGCCAGCGTCACCGCCGTCCTGATTCCGATCGTGTTCGTGCTCGTGCCCGAGTCGGTGCATTGGCTCGTGCGCAAACAGCCGGCTGGCGCACTGGAGAAAGTTAATAGCGCCCTCACCCGCATGGGCCATGCTGCTGTCACAGCCCTGCCGGAAGTCCCCGTCGAAGTTCGCCGACGATCGGCGGCGGACATCTTCGCTCCCGGGCTCCTCGCAGGGACGGTGATCGTCACGCTCGCGTACTTCTTTCACATCACGACGTTCTACTTCATCGCGAAATGGATCCCGAAGATCGTGGTCGATCTGGGCTTCGCTGCTTCATCTGCGGCCGGTGTGCTCGTGTGGACCAATGTGGGCGGCGCTCTCGGCGGCGCGCTGTTTGGGCTCCTGACGCAGCGGTACGGCGTGAAACTGTTGACGATTGGCGTGCTGCTCGCATCCACGATCGCGGTTGCGACATTCGGCCGCGCCCCGGCGGATCTGCAGCGGCTGTCGCTCATCTGCGGCATCGCCGGTTTCTGCACCAACTCCGGCATCGTCGGCCTGTACGCGATCATCGCGCAGGTATTTCCCACCCACGTTCGGGCCTTCGGCACCGGCTTCGCCATCGGCGTGGGCCGCGGCGGGTCCGTGCTCGCGCCAATCCTTGCGGGGTTCTTGTTTGCGGATGGCTACTCTCTGCCGACTGTCGCCCTGCTGCTGGCTGTCGGTTCGCTGCTCGCCGCGTTCATGCTCATGCTGCTGAAGCTCGAGATGGATCGGCCGACAACGAACGATCAACGAGCACGGGCACGTTCGACCCCGGTTCCAACCCCCAGTCCCGCCAGGTAGGCAGTTCCCCGACCCTGCATCCAGATGGGCAGCGATTCGCGGTGAGAGCGGCGCAGGCGTCTAGCGTTTCACCGGCCTTCCGTAGACTTCAATTACCGCGACGTCCACCCATCCGCCCGGACCGTGTCCGCTGCCCGGCATGAGATCCACGAAGCCGATCTCGTCGACCTTGGTGAGCTCCGGCTTCTCGACGAAGTTGCCCTTCGTGAAGACGCTGGCGATGTCGAGCCGGAGCCACCGCACGTCCGAGAGCGAGAATTCGCTGGTCAGCCAATCGACCGTCGAGCCATCCGTGTGATCGCCGACGAGCCACGTGCCGTCGGCCAGCTTGACGATCGGGCGCACCTGGTGGAATCCAGAGACCTTCGTGACCCACTTGATCCGGGCGAGGCCTGACAGATCGGCGAAGTTGTTCTTGTCGCGAAACGCGACCGCACACGGCGTGGAGCAAAGGCCCGTCCAGACATGCGTGGGGTTGTTCTCATCGGTCGCCGCCCCGGTCAACTGCACCTCCTTACTGGTCGTCCCGTACAACTTGAGCTCGAGATCGGGGTTGGCGACTGACTCCGCTGTAACGGGATGCTCGCCGCCGGCCGGCGTCTGCTTCCACTCCTCCCGAAAGAACAGCGGCGCCCGGCTTCGTGCCGGCGTACGCGCAGCGGGCGTTGCAGAGGGAGCGCTCCCCTGCTGCGCGAAGACGGAAACGGCTCCCAAAAAGACCAACGTCATCGCCACCGTCATCTGTCTGGACATGGTCACCTCCTGTCTGATGCCCCGTTACTCAGCGACCTGCCGCGGGCGGTCGCTGAATCAGCTCGATGCGGTTACCGGCCGGATCCACGGCTATGCCGATGACGATGCCCGTGTTCCGGAATGGTCGCGGCTCGCCGTCCATCGTGCCGCCAGCGGCCTTGATTGCGGCAACGGTCGCCGCCATGTCTGTCACGTTGAAGATCACGTGCGCGATCGGATCTTTGGCCGCGTCGGTGTCGCGGTGCATGATGACCACCGGCGGGGTCAGGTTGGCTTTGGCCGCATCGACGGTGCCGCCGAAATTCACGAAGATTTCAGGCCCTCCGGGGACATCGATTCGGTTGACCTCCTGCATGCCGAATGCCGACTGGTAGAACTTCGCAACCGCCACGGTGTCGGTTGCCGCGATCCGTAATGAGTTGAGCGTTACTTCGGCGTGTGCAGCACTGCTCAGTAGGAGAACCATGCACGCGCTCCACGCAATCCGGATGAACTTGTTCATTGCAAGTCTCCTAGAGTTTTTTTCACAGGCAGCCCTTCGGACCGCGATCGGCGAAGCTTCAGCGCGCGCCACACGTCCGGACATTGTATGCGACCGCTCGATCGATTCGATGACACCAAACAGCACGCCACTTCCAGTCCTGCCAGGTAGTCTCGGCGATCTCTGCGTTGATCGTCGCGTTACGGGCCTATGGCCTGTCAGCGGATATAATCGGCCGCACGTCACACGCTCAATGGTCGGTCCTGGCACATCGATCGGCTCGTACGAGGTTGTCTCGCTACTCGGGTCTGGCGGCATGGGCCGCGTGTATCGAGCTCGTGACCTGCGGCTCAAACGCGAAGTTGCGCTCAAGATCGGCCCCGAGACCTCGCCAGTCAGATTGAGGAGCTCAGGCGGCGCGTGCCGGGCGCGGTAGCATCGGCCGCGACACGATGTCCGTAGAGACGGCCGGGGAGCACGCCCGCGACACGATTCGGCCGAGAATCTCGATCGTCATCCCGGTTTTCAATGAATCGCGCCGAATCGCCGACTCGCTCGGCAAAGTGCGTGAGTTCCTTGGAAAAACGCCGCTCTCGTTCGAGATCCTGGTCGTCAACGACGGCTCGACCGATGGCACGGCCGAGATCGTGAGGCGTTTCGAACGCGAGGGCGTCCGGCTCATCCATCATGCTGAAAACCGCGGCAAGGGGCACAGCGTCCGGAGTGGCGTGCTGAAGGCGATCGGGACGTACGTCCTCTTCTCAGACGCGGATCTCTCGACTCCCATCGACGAGCTTCCCAAGCTGTACGACATCGCGGAGCGGGATCATGCTGATATCGTGATCGGGTCGCGCGCCCTCGATCGACGTTATATTGAGCGGCATCAGTCCAGGTTTCGCGAGATCGGTGGAATCGTGTTCAATCGACTGGTGCGCATCGGCCTGGGGTTGAAGCTTCACGACACGCAGTGCGGGTTCAAGCTGTTTCACCGGGACCGGACACGTTCGATCTTCGAGAAACAGACTATCGACGGCTTTGCCTTCGATCCGGAGATTCTCTTCCTGGCCACGCGGAGTCGGCTGCGCATCCGGGAGGTGTCCGTTCGATGGAGTCACGCCGACGATACCAAGGTACGAGTGATCCGCGATGGCCTTCGCATGATCGCCGACCTCGTCCGGATTCGTCTGAACCAGTTCGTCGGAAAGTACGGCCCTCCGCTGTAGGGATGTGCGACATCATGAGACTGATCTGGCTTCAGCGTGCCGGGATGGCGGTCTTGCTCGTCCTTCTCGTGCTGCTCGCTCGAGAGGCCGCAACTCGCTCCATCGATTTCCCCGTCTACCACCGCGCGGCTCGCAACGTGATTGCTGGCCACTACGAGCTCTATCCGGCCGAAGCGTACGGTGGAACGCCGCGTCCATCTCAAGGGTTCCGATATTTGCCGGCCATCGCATTCCTGTTCGTTCCGTTTGGATGGCTGCCGCTGGAGCTCGCTGCTCTCGCGTTCTTCGCGCTGAAGCTCGCGGCTATGTGGTACGTCGGCGCGACAGTCGCCCGCCACGCTGGTCTCTCGGAACGGCGACGGGAAGTGTTCCTCATCGCATTCCTGATCGTCGGGGGATACATTGCTGAGGAATTGCGCTTCGGCAACGCCCATTTCCTGGTCGTCACGCTGATGGTGTTCGCCTACGACAGAGCCGAAGCGGGGTCCGTCCTGCTGCCGGCTGCTGCGCTCGCGGTCGCCATCGCGACCAAGCTCACGCCGATGGCCCTGCTCGCGTACTTCGCTTTCCGACGACGAGGAGCCGTCTGCCTCGTGACCGTCGCAATCCTGGCGCTCCTGATCCTGGCGCCGGCCGTCGTCATGGGGTCCGCCGCGAACGCACGAGAGCTGCGGGCATATGCGACGTATGCCGCCGAGAAGGTCGATGAAGACGACAATTATTCCCTCCGCGGAGCGCTCGTGCGGTACCTCACGTCAGGGCATGAGGATGTCTCTCATATCGAAGCGAGCGTGGCCGATCTTCCGCTGGCGGTGGTCAACGGTATCTGGCTGGTCGGTCTTCTCGGGCTCGGCCTTGCGGCCCTGGCAGCCGTGTGGCGTGACGATGCCGATCCGGTGGTGAGGTTGTTGGAATTCTCAATCGTCATGACCGGCATCGTGCTCGCCTCGCCGCACACACAGCGTCGCTACTTTGTGACGCTGTACGTCCCTGCGGTGGCCCTCGTCGCCCTTCTGGTTCGTCGGCCGGCGCCCCCCGACAAGCGCTCGATTCTGATCGCGCTGGGGGCCATCGCCGCGCCGGCCACGATTCTGCCGCTTCTCGTCGGCGGGCGACGACTGGCGCTGCTCTACGAGGCAACCTCTCCGTATTTCTTTGGCACGCTGATCCTATTCGGCGTGCTCGTCATGATGACCGTGCGTCGAAAAGCCGCCCACGCGCTCCCGCGTGTGTAGCTTCCGGCTTTAGCCGGAAGATCAATGCAGCTCTCTTCCGCCTAAAGACGGAAGCCACATGTAAAAGCGGAAGCCACATGACAACAATTCACAGGCTCGTCTTGTTAGAGTAAGATTTCCCATTCTTCAATCGCCAACTCCCCAAGACGCTCGCGCCAACCGCGAGGCCAGATTCCAGGTCCGATGGAGCTGACTCCCGGCGGTCGCATCGGACCGTACGAGATCCTCAACGCCATCGGCGCAGGCGGCATGAGCGCCTGCGGCCATGTCGAGTCGAGGACCTGGAAATCCGAGGCGAGGCATCAGCGTCAGTTTGCGCTGGGGGTGGGGCCCCAGCGCTAGTGAAAGAAAGATGACCCCGAGCCCATGCCGCTGACTGACGGCACCCGCATCGGACCGTACGAGATCCTCAATGCCATCGGAGCGGGCGGCATGGGCGAGGTCTACCGCGCCCGGGATCCGCGACTCGGCCGCGACGTCGCGATCAAGGTGCTGCCTTCGGCCCTTGCAGCGGACCCCGATCGCCTCCGCCGCTTCGAGCAGGAAGCTCGGGCCGCCGCCGCGCTGAACAACGCCTTCATTCTGGCCGTGTACGACATCGGGACCGACCTGTCGTCGGGATCGCCGACGCCGTACATCGTGTCGGAACTGCTGGACGGCGAGACGCTTGCGAGCCGGCTGACCGCGGGACCGCTCCCCGTTCGCAAGGCCGTGGAATACGCGGCTCAGATCGCGCAGGGACTGGCCGCGGCTCACGAGAAGGGCATCGTCCACCGCGACCTCAAGCCGGCCAACCTGTTCGTCACCGCCGGCGGCCGGACGAAGATCCTCGATTTCGGTCTCGCCAAACTCGTCGAACGCGACGAGGCGCAGGTGGGTGCCAGCGTGATGCCGACCATCGCGCCCGACACGATGCCGGGCATGGTGCTCGGCACGCTGGGCTACATGTCGCCCGAACAGGTGCGCGGCAAACCCGCGGATCATCGGTCGGACATCTTCGCGGTCGGCGTCGTGCTGTACGAGATGTTGTCGGGAACGAGAGCCTTCCGCGGCGAGACGACAGCCGACACGATGACGGCGATTCTCAAAGAAGACCCGCCGGATCTGCCGGTCGCCGAGCGCCACATCCCGCCGGCGCTGGCGCGCATCGTCGATCGCTGCCTGGAGAAGAATCCCGCGAGCCGCTTTCAATCGGCTGGCGACCTGGCATTCGCGCTGGAAGGAGTTTCATCGACATCAGGACCGCAGACGGCAACGACACTGGCCGAGCCGGTCCGGCCGGCCCGCAGTGGTCTGTGGTGGAGGATCGCGATCCTCGCAACGACAACCCTTCTTGGAGCGCTCGCGACCGCGGCATTCTTCGTTCTCCCGCGTCGCTCGCCGGAGCAACCGCGGACGCTTCGCTTATCCATCACTTTGCCCGAAGGGTGGCAACTCTCGTTGGCGGGCCGTCAGGGTACGCCGACGTCGCTGGTGATCTCACCGGACGGGCGCCGGCTGGCAATGGTCGCGCGCCGTGCGGATGGCAGGGACACCATTCTGATACGTGCGCTCGACTCGATCACGGCACAGCCGCTGCCGGGAACCGAGGGTGTGTCGTCCGCGTTCTGGTCTCCGGACAGCCGCTTCCTGGGATTCTTCGCCGACAACAAGTTGAAGAAGATCGACGTGGCGGGCGGACCGCCGACGACGCTCTGCGACGCATTGAGCCCGGGCGGCGGCGGAACCTGGAGTCGAAATGGGACCATCGTCTTTTCGACCTTCGAACCGAGGCGAAACAACTTCAAACTGAAGAAAGTAGCGGACTCGGGCGGCGTCCCGAGCGATGCCATGCCGCCAGGCGACGGGTCCCGATTCAGGCCATCGTTCTTACCCGACGGTCAGCATCTTTTGTACGCAGATGGCCGTTCGGGCCCGGCGGAACCCATGATTTCGATTTTCGTCGGATCTCTCGACTCGACTTCGGAGATCGAGCTCCTGAAATCAGGATCGACCAACGTGCAGTACACACAGGATCACCTCCTGTTCCTGCGCGATGCGACATTGATGGCGCAGCCCTTCGATCCGACGCAGCTGAAGACGACAGGCGAGATGGTTCCGGTGGTCGACCAGGTTCAGCGTCAGGGTGTTCAGCCGCCCTACGGTGTGTTCTCCGCCTCTACGGACGGTGTGCTCGTGTACCAGACCGGCGCCGCGCAGGCTGGCGGATCTCAGCTCACCTGGATCGATCGCAAGGGTCAGCCGCTCGGGCCGATCGGCGACCGGGCCAATCTATCTTGGCCTGTCGCTCTCGCCGGACGGAAGCAGAGCGGCAACCGTGGTCGGAGCGGACTTGTGGATCACTGATCTCGCGCGTGGTGTCCGAACCAGATTCACGTTCGATACGACACCTGACATCTTTCCTGTGTGGTCTCCCGACGGAAGCCGCGTCGCGTGGGGAGCGTCTCGGAAAGGCCCTCTTGATATCTATGAAAAGGCATCCAACGGCAGTGGTGCCGAGGCAGTGCTTGCTGGCTAGCGATGTATCCAAGATCCCAACTGATTGGTCGCCAGACGGACGGTTCCTTCTGTTCATGACCGGCTGCAGGTAATCCCGATCTGTGGGTGTTGCCGCTCTTCGGCGAGCGCAAGCCATTTCCTCTCTTGGCCACGCCATTTTTCGAAGTCTTGGGCCGGTTCTCTCCCGATGGACGATGGGTCGTCTATCAGTCGAACGAATCGGGACAGGACGAGGTGTACGTCATTCCGTTCCGGAGGCACTCAGCAGGCAGCCGGTGCGGCGCCAGGGAACGAACACGGCCGCTGGGAAGTGGCAGGTGTCGACCGGAGGAGGGCGGTGCCCCCGTCTGGCGGCGCGATGGCAAGGAGATCTTTTACTTCGCTCCAAACACCGGAACTGGGATGGCGGCCTCGGTCGATGGTCAGCGGGCCCGCATTCACCGTGGGGCGCGTGGAACCGCTGTTCGCGGTGCGACTGGCTCTCACAGGACAGCAGGCGGGACCTCAATACGGCGCCGCGCCGGACGGACAGCGGTTCCTCGTCAGCCTGGCCGAGGACATCAGGCGAGACGCGGCGCCACAGCCCGTCACCGTCGTCGTCAACTGGACCGCGGCGCTCCGGAAGTAGAGGGCGACGGCTACTTAACGTCCGCCCTTCCAGTTCAGCAAGACTGTGAGAGGCGTGGGGACTTCGTCAGGGATGACGTTCATCAGGAAACGCTGGCCATCGGCCGAGACCATGAATTGCTGAGGGAAGTTGCTCTGCAACGCCCCGCCCACTCGTGTGGCGAAGAGCGGCGTGGCAATTCCTACCGAAGCCTGACCATCCGCTGAGACTTGGACCGGCACGGACATCAACCGGTCGTCGAGAGCTATATAGAACAACTCGCGGCCGTTTCGGTTCCAGCGCACCTGCGCGCCGCCGTTGGTGGAGGCGAGCACGCGGGATCCCAGACCGGGAAACGGCTGCAGATAGATCTCGACACGGCCCGATTCGTTGGACTGATAGGCGATCCATTTTCCATCGGGCGAGAACTGTGCGTCCCGCTCGTCGAAGCCGGTCTGGGCGATGACGAATGGCTGACGAGCGCTGGCGCCTTCCATCGGCAGCCCCCACAAGTCGAAGCCCAGTTTGGGATCTTGACTCCGAAAGACGACGAAGCGTCCGTCTGGTGACCAATCCGTGGCTTGTTTGATCTGGTTGCTGCGGAGGAAGAGCTCCTCGCTTCCGGGAGCGCCGCCGATCGACTTGAGATACAGATTGTGAATACCGCCGTTCCGGTTCGAGCTGAAGAGCACGCGGCGGCTGTCTGGCGACCAGACGGGCAGGACGTCGTTGGCCGGATCGAACGTGAAGCGGCTGAACACGCCGCGTTCCGTTTCAAGTAACCAGATGTCGATGTTGCCATCGCCGCCCTCGCGAAAAAACGCCACGCGCTGGCCGTCCGGCGAGAGCGAAGGGCCGCGCCCGTTCAGGAAGACCTCACCCACTCGCCGGAGCTCGTTGCCGGCGCGATCGAACCATGCAAACTGCCGCCGGCTCTCGCCGCCGATGCCGGTGCGCCACACGATCGGCCCCGTCGTCGAAGCCGATACGGCCGCCAGGCCGCCATCGGTCATGACGCGTTGAACAACCGGGAACGGATTCCCCGTCAACTCGAGACGGCCTAGATCGAATCCTTGCGCGAACAGAATTTCCTGACGTGCGAACAGCAAATACCCTGGCGGAGCGTAGACCGCTCCCGCGTCCGCGTCGAAAAGACGTCGGGCTTGAGCGCTGTCGTCGAGCTGGGACAGATACGCACCACGCGCTTCTGAACTGCCCCCGGTGGCGTAGTACAGGAAATGCCGGCCATCGGGAAGGAAAGAAGGACCTCGATGTCCGCCCTGCTCGGCCTTCAATTGGGTGACGGCGACCGGCGTGCCACCTGTGGCTGGGACGCGGTAAACCGGGCTCGTGTAGTTCCTCGTGAACAGAATCGTCCCGTCTTGTGCCCATGCGCCGCCGCGATCCACGGCCGCGCTCGCCAATTCCCTGACCGAGCCGTCCTCGACATCCAGCCGTTTGAGCTTTCCCTCCGCAAAGAAGCCGACCGAGCGACTATCGGGCGACCAGAACGGCGCCGCGGCAGACTCCGTTCCCGCAACCGCCTTCTCGAACGAACCGTCGAGCGCGCGGATCCACAGTTTGATCCGTCCATCGGACGCTGCGGCAAATGCCACCTTCTGACCATCAGGCGAAATCGCGAACGACGTCTGGTTGTTGGTCGCGGGCGTTGCGATTTCAAGGCGCAACTCAGAGCGCAACGAAGGTGCCCCCGAGCGCCGGAGCGCAAGCCCGCCGGCGATCAGTGCGATCGCGGTCATCAGGGCGAACGCCGCCCACGCCATGCGTTCACGATGTTTCGTCGAAGGACTGGTGGCGACGGTGCCATGTGTTGCGGCAGGCTGGGGCTCCTGTTGAGCGTCCTCGAGCTCCAGCCGGACGTCGGCAATGTCGTGATACCGTCGTGCCGGGTCCTTCCGCAGGCACCGGCGCAAAACCCGCCTGATGCTTTCCGGCGTCTCCGGTGGCACCCGGCCCCAGTCGGGCTCGGACTTCAGGACCTCGCTCAGGATCTCGCTCACCGAATCGCCGGCAAACGCCGGCCGCCGGGTGAGCATCTCGTAAAGCACGCAGCCGAGTGCCCAGACGTCGGCCGTACGGCTCGCCTCGTGGCCCTTCGCCTGCTCGGGGGCCATATACCCGGCTGTGCCAAGAATCACGCCTGGGAGCGACCTGAGTTCGGTCGGCGATTGCGACAGTCCCGGCGCGGGACCTTCCAGGATCTTGGCGAGGCCGAAGTCGAGCACCTTCACTTCGCCGCCATGCGCGATCTTGATGTTGGCCGGCTTCAGATCCCGGTGCACGATACCCTGGTCGTGGGCCCGTTCGAGCGCCGCGGCGACCTGGCAGGCGATGCGTAACGCCTCGTCCAGCGGAATTGGAGCCTGCGCGATGCGCTCTGCAAGCGTCGGCCCATTCACCAATTCGAGCACCAGAGCGCGAACCGTCTGCGATTCCTCGAATCCGTAGATGGCGCCGATGTGGGGATGGTTCAACGAGGCCAGAACGTGGGCCTCGCGCTCGAACCGCGCGAGACGTTCCGGGTCTGTGGCCAGCGGCTGTGGAAGGATCTTGAGGGCGACGTCTCGACCGAGCTTGGCATCGCGGGCTCGATACACTTCGCCCATACCACCAGCCCCGAGTGGGCCGATGACCTCGTAGGGACCCAGTCGCGTACCACTCGCGAGCGTCACGGAGAATACCGGGATTATACCGGCTGAACCTGGAATCGCAGAGCCAGGAACCTAGCTTCTCTTGAACGTCAGCTTCTGCAGCCCTGCGCTCGTCTGCGCGATATAGAGATTCCCTTTCGAATCGGTGGCAATCTGATGGCCGCCGCCGATCATCCCGGGCACCTTGATCGACCCGACGGCTCGAGCGCCTTGCGATCGACGATCACGATTTCGTCGCCGTTGCCGACGTACAGGAAGCGCTGATCGGAGTCGGGAGACAATGCGAGATCCCGCGCAAACGGCGTTGCGGTCTTCACCAATTGCTTCACGAACTTGCCATCGGCCGTGAACGCCTGGACGCGCCGATTCTCGCGGTCCGCGACATAAACCGTTCCGTCCTTCGCCACGCGGATGGCGTGCACGATGCTGAAGTTCTGAGGACCAGGACCATCTGGAAAGCTCTTCGGCGTCACGACTTCACAGTGGTCATCGTCTACCGGCTTGTTGCCGAACGCGCCCCACATCCGCTTGAAGGCGCCCGAGTCTGCGTCGAACACGGCAATCCGGTGATTGCCGTAGCCGTCGGCGACGAACAGCTCGTTGGTCGGCGGGTGCACCCACACATCCGCGGGCCGGTGCAGGTTCGTCGTGTCCGAATTACCTTTGCTCTGATTGCTGCGGCCGATCTGCATCACGAACTTTCCATCCGGCGTGAACTTCAGCAGCTGGTCGTCTGCCACCGGCTTGAGTCCCGGAAGGCCGTTGGTGGGACAGTTGTTTCCACCGAGCCAGACGAAGCCTTTGTAATCGACGTGGATGCCGTGCTCGCGCTCGGGCCATTCGAAGCCATTGCCCGCGCCGCCCCAGGCCTTGATGAAATTGCCGGCGGTGTCGAAGACCATCACCGGTGGCGCCGCCATGGCGGCCTGATCGGGCTTGAGCGTCCGCGGACGGTGCAACAGCCAGACGTTGTCCTGTGCGTCGATCGCAAAGCTGGATGCATCGCCCAGCTTCCACTTCGCCGGCACCTTTGGCCACGACCGATCGACTTCGAACGTCGGCAGAGCTGCGGCCTTGCCTTGGGCCTGAACGTCGCGCGTCGCGCCAAGGCACCAAAGGGCGCCCGCACCGATGACGACGACTGCGGCGGCCAGGAGTACCCGGCGAGTCTCTGCAGGCTTCATGGGCGCCTCCTTGTCGTGATGTAAGCCGGGTGAAGTATACAGGTCCGCGGTCCGCCTAAAGGCGGACCCTACACAGGTGAGGTCCGGCCCTACACGCGTGGGGTCCGGCCCTACACACGTGGGGTCCGGCTTCAGCCGGACCGTCAGATGCGAGGCACCTCGAGGTTCGGCATCGGCGCCCCGGCAAAGAGTCGCTGGCAAGGACGAGCCATCCAGCGCGCGAGGCGAACCGATCGCGCATGTCTTGCCGAATCGGTCGCAATGCCCGTGTTGGCGTACATTTGTCGATAGAGCTTCGAGATGAGCACGAAGGCGATCCGACTCTTCAAGGACCGAACAACGCGAGATCGGCGCCAGACCCGGGGCAGCGTATAGAAGCGGTCCCACACGCCCTGAGTCCGGCGGCGGATTTCCTCCGCCGACATGACAGGATGCGGCGCGTAGATCTTGGGCCGGTTCTCTTCCGGAATGAGCCAGTGTCGCGTGATCGGAATCCCGTCGACCGTTGGGGCACTGCCGGCAACCGCTCGCTCCCACTTTTCGAAATCGACCGTGCCCGGAAATGGGGTCAGCATCACGAACTGGCCAAAGCTGATGCCGGCACGTTCGGCGAGATCGGCGGTTGCCTCGAACGTCGCGGGGCGGTCGCTCGGCAAGCCGAAGATGAACGACCCCAACACATGGATGCCGTGCGATCTGAACAGCTGCAGGCGCTCGACCAGCGACTCGCCTGAGAGGTTGAAGTCCTTGTAGATGTCCTTCAATCCTTCAGGTGTGACGGATTCGACCCCCACGAGCGCCCCGCGTATGCGCGCCCGGACCATCGCTTGCAGGAACGCCGAGTCTTCTGCAGCCTCCATGGTGATTTGCGTGAAGAACGTCATGTCGTCGGGAAGCGCCGCCAGGCGTTCCATGAGTGCGAAACGTTCGCCGCGGATCTCCTGCAGCTCGCGCAATCGCGACGAGTCGCTCCGCCGCTCCGCCTGTGCCAAGTCTCCGAGCGAGACGGGATAGAAATTGTCGTCAGCGAGCGCGATGAACCGGAAGCCTTGCCTTCGTAACTCCACGGCCTCTTGTACGACGGCCTCCACGGCAGCCTGTCTTGGCGCTTGACCGTCGGTGCGCCAGACCGAACAGAAGGAACAGTGTTTCGCGCATCCACGCACCGTCTGAACGGACGCCCACATGTAGCGTCCCTTCGGCAGGAGGTCCCAACGGGCAGTCTTGAACGTACCGCCCCCGATTCGCCCGGCTTCGTAGATCTGACGCGGTGTTCCCGCGGCGCAGTCGTCGAGGACTGTCGACCAGATGATGTCGCCGTCGCCCCGGACGACCGCATGTGCGCCTCCCAGGGTGTGAGGCTCCGTGGGATACAGCGTCGCGTGGATGCCGCCAAACACGACGGAGGCGCCGCGATCGCGCGCCAATCGGCCGACTTCGTATCCCCGCAACGCGTTCCCCGTATGAATGCCGATGCCAACGACGTCGCCCGGCGCCACCTGAGTTGCATCGAAGGGGTCCAACGTTTCGTCACACACGATCGGGGTGCCCCAGCGCAGCGGAGTTGCAGCTGCGAGCACGTACAGCCACCGCGGCGTAATCACGGCAATGCCGAACGAGACATGGCTGGGGTTGACGAGAAACACTCGCATCGAAGACCTCCGCGGGAGGCAGAACAACTCCACGTGATCGGGAAACGAACTAGAACTGACTCGCGACCGCGATGCTGACTCGAGTCGCGAGATTGCCAAACGATGCGCCGATGGTTCCGGCGCGAGTACCAGTTGCGGTTGCGGCACGCGCGGCCTCAATGGCTGCGGTTGTCGCGGACGTCGCCAATTCGGACCAAGGGGAAACGCCTTCGGTTTCGACCAGGGATCGATTGGATATTGATGGTACAGGCAACTTGCCCACGAGCACCAGCGCCGACGCTTCGTTCCCGATGGTCCGGCTCGAGAGGAAGTCGGCCGGCAAGGCCCTGGGCGAGTCTGGCACAGCCCGCTCCACGCCGACGAGTGGACTGAGTGACTCGATCTCTACCGTCCGCACACGAGGCGTCGTCTCAACCGACGCCCTGCGAACAACCGGCCGTATCGTGGGCTTAGGCCGAGTGGTGGCCGGCGACTCGGCGACGACCGTGGCGAAAACTTGTCCACTCGCTGGTTCGGCAGCAAGTGAGATGGACGCGCCCCGAGAAGCGGGGATCGGCAACATCGTCTCCGCGGCCTCGCCGAATGCGACAATCGGCGTGAGCTGCGGTGCCATGGCGACCGCGATCGCGAGAACTGCCGCGCTCGTGAGACTCGCTCCCCACGCGAGCCGGGGACCCCGATCACGGCGGGGATCGAGGAGACGGTTGACCCGTCGTCGCAATGCTGCCGCAGTGCCAGTCGCGGCTGGGGTGAGACCGAGCTCATCGCGCTCGACAGCAGCCGACGCCGCGGCGGCCAGTGTCCACGCGTAACGACGCGCGTCGCCCGTGCGCGCGACGACGCGATCGTCACAGGCAGCTTCGCAGTCAGCGTCTATCTGCCGCAAGATGAACCGCATGGCCGGGTGCAATCCGGCGATGCTGCTGGCGATCGCCTGCAGCAATCTCAGCCAGTCGTCGCGACGCTCGAGATGGGCCTGTTCGTGCATGACGATCTCGTCCAGTTCGTCGTCGGTGAGCGCCTCTACGAGTGATCCCGAGACGAGGATGATCGGCGGCCCGCCAAGTCCCAATGCGCAGGCGCCCGCCCGGCTCTCGGACATTCGAAGACCCATCCTTCGGCGGCTGGAGTCGCGTGCGCTCACCCACATCGTCAGACGCGCTTCGCGCGCGACATCGAATAACACCGACGTGCGTTTCAACCGTCCAACCTCGCGACAACTACGCGCGATACGGATCAGCCCAAATACCAACGTGAATACCCAGAAGGCAATGAGACCTGTCGTCACAGCTCCAGGAAGCGGCGGGAATACCAGCACGACGGCTCCGACCGAAGCCGATTTCACGACCTCGGGCATCAGCGGTGCCTCGGCCTGAGGAGCGGCGAAGTGCACGACCGGGATGGCCAACACGGCAGCAAGCGCCAGCCACCAGATGACGTGACGCGTCGCAGCGTTGAGTCTAGGCGTCGCTTTGAGCGCCAACACCGTGATACAGGCGATCGCCAGTCCTTGCCAGAGCCAAGTCACGATAAGCGTCATGATCGAGGTCTCCGCTTCAAGCTCGTCCCAGCGGTGGGCCGAGGCGACTGCTCGAGCAACTCCCGGACGCGGCGGAGTTCTTCCGAATTGGCCTCTTCGTGGCCGAGGAGATCCAGCACGAGGAGCTCACGCGAGTCGTCGAAAAATCGGTGCAGAATGTGCGAGAGCGCACTCTGCCGGGCTTCCCGTTGCTCGACAAGCGGCAAGTACGTGAAGGCTCGCCCTTCTCTCGTGTGCGTCACGTAACCTTTCCGCTCGAGGATGCCGAGGATCGTGAGGATCGTGTTGTAGGCGGGCGTCCGCTTGCCCTCCCAGTTCTCGAGAACGTCGCCAACCGTTGCCTGCTTTCGACGCCACAGCACGCGCATGACGCGCAGTTCAGCCTCAGTCAGGTTTTGCGAAGGTCGTCTCGCCATGGGTCGGCCCAATCTCCTAATTCTTTAGGAACACGCGACCACAACGTACACGCTCCGGTGTCGCATTGTCAACTAATTAATTAGGAGTTGTCAGGGCGACCTCATCTTATCTACGCTCTCAGCTACCGCGCGCAGCATGCTCCATTCCTAGATGGTCCTTCATCGATTTCTGGCACTCAATGGAATCGCGAACCACATCAACTTTGGTGTGCAGAAGGCAGTGTCGGAAAGGTCTCCGAGACTGTCCTTTGCTGCCTGGCAAGACGCGTGCGGTGACGTATGCGGCACTATCGAGCCGAACAAGGTGTTGGATTCCAACCAGATGCGCCGGGGAGCTTCTTGAAGTCCGACGTCGTGATGTACGGCCGGCTGAAGTACACAGCATCCTCGACCTTGGTGGTCACAGTCAGCCATTGATCGCCGTTCGGCATCGCATTGAGGTCGTAGTATTCCGTCACCACGGCCTGGCTGCTGTATGGCGCGCCGTTCTTCCGCACGTACCCGGCTCGCAGATTGGTCGTCACCACTTTCAGATTGCCGCCGCGCGCCGCACTGCGTCCCGCAGCGTACTCCCACTGCGCGATCGATTGACCTTGCCAACTGGCCTCTCCCGGCGCTGGTGCCGTGTTGAAGTAGAACAGCCGTGTCTGCGTGCCGGTATCTGTGTCGATGCGAAGCGTGTTCGCGTCCTGCCACGTGATGTGAAGCCGGCCGGGCAGCCGCATGATGTTCGCCGCTCCATACGCCCGGCACTGCTCGCCCGCGGCTTCGTCGCGCGCCGGGTCCCACGTGTCTCCGACGCGCCGCCCTTCCGCGTTCAACGCCAACGCGTCGTACACACCCTTCTTCGGCGTCACCATCCGATATTTCCAGTCTTCGGCAATCACAGAGACCCAGTAGCCGGTGAGATCGATGGCTGCGGAATCACGAGGCGAAGACGCGGGGGCGGTGCCGCGTCCGCCGCGTTGGGCGTGGAGGATGGCGGACGAGACGAGCAGGAATACGAAAGAGAGGCTGAGATGCATCGATGATTTCAAGATCGATGATCGATGATTGGATTGCCACCATCGAGGAAATGAAATCATTCGATCATCGTTCATCAGGTCATCGATTCGACTGGTACGACAATCTCCTACTCAACAACCTGCCCAGGTGACCCCCAGGTGAACCCATCGGACGGACGAGTCAGCTTGACCATCAACGCCCGGTACTCACCCGGCACGCGGGACGGACGTCCGATGATGATCACTTCATCGCCGACCTTGAGCGACTCTCGAGTGACGCCCTGATTGGCCAGTTGTCCTCCGCCGCTCCACTCGACGGCCCACCGCTGCTCGACGCCGTTTTCGTCCGGAGCCTGGAGGTGCACGAAGGAATGCGGGTTGCGGTAGATGAACTGCACCAGCTTTCCTTCGAGCTTGATCTCTTTGTTGACGTCGTAGGTGGCGCTGTAGGAATGGTGCGCGTAGGCGGCGGTGCCGGCCACCAGTGTGAACAAGGCAAAAGCGCCTGCGGCTTTACGCATCATTTCTTCTCACTTTTTGCTTAGACTTCGGTAGACCGCTTCAACGAACCCTTCCGTCGTCCACGGTCCAGTGGTCGATCCATAGCGTCCATCGAAATCAATCGTCGGCCGGGCCGCTTTGATCTGGTCGAGCGTCATGCCGCGAGAGATCATGTCCTTCACACGATCCCGAATCATCGTCAGCATGTTCCGATACGAAGCGACGTCGGCGGTGTCGGACAAGCGTCCCCGGCCAGGGACGATCCACGTGCCGCCCTGCCCGCGATACTCGGCAACCGCCAAATCGAGAATGTGGTTGAGGCCGTCGAGCACTCCCTGGATGGTGCCGCCTTTGTCCACGTCAATCACTGGATAGCTCACGGTCGAGAAGACGTTTCCAGCGCTGATCACTTCCGAATGACGGAAGTAGACGAAACTGTCGCCGTCGGTATTGGCCGCCGGAGCGTGGTACACGATTACCGCTTCTCCGTTGAAGTATTCCGGCAGCTTGTGGAACTCGTCGAAGTAGGTGTCCGTCGGCTGGGCTGCCGTCGGGGCCGGAGCTTCTTTGCCTCCTGGTGAAGTCATCCGGTTGAGGACGTTCTCGTGGGCGATCACCGAGGCAGCCCGCCCAACGTTCGAGACGGCCGCTCCGAAGCCACCCCCTCGAGGGAAGAAACCCGCTGTCGCGATCTTCTGGTTGCCGCCGACGTGATCGGCTGCCGCGCTGGTGTTGATCACGTAGCGCACGGGCTTGGGCGACCCAGGCGAGCTGATCACCGCACTCATATAGGGACTCGCCCATCCCCAGGATCCAGGACAGTTCGCGCCGACACAGGAGTTGGCCGCCGGAGGATGCACGATTGTGTTTGCCAGTTGATTGATGGCCGCTACGACCTTGTCGGACATCTGCGCTGAGCCGGTGTCCACGAGCAGGAGGCCGTCCGCGCCCAGAGAAACGGTGATATTGGTTCCGTCGGCAATCAACATGTAGACGTTGCCTTGCACCGGCAGAACGTGGACTTCTCCATCCTTGGGACTTTGAGCGGCAATCGCCTTCTCGACCGCCAACGCCGAACGCGAGGACGGAACGGTGAGCGTGTCGATGTTGGCCGATCCGTTCAGGACCGTGCGATATTCAGGGTAAAGAGTTTTGACTCCTCCCCTGGCAGCAGCCGGCGGCACCCAGTCTTCGTTCTTCAGCCACTCACCCAGGGCGCTGTTCTTCCCAGGAAGGAAATGCGGCACCCAATGCCGATTCGTGCCGCCATTTTCGGCAAACGACGAGCCGTTGCACGTTTCCATGGCGACGTTTGACGTCAGATCGATCGCGTACGTGGTCGACTGCACGTACGGCTCATCCATGTAGATCGGATCGTCTATTACGCTGACGATCGTGAGGATGTCACCGTGCCGGGTGACGAACTCGGTCATGGTGTACATGTCGCTCGTCTGGGGTCCCCCTCGCTTGAGGTAACCATCCTTGAAATGCGTCGACGTTACCTTCAGCGTGTTGCCGATCCACTCCCCGGTCGAAAAACCCGACCAGCTGTGGGGCGCCCATGCAGGGGGATGCGGCCGGCCGTCCATGAAGATCGGCCGATCGAGAGACCTCATGAACTGAAGGTGGTAGACGCGCACGTCACGCGTGAGCGGATCCTGTTCTTTGAGAATGCGCGCGCCGCCTAGGCCGCGCCACTGGTGCGGTGCGGCGTGGGGTCTGCACTGATATTCTGGGGTTCCCCAAATGGACTCTGCGGTCGTATCGGATCGCTGGCGCCCGGCATCGTTGAACGGAATTCCGAGGTAGTCGCCGAGCGGAGGCTGCGCGGTTGTATCCTCCTCGTTGTTCTCGAGACGCCACTCGCCGGAGATGTCCGGCGGATTCTGGGGACGAGGCGGTTGGGCCGACAAGGTGACGCCGAACAGCGCCGCGGCAATGAGGAGAAGTGGACCCGCCCCTCGGCGTTTCAAGTCACTCACAACACCGATTTTGAGCCGCCAGGCGCTCCGCATTGCAGCGTTGATTATGGCTCCGTTCGAAACTCTGTCAAAGTAATACCCGTTTCCGAGGGGCTTCCATGAGCTCGACGCGTTCGCGGCGCACGGCCGTTGGTGTGGTCACGACGCTCCTGCTGTCTGCAACGGTTGCTTCTCCAGCAGAGATCGTGGTGATGACGTCCGGCGGCTTCACCGCGCCTCTTTCAGACCTTGCACCCGAGTTCGAGCGCACGACGAAGCACAAGGTGACGCTGGTCTTCGGCGCATCGATGGGCGGTGCGCCCGATTCGATTCCACTCCGCCTCGCCCGTGGTGAGCCTGCCGACCTCGTGATCCTCACGGCAGACGCGCTCGACGAGCTCGTCAAGGGAGGGAAGGTCGTACCGGGGACGCGCACCGATCTGGTGCGATCGCGCATCGGAATGGCCGTGCGCAAGGGCGCCCCGAAACCCGATATCGGCTCTGTCGATGCCCTGGTGCGCACGCTGCTCCAAGCCAGGTCCATTGCATATTCGGCGAGCGCCAGTGGAACGTACCTTTCAACCGAGCTCTTTGCACGACTCGGAATCGCGGAGCAATTGGCTCCGAAAACCCAGCGGATTGTCAGCGAGCGGGTCGGCGACGTCGTGGCGAGAGGCGATGCGGAGATTGGCTTTCAGCAGATCAGCGAGCTGCTTCCCATCGCAGGCATCGATTACGTGGGTCCACTGCCAGACGAGGTTCAGCGGGTCTCGATTTTCGCCGCCGGTATCGCCGCGAACGTGAAGCAATCCGAAGCCGCGCGGGCTTTGATCGATTTCCTCGCGTCGCCATCGGTCATTCCCACGATTGAAAAGTACGGTCTCGATCCCATTGCTGCATCGAGGAAGTCGGTTGCGGCACATGCCGGGGAGCCATCTTTTCCACAACTCCGCCTTGTCGCACCGGCCGCACCAGGTGGAGGCTGGGACCAGACCGCTCGTGTCATGCAGCAGGTGCTTCAGCGGGCCGGCCTGGTCAGGACCGCACCGGTCGAGAACATTCCGGGCGCTGCGGGCACCATTGGGCTCGCACGTTTCATCGGAGCGGAGCAGGGCAACGCCGATACGCTGATGGTGTCTGGTCTGATCATGCTCGGCGGCATCGTGACGCATCGGGCACCGGTCACCTTGAACGACGTCACTCCCATCGCGCGTCTGACCGGCGAATACGAAGTGATTGCCGTTCCGGCGAACTCGCCTTTTCGATCGCTAGGAGACTTCGTCGAGGCGTTGAAGCGTCGGCCGGAAGCGTTGTCATGGGGCGGCGGGTCGGCTGGAGGCAGCGACCAGATGCTCGCGGGCCTCGTCGCCGAAGCCGTGGGCGTGCCCGCGCAACGCGTCAACTACATCGCATTTTCAGGTGGCGGCGAATCGTTGTCGGCAATCATCGGCGGTCAGGTGTCCGCTGGCGTGAACGGCCTGGCCGAGTTCGCCCCACATATCGAGGCTGGCACGATTCGGGCCCTCGCCATTTCAAGCGCCAACCGCTTGCCCGGACTCGATGTGCCTACGTTGCGGGAGCAAGGCGTGGACGTCGAGTTCGAAAACTGGCGCTCGGTGGTCGCTCCGCCAGGTGTAACCGGCGAGGAGCGAAGGCGTCTCGAATTGTTGATGGACCGCATGGTGCAGTCGCAGGAGTGGCGCGAAGCGCTCACGCGCTATCGCTGGCTGGATCGTTACATGTCCGGCGCTGCGTTCAGCGGTTTCGTCGACTCCGAGGAAGCGCGCGTTCAGGCGATTCTCCGCAAGTTCACCGCCGGGCGCGACAATTCAGACACCCTCGCGACTGCGGGTCCGTATTCCTTGCTCGTCCTCGCCGGCCTCCTGGTGACCGGAGTAGCCGCGACGTTTCAGGCAAAGCGATTGTCGTCCCTTCCAACGAGCCGGAATCGCTTTGCTTCGAGTTCACTTGCGTTCCTGGCCGGCGGCATCGTCTTGAACGTCCTCCTGGCCGAATCTGCCGGCTTCGTCGTGGCATCGGCCGTGCTGTTCTGGTGCACTGCCCGTGCATTCGACGCGCGGCGTCCGGTCCGCGACGCGGTGTTCGCGATCGGCCTTTCACTGGGTGCCTATCTCCTCTTCGCGCGCGTGCTCCAGCTGCAGCTGCCGTCAGGTGTGCTCGGACGCTGGCTCTGACATGGTCGAGACGCTGAAGGCGCTCGGCCACGGTTTCAGCAACGCCCTCACACTTCCTCACCTGTTGTGGGCTTTCGCCGGCGTGACGGTCGGCACCGCCGTCGGCGTGCTTCCAGGAATCGGTCCGGCCATGACCGTCGCGGTGCTGCTGCCGGTCACGTTCTCTCTCGATCCCATCAGTGCGTTCATCATGTTCGGAGGCATCTATTACGGAGCCATGTACGGTGGATCGACGACGAGCATTTTGTTGAACACGCCGGGGGAAACGAGTGCCATCGCGACCGCGCTCGATGGCCACATGATGGCGCGGCAGGGTCGCGGCGCGGCGGCGCTGACCACGGCAGCGATTGGATCCTTTGTCGCAGGCACGCTGGCGACAATCGCGCTGACATTCTTCGCCCCTCCTCTCGCGACGTTCGCGTTGCAGTTCGGGCCGGCCGAGTACTTCGCGCTGACGATCGTCGCCTTTGCAGCGGTTGCAGTGTTGCTCGGCGATTCTGTCGTTCGCGGCCTCTTCAGCCTCTTTCTCGGACTCGCGCTGGGTCTGGTGGGAATCGACCAGCTCACGGGCAACGCGAGATTTTCTTTCGGGATTCCGCAGCTGCTCGACGGCATCGACATCATCATTCTCGTCATCGGACTGTTCGCGGTCGGCGAAACCATCTATCAGGCGTGGCAGCATGGACGGGAAGAAGTCGCGCCGGTCTTGCTCCGGGGCGCGATCGGCATGTCACGCGAGGATTGGAAGCGTTCGTGGAAGCCGTGGCTGCGAGGCACCGCTATCGGTTTTCCGCTGGGCGTCCTGCCTTGTGGAGGGACGGTCATCCCGACGTTTCTTTCGTACATGGCCGAGAAGAGCCTGTCCGATCACAAGGAAGAGTTCGGACAAGGTGCTATTGAGGGCGTAGCTGGACCGGAGGCTGCGAACAACGCCGCCGCGGCGGGCGTGCTGGTTCCTCTCCTCACGCTGGGACTTCCCTCGTCTGCGACTGCCGCAGTCATGCTGACGGCATTTCAACAGTACGGGCTGCAACCCGGCCCTTTGTTGTTCTCGTCGCGGCCAGACCTCGTGTGGACGCTCGTTGCCAGCTTGTACATCGGCAATGTGATGTTGCTCGTTCTCAATCTTCCACTCGCCGGCATCTGGGTCCGCGTGATGCTCGTGCCGCGGCCCCTGTTGTTCGGTGGCATTCTCGTCCTGGCATCGCTCGGCGGGTACAGCCTGAACCGGTCGCTCCTGGACCTGGCGCTCCTCTACATCGTCGGCGCAGTCGGATGCGTCATGCGCTTGAACGACATTCCATTGGTTCCAGCCGTCCTGGGCCTGGTGCTCGGCCCGTTGGCCGAGCTCCAGTTCAAGCGCGCCGTTGCGATCAGCGAGGGCGATCTCACCGTGTTTCTGACGCGTCCGATCTCTGCAGCGTTGCTTGCGATTGCGCTCGCGATGTTCGCGGGCGCAGTACGCAGTCAGGCGGTTGGCAGCGGTTCGCGAGCGCGCTTAGACTCGTGGACTGTACCCGGTGATTTGGTGGTGGCAAATCCTTCGTGGCTCAGCCTCTATTCGTGGCGCACCGCGTCCATCGGATCGATCGAGGCCGCGCGTCGTGCGGGAGCGAGGCATGCCGCAACCGCAACGGCGGACAGCACGGCGATGACGCTCCCGAGAATCACTGGATCGCGTGCGCTCTCCGTCACCCATTCCGAGGCGATCTTGTCGAAAATCAGGCACAACAGCACGCCAGCCAACAGTCCAATGCCAACGTTCCATGCCGTCCCCGAGAGCACCATCTGCACCACGTCGCGACCGCGCGCGCCGAGAGCCATGCGGATGCCGAATTCGTTGGTTCTCGCGGCCACACCGTACGACACGACGCTGTAGAGTCCGACCGCCGAGAGCACCAGCGCCAGAATCGAGAAGATGCCGAACAGCCTCGCCACCAGTTTCTGTTGTCCGTACTCGGGACGATTCGTGATCCAGGCGTCGAGATCGCGCACGCGCATGACCTGCTGCTCGCGATCGACACGCACGAGCTCGGCGCGCATATCACGCAGGATGGTCAACGGAGGGACGCGTGTGCGCACGAGGATTTGCGTGAACATCCGCATCTTCAGCGTGTACGGCACGTAATACGCGGGCTTGATCGGATTGCGCAGGCCATCGTTGCGTGCGTCGCCAACGATGCCGATGATCTGGATCCATCCATCAGATCCAGCGGCAGCGGGTGAATACGGCGGTTCGTCCTTCAGCAGGGCGACACGAATCTGACGGCCGATGGCATCGCCATTGGGCCAATACTGGCGCGCCATCGTCTGATTGATCACGGCAAGCGCCGCACCCCGATTGATTTCGTCACGATTCCAGACTCGACCCTGCGCCAGCGGAATGCGGAGGAGCGGGAAATACTCGGGGCTGACGAAATTCAGCCGAGCGATTGGCTTTTCCGTCGTGCTGTTGCCGAGAATCTCGAACGGCGTGTCGCCGCCGTTCGCTGGCGGTGTCGCATTGGTCGAGAGGCCTGCCGCGACCACCTGCGGCATCGCGGCAATCGCTGCGCGCAGCCGTTCGAAGTACTCGGATCGCTCCTTCCACGTTTTGTACGTGCCGTCGTGGACCGGAATCGGCAGCGACATGGTGTTCCGCGGGTCGTAGCCGAGGTCGGTGTCGGCGAGCTGCAGAAACGCCTTCCCCGCCGCGCCGGCCGCCGTCAGCATCAGCAGCGTCAACGCCACCTGCACCGCGACCAGCGCGCGATGCGTGCGCCGCCCGTGCGCGTAGCCGATGACGCGTCGCGCGCCGGATTGCGCCACCCGCCCCAGTTCCGGACGCGAGAGCTCGAGCGCCGGCCAGACACCGAAGACGATCGCGGTCACGATCGCCAGAGCGGAACTGAACAGCAGGACCGGCACGTTCATCTCGATCACCGATTCGGCCGCAAACGAATTGGTCGGGATCCAGGCCACGATGAGGGCAAGGCCCTTCCATGCCAACAGCACGCCGAGCGTCGTGCCGATGACCGCGACCGCCACCGCCTCGGTCAACAACTGCCGCACGATGCGGATGCGAGCCGCGCCGAGGGCGGCACGCACGGCGAGCTCCTGCTGCCGTTGCGATCCGCGCACGAGGAGCAGGATTGAGACATTGGCGCAGCCGATGAGCAACAGCGACGTGACGGCGCCGAGGAGTAGAAGAAGCGTCGGTCCCATCGGCCGCGCGTACATCTCGATGATGCTGCGCAGGTTCACGCGAAACGTGTCGGGGTAACGTGCCGGCGTGCGCCGCGCGAACTCCTGCAGGATCGGCTGCAGTTCGGCATTGGCCCGATCGGTCGGAACGCCCGGCCGGATCTTGAGGCTGACGCCGTAATAGATGTTGGGATCGAGGCCGACCTTCAGCGGCACGTAGATGTCCGCTTCGCGCCAGCGAAAACGCGGCGGCATCACGCCCACGATTTCGTAGTTCTTCCGAACGAGCTGAATCGTGCGGCCGACCACGGCCGGGTCGCCGGTGTAATACCGTTGCCAGAATTGGTAACCGAGCACCACGACGCGCGCGGGCTCTTCGCCGGGAGGCGCGTCCGCGGGAATCAGCCATCGGCCCATCAAGGCTGGAACGCCCCAATGGTTCGGCGCATTCGGCGAGATGTACGATGCGACGACATCTTCGGGGATGTCGCCATCGGTCGTCGTGAGGTTCCATCCATCTTCGCCGACGACACTCTCGACCGTACCAGCCTGTCGAAGCTGCTCGAGCTGGGCGCCGGTCATGCCCGGATAGCGAAAGCGGCCGGCAGTGTCTCTGAGGGCGAGCTGCATCATTCGGTCGGCGCCGACATAGGGGAACGGATTGATCAGGACGCCGTAGACGACGCTGAAGACCGCGCTGGTCGCGCCAATGCCCAGCGCCAGCGAGAGGACTGCGGTGAGCGCGAACCCCGGACGACGGCGCAGTTCGCGCGCCGCATATCGGAGATCGCCGATGACCGAGTTCATTACAGCCTTTGACGAGACCCGCCCGGCGAAGGTTGGCGAACCGCACCACGCCTGTTCAGTTCAATTGGGAATTGATAATTGATAAGGTAGCAATCTTCTTATGCAAGGAAGGCCTATGACTCCCGGCATGCCCGACCCAACAGCGTTCACCCACTGGCTCGAGAGATATCGCCGCGCCTGGATCGAACGAAATGCCGCCGCTGCGGGCGATCTGTTCACGGAGGACGCGACCTATCGAGAGCAGCCGTTTCAAGCGCCGTTCGTCGGACGAGCAGCCATCCGCCAATACTGGTCAACGGTGACGGCCACCCAGAGCGAGATCGAGCTGCGATACGGCCCGATGATCGTTGGCGACCGTTGCCTGGCCGTCGAGTGGTGGGCCAATCTTCGCAACAGCGGCGCGCCGATCACGCTCGCCGGTGAGTTCTTCCTGCTATTCACGGAGAGTGGCCAGTGCCGCGAACTGCGCGAGTACTGGGCGTTCAAAGAAGGCCGCGTGGAACCGCCCGATTGGTGGGAGGATAGCGTCCAATAGAAAGGGGCCACGCATGATCCTCGAACGCTCCGCCGCGATACTGAAACGATTCGTGACAGTCAGCCTGGTAGCGCTCATCTTCGTTGTGGCGACGGGACGCGCGCAACAGGCTCCAGCAGCACAGAACACCACCTTCGTGGACCCCTCGGGCGGATACCAGGGCTTTCCGCTGTCCGATGAGCCGCAGGTATTCAAGTCCGGAGAAACAAGCTATCGCGTGGTGCCAACCAAAGGACTGGTCCGGCCGTGGGCCCTTGCCTTTCTGCCCAGCGGAGACATCCTGATCACAGAGCGGGGCGGCCGACTGCGGCTCCTCCACAACGGCATGCTCGATCAGCAGGAGATCGCCGGCATGCCTGCGGTGCTGCATCACCGGGCGTTCGGCCTGATGGACATTGCGCTCCATCCCCGGTTTGCAGAGAACCACCTCGTCTACTTCACCTATTCCAAACCGAAGACCGGTGAAACCGACGTCGCGTCGGCGGCGCTCCTTCGTGCTCGTTACGATGGCGGCCACACGCTTTCCGATGTTCAGGATGTGTTCGTCTCGAACGCGTTCACCGATCAGGCATCGATGTCGCGGATGGTGTTCGGCCGCGACGGGAAGATCTACATGGCCATCGGGATGACCCACCCTGGCAAGTTCGGCAGCCCGCAGGACGCGCAGGATCCCGCCAGCCACGGTGGCAAAATCCTTCGCCTGAACGACGATGGAAGCGCCCCAGTTGATAATCCGTTCGCCAGCCGGCCGGGCTACAAGCCCGAGATTTATGCCCTCGGCATTCGCAACGCTCTCGGTCTGATCGTCCACCCTCAGACCGGGGAGATCTGGGACACGGAAAACGGACCGTTTGGCGGTGACGAGGTCAACATCATTCAGGCCGGGAAGAACTACGGCTGGCCGGTGATCTCGTACGGCCGGTCGTACAGCGGCGAACGCACGGGCGGGACGGGCCCGACGCTGGCCGAACCCTGTGCTCCCGGTATGGAGCAGCCGTTTCTCTTCTGGAACCCTTCGATTGCCGCGGCCGGCATCGTCATCTACACCGGCGAGCGCTTTCCACAGTGGAAGGGTCACATCTTCGTCGGAGCGATGCGCGGCAATCAACTTCAGCGCGTGACGATCGATGCTAAAGGACTCCCGCAGCGGCCGTGGGAATCCATGCTGACCGAGCTGAAGCAACGGATCCGCGAGGTGCGGCAAGGCCCGGATGGTCTTCTCTACCTGTTGACCGACGAGGATGCCGGAGCGCTGCTCAGGATCGAACCCGCATGATCAGGACATCATCACCTCGGAATTACGCGGCGCCGCTTCTGGGGTTGCCTTTCCTACTTATCCTCCTTTTCGCCGCCCCGCGTGCGGCCGACTCGATCGGGACGCTGGCGATCAGGAGTCAGGGCTACTTCTACGTGGGCGGTCAGTACGACAACCCGACCAATCCGAGATACATGTCGGGCCAGATGTACGTGGAGTACCAGATCCCGGACGCGCCGCCGAAGTATCCGATCATCCTCGTCCACGGAGGCTCGCACACGGGAGCCGGCTGGCAGGGCACTCCCGACGGGCGTCCCGGCTGGGCGGACTTCTTCGTGCAGCACGGCTGGCCGGTCTATGTCGTCGATCAACCCGGGCGCGGACGATCGACTTACTCGGCCGCTGCCTATGGACCGCTCGGTGCGCCGACGACGCCCAAGAGCGCCGAGGATCGATGGGCCGCCTCGGAAAAAGGCGATCGGGCCACGCAATGGCCGCAAGCCTTCCTGCATACACCCTGGGCGGGCAACGGCACCCACATCCACGGGGATCCGATCTTCGACCAGTACGACGCGCACCTGATGCCGGGCATCGACAATCAGGAAGAGCGCACCCGCGTCGCGTGGATTGCGCTCCTCGAAAAACTCGGACCGTCGATTCTGATCGAGCACTCGCAGCCGGGTCCCGCGACATGGCGCGTGGCGGACGCACGCCCCGATCTCGTCAAGGCCATCGTCGCGGTCGAGCCGACCGGCCCTCCCTTCTCCCCCAACGCGGCCGGCGTCCGGACGATGCCCTACGGGCCTTCGGCAGGTCCGCTCACATACAACCCGCCGGTGACCGACGCGTCGCAGATCGACATCGTGCAGCAAGCCAATCCCGACGGACCGGGTCTGCAGGCGTGCTGGATGCAGCGCGAGCCCGCGCGCAAGCTTCCGCGGCTCACGGGACTCAACATCCTCTTCGTGCTGTCTGAGTCGTCGTACCACGCGCCGTACGACCACTGCACGCGCAACTACCTGACCCAGGCCGGCGTGCAGAGCGAGCTGCTCCATCTCCCGCAACGCGGGCTGCGCGGCGATGGCCACCTCATGATGATCGAGCAGCACAACCTGCAGATCGCGGGCCTGATCGAGGAATGGCTGAACCAAAAGCTGAAGGGGTCCGCAGCGCCTCGGCGCGTCGAGCCGGCCGGGCACGTCGGTCCGCTGCAAATCGAGAAACAGGGAATCTTCTTCGTCGGCGGTGAGTACGACGATCCTGTCCATCCGACGTACATGTCGAAGCAGATGTACGTGCGGTATCAGATCCCCGTCAGAAGCAGCGGCGCGCAGTCGCCGACGTATCCCGTGGTGATGATCCACGGGGGCGGACAGCAGGCGACGACCTACACCGGCACACCCGACGATCGATCGGGCTGGGCCGACTACTTCCTGAAGGCCGGCTGGCCGGTCTATACCGTCGATCAGCCCGGACGCGGCAAGTCGATTTACGTGGAGAGCGCCTACGGCCGGAGGGGCGACAGCAACATTGCGAATCTGGAGAACCTGTTCACGGCGCCCGCGACGGACGCGTCCGTTTCCGCAGGCCACGTTGCACACGCAATGGCCAGGAACCGGGATGCACGGCGACCCGGTTTTCGACCAGTTCCTCGCGTCGCAGTTCGGCGGCATGGACGCCTTGCCGCAGGAGCAGCTGACCGCACGAGCGGTGATTGCACTGCTGGAGAAAATCGGTCCGTCAGTCCTCCTGACGCACTCGCAGTCAGGACCGCACGGGTGGGACGTGGCGGACGCGCGGCCGGATCTCGTCAAAGCGATTATTGCCGTCGAACCTAACGGACCGCCGTTCTATTCGGAGTCCAACACGGTCATCGAACGATCCTGGGGCATCACCAGGCTGCCGATGCACTTCTCCCCGCCGGCCAACGCCCCATCCGATCTCGGCGTGGTGCAGGAAACGGCCGCGGATGGGCCGGGGCTCTTCAAGTGCTGGAAGCAGACCGAACCGGCGCGCCAACTCGTCAACTCTCGCGCGCGTTCCGATCCTGCTCGTCACCGGCGAAGCGTCGTTCCGGGCTCAGTACGATCACTGCACTGCGAAATTCCTGACGCAGGCGGGCGTGAAGAACGACCACGTGCGCCTGGAACGTGTCGGGATCCACGGCAACGGGCACATGATGATGCTCGAGAAGAACAACCTCGCCGTCGCCGCTAATCTCGACAAGTGGCTGCGCACGAAGCTATGAAGGTGTCGCCGCCCGATTCGTCAGAACTCGCGTCCAGACTGCGGCGGCGCGGACTGCACATCGCCGAGAAAGCGCGATGGACGCTCACAATCGACGAGGCCATCCACGGCATCCTTGCCGGCAAGTGGACCTTCTACATTCATATGGGCGCCTATAACAGTGTGAACGTGCAGGTCGCGACGTCGCCATCGGGACGTCGCTACTTGAAGACCGAAGTGGACCAAGACACGCCCGACGAGCTGTTGTTCCTTCCACAGTGCCGGTGACTCGTGAGAGTCGAGCCGCCTGCCTGGCGGTGAGGGACCCGCCCTCTGCCGTCCGCCCGGACGGAGCGCGCTTCTATAATTACCGGATGGGAAGTTCGCCCTCGGATCCCATCAGCCACGATCGTTACCTGCGCCTCCATGCGGTCAACGTCTACGTCAGAGATCAGGAGCGCAGCCTCCGATTCTTCCTCGACAAGCTCGGATTCCAGGTCGCGTTCGACGCACACGTGCAATCCGGCCACCGCCAGATCGCCGTCTCGCCGCCGGACGGCAGCGCAGTACTCGCGCTGATTCAGCCCGAACCCAATTCCGCTCAATACCGCCTTATCGGCCGCTCCACGCAAGTCGTGTTCGTGACCGAAGACGTGCCGGCGACGTATCGAGAGTGGCGTGCGCGGGGCGTCCGCTTTCGTCACACTCCGCGCTTGCGGCGCGTCTTGTATCAACCTGTCGCCGCCCAAGCTGAGACCGGCGAGTCGTCTCAGAGCACCGACTCGCATGCGCCGGCATGGGGCGGCGTGTTCACCCGCTTCGAGGATATCGATCGGAACACGTTCGCGCTCGTGAGCTTCGACGAGGTCAGCCGGGCCGTGGAGGCGCAGCGCAGGGCCACGGCCGAGAAGCTCGAAGCCGAGCGCCGCGCTGCGCAGGAGCTGGAGATCGCGAGGCAGGTGCAGGCGCGGCTCTTTCCACAGACGCTGCCCCCGCTGGGATCGCTGGAGTACGCCGGCGCCTGTGTGCAGACGAGAAAGGTCGGCGGCGATTATTACGACTTCCTCGATCTCGGGCAGGAGCGACTGGGACTCGTCATCGGCGACATCGCCGGAAAAGGGATGGCGGCGGCGCTTTTGATGGCGAATCTCCAGGCCAATCTTCGAAGCCAGTGCGCGATTGCGGTCGACCAGCCCGAACTACTGCTGCGTTCGGTCAACCGCCTGTTCTTCGAAAACACCGCCGAAAATGCGTACGCGACGCTCTTCTATTCCGAGTTCGACGGTAGAACGAGGCGGCTGCGATACGCGAACTGCGGGCATCTACCCGGACTGGTCCTCCGCACCGATGGCACCGTCGAACGCCTCAGTGCGACGGCCCCGGTCGTCGGCCTCTTCGACGAATGGGAGTCCCCCACTAGGATCAGCCAGCTCTTTCCCGGCGACCTGCTCGCGATCTACACCGACGGGATCACCGAGTCGTTCAACCAGCAGAACGAGGAATTCGGCGAGGAACGGCTGATCGAGACATTGCATCGGCATCGTCATCGCCATCCGTCGGACGTCGTGGCTGCCGTTGTCGACGAAGTTCGGCAGTTCAATCCCCACGAACAGTACGACGACGTGACGCTGATTGTGGCGAAATGCCTGGACGATACGGGTCAGATGAGCATTACGCTGTGAGGCAGGTCGATCCGAAGGCTACGCGTTTGCAGTAAGCCTGGCCAAAACGAGCGCCGCTTTTCATCTCCATAAGTGGCTGCGCACGAAGCTGTGAAGGCGCCGCGCTGAAACGTGCCTACTGCAACCCTGCAAGCCCGGCTGCGGCGATTTGCTCGTCCTGCTGACCGGTCGCGCCGCTGCCGGCCACTGCGCCGACCACGTATCCGCCGCGGATGATCGGCACGGCGCCCTGCAAGAATCGTAGACGGCCTCCGCTCGCCTCGTTCAAGCCCTGCGTGGCCGGATTCGACGCGCGACCGACGAGCGCCAGGCTCGGTTGCCCGTAGATGGCCGACAGCATCGCCTTGCCGATCGCCGTGTCGGTCGTCCCGGCACCCGCGCCCGGCATGCGGCCGAGCGCAATCAGATCCCCGCGTGCGTCGACGACGGCGATGCTGAGGCGGAGGTTCATGTCAGTGGCGGCCTTGTGTGCCGTGTCGATGATCGTCTGCGCCTCGGCCAGCGTCAGCCGTTGCGGCTGCGGCCCGCGTTGCGCATTTGCTGTGACTGCGACGCCCGACAGGATTCCCACCGCGAGCGCGACCCGGAGCCTTCGCGTGTTCATGCCGTCCTCCAGCCTGAACTGAAAATTTCAGAACGTGGCGGCGCCGGCTTTCGCGGCGTCCTCGTCCTGTTGACCGGTTGCTCCGCTGCAGCCGACGGCTCCAAACACCTGGTTGTTCTTCATGATTGGGACCGCACCTTGAATGGGATAGAGCCGCCCTTGCGCCGCGGTGTTGAGATTCGGGAACACCGGCGAGTTGGCGAGGGCACCCATGCCGCCGCTCGGCTGTCCGAACATCGCCGAAGTCAGTGCCTTGCCTCGCGCGACATCCGTCGTTTGGAACCGCGCGCCGTCCATGCGTCCGAGCGCCACGAGATCGCCTCGCGAGTCCACGACTGCGCAGCTCAATTTGACGTTGATCTTGTCGGCGGAGGCCCACGCCGCTGCGAGCGCCTTCTGAGCTTCGGCGTAAGTCGGTCCCGGCGCCGGCGCATTCGGGGGCGCGGGCGGAGGCGCGGGGCCACGCCCCTGTCCGGGCGCTTGTGCGAAAGCAGAGCCGCCGACGAGCGAGACGAGCAGGGCAAACCTGATCGAGATGCGGGTGATCATATGCGTCTCCAAGCCGGCGCGGATCCTATCATGCGCGTCGGCGACGGGCGCCAGGCAGACCTCGTCACTTCAGCTCGAACTCGACGAATTCGAGCCGCGTGGTCCCAGTATTGCGGACCGCGCGGGTGGCGCCGGCCTCCTGCCAGAGGAAATCCCCGGCCCTCAGGCTCATGCCCCGGTCGGCCTGTCCGGGGACGATTTCGGCCAGGATGCCGCCGTCGATCACAATCCTCAGTCCAGGCGCCTGCTGTCGGATTTCGCCGGCCGCCTGACCAGGCTCGAGGACTACCCGCCACCCCCGAACGCGCTCGTTGTCCAGGATCTGCATGTACCCCCGCACACCGTCGCGCGACGAGGGCGTAAAGCCGTCGGGTGCGGGATGTTTCAGGATGAACGAGAGGTTGTGGAAAGGCGTCGTCCCGACATTCGCGGCCTTGTGCGTTCGCGGGCCGTCCTTGGTATAGCCGGCGAAGTTTGCGCGGCCGCGTTCCCCACGCGCCGGCTTGCTCACCTCAGGCGATCCGAAATTCTGGTTCGTCATGTCGGCAGGCTCGATGTTCACCGACACGGAATCGCTCGAATGAATGTGGTAGCCGGTATTGCGACCCGGCGGCACGGTGATGCTCAGAAAGGTCACATACTCGTTCGTGAACACCGGCACGTGGAACGGCGCCTGAACGATCGGCACGGCCCGGTCGTCACTTTGGGCGGCAGCGCGTTGAGCCGGCGCAGAGACTGTCACGACCAACATCGCCGCAAGCAGATGCCTCATGGAGCCTCTCCCAAGCTTGATGGTTTCATCGTACGCTCTCCAGCAATCGCAGTAGGACCGATTGACCAAACGAGAACGCGAGACCAGAATCGACAATCATGAGTGACAAAACGACGGCACACGAACCTCCGCCGATTCGTCAGCTGTCGGCGCCGGATTTGAAGACGCTGCTCGCCATCGGAACCGCCGTCGAACTCGTCGACGTGCGGACGGAGGACGAGCGCGTGATCGCCGCCATCGAGGGCTCTCGCCTGCTCGATCGCGCGTATCACGACGAGCTACTCCTCCGCGATCGAGACACGCTCATCGTCTTCCAATGCCACCACGGCGTGCGCAGCCAGGGAGCCGCCGAGTACTTCCGCCGCGAAGGATTCCGGAATCTCTACAACCTGCAGGGCGGCATCGACGCCTGGTCGGTCCTCGTCGATCCCACCGTACCGCGCTACTGAGCGTACGCGTTTCGAGCACCGCCGGGGCAAAACGACATCGCTCCGGACGTGAAGAGGAGGACGACCGTGGAGCGCTGCTCAAAATCGAGCCCGCATGATCAGGAGGCTGAAGTAGCGCGGCCCTTCAGGGCCGCAAGCACACGCGGCGGCGTCAGTGGATATTGCCGGAGTCGGACCCCCGTGGCATCGAAGAACGCGTTACCGATCGCGGCAACTACTGCCGGCAGGACCTCCTCACCCGCCCCACTGCTCGGCTCGTGAAGCTGCTGAACGACGATCGGTGTGACGGCGGGGTGCTCCCCGAACCGGAGCGTCTGATACGTATTCCAGTCCAGGCTCGTCACGTGCGTGTGATCGAATTGCACCTCTTCGCGCAGCGCGAGGCTCGCACCGTGGTTGGACATGCCGACGATCTGGCTCTCGACGATCCCCGGATTGATGGCCAGCCCGCAGTCCATCGCGCCATAAACGTGTTTGGCGACGACGACTCCGTTGTCCCTATTCACCTCGATGTCCACGACCGCTGCGGCGTACGTGACGCGGCTGCCCTGGTTCTGGGGCAGGTGGTGCGTGCCAATCCCAACGCCCCGGCCGGTGACGACCTTCGCCTGTGACAGGTTCGACGCCGCCACGCGCGGCGTCCACCTGGCGGCATCGGCGGCCGCCTGGAGCACGCCGAGCCAGCGCGCGTGCGAGATGTTCCGCCGGCGGAATTCGAGCGGATCCAGCTTGGCTGCAAAGGCGAGCTCGTCCATCAGCCCTTCGAGCGCGAAGAACGTCGACGGATCCATAGGCGCCCGGAGTGGACCGGTTCTCAAATAGCCCGGGCCCGCCACCTGGCGATTGACGATCCGCCGATTCGGGACTTCGTACATGTCCATCTGCGAGAGGTGAACCGAGAAGAGCCCGGCACCACCGGGTCCGGCGACTCCGAAGGTGGTTGCCGGCGAGGGCGGCGCGTCTAGAGCGAGCTGGGATGCTGTGTCCAGCCCTCCAAACCCTCCTGCGGTGTGCACCCACGCCTGATACTCGAGGGCGACCAGTTTGCCGTTCTCATCGACCGCCCCGCGCAGATCGGACAGAAGCGCCGGCCCGTAGTTGTCCCACCCGAATTCGTCCGCGCGGTTGAACTGCACCCGAACCGGCTTGCCGATCTCCTGCGACAAGATGGCAGCCGCTTGAGCGGCGTCGCGGTAGCAGCTGCTGCCATAGGTGTTCGAGCCGGCGGCATACTGCACGCGAATTTTTTCGACGGGAAGGCCGATGAGCCGCGCCACGCCAGCGCGGGTCTGATAGATGCCCTGGTCGGAGCACACGATCAATGCACCGTCTTTCGTCACGTCCGCGAGAGCGCAGTTCGGCGCCATTGTGCCGTGCGACTGGTATGGGCCGCGATAGGACGCGGAGATGACGTGAGCGCCGCGAGACAGTGCGGCGTTCACATCGCCGGCGTCAGTGTCAGCCAAATCGTTTGTCTTGGCCGACTTGAAGGCGTCGAACAAGCGCTCGTGACCGGGAAGCGCCGACGCGAACGGCTCCCAGGTGACCTTCAACTGTCGGGCCGCCCGGACGGCGTCCCATTCGCGCTCCGCCACGACGCCGACGAAGTTCCGGCGTCGAACGATTTGTACCCCCGGGATATCCTTGATTGACGACTCGTCGATGCTGACGACGGTCGGATTGCTGATGCTGTGCGCCCCTTGTCCGCGGGGCCATACGACCCGGCCGTGCAGCATGCCCGGCAGACGGACATGCTGAACGAACTGAAAGGTGCCGCGCACCTTCTCGGCGATATCCGGGCGCGGAACGCTGGTGCCGACTATCCGGTAGTCGTCGCGCCGCTTCGGAATGGCGTTGTCAGTGCCTTTGCGAGGCAGCTCGATCCCGCCGTTGTAGGACACCTGCTCGAATTTGCGGTTGAACGGCTTGCCTCCAACCAGATCGGCGTATGTGACGGAGCGTTGCGGATCGGTGCGTAACGAGACGACACCTTTAGTGACTGTCAGATCCTGGACCGGCGCCTTGAGCCGTGCCGCCGCCATCTCGATCAGCACGCGACGCGCTTCGGCGGCGGCGGCGCGGGTCTCGGTGCCACCGATAGCAGCGGTCCGGCTCGCCGCAGTAAAGCCGTTGGTCGACACGAACGTGTCCACCGTCGCGGTCTTCACTTGTTCCAGCTCGAGATCCAGCTCCTCGGCTGCAACTTGCCGAAGCGCAGTGGGTCCCCCTTGCCCGAGCTCCACGTATCCCGAGTAGATGGTCGCAGTGTTGTCGGGATGAATCGCGATGTAGGAATCGACCTGTCCTGGATCGGGCGGACCTGATACCAAGCCACGCTGAACGGCAAGCGCACCACCGGGAGACGTCTGAGCTCCGGCCTTGTCCGCGATGCTGAAGCTGACGACAACGACACCGGTCGTCTTCAGAAAGTCGCGACGGGCCAGCACGGATCGGTGGTCGTTTCGCTCAGACATGGTCCACCTCCGCCGCCTGGTTCGAGGATGCAGTCCGCGCGGCCGCCATTGCCTTCGCCGCACGCTGAATGGCCGACATGATCCGCGGATACGTGAAGCAGCGGCAGACGTGCCCGTTCATCGCTGACCGTATCTGGGCCTCTGTCGGCTGCGGGGTTCGAAACAGCAGCTCCGCGCCCTTGATGATCTGCCCGTTGTAGCAGTAGCCGCACTGCGCCGCCTGTTCAGCGATCATCGCCTCCTGTAACGGGTGCAGCTCTGGCGGGCGGCTGATTTTCATGCGAGCTGCGTAGTACGCCGGCAGCCCTTCAAGCGTCGTCACCGCCTTTCCCACCACGCGAGAGGTTGGCGTGATGCACGATCTCATCTCCACGCCGTCCACCAGCACGGAACAGGCGCCGCACTGACCCAGTCCGCAGCCGAAGCGCGGGCCCTGGAGTTCAAGGTCATTCGTCAGCACGTACAGCAACGGCGTGTCCGGCGGCGCGGCGATGGTCACCCATCCGGCATTCACCTGGAGCTTGAGTTCATTTGCCATCAGTGCCTCCCCACCGAAATTCTGAGCCGTTCAGATCCTCCGCGACCAGGTTGGACACGCACGCGCTGATATACTCCACATGCTCTGCGTATATCAATTGATACGTTACCGATCGATGGGCTCGCCTCACGGCGATGACGGACTCTCACATGATCGATTGCGTCACAAAAGACGAGACGATGGATCCCTACGCACGCATCCTGGCCGTGGGCGGGCCGAACTTGCCGGGGGTCTCACCGCCAGATACGTCCAAACTCGCCTCCAGGCTGCGGCGGCGCGGTCTGCACATCTCTGAGAAAGCGCGCTGGACGCTCACAATCGACGAGGCCATCGACGGCATCCTTGCCCGCAAGTGGACCTTCTACATTCATGTGGGCGCCTATGACAAGGTGAGCGTGCAGGTCGCGACGTCGCCGTCGGGACGCCGGTATCTGAAGACTGAAGTGGACCAGGACATGCCCGACGAGCTGTTGTTCCTCCCACAGTGCCGGTGAGGCGTGGGGTCACCATCCGCTTTTCGTGAGCCAGGCGCAGCGCGGCTCGGCGCTGATTGCTGTCAGTTTGTCGATGGCGGCGTCCGTGGAGCGCAGCCGTCGCATGGTTCGAACAGCGAGACGAAGAAGTTGTTCGGATCGGCGACCAGCGATCCTTTCATGTTCGGCGGGATCGGGACAGCGCCGCCGCCCTGTGTCAGGATAGTCAGCTCTGCTTGCTTCACGGCATTCACCATCGCATCGATGTTCTGCGTCCGCAGTTGAAGACGGGCCGCGCCGCGATCGCGGATGTGCATACGGAGCGGCGTGCGATCGACGCGTTTGAATTCGACGAACTCAATCCACAGGTCCGAGCCCGGCGCCTGGACACGGCTCCGCCGAACTTCGGCGTTCGACAGCGCGGTCAGCAACTGCGTGGCTTTGTCTGCGGCAAAGGCGGTCTCGCCCTCTACCTTGAAGCCAAACACGTCCCGGTACACCTGCTTCGTGCGGTCCATATCGCTGACGGCGATCGACAGTCGAATGTCGACGATGTTGCTCGCGGAAGGCGCGGCAGTGTGAGGTACGGCGGCGGGCTGCCTGATCTCGATGAACCGATTATCGACATCGCGGATGAGCATCGCACGCGTACCGTCCGCGAACGTGACTGGCTTTCCGCCGGGCGTCACGATCGGGACGTTCGCCCGCCTGACGCCGTCGAGCGCCGCATCGATGTTGCGGACGACGAGCACCAGCGTGGCGGTCCCGGGATCCTGGGTGCGCAGCTGAATGGTCTTGTAATCGACGTTCTGAATTTCCATCGGCTCGACCGCCGTCCTGATCCCCGGCACTCTGGCGGACTGGTGGCGTTCCTTCGCACCTGGGATGTCGAAGAACATGAAGAGCCGTGGATTTGGACTGTTATACGGCCGCGCGCCCGAGGCGGGCAGCGGTGGAACTTCCATTCCAAACACGTCGTGATAGAAGGCGAGAGAGCGATCCATGTTCTCCACGATGGGCGTGAACGCGCCGGTGCCGATGATGGCACCCCGACCTGCTCCTTCGATTGCGGATGCAGGCGCCTGACCGATCGCCGTCGTGCTTCCCAGCACGAGAAGACCGCAGACGGCCGTTGCCACCATCGCTCGTCCCGTCAATGGAGCCATGTTCCCCTCCAAAACAATGTGGGGCTCCGCCCCACACCCCGGCTCGGTCACTTGCGGGGGCCCTGCGCCCCGCGCCGCTCCCTCGCCGGCGCGCTGCGCGCGCCGGTCCGCTGCCGTCCAAAGACGGGCACAATCATGGGCCTTCGGCGAGCCGGCCGTCAACAGCCCGTCCCAATGAAGACCAGCCATGAGACGCGCGAGACTACCTGTTGCGACAGCGCGAAACCGAGTGGGCTTAGAATGTTCGACACCCATGGAGGAGCACGTGTCGAAGAAGATTTCATCGGCGGCTCTCGCGCTCGTCGCTGCGGGCTTCTTGTGCTCGGCTTCGGCGCCGGTTGTCGCGCAGTGGCTGAAGTACCCGACCGCCAACGTCCCGCGGACCCGTGATGGGAAGCCCAGCCTCACGGCGCCGACCCCTCGGACTCGCGACGGCAAGCCGGATTTCTCGGGGATGTGGCTCACCGCTGACGGGCTGCCATGCAACCAACAGTCGCTGGGCCGAGAGTTCCTGGAGTGCGGTGCGGAACTACCGATCTCCCGCTACGGCATCAACATGGGCGCGGGCATGCCGGGCGGTCTCCCGTACCAGCCGTGGGCGGCGCAGCAGGTCAAGACGCAGACCGAGGAGAACTCCAAGGACGATCCGCATGCCCGCTGCCTGCCTGACACGTTCGTGCGTTTGTACGGCTTGCCGCACATGCAGAAGTTCATCCAAACGCCCGGGCTCCTCGTGATGCTCGACGAGCTGAATGCGAGCTACCGCCAGGTCTTCACCGACGGACGGCCGCTGCCGAACGATCCCCAGCCGTCGTGGCAGGGATATTCATCCGGCAAGTGGGTCGGCGACACCCTCGTCGTGGACTCAATCGGATTCCGCGACGGCCTATGGCTCGACATCATCGGCAGCCCGATGACCGACGCGGCCAAGGTTCGCGAGCGCATCCGGCGGCCGGACTTCGGACACCTCGAGGTCGAGGTTACCGTTGACGATCCAAAGGCGTACACCCGGCCATGGACGGTGACGATGAAGCAGGCCATCGTGCTCGACACCGAGCTCGTGGACGAAATCTGTCTGGAAAACGAGAAGTCCACCCAGCGCATGACAGGCAAGTAGATTCGAAGACGGTGCTCGGCTATCTCGAGGGTTAGGGTGGTTGTGATCGGGCAGTCTTCGTGCCGAGACCGCTTTCCAGCTCGCGAAGCAGATTGACGGTCTTTGGCACGACCGCGGAAGCGCCGTCCTGGCCCTTCCTTGCCAACGCGAGATCCAGCGGCGTCTGTCCCTGCTTGTTCTTGGCGTCCACCTTGGCGCCGTTCGCCACGAGGAAACGGATGATCTCGTCCGCCTCTCCTCTCATGACGGCGGCATGAACGGCAGTCGTCCCGGCGTCGTTGGCCGCACGAATGTCGAGCCCTCGCTCTAAGCACAGTTTGAGGACTTCAATGGCATCGGCCTGCGTACCCCGATCGAGAGTATTCAGGTTGTCGCCCCCGTCCTTCCAGCCGATACCCGCCGCCACGATCAGGGCGGTCGTCTGGTTCTTCTGGACGATCAACGGGTCGGCACCCTTCTCAAGCAGGAGCTGCATGACGACGAGGTCGCCCGATTTGGCGGCGCGCATGAAAGGCGTCGCACCTTCGGTCAACGTCGGGTCGCCTGGGGTATGCAGTCTCTGGAGGGCGGCCGATTTGAGTCGGGCATTGGGATCCGCCTCCCCGGCAAGCAACTTTTTCACGATGTCGAGGCTGTCGTGCCTGTCGTTTGTCTTTGGGCCCGGACTCCCGAACAGCCGAGGCAGGGTGTGCATGTCGATGGCTGCGTAGAGCGGCGCCATTCCCCGCTCGTCGGCGACGTTGGGATCTGCGCCTTTCTCAATCAGCATCACCGCCAGGTCGTAGTGCGCATTGATTATGGCCAGCACCAACGCGGTCGTGCCGTCCGGATCGGTCACATTCAGATCCGCTCCGGCCTCCACCAGCACCAGCGCGGCTTCAATGGCGCCCTGACGTGCGGCGTACATCAACGGCGTCCAGCCGCCTCGCGGAAGAACCGTAATGGGCGTTCGCGGCCGCGCGAACTTCAACACGGTCGAGCGCGCGTTCACATCGGCGCCGCGACCGATGAGTGTTCGGGTTGCTGCTGCGTGGTTGCGAGCCGCGGCCCACATCAGCGCGGTCTCCCCGAGGCCGAACTCCTTCGCGTTCGGGTCGGCGCCCCGATCGAGCAACAGCTCGACAGCCTCTGGCCTGCCGGCTCGCGCCGCCGTCATGAGCGCGGTCTCTCCTTCGAGGAGCGACGCATTGGCGTTCGCGCCGGCCTCGAGCAGGATATCGATCACGGCCGGGTTCGCATTCGTCGCCGCTACCGATAGCGGGGTGACCCCATATCGGTTGGCGGCGTTCACCTTGGCACCCGCCGCCAGTAGCAGTCTGACTATCTCGACATCGTCGGCTCGTACCGCCCAGTGCAGCGCCGTCGTACCGTCCGCTTCTGGGGAGTTGACATCGACGCGTTGCTCGACGAGGAGGCGAACGGCTTGCCGGTTGCCTGCCCTGGCGGCCTCGATGAGCTGTCGCCCGTCCGCGTCCGCACCAACGGCGGCCGACGAGAGCAACGTGACGAGCAGTGCGATCCCGAAGCGCTTCATCCTACAGCTCGAGCACACCCGTGCTCTCGCCCAGACTCTCAATCTGGGTCCCAAACTTGTTCGCGACTCCCACCCAGAGGTTGCCGATGGGAGTCCGGGCGGGCGCCTCGATGTGCCGATGGCCCTGGCCCGCCCCGCCGCCAACGGCCACGAGTGGAAGGGGATCGGTGCCGTGCGAATCGCCGTCACTCATGCCGCTGCCGTAGAAGACCAGCGCGTGATCGAGCAGCGTTCCGTCACCATCCTCGGTGGTGGCCAGTTTTTGGACAAACCGCGAGAAGAGGTCCACGTAGTACTGATTGACCTTGGCGTTTTGGACGATCTTCTCGGGCTCATTCCCGTGATGAGACATCGTGTGCCAGGGCTCGGTCTGGCCGAGCTGCGGGTGCGTCCGCTGGCTCGCTTCGCGCCCGATCATGAACGTGAACACGCGCGTGATGTCGGCCTGATATGCAACCGTCAGCAAATCGAACATCAACGCGGCGTGGTCTTCGAACGAATCCGGCACGCCGATTGGCGCGTCGATCGTCGTGACCTCTGAGGAGTTCTTCGCTTCGGTGCGCTGAATTCGCCGCTCGATCTCCCGCACGTGCTCGAGATACACATTGATACGGGTCTGGTCGTGCGCGCCGAGCCCGCGTTTGAGATCGGCCAGGTCGTTTGCGACGGCGTCGAGAATACTGCGGTCCTCCTTCATGCGCGCGACCCGCTGCGCATGAGTTCCGGCGCGGCCGAACATCCGCTCGAAGACGACGCGCGGATTGATCTCCATCGGGAGAGGAGTCGTCGGAGTGGCCCAGGAGATCGTGTTCATGTACGTGCAGCTGAACAACGGCGTGCACCCCCCGACGTAGCCCGTGAAGTCCTCCGTGGCCAGCTCCAGCGACGGCAGAGGCGTCTCTTGACCGATCTGCTGGGCGAGGATTTGATCGATCGTCGTCCCCACGCGCACATCTTCCGCTTCGGTGGCCTTTGCCAGCGCTCCCGTCAGCCATCCCGACGGCGCCACCGCGTGGTCGCCGATCGTCGTTCCGGCTCTCGTCATGTTGCTGATCACGACGACCGAGTCACGATAGGGCTCGAGCGATTTCAGGCTCGGCGTGAACTCGAAGCCCCGGCCTGCCATCGGCGGCGTCCATTGACTCAAGATCGCGCCGTGCGGCACGTAGATCGCTCCGAACCGCGTCTTCGGATTCGCCGCGGTCTTGGCCAGTGCGGTTGCGGCGGGGACCATCGCTTCGAGTAACGGGAGCGACACCGCCACACCCATGCCTCGCAGGAACGTGCGGCGGGGGATCGCGATCTTTTTGAGGAACATCTCCAGGATCCTTGAGCTTCCGGCTTCCAGCTTCCAGCTTACGGCTTCCCAGCCCGATAAACTACAGTCTCACCCTCATCTGAAACGGCACGCTCCTCACGATACCAAGAACGATTGACGAGAAGTGGAAGTCATCGCGCGCGGCCTCACGGTCTATCGTCCGAACGACCGGCATGTCGTGAGCGCTCAGACCTCGACCGAGTGCATAGGTGAGCAGCTTTTCCGTGAACGTCCCGACGAACACGGTGGGGCGGCTCATCAGGGCATGTCGTAGCGTGACCACTCCGTCCACAGACGTTCCGTCCGCCAGCTGCCCCGATGAGTCAATGGCGCTTCCACCCTCGGTGGTCCGCCACGCGCCGATTGCGTCGAAGTTCTCGAGTGCGAAGCCCAAGGGGTCCATGGGCTTGTGGCAGTTGGCGCAGACCGCATTCCGACGATGCTCCTCCATCCGCTCGCGCATGGTTCGCGGCTTCTGGCCTTCTTCTTTCTCCTTGAGAGGCGGCACGTCGGCCGGTGGCGGGGGCGGCGGCGTGCCGAGGATGTTCTCCATGAGCCACTTCCCGCGCACGACCGGCGACGTGCGATCGACGTGTGAGGTGACGGTCAGCACCCCGCCTTTGCCGAGCAGCCCCTTGCGTGCATCGTCCGTGAGCGCGACTCGCCGGAAATGACTGCCATTGACGTAGGGAATCCCGTAATGGCGGGCGAGGCGCTCGTTGACGAACGTATAGTCGGCATTAATCAGATCGAGGACGTTGCGATCTTCGCGGATGATGCTGTCGAAGAACAGCTCCGCCTCGCGCTGGAAGGCGTGTCGCAGGTTGTCGTCGAAGTCAGGGAATTCATTGGAGTTGGGCACGATCCGTCGCAGATTGCGTAACTGCAGCCATTGGCCGGCGAAGTTCGTGACCAGCGCCTGCGCCTTCGGATCGGCCAACATGCGACGCACCTGGCGCTCGAGTACGAGCCGGTCCTTGAGTTGGCCCTTTTCGGCAACCGCGAGCAGCTCGTCGTCCGGGATGCTGCTCCACAGGAAGAAGGACAGGCGCGACGCCAGCTCGAGGTCGCTGATTCGGTACGCAACGCCCGCCGGCACGTCCGTACGCTCGCGTTCGATTCGGAGAAGGAATCTCGGACTGGCCAGCACGCGCCGAAGCGCCATCTGGACGCCTTTGTCGAACGTTCCTTTCTCACGGCCCGTCCGGTAGAACGTCATCACGTCTTCGATCTCGGCTGCGGTCGCGCGACGGCGAAACGCGCGCTGTACCAAGGTCGAGACGATCCGTCTCGCGCATCCGTCTTCGCTTGCCTCGACATTTCGCGAGCTTCGACGAGACCTCGCCGGAGCCTGGCGGAGGCGGGGATTCTTCGGCCGAACGAGTGCGAGGCGGCCCTCCGACGAGCTCAGAGTCGAGGGACGACACGTCAGGATGCGCCGTCGCGAGGGTGTGTTCCCTGGCCCTGTCGCATTGAAGGGGCCGATGATCGTGAGTCTCTCGACATGCGGCCGTCCCGTCGAATCAAATGTGTCGGCCGAGCTGCGAAGAGACGGCTGCAGCCGACGAGTGCCTTCACCGCGCTTTTGGATGAAGTCCACACTGACCTGACGGCTGCCGGCCTTGACCGGCATTCGCACCTGCAGCCGCGCATCGACGACGTCACCGCCGACTGTGGGATTCTCCACAGCCAGCGCGAAGTCGGTATCGCCCCCGAGCGAGGCAAGATGAACGCGCTCACCGTCGACGAGGATTTCGAGCTGATGCGGGGACTCCAGACCGCGGATGGACTCGATGTTGCTGCGAAACAGCTTGACCTGGAACTGATACTCGGCGTCGAGTGGGAACGCGTGTCGAACGAGCACGCCGCCGACGGTGCCGAGCGGGAGCCCTTCGATCTGCTGGTCTTGAGACAGGTCCTGACGGACGCGGTAGACCTCGGAGCCGGGACCGATGTCCATATCCCCGATCGCCAGGGCGCTGATCTTGTCCGCAGCCGCGAGGTAGCGATCCAACAACACCGGCGACACTCCGAGCACGTCGGCGATATTGTCGAACCCATAACTCGAATCGTCGGGAGGGAGCAGCGCGGCGACATCCACGTCTAAGGCGATCAGGTCGCGAACGGCATTGGCGTACTCGCTTCGGTTGAGGCGCCGCACGATCGGACGACCTGGATCAGGCTTCGCGGCGGCCGCCCGATCGAGCTCGCCTTCCAGCCAATCGCTCAACGCATCGGCGGTCGCTCGATCGGGACGCCGCGCGCCCTGCGGCGGCATGGTTCCCACGCGCAACTTCCGGACGACCTTCTCCCAGAGCTCGCGGTCCTCGGCCACCCGCAAGAGATCGGCGGATTGGAGTGTCACTCCACCCGTTTGGAGACGTTGGTTGTGGCAGGTGACACAGTACGTGTCCAGCACCTCGCGATAATGCGCCGAGGTTGAAGCGACCGGTGGCGTGTCGCGGGGGCCTGTCGCGTGGGCGGTGTCCCAGAAGGCGAACGCGACACAGGCGCACGCAGCGATGGAAATGAACAACCGCTTGCTCATCCTCGTCTAGAAGCGGCAAGACTCCCACTGGCCCGTGCAGTTGGGCTGTGCATGGTAGCACGGAAAATAAGAGGGGTTCTGGGGTTGATCTGATTCACGCCTCGCTCCCCGAACACGAACCCGCGCCGGTCATGGGGGGAGTCGGCGAGGCGAGGGATCAGGTTTGCGCAAGTATCGATCCTGCAGGGCAATGGCATTCTCGCTGGTCCCCAGTATCGGTCGACGACCAGAACATGTAGTCGAGCTACGCAAGTTCAGCCCTTTGGATCGCTTAGGCCATCGATGACACGATTTGATTAAGTATCCATTGCGCCCGAACCGAGGCCGTGCTAACTTCCCGCCGACAAAAATCTGTCTGCCGTTAAGCTGCGCTGCACATCGATCCACGCGACGCAGCTACACCACGAATCCACGTGACGCAAAGGAGAACGTATGAGCCAGCTGAAGCTGCGGGGGTTGCTCGCACTTGTATGCCTCGTACTCGCGCCGTCCCTCGCGCGCGCGCAAGCCTCGATCGGTGGAACCGTCAGGGACACATCCGGAGCCGTGCTGCCCGGCGCGACGGTCGAAGCATCAAGCCCCGCGCTCATTGAAAAGGTTCGTTCGGTAACCACGGACGCAACCGGTCAGTACAAGATCGTCGACCTGCGGCCGGGAAGCTACGAAGTGACGTTCACGTTGACCGGCTTCAGCGCGGTGAAGCGCCAGGGCGTGGAGCTCACGGGCTCGAACGCGGTGACGGTGAACGCCGACCTTCAAGTCGGCTCGATCACTGAAACGGTGACCGTGTCAGGCGAAACGCCGGTCGTCGACATCCAAAACACACAGAAGAGTACCGTCATCAACAGCGAAGTCCAGGCGGCGCTCCCGTCGGGGCGCAGCCAATACTCTTATGCCGTACTCGTCCCCGGCGTCACGTTGTCGAGTTTTAGCGGCGGCAACCAGCAGGACGTGGGCGGCACCGGCAACATGGACATCACCATTTTCACGGTGCATGGCAGCCGCCCCTTCGACCAGCGCCTCATGATCAATGGGTTGACGGCGCGGAACCTCCTTTCGTCGGGCTGGGCGAGCAATTTCGTCCCCGACATGGGAACGGCCGCTGAAGTATCCATGGACTACTCGTCTGGAACCGCCGACTCCTATGGGTCCGGCTTTGCCATGAACCTGATTCCCAAGGAAGGCGGGAATACCTACCATGGGTCGTTTTTCGCGACCAAGGTCGGCAGCTCGTTCCAGAGTAACAATTACACGGACGAATTAAAGGCCCAGGGTCTGAGCTCGCCGAACGAGCTCAAAACGCTCTACGACTTCAACCCCGCGGTGGGCGGTCCCCTCTGGAAGAACCACGCGTGGTTCTTTGCCTCGATGCGCTGGCAGGAGAGCACCAAATACTTTGCCGGCGCAAATGCAAACTTGAACCTCGGCAATCCCGCGAGGTGGGACTATTTGCCCGATCCCGATCCGAACAACCGCGGCGTAGACTCGAAGACGATGTCCCCGACCGGCGGCGTGCGCATCACATGGCAAGCGACGCCGCGCAACAAGATCGGCTTCTCCACCGATCCGCAATCGCGGTACTGGAAATCCGCCTCAGCGAATCAGGCGCCCGAGATCTTTTCCAGCTGGAGCTTCCAGCACGAGACCTTTACAACGGTGACGTATTCGTCGCCCCTCACCAACAAGCTCTTGCTTGACGCGCGCTTCGGCCATCACGCCGAAGGGTTTGTCGATGACTGCGCCGCGTCCGTCAACGCGGACTGCGCCGGTAAAGGGCCTTCGGAGGGGCTGGTCGATCAGATTGTGGTCATCCAGCAACCGAGCGGATTCAGATACCACGGGAATGGGTACTGTTGTTATCCCTTTGCCATCTACGGGACGCAGGACGCGCCGCACATCATGCAAGCGCAGGCGTCGCTGTCGTACGTGACCGGCGCGCACGCCATGAAGTTCGGCTGGCAGAACGACTTCGGCACCTCGACCGCCTGCAACTACGACAACACCGGTTCGGCCGCCTACAACTTCGGTGCGGACAGGCCGGATGGGACCGCGTCGCACGTCGATACCTTCGGACGGTCGCTCGTCCCGGTCGGTGTGGAACAGCACGCGATGCCGTTCTGCGCAACCACGCATCTCTCTGCGGAGATGGGCATCTACGCCCAGGACAAGTGGACGCTAGGGCGCGCCACGATCAATGGAGGCCTCCGGTTCGACTACCTGAAGAACGGCTTCCCCGATCAGCATCTCGGGCCGACGCTCTGGACACCGACGCGGGACTTCACCATCCCCGCCTCGGACTACGCCAATATGAAAGACATCACGCCGCGGGTCGGCCTCGTCTACGACGTGACGGGCAAGGGCAAGACCGCTCTGAAGCTGGCCTGGGGCAAGTACGTGGCCGGCGGGAACGCTGCGGACGGCAACCCCATCACCAATTTGTCGTATATCACGACGCGCTCCTGGACGCCCAGCCTCCCCTTCGGATCCCCGAACTACTACACGCCGCAGTGCAATCTGTCCAACCTGCAAGCAAATGGTGATTGCGGCCAGGTGAGCGACTTGAACTTCGGCAACCTCGGCAGGCCGAGCCAAACCGTCGACCCGGCTGTCTACACGGGATGGGGCCACCGCCCCTGGAGCCAGGAGTTCTCGGTCAGCGTGCAGCAGGAACTTCTCCCGCGCGCCTCGCTCGACGTTGGCTACTACCGCCGGTGGTATGGCAACTTCCAGGTGATCGACAACCGGGCCGTGACTCCGGCCGACTTCTTCCAGTACAGCGTCACGGTGCCGACCGATTCTCGACTGGAACAAAGTGGTCAGGTCCTCAGCGGGTTTTCCGAGATCAACCCGGCAAAGGCTGGCCTGGTCGACAACTACCTGACCCTGGCGGAGAACTACGGCAGTGAGAAAGAGCACTGGAACGGCTTTGACATTTCCGTCAACGCGCGTCCCCGCGACGGTGTTACGGTTCAGGGCGGGATCAGCGTCGGGCGCCGGTCGACCGACGTTTGCGAGATCTGGGACAAGCTGCCAGAAGCGCAGTTGGTCTTCGGGGTCCAAGCCGCCCCCCACTCGTACTGTAACGTGACCGAGGCCTTTCAGACGCAGTTCAAGATGCTGGGGACCTACCTGGTGCCCAAGATCGATGTCCAGTTCGGGGTGACATTCCAGAGCGCGCCTGGACCGCCGAAATTCGCGAACGTCTTCACCACCCCATCACAGGCGGGGCTGCCCGCGTTCTCGGGGAATAATTTTCGAGTTATCGGTGTGATTCCGCAGGAGCAACCGATTGGCTTCGCCACTCCCACGGCCCCCACGATCGCGGGCGGCACGGAGTACTGGCCTCGCGCGAACCAGCTCGACCTGCGGTTCACGAAGATCTTCCGCATGGGCATGGGCGGGCGGTATCGCACCTCGGTCAATTTCGACCTGGCAAACGCGTTGAACGCGAGCTACGGGCTGGCGTTCCAGAACGGGTACGGGTCCAGCTGGACGAATCCGCTGAACATTATTGACGCTCGCCTCATGAAGCTCAGCTTCCAGTTCGACTTCTAGGAGAAAAGAACGGGTAGGGCTGCCGACCAGCCCTACCTGCCCTCTTCGATTCGTCCTCGGCCCTCAACAATCCTGCTCACGCGATCGGTTGGCACGTTCGAGAACCGCTCGACCTGGCCGCTCGGCCATCGAATCTCGACGCTGTCCACGCGACTCACATCGCCGAGGCCGAAGTGCGTGCGGAGATCGTTATGTGAAAGGTAGCTGCCGTCGCCTCTGACTTCAGCGGTCTGCCTGCGGCCGCCTGCATCGATTCGAATCCTCGCTCCAATCCCGTCTCGATTGCTTTTCGTACCGACCACGCGAATCGTCACCCAGTGGTTGCCCGGCGGCGTGTCGTTCCGGAGAAGAGTCGGGCGGTCATTCAGATTGAGGACGATCACGTCGATGTCGCCATCGTTGTCGTAGTCGCCGAACGCAGCGCCGCGACTCGACTTCTTCAGGAGCAGCCCGCCGCCCACTTCGGCGGTGACGTTGCGAAAGCGTTTGCTCCCCAGGTTCCGAAACAGCTGCTTCGTCTGCAGGTACGTCGTGCCCAGATTCTGACGGTCGATGTCGGGATACACGTGGCCGTTTGCGACGAACAGATCGAGGAGGCCGTCGTTGTCCATGTCCACGAAGCCCACGCCCCATCCCATGAACGGGGAGCCGCCCCGCGCGATGCCAGTCACGTGGCTGACGTCGGTGAAGAACCCACTGCCGCTGTTCTCATACAGTGTGTTGTAGTCGTGCGAGAAGTTGGTCACGACCAGATCGAGATGCCCGTCATTGTCGTAGTCCGCCGCATCGACGCCCATTCCAGCCTGCGCGCGGCCGTTGCCGCCGAAGGCCACGCCGGCTTTGAGGCCCTCTTCGGTGAACGTACCATCACGATTGTTGTGAAAGAGCAGATTGGGCACTGAATCGTTCCCGACGTAGATATCGGGCCAACCGTCATCGTCCAGATCGGCGAACACCACGCCGAAGCCGTAGTAACCAGGGTCGTTGATGCCGGCGGTCTTGGTGACGTCCGTGAACGTGCCGTTGCCGTTGTTGTGGTAGAGCACGTCCGCTTCGCCTGGCAGGTTCATCGGGCCGCAATAGACGGAGAGCGTCATGTACGAGCAGCCCTCTCCGCGTTTCGGAATCTTGCGCTCGTCGAACGCCACGTAATTGGCCACGTAGAGATCCACACGGCCGTCGTGGTCGTAGTCGCCAAACGCGCAGCCCGTGCCCCATCTCGCGTCGCCCACGCCGGCCGTGCGGGTCACGTCGCTGAAGGTGCCATCGCCGTTGTTGTGAAACAGCGCGTTTGGTCCCCACGCCGTGACGTACACGTCGTCGAAACCATCGTTGTCGTAGTCGGCGACGCAGACGCCCATGCCCCACCCGCGTCGGGTCAGCCGGCTGCCGGCCGTGACGTCCTTGAACTGCCCTTTGCCGTCGTTCTGGTAGAGGACGACGAGTGGATCGCCGCCCCGCTTCATGTTGTCGCGGGTGGAGCCGTTGACGATCAAGAGATCGAGGTCGCCGTCGTTATCGTAGTCGAACCACGCCGCTCCGCTGCCGATCGAGTCGACGATGTAATCCTTCGGCGCGTCGCCGGACACGTTCAGCACCGTGACACCTGCCTGCTCCGCCACATCCACCAGCCTGACGACAACGTCGGCTGCACGAGGACGAGCGAGGAGGAACGCCAGCGCCACCCCGGCACACACGACAAACCCGCGACCTGGAACCATGAACTTGATCCTCTCTCTAGGGTTCCCCGGTCAGCTTCCGGAGCCGCTCGTTCTTCTGACGTTCGACCAACTGCCGGTAGATCGCAGCCTCCGATCGGCTGTCGTCGAGCCGACCGACCGCACCGTACGCCTCAGACAGATAGCGGTGCACATCAGGACCAGATTCCAACTGCGCCGCCTTCTCGAGGTTCACGATCGCTTCGGCGAAATGGGACGTCGCCATCAGCGCGAACCCGAGGGCCAGGTACGTCGAGGCCGCGGATTCGTACGACAGCGCTTCACGCAAGGCGATCGCAGCCTTGTCGTACTCGGAGCGCGCAATGCTCACCGCGGCGTCCCGTTTGAGGCGCTCGAGCTGGTAAGTGCGGCGTTCGCTAATCGCCGCTTCGGCCTGCAAGCGCCGGAACTCCTCGATGTGCCCCGTGCCCTCCTCGATCCGACCCAGGCGCATCAACGCCGTGCCAAGCGCGTAATGGGCTTCCTTGAGAGCCGAGTCGATCTCCAGTGCTCGCGTCGATGCGTCCGCCGCCTCGGCGTACCGGCCGGCTCGAAGGTGAATTTGCGCCACGGCGGCGTAGGCCTCCGCGCTTCGGGGTTCGATCGAGAGCGCGGCCATGAACTCCGCCAGCGCGTCGTCATCGCGGTCTCCCCGAAGAAGAGCCGTGCCGAGTCGCCGGTGCGCGTCGGCATTGTTCGGCGCGAGCTCGACACGCCTGGCAAAAGCGCGAGCGGCGCGATCGAAATCGGCAAGCGTGACGTACACGTTGCCCAGCATTTCGTAGAGCGGATCCTGGCCGACGAGCGGGTTCGATCTTGCGGCCTCCTCGATCTCACGCGCGGCTTCTGAGTACCGACCAAGGGCCTGATAAATGCGGCCCAGGCTGTACCGCGCCTGTCCCGAGCGGGGAATTCGCTGAATGGCCTGCTTGAGCGCCCCCTCCGCCTCCTCGTACTGCCCGATCGTCGCGAGCTCGTCCGCTAGAGCCGTCCACGAGCGCTCGTCGTCGGGATCGGCGCGGAGGGCGGCCTTCAACTGCGCCAGGCTTTCGTCCTGCTTGCCATCAATCCAGAACGCCACCGCCAGATTCCGATGAGCCTCGGCATGATTGGGCGCCAGCTTGACGGACTCCGCGAAGGACTGCACCGCCGCCGACAAGTTGCCCGCCTGCAGCGCCGCATGTCCCCGTGACAGCAGGTCGGTGGCCTCAACAGACGCGGCACCGCGACCGTCCAAGGCGGCGGCCTCGCGAAGTCGGACGATCGCCTCCCCGTAAGCGCCTTCTGCCATCAGTGCAAAGCCCGACGTGTAGATCGTCGGTGGGAAAATCGGCACCGAGCCCGGCAGCGGCAGCAACGCAACGGACGGGAATGGCGACGAGGGATCGGCGGGATGCGACTGGAAGAGTCGCCGTACGACTGATTGTCGAAACTCGAACAGCGCGCGCTGAGCAGCGTCCGTTTGGCCCGACCGCGTACGTTGTCGGGCGAGCTCGTACAACGTCGCCGGAGTGTCGGGCTCGAGGGTGGAGGCTTTCAGAAGCGCGTCGGCCGCTTCAGCAGGCTTGTTAGCCAGGTCGTAGACCCAAGCCATCGACAAATAGACGTCGACGCGTTGCGGGGCTTGCCGGGCGGCCTGCCCCAGCTCCCTTAGCGAATCCTCCAAGCGATGCCGATGCCGGTAGATGGTCCCCAGCGTCAAGTGCGCGTCGGCGTCTCTCGACGACCCGAGCGTCGCCTCGAACGCACGGATCGCGTCATCCCACCGGATGAGCGCGCGGTCCAGGGCCTCGATCTTCGAGCGGATAGCGCGGCTGTCGCTGAGGAAGCCGGACAGGCTCTTGATGAATTGTCCCAGCGCGTCGAGAAACTCTTGCTCGAATCGCGCGACAGCCGTGTTGGGCTGGGCCTGAACGGGCGCGAACGACGAGTGTGCAAGAAGGAGCAAGAGGACGAGCGACGTCGTGCGGGCCGCTCCCCTCAGGCTCATTTTCGTCCTGGTCTCTCGTCGATCTGCGACTCGTCGATCGTCACGATGTGCTGTCCCGTCCACACGGCGAGCGCCTGTTTCGCCGCAGCGGCCTTAATCTGACGCGGCGCATTCGGATCGATGGCCAGCCTCGAATACCCTTGCCTTTCAAGCCGCTGGCGTACGTCCTCCAGGTTCATCGCGTTCACACCCCAATCGTTGTACTTCCAATCGAAGTCCTTCTGAATGCGCTCGCGGGCGACACCGATGCCCATCGGCGTGGCGAACAAGGTTGCGCCGTCCTCGGCGAGCGCCCGCCACTCGGGCGACTTGACGGTCTTGTGAAGCGCGGCCAAATCGTCGAACCACACCTCCGACCAGCCGTCGTGCGTTTGGCTGCCATCAGCGTAGGCTTCGCGGATCGCATGGTTCTGAACGTATCGTCGCAGCCCGGGAAGCTTGGCGCCCAGCGGACCGTGGTGGTGCTGCCAGTGGTCAAAGAACTGGTTGAGCGTCAGGCCTGAGAGCTTCGACGCGATAAAGATCGCTTTCACCATGTCGGGAGTCGTTCGCCCCTCGACGATGACGTGCTCTTCGGCCGCGACCGAGGCGCTTTTGTGGTGCATCGGCCAGCTGGTCGAACGGTCGAAAAGTTGCGCGTCGTCTTTGAGCACTGCTTTGAGCAGAGCGACTGCCTGTCGGTCGGGCGGCGTGACGGGCGTTGAGACGCCGGCCTTGTCCCGGGTCGACGTCCCGAACGCTTTGAACAGCTCCAGGATCTCCGGATCGGAGGTAGGTGGGGCCATCGGCTCGTAACAGTCATACCAGAACATCGAGACGCCGTCGAAATTCGGTGCCGGCTCGATCCCATATGCCTCGTGCAGCGTGAGGTGCTGGACGTAACGCCGCAAGCCCTTGGTGTTGGCAAAAAGCGGTCCGTGACTCTCGCCCCAGTAATCGTGAAACTCGTAGAGCGTGCGGTTCGTCGGATGATGCTGTGCCGGCGCGACGACTTTGATCATGGCTGCCTCGTGCGATGTGCGAGCCTATTTTGACAGCCGCGCCTTCATCTCGTCGCAGTAAACCGCTGACACGCGTCGACTGGCGCTGAGGCGCGATTCAACGGTATTGCGTCCCGACGCGCCGGGGCCGATACTGTTGGGACGTAACTTCCCGCGCTGTCTGGATGACCATGCCTCGTCGTCTCACTTTTCTGCCTTGTCGTTGGCATGTGGGCGTTCGCGCCGGAGCTGGTCCTGCGGGCGGCGGATGTCCGGGCGGGCGGCTCTCCAGACGCCGCCGTTTCTCACCAAGCCGTCGTCAAGGAATACTGCGTCCCGTGTCACAACGCCCGCACCAAGAGCGGTGATCTCGTCCTCGACGGACTTGCTGCGTCGAACGTGGGCGCCAACCCGGAAGTCTGGGAAAAGGTCGTCCGAAAGCTGCGCGTCGGGGCAATGCCGCCGACCGGTGCGCGCCGCCCGGACGTGGGCACATATAACGGCTTGATTGCCTGGCTCGAGACGGAACTCGATCGTTCTGCGGCCGGCCACCCCAATCCAGGCCGGCCGATGCTTCATCGTCTGAATCGAGCCGAATACCAGAATGCCATCCGCGACCTGCTCGCCTTGGACGTGAATATCGCCGCCTCGTTGCCACCAGACGATGCCGGCCACGGATTCGACAACATGGCGGATCTTCTGGGCGTGTCGCCGGTGCTGCTCGAGGCCTACTTATCGACAGCAACCGAAATCAGTGCGCTGGCGCTGGGCGATCCCGAAAGCGGGCTCAATGTCGAAACCTACCGCGTTCCTCCAGACCTTTCGCAGAACCAGCACATCGAGGGTCTTCCAATCGGAACGGTTGGCGGGTTGCTGGTGCGTCACGTGGTACCGCTCGATGGCGAATACCTGATCAAAGTGAAACTGAATCGGACCAATTTGGGTGGCACGCGAGGACTCGAGGAACCGCACCAACTCGAGATCACCGTGGATGGCGAGCGCGTCTTCATTGGCAACGTGGGCGGCGATGCCGACCTGGCAGCGTCGCTCGAAAACCCGACGATTGGTGGGGATGCCATCGACGCCCGCTTGCAGGTCAAGCTTGCGCTGAAGGCGGGCGCCCGGGCCATCGGCGCGGCGTTCGTCCAGAAGAGCGCGACTCGCGGTGCTCGCCGCCTGCAACTGTTTCTGCGGAGTACGTTCGATGCGAAGGACTCGACGGGCGATCCGCATATCGACACGCTCACGGTCGCCGGCCCCTCCAATCCCAGCGGGCCAGGGGATACCGCAAGCCGGCGGCGGGTGCTGATCTGTCGTCCGTCGAGCGCGGCCGATGAAGAACCCTGTGCCCGAAAAATTCTGTCGAGAGTGGCGTACCGCGCCTATCGCGGCCAGATGACGGACGGCGATGTGCAGCGTCTGATGGACTTCTTTCGAGCCGGTCGGCACGAAGGCACGTTCGACACGGGCATTCAGAGGGGACTCGAGCGAGTCCTTGCCAGCCCGAAGTTCGTGTTCCAGGCAGAGCACGATGTCTCGAGCTCTGTGCCCGGCTCCGTCTATCGCATCAGCGATCTCGAGCTGGCGTCGCGATTGTCGTTCTTCCTCTGGAGCAGTATCCCTGACGACGAGCTTCTGGAGGCCGCCAAGCGCGGCAGGCTGCGGACGCCTGCGGTCCTCGATCGGCAGGTACGACGGATGCTCGCTGACGAGCGCGCGCACGCGCTGGTCACCAATTTCGCGGGACAGTGGCTCCAGCTCAGAAATCTGCGCAGCGCGCAGCCGAATTCCTATGAGTTTCCCGACTTCGACGACAACTTGCGGCGGGCACTCCAGAGCGAAGCCGATCTGTTCTTCGAAAGCATCGTGCGCGAGGATCGGAGCGTCGTGGATCTCTTGACGGCCGACTACACCTTTCTGAACGAACGCCTCGCCAAGCACTACGGGATTCCTCACATATATGGAAGCCAGTTTCGGCGGGTGACGCTGGACGACGAGGCGCGAAAAGGTCTCCTCGGAAAAGGCGCGATTCTCGTCGTCACCTCGCATTCTGACCGTACATCACCTGTCGTACGGGGTAAGTGGGTCCTCGAAAACCTGCTCGGAACGCCGCCGCCCCCGCCGCCGCCGGACGTGCCCGCGTTGAAGGGGAACGAGGAAGGCAAGGCGCCGCGCTCGATGCGGGAGCAGGTGGAGGAGCACCGCAGGAACCCCCCGTGTGCGGGCTGCCACAGGTTGATGGATCCGATCGGGTTCGCCCTCGAGAATTACGACGCCGTCGGCGCGTGGCGCACCAAAGACGCCGGTGTACCGATCGATGCCTCCGGCGTGCTCGCGGACGGGACAAAAGTAACCGGGGCCGAGACGCTGCGACAGGCGCTCGTGAACCGCTCGGATGTCTTTGTGCTGACGATGACGGAGAAGCTTCTGACCTACGCAATCGGCCGGGGGCTCGACCATCACGACATGCCCGTCGTCCGGGCGATCGTTCGCGATTCGGCCCGTCAGAACTTTCGGTTTTCGTCACTCGTGCTTGGTATCGTGGGCAGCGACCCGTTTCAGATGCGAACAAAGACGTAGCTTCAACGGAGCAACGAATGTTCATCACCAAGATCTCGCTACCCCGCCGAACGTTCTTGCGCGGTATGGGCGTCACCGTCGCGCTGCCGCTGCTCGATGCGATGATCCCCGCGCTCACGGCGTTGACCAAGACGGTGGCAATTCCGGTTCGCCGCGCCGGCTTCATTTACGTCCCGCACGGCGCCGTCATGAGCCAGTGGACTCCCGCGACCGTCGGCTCGGGGTTCGCGTTCACACCGATCTTGAAGCCGCTCGAGCCATTCCAGGATTCGCTGACCGTGATCTCCGGCCTTTCGAGGCCGAAGGAGAGCTACAACCACGCGGGCTCGGTGTCGGCGTGGTTGAGCGGCGTGGCGGCCAAGAAGACCGAAGCGGAAGACGTTCGACTGGGAGTCACGTTCGATCAAGTCGTCGCGCAACAGATCGGTGGCGACACGCCGTTCCGCTCGCTCGAGGTCGCGACCGAGGACTTCACCGGCAACGTCGGCGGGTGCGACGGCGGATTCAGCTGCGCGTACATGAACACGATGTCGTGGTCGAGCCCCACGACCCCACTGCCGATGGAGATCAACCCCCGCAACGTCTTCAAGCGGATGTTCGGACGGCCGGGAACCCGCGCACAGCGTCTCGCGCGGATCCAGAACGATCGGAGCATTCTGGATTCCGTCAGGGCCGACGTGAACGAGCTCGAGAAGAACCTGGGAGCGCCCGATCGCAATCGGCTCGGCGAGTACCCTCGATCACGTGCGCGAGATCGAGCAGCGCATCCAACGGTCCGAGGCGCACAATTCCGGGCGGGTGACATCGTATGACGCGCCGCTCGGTATCCCGGAATCATTCGAGGAACACGCGACGCTGATGTTCGACCTGCTTGCGGTCGCGTACGAAGCGGACATCACCCGGGTCGTGTCGTTCATGATGAGCCGGGAAGCCAGCCAGCGCGTCTACCCGGAGGTGGGCATCAGCGAGCCGCATCACGCGCTGTCGCACCACGGCGACAAGCCCGAGAAGCTCGTCGCCCTCGCCAAGCTTCAAACCTACTATGCGCAGCTGCTCGGCAAGTTCCTGCACAGGCTGCAGTCGCTTCCCGACGGCGACGGCTCGCTGCTGGAACACTCGAGAATCTTCTTCGGCAGCGGCATGAGCAACAGCAACGTGCATTCCGGCGACGGGCTTCCGTTCGTGGTCGTCGGCGGCGCAAGGGGTACCGGTCGCCACGTCCAGCTTCCCGAGCGAACGCCGTTGGCCAACATCTGGCTCACGGTGGCCGATCGGTACAACATCCCGCTCGAGAGCTTCGGGATGAGTACCGGCCGAGTGGAGCTGTAGGCGATGTCGGGCCGGCAGCTCCTTCGAATCGTGGCCGCTTGGTCGTGCACGATGGTCGGCTTGCACGGCGCCGGCCCGGAAGAAGCCCGGCTCATCGATGCCGTCAAGTCGGGAAACGTCGATGTCGTACGACGGCTCGCGAAGGACGGGGCCGTCAACGCGGCAGAGGTGGACGGGACGACGGCCCTCCATTGGGCCGTTCGTGCCGACAATCTGGAGCTGGTGCGAGTGCTCGTGCGCGCCGGCGCCGACGCAAAGCGGGCGAATCGCTACGGCGTACAACCGCTAACGCTTGCCGCGACCAACGGCAATGCCGCGATGCTCGAGATGCTCCTCGCAGCCGGCGCCGACCCCAACACCGCACTGCCCGAAGGCGAGACCGTCGTCATGACGGCGGCACGGACGGGCAAGGTCGACGCTCTGAAAGTGCTGCTCGCACACGGTGCGAACGTCAACAGCAAGGAGCGCTCGCTCGAGGAAACCGCGCTGATGTGGGCGGCGGCTGAGAATCACGCCGGGGCTGTACGCGCACTGGTCGACGCCGGCGCCGACGTGAACGCGCGATCGGCGGCCCTGAACTACCGCCAGATGAAGTTCGCAACGGACGCGATGATCACCACTCCGTTTCCGCGAGGCAGCTGGACGGCCCTGATGTACGCGGCCCGGGACGGGGCGCTCGACGGGGCGCGTGCGTTGGCCGATGCCGGAGCGGACCTGAACCTGACCGATCGTGACGGAACGACGGCACTCGTGTTCGCGATCATCAACGGACACTTCGATGTGGCGGCGATGCTCCTCAACCAGGGAGCCGATCCGAACGTCGCGGATTCAACGGGAATGGCCGCGTTGTACGCCACGGTCGACATGCACACGCTCGAAACGATCCTGAGCCTGCCCCCGCAACGGGTGACCGGCACGCTCGATGCCGTTGATCTGGTGAAAGAGCTTCTCGCCCATGGTGCGAACCCGAATGCCAGACTGAACAAGCCGCTCCTGGCAAGACACCACAACGGAGGGGATGGGGCCTTAGGTGAAGGCACGACGCCGCTCATGCGCGCCGCCAAGGCCGGCGACGTGTCCATCGTGCGCGTGCTGCTCGACGGCGGCGCCGACCCGATGCTCCGGCAAAAGAACTATACGACCGCGTTGATGATCGCGTCCGGAGTGGGAAAGACTGCTTCGTTTCTCGCGGACAGGCCGTGGTCGGAGGCCGACGCGATCGAGGTCATCAAACTGTTTCTGGACCGTGGAGCCGACATCGACGCGTTCAACGACAAAGGCCAGACGTCGGTCCACGGCGCTGCGGCGCTCGGATCCAACTCCATCGTCACATTTCTAGCCGAACACGGAGCCCGACTGACGTCTCGCGATAAACAGGGTCGGACGCCGCTGGATGTGGTGCTCGCTGGTTCCCGAGGGGAGACCGGGCGGCTGGAAGTGCACGAAGACACCGCAGCACTCCTTCGCCGCCTGGTCAGCGAGGAGCAAGCAAAGTAGGTCCTACTAAGCTAGGGCGACGCGCCCGCCAACTGGCGGAGCAAGGCCGCGGTGCTCTCCCGTACGAGTGGCGTGGCGTCACCACCACGACGTCTTGCGCCTCGTCCAAGCGCAATATCGAGAGCGGTGAAACCTGCATTGTTCTTCGCCTGCAGGTCGGCACCCCGTTCCGCCAGCAGCTTCACCACACGATCGCCACGGCTGACCGCGGCATGCAGAGCGGTGTTTCCAGCGTCGTTCGCTGCGTTGACAGGCAGGCCGAGGTCGAGCAACAGCTGCACGGCCTGGACCGCACCTTCCTCCGTGGGCACGCGGATTCGCGGTCCCTCGCCGCGCAACCCCCCGAGCCCCTGGCCGGCGGCAATCATCAGCAGCGTCGTGCCGTCGGGCAGCGTCGCCCACGGATCGGCGCCCCAGTCGAGTAGCAGGCGCATCGACGCGACATCGTTCGTCCGTGCGGCGCGCATGAGCGGCGTCGCGTCCTTCCCGAAATTCAATGTCGCCCCTGGATCCAGCGAGATCTTCGGAGGCGTACTGATCAAGGTGGCGTTCGGGTTGGCGCCGTGCGCGAGCAGCCGTTCGATGAGCGCGGTGCCGTCGAGCCGATCGCGCCAGATTGGCGCCGGCCGGCTCTGGACCCACTGCAAGGTATTCCACTCGACCGCCGCGTATAGAGCAGCCATGCCGGTGTGATCCGCAATGTTCGGATTGGCGCCATGCTCGAGCAGCATCGCGGCGAGGTCGAAATGCGCGTTGATGATCGCGTAGACGAGCGCGGTGGTGCCAATGTGCTTGTCGATCCCGAGCATGATCTCGTCCGTCAGCGAGACATCCGTCGTCTGCGGCAGCGCCACCAGGTTCGGATCCGCTCCGAGATCGATCAGCGCGCGCGCTGCGTCGAGCGTGCCTTCACGCGCGGCGTACATGAGGGCCGTCCATCCGCCGCGGGCAAACGGCATGTTCGGACCGCCGCTTTTGGGAAATTCCAGTTCGGGCGCGGCGACGACGCGAGAGCGCGCATTGACCTGGGCACCCAGCTTCACGAGCGTGCGTACGACATCGGCGTGGTTCTCGGCTGCGGCCCACATCAGGGCACTTTCGGCGAACCACGATTCGCGCGCATCGACGTCCGCACCGCGCGACGCGAGCAGTTGGACAGTTTCGACGCTGCCCGCGCGTGCGGCCGTCATCAGAACGGTTTCGCCTTCGGGATTCGCCGTGTTCGGGGATGCGCCCGCATCGAGTAGCAGTCGCGCCACGGCCGCGCTCCCGTTCGTCGCCGCGAGCTGGAGCGGCATGACGCCGTAGCGATTGACGGCGTTCGCCTTCGCGCCGTTCTTGAGCAGCAACGAGACCGTGTCGCGATCGTCGGCACGAACGGCCCAGTGCAGCGCTGTCGTGCCGTCGGTCTCTGCCCCGTTCACGTCGGCATGCTGTTTCAGCAACCGCCGGACCGCGGATTGGTCGCCCGCTTTGACCGCGTCGATGAGCGGCGTGTTTGGCTCAACGCCGTGCACGCTTGCGACGAACGCGAGGCCCACGACCAAAGCGGCCGCGGACCGCGAGCGACTGACAACCTTGCGAAACATCACAGCTCCAACCGCCCGGTGCTGACCCCGAATTGATCGATCTCCGCGCCGAACTTCTGGCCGAGATCGAGCATCACATTCGCAAGCTGCGTTTGCTTCGGCGCCGCGATGTGCCGGTCGCCCTTCATGCGACCGCCTGCTTTCCCGGCGAGCAGCAGCGGCACGTCGAGCGCCGAATGCGCGTTGCTGTCGCTCATGCCACTGCCCCAGAGAATCAGCGAGTGGTCGAGCAGCGAACCGTCGCCGTCAGGCGTCGACCGCAGCCTGTCCAGGAAACGGCCGAACAGCTCGATCTGCCAAGTATTGATCTTGACGAGGGCCGCGAGCTTCTCGGGCTCGTTGCCGTGATGCGAGATGTGGTGCCACGGCTCGTTGATGTCCAGATTCGGGAACACGATCTGGCTCGCCTCGCGGTTCATCATGAACGTGAACACGCGGGTCAGATCGGCTTCGTACGCCACCGCCATCAGCTCGAACAGCACCCCCACGTGCTCTTCGAAGGACGTTGGCACGCCGACCGGCGCGTCCGGCACTCGAATCTCTTCGCTCACCTGACGCTCGGCGCGCTGGATGCGCGACTCGATCTCGCGCACGTGCTCGAGATAGTCGTTCAGGCGCCCGCGATCCCGGGCACCGAGACCCCGTTGCAGTGACGCGACATCCTGCCGCACCGAATCGAGAATGCTCTGGTCGGCGCGCATCCGCGCCAGCCGGTCCTCCGGCGTCCCCGGCCGGCCGAACATCCGCTCGAAGACCACGCGCGGGTTGATCTCCATCGGCAGCGGTGTCGTCGGCCCTTTCCACGCGATCGTGCTCATGTACGCGCAGCTGTAGCCAACGTCGCACGCCCCGATGTACCCCGCTTGATCTTCCGTCGCGATCTCGAGCGACGGAAAGACCGTGTCTTTCCCGATGACGCCGGAGATCATCTGATCGAGCGACGTCCCGGCGTAGAAGTCCTCGGATTCGGTCCGCTTCGGCGCGGATCCGGTGAGCCACGTCGACGTGCTCACGGCATGAGTCCCGCCCGGCGGCCGATCCAGGTTTGAAACGAGGACCAGCGATTCGCGGAAGTCTTCAAGCGGTTTGAGAATCGGTGAGAACTCGAAGCCCGCACCAGTCGCGGCCGGCGTCCAGTGACTCGGCCGCTCACCCATCGGCACGAACACCGCGCCAAAACGAAGGGCCGGCTGCGCCGCAGTTTTGGCCAGCGCCGTTGCTGCCGGCACCATGGCGTCGAGGAACGGCAGCGCCAGCGTGGCGCCCACACCTTTCAGTACAGTTCGACGCGACACCGATCGTTTAGTGACGAACATCGATCGCCCCCTGTAAGTCTGAGGAACCGCCAATCAAATCCTGAGCATCCGGATCCCACGCGGTACGCATCTCGAACGGCGCGCTGTGAATGATCCCGCGCATCAGCGAAGAAAACCGATAGTCCTCGGCTCGCGCCTGACGGACGATGGACCGGATGACCGGCATGTCGGCGGCCGTCAGCCCACGTCCCAACGCATATGTCAGCAGCTTTTCCGTGAACGTCCGGACGAACACCTCTGGCTCGCGCATCAGCGCTTGACGCAGCGCCACGGCACCGTTGACCTTCGTTCCATCGACGAGCTGACCGGAAGCGTCGATCTCGTCGCCCAACGTTCCTCCGTCGCGGACGCGCCACGCCCCGACCGCATCGAAGTTCTCGAGCGAGAACCCGATCGGATCGAGCACGCGGTGGCACGACGCGCACACCGGGCTGGCGCGGTGCGCTTCCAGCGTCTCGCGCACCGAACGCGGTTTCTCGGGCCGCTCCTCGTCGTTCAGTGCCGGCACGTCGTCTGGAGGCGGCGCGGGCGACACGCCGATGATGTTTTCGAGCACCCACTTGCCCCGCAGGACCGGCGATGTGCGATGCGCGTGCGAGGTTGCCATCAGGATGGCTCCCTTGCCCAGCAGCCCGCGTCGTGTGTCGTTCACCGTGACGCGGCGGAACTGGCTCCCGTAAATGTCCGGCATGTCGTAATGCCTTGCCAGCCGCTCGTTCACGAAGCTGTAGTCCGCGTTCATCAGATCGAGAACGTTGCGATCCCCGTCGATGACGCTCTTGAAGAAGAGCTCCACCTCGCGCACCATCGCCCGGCGCAGGTCGTCGTCGAAGTCGGGGAACTGGAACGAGTTCGGGACCTTGTTGCGCAGGTTGCGGAGATAGAGCCACTGTCCCGCGAAATTGCTGACGAGCGCCTCGGCCCTGGGATCGGCGAGCATGCGCTGCGCCTGGCGATCGAGCACCGCCGGATTTTTCAACTGACCGCTTGCGGCGGCGTCGAGCAGTGCCTCGTCAGGAATGCTGCTCCACAGGAAGAAGGACAGACGAGACGCGAGCGCCAGATCGGACAGGCGGTAGATCGTTCCCGCGGCGATACCTGGGGGATCCGGTTCGACGCGCAGCAGAAATTTCGGGCTGGCGAGCACGCGGCGCAGCGCCATGTCGATGCCGCCATCGAAGGTGCCGGTCTGCTTCCGTCCCTGTCCGTAGAAGTCGAGCAGGATCTGCATGTCGCCGTCGGTGAGATCCCCGCGGTACGCGCGACGGGCCAGCGGCTTCAGGATTTTTTGCGCGCACGGCAGCTCGTCGGCTGCCGAGGAGGGCCGGCACACGAAAATCGCGCGGCGGCTCGGCGTATCGCCGACACCCGCCGGATTGAACGGACCGGTCATGAGGAACTGATCGATGTGGGGCTGGCCCGAGAAGTCGATCGTGTCCGCCGAACTGCGAACGTAGGACTGGAGACGGCGCGAATTGTAGCCGTGCGTCTTCTCGAGGAACGCCACTGCGATGTCGCGCGGGCCTGCCTTGAGGGGCACACGAACCGTGAACCGCTCGTCTATTTCGTCTCCGGTCGTCGTCGGGTTGTCGCTCGATGCAGTGACATCCTTGTCGCCGCCGAACGAGGCCAGGTGGACGCGCTTGCCGTCCACGCTGATCTCGAGCTGATGCGGGAATTCAAGACCGCGCATCGTGCCCAGATTGGTCCTGAACAGTTTGACCCTGAATTCGTACTCGCCATCGAGGGGGATGTTGCGCCGGATCACGAAGCCACCGACCGTGCCGAGTGGCAATCCTTCGACGTGACGCGACTGCGACGCGTCCTGGCGCACGCGATACACCTCGCCCATCGGCGGCGTCTTCGGGTCGCCGATGGCGAGCGCGGTGATGCGGCCGGCCGCCGAGAGGTAGCTCTCGAGGAGCACGGGCGAAAGGCCGAGCACGTCGGCGATGTTGTCGAATCCGGCGCTCGAATCGTCGGCCGGAAGCAGTGGAGCTGGATCAATCTCGAGTGCGAGCAGGTCGCGTATTGCGTTGGCGTACTCGGCCCGATTCAGACGGTGAACGAGCGGCCGGCCGGGTTGCGGATTCGCCTCAGCAACGCGGTCCAGAGAGCCCTCGAGGGACGTCACGAGCGCTCGCCGTTCCTCGGCGGACGGTGCGGTCCTGCCGGGCGGCGGCATCATGCCGGCGCGTACTTTCCGAACGACTTTTTCCCAGACTTCGCTGCTGCCGCCGACGTTGGCGGGGTCGGCGATGTCCAATGCGAGGCCGCCGGTCCTCAGGCGGGTGTTATGACACGTGACACAGTAGCGATCGAGAGTCGCCCGGTCTGCGGATGCGCTGTTTTCAGCCTTGGCGTTCTGACCGGCCGCAGGAACCCCGGCTGCGGCAGCCGCCGCACAAAACACAACCACAGCTACAGCGGTACGCGTCTTCATGGACCGACAGCGTAGTATCGCACGCTGGGGCCGAAATCCTTACGGAATAGCGTTCAGTCACGCTGGACAGCGATTCCTGCCTGATACCAGTTATGGGGGTCGGGTTATGTGGGGTCCGGCTTTAGCCGGACCGCATCTTGTTTTCCGTGATTCCCTCACTGGACGCCACGATCACGTCGCTGATCCCATCGAGGCGGTCACCTCGGCTTCATGGGTCAACGTCCTATTGGCCGGCGGCGGAAGATCTGCAGGTCAGGTCCGGGCCTTTCGCGTGCCGTGAAGTCAGCGTAGGGCAGGAAGAACATGTCCTGTTGATCGAAGATGGTCGGACTCTCGGGGACACGGGTCGGCGAAAACCGCGCGACCGGCAAATACTCCGACTCGATGATAGGCAGCAGTCCGTCGGGGACAGTTGTATAAGCCGCCAAAGGCGACGTCGCGAGGACTATCCACGCCGGCGTCACGATGTCGCCGCTGTCAGAAACGAACGCGCGACGCGCCGAATCGAAGTGAGCGATGCGCAGCATCGGAGGCCTCCCCCACACTGGATGGAGGATCGCGTCAGGCGTCTCGGAAATCCACTCGGAACGCGCCACCTGTGAGTCGAGCCATTTGGCGGCAAGCAGCCGCGTGTCGGCTCTGGCGAGGAGAGCGTCGAACGCGATGACGCGCTGGATCGACGGAAGCGCAATCACAAGTGCAAGGGCCGTCGAGATCACTCCTGTCGCCACTGAGGAGTGTCGGGCGCCGCGTCGCGCCAGCTCCGTGACTGCAACGGCGGCGGTGATGCACAGGAACGGGATCATCGGCATCATGTACCTCACGAACACCGTCGTCCCACGTCCGAGAAGCACATAGTACAGGATGGGAAATGTGCCGATGAAGAGCGCTTTTCGCCACGAGCGGGTGGCGAGAACCAAAAGGCCTGCGACTCCTGCGATCAGCAGTGGTGTTCCCAACCCATGGCGAAGCGAGAACATCCCGTGATAAATCCATCCGTAGCCAAGTGAAACCCCATGCCCGGAGACCAGATGGTGGCTGTTGAATCTCATTCCTTCCAGGAAACCGCGATAGTCGATGACGGCAAACGGCGTCCCGATCAGGAACCCTCCTAGCACGCCGGCAAGGAACGTGGTTACCTGCCGCGCAACCGCCTTCGATAGCATCGACCCCTGCTGCGTGTCTGCGCCTAGAGCGACGGCCACCAGGCCGACGGCGGCCAGCACCCCCCCGTTGTACTTGGTGGATGTCGTCAGCCCGACGAGGATGCCGGCGACGGCCCATCGGCGAAGGGGTGTGGGCGCCGCGAAGGCTCGGCTCATGGACAGCAGCGCGGCAGTCGCCAGGCACGTCATCGGCACATCGGTCACGCCAAAATGAGAATCCCGCACGTGCAGGTACGCGACCGCGATGAAGAACGCAGCGACCAGCGCAGTCGCTTTGTCAAACAGCTCTCGCGCGACACGATAAACGAGCCACACGGTCAAGACGCCCGCGGCGACGGAAATGACGCGAGGCACCAGCAGATATGGCGCGGGATTGGCCATCGCGTCCCGGAACATGTCAAATTTCAGGCGGAACGCTCCGCGAAAATGTCCAAACTCGAAGGCGAGCCGGTAGAGCGCGGCCAGCACGTAGAACTCGAGCGAAGGCCAGTGAAAAAAGCGCGGATTGAGCCCGGCAAACAACAGACCCAGGGAGATCTGGATCATCGTGACTTCGTCGGGCCGCGCGTCGCTGTTGGGCAACCCGAACGTGATGCCCCAGATTCGAAGGGCCGCAGCCAGGCCAAGCACAAGTCCCAGAAGCGCCTTGTGGACGGTGAGGAGATGCTCCGGTTCATGATTCTGCGATGAGGCCAGGCGGTTCATTGTATGGCTATGGTCCTCGCGCGATCGCTGACGTGCCCTCACGACAGCGTAACGACGACGCTGCCTCTCTTCCGCCCGGTGTCGACGTATGAGTGGGCATCGACGATGCGCGCCAGCGGGTAAGTCCGATCGATCACGGGCTTAAGCGCACCAGATTCCGCGAGTGTTCCCAGGAAAAGCAGGTCTTCGGCGCGCGTGGCGCCAACCCCCGTAAGTACCCGGCGACCTGCTCGCGACGGGCGCAGCATTCCGCCAAGCATCTGCCCCAGACTGGCGACCACCAGCAGCAGGCGTCCGCCGGGCGCGAGCGCGTGCTTGCAGCGTTCGAATGGGCAATTGCCGACGGCGTCGAGGATGACGTCGTATGTTTGGCCGGTCTGGGTGAAGTCTTCCCTCGCGTAATCGACCACACGCTCCGCTCCCAGCGATCGCACCAACTCCCCGTTGGCCGCACTGCACACGCCGGTGACCGCTGCGCCGAAGTGTTTCGCTATTTGCACCGCGGCTGTACCGACTGCACCCGACGCTCCGTTAATCAAGGCGCGTTCGCCCGGCTGAACCTTCGCCTTGTCTCGCAGATAGTAGAGGCTGGTCATACCGCCGAACACGAGTGACGCCGCGTCCTCGAATGTCAGGCTGCGCGGAATCGGGGCGGCGCTACTCTCGGGCGCCACGACGTACTCGGCGTGGGACCCCATGCGAGTCCCGAACACCCTGTCGCCTGGTACGAAGCGGGCAACCGATGGACCGACTGCAGCGACCTCGCCCGCGAATTCCCACCCAAGGGTATGCCTGCGCGGGCCGAAGATGCCGAAAGCAAGCCGCATCATCAGACCGAATCCTGGCGGCACCCGAGCGCTCCGCAGACGCGAATCACCCGCACTGACCGTCGTCGCCCGCACTCGAACGAGCAACTCGTTGGTCTTTGGGTCGGGTCTCGGCACCTCCTCGATCCGGACGACATCGGGCGGGCCGTAACGGCGATACACCGCAGCTTTCATCAGTGAGCGAACGGAGTTCACCGATCCCAGGTGAACTACAGTCGGGAACGTAACACGTGGGAAGCCTTCGCCGATATCAGGCCAGATTCATCCGCTTGAGCAACGCCGCAACCCGCGGTTCGTCTCGCATGACGTCGTAACGCGAGGCGATGAGCGATGAGGGCATGTATCCGTTGCGATGCTCGTAGGCCTGTTCGAGCCAGTCACAGGCCCGCGGTCGATCGTCGAGTGCGACGCAGAGCTCCCCCAGATACAGCGGCGCCACATAATCCTGACTCCGCCGCCGCAGCAACTCGTCGAGCAGCTGTCGCGCTGCCGGCACCCTGCCGGCGCGCGCATAGGCCCGCCCCAGCGCCGCGAGCAACATAACCGGTCGGCTGCCGCCCGCCAGGACGCCTTCGATAGCAGCAATGGCTGCCTCGTGGTCGCCTCGGTCGGTCAGCAGAGGCGTCCGGATCCAATGAACGAAGAACGCGCCGGGGTCCACTTTCAGCGCCTGATTTTCGAGCTCGAGGGACGCGTCGAAGCGCCGCAGCCAATAGAAGACGTTGCCGGCGATGAAGGTCATGACGGGCGAATCGGGCTCGAGCTCCATGCCAAGCCGCGCCTCCTGAATGGCCTCCTCTTCCTGCCGCAGCCACGCCAGCATGGCGGCCCGGTAGGCGTGTGAGATGCCGAGTCGAGGGTTGAGCTCCAGCGCCCGGCGCAGCGCGGCGTCTCCGCCGGTCCAGTCCCACTCGATCCACAGCCGGAGGGCACCCAGCGCATGATGCGCCTCGGCGAGGTTGGGATCCAACGCCAGTGCACGCTCGGCCGACGCCTTTGCCAAGCTCAGTACGTCGGCGCCAGAACAGAAGCCAAGGATCGCCAACGCGGTCTGGCAATCGGCCACGCCCGCGTGGGCGAGCGCGTACTCCGGGTCGGCTGCAATCGCCCGCTCGAAGTAGTCCTGCGCGACTTTCAAGAACTGTTCGTTCCGGCGCTCCCAGTAGTACCGCCCCTTCAGGTAGAGATTGTAGGCCTCTATGTTGTCGGTCACGCGTTTGACGGCGGGCATTCCTGCGCCCGACAGCCGGACCTTGAGCTTCTCGACGATCGCGGCAGAGATCTCATCCTGGATGTCGAAGATATCGCCGGCGCCCCGATCGAACCGCGACGCCCACATCTGTGAGCCATCCGACGTCTGGACGAGCTGCGCGGTGACCCGCAGCCGCTCTCCGGCTTTGCGAACGGTTCCCTCGAGCACTGTTTGCACCTTCAGGTGCGACCCGATTTCACCGATGTCGAGCCCTTTCTCGCGGCACCGCACCGCCGAGGTCCGGGAAATCACCCGTAGACCGGAGACGACGGTCAGCGCGTTGATGATCTCGGCGGCCATCCCTTCGCAGAACGCCTGTTGCGAACGGTCGCTGCTGAGGTCTTCGAACGGCAGGACCGCGATCGATTTCTCGTCGGTCGCGGCCGCCGGCGCCCCTGGCGCCCGCGCTTCGAAGACCGAGTCCAGCGCGAACGCGACGTCTCGCGCCGACTGGAAGCGATCAGCGGTAGCCTTCTCGAGGCAGCGATTAACGATTCGGACCAGCGCGGAGGGAACGCCGGATTGGAGCGAGAGGTCGGCCGGCTGCTCGCGCAGCACGGCGCTCATCGTGTCGGCAGCCGACTGGCCCTGAAACGTCCGCCGGCCCGTGAGCATTTCGTGAAGAATCGCGCCGACCGCGAAGAGATCGGCGCGCGCATCCACCGGTTCGCCACGAACCTGCTCGGGAGCCATGTAACCGACCGTTCCGACGACCAGTCCCGGAAGGGTTTCCAGCATCGTTGCCGACTGGTCGCCGTCCGCCCGATCGGCCGTGGGACCCGGCGTCGCGGCCGCGCCCACGGCTTTGGCTAGGCCGAAATCGAGGATCTTCAGGCCGCCGTCACGCGTGAGAAAGATGTTCTCAGGCTTGAGGTCGCGGTGGACGATACCGCGCGCGTGGGCGGCGCCAAGGCCCGCGACGAGCTGCAACGCAGCGGTCACGCACTGCCTGGGCGGGACCGGTCCGCGTGCCAGCCGAATCCGCAGGGTATCGCCGTCCAGCAGCTCGGTGACGAGGAACGGTACCGGTCCGACGCCGATGTCGAACACCGCCAGCACGTTGACATGTGACAAGGCGGCTACCGCTCGAGCCTCCTGCTCGAAACGACGAAGTCGAATCGGATCGGCGGCGAACGATGCCGGCAGGACCTTGATGGCGACGTCGCGGCCGAGCCGCGGATCGCGGGCGCGGTACACCTCGCCCATGCCGCCTGCCCCGAGCGAGCTCAAGACTTCGTACGGGCCGAGCTTCGTGCCGGCGGCCTGACCCATGCAGTGAGGCGTGATTATATCCACGCAGGGCCGTAACGGCGATAGACCGCGGCCTTCATCTAGGTGCAAACAGCCGCTGTGGAACCGCGGGCTTTGCCCAGGGTCAGTTTCCCGTCCATGTGCTTGGCTGGCCGCTGGCCAGCCACTTGAGCGGATCGACACTTAGCGGACCCTGATCGCCGCCGCTGCCTCTGCCGAGCAGTGTTCTGCTGCCTGCCGGCGTCGGTTCATCTTCCCACAGCGCTCGTGCGGCCGTAAGATCCGCTGGGAACCCGACGCGCGAGCCGCCAACGTGGCGTCGCGATTTGAAGCGCCAACCTTTGGCTGTTCTCGCATACACGTCGTGATACCAGCCGTTCCAGTAGATCTCGTTGGTCGGGCCGTCAATCATCAAGAGATAGGAAGTCCCGCGGGCCCCGCCCGGAGCCGGCACGATGATCGGCGCCACGTTGATGTGAACCTGGTTCACCGCGCCACGGCGCCGAATCGCCTTGCACCCGCCGTCGGAGGTTCGCCCCGCTGCAGCGGCCAGTGCCTCTCGCCCCTTCATCGTGCCGAACTGGCCGTCTTCCGTGTACAGATCCGCATAGTCATAACCGTTGTTGTGATCCGGACAACTGTCGAGGATGAACATATATCGGTTCAGGAGCTCTTGGATCTCCAAGCGGTCGTCAGCGGTCAGCTTCTCACCTGAATCAGAGGCGAGCTGCGCCTGCACGATTGAGTACGCGCCGACGCACGCCAGCAGCAGCACGCCCGCAACGCCCAGCGCACGTCCCACGAGAACGATTGGCTTTACAGACATCGCCTCCTCCTATTGATAAATGGATGGCTACTCTCAGTTGGCCACAAACGCATTTCGCCCGACTGTCCGTTGATTCTTCGTCCGTCCGGAACCATAATCCATCACCCTCGATTTGGTTGGTATCCTCCACTACGTCAGTGACAACGGCATGATAGACACAACGGTCAATTCTGCCGCAGTGACGCACACTGCACGACCCAGTCGCCGGCAATTGCGGTGGTTCTTTCCAGCCGTCTCGGGCACATTGCTCGCCGTGCTGGTGGTCGGTTTTGCACCGAGCTTCTTTCTGCGCGGCTTGATCAATACTCCATTTCGACTCCGATCCATACCTCCTTACCTTGTCTTGCACGGCGTGGTGCTCACGACGTGGTATGTCTTGGTGTTCGCCCAAACATGTCTAGTGGCAGCGCACCGCACCGACTTGCACCGTCGGCTTGGTGTTCTGACGCTTGGCATTGCGGTGTTGATTATTCCTGTCAGTTCATGGGTGGTGGTTCGTGCAGTGTCCAGACTTGAAGAAGGTGGCGTGGATCGCGCCTTCATACGTGGCCTGGTCGTTGGGGATCTTTTGAGCCTGGCGTTCTTCTCCCTGCTCGTTGGTGCTGCCTTCTATTTCCGACGTAGACCGGATGTACACAAACGCCTGATGATCTTCGCCAGTGTGATCATCTTTGGTCCCGTGCTAGAGCGATACTTCTTTTTCTACCGGTTGCCTCGGGTGACCGACTGGTTCCCATTTATAGTGTTGTTCGCACTGGGAGCCTATGATCTCATTCTCACCAAACGTCTCCATCGCGTAACGATTCTGGCGGGGACTGCTCTTCCCATCGCCTTCTACTTGCTCATCGGCGGGTTGATGACGAGCGGAGCGGCAGACGCTCTGGTCAACGCATTCAGATAGAGAGTCAAACGGTCGAAGCGCCTTCCATGCCTCCTCGATTCAATGGGTCCTGAATCAGCGGCCCTTGCGGTTCAGGATCAGCGTGATCGGCGACGCCGTCTGTTCCGTGAACGTGCTCATCAGGAAACGCTGTCCGTCATTCGACACAACGTAGGCGTGCGAGAGGCCGCCGACCCTGGTGCTCTCGACCCGGGTCATGAACAACGGGACGGGCGTACCTAACTTGATCTCCTGCCCATTCGAGGCGAATGAGACGGGAACGGCCATCAGGCGGCCGTCAGGCGCAACGTAGAAGATCTCCCGTCCGTCGGCGCGCCATCGCACTTGCAGGCCTCCGCCCGTAGACACCTGAGACTTCGTGCCGGGGCCCGGAACCGGTTGCACAAAGGCTTCGTACCGTCCGGATTCGCTGGACTCGTACACGATCCACCGACCGTCTGGTGAGAATTGTCCTTCACCCACGTTGAAGGCGGAGTGCACGACTCGAAACGGCTTGTCGCGTTCATCAAGCGGATAGACGACGAGATCCCACCCCTGCGGATCGCCCCTTCGACACAAGAGATACCGGCCGTCAGACGACCAATCGAGAGGAATCGTCTGTGATGCGGCTGAAGTCTCGAACAGCAACGTTTCCTGTCCCTCCAGGCTCACAGGTTTCTGAAAGACGGCGAATCCGATCTTCGATGGCTTCCCGTACACAATCCGTTTTCCATCGGGCGACCAGTGCGGATAGATCTCCGGCAGCGGATCGAATGTGAACCGGCTGAGCAACGTGCGATCGAGGTCGAAGATCCAGACGTCTGTGTTTCCGTCGGTCATTCTCGTCAGCGCCACCCGGCGGCCATCCCTCGACAGCGAGGGATTGAGAGGATCGTGGGTGTCAGGCTCGCCAACCGTTCCGAGTTCCCTGCCCGAGCGATCGAACCAGACGAGACGACGGGGCGAAACGGTGGCGCCGGTACGGTAGGCAATCGAGCCGACGGCCGATGCCGACACCGCCGCCATTCCCCGCGCATCGCCCGTCACCTGGTCGGCCACAGCCGCCGGCTCGCCGACCATCTGGAGTCGAGCCGGATCGAAGCGTTGTGCGAACAGTTTGCTTTCCCGGACGAACAGAAGCTGGTCAGCAGGGGCAAACACGGCCGCAGCGTCGGCGTCCAGAAGGCGGCGTCGTTCGGACCCGTCGAGTTGACCGATGAACACACCACGGGTCTCTGCGGTGTAGAACAGAAAATGACGGCCGTCAGGGAGAAACTGCGGAAAGCGCTGGCCCCCGCGGTCGCTGTCGCTGGAGCCGGACACTGGAACAGCCTGTCCGCCCGTCTCGGATACCCGGAAAAGGGGGGCGTCGGGCACGATTGGAAAAATGATCGCGCCGTCGCGATTCCAGGCGCCTCCGGCCCCGACAGGAACGCCCGTCAGCGCTTTCAGGCCTCCTCCGTCGGCGTCGATTCGATTCAGTTTGTCATTGGCGAAGAACCCGATCGACCGGCTGTCCGGTGACCAGAAGGGATAGATCGCTCCGTCCGTTCCCCGGAGCGGCCTCGCACTCGCTGAGTCGAGCGATCGTAGCCACAGCTGCGGCCGGCCGTTGGACGTTGCCGTGAATACGACCTTCTGCCCGTCCGGCGAAATCGCCAGCGACACCGGATCCGTCGTCGGGGGCGTGGTGATGTCCAACCGCATCTCGGGCGCGATCGGGGCCGGCGCCGGGCGGGCGCGCCAAATCAGGGCCGTACCGGCCGCCAATGTGGCCAATGCGAGCCCAGTTGCCCAGAGCACGCGCTCGCGACGCGTGGCCCCCGGAGACACGCGGATTGGAGCAACGGCGGGTAATTCGTGAACGGCGTCGAGCTCGAGGCGCGCGTCGGCAATGTCGTGAAGCCTTCGTTTGAGATCCTTCTGGAGACAACGTCCAAGCAGCCGCAGGATGTTGGCGGGAGTCCCACCTGGCAGCTTCGTCCAATCCGGCTCCCTGGTGATGATGAACGCAAGCGTCTCGGCGACGTCGTCGCCGCTAAACGCCCGAGCGCCAGTCAACATCTCGTGCAGGACGCAGCCGAACGCCCAGATGTCGCTACGCTTGTCTGCTACGCGACCCTTCGCTTGCTCGGGGCTCATGTACGCGGCTGTACCGAGGATGACCCCGAGTTGTGTCATGGCGGGTGTCGTGATCGTCGGGGAGTTTGTCATCGTCGCAGGGCTGAAGCCCTGCGCCACATTCCCTCCCACCCCTCCTGCCCCTCCTGCCCCTCCAGTCCCCGTTTCGAGCATCTTCGCGAGCCCGAAGTCCAGGACCTTCGCGGTTCCGTCGGGCCGCAGCTTCACGTTTGCCGGCTTCAAGTCTCGATGGACGATGCCTTGCTCGTGCGCCGCTTCGAGCGCGTCCGCGATCTGCCGCGCAATCGGCAGCGCCTCGTCCAGCGGGATGGGCCCTTGGGCGATCCGATCCGCCAGCGTGGGTCCTTCGACGAGTTCCAGTACCAGCGCACGGACGCCGCCCGACTCTTCCAGGCCATGGATGGCCGCGATGTTTGGATGATTCAGCGACGCGAGAAGCTGGGCTTCACGCTGGAAGCGGGCCATACGATCCGGGTCGGATGCGAATGCATCAGGCAGCACCTTGAGCGCGACGTCGCGATTCAGCTTGCCGTCGCGGGCTCGGTAGACCTCGCCCATTCCGCCAGCACCAAGCGGCGCAACCACTTGATACGGTCCGACGGAGGAACCAATTACGAGCGGCATGGAGTAAGGGCTGACGGCTCAGGTGTCGCCGGGGGCATCTTCACTTGGCTGTCACCAGCGGCAGCTCGATTGAGCTTAGCTGTTCCGGAGCGTGATAGACGCGCTGCGTTGCCTTTTGATAGTCACCCGGCTGCGCAAAAAAGATGCTCGACACAAAGGTCTGCGGATTGCGGTCGTAGAGCGGAAACCAGCTGGATTGGATCTGCACCATGATGCGATGACCCGGCAGAAAAACGTGGTTCGCCGTTGGCAAGGCCCACCGATATTTCAAAGGTTCGTTCGCCTTCAAGGGCCTGGGCGTCTCGAAACTCTCGCGATAGCGTCCCCGGAGGATGTCGGCGGAGACCATCAACTGATAGCCGCCCATCTTTTTGTCACCCGCGACTTCGTTAGGGTAGAGATCGATGACTTTCACGACCCAATCTGAATCGGTGCCGCTGGTCGAGGCGATGATGTTGACGATTGGCTCGCCGCTAATCTTCACCGGCGCAGTCAGCACGTCCGACTTGAACGTCAGTACATCGGGACGGCCCGACTGTTCCCTTTGATCGTCAACCAACCAGAGCCGCCACGTACTGCCGTCAATTGGCCGGGCGCGAAATGGCACCGGCCTGGACGGATCGGAAATGTATTCTTCGAACGCGCTGTCACCGGCCTTCGGCGCCGTGAACTCCGCCTTCAAACCGGCATTCAGGTACAGGGGCGTGGGCTTGATTGTGCATCCGCTGGGACATCCGGCCGGCCATGATGGAAGCCGGTGCCACTTGTTCGTGCCGGTCTCGAACGCTGTCACCGGCGCGACGTCCATCTTCGGGGCATCGTCCTTGAGAAAATGATCGAGGAACGGCCGCAGAATCTCCCGTCGAAAATAGAGACCGGTGTCGCTATTGAACTTTATCGCTCCGAGCGAGCTTCCGTCACCAATCTCCTGACCGTGATGCCAGGGACCGAGGACCAGAAAGACTTTGTCGTTCGCGGTGTCTTTCGGTTCGATCGCCTTGTAGACCGCGATGTCGCCATAGATGTCCTCCTGATCCCACAGGCTATGGACCAACATCACCGGAACTTTCAGGGGCTGCTTGGCGAGGATCTTGTCGACTGCCTGCTCCTGCCAGAACGCGTCGTAAGCGGGATGTTCCAGTAATTTTCGCCAAAAGCCAATTTGCTCCAGGCCGCGGCGCTTTCCCAACTCGCCAGCCGATCCTGCTTCCATGAACATGTCATAGTCGTCGGCATGGCTGGTCCACCAGGTCGCTTCATTCTTCCGCGTGGCTTCCTGGTTGTAAATGTAGCTCATCCCCTGTTGCCGAAACGCGCCGTTGTGAAACCAATCGTCGCCCATCCAGCCGTCCACCATCGGATTCATCGGCACTGACACCTTCAATGCCGGATGAGGATTGATCAGCGCCATCAGCGGCAGAAAACCATCGTAAGAAATTCCAAGGATGCCGACCTTGCCGTTGGATTCGGGAACGTTCTTCACCAACCAGTCGATCGTGTCGTACGTGTCCGTCGCGTGATCGACCTTCGTGGGGTTCAGCGGTCCCACCAGAGGCCGGTTCATCACATAGTCACCTTCCGAACCGTACTTGCCGCGAATGTCCTGGACGACGCGAATGTAACCGCCTTCGACGATCACGTCAGTGGCGTTGTCGTAGCCCTCGAGATTTGCGGCAAGGTGAGCGCTGCCCTTGCTGGTCATTCCGCTCGCATCATAGGGCGTGCGCGTCAAAAGGATTGGCGCGTTCTTTGCGCCTTTGGGCACGAGGATGACGGTGTGCAGCCTGACGCCGTCACGCATCGGAATCATCACCTCACGGCGCACGTGATCGAAGCCGTCGTTGGTTGGCTCGAACTTCTGCGGCGTCTCGCTGGGGAGAGTTTGAGCCTGAACAACTGACGCCACGATCGCGATCACGAACGTGAACGCCGCAACTCTTTTCATCATTGCAGAACCACCCACGACTTGTTGGAACGAGCCGAGCCGGTCGAGATGTTTATAGCCCAATCGGTTTCTGGTTTCTAGATCGGGTGGCAGGATTCGGACGGGGTCGATGGTGGTCCATTTAGTGCACAGCCGAGGAAGCTTTGATTGACAGTCAATGATTCTGGATGTACTTTCCGGCCCGATCCACCGAGGCCGAGAACGAATACTGGAGGTTCTCCGATGAACGCCAAGCTGTGGGCAACACTTCTGGTCGTCGGCTCGCTTCTGACTACTGTGCCGCTGATGGCACACCACTCATTTGCCGCAGAATTCGATGAACACCAGCCGGTCACGTTGAAAGGGACGCTCACACGATTCGATTGGGTGAATCCCCACGGATGGCTTTACGTGGACGTCAAGGAACCGGATGGCACTGTGGTCAACTGGGCGATCGAGGCGGGCGCCCCGAACGCGCTCTTGAAGCGAGGTCTCAGGAAGACCGACTTTCCGCCCGGGCTCCAGGTCGTCATCACCGGCTTTCGAGCGAAGAACGGTACGGCGAAGGCCAACGGCCGATCCGTCACCCTCGCCGACGGACGCAATTTCTTCATGGGCTCGTCGGGTACTGGCGCCCCCGCGGACGGGCAGGACCGATCGGAACCCGGACGGTAACGTCGCCCTGAACACCGGTTGTCGGACGGGCTGACAAGGGGAGAGTCATGCGGTCACGGTTCCTTGCTTTGATCCTTGCGACAGCGTTTTCGCTCAGTCACTCAGTACCGAGCGCCGCTGGCGGAGCCGGTCAAAATCCCGGAGCAGCCGCAATCCCTCGCACTCCCGATGGCAAGCCGGACCTGTCAGGGATTTGGCAGGTCATGAACACGGCGGCGTGGGACATTCAAGATCATCCGGCCCAAAAGGGCGTGCCTGGCGGGCAAGGTGTCGTCGAAGGCAATGACATCCCGTATCAACCGTGGGCACTCGCAAAGAAGAAAGAGAACTACCAACAGCGCGCCACCTTGGACCCGGAAACCAAGTGTTATCTGCCAGGTCTGCCGCGCATCGTGTACATGTCGTTCCCATTTCAGATAATCCAGAAGCCGAACGAGCTGACTTTCTTATACGAGTTCGTCCACACGGTCCGCTTTGTATTTACGAACGGCACGCCCCATCCTCCTGGTCCTATCGAATGGTGGCTCGGAGACTCCCGCGGCCGTTGGGAAGGCGACACGCTCGTCGTCGATGTGATCCACTTCAACGATCAGACATGGTTCGACAGAGCGGGCAATTTCCACAGCGATGCGCTGCACCTCATTGAGCGCTATACCTTGATGGATCCCGACCACATCAACTACGCGGTAACAGTTGAGGATCCGAAGGTGTTCACGCGGCCGTGGAACATGAGCATGATCCTGTATCGCCACAAGGAGAAGAATTTTCAGCTGCTGGACTACGAATGCTATGGATTCGACTTCGAGAAACTGTATCCATTTCCCGAGTTAGGAGCTGCCAAATGACAGCGAAACGGCTGATGGTGGCTTTCGGCATCGGCGCTGCGGTCTGGTTGACGACGGTCACTCTAGTTGGTCAGCAACGCGGGGGCGGCGCTCCCGGCGTGTCAAGGCCGTGGCCGCCGGAGCGTCTGCCGGATGGCCAGCCGGACGTGCAAGGCTTGTGGAGTGCCGTCAACGCCGGGTCTACGTCGCTGACCAATCCGGTCAGCGGCGGGGCAGATTTCGACCGGCGAGCGACAGGCGTGGAGGTGCGCGTCCCCAGTCGGATTATCGATCCCCCAGATGGTCAACTTCCTTATCAGCCTTGGGCCGCGGCGCGAGTGAAGCAGCAGGGTGAGGATTACCGCCGGCCGACGAAGCCCGAGCACATCGACCCGCAGCACCGATGCCTGATGTCGGGCGTCCCACGCTTGTACACGATTGTTCCGTCATTCAAGATTATTCAGCCTCCCGGGTCGGTCGTGTTCATCTGGGACGAATACCACGCGTATCGAATCGTTCCTCTCGACGGGCGGCCCCATGTCGCGTCGAACGTGAAGCTTTGGATGGGCGATGGGCGCGGCCACTGGGAGGGAAATACGTTGGTCATCGATACGACAAATGTCAGGGGCGCCCGTCTCACCTACACGGGCGACTTTCACAGCGAAAATGCGCACATCGTCGAACGACTCACCTTCATCGACGCCAACACGATGAACTACGAAGCAACGGTCGACGATCCGACGGTGTTCACGCGTCCCTGGACGATGCGGGTCGTCGAGCGGCGCAGACCAGATGACGAGATGTGGGAATCGGCATGTTACGAGGGAAATGTGGTGCCCGATACGTGGCTGCTGAAGACCGACACGCAACAGAAGTAGCGAGACGACGCGCGCACTGTCCGATCATCGGCCGGCTTCCTGGCGCACCTGCTCGATCGCCCGTCGCAAGGACCGGTGCTTTCTACGCATCTCCGACCAAACGTCGCCGACTTCGGCAATGCGGGCCGGCATCGATCGTAGTGTGAAAGCCCGCGGGAGGACCTCACCGCGTTCGAGCTCCTGCCATCGGCACGGCGCCGACACGGGCGCGCCGGCCTTTGCGCGCACGGCGTACGCCGCGGCGAACGTCGCGCTGTAGCCGTTGCGGCCGGTGTCCACGAAGATGCGCCCACCGCGATCCGCCTTGCTGAATTCCTGCGTGAGATGCTGCGGATCGCGCTTGACGAGAATCGTCCCTATCGCGTGCGCGAAACGCGCGACCTCGCCAAAGTCCGCCTGACCATCGAGCGGAACGACGATGTGGTACCCCTTCGAACCCGACGTCTTCACCCAGCTCGGCAGATCGAATTCACGGAGCAGATCGCGTAAAGCGAGTGCGGCCGCGCGAAGCACGTCGGGCTCGTCGTCTCGAGCCGGGTCGAGATCGAAAACACAGATATCGGGGTGGTAGAGGTCCGGGACGCGGGCGGTCCAGACGTGCGGCGTGATCGTGTTCTGGTTGGCCAGCCAGAGCAGCGATCGCGTGTCGGTCACGAGCGGATGGTGCACCGTGCCATCTTTCTTGGGCACTTCGACACGCTTCAGCCACGCGGGAAACCCTTTCGAAACATCCTTGTGAAAGAAACCCTTCTGGCCAATGCCCGATGGGTATCGTTCAAGGGTGACCGGCCGTTGGCGAATGTGCGGGAGCATGACCGGCGCGACCGCTTCGTAATACGCCGCGAGCTCGCCCTTGGTGATCCCATCGTCTGGAAACAGCACCTTCTCGGGGTGCGTGATGACCTTCCTCATTCTCGCGGGGCCCCACCCCCGCTCGCTGACCATGCTTCGCTTGTTCTCGGCCTCGAGCGTAGACTCTCGGCCTCGGGTGTCTCAGTCGAGGACCCCGAGTAAACGGGGATGACGAAGCTTGCCGTGCACCGTCCATTCAATGAAGGCTACTTTGACGACGATCTCTGGACGCACCCAATGAGCGCGCACGCGTGGCAGCTTGAGAGCCTTCGTGAACGGCGGCTCCGGAATCTCGAGCGCATCCAGCCGAGCGCGTAGATCCAGCAGCAGCTTCGTATCGAAACCGGTACCGACCTTTCCGGCAAAGATGAAGTCGCCCGATTCAAAGTACCCCACCAGCAACGCGCCGAGACCGACCCGAACACCTTGTGGATCCGTGAACCCTCCAACGACGAGCTCCTGCGCCGCTTCGCACTTCATCTTCAACCAGTGAGGCGAGCGGCGATGCTCGTACTGTGAAGTTCGACGCTTGGCGATGACGCCTTCCCAGCCTTCGCTGCACGCGCGCTCCCAGGGCTTCGGATCGTCCAGCGAGATCACGCGTTCGAAAGGCGGCTGCAGCGGCAATTGACCGAGCAGCGCCCGGCGCTCGTCGAGAGGGAGTGACATCACGTCGCGGCCGTCGAGCCACATGATGTCGAACACATGGTAGGCGAGGCCCCCGCGACCCCACGTGATTTCGCCGTCGAGGATGACGTCGCTCGCAGGCAGGCTCGCCATCGCGTCTGCCACGGCAGGAATGTCTTGCGGCAGCCTGTTGCGCGAGAAGAGATTGACGGCTGGCCCGTTCTTGAACGCCAGCAAGCGGATGCCGTCCAGCTTGCGCTCGAAGATCCACTCCGGCCCGCTGAATCGCTCCTGAGTCAGCGTCGCGGCCATCGGCTCCACCCACTCGGGAAACGCCCGGCTCGCCAAGGTCATGGCGCTGATTCTTGAACTGAATCCTCGACTGAATCAACTTGCCTGATTCGGGTTAACGGAACCTTCGGTTTTTCCGTCTAACCGCCGAGAGTCCTTGTGCACCACTGGAAAGCCGCACTGCGTTCGGCCGTCCGACGGCCGCTGTTCACTCTCACAACGGTTACGGTCCTGGCCTTCGGCGTAGGGGCCAATGCCGCGCTCTTTTCACTCGTGGACACGGTCCTGCTGCGCCCCTTGCCGTTCCCGCACGGCGACCGGCTCGTCACGGCAATGGAAGCGGGCCCGTCGCGCAACCTGAGCCTGGTCTCCCCCGCTCACATTCAGGATTGGAGCGCGCAGAGGGCGATTTTCGATGCCGTGTCGGCCACCTCGTCTGATAGTGCAACGGATCTGAGCGGAGCCGAGCCCATGCGCTTTGCGACGCGGCGCGTCATGCCTCGATACTTCGACGTGTTCGAGAAGCCCGCGCTCCTCGGCCGAACGTTCACGCCGGAAGAGGAGCAATTCGGTGGACCGCCGGCCGCGGTCATCAGCGAGGGCGTCTGGACGCGTCGCTACCAGCGCGACCCTTCAGTACTGGGCCGCCGGCTGCTCCTCGGCGGCGTCGGCTACACCATCGTCGGCGTGATGTCGAAGGATTTCGCCCCCGCGACGATCGAATTGTGGCTGCCGACGGCGTACCATCCAGACTTCACCCGCCAGCGCAACGCGCGCTTCATGAGCGGTGTCGCCCGGCTCAAGGCTGGAGTGACGCTGGAGCAGGCGCGGTCCGCTATGCGCGCGCTTGCAACGCGCCTCGGCGAACAATACCCACAAACCGACAAGGGCTGGTCGATCCTCTTGAACGACTATCGCGACGCTCAGACCGGGTCGAGCTCGCGGCCGCTCGCCTTGCTGTTCGGCGCCATCGCCGCGCTGCTGCTGATCCTGTGCGCAAACATTTCCGGATTGATGCTCGGGCAACTTCAACAACGGGAACGAGAGCTCGCGATCCGCAGTTCGCTCGGTGCGACGCGCCCGCAAGTCGCCGGTGTGGTCGTGCGCGAAGCCGCCGTGCTCGCCGCTCTGAGCGCGGCGCTCAGCATACCGATTGGTTGGTACGGGCTCGATCTGTTAGGAAGGATGTTCGCCACGTTGCCACGCATCCAGGAGTTGCGGTTCGACTGGCACTTTGCGGTGTACACCCTGGCGGCCGCGTTCGCCACGGTCACGATTTTCGGTGGCGTTCCCGCCTGGCAGGCGACACGCGGCAACATCAATCGGCTGTTGGCAGGCGGTGGCCGCACCCAGGCGGCCGGCCGCCATCGCGCGCATCGAGTATTGGTCGCGGTTCAGTTTTCCGTCACTCTGGCACTGCTCGCTGGAGCGGGATTGCTGCTGCGCAGCTACTACAACCTCACACAGGTCAATCCCGGATTTCGCAGCGCCAACGTCCTGACGTTCCATGTCGGCGCGGAATGGAGCGAGAATCGCCCTCGCATCGCCCAGATGCAACAACAGCTGCTCGAAGATCTTGGCCGGATGCCTGGAATCACCGCCGCGGGATACGCGAATTTTCTCCCCGCGAGCAGTGCTACCCTTCGCGATCAAATCCGGATCGAAGGGCGTGCGGAGTCGGGCGATGAAGGATGGATCACGACCGGCTCGCGCAGCATTGGCGGCGGCTATCTCCGTGCGCTCGGTGTTCCGATGCTGGCGGGACGCGGCTGCCAGGAGCCCATCGAGATCCTCAACTTCGGCCAGGCAGGCAGCTACTTGGCGAAGGTCGTCGTCAACCGCGCGCTTGCCGAAAAGGCAGGCGGCGGCAGCTTGGTCGGGCGACGCCTCACCTGGAATCGGACCGATTTCTTCCGATCCGCAGAAATCATCGGAGTCGCCGGCGACGTCAGAGAGGACGCACTCAATACTCCGCCGGTGCCGTACGTCTATGTCTGCATGCCGGGAGGCGGGTGGCCCGATCCCGAATACGTAGTCTCAACGACAGGCGACGTCTACCGCTCGGTTCCTGCGATTCGCGAAGCCATTCGGAAAGTGGCGCCTCAGCGCGCAATCTTCGGCATGGCGACGCTCGACGAGTATCTCGAGCGGACCATCGATCGGCCGCGTGTCAATGCGTCCTTGCTCGGTGTATTCGCACTCGGTGCGCTGACCTCCGCAGCGTTGGGGCTCTACGGTCTCGTCACACTGACTGTGGTCGCACGAACTCGCGAGATGGGGGTGCGCATCGCACTCGGCGCCCTGCCGAAGCAGATCGTCGCACAGGTGCTCGCCGAGGCCCTGCGACCGTTGGTGGCGGCCACCGCAGCCGGCGTCACGCTCGCGTGGCTGGTTTTGCGAGCCTTCCGCGCCCTGTTTTTCGAAGTCTCGCCATCCGACGTCGCGACGTTCGGCGCCGCCTGTGCGCTCCTCCTGATGGTCGCCGCCATCGCAGCGTTTCTACCCAGTCGCCGCGCCGGTCTGGTGGATCCAATTACGGCACTAAGAGGAGACTGACCGTAGCTTCCGGCTTAAGCCGGAAGCCACTAGATTCGGTTTCTTGATTTCGATCGATGATAGTCAGGTGCCACCAGCGTCGATCCTGCTCATCGATACGTACTCGGTCTTCTTCAGAGCGTTCTATGCCCTGCCGCCGATGCAGACCGCGGCGGGCGAGCCGACTTCCGCACTGTACGGATTCAGCGTCCTGCTCTTGAAGGCGCTCCGCGAGCGCAAGCCGACCGGCCTCGCCTTCGCGGTTGACGGGCCCCACAAGACGTTCCGACACAACCTCTACTCCGACTACAAGGGACAGCGGGAAGCGGCGCCGAGCGCTCTCGTCGCGCAGCTTCGTCGGCTCGACGAGCTTCTTCGCACTCTTGCTGTTCCAGTTTTCAGCGCGGCGGGATTTGAAGCAGACGATGTGCTCGCATCGTTGGCCGTGAAACTATCCGACCAACCCTCGATCGTCGTGGTCAGTGGCGACCGCGACCTCCTTCAGCTGGTCAACCGCAACGTCCGGGTCGAGTTCATCGGCGCACGCGGCCGCAAGCCAACGATCTACGACGAAGCCGCAATCGAGCAGCGCTTTCAAATCCGGCCCAATCAACTCCCGTCGTGGACAGCATTGGTTGGAGATCCCTCGGACAACATCCCCGCCGTGCCTGGTGTTGGGCCACGCACCGCCTCGACGCTGATTCGAAAGTTCGAAAATGTCGGAAACCTGCTGGAGCACCTGGGAGAAGTCGCACCTGCGAGACTCCGCGAAACGTTGACGAGAAACGCGGAGCAAATCCGCCTCAATGAGGAGCTCGCACGTCTTCGGGTGGATGTTCCGCTCGGCGCAGGGCCGTTCGTGGCGCCGCTGCAACCCGACGCCCTCGAACGGGTGCGCGCCCTTTTCGTGGAACTCGAGTTCAAGAGCCTGGAGGAAAGGCTCTCAAGGCTGTCCGTTCCCTAAAGCTGAGTCTCAGAAATGCAGAATGCAAAATGTCAAATGCAAAAGTGTCCTGGGCGTCGGCTTTGTGCATTCTGCATTGTGCATTTTGCATTGCAGCGACTAGACATCCAGAGATCCCCATCGCAACACCTCTAGCCGCACGCGCGTCCGACCATCCTTAATAAAGCCCAATTCCTGCGCGGCGCGGCGAGAGACGTCGATGATGACGCCATCAGCTCGGGGCCCGGCCGCTGGGCCACGATCCAGGATTTGAAGCTGAACCGAGCGCCTGTTCTTCAGGTTCGTCACTCGAACGACGGTCCCGAGCGGATAGCTGGGGTGGGCGGCTACCATCGCGTTCATGTCGAACTTGACGCCGCTGGCGGTTCGCTTGCCTTGAAAATCCGCCCCGTAATATGAAGCGAGGCCTTCGCGAACCGTCAGTGCACGCGCGGGAACCGGGCTCACCTTGGGGGGCGTCGTGCGGGCCGCGCAACCAGCGATGCAGCCCGCCGCGAGTCCGATGCCCAGCAGTCGCGTCACAGGTCGCATTCTTCTCCGGCGGTGCAACGATCATGCCCAATTCGCTCAACCGTTGCCTGCCGATCCCTCGCTCGGCTGAAAGCCTGCGCGCTCCACTCGGCTTCTTGCCGCCCGCGACTATAGTGAACGCCACTATAGTTTCGTGAACGCGTGACTGTGGGAACCCGTCTAATGAAGGACTAGCGCCTGCGCCTGCGGCTATGCCGAGCCGAAGACAGCGAATCCGAGGCGAGGCATCAGGGTTAATTCGCGCTGGGGGGGGCCCCAGCGCCAGTGGATGATGCCCATGGATCATCAACCCGCTTTGTCTGATCTTGCCTTTCACATCCTGCTTGCGCTCGGTGAAGGGCCGTCACACGGGTACGCCATCGGCAAGGACGTGGAGGAGCGTTCGGCCGGCCGGTTGGATCCAACGACAGGCGCGTTGTATCAAGCGCTGCGCCGCTTGACGGATGAAGGCCTGATTGCTTCCGTGCCGGGCCCTGAAGGCGCGGACGAGCGACGAAAGTACTTCGCGTTGAGCGGCCAGGGCCGCCGGGCCGCAGCGGCCGAAGCACGGCGATTGGACGCGCTGGTCCGCGCGGCGCGTAAGCGAAAACTCTATCCGCAGAGAGCCTGATGCGCATATATCGCTGGCTCTTGTGGTTCTCGCCAAAGACGCTGCGGCGCGACTACGGCGAAGCCATGGAAGAGACCTTCGCACAGCGACTGAGCGACGCGCGCGGTGGAAGTTCCTGGCGCACGATGCGCCTTTGGTGGTGTGAGTTAACTGGCTTGTTGTCGTTGGCCGTGTCGGAGCACTGGAGCGCGGTCACTCGGGAGCGCGACGGCTTCAGTCGAGCGAAAGGACGATCTATGGACGGCATTGGACGCGAGATCCGGCATGCGGCGCGCCGACTTGTCAAGAGTCCTACGTTTACTCTTGCAGCTGTTTTGACACTCGCGCTGGCCATCGGCGCAAACGCGTCGATCTTTACCGTGGTGCAGCGCGTGGTGCTGAATCCGCTGCCCTATCCCGATTCCAATCGGCTGATCGCGCTCGACTACGGCATTCCCGCCAGAAACATGGCCTCAGGCATGAACTCGATGACCTGGCAGCTGTACTTCCAGTTCGTCGATCATGCACGGTCGCTGGCGGCGGTCGGAGCGTACAACCTGCCCCAGGTCACACTGACGGGCAGCGGCGAACCAGAACGAATTCTGGCTGCCAGCACGACCCCGTCACTTCAATCAGTTTTGCGCGTCCCGCCCGGCCTCGGCCGCTGGTTTACAGAAGAAGAGGGCACTCCGGGTGCTGCGGCCGTCGCAGTGTTGTCTCACGGCCTCTGGGTGCGGCGCTTCGGCCGCGACGCCAACGTCATCGGCCGCTCCGTGAGCATCGACGGCGTGCCCACCACTATCGTCGGCGTCATGCCGGCGACGTTCGCATTCCCGATTCACCGCGTCGAGATGTGGCTGCCCGCCCAATCGACACGGGCGAACGCGTCGTTTCTGTTCCAGCTCGCGGGCGTCGCCCGGCTGCGCGACGGGGTCTCGGTCGCGACAGCGCGCGCCGAGCTCACCGGTCTGATCGCCGACCTTGCACGCGTCTCCCCGAATCAGCGTGGAATTGTCTCGGCCGCACAGCCACTGCAGGATTTCATGGTCAGCCGCGTGGCGGGCACGCTCTGGATTCTCCTGGCGTCTGTTGGACTGGTACTGCTCGTCGCCTGCGCGAACGTCGCCAACCTGTTTCTGGTGCGATCCGAAGCGCGACAACGCGAGGTGGCCGTACGCCGCGCGCTCGGGGCCGGCCGGCGTGGCATCGCCGGTTACTTCCTGGCTGAAAGCGCACTGCTCGCGATCGCCGGCGGCGCGTTGGGCCTCGCTCTGGCATGGGGCGCCGCCCGACTCTTCGTCGCGTTCGGCCCGGTCACGCTGCCGCGAATACAGGAAATTCGAGTGGACGGCATCGTCGTGGCGTTCACGCTCGCCTTGAGCCTGTTGGCCGCATTGATGTTTGGCGCCATCCCTCTGCTGCGTGTGGCACCGCTCTCGGTTTCGCTGCACGAGAACGGACGCGGCAATACGGCAAGTCGCGGCCACTATCGTACGCGGCACATCCTGATGGCGGGACAGATGGCGCTGGCACTCGTGCTCCTCGTGTCATCCGGTCTCATGGTCCGCAGCTTTCAGAAGCTGCGCGCCGTCGATCCCGGCTTCGACGCCAGTTCTGCGGTGACGTTCGGTATCGGCTTGCCGAACGGGAAATATCCGACGCGTCACGACGCCGTTGCCGTTCATCGTGCGATTCTGGAGCGGCTGTCCGCACTGCCTGGGGTCACCGCCGCGTCCGCGTCGACGTGTCTGCCGCTGGCGGGCCCATGCTTCGGCAATGGCTTACTGGTGGACGGCGAGGCGCCCGACGCCCTGACCGCGCGTCCCTTCACGTGGTTCCGTGCGGTCGGCCCCGGCTACTTCCAGGCCACGGGCATGCGCCTGCTTCGCGGCCGCTTCATCGATCGGGACGACATCGACCGGCAGGAGCCGAACATTGTCGTCAACAAGGCCTTCGCCGACATGTTCTTCCCCGATGCGGATCCAATCGGCCGGCGGGTCAAGTCGTCGACGCCACCGAACTCGTCTCTGCCCGCGCCGCCGTGGTTGACGATCGTAGGAGTCGTCTCGAACACGCCCACGTCGGCGCTCACCGAGCCAACTCCCAATTCGCAGCTGTTCATGCCGATGTCGATTGCCGGCGGGCCCGAAATCCCCGCGCAAGCCTTGATCGGCCCGAACGTCAACACGATGAGTTACGTCGTGCGGTCGGCGACGCCACCCTCTGACTTGGTGGCCGCGGTGAGCAACGCGGTTCGTGACGTCGATGCAAACCTGGCGCTTGCACAGGTGCGAACGCTGCAATCCATTCTCGATGCCGCTTCGGAAGCACTGGCGTTCACGATGGTGCTCATCGCCATCGCTGCCGCAGTCGCGCTCTTGCTCGGCGTCATCGGCATCTACGGCGCCATGTCCTACATCGTCAGCCAGCGTACGGGTGAAATCGGGGTGCGGCTCGCCCTGGGCGCTGAACCGAGCAGCGTGGCGGGCATGATCGTGCGACAGGGCGGAGTCGTGGCACTGGCGGGCATCGTAATCGGCGTAGGTGCTGCCTGGGCGGGCAGCCGATTCATCGCGTCGCTGCTCTACGGTGTCAGTCCACGCGATCCTGGGGTCTTCGTTACGACGACCTTGATGTTGCTGGGTGCTGCGCTCCTCGCGTGCTGGCTGCCCGCACGGCGCGCTTCACGCCTCAGTCCAGTCGAGGCACTTCGAACTGAATAGACGACAAACTAAAAAGTGGAAAGTGGAAAGTGGAGAAGTAAGTGGAAAGTCAGCGCGAGTCGCACTTTGGACTTACTTTTCAACTTTCCACTTCTCCACTTTTCACTTTTTCCGGGTGTCCTTCTCGTTTTCGAGGCAGATGAACTCCATCAGTTCCGTATTCGGCAGCAACGTCACTTCAACCGTAGTCCCCCACGGTTTGGTGTACGCCTTGGGATCGTCGATCGTGATGCCGATGTCCATGTGGCCGAAATCCTTGCGAGTGAACCGTGTCGTCACGTGTAGTTCCTCGGTAGACGGCTTGCCCAGCTGATCGAGCCACACCCGTCCGTTGAATCCTCTGCTGTCGACGACGAGCGTGTCGCCGTCCCACTTGGCCGTCGAATAGCCATGCCAGGTCGGGTTGATGTCGGGATGCGGAAGGAACGCCCGGCCGTCCATGAAGGCTTGCCACCACAGATTGAACGCCTCGTGGATGAAGAACACGATGTTCGGCGTCTGAAGGATCCGCCACGGCGCGGGTGCCAGCAGGATCTTGGGTACGCCCTGCGGCAGACAATTCGCGTCCGGCTCGTCTCGCCAATGCAGACCAGCGGCACGTTCGTCGAATATCGCTTTCGCCCAGGGCTGGAATGGGACGTCTTCCTTCATGTCCTTCGCCAGATTTCGCAGATATCCCGTTGGAGGACTCCAGATTCCGGACAGATCCGGCTTTCCATCGGCAAGGCGCGGCGCAGGCGCCGAGAGGTTCGGCTTGCCATCAGCCGTACGGGGGATCGCCGCCTGTGGAATATTTGCCCACTGCGCAAACGCCGGCGAACAGAACGTGGCCATGATTACGAGCTGCAGCAGTGCCTTCATATGCGCCTCCAGCGCCACTACTCTAACTGAGAATTGGGTCTTGACACCAAAACGCTCACCCCGTATACCCGAGACCTGGTAGGTGGTCGGTTCATCAGTGGGTATAAGGAGCGATCATGAGCAACCGTCGAGCGTGCGGCATTCATGGCATGGTGACCATGCCGGCAATCGGATTATTCATCCTGGTTGGCGCGACGCCAGACATGGCACACGCCCAGCCATTCGCGAATGTGAAGAGCGCGCTGGTTGATTATTCGAAAGCCGATCTCGCCCCGCGCATCACCTGCGCGAAGCTCTCGACCTTCAAAGACAAGGAGATCGTCTCGCTAAAAGCTCAAGTCGTGCCGGCGGACTCCGGATCGCCGGAGCACTGCCGCGTGAGCGGCGTGCTGTCGCCCGAGATCGGCTTCGAGGTCAACCTGCCCGCGCAGTGGAATCGCCGCTTTTACATGATTGGGAACGGCGGTCACGCGGGAGAGCAGCCCGACGATCCCAATCGGGCGGCGCAGCGCGCCAGTGCGCTCCAACACGGCTTCGTCATCGCCACCACCGACACCGGTCACAACGCCCGCAAGGAACCACAGGCGACGTTCGTGATGAGCAATCCGCAGAAGGCGATCGATTACGCGTATCGAGCCGTCCATCTGACTGCCACGACGGCCAAGCGGATCGCCAAGGAGTACTACGCCACGCCAGTGGCGCGTTCCTATTGGAATTCCTGCTCGAATGGCGGGCGGCAGGGGCTCATCGAAGCCCAACGCTACCCTGATGACTTCGACGGCATCGTCGCGAACGCGCCGTGGGTCGAGCAGACGGGCTTCACGATCGGTGCGATGTGGAATCAACGGGCGCTTGCCGAAGCGCCAGTTGCGCCGGAAAAGCTCGCGCTCGTCGCCGAGCGAGCGATGGCGAAATGCGATGCCGTCGACGGCCTGACCGATGGACTAATCGACGACCCGCGACGCTGCGACTTCGACCCGTCGCGTGACGTGCCGACCTGTGGAACGGGGCCTGAAACCGCGCAATGCCTCACGCCCGCACAAGCGAGCGCGATCAAGAAGATCTACGGCGGAGTGATCAGCAACGGCAAAGCGTTCTTTCCAGGATTCATGTACGGCAGCGAAGCGATGACCACTGCGCCCGGCCCGAACGGCGGAACGGTTAGCGGCTGGGTCAACTTGATCGTTTCGCGCCAGCCCGACCTCAAGCCAGCCGACTTCTCCCTCGCCGAATCGACGATGAAGTACCTCGTCTTTCAACCGCCGAAGCCCGACTACGACTTCATGACATTCGACTTCGATCGCGATACAGACTCGCTGGACCAGTGGGGAAAGCTGGCGAACGCCAACAACCCCGATCTCTCCGGATTCAGGAAGCGCGGCGGCAAGTTGCTCATGACGTACGGATGGGCCGATTCGATCCTGCAACCCTTGATGGGCGTCAACTATTACGAGCGCGCCCTCGCCACCAACGGACCGGCGACGACGGACTTCTTCCGTTTGTTCATGATCCCCGGGATGGCTCATTGCGCCGGTGGTGTCGGTCCCGACCGGCACGACCCGGTCACAGCGGTCATCGATTGGGTGGAAAAGGGGAAGGCGCCGGATTCAATGGTCGCCAGCAAGGTCGCGAACGGTCAGGTCGTTCGAACGCGGCCCCTCTGTCCGTATCCTCAAGTCGCGCGCTACAAGGGCAACGGGAGCATCGACGAAGCTGAGAACTTTGCCTGCGTCGCTCCCGATGCACGGTGATTCAATCGCCGTTCGGTCTAACTGAGCGGCGGTAATCGGAGCCGCTGACGAAGCGCGGCGACGCGAGGGTCCCCGCGAAGCAAAGCCAGCTCCGGCCTCTGCATCGCAAACGCGGCCGTCCACCAGTTGTTGGCCGCCAGGCCCTCGAGCCGAGCGAAGGTGCGGTCCTTGTCGCCGAGCCCGGCATACACGATCATTTGGCGACCAGGGGCCTCCGGTGCTTGGCTGCGATCGGTTCGGCATCCCCGCGGCGTCCCATCCCGGCGTGCTATTCAGATAATCATTAATTCACGCTGACGCAGCGCTGATTCAAATAACGGTCGCACGGCTCTTCTGCTGTGATGACTTTCCACTTACTTTGAACTTTCCACTTTCAACTTTTGACTTGGCGACAACCTCGTCGAGCTCTACTTGACCCTGACGTATTTCCGCAGGTTGTGGGCGCCGACGTCTGCCGCGAAGATGGAGCCTTCGCGATCCGCCGCGATGCCGGACGCGGATGTGCCCGCAACCACCTTGTCCAAATCGGCAGGGTCGGGAATGAACGCCTTGAGTGAGCCGTCGATGGCGTTCCCGATCGTGATGCCCCGCAGTTCGCCTTTCTTCGCAGATGGATCCTGAAAGGACGCGCCCACGTAGATCGTGTCATCTCTCCCGACAAACACTGAACTCGGCTGGCCGAATTGCTTCCATGCGGCGATGAACGTGCCGTCCTGATCGAAGACCTGAATCCGGTTGTTCCGTCGATCGGCAACGTACACCCAGCCGCGGGAACCACCGACGTAGATGTCGTGGGGCTCATCGAACTCGCCGGCCGCGGATCCCTTGCGTCCCCACTCTTTGATGAAACGGCCGTCCTTCGAGAACTTCACCACACGGCCTGCGCCGGTCTTGTTTGGGGCATGGCCGTCTGACACGAAGACGTCGCCATTTGGCGCAACGGCCACGCTGGTCGGTCGATCGAACGCATCCGGCCCGGTTCCAGCCACGCCGGGTTTGCCAAGCGTCATCAAGACCCGGCCGTCGGGACTCAATTTCAGAACCTGCTGACCAATCAAAACGCCGGCCGCGTTCCGGGCAGGCACGCCGAGCCTCGTCTCCTGATCGTTCACGTCGGTCGCCCAGAGGTTTCCCGCGCCATCGATCGTGAAGCCGTGGTTGTAAGCGAAAAGCCCCGCACCGAAGCTCCTCAACAGCTTTCCAGAGGGATCGAATTCCAGAATCGGTGGATTCGCAGGACCCCGGCCGACACAACTCGCCTGACCCGCAGGCTCGACGTTGAAGCACCTATGGAAGACCCAGATGTTGCCCTTGCCGTCCACGTGCACGCGGATCACTTCTCCCCACCGGCCGCCGTTCATGCTCTTGGGAAGCGTCGGCCAGCCTTCGACCAGGCGATACGGATTGGGAAGCTCGGTTGGCTTCGGGTACGCGGGCTCCTGGGGGCTTGCGGGCACTACAAAGACCGAGACCAGCAAAGTTAAAAGTGGAAAGTGGAAAGTGGAAAGTAAGTTTAAAGTCATTTCACTTGTCACTCGGGCCGCCCGGTCCGGTTCCTTTCAGATATTCCTTCGTGAACTTCTCGTTTTCGAGACACACGAACTCGATGAGCTCGGTGTCGACCAGAAGTCTTTGATTGACCCTCACCGTCCACGGCCGTGTGTACGCTTTGGGATCATCGATCGTGACGTCGATCTCCAGAGTGCCGAAGTTCGGACGCCGGAATCGCTCGATCAGCTTGCCTTCGGACGTCAGCGGCGCACCGTTCACATCGAGCCATCCGTCGTCGCGAAAGTTCGTGGTTTCGACGACCAGCGTGTCGCCTTCCCACCCTCCCCTCGCGTAGCCGAACCACCACGGCTGCGGATCGCTGCCTGGCGCGGGACGGCCGTCCATGAAGATCTGTCGAACGCCGGCATTGGCTTCGTAGATGATGAGGATCAGATCCTTCGTCTGGACGATCTTGCGCGGCTGCGAGTGGGTATGGAGCTGCATGTGGCCGAGCGGCAGACACGCGGCATCAGGATTGTCTTTACTCTCAGTCGCCATGCGCTGCTTTCTGAGCTCGGCGGCCCAGGGTCGAAACGGCAGACCTTCCTTGAACCCGGCTTCGATGTTCCAGAACGTCGCCTGCGGAGGCGTCCCTGGCGGTGGATCGGGCGGCCGTCCGCGAAAGCCCAGGATGCCCGCGTAGTTCCAGATCCCTGACAGGTCGGGCTTGCCGTCGGCCGTCCGCGGAGCCGGAGCGTTCAAATCAGGCTTTCCATCGGCCAACCGAGGCACGCCCGGCGAGGGATAGCTGGGCCATTGGACGGCTAATGCCAAACTTAAAACTAGAAGTGACTTTTTCACTTACTTTCCACTTTCCACTTTGAACTTTCAACTTTGGAAGGTGCCGTTACCGCGCGCTCCGACGCAGAAACGATCCGGAACCCGCGCGAGCCGTGAACCTTCCTCCCTCGACAATCACGCGGCCCCGGGAGATCACGGTCTCAGTCGCGCCTGTGACTTCGCGTCCCTCGTACGGGTTGTAGTCCACCTTCATGTGCAGCGTCCTGGCCGACAGCCTGACCTTCTTCTCGGGATTGAAGATGACGATATCGGCATCCGAGCCGGGAGCGATCGTGCCTTTACGCGGGAACAGGCCGAAGATCTTCGCGGGAGACGTGGCCGTGAGCTCGACGAATCGATTGAGCGAGATGCGACCGGATCGCACGCCGCCGTCATACACGAGGCTCATCCGCGTCTCGATTCCCGGCGCGCCGTTGGGGATCTTGGAGAAATCGTTCACGCCGAGCGTCTTCTGCTCCTTCATGCAGAACGGGCAGTGGTCGGTTGAAATGGCCTGAAGGTCGTTGAATGCGAGGCCACGCCAGAGCCGGTCCTGTGTCTCTCTTGGGCGGAGCGGCGGGCTCATGACGTACTTGGCGCCGTCGAATCCGGGCTCCTCGTAGTTGTCGTACGAGAGAAACAGATACTGCGGACACGTCTCCGCATAGGCCGGCAGGCCGCGGTCTCGCGCTTCGGCCACCATCTCGAGCGCTTCGGCGGCCGAGAGGTGGACGATGTAAATCGGTACGTCGGCGATTTCGGCCAGGGCAATCGCACGATGTGTGGCTTCGGCCTCCGCCCGCGCCGGCCGCGTGAGCGCGTGGTACTTCGGGGCGGTCCTGCCCTCGGCGAGCGCCCGCTTTACGAGAACGTCGATGACGCCGCCGTTCTCCGCGTGCATGCAGATTGTGCCGCCGTTCTTCCCCGTGCGCAGCAGCGCGCGGAAGATGCTGGCATCATCGAGCATGAAGACGCCCGGGTAGGCCATGAAGAGCTTGAAGGACGTCACGCCCTGTTTCACGAGATCATCCATTTCCTGCTCAACCTGCTCGGTGAGGTCGGTCACGATCATGTGGAAGCCGTAGTCGATAGCCGCCTTGCCGTCGGCCTTCTTCATCCAGGTTTCCCACGCGTGGTGGAGAGTCTGGCCTTTGTATTGGATCGCAAAGTCCACGATGGTCGTCGTTCCGCCGTAGGCTGCGGCGATGGTGCCCGACTCGAAGTCGTCGGCCGACGTCGTGCCCCCGAACGGCATGTCGAGGTGCGTGTGGACATCGATCCCACCGGGAAAGAGATACCTGTCCGTCGCGTCGATCACGCGATCCGCGGACATCGTCAGGTTGATCCCAATCGTCGTGATCGTTTCGGCGTCCACGAAGACGTCGCCGCGGTACTGATCCGTCGCGGTGACGATCGTGCCGTTCTTGATGAGAAGCGTCATGGTCGCTGCTCCGCCATCGAGCCGTAGGTTTCCGGCCGGCGGTCGCGATAGAACTGCCAAACGCGGCGGACTTCTTCAATCATGTCCAAATCCATCTCGGCGACGATCAGCTCGTCGCGGTCCTCCGAGCCGGTGGCGAGGAAGTTGCCGCGCGGATCGACGAAATAGGACGATCCATAGAACCGGCCGATGTTCCAGGGCGCTTCGGTGCCGACGCGGTTGCTGCAGGCCATGAAGTAACCGTTCGCCACCGCGTGGGCTGGCTGTTCCAGCTTCCAGAGGTACTGCGACAACCCGGCGACCGTCGCGGACGGATTGAAGACGATCTCGGCGCCATTCAATCCGAGAAGCCGCGCGCCTTCGGGGAAGTGACGGTCGTAGCAGATGTATACGCCGACGTGGGCAAAACGCGTCTTGAATACGGGATAGCCGAGATTCCCCGGCTTGAAGAAGTACTTCTCCCAGAAGCCCGCCGTGTGTGGGATGTGATTCTTGCGATATTTGCCGAGATAGGATCCGTCCGCGTCGTAAACCGCGGCCGTGTTGTAGTACACGCCGGCCTGTTCGCGTTCGTAGACCGGCACCACCATCGCCATCTGATATCGCTTGGCGTACTGAGCCATGAGCTCAGTCGTGGGCCCGGGAACGGGCTCGGCCAGGTCATACCAGTGCGCGTCCTGCGACGGACAGAAGTACGGGCCGTTGAACACCTCCTGGAGCCCGAGAATCTGAACGCCGCGGCGGCCGGCTTCTTCGATGAAGGGAATGTGCGCGTCGATCGAGGCTTGACGAACCTTCTCAATTGGCGCGGAGGCATCGGTCAGGGGCGCGGCCGCTTGAATGAGGCCGCCGAACACCGTGCGGGGCATGGGGTCTCCAGAGGGGCTGAGCCGCCAAAATTGGCCTTGATCAGCCCTCATTATAATGAGGGATACTCGTGCAATAGAGCCTGGCTGGCAACTCCCCGGCTCTCGATCATGACCAGATCACTCGCCACGACGTTCACGGGGCTTCGGTTCGAAAACCCGTTTCTGCTCGCGTCGGCTCCTCCGACCGAGTCGGACAGCAACATCATGCGCGCGTTCGACGCTGGCTGGGGCGGCGTCGTCACCAAGACCATCGGTCTGCATCCCGTCGTGGACGTGGCGGGTCCCAAAACGAAGTTCCTCCGCGCCATGCCAGATTCTCCGCACTTGTCCATGCAGAAGCGGCCGGGAACCGCGCTGCACTCGTCGTGGAACTGGGAGCTGATTTCAGACAAGACGCTCGACTGGTGGGTGCCGCGCATCGCGCGCATCAAGAAGGCGTTCCCTTCTCGCGTTCTCGTTGCGTCGATCATGGCCGGGTCGGGCAGCGACGAAGAGCTGTCGAACTGGCAGACGCTGGCAAGGGCATGCCAGGACGAAGGCGCTGACGCGCTCGAGCTCAATCTCTCGTGCCCGCACATGGATCGCAAGGACATGGGCTCGAACATCGGCAAGGACCAGGAGCAGATTTCGATCGTCACGCAGGTGGTGAAGGAAGCTGCGCGCGTGCCCGTGTGGGCCAAGCTCACGCCTTCAACCACCGAGATCGTCGTCGAGGCGCGCGGAGCGTTCCTGGCAGGCGCCGATGCCATCTCGTCGTCCAACACGTTCCCCTCGCTGCCGCTCATCGATCCTGAAACGCTCGACTTCGAGATGAACGTCGATGGCTTCGTCTCGAGCGGGGGCCTCGGCGGCCCGGCGATTCTGCCGCTGTCGCTCGCCAAGATGTCCCAGATGACGCAGGCGTTTCCCGATAAGAGCTTTTCTGGGATCGGCGGCATCGCAGAATTTGCCCACGCGCTCAATTTCTTTCTCCTCGGATGCGGCACCGTCCAGGTGTGCACAGCCGCCATGCTCGATCATGCCATTGGCCCGAATGTCGTCAAGGGCCTGACGGCGGGCATGGAAGCGATGATGGAGCGGTACGGCTGGACCAGGGTGGAGGACTTTCGAGGGCTTCGGCGCGATCGCGTCGTTGCACATTCGAAGATACGAAGGCCCGATGCCGCGGGCTATCACGGCGGTTACGACGCCGAAGGCTATTCAAGCGCCGACGCGCCAATCGCGCTCGCGGGCAAGACTGCAAAGAGCACGCGCTCCCACGGATGATCACCGGACCCGCACGACGCGATTTCGTGGAGCTCGACGAGGATCTGTCGGCAAGCCCTCTCTGGAATCCCGACCTCGCCCCGACGCCGCTCGCGCGCCGCACCTGGTCCACCTATCACATCGCCGCGCTCTGGATCGGCATGAGCGTGGTCATCACGACCTACACGCTCGCCTCGGGCCTGATGCAGCAGGGCATGACGTGGTGGCAGGCGCTCATCACGATCTTCCTGGGCAACGTCATCGTGCTGGTGCCGATGATTCTCAACGCCCATGCCGGCACGAAGTACGGCGTCTCGTTTCCCGTGTTGTGCCGGGCGAGCTTCGGTGTGAAGGGCGCGAACGTGCCCGCAATCCTTCGAGCGCTGGTGGCGTGCGGCTGGTTTGGCATTCAGACGTGGATTGGCGGCCTCGCCTTGAACGCCTTGCTGGCGGCAGCCCTGCCGGCATGGGGCAGCCTTCCGGGCAATGTGTGGATTTCGTTCGCGGTCTTCTGGCTGGTGCAGGTCGCCGTGATCCTCCGCGGCCTGGAGGGAATCAAGAAACTGGAAAGCTGGTCGGCGCCGTTGCTGCTCGGCGGCGGCGTGATCTTGTTGGGGTGGGCGATCCGGCAGGGCGGGGGCCTCGGTCTCGTTCTGAGTGAATCCGCGCGCCTTCAGACTCGCCACACGCCGTTCTGGCAGCTCTTTCCCGCAGGATTGACCGCGAACGTCGGGTATTGGGCCACGCTGAGCCTGAATATTCCCGACTTCACCCGATACGCTCGAAGCCAGCGGGATCAGGCGCTCGGACAGGCGCTCGGTCTTCCAACCACGATGACGGCGTTCGCCTTCATCGGCGTGGCCGTCACGAGCGCCACAATTGTGGTGTTCGGCGAAGCGATCTGGGATCCGGTCGCGCTCATCGCGCGAATCGGGAGCCGTTCCGTCATCATCCTTGGCGCGCTGATCGTGCTGCTGGCGCAGCTCACGACCAACATGGCCGCCAACGTCGTGTCGCCGGCGAACGACTTCTCCAGCCTGGCGCCCAGCCGGATCAACTACGTCACTGGCGGGCTCATCACGGCGGCGATCGGGATTCTGATGATGCCGTGGAAGCTCTATCAGGACGCAGCGGCGTACATCTTCACGTGGCTCGTCGGCTACTCGAGCCTGATGGGGGCAATCGGCGGCATACTCATCGCCGATTACTGGGTGCTGCGGCGTGGCGAGCTGTCGTCGAGCGACCTGTTCAAGCTGGACGGCCGCTACTCGTACACGAGGGGCTTCAATCGCCGGGCGCTTGTCGCACTCGTGTTGGCGGTCGTGCCGGTCATTCCCGGTTTTCTGCGCGCCGCCGTGACACCCGGTGGCCAGGTCCAGGATCCGAATGTTCTGGACTGGCTGTACACATACGCATGGTTCGTGACGTTTGGCCTCAGCTTCGTCCTCTACCTTGCGGGCCGCGCACCTCAGCGCCACTGAGCCGGCCGGTAAGTCCCCTCAAGACCTGTGCTTTTTCTTCATGGATCGATAGGACTCGGTCACGAGCTGTTTCAACACGTCCATGTCAACGTCTTCAAGCTTCTTGATGTACAGGCAGGAATGTCCCTTCGTGTACTTGCCCAGCTTCTTCATCAAGGGCTCATAGGCCGGAAAGCCGGGGTCGATGTACATCGTGAGGGCCTGGCTCCGCGGTGAGAAGCCGATCATGCAGATGTCACCTTCTCGGCCGCTGTCGTACTGGTAGTGATATCGTCCGAAACCAACGATGCTCGGGCCCCACATCTTGGGCTCGGTCCGGGTCGCAGTTTTCATCAATGCCAGGACCGCAAATGCATCGGCACGGCGTTTGGCGTTATCCATGCGATCGAGGAAGGCTTCAACGCTCGCCTGATTCACCTTCGTTTTCACATCGGACACGTGCACATCCCCCTTTCTTACCGCCTGCGGTGCAGCAGGCCCACGTTAGAATGACCGCGATCCTACGCCAAAAGGAGACCAGTCATGAGAGTCTCGACGCGGATTATCTGGATTGCAATCGGCATTGTCATCGGGGTCTTTGGATACATAGGCTTCTTGAGGGCTCAGACGCCGGCCGTCCAGCCAGCACGAAGACTTGTCGTCGTCTCCGTGACTGCCACGGAAGAACGCATGACTCGCGTCGTGTTCGTCAAAGACAGTCAGAGCGGTGGCTGTTGGCTGGGGCAGCTGCAGAATGACGGCTCACAGGTGGCGTTCGCGGCTCTCGCGCCGGCACCAATCGCGGCGTGTCAGTAGGGAGCGGGACGTCGATATCGTGTGCATGCGGCTAAAGGAATGTTGTCGCCCAAAACGGATGCATATGGCGGGCTCGTCTATGCTCACTACAAGGGCCTGCCATCGACCGAAATCATCGAACGCGACGATCACTGGTTTGGTGTGTCGTCCGGTGCGCCCGCTTATTTTGCGCCGTTTGAACAGTGGCCCTCCGTCGAGCGGCGTGCCATGCAACTCGTGCGCGGCCGGGTCCTGGACGTGGGCTGCGGGGCGGGACGGGTTGCGTTGCATCTGCAAGGGCGCGGTCACGAGGTCGTCGCGGTCGATGTCTCGCCTCTCGCCGTGAAAACGTGCCGGCTTCGCGGAGTCCGCGATGCGCGCGTCTGTTCGGTGACGCGGATCGCTCACCGGCTCGGTAAATTCGACACGATCGTCATGCTTGGCAACAACTTCGGGCTGTTCGGCAATCCACGGCGGGCCCGCTGGCTTCTCCGCCGATTTCATGGCGTCACATCTGAAACGGCGCGTATCGTCGCCGAATCCAGAGACCCGTATAAAGCCGCGACGGCTGAACATCGGCGGTACCATCAGCTGAACCGTCGTCGTGGGAAACTTCCCGGCCAGCTGCGTCTGCGCGTTCGGTACGGACACGCCCGGACTCCCTGGTTCGAGTACCTGATCGTATCGCCCGCTGAGATGCGTCGAATCGTTTCCGGAACCGGATGGCGGGTGGCAAGGCTGATCGCGACGAGCAGTCCGATCTACATCGCCGTGCTGGAGAAGGTGTTGCGACGGTAGCCGCTCAGTCCTCTTTACAAGTCGGCCCGATCCATTTGCCCGAGATGGTGACCGCGACCGGTCCAAGATCCGAGACCGATTTCATCGTCCCGCGCAGGCTCTCGCGAGAAATGGCCTCGTAGTGAATCGTCTGTGTACTCTTGTCGTCGCCCGTGCATTCACGCGTCAGGTCGGCGGTCGAGCCCGAGATTTTCTTCGATGTGACCTTGCACGTCTCGTCGCCGTCGTCCATCTTGCCGAGGCTCAAGTCCCGTAGATTCTCCGCCGTCACGCATCCCTTGTAGCTCGACGGCTTCTTCGCGCCCGCTTCGAGCGCCGCTCGCATCTGGGGCGACAGCTGGCTCGTGTCGAGCGACAGGCCGGTTATGGTGAACTCCCATTGACCGGTTTTCAGGTCGAACGACTGCGCGTGGACGGCGTACCCCACCGTAAAGGCGAATGCCGCGACAATGCAGGTGTGGCGAATGGCTCGCGTCATGACGGCCCCAGAGGACTCATGGATGGATCGAGGAACGTCGAGAATTTGCCATGGAACGAGCGCACAGCCGTGAGTTATCTGCAATACCTGTGTGGTGTCTCACAAGAATTGCGCGGAAACCAACGGACCAGCCCCGTGGCACGCAGGCTGCTGGTGCGGCGCTAGAATGAGCGCATGCCTGGGAGCGACGACATGAAACCACCAGTCCCGGGGCCGTCCGCGCCTGAAGGCGCCGACACGGCCGACATGAAGCTCACCTACGACGACTTCGTTCTGTTTCCCGACGATGGGAAGCGGCACGAACTGATCGACGGGGAGCACTACGTGACGCCTTCGCCCACCATCAGGCATCAGGAAATCTCCGGCCGACTCCATCTGTTGATCGGGACGTGGCTGCAAGACCATCCCATCGGCCGAATCTTTTACGCGCCACTCGATGTGCTGTTCTCGTTCTACGACGTCGTCGAACCCGACCTGCTCTACGTGTCGAACGAGCGGGCGGCGGCGCTGCTCGCCGGAAAGCATGTGACCGGCGCACCCGATCTCGTGATCGAGATCGCATCGCCTGGCACCCGAAGTCGCGACGAGACGATCAAACGTCGTTTGTACGAGCGGGCGGACGTGGTCGAGTACTGGGTCGTCGATCCCGACATTGACGTCATTCGCGTGTACAGGCGGACCGAAGGTCCTCGCTTCGCGCGGCCAATCGAATTGTCGCACGAGGCCGGCGACGTGCTCACCACGCCGCTCCTGCCCGGGCTCGAGATCCCGCTCGGACGTGTGTTCGGAAGGTAGCCTGCCCCCTGTTCTTTCCTCTCGCAGTTCATCGGACCCATCGGTAAAATGACCGCCACAATGGTCAAGATGTTCGTGCGCCTCGCCCTCGGCGGCTTGCTCGTCGTGACGATATCGGCGCAAGCCGACCGCTCGCGAGACGCGCTGTTTGCAGCGATTCATCGGGGCGCCGTTGGAGAGGTCGAGCGATTGATTGCTGGTGGTGCCAAACCGAACAGCATCGATGCGGACGGGACTCCTGCGTTGATGGCGGCCACGCTCTTCGCAGACGCGGATATGGTCGGTCTCCTGCTCAAGCACGGCGCCGACCCAAACGGCGTTGGTCCCGCCGGAACAACGGCGTTGATGTGGGCCGCCCCGAACTTGCCCGTGGCGAAAGTTCTCGTTTCCTATGGCGCCAATGTCAACGCCAAGTCGGCTTTGGAACGAACGCCGTTGCTGGTGGCTGCAAACTACCCGGGCACGATAGACCTGCTTCGTCTGCTGCTCGAGCAAGGCGCCGATCTTCGTGCGCAGGACCGGACTGGCGTCAACGCTCTGACGCTCGCCCTACGATCTTCCGATGTCGAGGTCGTGCGATTCCTGGTAGAGAGAGGCCTGGATCCCAAAGCCCTCTCCCCGCTCGCGCTGCGATCAGGCTTCATGCGTCGCGATCGCCCGACGACCGACTACTTGATGTCGAAGGGGGTGAACCCGGTACCGGAGGCCTTCATTGCGGCCGCAACCTGGGAGCCGCCCGAGCTCCTTGAGCGCTGGATCGAGGCCGGCGCCGATGTGAACGCCGCGGCTCCGCCAGCTCAGTATGGAAGAACGCCGCTGCTGACGGCCGTCACGTCGGAGGCGGCAGGTGCCGACACGTTGAAGCTGTTTCTCGACCGCGGCGCCGATCCGAATGTTCGAACAACCGAAGGTGAATCCCCGCTCGATTGGGCGCTGTACAAGAACGACCGCTCGAAGATTCAGGTGCTCGAGGAGCACGGTGCGATGCGGGGCAACGGTCCGCGGCGTGAAGAAATCGCTGCGCCATCATCGACGGGCAGCTTCGGGAGCACGCGCGCGTCGCTCACGAGCAGTGTGGCGAGATTGCTCGACGTCGCCCCGTCTTTTCGCGAAAAGACGAATTGCATTTCGTGCCATCACAATGCGATGCCGGCGCTGACCGCAGCGACGGTGAAACGAAAGGGCATCGAGATCGACGAAGCGCAGGCGCACAAGAATCTCGACGACATCCTGACATTTTTCCAGAGCAACGCGCCGCGCATGATGTTGGGAGATCCCGCGGTCGGCGGTGAGGCCCTCACTGCCGGATACGCGCAGATGGCGCTTGCGGCCAGCGATCATCCTGGTGATTCCGTCACCGCCACGATCACCCATTGGCTCCTGGCTCGGCAGATGCCCAATGGAAGCTGGCTCGGCAATGGCATCAACCGGCCACCGTCCGAGTACAGCACGATCAGTCACACGGCGATCGCTGTGGGCGGATTGAAGGCGTATCCACTCCCCGGTCGTCAAAAACAGATCTCGGAAAGCCTGCAGCGGGCCCGGCAGTGGCTCGTCGCCTCGGATCCGCAATCGGCGGAAGAACGCGGCATGCGCCTGATGGGACTTGTGTGGAGCGATGCGCCGCGGGCGCAAGTCGCTGCCGCCATCAAGGGCATTCGCGATCGTCAGGAGGCGAACGGCGGCTGGTCTCAATTCGCCCGCACTGCGCCCGACGCCTATGCCACTGGCCTGTCGCTTTATGCGTTGCACATCGCAAACGTGTCTTCCAGCGACGACACGTACCGCAAGGGTGTGGCGTTTCTACTCGGCAGCCAGTATCCGGACGGCACTTGGCTCGTCAAGACTCACGCGTTTCCTGTCCAGCGATATTTCGAGAGCGGGTTCCCATTCGGCCGGCATCAATGGATCTCCGCGGCAGGAACCGGCTGGGCATCGATGGCTATCGCGCAGACGCTGCCCGACGCAAAGCCAAGTCAGCGATTGGCAAAGCGACCCTGAAACCACTCCACTTCCTCAGGGAAGCGCAAGCGCGACGTATTCCGCAGTGTGGTCTCTCGCGCCGATGCCGACGACGATGTACTGCTTTCCTTTGAACAGGTAGGTCATCGGCGCGCCGGTGGTCCCGGCTGGAAGCTCCGTCTCCCAGACCGTCTGACCAGTCACCTTGTCGTACGCGCGAAACTTTCGACCACCCGCACCAGGCGCAACCGACAACGGCATGCCTGGGGGCACACGATCCGGTGTCGCCATGATGGGATCGCCTTCGCCCACGAACAGCAACGTCTTCGTTACGAGCGGGGCGGCACGGCCCGGATTGCCGAGTGGCGGCAGGTTCAAGGACTTGAGCAGCGGATGATCCCTCGGGCCGTCGCCGTTGGGAACCATCCATACGTGCTCGCCTTTGTTGAGATCAATCGCCGTAATCCGCCCGTACGGCGGCTTCAACAGCGGCAGGCCCGAGGGACTAGTGGGATATTCGCGTGTTCCGCGCGTGAACGTCAGGTTCGTCTGCTTCGGATCGCCCGGGATGATGTCTGCGACGAACGGACCGGTGATCGACTGCACGTACAGAATGCCGGACTCGGGATCGAACGCCGCGCCCTGCCAGTCGGCGCCGCCGACCGAGCCTGGAAGCTGGATCGTGCCCTTGCGTATCGGTCGGACCATTGCCTTTGATCGATGGAGGCGTGAACATCGGACCGATGACGTACCGCTTGACGATTTCGAGCGCTTCGGCACGGAGCGCCGGTGTGAAGTCGATCAAGTCGTCGACGGTGACGCCCTGCCGGTCGAACGGCGCTGGCTTCGTGGGAAACGGTTGGGTGGGTGATGTCTGCTCGCCCGGTGTGTTCGATTGCGGAACCGGTCGTTCTTCAATCGGCCACACAGGCTGGCCGTTGACGCGATCGAAGACAAACGCAAATGCCTGCTTGGTCACCTGGACGACCGCACGAATCCTACGGCCGTTCACCGTGATGTCGGCCAGTACGGGCGCCGCCGGCAGGTCGTAGTCCCATAGATCGTGGTGAACGAGCTGCTGGTGCCACACTCGTTTGCCGTCCTGGCAGTTGACCGCCACGAGGCTGTCCGAAAACAGGTTGTCCCCCGGACGATGCCCGCCATACATGTCGCTGGTCGGACTCGTGAGCGGCAAATATGCATAGCCGAGATTTTCGTCCACGCTGACGAGCGACCAGAGATTCGCGTGACCGGTATACTTCCAAGAATCATCCTTCCACGTCTCCACACCCGGTTCGCCCGCTCTCGGGATGACGTGGAAGGTCCAGCGCAGCTTCCCGGTCCGCGCGTCGTACCCGCGCACATCGCCGGGAGGCCCCTCCTTCTGTGGCGGCGAATCGCTCATCGAAGACCCGACGATCACGACATCCCGGCAAACCTGCGGAGCGCCGGTCCAACGGTAGTCAATCTTCCGCTGCGGATCGAAGCTCAGATCGACGATTCCCGACTGGCCGAAGTCCGCGTACGGGCGCCCGGTCTTCGCATTGAGCGCGACGAGCATGTCGCCTCGCTGCACAAAGAGCCTCTCGTCGTTGCGGCCTCGCCAGTACGCGAGTCCGCGCGTGCTGTCGCCGCTCAGGCCCTGCGAACCCACTGGATATTCTTGAACCCAGAGTGTCTTGCCTGAACCGGGATCGAAGGCTTCGACGAGACCAATGCCGTTGGGGCTGTAGAGCACACCGCCAATCATCAAGGGACTCGCGCGAAAGTTGTTGGGGACGCGTAGTTTTGGATCTCTCGACGAGAACTGCGGGTCGACCGCGGGCCGACGCCACACCACGCGTAAGTTCTTGACGTTGTCCTTGTTGATTTGATCGAGCGGCGAGTACTTCCGGTGCCCGGCGTCGCCCGAGTAGTTGCGCCACTCCCCCGTCTGCGCCGCCGCCATCGTCGTCAGCGCGAAAAACGCAGCGGCCCACAGCCAAATCGTTGATGCCGCACAGGGCTTAGGGCTCAGGGCACAGGGAGATGGATGACGCATGACACTGTCCTTTCCTGGTGGCCACTATCCTCGTTCAGAGAGGTCCGGATCATCAAGCGGATCTAGAGCGTGGCAAGCCTCCAGGGCTGCGATGTTATATTTCCTTCACGCAACGGGAGGACATCAAACGGTGGAGTTGTACGCCAAGCCGGTGCCCAGATGATCTCCACTACCTACGGCGACCGTCGCCACGCTCTGGCGCTGGTACGCGCCGATCGATTCTTCTATTGCGGCATGGCGTTTGCGGCGATCGTCGCGGTCTTCATCGGTTTCTCCCAAACCTACTATCTGAGATCCCGTTTTCAAGACGGGCCGCTGCCTTTGTATCTGCAGCTCCATGGCGCCGCGTTTTCGGCCTGGATGATGCTCTTCCTCACGCAGACATCGCTCGTCGCCGCAAGGCGGACGGACGTGCATCGCCGGCTCGGGTGGGCCGGAGCCGCTTTGGCAGTGTTCATGGTCGTTATCGCCGTCACGGCGGCCATCCTGTCGGGCCGGCGCAATTTCGCCGCAGGCCTGGAAAGCGAATCGCTGACGTTCCTGACGACTCCGTTCTTTTCGATGGTTGTGTTCCTGGCGCTCGTAGCGACAGCGGTCAACTTTCGCCGAGCGCCCGAGACCCACAAGCGCCTGATGCTGCTCGCCACGATCAGCATCCTCGACGCGGCCACCGCTCGTTGGCCGATTGCGATTGTGCAAACGAGCTCCTGGGCGTATTACGGATTCGCAGACCTGTTCATCGCTGCGGCCATCGTGTACGACCTGGTGTCGCGACGGCGCATCCATCCCGCCTACGTCTGGGGAGGTTTGGTGATCGTCGTCTCGCAATATCTGCGCGACGTCATCGGGCAAACCGAGACGTGGCACAGCTTCGCTCGTTCGATCCTGAGCTAATGGCGTGTATTGGCTAAATCAGTACCGGTCACGACGTTGAACGCAGAGGACGCGGAGATCGCGGAGTATCAATCTGGAATGAAATGTTGTCTCTGCGGGCTCTGCGGTCTCCGCGTTGATCGTGATCTGGTAGTCATCCGTCGGATACAGTCCACTAGTATTTCTGTGGTCTCCGCGTTCTCTGCGTTGAAACCGTCCTCTGCGATCTCCGCCGACTCTGCGGTCTCCGGCGCCGAGACTGACCGCGCGCCTCAAAACGACAGGTTGGCCCCGAAGTGCACGCGCGTCGACGCATCGATTCCATGGGCGACGGCGACGTTGAACCAGCGGACGCCTTCACGCAACAGCTTCGCTCCTACGCCGATCTGGTCCAGTGCCAGTACGAGCTGGCGGTCCGCCACTCAGAGCAAAAGAAACCCCTGATCGTCCACGCCACGCAGAGTAGGCCGAGGCCGCAGAGACCTGTTCAACGCAGAGACCGCAGAGATCGCGGAGTATCCCATCTGGAATGAAATGTTGTCTCTGCGGGCTCTGCGGTCTCCGCGTTGATCGTGATCTGGTAGTCATCCGTCGGATACAGTCCACTAGCTGCTAACGGCGCCCCCCTCGCAGCCACCAGTTCCCAGTCAGTCCAGCGCTTCGCCACGATCCGGCCACCTCGGCTTCGAGCGTTCGTTGAAACATTTCCGCAAGAGTCTTTCCGTTCACTTCCGTTGTGACCTGCCAGGTTCCGGAAAATACGCGGCCCGGCGTCGAACGGCCGGTCGGTAGACGAGTGACAACGCGCGCAGACCAGGTGCCCCGCCAGCCTCCACTACTCGACTGGGCGGCAGACCACGTGCCTTCAAGGGCGACTTCGTTGCTGGTATTGAGCAGTGTCCACGACCCGCGCGCCGTATTCGGTGTGCCGGAGAGCGTTTCCGCGGACCAGCTCCCGCGCATCACCTGCGCCGCGGACGGACCGGCGGTCGCCGCCCACGTCCCGCGTTGAACGATCGGGACTTCCTGCCCGACAGCAACAAGCGAAAGCAGCAGGGTGAGGAACGGTTGCGTGAGATTCACTGACGTACTCCTTACTCGGTTGGCCGGTTGGAAGGCTCCGTCACCTATCTATCAATATTGATAGACTCATCAATATGAACGACGTAGCCAAGAGTTCGCGGTACTTGAGCGCACGAGACGCGGCCTCTCTCCTTGGCGTTACCGCGGCTTCGTTATACGCCTACGTCAGTCGTGGGCGCATCCATGCAGAGACCGATCCACGAAACCCGCGAAAGTCCAGATACCTCGCCGCGGACGTCGAGCGCTTGCGCGATCAGAAGCAGGCACGCTTGCACCCCGACATTGCTGCGCGGAAGTCGTTGAGCTGGGGCATCCCGATTCTCGAATCGGGTCTCACCCTGATCGACGAGGGACGCTTTTATTACCGGGGTCGCGACGTGTTACAGCTGGCAAGGAACAGCCACTTCGAAGAGGTCGTGAGGCTGCTCTGGAACCAGGACGCCGGACGAGAGATCCCGAAAACACCGAGCCCGGCCGCGTGCCGAAGAGCCGTCGCGCACGTCAGGCCGCTTCCCGTCATGGAGCGGCTGCAGGCGATCCTGCCGTTCGCGTCGGTGGACGACCCGGCCGCGTTCGACCTGAGACCGGAAACAGTCGGCACAACCGGCTGGCGGATCCTGCACCTGTTGACGGCGGCCGTGACGCTCAAGTCGGATGATGTGTCGTCTCCGATAGCCACACGGCTCGCGCGCGGATGGAACCTCCGTCAACGGCGGGAAGGCCGGCTCCTCGAGATGGCGCTGATCCTCTGCGCCGATCACGAGCTCAACGTCTCGGCGTTCGCCGCTCGCGTGGTGGCGTCGACCGGAAGCTCTCCCTACGACGTGGTCGGGGCCGGGCTCGCGGCACTTCGGGGTCCCCGCCACGGTGGCTACACGGCGCGCATCGAAACATTCCTCGATGAAGCGGGATCGCCCGCCCGCGTGCGTCGCGCGATGGCCGACCGCCTTCGCCGGGGCGAATCGGTCCCCGGATTCGGGCACCCGCTCTACCCCGATGGCGACCCTCGTGCACGGCTACTCTTCGACCAACTCGAAAAGGGGTGGCCAGATGCACCGGCGACTGCGTACGTGCGCGCGAGCAGGGACGCAGGCCGTGTGCTGCTCGGAGAGTTTCCGACGATGGATTTCGGCCTGGTCGTGCTGCGACGAGCGCTGAACCTGCCTCGAGGATCGGCCTTGGTGCTGTTCGCGTTGGGCCGAACCGTTGGATGGATCGCGCACGCGATGGAACAATACGCGGTGCACTCGCTGATTCGCCCACGCGCGGCGTACACGGGGCCGTCTCCGATCGGAGAGAGCTCGTGAAAAGAATCACGTCACTCACGTATATCTTCACGGGCGATGACTCCGACATGTTGATTTCGGAATCCAGATTGACGCCTGCCTGATCCGGCTTCATAAATGAAGTTGGGACGGGTGCTATGGCAATTTCGACTACGACCAACACATCAACCGGCTTGGAAGACATCGTCGTCGCGGAAACCGATTTGAGCGACGTCGACGGGGAGCGCGGCCAGCTCATCGTTCGCGGTTACTTCATCGAAGACCTGGTCGGCCGGGTCACCTTCGAAGATGCTTGCGTTCTGCTGTGGACGGGTGAGCTGCCCACGAGCAGCGAGCGCGAAAAATGGCGGGCGCGGATCGGACAAGCCAGGCGCGAGGCGTTCGACCTGCTGCCAGCGCTTGGCAACGCGTTGTCGATGCCGGACGGCATGGATGCTCTTCGAGCGGCTCTGGGGCACGTCCGGGCGACCGGGAACGACGAACAAGACACGGTCTTCCTGACCGGAGCGGCGGCGGTGTTCGCGGCCGGGTGGGGACGTCTTCTCACCGGCCAACGTCCGATCGAACCGGATCCATCGCTATCTCAGGCAGGTGATTACTTCCGGATGCTCACCGGCACGACGGCCGCGCCGCCACTTCTGAACGGACTCGATAGTTACCTGTGTTGCGTCATCGACCACGGCCTGAATGCTTCGACCCTTGCCGCTCGCGTGGTGGCCTCGACTGGATCGGACATGGTCAGTGCGGTCGTCGCTGGCGTCGCGGCATTGAAGGGCCCATTGCACGGCGGCGCCCCGGGTCCTGTCCTGGACATGCTCGACGCGATCGAGACGCCCGCGCAGGCGCGACCGTGGCTCACGGCTCATATCGCGGCTGGTCAGCGAATCATGGGAATGGGTCATCGGATCTATCGCGTGCGCGACCCACGTGCGGCTGCCCTGGAGCGGGCAGCGACGGCGCTGGAACGATCGGGACTGGGAGGAGCGAGGCTCGCGCTGGCGCGAGTCGTCGAACGCGAGGCTGAAGCCTTGCTGGCCGAGCGTCACCCGGAGCGGAGACTTCGAGCCAACGTCGAGTTCTATACAGCTGTACTGCTGGAAGTTATCGGGATCCCGCGCACGCTCTTCTCACCGACGTTTGCGGTGTCACGGGTAGCGGGTTGGTGTGCACATTACCAAGAACAGCGCCGGCGCGGCCGCCTGATGCGTCCGCTCTCCAGATATATCGGACCGATGCCGGGCGCGAATGTGGCGCAGGGCTTAAGCCCTGCGGTCTGAACGGATATGTGGCTTCCGGCTTCAGCCGGAAGATCAATGCGGCGGCTCTCTTCCGCCTAGAAGCGGAAGCCACACGACACTTCTTGTCACCGATCATTCGCGCGGTCGGGGGATTTGACCTCGACTTTGGTCTCGACACCTGGCCGGTCCACAATCCTTACCGCCGCCGACTGAGCCACGAAATCCCTCCGTAACAACTCGCGCAGGGCCGCTTCATCCCGCCGCTCTTCCTCATACTTGCTGTCGGCCATGATGCTTCTCCTCTATTCACATAGAGTCGCTGTTCAGTGGGCGCAAGGTCGTGCGATTCTACAGAATGTGAGGGCTAAGATCGATGACGAAACACCTGTATATGGTCGTCGAGCATTTCAAGGGCGGTGATGCGGTGCCGGTCTATCGTCGATTTCGAGATCGCGGCCGCCTCGCCCCTGAAGGTCTTTCCTACCTTTCGAGCTGGGTGGACGTCAACCTGAAGCGTTGCTACCAACTGATGGAAACCGATGACCCAGACCTGCTGGATCAATGGCTCGCGGCCTGGAGCGATCTCGTCGAGTTCGAGGTCCATCAAGTCATGAGCTCGGCCGAGGCGGTCCAGGCCATTGCCCACCGTTTGTGAGATGCCGGTCGATAATAGCTTCAGGTGATGTCTCCGCCACTCTTCGACATTCGAGATCTCGCCAAGATTTACCGGATGGGAGATGTCGAGGTCCATGCCCTGCGTCAGGTGAGCGTGGCGCTCGACGCTGGTCAGTTCGTCGTCCTGCTCGGGCCGTCCGGATCCGGAAAGTCGACGCTCTTGAACATCATCGGCGGTCTCGACGTGCCGACGAGCGGTCAGGTCATGTATCAGGACACCGACTTGACGCGCGCCGACGAAGCCGCGCTCACCGCCTATCGTCGTCGCCACGTGGGCTTCGTGTTCCAGTTCTACAACTTGATTCCCAGCCTCACCGCCCGCGAGAACGTCGCGCTCGTCACCGAGATCTCCGACGAGCCCATGGAGCCGGACGAAGCCCTCCGGATGGTGAAGCTCGAGCAGCGCAGCGACCACTTCCCCGCCCAACTCTCCGGAGGCGAGCAGCAGCGGGTGGCCATCGCCCGTGCGATCGCCAAACGGCCAGCAGTATTACTGTGCGACGAGCCAACCGGCGCGCTCGACATTTCGACCGGCATCGTCGTGCTCGAGGCGTTGGCGCATGTCAATACCGAGCTAGGCACGACGACGGTGGTTATCACCCACAATGCAGCGATCGCGTCGATGGCCGATCGGGTGATCCGGCTGGCGGATGGACGTGTGACCTCGATCGAGGACCGCACCGAAAAGCTCTCGGCCCAGGAGCTCAACTGGTGACCCTGCCCCGCCTTTCCTCGCTCAATCGCAAGCTCTTACGCGATCTCCTGGCTGATGAAGGGACAGGCCTTCGCGATCGCGATGGTCGTCGCGGCGGGCGTGGCGATGTATGTGATGTATCTGTCGAACTTCGAATCCCTTCGTCGAACACAGCGCGCGTACTACGAGCGCCAGCGATTCGGGGATGTGTTCGCGTCGCTCAAGCGCGCGCCGCTCCGAGTGGCCAACGAGATTGCGGCGATTCCCGGCGTCCGCGCCATGGAGACGCGCGTCGTCGCGAACGTCACGCTCGACTTGCCGCAGATCGACGAACCTGCAACCGGCCGGCTGATCTCGATTCCTGCCGGGCGGCGACCGGAAGTCAACGACCTGTACCTCCGGCGGGGGCGCTGGATCGAGCCGGGACGGCCCGATGAAGTGCTCGCCAGTGAAGGTTTCGTAAACGCGCACGGTCTTCAGCCAGGGGATCAAGTCCCTGCCGTCATCAACGGGCGCCTGCGGCGGCTGAGGATCGTCGGCGTCGCGCTCTCGCCCGAATACGTCTACAGCATCAGCCCGGGCGAGCTCGTGCCCGACCAGAAACGATTCGGCGTCTTCTGGATGGAAGAGCGCGCGCTGGCTGCAGCGTTCGACATGGAGGGCGGCTTCAACGATGTGACGCTTTCGCTGTCGCCTGGGCAGTCGGCCGACGAAGCGATCGCCCGGCTGGACAGAATCCTCGAGCCGTACGGCGGCCTGGGCGCTATTCCCCGGTCGCTGCAGCTGTCGCATTGGACGGTCGAGAACGAACTGTCGCAGCTCCAGACCTTCGGGTTCATGCTGCCGCTGATCTTCCTGATGGTGGCGGCGTTCATTCTGAACGTTGCGCTGACGCGTGCACTGGCGCTGCAACGCCCGCAGATTGCCTCGCTCAAAGCGCTCGGGTACGACAACGCGGCCATCGGCTGGCACTATCTGAAATGGGCGCTTCGTGATCGGAGCGATCGGCGTGGCGATCGGCGCCGCTGGCGGCGCCTGGCTCGGTCGCATGCTCATCACTCTCTACAACGACTTCTTCCGATTCCCGGTTCTCCTGTTCAGCGTACCGGCCAACGTTCTTGTCGGCGCGACGACATTGACGATGATCGCCGCCGGCGCCGGTGCCTTCGGCGCGGTTCGGCGGGCCGTGCGCGTGCCTCCGGCCGAGGCCATGCGCCCGGAGGTGCCTGCCCGCTACGGCCGAACGGCGTTCGAAACACCATTCGTTTCCCGCTATCTCGGCAACGCGGGACGGATGGTCCTGCGCAACCTCTCGCGACACCCGTTTCGGGCGGCGGCCTCGATTTTTGGCATCGCGTTCGCTGTCGCGATTCTGATGGTCGGGCTGGTCTTCACGGATGCCATCGATCACCTGATTCAAACGCAGTTCTGGGATGCCGAACGGCAGGACGTCACCGTCAACTTCGTCGAGCCGCGCGGCGACGCCGTTCGATTCGAGCTGGCTCATCTGCCGGGCGTCGTTGCGGTCGAGCCGCGGCGCACCGTCGCCGTCCGCATTCGGTCGGGACACCGTGAGCGGTATCTCGCGATCACCGGCGTGCCGCCCAATCCGCGCTTGAAGCGCATCGTCGACCGCAACGGCCGGCCGGTCGGGTTGCCGCCGTCAGGCGTGGTGCTGTCGCAGATGCTCGGTCAGGTGCTAGACGTCTCACCAGGCGACACCGTGACGCTCGAGGTCCTCGAAGGCCACAGGCCAACACGGCGTGTCGAAGTGGGAGGCCTCGTCGACGACATCCTGGGCCTGTCGGCTTACATGGATAGCACGACACTCCACGCGATGATGCGCGAAGGCGATGTAGCGACCGGCGCCCTGCTCCTCGTCGACTCCACACAAGAGACGAAGCTCTCGGCGAAACTGAAAGGAATTCCGGCGGTGTCAGGAGCGGGATTCAAACGCGCTGTTCTGAAGAGCTTTCGAGAAGTGATGGCGGCCAACATGAATCTGACCATATTCATCAACGTGCTGTTCGCGAGCGTCATCGCGTTCGGGGTCGTCTACAACGCCGCACGGATTTCACTGTCGGAACGGAGTCGCGAGCTGGCGAGTCTGCGCGTACTTGGTTTCACGCGGACCGAGATCTCGCTGATTCTGCTCGGCGAGCTGGCGATTCTGACTCTTGCGGCCCTGCCGATCGGCGGTCTGTTCGGTTACAGTTTGACCGCGGCTATCGTCCGATCGGTCGACAGCGAGGTGTATCGGTTCCCCCTCTATGTCTCGCGGGCCGCTGTCGCCTGGTCGTTTCTTGGAATCATTGCGGCGGCCCTGGTGTCCGGCATGCTGGTCAGGCGCACGCTGGACCAACTCGACCTTGTCGCCGTCCTCAAGATCAGGGAATAGCCGTCGATCATGCTTTTCGTGAAAAACACATGCGTTTTCTGAAAAACAAGAAATTGATCGCCGGTTTGCTCGTGGTTGGAGCCATCGTGGCAGTAGCGGTGTGGCCGGCGTCGATGGAAATCGACGTGGTGAGAGTCGAGCAGGGACCGATGCAAGTGACTATCGACGAAGACGGGGAAACACGTGTGCGAGACCGCTTCGTCGTCTCGGCCCCCGTGGCCGGCCGCGTGCAGCGCATCCAGCTCGAGCCAGGCGACCCGGTGGTGCGCGGGAAGACGATACTGGCTCGCCTGCTTCCGGCCGAATCGCCGCTCCTCGATGCCCGATCGCGCAGCGAATTGACCGCATCGGTCGAAGCGGCGCGCGCCGCCGTTGGTCAAGCGCAGGCCGAGCGCAACCGCACTGCCGAGGCTCTGGCCAGGGCCCGATCGACGTTCGCTCGACAGCAGGAGCTTTTGAACGCCGGCGCCATCTCCAAAGACGATTTGGAAGCTGCCGAGACCTCGGTGCGTACGGCCGAGGAATCGCAGCGCGCCGCAGCATTCACGGCGACTCGGGCAGAATACGAGCTGCAGCTCGCGCGCGCCCGGCTTCAAGCGCCGCAGATCAGCGGACGGTCGCTCGAGATGGTGGCGCCGGTTGATGGCGTCATTTTGAAGCGTCTCCGGGAAAGCGAGTCGGTCGTTCCGGTCGGCGAACCGTTGCTCGAGATTGGAGATCCGAAGCGCATCGAGATCGTGGCTGATCTGCTCTCGACCGACGCCGTCCGAGTATCTCCAGGCACGCCAGTACTCATCGATGAGTGGGGCGGCGACCATCCCCTGCATGGACGGGTTCGCCGCGTGGAACCGTCCGGCTTCATGAAGGTGTCGGCGCTCGGTGTCGAAGAACAGCGCGTCAATGTGATCATCGAGCTCGAGGATCCAGCGAGTGCGGCGCGCAAACTCGGCGACGGTTACCGGGTCGAGGTGCGAGTGGTCGTATGGCGTGAAGACAATGTGTTGAAGGTCCCTACGGGCAGTCTTTTCCGACGCGGCGACGAATGGGCCGTGTTCGTGATCGAAGAGGGCCGGGCCCGGCTGCGCATGGTGAAGCTCGGGCAGCGCAATCAGAGCGAAGGGCAAATCACCAGCGGACTATCAGCCGGCCAAGTCGTGGTGCTGCACCCGCCGGACACGCTCACCGACGGCATGCGTGTCGTCGTGCGAGGAGGCTGAACCGGCTTGCTGGTCGCCGACGACGATGCTACCGTCGTCGCCCTTCGACAGGTGCGTTGGCCGGTTCGCGAACCTGCGTCGATCAGCTGCCAGGGTTGTGAAGAAACTGAATCGCGTGGCAGAGGCCCAGTCGAATTTGTCGAGTTTTTCGGTGGCATCGGACGTGCTCAGCCCACGGCGGAGAACTGCATGACCGATCAAGAACTGGATGCGCGCTTCGATGGCCTCAGGGAAGCAATCAGGAAAGACATGTCTGCCCTTCGGGAGGACGTGTCGTCGAGCATCGGTGGTTTAGGGGCCGAGATCAGGGCTGAGATCAAGTCAGCGGCTGAGACGACGCGACGGTATTTCGACGTCGTTGCCGAAGGGCTCAGGGCCGACATCAGGGTCATCGCGGCCGGCCGGCGACCCTGAAGACCCTGCGCCCACCTGCCTTACTTGAGGGGCACGCGGCTCGCGAGCTCCCGATCCCAATGCTGCACGACGGTGATGGACGATGAGCCGGCGGTCTGCACGTCGCCGACGGTCTTGATCATGAGAAAGCGCTGGCCGTCGGGCGTGATGTCGTAGTTTCTGTTGAAGTCATCCGAGGTCCCCACCAAGGCCGTCACGTCCGGAACGCGGTCGATGAGCTTCGATGGGGCGCCGCCGTTCCACGACGCGCCGGCAGACACCGGCACCCGCATCAGCGACCTGTCCGGAGCGATGTAGAAGAGCTCGTCGCGGCCCCACAGCGGCCTCGCACCCCCGTTTGTCGAGATCTGCCATCGTCCCTGCCCCTGTGTGCCGGTGCCGAACGGCTGCACGTACACCTCGAGCGCGCCCGAGCTGTTCGACTCGTACGCGAGCCACCGGCCGTCGGGTGAAATCATCCCGTCGCGTTCCAGGAATTTGGTCTGCAGGAGCGTCTCAGGCTGGCCCTGCGGAGTCAGGGAGAGCCGCATCAGGTCTGCCGAGGTTCCCCCCATGACCTCGTGGAAGACAACCAGCCTTCCGTCAGGGCTGATCGAGGTCGGCACCTGAATGTTCACGCTCTTCGTCAGGCGCTGCGGGGCATCCGAACCGTCCGCCGATTGCCACCAGAGGTTGAGGTTGGTGTCGCGAGCGGACGTGTAGATCAGTCGGCGACTGTCGATCGTCCAAACCGGCCACTGGTCGTTGCTCGGATCCAGCGTCAGGCGCGACAACAGGGCACGGCGCAGATCCCAGATCCAGATGTCGCGCTGCTGTTCGTCGATGTGAACGGCAACGCGCGATCCGTCGGGCGAGATGCGAGGGTTCTGGTACCGGTGCGGGGGCGCGGAAATATCCTGCTGGCGGCCGTTGCGATCGACCCACACCAGTGTTCGCAATGCCGCCCCTCCCGCCGCAACGGCAGGCGCGTCAATGTAGACGAGAGTTCCCTCGTCCGACAGCGCGAAGCTGCCCGAACCGCTTCCTGCGACCACCAGCCTGGGCAGGACTGGAACGGCGGCGCCGCGCACCTGCAGCCGGTCGAGATCGAACGGAACCGCACGCAGCGTACCCGCCGCGGCGTAAACGAGATGCCCGCTCGCGAAATATCTACCGTCCGTCCCACCGGGCACCAGGCTCGTCGTCTTCCCTGTCTTGAAATCGAGGACGGCCACGTACGAGGCGGCGTCGGGGCCGTTCGGCGACGTGATCGTGAAGAGCACGCCGCGGCCGCCTGGAAGCACGTGAGGCCAGACGTGGTCGACCTCTCCACGCGTGCGGTCCGGCGTCGTCAACATCGTCACGGCGCCGCCGCCAGCCCCGACCCGCTGCAACCCCGTGGCGGAGTTGGATGTCGCGAACACGATAGTGTCGTCGCGCACCCAGGTCGCGCCGCGCGAGGCCCCGCCATCGATCTGCTGCAGGATGGGTATCGCGGGACCACCTGCGATTTGAACCTTCAGCAGCCGCGAGTTGTTGTCGAAGAACCCCACCCATTCGCCGTCGGGCGACACGAACGGCCCGCGCAGCCCGCTGCCGGATGCGATCGCAGCCGGCTCCAGCGAATCGAGCGCGCGAACGAACAGCTGCGTGCCGTTGTTCCCGACATACACGACCCGCGAACCGTCTGGCGTGATCGCAACGATGTCGCCCCCCGCGGTGCTCGGTGCTGCCTCCCCCGCCGCAGCGATCGTGGTCCGCAGGATTCGTGAGGGAGCCGGTCGCATCACGGCCCACGTCGCCGCAGCGGCAAGTACGGCGCCGACGACCAGCGCCGGGCCGGCGTAGAGCGTCGCGTTCTTCCAGCGCGAAGGCGGTGGTGCGGCGGCAGCCACGGGTCCGGGCTCCGCGTGCGGCGCAGTCGCAACGGTCTCGAGCTCGGCTCGCAGGTCGCCGGCCGCCTGCCACCGACGCTTCGGATTCTTGTCCAGGCATCGCCGCAGCAGCTCCAAGAGGCGCGGGTTCAACGCCGGCGGCAGCGCGCCGAGGTCGGGCTCGCGGGCCAGGACCGAGGCGAGGATGTCCGGCACGGTCTCGCCCTGAAACGCCTGCGTCCCGGTCAGCATCTCGTACAGCACGCAGCCGAACGCGAACACATCGCTGCGATGATCGGCCTGCTGTCCTTTGGCCTGCTCGGGAGACATGTAGGCGGCGGTTCCGAGGATGAGGCCCGCCTGCGTCGCCATCAGGCTCAAGGTCGGCGAATGAGTGCGGGCCGCTTGAGCGTCCGGTTCGATGACGTCCGCAGTGCGGGCCAGACCGAAGTCGAGAACCTTCACCCGATCGTCCCGCGTGATCTTGATGTTCGCCGGCTTCAGGTCCCGGTGGATGATGCCCTTCTCGTGGGCGGCTTCGAGCGCCTCGGCGACCTGCTTCGCGATCATCAGCGCCTCATCGATCGGCAGCCCTCCGCCCTTAGCCCTTCGCCCTTCGAGCCGCTCGGCGAGCGTCTCCCCTTCCACGAGCTCCATGATCAGGAACTGCTGGCCGCCGGCCTCTTCCATGCCGTAGAGCGCTGCGATGTGCGGGTGGTTGAGCGACGCGAGGAGCCTTGCCTCGCGCTCGAATCGCGCGATCCGGTCCGCGTCGAGCGCGACCGAATCGAGCAGGACCTTGATGGCGACTTCGCGACCGAGCTTCGTGTCACGTCCCCGATAGACCTGACCCATACCTCCAGTGCCAATGAGGGTCAGGAGCTCGTAAGCGCCGACGCGGTCACCGGGCCCAGGCGCCATGTGCAGGACCGGAATTATAGCCGCGCCCCATCCAGTTGAGAGCCGACAAGAGCACGAGCGTCAGGAAGCAGAGACCGCGGAGAACGGACCAAACGCAGAGCGCGCTGAGAGCGCGGAGAAGGCACATGGATCTCTGCGGTCTTTGTGGTCTCTGTGTTGAAACCGTCTCCGCGATCTCCGCCCGCTCAGCGCGCGTCATACGTGGCAGGTTCGCGCTGCAGACGCTAGCTGTAAATGAGGAACGGCCGGCGCTCTTCCGCCCAAGCGTCTTCGTCCAGCGATAGCGCGCGATCCCAGTCGCGGATCGAAGCGCGAGGATCGTCCACCCACTCCCGCAGCGACGGCCCACCGTTAATGACGTCGATGGGTCGCCGGTGTGCTGGCTCGTACTCGTAGTGAAAGTCACGCCACAACGCGAAGTCCGGCTGTACTGTGCGCACCGACTTGAACAACGCTGAAATCAGTCGATACGGTCGGAACCGGGCGGGAACGTACCCGGAGAAGGTCGCGTGGATCTGCAGGCCTGAGCAGAGCGTGCCTGTGTACTTGTCGAAGAACGGCTCGAAGAAGCAAGGACGCAAGTAGCAACCCTCACACCACTCAGGGGCCATGGCCTTCATCTGAGCGAGCACGGCGTCCACCGGAAATTTCGGCGCGCCAATCACCTCCAACGGCGTGGTGGTGCCACGGCCTTCTGACAGATTGGTACCTTCGAGCAGGACCGTGCCCGTATAGCAGCGCACGCAGTTGATTCCTGTGATTGCGGGGCTGGGATTGACCCACACTCCTTCCTCTGGCCACCCGAATCCGGGGCCGGCGTCGGGCGAGTATCCATCCATTGCGACGACGTGGAGCGACACGTCGAGGGCGAAGTGGTCGACCATGTAGCGGGCCAATTCGCCGAGCGTGAGACCGTGGCGTTGCGGGACAGGGATGACGCCGACAAAGCTCTCATCCCCCTTCACCAGCCTCTTGCCTTCGATCGCCCGGCCCGCGGGATTCGGGCGGTCGAGTACCCACACCTCTTTGCCGCCTCGGGCGCACGCTTCGAGCATGTACAGGAGCGTCGCCACCCACGTGTATCCGCGCCAGCCGACGTCCTGAAGGTCGAACAGCAGCACGTCAAAGCAGTCCAGCATCTCATCGGTGGGCCGTCGGACTTCGCCGTAGAGACTGAACACCGGTATGCCGTGCTGCGGGTCACGATACGTCTGCGACTCCTGCATGTTGTACTGTTTGTCGCCGCGCATCCCGTGCTGCGGACCGAACGCCGCCGTGACGGTCTTCCCCAGTTGCGCCACGAGCGCGTCGAGCGCGTGCTGAAAGCCAAGAAGAACGCTCGTCATCGATGCGGGATTCGCCAGCAGGGCAATCTTCCGGCCCCGCAGGCGCCGCAACAACGCCTCGTCGGAAAGCAATCTGTCCAGTCCAGTGCGCATCGGCCGTTGCCCTCTCGACAGCAATTTACATGACCGTCACGCACTAAGGCCACAACGCATTCAAACGTCCTTCATTGAACAAGCCCTTCGACGCCGTTGACTTGCTGCTTCATTGCGCGATAATCGGCACCGCCTATAGAAATGATCGCTGGAGAGGAGGCGTGACTCATATGACTCGCCGCGACTTGCTCAAGGGTGCACCCGTGATCGCCGCAGCCGGCGTGTTTGTGGCACCCGCAACTGCTCCGGCCAAGGTTCTGGCGCAGCCCCGATCCGGTGGAACCGGCGAGGGAGTGAAAGCGCTCGTTTACGACGTGTTTGGCACCTGCGTCGATTGGCGCAACGGCGTCGCGCGCGACGCCGAACGCATCCTGAAACCGCTCGGCTACAACTTCGATTGGCTCGCCTTCGCGTCTGCCTGGCGTGCGCTGTACCAGCCAAGCATGGAAGAGGTGCGATCGGGTCGACAGCCCTTCGTCAAGCTCGACGTCCTTCACCGGCGCATGCTCGATCAGATCCGTCCGAAATTCGGGCTGGAAAAACTCGACGACAAAGTGGCCGACGATCTCAATCTTGCCTGGCATCGGCTCGATACCTGGCCCGACGTGGTTCCCGGTTTCGTGCGGCTCAAGCGCAAGTTCATGCTGGCGCCCTGTTCGAACGGCAATATTGCGCTGATGGTCGACATCGCTCGGCGCAATAACATTCCGTGGGATGCCATTCTCGGTTCTGAAATTGCGCGCGACTTCAAGCCCAAGCCGGCTGTCTACCTCATGACGGCGGCCGCGCTGAACCTACAGCCCCGCGAAGTGATGATGGTCGCCGCCCACAGCGACGACCTACGCTCGGCGGCGTCCAACGGGCTCCGCACCGCGCACGTGGCAAGGCCGGGAGAGAATGGACCGGGGACGGGCGAGACCGCCCCGCGAGGGCCGGTCGATTTTGCCGCAAAGAACATGGAGGATTTGGCCACCCAGCTTGGAGTGTGATGAAGTTTCGCGGTGACCAGTCCACACATGCGTTCAATTGATCGAGCCTCCGCGTTCTGCTCCCGATACGGTCTCGAGCTTCCGATCCTGCTTGCCCCGATGGCCGGCGCATGTCCGAGCTCCCTTTCGATCGCAGTTGCCAACGCAGGCGGAATGGGAGCAATGGGAGCGTTGTTGACGCCACCGGATGGGATCCGTACCTGGGCGAAAGAGTTCAGGTCGAAAAGCCGCGGATCCTTTCAGCTCAATCGTCTGGATACCAGACCCGCCCGCGCAAACGAGACGTTGAAGCCGAAGCGCGAATGAGGACTTTCCTTGCCCAGTGGGGACCTTCCGTGTCGCCCGCTGCCGGCGACGTCCTTTCGCCGGACTTCGACGCGCAATGTGAGGCATTTCTCGACGTTGGCGCCCACGGTCGTTTCGTCCATCATGGGCGTGTTTCCCGCCCCATTCGTAAGTCGCCTGAAGGATCGCGGCATCGCGTGGTTCGCGACCGCGACCACTCTCGCCGAGGCCAAGATCGCACGCGACGCAGGAGCTGACGCCATCGTCGCCCAAGGCTATGAGGCCGGCGGCCACCGAGGATCGTTCGATCAGGCGGCTGCCGAGCGGCAGGGAATCGGTCTTTTCGCCCTGCTGCCGCGATTGGCCGATCACATCGATCTGCCGATCGTCGCGGCCGGCGGAATCGGGGATGGGCGAGGCGTCGCCGCCGCATTGACGCTTGGCGCCAGCGCCGCCAGTATCGGAACCGCTTTCCTCCGCTGTCCGGAAGCGAAGACGCACCCGGCGTGGGCGCACGCGCTCGATCATCTCGAGGCTGAAAATACTTCTTTGACTCGCGCGTTCACGGGACGGCTGGGACGCGCCGTGACGACGGACTACGTCAGAGCGGCCATGGGGTCGGACGGATTTCTGCCGGCGCCGTATCCAGTGCAGGCCGGACTCACGGCGGCAATGCGAGAAGCCGGTGCGGCCGCTGGCGATCCCCATCGGATGCAGATGTGGGCCGGTCAGTCTGCAGCCATGGCCAAACCGCTACCCGCCGGTGACCTCGTGAAGCTGATCTGGAACGACGCTCGAACCTTGCTCACCGGCTAAGCGCGCTCGATTCTGCATTTGCATTTTGCATTCTGCATTTTGCATTCATGCACCGCCTTCCGCGGCTACCGCCGCGACTGGTGGTCCATCAGTTTCCATGTCAACGCTGCCGCGATAGCGATGCCTCCAACGACGGCGACAAGCGGCGCGCCTGCTTTGAGCAAAAGGCCAGTGACCAGAATGGACGCGCTGATGAACCACTTCCACGTCAGCGTCACTGCGTTCACCTCTCGAGCGGGCACCGGTGGGTTCAGTACGTGACCCTCCGGGTGCCCGCGCGACCCCTCGTCAGGCTTTGAAGCCCGTGTATGCGACCTGCCCGTGTTCCCCGATGTCCAGACCTTCCTCTTCCTCGGTCTTGCTCACGCGCAAGCCCACGATCGCCTTGATCAAGTGCCAGAAAATCAGGGATGCCGCCAACGTGTAGATACCCACTGCCACGATGCCTTCGAGTTGCGCGATGAGCAACGTCATGCCGCCCCCGTTGAACAGACCGTTGCCCGTCGCGGCGCCGGTGATCTTGTCCACGGCGAAGAGGCCGACGCAGATCGTGCCGAACACGCCGTTGAACAGGTGGACGGGAACGGCGCCCACCGGGTCGTCGAGTTTCAGTTTATCGAGCAGCTTGACGGCGAAGACGACAAGGACCCCGGCGAGCAAGCCAATGATGAGCGACGCCTTTACCGTCACAAACGCGCAGGGAGCCGTAATGGCGACCAGGCCGGCGAGACATCCATTGATCGACATGCCCAGATCGGGCTTGCCGTCCCAGGTCCAATTGAGCGCCGTCGCAGACAGCAGTCCCATGAACGCGGCCGTATTCGTGGTCATGAAGATATGTGAGATTGCGTTCGGATCCGCGGCCATCGTCGAGCCAGGATTGAATCCAAACCAGCCAAGCCACAGCACGAAACACCCGATGACGCCCGACGTCATGCTGTGTGCGGGAATCGCCGTGACTCTCCCATCGGCGCCGTACTTGCCCAAGCGCGGTCCCAGAACGATGATGCCGGCCAGTGCGGCCCACCCGCCGACGCTGTGCACGACAGTCGACCCTGCGAAATCCCAGAAACCTGCGGTTGACAGCCAGCCGCCGCCCCAAATCCAATGGCCGGTAACCGGATAGACGAAGGCGACCAGAAAGAACGAGAAGACTATGAAGGAAAAGTACTTGATCCGCTCGGCCACCGAGCCGGAGACAATGGTCGCCGCCGTGCCGGCAAAGACCAGCTGGAAGAAGAACTTCGCGTAGAGCGGAACACCGGTCCAAGCAATGGCTTTGTAGGCGCCGGCGTACGCGTCGCCGGTATTCGGACTGTTGTCAGCACCCCCAACCATCAAGAGACCTTCCCAGCCAATCAAACCGCTGCCGTTGCCAAACATCAGCCCCCATCCAAAGAGGTAGAACGCCAGGCAGGAGATGGCGAAGACGATGAAGTTCTTCGAAAGGATGTTGACCGTGTTCTTGGCTCGGCAGAACCCCGACTCGACGAGCGCGAAGCCCAAGTTCATGAAAAAGACGAGCGCCGCGGTCAGAACCACCCAGACCGTGTCGAGGGCAATAGTGAGTTCCTCCGGTGTCTTTGCGGCCGCGCTCGCCTTGGTGGCCAGGCTGACACTGACGACCAGGACCGAGCACAGCCAAGATCTGTGACGTTTGAGCAGATGGATACCTTCTCTCCAAAAGGGACATCTCCTTGGCTTTCAAGGAGTGCGCAGACGCGTAGCAAAGACGCGGGCGCGACGCGCAGGTTTACGGTGAGCGAAGAGGGTTTTACAGTCGAAGAACCAGCAGGAGGCCGGACTGCCTCGAGTCGAGGCGCCTTGACGTATTCGACTCACCCGGGCCGTGAGCGGGAGGGACAACGTCGCGCATGCCCGCAAGAGCGCAAGGCGCCATTACTCTGATCACGTCAGCCTTGCAAACCTTCACCATGCGCGCAGGAATAACCTGGGTGGTCATGAATGCCGAGACCGGCTGGGCACCGATCGGCGAACATTCCTCGCTGAACGGGGTGAGAGCGCCTGGCAGACCCGTTACGGAGAACGGCGCCGTGAAGGGGACGGCGACGAGGACGATGAGCCAACAGGCACAGAATCTGGCGAGCATGAGTCGACTACGACCGAATGAGATGCGTTGGTCTGCAGCCCAGCAAAGTGAGCGCCAACGTTCGTCAGCGTCTCCGTCCGCGTCGACGTGATTTTGCTCAAAACAAATCGACGTGAACAGGCGAGGCTTTGGCATTTCGGTGATGATCAAGCGACGTCAATGTACGATCACTCTCCATCTCGGACATTAATGTCGGCTTTCTCGCATGCGAGGGCGCGGGCGAGAGAGCGCCGGGCCTCGCCGCTGGCGGCCGGCTGAATGCACCAGCAAATCAGAACCGACAACCGAAGGGGTCGGACGCGACATCAATGTCTGGATGTCACGCGGTGGCGACACAAATGGCGGATTGGCTCGCGTGTGGACGCCGCATCATGGCGCTGGTGCGCGCGTCTCGGCCACGCGCACCGCTTCCTCGAAGCGGGTAATCCGGTCGCGCGTGCCGAGCACACCGACCAGGTCACCTGCGCTGAAACGCGTTTCGCTGTCGGGATTGGCGTGCAGGACGCCGTCGTGAATCAGACCGGCAACGGACACACCGATGGTGGTTCGAATCCGAAGCTCCCCAATCGTGCGGCCGTTGAACGCGCTGTCGGGCGACAGACGAAACCAGGTGAAATCCAGCTGCCGCAGAACCTCGCCGACCGGTGAGGTACTCTGCGCGTCGTTACCAGGCAGGCCGTACCGCTCACGACGGATGGCGCTGGCAACGTGCAGTATTTCGTGCGCCGGCACGTTGAAATACGTCAGCGCCTGGCGCGTCATCTCGATGCCGGCCTCGAACTCCGGCGACGTCACTTCTTGAATGCCGAGCTCGTACAGTGCACGGATGGCTTCAGCGCCGTCGGCTCTGGCGCCAATCGGCATCTCCGGCCGAAGCTGTCGCACGGCGCGTACGATGCGGCGAACGTCCGGGAATGCCGGAACGGTCACAAGAACGGCTCGGGCTTGGCGAGTGTTCGCTGCCTCGAGGACGACAGACTGACCGGCATCGCCATAGATCAGCGGTAACCCGGCCGCGCGCGCCTGTCTCACTCGGCGGTCGTCGAACTCGATCAGCACACACGGCAACCGCATGTGGGATAGCGCGTCGGCGATACTGCGGCCCACGCGACCCCCTCCGGCGATGATGACGTGATCGGACAACCCGGAGTGAGGGATGTTGATCGCCTCGAGTTTGTCGGCGACCCGTCGGGCGCCGAATCGTCCATAGAGATACGGCGTGAGGCCAGAGACGATCGGCGTGAACGCCATCGTCGCGACAGCCGTGTTGAGCAGGAGCGCGTACAGGTCGTTCGAGATCGCGCCGATCCCGCGGCCTACGCGGGCCAGGACGAACGCAAACTCGCCAACCTGAAAAAGCGTGAGCGCAACGGCCAACGGCACCACGTGTCGGTAGCGAAACGCCCGCACGACCCCCGCAAGAATGAGCCCTTTTCCGGCGGCCACGACGGCGATGACGAGCGCGAGCGTGCCGAGGTGTTGCCACACGAGCTTCGGGTCGAGCAACATCCCGACCGAGACGAAGAACAGCATCCCGAACAGATCGCGCAGCGGCATGACATCGCTCAAGGCCTGATGCGCGTATTCGGATTCGTTGATCACGAGACCGGCAAGGAAGGCGCCAATCGCCAGAGACAGGCCAAACCACCAGGTGACATATCCCACACCAAGCGCGACCGCGGTGGTCGAGAGCAGGAACAGCTCGCGAGAGTTCCATCGCACAACGAAAGCCATCAGTCGCGGCACGATGCGAGTCGATACGAAGAGGATGATGCCGAGCAACACGACCGCGCGAACGGTTGCCGAGACGACCCGCGTCGCACCCCCTGCCGCGTTGTTCAACTCCGGCAACACGATCATCAGCGGGACGACCGCGAGATCCTGGACGACGAGAATCCCGAGCATCACGCGGCTCGAAAGCGTCCCGAGTCGTCCCTGCGCTTGAATGGTTTTCAGCGCCACCATCGTGCTCGACAAGGCGATCACTGCGCCGAACCACAGCGCCGGCTGCCACGACAATCCGAGCGCGAAGGCCAGGCCGAATCCGAGAGCCATGGTGAGGACGATCTGGATCGCCGCGCCGCCCAGCGCAACGGCCCGGACCGGGGCCAGCTCCCGGAACGACAACTCGAGTCCGAGCGAAAACAGCAGAAGCGCGACGCCAAGCTCCGCCAGCTGTTCGATTTCGTGGACGTCTCGGACGGTCAGCCCACCCGTGAACGGACCGACGAAGACGCCGGCGAGGATGTAGCCGACGATCAAGGGCTGTCCGACACGTTGAGCCAGAAAGCCCCCGGCGAGCGCGGCAATCAAGACGAGCGTGACATCGGCGACGAGCTCCATCGGTTCGTGCAGCGTACACACGCATCCGGCAAATGCAAAATTCCGGAAGACGCACACGCGCCGCTATGATTGAGGACGCATGACAAGCGCGTGCGGAACCTGGCGCTTGGCATCCCAAGCAGTTGAAGGAGAAACGGCAACAATGGCGACTGAGCTCAACACACTGGAAGTGCGAGACCGGCGCCGGTGGCGGGCGTGGCTGGAAAAACACCATGCGTCGAGCTCAGGGGTCTGGCTGGTCTTCTATAAGAAGCACTCCGGCCGGAAGTCAATTCCCTACGAAGACTCGGTCCGCGAGGCACTGTGCTTCGGGTGGATCGACAGTCTCGTCAATCGCCTGGACGACGATCGCTTCAGGCTCAAGTTCACCCCGCGGAAGCCTACGAGCAAGTGGTCGGACCCGAATCGAAAACGCTGGGCGGAGCTCAAAGCGGCCGGCCTGCTCGCCGCAGCGGGCCTTGCCGCGGCGCCGACCGAGAACAGGTACGCGCCGAAACCCAATATCCCGGACCTGCCCGGCTATGTGCGACAAGCGCTGAAAGCCAATCCAAAGGCGTGGAACTTCTTTCAGACCCTCGCGCCGACCGATCGACGGCAGTTTGTGGTTTGGATTCACATAGCCAAACGGCCGGAAACGCGTGAGAAGCGCATCCGTGAGTCGATCGCGCTGCTGGCGGCTGCCAAGAAGCTCGGCCTGAAGTAGGAAGCGCCGTTGATTGCGAGGGTTTCTCGAAGTCGACTAGAATGCGGCCAGGCTGGGCCTGATTTCTAAGTCTCCAGGGGAGGTTGCCGTGCGGCGAACGGGGAGTCTGGCGGCATTGGCTGCGGTCCTTCTGACCGTGGCCGCATCTCAACAGAGCTCGATCGCATCTCAATCGGCGCCGGCGCCACCCGCGCAAGGCCAGGGCAAGCTAATTGTCTACGGCGACATGGCCCTGTTTCAGCCTCCAGGGCATCCCGAGAACTGCATTCTAAGGAATCGATTCAAGCGAGGCGAGCCGGTCGGCTGGCGTATGTTCGTCGCCGATCCTTCAACCGGCAAGCGCGAGGAATCGGCTCAGCTCGTCGTCCACCTCAACGTGTCCGGCAAGACCGTCGACGTCCCGATGCGTTACCGAGCGACCGCTGCTCAGCCCGAGCGTGAGTTCTGGGTCGCCAAGTGGATCGTCCCCCAAGACGCGTCGGTCGGAATCATCCGCTATACAGTGACGGCGACCGACAAGTACGGGCGCTCGGGAGAATTCAAGCCGTTCGAGGTTCAAGCGTCCCAGCTGACGATCGTGGAGTAAGGGTCCTTGTCCCGCAGCGCTTCACATCTCGAAGGCGCCATTCTCGTTCTGCTCACGGCCTCAGTCGTCGCGAGTTGTCGCGGCCCCAGTAACTCGGCCGGGAGCTCCCAACCATCTGCAAACGCCGCGGCGCCGAAGACACTTGACCTCCGCCACGATCCGAAACCTGTGGTAGGCAGCGTCGTTCAAGTGACGGCAGAGGGGCTTTCTCCCGGCCGGAAGGTTGAGCTCCTTTGGCACACGGTCAAAGGCGGCTGGGTGATCGAAGACTATTTTCACTTTCGCGGCAAGAAATTCACCGACACCAGCACGTCGCTCGGACAAGCGGAAACCGGCTCGGACGGTCGGCTCGCCACGAACTTCTCCATTCCAGAAGATTACGGCGGCGTTCACGAGGTAACCGTGGCCGACGACGGCGTGACGATCGCTCAAGGCGGCGTCGAAGTCACGCAGACATTCGAACTCTACCCAGCGGAAGGACCGGTTGGAACCCCGATCGAGCTTCGCGTGAAGGGTCTCGGCTGGCGGACGATGGACAGCACCTGGGTGATCAATTGGGACAATCAGGAAGTGGGGTGGGTGTCAGCGACCGACACGCATGGCAGCGCGGTCGCGCGATTCCGGGCGAGCGGAACGGCTGGCGATCATCACGTTCGCGTCTACACGGGATATATGGGCCAAGGCTACCTGAATCACGAGCAGGCGCCGAACGCGTACTTGCCCAGGCCCGGGTTCGTGTTTCGCGTCACGCCTGGACGTGCGGCGCAAACTGCATACGCAGAACCGTATCAGCAGCAGCCGGTACCGGCCGCGGACGCGGAAGGCGAAGACGCGAGCATCTCGCTCGCTCCAACGCAGGGCCCCGTGCTCACTCGCGCATCGCTCAAAGCCAGCAGTCTTCCTCCCAACACGTCAGTCTCCCTCGTCTGGGGGACCTGGGAAGGCAGTCGTGTTTCCGGAAACGGCTTCGCGCCGAAGGACACCCAGTTGGCCACGCTGAACATCGGGGCCGACGGCAAGCTCGACGCGCCTTTGACGATCCCCGACGATCTCGGCGGTCTCCACACCATCTCGCTTCGCGCCGGTGGCGAGACACTGGCACGCGCCTACTTCGTGATCGAGACGAGCATCGTGAGCATGATCCCCAGGTCGGGACCGGCGGGCACGCCTGTGACGATTCACCTGAAGGGCGTCGGCTGGACGGACTACGACAACATCTACATCGCCACGTACGACAACGCGTACATGGGCTACGCCTGCGGCTTCAACAGCCGCGGTGACGTCGTCGTCAACTTCACGGCCGCAGGTGCGCCTGGCGTGCACCTCATCGACTTCTATCCGGGAATTTACCAAGGACCGGAAGGAAGCCAGCAACTCTATCGTCTTCCTCAGCTCACCTACGCCGACGATCATCCTGGAAATCACATCCCCGCATTGCGCTTCGCGTTCGAAGTGACCGCCAGCCCACGAAGTCATTGAGCCTGAGGAACCGTTTTCGACCTCTGCCGGAGGAATGTCGTCTCGGAGGCGTCATGATCAGGGAAACGAATCGCATGTTGACAGTTGCCTCGTGTGTGCTGGGACTCCTTGTCGCGGCGAGAGCCGAGGCGCAAGGGGCCGGGCCGGCATCCCCAGTTCCACCAGCCCAGTTGGGCGCGCTCGCCCCGGCCAACATTGCGAAGCCGCGTCCCAAGCCGCCGTTCGACCTCACCGGAACGTGGCAGCACGACGGCCGCGCGAATACATGGCACTTCATTCCAGAGACCTTCAAACTCACGCCATCGGCGCAAGAGCACTACGACAAAGGCCAGAAGGCGCTGAAGGACGGCGGTATCTATCGCGACGACATCGGGCAATGCTGGCCGGCCGCGATGCCGCTCATCATGACTCGCGTTTGGCCGATCGCCATGATTCAGCTCCCTACGGCCATCTACATGGTCAGCGGATTCGAGAATGCGTTGCGCATCATCTACCTCGACGGCCGTCAGCACACGCCGGAAGACGAAGTCGTACGCACCTTCAACGGCGAATCGATTGGCCGCTGGGAAGGCGACGCCCTCGTCGTCGACACCAAGTACTTCCCGGGCCATCATCACTGGATGGATCAGGGTGGCGCCTCGATTCCGGGAAGCGATGACCTGCACATCATCGAGCGCTTTCGGATGACCGGCGATGGCAAGCTCGACGTCGAGTACGTGATGACCGATCCGAAGAACTGGGAAGGCGAGTGGAAAATGACCAAGACGTTTACGCGGCGGGACACCACCGACATCTCTGAAGTGGAGTGCCTGCCCGACACGAACGACCGCCTTCCCGCGACTTCGTCGAAATCAATCGTGAAGTAATGGGTAGGAGACTTATGAAACGCTCGCTCGCGGTTTGCATCGGCATCGTCGTGACGTTGGCGGCTGGATCGCTGGCCGCGCATCACTCGCCGGTGCTGTTCGACCGCTCGATCAAGAAGACGCTGGTGGGAACCGTCGTTGAGTTCGCGTGGGTCAATCCTCATGCCTCGATCCAGCTCGACGTCGTAAACGAAAGCGGCGCAACGGAGCGCTGGGGCGTGGAGATGGGAAGCCCGAACTCCCTGGTGAAGAACGGTTGGAAGTCCACCATTCTCAAGCCTGGCGACAAGGTCACAGTGGTCGTCAATCCCCTCCGGAGCGGCGAGCACGGTGGGATCTTTCAGTCGATGACATTGGCAGACGGCCGGACGCTCGGTGGACGAGCGACAGACTAAGCCGGTGGGGCTTCCGGCTCAAGCCGGAAGCTACTCACGCCCTCCCCCGTGGCTCACGCTGTCCCCGTGGCTTCCGGCTTAAGCCGGAAGTACTGCCAACCGGAAGCCTGCTGTTCCTTCTAATCCATATCTGGGCCATTTAGACGCACCTATTGACATCACAAAGGAGTGTGCGCATACTCATTTGGCGTGGCCAAAGGAAGCAACGACGGACCGGCGAAAACGGACGTGCTGCAGGGCACACTCGACCTGATCGTGCTGCGGACCCTGGACACGATGGGGCCCCTGCACGGCTACGGCATTGCACGCCGCATCGAACAGATCAGCGACAACCTGTTGAAACTGAACGAGGGGACCGTGTACGCCTCGCTCATGCGATTGCTCCATCGGCGCTGGATCTCCGCGAGTTGGGGCACGTCCGAAAACAATCGCAAAGCCAGGTTCTACGCCATCACCAAGGTTGGCCGACGGCAGCTGACCAGGGAAACCGAAAACTGGCATCGGATCGCCGCCTTCATGGCTCGCTGCCTGCGAGGCGCGTAGGAGCCGGGCATGTGGACGAGACTCGTCACGTTCATCTCGGGGCTTCGCTTTGTGCTGTCTCGTCAACGCGTGGACGAGGAGACCCGGCATGAAGTCGAGGCGCATCTCGAGCTGCTGGTTGAACGGTACCGCCGTTCGGGGATGTCGGAAGGTGAAGCGCGCATCGCCGCGCGGCGCCAATTCGGCAGTGTGCTTTCCTCTCGCGAGCAGGTTCACGAGATGAACAGCATCGGATGGATCGAGCGGTTGGATCGGGACCTGCGGTTTACCATCCGCACGTTGCGCAAGACTCCAGGCTTCACCATAGCTGCCGTGGCGACACTGGCCCTTGGTATCGGCGCGACGACGGCAGTCTTCAGTGTTCTCAATGCCGTTCTGATCAGGCCTCTGCCATATCCGCAACCCGACGCTCTCGTTGGCATCTGGCACTCCGCGGAATTCCAAGGACATACCTCCAACAACGTCAGGCTGTCGTCGACGATGTATCTCGCCTACCGGGAACACAATCAAACGTTCCGGGATTTCGGGGTCTGGCACACCGAGTCCGCCACGGTCACAGGAATCGGCGAGCCCGAGGAAGTCCGGACGCTGGTCGTGACCGATGGAGCTCTCAGAGCGCTCGGCGTTCAGCCGGCTTTGGGAAGGGGATTCACGGCAGACGACGATACGCCAGGCACGCCCGAGACCGTGATCCTCACGCACGGGTACTGGCAGCGGCGCTTTGGCCAGGACCGAGCCCTAATCGGAAGGGCCATCACCATCGACTCTCGATCGCGGGAAGTGATCGGAATCATGCCGCCGGGATTCCGTTTCCTGAACGAGGACCCGGAAGTAATTCTTCCGCAGCGCTTCGAGGGGGCTCAGCTTCAGCCCAACGACGTCCACATGTACGTGGGAATCGCCCGGCTGAAGTCTGGCGTCCCGCTCGCGCTCGCCGATGCCGATGTTGGGCGCATGTTGCCCATCTGGATCGATCAATATGGAACAAGCGGCGCCGTCTTACGGGCCGCTCATTTTGCGCCAGCCCTTCGCCCCTTGAAGCAGGACGTCGTCGGCGACATCGGACCGGTGCTCTGGATCCTCATGGGCACTATTGGTACGGTGTTGATGATCGCCTGTGCCAACGTCGCGAACCTGCTCCTCGTGCGAGCCGAAGGACGACAGCAAGAGCTGATCGTCCGCGCCGCTCTGGGCGCCGGATGGAGCCACATCGCGCGCCAGTTGTTGGTCGAAAGCGCCACGCTTGGCATGTTGGGTGGAGCACTCGGACTGGCATTTGCCTACGCGGGCGTACGGACGCTCGTGGCCGCGTCGCCGGCAAATCTGCCCCGGCTCGCCGAAGTTTCCATCGACGGTGCGGTGCTCGCCTTTGCGCTTGCGCTGTCGCTGCTGTCTGGTCTGCTGTTCGGGCTCGTACCAGTTGTCAGGTATGCCGCACCGAGGTCTTCCAGACCACTTTCCGGAATGTTGCACGGAGGCAGCGGCACGATGAGCCAGAGTCGCGAACGCCATCGTCTGCAGAACATGTTGGTCGTGACACAGGTGGCGCTGGCGGTCGTGCTGCTCGTCGCCTCCGGTCTCATGATTCGCACGTTCGCGGCCCTGCGGAACGTCCAGCCCGGATTCGTCCGGCCCGAGAAAGTCCAGATGCTGCGTCTCTCGATTCCTGAGGCGCAGGCTCACGAACCCGAGCGTGTGGTGCGAATGCAGCACGACATCGTGGCGAGGATCGCATCGATTCCAGGCGTGACGTCGGTGACCTTCTCGACGGCGATGCCCATGGAAATGGAGTTCGAGAACAACATGGTCGTGACGGCGGAAGACAAGACCTACGGCGAGGGGATCCCGCCACTGCGGCGTTCCAAGTCTGTCGCGCCAGACCTGTTCGCAACGCTCGGAACGCCGATCATCGCCGGGCGCGACTTCAGTTGGACCGACATTCACGACAACCGCGAGGTCGTTGTCGTGTCGGAGAGTCTGGCGCGTGAACTATGGGGAGGGCCGTCGGCCGCACTGGGCAAGCGGCTTCGGGTCGGGCGCGCCGGTAAGTTGAACGAGATCGTCGGCGTGGTCGGAGACGTCCACGACAGCGGCGTTCAAGAGCACGCACCGGCCATCGTGTACTGGCGGGCAGGAGTACAGCGCGGTCCAGGAATTCCTTCGGCTTACGTTCCCCGCTCGGTCACGTTCGCGATTCGAAGCGAGCGCGCCGGGACCGAAGATCTCGTCAGGCAGATTGGTCGCGCGGTCTGGGCGGTCAACCCGAACCTTCCGCTCGCTGCGGTGCAGACGCTCGCCGATGTCTATGACCGTTCGATGGCGCGAACCTCGTTCACTCTCGTGTTGCTCGTCATTGCCGGGTGCATGGCACTCGTGCTCGGAATTGTCGGTATCTACGGCGTGATTTCGTACGGGGTGTCTCGACGGAGACGAGAAATCGGCATCAGGCTGGCGCTCGGGGCACAACAAAGCGCGCTTCGACGGAGACTTGTGTGCCAGGGACTCGTATTGGCGGGGATCGGCTCCGTCATCGGGCTCGGTGTCGCGATGGGTCTCACCCGGCTGATGTCGTCATTGCTGTTCGACATCAGTCCGCTGGATCCGCTGACCTTCGCCAGTGTCCCGCTCGTTCTGGCAATGGCCGCCGCATTCGCCAGCTATGTGTCGGTTCGACGTGCCGCAGCGCTTGACCCGCTCGAAGCACTCAAGGCCTAGCTGCGGGCTTTACGACGAGCCCTGCAGTCGTCTTCCTTCCTCGATCTTCTCGAGAATGCGGTCGATGAAGATAGACGACTGCGTCGGCCCGTAACCCCCCGCCCGAAACGCGTCCTGCCACTGTTTCGAGCTGATACCTGAGAGAATCGTCGACATCCAGCGCACATCTTCCGGCTTAATCGTCCGGCGTACGAGCTCCTGGTGACGGCCGTGGTAGTTGAATCGTACCCACCCTTCCTCGACGCCCTCGATGAACTTCAACTTCGCGAACACGTCGGCATTGCCGCGCGCGGGATCGAGCCGTCCGGTTTCTCCCAATGAGGCTCCGACGTCACGAACGACGAACCATCGGCGAGGCTCATTCGAATCCGACAAAGACCCGGCCAGCTCGTAGAGTGAATTGTTCGAATTCTTGAGGTCCGAGCTGTTGAGCATCATCATCAACGCCAGCAGGCCTCGATAGGGGCGGGTCCCGACGAACGGGTTCTCCTGCCACGACCACTCACCCGCTTCTTTCAAGCCGTGAATCTTCGGCCGGAATCGCCCACCGGGTTGGATCTCCAGCCCAGGGCCTCCCCGCTTACTCCACTCACTGACCCAGTAGACCGGCGGTTGATGGTAACCGGCGGCCCAGAGAATCCTCGACACGACGACCTCGACAGGGCCTTCCGGACCCTGCTTGACGCTCCACTCCGTGCCGTCGTTGTCTTCCACCGTGAAGCCAGGACTGTTGCCGGTCGTCTTTTCTTTTACGTATCTGTATGTCGCTCGAGGATTGGGAGCGCGTTCCATCCCGAACGGGCCGAAAAACAAGTCGCGGGTGGAAAGATCCTTGGGCTCTTCCCAGAACTCCGCCATCTGCGCCCGTGTCGGGGCTGTTGTCAGAGTGGAGCGAATCGGGGGCGCACACGACAGCACGATAGTCGCCAGCCCCGCGATGGCCATGCTTCGGCGGGCAATCGGCTTCATCAGCTCTTCTCTTTCTTCTTTTCCCACGCGACCTCGATTGCTTGTTTTGGATCGATCGCGACGATCGCCTCCGAAACGGTTTCTGTCCTGCGATTGACGGGAACCTTCACTTCATAGCGAATTTCTTCGGCCGATGAACTTCGAAGGTCGAACGGAACCCGAAACCGCCGCAAGACTCCCTCGACCGCGGCCTTGGCGTTCGCCGGATCTTTCATCGTGATCTTCAATTCGAAGACCGTTTGCGGCTCCGGCTCGATCGACTCGACAATCCAGAGCACGCCCAGAACGAAGAGTGTCGCAAACACTGCCAGGAGGTACAACCCGACGCCCGAGGCAAGGCCGAGAGCCAACGTCGAGAGCATCACGCCGGCGTCTTTCGGATCTTCGATTTTGGCTCGATACCGAATCAACCCCGCTGCGCCGACGATGCCAAAGGCGCGGGCAAGGCTCGCGCCCACGACCAGCATGACGATGGACCCGACGATCGCCAGGATGATCTGGGTTTGAATCACTGGGCTCTGGCGCGCAGGCGTTCCGCGGCGACGAGGGCGGAAGGCTAGAATCGCGCTCAGGCCGGCGGCCACAGGCAACCGTACGAGCGCGTTACGAAGGGATTGCAGTTGGGCACGCCAATCGTTCGGGACTGCCTCGTCTTCGCCTAACTGCCTTTGTTGGCCACCGTTCTGACTCGAGACAAATGGCGGCACAGCTTCTGGTCGCTCTGGCGCCTGTGTTGAAGACGCGCTCACCCGAGCCTGAGCCAATACGGAGTCCTGGATCGGCAGCCATCCGACCAGAACGCCCGCCATCAAGACGCACGCCAGGATCGCGCTTCTCATCAATGCCTCACTTGTGCAAGAGCAGGGCCGGTCGGATTCGCCTGATCGAGCTCAAACGTATGCATGAGGATCCACATAGTGGGTGATGAACCTCCACTGCTGACGAGGTTGCGACCCCGATGGGCTGGTATTGCTCTTGCTATTCGGGAGGGCCGGAGACTTCCTTGAAGCTAATCATTCAACCTCGCGACGGTCTCACGACGCTCATCTCGGCGATCAAGCTCGCAAAGAAGGAGCTCGATCTCGTGATCTTCAGGTTCGATCGACCCGAGATCGAGAAGGCCCTCGACGCTGCCGTGAAGCGGGCGGTGCGAGTGCGAACACTCATCGCTCACACGAATCACGGTGGTGAGAAGAACTTGAGGAAGCTCGAACAAAAACTCCTCGAGGCCGGCGCGACGGTCGCACGAACGGGCGACGACTTCATCCGATATCACGGCAAGCTGATGATCGTGGACCGTTCGACGCTCTGGCTGCTTGGCTTCAACTTCACGGCGCTCGATATCACGGGGAGTCGCAGCTTCGCCATCATGACCAAACAGAAGGCGGTCGTTCAGGAGGCTCTCAAGCTGTTCGAGGCCGATGCCGCACGCCAGTCGCACGAACCGGCTGGAAGCGGCTTGGTGATCAGCCCGGAGAACGCCCGCCGGACACTCGCCGACTTCCTCGGCCAGGCCAAACAACAGCTGCTGATCTACGACCCCAAGGTGAGCGACCGGGCCATGGTCAAAGTCCTGAAGGATCGGGTGAAAGCCGGGGTGGACGTACGAATCATCGGCAAGGTCAGCAAGGCCGCCAACGACCTTCCGCACGAGCGCTATCCTGGCAATCGATTGCACGTTCGCGCCATCGTTCGAGACCGTCGCGAAGCATTCGTGGGAAGTCAGAGCCTCAGGAAGCTCGAGCTCGACGATCGGAGAGAGGTGGGCATCATCGTCAAGAACCAGGCAATCGTGGCCGAGCTGGCGAAGACGTTCGAAGAGGACTGGGCGTTGACCGACTCGGGGAAGAAAGACAAGCGGAAGGAGGCCGACCAGTCAGACGAAGCTCGTGCCCCAGCCTGACCGTCATTCGCTCCTTCCGCCCGAAGTCATTGTTTGCAGGAATCGTCGAGGCGCCGAACCGATCTCACGTTCATTTCACGATCGACGAGCGTCCCCGTCAGTGCGACCCGCTGGCCGACATGATTCGTCAAGCTGACTCCGTTCGCTGTATCGCTGACCTCGATCGACGCCGACCGCTTCTTCAGAAACCCGGTTTTCCAGCTCCGTGACGTCGGCGCTTCGAGTCCCGTGGTGTCCTTCAGCTTGAAGATCTGGTCGTCAGACTCGAGACATCCCGTAATCGTCACCATCGGTGATGTCTCGTCAGCTCGCGCCGCGAGCAATTCGGCCGCGTGGGGCTTCTCGATGGGCTCCACGGCATGCATGGTCTTCACAGCCGGGATCGCGTCCGCCACCGGCGTCGTTTTCACGGCAGGTGTTGCCTTCAAAACTTGCGAATCCGCCACGGCGTCGCCGCGGCAAGGGTCCGCGCTGTCGGCTGCGCTCGTTCGGTCACATCCGCGCGCGGTGATTCCGACGCGATCTGCGCGCCACGGACCAGTGCCTCCAGCGAGTCGGCCCGCCCGTCATGAACATCAAGCGTGGCGACGTCGCCACGCTCGACCGACGATTGACGACTGGCCATCAGCAGTGCCGCCGTCATCACGCAAATGATGCAGACCCCCAGGAGCCACACCCCATGTCCAGGATTGACGCGTGCGCGTTTGCCGGCATGCACGGATTTCTCGACACGCGCGGGTTTCACCCGCAGCGATTCCCTGGTGCGTGTGATTCGTCTGACCCGTGTGGGCTTCTTCACGCGCCTCGACTTTTTCGAGCGCATCGCTGTCCTCCTCACTTGAGCCTTTGGCAAGGGCTCTTCAGAGCAATCGGAGTACCCAGTGAACAAGCGCCCGTAAACAGCTATCGAGTCATAGGTTGCGGTTGCAGGTGGAGCCGGGCTACCGGTCGTGTCGCACGGTCAACCACCCAATTGCGTGATCGTGTGCTCAATGCTGCCATTGCGTGAAACGATCGACGCGGCCGGGGAAGGGGCCGTATTGTTCAGAGAATTCCTGTATTTTGTCTTCTCAGCCCCGCTCCACGGCGGCACCATTCGAACCGAAATGTGCGCCCTTCCGCGTTAAATCGTCGATTAGCTTGCAGTTGCACGTCGGCCCGGGATTTGCCACAGACAGGCTCAGGAGTCGTTGCCGAAAGCCCGGCCAGACGTCACACACCTATGACACGAATTCTTGCAATCGAACCCAACCCAGAGCGTGCACAAGCACTGCGACAACTGGTCCACGATCGGCTCGGGGCTGAAGTGGTGCTGGCCGAGTCGACGGCGGCAGCGATTGCCGCGATGACGAAGCAGGCGGCCGATCTGATCTTGACGTCTATCCTGCTTCCGCCGAACGACGACTCGCAGCTCACCGTTTTCCTGCGCGAATGCGACGAGGCTTCCACCGTGCCGGTGCTCCTGATTCCACCAGTCGTCAAAGAGCACCAGATGCAGCCGGCGGAGGAAACCTGGTGGTCGCGCCTGGCTCACCGGAACCGCCGGGGTTCGCCTCCCTGGCCGCCGTACGACGCGGAGGCCGTGGCCGGACGCATACGGGACGCCATGGTGCCGATGGCTTGGGAAAAGATTGGGCCGCGGCCGGCGACGGTGACGGCGCTGGTGCGCTTCGACAAGAACGCGACAATCGACGGCAAGCCACGCGCCGAGCGATGGGCCCACGCGGATCTGCCGTGGCTGTCGAGCGTGAACCTGTCGACGGGGCGAGAGGTGAAACTGCTGAACATCTCGAGCAGCGGAATCCTCATCGACTCGGAGTTCAAGTTAACGCCCGGTCGGCCTACCGAGTTCCAACTGTGGGGACCCTACAAACAACTCATCGTCGCGGCGCGCATCATCCGCAGCGAAGAATCGACATCGGCCCGAGGCAACCGGTACCTGACCGCCGCCGCCTTTGACTTCAAGGTCGACCTTAAGGTGTGAGCACTTGAATCGATGATCTATTTCCTTACGGCCTTCTCTTCCCTGCCTCCAACGGACCGGACGAGGTGCGTGACGCTGCCCTGTGAATTTCTGACGAATTCGATCGCCACCTGGCTCAAGCTCGAAAGGAACGAGGTCTCCGAACGAGCGATGAACAAACGGTCGGCAGGATTCGCGCTGTCTTCGATCAACAGTTGATCGCCGGACACCGTGACGACTGCCTGCCTTCCCGGCGCGAATTCATAGACGCCGGCGAACTTGGCCAGAGCGTCTGGAGACAGCGTCACTCCCCCGGTCAGATGCCCGCCTGAGATCTCGTTCTCGCAGATATCTTCGAGAAGGTCGGTGTCTGGTGCGAACGTTTTCTCCGAGCGCAACGTGAACGGCTTGGTGAAGGCCTTCGGATCGTCAATCGTCAATTCATATTCAATGTGTCCGAAGTCGCGCCGGCGGAGGCGCTCGGTAATCCGAAGCGACTCGGTCTGTGGGTGTCCGCCCACATCCAGCCATCCCCGGTCGTTGAAGCCCGCGGAGGTGACCACGAGCGTGTCCTGTTCCCAGCGCCCCACTGAGTACCCCAACCAGGTGGGATTGAGATCCTTGGGCAGTTCCCGGCCGTCGGTGAAGATCGTTCGGTGCGGACTGTTCGGTGATTCGTGGAGCATCACAATCAGTCCCGGGGTTTGAACGATTCTCGACAAGCCGCGGAAATTGAGGAACGGAACACTGACCGGCAGGCAGCGTGCGAGCGGGCTGTCCTTGCGGAAATCCTGGACGCGCTGGCGGCGGAGCGCCTCGGCCCAGGGTTGAACGTCCTCCGGCTTCAGGTGCCGGGCAACGTTGAAGTCGTATCCGTACTCACCTGTACGAGCAGCCCGCCAAACGCCCGACAGATCCGGCTTGCCATCCGCCGTTCGCGGAGTCGGCGCAGCGAGGTTCGGCTTGCCGTCCGGCAGGCGCGGAATTCCAGGAGTCGGAAAATTGATCCACTGGGCAACGACCGGCGCGGACATGGTGGACGCGAAAAGCAGGGACGCGAGGAGTGCCGCCGCAAGACGTACGAGGCTGACGTTCATGGTGCGCCTCCGTAGCTAACGTTCAGGACCGTCTATTTCTTCTGCAACTCCAGCTCTCTCAATTTCTGCAGCTCTTCGAGTTCCTTGTTGTTGGTGCAGTAGAACTCGTAGACCTCGCCATCACCCAACGTCCACCGGCGCGGAACGGACTTCCACGGCTTCTCAAGCACCTTCGGATCGTCCACGGTGATCTGGACGATGAGGTAGTTCATCGAGGGACGGCTGTAGCGCTCGGTCACTTTCAGCTCGTCGCTGTGAAACCATCCGTTCGGCATGACGTACGTTCTCTCGTCGAACCCGATCGACTCGACGACCAACGTATCGCCCTCCCAGCGCGCCGAGCTGTTGCCGTGAAAGAAGGGCTCCGGATTCTTGGGGAGCGGGCGTCCATCCAGATGAATGACGCGCCAGTTGTTGAGGACTTCGTACAGCTGCACCAACAGGCCCGGCTTGTGGACCATCAACGTCGTGTAGGGATTCTGCAGCCAGATAGCTGGAAGCCCGCGAGGCTGGCAATTCACCGACGACTTCGACAGTTCGAGCTCGGTCGGCGTCATCGCGTTGATCTTGGCCAGCGCCCACGGCTGGAACGCTGGTTTTTCTTCCGGCGTGACCTTCGGGTCGAACGTCGAGAGAGCCGCCGGATCGACTCCAAAGCGGCCACTGACTCCCTGCCCTGCTCCGTTCGGGAACCAGTGTCCCGACAAATCAGGATGACCGTCGGGCAACCGGGGAGCCGGCCCCCCCGGCGGCAGGACTTTGATGGTGTATTCGGCCGTCTGCGCGCCGGCTTGTGCAAAGAGCGCCATCCCCAGCGTCAACGCCGTCGCGCAGACCGCCACGTGACGGAGATGAAGATTCGTAGTCACGGCTTCTAATCCTGTAGCTGGCCGACCTGCCGCAGCACGCCATCCGAAAACTTCAGCGTGCCAGCCGCGGCCGTGCTCGGCGTGCCATTCTTGGCGAGACAACCTCTGACCCACACCTCTTTGCCGATGTTGTCGAGAAACACCTGCCGGTCGGTGCCGTTTCTCCTGAGCGTCACTGGCGAATAGGCCTGGAACGACCAGTTCTCCACCTTTCCAGCGGTATCCTTGACGTCCACGTAGAAATACGGGTGAGGGTTCTGCCAGTCGAGTTTCGTGAGGACTCCGGTAAAGTCCCGGCAGTTCTTGCCGTCCCATTCGGCGGCGAATGAGTGATGCGCAAACGAGGCCGCTGGCAGAAGCATGCCGCCACATATCAGTGCAACCGCGCTCAAGTAGCGTGGAACTCTCATCGGCACCTCCGTCACGTCCTTAGTGCCTCAAAGTATAGACCTTCTCGTTCTTGTCGGCGGAGGCGGGCTCGGTGACGCGGAGCGCGAACGTTTCTGCGGCATTTCTCGAGCGGACGACGATCACGTGCGCACGTGTTTCCGGTACGAAACCAAAACAGTGACCGCAGCAAAGAGCGCCGCCGCACTGATGACCGGACCCACCGATTCGTGCGCCAGCACCAGGCCGGTCAACGCGATGACGATCCCGAGCCCGACCGTCGCGTAGCCCCCGACGCGATGCACCTGCTGCCAGACTTGTGCGTTGGTCAAGGTTCGCGTCGTGCGAACGCCAACGGCGATGTTCGGCCGCGTACGCGGCAACAGGTTCCCGATCATGATCAGCACAACCCCAAGCAGCACGACAACAGCGCGGCTGGCGGACGACCTCAGGCCGTCTGCGTCGATCGCCCCGGTAAGCACGATCATCACCAACGTATGGAGCACGAGGACGAACAGCAACACGCGCAAGACGATGGCATGGTAGGTGACTTCGAACGCCCCGTTTCCCGTGCGGACGCGGTCGTGTTTCCAGAGGCTTCGAAACAGCCCGTAGATCACCAGGGCTGTTGTCGGAAGGGTGAGGGCGACCATGATTCGTGCGGAAAGTCTCTCCTCCAGGAAGGTACCGCGTAGATATGGAAACGCGATGAAGCCGACCAGATAGCCCACCAGCAGCACGGCGATAGCTCGCGCTTGAATGTCTCGTCTCAGCGCCATAGCGGGGCCTCCTGTGCGCGGCGCCTGGCTGGCGCCTTTTGGCGAATTGGCCTGATCCAGTCCACGAGGTGCTGGACAAGATCCTGAAAAACCGACGTGTTCAACTCGTAGTGAATCGCCTGACCCTTGCGCTCGGCGACGACCAGGCCGGCACTGCGGAGTACTGCGAGATGCCGGGAGATCGTGGGCCAGCTGGACTGAAACTGGTCCGCGATCTCGCCCGAGGTTCTCGGGCCCGCTCGCAGGAAGTCGAGAATCTGTCGGCGTGTTTCGTCGGCCAGCGCACGGAAGACGGCGTTTGGCGGCCGTCGTTGTTGTTTCATAATTAGCATATTAACTAATTATTACTCAGGTGTCCATTTCGAACCGAGGTGCCACGTAAGGCGCGCGCAGAGGGGCGGAGATCGCAGAGACGATTTCAACGCAGAGGCCGCAAAGACCGCAGAATCCATGTCCTTCTCCGCGCTCTCCGCGGGCTCTGCGTTTGGTCCGTTCTCCGATTGTGCCACCGCAAGACGCGCGCAGAGGGCGGAGATCGCAGAGACCGTTTCAACGCAGAGGCCGCAAAAACCGCAGAGATCCATGTGCCTTCTCCGCGCTCTCCGCGGGCTCTGCGTTTGATCCATTCTCTGCGGTCTCTGCCTCCTCCGCGGCGGGCGACGAAACGATCGATCCGTATTAGTATGAGGAGCGATGAAACATGCAATGTACGGCGCTATCGGATTGATAGCAGCCTCGGCGGTTTCGATCGGCGCGCAGTGGCCGAAGTTCCCCGCCGCGGATGTACCGCGTGATGCCCAGGGCAAGGTGCTCATGGATGCGCCGGTTCCGCGCACCGCCGACGGCAAGCCCGATTTGTCGGGCGTCTGGATGCGCGCCAACAGTGGGCCGCCTGGACGGGGACGGGGGCAGGGTGCTCACAGGGTGCACAAAACAGGGTGCTCAAGGTGCATCAGGGTGCTCAAAGTGCACAGGGTGCACCCGGTGCTCAGGGTGCGCAAGGTGGCGAGGGTGGCCGCGGCCGAGGTGGCATTCCAATCGAGCCTGTGACCGAGCGCTTTCCGTTCGACCCGAGTGGGCCGCCGGTGGCCACCTTTTTTGAAGCCGGCGGGAACATGCCCGATGGCCTGCCGTACACGCCCTGGGCCGCGGAGCTCCGGAAGCAGAGGCTGGACCTCAAAGCGAAGGAGAATCCGGACGCCAACTGCCTGCCGATGGGCTTCCTTCAGTTTCACCAGCAGCCGCAGCCTCGCAAGATCATCCAGACGCCGAAGCTGATCCTGATCGAATACGAAGCGAACTATGGGCTGCGTCACATCTACACAGACGGCCGCAAGCTCCCTCCGCAAGGCGAACCGCAACCCTGGTGGTACGGTTACTCAGTCGGCCACTGGGAAGGCGACACGCTCGTCGTCGAAACAAACAACATGAGAGGTGCGGAAGAAAGCCCTCAGGATGGATGGCTGGATGTCAACGGCAGTCCGTACAGCAACGAGGCGAAGTTCACCGAGCGCATCCGGCGCCTGACCTTCGGTCACCTCCAAATAGATTTCACGGTAGAGGATCCAAAAGCGTACACGAAACCCTTCACGGTCCGCGTCGACCATCGGATTCTCCCGGACGAGGAGCCAATCGAGTTCATCTGTAACGAGAACCAGCAGTTCAGGCGCCGCGTGAAGATCGACTGAACCCGGTCTATCATCTCGAACACGGACGTTGACGCCCGCGCGGTCGCGCGGGCTGACGGAGGTTGCCGTGTTCAAGTACCTTGCCTTCATCCTGTCCCTGATTCCTGCCGTCATCGCGGCACAGACCCGAATCGCCGGCGACTGGCTATTGACCCAAGACCTTTTCGGCAATCCACTTCATCAGAGGATGGCGCTGAAGCTGGACGGCACCCAGCTCTCTGGGACGATTGGCCCACGACCTCTCGATGGGACGCTGATGGGCAACACGATCCGATTCGCTCTGCGAAGCGACGACACGATCGACGAGTTCACAGGAAACGTGTCCGCCGACGGCATGTCCGGAACCCTCGTCCGAACCGAAAAAGGTGAGCAGCGCTTCAAGACCTCGTGGTCGGCGAACCGCGTGCCTGCGAAACGTGACGGGCCTGCCCAACGTCATGAGTTCGTGCCGGCGACCTTTCATCGGCAGTTCTCTGCGGCCAATCCTCCGGTCCTGCACATCTGGCCCGGCGACACGGTTCATACAACGACGGTAGATGCGGCAGGAGCCGACGAGAAAAGCGTCACCCGCAGCCTTGGGGGCAATCCACAAACGGGCCCGTTCTACGTCGAGACCGCCATGCCTGGCGACGTGCTCGTGGTTCGCCTCAATCGCGTGCGCCTGAACCGCGACTGGGCCATCAGCGATGACGGAGTCGTCGGACGGGCACTCGACTCTGGTTTCGCCGTCAAGATGAAGGACGGTTTCAAGAACGTCCGCTGGCGCCTGGATCGCCAGCGCGGCCTCGCGATGCTCGAGACGCCGACGGCGCATCTGGCCAACTACACCGTACCGGTCCGGCCGATGCTTGGCTGTGTGGCCGTGGCACCAGGCTTCGGCGCTGCGCCGTCACCCACCGGTGATTCGGGCCGGTTCGGTGGCAACATGGATTTCAACGAGATCGTCGAAGGGGCAACCGTGTATCTTCCGGTGATGCAGCCTGGCGCACTGCTCTACATCGGCGATGGCCATGCCGTGCAGGGCGATGGCGAGTTGAATGGGAATGCGCTCGAAACGTCGATGGACGTGGAGTTCACGGTCGACGTGATCGCCAATAAAGCACTGATGACGCCGCGCGTGGAATCGCCGACGCACATCATGACCGTGGGGTTGGGCGGCACGTTGGAAGACGCTCTTCGAGCGGCGACGTCCAGTCTCGGTCAGTGGCTCGAGCAAGACCACAATCTCACGCCGTCGGAGATCGCGATGGTCCTGGGCACATCCGTCGAGTACACCATCAGCGAAGTTGCCGATCGCAACGCCGGTGTGGTCGCGAAATTCAGGAAGGATCGGCTGACGTTCAACAAGTAAGGGAAGCCATGACTGACGCGCGACGCGTTGTCCTCGCACTGTTGTTGCTCGCCGTTCCTTCCCCCGCGCCCCTCGCGCAACAACAGCAGCGCTACATCCTCATCACGTCCTCTGGCCCGATTGGGTCGCTGACGGTCACGGAGAGCGGCCGCTCCGTGGACACTGACTATCGTGTGGACGACAACGGCCGAGGCTCGAAGCTCCGCGAGCACATCGATCTTGGTCCAGATGGCACGCCGAGGCGGTGGGACATCGAGGGAAAGAGCTGGTTTGGCGCGCCGGTGAAGGAAAGCTTCGCGATCGAAAACGGACGGGCGAAGTGGACCTCGCTCGATGACAGCGGCGACGCCGATGCGAAAGGTGCCCTCTATATCGCCAACAACGGCACGCCGTGGGCGATTGGCTCGTACCTTCGTGCGCTGCTCGCAGCCAAGGGCCACCAACGAACGACGCTTCTCGGCGGCGGGATCCGCGCCGAGACGTTGCGGAATGTCCAGATCGGTTCCGAGAAGGACGAGCTGACGGCCTATGCGATTTGGGGCCTGGACGTTGCGCCACAGTTTGTTCTCGCGCGAAAAGACCGACTCGTGGCAACGCTCTCGCCGTCGTCCGTACTGATTGAAGATAAGCATCAGAAGGACTACCGGGAACTGTCCGCACTGGCTGGCGAACTGTCTGGCGAGGTGCTGAAGGGGTTTACGGCGAGGCTGACGCACACTGTCTCAGGCCCTCTGTGGCTGACCAACGTTCGGGTCTTCGATCCCATTGCCAGGCGTGTCGGCGTGCCGACCAACGTCGGAGTCTTCCGCGAGGCGATCGTCCATGTCGGGTCGGAGCAACCGCCCGCGGATGCATTCGTCGTTGATGGGGCCGGTGGCACTCTCGTACCGGGACTATTCGATGCACACAGCCATCTCGGCGATTGGGACGGCCCCCTCAACATCGCGGCCGGCGTGACGCTTGGGCGTGATCCCGGCAACGACAACGACAATTTGTTGCGCCTGGAGAAACGCATCGGTGCAGGCGAAAGCATGGGACCGCGAATGAAAAACAGCGGGTTCCTGGAAGGTCAGTCGCCCTACTCCGCCCACACCGGCTTCGTCGTCGACACGCTAGCGGACGCCGTGGCCAAGGTGCAGTGGTACGCGGCGCATGGCTACTGGGGAATCAAGATCTACAACTCCATGAACCCCGATTTCGTGAAGCCAATCGCCGAAGAAGCGCACCGCCTGGGCCTGCACGTCTCGGGACATGTGCCCGCTTTCATGTCGGCCGAGCGCGCGGTGCTCGACGGCTACGACGAAATCAACCACATCAACCAGTTCGTGCTCAGTTTCCTCATCGATCCTTTGAAAGATGACACTCGGACGACGTTCCGGTTCACGGCGGTGGGAGAGCGCTTGTGGAGGCTCGACCTGCAGAGCGAGCCCGTTCGGCGCGTGGTCGCGCTGATGAAGCAACGAAAGACCACGCTGGACCCTACGCTGGCCACATTCTCTCCGGTCCTGCTCGCACGTCCGGCGACGGCCGCGCCTGCAGACGTCGCATGGCTCCCCCACATGCCGGTGTCGGTCCAGCGCGCTCGGCGGAGCGCGGTCTTGGACGTGAAGCCTGATCAATATGCGACGTACGACGCCAGCTGGCGGAAGCTCGAGGAGATTCTGTTGATGTTGTTCAACGAGGGTATCGCCCTCGTTCCCGGGACCGACGATCTTGCGGGAATGGTGTTGCACGGCGAGCTCGAAGCGTGGGTGAAAGCGGGTATCCCAGCGTCAGCCGTGCTCGACATGGCCACGCTTGGCGGCGCACGCTTTCTAGGGCTTGACGGACAGCTGGGAACAGTCGCCCCCGGCAAACTCGCCGACCTGTATCTTGTCGACGGCGATCCCACGCAAGACATCGCTGCAATACGAAAGGGCCGCCTCGTGATAAAGGGAGGGGCGGTCTATTTCCCCGACGAGATTCACGAGGCTCTCGGGATTAAGCCCTTTGCGGCGCATGCGATCCTTCACAGTCCGGCAGGTCAGTAGCGGGCCACATAAGGAAGGACCTGGAGGCATGGAAAAACGGTTGTTGCTCACGGTGTTTGTGTTCTTGTGGACCTTGCTCGGCCCCCGGGATCTCGCGGCACAGGATCTAGTGATCACCAACGCCCGAGTCATCGTCGGAAATGGCCAAGTCGTCAATCAGGGTTCGATCATTGTGCGGGGCGGGCGGATTGTCTCTGTGTCTGGGGGCCCCGCGAACGCTCCCGGGCTCCAGACCATCGATGCGCAGGGCGCCACTGCCCTGCCCGGATTCATCGATGCCCATCGGCACGTCAACACCGGACCCAATGAGAAGGAGCAGATGCAGCAACTTCTCGATGCGGGGTACACCACTATCCTCTCGGGCGGCGGTCCCGCAGAAGGAAACCTGACCCTCAAGGATCACATCGAGAAAGGCGTCATCAAGGGACCGCGGATCATCCCGTCTGGTCGTGTGGATCTGGCGAACAACACTCCCGAGATGGCTCGTGCGGAGGTGCAAAGGCTGGCTGCCCTGGGAATCAAGTTCATCGGCGAGCAAGCGCTCACACCGAAGCCGGGACCGACGGCCAAAGAACTGGAAAATCTCCGAGCCGTGGTCGACGAATCAAAGAAGGTCGGCGTGTGGATCCAGATCCATGCCGTCAGTCCACAAGCCATGGTGGCCGCCGTTGACGCGGGTGTCGTCAAGCTCGTTCATACACCCCATTTCGGCTGGCTGTCCTTCGACGATGCAAGGAAGGTAGCTGCCGCCGGCGTCAAGCAACTGTCGACCATTGGATTTGGCGTGCCGGTCTTCGGTGTCTTCGCCGACGACAACAAACCCCGGTTTCGCGACGGACGACCGTGGCCGGAATCGATTCTCGACGGCGATGGCCGGGGCCAGGAGGCAGGATACAAAGCCGTCAATGCCCGAACGTCGTGGGACGCGGGCGTGATCTACGGTTACGGCACGGATACGAACTATGCACCCAAGGCCGGCCTCGAGCACGAGTTGAAGTCCCTCAACCTGATGTTCTCGATGCAGGACATCATCAAGCTGATGGGACCGAATACCGCTTCTTATATCGAGATGAGCGATCAGCTTGGCACGCTCGAAGCGGGCAAGCTGGCGGACATCGTGCTCGTGGACGGGAACCCTCTCGGCGGTTACTGGAACCTGTTGAATACGAAGCTGGTGATTAAGGGAGGCGTCGTCGTTTCCGACCAGCGGTAGATTCGATCGTTGCCGCCGCCATGTCCGCTGGAGGGCCTCGAGCTCACGATGAAGGTGCGGGGCCCAACACCAGGCTGATTCCCGGTCACGGGACCTACATCAACCGGACCGACATCATCCCTTATCGGGACATGATTCTCGCCATACAGAACAAGGTTCAGGCCTTAATCGCACAGGGCAAGACGCTGCAGGAGGTATTGGCGGCGAAAGTCACCTCTTCCTACGATGCGAAGGTGCCGGGGGGCTCTTGCCGACTGGCGCGGCGGGAACGAGCGCCGACCGGTTTGTCAGCATGGTGTATTCACAACTGAAAGGCGGACAGTAAGCCAACCTTTGTGTTCTTTGTGACCTTTGTGGTTCGCTCTTAGCGGTTCTCGCGACGGTTCTGCCCCCACTGCCAGCTGTCGGCCCGACGCTCGATTCGTTTCAGACGGATGCGATTGTCGCTGGGATCTCGGTTCGGAGAGGCCCAGATGCGAACGAAGTCGCCGGCACGCAGCGTGCGTTTGGTGATGCCGTCATTCTCGAGTTGTGAGGTACTGGCCCATTCGACGTCATAGGCTTTCGGCTTGCCGAAGGGGTCACGACTCATGATGTGGATCCACGAGTGGGGGTTCTTGTACTCGAACTCGATGATGTCGCCCTCGACTTCGATGGTGTCCTGCTCGACGTAGTACGTGGCGAACGAGTGGTGAGCCAGCACGGGACGCGCGACGATCGCGGCGCCGCCGAGTCCGAGCGCAAAGCCCGATCGCATCACGACGCGTCCAACGCCGCCGATTCGGTGAGTGCCCATGCCCGTCTCCATCCTCCGCCCAGCTCGGCTCAAGCCTTCGCGCTCCGTCGGGCAAGCCCTCAGGACTCAACCGTATACTAGCGGGCACCTAGTTCAGGCGTTTCGCCAGGTCCATCAGATCGGCCTTGGTCATCGGTCGATCGGGGTCCGGCGCATGTACGAGGACGTGCCGCTCGAAGTCGAGGCCCAGGCGGTCGAGATTTTGAAGGAGTGTCGCAATCGATGGGCTCACGGGCTGCCCAGGCCTCGGGACGTTGAAGTCCGCGGTGAACAAGATCTTTTCCCCTGGCAGATACGCGATGAGCATGCCGGCGCTATGCTCGAGCTTCTCGATGTGATACAGCTCGAGCGATCGCGTGTCGTCTTTGAGAACCAGCTTCTCGAGCACGCCTTCGACCTTGGGTTTCTTGTGCGATTTCGCGAGAACGTCCCCGACCAGCGTCCGCGGTGAGCCCAAAGCCTGCTCCAGAAAAAACTTGTTGGTGTCGTCCGTGAGGATGGTGACACCCTCAGCGACAAATGGCGGGAGCCCGGCGGCGTGATCGAAATGCGGGTGCGTGTTGACAACGTACTTGATCCGCTTGTTCGGAATCACCCGTTTGGTTTCGGCGATGATCGCCAGGCCTCGCGCCTCGCTCTGCCCACCTTCGAGTACGACGACGTAATCGCGGAACTCGACGGCCAGGGCCACGTATCCACCTGTAATTCGAAAGACGCCGTCGGCAAGTTTTTCAGACGCCGCGGCTGACGGCGCTGGAGGAGTTGCCGCCGCTCCGCCGCGACCTGCAGCCGACGGGTCTCCCCCACCTGGGCCAGATGAAGGTGTCAAAAGTTGCGCGATGTCGGGTGGATTCGCCCGAGCATCACGAATCGCTAGGACGAAAGTCTCCATACCGACCTGCCGCAGCGAAGTCTTGGCCGGGGCTTTGAGTCCACCGAAATCTTGATAGTTGCTGTAGATGAACTCGTCGTGCATGTCCCCGAGGATCGGATGCTCGACCCAGGTTTCGACACGGTCGACCGTGTTGTCAGGGCCAATGTAGCCAACCACTCGATACCCTTGTCCGGACGGCGCCTTCTGGGACGGACTCCACGTCAGCACCTTGTACGTAATGCCGTCAACCTTTCGAGAACGCAGCATCGCATTGTTAGCAGCGGCGCCCCGCAGAAATCCCCACGGCGTCGTCCAGATTTGGAGCTGCTGCGCCCAGGACGCCCAGGAAGCGTCGTCTGGCGCGATGCTCTGGTTGAGGATGCCCGGCTGCGGCGGCAGACCACCCGCAACTGCAGGTGGCAGCGTTTCACCCGTGGTACGGGAGGCTGGCACGGTGAAGTCGATGGCGCGCGTGTAATTCCTGATGGCCGTGGAGGCCAGGCGAGCGGAAATGACTCGGCTCTGCCCGAAATTCCCCTGGGCTGCCGCTCCAGAGTAGATGATTGAGTTCAGTCCCTCTGCCCCCATGGCTCTCGACGTCTGCTCGATGACGCCCTTGGCATCCTCCGCAGCCATCCCGATCGGAAGTAGAGTCACGAGCAGCGCCGTCGCTGCCAGGCCCTTACACATGTCGAGCCTCCAACTGATCTGATCCTGCCGTTCGACTTCTGCCGCGGGAGCCGGCAACGAACATCACGGAGGTAACCAGGCCGGATACCACGACCGGCAACAGCAGTATCAGAAAACCCCAATCGAGCGTGAGCCGTCCAGTGCTTACGTCAAACTGCACGCATCGGAATCGTACACCGCCCGGCAAAGGATAGCTCGGCACGAATTCTCCGAATGCCTCGCGCATCAGACCGTCCAGGCGGCGTGGAGAGACAACCCCACCGACCAGCAAGCGTACAAGACGGCCGTCTCGAGCCGCCGCAATCATCGCCGGATGATCGAATTGCTGGCGCGACTCGTCCCAGTCGAACCAGAAGCCGGTCGCATCTGCGAGCCGTTGAACGTCGGACGGAGGTGCAATCGCAAACGTCCAGTCCGCGTCTTCATCAGCCCCGAGGTGGCGCGCCAATGCGCCCATGTCGGCGGTCGTATCACGTTGGTCGAAGCTCAAAACCAGGCGATGGAATGTCCGCGACGACGACACGGACCGATCTGCGGTGCGCCATGACGCCAGGAACGGCGAGCAAACGCCCGCGCAACGTGTGAACACGAACGTGAGGAGCAACGGTTGGCCTGGAGCGACCGATGACAACGACATATGCACGCCCGAGGCGGTCTGGAGCTCGATGTCTGGCAGCGGGGAGTTGAGGAATCGGTCCTCGTCTGGCGGAACGTCACGCGGACCACGCGACGGTGCGGCGCCCGTGAAAAACACAACACCCAGCAACAGCGCGCGGCTCAGACGGACAACGCGCGTAGGCATCGCCGGCCAGTTTCCCAGATGTAGAGGAGCGCCCCGGCCAGCAGGAGGCCGATGAACGCCAGCGAGAGCTTCGCGTACAGGATCCCCTGCGCGGTTTCGGCTGGGTACGTCGCATACCGGCGTGGGACGCCCGAGACGCCGGCGAGATAGAACATCAGCAGGAAGCCGTATCCGCCGAGGCCGACCGTTGTCACGATCAGGCGCGTCAACCGTCCGCTCTCTGCCATCTTGGACAGGCCAGTCGACAGATGAAACACCGCGCCCAGGATCATCAGCACGACGCCCATGACGTAGTACGTGTGGAAATGCGCAGGTACCCACAAGGTGTTATGGAATCGGCTGTTGACCATCACTGTCGAATCGATCACGGCCGCGACGCCGCCGATCGCCCATCCCATCACCCCGAGGTACATCATCAATGCCGGGAGCTTCCATTCCGTCCGCGAGCCGTACACCAGCGCGAGCGTGCTGAAGATCGTCACGGCCGCCGCCGGAACAGAAATCAAATAGGACGAAACCTGGCCAACCACCTGCAGCCACTGCGGCTGAGCGAAGTCCATGTAGAGATGATGCAGGTAGGCAAACATCACGAGGAGCAACACCAGGTTCCACGAGGCGGCGACGAGTGTGTTCGCCTTCCATGGCCGGCCCGTGTATGCGGGCATGATTTCGTACACCATCGCCACGCCGAAGTACATCGTGATGTTGACGAGCATGTGTCCGAAGTAGAACGTCAGGTTCTTGATCAAGAGCGCGTCGTTGGTGAAGCCGGTGGTGAGCTGCTCGACCGCGACCAGCGTCAGAATCACGACGGCGGCCACCAGTCCGGCGAGGACGCCAATGAAGCTGACCGTTCCGATGATGATGATCGGAGGAACTTCCGGCGAGCCGCGGCCGCTGAGGTACTGCCAACCGAGCGCGTCCGAAAGCCGGTATTTTCGCGCGATCGCCCACAGCAAATCCCCGGCCCATAATGTCCAGCCAACGCCCATGATCGCCAGCGCTACGAACAGCGACGCGGTCGCCCACGGCGGCCAGGTGCCGCCGGCATGAAATGGAAGGGGGTAGAGAAAGTACCAGCCAACACCAAGCCGGCCGACGAGAGTCGCGGCCAGCAGCAGCACGACTCCCGCGAGTGTGGCCGCGAAAGCAATCCACGACACGCCGATGGTCGGCCGGACGTAGGGCGCAAGCAGCACACTCATTCCTGCCATCCCGGCGACGAACCACAGCCCTACCATGCCGAGGCCGTGAAGGGTCATTACCGCGTAAAACCATTCCGGCGGCACCGTGGCGAGGATACCCAGCCTGCAGCACGCGCATCAGGAACCCGAGCACCGCCAGTACCGGAAAAAGGATCAACGCCACGAGAACCCACGTCAGCGTCACCCGCTTCAGGCGCGCCGTATAAATCTCGGCGTCGACCGCAACTTGTGTCATGGCTGCTTCTCCGTCGCCTTAACGGACCTCGACGACTCCGCGCATTCGATGATGGCTCATGCCACAGAATTCGAGACAGAGGACGGTATACGTGCCTGGTTGATCGAACGTGATCCGGAGACGGTTCATGTAGCCAGGCATCGCCTGGGTTTGCGCGGCCAGATGACCATCCGGCGCGTACAAGCTGAAGCCATGGTTCACGTCCAGAGTCGTGACGCGGAACTCCACCGGCATGCCGGCAGCGACGGTGACCGTCGGCGAGAAGTCGCGATCCCAGGTTTCCAACGACGGGCCGGTCCCCTCGGTGAGCGACCAGGCGTACTGTTTGCCGACCGCATGGACGATTCGATCGGGCGTACGAGCCTCAGTCGCGTACGGAAGCCGTGGCAGCGTCAGCGCGAGGAAGGTGAGAAGAACGACCGTCAGCGACGCAAAGAACAATAAACGGAAACGATTCGTCCTGGCGTAATCGGGCGTACGACTGGTGCCGGTACTCCCTGCGACCGCGCCGAACACAACCATGATCAGAATGGACGAGACGACAAACACCGCGAAGGGAATGGTGAGCATGAACCCTCCGGCATCCTGATGTTGCGGGTGGTGAGCGGCGGGATGATGCCCCAACCGACGGTCAGCGTCAAGAATTCATCGCGCTGTGGCCGGTGACTTCGATCATCGCTTCAGAAGAATCCTGCGGTAGCCGCCGGCCACCAGCGCCGATGCGTCGGCCAGGATTTGCGGCAGCCTGAACCCGCCGCGATAGACCAGATACTTCGGCTCCCATTCCGGATGGAACTTCTCCTTGTACTCGCGCAGTCCCTGGAAGTTGTAGAACGGTCCGCCATGTTCGAACAGAAACGATCCCAACCGGCTCCAGAGCGGCGCAACCGGCGACCGCTCGAAGCCTGAGAGCGGCGCCATGCCGAGCGAGAACCAGCGATAGCCGCGCCCCTTGGCCCACGCCATCAGACTGACGAAGACTCCTTCCATCACTTCACGAGGCGCGCCCTCCCGGTAGCGCATCAGATCGATCGATAGCTCACACTTGTCTGCGCCAGCCCAAATGTTGGCAAACGCGAGGATCTCCCCTTTCCTGTCGACCACCGCGACGGGAAATCGCTCGAGGTAACCTGGATCGAAAAACCCGAGCGAAAATCCCTTTTCCGGAACCGATTTCTCCCGGAGCCACGCGTCCGACACCGCGCGCAATTGGTCCAGGATCCTCGGCACCTCCTGGGGTTCGACGATGCGAAACTCGGCCCCTGCCTTCTCGATGTACCGGATCGCCTGACGATGCTTCGACGCACGGCCGCCTTCGAGTGAGAACGCGGACAAGTCGACCCGTGCTTCCTCGCCAAGCTTCACGAACGTCAAGCCGAAGTCCGCGTAGCGATGCAAGTGGTCTTTGCCGACTTCGTAGAAGACCGGTACGCCGCCGTAGTCGTCGCAGCGCTCGAGGAACATGCGAATCATGGTGCTGCTGTGCTCGGGAGGTCCGACCGGATCGCGGAGCGCCACCCACGTGCGCCCTTGCACGCCGTACATGATGAACGCCTGCCGCGAGTCGTCGAAGAGGACGGCTTTGTCGCGCAGGTAGACGAGATTCGGATAGGTCTCGCCCTGCGACGCAATCACCCTGGACGCCACGTCCAGGTCCGCGTCAGTCGGCTCGCTCGTTTCGTGGGGCGCGTGACCGATCAGCCGGGCGAATGCGAAGAGGAGCAGCAGCACGACGGCGCCCACGGTTCCACGGAGGAAGCGCGACGCCTCGCCGTGCAACTCGAACTGCCACCAGAGCTCGTTGGAGTAGTTGACGTGCTTGTAAGCGAACTCCCCGAGCCAGATCGACGCACCGATCGCGGCGGCGACCGACACGGTCCAGCCAATCGAGAAACGCGTATCGAAGAATGCCGCGCGGCGATCGAATTCCGGTCGCGCGCGCCACAGAATAACAAGGACTGCCGCGAGAATCGTCGCCTCCTCATAGTCCACTCCTTTGAGCAGCGACGCACCGATGCCGAGCGCCATCACGATCGCCGTCAGCATGTAAGCGGCGTCGAGGCGCCGGGCCAGCCCCTGCGAGAGCAACAGCAACCCCGCGCCAAGCACGCTCGACAGAAAGTGCGAGGCCTCGATGATGCCCAGCGGGAGAACCCGTTCGAGCAGCGCCAGTCGTCCTGCGGCCGCCGGCGTGGCGCCCGACGAGAGCAGCACCACGCCGCTCAGGAATGTGAAGAGCGCCAGAATTGGCGGCGTCAGCTGATCGGTGAGCCGTCCGAGCAGCGCGCTCATCCGGGCGGCTTGCGCCCGACGCTGGTGCAGCTCGTCAGCGACGAGAGCAACGAGCGCCATCGTGAGCGGCAACAGGTAGTAGATCACGCGATAGACGAGAAGCGCGGGCAGTACGGCGCCGGAGTCCATGAATGGCTTGAGCAGCACCACCATCGTCCCTTCGAAGACCCCGACACCACCCGGGATTTGACTGGCGAGCCCGAGCAGCTGTGCGATCAAAAAAGCGCCGAGCACCCCACGAAAGCGAATGCCGGCCGGCGGCAACAGCACGTAGAGCACACCAGCGGCAAGCGCCCATTCGATTACCGACGCGATCATTTGTGTGACAGCGATCTTCGGGGAAGGGATCGGCAGCTCGAAATTCCGGAGCCGGATTGGAGCGCGACGCAGCCATGGAACGACGACGTACGCGATGCTCGCGGCCGAGAACAACATCCCTATCGAGACAGCGGTCGTTCGAGGCAAACCAAGCGCACTCGGCAGCCGACTGAGGGCCAGGCTGACGCCGCCGAGGAGAAGCAGTCCAACCCAGAACGTCGTTGCGTTCGCGACGACCACGCGCGAGAGCTCGGATGCGGTGAGCCCCCAGCGGGTATAGAAGCGGTAGCGCACCGATGTGCCGGAGAGCATTGCGAAACCGACGTTGTTCGAAATGGCGTAGGCAAGGAATGAGGCAAGCGCGATGCGATCCAGGCTGAGACGCTTCCCGATGTATGCGATGGCCAGAACGTCGTAGCCGATGAGGACCGTGTAGTTCAGCACGGTCAACAGCAGTGCAAGTCCGAGCCGGGCCGGGGGCGTGCGCAACACCTCCGTGGCGAGATCGTGCCACGTTACGGCGTGCAGCTCCCGCCGCAGGATCGCCAGTGCGGCCGCGAACAGCAGGAGCCCGATAAGAGCGGGGAGCGCCCGTTTCAGGCGGTCCAACATCGCGTTACTTTGGCGCGTGCTGCTTGACCCAGTCGAGCGCTTCGAGCACTCGCGCGTCGAACTCGCGGAGGTTGTTACTGAAGCGATGATCCGACGCGTTCACGATCCACAAGCGCTTCGGCTCGCGAGCACTGTCGACGATTCGCTGAATGACACTGAGCGGAGCGAATTCGTCGGTCGTCGAGTGAATGGCGGCGAGCGGCAGAGGAGCCACGTCGGCGGCGATGGTCGCCGCACTGAAGGTCGGCTCCTTCGGTACCTTGTGCGTGAGGTAGATGGCCGCGTCACGCCAACGCCAGCCGAGCTCGTTGATGTCGGGCATGCCGACGCCGACGATCCCGGTCACGAGCGCCTTCACGCGGGGATCCGTCGCGGCGAGCAACGAGAGACCTGCCCCTTCGGACACACCGACGAGAACGGGCTTCTTACCCGTGGTGCGGCGCGCGAACTCCGCCAGAGTGGCATAGTCGTTCGGTTCCATCGCGGGGTCGAGGGTTGTTTTTCCTGAAGTGAAGCTCTCGAGATACGCCTTGACGTCGAAGCCGACCACGAAGAAGCCGCGACTGGCGAGCAACGATGCCATGTGCGGGCCGAGGTGAATCCAGCCGCCGTCGCCGCTGGACACGATGACCGGCTCGCCCGTCCGAGGGCCGTAGAGGTAGAGCGTTTGCGTTCGGCCTCGAAGGTCGATGGCGTCCTGTGCCTGAAGAATCGCCAGCGCCAGTACGGCGGCGATCGTGGTCTTCATATTCCAATCCTACGACGTGCCGGGCAGCACAAGCCTGTTGGGACGCAAGCGCTCCTCACACCGAGGGCTGGATTCTCACTGCCGGTATGATCCGTGTCAAGCGACTGTGCCTGAGCTTTGCCGCGTTTTGTCTACATGCAACAGACGAGTCGCACGTATGATGTTTTGTCGGCGTCATGATTAAGACTGTACTGATCTTCGTTTTAGCCGGTGGATTGTTGGGCGGCTTGATCGCCTCCTTGATTGTCCCTCCCGCGCTGACCTGGTACATCACGCCCGGAGGCCTGCCAGAAGGCGCGCAAATTCAGGCCCTCGTGCAAATTCCCGAAGTGATCCGATATGCCACGGGAAAACTGATGCGGGCGCAGGCCATCGGCGTCGGAATCGGCGTGGTCGGAGGTCTGATAGCGGGCATTTTCTTCGTGCGCAGAAATCAGGCCTCGCCTGTACCGTTGCCAAAGCGGTCTGGTGCCGAGCCAGGGTCCGATCGCGCCAACGCCCCGCCGGTCGGACCGTAGGGCGAAGTTGAATATCTTTTGAACGAATCTGCCACGTTCTCGACAACCTGGATGCGGTTTGTAACCGTGAGGATCTCCATGAAGCGATTGATTGTTTGCGCCGCCCTGAGCGGCATCGTCGTAGCATCACCAGCCGCCCAGACGCCGAAGTATGGCGTCAAGGTGACGGCCGAGAAGAACGTCGATTTCTCGAAGTTCAAGACCTATTCTTGGACTCAGGGACAACCGTCAGCCATCAAGGAAGTCGACACACAGATCATGACCGCCGTGGACCAGCAGCTCGCCATGCTCGGCATGACGAAGGCGACATCTGGCCCCGGTGATGTTCTTGCGGCTTACTACTCTCTCACTCGTACCGACGTGGACGTGAAGGCCAAGCCGGACGCATCCGGCCAGCGGCCGCAATACGCGGTCGGCACGCTGATGGTGGCGCTTCTAGACCCGGCGAACCGTCGCCGCCTGCTCCAGATCCGGACCGACAAGCCGATCGACGCCAAGTCCGACCAACTGGGACCCACGATCAACGCGGCAGTCGCCGAAATGTTCGAGCAGTACCCGACTCGCCGGCCGAAGTAGACGGACGACCGGACCAACGTTGGCGGGCTTTGCCGCCGATACATCCAACGATGATCCGCTCGACGCTCCTCACACGCCGCGCGGTGCAAGTGGTGGCCGGCGTCATCGTCGGCACGGCTACTTTTCTCGCCGTGTCGTACGATTCACTTCCAGGGCTGCTGCCGGTTCACTTCAAGCCCGACGGGTTTCCGAACGGTTGGCAGTACAAGACGGTCCCACGAGTGCTGATGCCGGTCTTCGTCCAGCTGGCCTTGGCCCTGACCCTCGGTGGAATCGGAACGCTGCTGCTCTTCCGTCGCGACAGCCGGCATGCGCCCGAAGCTCCCGACATGAAAGCCGCCACCACAGCCGCCGAAGCGGTTGCGCTGATTACCTTGATCTGGGTCTCCTTTCAGGTCTACGCGGCCGTGGCGCTGGTGAGGATGTGGAGGATCGGACGACCAGGGCTTGGAGCCGGTTACATCCTGCTGGAAGTCATCGGCCTGGCCCTTACCGTTATCGTGGGCCTTCGCGCGCGCGCCCGCTTGGGCCGGCCCGAAGTGGGCCTCTACGTGGCTGAACACTGGCGTCTGGGCCAGCTGTATTGCAACGCCGACGAATCCGGCATTATTCGTCCCGACGCGAGATGGCTCGCGCTGGACGCTCAACTTCGGCCGCCGCGCGGCCGTCGCGCTTCTCGCTGTCTGCCTCGTGGCTGGCGTGGCGGTGCCCACGCTCATTCTCGCGATTGCATTGCGCTCGTGATCGAGTGAACGACGGGGCGGAACCGCACGTCAGTTTCGACCGGTTTTTCCAAGCTCCTGCCATCCGAGCAACATCTCGTCCACGAGCGTGGAGGTTTCCTGGCGAATCCGGGCCTCGAGTCGCTTGACTGATGCCAATGCCTGCTCGCGCAAGTGCGGCGCCTTGCGGCCCCGTGTGTTCGTGAAGGCAACCCGCGCCGAGCTGCACTCCGGAATCGTAGGCAATGGCTGCCAGGTCCTTCACCGATCGAAAGTCATCAAGCCTTACTTCGCGATAGGAGGGCTCCCAGCTGCGAATCCACCAATTGCCGAGCGCTTCACCACGAAACAGGAGCTCGGGTATCACCAGCTCGGGCCCGGCCGTCAGAAGGTTGTGATGGATCCGACCGAGCTGTTGGGCTCCTGCGATCACTCGAAAGGTCGGCGGAGATAAAGCAAACGACGCATCCTCGAGACAGCTCAAACCACCGAGATTCCTCAGCTCCTTGGCCTCGAGAAGCTCATCGTCTTCGGGAGCGGGCGATGGGCCCTGAACTCGGATGAGGATTTTCGTGTCTATGGCACTGCCGACGCCCATGCGGAGCCATCCAGCTTGCGAGACCATGAAGTAATCGGGCGAAAGGCCTGGCCGCTCGTTCAGAACGAAATGCGCAAAGGCCTCCATGCCCGAGACGACAGCCTTCATCGACGCATCAGTCATCGGCTGCATCATCGTCTCGCCCCACGAGAGAAACGCCAGGCGCGTCATGGGCACCTCCGCGCGCAGCCGGCTGACGATGTCGGGCTGGGGAGGCGGGTAGTCGGGATCGGAAAGCCCGCGACGGTAGCCTTCGAAGAATCGATCGAACAGTGCGCGGCGATCGTGCGTCCAGCCACGCTGACGGGCTATCAGATCAATAGACGCCAGGAACCGTACGATATCGACCAGGGCCGGGCCCCGCACCGAGTCGTCGAAGTCGTCGAGGCCCCATGCCTCGTTGGTGATCGCGAATTGTTCGACGTGCGCGTCACCGTGCAGCCGCACCACAGGTGCGTTCCGCAGATCCTTGGAGAACACTTCGCAGACGCGAGCGATCCACGGACGATTGATGAAACGGAAGTACTGGAATGAGTCGGCGCGCAGCCTGACCACGAGCTCGGGTGATACGCGCGCTAGCGCGGCCGGTTCCGCGCGGATCTGGCCAAGAGCCGGCACGGCGGTCATCAATAGCAGCCAGAGTGGAGCGAGCGCGAATCGAGTCACGATCTGAAGCCACATTCTAAACGGCTACCGTGGCGCCGTTAGAACTTTGAACGCCTATCGCCGGTTGTTCTAACAAGCTGAGGACGCGGCTCATCCATTGCGTGATCTTCGCAAATGCTTGAATCCCTGCGCGCTCGAGGACGCCTGTAGCGGTAGGCTGGAGCCGAAACGACGGGGTGTGGCTTCCGCCTTTAGGCGGAAGAGCTGCCGGCATCGATCTTCCGGCTAAAGCCGGAAGCCACACCCTCAGCCCTCAGCCCTCAGCCCTCAGCCCTCAGCCCTCAGCCCTAGGTAGGGTAAGGCCCATCCTCGAACACCATGTCGTGGTATCCCTTTGACCCGATTGTGCGCGCAAGCGGGCTGCGGTAGTCCTCTCCCCTGTCGATTCGATCGATGACGTAGGCAAAGTCGTACCGCGGTCGCCAACCGAGCTCGCTCCTGGCTCGATCGTTCACGTAGACGCGATCGACGGTCGGGAACATCGACCAACCCCGCGCCGCGTAGATCTCCTCGTATTGCGACGCGTAGCGCCTGACGACTGACGGTGCATCCCTCCGAAGATCGTGCAGGTCCTTCGACGAAAATGGCGTTGTCGCGCTGATGATGTAACGCCCGAATCCAATCGAACCGGCTTTCATCAGCGCAAGCACGTGTGCGTTGACGATGTCCTCGATGTCGCCGCGTCTGTAGAGGAACTCGTTCACCTTCACGTTGGCGTCGACGTACGCCTCTCGGGTTTCCTTTCGGTCGTCGGCTTCCGGAAAGAAGCGTGACGTTCTGAGGATCAGACAGCGGATACCTTTGTCGTGGTGAAAGAACTCGCACAAGTTCTCGGCCCCGATCTTCGTGATGCCGTAGATATTCTTCGGCGCCGGCACCACCTCTTCTGTAATCCACGCGGCCGGAGCCCCAGGCGAGGGCGTCAACGCACGACCGAACACGCTGGTTGTGCTGGTGTAGACGAAGACGTCAACCTCTGCCGCAGCCGCTTCCTCGAGCAGGTTCAGCGTCCCGCTGATGTTCGTGTCGACGAAGTCCTGACGACTGTTGGTCACGATGTGTGGTTTGTGCAGCGTGGCGGTGTGCAGCACAGCGTCCATGCCCTGCATGCAGGCTCTCACAAAGCTGCGGTCTGCGATCGATCCCACATGGTGTGTGAACGGCGACTCCTTGATGTCGAGTCCCACCGGATGATGACCTTCGAACGGCAGGGTCCGCATCAAGGCCTCTCCGAGGTGTCCGGCGCTTCCAGTAACCAGGATGTTCATGATTCAGCGAAATGTCGCAGGGCGTCGAGAAAATGTACTCAATGATAGGTCCAGGCAATCTCTACTGAGGAGCACCATGTCACAAAATCTGGAGCACACGATATCGCTGCTCGCCCGGACGCCCGCTGTCCTCGACGCGCTTCTGCGCGATCTCCCGGATGCGTGGACCCTCAGGAATGAAGGCGACGCGACGTGGAGCGCCTTCGATGTCGTCGGTCACCTCATTCACGGCGAGCGTACCGACTGGATGCCGCGCGCGAGCCGGCTGCTCGAATTCGGCGAGACTCGAGCGTTCGACCCGTTCGATCGTTGGGGCCAGGTACGGGAAAGCCAGGGGAAATCGCTGGGCCAGTTGTTGGATGAATTTGCCCGATTGCGGTCGGACAATCTGCGCGAGCTGCGGGCCCTCAATCTGAAGCCCGAGGATTTCGACAAGCGCGGACGCCATCCGGCTCTTGGCGTCGTGACGTTGTCAGAGCTGCTGGCGACCTGGGCCGCTCACGATCTGACTCACCTGCACCAGCTTTCGCGGATCATGGCTCACCAGTATCGGGACGCCGTCGGCCCGTGGAGCGTTTACCTTGGCGTGTTGCAGTGCGCCGGCCACAGCTCGTAGCGCTTGAACTGTTGTGGCTTCCGGCTTAAGCCGGAAGCTACGGTAGCGGATCTGTTGTGGCTTCCGAGCGACTCTAACGCGATCGACAGGAACCCACGACCTGACGCCAGCTCTCGACATCGATCTGAATCTGACCGGTGGTCGGGCTGCCCAGGCCGCCGGGTGATGCCGAACCTGGCGAGATGCGTACTCCACCGATATTGACGCCGTCGTTGAACTGGCCCTTCTTCATGAGACCGGTGATCTCGATCATCGAGCCTTCGTGCGCTTTAATCTCGGTTATCACCTTCTTCGGTCCGTTCATGCGCAAGTGCATGCCATCGGGAATGTTCACGCTTCCCGGTTGCTCCGCACTAGGCGGGCTTGCGGTGAAGACATACCCTTTGGTGCAGCCGGGAATCGACACACGTACCGAGTCCTTCGGAACGGGCTTCGTCTCTTGTGCGAGCAGCAAGCCGCTCGATGCTATTGAAGTGACAAATAGGACAGCAGCAGTTCTCATGACGAGCTCATGCTGATTGTGCCCTGTTCAATCACAGGATTCCAGCTCGAGCTTTTTTTAAGGACACATCAACCGTCCGATCGATAGTCGAAGTCCGTCGCAAAGCCGCAGCGCCCACGAACCTCCCAACGAAGCGCATCGTCGTTGACCCACATGACCTCGGTTTGCAGCTCATCACCCGGATGGTCGTGCCCCGGTATGCCGCACGACACAGCGAGGTCGGACGGCACCGGCTTCCCACCGCGTACGACCACGTAGTTGTCGGCACGAATGAACCAACGACGAGGCGCGTGTTCGAGCCAAATCCGGGCGCGCTTGACCGCGTAAACTTCTCCTATGCGCGCGGCATAATTGCGAAGCGACGTTCCGCCCGCCCGGCCGAGAAAGATCGCCGTCAGGGCCGCATGTTGAGACTCGGTCGCAGCCTCGTCGATGTAGAGGCATACCCGCCACGGCTTTCCTATTTCGTTATCGAAATATGAACCGACCATGACGACGGAGAGTCCCGAGAGCGAGACTGCGCCTCGCTCGCCGTCGAGAATCCGCCAGGACAACGCAAAGTCACAATTGCCGTACGTCGATCCGGTGGTCGTCGGCTTGCGCCCGCCCTGCCGCCGGCACGGACAAATCGCGTCGCAGCTACACGCCTCGAAATACGTACCTGAGAGCCGCCAGTCACCCATTACAGTTCCTCGACTCGACCCACTGCCCGTTCCGACGCTCGGTCTCGATACAACGCCACTGTAACCGGCGGATTCTCGCAGCGCGTCCCCTGAACAGGTCATTTTGAAGGCCGGTGGAAATTGGCCCGTACGGGCCATCGGATCAGCCAGCTGAAGTCTGAAGGAAGAAGTCAGAAGGAAGAAGTGGAGGCCTCGTCATACTTCTTCCTTCAAACTTCTGAATTCTCACTTCAGTAAGCTCCCTAATGTTTCAACTGACGCGCAATGAATGCCTTGACCATTTCCCGTGCGCGGTCGGTTTGCGGCCCGGGTTTCGCCACCCACTCGTGCTCGCAGTCCTCGAACACCTGGAACTGCACGTCACCGCCGGCAGCGGCATAGGTCTTGGCGAATTTTTCCTGCGCGGCCGGGAGCACGTTGTCGTCGAGGGCACCCTGCATGATCAGCAGCGGCACGAGAGTCACCGGCTCGCGGCGCTCGAGGATCTCCTGCGGATTGCTTTCGTGGATCGTTTCCCACGGCACGAAGAACACCTTGTGGTTGTTCATCATCGGCTCGCGGTGTCGCTGTTCGGCATTCTTGAAGCGCGCGAACGGATCGCTGACCGGCGAACGCATCGCGACGTAGGCGACGGTCGCATCGACGTTTGGCGCCTCGGGAAGCGGGATGGCGTTGTAGCGCGGATCGCGCGGGCGCATGGCGAGAAGCTCCGCGACATGGCCACCGCTCGAGCTGCCATACACACCGACCTTCGAGGCGTCGCCATTCCATTTCACGGCGTTCGCCTTGAGCCAGCGCACGGCGTAATTGGCGTCCTGCACGCAAGCGGGGTACGGCGCTTCGGGTGCGAGCGTCATATCGATGGCGACCACAAGCACACCGCTCGCGGCCAGCGCGCGATCCATCGGTTCTTCGGCGTGACGGTCCTTCCCGTTCCACGCGCCGCCATGCAGATCGAGCACAGTGGGAAACGGTCCCGCACCATTGGGTTTGTAGATGCGAGCCATCAGCATTCGTCCAGCCTTGTTGCGACGGAGCTCGACTTCGCTCACATCGATCTCGAGCCTGGCCGCGGGGTTGTAGGCGGTTGCCGCATCGGCTCGAAGCGCGCTCAACGGAAAGCCAGCTGCTCCGAGCGCGGTCATCATCCTGAGAACGTCGCGACGTCCGTACGAATGCGTGCCCATTGCTAACCTCCCTTTGAGCAGACAGTTCACGCTGAGCGATTGTAAACGAAGAGTCAGGCGAGCGGAGGGAACCACTTGAGCACCCAGGCCATGTCGAGCTCGCTGCTCGAAGTCTGGACCTGGTCGAGCAATTCCTCTGCCCGCTCGCGGTCCCCCGACTGCCCGCGCGACACGACCATCCACGCGTAGCCGCATTTTGTCAGCACCAGCCAGGGCCACGCCTGCATCCTCGTGTTCAAGTCGACGGCATGTCGAAATCGCGCTTCGGCCTCATCCCACCAGCCACCGGCGGCCGCGGCCATGCCCAGACCGAACGACACCGCCCCGCCGGAAATCGCGGTGTTACCAGCCACGATATTGCGGTCGCCGTAGGGTTCCAGCCGCCGATACAGATTCTCGGCTCGCGGGCGGTCGGACAAGAACCAGCTCACCGTACAAAGTTGGCTCAAAATCGACACGTAGGCACCGTCGATCGGCATGTCGTTGAAGTCGTTCTGGGCGAGCCTGGTGAACTCTCGCCGCGCATGCTCGATGCGGCCCATGAAGCAGTAGAGCCGCGCGAGCTGGGCCCGCCAGCTCAGGATGAGTGGATATTTTCTGACCAGACCATTGAGCAACACTTCGCTCTCTTCGAATCGTCCCTGCAGCCAGAGGACGGCATTCCGCAACACAATGCAGAAGAGCGTCGCATTCGAGTCCTGCGCGCGTTGTCCAATCGCCAGCGCCTCAGAAATCAGGGTCTCCGATTCGGCGAGGCGGCCACGGAAGGACGCGAGCGACGCCCGGCACAGGGGGACATACCAGAGGTAGCGAGGTTGCTGGAGCTCGTTGGCCAGGTCGGTATAGATCGCCAACTCTTCTTCGACGCCAGGCAAGTCCGCAAGCTCGAGCCGCTCGCGTAGGCATCGATAGTGGCCGCGCAGCGCCATGTCGGTGTCGCCCGCTCGCTCGGCGACGCGCACGATCTGGGTGGCAAGGGCGAGCCGCTCCTCTGCGTCGTTGAAACCCTCGAGGGCGATGCAGCGGCTGTAGAGCGCCGCGAGTTCCGCCGCGCTATCGCCGTCGAGCTGCGCGTGAGCAACCGCCTGTCCGCTGAGCGCGGTCCGTTCTGTGGGCGAGTGATAAAGCGCCAACGACAACTGCGCGAGCAGCCGCGCACGGATAGGACTGGCGACCTCGCTCGAGCGCGCCAACGCTTCACGTAGCAAGCCAATCTGGAAATCGTCGACAGCACTTCCTAAACGCGTTCTTGCAGCAGTCCCGGCGCCGATGCCCAACGCCGCGCGTGCCAGCTGTTCCACCGACCCGTGCCGCCTCGCCCACGCCGCTGCTTGCCCGAAGGTCTCGCGGGCCGCATCGGACAAACCGGCTTTCGTCTGCGCGTCTCCCAGGGTGAGCAGCAACTCTCCTCTTCGCGGATGGTCGGCTCTGGCATTGAGGTCCAGCGCGCGCAAGGCGCTTTCGTACTGGCTGACGGCCTCCTCGTATGCCAGCAACCGATCCGCGCGACTTCCGGCTTGCACCGCGTAGGTGACGGCTTTGTCGACCTGACCAAGTGAGGCCGCCTGAAGAAAATGATGGGCGAGCGCTGCAAGATGGGCGTCGGACGCCTCGCCGTAGATAGCTTCCAACGCTCGGCCGATCTGGAGATGCATAGCCGCGCGGCGCAACGCAGGCAGCCCTTCATACAATGTTTCTCGAATGAGGGCGTGCGAGAAGCGGTAATGGCCTGTAATGTCGGCGGACGTCGTGACGAGGCGCGCCGCAGTGGCCTCGGCCAGCGCCTCGGCGACGCGGCCACGATCGAGCTCACCGCACAGCTCCAGAACGCTCGACTCGAATTCGCGACCCATCACGGAGGCGGTTTCGAGAACCTGATGGCACGAATCTGAGAGCTGCGCCAAGCGCCGGATCACGACCTCACGGACTCCCTCAGGGAGTGTGATGGTCCACGAGCTCGACTGCTCGACTCGATCGAGCTGTCCCGTGGCAACGAGCAGCCTCACGACTTCCTTGACGAAGAACGGATTCCCTTCCGTTTCCCGATAGACGACACCGACCAGCCTTTGCGGCGCCTGCGCACCGATCGTCATCTCGATGAACCGCGCGACATCGGCTTCGCTGAGGCCGGCAAGCTCGATGCGACGCTCGAGCCCCTGACCGGCAAGTGCACCCAGTGTCTGGATGAGCGGATGCTTGCGGTCCAGGGCCAGGTTTCGGTAGGTGGCGATCACGAGCACGCGTGCGCCCCGCAGCTCCTTGGCCAGGAACTGCAACAACAACAGCGACGGCGTGTCGGCCCAGTGAATGTCGTCCAGCAGGATGACGATTGGCCTGGCTCCGCTCGCGCTCTTGAAGAAGGTCGTCACGCTGTCGAACAAACGGAAGCGCGCCGGCTCGGGCTCGAGCGTTGGAATCTCTGGCAACGCCGGCAGGTGCTGCTGAATGTCGGCGTCGAGCTGGGCGATAGCCGCGGCACCCGTGCCCATCACCGAAACGAGCTGATCCGGAGTGCGGCGGGCAACATAAGCTCTCAGGAGTTGCACCCATGGCCAATAGGCGGGGGCCCCTTCGCCTTCGTGACACTGTGCGCGGAGGACGTCGGCCCCGCGAACGTGGGCGTAGGTCAACAACTGCTCCGCCGTCGCCGTCTTTCCAGTGCCGGGCTCGCCGGTGAGCAGCAGAATCTGAGCCCGCCCGGCGAGCGCATCGTCAAAGCCCGCCCGTAACCTCTGCAGCTCCGAGGAACGGCCCACGAACACGCCCGCGGCCAGGCGATCCAACGGCCAGGCCGAACGGTTATCCTCCGCAACGAGATCCCCTTCCGACGCCAGAATCGACGTCAACACCCGACCGACTTCTTCTGCACTCGCAGGACGATCCTCTGGAGTTTTCGCCAGCATCCGGAGGATCAACGAATCGAGCCTTGGCGGAAGACCGGGAACGTGCCAGGACGGAGCGACCGGCGGCGCGTGCAGATGTTGGGACACGATCGCTGCCAGCGTGTCGCCGACAAACGGCAGCCGTCCGGCTACCAGCTCGTAGAGCGTGACGCCAAACGAGTAGATATCGCTCCGGGCATCGGCAAACTGACCCAGCGCCTGTTCGGGCGCCATGTACGAGACGGTACCCAGGAGCACGCCTTCGAGGCTCAGGCGGGAAAAATCCAATCCGACCGCGAGCCCAAAATCTCCCAGCTTGACCGTTCCATCTCTGGTGAGCCAGACATTCCCAGGCTTCAAATCGCGGTGCACGACGCCCTCCGTGTGCGCGTACTGCAGGGCCTGACACACTTGTTGTCCAATTCGCAGCACCTCGCCAACGGGCAGGCGGCGACCGGGCACGCTCTTTCGGAGCGCGTCGAGCGAGCCCCCATCGACGAACTGAGCCACGATGTAGGGGTGCCCCTGCTCTTCACCAATATCGAACACGCTGACGATGTTCGGATGGTCTCCGAGGCGGGCGAGAGTCCGCGCCTCACGCTCGAACCGCGCGAGGGTTTGGTCGTTGAAGTCCGTCACCTTGAGCACGGCGATCACGACATCGCGTTCGAGCCGAGTGTCGGACGCGACGTACACGCGCTTCTGGCCGCCCTCGCCGAGCTGTCGCCTGACGACATAGCGTCCCCCGGCGTAACTCGTGGGGACTACCGTCGCACGCGACTCAGCTCGCAGCGACAGCGATCCAACGGTTTCGTGATCCTCGTTCGATTTGGACACGATGAAGGGCTTTGATCGGTGAGCCAGGGTCCCGCGCCCGCTCCTGCGATTTCCGAACGTCCCCGAGCTTCGCGATTATGCCCCATTCGAACGGGCAGCGAAGTCAGAGAGCTCCACGCTCTTCTGAGGCCCGACCGGAACCAGCCGTAGACGTCCTACGTCTAAGGCCGTAGACTGTCTACGACTATGGCGAAACAGCCCGACGAACAGCGACTGGAACTCCTCCAGGGCACACTCGACATGCTCGTGCTTCGCATCCTGCAGTGGGGTCCGCAGCACGGCCACGGCATTGGCCAGGCCATCCGCGCGCAGTCCGACGAACTGCTGAAGGTCGAAACCGGGTCCCTTTATCCGGCTCTGCACCGCCTCGTCAAGCGTGGTTGGCTGAAATCGGAGTGGGGCGTGAGCGAGGCCAACCAGCGGGCGCGGTTCTACCGGCTGACGGCAGCGGGAAAAGCTCAGTTGTCTCGCGAGCACAATCGCTGGTCGCAGCTCGTGGACGCGATCGGACGGATCATGAACCCCGCGCCGGCGAGCAAGGAGTAGCGTATGCGGCGGCCGGACAGCGACGACTTCGACGAAGAGATTCGCGGTCATCTGGCGCTCAGCATGAAGGAGCGCCTCGAGCGCGGCGAGGATCCCGCGTTGGCTCGGCTCGCGGCGATGAAGGAATTCGGCAACGTCACGCTGACGCGCGACTCGATTCGAAGCGTCTGGAGCAGTCGCTGGCTCGACACGGCCGGGATTCTGGCGCAGGACATCCGATTCGCGTGGCGCTCGCTCAGGCGTGCGAAGGGTCTCGCGACCACCGTCGTCATCACGCTTGCCCTGGGGATCGGCGCCAACGCAGCGATCTTCAGCGTCGTGCGGGGCGTGCTCTTGCGGCCGCTCGTCAACCGGGACGAAGATCGCCTGATCTACATCCGCCAGAGCACACCAGGGATCGGCGCCGAGAACATGACCTTCTCGGTGCCCGAAATCAGCGACTTCAAGTCACGCGCCACCACGATCAGCGCCTTTGGAGACTTCTCTACCGTGGACTTCACGCTGATCGGCCTCGGGAACGAGCCACGAATGGTGAAAGCAGGCGTGGTTGGCGGCTCGTTCTTCGAAGTGATGGGCCTCCGGCCCGTCCTCGGCCGACTGCTGAACGCCCAAGACGACGGGCCCAAGGCGGAGGGGGCTGCGGTGCTCACCTACCGTTTCTGGACCACTTCGCTCGACAGCGACCCGGGCGTCGTCGGCAAGACCATCAGACTCGGGCCGCGCACTGCCAGAGTCGTCGGCGTCCTCGAGCCCTCGATCCCGTATCCGGCCGACACGGAGATCATCGCGAACGTCGTCACAAGCCCGCATCACCTCGGGGCGACGATGGTCGCCAGCCGCACGCATCGCATGACGGAGCTCTTCGGTCGCCTGGCGCCGGCGACCTCGCTTGAAACGGCGCGGTCGGAGCTGACAGCCGTGCACGCGGCACTGATTCGCGAGCATCCCGAGGCGTATTCGACTAAAGCCGAGGTCCGCCTGAAGGTATCGAAGCTCCGCGAGCAAATCGCCGCCCCCGCGCGAACGATTCTGCTCGTGCTGCTCGCCGCGGCCGCGCTCGTGTTCGTCATCGCGTGCTCGAATGTCGCCAACCTGATTCTGGCCCGCTCGGTACGACGCGAAGGCGAACTGGCCGTGCGAGCCGCGCTCGGAGCCGGACCGGGCGCGCTCCGGCGTACTTTGCTGGCTGAGAGCCTCCTTCTCTGCGGCGCCGGAGCCGTGCTTGGCGTGGCGCTGGCGCGGCCATTTGTCGCGATTGTTGCCCGTTATGCGGCCCGATTCTCCATCCGCGCGCTCGACGTCACCGTCGATCCGAGCGTACTTTGGGTCGGCGCTGGCTTGGCGATAGCGGCGGCGGTGCTGCTCGCGTACGTCCCGCGTTTGCCTTCATCGCGCGCCCCGGCTGGCCTCGGTCTGGCGACCGGCGGCGCCAGAATCACACCCGGTACCAATCGCCGCCTGCGGATCTTCGCCACGACTCAGATCGCGTTTTCGTTCGTTCTGCTCGCCGGCGCCGGCATGCTGCTCGCCACGCTGGTCTCGCTGCAGGCCGCGAGCACCGGCTACAACATGCGGCAGGTGCTTGCATTCGACGTCCCAACGTCGGCGACAGGTTTCGTGGGCGAACAAGGGATCGACCTCTATCACGAAGCTACGCGACGCATTGGCAAGCTGCCAGGTGTCGAGGAGGTCGCCGTTGGAAGCTTCGTCCCGTGGCGTGACGCGGGTACGATGCCGACCTTCCAGTTCACCGTCGACGGCTACATGCCCGCGGATGGCGAGGAAGCTCCACGAGCGAGGATGCGGATGGTCGCGCCTCGCTTCTTTGCCGTTCTCGGAATCCCGATGCTCGACGGCCGCGATTTCACAGACGAAGACCGCTCCGGCAGCGAGCTCGTGGTGATCGTCAGCCAGAGCATGGCCCACCGGCTGTTTCCGAACGGCGATGCGCTGAACCGCCACTTCACGTGGACCGACCCGGTCTTCCAATCGTTCGGCAAACCCGTTGCACGCCGCATTGTCGGCGTGGTCGCCGACGTGGACGACGAGAACGTCGTGAGGGGCTCGGCGGTGACGGTGTATCAGCCGGTTCGGCAGGTGGGCGCTGCGGGCCGCCTGTTCGTGCGTGCGGCGGGCGACCCGTACGCACTCGTGCCGGCCGTGACGCGCGTCATCCGCGAGATTTCTGCCGATCAGCCCGTGGAACGCGCCGCAACACTCGAGGACATACGAGCGGAGGTGTTGTCGCCGGAGCGGCTGAACGCTTTCGTCTTCTCGGGATTTGCCGGGATCGCGCTGCTGATTGCCGTCGTGGGTGTAGCAGGTGTGCTAGCGTTTTCGGTGAGCGCGCGGACGCGCGAGTTCGGCGTACGGCTGGCGATCGGGTCTGCACCGGCTCAACTGCTGGCCCGTGTGCTCTCCGAGGGCGTGTGGATCGCCTCGATTGGAATCGCGGCCGGTGCGGCGGGTGGCTACGCGATCGCTCGTGTGGCGGTGAAATTCGTCGACAACGTGCAGTTGCCGGGTATCTTGCCAGTGATGGGGGCGGCCGTGGTGCTCATCTGCGCTGCAGTGGTGGCGTCGCTGACGCCTGCCGCGCGAGCCTCGCGCGTGGACGTGCTGCAGGCACTGCGGTCCGAGTAGTCGGAAGAAGCGTGAGGGCTGGATCGTGCGAATAATTCTGGTGCCACACATTCTCGCGGGTGGACTGGGAATCGTGGCCGGTTTTGTCGCGCTCTATGCCGCGAAGGGCGCAACGCTGCATCGCAAGAGCGGGATGATTTTTGTTTACGCCATGCTGGTCCTCTCTGGTTCTGGCGCACTGATGGCGATGACTTGGAGGCCGAACACGGGCAACGTGATGGCCGGCGTGTTGACGTTCTACCTGGTGTTCACTTCGGTGCTTACCGTCCGCCGTTCCACTCCTTGGTTGGATTTTGGTGCACTGCTGGTGGGGTTGATGGGAGCCCTGAGCGGCATCGCGCTAGGGTTCGATGCCATCGCCAGAGGAGGAATCAGGCAGGGTATCCCGGCTCCCGTGTTTTTCACCTTCGGTGCAATCGGACTGTTGGCGATCGCAGGCGACGTTCGGATGATTCGTTCGGGAGGCCTGAGGGCTGGGCCTCGACTCGCAAGGCACCTGTGGCGCATGTGTCTTGGTCTCGTGATTGCCGCCGCCTCATTTTTTCTTGGTCCGCCAGGCAGAGTTCCCGAGATGATCCGCATCCCCGCGCTTCTTCCGGTTCCAGTCGTCGTGCCACTCGCGGCGATGTTCTACTGGCTGTGGCGCGTTCGCATCAGACGGACCTATCGAGGCATCGTTGGCGGCGGAGTCCAAGAGGCAGGATGAAATGACTCAGAGCGAAAGTCCTCGTGCGAAGCCGATTCGTTTGTGGCCTGGCATGATCGCGGCGGCAGTGCTCCTGCTCGTCAGGCTTGTCGTGCCGTTGCTCCTTCCCGAGAGCGCCATTCTTGGTGTGATTGGTCCGGTCGTCTGCGCCTTGGCAATCGTGGTGTGGTGGCTGTTCTTCAGCCGCGCGCCGTGGTCCGAACGCCTTGGCGCCATTGCCCTGATGATCGTCGGTCTGTTGGCAACATCTCGCATCGTTGACCAGTCCATTTCGAACGGGATGATGGGGATGATGTTGCCGATCTACGCAACCCCCGCTCTGAGCGTGGCGCTGGTCGGTGCAGTTGTGGCAAGCCGTCGCCTCTCGAGCGGCGGCCGGCGCACAGCAATAGCCGCCGCGATCCTGCTCGCGTGCGGTATGTTCACACTCTTGCGGACTGGCGGCATCAGCGGTGGCGGGATTTCTGACTTGCACTGGCGGTGGACTCCAAGTCCTGAGGAGAAGCTACTGGCGCGAGCTGCCGACGAACCGTTCGCCGCCGCTACGGTTGCGCCGCCGGCCTCAGCCAACACGGTGGAAGAGGCTCCACGAGAACCGCTCACCAAAGCCGCCGACGCTCCAGCGGCCCTTCCGTCTCCAGCCGCTACGAAGACTTCTCGCCCGGCTTCAACAGCGACCAAAGTGCCTGGAGACTGGCCCGGCTTTCGAGGACCCCATCGCGACGGCGTTGTCCGCGGTGTCTGGATAGAAACCGACTGGGCCAAGTCGCCGCCGGTGCAGCTATGGCGACGGCCGATCGGACCGGGCTGGTCGTCGTTCGCAGTCCGCGGCGACGTTTTCTACACCCAAGAGCAGCGAGGCGAGGACGAGATCGTTGCGGCGTACAACGTCACCACGGGCGAGCCGGTGTGGCGCCACCGCGATCCCGCCAGGTTCTGGGAGTCGAACGGCGGCGCCGGCCCTCGCGCGACACCGACCCTCAGCAATGGCCGCGTGTATGCGTTCGGAGCGACCGGAATCCTGAACGCGCTCGACGGCGCGAGCGGCGCAGTCTTGTGGTCGCGCAACGCGTCGACCGATACCGGCGTCGAGGTTCCGGGCTGGGGCTTCGCCAGCTCTCCTCTGGTCGTGGGCGATGAAGTGATCGTCGCGGCGTCCGGCCGACTCGCGGCGTACGACATCGGCACCGGGCATCCGCGCTGGTTCGGTCCGGCCGGCGGCGGTGGCTACAGCTCGCCACACCTGGTGACGATTGACGGCGTCGCTCAGGTTCTGCTGTTGAGAGGAGCCCGATCGACCAGTGTCGCACCGGGCGACGGCACGCTGCTTTGGGAGCACACGTGGCCATCCACGGGCGTCAGTATCGTGCAGCCCGCTGTCACACCAGACGGCGACGTCCTGATCGTCGGTGGTGATGGGACGGGCATCAGCCGTATAGGCGTCGCACACGGACCTGACGGGTGGACGGTCGAAGAACGCTGGACATCGAACGGTCTGAAGCCGTACTTCAACGACTTCGTCGTTCACAAAGGCCACGCCTTCGGCTTCGACGGCAGCATTCTCGCGTGCATCAATCTCGAGGACGGAAAACGCACGTGGAAGGGCGGCCGGTACGGTAACGGTCAGCTTGTCCTGTTGCCAGACGAGGACTTACTGCTCGTGCTGTCGGAGGAGGGCGAGCTCGCGCTGGTCTCAGCGACCACCGACAAGTTCAACGAGATCGCACGGTTCCCCGCGATCGACGGCAAGACGTGGAACCACCCCGTCCTGGTTGGCGATGTGCTCCTGGTTCGGAACGGCGAGGAGATGGCGGCGTTCCGGCTGTCCCTCGCGAGCCGCTGAACAAGGATGCTGGAAAGCAACGATCAACGCAGGGATTCGTAGCCACTACGGCGTCAGTCGAGAGTAATCCCCGTCCGCCCTCCGCTCCCGCGCGTATACTCGCGTCACACTTGGCCCTCACTCCTGGCACCCGACTCGGCGTCTACGAAATCATCGCCAGCATCGGCGTCGGCGGAATGGGAGAAGTGTATCGGGCGACGGACACGACGCTGGGCCGCCAGGTCGCGATCAAGATCCTGCCGGACGCGTTCGCATCTGACCCCGAACGCCTGGCGCGGTTCGAGCGCGAGGCGAAGACGCTCGCGTCACTGAATCATCCCCACATCGCCGCGATCTACGGGTTCGAGAAGTCCGCCGGCATGCACGCCCTCGTGATGGAACTGGTCGAGGGGCCGACGACTCGTCGACCGCATCGCCCGGGCGCGATTTCCGCTCGACGAAGCCTTGTCCATTGCGAAGCAGATCGCCGAGGCCCTCGAAGCCGCGCACGAGCAGGGCATCATTCATCGCGACCTGAAGCCCGCGAACATCAAGGTGCGCGCCGACGGCACGGTGAAGGTGCTCGACTTCGGCCTCGCGAAAGCGATGGAGCCCGCCGCGGCGTTCTGTCGCCGAGCATGTCGATGTCGCCGACCATCACGACGCCCGCGATGACGCAGGCCGGGATGATCCTCGGCACGGCCGCGTACATGAGCCCGGAGCAGGCGCGCGGGACGAGCGGTGGACAAGCGCGCCGACGTGTGGGCCTTTGGCGTGGTGCTGTGGGAGATGCTGACAGGGAAGCGCCTGTTCGAGGGCGCGACCGTCTCGGACACGCTCGCGGCGGTGCTGAAGACGGAGCCGCAGTGGAACGCGCTCGCGCCCGCGACGCCCGCAGCCATTCGCCGTCTCCTGCGCCGCTGCCTGGAGAAGGATCGCAAGCGCCGCCTCGATTCGGCTGCGGCCGCGCGACTGGAGATCGAGGAAGCATTGACAGCGCCGTCGGCCCTAGAGGGTGTCGCCTCGCCGGTGACATCATCGGCGCTGCGCGGACGCCTGGCTGGATGGTCGCTTTCGCTGTCGCAGCAGTGTTGGCCGCCGCGCTCGCCATTCCCGCCGTGCGGTATCTGCGCGAAACGCCGCCACCCGAGCCGGTCGTCACGCGCCTGGACGTCGTCACGCCGCCCACGAGCGATGCCTTTTCGTTTGCGCTCTCGCACGACGGGAGGCAGTTGGCGTTTGTCGCCAATGGAGAAAAAGGCTCACAGCTCTGGCTGCGGCCGCTCGACCAAGTCAAGGCGCAGCCCCTCGCAGGAACCGAAGGCGCAAGCTATCCGTTCTGGGCGCCCGGATGGCCGCGCGATCGGCTTTTTTGCCGACGGCAAATTGAAGCGGATCGATCTCGACCGGAGGCGCAGTACAGGTGCTGGCCGATGCGCCCCTGGGTCGTGGCGGCACATGGAACCCGAACGGTGTCATCGTGTTCGCGCCGACGACCGCTGACGCACTTCTGCGCGTGGCGGCGACAGGCGGGACGACTGCGCCGGTGACGCGGCTTGCGGCTGGGCAAGGCAGCCATCGCTACCCGCAGTTTTTGCCGGACGGCCGCCGATTCCTCTTCTTGATGGCGACGGGTCAGCCGGAAACGCACGGCGTCTATGTGGGCTCGCTCGACGGTGGCGAGCCGACGCGTGTCATGCCCGCCGAAACCGCTGCGCTGTATGCCGCACCCGGCTATCTCCTGCTCGTGTCGCAGGGGGTGCTCGCCGCGTATCCGTTCGATGCCGCGCGCGCGACCGTGACTGGCGAGCCGATACCGGTGGCACAGGCGGTTGGGACGAACGACGGATCGTTCCACAGCGCCTTCTCGGTGTCGGCAGCAGGGCGTCTTGGCCCATCGCGCGGGCGCTGGCGCCAGGCGGCAGCTCGTCTGGGTCGACCGCACCGGCAAGATGCTAGGCGCCATCGGCCAGCCGGACGAAAATGCGCCGGCGTATCCTGAGCTCGCGCCGGATGGTCAGCGGGTAGCGGTCACCCGCACTGTGCAAGGAAACATCGATGTGTGGCTCATCGAGGTGGGCCGGGGCGTGCCCAGTCGCTTCACGTTTGATGTCGCACTCGACAGCGGCGCACTCTGGTCACCGGACGGGAGCCACGTCGTCTTTCGGTCCACTCGCAAGGGTGTCTACGACCTGTTCGAGAAGCCTGCCAGCGGCACTGCTGACGAGCAACCGCTGCTCGTCACGGCGCAACCGAAGTCACCGCAGGACTGGTCGCGGGATGGCCGCTTCCTGCTCTACAGCACGCAGGACCCGAAGACCGCGTCGGACCTCTGGGCCTTACCACTGACGGGCGAGCGGAAGCCGTTCGCCGTCCTGCAAAGCAGCTTTGACGAGATTGAAGGGCAGTTTTCGCCCGATGGGCGGTGGCTCGCGTATGCGTCCAACGAATCGGGGCGCTACGAAATCTACATCCGGACGTTTCCGGAGAGCGGCTGGGAAGTGGCAGGTCTCGGTGGCGGGCGGCGTGCAGCCGCGCTGGCGGCGGGACGGCCGGGAACTGTACTACGTGGCGCCGGACACGCGGCTGATGGCGGTGCCGATCCGGCTGGGGCCGGATGCACACACGTTGGAGGCCGGCGCGCCTGTCGCACTCTTTCCGACGCAGCTCGCCAGTGGCGGAAATATTGCGGGTACCGGGTTTCTGGCTCGGGCGCAGTATGCCGTCGCGCCCGATGGCCGGTTTCTGATGAACGTCGCCGCCGACGAGGCGGTCACGTCGCCGATCACCATCGTCCAGAACTGGACGGCAGGGCTGAAGAGGTAGTTCGAGGAGCTGATCGGATAGGTAACGAGCAGTCGCGTAGTGTAGAGAAATCCCTGCACTGGCTGTATGGGGGCGTGACGCTCCGTTCGAGGTGCGACGATGGCGTCCCTTGGTCTGAATCCGTGGGACGTACACTCAATTGAGACCGTGGTGGCCAGCGGCGACCGCCTGCAAAAGGTCGTCGGCGACAAGGCTACCGCGTTGAAATGAACACGCTCTCCGGACTTGGCTGATTGCTGTACGAAGTAAAAGAGCCCCCGGGCACAGCCGGGGGCTCTTGCTCGTGCAACAGGGTTGCTGCTTATCGGCTGGCCTGGAGGCTGACTCCGCCACCAGGGCCGTTGGCCGGGCCGCTTCCAAGGATGTCACCGGTGGAGACAAGCTTGACCCACAGCGAACCGTTGCCCTTGTAGTACGAGGTGGTGTTGGCCTTGCGCAGCGCATCCAGGCTCTCCTGCGCCGTACCCGAGGATGCGGTGGTGAATCCCGGCAGCTCGAACATCACCCACGAACCGGCATCCAGTTCCTTCACGTTGATGTTCAAGGTTGGCCTTTCGGTGGTCACCTTGTACTCGGTGCCCGCTCGTACGTTGGTTTCACCGTTGGCGGTGAAATCCTTGCCATTGCGGCTGAGAACGACTGGCGGCCCTGCAGGTGCAGCGCTACCTCTGATCCGACCACCACCCGGGGCAATAGCAACGGCAGCGGGTGCAGCAGCACCGGCTTCGGGGGCACCTGCGCCAGGACCAGCACCTCCGGCCCGAGCAGCAGGTCCGCCAAGACCAGCAGCGGCACCCGGACCCGCGGCGCCCGGACCGCCGCCTCTTGGAGCACCACCGCCACGAGCGCCGCCGCCGATTCCACCGAATCCAACAGCACCGCCGCCGCCGCCAACATTCATGCGCCCGATATCGCCCTTGCACACCGCAGCGTTCCAGGTGGGCTTGACCTCGCAGGCTTCGTCGATGTCGATTCCAGTGATGTTGACGATGTAGGAATTGGGGACACCGGTGATCGTGCCGTCCCTGTCGTTGAACACCGAGGTCTTGTAGACCGTATTGCCGTAATCATCGTTGCTCCACCTGTTGTCAATCGGCGGGAAATACACCGGCTTGGCGTTGATGAATTTCGCGCGCTGCACGGTGTTGTTGGAGCTCATTCCGAAGCTGGTAAACAGCAGGTAGGAGATCGCTCCCGTCTTGCGGGTGGCGTTGTCCTGGTAATTCACGAAGGTGTTGTTGTCCAGTTCATGGTGGTAGTCGTAGAACTCGTAGGCGCGGATCGGGAAATCCGCGACTGCCGGCTGCGGCAAGCTACGGCCGTACGCCATTTCCGCCGGCGTCCTGGGGTTGCCGATGTTCTCGGTTTCGCCCACGAACAGCGAGTCAACCACCCGTGACGTAAAGGCGGACTGACCGAAGTTGCCGGACGCATGCGTGTAGCCGATTCCGTTGTCGGCCATCTTCAGGTTCTTGTAGAGGTGCATCTCACCGCGGGCCCAGATGCCGCTATTGCGGTTCTTGTAGCTGGTGAAATCCTCGACTACCGACTCCACTTGAGCGCTGTTCGCGTCAGCGGGATTGACAAGGGCAATATACCCGCCGACGGCGAAATGGCCATCGGCCCTGGGGGCGCGGTCACCCATGAAACCGTCAAAGTTCGAATGCGCGACGTTGCCCTTGAACTCGCGGACCTTCGTGCGACGCGGCCAGGTGGCCTTGCTGATCTCCGTGCCTTCGAACTTACCCGTCGGGTGCTCCGGGAAGGCGAACCAGAAACCTGTCGCGTCGGACCCCGCGGCCACGTTGTTGCGGTAGGTGTTGTCCGGATTGGTGATCCAGAAAGACGACACCGTGTTATCCGAAGGGATCAGGACGTCCTTGGAGTCCTGGCCGGTCGTATTGAAGTTCGTGCCGGCCGTCGCTCCGAACGGGGCGAGGTTAGTCGGGTCGCAGGGCTTGGACGTATGACACTTGGTCTGGATCGCCAGGTTGCGGATGTACTGGTTGCCGGTCTCGATGCCGTCTTCGAGGAAGAAGCAGTGACCGACGGTGTTGTAGGTCACATTGTTCTCAACCTGCAGATTGTTCGTGCCATGCACGGTCACGCAGCGGTTGTAGGTGTCGTGGATCGCGGCGTTCCTGATGTACTGCCCCTTCGCGTCGCCGATCAGATGCCAGTGGATCGGATACCGGGCCAGCGTCAGGTTCTGGCCCATGCGATTGAGCTCGACGCCCTCGACGAACATCTTGCTCGCGCCCATCGCCATGATGTGGCCGCCAAAGAACGTCGTGTCCGCGTCAGACGACGCCTGGATCAGGATATTGCGCGACAGCATGCCGACTTCGCCGCGTTCATCCACGTCGAACGTGATCTTGCCGAAGTGCATGTAGTCCAGTTTCTTGTCGAGCGTGATCGTATTGCCACGGATGGCAGCGATGGTTCGCCGCTCTGCCTGATGGGGATCGAAATCCGTTGACGCGAGGACAATCACGTCGCCGACCCGCCAGCCAGCGGCGTTCAGGACGTCAATCGAGTTGCTGCCTGCTTCGGCGGTCTTGGACAGCTTCGTCCAGGAGTTCGTCCGGTTGCCGTGCAGGCTGAGGGTTCCACCCATCATCATGATCCCGCGGTCACTGCGGTCACTCGTTCCACCCACTCCACTGATGTCTTCGTCTTTGACGTTGTCGGTGAGGGTAATGGTCGCCTTGCGCGTGTGGGGTTTGGCTTCCGTGCCAATCTCCAACGCCCCGTGCACCATGATCCACTCGGTGGTCAGCTCCAGATCCTTGTTATCCGCGAAGCTGAGCGTGCCCTCGAGCTTGATGCCATGCAGCGGCGGCGGACTGACGTCGAGGATGACGTTCATATCCTTCTCAATGGTGACCACGTCGTCTTTGGCGGGCACCTTCTTGTCAGGCCAGGTGGCAGGATCAGACCAGCGGCTGGCCGGCGGCGATCCAGCATTCTGGGCGTGAACGACAGCGGATGCGCTGACGAGCAGGACTGCTGGCAGGAGCGAAGCAAGAAGGAACGAGCGATGTTGCGTACTCACGGAATCAACCCTCCGTACTCGAAGATGACCGAGAACCGCAGCGGCAACGCGGAGCGCGATCCGGCGCCCAGCACACGTCGAACCCGAAGAGAATAGCCGATTTGCGAAGATCCCAGGTATGCGACTCCCGCCCGCCCCGGTGCACGGGCAGATGACCCTCGGAACCGCGCCGATGATGGTGCTGGGGCGCCGTTCGCGTCAACGCGTGTCCAGAATCGGCGGCGCGAACCCGTTTCCTAAGCAGCGGCTGCAGGCCATCTTCTTCCCGGAACCATCGGTGCGCCCGAGCTGCTATTTTCTGACCCGGGCACCTTCCTCTCCCGACCGCCAACGCCGGGAGGCCCGGCAGCACGCGCGTGGGATATCGCTCCGGATGGCCGGTTCCTGATGGTCAAGGGACACCCGGGCGAACCCGCCGGCAACAACCCCACGGGCAACATCATCCACGTGCTGAACTGGCACGAGGAGCTGAAGCGACTTGTGCCGACCAATTAGGCGAGACGACTTTGCTCACCAGCCAGCCAAACGGCGGATAAATAGCGAGCAGTCGCCACCCGTTTTCGGCCTTCGCGCTATCGGCTCCATCGGGCGGTTCGACTGGCGCCCTAGCCCTGACGCGGCAGGAGGCCTAGCTCCTCTACCCGTCTGGTTAGGTCCTGATGGTCGAGTTGAAAGACGATCTGCAGTTGACTGTCCTGCCGTCGCAGAACATATGTTGCAGCGCCCTCCTCGACGATCGGTCGCGCTGGATTCCTCTCGAACCGAAACGTCCAGTGAACCCGCACCAGAAGATGGTGTTCGTCGAGAGGACTCTCGTCGATGCTACTTACCTTTGTGGCGGCCAAGCCGACCGTCGCGAAAAACGCCCGCCGCTTCGGGACAACCTTTAGGAAGTCGTCTCGCTTGACCGCCTGAACCGTGGCCGGACCCGCGAACATGAACGTCTCACCGTACGCTGTCGCGAGGAATGCGGGATCCGTCGAATCCGTGGCTCTGGCGTACGCCTCGAAGAATGCCCTGACAGCGCCACTTGCCTCAGCCATACCACATCCTTTCGGGTCGCACGCGTCGCGAATCGCAGGTGACTGCCCGCGAGCGTCAGCCGGACGCGGCGAGGCGCGCAAACTGAAGCTTCAGCGCGTTGACCTCTGCCAGATAGCGGCGGGGGTCGTGGTCGCCGCAGCGCTCGCCGCGTCTGAGCCGGAACCCGCGGCGCGCGTATGCGTTGCCGGCCCCGCTCCCGCACAGGTGGATGACCGCCGCGAGGTCCTGCCGCTGCCGCAGCGAGGCGGTGGTAATGCGGTTGCGCCCGAGAGTGCGCGCGACCGTGCGATCCAGCAGCGCTGCGGTCATTTCCACCGCGTGCCCTGGCACCACGCGCGTGTAGAGCGCGTTGAACCAGCACGACCGCGGGTCGTGCCAAGGGCCGTCCTCGACCACGACGTGGTCATGGATGCAGTAGCGTCTGGCTTCGGCGAAGGTACCGTCGGTGATCTGAAACATGCCGACTGCGCTCGACGTCGGCCGGTACACCTCGAATGGGTTCCAGCTGAGTTGCCACCGCCAATAGGTCCGAGCCACCGGGTTGCCACTGCCCTCCATCTGGGCCAGTGCGGCCAGCAGTTCCGGCGTGATGACCGCTGTGGAATGCCTGGCGAAGAGCAGGCTGTATTGGCGCCAGGTCTGCGACGGATGCTTAGCAAGTGAGCCGCTGACCGGGAAGAATACCTCCGCCGGCTTGCGAGCCACCTGCACCATCCAGTTCAACGCCGCCCAGACTGCCACCACGAGGACCGTCCCAAGGACGATTCGGATGGCCAATGGGGCGACCCGCAAGGCCAAAAGCGCGCGTCCGGCCAGGCGCCATGCCCCCGAGCGGCGCGCACGACGGCTTCGGGTGCGCGTCCTCTGGAGTGCGCCGTGCGAAATCGTCACGTGGGACATGATGGGTGTTACTCCAGTATGCCCGGGCCGACAGTTTCCGGCCACTCCAACTCGCCAACACTGGTGAGAGAACAATGGCCGTCCTCACAGACTCCTTCGGACCCAACAGAGTGCCCTCGTTTGGGCCGTAGTAACCGACTCCTACTGGGCTTCGGGCACCTTCAGGATGCGCGTGCCTTCGAGATTCGAATATCCGAACAGGCCACCCTCAAAAAAGACGACCTGGCTTCGTGTATAGCGGGGTAAGTAGGTGCGGAACACGTCCGCACCTGTGTCGGTGCGCAGCACATACACGACGTCTCGGGCGTGGCCGATGGACAGCGTCGTTGTTTCGCTGATCGCGATGAGCCTGCCAGTCGGGTCGACCGCTGCCGAGGTGACGCTGCGTCCGGTATTCGTCCGATGACGCCCGGAGCCACCCGAGAGCGACCAGGCGATCTGATAGGAACCGTCTTCACGGTACGCGTCCCACGCCACCCACCCTGGCCCAGTCGAAGGTAGGTCGAGTACTGCGCGCGAATTTCAGCGGGCTCGAACGGCACGGGTTGCGACCGGCCATCGAAGCCGACAACCAGAGGTCGGTCGTCCCGCCAGACGAGAATCTCCCGGGTCTGAGTGTCGACATCCATCAGCACATACGAGGCCGGCCCCAGCGGGGCCAGGTCCACCTCGACCTCTGGCGCCGTTGACTCCGGGGTCGCTTTGCGCACCCGCACGCGATGAAGCACGGGAGGGCCGGATCCAACGACGGTCTCGAGATACGCCACCGCGTCACCTCAGTGCGACAGCACCGGCGGGCTCTGATAGCGATCACTCGAGGCTGCCAGAGGCTGAAGGGGGGCACCTGGATCGACCAGCATCAACCAGGTCCGCAGCGACGTGCGCCGGTCCGTCTGTTCTCGCCCGATGGCCAGCGGTTGCTGATGGTGCGACAAGAGAATGCCACGGCGCGGGCGACGCACATCAACGTCGTGCTGAACTGGCTCGAAGAGCTGAGGCAAAAGCTGCCCGCGCAGTGAGACGCCGCGTGAACGCCAGACGCCTGACGGCAAGCGAGTGGCGCTGGTGATCCGACTGCCAGAACGTCATCTGGGCAGGTGCGCACTATCCTTCTCGTTCTCTGTGCAGACGTACTCGAGTACGTCGCTGTCGGGGATCAGAGTCAGCGTGGTCTTGAAGCCGAACGCTCGCTCACGGGCGTGCGCTCGGCCTGCCACAGGCCAGAGAGGTCGGGCTTTCCGTTCAGCCGCGGCGTCGGTGCAGACAGATTTGGCTGTCCGTCTCGCGTGCGCGGAATCCGGGGGTCACCCTAGTTCAGCCATTGCGCCTCGGCAGACGCCAGCGCCACGGCAATCAGCACTGGACGATCGAGCTCGTTTTCATCCCATCACCTCGGATGCCTGTAGCAGATGAGCCGCCTGTACGCGACATTATTTGCGGGTCACGGATCCGCGACGTCAAGGCGACTGCAGCGGCGAAAAGAAAAAGGGCGATCGCGAGTCAGCGGTGACGGGCAGCGATGATGAGCGCGTCGCGCTCGTCCCCGGGCACCCAGCCGGAGCGTCCCATCGTCCGAAGCGCGTGACGCAGGGGGGCGACGTCCTTCCGGACGAAGTCGTCAAGGGTCCGCAGCTCCTCCTCGACGTCGGCTGCCTGACGTCGCGCGCGCGAACTCTCGAGCAGGCGATCGAAGAGCAGGGCGAGGAGGTCCGTGGAGTCGCCGGAGAGGAACGCATCCGCGGCCGCGGGAAGCTCCGGTGGCACGCCGCGGAAGGCCTCGAGCCGCGCCCCGCGTCTCAGCCGCACCTCGGGAAGCCGCGAGGTCGGTTCCAAGTGTCCGAGCCTGGCGAACAGCGCGACGAGCGCGTCGAAGACCGCTCGCGCCCGCACACGCGAGCGGAAGCAGCCGTGCCAGCGCACGTCGAGGCAGCCCCACTCCTCGGGGGTCGACGTGAACGCCAGCAGTACCCGTCCATCGTGGTGACCCACGCCCAAGGCTGGGTAGAGGAACGCGTAGGCGCCATCGACGTTGTAGGGCGGCCGCAGGGTACGGATGAGTTGATTCTCGAGCAGCAGCGCCTGCGTCTCGCTCTCCTGCGGTCGAACCTCCAGCGACGCCGCCAGGCGCACCAGCGTGCGCATTTTCCGGTGGGCCTTGCGTCGCGAGGCGTTGCGGTAGCCGGCGAGCCGGCGCCGCAAGTCCTTGGCCTTGCCGGCGTAGAGCACCCGACCCTTGGCGTCCAGGAATAGATAGACGCCAGGCTGGCGAGGTAGCTCGCGCAGCCGGTCCGAGCCGAACTTCCCGTCGAAGAGTCTCATCCCCACGCTCCAGCAGGAAAGACGCGCCTGCCTGCTTAACGTTCCGCCTGAGCCTCGCGCAACGGCGACATGATCGCACAGGCGGTCGGGCGCGTCGGCTCCATTTGAAAGGTTAGCTGGTGAAAGCATTCCATCGGGTCCGATCGCCTAATATCGGTCGTCCTCAATTGGAAACCCAAGAGTCCGTGATTGAAGTAGGGCGGACCCAGGTCCGCTCGAACAGACACACCCCTCCCCATGGGCTTCGCGGTGTTCGACCTTTCGAGTCGGGCAGCAGCGCGATCAGGCGCATCCCGAACGACAGCCGCTTCAGCCTGGCGGCGGTATGGAGCATCGACTGGACGTCCACGAGCGTCCAGCCGTGGCGCTCGAGGAATGCAGGTCCTTCCTCGGGCGCGAACTTGAGCGGCGCCCCCGCCTGCTCCAGGTTCTTGAGACCACCGCTCTTCTGCATCCTCTGCATGAGAGCTGGCGAGACCAGGTCGAGCGCCCACCTGTGGAACGTCGGCGTCCGCGCGAGATCCTCCGCCAGCGAAACGGCTTCTTGGTCGGACAGGTACACGACCAGCCCTTCTGTGATCACCAGCACGCGGCTCGCTTCCTGACTCAAACGGTTGAACAGCTCGCGCCTCGCGGCCACGTTGGCGAGATCCAGGGCGACGCGCTCCAGCCGGCAGCGCGGGGTCTCGTTGGCGAGCACCGCGATCTTGTAGGCGAGGAGATCGGGCAGGTCCACCTCGATCCACGACAGGTTCGAGGGCAGCGCCATGCGGTACGGCCGGGTGTCGAGCCCGGCGGCCAGATTCACCACCATGTCCGCGCCGCTCGCGAGGCTGTCTTCGATGAAGCGATCGAACACCACCGTGCGCGCCACGAACGACCACGCGTTGCGGTTCGCGAACTCCATCGTCTCCGCGATGCGCTCGCCGCGTTCGCCGGCCAGGCGCCGCGCGAACGGATCGTGGAAGAGGGCGTCCGGGCGTTCGCTCTCGATCGCGCGATAGATCGCGACCCAGCGCGCGGTGTCGGAGATGTTCCGCAGATCGTCGTTGTCGGATGCCACGCTCTGGCTCGCGGCCCTATAGGGTCTTCAGAAACGCAATCAACTCGCGGAATCGGCAGGATTCTATCAAACACCCTGTAGGGTTCACTCTGTGCCGTTACGCGCGAAGACGGCGCGTATCCACGGATGCCACGGTTCACCGCGAATCGGATAGATGCGTTGATCGTTGGGTTCTTCAACGAGCTGCGAGCCCGATATGCGCGACGAAGCGAACTTAGTTCTTGACGTACCTCGTCACGCCCCGCAGGTTTGCTTCCGCCGTGAACAGATTGCCGGGAGACCGCCGAGAATCCCCTAAGAGGCTGTATCAACCCCCGTGGGCCGCAGTCGCGCAGCAGTTCTAAGAGGATTCGTTGCCACTACGGCGTCACTCAGTATTCACTGAACGGTCTGAAGACAGTTGACAAAACGGATCGGCGTTTCTCACGACCTAACCCGAATGCCGCTCGGTCGCGTGTTGCCGTCGATCTGCGCTGACGCGAGATACAATCCAGCTCAGAGCGCCGATACAGGCGCGCACAATGGCACGACTGGCGAGGCCTCCAGGGCCCCAGATCAACGTTGTCCTGGCCGTCATCGGTCAGATGTTCCCCGAGCGGTTCCCCTTCGATCCGCTGGCATTTGGCGTGAGCATCGCGCGTGAATTCGGCGACATCGCTCACTATCAGGTCGGCCCGCTGCATGTCTACCAGCTCAATCATCCCGAGTTCGCCAGGCAGATCCTCGTCGAGGAGCCGGAAAAATTCTACAAGCCGCGGTTGATCAAGCAGGCATTTGGTGCTTTTGCAGGACAGGGGCTGCTCACGAGCGACGGCGCCATTTGGAAGCAGCAGCGCAAGCTGATACAGCCCGCGTTTCATCATGCGCAGCTCGTGACGTATGGAGCGGTGATGGTCAACCATGCGCTGCGCATGATCGATTCGCTCGAGGATGGAGCCGTGGTCGAGATTCACGAAGTGATGCCCAGATTGACGCTGGCCATCGTGGTTCAGACGCTGTTCGGCGCTGACGTTACACGAGAGGCGACGGATGTCGGCCGGCTGATGGTCGCAGTGCTCGATGCTGCCAACGCTCGCTTGAACAGGATTCTTCGGGTGCCGTCATGGGTGCCGACGCGTCGCAATCTGCGGGAGAAGCGAGCGCTCGCCCGGCTCGACGAGATGCTCGACTCGTTCATCGCTGCGCATCGCGCCTCCGGCGAGAAGCCGGCGGATCTGCTGTCGATGCTGCTTGTCGCGACCGACGAGGACAGCGGCATCCGGATGTCGGATAGCCAGCTCCATGAAGAGATGATGACGCTATTCATGGCTGGGCACGAAACCACGGCGATGGCCCTGACGTGGACGTGGTATCTGCTGTCGCAGCATCCTGAGGTCGAGGAGAGGCTGGTGCGCGAGGTGTCTCGAGTGCTGGGGGGACGTGCCCCGACCGTCGCCGACCTGCCGCAGCTGCCGTATACAGAGATGGTCGTCCGCGAGGCCATGCGCTTGTATCCACCAGCGGCGGGTTTCGCGCGTGAGCCGATCGAGGACGTTCATATCGGCGGATACAACGTCCCAAAAGGCAGTCTTGTCACCGTCAACACGTATGCGCTTCATCACGACCCGCGCTTTTTCGACGAGCCCGAACGATTCAACCCCGAACGCTTTTCAGCCGGTTGGGAAGAGCGCATCCCGCGTTACGCCTTCCTCCCGTTCGGTGGAGGCCCGCGTGTCTGCATCGGCAACGGCTTTGCGATGATGGAGGCTCGGTTGATATTGGCGACAGTGGTGCAACGCTGCCAGCTATCGCTCGAGCCCGGTCAGGAAATCGTGCCGATGCAACTGGTCACCGTGCGTCCCAAGCACGGAATCAGGATGAGGATGGCGGTGCGCGAAAACGCGAATCGCTGATTTATGGCTACTGATTCGTCCAAATCGCCGCGTCTTCTATAATCCCAGCGACTTTCCATGACGCTGGCTCCCGGCACTTTCGGCCGCACGATGTCATTGCCCAGATTGTGCGAGCGCGCTGGCAAGGGTTTACCACGCCTGGGATTCGAAGCTTTTAGATTAGGCGTACTGACCCTGGCGATGCGTCATGCGCACGAATGTGATCGCGAGGTCTTCAGGTTGCTCTTGGCTGGCAGTCGTTCCTACAATTCGCTCCGCTATGTGCGCCGCGGATAAGCGTTGCATCGCTGTCGTCGGCGCTGGCATTGGCGGCTTGACTCTTGCGATCGCCCTGCGCCGGTATGGGATCAGCGTACACATCTACGAGCAAACTGCCGAACTGCGGGAAGTCGGCGCCGCCGTCGCGTTGTCGGCCAACGCGACTCGTTTCTTCGAGCAGTTCGGGCTAACCCACCAACTTGCCTCGCACTGGTTCGAAGTGTCGGCCCTGATTTACCGCGACGGCCGCAGCGGCAGCGTCATCGGCGAACATCAGGTCGGGGCAGCGTACCGTGAGCGTTTCGGGGCCCCGTATGTCGGGATCCATCGAGCCGACCTGCAAGCGATCTTGTCCGCAGCCGTCGGCCTCGATCACATTCGGCTGCGCAGGCGGGTCGTTGACATCGACGACAGCGGCGCTCGTGCCACGTTGCGATTCGACGATGGCAGCACGGCCGACGCCGACCTCGTCATCGGCGCAGACGGCGCGCGCTCGTTCGTCCGGCGCTGGATGCTCGGGTACGACGACGCGTTGTATTCCGGGTGCAGCGGGTTTCGCGGCGTGGTGCCGATCGACACCGTCCCGAGCCTCCCGGCCCCGACTTCGCTCCAGTTCTGGATGGGGCCTGGCGGGCACTTGTTGCACTATCCGATGGGCAAGAACCATATCAACTTTCTGCTGGTCGAGCGCCACCCGACGCCATGGCCGCGACGCGACTGGATCACGCCTGCCACTGAGGGTGAACAACTGCGGCACTTTGCCGAGTGGCATCCTGCCGTGGTCGAGATGATTACAGCGAAGCCGATTAGCGATCGCTGGGGCCTGTTCCATCGGCCGCCCCTCGGCCGATGGACCAGGGGGCGAGTGACACTCCTGGGGGACGCCGCACACCAGCTCGCGCCGCACCACGGGCAGGGCGCCAACCTGTCGATCGAGGACGCCGTTGTGCTGGCCGCGTGCCTTGGCGAATCGGGCTCGAACTCACTCGCCGCAGCGCTCGAGCGTTATGAGCAGCTGCGTCGCGGCCGCACACGCAAGGTCCAGTACGCGTCGATCAGTGCTGCCGACGTGTTGCACCTGCCGGATGGCGAGAGCGCCGATCGGCGGAACGCCCGGCTCGGATCGCTTGAGGGCGCGCTCCGTCACCTGGGTTGGATCCATGAGTTCGATGCCAGTACCCAGGAGCCCAATGAGCGTCAGGGCGGCACCTGGTTGTGAGCCGAAGGCACGTACTCAGGCAACCCGGCTGTCTAAACGATTGAATGGCCCGCGGGGCTATCAGTGGCAGTGGCAACGGCAAATCGTCGATCTGTCATCGCCGCGACGGCATTTTGTGATCCGCGTGCAACGGTTAGGGAACGGACGAGATCGAAGAGGTTGCGTTTGCAACCCTCCTTGAGTAGAACTAGCCGATCACGGTTGGCAGCGAGCCTGGCAAGAGGTTTTCCGGCGACGCTGACAATCGTTGGGTTGTCGTGCCGACCGGTACGCCACGCGCTGAGCGAAAGGTGATCTGACCGGCCTTCGCGCGTCGAATTGGTCGCCATGCTGACGCCTGATGTCGTTCACGTAAGCGACGTGTCGCGAATAGCCGCCCTCCGCCAGCGGCTGGGACGCGCAGCGTCCTCTCTGAAAGTGGTCGGAATCCTATCGGCCGCAGCTGTAGCTCTAGATGGCAGCGACCATGTGAACGGCTGGATCGCCATTGCGCTCGGGGTTCTCGTCCTTGCTCTGGCGTTTCCCGTTGGAAAGTGGCTCAAATCGGGGAAGACGTTCGCCGCGGGATTGGTAGTCGGCTGGCTGGTCGCCTACTCTGTGTGGGCATTCTTCGCTTCCCTGAAATCCTTCCGTGCCGGTCTGAACTTCTACAGCGTCGTCGGTTTAGCGGTGTTCCTAGTACCCGTGTACCTCCTGGTGCGAGGGCTTCTGGAATTACACGGCTACAAGCGGCGCCTGGCTACGGCTGGTGCTTCATTCGGCCTTCTGGCATTGAATCCATGGGAAGACGGCAACCACGGATCGCGAAAACATCCAAAGTTCCTGAACAAGTGGAGCCTCAGGGCCTATCTCTTCGTGCTTGCGGCGCCGATGGTGTGGCTCTTCATGGCAGGCTCGGCTCTCAACCGACCCGATCCTGTGGTGACGGATTCCGCCGAACTGGCCGGGCGCCGCACATTCGATGTGGTGATGAGTGTGTTTGTATGGCTGCTGATGATCTACCTGTACCGCCGCGGTCGTCGGCACGCTCTCCTTTCTGGCAACGAACTCCTCAAGAAGGACAAACGCGATGTCGTGCTCTATCTGCGATCGTTTCTCGACGACCGTTCGATCAAGATGCGCGCGCGGGCGAGCGACGGCCGCATCTTTCCCGAGCGTTTCATCAAGATCACTTTTGAAGAGCTCGTGACGGACCACCTCTGGCGTTACGGGCCCGTCGTCGCCATCGGTGATCCCCGGTCCAGGAAGAAACTGGTTCCGCTCGGCGCGGCCCGTGATTTCGAGCCCGACGAGACCTGGCAACAGACGGCAACGGACCTGATGGGACGCGCGTCGATGATCGTCGCGGTCGCTGGCCGAGCGGAGGGATTTCTGTGGGAGCTCGACACCGTCGTTCGAACGGGACTCACATCCAAGCTGGTTCTGGTGCTGCCGCCGGTGAAGCAACAGGAGCTCTCCGAGCGCTGGAGGGCCATCACACAGCGTGCCATCGGTCGGCACCTCCCCAGCGATGTCGATCTCTCAAGTGTCCGTGCCGTGCTCGTTCGCGAGAATTCGACCTTCTTGATAACCGCGCACAAGCGGAATGACTGGACGTATGAGACCGTTCTCGATACCGCAGCGCACATGATGATGATCTCGTCCAGGGCCACGCCCGGACCCTCCGCGAGTCCATAGACAGATCGGTGTTGATCGTTACTAACGGCCAGCGTCCACCAGACGGCATCATCGCTTTGATCCACGGCTCGTTTTCGAAAAGCCAACCCTGCAAAGCCTCTTTTTTGTTGGAGCCATCCGGGATGTCACGATTCACTATATGCTCCGAGCAACTCGCGCGCTTCGATGGCAACGAGGTCGCCAGCCACCGTAACGTTTGAACGTCGATGACGAAACCCAGCCCGGCACCCCGCACATGGTCGCTAATCCTGCTGAGTATCTCGGCCATCCCGCTGATCGTGCAGATCGCGGCAGGCTTGTCCTCCGCTTACGGATACTTCATCGACGAGTTGTATTACCTCGCGTGTGCACGGCATCTCGCCGCGGGATACGTGGATCATCCGCCGTTCGCCCCGCTCTTGCTCGCCGGAGTGCGTCTGGTGTTCGGTGAATCGCGACTCGCGATTCGCATTCTTCCCTTTCTCGCAGGCGGCGCCATCGCATGGCTCGGTGGACTGCTCGCCCTAGAGCTCGGCGGCGGATTGTTCGCCCTGGCGCTTGCGGCGCTGACAATCGGTCTCGCGCCCGGACTGCTCGCGGTCTGCGGCTTTTATTCGATGAACGCGTTCGAGCCGCTCATCTGGACGCTCGTCATCCTGTTGTCAGTGCGCCTCGCGAGAAGCCACGATGTCCGCCTCTGGCTGCCGATCGGCATCACAGTGGGCATCGGCCTGGAGAACAAGCACACGTTACTCGTCTACGTGGCCGCACTCGGAGCCGGGATTCTGGCGACGTCGACGCGGCGGCTACTGGCCACGCGCTGGTTCATCATCGGGGCGCGGCAGCGGCGGCGCTGATTCTGCCGAACCTGCTCTGGCAGATGGCGACTGGCTGGCCCTCGCTCGAGTTCTACCGCAACGCCCAGGCCTTCAAGAACACGACGACTCCGCCGCTGCGCTCGATTGTCGCGCAGATCCTTTTTATGAATCCGATTGCCGCCCTGGTCTGGATGGCGGGCCTGATCGCGCTCGTCGCCGGCCGCTGGCGCGAGCTCAGATTCCTTGGATGGTCCGCCCTCGTTCTATTTGCCGCTCAGATCGCGTCGCAGTCCAGCCGTCCCGATCGAATCGCCGCTATCTATCCGTTGCTATTGGCAGCTGGTGCCGTGACGACCGGGGACTACATCCGAAACCGTCTCGCGCGCGGCACTCTCGTCGCCGCCGTCGCCGCAAGCGCTGCAGCATTACTGCCGCTGGTGACCCCGTTGCTTCCGCCCCCTGCGCTGGCCGCATACCTCGCGCGGCTCGGCCTTCAGGAGAGGATCGCGCTGGAGCGAGGCAAAACCTCCTCCATCCCGCAGCTGCTCGCCGATCGCACGGGCTGGGAATCGTTCATCGACGATATCGATCGCGTTTACCACCGCCTGCCGGAAGACGACCGACGGCGCGCGGTCGTGTATGTGCCCGATTACGGCCACGCGGGAGCGCTCGAGCTTTGGGGCTCGTCGCGTGGGCTTCCCCGGGTGATTTCAAGCCACAACACGTACTACCACTGGAGCGCGGGTCACGCCGACGCCGACGTGCTCATCGCGGCTGGTGCGAATCCAAGAGACTTGGACCTTTTGTACCGCGAGTACTCACTCGTCGACGTTGTGCGCTGCGAGTACTGCATGAGCTGGCGCGCACGAATGCCGATCTATGTTGCCCGTCAGCCGATCATGTCGCTGAATGCGTTCTGGCCACGAACGCGACACTACGAGTAGTACCGAGCTCATCTCCCTGACGGATACAAGCACGACTGCCGAACGCCAGACAATGCATGTTCAGTCGTGAAGACGCGCGGGAATGAGTAGTCGCCCACTGGCGAGCGACTTCCCCGCCGTCATCGTCGCCAGATCGGCGTTTACCAGGAGTAACCTTGAACATCGCCATAGCCACTGTATAATCGGCCCTCACTCGCCTGACACGAGTGAGTGTCCAGATCACTGCAGTGCGCCGCCAGCGAGGCGGGGTGAATCTGATGGACGGAAGCCGACGCGGTTTCTTGAAGGCAGCCGTAACAGCCGCAAGCGCCGCCGCCGGTGCGGCGACGGCCCCGGGTCTCGCCCAGGGTCAGGAGCACCAGACAATCCCTTCGGACTTGACGCTTCGCGTGAAGTCGCTCGAATCGTTGCTGATCGAAAAGGGCTTGGTAGAACGCGCCGCGCTCGACGCGCTGGTCGACACCTTCGAGCACAAGATAGGGCCGCGCAACGGCGCGCGAGTCGTGGCAAACTCCCGAGTGCTCGCCAAGGTAGGATCAAAAGTTTGCCGCGATGAGGTACAACCGGTTCGCGGTGGCCAGATAAAGCGCATCGCCGATCAGCGCCGGAGGCGAATAGAGCGGCGCATCCATCTCGATCTGCGCCAGCAATTGCTTTCGCCGTCCGGCACGAAGAACGGTCATGCTGCCTTCCTCGTTCCCAACGTAAAGCCGGTCGCCGGCCAGCAGGAGGCTTCCCCAAATGGCCCCGTTCGTCTCGTGCTTCCAGACGTGGGCGCCGGTCGCCGCGTCCAGACAATGAATCGTTCCGCCCAGGTCCCCAACGTACAGAAGACCGTCTTTCGCAATGGGCGTTCCCACCACGCGACCGACCTCGCGAGAAGTCCAGAGGAGCCTGCTCTCGGTGACGTCTCCCTGGCCGTTGGGACTGATCGCATGAATCAATGAGGGTCCGTTGCCGTGCCCAGGACTCTGTCCCATCGCAACGAAGACGCGGCCGTCGGCGAAGACCGGTGAAGCAATGATAGAGCTGCGCGAAAGGACTCCGGGTCGCGGAAGCCAGCGGGCGTCTTTCGGATTGCCGTCAAATCGCCAGACTTCGTGACCCGACGCCGCGTCGTAGGAGCGCAGCCAACCATCTCCTCCGCCGAAGAGCACCTGTATGCGCCCATTGACATTGGCCGCCACAGGGCTGGACCACTGGCCGTGCAGCACCTGCTCGCCCGCGCCGATGGCGCGCCAGACCACTTCGCCCGAACGCTTGTCCACCGCGATCAGACTTGGGGCGCGCGGCGATGGGACGCGCGTGTGGCCTTCATTCTGCCCGTTGGAGGTAGAGACCATCAGCAGATCACCCACGGGCAACACTTCGCTATTGGTGGCTTCATGCGGAAAGACACCCAAGCGGCCACACATGTCCAACTCCCAGACGATGTCGGCCGCAGCGTCGTCCTGGAAGACCTCATTCCGATACGGACCATTGTTCTCGCCATCACGGAAACCCTGTGTGTCGAGGCAACGGAGTTGGCACTCGGCGGTGACATAGTACAACCGGTTCCCTTCCACATACGGCGTACTTGTCGTCGAAGGCAACAGAAACTCTCGCAGACCTCGCTCTACTCGCGGGGCCACGTCCTGCCAAAGGAATTTGCCATCCTTCGCTTGAAATGCCACGAGCACGCCGGCTGTCTTCCTGGTAGGCGGGGTTCATGTGCCTTGCGTTGTCGGTGCCCACATAGACCGCATCGCCAGCAACCACGGGACGACCAAACGTTTCGTTTCCCAACTCGACACTCCAGACGATGTTCCGACCGGTGGTCGTATCCCAGTCAACCGGAGGATTGCCCGTTTGGACGACTGTCGTCTGGAGTGGGGGCGCGACGGAAGGCGCGGGCACAACGTGTGACGCGACAGGCTCTCCAGATTTGACTCCAGCGATTCGACTCAACGCCCACTCTGCTTCGTTACGCAATGTGGGATCGTTTGCTGCCGCCCTCAGCGCCTCTCGGGCCGACTGTGCCTTCGGTCCGATGCTTCCCAGAGCTCCGGCCGCGAAGATACGCACATAGAGGAATTCATCCTCCAGAGCTTCGATTAACTGCGGCACTGCAGACTGCGCAGCCGGGCCGATGCTTGCGAGGGCCTCACACGCCGCCCATCGAACGCCGGGAATGGGATCGCCCAGGGCTTCTGCCAAGGCGTTTGTCGCCTTGGCCGCGTTCGGACCGATGGACGCCAAGGCCTCCGCCGCGTAGATGCGGACGTATGGATCCTCGTGCGAAAGAGTATTGACGAGAGCGCCTACCGAAGGGCTGGCCCTCGTGCCCAAAGCGCCCAGGGCGCGTGCGGCATCGCCCGCGACGATCGAATCCTCGTCTCTCAGCGCCCGCCTCAACGCCGGTTGAATCCATTCTGTATGGGGCGCCAGGTCAATCAAGTCATCGACGGCGCTGCGCCGGATGGAGTCCCACTCATGCCGCAGCAGGTCCACCAGCAGCGGAATGGCAGGAGGACCGATCCGCCGGATGATTTCAAAAGTCACCACATGCAGGTCTTCATGCCCAGGGTCGAGGAATCGTCTCAGCAAAGGTAGCGAACGCCGCGCCCCTTGGACCAGGGCGGCTTCGGCGGTTGCGCGGACCTTCGGGTCGTTGGCCAGCAGGCGATTTGCCCAGTCATGCACCAGGGCGGGGTTTCTGGAAAGACTCGACTCCGTCTGGGGCAGCGGTGATTGGGACAGTGCGACCGCTTGGCTGAGGCCAGCAGCAAATATTATTGCGAGAGCATGTTTCTTTATGAATGACATCACGTAGCCCTTTCGCGCCGAACGTTGCGAGTGAGCCGCGCCCGCGGGCACTGCCATTTTGCCGGATCTGGTCGGTAAGCCGTGACTACAACCGCGGGCGAGGTCTGTCCCTTCGGAATGCCCCAGTCTGATCGCGCCCCTCTGCGGCCGTCAGACGCTCAGACCTGCGACATTTCGTGGCTGCTGCGAAATAATCCCGCTGGGGTGAGGGATTTTCGACACCCGATCTGCACTCCCCAAGCCGCGCAACCTTGCCCTCGGTCGTTTGAGCCGCCCTCGACCGTCGTCACCAACGCTGGAACGAGGCACGGCATTTGCCAACTCACTCAGGAGCGAGGCTCCCGTGGCGACTCTGATCAGAAGGCATCCGCTACTCGCGTACTACGTCCTGACGTTCGCGCTCTCGTGGGGTGGGTTCGTGCTGGTGGTCGGGCCGAGCTCGCTTGTCAACACCAACTGGCAGGCCGAGGGGAAATTCCTGTCCGCGGTTATGGTCATGCTCTCGGGCCCGAGCATCGCGGGCTTGCTGCTGACCGGTCTTGTCGATGGACGCGCGGGGTATCGCGACCTGTTCTTTCGACTCTGTAAATGGCGCGTGGGCATTCGCTGGTATGCCCTCGCAATCCTACCCGCGCCGATCGTCTCAGCGGGCATCTTGTTCACGCTGTCGATGACGTCCCCGCTCCTCACCGCCGACAACAAGGCGGCCGTCGTGCTCGGCGGTCTCGGGGCAGCCGTGACGACCATCCTTGAGGAGATTGGCTGGACGGGATTCGTGGTGCCCAGACTGAGGCGTCGTCACGGCGTTCCGATGACCGGCCTCATCGTCGGCGTGCTGTGGGGACTGTGGCACTTCCTGCAGCAGGTCTTCATCAGCGGCACCTATGCCGGCGGAATTCCGCTGCTTGCGTTCTTGATGCTCTCCGTCTTCGCCGCTGTCGCGAACCTGACGGCGTACCGTGTTCTGATGGTCTGGGTGTACGACCGTACCGGCAGCCTGCTGGTGACGACGCTGATGCATGGAATGCTGACGGCGAGCTCGATCTTCTGGTTCACGCCCATCGCCACCGGCGCTCTGTTCCTGGCGAACGTGTGGCTGGTGGCGGCCGTGATGTGGCTCCTCGTCGGCGCGGTGGCCGTCGTCGACGGCTGGCTGAGGCTTGGCCACACCAAACCCTTCCGCGGGCCAGATGGCAATGTTCTCCTGAACAGCGTTGCGGAGGTCAAGTACGTACGTCTCGGCGGGGTCGATCAGTGGGTGATGATCCGCGGAGAGAACGTCGCCAACCCGCCGTTGATCGTTCTGCACGGCGGTCCGGGCATGAGTGAGATGGGCTTCTTCCGCCACTTCAACGCGCCGCTCGAGCGACACTTCACCGTCGTCCATTGGGATCAGCGCGGCACTGGCAAGTCGTTCGACCGCAACATTCCGAGATCCTCCATGACGCTTGATCAGTTCGTCGCCGATCTCGACGAGCTCGTGGACATCGTGCGGCGACGCTTCGGGAAGGAAAAGGTCGCGATCCTGGGCCACTCCTGGGGCTCGGCACTCGGCGCGATCTACGCGGCTCGATTTCCCGAGAAAGTCTCGGTCTACGTCGGCGCCGCACAGATTGGCGACTCGGCGGCCGGCGAGTCGTTGTCGTACTCCTTCGGACTCGCTGAAGCGGAGCGCCGGCACGACGAAAAGGCGTTGAAGAAGCTGCGCGCGATCGGTCCGCCCCCATATCCGGCGGCTAAGAGCGTGTTCGTCGAGCGCACGGCCGTCAATCGGATGGATGGGCAGATGCGCCTGAGAATTCTCTGGAAAGCGGGACGAGCGCTGTTCGGCCGGCCGGAATCGTCGATCTTCGATCTGCCAAACCTCGTGCGGGGCTTCGGGTTTACGCTCGAGCGCCATGTGGGCGGAAGTCTCGAAGCTGAATCTTCTGAAACTTGTGCCGGCATTGAAGATGCCTGTGGTCATCTTCGTCGGACGCCGTGATCACTGGGTGCCGCCCGAAACGAGCGTGGCGTACTTCGATGCGCTTGCCGCGCCGTCGAAGAGACTGGTGTGGTTTGAACACTCCGGGCACGAAGCATTCGTCGACGAACCCGAAAAGTTCAACTCGACGATGGTGGAGTTGGTGCGGCCGCTCGCGTCATTGCCCGCCACCGAGAGCGCACCGGCAAGGTTCCCTATAAGCGCTTGAACATTGATTGCAAACTTCATGGGAGACGGAGAGGCACGAGAGCCTGAATCATCGTGCCGCGACCCCGCTTCGAGTGAATGGACAGCTGCCCGCCAACAAGTTTTAAGCGCTCCTTCATGCTGGTCAAGCCGAGCCCGTTGCCTCTCATCGCGTCGTGAGGGTCAAAGCCTACGCCCGAGTCCTCGACCGTCAGGTTGATGTTGTTGACTCCACCGGTAATCGAGACATGAGCGCGTGGTGATCCACTGTGCTTGACCGCATTCTGCAGGGCTTCCTGCAACACGCGGTAAAGACACAGCGAGATGTCCGATGGTAGTGCTGTCGGGACGTTCTCGAAGTGGACGTCAATCTCTACATCATGCCGATGTGACAACTCATCGCACAACCCGGCCGCCCCCGCTTCGAGCCCCAGGAGTTCCACTTTCGAGGGGTGAAGACGGTGCGACAGCGCCTGAATATCGAATGCAAGATCCGCAATCTGTTGGTTTACCGCCCCGATCTCCTGCGTGATTTCACCCGCTGAAGCCGGAGGACTGTGGGTCAAGGAGTCGAGACGCACGCTCACCAACGCCAGCCGTTGGTTGATGTCGTCGTGAAGCTCTCTGGCGATTCGAGCGCTTTCTTCCTCGTGCGCTCCGATCAATTTCTGATTCACCGTGGAAAGAGCCTCTTCGGTCAGCTTGCGCTCGGTGACATCAACGCATGAGCCGATGTAACCCGCAAATGACGTGTCCGCATTGAATCTCGGTACTCCCTGATCGAGCACCCAGCGATATTCGCCGTCGCGCCGCCGAACCCGATATTCCATCTGGAACGGCTCGCGCCGATCAAATGCCGTCGCATAGGTCTCCAAGCAGATCTCCACATCGTCAGGGTGGACGCCCTGTGACCAGCCGCTTCCCAGCTCCTCCTCGAGAGACCGCCCTGTGAATTCCAGCCATCCGTCGTTGACAAAAGTGCACAGCTTGTCGGCGCCGGTCATCCAGAGCAGCACCGGAGCGGTATTGGCCACGAGGCGAAACCGCGCTTCGCTCTCGCGCAGGGCGCGTTCTGCTTCACGGCGTGGCGTGTCATCGCGAAATCCGACGACGATGCCGATCGTCCTGCCTTCCGCTGTCAACGGAGACGCGCTGTACACCACAGGAAGGAAGCTGCCATCCTTCCGAATGAACATGTCCACCTGCTCGCGAAGTTCAACGCCCTTTTGCAGAACTTGCAAGCCCGGGCAGTGGCTGGCAGGGAAGGGACTGCCGTCGGGATGCTTGTAGTGCGCCATGTCGTGCATGTTCCTGCCGAGCAATTCAGCGTTCGTCCACCCGAGCATGTTCTCTGCAGCCGGATTCAGGTACGTGACCAATCCATTCAGATCGAGCGTGTATACGCCCGAGGCGATGTTGTTCATGGCCCCGCGGAAGCGTTCCTCGCTCTCGCGCAGAGCCGCCTCTGCCTTCTTGGGCTCCGTGATGTCGCGCGCAATCTTGGAGCATCCCACAATCCTGCCCGCGAGGTCTCGCAACGGCGAGATGGTCAGCGAGACATCGATACGCTTGCCTGCCTTGGTGATCCGAACCGTTTCATAGTGTTCAAGTCGCTCACCCGCTCGCAGCCGTCTCAGAACGTCGCGCTCCTGATCGTGCAACTCCGGCGGGATGATCATGATGATCGGCTGTCCGATCGCCTCTTTTTCCGTATATCCAAACAGCCGCTCGGCAGCTGCGTTCCACGTTGAAATCACACCGTCGAGAGTCTTGGCGATGATCGCGTCATCTGAGGACTCCACGCTGACCGCATAGCGCAATCGGATCTCCTCCGCTCGCGTGAGGTCGGTGGCATCCGCGGCGCCGGCGAGCACGGCTGGTTCATCCTCTGTCACACGCACCTCACGCCCCAGCGGCTAGCTGGCAGAAACAGCGGTGTGCTCCGCGCAGATGCGCGTGAGCGCCTGATCGTCGTTCGTGTACGGCACCGGATACGCGCACAGAATGTCGACGTCTTGCGCCAGTTCGCCACAGAGTTGTTCGAGCTGAACCGCCTCCGCCGTTCTGCCTGCGGCCCACAAGCGTCCCGCCCGTTCCCCGCAAAAAGCGACGCGGGGATGTGCTTTCCCGGCTCTGGCAGCGGCCGCACGCACACCGTTGATCGCCTCAAGAAATCGGACGGGGTCAGGTGCGACGTCTGCATCAAATGAAAGGCAGGTGCCGCGCTCGATGGCGCCATCAATGTCCACACCCTGTGTGCGCAACTCCTGCAGAAGACGTTTCCGGTGAGACTCCGTCACCAAGAGAATGGCTGCATCGGCGGCGTTCAGGGCGGCAGCAATATAGCGAGTAAAGCCATCGACAATGGCTGCGTCATCCGAACAGAAGAGAATCTCGTGACGACGTGGAGCGGGAGCATTAGTCGGTTCGGTAAACGCGACACTGCGACTCACGAATCGTTGGCCCGCGCGTACGGCGTCGATCGCGGACAGCAGGTCAGTCGCGGCAGATACCTTGTGAATGTAACCATGGGCGCCCAAACTGAGCGCCTCTCGTACGATATCCGACGAGGACTCCTGGCTTATGAAGAGAAGTCCTGCGTGGGGGACGAGCTTGCGGATCTGTTTCGCGACCTCGAGTCCATGCATCTTCGGCAAGTTGATATCGAGCAGAATCAAATCCGGCTGCAGCTCTTCGGCCTTCTGAACGGCCTCCAACCCATCCGTCGCCTCGATGGTGTGGAAATCCGCGCGTCGTTGAAGCGCCGTACAAATGAGATGGCGGAACGGCGCATGGTCCTCGACGACGAGAATCCTCAGCAACGGCATCTGGAGCAATACCCTTTGCCCTGCGAAAATGGTGACTCCGCCAAACACTCCCGTAAGCCGGTCGGGCACCTTCGAACTGGCACACGCCGTCAGGATCCTATACCCGAACCTACTCTGACGAATCTTATGAAAACAGTCGACACGAAATGCTCAATGCGAACTTGGCCGAGAATCGGAAGTCCCTGCGGCGTTGAGATCAGGAGTCAGCCAAACCGATCCGCTGTCGCGGGGCTGCGCGGTCACTCTCTGACGCTACCTACGGAGCGACCCGCTCATCCCGGCCCGTCCCACGACCACCGCGCCAAACGCAGTCCAGCCGGGACGTCCTCTGCCGACCGCGGGTGTGCAGCCATCGTCTCGGTCGCCCAGCGGAAGTATGCCTTCAGCGTGGATCGTAAACGAGGGTCGTCAGGAATTCCGGCATCGTCGAGGGCCTGGGCGAAGCAGGTTTGTGCTCGCTCGTCCATCTCCACGTGCTCGCCGTTTCCTGAGTGCATTCGAACGACGCGGGATTCATCTCCCATGGATTCGGTGTAGTCCGTAGGTCCGCCGAGCGCCTCAGCCCAATAGGCCGCCAGGCGCTCTGTGTGCTGCGGATGGTAGCCGTGTGAGAACGCGTGGCTCACCACTGGATCAGCGAGACATCGCGCGTGCCACGCTCGGGCCAGGTTCAAGAAGGCTTGTCGCCCGCCCACCGCTTCGTAAATCGTTTCCGTCATTGCACCAATTCTCGTCTGGCTATCCCTGGTCCCACAAGCCGGCTCGGTCGCGCTGCTTGGAACGCCTCAGCTACTCTCCGTTGTACGCCGACGTGCCGAGGTTGCAGAGATGTTCCGGTCGCCCGCTGAGCGGGCGACCTGCCAGCAGTTCTGTTCGGATTCGTAGACACTATGGCGTTACTCATTACTAACCTTGTGGTCGGCCGCGGACGTCGATCGTTCGCGCGCTCACCGCCACGATCTAGACTCCGCCCATCTCCGAACGAATCCGAATATCCGGGCGATCCGTTAAGACCATCGCGAAAAACGGCGGCACCTTTCCGAGTTGTCGCAGATACAAGGCAAGCTGCGCCTTGTGATGGATCTCATGCTCCAGCACGAACCAGAGCCACCATCGAAGCGGCAATTCCAGAGGGATGTTTGGTACCTGCTTGACTTCGTCCAAATTTGCATCGGTCAGCATGTCGAAGTCGGCCAGTGTCTCGGCACGAGTCGTTGTGAAGTCGCTACGCAACTGGCTGATCACAGGAAGGCTGGCCGGAAAGTGCAACCGAGCATTGTCCCAATCATGATGAAACAAGCCACGCGCGTAATGCTTCTCCGTCTGGAGAATGTGAACGAAGTGCTGTCCACAACTGAACAGCTCCGGTTGAGGACGCCACGCCATTTGTTCCTCGGCGAGCATGTCGAGATGCTGCAAGGTGACATCCCGATAGCGGGTCCAGTGCTCGCGGATGTTGGCGAGTTCGGAAAGCATCCGTGAATCTCCTTCTCGTTCAAGCCAACACTTTACTCCTGTGTCGTCGCCCAGTGTTTATCGAAGCCAGGCCCGTCGTCGGAGAGCCCGTTGGGTTCTTCAACAAGCTGCGAGCCCGATATGCGCGACGAAGCGAACTTAGTTCTTGACGTACTTCGTCACGCCCCGCAGATTTGCTTCCGCGGTGAACAGATTGCCAGCGGCGTCGATGGCAATCCCTTCCCCCATGGCGCCATCGGGAGAATCCGTCTTGTGTGGCGGAATGAACATCGTCACCTTGCCATCTTTGAGGCTCCCGATCCGAATCCCCCTGAGCCAGCCCGGGTGAACTCTTTCAGTCGACTCTGAATCGGCCGTGTAGATCGTGTCGTCCTTGTCGATGGCCAGCCCGCTGACGCGGCCGAACTCGTCGTACTCAGCGAGAAACTTGCCGTCCTTCGTCAGGATCTGAATGCGATGGTTGTGACGGTCGGCGACGATCAGCCGGCCCTTGGAATCGAACTCGAGCGCATGCGGTGTCCGGAACTCGCCCGGTCCGGTTCCCGTCGTTCCAATAGTTCTGAGAAACTTCCCCGTTTTGTCGAACACCGAGATGCGGCCAACCAGATTTGGAGCCGCCACATCGGTGTGGCTCTCCGCCACGTAAACGTCGCCATTGCTCGCATCGGTTACGACGTCGGTCGGATCGGTCAACGCTTCGGGTGGATTTCCTCTGATGCCAGGTTTCCCCAAGGTCATGAGGACCTTGCCTTCGGGGTTGAACTTGACGACCGCGCTTCCCTTGTTGCCTTCGCCAGGAAACCTGGTGAGCTCCTCCGGGCCCGCCGCGCGTGCGTCCGCCACCCACACATTTCCATCGCGGTCGACGTGGATGCCGTGCGGCCACACGAACATCCCGCCGCCGAAACTCCTGATCTCCTTCCCCGACTCATCGAACTTGTGAACGGGGTTGGCCTTCGTCCCGAGACAACCCGGAGCGGTTCCCGGGGAACAACGGTCGGTCGCCCACACGGACTTGCCGTCGCGGTCGATGGCCACACCGTTGGAGCCGCCCCACGGCCTTGCCTCGATGTTCAGCTGGGCCCAATCCCGGATCACGCGATAGGGATTGGAGCCGGTGTTGACAGGCTGAAGTTTGTCCGTCTGCGGAGTGCCTCCCCGCTGCTGTCCTTTCACGCTGCTTCCGTGCAGCGCAACACAGACAATCAGCAGGATGAACCAGGATCTATCGAAAGTTGCGAGTGACATCTCGTGCTCCCTTCTCTGTTTTCAGTATCCAGCATGCCGTGTCACTGATGTTGCAAAACAGCTCGAGTACTCTCCGGAATCGTCAGTCAGAGACTATACTGGCGGCCTCGTTCCACCTGCCCACAGAGAGGGTTCACTATATGGCGTGGAGCAGACGAAGAATTCGACGGTCCGGACGATGGGCATGGGTCGCCCTCTGCCTCGGGATTGCCGGGCTGATCGGCGGCGGGTTGGCGACCGCGCAGACGACGCCCCAGGAAAAACCCCTTCTTGCGGAAGAGGTCTTCAAGAATGTCCAGGTGCTCAAGGGGATTTCGGTCGACGACTTCCTCGGCACGATGGGGATCATGACGGCCGCGCTTCAGTTCGATTGCTCGGACTGTCATGAAGGGGCCGGCACGGACAAAGTCGACTGGGCGGCCGATACGCCAAGAAAGCGACGAGCGCGCACGATGGTGACGATGGTTGCCACCATCAACCGGACGAACTTCGGGGGACGCCAGTTGGTGACGTGCTGGACGTGCCACCGCAACCGCGACAAGCCGCTCACCACGCCGACCATGGAGACGATCTACGGCACGCCACCCTTCGAGCCAGACGACGTCGTCGTGCAGGCGCCTGGAGTACCCTCCGCTGAGTCGATCCTGGACAGATACCTTCAGGCGGCGGGCGGGACCCAACGCCTCGCCGGCCTGACGAGTTTTGTCGGCAAAGGGACCAGTGTAGGGTTCGGAGGATTCGGAGGTGGTGGCGCCGTCGAAATTGTCGCAAAAGGGCCCGACAAGCGCGCGACGATCATCTTGTTCAAGGAAGAGACAGGTCGAGGAGATCAGATCAGGACCTACGACGGCAGTGCTGGTTGGGTGAGAACGCCGCTCAACGTACTGGGAGAGTTTCAGCTCAAGGGTGGCGAGCTAGATGGGGCGAGATTCGACGCGCTGTTGTCTTTTCCCGCACAGATCAAGCAGATTCTCACGAACCTGAAAACGGGCCCACCGACCTCGATTACCGATCTTGGCGGCCCATCCAGCCAGACATCGCTCCAGCAGGACACGACGTTGGGACAGACTCACGTGGTCGATGTCGTGCAGGGAACCGGACCAAGGGGTCTTCTGGTGACGTTGTACTTCGACCGGCAGAGCGGCTTGCTTTTGCGTGAGTTGCGTTTCGGCAGCTCGCCGATCGGTCGCGTTCCCACGCAAATCGACTTCGGCGACTATCGCGAGGTCAACGGAATCAAGCTGCCGTTTCGCATCACGTACGCATGGCTGAACGGACGCGATTCAATCGTGCTGAACGAGATACAGACGAATGTGCCGATTGATGAGGCAAAGTTCGGCCGGCCAGCTCCGTTGAAGCCGCAGATAATGAGAACGCGCTTATTTGTTGGGGCCGCTCTCCGCTTCTGACAAGCCGAGGAAGAGCTTTCTGCCGTCTGTGAACGTGATGTTCTTGCCGACCGCACGAGTGGACCCGTCCTTGGCCTGGTAGCCCTCGACCAGAATCTCGGTGCCAGGCGGCAGGGATTCCTTCGTGAAGCCGAGTCTGTACAGATTGTTCGGGCTCGCGCCTTCGATCATCCAAGTTACCGCTTTCCCGTCAGGCTCCTTGACATCGATGTGAATCCAGGAGTGCGGACTCGTCAGTTCCCACTTCACGACGGCTCCCTTTACCTTGATCGGCTTGTTCTGGTCGAACTCCGCGGCAAACGCGTGATGCGCCCATGCCGACGCCGCCCCGAGGAGCAGGCTTGCGGCAGCAACAACGACCAAAATCCTTGTCCTCATGTTGTGCCTCACTTCCCTTGCTTCTGCGCAGCTTCCTGTTCGGCGACACGGGCGCCACGAAGAATGTTGGAGATCATCGTATTGCCTTCGTGACAGGCAAACTCGTACACGGGCCCTTGCGTTTTCGTCCAGGGAACTTCCGCGGTCCACGGCTTGGCCCACGTGGCGGGATCTTCAACCGTGAATTGGTAAATCACCGTGTCGTCCGCGGTGCGCGTGAAGCGTTCCACCAGATGCAGGTTTTCGCTGGATCCGCGGTAAGCGGTCAGGTTCGTGAAATTGGTCGTGTCGACGACCAGCGTATTGCCCTCCCAATGCCCCACGGAGTCGCCCTGCCACAGCCGGATGTTTTGCGGGACATGCGGGCGCCCGTCGGTGGGAATGACGCGCGTAGCGTGGTCTGTCTCGCGAAGGAGGGTCACATATCCACGCCCCTGCACGATTTGCAGAAGGTTGCCTTCGTTAGCGGCAGGAATCATCGGAATTCTTTGCTGAGGCATCAGAATGCAGCGCTCACCCAACGGGCGGGTCGCATAACTGTCGAATTCGTGTCCCTTCTCTTGCGCAGCGCGAGCAGCGTTTCGTTCCCTGGCCCCCGGCAACATGGGTGGTACGGTGCCGTCCGGCCCGATGATGAGCGAGGTTCGCTTCGTGGAGGCGAAACGGACTTTGGTCGGGTCGAAACCGTACAGTTCGAGATCGTAGCGCACAGCCTGCGGACGGGCGGCTCCCAGGTCGCCTTCCTCGCCAACGTCCCCTTTGCGGGCCCGTTGCGAGAGTTCGACAAACTCCTGATCCGTGTAGAACTCTTTGGCGCCCAGCTTCTTCGGGCGTTCGAGAGGCGTCAACGTGTTGTCGGTCCAGATTCCTTGGAGGTCCGGCGTGCCGTCCGATGTACGTGGCGGCGTCCAAGCCTTCGCGGCCGCCGTTGGCTTCGCAGGGGAAGATTGAGTCTGTCCGGCGGGAGCCTGCGCGAGCAGCGTGACCAGGATCAAAGAGACCAAAGCCGCGAGCGCAGTCGTTGAAGCAAGCGAGCGATGGCTCATGAGAGCCTCCCTTTGCACCGAACTAGTTGCCGGGCTTCTTACTCAGATGACCATACAACAACTCTTCGGAGAACTCCACGCACTTATATTCCAGAATCCTTGCGTTCTTGTCGACGCGACGATACAGGGGCATGCTGATCTTCCACGGCCGTGAGAACACCTTGGGATCCTCAATCGTGGCTTCGTAATTCAGTGTATCCGCGCTGCGGGGGGTGTAGCGCTCCACGACGTGCAGCGCGTCGCTATGGAAGTTTCCGGCGCGATCGAACCACGTCTGATCGTTCAAGCTGGTGACGTCGACGACGAGCGTTTCGCCCTCCCAGCGGCCGTTCGACCATCCCATCCAACTGTCGCCCGGGGCTTTGGTCGGGGCGAGCATATTAATGACGCGAACCGCGCCAGCGTATTCGTACGCCATCATGATCGTCTCTTGAGACTGGACGATTTGAAAGGGATACGGAAGGTAGGTGGCGCGTGGCACACCCGGCAGATAGCACTTGACCTCGGGGTCCAGCTTCACCCAATCGGCTTGATTCTCCTTCTTCTTCGCGGCCGCTGCCGGCAGGTACGGGATCTCGTCGCCTTCAACAACACCCAGGCCCGGAGGCAGAGAGAAAACCGCTCCGAGCGAGGGCACCGGACCTTTGCCGGCGGCGTGGCCTTGGAGATCCCAATTCGCTGTATTGAGGGCCTGCCAGATCCCGTTCAGGTTGGGTTTTCCATCCGCGGTTCGCGGCGCACGGTAGGCCGGAGTCTGCGCAACGCCCAGCATGGCTGTCCACAACACGACGCCCGCCGCCGCGCACGCGATCGCCGAATTCCTCAATGCACTGCAGCATGAAGGGCTTCACGCGTCCGAGGGATGATCGGCCGGTTGCGCGGGTATGTCAAGTACGGGCACATCAAGTAAAAAGTGGAAACTTTGTCCACTTTATCGACTCCCTCGTCGACAAAAGAGGCCCGCCCTCATACGAGAGCGGGCCTCAGCGTGATCAACGAGTGATTCGAAACGATCGGCGCCTTGACAACCGGCTCTTCAGAAGTCGAACTGCACGCTGATCCTGACGTACCGCGCCGGAACGATGGTCGTCGGCGTCAGCCACGAGGAAGAACCCGGCACGAACCCATAGTTGTAGTTGGTCACAGTGTCGGCGTTCATCAAGTTGAAGATGTCGACGCCAACCTGGGTTCGCGTCCCGCCGTACCGGAGAAGCTTCGCGATCCGCAAATCGATGTTGTTGTTCCGCTCGCCCCACAGCGTGGCCGGCGCAATCAGGTTTACGACTGGGGGGGCCCCAGTGAGAAGCCGGCCGAGCGGCTGCGGCCCGGCGGCAATCACCGCATTGGTTACCGTGTAGTCCGCCCGCAGCGAGTCCCCGGGGATGCTCGCCCACGTCCCGGACACCTGAACGTCCACCTTTGGAATCGTATACGTGGCGAGCCCTCGGAAGTCCGTTCTGTAGGGTTCCGCGATACGGCAATAGGGGTTCGTCACCGAGAGGGCGTATGCGCCTCCGCCAAGAGCATTGACGTTCGCTGTCACAGAGCTGTTTGTAAATGTTCCCGCCGCGCCTGTGATTGTGCCGGTACCGAGCTCCGGCAGTTTGGCTCGCACCTCGCAGCCGTCTGCGTACTTGCGCCCGGTGCTCGTGCCCGCCTGCACCGTGAGCCCATTCCGCAGCCGAGCCACAACACTGAAGTCCACGCCCTGCCAGTTCTCAGACTGATCGGCGAAGTTCTTGTAGGACTGGGCGAGCTCGTCCTGCGCCCCAACCTTTGCCGGCACGAGGTTGTACAGGCCGCCGATCGTGTAACCGCCGCCATTCGGCAGCCTCGGATCGACCGGCGCGTTGATGCTGAACGGCGTGTAGTCCTCGAAGTTGGTCGCCCGGTTGTCCACGACATACCAGTTGTCCCACCAGTTGCGATTGTAGGCAACGGTCACCGAGACCCGGGGCAACACCTCGTGCTGAACCGACAGGCCGAGCCCCCAGTTGTTCGGCCGGGTGCCCCAGCCGCCAACGTAGGCGGGATCGAAGGACCGGAAGAACACCTGCTTCCCGAGGTTCGTGTTGTCCATCGCCGCACATTCGCCGTTCGCTGCGGGGTTGTTGAGATCGCAGTCCGGGACGAAATTGCCGCGCCGCGGGTCTCCGACCGGAAGCGCCGCGACACCGGAGATCGCGTTGATCCCGTCAGCCCAGCCGCGCGTGGTGTTCGTGGCCGTGCGAATCAGCGGGTTCATGTCGAGATCGTTGTTGCTCGCCGTGATGGCCTCCACGTACCTGCCGAGGTTGAACCGGACGGCCGTTTTCCCGTTCCCGAACAGGTCGTATGCCATGCCCAGGCGTGGCGCGATGTCCTTCCAGGCGTACCCGGGCGTCGACCGGCTTGGGAAGAAGACCTCGTTCGGGGCGTACGGCCAGCCGGGGCCGCCAATGCCCTGGTCGGGATAGTTCGAGATGAGCGAGTCGTACCGCACGCCACCGTGCAGGGTCAATCGGTTGCGCGTCCACTGATCCTGCGCGTAGAGATTCGTCGGGATCAGATTGCGGATGTACTTCGTGTCGGGCCCTACCGAGATCGTCTGCGTCAATTGGTTCGGGACGCCGAAACTTGTCCGGACCTGCACGACCTGCGTGTAGTTCTGGTAGGTCTGGGACGGATTGCCGAACCCGCCCTGGTAGCCGAACTTCATGTTGTGCGCGCCGGTGACGTACGTCAGCGACGCGCGCAGGCTGGCAAGGTTCCCGATCAACGAATGTGTGAATCCGCCCTGGCCGGGGGCTCGAGGCATCCGTGAGAACATGCCCGGGATGCAGTCTCCCGCGACGACACAACCGGCCTCGCCGTTTAGCTCGAACCGCTGGATCATCGCCTCGTTGAATGTGTCGTCGTTGCGTGGACCGAAGCGGTACCGCGACTGATACATGCCCCAGCCGGCCTCGGCGAGCAACTTGCCCGTGATCGGCGACTGCCAGGTGGCAGTCGGTTGACGTGACGGAATGTAGAGCACCCGGCTCGACGCTTCTGGCGTCGTCACCGGCACTCCAGCACCGCCACCGTTGCCGTAGTTCGCGTCGTTGTATTGCTCGGACCAGTGGAAACTGAACTTGTTGCGCGGTGTCGCCTGCCACGTCAGCCGGATCGTCCCCTGGCGCTCCAGGCTGTTGTTGAACGCCTGCTGCGTCCGGTCGAAGTCCACCACCCAGGAATTCGGGTTGCCGGCATTCTTGTTCACGAACATGCCCGGCACCGTGCGCTCCCCCCCGACCTGGCGGTAGGTCCCATAGAACCACAGCTTGTCCCGCTTGATCCGGCCGCCGTACATGCCGCTGACGTCGTACACGTTGATGAGCTCGAACGGCGCCCGCAGACCCACATCTTTGAGCGCCTGCGTGTAGTTGCTGCCTTGCAGCGAGCCACCCGAACCGCTGTAGTTGAACTGGCCGCTGAAGTCGTTCCCGCCGTCGCGCGGAATGGCGTTGAAAACGAAACCGCCCGTTTCGGCTTCGGCGTTCCCGCCCGCGAGGGTCATCACGATTTCCTGCGCGGTGGCTACCTGAGGCATCTGCCCGCCGCCGCCGCCAGTGCCCGCCCATCCCATGTTGATGCCATCCGCATAGATCCGCGAATCGTTCACGCGTCCGCCGTGAATGGCGGTGGCCCCGCCCTGCATCGACCCGGTGAGGCCGCCCTGATCCCCTGCCGCTTGCACGCCTGGAATGAGCGACTGAATGCCGCCGACGTTACGCGAAGAGGCAATCGACGAGAGAACGTCCCGGCCGAGGGTCTGCTGCGACCGGGTGCTCTGCACGTCGACGATTGGCGACTCGGCGCTTACAGTAATCGTTTCCTGGATCGTGCCGACCGTCAGTTTGGCGTCCACGCTAGCCACAAAGTTTCCAGATAGCTCGATGCCTTCGCGCTTGACCGAGCTGAAGCCCGGTAGCGAGACGGTCACCGAGTAGGTGCCCGGCCGCAGGTCGACGATTCGGTACCGCCCAGTGCCATCGCTGACGACCGATCGGACCTTTTCAATCAATACGGGGCTGGCGGCTTCAACCGTCGCGCCTGGTAGTACGGCGCCGGAAGCATCCGTGACGACGCCGGTGATCGCGGCCTGCGCATGGGCCGCTGATGGTAAGAGCAACACGAGCAACGCAACCAGGAACCAAGGGGAACGCCGGCCTAGCCTGACCATCGCTGACCTCCCTGCCTGTTTGTGACGAGTGCCCGACGCGTATGGGGGTTATTAAGGATCGGGCAGCAAGCTAACCTCGGCAGGTATACATGTCAAGCTGAATCTGTCACGGATTTGTCGCGACTTTGCCCACGCCTTCGGTTTTTTGGATGATGGAGGTCCGTCCGATCGCTCATTCGGGCTTCCTCGCTCCCCCGAGGCGGATCGGACGCCGTTCGAGCCTCGGGTAGTTCCGCGTGAGCTCGGTGATTTCCCAGGATTGACCCTTCGCCAGGCCAGCAACGCGCTGGCGCGTGTTGCTGGCAGGCCACCAGATCTCGAGGTCGACGATGCGCGCCGACTTGCCCAGGCCGATGTGCTGCTCCAGAGGTGAAGCGCCGAAGGACCCGCCGCTCCCGATGGAGCGATGAATCGAACGAGTTCCGCGCCCCTCGTTTTCGACGGTCAGTTTGATTCGAGCCCCGATCGCCGCCCGGTTGGTCTTGACGCCCACGAGCCTCAGGTTGATCCAATCGTTTCCGTGACCGGGATTCTCGAACAGTCGCAGTGGATGACTGTCTCCTGGTGTGGCGCCGCCGATTTCAGCGATGATCTCTTCGTCACCGTCATTGTCCAGATCAGCAAAGGCGATACCGTGTCCCTTATGCAGCTCGCCGGTGCGAGAGGATGCGGTGACGTCCACGAACGATTTCCCCTCGTTGTTGCGAAGGAGCACATTTGGAAGTAGTGAAGCGTAGGATGGGTTTCCAGTTCCGAGATAGATGTCGAGAAATCCGTCGTTGTCGATGTCCCCGAAATTTGCACCCATGGGCATGAACACCTTTTCGAGGCCGACCTCCTTCGTCACATCGCGGAACGTCCCATCTCCCAAGTTTTTGTAGAGCTTCAGTGTCGCGGCATTGTGGGCAAGACCGAGGTATGTCCGAACGGATTCGTCGACCGACGTGAAGTAGCTCGTGGCAAAAAGATCCGGCCATCCATCATTGTCGTAGTCGAAGAACCAGGTCGCAAAACCGAGCCCGGGCCCCGGCACTCCTGCCGCACGGGCCAGCTCGGTGAACGTGTTGTCGTGATTGTTCCGATATAGAAAGTTGTTGCCGTTGAAATTCGACACGTAGAAGTCGACGAATCCGTCGTTGTCATAGTCCCCCGCGCTCACCCCCTTGGTGAACGCGACGCGTTCGACACCGGCAGCGCGAGAGATGTCTTCGAAGGCACTTCCGCCCTTGTTCAGAAACAACTGCGACGCGCGATCCTCGTTGCCGACGAACAGATCGAGCAGTCCATCGTTGTTGACATCCGCCCACGCCGCAGTTTGCGTGCTCGTCGCAGGTTCTGACAGTCCGCTTGCGACCGTCACATCCGTGAAAGTGCCGTCGCAATTGTTCCGCAACAGCGACTTGCGTTGGGGTAGCTGCCACCCGCCACGCAGCACGAGGATGTCCTTGCACCCGTCGTTGTTGTAGTCGGCCTGAATCATGTTCAGCCCGCCCAACTGGCCGTCGAGCCCCGCTGCGGCCGTCCGCTCGGTGAACGTGCCATCCCCGTTGTTGCGGAAGTAGTGCAGGGGACCGCAACTGTCGAAGTTAGACGTCACGACGTCGAACCGCCCGTTGCCGGCGAAATCCTCGACGATGACGCCTCCTGCCGTCGCCACGACACTCAGACCCGCTTGTGGAGCCACATCGCGGAAACGCCCGACGTCTTCCGTGGACGCCACCGCAGCCGGCGGAATCAGATAGGCAGGCGGAACCTTGTCCGGGTACCCGCCGACGGTCATGTATGCGAGATTGAGAAGCCATCGCACCTCGAGATCGTCGGGCTTCTGCTGCAGGAACTTCAGGAAGTGCTCGACGGCTTTTTTCGAGTCTTCGGTCTTGCCGTACGGCTGACCCGGCAGTAACGGGAACACGCACATTTCACCAGGCGCGCGCTGGACATCGTTCGCCAGTCCGGACTTGTGCAGATAGGCCACGCCGAGCGCTTCCTCCATCCGCGGCACTGCAGCGGGCAGGCGAGCACGAGCAGTTTCATACGCCTGTTGATACTGATCGAGCGCGCGGTCCATGCGGCCGTCATAGGCATGAATCTGCGCCAGAGCGAAGTGGGCTTGCATGATGTCAACAGGTGGTCGCGAGGCGCGGACTGCTTGTTTCTCAGGCGAAAGGAAATCTTCGAGCGATCTCTGCGATGACGCCAAGGACTGGCGACGCGCCTGGCAAATCACAAGGGGATTCTGGTTCCAGCCGGCCGGCTTGGAAAATGCCCGCAGGATCTCCTCCGCTTCAACCAGGCCGCTCACATCGATCACATATCTCACGCTCGCCTTTGTCGCGAGCGTGGCGATATCGCCAGAAGCCGCATTCATGTTGATGCTGACCCGATCGGCGTCCTCGACCACCTTCAGGATGGCAAATCCAGTCGGGATCTGAACCACGGGACTCAACCGCCCAGGGGCGACACCCACGAGGGCGTCTTTCAGCACGGGGGGCAACGTTGAAAGCGTCACGGTGCCCAGGAAACCGCCCGCAACCGCTGTCGGATCGATCGATTCGGCCTGAGCCAGAGCGATAAAGTCTTCGCCGTTATTCAGCCGGATGACGATTTGGCGTGCCTTCTCGTCCGAGTCGACGACAATGACTCGCACGGTCACTTCATCGGAAGCCGTAACTTGTGCGGGCCGGGCAGAGACCTGGTGCGTGTGCGATGGAGTTTCGGCCGCGGCCAGCGCTCCGAGGACCAGCCAGACGGCATGGTTCGCTCTGACTTTCATCTCGGGGAACCTATGGTAGTCCTGTTGAGTTCTGATAGCGCTGCCTCGTAGCCGAAACGCGCCTTGGACGCGCCGGGGTCAATCTTCAAAATGCGCTCGTATTCCGACAGCGATCGTTTCAGCTGTCCACTGCGTCTCAACGCGTCGGCCAGTCCCAGACGCGCGTCGACATAGAGGGGATCAGATTCGACCGCAGATCCGAAGGCCTTGATCGCCTGCTGGTGATCGCCGGCGTCCTCATGGATCACACCGAGAGCGTAATGCGCCGCGGCAAAGCTCGGTGACAGCCGCAGGGCCTCCTGAAACTGGTCGGACGCGCCGTGCCGGTCACCCATGTAGAAGAGCGCCGTGCCCAGCTTGTGACGCGGCGATGCCCGCGTGGGGGCCAGGGCCACGGCTTTCCTGAGATATCCGGCCGCGGCAGCCCACTCACCTCTATTGCCGGCGACGTCGGCGTTTCTTTCGTACGTCAGCGCGCTATCGAGTACCTCGTCGAGGGCTTTCCTCAGCGGGTCGGGCTCGAGCTGCAGCGTGCCTCGTTGCTGAAGGTGCAATTCCGCTCTGCGAGGGTCGCCCAGACCACGATATGCCATCGCCAACGAGTAGTGGATGATCGACGCCTTGCTGTCGAGCGCCAGCGCCTGTTCGAGATTCTGCGCGGCTCGAATGTAGTCCTTGTTGGCGAGCGCCGTGCGTCCGAGGCCATAGTATGCGGCGACCGAGCGGGGCTGAAGCGATAGCGCTTTCGTGAAGAGCGGTTCCGCGACATCCGGTCGTCCCTGATCGAGAGCTGACTCTCCGAGCCAGATCATCGTCGGCACGTCTGTGGGCGCCAACCGCAGCGCCCGCTCGAAGGCGGCCATCGCGTTGGGGATGTCTCCTTTTGCTCTGTACAGGTGCCCGAGGTAATACGGCCAGCGCAGGTCGCCCGGCGCGAGGGCCTCTGCATTTTGGAACGAGGCTTGCGCCGGTTCGTGGAACTCGGCCGCCATCAGCAGCTTGCCCATCTCGCCATATTCCGTCCCGAGGCGAGCGGCGGGTGTTGCCGGATCCTTCTGTTGCGTGGCGAGCGCAGCGTAGCGCTCGCGCAGCTGGGTCTGGATCGATTCCTCGAGCCGCGCGAGATCCGGCAGCGCCACCTGGCGCAGCGCAGGGGCGGCCAGTTGTTCGGGCCGGCCGCACGCGCCTGTTAGAAATGCACAATGCAGAATGCACAATGCGACGGAGATGCGCATTATGCATTGTTCATTTTGCATTGCCGGATCCTTCGACAAGCGTCGCGTATCGATCGACCGGCACATCAGTCCACTCTTCGGCGTTCCCGCTTGGCCATTCGACGCGAACTTTGACGATCTTCGGAGTGTCGCCGAGACCCACGAGCACTCTGGGATCGTTGGCGGACGCGTAGCTGCCATCGGCCCTGGCCCGACGCCAGAGTGTGGGACGGTTGGCGCGGACAATTCCAACGCGCGCGCCAACCATGTCACGCCCTTCGGCACGCTCAGGGCGCCCCGAGCTTGTCGAGGGGCGGCGTTCGCGGCCCACCACTCTCACCCCCACCCAATGTCTGGTGCTGCCGATGTGGTTGACAAGCAGTCTGATCGGTCCGCCGTCATTCGCCACCACGATATCGGTGTCGCCGTCGTTGTCGATGTCGCCGAACGCGGCGCCGCGACTGACTTCGGGATTCTTCAGGACCGCGCCCGCCTGTTCCGTGACGTCCGCGAATTGTCCGTTGCCGAGATTGCGGAACAACTGCTTGGGCTGCTGCAGCGAAAACGTTTCGCGCCGCGCTAGTGCGCCGGCCGTGTGCCTGACCGCTCCGTTGACGGTCAGGAGGTCCAGCCAGCCGTCGTTGTCGAAATCGAACCAGGCCGCGCCAAAGCCCGTGTACGGCAGGCTCGCAAGCCTGATGCCCGCACGGGCGGCCTGCTCTTCGAAGACGCCCGATCCGTCGTTCACGTAGAGATTGTGTCCCTCACGAGCGAGCTCGGTGATAAACAAGTCTTCGTCGCCGTCCTGGTCGAAATCGCCGGCGTCGACGCCCATGCTCCCTTTGGCTTCACCGTCAGCGCCGAGCGCGGCGCCAGCGCCGAGCGCCGTATTCGTGAAAGTGCCGTCGTGCCTGTTGATCCACAGCTGGTTCGGCGCACCATCGTTGGCAACATAAATATCCGTCCAGCCGTCGCCATTGAAGTCGGCAGTCGAGACGCCGAGTGCCGGGCCGAACTCACGGCCCATACCTGCGGCAACGGTGACGTCAGTGAACGTCCCGTTGCGGTTGTTGTGATAGAGCCGGTCCGGTTGGGGACGGTACACGCTCGGTGGACAGTAGTCGCGGAGACTCCCGATCGAATGGAGGCAGGGCTTGTCCCCTTCGACGCTGTAGTAGACGTAGTTCCCGACAAACAGATCGAGCCACCCGTCCCGGTCGTAATCGACGAACGCGGCTGAAACACTCCACCCGCGATCCTCGGCGCCGCTCTCCTTCGACACGTCGGTAAACGTTCCGTCGCACTTGTTCCGGAATAGCTGGCTTCGTTCGAGGTTGGTCACGTACAGGTCGACGCAGCCGTCGTTGTTGAAGTCACCGGCTGCGGCGCCCATGGCATACCCGTGAACCACGAGACCGCTGCTGTCGGTGACGTCGCTAAAGCGCAGCGTGCGCGTATTGTCGGCGTGCACCTCGAGCTCGTTGCGGTATAAGCGACTCTTCAGGGGGACTTGCGGCGGGTACAGCGCCTCACTGAGCGCCTGCGTTCCGAGCATCTGTCCCTGCGCCACGAACAGATCCAGGTCGCCGTCGCCGTCATAGTCCAGCAGTGCGATGCCTGGCGCTATGACTTCGGGAAGATAGAACCGGCCCGTCATGCCGTTGAAGTGGACGAAGTCGAGGCCCGATTCACGGGCGGCGTCGGTGAACCACTCCCCCACCCCGGCCTCCAGCCCACCGCGCAAGGTCCGCGCAGGATGGGCGTCGGCCCGCGGCGGGCTCTCGTGTTCAGCCACGCCTGGCGAAGGCCCGCCTTCGCCGGCAGACGCATCCGAAGGCTTCGGCGCAGCAGGCCGATCGGAACAAGAGACCGCCAACAGCGCAGCGACCAGAAGGCTCCTCGCGCCACTCCAGAGAGCGGCCACGCTTATTTCGTGTGCGCTTCGTACCACACGATGAAATCGCGGATGTTCTCGTTGACGGTTTTGGCGTATAGGGTCGTCGTCGTTTCGACCGGGCGAATCGTGACCGATGTCAGGTTCGGCGCCGCGACGTTCGCGAGCAGAAACGCACCCGGCTTCAGCATGCCCTCGACGTTCGACATCGCCAGCGCCTGCTCGAGCACGTCGTAATAGATGAACACGTTCGTGGCAATCACGAGATCGAACGCCTCCTCGAGCCGCTGCGTCACGATGTTCACGTCGAGCACCGACATCCGCTGAACGGCAGATGGTCTCGCTCGTACGGCGCGCAGCTCGGCCAGGTCCGCAATCGCCTTCGACCTCGGCACCTGCGTGGGCATACCAATCTGATCGCCGAGTGTCTGCCAGTACGAGCGAACCTCGGGGAGCCACGGTGTGCTCCTCGGTAGCGGCAGGTTCAGCGTGTAGCCAATGTTCTTGACGGCTCGGGCTCGAGCCCGCGTCACGTGATCGATGATCCGCGGGCTGATGTCGAGGAGCACGATCTCCGCCTCCCCTGGCGAGGGCGCCAGACCGAGCCGCTTGAGCGAATCAAGCACGGCGAAAGGCTGGATCGTCTGTTGCGGGTAGACGTCGAAGCCAACGTCCTTGTCCGCGAAGTCGAGTCCGGGGCCGACAATCGCCACGCGTCTCACAGCGCCGGCCTTCAGCAGCCCACGCGCCTTCATCGCCGCCAGCACCTGCTCGATCGAATAGTTGGGGAGCAGCGATGTGTCGAGCGACAGGCCTCGCGTGCGGAACAGCTGGGAACGTTTCGCGAACTCGGTGACGGCGTCGCCGCCACTGGTTGCGCCAAGTTCCTGATCGATCTGGTCCTGTTCGCTTGCCACGCGCATGACCGCGGCGATCAGATAATTTCGGACAGCGTCCTGGTCCGCATTGGTCGCGAAGCGAAGCCCTTTTCTCTGAAGAAAGGCGCGGGTGAACAGCCGCCGCTCGTCGGTGCCGGGTGCCGCAAGCGCCTTCAGAAGATCCTCGAGGCGCGCCGAGATCAATTCGACAGTCCGCCGCAGCACCAGCTCGCGATCGCTCGTCGTCCCCGACTCGACTGCGCCAAGTACCGCCCGTGGTCTTGACGTAAACGAGGTGCCGAACAGCATCCAGTTGACGATGGTGTCTTCGTCGCCCTGTTCGAGCCGCGCGCGGACCTCGCGATCGTGGCGCTCGATCCAGCCAGACCACGCAGCTTCGATCTGCGTCGGAGTCAGGTTGTTGAGCTCGGGTGGAAGTCTGCCAGCGAGCTCTGCCAAAATCGGCCGGGCTTCGCTGAAGCGGACGAATCGTGCCGGGGCGACGGGGGCCCTCGCGCTCAGCGCGCCAAGGCGCGAACTCCGCACGCCGGGGACCCCGCCTGCGGTGATCAGAAGCAGGAGACCGACTATCCGAACGTGGGCTCGAGAAATGGGTGCATCCTATCAGCTTTCAATGAGGTGTGATCATGCCGGAAGCTGGAGTCGCAGTCGCGGTGGATTACTCTTAGGGCATCGCAGATGACGATAGTGGTTTGCTGATGGAGTGGCGTGTTACCGTGGGCACCAGCATGCGACGAACCTTCGGGCTCGGCTGTTTCGTGGCGGCGGCTGCCGCGTATTTCTCTTTTCCTGTGCCGGTGTTCGCGCAGAGCGTTTCGCCGCTCGGCGGTGTCTGGACGCTCAACCGCTCGCTGAGCGAATGGCCGCCCGAGATCGGATTCAACGCCAACTGGGTTCCCTCGTCGAGTAGTGGCACTGGCCAGAGCGCCGGATCGACCGGCAGCGGGCGGGGGCGATCCGGCGGCGGTGGCCGGGAAGCGACCGGCGCCTTTTCCGCACCTCGGGAAAGCTATGAAGACGCCCGGCGCGTTCAGTTGCTCACAGCCGAAGCGCGCAATCCGCCGGTACGTTTGATGGTCGTCGATACTCCGTCGGCGGTCACAATGACGAACGAGCTCGGCCAGTCGCGAGTGTTTCATCCAAACGGCATCGAGGAATCATTCGACCTTCAGAACGTGCCGATCTTCGCAACGACGAAGCGGGACGGCGATCGACTTGTCGTTTCATACCGCGTCGAGCACAGTCGGGAGGTGCGCTATACGTTTTCACGCTCGGCCACTCCGCCGCAGCTGATCGTAGACGTGCAGTTCCTCGAACACGGAATGGGCGACAAGGCCAGACGCATCTACGAACCCGGTGTCCAGGCCCAAGCGCCTGCGTCGACTGGCGCCTCCACCACGCCTGCGACCCCGCCACCTCCGACCGAGGCCTTCGACCAGCGGCCGGGTGCCGAGCTGAAAGGCATCAAGAGCCTCGGGATTCTTGTCGAAGATCTGAGTGCGCAGGCGGCTTCGTGCGGATTGAATCACGACAGCATCGAAGCCGCGCTGTCGAAACGGCTCACCGATGCCGGTTTCACGGTCCGCAAGAATTCCGACGAAGACACGTACGTCTACATCAACGTGATGACGGCCATCCCGTCCACCGGCACGTGCGTGACGCGGTACGACGCGTTTCTCTACACGCACGCGACGGCGAAGCTCACGTATCGCGATCAGCCGGTGTTGGTGCAGGTGTCGTTGATGCACCGCGGCGGCATCGGTAGCAGCGCTCAGGCGGCCCATGCCGCAGCGGTCACGCGTGGCCTCGAGAGCCACGTCGATCTCTTCGTGACGCAAATTCGCGACGCGAACAAGTGACTCGAACGGATGTCGGCTGGAGCCTCGCCAGCGGGCGCCAGCCGACAAGGCCTTAACCGACGAGACCCGGATAGCCGAGTGCTCTTCTGATGTACGCCATCTGCCCGACGTGATACGTATCGTGCAGCGCGAAGAAGCCGAGTTGGTCGGCGATCGTTCTCACACCCGGCAACGCCATCGTCGCGGGGCTGGCCAGATATTTCTCATCGAGCGAAGCGAGTTTGACGAGCAGCCGTGGACCGACCTCGCGGTGCATGTGTTCGATGCTTTCGCGCGACGGATACTTATCGGCCGCGCCGACCGTGGCGCCTCGTTCGAACAAGTCGCCCCACCCGGTGTCGACGGCTTCGCCGAGCAGCTTGAGGACCGTCGCCCGCGTCTGCACGACGTGACCGGCGATCCACAGCATCGCGTTGTTGTGTTCGGTCGGGGCGTGCCAGAGTTCCTGCGGCGTAAGCCCGTCCAACGCGCGAGACACGAGATCGTCGTTGACCGCGAAGATCATCGCGAGCGGCGCGACCACGGCAGTGGATGTTGCGGTCGTCATGTGAGCTCCTTTCGTTCGTGTTTTTGATTGGTTCACTTCGTGTGTTCGACGCGCTCTGCAAAGAACTGCATCACGCCAGTCCACCCGTTCGGTGAATCGACCGCGGTCCGCATGGTCGGGGCGCCACTGCCGTGCCGCTCGAAATGCCGGTGTTCGAGATCCACGCGCGTGCCTCCGCCAGCGACCGGACTGAATCGGATCTCCACTTCGCTCGATTGCGCCGGGTCCGGCTGATATCCCCACTCGGGCGTGATCTGCCACGCGAGCACGATGCGGTGCGGCGGTTCCCACACAAGAACCCGCCCCCAATCGGACTCGGTGCCGTCCTCCTGCTCGGTGTAGCAGCGGCCTCCGACTTTCCCTTCCACAATCGCCTTCTTCATAGGCGATTTCCCGATGTGGTGCGACCGAGGCCACCAGGTGTCGAACTCCGCGGTGAATACGCGGAACGCCCGCTCCACACTCGCGCTCACGCTGATCGTCCTGCGGACCGGAATATCAATCGACTGTTCGGCAGGCATCGTCATTTGTCCTCCTTCGTGTCCTGTTCGACTTTCTTCTTGAATGCCGCCAGCGCCCGCGCCCAGAACACGTCGAAGTATTTCCGGAGCGAATCGATCGCGTCGGGATTCACTGCGTAGAGCCGACGGGTTCCCGCTGCGCTGTCGGTGACCAGCCCGGCCCGCTTCAACACGCGCAAATGCTGCGAAATGGCCGGCCGGCTCATCGGGAAGTCACGAGCGATTTCGCCGACCGGCAAGGGACCGTCCGCGAGGCGCGCCAGAATCGCCCGTCGCGTTGCGTCGCCGAGTGCGTCGAACTGGGCATCATGGTAAGTATTCACTTACCGTAAGTCTATTCTTACCAATTGGTCGTGTCAAGCCTAACCGTGTGGAAAATCGGTCAGCCTATTCGTAGGAAGAGCACGAAGGGCGAGCCGGCCCGAGCTCACCGAGTTGGCGGTGAATGGCCTCGCGCTCGCCACTTCGCGGGCACGTCAGCGGCGGGTATGCAAACTGCGGCTTTTCGGACCAGTACTAAGGTCCGGGACTTCTTCGCCGAGAGCCTGGGCGAGATCGATTTGATGATCCTGTTCCTGTACCAGGATCTGGCGAATCTGCTCCGCTATCGCGTACTCGCCAAGGCCCTCACATTGCCGGATGCGATCGCGGTAATTACGAATGGTTTCGTTTTCGTTGTCGAGATCGTACCGGAGCATTTCCCTCGGATCCTTCGACGTGCGCACGGGCTTTGGCGTGACGACCGGCATCTTGCCGAGATAGTCGATCTGTCGAGACAAGATCAGCGCATGATCGAGCTCTTGCTTGGCGTGGACTTCGAGCTGAGCAGCGATGTCCATATACTCGGCGCCAGTGAGCACTTGGGAATAGACCACGTAGGCGATGATGGCTTGATATTCGCGAGAAAGGTCTTCGTTCAACAGCTCCGCGAGACGGTCGCGGGAGACTTCTTCCTCGATGACGGCGGATTGGGATTCGGCCATTATTTCCTCCTTGAGCGACGAAGGGCTGATCAGATCGCTCGCTGCGCCTCATGCCTCTGCAAGAAACGTGAGCATTCTCAAACCGCTAACTCAACTGATGCAATCAACCACTCTTAGAACGGCGATCCGGTTGGTCTGAGGTTAAGGTGATCGCAAAAACCGTATTATGCCGATACCCGCGCATGTCGCGATCCACTGACCGCACCATTCATACGGTGATCGCACGACCAGGCTCTTCCGAGGTAGAAGCCATCTACGACAAGATCGCTCGGCGAATCATGCCGTTTCTGGTTCTGCTCTTCGTCGTCGCCTGGCTGGACCGCATCAACGTCGGCTTCGCCCGGTCGCAGATGGTCGAGGATCTCGGTTTCAGCGATGCGGCCTACGGATTCGGCGCAGGCATCTTCTACCTCGGTTACCTGCTATTCGAGATTCCCAGCAATCTTCTGCTCGAGCGAATCGGCGCGCGCAAGACCTTCGCCCGGATCAGCATCCTGTGGGGGCTCACCAGCATGGCGACCATGCTAGTGAAGACGGCAGCATCGTTCTATATCCTGCGGTTCTTGCTTGGCACATTTGAAGCGGGGCTCTTGCCCGGGGCCATCCTCTATCTGACGTACTGGTTTCCCCGTCGTCGACGCGCACGCATGGTCGGGTTGTTCCTTGCGGCCATCCCGATTGCCGGAGTCGTCGGTGGTCCACTCTCTGGCCTGATCATGGGGTCGATGGGCGGCCGCCTGGGCCTTGCCAACTGGCAATGGCTCTTCCTTCTCGAAGGCGTTCCTTCGATCGTCCTCGGATGCCTGACTTTTGCGATTTTCGCCGACAAGCCCAGTCAGGCCGATTGGCTCACACCGACCGAGCAGCGCGTGGTGGTCGAGGATCTCGAAGCTGATAACCGCGAGGCCGGTCCACGGCAGCATGGACTCGTACGCGCGCTGATCACTCCGCAGGTGTGGCTGCTCACCGTCATTCAATTCTGCCTTACCAGCGGCAATCCGACGGTGGGATTCTGGGGGCCGACCATCATAGAGGAGGGGCTGGGGGTCAAAGACGATCTGACCATCGGCCTGCTGTTCGCGGTGCTGAACATCATGGCGGTGATCAGTTTGTTCGTCGTCAGCCGCCATTCGGATCGGACGCTGGAGCGACGATATCATTCGGCGCTGCCGTGCCTGGCATGCGCGGCCGGGCTTGCCTCAATCGGTATATTCGCGAATCGCCCGATCATCGCATTCGCTGCGCTGGCACTCGCGACGATCGGACCGGTGACCGCCGGTGCGTCGTTCTGGCAATTCCCACCCATGCTGTTAGCCGGTACAGCGGCTGCCGGCGGGATCGCGCTCATCAACTCGATTGGCAGTTTCTCGGGCTGGGTCGCTCCATTTGCCATCGGATGGCTCAGGGATGTGACCGGTAAGACGTCATCGGGTCTGTATGTGGTCGCCGGACTCGAACTGCTTGCGGGAGTTCTGATCCTGCTTTTCATGCCGCACTCGAGTCGCCTCCAGCACCGCGACGAGAGGTCTGAAATGGCCCCGACCTGAACTGTCGTTAGGGCATTGATGGGATTGAAAGACGCGGGAAGGACCGGCTGCATTACCGCACGACGAAGCTACCCGAGAAAAGCGACCGGTGCAAAAGCCGAGGCTGAACCATGTCTGTGGGCAAAGTATTAGAGCGCGAGGCGCGAGTCGCGTTTTCCCGACGAGCGCAACCGGTCTGGTTTCGAGTGCTGAAGTGGGTGATCTTGATCGGCGTCAGCGTGACTCTCTGGCGCACACCGTACTTCTGGCTGTGGATACTTGGTAGTCTCAGTCTCGGCTTGACCGTGCATTTCATCTGGCGCTGGAAGACCAAAGGCTGGACGCGGCCATGGGGTGGTTGGAGCGACCTCGAGGCAGCCGACAAGAAGTGAAAGTGAAACGAGCGAACAACTACGATGGGCGTTCGCACACCCGTCCATTCACCGGTCACAGGCGACCGGTATAATCCCCACTCCTGACGTGACCCTCGCATCCGGCGTCCGCGTCGGCCCTTACGAAATCCTGAGCCCGCTCGGCGCGGGCGGAATGGGCGAGGTCTACCGTGCGCGGGACACGAAGCTGCAGCGCGAAGTCGCCCTCAAGGTACTGCCCGCATTGTTTGTCGCTGATGCCGATCGCCTGGCCCGCTTCAAGCGTGAAGCGCAGGTGCTCGCTTCGCTCAATCATCCGAACATCGCCGCGATTCACGGCTTTGAGGAATCGAACAGCGTGCAGGGACTCGTGCTGGAGCTGGTCGAAGGGCCCACGCTCGCCGATCGGATTGCACAAGGACCGGTGCCGCTCGACGAAGCAGTGCCCATCGCGCGGCAGATCTGTGAGGCACTCGAAGCCGCGCACGAGCAGGGCATCATCCATCGGGATTTGAAGCCCGCGAATGTGAAGGTGCGACCTGATGGCACGGTGAAGGTGCTCGACTTCGGCTTAGCGAAGCTCACAGGATCCTCTGAGGCCGGTGCTGCGCGGGGCTCCAGCCCTGCGGGGCCGTCGCACTCGCCGACGCTGATGGCGTCGGTGCCGGGCACGATCCTGGGCACCGCGGCATACATGTCACCGGAGCAGGCGACAGGGAAGGAGGCGGATCGGGCGTCGGACGTGTGGGCATTCGGATGCGTGCTTTACGAGATGGTCACGGGTCGCCGCGCCTTTCCAGGGGATTCGGTGAGCGAGGTTCTCGCCGGCGTCCTGAAAACCGAGCCCGACTGGCACCACTTGCCCGCCCGGCCCGAAGGCCTCCGGCGGCTATTGCGCCGCTGTCTCCAGAAGGACCAGAAGCGCCGGCTCCGCGATATCCGCGACGCGCGGATCGAAATCGATGAGGCGCAGGCCGAGCCGCACGACGCCAACCCCGGAGCGCAAGCATCCTCGCGACGACTTGAGCGACTTGCCTGGCTGTCCGCCCTCGGGCTCGTCACGATCGTCGCGGCGGCGATTGGGGCGGGGCGCTTGGGCGGCGCACCCGCTGCAACAGCGCTTCCCGAAATGCGCGTCGAGATCAACACACCACCGACAACCGATCCCACGTCGCTGGCGATCTCGCCAGACGGGCAGAAGATTGTTTACGTGGCCAATTCAGAGGGACGGCTTCGGATGTGGCTGCGGTTGCTGGATTCCGTTGCGGCACGGCCATTGACGGGGACCGATGGTGCACAAAGTCCGTTCTGGTCGCCGGACAGCCGGTCCGTCGGTTTCTTTGCGGACGGCAAGCTCAGGCGGATCGACCTCGACGGCGGATCGGTTCAAACACTCGCGAACGCTCCCCGAGGCAGCGGTGGCGCATGGAATCGCGACGGCATGATCCTTTTTACGATGTTTGGTACTCCGGTCTTCAGTGTCTCTGACACCGGTGGTGAACCTGTCGCAGCAACGCAACTGGAGGGGCAGCAAGGCAGTCACTTCTCTCCACGATTCCTGCCCGACGATCGTCACTTCCTCTATTGGATGCGAGGGCGTGCCGAAGTACAAGGCATCTATGTCGGTCAGCTCGGGAGCACACAATCCCGGCGTTTGCTCGATGGGGACCCAGGTGCGATGTACGTGTCTTCCGGACACCTTCTTTTCCATCGTCAGAGGACGCTGTTTGCGCAAAAGTTCGATCCAGCCCGTTTGGAGCTGACCGGGAGTCCCTTTGCAGTGGCTGATCAGGTGGCGAGTAGTCCGCAGGGTCCGGGAGTATCCGCATCCAGTGCAGGTTCCATCGCCTATCGGTACGAGTTCAGCAGGCGGTCAGCGGCAGTTCGTCTGGTTTGACCGGTCCGGCAACGAGATTAGCAAAGTGGGCGATCCCGTCAGTACAACGTTGTCGGAGCCGTCGCTTTCACTCGATGGCCAGCGCGTGGCGCTGTACCGAGGCGTGAATAGGAATACAGACATTTGGTTGCTCGAACCGAGACGCGGCGTGTTTAGCCGGTTCACATCTGACGATGCGGATGACGTTTTCCCGGTCTGGTCTCCGGATGGAGACCGTATCGTATTTACCTCGAATCGGAAAGGCACACCCGATCTTTACCAGAAGTCTGCGACAACGGGCGGGAGTGAGGAACCGCTGCTGGCTACGGCACAAAACAAAGTTGGAACGGACTGGTCGCGCGACGGGCGCTTCCTGCTCTTTAGCAGCCAGGACCTACAGAGAAGCTTTGACATCTGGGCATTGCCACTAGATGGAAAAGCAAAGCCCTTCCCGGTCGTCCAGACAGATTTCGAAGAACAGGGTGGGCAATTCTCTCCTGACGGAAAGTGGATCGCGTACCAGTCGGATGAGTCGGGCCGAGTTGAGATTTACGTCCAGCCGTTCCCCGGCCCCGGAAACAAGTGGCCGATTTCTACGAACGGCGGCAGTCAGGTGCGGTGGCGGCGTGATGGCAAGGAATTGTTCTACGTCGCGCTGGATGGCCGGCTCATGACGGTTCCCATCCGAGTTACGTCGAACGCCCAGGCCCCCGACGTCGGCGAGCCCGTGAAGCTGTTCGCTCCCGCACTCGGCGGTGCGGTGCAGCAAGCCGACTACCGTCACCAATACATGGTCTCTTCGGACGGCCAGCGGTTTCTGGTAGCCACCGTCTCGGAAGAAGCCAACTCGCCGATCACGGTAATCTTGAACTGGAAGCCCAAGCCATAGCTACGCTTTTGACACTGACCGTCGCGATCAAGATTCTCCGCGACACCGATCGGGCGCGGCAGGCGGTATAGCACGGTCATGGCCAAGAAGGTCCCTGCTCGATCGACCAAGCCGCTCGCCGGACGGGTGGCGCTTGTCGCCGGCGCGACCCGCGGCGCCGGACGAGGCATCGCACGCGCGCTAGCCGAAGCCGGCGCAACGGTGTACTGCACCGGCCGCAGTGTCAAAGGCAGACCGTCGCCATACAAGAGGCCGGAAACGATCGACGAGACCGCCGCCATGATCAAGGACGCCGGCGGCAACGCGATCGCCGTACGCGTCGACCACACCGTCGAGAGCGAGGTCAAGGCGCTCTTCCGCCGCATCCTCCGCGCGCACAAGCGGATCGACATCGTCGCCAACAGCGTCGCCGGTGAAGACCCGATGATGGGTCAGTGGGGATCCTTCTGGCAGGCCGACCTGAAGAACGCCGACGCGATCTTCCGGCAGGCGTTGACGTCTCGGATCATCACGGCGAAGCACACCGCGCTCGCCATGATTCCGGCCAAACGCGGGCTGATCGTCGAAGTCACCGAGAACGACATGCTGGGCGGCGGCGGCAATCCGATGGCCCAGGCCGTCAAGATCACGCAGAAGATATTGCCGCTCTTCTGGGCGGCGGAACTGAAGCCGCACGGCGTTGCCGTGGTCGCGATCACTCCAGGCTTCCTGCGCTCGGAATCGATGCTGCAGAACATGGGTGTGACGGAGGACAACTGGCGCGACGCCGGGAAGAAGGATTCGAACTTCCTGCAATCCGAGTCGCCGCTGTTCGTCGGACGCGCCGTCGCGGCGCTCGCGGCGGATCCTCAGGTGATGGATCGCACCGGCATGTTGTGGAGCTCCTGGGAGCTCGCCCGCCACTACAAGTTCACGGACTACGACGGCCGGCGCCCGGACTGGGGCCGCCACGCGATCGACTTCTCGGGGCTGCCGACGTCCCTCGTCGACCTCTTCCGGACCGGCACCGACCTCGAGATGACGTGGCTCTCGACTGTGCTCGCGCGCACCCGGAAATTCAAAGAGAAGATTCCCTCTTGACCGACCGTGTCCTCTCGAAACCTCTCACCTGGTCCTGAAGATACGGGAGACCTCACTTCTTTGTCTGTTGTGAGACTCGCCGCAATACGAATAAGCAAGCCATCAAACACGCCGAGATTCGGGCGTCGGTTCCGGTCCAAGGTTCATCGCCTTGGATCCATCGGACGATCCGTTCAAATCATGCGGACTTTAGGTGAATCTGTGTATTGACACTGAACATGATCTTCGATAGAAGCGCATAGTAGGCTTCGACATCTTTCTAAATTAGTCACAAGGCCGTCCTTGGAGGTTCGTGTTGCTTGGACAGGAGGCAGCATGCTCAAGTGTGTGAAGGCAATGGTGGTGTTCGTGTCACTGATCGGCGTCCCAGTGGCCGCTTATGCTCAAGCGTCGATCGTGGGCACGGCCAGGGACGCGTCAGGGGCCGTGTTGCCGGGTGTGACGGTCGAGGCGTCCAGCCCGGCGCTGATCGAGAAGACGCGCTCCGTTGTGACTAGTGGAACCGGTCAGTATGCAATCGAGGAGTTGAGACCAGGCACTTATACGGTGACGTTTGCGCTGCCGGGGTTCGCAACGATCAAGCGCGAAGGGATCGAGCTGACCACCAACTTCGTGGCCACGGTTAACGCGGAGATGAAGGTGGGAGGCTTGGCGGAAACGGTCACCGTCACCGGCGAAACACCGATCGTGGATGTGACCACCACCCGGGGCCAGCAGACGATCAGCGGCCAGACGGTTACCGACATTCCATCATCTCGCCAGTATTCCGCCTTCACGCAACTCGTCCCAGCGATCAACGTGCAGGGCAATGATGTCGGCGGATCCAGCCCTGGACTCTATAGCGTGTTCCAGATTCACGGCGGACGACGGAACGAGGGGCAGGTCCAACTTGATGGGATGAGCGCCGGCTACCAGGGCATGGGCGTGTCGGGCTACGTGCCCGAGGTCGGCAACTCGCAGGAAGTGAATTTCTCTCTGACTGGCGGACTTGGCGAGGCGGTCACCGGCGGACCGCAGATGAACGTCATCGGCAAACAGGGCGGCAACATGTTCGCCGGTAGCTTCTTCATCAACGGCACCGGCAGCGGGCTCCAGGGCGAAAACCTTACCGATGAGATCAAAGCGCAGGGGTTGACGGCAACGAACAGCTTCAAGAAGGTTTGGGACGTCAATCCGTCGTTCGGCGGCCCGATCGCCCGTGACAGGCTGTGGTTCTTCGCCACATATCGCTATCAATACAACGATCAGTATGTCGCCAGCATGTGGGCCAACAAGAACGTCGGCGATCCGACGAAATGGACCTACGACCCGGATTTCTCGCAGCAGGCCGTCAACGACGGCCGGTGGAAGAACACCTCGGCGCGGCTGACGTGGCAGGCGACGCCGCGCAACAAGATCAACGCCTGGTCGGGCATCCAGTATTCCTGCTTGCCCTGCGAACAGGGCGGCGACAGTTCTGGGCTTGGCTTCGGGGCGCTGATCAGGTCGCCCGAGGGGTACAGCAGGGGCGAAAACCACCCGAGCTGGTTGACTCAAGTGAGCTGGACTTCGCCGGTCACTTCGCGCCTTTTGCTCGAAGCCAACGCTCAGCTGGGACCCTATTTCTGGTGGGGCTCCCAGCAGAAGAATGTGTTCGACCAGACCTTGATTCCGGTGCAGGAGAATGCCGGCCTCATCCCCGGTATCAATTACCGCGCCGCCGACTGGTCCGGACACACCGGATTCACGAACGTCGTCCAGGGGTCCGCGTCTTACGTGACAGGGTCGCACTCGACCAAGTTCGGCGCGCGTTACCTGATGAACGACTCGACGTTCCCGAACAACTTCTACAACGATTCACAACTCAGGTACTACTTCACGAACGGCGTTCCGACCGCTGTCACGGTGAACCTCGACCAGGCGTCGCAGCAGGCACAGCAGCAGGGCATGTTCGCGCTGTACGCGCAGGATCGATGGACGATCGGCCGGCTGTCGCTGCAGGGCGGCCTGCGCTTCGAGCACCTGACCGACCACTTCCCTCAACAGCAGATGGGCCCGAACTATCTCGTACCCACCCCCATCATCTTCCCCGAAGAGGACGGCCCGCTCCATCAGAAGGAGCTGTTGCCGCGGTTCGGCGCGTCCTATGATGTGTTCGGCAACGGGAAGACGGCAGCGAAGTTCTTCCTCGGCCGGTACGCGACCACGTTCAACACTGTCGACGAGTGGGCCAACTACAGTCCAGCCGGATTAGGGCATTTCGTGTCCCAGGACAACCAAAGAGGCTGGACCGATAACAACCAGGACTACCGTGTCGACTGCAATCTGCTGAACCCCGCCGTCAACGGCGAGTGCGCCGCGGGGAATCCGTTGTTCGGGAAGTCCGTCCCCGCGCTCGCGGTCGATCCGGCGACCACCAGTGGCTGGAACACACGGGAGTACAGCTGGGATCTCACGGCGGGTGTGACGCAGCAGATCGCCCCCAGAGTCTCGGTCGAAGTCGATTACGTCCGACGGAGCTGGGGCAACCTGCCGGCCACGATCAACCGCGCCTGGACCCCGGCCGACTTCGACGCGTTCGTCTACAACGTACCGAACAACCCGCTGCTCGGGAGCAATGCCGGGCAAGCGTTGACGTTCTATGACATCAAGCCCGAGAAGTTCGCACTGTCCGATAACTTCCTGACCTTTGCCGACAACGTCGGCGGCGCGTACAACAATTTCAATGGCGTTGACCTGACGGTGAACGCGCGCATGCGCGACCTGACGATCCAGGGCGGGTTCAGCACCGGGAACGTCGTGGAGGACTCGTGCGGCGTGGCCAAGAATCACCCCGAGTTTTATATCTTCGGTCCCTGGGGCGGCACGGACCCGTTCCTCGACACGTTCCTCGGCGGCCTCGGACAGTGGCCGCAGGCGTTCTGCCATCGCGAGTCGGGATGGAAGACGAATCTGAAGGGGCTGGCGACGTACAACTTCCCGAAGATCGACGTGCTGATCAGCGGGACGTTCCGCAGCCTCCCGTATGCGGGGAACGAGTTCCCAGCCGTCGCTACCCAGAGCCTCGGTGGGCAGGCGTTGCTGCTGTTCCCCGAAACCAGCCTTGGACGGCTGTTTGGCGGCGGAAACCAGGCCGTCGAGTTCTTCAATATCGTCGAGCCCGGATCGCTGTACGGCGACCGCCTCAACAACGTCGATCTCAGATTCGGCAAGAATCTAAGGTACGGCCGGACCCGCACGTTGATTGCGCTCGACATCTTCAATCTCGTCAACTCCAACACGACGGACGTGTACCAGCGGGCGTATTCGCCGACGCTGCTCAATCCCGCTGCCAACTACCTCAATCCGTTGTCGATCACGCAGGCGCGACTCTTCAAGATCAGCGTGCAGTTCGACTTCTAATCTCGATGTTCCGCACCCGGACGTTGAACGATCCGGGTGCGGGGCCCTTGATTACACTCTCACCCCATCGAACCTCGGCGTTGGCGCCAAAAATCGCCACGGAGTCACGGAGAGACTATGAGCGGGCCGCAGCGATAAGCTCCTTAGGGTGTTCAAAGCCAGAAGGAGGCGGTGATGATCACAACGACCCGCCCGGAGATGAGTGTAAACGAGCCGACGTTGTATGTGGCGTTCGAGTTGGGGAAAAAGGAATGGAAGCTTGCGATGACGTCGGGGTTCGGGGTGGACCCGTGGTTACGGACCGTAGCGAGTGGAGATTTGCGGGGGGTGGAGCGCGCGGTGCGGCAGGGGCGGATGCGGTTCGGGTTGCCGGCCCAGGCGTCGGTGGTGAGCTGCTACGAAGCGGGGCGCGACGGGTTCTGGATTCATCGCGCGCTGACGCAGCGGGGGATTCGCAATCGGGTGGTGGATTCGGCGAGCATCGAAGTGAATCGACGGGCGCGGCGCGCAAAAACGGATCGGCTCGATGCCGTGAAACTGGTACGGATGCTCGTGCGGGTCTGTTACGGGGAGCGTCGCGCGTGGAGCGACGTGCGCGTGCCGACGGTGGCAGCGGAAGCTGCGCGCCAGGTCAGTCGCGAGCGGACCGCATTAGTCCAGGAGCAGACCCGGCTGATCAATCAAATGCGCGGCTGGCTCGCCACGTGGGGGTGCGCGTTGCCGCGGCATCGCCCGAGCGGCTGGTGGACCGCAGTCTACGACTGGGCCGGGGCGCCGCTGCCCGTCGAGGTGCAAACGCGCCTCGCCCGCGCGGTGGCGCGCGGGGCGGTGCTGGCGAGCCAGATCGCGGAGCTCGAGGGTCAGCAACAGGCGGCCGTCAGGGCCGCGGCGCCGGCGAGTGCGTTGCGGCAGTTGGTGCAGCTGAAGGGGGTTGCGACGACGGGCGCATCGGTGTTGCTCGACGAAGGCTTGGTGTGGCGCGCGTTCCGCAATCGGCGCCAGATCGGCGGGCTCTTGGGGTTTACGCCGACGCCCTTCGACAGCGGGGAGTCGGAGCGGGAGCAAGGGATCAGTCGGGCGGGCAACGCGCGCCTGCAGGCGATCAGCATTCAGCTGGCGTGGAACTGGGTGCGGTGGCAACCGCACAGCGTCCTGACGCAGTGGTATCAGGAGCATTTCGGGACGGGGCAACGCGCGCGCCGCATTGGCATTGTGGCGGTGGCGCGGAAGCTCGTGATTGCGTTATGGCGGTATGTCACGACCGGTGTGGTCCCCGCCGGCGCGGTCCTGAAAGGCGCCTGATGTCCGTCAGACACCCGTCGGCGGTGCGTTGACGGGTCGCACGCGCGCGGCGCGTACGGTCTGTGAAGGGTCGCGCCGCGCGACCGTCACGGAGAAGGTACCGCCGCTCACGTGTCCGGATTGAGACTGGATCGTCTCAGGGGGCCGCGCGTCGTCGCGCGCGCTCGAAGAGAAGTCGAGGCTGGGGTCCTGTACCCGCTTCACACCCGGACCCGCGTGCGGATGGACGAGTCAACGCCGACCGCGACCGCGCTCATGCGACGGCCGCCTACGCACGCCCGCTCTTGGGTGGGGGCCTGCTTCGGCGGCGGCGAGATTCGAGAATGTGTCGTTGAGACCAAACGTCTTAGAAACGAAAAGGGAGCTTGACAGCGGCCCACAACATAGAAGTCATAGAGATTCATAGAACGCTCGACGCGGCGCCGCGTCGAGCGTCTCAGTGACCCTGAGGCTCTGTGGCCCAAACATCACACCTCCTGAAAAACACAGTAGAATGCCCGAAAAGTGTGACCAAGCCTCGAGGACTTGGAAGCATCGAGGAGGGCGCTGACGATGACACCAACCAGACGCAAGATGCTGGCGGCAGGCGCCGCTGCGACGGCGATGGCGGCTGCGCAGCGGGTATTTGCTCAGACCGGGCAAGGAGGAAGTGCTATGTCCTTCTACGAAAAGGGCCCCGTTCGCATCCACTACGAGGAGGCCGGGACCGGCTTCCCGTTGTTGCTCATCGCGGGCGGTGGACTGAACTCGACGATCGGGGGGTTGAAACGCGGCGATCCGTTCAACGCGATCGACGAGTTCAAGGGTGAGTACCGCTGCATCGCGTCGGACCTGCGCAACGCCAACGGCGGTCAGTCGTCCGGACCGCTCGAAATTGACCGGCCGTGGGATGCATACACAGATGATCACCTCGGCGTGATGGATCACCTGCGCATCGACAAGTTCATGGTCATGGGCTTCTGTATCGGCGGGCCTTTCATCTGGAACCTGCTGAAGCGGGCACCCGATCGTGTCGTCGCGGCGGTGCTGGCGCAGCCGAGCGGGTCACGTCCGGAGATGCGGGACCTTTTCTACGAGAACAACATCAAAGGATGGGGTCCCGAACTGGTCAAACGCCGTCCCGAAATCACGATGGAGACGGTCGACAAATTCCTGACCAGGATGTACCGCACCAACGCTGACTTCGTCTTTACGGTGACTCGCGATTTCGTGCGCACTTGCCGGACGCCCGTCCTGATTTTGCCGGACGACATTCCGGCGCACCCGTATGCCGTCGCCATGGAGGCGGCGATGCTCGCGCCGAAGGCCGAAGTGAGCATGTTCCCCTGGAAGGAGCCCAAGGAGCGGATTCCTCTCGCGGTACGCCAGATACGTTCTTTCCTTCGCGCACATCGGCCCGACTCTATTTGATCAAACCGACTTCATCCTCAAAGGAGCTTGAGATGCGTTACTTGCGAATCGGTCTTCTCGCCGCGTTCGGCATCGGCCTGTTGGCACTGCCCACTAGCATTCGTCTCGGCGCATCTGATTCGGATGTCGTCCGCGAAATGAAGGATCGAACCGAGATCGAAGCGTTGATGTGGCGCTACGTCCGCGCTCTCGACACACGCGACCCCGACGCGTACGCGAGCAACTACACCCCCGATGGTCAGTTCATCGCCGGGTCGAATGCCACGAAGGGTACCGAGGCGCTCAAGAAGATGGTCAACGACATGAGAGACCGCCGGGCCGAGCGCGAGAAGGCCGGGGAAACACCCGCTCCGATGTATCACGTCATCACCAACGACCATCTTGAATTCATCGGCACAGATCAGGCGCGATATCACTCCTATTGGATGACGGTGTTCGGCCCCGCCGGCCGGGGCGGTCAGCCGAGCGTAGCGGCGGTAGGGCACGGCCTCGATCAGCTCGTCAAGGTGAACGGCAAATGGCTGATCAAGAGCCGAAACGTGACGCCGAACGACTCGGAGTAACGACATCGGCCAACCAGGAAGGATGTCATGCGGGTTGTCGCTGCATTCGGATCGTGCATGCTCGCAGGGGCGCTGGTCTCAGCCCAGGCACCCGTACCGAACCCCACGAACAAGACCGGCGTCATCGGCTTCATGCACGCCATTCATTCGACGAACGACATCGACAAGACGCTCGCCTTCTACCAGTCGGTGTTCGGCCTTCCCGGCCAGGTGCGGCCGTTCGCGAGCACCGGACCCCAGATTCTGACCAACACGCCGGGCGTGACCTTGCGTGTCGCGATGACACAGCTCAAGGGCGCGTTCAACTTCGAGCTGACCGAGTTCGGCAACGTCGACCGCCAGTTGAACCAGCGGCCGGAAATCGCGGACCCAGGGGCGCCGATGATGAAGATCATCGTCCGCGATCTCGACGCGATTGTTAAGGCAGCGAAGAGCGTCAACGCGCCGATCGTGTCAAAAGGCGCGGCGCCGGTCCGAGTGGCCACGGCGATCGGCGATGCAAGAGCGATCGTCATGCGCGATCCGGACGGCTACTTCGTCGAGGCAATCCAGGGCGCCCCTTCTGCCGACTCGCCAGAAGGGCCAATCATCGGGGCCATTTTGGGCCTGACGGTTCGCGACCTGAACGAGTCGTTGAAGTACTGGAATGGTCTGCTCGGACTCGAGCTCAAGGCTGACGAGGCGTTCTCCAAAGACTCCTCGACGCTCGACTTGATGGGTCTGGGATCAGGCGCCTCGTACCGGACCGCCGGCGGTGTGATCTCCGGCACCAAGGTGCGACTCGAGCTCATCGAGATCCAGGGCGTGCCGCGGAAGCCATTCGACCTGCGGGTGACGGACGCCAACGCCTGCGGCATGGCGCTTCGGGTCGGCCACATTCGCGAGCTGCTCGCAAAGATCAAGGCCCAGGGTGGACGCGTTCTGTCACGCGATGGCGAGCTCGTCGAGTGGAGCGACACCATCCGGAACGTGTTCGTGAAGGATCCGAACGGGCTGAATCTCGAGCTCGTCGGCGCAGCGGACCCGAACCTGTAATCGCACTTTCGCGACACTGTCATAATCCGTGCAACTCCCTGCGGACCCGCCCACGGATGAGTTAACGCCGCGCGATATAATCGCTGTTCTTTCCTGGCCCGGTCATGAACCAACCGAACGACGAGCGCAGCGCAAAGACGCTCGAGGGCATGACCGCAGCATGGCAGCAGACCACTGACGCCCTCCACGACAGCGAGCGCCGGTACCGCGAGCTCGTGGAATACAGCCTCGGCCTCATCTGCACGCACGACCTGACCGGCACCATCCTTTCCATTAATCCTGCTGCTGCACGGGCGCTGGGTTACAGCCCGGAGGACGGCATCGGCCGGAATCTCCGCGACTTCCTCTCGCCAGCCACGCGTCCTCTCTTCGACGAGTATCTCGTGCGCATTCAGACGCACGGCCACGATGCAGGGTTGATGCGCGTGGTCGATCGAGCCGGCTCCGACCGACTGTGGCTGTATCGCAACGTCATGTCGAACGGTTTGGGCGGGACGTACGTCCTTGGGCATGCGATCGACGTAACCGAGCGCGTGACTGCCGAGCGGACGCTGCGGCTCGCGCAGGCCGAACTGGCCCTGACGAGGCAGCGCGACACGCTCGCCTTTCTTGCGAACTTCTCCGACTGCCTTGCGCCTCTCGTCACGTTCGACGATCTCGTCGACGTCGTCCGCCGGCTGGTGGTGCCGTTCCTGGCCGACTGGACGATGGTCCACGTGATCGAGGACAACGGGGCATTCCGATACATTCCGGGCGTCCATGCGGACGCGACCAAAGAGGCGCTGCTGTCGACGATTCACGTGCCCAGGGCCAGCATCGACGCGCTTTTTCCTCTCGGGGGCGCCCACACGACAGCACGCGTCGCGACCCGGAGCGCCGATCTCATCGCGCAGCTGATCGGCCCCGGTGAGTCGTTACTCGCGGCACAGCGCCTCGGCGCGGCGGCGGCCGCGATGCTGCCTCTCGTTGTCGACGGCAAGATTAGAGGCGTGTTGTCGCTCTTTTCTGCGAACGCGCGCCGATATGCCGCTGCGGATTCTCTCGTTGTCGAGGAAGTCGCTCGCCGAATTCGTCTCGCGCTCGATCGCATCCAGTTGTATCGCGAGGTCCAGGAGGCGAATCGTCTCAAGGACGAATTCCTGAACACGCTGTCGCACGAGCTCAGGACGCCGTTGAATGCCATCTACGGCTGGGCGCGCATTCTGCGGAACCGGGATCTCGACAAGAGCACCGCTCACGCCGTTGAAGTGATCGAGCGCAATGCCGACGCGCAGCTTCGGCTCATCGAAGAAGTGCTCGACGTCTCGCGAATCATGAAGGCAAAGATGACGCTGACCGTCGAGCCGATCGACGTTCGCACGATCGTTCGCGCGACGATCGACACGTTCCGGCCGGCAATGAACGCCAAGCGGATTCGGCTCGAAGAGCGGATCGGCGTCACCCCGCCTGTGATCGGCGACACTAACCGGCTCCAGCAAGTGTTCTGGAACGTACTGTCGAACGCGGTCAAATTTACCGCCCTCGACGGCGCGATCGTCATAGCGCTGCGCCATGTCGAGGACGCCGTCGAATTCCAGATTGAGGACACCGGCGTCGGCATCGCTCCCGATGTGCTGCCCTTCGTCTTCGACCGGTTCTGGCAGGCCGACTCGTCGACGACGCGGACTTTCGGAGGGCTCGGCCTCGGCCTGACCATCGTGCGGCACATCGTCGAACTGCACGGCGGCACCGTGCGGGCGGTGAGCGCGGGTGAAGGGTACGGCTCGACGTTCACGATCCGGCTGCCGAGCGCCGAACGCGATGGCGCGCACGTACCGGCGTCGACGGCAACGACTGGCCGAGCCGAACTGCCGGCGTCCAACGCGTTGGACGGACGCGGTGTCCTCGTCGTCGAAGATCACGATGATGCGCGAGAGTTGATCGCCAGAGTCCTGGAGGGCGCCGGCGCCAGGGTCATGGCCGCATCGACGACACGGCAAGCCGTCGAGCGCGCGGGCGCCGAGCGACCCGACCTGCTCGTGGCGGATCTCGGCCTCCCAGGCGAAGACGGGTATGTGCTGTTGAACAAGATGCGGGCGTTGTACCCGGGTCTCCCCGCGATCGCGCTGACGGCTTATGCACGCGCGTCGGATCGAGTGCGCACGCTCGGCGCCGGATTCAACCGACACGTGATCAAGCCGGTCGATCCGGTCGAACTGGTGCAGATCATCGCCGTTCTCCTTCGCGCGTAGGCTCGAGGCGGGGACGTGAAGTCGCTATCTCGCAGCCGCTGCGCTGGCGATACAATGCTTGCCGGCGTCAAGCAAAGGAACGGGGGGAACATGCGGCGTCTCGACGTCTTCGCTTGTGTTTTCGTTGCGCTGATTGGCGTACCGGCCTTGCGCCGGCGCAGTGGCTGCGGTATCCGACGGACGGCATTCCGAGAAAAGCTGACGGCAAACCCGACCTGACGGCGCCGGCGCCGCGGCTGCCGGACGGCCATCCCGACCTGTCCGGTCTCTGGCACGCCGCGCAGCCCAGGCAGTGCGTGAACGCCGCCGGCGACTCCATCCCGTGCGGCATCGAGATCGGCGGATCGCCGCTTGGCGGCAACCTCGGTCGCGATCTCCCGGGCGGCACGCTGCCGTATCAGCCGTGGGCGGCCAAGCTCTTCCAGGAGCGCCATGCGGCGTTGAGCATCGACGATCCGCACGTGCGCTGTCTCCCGGACAACCCGCCGCGCGTCGTGGACGCTGCCGCACCTCACGAAGGCGGTGCACACGCCGAAGCTGCTCGTGCTGCTCTACGAAGTGAACGCGATGTACCGGCAGATCTTCATCGACGGCCGGCCGCAGCCGAAAGATCCCAATCCCGCGTGGAACGGCTACTCGACCGCGCACTGGGAAGGCGACACGCTGGTCGTCCAGACCGAAGGCTTCCGCGACGACCTCTGGATCGACACCTGGGGCAGCCCGATGAGCGACGCCGGGAAGATGACGGAGAAGATACGCCGGCCGAACTTCGGGACGCTCGAGATCGAGCTGACGATCGACGATCCGAAGGTCTACACGAAGCCGTTCACCGTCAAGCTGACGGAGAGCCTCGAAGCCGACACGGAGCTCGTCGACGAGTTCTGCCTCGAGGGCGAGAAAGACTACGAGCGGCTGCAGCGCTCGCGCGGCAAGTGATCTGGGAGGTGTTTCAATGTGTGTTCGACGAATCGTGCTAGCGCTTGTATCCCTGCCTCTGCTCGCGCAGGCACAAACCGCGCTGCCGCCGGACGTCAACCCGGTGACGCTGTCGCGGCTGCCGCCGGTCACGCCGGCAGATCTGGACGAGGAAGGGCAGCGGCTATTGGCCCAAAGGCCGGAGGTCAAGCCGGGACCGGGACCCACGCACGTCACGAATTACAGCCCCAGGGAGCGCAGCCTGGGTATCCCCACGGGCGTGGGAAGCCCCGTCGGCCCACGGTACTTTCAGCTTGCGGTGCTCATCATCGCGAGAGAAATCGACCAGCAGTACGAGTGGTCCGCCCACGAGCCCGCCGGCTTAAGGCAAGGGCTCGAGCAGTCGGTCATCGACGTCGTCAAGCACAACAAGGACGTGGCGGGCCTCCCCGACAAGGACGCCACACTCATCACCTTTGGACGCACGTTGTATCGCGAGCACCGCGTGAGCAGCGAGTTGTGGCAAAAGATGATCGGACATTTCCGGCGGCAGCACACGGTGCAGCTGATGATGATAATGGGCGACTATTTCAGAGTGGGCTTCATGATGAACGCGGTCGATCAACACCTTCCGCCGGAACGGCAGGCACTGCTGCCGCCGCTAGATCGATGACCAACGAGCGACAGCGGTCAAGAGCTTAGTAACGGCGATGGCGCGGCCGGTCTCGACCTTGAACGCCAAGCGCCCTGCTCAGGCCTGGTCGTCTTCAGCGATCAGGACGACAGGCGGACCCCCAGTCGAAATCTCCATGGCGTGAGCGACGGTCGTCTGTCCGCCGGGTGAAGCCAGGGCAGCTTGAAGCGACGCCATCGAATCAAAGTACAGCTCGGCCACGCGTTGGTAGGGGGCTGCTCCTGCGGGAGACCCGAGGACTTGCGCGGCGACAAACTTCCGCAATCCAGGAATCTTCTCGAGCACCATTGGACCGTGTTCAGATCGGTACCTGTGCTCGAACGCGGCCCGATCGTTTGGCGGTGGATACAGGACAATCAGTTTCGGCATGTGCAAATCCCTTTGGTTTCTCGCAGCGTGTCAAATAGCTTCAGCCCACTGCCGTAACTCACTGTTGTGAAGACCAGCATTGTAGTGTCGCCTGACGCTGTCCAGACCCAGAATCGCATTGCTCTAACAGCGCGGTGAGCCCTGAGAGCTTGTGAATCAATTGCGGTGTGGCTTCCGGCTTTAGCCGGAAGATCCGGCTTTCAGCCGGAAGCTCACTGCCGGCAGCTCTCTTCCGCCTGAAGGCGGAAGCCACACACCCGAGCCTGGCCCTGAGCCCTGAGCCCTGGACTGTGGAACTTGGAACTCAGTAATATCCCGCATGCTCAATCTTCTACCTCGAATGCGTGACCAAGCTTGCTTGGTCACCATTGTGTACGCGGGGCCGCGACGACCGTGTGGCTCGCCATTCCGCGCGCGGCGGATCCGGTGTCTGGCGACTGGCCCAGCTTCAACCGGACGCTCACGTCCGAGCGCTATGCGCCATTCGACCAGATCAACAGGTCCAATGTCGCTCGCCTGAAAGAGCTGTGCGTCTACGATTTCAACGTCTCCACCGGTTTCGAGCCGGGGTTGATCGTGATCGGCCGGAGGATATGCGCGACGACCGACAAGGATCCTGGCGATGGACGCGGAGACGTGCAGGCAGATCTGGCGCGTGCGTGAAGAAGGGCCCACACGGGGCCTGCCGATCAATCGCGGTGCGGCGTTTCTCGACGGCCGGCTGTTCCGCGGCACCGGCGAGGGGAACGTGCTCGCCTACGACGCAGCCACCGGCCGGAAACTGTGGAGCACGCACATCGCCGATCCCGCCAAAGGCGAAAACATCACCGCGGCGCCGATCGCATGGAGCGGGCTGGTCTTCATCGGAACGTCGGGAAGCGACATTTACGGCGTGACAGGCCGCGTGTACGGACTCGACGCCCAGAGCGGCACGGTGGTGTGGGAGACGTACCGACTGACCGATGCGCCGCACCCCGGCAACGAGAAGATGCAGGCCCAGGCCCGCGCGACGTGGGGCAACGCCAACGGCGTGCCGATCACCGGCGGCGGCACCTGGACCAGTACCACGCTCGATACTGATCGCGGTTTGTTGTACGTGCCGGTCAAGATCCGGTCCCGACTTTGCCACCGGAGGTGCGACCCGGCGCGAACCTCTATACCAACTCGATTCTCGTGCTGGAGGCGAAGACCGGCATCTATCCGCACGCACTATTCACTCGTTCCCGC
>CAVYZX010000008.1:0-208231 GCA_963773035.1 uncultured Acidobacteriota bacterium | reverse complement strand
TGGACGAACCATCCCGACAGCGCCCACATGCCCTGGCTTCGGCGGGTCATGTTGTGGTCGAAGGTGCAGTCAACCGACTGCCGCCCCAGACCTGGAGGAGAACGCTGACGTCCTCGCCGACGTTGTCCGTGAAGATGCAGTGGCCCATGAGACGATGGAGGAGGACGGCGCTCGACCTGTCCGGTGGCACGTCCCAGTCGCGGTCGACGAGGAGGCTGTCTCCCCGCTGTTCCGCGACGCGGCGGTACTGCCCGGCACCGCGACCGCTCACGATGAGGGCGTCGAGTCCCGAGAGATCGGTCCGCCCTGCCTCGGGCGAGCCGACCACGAGAGCGCGGCCCGAGGCCGATTGGACCTTGGCCACCCACGGACCTCCAGCAGGTGACCCGGGCGCCGGGAATCCCGAGTCCGAGGTTCACGTCCAGCGTCAGGGCTTCCCGCTCGCCCCGGCCCACGTTCTCGTTCACGTTGTCGGCCCCGTACAGGTACCGGAGCGGGAGCCGCCCCGGTCGCCAGCTCGACGCGCCGGAGATCCGGTTGCCCTCGAAGACGATGTGCTGGCCGCCGACGTCGATCCAGGACACGCCCATGGGGTTGCTGAAGCGGTTCCCGGTGACGCGAGCGTTCCGCACGTCGAGGAGAACGCACCACGCCGACGAACTCCGAGTCGGACACCTCCAGGGTGTCGACGCCGCGGATCATCATGGCAAGGTCGTGGTGAGGTCGAGCTGCCGATGCCCCAGCGGGCGAAGAGCCACTGCGGATCGCTCTGCGCATGGTCGCTCGGCCGACCGGAGTATGGGAGGTAGTGAATGCGCACCCGCCGCAGGAAGACGTCCCGTGTCCTCCCGCGTGCCTCCCGGCTGCCCCGACCCATTCCCGACAGTGGGGGAGCCGGGCTCACCCGGTGCCTCGCCCCGAAGGACGGCGCCGGGCGTTCCGCACCATGAGCGAGAGGTCCTCCAGCCCGTACTCCCCGGTCCCGGCGAGCGCGGTCGGAATGAAGTCGGCGACCGTGCGGGGCGCTCCCAGCGGCCACTTGAGCCAGGTGAGGTCCTTGCCGTCCCCGCGCACCACCACGCGCGGGGGCAGGCGGGAAGGTCCCCGCCAGTCGATAGGTACCGGCGGGGAAGTACACGACGCCGCCGCCGTGCCGGGTAGCGGTCTCCAGGGCCGTCCGGAACACCTGGCTGTCGTCGGTCACGTCGTCACCACGGGCACCGAGGCCGCGCACGTTGACGATCGCGGCCGGCCACGACGCGGGCGCTTTGACCCGGAGCGTGAACCCGCCGCCCCACGCCGCCGGCCCTCCCCGGCCGCTGTGGACCCAGACCTCGTACTCGCCGGGGGCGACCGTCGCGGGCAGGGTCGCGAGGACGCTGTATCGACGCGCGGCGACCACCGGCAGGAAGGTGCTCCGTCCATCGCGGGCCCGCAGAGCTACACGCACCGTGCGGGGGTCGTCACCGGTCTGCGCGAGGTTCCGCGCGATCAGCTGCACCGTCGCTCCGGGCGTGACCCTTCGTTCGGGCCGAGACCTGCGGCCAGCGGCGTGACCTGGGCCCACTCGACCCGTGGACGCCGAGGAGACGGACCCGCCCCCACGTCCGCCGCGAACACACCCGGCGGCAGGCCCGGCGGCAGCACGAATTTGAGAGAGAACCGTCCGACGGCTGGAGGCTCGGCGTCCGGACGGCTCGCGTGGTGGACGGAACAGGGGCCGCCGGAGGTGTGCCGGGCTCCCCGTGGGGCAGCCTCCAGACGAGCACGTCGCCGACGGTGGCGAGGTCCCCGCCGTAGAGCAGGACCACGTCGCCGGATCGGCTGGCTCCGACGCCCAGAAGACCATGGCGACCCCCGGCTGCCGGGGGCATCGCCGCGGTGATCAGCGCGACCGGAGGAGGGCGATCCTCACCCCACCAGCTCCGGTGGCCGGCAGGACCCGCGCCTTTGGGCGACCGCGAACACCGACTTCCAGAGCGGCCAGGCCCGGCCCAGCCCTTGCCACGAGAGGGCTCGAAGCCGGCCCGCTGGAGGCTTCGCTCCAGCGAGCGTCGCGTGAAGAACCGGATGTGTGAGATCTCCGGGTTGAAGTGCCGGTCGAAGCCCAGGAGCGCGATCAGCAGGTTCTTGAGGAGCCCGTGGTATGGCGTCGTCAGGATGAGCATCCCCCCCGGGTCGGAGGACCCGGCTCAGCTCGGCGAGGGCGCCAGTGGACGTGGAAGAGGTGCTCCAGGACCTCGGTACACCAGATCGCGTCGAACGCTTGGTCGTCGAAGGGCAGGGTCTCCTCCAGGGAGGCGATCCAGACGTCCGCGTCCGGACAGCGCCGGCGGGCGCGGGTGGCCGCCCCTTCGGCGAGCTCGATCCCCGTCACCCGGAAGCCCAACCGGTGCATGAAGGCGAGGAAGGCACCATCGCCGCAACCGGCGTCGAGGATGTGGCGGGCGCCCGCCCGGCCGACTGGGATGAGCGAGGAGGGCGGCCTCGAGTCGGACCATGCGGGCCGCCGAAGTCGGATCACTCTGGGGCGGCGCGTGGTCGCTCTGCCAGTAAACCTCGTAGAATTCCTTCATCTGCATCAGGGTGCCTCCTGCGGCTGTCGCCGCCCCAGGTGCCCGTCGGCGCGGCGGTCGGGGCCAGCAGCGTCCGGTAGATCTGGGTCATGCGCGCCGCGGCGACCGCCCAGCTGAAACGCTCGGCGACGAGTCGTCGCCCGCGCTCGCCCATGGTCCGCGCACGTGGGGGGTCATCGAGGAGGGTTTGGATCGCGGTCGCGACCTCGCCGGCGTCGCAGCCGACCACCAGCCCGGCGCTCGCCGCCACCACGTCGCGCCAGAGGTTGACCCGGTTCGAGATCACCACCGGGCGGGCGGACGCCAGCGCCTCGATGACGGCGACGCCGAAGTTCTCGGAATAGGAGGGCAGGACGAACAGCTCGGCCTCCCGCAGGGCCGCCAGCTTCATCGGGCCCACGAGCATCCCGGGGAAGCTGGCCCGGTCCGCCACCCCCACCGCCGTCTGGAGCCAGCTCCGCACGAGGCTGCCGTATCCGTCTGCGTCAGGCCCGGCCAGGATCAGCCGGATGTCGTCTCGCTGGCGGGCGAGCCGGGCGAAGGCCTCAACGAGGAAGATGGTGGAGGACCCCTTTTTGAAATTCAGGCGCCCGAGAAAGAGAACGAGACGGCGGCCCCGCGTCTCCGGATGAGCGGCCCGGAAGATGTCCGGGATTGCGTAGGCTGCATAGTGCTCCGGGTACACGCCATTGGGGATGACCACGCCCGGTGCCCTCAGCCCGAGGGGCCGCGTTCAGCTCCCACTCCTCGGGCGTATTGAAGTGGAGTGCCGCCGCTTCGTTCAGATTCCGCCACTCGATCAGGCGCTCGTAGGCCCACTTGCGCCCCCGGTGGCGCCGGAACAGAAACGGGTCCAGCACGCCGTGGGGCTGCACCACGTAGGGCACCCGGAACCGTCGGGCATAGTGCGCCGCGATGGTCGAGGGGAAGAGGTAGAGCGCGTGGATGTGGATGAGGTCGTGCTCCGGAATCGCCCGCCTGAGAGCACGGGCCATCGGCCACGACATCGCATAGGCGCGCGGCACTCCCACGGGGAAGTAGCGCGTCTCCACCCCGCGCACCCGGACGGGCGTGTCGAGCGGCACCGCCAGCTCCCGGGGGCCGTCGACGTTGGTGGTGAAGATGGTCACCTGCTCGCCGCGGCGAGCGAGCTCCTCGCAGAGCTCGATGCCGACTTCAGGGGGACCACCGTACCGGGGCGCCAGGCCCGCGATGACGTGGAGGATCCGCAGCGGCCTCATCGGGACGCAGCCTGGCGGTACGCATCGGCCACGGCCCAAGAGCCGTGGGCCGGCCCGGTGAAGCGGCCACTGGCCGCCATCCCTGCGGCCGACATCCTTTGGCGGAGGCGTGGCTCATCGCTGATCTCCGCCACCCTCGTGGCCATTCCTTCGACGTCCCCGGGGTCGAAGAGCGCGGCCGCGCCGCCCGCGACCTCCGGGATCGCCCCTGCCGTGGATGCCACCACGGGAAGACCGGACGCCATCGCCTCGAGGACCGGCCGGCCGAAGCCCTCGTAGAAGGACGGATACAGGAGGACCGTTGCCGCGCGATAGATCCGCGCGAGCTCCTCCGTGGACACGTGGCTCACCTGCCGCACCAGGCCGTGGACGCCCGCTCGGCGGAGCACGTCAAGCTCGGTGTCTCCGAGCGGGCCGCCCACCTTGAGCAGCTTCACGGGCCGGACGCTCCGGGCGCGTAGTGGGCGACACGCGGCACACCGTCGCCACGTTCTTGCGGGGATCGTTGCTGCCCACGTGAAGGACGACCAGGTCTCCCGGGTGGAGGCCCAGCCGCTCGCACGTGGCCTGCACCGCGCCGTCGCCGCATGGCTCCGAGAACGCCGAGGGGATGCTCTCGTAGACGACGTGGAGGCGCGACGCGGCGATCCCCAAGTACCGACGACACTCACCCCACGTGTGTCGGGACACGGTGAGCACGGTCTCCGCCCGCCGAAGGGACCGGAGCCGGAGGCTGGTCGGCAGCATCCGGGCCCTCAAGGCGCCCCCGGGAAGCGGAGGTCGCCCTCGCCAACCGCGATGGGGTAGAGGTCGTGGCAGGTCACGACCGTCCGGGCCGGGGGAAGCCGCCAGAGGAGCTGGGCGTTTCCGTGATCCACCACGTGGTAGAGGTCGACCGCCTGGCGAGCCGCCCAGGCCGGATAGGAGACGTAGCGCATCCAGCGGCTGCGGGTCCACCCGACCCTCGGGCGGGCCGCGAACGGCGGCGTCAGGAGCACGGGCCGGATGCCGGGCAGCCCGGTAAGTGACTCGGCCAGCTCCGCGGCGTAGACTTGCATGCTGATCCCGGCGTGGAACGGCAGCGTCGGGAGGAGACCGACCCGCAAATCCTGGGACACGGCCGGCCATCGGTTCACGGGCGTCGCCCGCCCTTCGCGCGCCGCCCATCCAGGCAGGCTGCGACGATGCCGTTCGCGCAACGCTCCACACTGTAGCCGTCCACCAGCTCACGGCTCCTCGCGCCGAAGGTGGCTCGGAGCTCGGGGTCCTCCACGAGGGTCTGCGGCGGGCCGGGCCAGGGCCCGACGTTCCCGCTCTCCACGACGAAGCCGTTCCAGCCCGGCCGGACCAGGTCGGCGGCGCAGCCGACTCGGTCCGACACGACGATCGGCAACCCGAAGTTCATCGCCTCGTTGACGACCAGGCCCCACGTCTCGTGCCACCCCGATGGCAGGACCAGAAGGTCGGCCGCGATGTAGGCTGCCGGTAGCTCGGACTGGTTGAGGAAACCCGGCATGAGGACGTTCGGGAACCCCCGGTGTTAGCGAGCGCGGATGGCGCCCTCCAGCTCGCCGGTGCCCACCAGGAGAAGCCAGCACGGCCGGTGGTGACGGACGCGCGCGAACGCTTCCACCAGGAGGAGCGGCTGCTTCTTGGCGATCAGCTTCCCGCAGAAGAGAACGACCGGAGCCGCGTCGTCGATTCCCAGGCCAGCGCGGATGGCGCGCCGACGCGACCGCAAGGCCGCCGCGCCCTCTCGGAACATCGCGTTGTCGACCGCGTGGGGCGCCGGGAAGAGCCGCTTGGCGGGCAACCCGAAGCGCTCGAAGTACCGGCGGCTCTGCTCGCCCACGTAGAGACCGGTCGCCTGGCTGGAACGAGCACCACAACGTGAGCTGCTTGACAGCCTGCTTCCACCAGGCCCGCGGGTGGATCAGCGTCTGGTAGCCGCGGATCAGGAGGCGGGCGCCCGACAGGCGACCGGCCAGCGCGGCGAGCCAGCTCGTCGGGTGGTTGTAGCCGTGGAGCCACACCACGTCGTATCGGCCGGTGAGCACGGCGCGGACGACGTCCCAGTTCGGACGGTGACGCCACCTCCGCCAGCTGTGAACGGGAGGCACTCGGGCAGGCGACCCAGCGGTAGCCGTCGAGCAGCGGCGTGTCCCACCGCACCATTCGGCCGAACTCGGCGTCGTAGTACTCGCCGGCAGTGGCGACCGAATAGAAGTAGACGGTGAGCTGGACCTCCAGCGAAGCGGGCCAGCTCTGGGTCAAGGGGCGCGTAGTACTGGATCGGCTGCGCGACCAGGTGCGCGAGCTGCACGGGCACGGCCGCCGCCCGGGCGGGTGGCCGGGCACGACCCACCACGGATTCTTGCCCCGGAGGCAGCCCTACAGTGCCCATGCTAGTTTCCCAACCCCTGGCCGGAGTCGCCTGTCCAGCACCGATCGCTCGATCCGACGACCGGCCAGCCAGTCGACGAAGAGGAGGACGGCGAACACCCGCCCCACCGCGAACAGATCGGTCACGTCAGCCTCGACCTGGATCGCCGCCGAGACGCCCAGCGCGTAGACCCAGAGCCCCAGCAAGCTGCTCCGGGAGCGACCCAGCGCGGTTTCTGCGACACCGAGCAGGCCTCCAAGCAGGACCATGAACGCGAAGGCCCCCGGGATGCCGCCGTCGGCGTAGCCGTGGGTGAGCACCGTGCTGCCGACGTCGACGATCGGCAGGCCGAAGTGGCTCTCGATGAGCTCCTCGACCTGCCAGGCCTCGGTCGCCATCAGGCGCTCCTTGCCAGGCCAGATCGCCCGCGGGATCGTCGCTACGGCGCCGGCCAGAAGGGCCTGGCCGCCCATGAAGGGGGTGCCCGCCTGATGGGCGGCCTCGATGTCGACCAGGAAGTCGCTGAGATACGGCCGAGCCGCTCGCGGACGTTCTCCCAATAGTCACTACCGGCCTCGAACGACTCGGCGAGGTCGAAGGTCGCGATGGCCCGAGGGACGACGTCCCACACGAGCGTCTCGGCCCGTGCGGAAAAGTCCGACCCGTAGAGCTTGACCTGATTGGCCACCACCCTGAGGTGGAACATAAAGGGCCACATGACCCAGGGTGACGAGGCCGACCGCGCCGACGTACGCGACCGCTTGTCGCGGACGAACCCGGCGTCCCGACCACAGAGCGCAGACGACCATCGCGACGACCAGCTCGACGACCAGCCGTCGGGCGAACAGCATTGCGTACGCGAACTCACCGACCAGGATGGCGAGACCGACGACACGACGTGCCCGGTGTCGGTCGGCGAGCAGGCTCGCGCCGAGGAAGACGACGAGTGGTCGGCCGAGGACGACAGCTGAATGGCTATCGACACGCCCGTGCCGACGTCGGCCATGACGTCGCCGGCATGGGACAGGACCAGCCCGCGGGAGGCGGCGTCGGCGCGAAGGCCCCAGACGGTCGCCACGGCGACGAGGACGACGGAGAGCCGTGTCGCGCCGATTCGGGCAAAGACGCTGGTCCGCGCGGAGCCGGCTGGACAACCTCGCCAGACCAGCCGGAAGCCGAGCCGACTCCCGACCAGTCCCACCGCGAGGACGAGGAGCGCGTGAGTGGCCAGGCCGGCGCGCTCGTCGCCGATGCTCGCGGATCCAGGCCGACGATCCCGTCCGCCGAGAAGAAGAGCGCGGCAAAGCCGAGCGACAGCGCCCACAGGTTCAAGGACCCCGGACGCCGCCAGTACAGATGCGCCCCGTAGGCGACCGCCACCACGAGGAACCCCAGCGAGAGGGCTTGGTAACCCATGACGGCGTCACCGCCCAGCTGGTGGGCCACCCCGACCAGCGCGGCCCCGCCCACCAGAGTGGCCAGGGGGACGAGCTCCCCTGACGGACGGACTAGCGAAGCGCTTCGCATAGGATCCGGTCCGCGACCTGCTCGTTCAGGTGCGCGTTCGCGATGGCGCGTCGCCGCCCCTGCTCCGCGATCCGTCGGCCCCGGGTATCGTCAGCCAGGAGCTCCAGGCAGCGCGCCGCACACTCCTGGGGGCCCTCCCAGAAGACCGCTTCCTCGTCCTCCGCATAGAGCGCCCGGTGCTCGCTCGTTCGTTCCGCGCACAGGAGGCCGCCCGCGAACGGGATCTCCATGGAGCGCTGCGTGTGAAGGTCCCGGTTCCCCTTGGACAGGAGTCCCAGGCAGACGCGAGCGTGTCGAATGGCCTTCACGTAGTCCTCGCCGTAGAGGGCAGGACCACGCCACGACGGCTGGAGGACCGGCCATTCCGCAGCCTTGCGCCAGCCGTCTCCGTGGATCGAGAGGGGCACCCCGGCCTCGAGCAGGGAGGCGAGGAGCGGTCCCCGCTCCGGCATCCAGGTGCCCACGAAGATCACGCCGTCAGTCCACTTGGCGCGATCGACGGCCGTAGAGGTCGGCGCATGGGCCTCCTCGTCGGCGCTCCGATAGAGCCGCAGCACGCCACGCGCACCGCGCTCGTAGGCCTCCGCGACGTTGACCTCGAGCACGAGATTTCTGAACTTCTCGCGCGCCTGCTCTTCGGTGAAGTTGGCCGGCAGCTCCGCCAAGTCCCTGGCGAGCCTTCGCAGAAGCGTGGCGACGTTCTGTTGATGCTTGACGAAAGCGTCAGTGTCCAGCCGCCCGGGGTTGGGATCCTCGAACAACAGATTGAGATTGGCGAGAAGCCCGATCGGCGTGCCGGTCGGAATCGGACCAATCTCGACGCCGTCAGGGCTGAAAAACTTTGGGATCAGCATGTCCGACGGCAGCCGTTGAATGAACTCTGGAAGGTACCCTCGACTCACTCGCAGGTACGAGGGCACGGTCGTGCGATCCATCCGCCCAGGAACCTTGTCCCCTAGCAGGATGTCCTTCTCGCGCTTCTCGGGCCACAACATCTGTTCGATTGATGCCTGAAACGACCGCATCCTGCCCTCGACCGACGGGCTCGATTCGAACGGGCCGACGGTGTTGTTCAACAGGAAGGGCGCGGTCGACCACAGACTGACGAGGGATGGCGGTCTCGTATAACCGCGCCCGCCTGCGGGCATCGTGTATGTCCGAGGCTCACCTGTGTAGGGGTGGTACCAGGTGATCTGGCCGACCGATGGCAGGTCCTTGTAAGACTGCGACGAGAAATTGTCCCAGATATTGCCGCCGAGCGCATTTGTCGCGAGCGGACTGCAGGCGTTGGTCTGCAGAAGCGTGACGGGCACCCTGAACTCGGCGGACAAGTAGTTGTCGTCCAGAAAATCCGGCGCCAGGACGATCTGCCTCATCTTGTCCTTGAATTCCTGTGTCTCGGTCCAGGTCCAGTACCTGATTCCAACATCCCAGGTAGTCTTTCCCTGCACAGCCGTTCGGGTCGAGACCTTGCGCTGGTGCGGGCACGGCCTTGCTCGAGTGACACCGAGCGCAGTTCTCCGCAAACGCTACTTTCCCGCGGCGCAGAACTGCTTCGTCTTTCGCCAAGTACTGCTGCCCGCCGGGAGCGTCTTTCAAGTGGTGGGCACCGGTCGTCTTCAAGAAGAACAGGGCCGTGTCGGGCGTTTGAGCCTCGGTGGCTTCGAAATACGCCGAATTCTTCCGGGAGTCGGCAATGGTAATCGGCGTGACGCGCTTGCCGCCGACGAGCGCGTTGAAATGCAGCAGCCATTCTTCGCTGAACGTCCCGATGTTGATGTAAACACGGTTGAGCGCGCCGAGTGCGCCGACCGAATCGGCACCATCTTTCAGAACACGGGGCGTCCACACCGTACTCGGCCCTTGGAAGAACTGCGTTAACGGACCGTCCTTGACATAGTCGTTGAACTGGCGATTGTTCAACCCGCCGCCACTGAGAGTCTCCTGTCCCCAACGCCTCGCCTGCAGCAGCCGCGGCAACAACAGGTAAACCGCGTTCATGGTCCGGGGATTGTTGATGTTGTCCGTCGAAATGAAGGACGTATCGAGCGTGCCCGGCCGGTAAGTGTGGAACAGTTGGAATGCGAAATTCGTCGGATCCGCCTCCCAGAAGAAGATCCGGTCGGTCCAGAAATACTGAGATCCGACGTTGGAACTGAGGTTCTCCCATTTCGGGTGTTCGGGATCGGCCGGCGGATTCACCGGATTCGGGCCGACGTGGCAGAACCCGCACGACATGCCGACGCGATACGGCCTGACCAGGTTTTCCGAGTAGTGGTACTGCGGGTCGTTGTAGAAGCGATCGGCATTCCATTCTCGCGCCGCGCGCTCGTCGAAGTCCGGATTCGGAAACAGGCGAAGGCCAACGATCCCCGTCGCGTATCCGTAATAGGAACCTGTGTCGATGTTCTTGCCTCGCGCGCCGATCGCGACACCTGGATATTTCTGAGCGTTCTCGAACGGATCCGGGGGGCAATCGGGCGAGCGCTTGTCCAGCCAGAGGTTGAAACGGGCGGGGTCTGGTCCGGTTGCCTTGACAAAGCACGGCTCGTTGACCAGACCCAGATATTGCCACCGGTTGTCGCGGCCGAATTTCAAGCTGGGATGAGAGGAGATGGTCTTCAGAAAGTCGAGCGCGCCGACAGCCTTGACGCCGATCCTGTCCCAGAACCGGTCGTTGCCACCCGACCACACAATCCACGTATTGCGACCTTTGACTTCTTCGGGTGTCAGCGCGACCCCACCATCCATGTCGTGAAAGTAATCTTCGTCCGCGGCCGGAAACGTCGAGGCGGCTCGCTTGACGGCGCGCGCTTCGTCGATGACGACGCCTGCGCCGGGTCCTGGCAGCACGATCCAGACCAGCAGGCCGACGGCGACGATAGTGAGGATTAGGAGAAGGGCGACGCCAACTGCGCCGCCAAATGAGCTGCGGGTGTTCGTCATTCTGTCCCGCCCCTCCGTTCGGAGAACTAGAATTGAAGCGCGAAGTCTATCAGCCGCTTCTTTCCCCAATAGACCTTCCCGAGATACGTGCTCGGAGCGATCAATCGAATTTCATCGCGAATCCACTGAGCGACGAGCGACGTCTTCGAGTAGTCGAGTACGATGCATTCCTTCTGATCGAGCCAGCTTGGGCCCTTGTAGACTTCGGCGACGATCGCGTTCAGGCCAAGTATCGAAATCTTGTTCCGAAGCACCCCATGCTTGCTGTCGAACGTCTTGCCCTGCCAGGCGAAGAGGTTGATGGCTTCGGCAATGTCGGGGCTGAACGTCGTGCCCGGAGCGATAATCGCCGTTCCTTTGGCCTGTCCGTCTGGGATCGGTCCCGGTTGACTCTTGGTGAACAGGTCGTCGAGTTCCTGCTGGCTCATCCGTAACAAATCCGCGACGTCAAATGCCATGGCGCACCTTATAGAAGCGAAACACGCCTCTGTCAAATGCAATCAACGCCGCCACAGGCTGTTCCGAACATTGATTGCGGCTTCGCCACGTACACCACGAAGTCACGAAAGATCACGAAGATCATCGACTCGACAGAATGACGTCGGCCGCCTTCTCGCCAATCATGTAGACCGCGCTGGCGATGAAGAACCCAGGAATCCGCGGAAAGACTGAAGCGTCAACGACCCGCAAGTTCTTCGTGTGATGCACGCGGAAGTCGCTGGTCAAGACTCCGTTATCCGCTGGCGATCCGATGGCACACGTGCCGCAGGCGTGGTGACCCCACGCATTGAAGCGCACGAAGTCGGCCAATTCGTTTTCGGCGACGACCTGATCGCCCGGCACTTCTTCGCGAACGATGAGCCCACGCTCACGCAGCGGACGAGCAATACGACGGACAAAGCGGACTCCTTCAACCATCGCCTTCAAGTCGGCATCGCCTTGTTCGTCGAAAAATCTGAAGTCGATCAACGGCGGATCGAGCGGGTCGCCCGAGCGCAGTGTGACGGTTCCAGCCCGGTTGCCGGTATGCGCCTTGAGCACGACCCAGGTCAGAGCATTGAGATCCTTCGAAAACACCGACGAATACCCGGGGTAGTAGCCGGAAAAGTTGGCAAGCAGGGCCATACAGAAAAGATCCGGCAGCGGCACGTCGGGAGCCGATCGCCTGAACACCGTCAGAACCGAGCCATTCGTCGAGTAGACACCCTTGCGGCGGGCCGACCATTGAGCGAACTGCGTGTCGTCCGCTCTGAACGTGGCTCCCTCGTACACCTGCCACGCATCCATGTTCATTCGATTGACGACGCCAATCTCGTAGCGGTCTTGAAGGTTCCTGCCCACGCCGGGCAGAACGATCAGCGGCTCGATGTTCATCCGTCGTAGAACGTCCCCAGGCCCGACGCCGGACAACATAAGGAGTTGAGGCGAGTTGAACGTTCCTCCTGCCAGAATCACCTCTTCCGACGCGTAGACGGTACGACGCTCCCCGGGATGGGGATTCGGCGCGGTGTGAGCCCGGTAGAGCCTCTCGCCCCGGAGATACTCCACGCCAACCGCACGCTTGTCGCTGTCGAGCACGACCCTGGTCGCCAGGGCGTTGAGGACAATTTGAAGGCGATTGGGAAAGCGAGAAGCGACATCGACGACACGGTCGCGCGCACCTTTTCGTGCGTGGCGCTCCGTGGTCAACGGAAGATAGCGTGCACCGACTGCATTGTCTCGGACGAGCCGCCAGTCGTTTGGATCGAGCCAGCCTTCGAGAAACCATCGGATGCGATCGGGCGGCTCGCCATCTTCGCGGAATGCCTCTCGAGCACTTTTGAGGATTACCCGGAACAGCTGGCGGTCGTCCAACGCGGCCTTCGGGATGGCCTTCTCGGTCGGGAGCCACCCGTTCCAGCCATGACGCGTGAGATTGATACCCAGCTTCGACAGCCACCGATGAAGGGGCCGATGGCGGCAGTTTTCGACGCGCTCGAAGTACCGCCACATGTTCGACGACGACCAACTGCTATCGCCTGTCAGCTTTGCGATCGCATCCCAGTCCGCGTTGTGGGGACACACGAAGATCATCGCGTTGTGTGCCGTGCAGCCGCCCAATGTGCCTGCTCGGGGATAGAAAATCCCCTCCTCATGCGATCGCGGATCGGTTGTCAGCTTCTGATCGCGGCGTTGACGGGCATCATCTTGGTAGTGACGAACGAAGAAATTCCAGGCGAGTGAGGAATGCTCCGACGCGAACCCGTGAAAGGCCGGCACGTCGTAGTCGAGCGGCAGACGCTCTGGCGCGTCCCATTCCGCCTCCGGCCGTGGATCACCGCCGGCTTCGAGAAGAATGACCCGCTTGCCCTCCTCGGCCAGGCGGGCGGCTACGGTTCCTCCCCCGGCACCAGATCCGACGACAATGAATTCACAATCCGGTTGGGTTGGGTTCGAAACCGCTGGTGACATCGGAAACGTTCGCCGGAATCGTCGCGTCGATTATGTCACTAGGAACGACCGCCATTCAGTGGGTGATCAGATTGATACTTGAGGTGGGAAGCCTGGCGACACAGCGGCGGCAAGCCCTAAAGAGGCTGTGAATCGTTCTCGTGTGGCTTCCGCCTTTAGGCGCGCTGGCGCCGACGCTGATCGTTCTCGAAGCCACCGGCGGATACGAGACCGCGCTCGTCGCGGCCTTGGCGGCCGCGGCGCTCCCGTGGTGGTCGCGAATCCACGCCAGGTTCGCGACTTCGCCAAAGCCACCGGGCAGCTCGCCAAGACCGACCGCCTCGACGCCCAGCTCTCGCGCTGTTTGCAGAACGGGTGCACCCCGCCCCACGTCCCCTGCCGGATGCGGTGCTCCAGCAACTCGACGCCCTCATGACGCGCCGCCGTCAACTCCTCGACATGCTCACCGCCGAGGGCAATCGCCTGGAGCATGCCGCGGCGCCCATCCGTCGCGAGATCACCCGCCATATCCGCTGGCTCGAGCGCCGTGTCGTGGCCGTCGATCGTGATCTCGAAGGCACCATCCAGAAGAGCCCGGTCTGGCGGGCGAAAGAATAACTGCTTCGCACCGTCCCCGGCATCGGACCCGTGGTCAGCCGCACGCTCCTCGCCGACCTACTGCAACACCTGCAGGTCACGCGGCACGTGGCGCAGAACACGACGAATCGGCGCAGTGCGATTGATGGCCGCATCACACGGCACCCTGGCTATGCCATCAGCCAACGCACGCGGAAACGCGTCGAGGAAGTCTTCGGGTGGCTGAAGACCGTCGGGCTGCTGCGGAAGCTGCGTCATCGCGATGGACCCAAAGTCGAATGGATCTTCCGCTTCGCCACGGCCGTGTACAACCTGATTCGGATTCGCAATCTCTTATATGCGACCCGCTAACGAGCGACACCCGCGACCGGCAGCCGCGTCGAGTGCATGCGGCCCGGGGGACGGTCGCGCGCGGACACGAGACTTGTTTGGGTATGCGAGAACCAACCAGCGCGGGTGGACTGGCGGGGTTCATCGCTTCGACCCCGTCCTCGGATTTGCGACCGTGCCGAACGCTCAAGGGCAGAGATACTAGGAAAGTGTCCCGATATTCCGCTGCGGCATGACAAGGACGGTTTCAGAACAGAAGAGAGAGCCGCTCTTCCGGCTGAAGCCGGAAGCCACACGTCTACCTGAACTTCACACACCCGCGTCTGGAAGACTGAAGGCGATGTACTCACCCGAGTAATTGCCGCCGCTGACGGCGACGATGATGTACTGCTTTCCGTTCAGCATGTAGGTCATCGGCGATCCACTCTGGGGCGCGGGCAACCACACGGCCCCGACTTGCTCACCGGTGGCCTTGTCGTACGCGCGGAGCATCGCTCCCCGAGGATGATCGGAGGTGGTCGTAATCTGCGGATCGCCCATGATGACGAGAGTCTTGGTCACCACCAAACCAACAGCCCCACTTTGCCCGGTCTTCGGCACGTTCACCCCTTTGAGCGCCGGGTGATTGCGCACGTTGTCGGGCGTATCGCCGTGAGGAACCTGCCAGACCAGTTCGCCACGATCGAGGTTGATCGCGGACAGCAGGCCGTATGGGGGCTTGACGAGGGGTAATCCTTCTACGGCCAGTGGATTCGCAGGTGGACCTGCGCGTCCAGCGCCGGCCGCCGCGGCGGGAGGTGGCGCAGCTGCTGGAGGTGGCGCGGCCGCCGGAGCCGCCGGTGCCGCTGGCCGGCGCTGCGGCGCATCGGCCGCGCTACCGAAGCCGGGGCCTTCGCGTTCGATGAACGGCTGACCCGCGGTTCCCATTACATAACGGATATCCGACCCGAACTCCTTTGGCGGCTCGATCAAGCCGATGGGCGCGAGCGCCGCATTGGACGCGGGAGCGAAGACCGTGTGGGTTTCGGGATCGTATCCAGCGCCGGGCCAATTCGTGCCGCCGTTCAGCGTGCCGATTGTCAACGCGGCCAGCGGTCCGCCGACGACGCTGGCGGCGGGGGGTGTGAACATCGGACCGGTCTTGTAAAAGCGATAGTTTCTGAGCGCCTGCTCGCGCAACTCCGGTGTGAAATCGATGAGGTCGTCGATGCCGACGCCTTGACGAGCATATGCAGGTGGCTTTGTCGGAAACGGCTGCGTGGGCGAGTACCATTCGCCGGGCACTTCACCTTTGGGTACAGGGCGCTCCTCGATCGGCCAGACCGGCTGCCCCGTCACACGATCGAACACATACAAGAACGCCTCTTTGCTGGGAAGGGCGACGGCCTTGATTGCGCGCCCGTTCACCGTGATGTCGGCCAGGATCGGAGCCGATGACAGGTCGTAGTCCCAAATCGGATGATGGACGATCTGGAAGTGCCATTTCCGTTGGCCGGTCTTCAAATCGACGCAAACGAGGCTCTCTCCGAACAAGTTATTGCCGGGACGATGGCCACCGTAAAAATCCGATGACGGGCTCTCGACAGGCAGATACACGAGCCCCAGTTCCTCGTCGACGCTGATTTGTGTCCACACGCCGGTGTTGCCGTTCTCTTTCCACGAATCGTTCAGCCACGTGTCGTTGCCGAACTCACCAGGCCTCGGAATCGTGTTGAAGGTCCACAAGAGCTTGCCGGTCTTGACGTCGAACGCTCGCACCAGGCCTTTGGTGTTGTTGTGCGTCTTCGTCGTCATGCCTTCTTTGAACGAAGACCCGACGATCACGACATCCTTGACTATCGTCGGTGTCGAGTGCAGGCCGGCTTCACCGGTTTCCAAATCGATCTGCTGGCCCGAACCGGTCACCATGCCAACCTTCAGATCCACGATGCCGTCTTTGCCGAACGATGGGATTGCGGCGCCGGTTTTTGCGTTGAGCGCGACCAGACGATAGCCGGTCGTGACGTAGAGGATGCGCTCGTCGCCCTTGCCGTCGGTCCAATACGAAACGCCGCGGCCGGACAACTGTCGCGGCGCGATCGCCGCCCGCATCCCCTCACGCATGCTGTGGACCCAGATCAGCTCGCCGGTCTTCGGGTCGAGCGCGACAACCGACCGTCGTGTTCCGGCGGTAGCGTAAAGCACGCCCTTGACCATCAACGGAGTGCCTTCGAGTTTGTACTCGGGTCGCGTGCCCAGATTGTCGGTCTTGAACCGCCACGCAACTTCCAGCTTCTTGAAATTGGAGGCATTGATCTGATCGAGCGGTGAATACCGGCTGCCTTTGATGTCCGCTGTATAGGCTGGCCACTCGACATTCTTCGTGCTCGGCAGAGCATTGCTCTGGCTCAGTATTCCAACAGTCGCCGACGCCACCAGGACTGCGGAGCCCAGCGCCACTCCCCATGCTTTTCGAGCCATTGTCATGACCCTTTCATGAACCACAAAGAACACGAAGCTCACAAAGGCAATTTTGAAGCCTTGGTGCCCTTAGTGGCCTTTGTGGTCCCACTGTGTGTTTGTCACTGCCTGACGTACTTCTTCAAAGTGCGCGGACCGACCTCAGCACCATAAACATTCCCCTGGGCATCAGCGGCAACACCTTCGGCAGCACTCGTCCCTGTGGCCGTTTCGTTCGGATCGGGAATGAACGCGATGACTTTTCCATCCTTGACGTGGCCGACGCGAATCCCTCGCTTCCAGCCAGGATGGTTCCGGGCAACCGAACCCGACTCGGAATCGGCCACATAGATGTCGTCGTGCTTGTCGATGAAAATGCCGCTCGGCCGACTGAAGTCGGTCCACTGGTCGAGGTAGTTGCCGTCCGGATCGAAAATCTGAATCCGATTATTGTTGCGATCGCCGACGAACAATCGGCCTTTGGAATCGAACGCCAGCGCGTGCGGCTGATCGAACTCGCCATTCCCGCTACCGGTCTTTCCCCATCGCTTGATCAGCTTGCCGTCCTTCGAGAACTTGAGGATTTCTGACTGACCCTGTCCATGGCCTTGCGACACGAAGATGTCGCTGTTGCGAGCGACGGCCACGTCGTTGGGCTGAAAGAAGAACCCCGGATCGACGGCACCACCAGCCTCGCCGAGCGTCATCAGGAGCTTTCCATCGGGACTGAACTTGAACACTTGATGACCTTTGGTCGCACCGGCCGCTCGTCCAAACGGGCCTCGGCCTCGACCGCCGCCTTGCGGCGCGGCAGCCTGACCCGTCCCAGCGCCTGGAGCGGCTGCGCCAGCCGCAGGTGCACCACGCGCAGGGCGGGGAGCGTTGTCCTGATAGTCAGTGACCCACACGTTGCCATCGCGGTCGACATGAATGCCATGAGGAGCGACGATCAAGCCGGCTCCAAAGCTCTTCACAAGACGACCGCTTGCATCAAAGAGAAGGATCGGATCGACACTTGCCGAATCGAGGCACGCACTGTTTCCGCCGCAACGTTCAGCGACCCAGATGGCTTTGCCGTCCTTGGCAATGTCGACGGCACTGGTCGAGCCCCACATCCGACCGGCAGGAAGCTGCGCCCAATTCTCGACGGTCCGATACGGATTTGGCGCGTCGTTGAGGGGCGCCGGGGCCGACTGCCCATTGGCGAGCGTGAACGCCAAGGTGACGACCGAGCAGGTCAGCGTCGCCTTCAGCGCAGCTTCTCGAGCCTGGCGCGACCTCACCGCGATACTCCCGCTGACGCCGGTTTCACAGACACACCAACGTGAACGTTGGTCCAGCAGCACTGGAAACCGCCGCCGCCATCCCCTGATTGATCGTTGGCCTGCAGTCGAAGAACGTACTCGCCGGGGACTGAAAAGGTTGCCGTCGTTGTCGCCTTGCCATCCGTTCGGTCGATGGCCGGTCGTGTTGGATCGAACGTGACACTGCTCCCAGGGCTCCCAGGGCTCCCAGGGCTCCCAAGGCCGGGCCCCCTGAATAGGCTCCAGCTCCCCGACACAGGTGGAGGACCGATAGCCAGGCGGTCACCACCACGACCGGCTTCAGCGCCAGGTCCGCGAGGGACCGTGAGCAACGCTGTAGCGACATTGAGCTTGGGAGGTTCATCCGTCAGCCACGCCGTTAACGGAAGCGGACTCGACACCGTCGTCGTGTACGTCGCGGCAATTCCGGAAGGAGGTCCAGTAAACGCAGGACCGTTCGGCTGGAGCCGAACCACAGGAGGTGTGTTCTTCGACGCGACATCCTCGAGCGGTTCAACAATCCACTCGGGACGCATGTGAAGCGTGATCGTGTTGGTCTGTCCGTTGGCGACAAGCGTCCACGTCAGCTTCTGGTCGGCGAAATCGGGTGGCGCCTTGAACGTGAATACGCCCCACTGACGGCCGGTCAGAAAGTGCGTGGGCTGACCGCGATCCGGTCCACCGGGCTCGATGCGATTGTCCGGTCCGATCGGGATGTCGAGCTCCTGCTTGGTGTTCCGGTTGAAATAGCCCACCAGAACGGTAACGGTGCCGTCCTTGTTTCGATACCAACCCTCGTAGGCCCCGGTCACGCTGGATCCTCTTTCGCGAACCGGATTCGACAGTGGAAACGGACTCGGGGTCTGGCCTTGTCCCTGCTGTCCTGCGCTGAGAAGCGCGCCAGCGCCTCCACAGAGCACGACGCACGCCAGGAACGCGGCTCGCTCGATCCGCATCACCGCTGTGCCTGCGCCGACGCCGGAGCCGGCTGCTTGGACTCTGACCGTTTTGCGAGCTCGGCCTTGAATTCCTCGTCGCTGAAGTACGTGATGTTCAACCACGCGTGGCCCATCTCGTCGATCGTGCGGTCGCCCCAACCGACCCACTGATCGGGATCGGGGTTCGAGCGGTTCCCTTTCGTGTTGTCGTACCAGGCGAGCAGGTGCAGGATCGTGCCCTTTGGCAGCAGCGGGGCCACGTTGTCTGCGTAGATGTACATGTTGTGCCAGTTGAAATTGAAATCGGTCACCTGGCTCAGCATCTCCCGTCGTCCATCAGGATAGAGCGCCTCCATCGACATCCCTTTCCCGCGCAGGTGCATGTGCGGTTGGAAGTTCTCGATTCGCGCGTTCTCCTTCAACGTGACGAAGCTCTCCGTTGTCGTCACCTGATTCGGAGGGATATCCAGCATTCCCCGCGGGCCGCTGAACGTGTTGAACAGTCCCAGCACCTCGCGGTGCTTTGGCTCCTGTCCCTTCGGGTACAGATACACACCGAGCTCTACGGAATCGGTGATTTCCTCACCGATCGCATGGTAGTGGACCTCCCAGACGATTCTCGACCCAGGCAGCATCAAGCGGCCTGAATCCGGGCGCATTTCATCCCCGTTCTTGCCGACAGCCCATTCCATGAAGAGACCATCGCCCGACGACGTTCGGGTCGTTCGTAAAGAGTTCGGCTCGCATGTTTTCCGGCTGTTGAAGCCGCGCGAGCGCATGATGTGTGACCTTTCGTCCCTTTTCAGTCGAGGGACGGATCTCGATGGCCCGAACCCATCGCGGCTCGGTGATGCCGGTCTCGGTGATGGGCCGCCACCAGGCGTCCTGTGCAACGGCCGGTATCGTGTACGGCGCCGATTTGATGACCAGATCGGGCTGCCCATACTTAGCGGCCAACTGCCACTTGCTTTCGTCCGGCCAGTGCTTCGGGGCCGGCATGTCCTTCGGATCGCCTTTCGGTGCGCCGGCTTCGACCCAGCGAACGATCGTGTCGATTTGTTGATCGCTCAAAGAGCGGTCGTTCTTGAACTCCTGAATACCCACTGTCTTGTCGATGTGCCACGGCGGCATTTGGCGCGAGCCCACTCGGAGACCGATCGCACGGGCCCACGGTCGCGCCTCCTCGTAGGTGACGAGCGACATGGGCGCCATGCTGTTGGGTCGATGGCACGCTTCGCACTTGGCCTGGAAGATCGGAGCGATGTCCTTGGTGAAGGTCGGTGTAGGGTCGGCATCGGCAAACGTGGTGCGGGAGGCCAATGAGATACCGCCGATTAACAACGTGACGCCCGCGATGCCCCGCCACATCCAGGCTTGGAATTTGCCGGTCATCAGATCCTCTTTTTTTCACTGGCGCTGGGGCCCCACCCCCAGCGCGAACTGACGCTGATGCCTCGCCTCGGATTTTCATTTCCTCGGCTCGGCATAGCCGCAGGCGCTAGCCTATCAGGAACCCTGCTGGCTTCAGGACATTTCGTCCCCACTCTGCTCGTCCCGTCCCGGTGGAGTGTGCTCAGAGGAGTATTTCGGCCGAATCGCCGACGGATGCAAGCCTGCGGTCACCGGCGTTGGTGGCGGTTCAACACCCGATCGCGATAGTTACGAGTGAGCCTGAGCACCGTTCCATCGTTGAGAGTCACATCGAAGTCGCCGTGCCAGGCGGCCACTATTTCTGCGATTCGGTCGATCTGGACGATCGTCGATCGGTGAATTCGCGCAAACCGCGCTGGGTCGAGCCGGTGTTCGAGATCTCCCATCGTCATGCGGACGACATAACTCTTGCCGTGAGTGTGCAGGTGGGCGTAGTTGGCGCACGACTCGATCCAATCGACGTCGGCCGTCTTGACGAGCACGATGCGTTCGTTGTGCTTGACGGCGAGACGGGCTAGATAACCTTCACCGGCAGTGAACTCCTGGGAACCGCGGCGCTCGCGCGCGCGCCGCCGCTCGTCGAGCACCTCGATGAGACGTTGGTGCGTTTCGTGGTCGCCGGCCCGAGCGACCTCGAGACGGGCACGATCGAGGGCGGCATGAAATCGACTTGCGGTGAACGGCTTCAGCAGGTAGTCCAGCGCGTGGGTCTCGAATGCCTTCAAGGCGTACTGATCGTGCGCGGTGACGAACACCACGATCGGCAAATGCTCGGACGATACTTTTTCGACGACCTCGAATCCGTCCAGAACCGGCATCTGCACGTCGAGGAACACGAGGTCAGGGCGAAGGGATCGCACCAACTCCACGGCGTCGGCTCCATCCTCGGCTTCGCCGACGACTTCGATATCGGGTTCGTTATGAAGACGCAGCCGGATCGCGTCTCGCGCGAGCGCCTCATCGTCGACGATCACGGCTTTGATGGGTGGCGCCATTCCTCACAAAACTCTCCACCACAGAGGACACTGAGGACGCGGAGGTTCATTTGTACGAGGCTGATTCTCCGTGTCCCCTGTGTCCCCCGTGGTGGAGAGTTCTTTGACCTCCAGGTAACTACGACCATTCACGCCTCAGCTCTACGCTGATGGAACGGAATCGTGATGCGGACGGAAGCCCCACCCTCCTGGACACTGCCGTACTCGAAGCCATAGGCGGATCCGTACAGCTGTTCCAGGCGCGCCCGGGTGTTCGTCAATCCGATGCCGTTGTGAAAAGTGGCTGGAACAAAGCCGGGCCCGCTGTCGCGAACTTCAAGGACGAGCGAGCCGTTCAAACGTGCCGCGCTGACGTCGACTCGTCCCCCACCCCTTTGCGCGTTCACTCCATGCTCGATGGCGTTCTCGACGATGGGCTGCAAGATCATCGTGGGCACCAGCCCGGTCAGCGCGTCCGGTGAGATGCTCTTTTCCACCGACAGGCGGTCGGCAAACCGAATCCGCTGGATGGCTACATAGTCGTCGAAAAAGTCCATTTCGCGGGCCAGCGGAATCTCCTCGGTGTGCTCATCCAGCGCGGCGCGCAGGAGACCGCTCAATCGTCCGAGAGTTTCGGTCACCGCCGCTTGATCGCCTTTGAGCGCAAGCGTCGAAATTGCGTTCAACGCGTTGAACAGGAAATGAGGATTGAGCTGCGCGCGCAGCGCGGCCAGACGCGCTTCGGCCAGGCTGGTGCGAAGGTTCGAGTAGTGAAGCGCCAGATACATCCCGACAATGGCCCAATAGGTGAGCACGTCGAGAATGAACAGCAGCCGGAACGCCACCAGGAACGCGTGTGAGAGACGTTCGTAGGTCATCGGCTCCGCCGACAGGAGCACTCTGACGGGTGTGATGGCGAGCAGATGGGCCAGCGCGAAGGCGACGCATGCCACGACATGCACAACGACGCTCTGCGTTCGGTTGCGCCGCTCGAACGGAAAGCGCCGGGCCAGCACGACCGTGAACGCTGCCAGCGGCGCGAGCAGAACCCATGACGGCAGCGTCCAGGTGACGGCCGACAGCCACGATACCTGCCTGGTCGTGTAGACCCAGCACGCCTCCAACAGGCCGCGCACGGTGCAGAATGCCAAGACGATGCACACCGTGTTGGCCAGCTGCCGCCGCCGTTCGGAAGCCACAGGATCGTCAAGCATTTGCCACGGATTTAAGCACGTTCCGGGGCCTTCGGAAAGGCCAAGCTTGGGTGCAGCGTCATTCTATCCCTGCCGCGCTCGCCTTGTCCCATTTACGTTGTGTGTAATCAACGAGATAGGCATGATTCGCCACGACCGACGCTGGCTCACCCGGTCCTACTGAGGAGGAGGTTTATGCGGACGCTGGTCAGGTGTCTCGCGCTAACCGTCGTGTATGTGCTCGTCCTTCCTGGCATGGCTCTCGCGCAGGGCGCGATAGCCGGTACCGTGAGAGACGCGTCCGGGGCTGTTCTGCCTGGCGCGACCATAGAGGTGTCCAGCCCGGCTTTGATTGAGAAGACCCGAACTGCCGTCACTGACGGGACTGGGCAGTACAAAATCACTGAGCTGAGGCCAGGGACTTACAGCATCACGTTCACGCTGCCTGGCTTCAACACCGTCAAGCGCGAAGGCATCGAACTCACGTCTGACTTCACGGCCACGATCAACGCGGAAATGAAGATCGGCGCCGTCCAGGAAACGATCATCGTCACCGCCGAGTCACCGGTCGTGGACGTGCAGAGCATCACGACGCGCGCGGTGATGACGCGTGAAGTGCTCGATATCATGCCGACCGGCCGCAACATCCAGGCAGTTGGGATCATGATCCCGGGCACAAACCTGTCGTTCGGAGGTGGCGCCGCACTGTCACGCGACGTGGGCGGATCAGGCCAATTGCAGCAGTCGCCACTCACCTACAAGGGATCGCCCGACTCGGTGCAGACGGTCGACGGCATGCGGCTGAACAACCTGGAGGCCAACGGCGCGTACAGCGGGGTGTACTGGAACGACGGAAGCTGGCAGGAGATCAGCTATGTGACCGGCGCCGACTCAGCAGAGATGGCCCAAGGCGGCATCCGCATCAACATGGTCCCGAAAGACGGTGGGAACGCGATGCGCGGAGTCGTCTTCGGGAATTACGCGGGCTCGGGCTGGGATGCGAACAACTTGCGCGACAACATGCATGGCGATCTCACCTTCAACGCTCCGGATCCGGCGACCGGCAAGATCGGCAACCGCCTGACGAACGTGAGCCGCATCGAGAAGATCTGGGATGTCAATCCGTCAATCGGCGGGCCCATCCTCCGAGACAGGCTGTGGTGGTACGCCACGTTTCGCCATTGGGGAGCCGAGAAGACAGTGCCGGACAGCTATTTCAACGCCCTCGGCCCCACAGCCACCACATACCAGCCGGATCTCAACAACCTGGGAATCGACGATGGTCACATCGTGAGCACGGCAGGGCGGATCACGGCGCAACTGGGCTCGAAGGACAAGATCGCGTATTACCACGACAATCAGCGGAAGTACCGCGACCATTGGGGCATCAGCTCGACGGTTGCTCCTGAAGCGACTGCCGACGAGGTAACCCCGACGAGCTTCGTGTCGGTCACGAAGTGGACTCGGACGCAGACGAGCAGATTGCTCCTCGAAGCAGGATTCGCCGTCTACGATCAGGAGTACACGGAGATCTATCAGCCGTCGGTTACCGGCATTGAAGACAAGGTGTGGGACCCGACAGCGATCCAAGCGTCGAATGTTTTCGCGATCAGAGAGCAGACGAACAACCGCCTCGTCGCCGCCTGGGATGCTCCCGCTGATCACTTCTCAGTCCTGCGCACGTACCTGGGTGCGGCGTCCTACGTTACCGGCGCGCATGCGTTCAAATTCGGCGGCGCGGTGAGCGAGGGGCCCCGCCGAACCGTGGAACAGTTCACAGGCGACCTGACGCTCAACTACAACAACAACCTTCCGTCTCAAGTGACGTTCCGAACACGTCGTGACCAGCGCGAAGCCATCAAGGCCGATGTCGGGCTCTACGCTCAGGATCGATGGACGATCAAGCGAGCCACCATCAACGCCGGATTGCGCTTCGACTGGTACCAGGGACGAAGTGCTCGACGAGGATCTTCCACAAGGCCGTTGGAATCCCGCACTGCACACCGACGGCTTCGACGTAAACAATTGGAAGGACCTCAACCCGCGGCTGGGTGTGTCGTACGACCTGTTCGGGACGGGCAAGACCGCCCTCAAGGTGAGCGCCGCTCGTTACGTGAACGGTGAAAACGTCGTCACCGCCGCGGACATCAACCCGCAAAATACGATATCCAGGACGGACACGCGGGCCTGGAACGACCAGAACCCGGCGCTCGGCGGCAACCGCGACCTCAAGATCTTCAACCCTGATGGATCGCTGCAGTCAGCCGAGATCGGCGCCTCGTCGAACCCCAACTTTGGTAAGGCCGTCGTGTCGACGACCTACGATCCGGCCGTTTTGAATGGCTGGGGAGTAAGGCAGTACAACTGGGAGTACTCTGCCAGCATTCAGCACGAGCTCGTGCCGCGCGTCTCGGTCAGCGCCGGATGGTATCGGCGCTCTTACGGGAACCAGACTGCGATCGACGATCTCAACACCTCTCAGAGCAGTTACGATGGACCGTTCTGCATCACTGCTCCGGTCGATCCAAACCTGCCGGGCGGTGGCGGGTATCCAGTCTGCGGACTCTACGACATCAAGCCGACGGCCAACCTGCTTCCGATCCAGAACGTCCGCAACGCTCGCCGACAACTTCGGCGGAATCACGGACGTCTTCAACGGAATCGACATCGGCGTGAATGCACGACTGCGCGGCGGAACGCTCGTGCAGGGCGGTATCGGTGCAGTCACGCGTCACTACGATACGTGCAACGTGCCGCTGGAGTCCGCAACGCGCGGCATCACCGCCCTCGCGTTTGCTGTGGCCACCAGCAGCGTCGATAATCCCCAGAAACAGTTCTGCGACCAGACTTTTCCGTTCCGTCCGGACGTGAAGGTCTTCGCCTCACACCCGCTGCCTTGGGACGTCATCATCAGCGGTACGTACCAGTTCAGCAGCGGCGTGCAGAATCCTTTGCAGCCGAGCATCGTCGCCGACTGGGCGGTGCCGAATGCCACCATCGCAGCGGCTCTCGGCCGCAGTCTGGCGTCGGGGGCAACGAAGACCGTTCGCCTGATAGAGCCGGGAACGGTATACAGCACCTCATTCGGCGGGGTGAACCTGAATCAGCTCGACCTTCGCGCCTCCAAGCGGTTCCGGTTCAACCGCTACACCTTCCGCGTGGATGCCGACTTGTACAACGCGTTCAACGCCAATTGGCCGTTCACCCTCAACACGGCGTTCTCGAACTCGGCAACGACCTCCGCGTGGTTACGGCCAACGAACGTTCTGCAGGGGAGGTTCTTCAAGATCGGTGGGCAGTTCGACTTCTAAGGAGCGCGAAGGCTTCAGCCGAGCGCCGAACTGTCGATATGCGCTTGCGCAGAGAGAGCAGAGGTCGCGGAGACCTACTAACGCAGAGCCCGCGAAGAACGCAGAGGGATTACAGAGCCTCTGCGATCACTGCGGTCTCCGCGTTGAAATCGTCTCCGCGGCCTCTGCCTCCTCTGCGGTCTCGAAGTCCACGCATGCATTCATGGGAGCTCTCTATGAGAGACGTCATTCGAGTTACTGGAATTGCCTTCGTCATCGTCGTGCTCTCGACGATCGGCTTCGCGCAGGGCGCTAAAGTCGACCTCACAGGCAATTGGCTCTTCACTGTCGAGACATCTGCCGGATCTGGAACGCCTACCATCACCTTGAAGCAAGACGGCGACAAGGTCACCGGGCATTACTCCGGTCAATTGGGCGAGGCCGATCTCACCGGCGCACTCAAAGGCCAAGAACTGGTGTTCGAGTTTACGGTCGACGTCCAAGGCATGCCGCTGAAGTGCACCTACACTGGCAACGTCGAGAACAAGGATTCGATGAAGGGAACCGTCAACATTGCCGGCCTCGCCAACGGCACGTTTACGGCAAAGCGGCAATAGCCCGCTCGCAGCACTTACTTTCCGCTCAGTTCAACGCTCGCTACACAGTGCTAATCTAGTGCCAGCAGGATCCGCCTTTAGGCGGACCTCGCCATTGGTCCGGCTGAAGCCGGACCCTACGTACGAGCATGTCATTGATACTCAAGCCGGCGCGGCGTTCGCAGTTTCTCGCGCTTCTGGTGATCGCGCTCTTCGGCTGGTTCGCAGGAAGCGCCGTCGCCCAAGCCGATTCGCGGCTCGCCGACGCGGCGATGAAGCGCGACCGGAACGCCCTGCGAGCGTTGCTGGATCAGAAGGCCGACGTCAACGCGTCCAGCGCCGACGGAAGCTCGGCCCTCCTCTGGCTGGTCCGCGTGGACGACCTCGAGATGGCCCGGCTGTTGATTCGGGCGGGTGCGGATGCGACGCGCCCCAACAGCTACGGCGTGACGCCGCTCTACCTGGCGTGCTCGAACGGCAACGCCGAGATGATCCGGCTTCTGCTCGACGCGGGCGCGGATCCAAACGGACCCGATCCGACGGGCGAAATGCCTCTCATGACAGCGGCGCGCATTGGCGATCCCGCCGCCGTGGGCGTGCTCCTCGACTACGGGGCCATCGTCGACGCAAAAGATCCCGAGTTCCAGCAAACGGCATTGATGATCGCGGTCCGCGAGAATCACACACCAGTCGTTCAAATGCTCGTTGAGGGTCGGCACGCGGACGTCAACGCCCGGACGAGAATCGGAAGGACCCCGCCGTGGGTTCTTCCCAATTCAGTCCCCGGGTTCGGGCACGGGATCGGGATCGTTCGCGGTGGTCTCCCCGAGCGCGGATCGCGGTATCTCACGCCGGGAGGACTGACTCCTCTGCTCTATGCGGCGCGCGATGGACGGCTGGAATCGGCGCGAATACTCGTAAAAGCCGGCGCCACGCTGGAACAAGTCGACGCCAACGGCATCACGCCACTGCTGATGGCCATTGCCAACAACCACATCGACGTCGCGCGTTTTCTCATCGAGCAGGGCGCACAGATCAACGTCAGCGACTGGTACGGCCGAACGCCTCTCTGGGCGGCGGTCGAAGCGCGAAACATGGACGTGGACAATGCCACGTTCGAAAATGGCGTGGACCGTGAGCCGATACTCGAGTTGATCAAGATCCTGCTGGCGCGCGATGCCGATCCAAATCCGCGACTGAAAGAGACACCACCGATTCGCCGACAGATGCTGAGAATCACCGGATCGCTGGCGTGGGTCGATTTCACGGGACAAACCCCTTTTCTGACGGCGTCCCTGGCCGGCGATCTCACGGTCATGCGACTGTTGCTCGAGTACGGCGCGGATCCTTACATTCCAACCTTCGGCGGAACCACGGCGCTGATGGCCGCGGCTGGAATCAACTGGGTCGTCGATCAAACCTACGACGAAGGCGCCCAGGCGCTGCTCGACGCGGTGAAGCTGTGCTCGGGGCTTGGAATGGATGTGAACGCCGTCAATTCGATGGGCCTGACCGCCGTCCATGGCGCAGCCAATAGAGGCTCGGACGACATCATCCGGTTCCTGGTCGAGAAGGGCGCCCGGCTGGATGTGAAGGACAACGAAGGCCGAACACCGCTGGCCTGGGCCGAGGGCGTGTTTCTGGCTACTCATCCGGCGAAACCGAAACCGAGCTCGATCGCACTCATCAAGACCTTGATGGGGCGGGCTCCGGTGGCCCAACGATGAACGTGCAGCGGACGGTGTTTGTGGCTTCCGATGGAGTTCGTGTTGTGGCTTCCGGCGCCTGTGTGGCTTCCGGCTTCAGCCGGAAGATCAATGCCGGCGGCTCTCTTCCGCCTAAAGGCGGAAGCCACACTCTCCTTAGCTTGGCCTGTTGCGCGCTGGCCATCGTCTCGATTGACGCGCGGGCCGCCGCCGGGCAAGCCGCGCAGCCGGCAGCGCCGCAGGTCTCGTCACAACAGTCGCTGCTCAATCAGTACTGCATCACCTGTCACAACAGCCGTGCGAAGACCGCCGGACTGGCGCTCGACGCCTTGAACCTGGAGCAAGTCGGCAAAGACGCGGAAACCTGGGAGAAGGTCGTCCGCAAAATCAAAACCGGGATGATGCCGCCGAGCGGCGCCCGGAGGCCCGAACGTCAGTTGCTGGACGGCGTGGCTTCCGACCTGGAAACGCGGCTCGATCGGGCCGCCGTCGCCGATGCGGGTCTCGAGGGTCCTGCGTTGCACCGCCTCAATCGCACGGAATACGCGAACGCCATCCGCGACCTTCTGGATCTGGAAATCGACGCCACGACACTCCTGCCGGCAGACGCGTCGAGCGAAGGCTTCGACAACATCGCCGAAGCGCTTGGCGTCTCGCCGTCGCTCATCCAGGGCTACGTTTCTGCCGCGATGAAGATCAGCCGCCGCGCAGTTGGCGATCGCACGCTCACGCCGTCTCAGGTCACGTATGCGGCCCCAGCAGCGCTGTCGCAGGATCGTCACATCGAGGGCCTCCCGCTCGGAACGCGCGGTGGCATGCTCGTTCGTCATAACTTCCCCCTCGACGCGGAGTACGAATTCAACGTCACCGGCGGGTTCGGTGGAGGCGGGCTGGGCGGCGCAACTTTCGACGTGACGCTCGACGGCGCCAAGCTTGCGGTCCAGAATCCTCGCAACTTCCGCATCAAGGTCCCAGCCGGGCCACACGTTGTCGGCGTCGCTCTCGTGGATCGTGTGCGGTCGGCTGGTGTCGACGAAGCGTATTCGGACTTTCGAATCGATTCGGCCTTCACTCCGCCGGGCAGCGTGCAAAGCATGGTGATCACCGGGCCGTACAACGCCACCGGCCTGGGCGAGACGCCGAGTCGCCGGCGGATATTCGTGTGCCGGCCGGAGGGTCGGCCTGCATCCTCGCCGCGAAGCGACGAAGCGTCCTGCGCTCGAAAGATCGTCACCACTCTTGCCCGTCACGCATACCGCCGACCGGTGCTCGACGACGAAGTCGAGACCTTGATGGGCTTTTATCAGCAGGGACGCAAGGACGGCGACTTCGAATCGGGCATTCAGCAGGCGCTGGCACGGATCCTGGTGGCTCCGGCGTTCCTCTATCGAGTTGAAGAGCAGCCGCGATCCGCGCAGCCCGGCAAACCTTATCGTCTCGGCGATCTCGAGCTGGCGTCGCGTTTGTCGTTCTTCTTGTGGAGCAGCATTCCTGACGACGAGCTGCTGGACGCCGCGTCGAAGGGCAGGCTTCGCGATCCCATCATACGAGCGCAACAAGTCAAGCGAATGCTGGCCGATCCCAAGGCCGAAGCGTTGACGAGCAATTTCGCCGGTCAATGGCTGTTCCTGCGGGAGCTCTCGACGGTTCAAACGTCGGCGAGGGACTTCGACGACAACCTGCGCCAGGCATTTCGCACTGAAACCGAAATGCTGTTCTCCAGCATCGTCCGCGAGGACCGCAGCATCGTGGACCTGCTGCGCGCCGACTATACGTTCGTCGACGAGCGCCTCGCCCGGCACTACGGCATCCCGAACGTGCATGGCAGCTATGTTCGACGAGTAGCCATCGATCCGTCGAACCCCCGCCGCGGTCTCTTGGGACACGGCAGCATGCTCACCGTCACGTCCGTCGCCACACGAACGTCTCCGGTGTCGAGGGGCAAATGGATCCTGGAAAACCTGCTCGGAACGCCGGCTCCCGTGCCGCCACCTGGCGTCGAAACCAATCTCGAGAAGGACCCGGTGCAGGTCAAGACCACGTCGGTCCGGCAGCGCATGGAGGCGCACCGCGCGAATCCCGTGTGCGCATCGTGCCACAAGATCATGGACCCGATTGGCTTGTCGCTGGAGAACTTCGATCAGATTGGGGCCTGGCGTGAGCGCGACTCGGGCGTACCTATTGATTCTTCTGGTCAACTGGTCGACGGTACTCCTCTTCACGGCCCTAACGACCTGCGGGAGGCATTGCTCAGCCGGTCGGATGCATTTGTGACCGCTGCAACCGAACGGCTTTTCACGTACGCATTGGGCCGCCCCGTCCAGTATACCGACATGCCGACAGTCCGCGAGATCGTCCGGCGAGCCGCCCAGGACGACTACCGATTTTCGTCACTCGTCCTAGGCGTCGTCGAAAGTGCGCCATTTCGAATGCGGATGAAGGCCTCAGGGCCCAGGCCCTAGGGCTCAGGGCTGTTTCGGCCCGAGGCCTGGACCTTAGGGCCTGAGGCCTGCGAGAATAAGCCATGTTCATCAGCAAGAAGCACCTGTCGCGGCGCACGTTCCTGAACGGAATGGGTGTCACGATTGCGTTGCCGTTTCTTGAATCGATGGTGCCGGCTGCGACACCGCTGGCCCAGACACCAGCCAGCGCGAAGACGCGCCTGGGATGCATCTACATCCCACACGGCGCCACGATGGACAAGTGGACGCCTGCGACCGAGGGCGCAGGCTTCGAGCTCTCCGAAATCCTTCAGCCGCTCAAGCCATTCGTCGATCGCGTGAACATCATCAGCGACCTCAGTCATCCCCAGGCATACGGTGGAGGATCCGCAACCGCCAATCACAACCGCTCCGCGGCCACGTTCCTCAGCGGCGCGTTTGCCAAGGCCGGTCCCCAGGCGTATCTGGGCATCACCATGGACCAGCTCGCGGCGCGCCAGATGGGACAGGAAACGGCGCTCCCTTCGCTCGAACTGACCATCGAGCCTTCCAGCTTGAGTTGCGGTGAAAGCCTGAGCTGCTCGTACCGCGACACTATTTCATGGCAAGGACCGACCGCCCCGCTGCCGATGCAAAACAATCCTCAAGTCGTGTTCGAACGACTGTTCGGAGACGGCAGCACGGACGCGGAACGGCGAGGCCGGCGGCAGCAGTCGCTCAGCCTGCTCGATTCGGTGCTAGGCGAGGCAGCGGCGCTGCAGCGAAAACTTCCGAGCGAGGACCGGAACCGGATCGATCAATATCTCGGTGACGTGCGGGAAATCGAGCGTCGCATTCAAAAGGCCGCCGATCAGGCGTCCACCGAACTCACGTTGCCGGACGCGCCGGCCGGAGTGCCGAAGGATGTGGAAGAACACATCAAATTGATGCTCGACCTGCAGATCCTGGCGTGGCAGGCAGATATCACACGCATTACGACGCTGCTGATGGCCAAGGAGCTCAGTAATGCGGTCTATCCGAAGAGCGGCGTCCGGGATGCGTTCCACATCCTGTCTCACCACTCGAATATCCGCGAGAATCAGGATCGCTTCGCCGTGTTGAACCGTTATCACGTCGGCCTGCTCGCCTATTTGCTCGCCAAGCTGCAGGCTATCCCGGACGGGGACGGGACGCTGCTCGATCACTCGATGATCCTCTACGGGAGCGCGATGGGAGACGGCAACCAGCACAACCACTATCCGCTTCCGATTGTGCTGGCAGGCGGGGCCTCGGGCCGGTTGAAGGGCGGACGTCACATTCGCAACACGCCAGAAACCACGATGTCCAACCTTCTCCTGGCGGTGCTCGACAAACTCGCGATTCCTACCGAGAAATTCGGCGACAGCACAGGGATGCTGCAGATTTGAACGGCCCCGAAGCACATCGCATCAACCGCCGAGACCGCCGAACTCGCCGGGTTATGTTGAACCACAAAGAGCACAAAGCTCACGAAGAAATCCAGAATCTGGCGTTCTAATTCTTCATTCTTACTTCTTACTTCTTACTTCTTCCTTCAGATTGTCTGCCACAGATGCCGCTCCACGGCGCCTGGATCATCCTCGACTTTGCACTCGTTGTTGAAAATCATCGTCGAACGTGTGCTCGCGACGTACGCGGGCCACTTTGGCAATTTCGGTGTATTCGGATTGCCGGTTCGGGCGAAGGCAATCCACGCGTCGCTCATCTTGTCGGCGAGCGACGCAGCCTGTGGCCCGCCGCCAGTCGGTCCCGGTACTTTGAGGTGTTGTCGAACACGAACGAAATCTCGAGCGCGTGATGGGCGAGAAGCCGACCGCCGTCCACCGGCGTCTCCCACGCGAACAGGTACATGAAGACCGGCGCCCGGTTCTGCGCCGCCTTGCGCTGAGCGAGCGTAATGGAATCCAGGCGATAGGTTCGGTCGGTGGCCATCAGAATGAAGCGCACGGCAGGATGCGCATCCGGATAAAGAGCCTTGTACGTCTGCATGACACGATCGGCAGCATTGCCGGCCATCACCGAGACGCGAGCCCGCAGCTCCTCTTCAGTCAACGTCCGCCCATGGATCTTGGCGTCGCTTCTCGTCTGCAAGGCCAACTCATGCTTGTTCGTTCCAATCAATAACGGGATATCCGCCGACATCTCCGGCGCGACCGGATCAAACGGATAGCTTGGCAGAGCCTCGACGCCGACCGTCGGCACGAGCCCGTGCTGCTCGACGATGCCCTTCTCTCTCGCGTCGGAGTCGAGCCGTCGTTCGACGGTGTTGTAGGCGGCGAGGATCCGTTGAGCGGGCAACTCCTGCAGCCGGGCGACTTGATTCGGCTTCAACTCGAGCTCTCGAAGCACCGCATACGCGATCTCGGTCGCGCGGTCGCGGGGCTGCAAATGGAGACCCGGTCCGCTCTCGATGATCGCGCGATGAAACAGGCCTTTTGCCGCCGGCATCGCCATGAGCGAGGCCACTTTCCTGCCGCCACCGGACTCCCCGAAGACGGTCACGTTGGCCGGATCGCCGCCAAAACGTGCGATGTTGTCGCGCACCCACATGAGTGCATGCACGACGTCGAGCATCCCGGCATTTCCCGAGGCCGCATAGGCATCTCCGGCCACGTCTCCGAGATGAAGAAATCCGAAGACGTTGAGGCGATGGTTGATCGTGACGACAACGACATCGCCGCGCCGGCTCAGGTTGACGCCGTCGAACATGGCACTCGAGCCAGAGCCGCTCGAAAATCCACCGCCGTGCAGCCAGAACATCACCGGCCGTTTTGCACCATCTCCCAGCCCGCGCGACCAGACGTTGAGGACCAGGCAGTCTTCGCTGGTCGGTCCGACACCGCCCGCTCCGGGATTCGAGATGCTCGCGGTGGCCGGGCCGATGGGTGCTGGCGCCGTGCGGCCGTCACCTTGCGGCGCGCTCGGCCCGTAAGCCAGCACGTCCCGGATACCCGTCCACGCCGGAGGATTGACGGGCGGCATGAAGCGGTTCTTCCCGGCCGTAGTCGCTCCGTACGGGATGCCCTTGAAGACATTCACGCCGTCCTGAACCAGGCCGCGAACCTTCCCCGCAGTTGTCTCAACAACGGGCCCGGCATCGGCCGCGGTTAGTGATCCACCGCCGAGCGCCGGCTCCAAGAAGTACACACCGGCGCCAGCCACAGCCAGTCGAGCGAAATCGCGCCGATTCAGCGCGCGTCGATCCGCGATATCGCCGTCTCGCCTTGTCGCCATCTCATTCGCCCCTTTCAGTCCCACGCGCGTTGTGCTTCCCGCAGCAGGTTACGGGAGCGCATGATACCGCTTATCGCTGGCGCCGGGCTCCCCCATAGAATTCCTTCACCATTTCGACATGCGTCGGGGCGGTCCTGGTTGCTGCCGGATCCAACCGCGTATGACAATTGGCGAGGGTCCCTCGACCATCAGACGGTTTCGATACGTCCGCGTCAGCGGCTGAAAGGAATGAATCCTCAATGCTCCGTAATGCGAAGACCCGGCTCCGCGTCGTGATCGACAAGCTGCCCTACATCAGGGGCTTGCGGAAGTGCGTAGACGATTGCGGCGCATTTGCTCCTGGCCACTTCTATTCGCCGATTCCCAATCAAGAAGAAGTCGATCGCGTCGTGGCGCGTATGCGCACGACATCTGCAGTCGCAGGCGACGTTCCGAGTATTGACATGAATCGAGAACGCCAGCTCGATCTTCTCAAGGTCTTTGAGCGCTTCTATCCAGAGCTTCCGTTTCCAGAGGAGCCGACCGCAGGGTGCCGTTTCTTCTATCGTGGGAGTCCCTATCCCTATCCCGACGCGATTTTCTTGTACAGCTTTCTTCGGTTCGCAAAACCGCGGCAAATCATCGAGGTGGGCTCCGGATTTTCATCGGCGGTCATGTTGGACACGGTAGACCGATTTTTTCCTCAACCCCCAAAGATGACGTTCATCGAGCCCTACCCGTTCAATCTCAATCGTCTGTTGAGACCTGAAGACAGAGAGAGAGTGACGATTGTTACAGACAAGGTTCAAATCACGCCGATAGAGTTGTTTGACTCTCTGAACGACGGCGACTTGCTGTTCATCGATTCGAGTCACGTCGTAAAGTGCGGAAGCGATTTGTCTTTCCTGTTCTTTGAAGTTCTTCCGCGTCTCTCTGTTGGCGTCTACGTCCATTTTCACGACATATTTCAATCCTTCGAGTACCCAGAAGAGTGGCTGCGTGACGGCTGGTACTGGAACGAGGCGTATTTTCTGAAGGCCTTCCTTTCGAACAACAACGCGTGGGAAATCTGTTTCTTCAATAACTATGTCCGTACGGCGCACGCGGACTTTCTCGCCGATAGAATGCCGCTCTGTTTGAAAGACGTCGGAGGCAGCCTGTATATTCGAAGAGTCGCCAAGAATTAGCGCAGCCCTCCCCCACGCGCAGGGCACAAATGAACAGACCCACGAGTAGCGCTCAGGAACTGTTTCTGGTCATTCCGTCCCTGCGGCGCTCGCCCTATCCCAGCGGAATCCAATTGGTGAGATTGTCACGATCTTGGACGATCTTTGTGCGCTAAAACCTCTTGATCTCGGCGCTCGACCAGCATAGCCTGCCGCCGTCCTGACCGCTGTCACACTTCAGTCACAGTTCACGGGAGGTCGAGGAATGATTCGATGGAAAATCTCGGCGTCGATTGTCCTCACACTTGCGGCGATCGCGGCGCTGCCGGGCTCAGCGCGGGCTCAAAGCACCATCGCCGGTGTCGTCAAAGACACTTCGGGCGCCGTCCTGCCTGGGGTGACTGTCGAGGCGACAAGCGATGCCCTCATCGAGCGAACGCGCTCAGTCGTAACAGACGGCCAGGGCGCCTATAAGATTGTCGACCTGCGGCCCGGCAGCTACGTCGTGACCTTCACCGTCGCTGGATTCCAGACGATCAAGCGTGAAGGGCTCGAGCTGCCCTCCAACTTTACGATGACGGTGAACGCCGACTTGAAGATCGGTGCGGTCGCGGAGTCCGTCACCGTCACCGGGGCGTCGCCGGTCGTCGACGTTCAGAGCAATGCGAGATCGGCTGTGCTCCCGCGCGAGATTCTCGACTCGGTGCCCAACGCCCACACCATTCAGTCGGTCGGGCAACTCGTCGTCGGCGTGACACTAACAGCGCCCGACGTCGGCGGCTCGCAGGCGATGCAACAGACCTACTTCACGGTTCGTGGCGCAGGCGCCGGGCAGACCACGGTCCTGATGGACGGCATGATCCTCAACGGCCTCCAGGGCGACGGCGCGATCCAGAGTTACCTGAACGACGCTGGCAGTCAGGAGATGGTCTATCAGACCGGTGGGGGCGCCGCGGATTCGGCGACCGGCGGCCTCAAATTGAACCTGATTCCGAAGGAAGGCGGCAACCGGTTCGCGGGCTCGCTCTTCCTCGGCTACGAGAGCGATTCGATGCAGAGCGACAACTTGTCCGCATCACTGGCGGCCCAAGGTGTCAGGACGTTGGACAAGATTGGCTTGTATCGCGACTTCAACGCCACGCAGGGCGGGCCCATAGCAAAGGATAAGGTCTGGTTTTTTGCCTCTGGTCGTTTGTTCACTGTCAACAAGCCCATTTCGAACACCTTCCACGTGCCGACGGGTCAGACCTACGCCAACTGCGTCAACGGCGTTATCAGCTGCGAACAAGGCGTCGACGACCAGTCGATCAACAGCGTAATGGGCCGCGTCACCTGGCAGGTGAGCCCACGAAACAAGCTGTCGGCATACGCCGACAAGATCTGGAAAACACGCAGTGCCGCGATGCAGCCGGGCGACGACCCCGACACCTCGTCGGTCGTCTGGACGTCGCCGCTGTACTTGACTAGCACGGTGAAGTGGACCTCGACCGTCAGCAGCAAGCTGCTCGTCGAAGGAGGCTACTCCAGCAACGTCGAACGGTACGAGAACCTGAATCAGCCGGGTCTCTCGCAGCCCTGGGGCACCGCCGCATGGCTGGCGGGCGCACCCTACCGCGACGCCACGCTTGGGACGACGAGTCACGCGATTTCGAATGCGGCAGTCTTCGGTGGCGGCGAATATCAGAAGTCTCCGGATCGGTACAACCTACAGGGGTCGGCATCGTACGTCACGGGCTCGCACAACATCAAAGTCGGCGTCCAGCATTCGTGGGGGCTCGATGGCAACACGTTGGCGCAAAACGCGGACCTGGTTCAGAACTACCAGAACGGCGTACCATTCACCGTCTGGTTGGAGGCGACCGCGAATCCGAAAACGTACTGGAGCGAACGCCTGAACGCGAACCTCGGTATTTACGCGCAGGATCAGTGGACGTTCAAACGCCTGACGCTCGCCTATGCTGGTCGATGGGAGTACGTCAACGAACAGGTCAACGGCCAGGCGACGCAAGCAGGACGCTTCAGCACGATTCCGGCGTTCGGCGATATCAAGATGCCGGTCTGGAAGAGTTTCTCGCCGCGGGCGTCAGTCGTATACGACCTGACCGGCGACGGCAAGACCGCCGCTCGCTTTGGCTACAACCGGTTCCAGCAAGCGGCCACGACGACGTTCGCCTCGCTCTACGACCCGGCAAACGCTCTGGTTCTTTCATCGACAGCAGCCTGGAACGACAAGAACAGGGACAACATCGCGCAAGGATCGCTGGGGTGCAGCTTTGCCAACGATCCAGCCTGCGAGATCAACTTCGCCAACGTTGCGCAGAGTTTTCTCGTCAGCTTGCCCTCCAATTTCGCGAGTCCCGATCCGAACATCAAACGCCCGTATTCGGACGCCTACAACGTCGGCATCACACGCGAGATTTTGAGCGGAGTGTCGCTCTCGTTCGATTACTTCCACAACGACGGCAGGAACATCTTCGAGCGCAACAACATTCTGCGGCCGGGTACACTCAATGCAGACGGCACCGTCATAAACCCCAGCTACCGGCCGGTGACCATTTTCAGCCCGATCGACGGCCATGCCATCACGATGTACGACACCGTGTCTCCAGCCGTCCAACAGGCGGTCAAGAACGTCGACAGCAACGACAACGATCTGACGCAGAGTTACAACGGGTTCGAGGTCAACTTCAGTGCTCGGCTGCCGCGTGGCGCGCGGCTGTCTGGCGGCTCGGCCACCGATCGAACCGTCGCCAATGTCTGCAGCGCGGCGGCGACCAACCCGAGTCTTCTCAATTACTGCGATCAATCGCAGAGCGGGATTCCATGGCGTACGCAGTTCAAGCTCTTCGGTACGTATCCTCTGCCGTGGGGCGTGCAGGTGAGCGGTGCGTTCCAGGCGCTGCCGGGGTATCTGCTCGGAACGCAAGCATTGACGCAGGGCGGAAACGCCGCGCCGAATCTCGTCGCGGTGAACGGCTTGGGCTCGGCGTGGGCAGTCGGACCGACGACGAATTATGCTGTGTGTCCTGGCAACTCGGCCTCGTTGGGCTGCGCCGTGGGCGCGCGCGTGGTCCCTGGAATGAACTCAGCGACGCTCAACGTACCGCTCGTGGCTCCCGGCACAGAGATGACGTCGCGGATCACCCAGCTCGACCTCGGCGTGAGCAAGCGGATCAGCGTGGGCAGAATGAGATTTGAACCCAAACTCGACGTCTTCAACGCGCTCAACTCGAGTGACTACTTTACGGTTCGGAGCACGACATTCCAGCCGACCGGCGTCCCTGGGGTTTCCGCGCTCGGCCCGGGCGGCACCCCGACCGCGTACTTGGCGCCGGCGAGCATCCTGCAGGGTCGACTCATTCGGATCGGCGCGAATGTGACGTGGTAGGCTGAACGCCACCTATGAAATGGGTTGAGGCGATCGTCGGACTCGCGGTCTAGTCGTGATCGCCTCAACCGAGTCTGCTGCCGCCGACGCTCCGACCTTCACGCGCGACATCGCGCCGATCGTGTTCCGCCACTGCGTCTCCTGCCATCATCCAGGCCAGAACGCGCCCTTCAGCCTCTTGACCTACGAGGACGTTCGGCCTCGCGCCAGACAGATCGCGCTCGTCACCAAGAGCCGCTACATGCCGCCGTGGAAGCCCGAGCCGGGATTTGCCGACGAATTTCTCGGAAAACGCGGCCTGACCGAGGATCAGATCGCGACGATCGAGCAATGGTCCGACGGTGGTGCGCCCGAAGGAGATCGAGCGGACCTGCCGCCCCGCCCCGACTGGAGCGACGGATGGAGGCTCGGCACGCCCGATCTCGTGATCCGGATGCCGGAGCCGTACGAGGTCCCCGCGGGAGGACCGGACGTGTTCCGCATCTTCGTGGTGCCGGTTCCGACCGAAGTCGCCCGCTACGTCAAGGGGATTGAGTTCCTGCCCGGCACGCGGGCCGTGCACCACGCCAACATCCGTCTCGACGAGACGCGCACGTCCCGGGATCTCGATGCGCGAGATCCATCGCCAGGCTACGACGGGCTACTCGCGCTGACGGCCCACTATCCAGAAGGCTATTTCTTCGGCTGGACTCCAGGCCAGCTGCCGCCGATTTCCGAAGATCTCGCCTGGCGCCTGAATCCCGGAACCGATCTCGTGCTTCAGCTGCACATGAGACCGACGGGCACGCTCGAACGCGTGCAACCGGCCATCGGCTTGTATTTCGCGGCCCAGCCGCCCCGTCTGACACCAGCGATGCTGCGCCTGGGCAAGCAGAGCATCGAGATTCCTCCCGGTCAGAAGGACTACGTGGTCACGGATTCCTATGTCTTGCCCGTCGACGTCGACGTTCATGCCGTCCAACCCCACGCCCACTACCGGGCACGAGAAGTCACTGGCCTGGCAACGCTTCCCGATGGCACGACAAAGGGGCTTCTGCACATCCGTGACTGGGACTTCGATTGGCAGGATACCTACCGCTACGTGACGCCGTTTCGGCTGCCACAAGGGACGACACTCAGCATGCGGTATGTCTACGACAACTCGGCGAGCAACCGGCGCAATCCTCAACTGCCGCCCCAACCGGTTCACTGGGGTCAGCGGTCATCAGACGAGATGGGCGATCTCTGGATCCAGGTTGTGCCCCGAACTCGGAGCGACGCCGAAGTCTTGGTTCGCGAGTTCAGACAGAAGGTTTTCCGCGAGGACATCGTTGGGTACGAGACCGTGTTGCGCCGCACGCCGGATGATGTAGGCCTGCACGACGACCTGGCGCTGCTCTATCTGGAGGTCGGCCGTATCGATGACGCGATTTCGCAGTTCTCCGAGTCGACTCGCCTCGTTCCCGGCAAAGCTGCTGCACACTTCAATCTGGGCACCGCGCTCATCGCTTCAGGGCGCATGAACGAAGCGACGGTTCGATTCCGCAAGGCGCTGGAGCTCGACCCCAACTACACGCCCGCGCTCAACAACCTCGGATCCTTGCTCGCGGCGAGTGGGCAACTGGAGGAGGCGGCAGCTTGTTATCGTCGGGTCCTGGACATCGCGCCCCGCAGCGCTCAGGCGCTCAACAATCTCGGCAGTGTGCTGATGCGTCTCGACCGCGCTGAAGAAGCGTTGACTTACCTTCGACGCGCGCTGGAGATCAATCCGAATTATCCGGACGCCGAGTACAACGTGGCCCACGCACTGGTTCTCCAGCGGCATCCCGATGACGCACTGGCGCACTATCGAAAGGCGCTCACGTTGCAACCCGACTGGCCGCCCGTGCTGACCGAGCTGGCATGGCTGCTGGCTGCGCACGTTGAGGCCGGTGTCCGCGATCCGGCTGAGGCCGTCTCGTTGGCCGCGCGCGCGGTCGTTCTGACTCACAGGCAGGATCCCCGGTCGTTGGACGTGCTCGGAGCGGCGTATGCGGCGGCTGGACGGTTCGACCAGGCAGTGACAACCGCTCAGACTGCGGTCGACTTGCTTGGTGCGCGCGGTTCACTCTCGGCCGCGACGGAGGTCAGTGAGCGCGTCGAGTTGTACCGGCGTCATCAGGCTTTCGTGGACGCTCGGGGTTCGGGGCCGGTCAATGTCGGGCGATAGGATTGTGTCGCAGCCCTAAGGAGGGAGGCTATGGCAAGAACGTTATCGATGATCGCACTCAGTGTCCTCATCGCGTCTCAGACCGTGATCTTCTCGCAGACCAAGCCGACTGCGGCGACCTACATCACAGACGAAGAGGTCAAAGCCGTGAATGCCACGCCAGGTGTCGATCGAACCATCCGGGTCGTGGATATTGGCAACGAGCATTTTGCCGTCGGGATTATCCATCGCGTGGCCGCTGGCGGCGCTGCCGCACGGGGCGCCGGAGCCGGCACGGGCGGCGGGGCCGCAGCCGGTACGGGACGCGCGCCTGCGACGGCACCGACGCCTTGTGGCGAGCCGGCAAGTACGCCGCCGCCAGGAGCGACGCCCGGAGGAATCACACACGATTCGCAAACCGAAGGCTACGTCATCGTATCGGGCAGCGGGACCCTGGTGACCGGCGGCCATATCGTCAACGGCAGCAGATCCGCCCCGGACGGTGCGGTGACGAGAGAGCTGAATGGTCCGTCGTGCAGCGGTCTCATCGCCGGATCGGACGTCGTCAAGCGTGCGGTCAAGACAGGGGACATCATCATCATTCCCGCTGGCGTGCCGCACGGATGGACTGACATCACCGATCACGTCGACTACCTGAGCCTCCGACCCTCTGGCCAGGTGCTTGAAGCCGGCTACGTGCATCCCGCGATCAGGAAGTAGCGCCTGCGGCCATGCCGAGCCGAAGACATGGAGGTCGATTCGGCTGGGCCGCAGCCGCGATTTTCTTGGTGGCCTTCGCTGTCCGGCTGCTGAATCTCTGGCAAATCCGACACAGTCCGTATTTCACCGTGCTGATGGGCGACGCGCGCGGTTACGACGAGTGGGCTCAGCAGATCGCCAGCGGCGACTGGCTCGGCCACGACGTCTTCTATCAGGCACCGCTCTATCCCTACTTTCTTGGTTTTCTGTATCGCGTGGCGGGCCGAAACCTGCTCATCGTGCGCGTGTGCCAGGCCGCCATCGGATCGCTCGCCTGCGTGCTCCTGGGCATTGCCGGCCGGCGTCTCTTCTCGAAGCGAACGGGCCTGATCGCGGGCTTGATCCTGGCGCTCTACGCACCAGCCATCTTCTTCGACGGTCTGATTCAGAAGTCGGTGCTCGATGTGTTCTTCGTTTGCCTGATGCTCTGGCTCGTCGCGTCGTTGGCCGCTGAGAACGAAGACTCAGGAAATCGGAAGCCAGGGTCCTTCAGGAACGCCCGGTGGTTCTGGCTTGGCGTAACCGTCGGAGGCCTGAGCTTGACGCGCGAAAACGCCTTGCTCTTCGCCGTGGTCGTTCTGGCGTGGGCGGCCCTCATCGTACGGAAGGCGCCTGCCGTCGTCGCCGTCCTGCTCGGCGTGACAATCGTCCTGCTACCCGTCGTGGTGCGGAATCATGTCGTCGGCGGGGGCTTCTATCTCACGACTTCCCAATTCGGTCCCAACCTCTACATCGGCAACAACCCGCGTTCCGACGGCACGTACATGTCGCTGCGTTTTGGCCGGGGTGCGCCCGAGTACGAGCGCCAGGACGCCACCGAGCTTGCGGAACAGGCGCGCGGCCGACGCCTGGATCCGGCCGAAGTTTCAGCCTACTGGACCGATCGGGCCTTGAGTTTCATTCGTTCCCAACCGATTGCCTGGCTGAAGCTGATCGGTCGCAAAGTCGTGCTCCTGGCGAACGCCACCGAAGTGCTCGATACCGAGAGTCAGTACAGCTACGCCGAGTGGTCGGCGCCAATTCGGTTCGGCGAAAAAGTCGGTCACTTTGGGTTCCTTGTGCCCCTGGCCTTTTTCGGTGTCTTGGCGACTCGCCAGAGCGGAGCTCGACTTCGAGTCTTCTTCGCGCTCGCCCTGACCTACGCTGCCAGCGTAGTCATGTTCTACGTGTTCGCGCGGTATCGGTTTCCGATGGTCCCGTTTCTGGTGCTTCTCGCTGCCGCGGGTCTCGCTGGCGCAGGCTCCTACTTTCAGGGGATCTCACCGGCACGGGGCGCCGTCGCCATCGCGAGTATCGCAAGTGCGGCCTTGCTAGCCAACTGGCCTCTCCTGTCGATCGATCTGATGCGCGCGGTCAGCGAAACCAATCTGGCTGTCGCGCTCCAATTTGATGGCCGGGTCGAAGAGGCGACGAGTCACTACCGGCGTGCGATTGCTCTGAGGCCCGACTACGCGCCTGCGTACAACAACTTGGGTTCGGCGCTCCGGGCGAACGGCCGACCTGACGAAGCGGTGGCGGCCTTCGAGCGCGCGTTAGACCTGCAGCCCGACTACGCAGAGGCACACTACAATGCGGGAAATGCTTTTGTCGAACTGGGTAAGACGAGCGAGGCCATCGATCATTTCAAGCGCGCGCTACAAATGAATCCGGGTTCCGCCGACGCGCACAACAATCTCGGGATCGTTCTCGTCGGGCAGAATAGGCTGGACGAAGCGATCGCGGAGTTCAATGCAGCCATCGGCGTCGATGCCAATTCCGCCAAGGCGCACAGGAACCTCGGCGACGCGCTGGCGTCGAAGGGTGCCGCGGAGATGGCGATCCATCACCTTCGTCAAGCTGTCCGGCTCGAGCCGACTGACGGCTCGGCGCATTACGATCTGGGAAGCATTCTGCTGGAGGCCGGCCAACTCGACGAAGCGATCGCCGAGTTCCGGAGCGCACTGACCTACGCACCGAGCTCGCCAGAGGCCCATAACAATCTCGGGATCGCGCTCGGCTCGCAGGGCAAGCTGGACGAGGCGATCGCTCACTTTCAAGAGGCGTTGAAGATCCGGCCGGGTTTCGAGGACGCCCGGCGCAACCTGGCGCTTGCGCTTCGGGCACAGCAGCGACCTGTCACTTCCATCAGTGCCCCGACTCGCCGATGAGCGCCCTACCCATGGTGGGGCATCCGCCGTGGGTCGTGCCTTGCCTTTCCAGTCTAGGCTGGAATGCGCGTTGGACGTCGCAACCACGCAATCACGCCCGACAACAAGAGCAGCACGACTGGACCCGTTGGCGGTGTGTGTAGAACGGTGAAGTGGGTAATGATCGCGCCAACCATCGTACAAATCAGAAGCGCAGCGCCGTACGGCATGAGAAGCATCACGGCGCTTCCGACTTCGATCATCCCGTGGCGTAACGAAACCACTGTCCCCAGCCAATCTGGTTGTACATGTCGACGGCCTGCATGACGCCAGCGAGCTTGCTGCCGCCGGCCATGAAGAACACGGCGGCGAGCAAGATCTGCAGAATCCAGAGAACGATGGTGGGGGCGCGCCCGTTCATCGAGGTGGGCCGCCTTCGCCCCCCTGCGTGCCTGGAACCGGAATGCCGGCGGCGTTCAGATTCTGCTGAATGCCTTTTCGGGCTCGGACGATTCCCTTCTTGGCGTCTTCTTCAATCGCCTTGTCCTCGGTCCGCTCGGCGCTGAGAACTGCCGGCAACATGTAGTTCCCCTCGTGACACTCATAGGGGAGAAGTTGAAACCCCGGAGGCGAGGTGAGCGGCAAAGCGATCTTCCAGGGCCTGGTATAGGTCTTCGGATCCTCGATCGTCACCTCGTACCGAATCACGTCGGGCTCGACTCGAGTGAACCGCTCGACAAGCTTCATTGAAGCACTGTGGCGGAGACCGTTCCCGTTCAGGCCGATGCTTGTCTTTTCGGTGAAGTTGACGGTCTCGATCACGAGCGTGTTGCCTTCCCAGCGGCCACGTGCGTCGCCTAAATACTGCCGGATGTTCGAGCCCACATGCGGACGGCCGTCCAACGGGATGATTCGTGTATCGTGAACCATCTCATAGCTGATCACGACCTCGTTTGGTGTCTGCAGAATCCGGTTGCCGTTCCCGTAGATCACCGGCACGATCGAGCCAACGACCCCGCGGGTGATGCAGCGGTCGTACAGCGTGAAGCCCTCAGGATTGTCGAACGGGCCTTCTCCGAACGAGCCCTGGTCTCTCGGCGCCCTTCTTTTCTCGGCTTCCGGCGTGACCGGTGGAATCTTGCCGTCCGCGGGCTCGACGATCAGTGACGTCTGCCTGAACGACTTGTTGAGCCAGGCGCCGTCACCGCGGAACGAGCCGACGGCGTTCTCGGCCGCGCTGCGGGAGCGATTGTCCCGTTCGATTTTCTGCTTGTACTCTTCGTCGGTGAGCTCCGCGCGACCGGCAAACTGATCCGGCCGTTGAAGGGGAATTCCCCAGGCGGCATCGCTCGTCCAGACTCCCTGAAGGTCTGGATGCCCCCAAGGAGTTTTGGGCGGCGTCCATGTCTTGGCTGCCGAGCTTGTGGACGGATTCGGTGCGGGAGTCTGGCCGGCGTGCACGTGGGCTGCCATGAACGCGGCGGCCAGAGTCCCAAACGTGACGCTGAACACTCGAGCTTTCCGGCGCATGAGAAATCTCCTTCGTGACGGTATGATACTCCGCGATCTCCGCGTCCTCTGCGTTCAACGTCGTGACCGGTACTGATTCAGCCAATACACGCCATTAGTGGATTTCCGCTTCCTTGCAGGCACGCTTGCGCGCCTAGCCCGTTATGCGCGTTTCCTCTTGGCTGGAGGTGCTTGAAACGAGTACAAGATCCCGGGTTGAGGCCGCCTAACGGGCCACCGAGGTCACGTACTCCAGCAGAAACCGATCCTTTACCAGAAGCTGACCATGAAACACAGTACCGATCGCATCCTCACGACACACGCCGGCCGACTCGACGGCCGCGACTGGCAGGAGATGGCCCGATCAAGCGACGCCGGTGACGCGGCGGCGCTGCAGAGCCGGATGGTGAAAGTCATCCGCGAGCAGGCGGGCGCCGGCATCGACGTCGTCAGCGACGGCGAGCTGGGCAAGGTGGGTTTCGGCCTGCCCTACTATGGCCGCCGTCTCGCCGGTCTCACGTCCCGTACGGTGAACCCGGACGACCCGGGCTGGATGTCGCTCCGTACCGGCGAGCGGATCGAGTTCGCGGACTTCTACAAGACGCTCAATTGGCCGACTCCAACCGAGCGCGTGGTCTGCACCGGGCCCGTCTCCTACATCGGAAATGAAGAGGTCAAAAAAGACACGGCGTTGTTCAAAGCTTCGCTATCGGAAGCGGCCGTCAAAGTCGAAGAAGCTTTCATGTGTGTGTTGGCACCCGGGTGGTTGGAGCACTTCTTCCATAACGAGCACTACCGGAACGACGAGGAGTTTCTGTTTGCGCTCGCCGACGCGATGAAACACGAGTACAAAGCCATCGTCGATGCCGGCTTCGTGCTGCAAATCGACGACCCCGCCTTGCCGGACACCTACGACATGATCGTGCCGACGCCGAGCATCGAGGAGTACCGGAAGATCGCAGTCGTCCGCATCGAGGCGCTCAACCACGCGTTGGAGGGACTCCCGGAGGATCGCATCCGCTATCACATCTGCTGGGGGAGCTGGCACGGGCCTCACACCCACGATTTGCCGCTGGAGCACGTCGTCGATCTCATGCTCAAGGTCAAAGCCGGCGCTTATTCAGTCGAGGCAGCCAATCCCCGGCACGAACACGAGTGGAAGATCTGGAAGAAAGTGAAGTTGCCGGAAAGCAAGATCCTGATCCCGGGCGTCGTCAGCCATGCGACAAATGTCGTCGAACATCCCGAGGTCGTGGCCGATCGAATTGGCCGGTTTGCAAGCCTCGTCGGCCGAGAACGTGTCGTCGCTGGTACCGATTGCGGGCTGGGAATGCGCGTCCACCCACAGATCGCGCGGGCGAAGCTGAAAGCACTGGCCGATGGAGCCGTGTTGGCAACCAAGGCCCTCTGGCATTCGTGATTCGTCCCTCGCTCGGTTACGCCTTCGCGCTCCTCCGGATCCGATTGTTGATGGTATCGTGAAGACCAAGAGGCATGAGCTTTACGCAATCGTTCAGGCGCGGTCTCAAGATTCTTTTCATAGACAGACGGCTGCCTTGGATTATCACGCAAGTCCCTTCTCTGATCGCTCAAGTGATTTTTCAGATCGTACCGGTTCTCAGCACGCGGACGTGCAAGAAGCAGGGACTCCACTTTGAATATCGTCCGGCTACGCCAGACTTGCAGGTATTACACGAAGTCATCGATTGCGATGAATATCAGGTTGCCCAGACGACAATCGGAACCTGCCCGACCGTGATTGACATTGGCGCCCACTTAGGCAGTTTTGCAGTCCTCGCCGCGTCACAAGCGCCAAAGGGCGTCGTCTTTTCTTACGAGCCCGATCCAGCCAACTTTCGACTGTTGACGAGAAACGTTGCTCGAAACGGACTCACCAACGTCAGGACTTTCAAGTGCGCAGTCGCCGCCACATCTGGTCCTAAGACGCTGTTCAGAGCTACGACCAATTGGGGGCACAGCTTGAGCAGCCGTGCATACTCACGAAGGCTCGTGATCGATTCCGTAACCCTCCCTCAGATTTTCGAAACGAATGATGTGAAGACCTGCCACCTTCTGAAAATCGACTGCGAAGGCAGCGAGTACGAGATTCTGATGGGACTTTCGCCCGAGCTCCTTGGCCGAATCGAACGCATCGTCGGTGAATGGCATCCGGCGCCTGCTGGCCCCAAGGCATTGGGCTTCAGACACTTAGGAGAGTTCCTCGAAGCGCACGGATTTCTCGTAGAGCCTGATCCGCGAACGTCAGACGAAATCCCGCAAGGAGTGTTCCGGGCCGTTCGACCGAACAGCGATTAACGCCTTCGCGTGGCCGGCCAGTGCGCTCTGGCGCCTACTTCTCTTCCGCACGTGCGGCGCTGAGGATGTTGCGCAACCCGTAATTGCCTTCGTGACACCCGTACCTCGAACAACTGTTGCGTGTCGGTCACAACGGCGACAATCGCAGGCGACCTTCCGGTGAACTTGCCGTAGTATGCTCGGATAAATTGACAGTTGAACCTAGGGGACTGAGAAATGGGATTGACGTCGTGGGACTTTACAGTCAACCGTGGGAGAAGAGTTTGTGAACAAGTCCCAGCCAGACGCACTCCACATGCCTTGTACAGGAGAGCGATTTGGTCTAAGGCTAACCCCAGGAACGAGTCATACATGCTGGCCTATTCGCAGAACGGTATCCTGAGGGGACTAACATCGACCAGACGGTCGATTGGAGGAAGCAGGCGGAGGAGGCGGATAAGATAATCCTCCTGTATCCCGATTCGATCGGGTTGGGATTTGCTGCGATCGAATCGGAAATCGCGCGCTTGAAGAAGCCGTGGGCGGGCGTGAGAGTGTTGAACGGACGAAGGCGCGACTTCCTTCTGAACGAAGCGACCAGGAGGCGGCTTCGGAGGCGCCGATTTCTGGAAAGGACGATGATTGTCGAATTCGCCGTGATGGTGGCGATGCTCCTGGTGACGCCATTTCTCATCGGCGCTGATTTCGTTCGGCGGCGCCGATGAGGGAAGGAGCATCGATGACGAAGAGCCAGGCTGTTTCGGTGAAAGACGAAATCCAGAAATGGTGGGCGGACAACCCGATGACCTATGGGGAAGTCCACGGTGAGACTTCGTATGAAGGCAAGGAACTCGCGATGGGAAGCAAGGCCTTCTTTGAGAGGCTGGATGGGAGTTCTACAACCGGTGTACACGCTCCACAGAAGACGCCCTTCGATCAGCTATTCCCTTACGAGGAGTACCCAGCAGGCAGCAGGGTCCTTGAAGTAGGTTGTGGTTTAGGTACCATGGCCATGAATCTGGGCGAAGCGTGGGATGAAGGTGACAGCGGTGGACTTGAATCCAATTTCCATCCAGCAAACCAAGAAGCGTTTTGAGACCTACGGGCTGGAGGGAGAAATCCGTTTGGAAGACGCGAATGAACTGTCCTTCGAGGACAGAACATTCGACTACGCTTATTCATGGGGCGTCCTGCACCATTCCCCCAACTTGGAAAAATCTGTTGCAGAAATGATGCGTGTAACCCGACCGGGTGGTGGATTCGGTATCATGCTGTACAATCGAAATTCATTTCTTTACAGATACACGATGCGGTTCATTGAGGGATTTCTGCATTTCGAGAGCGAGTTCCTCAGCCCCCTCGAGTTGGCCAGCCGCTATGCGGATGCCTCAAGGGAGGAAGGAAACCCGTATACTTGGCCGGTGACCCGGTCGGAATTGGAAGCCATCTTCAAGCGATACAGCAATGATTTGCGCTGTAGCGTACTGGATACCGGATCGGCTGGCCTATTCTTGTGGTTGTGGCCCGGCCTCGGGTTGCTGTGGCCTCGATTCGGTACGAAGGTCTGGGCACGGCGTTTTGGCTGGTTTCTTTGGATCACCGGGCACAGAGCATGACGGGCGTGGCAAGCTTGTCTGGTTTTCCGGAAAACAGCAACATTCGCCCGATTAGCTTTTCCTCGGTCCGCGAAGCTCTCGTTTGGAAGTTCTGAGAAACCACCAGACGACGCGCTCGAGTCCTCCATCGAAACCAGACAACCGTTGCCAATCTTTACACTGCCTTCTCTGAATCCTCTGCTCGTTCTATGAACGTTCTGCTTGTTGTTCCTTGGGATGAGGAACGTGGCGGCGTGGTATCTGTAGCGGAGAACCTTGCCAGATACTTGCAGGCGCGCGGACACACGGTTCTTTTTCTTCACTCAGGCCCCTCGGTTGTACCTGAAAACCAAGATTACGAAACAGGGCTTCCAAGGAGTCGAACTCAGACTGGGCTTTCCTTTCGTCAAGCCGCGACGGCTGATAAGCGGTCTCGCGTTTCCGTTCTTGTTTCCAATCGTTCTTCCTCAGCTTCTCTGGTTCCTGAGACGCCGCCGCATTCATGTTGTCAATCTGCATTATCCAATAGACAACTTCTTCTACTTTGCTATTTGCAAGTGGCTATTGACGTTTCGACTGGTTACTTCAGTACATGGCCGTGACGCGTTTCTCATCCACAGTGGACCTTCGAGGCCCAAAGAGAAATACTCGCGCGCATTCAGGCTGTTGATGGATTCCTCCGACCTGATTGTTTTGCCGTCCGATGCCTTCCGAAAGAAACTCCTGGAAGTATTCCCGCAGCTTCGAGATAGAACGGTATTTATCCACAACTGTGTCAATCCGGCTGAATTCATCCCTGCGGAAAACGGAGCACGCACGACAGGACACAATCCCTACATACTGTGTGTTGCCGCCCTTGACGACTACAAGGGAATCGATGTCCTGCTGCGCGCCGCGAAACCTTTGCTCGTAGACGATCCCTCTTTGAATGTGGTGCTTGCCGGAGAAGGTCCAATGCGGATGGAGTTGGAGGAATTAGCCACGTCTTTGGGAATTCGCAAGCAAACTCAGTTTCTTGGACAGAAGGGCGCGGCGGAGATCGCACAACTGCTGCAGGGTTGCGAAGTCTTTGTTCTTCCATCGAGAGAGGAGCCGTTCGGCATTGTCCTCATAGAGGCCATGGCCTGTAGGAAGCCGGTCGTGGCCACGGCGGTTGGCGGGATTCCGGAAATCGTCGAGCACGAAAAGAGCGGCATCCTGGTAGAGCCTGACAATCCGGCAGCGTTGACTGAAGGAATACGGCGTGTGCTCAGAAATAGTGAGCTACGGAAAATGATCGCTGATAACGGGCACTCCCGGGTGATGGAGCGCTTTTGCCTTGTCCACAACGGAGCCGCATACGAGAAGGCATTTAGGTCGTTATGCGAGTTGCGCTCTTAACTGTAGGGGCGGTCCCTGACCGTCCATGACGCTGAGTACCAGGAAAGAGTGTGGCACCTGGATTCAGATCGCGTCGGTCGGAGGACGTCCGGCAACGAGTCATCCTTCGACCCAGTCGCGCGCGAGGGCCTCCGTGTCCGCCATCTCGGCCGGATCGGAATCCCCGCACATGCCAGTGGCGGCAGCGCGTTGAGGCTTGTAGCGCCACGGAACCGTCGGCGTGCTGGACGCCTCGAGCATCTGGCGTGTTGACGCAATCGGCGGAACAGCCCGGGAGGCGGGGGGCCCCCCTGGAATACGCGGTAGCGCATGAGACTGTCCACGTCCGCCTTCCGCCTGCGGCCGATCCGGTACAGCTCGTGGCTCCAGGCGTGATAGCGTAAGATGTCGGTGCCGACTCCCCCGCCTACGTGCAGCCCGTAGGTGACGGCGAGCGAAGGCCGGGTGAGCAGGTGGTGATACGCCTCCGGGAACCTGAGCCCGCCTCCGGTGCGGTACACGAGCTCGCGGCGCATCGACGCGTCGATCGGCCGGGTCCACACCTTCGCCGGATCGAAGTGGTGCATCCTGACTCCGAGCAGGCCGGCCACCTTCTTGGCGATCCGCACCTCGATCGACGTGTCGGGTCCGTTCACCGTCACCCCGAAGGGGATCCCGGCCGCGACGGCGGCGCAGATGTTGAAGCGCGAGTCGTACCCCGACGTGAGGTCGTACAGCACGGGCGACTTGAGCTTGCTGAACCTGCGGGTGCGGTCGACTGCGAGCTCGCACGAGGCCCTCGACGGCATCGCTGAACGACATGCGACCGAAATCCCGCACCATCTCCCAGTGCCGGCGAGTTGCGAACTGGCTCTCGCGGAACTCGGCGCTCAGGCCCACATCGAGGCACCTCATGCCGTCGAACAGCGTGTTCGGCGCCGTGATGCAGCCGCGCCCGAGGAACTCCCTCGCGCCGTCCGGGCTCAACCCCAGGCCCTAGAACCTTCGCGGCCAGCAGGGAGGACGACGAGACGTAGGCGCCGCCACCGAACCGCCCGTAGAACGTCCGCAGGGTACCCGCCTGATCGCCGAGGACGAGCGCTTTCCTCTCCTTGCCATCCCACGCCAGGAGCGAGAAGGCCCCTTCGAACCGGTTCAGATCGGGCGCATCCTCTTGAAGATACGTCAGCACCTCCGCTGGGTCGACCGCGGGATCCGCGGCCCTCGCGTCGAAGAGCAGTCCCTGGATCACGATCCAGCCGCGGGCGTTCGCGGCCCATACAGGAGCCAGACCGGGCTCCTTCCCGAGCAGGACGGCCGCTCCTTGAACCTCCTTCGTGACGATCTCGCCGATCCCGTAGATCGATCGGGCGAGCCGCTCCGCGATCACCAGGATCTCCCGGTTTCGTTCCTGGTCGGGGTGAAAGACGGCGAGAAACATTCGTTAAGGGCTCCCAGGACAAGGCGGCCGGGTCTGGCGCTTCGCGTCTGCGCGACGCTCTTCAGTCTACCTTCTACGGCACCACCGACCACCGGCTGCGACCCTTTCCGGCAACGGGCCCGGGTGAGCGGTTCGCGCTGGCTGCTGTCGCAGAAGTGAGCGGGAGTCTGACAAGGCATCTTCCGTTAACGCGGAGGGCGCAGCGTCAACAGACAGGCCGCCTATATCAGAGACTATCCTCTCAGGTCGCCGGGAGGATGAAGACCTGAGTCCGTCTCTCCGCTATTTGGACCAAAGCCGCGGGCCCTCTCGTCCTCCGGATGGACGTAATTGCCCGTGGAGGCGCGCAGATTGCACCAGCGACATGTTCCGTCGAGGCCGATGATGACTCCGCCATACCCGTGCTCCTCGAGTACGCCGAGCACCCCGTTTTGTTCCTCATCGGAGTGAAACGAGCAGCTGATCATGGGCTTGTGCTGCGCCAGCACTTGTCGCGCGCCATTGATTACCAGGTGTCCCGCGCCTTCCACGTCCACCTTGATGAAAGTCGGACGAAGATCGCTCGACGCCGCGATGAAGGTATCGAGAGTCAGTATCGGAACGTCGATTTCGTTGGTGGTCTTCCAAAAGGACGCATCCTGGGGACGGATGGGCCCGAGACTGTCGAGGCGCGAGAGACCGCCGTGGTGGAGGTTATCGCTGAGGCGCGCGCTACCGTCCCGGATCTCCTACCGCGCTCCTGACGATTGTCGCCGTACCTCGAAGCTTGCTGACATTGCGCTCGAGCAACTCCAGGTTCCTCGGCATCGGCTCGAACGCCCAAATACGGCAACGGCCGCCCAGAAGTGCGTAGAAGCGTTGCACCGTGAAGCCAAACCTGATGCGAATGAGCCAGCGCAGAAGTCGTTACGCTGTAGACATTCTTCTTTATTTCGGATCCATAGCAATGTTCGCACATTCGGCGGCCGACGGCCGGGTCGCGGCATGTCCAGGTGTTCATCGGCGAGATCTATAATTACCGTGAGCTGCGCAAGGACCTGGAACGGGGTGGTGGCAGCTTCCAATCGACTTCGGATACGGAAGTCCTGCTTCAAGCTTACTGGTAGGATCTCGTCATTTCGCGGGCCGCGATTCCCGACCTGTCGCACGTGCCCGCGTGGCGTACCCGCTCGGAAGGGCTGCATCCGCAGCGAGAGCTCGCCTAGATGGACAAGATTGCCGTCATGCAGGTCTGCGACGCCATGAAAGCCGGGGGCCTGGAGCGGATGGTGGTCAACATCGCCAACGCCCTCCCGCGTGATCGTTTCGTATCGCACGTCTGTTACCACCGCGGCGAGGGGCCGATGGAGGTGGGATTCGCCGGCGACGTCCGGCGCCTGCGCTTGCGGCGTAGCGGCAAGGTGGACCTTCGGTCGTTGAATGCCTTCGGGCAGTACATCCGTGAGCACGACATCCGCATCGTGCATGCGCATGGGTACGCCATTTTCTACAGCCTGTTGGCGCGCCTGTTTCCGCGCGCGGTGAAGATCATCTGGCACGATCACTGCGGCCGGTACACCTACGACGAACGTCCGCGGTGGGTGTACTGGCTGGCTGCGCGTGGCATGGACGGGATCATTCCCGTGAACAGCCCCCTGGTCGAATGGGCGACCAAACAGTTGCAGGTCCCGGCTGAGCAGTGTGGTACCTGCCCAACTTCGTATGCGAGCCGAAGATTGAAGGGCCGCTTCCGCAGTTACCCGGCGTGGCTGGCTCCCGGATCGTGAACGTTGCCAACTTTCGCCGGGAGGATCACCTCAATCTACTCCGCGCCTTTCGCCTGGTGCTTCGGAAAGTGCCGGAGGCACATCTCATTCTCCTGGGAGGGGCGAACCAGGCGGACTACCACGCCGAGGTCATAAGAGAAGCCGCGACGAACGGCCTGCGGGGGCATGTCACGTGGCTGGACTCGCGCCCAGACGTCCCGGCCATCCTGAAGGCGTGCGACATCGGCGTGCTGGCGTCGATGTCCGAGGGTCTCCCGGCTCTCGCTGATCGAATATGGCATGGCAAGTCTGGCTGCGGTGGCGACGGATATCGGGCAGTGCTCGGAAGTCCTTGACAGTGGTAAGGTTGGCTTGCTGGTCCCCAGCCACTGCAAACCGAACGCAGAGGCATAGTTCAGCCGAGGGGACGAACCGCGGTATCCCGTCGAGAATCGGGTGTTGATGACCTCGACCGCACACCAGGGCGCCGGGCCGTTCCTCCATTCGGTCCGAGCAGGTCGGGACAGGTCCAATCCGGCCAGGGTTGCACGGCCGCCTGCGAGGACCTCTGCTCGGCATTCATGATGCGCAACCTTTACCCAGTGACAACAGCTTGGTGAACAGACAACAGCATGATGGCGCGCTGGTAGACGCCAGCACCAGACACACCGGGAAGCGGCGTCTGCTGGGCAAACGCCTCGACGATGGGGCGATCAGGCCGCTGAGTCGAAGAATTCGGCAGGACGCCCTCGACTGCCGAGCAGCTCCTCGCGAACGCGCCGGGCGCGAGCGCGAAGAGATCCTCGTGACCTGCCATTCCTGACGGAAGAGGCGTTAACGACTTACGCCTCCAACGCAGGGAGCCCAGCTCCGACCATGCTTACCGCCCGGGACCTGCTTTCTGGACAAGAGAATTTCTTCGTAGAGTTGCTCAAGGCGTCGCGCGATCCTCTCTAAGGATAGCGCGTGCATCTTGGCGCGAGCCGAGATTCGGCGCGAGCTATTGTGGACTAAAGAAAGCTTCGTCGCTAGGTCGCCAGATTCGGCTAAGGCAATGTAACACCCGTCAATTCCCTGGATGCGCTCACGCACGTCACCGACATCCACGGAAACAATGGGTACATCACAGGCCAGAGCTTCTTTAACTATGTTCGGAGACCCTTCATGCAAGGACGTGAGCAGTAACGAGTCACATGCATTCAACCAGACGGGAACCTCATCGTGGGCAACACCGCAAAGGTCGTGCAATTCTGTGGGAATTCCCGATCGGATGACTCTATCTATGGCAGCTCGAGCCAAATCCGGTCGTTTGACTGGATCACCGCTGTTTGTTGGGAAAAGGACGTGAAAGTGAGTGGCATTCCAGCCCAACCGGGCACGGCATGTCTCTTGGCTCAGGGGTCTGAATCGCTCGAGGTCGATGCCGTTCGGAATTATTCTGACCTTGGAGCGGTCCACATAGTTCGGTAGCGCGTCTCGTAAATTTTCAGATTTGACGATAATCCCGGTTGCCCGTCTGGCTGCTTTGTGTGAGGCCATCACCCCATATCTGGATACAAACTTCCTAACGGGGCCTGACAAACGTTCCCCGAGGAGATCCGACCCACAGAACGAGACGACTGTAGGAACGTCACCGGCGGCACGCGTCACCATGTCCGCCATAACTCCGCCGTACATAACATGAACAAGATCGGGCTGACAGCTCCCAATCCGCGCTTGGACTTTTCGATCCAGGCCTAGATAACAGCTCATTCCTCGTCCCCGCCGATCCACGACCATCACGTCCACATTCAAGCCGGTTTGTCTTAAACCTTCAATCTGCTGTTCTATAAACGTTCCCGAGGCAGGAGCATCAGCCGACGGGTACATGTTGGTCACAGCAAGAATACGAAGAGAAGGACGTTTCATTTTAGACCGACGGACAGACGTCGTTGGCAACGCGTCAGCCCGATGCCAATTGGACAGACAGAAGCATGATGGCCCTTTGGTAAAGTCCTTGTCGGGATATACCAGGAGACGGGTGATCATCACAAAAGGCTTCTACAACGGGGCGGTAGGCTTCCGAACGGAAGAATTCGGGTAACTTACTAGAGGGGCCGAGCAGCACATCTCTCAAGCGCGCTTTAAAATCCGCATTCACCCAAGCATCTACCGGGATCCCGAACCCCATCTTAGGTTTGTTAGCCACTTTGGAAGGTAACTTGCGCTGGGCAATCGCACGTAACACCCTTTTGCATGTTCGCCCGTTTACTTTAAGGCGGTGAGGGAGGGACAAACCGAAAGCGAAAAGCTCCTCGTCCAACATCGGCACTCGGACCTCTAAACTTTCCTTCATGCTGGCTGTGTCAACCTTGAACAGAAAATCGTTCGGTAACACCAATCGAGTATTGACTTCCGTCGTGTGCAAAGAAAGCCGTTCCAATCGGGAAGACGGTCGGGGCAGACAGTACTTCCATTGCGGCTCGAAGAGCCTGCGGACAGGGAGAATATCTTCACTCCGACAAAGCGCTTTGTGTTCTTCGTCGCGCACCCAACAAAATAGATCTTGAATTATAGCTGTGTCGTCCGCACCAGCAATTTCCCTGGCCCGTTGCGGCAGATGTTCGCGAACAATCCCTAACCCAGCTAAAGGTTTCAACAATCAGAGAGCCTTGGCGCCAAACCGATCCGGGCAATACTTGCCAGCGGGCGATTCTGGCGATCTGCCAGTAAAGATCATAACCTCCGAATGCTTCGTCACCGCCATCCCCGGACAGCGCGACGGTTACGTGCTGGCGCATCAGTTGGCACACGGCATTGACAGCGAAGAGTGATGTGTCGGCAAAGGGCTGGCCGCAATGAAGAAGAAGATCCGTAACATGTTCCCAGGTTCCTTGGTTGTCTTCGATTTCCAACGTTTCGTGACAACTCCCGATGTGCTTTGCTGCTTCTACAGCCGCCCATGTTTCGTCATACCCATTGTCGGAGAAGCGCACATTGAAAGTTCGTAGTCCGCCGTTTAGAGCTTCTTGCGCTGCAGCACTGACGAGGGAGGAATCGATCCCACCGCTCAGTAGAGTACCAAGCGGAACATCACTTTCCATTTGGCGGCGGACAGCATTCGTCAACAACGCGTCAGCCCGATCCGTGGCCTGGTCTAAGGTTAGCGCGGGATCGGGAGTAATTGACCAATCGGTGGTAGGTTCGCGTTGTCCACGATACCCTATCAGCATCCAGCCGGGCTTCTAGCATCTCACCTGGCTGAAGGGCGCGAATGCCTCGTGTAGAACGTCTCGGGCGCAGGGATGAAGAAGAGAGCAGCAAAATCATAAATTGCCTGCCTGTCGGGTCTGGTATCAATACCGGGCAATTCAAGGAGTGCTCTGATTTCGCTGGCAAACGCAAGCCGTTCCTTCCCTGGCGCATAGAAAAGAGGTTTTATACCGAAACGATCACGAGCGAGAATCAAGGTTCGACTTCGAGTATCATAGATGGCGAGAGCAAACATACCGCGCAATTTGCTCACGAACTCGAGACCGTCTTCTTCATAAAGATGAGGCAGTACCTCCGTGTCCGAGTGCCCTTTGAACACGTGACCGCGCGCTTCGAGATCGTGACGAAGCTCTCTGTGGTTGTAGATTTCGCCATTGAAGACAGTCCAGACGGTTCCGTCTTCGTTTGCCATCGGCTGCGCTCCAGCCGGCGATAAGTCGATGATACTGAGGCGTGTGTGGACGAGCGTTGCCTCAGGCCACGATTTAATTCCATGCGCATCGGGACCCCGGTGGCGCAGAGCCTGAACCATGCGGCCGGCAGCGACTTCACCGTCAACTACAGATCCCAACCATCCGGCGATTCCGCACATTGTTTAATCGCAGCTCCTCTTACTTCTCCTCTGCTCGTGCGGCGCTGAGGATGTTGCTCAGTCCGTAGTTGCCTTCGTGACACGCGTACTCGAACACCTGTTGCGTGTCGTCCTTCGTCAGGTTCATCGCGAAAGTCCACGGCCGCGCCCATGTATGGTCGTCGTTGAACGTCACCGACCACTCCACGAGAGTTGGCGTGACTGGCGTGAAGCGCTCGACCATCCGTAGCTGCTTGCTTGCGCCGCGGTAGTTGGTCCTGTCCGTAAAGTTGGTCGTCTCGACCACCAGGGTCTTCCCTTCCCAATGCCCGCGCGCATCTCCCATATAGAAACGGATATTCGAGCCGGCATGCGGGCGGCCGTCGAGAGGAATCAGCCGGGTCTCGTGCACCATTTCGTATCGAATGGCGACATATCCCGGAGCCTGCACGATCTGATAGGAGTTGCCGTAGATGGCCGGCATCATCGAGCCCGGTAGCCCGCGGGTAATGCAGCGATCGTACAGACTACGGTCTTCGGGGGCGTCGGCGGGCCCCCGCGCACCCCGCGCCGCGGCGAGAGCCGCCGCGCGCCGAGTGGCTTCGGCCGTCTGCGGCGGGATTCTTCCATCCGGAGGATCGACAACCAGCCAAGCACGGCTGTTCCTGGCGTCGTAGTTTTCATACCAATGAACGGGGCCAGCGCCAGTCTCTCCACCCGCGAGCGGCGCACGTTCGGAGATCTGCTTCTGACGCTCCCGAATCAACTCCGCCAGCTCGACATCGTCCACATCAGCAAGCGCCTTTCCTTCGAACTGATTCGAACGTTCGAAGGGAATGCCACTCTCATCCTTATTCGTGTAGGTTCCCTGGAGATCAGGATCTCCCCATGCCGTTCGCCGCGGCGTCCAACCTTCGCCGTTCTTCACGCTTGACGCAGCTGACGAGGTTGCCTTTGCCGACTGCTGAGCCGCTGCGGCGACTGTTAGGATGGCGATTGCCACGCCAATCGCACCGACTCTTGCTGCGTTGCGAATGCGTCTCGTCATGTCATTTCCTCTCGCACGGCTGCAAACACCGAGCGGTTAACGAGTCGAGTAACCCGCAGTATATCCCCATACCGAAGTCCGGAAAGCCGCCTGCACGGATGGAATCGACTCCTGTCGTTCGAGCGCAAGGCCCGAACGAAGCCGGTCGAAAAGTTATCGCTTTCGGATAGACGTGTCAGACGAGCGCGACGATTACCGTCGTGTCACAGCACGACTCGCCGTTCACCGACGGGCACGGCCGGCGTCGAAGTGGTCCGACGCGGTGCGGAGGGACTGAGATTTGCCGGGAACCTGACGCGGGCAGCCTTCCTGAGGTCCTGTTCGTCTTCTCTCGGCTCAATCAGTTCAGAATCAGCTTCTTGAGTTGTGCTATCGGAACGGATCTGATAGCCGATGTTCAACGACAGCAGGGATTTGCGAATGGCCGCCACGTCGATGTCGTGAGCAGCGCTTTCCAGCTCTCGGACTGCGGACTCGAACTCCGACCACTCACGCTGAAGGGCTTCGACGACAAAAATCTTGGAGTATTTGGTGCTTCGAACCCCTTGCTCGCCCGAAATCAACAGCTCTTCGTCCAGCTTCTCGCCCGGGCGGAGACCGGTGAACTGGATGCCGACATCTTTGCCGGGCACCAGCCCCGAAAGCTCGATCAGGTTTCGGGCGAGGTCGACAATCTTCACCGGATCGCCCATATCGAGCAGGAAAATCTCGCCTCGGTTGCCGAGAGATCCCGCCTGAATGACGAGCTGCACGGCTTCCGGAATCGTCATGAAGTAACGCCGGACTTCGGGATGGGTCACCGTTATGTTGCGGCCTTGGCGGATCTGACGCTGGAACACCGGAACGACGCTCGCGCGGCTGCCGAGCACGTTCCCAAAGCGCACGCAGCAGAACCGGGTTTTCGAGCCATTTGCGACAAGCCCCTGGAGCAGCACTTCCGCGACGCGCTTCGAAGCTCCCATCGTGCTGGTCGGATTCACAGCCTTATCAGTCGAGATCAAGACAAAGCTCTTCACACCCGACTGATCCGATAGCTGCGCCAAGTTCCTCGTGCCGATGACGTTGTTCAAGATGGCTTCCGCCGGATAGTGCTCCATGAGCGGCACTTGCTTGTAGGCCGCCGCGTGAAACACAACCTCAGGTCGATGGTGTTCGAAGAGCCTCTTCATTCGATCCAGATCGCGGATATCTGCAACGACTTCCGTGACATTGGCGAAGTCCTCGCGGATTTCGCAAGCCATCTCGTACAGGTTGTTTTCGTCCTTGTCGAGAAGAATGAGGTGCGACGGCTTGAACTGTCTGAGCTGGCGAACGAGCTCCGAGCCAATCGAGCCACCGGCACCGGTGACGAGGATTCGGCGACCGCGGTAGGTCCGGCTGAGATCCTCGAGATCCTTCGGGTAGCTGATGGTGTCCCGCCCGAGCAGGTCTTCCATACTCACGGAATTGACCGATCTCAAGCTGCCTATGGTCGTCTGCCCCGACATGATTTCCCAGAGCGCTGGCACCGAGGACACCTTGACCGGCAGCGTTGCACAGCGGGCCGCGATTTTCTGGCGCGTCAGCTTCGGCGCGCTCGGCATGCAGAGCACGACTTCGTCGACCGCATACTGTTTGACGATCGAGTCCAACTCGTGCGTGGTTCCGAGAACCCGCCAGCCGCCGATGCTTCGGCCCTGCAGGCGGTCGTCGTCGTCAAGAAACCCGACGACCTTGAAGTTCGCGGCGCAGAGCTCGTGCAGAAGGCTCAAGCCGGCCTCGCCAGCACCGACGAGCAGCAGCCGCTTGTGCGCCGTGGCTCTCTCGTCGGTCGTCCGCTGAGCTGTTCTTCGGTGGAGCGTGCGACGCAGAACCCGAACCCCGATGAAACCCAAATAGGTCACAAGAGGATGGATGACCAGAACCCCAAGCGGAATGGGCAAGGGGCTGCGATCAAGCAGTCGATATGCGAGAAAGACCAGCGCCGCAGGGACGACCGAGTCTGCGATGGCGACGGCGTCCCTCATTGAGATGTAACGCCACACCAGGGTGTCCACTCCGGACAGGTAGTTGAAAGCGAGGTAGAGCGAGACGGCAAACGGAAGAAACGCGACAAGCTGGTGCTGGTAGGCCAGCGGAAGATCGCCGTCGAATCGCAGCATGTACGCAGCCCATAGCGCGAGCGCGACGATGCACGCATTGATCAAGAGATGATGAAGCCGACGGTAAGCACCCGTGTCGACGCGCAACGAGAGCCTCTCGGCCAGGGCCAGAAGCCTGACATGCGGTAACTTTCGCGAAAGGGATTCGCTCGAGCTCATCCGAGCGGTAGGTTCCGCGACTCCACGACTTAGGGACGGTTCCATCATTATGCGATTCATTTGGCGAAGCACAGCAGCATTAGGTTGATCGCGACAGTTCAACAGGTTTCTGTGCAAAAGCTGTGCAGTGTCTTGAAAGACCGCCACCTTGGGCGACCCAATAGATTCGGCGCCAAATCAGGACGATTCGCTTCCGGTAAGAGAAGTGCTCTGAATTTTGTCTTCCCGCCCTGGAACAAAAGGCCGCCTCTACCGAGGGAACTCGATTTCAAACTAAGCTGAGCAGCTGGGTCCGGGAGTGTCGATTTTCAGGCTGGAGACGGAATTCTTCTGGATGGCAGACTTTCTCAGGCGAGGGGTTTTGGGGAGATTACTGGCTGAGGCGTGGCGAAGGGGTTATGGCCGAGTTCGCATTGACGTCACTCGAACACTCTATTACTCACCGAGGCTTCGAAGACGTGGCGGCTGGCGACGGTTCGCCATGATCGCGATCATCTCCGCTTCCACGAGACAACGCCTTAAGCACGGTGGTGGCGACGATTTGATTGCCCGCCTCGTTGTAGTGGGCGAAACGACGAAATGGGAAGAGCGAGAGAGGATCTTCCTGCGAAGTGAAGGCCGGTTCGATGTCGATGACAGGAATCTGTAACGTATTGACGATCTTCAGGACGGCGGCATGCTCGCGCTCTGGAACTCTCGCGCCATTTCTATACCGCGTCCAGTGGGGAAGATAGACGAAATACAGCGTGCCACCCCAACGGCTCGTAACCAAGCGCGCCTGCGCCAGCGTCTCGCGGAAGAAGTCCAGCTTTGACCAGGTGCGAGTGTCGATTCCATTGCTGCCGAACATCAGATCGACCTTGTCCCTCAGGTGCCACAACTTGACCGCATCCAGCGATCGCTGAGTGAGCGGGTAGATGTCCCGACTCGATTCGGGTCGCGAAGAATGTTCGACCTGAGCCTTCTGGAACTGTCGCACTGCCGAATCGATTTGCGGCTGCCGCTTGATCAGGTTTTGACTGAATGCAGGCTCAAGGTAGCGTACCAGCAGCGGTTGAGCCGACTCGTCGCCCAGGTCTCCGAGATCGATGCCCTCGCTATAGAACCACAACACGTTCTTGGGTCGAACGTGCTGCAAATATTCTTTGATGGCAGCTAGTTGCAGCAGCGAACTCTGACCCGATATACCGAGATTCAGTGTCGCGGGATAGTAGGGCCGCAGCAGATCGACAAAACCCGCCCCATTCGGCACGCAGTAGCCCTGAACCAGCGATTGACCCAGCGCTGCAAGGTCGACGCGCGTCGACGTCCAGACGCCCGAAGGGTTGCGGAAGCCGTGTTCATCGCTGGTGTAAGTGACGAACTGGCCTGTCTCGTTGCAGAGAACGGTCACGGTTTCCGAGACTCCGCCGAGCGGGAGCATCTCGCCGCTGCCGTTGGAGTGCCAGGCTCGCAGGGTTGGGTCGCTCGTCAGGATCTCAGCGAGCATGAGAGCAGGAACGGCGTCGACACCGCGGCTCTCGTAGGCTCGCAGATAGTCGCTGCGGTCTCGTGGATCGATCTGGACGTCAAGCGAACCTGCTAAAGCGGCAATCTCCTTCCTCGCGCGCGCGGAACTGCGGTCGAAACCCCATGCTGGACTGCTTGACCAGGCGAGTGGTGCAGACGCAAGAAAGAAATCCGCCGCGTAGACGCCCGCAGTCATGACGACCATGAGCGCGATCAGCAGAAGCTTTCCGGCCCGCGGCAATAGCACGCATGAAAAGAGCAGCGCTGTGACGGCAGCTAGCGCGGCCGGCAGGCTGAAGAGCAGCGAGATGACGTCGCCGTTCAGATTCAAGCCGTGCTTGAGAAGGTAGGAGGAAAGCGCAAGAAAAGTGACGGTCCCAGCCCCAATTAGCAGGACGTCTAATCTCCGACTGATCATCACCAAGCGTTGCTCCGCTGATAGCAGTTCCCCGTCACAGGGCTCGGCGGCCTTCCATGATGATCGTGTGCGGTCTAGCGGCGGTTCCGTCGGTAGTGAGATCGAGGTTCACATCGTTCCAGCCGGGGTATCCGCTCTCGCGCGCCGTCCTCAGCGAGATATCCGTGAACCCGACTGTCGAGAACAGTTGTCGGAGCGAGAAGCGATCGTACATGCGATAGCTCACTTGACCGGACGATACCCTGAACTTACCGACATCGAATGCCTGCGGTGCATCGGGCCCGAAGAGCGCCGTCAAGAGCGAACGTCGAACGCCTGTCTTAAGGCGAGAGAGTATTGGGACTTCCGTGGGGCGCCCGGCCTGGTTTCGGCGCTGCCAGGCTCGAACTCCGGCTATCATTTGCCTTCCCTGCTGCCCCGACCCTGGAAAGCACGAACGCCTCGTTCGGCAACGGATCCTGCGTGAGGTACTCGGCCATGCCACCGCCACCTGGCTGTTCCCGTGTAGCTTGATCGTAGAGTTCGAGGATCATCCACTCGTAGTCGTAAGCGCTCTGAGAGTCTCCCGGCGAATGCCGCATCGAGTTTCTGGAGGTAGAGTCGGCACATCTGCTCCAGATCCTCGGTGACAATCCGCAGAATACCGCCGGGCTTCAGGACCCGGTAGCAGTCCCGTGTCAGTGTAAGTGCATCTGCCGGCCGCAGATGACTCAACATTGTCGAGTGGTAAACGAGGTCGTAGGTCTTGTCGTCGTACGGGATACCCTGCCGAAGATCGTGCTTCACGACGCCAGGCGCTTCGATGAGATCGACGTTCACGAAGGCAGGATGGACCTCCGCGCCGCACCCGAGATTCAGGAGGGCGGCTCCCATCCCGATTCAGCCTACGAGCCTGCCGAGAACGGACTTGACACCCGCTGCCACTGGAGCGGCAGCATGCTTCAGTGCACGACGACGACGAGAGCGACTCACGAACGCCCACGTTGCGTCAGTCAGCTTCCGTGCCGCCGCAGTCGCTCCGAATATCCGCTCGTACTCGACGCTCAGGTCGAGTGCGAAACCGAACTGAAGATCCATGAGCGCGAAGATCCAGAGAAGCGAGTACTCCTGCTCCGACATCTTGTTGTCGGCCAGCCACTCGATCGTGCGGAGATACCTTGCCTCGATGTATGCGGGGCTCGTTCTGACCGCGCCTCGGATGTAGGCGTCGCTCATGACAGGATTCGCTCGCCTGAGGACATCCAGCGTCGTGCGACGCATTCGCAGGAATCCCCCCGCGTGCATATCGGATAGCCAGAATCCCTTCTCTGTCAGCTCCCGGTGGACGTCCACGAACATGTCTTCGCCCTGATAAATAGGAATCAAGCCGGGCTCGGTGTCGATCGCCATTACACGGGTGAGCACGTCTGGCGCAATGCTATTGATGATTCGGAGGTCGGTTCCCTGTGTGTCGAGCTTGATCCAGTCGATGCGCGACATCTTCAGTCGCGCCATAACGGAATCGATCGTCGTCGCGCGGACGGTCGCCCGCCCTTCGACATCGAACAGATCCCGCTCGAGCCACGGACCAGTCGCTTTCGGATTTGGATCGAGCGTGGTGGAGCAGAACGGAGAGCGAGTCAGATAGAAGCTGACCTCGGCCGACTGCCGCTCGGCAGTGACGGCCTCGTTCAAGATGACCGAGCGGTGGAAGCCGGCTACTTTGTCCTCATGGATCTCCCTGAGGTCCGGGTCGAATCCGATGTAGAGGCTCTGTGATGAAATTCCGGCCCAGATCGGAGGCGGCTCTCCAGAAGCACCAACGTCCATCAACACGGGCTTGATTTCGAGATCGCGCAACAGCCCGCCGAGATCCAAGGTCGAGCCTTTCATCGAGCTCCCGCGGTAATGGTGTCGGTCTCGTGTTGAGTGTGTGGAGCATAACGAGTGGTCCACTTGAGCATCGGCCTCATCACACCCGGCATGTGACCGGTCCAGTCGCCTCTTGCCGAATCGCCTTCGAGGCTGTCGGTGACCAGGAATGCCACGGCGCTGCGGCTCTGGTACTGGAAGATGAACGGCTCGAGCGTGTTCATGCTCGCGTCGACGAACAGCATGCCCTTCCGCGAGCAGGTTCCCGGGTATCCACACGGTGCTGACGTAGCGGCCGGCCGGCCGCTTCTGCCCCCGCCATTCGGGATCCAGGTCCTGCGCACCGAACGCGCAGACGCCCTCGTCGTTTGCAGACGTAGAAGTGCGGCAGCAGGACGTATCCCGACTTGAGGACGTCGTACTCCATCTCGATCCGGCACGGCCTCCGAATGTCGACGGTGTCGGCGATGTCGCCATCCTCATCCAGTACGCGCACGGCACACAGGCGGACGATCTCGCCGCCCGGCGCCTGTTGCAGAGTCCGGCCATTCCCGGACGGCCGACGTGCCAAGACCGGAATTCAGATAGGTGCTGATCACCTCGTGCACCGGACCGTCCTGGACGACGCGCCCGTTGCCCATGAGAATGGCCCGCTGGCACAGACGGCTGATCGCAGGCATGTTGTGCGCGACGTAGAGCACCGTTCGGCCCGCCTGCGCCACCTCTCCCATCTTGCTCAGGCACTTCTTCTGGAAGCGGAGGTCGCCGACCGCCAGCACCTCGTCGACCATCAGGATCTCGGGCTCCAGGTGCGCGGCGACCGAGAACGCCAGTCGCAAGCCCATGCCGCTCGAATAGCGCTTCACCGGCGTGTCGATGAACTTGCCGACGTCAGAGAAGTCGACGATGTCGTCGAACTTCTGGTCGATCTCCGTTGCGAGTCATGCCCAGAATCGCGCCATTGAGGTAGACGTTCTCGCGGCCGGTCAAATCCGGATGAAAGCCGGTGCCGACTTCGAGCAGGCTCGACACGCGACCGTTGACCATGGCCGGCCCGCTGGTCGGCTGCGTGATGCGGGAGAGGATCTTCAACAGCGTGGACTTTCCGGCGCCGTTGGAGCCGATAATCCCGACCGTCTCTCCGCTCTTGATGTCGAACGACACGTCCTTCAGTGCCCAGATCGTATCGTCGCCATCCTCCTGCTCGGAAAAGCTGGTCAGGCTGCGAAGGGCGCGCAGATTGGTGAACGGCCGGCGGGCGAGATCAGCGAGCGTCGCCCCCAGCGTATCGTGGCGCGTTCTGTTTGGCGCCAATGCGATAGCGCTTGGAGAGCCGGTCGACGGTCAGGGCGGTGTGTGACATGATCATGCAACGTCAGCGAAAACTGGTTCCTTGCGAACGAAGTAGACCGCTCCCAGCGCCAACATCGTCGTCGAACTCGCGGCGGCGATGGCAATCAGGTCCCAGGGAAGCGGCGTGATCCCAGCAGACGCACGCCCGAAATCCTTCGATGACGCCGACCATCGGATTGAGCGCGTAGACGTATCGAAACGCTCGACGGGATGAGGCTGGTGGGATACACGACCGGCGCCGCGTACATCAAGAAACTGCACGGCGAACGGCACGCCGTACCTGACGTCGCGATACTGGACGCGCCAGCGCGCTCAGCCACATGCCCAAGCCCGAGGCGGTCATCATTGTCAGCAAGAGTGAGAAGCGGCACGAGCAACGACCACCCAGCGTCGGTGGCATGGTCCGATACCAGGCCATCAACACGAACAGCAGCAGCGAACGAAATGGCCAGATCGATCAGCCTCCCGAGCACCGACGTCAGCGGGATGATCAGCCGTGGGAAGTAGATCTTGCTCAGCATGTTCACTTCCTTGACCAGGCTGCCGCTCGAGTCGGTCAACGCAGTTCGAGAAATAGGTCCACGGCACCAGCGCCGGTATAGGCGAACAGCGCGTACGGAATGCCGTCCGAGCTGATTTGGCCACCCTTCCGAACACGATCGTGAAGATGATCATCGGCACGAGCGGCTGAATCATCGCCCAGCCGATACCCAGAATCGACTGCGCGTAGCGCACCTTCACGTCGCGCCACATCAGGAAATAGAACAGCTCGCGGTACTGCCACAGCTCGGCCAACTTGGACGCGATGCGCCAGCGATCCGCCCCGATCACGACGGAGCGTCGCGCACTCTGCCGCCTGCGCCGCAAACGTCGATGCCGCTTCCATCATGGTGATCAGTGTTCCGCTGCGACTGGCGTGGCGGCTTCGTTCAGGCGAATGGCGTTCGGATGTCCTATTCACCCCCGACGTGACCCTCGAAATGAAGCTCGCGCAGCCGACGGCATCGTCGAACCCGAAATCGCTTCCCGAGGCCATGAAACCCGACTTGACCTCGCCTCGCTTGATCTTTCGTGATCTGCGTTGAGCGCCTTCAGCCGACGATAAGCCAGATTCAGGCCTCAGCGCCCGTGCGAGTTTTCGACACGCCGAATCGTCGGCTCGGTTGCAGGCCTTCGCTGCCGGCCGCGCCAAATCCGCCTTGAGCAGCGGGATACTTCTCGGCATAGTCCAGAAGCTCCTGTATTTCGCGGTCGACATCGACGCCCATGGCCTGGCGGCTCCTCAACTCCGTCATCGTGGCCTCTCAGATACTGCTGCTCGTCGAACGGATAAGACGCCGAGCTCGTCGGGAAACATCTGCTTGCCAAGCAGCATGCCCTCCGCCATCAGATTGCACAGCGTGAAGTTGGTCAGCGGAATCCAGTCGCGGGTCTGGGCTCGACATCGGCAATCATCTTCTGGATCTGCTCCTTCCCAGGATTCGAGAGGACGATGGTCGAGCCCCACGACTTCGCCGTCCGGCCGAGGATGACCAGCGGCTGATCGATGTAGACGATGTTCCTGGAGAAGCACCGCCGCCAGTGGCCAGGCGAAGTACTCGACGCCGTTGGTCTGGAAGAACCGTCCGGTGCGCTGCACAACTCGATCGGCCAGCGCGGCCGAAAACATGAACGCGCTCGGGTGCATGTCGAACTTCGGGCGGAAGGCGAACAGCGGCCGCACGAACTCGTCGGTGGAGACCACGCGCGCCGTGCCGGAGAAGGGCCGACAGCTCACGGTGTTCTGCTGCGGCCCGAGAAAGGACTGGTCGCGGTACTCGGCCAGATTGCAGAACAGGAAGTCGGCACCGTGTCGACGATGCGCCTCGGCGAAGCGCGCCAGCGCATCGTGCACCAGCGCATCGTCGTCGGACAGCATCATGACCAGCGTGCCCCTGGCCTGGGACCGCGCGAATTCCCAGCTGTCGGCGATCACGCCGTGAGCCGGCGTGCGGACGTAGCGGACTCTGGGGTCCTGAAACCGCCTCGATGACCTGCCCGCGTGTCGTCCTCCGAGCAGTTGTCGGACACGACGACCTCGAAATCCTCAAGGTCTGAGCGAGAATCGACCGAACGGCGCCCTCGACCAGGTCGCTGCGGTTGTAGGTTGGAATGACGATGCTGAACAGCGGCGCGTTTGTCATGATGGCGTTGGACCTGAGATTTGAACTGACGATGCTTAGTCGTCGATCTCGAACTCGGCCAGTTCCTCTTTCCGATTGGCGAGATGCTCGGCGATCTTCTTGCCGCGCAGCACGCAGTCGTGGGTCATCATGTAGCCCCACTGCGAGTAGCGGCCGGCGCGGATGACGCCGAAGCTGTCGAGAAAGCTCGTTCACTCGATCGAGAGCCGCACGCCGGTTGTGGTCGTAGATGACCTGTCCCCAGGGACAGTACCGCACCGAGACGGAGTGCACGGCGTCGGGTCCTTCGCAGGAGACCCATCTCGATCAACTCGCGCTTGAACCTGTGCGACGACGCTGTTCCGGTCGGTCGGGAAGCGGCTTGAAGTCCGAGCCGCAGACCTCGACCGACATCGCGGTCATGCCCTTGGGCGCGTTGTGACGGCGAGAAATTCTCCTGAATGCTGACTCGGGTGCTGATCTTGTCTTCGTCGTAGACGTACAGCCACGGCTCCTTGCGAACCGACGGATGCTTGGCGGCCACGCGCACCAGCAGGAGCCGGGTCGCTTTCAGCATCGAGGCGGCCTCGCGGACGTCGAGCGGAGCGTCCTCGGCGCATCCGATCAGCACCGGCAGCGGCAGCGTCGAGACCAGCGTCTCGAAAGTCGCCTGACGTGCCATCCTCGAATCCCAGCAGGCGCTTTTTGAAATTGACGAACACCAGCCTCTTGCCGTATTCGATCTGCGCGCCTTCGGCCAGCTTGTGCGTGTAGGTGAAGAACCCGCCTTTCGACGGGTATCGCCAGAGATTCACCCAGTAGGTCGAGCGTCCGAGCGGCCCCTTGGCGCCGGCCGTCACGTCTTCGACCTTCGGGTAGTAGACGCGCTTGCCGATCCAGTCCGTGCCGAGGTCGGCCGGTTCCCTCGTCCAGTACTTGCGGGTGTAGACGGCCGGAAACGTGTCGGCAAAGACGCGGCCGAATGCCTGATGAATCCATTCCTCGTAGTTCGCCGGCGCGGGCTGCTCGTTGCCGGATCTGCCGACGCGCGATTCCAGAAAGCTCTTCAGACACTGCGTCCGCAGCGGCTCCGGGATCTGGTAGAGATTGGACTGGGCCGGATGATCGATCCAGTGCCCGCGGTAGTAGTTGACGACCTCGGCCTGAACCTCCTCGAACTCGACCGTCGACCAGCTCGGAAAAGAGCTGCTGGATGTATTCGTTCTTCGTGTACGACACGTGCGGGCCATCGTCCCAGACGCAGCCGTCCCGTCTCCTCGCTGTAGACGTGACCGCCGTAGTGCGAGTCGGCCTCGTAGAATGAGGCACTTGTCGTGGCCGACGATAGTAGCGACGCGCAAGCCGCTGAAATTCCGCCCCCAAGAACCGTAACTGCTCCCCATCTCGTGTCGTCGTCTCCTGACGATAACTGATATCAGAGCCGCAGTCCGCTAGAAGGCGAAGCACCGCCTTCCGACAGAAGAAGCCTTCCGCATACCCACCGCTCGATCCCGACTCGATGCCCCTCAGCCGGAGCAGCGACAAGAACGTATCTTCGGTAAACCAGTGGCGATTCTGCTGCGTCTGGAACACGTCGATGATGTTTCGGACCTTCCGCCGGCACGTCGCCTCGTCCAGATGCACGAACAGGTTCGGCGAGCCCGAGATCGCCGTCGTACTTGGGAATCTCGTACTCCAGGATCAGGTGATCCCGGAACGTATTCCAAGTCAAATCCGAGATCAGCCGGTGATCCTGATGACGATCGTTGCGATAGTGCGTAAAGATCAGATCTGGCGTGCAACGCTGGCTTCAATTCTTCGAAAAACTGCTTGATGTCGTATCCGACGTACGGGAAAGAAGCCGTCCCGGAAAGCCTTGATCTCGATCTGCTGCTCGGCCGCGCCCTCGAGAAACTTCGACGCGCTCGCTCTGCGCCTCGGCGGCGCGCTGCTCGGTGCGCGCTGAACACGATCCAATGAACCGCCACGTTCTCGGTCGCTCGCGGATCAGCTTCAGCAGCGGTGCCGCCACAGCCGATTTCCAAGTCGTCGGAGTGTGAGCCGAGACACAGAATGCGAAGCGGAAACTCCGCAGGTCTGCCGATCGCGAGGTTCAACATGACGCGCTGGACACGACCTGTTTCACAGCAGCTTTCGGTATTCGGAGCTGGAAACTGTCTCGTACTGGAAAGGATTCGCGTGCATGGTCACATTGATCGCCTTCTGCCCGGCGGCGTCAGACGAGCCGCCGTTCTTCCATACCTCCCACGGGGCCACGCCACGCGCGTACATGTCCTCCAGCAGCTGCTTGTCCTTGAACGTGTCCATCGGCAGCCAGAACCCGTCGTGACGGTAGCCGGCCAGCAGCCCTTCCTTCACCAGCCTGTGGAACGGCTCCTCCACGAGCTCCTCGCCCTCTCGGATGTAGTTGAAGATCTCTTTTCTGAAGATGAAGTAGCCGCCGTTGACGTAGAGCCCGGAACGGGACAGCGTGCTGGATGCCGGTGACGTCGATGACCCTCACCAAGCGAAACCACGTGGAAGCTCTGTGTGGGCTGCACGCACAGAAATGCGGCGACCTTTCCGCTCTGCATGAAGTGATCGATCATCGACGGCAGAGGGAAATCCGTGAGGCCGTCGGCGTAGTTGGCCAGGAAGACGTCCTCGCCGCTGCAGGTAGCGCTCGACCGCCTTCAGCCGCTGGCCGATGTTCGCGTTCAGATCCGGTATCAGCGAAGGTGATCGTCCAGTCCTGAATGTCGGTCCCGAGCAGCTGCAGGTTCTTGCCGCCTTCCGACATCACGAAGTCGTTCGAGATGGCCTCGTTGTAGCGAAGGAAGTATTCTTTGATCACCGCCGATTTGTAGCCGAGACACAGGATGAAGTCCTTCTGCCCGTAGTGGGCGTAGTACTTCATGACGTGCCAGATGATCGGACGGTGACCCACTGGCACGATCGGCTTCGGAAGAGCCTCGGAGTGCTCTCGCAGCCTCATCCCCATCCCGCCACAAAACAGCACGACTTTCACGGCACTGGCTCCTTTCAGATCAGATTGCGCGCGTTCTGCCGACGAGAGCACGGAGCGCTGGACGACCGTTCATGACAGCACCTGGACCTCCGGGATCGGCACGACGAACTGGCCGCCCCATTCGCGGATGTAGGAGAGTTGCGCCATGATTTCGTCCTTCAGGTTCCACGGCAGAATCAGCACGTAGTCCGGACGGGTCTCACGAATCCGTTCGGGAGGAAAGATGGGAATGTGCGTGCCCGGGAGAAACTTGCCGTGCTTGTAGGGATTGCGATCGACCGTGTAGTCGACGAAGTCCGTGCGAATGCCGCAGTAGTTGAGCAGCGTGTTGCCCTTGCCCGGCGCGCCGTATCCGACGACTGACTTTCCCTGCTCGCTTCGCGCGCGATCAGAAAGTCCAGCAGCTTGCGCTTGGTCTCCTTCACCTGCTCCTCAAAGGCGCCGTAGGTCTCCAGCCGAGTGAGCCCGGCCCGCTCTTCGCGCGCTCTGCAGCGCTGCGACCGCTGCTTCGACCGGCCGAGAGGCGTCCTCGGCGTGACGTGCGTAAATCCGCAGCGAGCCGCCGTGAGTGGGGATCTCCTCGACGTCGAACAGCGTCAGGCCGTGGGCGGCGAAGACCTGCTCGACCGTCGACGAACGAGAAATACGAGAAATGCTCGTGATAGATCGTGTCGAACTGGTTTCCCTCCATCAGCCGCATCAGAGTGCGGGAACTCCATCGTGATCACGCCGTGCGGCTTGAGCACGATCTTCATCCCGGCGACGAAATCGTTCAGATCGGGAACCTGCGCCAGCACGTTGTTGCCGACGAGCAGATCGGCCTGCTCGCCCTGCGTCGGCCATCGTTCCGCGCCGTCGTCGGTGCCGAAGAAACAGGTGCGGGTCGGGATACCCGTCTTCCGTGCCGCTTCGGCGACATTGACGGCCGGTTCGATGCCAAGAACCGGAATGCCCGCAGCGACGAAATGCTGAAGCAGATATCCGTCGTTGCTTGCGAGCTCGACGACAAGGCTCTTATCGGTCAGCGCCAGCCGTCGTCGCATGGCTTCAGCGTAGATTCGCGCGTGTTCGACCCAGCTGCTCGAGTAGGACGAAAAATACGCGTACTCGGTGAAGATGTGCTCGGGGCTGACGAATTCGGCGAGCTGCACCAGAAAGCACCGCGGGCAGACATAGACCCGCAGCGGGTAAAACGGCTCCATCTGGTTCAACTGTTCGAGGGTGAGGATGCTTTCACAGAGAGGAGACATCCCCAGATCGGCGAAGACCTCGTCAGCAGCCGCGCCGCAGAAGCGGCACGTCATGGCGTGAGCGGCGGTTCGTTCGATAACGACAGTTGCTTCGGTCGATTCGGGCTTGTTCATGATGCGACAACCTTGTCGCTGCGCGGATCGAAATCCGGATAGGTCCGATCCCGCTCGGAGATCACTCGCACGACCTCGGGCCATTCGATGCCAAATGCTGGATCGTTCCAGCGAAAACCCTTTGCCGCCTCGGCTGAATAGAACTCGGACATTTGATAGAAGACCTCAGTGTCGTCCTCGAGCGTCAAGAAGCCGTGCGCAATGCCCTCGGGCAGATACAACATTCGAGAAGGTCGCCCGGGCTCAGCCCGCAACTCGGCGGCCGTCCACCGCCTAAACGTCGGCGAGCCTGGCCGAATATCGACCGCGACGTCGTAAACGGCGCCGCGGGTGCAACGAATGAGCTTGGCCTCTCGGTGCGCCTCGTCTTGGTAATGCATCCCTCGAAGGGTCCCGCGTGTCCGGTTGTAGGACACGTTACACTGAACGACGCGTGGGTTCAGCCCGTGCGCTTCGAACTCTCGCCAGCAATAGCTCCGTGCGAAAAACCCACGTTCGTCCTCGTAAGGCAACAGGTCGATCTCGACGACCCCCTTCAGACTTGTTGCTCTAAAGTCCACCAGTGTCAGACCCAGCGCAAATGCACGTTTGCCCTAGCAGCTCTGATTGAGCAAGAGACCGTCCAAACATCTGTGGACGACTAACCCGGTCGACGCGTGAGCCGTAAGCGTAGTCAAGTCAACACATTACGGACAAACATGCCCCGGCCGAGCCGATTCGGGCACACAAATGTTCTCACGATTCAGGGACTTTTTTCCGCCCGGGCAAAAGATGTTCAGAGCGGCCGGGAAAAGCTGGGCCTCAGCCTCTCGCAGGGAGGAGGAGGGATTGAGGGGGGTGTCGGAGCGGAGTCGCGAGGACCCAGGCTTTCGTTTTGCGTCGGAACGGTTCCTCCACGTATCTGAAGGTCACGTGCGACACGAGTAAGACCAGGCCGAGGTAGAGCACGAGTAAGAGCGTGCCGACGCTCTGGCTCGTCGCGATGATTTCGCCTGCCCTTTCGTCGTGAAAAGTCTGGAGATGAAAGCCTGATATCAGAATAGAGCTCATCTGGTAGGAGAGCAGAGCGTGCACCATGTAGATCGAATAAGAGACCTTGCCGAGATACCTCAACGGGCGGATCTGAAGCCAGCGAGTGACGCCCGTATCCGACGCCGCCAATGCCACGACGACAACAACGACGAGAGGAGGCAGTAAGAAATCCGTCGGTCCCTTGATCTTGTGCTGCAGAAACAATGCGCCCGCTACCAGTCCGACGATGGCAACGTACGATGCCAGACGCCGCAGTGCCGGTCGCCGAAGAAGATCCGAACGCGTCAACACGGTATAGCTGGCTGCACCCAGAAAGAAGCTCATGGTGCAGCGGAACCAGCCAAAGTCGTACATTACATTCAGGTCTTGGGGATGGATGAACAGGAGGAAGGCGAGACTCGAGACAGAGATCGTCAGGAACGACGCCAGCTGCGTCGCCTTGGACCGATTCCGCAGCGCGAGCACCATGAGCCCAAAAAATATGTACGCGTAGAACTCTGTGCTGATGCTCCAGCTTGGCCCATTGAACGTCAGATGGTCGTGCAGACCCAATGCATGGATGAGCAGGAGGTTCGAGCCAAATGCTCGAGCACTGTTGTCGGTAAATGTCGGAGTGGAAGCGGAAACGCCGAGCCATTCGACAGCACCAAACTTGACGGCCTCGCGAACCACAAAGACGAGGAGCATCGTTACATGCAGCGGGTACAAGCGACCTATCCGCAGCACGAGGAAGTCCCCCAACTCGGCCCGGTTCCGGATACGGTCGCCGTACCCGTGACACATCACGAACCCGGAGAGCACGAAAAACAGATCCACCATCAAATAGCTGTTCAACACCAGTCCCTGGTACCGGGTCGGATTCAGCCACGAAACGTGGTAAAGCGCGACCAGCAGTGCCGCGACACCTCGCAGCGACTCGAGCGAACCGAAGAACGCTCTACCTTGGCCGTCCTGCATTGGCTGCTTTTCTTGGTCTTCTCGCGGATTCAAGCCTTGTCCACGGCAAGCGCTCCGGCGGATGAAGCCTCCGTTCGCCGAGTATCGTTCGGCACGGCCGGATCCTCACCGCGGAGCACGAGCTGAAGCTGCCGCATCCAGTCTGCGACGAGAAAAGCCCAGGAGTACTCGCGCTCCGCGAGACGCCGGCCACGCGCGCCGAGCTCACGGGCCAGCGACGGATCGTCGGCCAGCTTCTCGATGCTCCGAGCGATCTCGTTGGCATTGCCAGGCTCAACCGTGATGCCGACCTGTTCCTGTCTGACGACCTCAGCCGTTTCTCCCCATCCTGCGTAGATGACTGGCACGCCACAGGCCAGCGGCGGGATCGCTTTCGACAGGCGCATCTTCTTCGAAATCTCGATCGGGCGAAGGACGACGAGGCTGGCTGTCGTGATCGACATGAGCTGCGGCATCTCCTCGAACGGCGACGTCCGGAAGAGGATATTGGTGAGGCCGCGCTCGTTGACCATCTTTAGAAGACGTTCCTTCACCGGGCCGCTGCCCACCATCAGGATGACGACGTCGTGCCGGCTGCGAAGTCTTTCGGCGACGTCGACGAGCACCTCCAGGCCCTGGTAATTGGCCATCGTGCCCGCGTACGTGAACACTTTCTTTCCGGCCACCCCAAGGCGATCGGCGAAGGCTTCGTCCGGCGGCAACGGCCTGAGCGTCTCCGTATCCGCACCATTGGGCAAGAATGTCAGCCGTTCGCGGGGAACTCCGTATCGGCGATGAAAGTGCTCGATGAATGCGTGGGTGACTGTCGTGACGCACGCCGCGTCGCGCATCAGTTTCGATTCCATCCACGCAGCCGCGCGAATGAGCCATCGAAGTGTGATCCATGCATCGTCAGCGGCATGCTCCACTTGAAGATCGGGTGTGTTGTACACATACGGGACCTTGCGCACGATTTTCAGAATCCAGGCTGGAATTGCTAGAGTGACCGGCTGTGCCTCCACGAACACCAGGTCGGGCCGACGTGCCGTCGCCAGAGCGATCGCTGCAGTGAACGTAAATGAGAGATAGTTCAGCAACCGCTTGACGGCTCCTCTGGCCGGATGCCGGATACAGCCATACGCGTCGCACCGGAATACCGTTGACTTCCTCGCGCATGCGTGATCCGCCCTCTGTACTTCGGATAGATGGCGCCCAACGGGTAGTTCGGCATGCCGGTGACGACCCGCACGCGAATGCCCAGTTTCTGTAGCTCGTGGGCCATTGCCATGAGCCGGACGCTCGGCGCGCCCGATTCGGGTGGAAAGTACTGAGTGAGAATGAGGATGTCGCGGATTGTCATTGACAGTGTCAAGAGACTGCCAGTGCCTCTGCTGCTCGGCCGACGAGCAAGTGCTCCAGATCGAAGACCGGTCTGCTGCCGATCGCTTGCAAGAGCCGTTCAATCGGTTGAACCGCCTTGCAGAACACGACGACGTCGCTGCCGAGCAGCGCAGCATCGAGATTGCCCGTCAGGATGTCGTCGACGTTCGGCAGGTGCTGCTCGACGTAGTCGCGATTCTTGCCGACAAGACGACTCCGGAAGGACGTCGGGGTCGAAGATTCTCAACGTCAGCCCTTCCGCCAGGAGCCTCTCGGCAAGCAGCAAGTAAGGGCTCTCGCGGAGGTCGTCGGTGCCCTTCTTGAAGCTGAGTCCGAGCATCGTGACCTGGCTCGGTCTTCGCTTTCACAATCGCATTGGCCGCCTGAACGATGCGCAGAATGGTTCGTTTCCAGGACGCCCTCGAGAAGAGGCAGATGGATGCCGTTCGAGCTCGCCAGCGACAGCAACGCGCGAATGTCTTTCGGGCAGGCACGAACCGCCGAACGCAAATCCCGGCCGGAGGTACGCGCGTGAAATATTGAGCGAGGTGTCCTCGCAGAAGACCTTCATCACCTCGATCGGGTTCGCTCCGGCGGCATCGCAGAGGGAGCCCATTTCGTTGGCGAACGCGATCTTCAGTCCGTGAAACGCGTTCGACGCGTATTTCACGAGCAAGGCACTCTCGAGCGCGAGAAAGTGCCTGGGACCAGGCACGCTGGCAAAGATCTCGGCCGCCGCCCTGGCCGCCTCCGGCCGATCGCTGCCGAAGACCAGAAAAGGAGGACGGTCGAAGTCCTGGATGGCGGCCGTTTCGCGCAGGAACTCCGGATTCGCCACGACATCGAACGGCGCGGCGCGGTGTCGATCGAGAACCCTTCGAAGCATCGCCGGAGCTATCGTTGAGCGCACGAGCACCAGCCGCACGCTGCCGAACTTCTCGGCCGCTTCCGCGAGCACCCCGAAGACGCGCATCATCGGACGGATGTCGACGGAGCCGTCAGGCATGCTCGGCGTGGACACACAGACGATCGCCGCGTCCACATCGGCAAAGGCGTCGACCGAGGATTCCTTCGCGCGGAGCCGGCCTTCCTGGACGCCCTTCGCCACCAGCTCCTGCAGGCCGGTTCGACGACCGGACAGATTCCGTCGCGCAGGCTTTGAACCTTTGATGGATCCGTATCCACCGCGACAACCGCATGGCCATCGCGCGACAGACAAGCGGCTGTCACGCAGCCGACGTACCCGGCGCCGACAACAGCTATTCTCATTTCGAGCCCCGGCTTGGCGCAGGCGCAGCACGGCGTAAACGGACCCAGCGACGTAGTCCTGGACGTGCGGAATACTCGTAAGCACGCTGGACAACGAGTAAATCGGTTTGAGTTTCTTGAGCTGCGGGTTCACGTCCAGGAACTCGAACGTCCAGCCCAGATACGTTGCGGTCTTCAGAAACTCTGAATATCTCATCAGGTTCAAGCCGCCCGTGATGTCCTGATACCTGGTCGCCTTATCCGTGGGCCTGAAGCGTTCGCGACGGAGACGGAGAATGGCTTGCTCCGAAAAGAGAACTCCCCGCCAGGGAATGGGAATCCGAAAGAACCTTTGCATGTGGTCTCCGAACGGACACCGAGAAGAGTGGTCCAAATGCGAGGACGACGATGCCCGTAGGCTTGACCAAAGTCCTCAACCGGCTGAGGAATTTCTCTGGCTCTTGAATATGTTCGAGCGCTTCGTGAGAAAGCACGACGTCGATACTGGCTTGAAGGTACCCAGCTGTGGATATCAGCACAAATGAATTGCACCCGCGTGTCCAACTGCATCCGCGTGCTGTTGGCAACGGCTGTGACAATACTTCGAGGCGTGACATCGATGCCCGTAACGTGTTGTGCGCCGAGCACCGCAAGAGCCAATGCCATCCCACCTTCGCCACAGCCGACGTCACAGTAGCTCAAGTTCTCAGAAATCGGCAGGCGGCCGCCCAGTCTCTGCTGCAGCTTCTGAATCTTCGCGAGCTCGGCATCGATGTCAATCGAGACGTTGCCGGCAGCGCGAGCGTTCAGCTCTTCTTCGGTTGCGGCGTTGCGACTGTGCGTGAGAGGCCGCAACAGCCAATAGTCAACGACTGGACCAAACATTGAGGTGCGCGATGAAGACCTAGCCCGGCGTCCTGTGAGGGTCCGTCTGTCTCGCTGAAGGAAAGTATCCGGGTGAGCGGCGCTCGAGTAGGGCTGGATCCGTGGCGTGCTCTAAGCTCTTCCCACTTCTGCACCATTTCTCGCATCAGTCGTAGAAGGTCGAACTTCTCGAGAACATGCTTCTGGGCTTCAGCAGCCATCGCCCGGGATGACTCAGGGTCGCTGAACGCACGGAGAGCCCGCTCCGCTGCCTGCTCCCACGCGCCGGCAGGGACAACCCAGCCGTGCACGCCGTCGGTCAACAGCTCTTCGATGCCGAGCGTCGCGGTGGTCACGACAAGACATCGGCAGGCCATCGCCTCTTTGACGACGTTTGGCAGCCGCTCCGAGCTGGAAAGAAAAATGAACAGCTCAGCTTGAGCCAACTCCTCGAAGACCTCGTGATGAGGAACATGACCACGAAACGTAATGGCATCTGCTACGCCAAGCGTTGCGGCGAACTCCTCGAGCCGCTGGCGCTCGGGCCCGTCGCCCAGAATGACGAGCTCGGCGTTGGGGTACTCGGCCGCCACCCGCGCAAAGGCGCGTATGACGTCTTCCATGGCCTTGTGGGCCACCAGACGGCCGGCCGTGACGACGCGATGGGTTACCTTCTCGAAGGGGCGACCCCCAACCTTCTGGTGATCGATGCCATGCAGGTACACATGAACACTTTCAGGCGACAGTTCTCCACGGGCAATCGCCGGCACGTTGGCGGCCGCGCACGTGGAGACGAGGTGTGCCCTTCGAGCGACAGCCATGCTGCCTGGGAAATCACACGCCAGGTCATACGCCACGAGCGACAACGACACCACGACTTCTGGAGCATGCTCTCGCACCAGCCACCCGAAGGTCGCGGGGTAATGGCCCCAAAAGACATGAACAACATCTGGTGGATCAAGCTCGAGGCGTTTGAAAAGCTCGAGCATGCGTGGCAGTAGCGCAAGTCCCTTGACCACATGCACAGGCCTGCCGCCGCTATGCCTGATGACCCAGAGGGCGAGACTGCCGGCGAGCCGCGGTCGCGCGAGCCCGAGCAGCAGGCCCCGGAAAACATTGCTCGCGGTGCCATGTGTGACCTCTAGGCCGGCGAAACCTCGTTCCTGGAGGAGGCGCTCGGCGTCACGGCGGGGCCCGCGAAGCGCATGGACCGAGATATCGACGCCGAGCTGCTTCAGGGCTCGCACATCGTTCGCGACGAAGGTTTCAGAGGGAAATGGGAACTTCATCACGACGTACCAGACCTTCATCCGTGCCTCCAGCTGCTGCTCATGGCTTCAAAAAGGTCCAAATGCCGAAAAGACGGTCCGCGAAGGATCTGACTTGACAGGATTGCCAAGTGAGCTGTCGCGCGGTCAAACAAAAGGGCATGCTGCGAACGAAAGAGACCTCACTCCGCCAGGCAGACCTGGGCCGCGGTGTGAACGGTTGGTGTGCCTTCTCTCACGTGCTCGTGAGCGATGAGAGCCGTCTTACTGGACGATGTGCAGACCCGAGGTACCGGAGGGACGCTACTCGGAAGCGGACCACTCGAACGCGCCGATGTCGGAGGCTCCACCCTGTGGACGACGCGTGCCGGTCAAATCAGTCGTGACAGGGACGATCGATGTCCCGGCATCGATCGCGGGGCTTGCATGCTCAATCGGAAGTCGTGCGCTGACGGATTCACGAACTTCGGATCGATCCCCGAACAGATTGTTCGAGGCCGTCGTGCCGCTTCCGCTATTGCTGTAGTTCGTAACATTGTTGCGATACGCAACATTATTGCGAACGACAGTGCTCGTCGCATCATTTCCTACGAAAATTCCTTCCGTATTGCCGTACACCGTGTTGTTATAGATAGCCGTTGCCGTCACCTACGAAGACATGAATGCCAGCCCCGATACCCACCATCAGCGAGAATGTTGTAGATGACGTTGTTGTAGATCTGGTTACCACGCGACCCGTTGGCGACCATGATGCCCCAGTGACGCTGACCTGCCCCGGTTTTCAGACTATCGTGGATCGTATTGTTCCGCACGACGACATTGGAAAACGTACCTCCCCACCCGTTATAGAGTTGAATACCCGCTCCCGCAATGTTATAGATGTTGCAGCCCTCAACGAGCACATTGCTCTCACCGATGTAGATACCGTGGTCGAAGTCCGAGCTACCCACGTCATGAATGGTGAGATTGATCAACTCGTGGCCAGCGTCAGTGCTCCCCCCTGTCAAGATCCCCTGAGTGTTTCCGCCGGGATTGGCCTTCCCCCCAATCAGCTCAGCGTTCTGAATCCGAATATGATGAGCGTCGTTCTTCCCGTCTCCGGCTTCCATTCTCACGATGTCGCTGTCCATCAGTTTCGACGCGTCCAGGTTGATCCCGTCGAACTCAATGTAGTGTTGACTGCGACCGAACCGCAGGACACTCGTCAGCGCTGGCCGGCCGCCGGACGCATCCAAACAGTTTCGCCCGGATAGGCTGCGATGCGCACCTTGCTCGACCAGGAACTCCCGCTGGGCACTGTATAGATGAGGGTTTCGTTGTAACTACCGGCGCGGACGTAAAGTGTGTCGCCGGCCGTGAGGCAACCGACAGCGTCGCCGATGGTCAGCTTCGGTGCTGATGAAGACTGTGCTTGAGCACAGGAATTCGCATCTTTGCCGTTCTTTGCCACGTAGTAGGTGGCAGCTTGCGCCGCGTTGCCCCAGATAACGAACCCCGCGATCAACAATCCAGTACGCCTCAGATGACTTTGCCTGCTCACAGTGTCCCAAACCCTTTCTGAGCCGCGCTTTACATCCGAACTGCGGCCGGACGGATTCCCATCGATCGCGACCGATCTGCTGTGGGTGTGACCGACCAGCATAGCAATCGGAATGCCATCAATTTTCCTTGGTAACTTCTGGGAACGGGAGAGTTCAGACCTTGTGGCGCCTACCAGAGATGTAACTTCTACCTCCACCGTGTAATCGAAATCGCCTCTCCATTTAATCGAGCAGAAATGTCGACATTAGGGTGTCGTTGTCAGGCGGGACGTCCGCGCACAGATGGTCCGCACCGCATCGACGACGGCGTCGATCTCGTCGGGTCGCATCGTGGAGAACAACGGCAGGCTGACCAGCCGCGGCCAGACGGCGGACGTGGCCGGCAGATCGGTCGGACGCCAGCCAAATGTCTCTTCGTAGTACGGATGGAGATGCAGCGGCCGCCAGTGAACGGAGCACGCGATGCCGGCCTCGTTCAGTTCCTTGATGAAGGCGTTGCGGTCGATGCTAAGGCTCTCCAGCCGCAGCCGGATAGGAAACAGGTGCCACGCGTGGATGCGGTCCGGATCGACGGGGGGCAGCTCGATCTCCTCAATCTCTGTCAGCCGGTGCCGATACTCCTCTGCGATCCGCTCGCGACCCAGGCGCATCTCCTCGGCGCGCGCAAGCTGGTGGATGCCCATCGCGGCGGCGACGTCCGTCATGTTGTACTTGTAGCCTGGCGCCAGAATGCGGTAGTCCCAGCTCCCGTGGCCCGAGTAACGACCCCAGGCGTCGTGCGACAAACCGTGCAGCGACATCAGGCGTAACTGCTCCGCCAGCTTGGCGTCAGCGGTGACGGCCATGCCGCCTTCGCCGGTCGTGATCGTCTTGTTGGCGTAGAACGAGAAGCACGAGATGGCGGCCGTCTGCTGTCCGCAGTACTGCCACGGCTGTCCAGGCTTCCGCCATGCGGCCGGAAACGCGTGCGCCGCATCTTCGACCACCCACAGATGGTGGCGCTTTGCGAACGCATCGATCTCCTCGACGTTCATCATCAGGCCGCCGACGTGCACCGGAATCATCCCAACCACCCGCAGGTCCCGCGGCAACCCGGCCACTGCAGCCCCTGACGTGATCTGGGTGACCTTCCGCTCCGCATCGATCAGATCCATGTTCAGCGTGCGGGGATCGCAGTCGACGAGAATGGGAATCGCACCTTGGTACCGAACCACTTCGGCGGTTGCCGCAAAGGTCATCGCCGGAACGAGGACACCATCGCCGGCACGGAGGCCGAGCGCGTGCACTGCGAGATGGAGCGCCGCGGTACAGGAGTTCAAAGCAATAGCACACGGGGCGCTCACGGCAGCGGCAAACGACTCCTCGAACCGTTTCACACGCGGGCCTGTCGTAAGCCAGCCCGATCGAAGCGTGGCGACGACTTCTTCGACTTCGGCTTCGCTGATTTGCGGACGGAAGAAGGGCACTTCAATCTTCAAGGTCTGCTCTCTCATTTGTAGTCACTAAGATGGGCGACTTGTTCATCTGAAGCCGCCACCGTGAAAGCCTTGCGAGTCAGGCCACACGATCGTTGGACGTCATTCGACCTTTCGGTTCGAGCATCTCCTGGTATTGGTCGAGCACCACATCCGGCATGAACGGCCGGAGCGCGTCACATGGAACAGGAGGACGACCAGATGTCAGCGCGGATGCGATCGCGCTCGCCAGCGCGGGAGCGTCGCCTGGCGGGACGAGCCGGCCGAACTTGCCGTTGCGTAGGATCTCTCTGGGTCCGCTTGGACAGTCGATGGCCACCACTGGCGTCCCGACTGCAAGCGCCTCGATGAGAACCGTGGGTAGTCCCTCAAAGCGAGAGGACAGGGCGAGCACGGCCGAACGCGCCATGCAGGCATACGGGTTGTCGACGAAACCCGGAAGAGCCACGCAGTCTTGGAGGCCGTGACGGCGGATGAGTGCTTCGATCGTGGAACGCTCCGGGCCTTCCCCGAGAATGACGAGCCGGGCTTTATGCTCGCGTCGCAAGATCGCGAACGCATCGACGAGCGCCGGAAAGTCCTTCTGAACTGCCAACCGTCCGACGCCCAGGACGACGGGCTGCGTGATGTCCTCGAACCAGGGGTGAGGCGGCGCCGCCGAGGCTGCTTCTTGAAGAGCTGGGGTGATGACGGGATTGTAGATGACGTCGATCCGGCTGCGTGGGATCGGTGTCCGACGCGCGAGATCGTCGGCCACACCTTCCGACACGGCAACGATACCGTCGGCCCAGTGATGCAGCCGCCCGAGCAGCCAGCGCATAACACGTTCTTTCGGTTTTGTTTGGACCTCCATCTCCTTGCCGATGGTGTTGTGAATCGAGATGACGATTCGCGGTCTGGCGCCACCCATGTGAGCGGCCGCCATCGCTACGACGTTCGCGTGATTCAGGGCCGACAGCATTGCTGCCGGGCGTTCGCGCCTGAGGTAGGCCCTCAACGGGCGCACGACACGGAGCACTCCCGCGACTTTTCATGTCGATCACGCGGACGCAACGCGGCACCAAGCGACGAGATAAGGACCCTCGGCGTTCGCCAGGATGAGATCGACTCGGGAATCCACGCTCGGCGAAACCCGCGACCAGGTGTACCATCACGCGTTCGGCTCCGCCGCCTTCCAAGGTCGGCAGGAAGAACGCGAGTCGCCGTGTCCTCCCGACGAGCCATCTAGCTTGGCTTCTCAATCCAGGCCAGCACGTGGGTCCGCAAGCCATGGACACGTATTGAATACCGGATACAGCGACGGGTGCAGTCGAGTCACTGTGCGAGCAATCGGTGGCGCCAGCGTCAGGCGCCGCACGTGCAACCGGCCCGCTGGAAAGAGCTCGCGTATCGCGTGCGACCGGGACGCCGCGCACATCAGGGTTGCGAGGATTGTTTACCGTGAAGTCGTACCAGAGCACGCCGCCGCCTGGACGCACCCAAGCCCACATCCTATCGGCCAGCCGTTGTTGAAACGCATCATTGAGCAGTGATGTGAAGACTGTCGACTGATACACCACATCCTGGCTGGCGAGCGATACAGGCGATTCAATCGCGGCGGCGTCACCGATGCTGATGCGCACGGCTTGAGGCAACACCTGACGCGCCGCCTCCGCGCGGTCGCTTAGAAGCTCGATTCCCTGCAGATGCTCGGGCTTGAAGCCGAGACGGAGAAACTCCAGGAGATTACCGCCCGAGCCGCACCCAACTTCGAGTAGCCGGACGTTTGCCAGATTGGCCCATCCCAAACGCACGAAAACGTCGGTGATTGCCCGCTGACGCTCCTGCACCATCAACAGCGCGGAGCGATTGAACAAACTGTAGTGACTCCGAGAGCCTCGTCGCGCGTACCGCTCGCGCACAAGCGCCGGTTCGTCAGGGTCGGAGGAACCGGCTGCGACCCCATCTGGCAAGCGCGGCGCCGCTTCAGTGTCGACGACTCTCATCAGGATCGATGTCCCGGCTATCCGGCCACCAACACGGCGTTAGGTGATACGGGTATCTCTTCCGCCACGTCCACGTCGAATTCCCTGAGCCACGTTTCCAGCACGATCAGGAGCCAGCTCTTGTCTGCCGCTTTCCGATCGCCCGACATCGCACGATGCAGTTGTCGCTGCATCTCCTCGGCCCGAAAGAGATGCTTCAGTCTGGAGTGGTTCCCCATTAGATGTTCCCGAGCCCAGCTGTTGAAGCCATCGTCTGTCAACCATCCCAATACCGGGACCGGGAATCCTTTCTTCGGCCGATCGATGATCTCCCGGGGGAGCCGACTCTTTGCAAATCGTCGAAGGACGCGCTTGGTGACGTTTCGTCCGTCAAGTCGTCCGATCTTCGCGCCGATGGGCTGCCGATTCGCCCACTCGACGAGCCGATAATCCAGGAATGGGACGCGCAATTCCAGAGACGTCGCCATGCTCATCTTGTCGGCCTTCATGAGCAGGTCCTCGACCAACCACGACTTCTGATAGACAGACAAGAGCTGGTCCAGAGGATCCTTCGACGTCGCCGCTGCGTACATGTTCCTCAAAATGGCATCCGAATCGCTCCCCTCGAACGACGGCCACAGTGCGGGCTTTTGAGCTTCCTCCCAATGCAGGCTCATGTAGTTTCGGAGCGCAACGTTCCACCGCGACAGAGGAATGCTCGCGATCTGACCGAGCTTGTCGCCGGATCGCTCGGATACCAGCCTCAACGCCCGACTGAGAGGCGCGATCACCGATGAAGGCAGGCGCTGGATCTGTCTGATCGTTTCGTACTTGCGATGAACGTCTTCGAGGCCGTAGCCAGCAAGTATCTCATCCGAGCCTTCGCCGGACAGTGCCACCTTGACGTGGCCCCGAGCCAGCTTCAACACCGCCAGCAGTGGCACAATCGTCAGATCGGCGAGCGGCTCGTCCGACGCCCGCACGGCGTCAGGAAGCATCTCGAGAAAACTCTGCCGATCGACGACGATTTCATGGTTTGGCAGCCCGAAGTGCTTGGCCACGATCCGCGCATATCCCAACTCCGAGTATTCCCCGCCGTCGGCGAACCCCACGGAAAACGTGTGGAACTGCTTGTGACCCAACTCGACAGCGGCGGCCGCGATGGCGCTGGAATCGAGACCGCCACTCAACATCACGCCGACCGGTACATCCGAGGCCAGCAGGCGTTGTGACACGGAGTCGAGGAACAGGTCTTCGAACTCCCTGGTCTTTTTCTCGATGTCCACCGCATCACCGTCAGAAACCACATCGGTCTGCCAGTACCGAGAGACGCGCGGCTCCTTGTTCGGCGCCCACTCGAGCATGTGGCCTGGCGGCAGCTTCCAGATGTTGTGCCACATCGTGTCCGGTCCGGGCACGTAGTGAAACGTCAGGTAGTCCCAGATCGCTTGCCGATTCAGCTGGCGTGGAAAGATCTTGGAGGCGAGGAGCGCCTTGATCTCCGAGGCGAACATGAGCGTCGCACCGTCCCAGTAGTAATAGAGAGGCTTGACGCCCATCCTGTCCCGGATGAGCAGGAGTTTCTTTTCGCGCTCGTTCCACGCCGCGACTCCGAACATGCCGTTCCACTCATGCACCGCGTCGGGCCCCTTCAAGGCCAGACCCTGCAACACGACCTCGGTGTCGCAGGAGGTGTGAAATGACATACCCGATTTTTCGAGACCCGCACGCACCGCCTTGTAGTTGTAAACCTCGCCGTTATAAACGACGCCCAGACCAGTTCGAGCGTCCCACATTGGCTGGTGACCACCGGCGAGGTCGATGATGCTCAGTCGTCGCATCCCGAACGCGAAGCCGTCGCCGACCCACGATCCTTCGTCGTCGGGTCCACGATGCGCGATCGCATCGGTCATCGCTTTGACCGTCGAACCCAACTGTTCCCGGCTGAAACGGCCGGCTACGCCAACAATCCCGCACATAGGCTTCTCTCGTTCGCGGGAGAAACAGACGCTCCGCGCATGAAGTCGTCGGTTGACGACATGATGAATTCGTAACTTCCAACCGGCATCAGCTGATCGCCCGTGCGTCGCCGCTCGGCGAGCTCACGCGAACTGCCGAAGGAGAGTGAGGGGTCGACCGAAGCAGGGACGCGAAGGCCGACAGGTAGGCGGCCCCGTTGTGGGTCGAGCAAAACCGCTCCAACACTCTGGCGTAGCCGTTTTCAACGATGCTGTTCCTCAGGTCGTGATCGGTGAGCGCGCGGCGGAGCCCTGCGGTCAGAGCCTCGGGATTCTCTGGCTCCACCAAGATGCCGCTCTTTTCGTGCTCGACGATCTCCGGAATGCCGCCGACCTTGGTGGCGACGACGGGCGCCTTGCAAGCCATCGCCTCGATGAGCGCGATGCCGAACGGCTCCATTCGTGAAGGAAGAACCATCGTCTCGCAACCGTGCAGCAGCCTTGCGATCTCGGGCGCTCCCTGGGTCCCGAGAAACATCGTCTGCCGGCGAATCCCCAGCGTTGAGGCCAGAGCTTCCAAGTCCGCGCGCAACGGGCCATCACCGGCCAGCACCAGCGTCAAAGATCGATCGCTCGTGAGCAACGGCGCGGCTGCGCGCAGCAAGACGTCGATCGCCTTGTACTCCTGCAGCTCGGCTACACACAAGATGTAGCGGTTCCTGCCAGTCGCTCGTCGGCTGTCTTCGGCAGGGCCGAAATGGGCGGGGTTGATGCCGTTGTGGATGAAGATGGCCCGATCGTGCATGCCCGGAAACGCCTCCAACAGCTTTCGCCGGTAGGCATCGGAGGGCAAAATCGCCAAATCCGAGCTCTGAATGACGAACTTGAAGGCACGCGAATAGCGATCTTTTGGTCTTTCCTTGTAGAAAGCATCACGTCCGTGCACAGAGGTCACGAGTCGCACGGGGAGCAGGCGACGGCAGATCGCGAAGTAAACACAGTGGTCCGTCGGATAGTGCAGGTTGATGATGTCGATGTGGCGGGTCCGCAGGAACCAAATCAACTGGAGCAGATTCGAAACGAAGACCACTGGAAATATCAACGTGCGTAGCACACCGCGCAATCCAGCCCCGAAAGGCAAGGTCAGTCGCAGCCGAATGCCTGGGTAGCCAAGCTGCGTAACGCCCCCCTTCAGAATCAGCGGTCCGCCGCTGTGGAAGAAGAGTACGTTGTGCCCTGCTGCTTGCAGATGCCTTGCCAGGTTGTCGACGACCGATATCACTCCCCCGCGCTTGGCATCCCAAGGAACGACCAGGAGAGCGTTCAACTGGGCTTGTTGGCTCGCGGCGCTCGGAGGATTCATTTGGACGACCTATCGGTGCCGCCGATAGACCTCTTCACGGTATCTTTCAGCGTGCGGATCGGAGCCACAATCGATGGCGGAAGGCCGAGTCGAGCCAGCCGTCCTGTGTGTTTCCAGGCGAGATCAGGATAGGCTTTCCGATAGGCCTGAAGCTCTGCCAGGATATCTTCCCGGTTTTCTGGCGAAACAGACTCAGCCAGTGCGAGCAGCGCTTCGGCGACGTCGAGCGTCGATTCGGTCTGTGCCCTGATGGCTTGGGTCTTTTGAGCCTCGTGCCTCCGGAAGAAACCGAAAGGGATGCCGGTATACCGTATGGGAGCGCCGGCGAGCAGGAACTGGCCCCATAACTCGTAGTCCATGCTGTAGTGATTGTCCTCGTTCAGCCCTCCAACGCGAAGCGCGAGATGAAGCGGGAAGAGCACCTCCTGCTGGGAAATGTATCCCCCAGACTGCCACACCGATCTGACACGCAAAAGATCTTCAAGAGATTCAACACGGCCCCGGTGCCTGGAAAGAACCTGACTATCCGCATCGATATTGATGCAGTCGCCGACATACACAACGTCGTCTGCGGTCCCGTGCGTCGCGAAGTGCTCGGTGAACGCGTCTTTGCACAGCATGTCGTCGCTGTTGATCCAGGTGGCGTACGAACCGGATCCCATTCTCAGGCCCCTGTTGATGGCTGCGCTTTGACCACGATCGCGCTCGCTGACCCAGAAGTCGATCCACGGAGCATACTTCTCGATGATCTCGACCGACTGGTCGCTGCTTCCGCCATCGAGCACGAAGTACTCGAGATTCGGATAACCCTGAAGGAGGATGGATCTGATCGTTTCCTCGAGGAATTGTCCCTGGTTGAATGATGGCGTCACAACCGTGATCCGTGGCCTTGGGCTCTCTCCCGCGTGTGGTTCGGGGAGTCTCGAGCTTTCTTCGGTCCATGGCCACCCCGATTTCCCCAACGAAGGGCGAGGTAGTTCAGCTAAAGATGGACAGCGCACGGTGGCCCTAACGTGGGGTTCAGGGGCGTCTGGTCAAACTGGCCGAATGGTTGGCTTCCGCTTCTCGCAATTCCGGAGGATCGGGGAACGATTTGCTGCCGACCACCCGTGCCGTGATTCCCGCCACTGTCCGCAACAAGACGCGCAGGTCGTAGAAAATGCTGGCGCGTCGGAGATACACACGATCCAGCGCCAGCTTGGCCGGCAGCAGCTCCTCGACATACTGGTCCACCACTGCATCCGTCGCGAGTGTGGATTCGAAGTGGGTGTAGTAGTAAACCGTTCCAGGGCTCGTCACACCGGGAGGGACTTGCAGAGTCGTGAGATCGTCTTTGGTGTAGTGAGAACGGACGATCTCGGGAGCTTCGGGACGCGGGCCGACCAGCGTCATGTCCCCTTTCAACACGTTGAAGAGCTGCGGCAGCTCGTCGATCTTCGTCGCCCGCAGAAAAGCCCCGAACGGAAACACACGCGAATCGTTTCGTGCTGTGATGGGCGTGCCATTGCCGCTCGTGGAAACTCGCATGGTCCTGAACTTGTACATCGTGAATTCGCGGCCCCAGTAACCGTCCCGGCGCCGTTCAGAATCTCGGCCTTTCAAGCGGCGGTCGGAAGATCTTCGACGCCGGTCGCGAGCAATTCGTGGCGCCCTGTAGAGAATCGGCCCTGGATCGGTCAGCTTGATTCCTATCGCCGCAACGACCAGCAGAGGCGAGACGACGATAAGGGCGACGAATGCGACTACGGCGTCGATGAGACGTTTAAGCAAGACCATGATGACAGACGAGAGCTCAGCGACTCGTGGATGGTCACGCGATTCGCGACGGCCTTGATACGGCTGCTGGGCGCATGAACGATGATCCCACAGAGACAGCGCTCTTTTGCTTCAGTGACTCGACCGTTGGCAACAGGCCGCTCTGTGCGGCGATGAGGCCGAACAGTACCCACGTGAGTTTGGCGGATTCCAAGCTGACCGAACCATTACCGACCGCCCAAGTTAGCATGAGCACACACCAAAGTGCCCGATCGGGTGGCCGTAAATGAAGGATCGTCCAGGCACAGGCGCCCAGGAGGGCCGCAAAGATGCCGAAGCCGATGACGCCCCCCTCGACGAGCAGGTTGACGGGCAAATTGTGGGCATAGAGGCCCCGAGTGGTGTGGTAATACGGCTGGGCCGCTTCCGCGTACGCTCCCGCGCCAGCTCCAAGAATTTCATGGTCATGAAAGGCCTGCAACCCGGCCCTCCAAATCGCCGATCGCCCGGTCATCCTTCCACCCCTACGATCTCTCTGGGAATTGTCGCCATTCGGTCCCAGTTGGATTGAGGCACCAGCGCCAACGACCCGGCGCCAACAAGCAGCAGTGTGCCCGCGAAGGCATACGTCCGCAGCGTCAGGCGAGGGAGAGTGATCGGGATCAAAGAGAAGCCGACAAGTCCGGCAAGGAAGGCTCCACGCGTACCAGTCAGTAACAGCCCGAGCGGGCCCGCCGGCAAGTAAATCAGAGACAGCGCGCGGACCGCGCCGCGACCGTGCAAGAACAGGTACCACGCCAGTGGCAGCCCGATGGCCAGCAACAAGCCGAGCATGTCCGCATTGAGGTTGCTTCCGCTGAAACGGCTACTTCCCGCGTGAGCCTCAACGCCACTTCTGAAGTTCTTCAGAAGATCGAAGAGAGGCACGAACAGGCCCAGAAAGAACGCCGTGAGCAGTGTTTGCACTTGTTCCCTGGTCCGTACGAACTCTCTGATCACCCACAGGCTTCCGATGAGCTGTGCATACAAGAAAACGGTCGCCATCGTAGCCCCGTAGGACAGAGTCCACAGCAACGACAAGGCGTTCCACACGACGAACCCCATTGCGAAACAAAATACGCCGTCTGGCTTGCGGAGCCGGCCTTCCACCACTTTCGTCAGGACAGCGGTACCCACGACAACCAGGCCAATGGCCCGGCTGGCCGAGCCGACAAGCGGGAGCGCGATCGTGTCCCACGACACGGCGAACACATACGCCCAAAGCAGGTATCGGGTAAGGTTGCTCATCGACCTGCACCAGCTGACGCGAAGATTTTTCGCGCATGTCTCAACGGTCCGCCGCGCCAGAGCGAGGTGATCCGATAGTATGCGAGTCGCTGATAGAAGTACGAAAGTCCTGCGGGGCTGAAGTGCCAGGCCTCCCCATCTCGATGGAACTTCAACCTGCGGGAATCACGAATCTGATCACGCCAGTCGGGCGATTGCACGTGTGGAAACAGCGCGTGACCGTAACGGAGCGCCAGACGCTTCTCCATCTGCGCAGGATCGCGAAATTGGTAGTGTCGATTGAAGGGCCGATACGAACTCATTCGATGCGGCCCGTCTGGCAGCTTGATGCTGGCATGAATATCCCACGGGCGCGCCTGGCGGTTGCGGAAGAGCCTCGGCTCCTGCCAATTGATCTGATAGTAGCGGCGACGGCTGAAGATCGGCGACTCGCGGCGGTCTTCCCCTCTAGTCCACGCCTCCAGGTCCCGCTCTGTGAAATAGAATTGGATTTGCCAGGCTGCCACGACATCCGCACGTTGTCGGACCGCGACCTCGATCGCGGCTCTCGGATCTCCCACGAAAAACTCGTCAGCATCCAGAATCATCCACCAGTCCTCTTCCGAGAACTGGCGGTGCATCTCGTTGAAGACTCTCGCACGCAGCCAGTCGCCATACGGTTCGCGCGTCTGTTCGAAGGGAACAATGTCGCTGTTCCTGCGAGCAAGATCGTTCACGATCGTCCACGTATCATCGCTGCTGCCGTTGTCGATCACATAGATTCGATCGCAGAACTGCGCGGCAAACGTCAGGCTTTGCGCGATGATGTCGTCTTCATTCTTGACGAGACAAATACCGTGTATGCGAGCCAAGCCTATGCCTTCTTCAGGACGCTTATTTGGTCGTTGAACTTCAAGCAGTTGTACTCGTGATTGGGTCCCCAGGTCGCCGTCTGAATGACGGGTTGAAGCCCGCTGTTCTCGGCCATACTCCTAACCATGCGACCGGAAATAGAGGACCGTCCCATGTTTCCAGATCGTCCGAAGAGGTAGTCGGCGATCTTGAAGCGAAGCGGCCCCGTCATGTTCACGAGAAAGAATTTGGTGAAGAACCGCGATGAATGCGGGGCATTCGGATGATGAATCACCGCGACGCCGCCGATCTTGAGTATTCGGGCAAATTCAGCGAGATAGCGCTTGAATTCCTCACGCTCGATATGTACGAACACGTCGTACGACCAGATGAAATCTATTGTCTGCTCAGCGATGGATCTTAGACTCGCGCCATCGTTCACGAAGTAGTCGACGTGGTCGAAGGAGTTGAAAAGCCTCTTGCAATGCTCTATGCACGACGGGCTCAAGTCCACGAGACTGACATGCCTGACCGATTCTATGTAGAGTTTCGTCCAGCGACCGTGTCCAGGACCGATTTCCAACACGTGCGACGTGTTCGTAATGTACCGAGCCATGAACTCTTCGAACAGGGACCGTTTCCATGCGTCGTACGGTTGTCCACAAAAGTCAGCTTGATCGTGCCACTCGTCACCATCCAGTCTCCAAGAGTGGTCCTGGTCCCAGACCCGATAGTTTTGAGCTGTTGTGGGCATCGGTGGCGTCCTTTTTCAACCCAGCCGGTCGAGTGTTCGAGTGGCGTCTCGGGTTGACCTGACCACACGCGACAGATAGTTCTTGAGTTGTGCCATCCGGTCCAACCATGACACCGGAACAAAGGCTGTCATGAACATGAAATACGTAGGGAGTGCGAATGGATTTGCACGAAGCGATTCCACGTAAAATCGCCGAGCCACCCGCTGGTCGCGAACCACACGCTGTTGCCTCCACCCGCTCTCACGGAGATACAGGTGTAATACGCCATGATGCACCAGTTTTTCCTGGTGCTTGCGACGAAACCGGTCGCGACCCGTCGTTGTTGAAACAGGGTTGACGGTGATTCGGCCCTGATTGGCTTTGTTCACACGCACGAGCGCTTCGGGGACGAGCTTGGCGCGGAATCGCTCGCATAGTCTCAACCAGAGGTCCATGTCCTGTGCTGCCGGCAAGCTTTCGTCGAAGCCGTCTATGGCATCAAGTGCGCTTCGACGAACCATGCCGAGCGAGGTTTCCCCGATCACGTTCTCTGTCAGAAGAGTGCGGGCGAGATCGGCATCTCGCCGCGGTATGTGCCGCTTCGCAGTGCCGTCCGGAAATATCCGATCCGCACCCGTGTAGACGAGACCGAGCCGATCGTCGGCACGCTCGAACACGTCCAGCTGCCGTTCGAGCTTGGTCGGCAGCCATTCGTCGTCGGAGTCCAGGAAAGCCACGAATGGAGCGGATCCCAGCCCGATAGCCCGTATTTCGCGCCGCACCGCCGCCACGATTCCGCTCGTGCCGAATCAACGTGATCCGCGGGTCGGTCATCGCCGCCACAACCGAAGTCGTCGTCGTCGGTCGAGCCATCGTCCACCACGACGATCTCGAAGTCCTGGCACGTCTGGCTCAACACGCTCTGAATCGCTCGCCCGACGGAGGCGGCGCGATTGTAGGCGGGGATCACCACAGTGACCTTTGGGGCCCGCCTGTGGAGAGACGCCGGTACCTCAATCATGCTCAGCAACTGGTGCTCTCAGTCAGTTGATCGCCGCGACCGCGCGGGCGGCATGCGCGGTTCTGGGATTGATCATCTCATCGTAGATCCAACGGTAGGTCTTCTCCATCCCTTCGCGCAGCGGGATTCCAGGGGCCCATCCGAGGCATCGGGTGATAAGCGTGTTGTCGCTGTTCCGTCCATTCACGCCCTTGGGAGCCGACAGATCGTACTTTCGCTCGAGCCGGATGCCGGCGATCTCTTCGACGATGTCCACCAACTGATTGATGGTGACGCACTCGGCGCTGCCTAGATTGAGGGGCTCCTCGATGTCGCTGGCCAGGATCAGCTGCGTGCCTTTGAGGCAGTCGTCGATGTACATGAAGCTGCGCGTCTGCTTCCCCGATCCCCAGATTTCGATCTCGTGCCGGCCCGACAGTTTGGCTTCGATGACCTTGCGGCAGATCGCCGCTGGGGCTTTCTCGCGACCTCCCGTCCACGTCCCGTGCGGCCCGTAGACATTGTGGTAGCGGGCCGTGCGGGTCCGTACTCCGAAGTCTTCCCGGAAGTGCCGGCACATGCGCTCGCTGAACAGTTTCTCCCAGCCGTAACCGTCCTCTGGCATCGCTGGATAGGCGTCCTCCTCCTTCAAGGGCACGATGTCCTCGGACAGTTGTTTGTCGGCCGCATAAACGCATGCGGACGAAGCATAGAAGTAGCGCTCGACACCGAAGTCTTTGGCCGCCATAAGCAAGTGCGTGTTGATCAGCACCGACAGCATGCACAGAGCGCGGTTGTTCTCGATGAACCCCATGCCGCCCATGTCGGCCGCGAGGTTGTAGACGATCGTCGCGCCGCGCAGAGCAGTCTCGCAGGCGTCCCTGCGTTGCAGGTCGAGCCTCAGGTTGTCCACACTCGGGAAGCGCTGGTACCACTCGTCGAGTGGCTTGATATCGATCGCGCGGATTCGCCGGTGGCCCTGTCGCAGAAGATCCGCAACCAGGTGACCGCCGATGAAGCCGCCGGCTCCGCACACTACGACGAGGTCATCCTTACCGCTTTGCATGTGTCATGTCTCCAGGGTTAGTTCGGCTCTGAAACGGACGTGCGTTCAGACGCCGTGCAAGACTTGCTCGGGCCGCTCAGCGGCCGATTCGTGAAGAGTGAGGCTGCGACTGGCTGCGACCGTCGCTGGCGCGGCGGCTGTGAAGGTACCATTGAATGGTCCGACTCAAACCCTCCATGAAATCCGTCCGCGCCGTAAAACCGAACGCCTTCGCGGCACGACTCGTATCCAGGCGCCGCCGCGGTTGCCCGTTCGGCTTGGTAGGATCCCAGACGATTCGGCCCTCGAACTTGGTCAATCTCGCGATGAGCGCAACCAGGTCTCTGATGGAGATCTCGTAGGAACTGCCCAGATTGACGGCCTCGCTCTCGTTGTACCGTTCAGCCGCGAGGACGACTCCCTCGGCGGCGTCTTCCACGTAGAGAAACTCCCTGGTCGGCGATCCATCCCCCCACACTTCGATTTCCGACTCGCCGCGCTCCTTGCCCTCGATACACTTCCGGATCAGCGCAGGAATGACGTGGCTGCTCGAAGGGTCGAAGTTGTCGCCCGGTCCGTAGAGGTTGACCGGCATTACGAAAACACTGTTGAAGCCATACTGCTGCCGGTACGCCTGTGACTGCACGAGGAGCATCTTCTTGGCGAGACCGTACGGCGCGTTCGTCTCCTCCGGGTACCCGTCCCAAAGCGTCTCTTCGCGAAACGGGACCGGGGCGTGTTTCGGATAGCAGCAGATCGTGCCCAGAGCGACGAATTTCCTGACCCCCGATGCCCAGCATTCGTGGAGCAGCGGCACGCCCATCATCAGGTTGTCGTAGAAGAATTCCGCCGGATGATCGCGATTCGCTCCAATCCCACCGACGCGAGCCGCAAGATGGATGACGACGTCGGGTCTGACGTCGTTGAGGAGCCTTCGGATGTTTTGGACGATCCGCAGGTCGTACTGCTGCCGCCTGGGTGCCAGAACGTCTGCAGCCCCGCGCTTCTTGAGCGCCTGCACGACATACGAACCAAGAAACCCCGACCCCCCTATGACGAGGACCCGCTTCTTTTGCCAAAAGTCCCGACAATCGGGCCATAGATCCTGGGTCAACCTGACTCCTTCTTGAACGAGGGACCGCATTCTCGGATGTCGGCTCTCGGTGGCATCCTCGAGCGGCCCAAACCGTCCTTCGTGTAGTATCGGATCCAAGGTTGAATTACCTGTCTGTGGCCCGTGGCCTGCACGTCTTGCTCGTCCCTGCACTCATCGCGATCCCATGGCGGGCTCGTACACGTCAGCCATCTCTTCTCGCACGGTCGAGGCCTGTACTGCCTGGGCGTTGCTCGCCAACCCGCCAGACTTGAACGATTGATAAAGGTTGCCGAGCACGTCCGCTATCCGGCGATGCCCGCGCTCGTTCCAGTGAAGACCCTCGATGCGCTTGTATTCTCGGTACGTGAGGTGATCTTTGCCGGCGATCAAAGTGGCGCCGTGCCGCTCACAGCTTTCGGCGAGACGACGGTCCGGCAGGTCTTGGTCGAACAACTCCGGCTGCCCGCTTCGAGCCGCCAGCGCAGCTCGCCCCGATTCCGTCAGCTGGGTGGGATCCGGAATCGTGAGGAGTACAAGGTGTGCGCCAACCTTGCCACAAGCCGCCACGGCGCGACCGACAAGGTAGTCGGCCGCGGCGTACGCCCTTTCAGGAATAGGTCCCGGCACGCATAAGTACGGTAACAGCCGCGTCCTGCCCCATTCCGAGCACAGCCACGGGGTTGACGTGATGTGTTGGGTCGCGATTTCCCACCCGTTGGCGGTAGCCTTGGCAAACGGCGACCGATAGTGCCACAAAGCCGGCCCAAGATTGTCTTCGAGATCATTCTCCAGACAAACGAACCACACCACGAGTTTGCCGGTGAGCCGATGACCCAACTGCTCCATCAACAGCACGCCGTGAACCATGCTGTACCCGGGCGCTCCCAAACTTTTGACCGGCAACAGACTGTTCAGCTCTGCATAGCTTTGCCCGGCATCCACGCCGTATCCGAACGCAAATGAATCTCCGATGACCGCGATTCCGCTCTCCTCCAAGGAACGGCTGCCTGGCCAACCTTCTCGGTCTGTCACTACGTGAAACACGTCGTCACGCGCGGCAAGATAGTGAGCATCGAGGTTGGGTCGGGGCTTCCATCCAAGCGCCGGATCGAACGTCATCAACTCGGTCCAGGGAACGAACCGCGGTTCGAGCAACCTTCCGAGAGACCGCACGCTCCAGACAAACATGTAGAGCACACCGACCACAGCGAAGACAGGCAACAACAGCACGAGACAGACCAAAATGGCCGCAGTCGCAAGAACGAGTCGAGCGATTGGTTTGTGCATGGTTCGGGACAGTCCGGCGTCAGCTAGTAAAGTGTGTAGGTGCCCGAGGGTGGCGCGCTTCCCTGCGGTTCGCCCCTGAGCAGGTGGAGAAGCCACACGACTGGAAGCAGGGTCGCCGTCCAGCCCTTCCCATGAAGGCCCGCAAAATCCAATAGTTCCCGACTCCATCCTTCGCGCCGTCCGAACGGCGTGCGTTTCTCGAACAGGGCCTCGCGTCTGGTCCGAGGAATCCAGCGTGACGTTTCCGCGCGGCCAAGCTCGAGACCGAGCGATGATCCCGCCCGGCTTACCGAACCGAAGAACAGGTAGTAGCACACCGTCAGCGTGTAGGCGCGGAGCAGGCTCGTGCTGAGGACCACACCTTTGTTCCAAGCACTGACCCCCATCTCGAACCATCGTGGCCAAACCAGGCCTGGCAGTACGACTATCAAAGCCCCCGCTCCCCAGGCCCAGGGTACGGCGCTCCCAAGAGTCGACGCGGCGATCACGAGAATCAACGCCAGCGTCACCGTCGAGAGAATCCACAGCGCTCGCATTTCTGCGCGGCGGAATGAAATGGTCAGTGGCGCGTCAGTCGAGTGCACTGGAATACTGCTTTCGGTAAGCGTCGATGTCTGGTATGAGGCACATCGACTGTTCCTCTTTCAACAGCACGTGGTTCTCGAGCACGAGACAATCCATATCAGTGGCCATGAAGCAGCGATACGCGTCCTCAGGCGTGCAGACGATCGGTTCCCCGCGAATGTTGAAGCTGGTGTTGACGATAATGGGACACCCAGTAAGCGCGTGAAACCGCCTCATCAACCGGTAATAACGGCCGTGCCGTGCGGCGTCGACGGTTTGCACCCGCGCCGAATAGTCGACGTGCGTAATCGCCGGGACCGTCGAGCGCGGCACCGACACCCGGATCCTCAGATCCGGGTCCTCCATTTTGCGAAGGTCCTCGTCGCCCAACGCCGTGCGCCACCGATCCCGCACGGGCGCCACCAGCAGCATGTAAGGACTGTCCTCGCCGGGCCGCATCTCAAAATACTCGTCGACGTGCTCGCGCAGGACGCAGGGAGCGAACGGACGGAACGATTCTCGAAACTTGATCGAGACGTTCATCTTCTGCTGCATTTGTGGCGAGCGCGCATCCCCGATGATGCTGCGGCAGCCGAGTGCACGAGGGCCGAACTCCATCGGTCCCTGGAACCACCCGATCACCTTCTCGCCCGCGACCAGACGAGCCACCCGATCCAGCAACTCCCTTTCGTCGTCGATCCGGACGTAGGTCGCACCAACTGAGCTCAGGAACAAGCCGATGTCGTCGTTGTCGAACGACGGACCGAGCAGCGAGCCTCGTTGTGCATCGTGAGTCGGTGCCTGTCGGGGCTGATTCATTTCGTGGTGCCAGGCAATGAACGCGGCGCCGAGCGCGCCACCCGCGTCGCCAGCCGCGGGCTGGATCCAGATGTTCTCGAATGGTCCCTCGCGGAGCAGGCGGCCATTCGCCACACAGTTGAGCGCCACGCCGCCGGCCATGACCAGGCTTCGTGCCCCGGTTTTGTCGTAAAGATAATGGGCGGTCCGGAGCATCACGTCTTCGCACACCACCTGCACCGAGGCGGCCAGATCCATTTCCTTCTCGGTAATCAGGGCTTCAGGCTTTCGGGGAGGACCACCGAAAAGGTCGTGAAATTTCGGCGATGTCATCGTGAGGCCCTGACCGTAGTTGAAGTAGGTCATGTCGAGCCAGAGCGATCCGTCGTCCATGATCCGGACTAGATGTTCGAGGATCAACGCGGCGTACTTGGGCTTGCCGTATGGCGCAAGGCCCATCAGTTTGTATTCGCCTGAATTCACGCGGAAGCCGGTGTAGTACGTGAAGGCCGAATACAACATGCCGAGCGAGTGCGGGAAGCGCTGCTCGTGGCTCAACGTAATCCGATTGCCGTTGCCCATGCCAAGGGCACTCGTGCTCCACTCGCCGACCGCGTCAACCGTTAGAATGGCGGACGCGTCGAACGGCGAGGGGAAGAACGCACTTGCGGCATGCGACTCGTGATGGTCGGCGAAATACAAGTCGCCGGTGAATCCCGGAAGCGTGGCGCGAATACGCTGCGGCAACTGAAGCTTCAGCTCCGCCCATGTCGGCATCGCCTCCTCGAACAGCTCGTATCCCTGGGGCGCGAAGCCAAGATACGTCTCCATCAACCGATCCCATTTCGCCAATGGCCGTTCGTAGAATGCGACGATGTCCAGATCGCATGGCCCGATGCCGCCCTGACGCAGACAGAATTCCACGGCCCTGGCCGGAAACCGCGGATCGTGCTTCCGCCTCGTAAAGCGCTCTTCCTGCGCGGCGGCAACAATCTCTCCGTCACGGAGCAACGCGGCGGCCGAATCGTGGTAAAAGGCCGAGATACCGAGGATATGCTTGGTCACACTACTTTCTCAGGATGAAGCGGCCAACAACGAGCATGTCGAGGCCTGTGCCAAAGAACACACGGACCGCGTCGCGCGGGCTGCAGACGATCGGCTCGTGGAAGGCGTTGAACGAGGTATTGACGAGCGCACCGCTGCCATTCGCCTGTTCCATGCGCTTCAGCAGCGACCAAAACAGGCTCATGTCCGGTCCAACTGTCTGCACACGGATTGCAGTGGCGCCAGCTGGCATGACGTGACGCAACTGGTCGTCGCGCACCCGGTACTGATATTCCATGAACGGCGAGGCAGCCGGCCCACAAAAGAGGTTTGGAAGAGCATCGTTGCAAACCGCGACGCCGAACGGTCGCGATCGCTCGCGCTTTCTCAGAAAGAAGTTCAGATTGTCGAGCACGTACGGCGAACGGGGATCCGCCAGAATGCTGCGGTGCCCGAGCGCTCGGTGGCCCCATTCCATCCGACCCTGAAACCAGGCGACGAGTTGCCCGCGACCGAGTGCTGCCACCGTCGCATCGAGCGCTTCGGTTTCCGTGACGTACTCGTACGAGAGCTTGCAGCCATCGAGTGTCGCCTTGATCGCTTCCGAGTCGTATTCGGGCCCGAGAAACGGGGAGACGGCGCGGTGGCCCTCGTTGCCTCCACGTTCACGTCCCACCATCAGCGCACCGCCGACGGCGAGTCCAGCGTTTCCTGGATTGATCGGCACGAAGACTCGCTTGAAGATTCCCGAGGTCGATATCAGCGTGTTGAAATACGTGTTGTAGAAGAGGCCACCACCCAAGCAGATCGCGTCGACGTTTACGGTCTTTCTAACGTCCGCCAAGAGCTCGAGTAGAAGCTCCCCGATTCGGCGTTGTATCGCACTCGCGGTTTCCGCCGGGTGCTCATGCCGCTGGCGGTCGGCCTGAATCATGTCGTTGAGACGGCTGCGCCAGTGCTGCTCGACTTCCAATGCTCCATCGGCGTATCGAAAGACGTCGCGCAACCGCTCTGCGGCTTCGTCTGGTCCGAGATGAGCAAGAACCTCGAGCCCGTACGCCTGCCCCGCCGGTCCGGCGAAATCGAACAACCGGGCGCATTCGGCATACAGCGTGGCGAACGCGCGTCCGCGCCAAGGCCAGTTCCTGTCCTCCAAGTCAGCGCCATTTCCGACCCAGACACTCAATTCACGATCCGCCTGACTGTCGCACACCAGCACGACCGCACGCTCGAAAGGCGAGGTCAGGAAGGCCGTTGCCGCGTGGGCGCGATGATGGTCGACCGTCAGCGTGCTGAAGGACTTCGGCAGCCGCACCTCTGATTCCGCCACGATGTAGGTTTCGACATCGGTAGACCGGGAACGTGAGAGCGTCAGGACCTGATCGACGGCCTCAACCGGAACAGCGCCCGCGGACAGCCCGACTCCACGAGCACGAGTGAGGCGTTCTTGTTCGCACGCAGCGCGGATCTGACCGTCCACGTAGACCGCCGCACACGCGTTGCGTTTCGCGCCGCTGATGCCCAGAAGCGCCGGCATCCTCACACCGAGCTCTCCGTCGCGATCCGCCAGGGCCGTTCGTCAGAACGCCGCGGAGCTGGCCGAGCGAGAATCGTCGCAGCTGCCGCCAACACCAGGGCGCCTACCGAGCCAATCAGCAGTACATTGCCCCAGACAAACGTGCGGCCGCTGGCTAGAACCAGCGTGAGCTCGAGCAACATCGAAGCCATGACGAGGTAGGCGACGCCGATGACCATGCGATGGCGGCGCGACGATCCGAGCAGACCTATCAGAACACCTGGCGGCAGGAACAGTCCGCCGAAGTAGACGATTTCGAATACCGGTAGCTCGTCCGTCCGAACTTGCTGAGACGTAAGCAAGGCGAAGAGTCCGGCGACCGAAGCCGCGGGCGTGAACTCGGTGCGAAACACACGATCGGTGTTGGCGATCGCACCCACAAGCGTCGCACCGTCGTAGGTCACGATAATATCCCGCAGTTGATCGGCCACGAAGACACCACGCACCACGGTTTCGAGAGGATATCCGTTGTTACCGGTCTGCGGCGTACGCAGGCGAAACACCAGGTCTGCACCTTGCTGGCCGAGAGTGAAGTTTCGGAGGAGTGGACTGAAAGAACTCGAAACAATTCTCGCCGGTCCGTCCTGTTTCGTGTTGTCGGTCGCGCACCGCACCCAAAGCGTAAAGCGATTCGACGCCCGAAGGCGCTGAGCGATGCGGGTCGCAGGTGCGGTCTGCAGCCAGCGCTGGCCCCCCAACCTGGCGGCTCGCACGCCGGATATCGGAAGCTCGTTGGGAAGGTCGGCCACCAGACCGACAGAATCGCGTGACTCTTTCGTCCAGTCGAGGTCGGGTACGTTGCCTGCTTTGTCCCGATAGGGCGAGTCGCCGCTGAAGTCGAACGTCGCGACCGGTGAACCAGGCAGCGTGACAGCTTCGCCGGCAGAGAACCGGCGCACCAGGGCGAGGGATGCAGAGTCGTCGGTGATGCTCAGGGCGAAGACGCGGCCTTGCCACGGACGGTCGCCCGTGCGCTCGTTGCCAACGAGCAACGGATACTCATCGCTCCAGTTGCTCAGCGCAGTTCGAGTCTGTAAGGCTGCGGCCGCCGAGAGCGCGAAGAGCATGAAGACCGCCATGGTGGCTACGAGGATGGCGGGAGACATACGCGCACGCAGCCGTTCGACGAGCGTTTGGGCAGACCCGCCCCACGCTCTGTTACAGAAGAAACCCAACACTCCGCCGGAGGTGTTTGCCACGACGTCGACCAGTGACGAGTCGCGGCTCGGAAGATAGAGCTGGAGGAACTCCACCGTCAGCGAAAGAATCAGGCCCGCAGCCGTCGTCAGGATCAACACCGTGCTCATGTTGGTCCGTCGCTGTTGCCCTTCGTGGTACAGATAGGCACCCAACGGCATGAACAACAGGATGTTGAGCGCAACGTGGAGCGGACCCAGCTGGTTGCCGATGTAATGAGACAGCTTGAATGGGCTTTCGGAGATCGACAGACCTGTTCTGAAATCAAACGGAGCCAACGTTCCCAGCACGACGAAGCAGATCCAGAGGAGCAACAGGCGCTTGCTGACGGATATCATCGAGGACGTTCGGACCGGTTCGGCGTTGCCGAAATCAAAGAACGGCGGCAGACTCGAGGCGACCGGAGTACCTGGGAGTGACGGCGCTCCCAGCTGAGCGATGGACCCACGCCAAGCTCTCGTTCAAGAGACCTCGCGATGTTAGATCCGCAAGCACTTTCAGACGCATGAAGGACGACTCGCGGAAGTTCTGATCTTGGAAGCTCATGGCCTGCAGGCCCTGGCGCAACCTGTCGATCGTTTCTTGCAAGGTCGCCTGCGGCTGGTGTGCCGGTGCCAGCGCCTTGAACAGAGAAAAGTCGACGCGGTAAGACCGTTTGTCGGGTGGCGCGTGGCGATTGATCGACACTTCCGTACCGGGCACTGCACGCGCGACTGCTTCCGCCAGTTCGTGCACTTGATAGTTCCAGGTGTCCGAACCAGCATTGACGACCAGGAAGTCTCCACCTTGGGAGTCCCGCTCGACGGCCCACTCGATCGCGCGTGCCATGTCGGTCACGTTGATCAACGGCCGCCACGGTGTTCCGTCACTGAGCACGGTGATGCGCTGCGCAGAAAGTGCGCACGCCACGAAGTCGTTCAGAACGAGATCCAACCGCAGCCGGTCACTCATGCCGCACGCGGTTGCGAAACGCAGGCAGGACACTCTGAAGCCGGGCTCGGCCAGCTCACGGAGCCCTTCTTCAGTGAGCACCTTCGACTTCGCATAGGCGGTAAGGGGGCTCAACTCGGAACGCTCGGTTCTCGGCCGGTCGTCTGCCGACCCGTACACGCTGCAGCTCGAAGCGAAGACGAACGAGCCGACTCCGCTGGCTTTCGCGAGACGCGCCAACTCGAGGCTCGCCCGCGTGTTTACATCGAGCGTGACCTGCTCATACACATTGCCGATCGGATCATTCGAGATGGCCGCCAGATGGACAACCGCGTCGACACCGCCGAGGAGCGACTCCGGGAAACTCCGAATGTCGTTGTAATGCTGCACGTCGAGCAGCGCTTCCGGAATGTGAGGCGCACCTGTCAAGCAATGAGCGAAATAGCCGGTGTCCAGGCCCATGAGAAAACCGTCGGGGTAGCGCACGCGGAGCTGGCGAGCCACCCACGGGCCCACATAGCCCATGTTTCCAGTGATGAGTATTTTCATGTTTGTTGAGGGACGGTCAGTCTACCTACTCTTCAAGCCGATTGCTGATTGTAGAGATAGTAGTACGCGGCCCGGCGATTGACTTTTGCCCTATTGAGGACAACGCCAACCACCTTCGCCTGGACCGAAGTGAGCCGCTCGACCGCAGCCTGCGCAACCTCACTCTTCGTCACGCCAGATCGGATCACGAACAGCACTGACATCGCCGCGTTCGCAATGATCGACGTATCGGCGACGGCCATCACCGGCGGGCAATCCAGCACGATGAGGTCGAATCGCTTGCTGAATCCGTCTATGAGCGCAGTCAGAGCGTCGCTGTCCAACTTTTCCGAAGCATTCGCGACATCGGCGCCAGCGGGAAGAACGAAGAGTCCCTTCTCAGTGGATTCGCGCACGGCATCAAGCGCCTTGACGCCGCCGGCCAAAACGTTCGAGAGCCCTGGACCAAGGGAAATGTCAAAGACGCGATGCAGTTGCGGGCGACGCATATCTGCATCGATCAGCAACACCCGACGACCGGCCGCGGCTATCGACGCCGCCAAGTTGCTGGCAAGAACCGTCTTGCCCTCTCCAGGACCCGTGCTGGTGATGGCCAGCGCTCGCGCGCCAGCCGCAACCGGCGACAGCAGGATCCGTGTCCGGATGCCTCGAAGGGCTTCTTGGAATTCGGGAGGCAGGACGTTGCCAATAGACGGGCCTCTTTTCAACGCAGCCACCTGCGGCGCAATGCCCAACAGCGGCAGGCCAAGCTTTTCCTCAACGTCATTCGAGTCTGTGATCCGAGGATTGAAGTGCTCAAGGCCCATAACGAGAACAACAGCCAGGAAGCACCCTGCGAGGAACGCACCCATCAAGTTCAGCTGCTTTCGGGGCAGGATCGGACTCCGTGGCACAAGCGCGGTGTCGAGGATCCGCGCGTTGTTGACAGTCAATTGACCGGAGATTTCTGTCTCCTTGACCCTCTGAAGCACGCTCTCGAATACCTGCTGCGTCCCGGCAGCGTCGCGCTGTAGTGCACCGTAACCGATCGATTTCTGATTCAGATCGAGCACTTCCCGCTTCTGGTTCTCGAGAGCTCCGAGAAGCCCTTTCTCTCTCGCCTGAGCCGTCTTGTAGTCGTTCTTGATGCTTTCAACGACCTTGGCCATCTCCTGGTTCAACCGTCGCTCGGCGCTCTCGATGGCCGTGTTCAACTTGATCATCTCTGGATGCAGATCGCCCAGACTCTCCGAAAGCTGCGCCCGTTCCCGCTGACGGGTCGCAAGCTCCGCCTTCAGCCCTTGAATGAAGCTATTTGCTTGAATCGGAGGAAACGTATCAAGGGGAGCCCCACTCTCCTGGAGAGCGACCAGCTGCTGATAAATGGCTTCCTTATCGACCCGCTCGGTGCGCGCCCCTGTCACGGCAGTATTGAGCTGGGCGAACTTCTGGACGACGATGTTCTGGCGGTCCTCTAGAGAGACGGCGTCCTTCTGTTGTCTGTAATCCTGCAGCGCCCCCTGACGGGTATTCACCTGCCGTCGGAGGTCGTCAAGACGTTCGTTCAACCATTGGGTGGCTTCGCGTGCGCCCTGGCGCCGCTGCTCGAGGTTCTGACCGACGTATGCCTGAGCGTGCCCGTTCGCCAATCGCGCTGCGATCTCAGGATCTTGAGACCTGACGGACAGATTGATGACCCGGCTCTCGCCAAAGTCAGTCTTCACGGGGTTCACGCTTAATGAGCCCATGAACTGACCAACCTGACCGGCCTGGCGTGCCTCGTCGTTACTTAGTAGATGTAGCTCCTCGAGCGTCTTGCGGGCAAGACCACGACTGCGCAGCACCTCGAGCTGAGTGAGGTAGTAGTCCATGCGGCTCGTATCTTCGGTCTCCTGGCGGAACGGCACCACTTGCCGCACGTCCGGATCGATGATCAGCCTGGCGCGCGCCTCGTAGATTGGCGTCGCAACCGAGTTGTACACGACCGCCGGGATGAGCGACAGGGCGATGATGCCAGCGATCAACGGCCACTGTCTCGCCAATGTCTGCAGGACGTCACGTATCTGGATGTCCTGAGCGGAGTCGTGGGGAGCCGCTTTGACGGGAAGCTCGCGGACTGGGCGAACTATGAGAGCGTTCGCGCCGGATTCCGCTCGTGAGTGAACGGATTCCTCCGTCGCAGCCCAGTGTGGATGACCAGGCTCTTCCACGACGTCTGCCTCAACGTCGGCCGTCTCCCCCCCCTCCACGAACTGTGTAAGGGCGTCCTCCCCGGATGCCGGGTTGGCGGTCGGGACATCGGGCTGAGTCTCGTCGTGTCGACGGGCTCGTTGCAGCGCTTCGTGGAGGCGGCTCATTGGACTGGTATCTCCCTCAACGGATTTAATCTCCGCGCAAGGTCAGAAGAATCGTTCGCGCACGACGATTGTGTCCCCGGGTTGAACCACTTGCTGCAGGTCCACGTCAATCGTGCGCTCCTTGCCGTCGACCTTCCGGACGATCTGAATCCGTCGCGTGGAACCGCGGTCGGTCACACCACCCGCCAGCGCAAGAGCCTGGCGGACCGTCATGCCCTTGCGAACGCCATACGCGCCGGGATTGCCAACGTTTCCTGATATGAACACCGACTCTGCGCGCGGCACGAAGATCGTGTCTCCGCCTCGAAGCGTGACGTTTTCCGCAAGGACTCCAGTCTGGAGGGTTTGCAAGTTGACGCGGATCACGTTGCCATCGTCTTTTCCTTCCTGCGCCCGTTTGAGCGCCGCGGCGTCGAGCGGCTGTGCTCCGGGGGCCTGCCGAACGATGAGCGCCTCGGCACCCGCATTGTCCGTGATCGATCCGACGCGCGCGAGCGCCTCAACCATCGTCATCGTGCCGGTGAACTGCAGACTTCCAGGTTGCTTCACTTCGCCGATAATGAAGATCTGCTGACTTCGGTACTGGTCCACGGTAACGCTGACCTGCGGATTCTTCAAGTACCCGCGCGCCAGGCGCTCTCGCATGTCGTTCTCGATCGCCTGCACGCTGAGACCGCCCACTTTCACTCGGCCGATCAACGGAAATGCAAACGTCCCGTCTGGCTGCACCATGAACTTGCCCGATAGCTGCGGCTGCTCGTATACCGTGATCGCTAGCGTGTCGCTGGGACCCACCACGTACAGCGCCGGCTCCTCGGCTCGGAGTATCTGAATGGAGCCCGCGATCATGAACAAGCCGACAACGAGTGGTCGGAATTGACCCGCTCGGCGTGATCGTGAATCCAACTGCAACATGTTAATCCTCGTGGTTGTCCACCACTCGAAAGATTGCCTGCCGGGCTTGCCTTGTGACTCTTGTTAGGTCAGCAGCAGCTCTTGAAAGTACGGTGCTCAAAAGGTGTACAAGATGGTCGAACCGAACCGCCAGCGATCGTAACCTCGAACGGATGAGACCTCGGAGTTCCGAGTAGAACCCTCGACGTAGAAGCTAGCTCGGGAACGCCGGAGTTGATAACCAACTTCCCCACGGCCGGAGATCCCTCGCTCCCGAGGCAGATCCCCAAGTCCCTGGCCTGGAAAGCGATTTCGATAAGTCAGCCGATATGCCGCCACGGATCCCCGAACGTCCCAACCCGCGTTCAAACGATGCGTGATCCCGCCCCCTATCGTGCCGATCAGGTAGTTTTGATCGTTGTAAAGTGAGAACTCCAGATCCCTGCGAGCGTTCACCGAAAGCACCGTCCGGCCAAGCAGCGTGTAATTAAGATCGATCTGGCCCACGGGACCCTGAAAATCTGGCGCGCCCGACTGGATAAACGTGACGTTACGGTAGCCGAGCGATGCGCGTCCACCGATCAACGCGAACGGCTTGAACTCAACGAATGGCTCGATTCGGTAGCTATCGGCATTCTTGTTAGCCGCGAACTGGAATCGGTCCTGCTGTTGTTCTCCGAAGAGCCCAAACGTGGTCAGCGGCGTCACCGTATATCGGACTCCCACGCCTTGGTAGGACCCGGTGCGATTGAGCCCAAGAGCCAACCTGGCTTGCTCCAGGAAACCTTGGCGCTCCAATGCATCGGCCCGGTAATCAAGAATGATCTGTCCTGCGTAGATCCCGACGCCCGTTCTCGACGTCAGCCGGAAATCTACCCCAATCCGTCCTGTCGTCTCTTTATGCGCAGCGTAAGCATCGATTTCGAAACCCTCGCGGGCATTCGAATTTACGTAACTGCCGTCGGCATATGGCGTCACGCGGTTCAGCGGAACCTCCACACGCCCGCCCGAGGTGAGCTGAAACGACCTCAGGTCCGACAACTCTCTGAAGTACATGTAGTTGAGCACGGTGTGGCCACTGAAGTTCACGCGTGACAATCGGACCCACGCATCAAGAGCCGGACCGACCGTTGCGGTGACATCGCTCGTGGGAGCGACGGGGCCGCCCGTGTTAAAGACGTTGCTATCGACACCGAGATTCGTCAGGGCAATGGTAGGAGCAATGGCCACCGGCCCGAGATGGATCCGCGCCGTGCTCGGGTCCCCACTAGCCTGCGCGATAGGCCCGGTCTGTGCCCGCGCAGGCCCGACCAGAAAAATCTGCCCCACAAGGGTTAGAGCAGCGAACGCTTTTCGCGACCGAAGCACAGCTTCGCCCTCTCAGTTACAGTGCAAAAAACACCTAAAAGGCAGAAAACACTCCAGATACTGACTGCTGGCATGATACTGCAAGGAAGCCGCCACCAGTGCGGGGAACTTGTCGACTTCACCCTTCTCTTCGAACGCTGATAGACACAACCGCTTGCAACAACAGGCCGGTCTTGTAGGTATCTACGGCGCCCGAGAAGTCTACCCAATCTGAGAAAATTATCTGGAAGAGTCGCGTTTTGCCTGACGACAACATAAGAAAACTGCTCGCTTTTGCTTTCCTGTCACCGATTTCCGACCTCCAAGATTCCCGCTTTGCCAACCTAGTCCATTGCAAAGCGTCAAACGCCGCCCTGATCGGTCAGGTGCCCCACCAGTTCAAGCCAACTGTCGTCCGCGAGTCTCCGGAAGCCAGATCCAAGTCAGCGCGCCCAACGCTAGTGCTGCCGCCAACATTGCGAAGGCTGCGCCAAAGCCATGCGTCTCAGCAAGCGACCCCACGAGAAACGGCGCAGCTGCACTTCCCAGCCGGCCCATGTTAAGCGTGAAGCCCTGAGCGATCGCGCGCACGGCCGTTGGATAGATCTCTGCCGTAATAGCACCAAATCCTGAAAACAGACCGGTTCCGAAAAATGCGACGAGAGGACCGACGACAAGCAGGAGCGGAATACTCTTGATGGCGCTGTAAACAAGGATCAGCACCGCGGCGACAAGGATGTAAGTAACGAAGCTCTTGCGCCGGCCAAACGCGTCGCTCACGTATCCGAATGATACGTAGCCAAGAAACGTTCCCACCTGCATTGTCACCACGAGCAATGTCGTCATCGACGTGCTCAGACCCAGGCCGCCTCTCGTGACCGGAAGGGAAAGATAAGCGGGTACCCAAAGACTCAGTCCCCAGTAGGCAAAAACCGTCGTAAGACTCAGGAACGTCAGGAGCATGGTCGTTGAGGCGAATCGTCCGAAGAATACGTCCCGCGCAGAAGGACGGGTTCGAGCCGGCTCCCGCTGCGAAGCAAGCCAGATCTCGGATTCCTCGACGTGTCGTCGGATCCAGAGCGTCAACAGCGCCGGCAGTAAGCCGATCAGAAAAACTACGCGCCACCCGAATCGTGGCAACACGAGGCCCACGACAATGGCGGCTGCCGCGTACCCGATCGCCCATCCGCTTTGCATCCAGGCGACGGCTTTGCCGCGATGCTGATCGGGCCACGTCTCGGAGACTAACGCCGCACCGCTGGTCCATTCGCCGCCCATACCAAGGCCAAGAACGAACCGGAACACCGCGAGTTGCGACACCGTTTGCGCAAGACCACACAAGCCGGTGAATATCGAGTAGATCAGAATGCTGCCAATCATGGCGCGCCGCCGTCCCATCCGGTCGGCAATCGCCCCGAAGAGCACACCACCGAGACCCGATGCAGCCAGAGTCAGCGAGCCGAGCATTCCCGCCGTGCGCGTCGAGATAGAAAACTCCTGAAGGAGCGCTCCGAGCACGAGCGCGTAGAGCATCACATCAAAGCCGTCGAGCATCCAACCCAGGGCGGCTGCCCAAAGCCCCCTACGAGCGGCCGGTGTTCCCTGCTGATACCAACCAAACAGCCCAGATTGTGCAACCTGCGATGGCTCAAGACTTCTCCGTCACGTTCATTCGCGTCACCTTACGTCGATCGTGTGGGTATGTGGCCGCGTTTGTACACCATGAAGGTTCGGGTGAATTCGAGCACGACGACCCGTTCCTGATTGAACCCTGTTGTCTTCACGCGCACGATGCCGACGTGAGGACGCGTTTTCGATTCGCGCGTTCCAAGCACCTCGCTGCGTGAATAGATGGTGTCGCCTTCGAACACCGGATGCGGCATCTTGATCTCATCCCACTCGAGATTCGCCAGCGCGTTCTGCGACAGATCGGTCACCGATTGCCCTGTCACGACCGCCAGCGTCAAGCAGGAATTGACCAGCGGTTTGCCGAATTCCGTCCCGGCAGCGTACACAGTGTCGAAATGAATCGGATTGGTATTCATCGTCAACAGCGTGAACCACGTGTTGTCGGCGGCCAGGATCGTTCGTCCGAGCGGATGGTCGTATACGTCGCCGACTTCAAAATCCTCGAAGGCGCGGCCACTCCATCCTCGTTTGACGGCCATCTAGATCACACCCTCCTGTTTCCACCGCTCAATCGTCAGAGTGTCGAAGCCAAGCTCTTTGAGGACAGATTCGCTATGTTGTCCCAGCGCTGGAATAGCGGCCATCCTAGGCTCGACGTCGTCCATTCTTACTGGCGGAATCAAGGCCGGAATTGGCCCCACCGGAGAGTCGATCTCTCGCCACGAGGCCCTGCCTGCCAACTGGGGATGTTTCATGAACTGCTCGACCGTGTTGATCCGCGCGTTGGCGATCTGCGCGGCGTCGAGTCGGGCGAGGACTTCTTTGCTGGCTAGGTTCGTGAAGACTCGATCAATCTCGGCGTTCATCTCGGCACGATATTGGACGCGCCCGTAGTTTGACTCGAACCTCGAATCGCTGCCGAGCGCGGCATGCTCGAGGACCATCGTGCAGAACGTCGCCCACTCGCGGTTGTTGTGAATGCCGAAGATCACTTCCTCGCCGTCCCGCGTCCGATAGGGACCGTACGGCGCGATCGTGGCATGGCTCGCACCCGTCCTACCTGGAGCCTTTCCGCCCGACGTGTAGTACATCGCATAACCCATCCATTCCCCCAGCGCTTCGAATAACGAAACTTCCAGGGCCGTGCCGCGTCCCGTTCGTTGGCGCTGGAGAAGAGCAGTCAAGATTCCGGAATACGCATACATTCCGCCCGCAATGTCGGCGATTGATACGCCGACCTTCGACGGGGTATCAGGTGTCCCCGTGATCGACACCAGGCCGACTTCGCTCTGTATCAGAAGATCGTAGGCTTTCTTCTTGGCGTACGGTCCGGTCGATCCATATCCACTGAGGCTGCAGACGATCAGCTGCGGATACTGCTCGCGAAGTTCTTCGGTGCTGAGACCGAGCCGATTCGCCGCACCAGGCGCGAGGTTCTGTATGTAGACATCGGCGCGCCCGAACAAACGCGCAAGCACAGTTCGTGCGTCGGGGTGTTTGAGGTCGAGCGTCAGCGATTCCTTCGAGCGGTTCAGCCAGACAAAGTGGCTGGCCAGTCCACGGACTGTCGTGTCGTAGCTCCGCGCAAAATCGCCGGTGGTTGGCCGTTCGATCTTGATGACGCGCGCACCTAAATCGGCCAGCTGGCGCGTGGCAAACGGCACAGCGACCGCTTGTTCGACTGCGACGACCGTGACGCCGGCTAATGGCAACGACTCCATCAATACCCTCGTTTATGTCGGACTCACGGTCCCGGCTTTCCACGGCCGCTGGCGCAGCGCGACGATAGCACAAGGACGATTGACGACGGGCGGCTCTCGGCCTAGCATCGGCAAGCCTGAGGGCCTGCGCTGCATCCGTCCGCCGTTTCGAATGAAGGAGACGCCGTGGTTCACCTTGATCAAGACCAGCAACTGGTTGCGCAGACGGTCCGCGAGTTCGTCGACCGTGAGGTCATTCCGGTTGCATCGGAAATGGAACATCGCGATGAGTACCCCGATGCACTCGTCGAGACGATGAAGAAGCTCGGTCTGTTCGGGCTGAATACTCCCGATGAGTACGGTGGCAACGAAGTCGACTACACCACATTTGCCATCGTCTTCGAAGAATTGTCTCGAGGCTGGATGGGCCTCGCGGGCATTCTTGGTACCCATCTCGTTCTCTGTGACGTCCTGGTGCGGTACGGCACGCCAGAACAAAAGCAGCAGTTCCTTCCCCGGCTCGCCAAAGGCGAGCTGCGTGGCGGAATCTGTCTATCAGAGCCGAACGCCGGGAGCGATCTCCAAGCTATTTCGACGACGGCAGAGCGAATCGGGGGAACATATCGGATTAATGGCTCGAAGATGTGGGTGACAAATGGACGGCGCGGCCAGATCTTCCTGGTGCTGGCGAAAACCGACGCCGGAGCCGAGCCGCCACACCGGGGCATCAGCGCATTCGTCGTCGAAAAAGGAGCAGCGGGACTCAACGTCGGCCGCGATATCGACAAGATGGGATACAAGACCGTCGAAACCTGCGAGCTCCATTTTCAGGACTTCCCCGTTCCAGCGGACAACCTCATCGGCGGAAAAGAAGGCGAGGGTTTCAAGCAGGTCATGACTGGGCTCGAAGCCGAGCGCTTGAACGTCGCCGCTCGCGGGTTGGGTGTCGCCCGAGCGGCATTCGAGGAGGCCATCAAATACGCGCAACAGCGCCACACTTTCGGCAAGCCGATCGCGCAGCACCAGACAATCCAGATCAAGCTTGCCGAGATGGCGACGAAGATCGAAGCTTCGCGGTTGCTCATCTATTCCGCCGCCGCAAAGAAGGACCGGCGCGAGCGCTGCGATGTCGAGGCCGGGATGGCCAAACTCTTTGCGACGGAAACCGCCGCGGAGGTCTCGCTTGAAGCGATGCGGATACTGGGCGGGAATGGCTTTTCGAAGGACTTCCCTGTCGAACGATTTTACCGGGACGCGCCGCTTCTGCTGATCGGCGGGGGAAGCAACGAGTTACAACATCTGATCATCGCGCGCGGGCTTCTGCAACGGTATGCGATCGGCTAACTGACAATCGATGAGTGCGCCTGCTCTGAGAACCAACCTATGACTGTTGTCATCGGGAACATCACTGACTTCGTCGCTGACTTCGTGATTGGCGCGGTCCCGCCGCCTCTCGCCCGCCAACGAGCGGGCGTCGCCACTTGCGACACGATCGGCGTCGCGCTTGCCGGGGTTCCGGAACCGGCCGCGGAAATCGTGCGGGCGACGGCAACAACCGACGTCACTGGTCCATGTCGACTCATCGGAACGGATGCGCGGGCCAATGCCAGCGAGGCGGCGTTGGCAAACGGCGTCGCGGCTCATGCGCTCGACTTCGATGACATGTGTTTCGTCTCTATGGCGCACCCCAGTTGTGCGCTCGTGCCAGCGGCATTGGCCGCGGCGGAAATGGCGGGGGCACCAGGCCGCGCACTCCTCGACGCCTACGTGGTCGGCTTCGAGGTCGAGTGTCGGTTGGGGATGGTGATGAACCCGCGCCACTATCACTCGCGCGGATGGCACTGCACGTCGACCATCGGCACACTTGGTGCGGCCGTTGCCGCGGCGAGGATACTGAATCTGACCCGGCCGCAAGCTGGTCACGCGCTTGGCATCGCCGCGTCGTTGGCCTGTGGTCTCAAGGAGAACATTGGAACAATGGTGAAGCCACTGCACGCCGGCGCTGCCGCACGAAATGGTGTGATGGCGGCTCGGCTGGCTCAGAAGGGCTTCGTCGCCAGTGAGCAGGCTCTTGACGGCCCGCAAGGATATCTCGCGGCGATGGACAGTGAAGGGCCTCCATCAGCGCTTGCTCGAGCGATCACGGATCTCGGTGCTCGATGGGAAATCCTGGATACAGGTGTCAGCGTCAAATTGTACCCGTCTTGCGCCGCGACGCATCCGCCACTCGATGCGCTGCTTCATCTCGTCCGTCGCCATGGCTTCTCATCCGAAGACGTCGAGTCGATCGACATCGAAGTCGATTCGATGACGCCACGGCTGCTGATCCACGATCGGCCGACGACCGAGCTCGAGGCGAAGTTCAGCATGCCCTTCTGCGCTGCGGCGGCTATTGTCTTTGGTCATCCCACCATCGAGACGTTCGATGTTGCTCACATCCACGAGCCCCGCGTCCAAAGACTGCTCCCGCGTGTGACACTGAGAGCGAATACAGCCTTCGACGCGTCTGCTCCCCTTTCACAGACTCGCGTCGTGGTCCGTTTACGAGACGGAAGAACGCTCGAACATCGAGCCGACGGGGCTCGAGGTTATCCCGGCCGTCTAACGGACGATGAGCTGGCCACGAAGTTCATGGGTTGCGCCAAACGATCGCTGTCGCCTGTTGCCGCCGAGCGTGCCCTCGTCGCACTTCGCAGCATCGAGAGCACAACGAACGTCAACGACATCACGGCGCTTTGCGTGCCTCACATCGTGTAGACCAATCCTTCAATACACCCATGCGAGCTTACGTTGCACCCGCCGGGTGCCAATCGATTGCCGAGCTACGGAAGGTGGAACGTTCAGATCCGCGGCCACGCGCCGGCCAGGTTCTCGTTCGGCTCCGCGCGGCTTCGCTGAACCGGCGGGATCAAGCGATCGTCACCGGCACATACTTCGGAAACGCAACGACTCGCGATCTTGTTCCTCTGTCCGACGGCGCCGGAGAAGTCCTGGCAGTAGACGAAGGCGTCACGCGGTTCAGAGCCGGCGATCGCGTCGTGGCTTCGTTCTTCCAAACGCCGCCCGATGGTTCCCTGTTTGCCCGGCAAGCCGCGTTGGGTTCTCCCCTCGATGGCACACTCGTCGATCGGATCGTTTTGTACGAGGATGGCCTCGTCCACATCCCAGCGGGATTCTCGTTCGAGGAAGCGGCCTGCCTACCCTGCGCGGCCGTCACGGCGTGGAACGCACTGATGGCGGCCGGACGACCCATCAGAGCCGGTGACACGATCCTGACCTTGGGCACGGGAGGCGTCTCGGTGTTCGCGTTGCAGTTCGCGGCGGCCGCCGGCGCACGCGTCATCGTCACGTCGTCAAGCGATCAGAAGATCGAACGAGTCAAGGGGCTTGGCGCGTCGGCTTGCATCAATTACGTGCGTACGCCGGATTGGCAAACAGAGGTCTTGAAGCTTACGGAAGGACGAGGAGTGGACTGCGTCGTCGAGGTGGGCGGCGTTGGCACGCTGGAGCGATCGTTCGACTCGCTCGCCCAGGGTGGCAAGGTCTGCCTCATCGGCGTGATGACCGGACGAAGGGCTGACATCAATCCGTATGCTTTAATGTGGAAAGAGGGAACTCTGCACGGCATACGAGTCGGGAATCGGGACATGTTCGAGCACATGAACCGCGCGCTCGAGACAAACGGAATCAAGCCCGTCATCGATAAGGTCTTCCCGTTCGATCAAGCCATCGAAGCGTTCAGCCAGCATGCGTCGGGTTCGTTCGTGGGCAAGATCGTCGTCGCTCTGTGAAGAATGACCAGAAGCGAGTCCGATGATGGGGCGTTCCAACGAGTCGGACTGTGCCTCAACTGCGTCTACGGGCGCAAAATCCAAACACCGAGTGGGTCGGTCTTCTACCTTTGCGAGCGCTCATTCACCGAGCCGGACTATCCGAAATATCCTCGACTCCCTGTTGTTGCCTGCTCGGGATACGTGCTCTCAACTGAGCAGTCGGGGGGAGCACAGGAGTAGCGCGGCTGATGAACGGAAGAGGTCATGACGTGTTCGCGACCTCGGGTTTTGGCGTTATCCTAATGTACGGGTCCTTGGTCCTGCCAACCCGGCACCCAGGCTCCAGCCGGCAAGCCTTTCCAGTCCACCAGGTTCCGGCTCACGTATAATCGCCCGACATCCTGCCCCGCAGGAAAGCTAGATGGTCGGCCAGACGATTGCCCATTACCGGATCGTTAGCCAGTTGGGTGCTGGCGGGATGGGGGTGGTGTATGCTGCCGAGGATCAGCGCTTAGGCCGGCCCGTCGCGCTCAAGTTTGTTCCAGAAGACCTGGCGCGGGATCGTCAGGCGATCGATCGCCTCATCAGTGAAGCCCGCACGGCCTCGGGTCTGAATCACGCAAACATCTGCACGATTTACGACATCGGCGAGCACGAAGGGCGGCCCTTCATTGTCATGGAGCTATTGAAGGGCCAGACCTTGCGAGAGCGCCTCGCAAGTGGCCCCCTCAAGATCCACGAGGCGCTCGATCTCGGTATCCAGGTGGCCGATGCCCTCGATTCAGCCCACGGCCGCGACATCGTTCATCGCGATATCAAGCCAGCGAACCTTTTCCTGCTGGACCGCGGACAGATCAAGATTCTCGATTTCGGTCTCGCCAAATTGCTTTCCCGCCACGGCGGTCCGTCGAGCAGCGAGCACACGACGGATATGACCGCTGCCGGGGTGACGCTTGGCACCGTCGCGTATATGTCACCCGAACAAGTAACGGGCGAACGGCTCGACGGCCGAAGCGACTTGTTCTCTTTTGGTGTGGTGCTCTACGAGTGCGTGACCGGGCGGCAACCTTTTGCCGGCAAGACGGACGCCGTCATTTTTTCCGAGATTCTCAATCGAAAACCGGCCGCTCCAGTCGCATTCAATCCTGAGCTTTCGACCCGGTTCCAGGAGATCATCACGACCTGTCTCGAGAAGGATCGTGAGCTTCGTTATCAAGATGCTGCGGGGCTTCGTGCCGATCTCAGGAGACTCAAGCGGGATATCGAATCCGGGGAGTCGCCACGGCCGGTTGATCTCATCGCAAAACAGAATCGTCCGCGCGGCGTGGCCATTGGAGCCGCACTCGTTGCGGTGATCGCAGCGGCGCTCTACTGGCTGTGGTTGGGCACACGTCCACCTGAGGTCGTCCAGAACGTGGCCAATCCACCGACGGCCGCGCCTCCGGTTCGTGAAGAAGCGCCAGTTCCTCCTCCGCCTCCGCGCGTGGAGGAGACAGTCAACAACGCTCGGGCCCTGCTCGCAGCCGGTGACATCAACGGCGCCACGCAGCGCTCGAAGCCGCCCGGGCCATAGATCCGACAGACTCCTCGGTCGTGGAGCTGACGCGACTCGTCAATCAGTTCAAGGGTCAGGCGGAAGCAGCGCGTCGGGCCGCGCAGCAACCACAGAAGCCGACGGCGCCACCGCCGCCTGTGGCACAACCTTCACAGCGCCAAGCGTCGAAGCCTCCTGATACTGGACCCGTTCCGGAGCCACAACCACAACGGTCGCAGCCGCCAGTGTCGACGGCGCCAGTGACTCCCGTTCCACCGCCGACTACGGTTCCGCCCGTGACGACGCCACCGTCCGTTAGTGCCCCGGCAACGCCGGCTGTTGTCGCCCCGCCGCCGGCTGCAGCGCCGGCGCCTCAACCAGCCGCGCCGGCAGCTACCGAACCGGCCCCGCGACCGAGTCAAACGGCGCCTGCTCCTGAACCTCCAGTGACCCAGCGCGAATCGGCGCCACCGCCTGCCGCGCAGCCGAGCGAGGACGACGAAGCCGCCATCCGCAGGATTGTCGCGTCATACGCACGCGCCATTGAAACGAAGGATCTGGGACTCTTCCGATCCCTCAAGCCCAATATGTCGGCCGCCGAGCAGCGACGCATCGAAGACGGATTCCGAGCCGTGTCATCGCAACATGTCAATATCTCCATCCTTTCCATCGATCGCCGCGACCAACGAGCGACGGTTCGCCTGAGACGGCGTGATACCATCGACGCCAACGGCCGGGAGCAGACGACCGAAAGCCAGCAGACCATGACGCTGATCCGCACAAGTACCGGCTGGGTAATAGGCGAGATCGGGCGTTAGGCGCCTAAACCAATTCATTCACTTCGCGAGGTACGTCATGAGGAAGGCTCTGTGCGCGCTTGCATGCTTGCTGGCAGTCCCTTCGAACGCAAGGGCCCAGGACCCCTACAACCTGGCCGCTCCCGTCCAGAACCTGGCGACGCTGTTCACCGGATTGTTCGGTCCTAAAGGTCTCATCGTCGACAGCGAGGCCACGTTACCCGGTGAGCAATCGCATTCGGCGCACTTCAACAGCGACTTTCAATTCGATTTCAGCCAGTTCAGTACGGCACTGGTCGGCCAACTCGTCACCATCCCTCTTCCCTCGCCGGCTTCGGGATTCACCTACGAGTTCGACCCCAGCCTCGGCGTCTTTCAACGAACGACTCAAAGCTTCGGGCCCATCCTTGCCCAACGAGCTGAAACCGTTGGAGCCCGGCGCGTATCTTTTGGTTACGCGTCGCAGCGGTTCACCTTCGATTCGGCTGAAGGGCTCGATCTCAAGCGGGTGCCCGCAGTGTTTACTCACGACAACGCCCAACTGCTCGGGGGGCGCGAAGACGTCGTGACGACGGTGAACTCGATTAAGGCAACAGTCGGTCAGTTCACGACATTCGTGACGCTCGGCGTCACAGATCGGTTCGATATTTCTCTGGCCGTACCAATCGTTTCGGCCGAGCTGAAAGTCGTTTCCGACGCGTCTATCCAGCGATTGGGCACGACCAATCCGCTGACACATTTCTACCGCCAGTCGAACGGCGACGTCGGCAATGAGCGGCTTTTCACCGCTGCAGGCAGCGCCAGTGGCCTCGGGGATTTGACGCTTCGGCTGAAGGGAACGGTCAAGCGCAAGAATTCCGCAGCCGTGGCTGCAGGACTCGATTTCCGGCTGCCCACCGGCGACGAGATGAACCTTCTCGGAACCGGCACTGCCGGCATAGAACCGTTCCTGATTTTTTCAGGCGCGTTCCAGAACGTATCGCCGCACGCAAATGTCAGCTATCAATGGAACGGCTCGAGCGTGCTCGCAGGGAATCCGGCGACCGGCGAGTCGGCCGACTTTCCAGACCAGGTTGGCTACGCCATCGGGACCGATATCAGCGTCAGTACTCGGCTGACGCTCGCAATCGATGTCCTGGGTCGATACGTCATCAACGGCGAGCGACTCCGGCAAGAGGATTTCCACGCACTCGACGGCAAGTCGGTCTTTCCCAATATCGCTTTCTCTCGTGATTCGTTCCAGACGCTCAGCGGCGCACTGGGTTTCAAGGTCAACGTCTTCAGCCGGCTTCTGATCGATGCGAACCTGCTCTTCGCGTTAGACAACAACGGCATCCGCGATAAGCTGACTCCGCTCGTTGGATTCGAATACACCTTCTAGGGCGGATTGGCTGAATGTGGTCCGACGTTGCCCGCGTTGATCGTGATCTGGTACTCCGTCGGGCACCGTCCACTAGTCGCTAGCCCGGCGTTGGGTTACCGTGTCTCCCGATTCACGGGTTCGATGCGAAGAAGGGCCGCCTGATCTTCTTCGGTGAGCACATACAACAGTCCGTCCGGTCCTTGCCGAACGTCACGAATTCGTTGATGTAGCTCTCTGAGCATCGGCTCCCGACGCAGCTCCTCCCACTTGTCGTTGAACATGATGCGCTGGAGCTGGCCCGTCCGGGGTATCTCACCCTCCCGCATACCTCCCACGAACAGGTTGCCCTTCCACGCGGGAAACCGATCGGCGGTGTAAAAGGTCATCCCGGACGTGGCGATCGACGGAACCCAGAAGATGGCTGGCTCTTCGAAGTCCGGGCGCGACGGCAACATGCGTGGACCCAGGTAATCGCGCCCGTAGCTGACCACGGGCCAACCGTAGTTCTTTCCCGCGCGGAGAACATTCACTTCATCCCCGCCGTTCGGACCGTTTTCGCTCTCCCACATCTCGCCAGTGTACGGATTGAGTGTCAGCCCCAGCTGGACGCGATGACCCATCGAATAGATCGCTGGCTTGTAACCGGCTTTGCCAGCGAACGGGTTGTCCGGCGGCACGCTTCCGTCATCGCGAAGACGGAGTATCTTTCCCGCGTAGTCGTTCGAGTTCTGTGGTCGCATGAGGCTGACCTGGGGGCCGGTACCGGGCCCGCCAATTCCCATGTACAACATGCCGTCTTTTCCAAACGCGATACGCGATGCTTCGGTATCCACGTCATCCGAGACGAAAATATCGCGCACATTCGTCAAGGCCTTATCGTTCCACGTGCCTCGAAGGATGGCATTGCTACCCAAGTTGTCAGGAACTGGTTTGTGATACGAGATGTAGACCCAGTGGTTCTCCGCGAAACGAGGATGAAGGGCGATGTCCATCAGCCCTGCCATCGTGCCTCGCGAGACGACCTTCGGAGCGCCGCTGACAGGGTCTGGATCGAGAGCGCCGTTGCGAACAAGGCGAAGCCTTCCTTCTCGTTCAGTAACGAGCATGGCACCGTCGGGAAGAAACGCGAGACTCCATGGATGCGAGAGTCCTTTGGTCACCACGACCGCTCGAATACGCTGTTCGGCGGTTTCGAGCAGGAACGGACCATCCCCGAGCGTCGGTGACGGCCAGACCACTGCTGGCGGCGCGACACCCCGGAAATCGCGGGCTGTCGGATACGGGTACGAGCTCCGCTGCCCTCCTCCGACCTGATTTGCCTCGTTCGCGGGTGCGGGCCGTTCCTGTGCAAGTCCACTGAGCGTGAACGCCAATCCGACGGCGAGTGCCACCGCCATGGCTTTGACTTCGCGATACTGCGTCAACATCTCTCTCATCGACCGTCTCCCTCGCCCCGATCCACCAGCGTCGCTAAAGCCGACATTGCTAAAGTTGATAAGTTCTTACAATTTCGAAAAGACGCCTCAAGATTGGCCGGACTGATCGCCGGAACCACGATTTTCCGATGCCGATCTGAAACTCCGGAAAAAGTTGGACAACGGCCGATCGACGTGCCAACTGCTGGTGCGCAAGAGTGTGCTGGATGACCTGATTTAGCACAAGCGCGGCTTTCACCTGCACAGCCTCGCCGTCTCGATTCGTGTGTGGCGTCGCGTTGAATCTCTCCCGCCATTTCCGAATTCGCTGATCATTTACAGAACTGCCCGCGCCTTGAAGCCTGTTTCCAGAAGCAGTTGGCGCTCCAGGAGTTTCGTACGGCATCGGCTGAAATTTCGATGACGGCATCTGTATTGCACGATTGTCCACGCGACGACGTGCGCACCAACGAAGATCTCTCTCGAAATTGCTCGAACAAATGATGACGCGCGCGTCTGCAGCGTGACATCAGCAAACCCAGGGGAACTAGCGAGGCGATCGGATGGAACCTCAGATTCGACAGTTGCTCGAGAGGTCGACCCCCGACAACAACGGGTCGGCCGCACCAGGCGCGCGCGTTCCGGACGCAGCCGATCGACGGCCGTCGACGAACGCGCCGGCGGGACCGACTGCGGCGGAGCGCCGGCTGAAATGGGTCATTGAATCTGCACCGGTTGGCCTCGTCATCACTGATGCCGCGGGCGATGTCCTTGCTGCGAACAAGGCGGCTCTCGCACTCTTTGGACCCGAACGCCTCGATGACGTGCTCAAGAAGCCTCTCAGTCGGCTCATCGCACAAGAAGATCGTGAGCGACTCGTTGGCTTCATTGGCGAAGTCTGCCGCGGCCAGGCTGGAACCCTAGAGTACGAGCTCGTTCGGTCCGATGGCACTCGGCGCTTCATGGAAACCAGTGCTGTGCCGCTCCAGCGAGAAGCCGATGCACCGACGGCGTTCCTGAGCGCGACCTGGGATGTTACTGAGCGAAAGCGGTCAGCGGGGGTTGAGCAGCAGTGGCAATCAAAGTTCGACCTTGTTGAGGCCGAGCGCGACGCGCTCAAAGAGCTCTTGCGAGAAGCGCAAGCTGCCCAAGAACGGCTGTTTCAGGAACACGCGGCTGAACAGCAGGCAATCAGCGCGCTGCGCGAAGCTGGCGGCAAGTCCCAAGCTGCGATGGCGGAAGCTGCGGAGCGGCACCGGAGCCAGGCCGATGAGTGGTCCAAAGAGCGCGACGCGCTCAAAGAGCTCTTGCGAGAAGCGCAGGCTGCCCAGGAACGGCTGTTTCAGGAACGCGAGGCTGAACAGCAGACAATCAGCGCGCTGCGGGAAGCTGGCGGCAAGTCCCAAGCTGCGATGGCGGAAGCCGCGGAGCGGCACCGGAGCCAGGCCGATGAGTGGTCCAAAGAGCGCGACGCGCTCAAAGAGCTCTTGCGAGAAGCGCAGGCTGCCCAGGAACGGCTGTTTCAGGAACGCGCGGCTGAACAGCAGGCGATCAGCGCGCTGCGGGAAGCTGGCGGCAAGTCCCAAGCTGCGATGGCGGAAGCCGCGGAGCGGCACCGGAGCCAGGCCGATGAGTGGTCCAAGGAACGCGATGCTTTTCACGCGAAGTTAAAGGAAACGGAAGATCGTCATCGGCATGAGGCCAACCAGTGGTCGACCGAGCGTGACGACATGTTGACCAAGCTTCAAGAAGCAGAAGGCCGGCAGCAGCAGACGGCGAGTCAATGGTCCTCCGAACGAGATGGTCTGCAAGCCACACTGCAGGAAACCGCCCACCGGCGCGAACACGAGGTCGGCCAGTTGTCCGAGGAGCGGGATAAGCTGCACGCCAAGCTTCAGGAGACACTGCATCGCCACCAACACGCAGCCAACCAGTGGTCCGACGAACGGACCGCCCTGCACTCTCAGCTTCACGATGCGGAAGATCGGCACGAACACGCCAAGCGGGAGTTGGCGGCCGAACGCGACGGCCTCCATACGAAACTGCAGGAGGCCGAGGACCGTCACTCCGCCCTGGCCGGTCAAATGCTTGCCGAACAAGCGGCGCGCCAGGCCGCGCTGGCGCATGCCGAGAGCAGGTACGAAGAGGCGCTTGCGACAGCTTCGGCGGAGCGGCAACGGATCGAGAACGCGTTGAACGAAGTGCGCGCTCACTACGATGAAATTCAGAACACAACCCGCATCGAGCGTGAAGAGCTGACGGCCGCGATCGAGAAACTCGAGCGTCGTTGTGCTCAACTGAACGAAGATCGACGCGCCGAGCGTGAGCATCTCGAGCGGGAGCTCCACCTCGAGAAATCCCGATTGGTTACCTTGCTCAACGAGCGTGACCGCTGGCAGGTTGAGCTCGGCGAGAGCGTCGAGCCTTTGAAAGTCGCCGGCGCCCTCATTGAACGCCTCTTGAGAGGCAACGGTCACCAGCTAAGCTTTCAGATCAACGACGGCGCGGACGTAGCCAAGCACCAGGCTGCACTCGGCGCCCCGATTGCCATGAGGGAATCCGAAGAAGACGAGGACAGCACATGGCGATTCTAGAAGGCGACGATCAGGACCGTCGCACGTCACGGCGTCGACCACTCAACGAGATTCCCGAGGTCACGGCAGTCAAGGTCCAGTCGGAGAAGGTCCGGGTCGTAGACGCCTCTCGCGAGGGCATTCTCATCGAATGCAGCCTGAGGCTCACCCCAGGAGCCACGAGCCAGCTCGAAATTATTCGTGTGGATGGCCCCCTTCGAGTTCGGGGACGTGTGGTGCGCTGCGAAATCACCGGGATCAACGGAGGCAAGGTTCAGTACCGGGTGGCAATCGCTTTCAACGACCAACTGGACTTCCTCAGTGATGAGCCAGCCCTCGAACAACCGAGCTTGCCCGCAGTCGCTTCAGCGGCAGCACCAGTTATTGCTCCAGTTGAACCAGCGGCCACAGCAGTGCTCCAAGTCAGTCCATCTGCCGACGAAGCCGAAGTGGTCGAGGTCAGCGACTCCGATTCTGCGTTTCTCCTGAACGGCTGGTAGAGACAATCCGACTCAGCGGACGCGCCGCATAGCTCTCTCGACGATAAGCCTTCCAATCCAGTCCCAGCGTTCTACGAAGTGCCGTAGACTATTCGCGAGTCACGTTCGTCGTGCTGGCGTTCGCTGCTAGTCCCTCTGGGGTTCCAAATGCAGTTCAGAGTTGTCGTTGCATGTGCGTTGGCGAGCACGTTGCCACTCACAGCTTCGGCCGGTCGAGCCATTGGTCAGGCCCATCCAACGACATCGCTCCGAAAAGCGAGTTGGGTTTCCCCGAAGACACCATGGGGCGATCCGGATCTGCAAGGAACCTGGCCAACGGGTGAAATGACAGGCGTGCCCTTGGAGCGTCCGGCCAGTTTTGGAGAACGTGCGACGCTGACCGACCAAGAATTCGCCGAACGACAATCGCAAATCCAACGAAGGTTCCAAAGCTTTGTGATTGGCGCATGGGGTGAATCTGGAAAGGCGCAACGTCAAGCCTCGCTCATCGTCGACCCGCTCAACGGAAGAATGCCTGCTCTGACCGAGGAGGGCCAGAAGCGGTCCGCTCCGATGGGGAGCAGTTGGCAGAGCAGGCCCTTCAATGGGCCCGAGGATTTTGATACGTGGGACCGTTGCATTTCGCGCGGCCTTCTTCCGTCGATGCTTCCGGCACAGTACAGCAACGGTCTCGAGATTCATCAGGCGCCAGGGTATGTGGTCGTCCGTAACGAGATGATCCACGAGGCCCGAATGATTCCCCTTGATGGACGCCGACACCTCTCGAAGGCGATCCGTCAGTACATGGGTGACTCGCGAGGTCGTTGGGAAGGCGAGAGCCTGGTCGTCGAAACCTCGAATTTCAATGGTAAGACTGCCGCCACCAATCCGGGAACGAGCGGCTCTCCGATGGAGAACAACATTCCGACGAGCAACACCCTCCGGATTCTCGAGCGCTTCACCCGCGTGGACGCCGATACCATCAACTACGAAGCCACGATCGATGACCCGATCGTATTCACGCGACCCTGGAAAGTGGCCTACCCGTTCAGACGGAATCCCGACTACGTGATCTACGAGTACGCATGTCACGAGGGAAACTATGCGCTTGCGAACCTCCTCAGCGGTTCACAGGCGGAACAACGCGCGCTGGTAGAGAAACGATAGCAGGTGCCGGTCCCCAGCATTGAAACGTCAGCAGGTAACATGCCCCGATTCTCGAACGGCCGGCTGCCTTGCACGGCAACCGTCATCATGCTGGCTATTCGATCGCGCTAGTGGCTTGGCTTGAGCGAAAAGTGCAGGGTGTTCAACCGATAGTAGAGCCTGTCCAGAAACGCCCCTGCTTCGACATCGGGAAACAGAGGTCGTGGCGTGGACGCCAGAACGCGAATCGAGCGGCCGTCCTGACCGAGCCAGTCCAGCAAACTGACCTGATCCTGCCGGACGAGGTCGTTCACATTTCGAAGCACTAACGTACCCGCCAGCTGTGGAGGCAACCACAACCGCCCAGACTCGACCCAGCAGACAGGTTTACGGAGCGTCGACCATACTGCGGTCCACAGCCGCACGATCGCTGGATCGGCTCCAACGACGACCGCATTCGCGTCGGACGCGAGAAGCACAGACCAGTCGGGAGCGGAGATGCCGACATCGTCTGGACGGTGAGCAAGAATGGTCGCTGGCGAATTCGAGAGAGGAGATTGCCTGCTTTCCGAGGGCAGGCGAAGCCATGTCGGCGGAGGCGTGGGCTTGGCTGCGGTCGCCGCACCGGTCCGGCGCCCTAACGCGTATTCAACGATCTCTGACTTGGACATGATGGCCTGTCCACCTCGGTGAGCAAGAGACAAGCCGTACTTCGAGATGAAAAGTGGCGGATTTTGGGCCGAAAACCGCCTGACTCTGGCGGACATTACGAGTCGTCCGACATTTTTGGCGTCAACGCGAGGCGAGTCGACAACAATGTTTCTCCACCTCGATCGGAAAGGCGCGCCCTGAAGGGCATCACGAAGCTGCAGCTGGAGTATTCCGCACGATTTCGTAGGCATGCGAGCTCACTCGCACAATTGTGGGGGGACTTCAAGCAGCCTTGACCCCGCACTGACGGATGAGCTTACAACAGTGTGAACATCTCTGAACGGTCGGGCACTAATGTGTCCGTGGGCGAGACCGATAACCTGAACACGGGAGGATGCCGCCGATGAGAAACGCCGTCCGGTTGCCGCCGCCCCTCACGCAAGACCGCCGGTACGTCAGGGTGCGCGCACGTCGTGTAGAAGTTACGAGGTTTCAGACCTGGCAGAAGTGGGTGCCATCGTACACCGCACCGCTTGTCCGCCTCGTCCGCCTGCTGACCCGCTAGTCGTCTCCCGACACGCTTTGGAGGAAGATCGACCGACTATCATGGGGCCCAGTGGCGAACCTGTCGCTTTTGAGGACCCTATGAAATCCGCGCTCGTTGTCGACGACGACCGGCAAGTCTCCGATCTGCTGGCGCGCTGGTTGGAAAGCGCGGGGTATCAAGTCAGCACCTGCCTCGATTTCGAAGGTGCCAGGCGCCGTATTCTCAATGAAAACGGACCGCCAGTGCTCGTCGTGGATGTTCGCCTTGAAGGCTACAACGGGATTCACCTGGCGATCCTGGCCCGGCAGCTTCGGCCAGATTCTCGCGTTGTCGTTCTGTCAGGCTGGGACGATCCGGTGCTTCGCCGGGAGGCTCGCGCGTGCGGTGCAGCCTACCTCTGCAAACCGCTGGATGCCGAGAAACTTCTTGCGGCTATCGAAGCCACGACCACTGGCGCGCCATCTCCGGCCGACTACGCAGGATAATCTTCAACACGCCACCTCGAAGCTGTTTGTCTCCCGTGAGGCCTGAGCTTCGCCTGACCGGTGCGCCTGGAACGGCAGATTGCAATCATGCTGCGACAGGAACGACAGAAAGCGCTTGTAGTCGGCGTCGGGCATGTGGAACGTCCTGACCAATTGGCGGTAGTTGCCACGAGTGTGCTGCAGGCCCTTGAAAATCACGGCTCGCAGATCTCGACGTGTGAGATCGTGAGATTTGAAGGGCCGATGCACCACAGACCAGAAGTCCTCTCCCGACATCAAACGCTTCCACAGTGCTTCTGCCACGTCGTTAGCTTGCGATGAAGACACCACGATGACCGGTGCGGACTCGTATGCCACGGTGGTCCTGGCTGCAACCGGAGCCATGCTTCTCGGCTCGCTTTGCACGTCGTCAGGAAGATCGTTAGGAGTGACGCATTCAACGCCGCTCACGACGAGCCGTTCAGCCACGTTCTTCAGCTCCCGGACGTTCCCGGGCCAGCGGTGGCTCAACAAACGGTGCTCCGCATCGGGCGTCAATGTCGGGAGTGGAAGCGCATGCGCTTCGCTCGCGCGTCGCAAGAAGTAGTGAAGCATCACACGGACATCGTCGCCACGGTCTCGAAGAGCGGGAACGTGAACCTGAATCACGTTGAGCCGGTAGTACAGGTCCTCGCGAAATGCATTCGAATCGATTTGCGCGCGCAAGTTGCGATGCGTGGCCGTGATCAACCGAACGTCCGTGTGCCCCATTGGACCGTCTGCTCCCACCGGCTGCACCTCGCCGGTTTCTGCAAACCGAAGCAGCACGGCCTGCATTCGCAAACTCATTTCTCCCAGTTCGTCCAGGAACAGCGTGCCGCCGTCGGCGAGACGGACGAGCCCGGGCTTGTCGCGGTAGGCTCCCGTGAAGCTGCCGCGCGTGTGGCCGAACAGCTCCGACTCGAGCAACGTTTCGGGAACCCCCGAGCAGTTGATCGCGACGAAACGGCGGGAACGTCTCGCGCCCGTCTGGTGAATCAGGCGCGCAACCACTTCCTTCCCCACTCCTGTTTCCCCCGTCACGAGCACCTTGGCCTGGCTGCGCGCCGCAATGTCTAGTTCGGCCCGCAAAGCCGTCATGACAGCGCTCTCGCCGACCAGTGCCACTTCCTCCCGATCCCGCCAAAGTCCGGAACTCATCGCCGTCGCTCCCCTCCCACGGGCACCATAGCCCAGGTATATATCTGAAGAGTTTTAGAGCAAGCGCCCAGCCAAGAAAACTCTGATATCAGGAAATTCCCATAAGTCTTTGCATTCATAGACTGTTAGGGCTTGCCTGCCAGCGCAAGGAAGGCTTGACTCGAATGTCTTGTATCGTCACACAAGTCATGCCGTGATCCTGATAAATGTCTGCATGATATAGACATAGTCGCCTGTAACTGCTTTGGAACACATGTCATATAAAGTCACCCCGAGTTTCACAATGCATCACCAGGCGCCAGGGTGGAATCGCTGATCTCGCCCTTGGCTATCTGGGCGCCCTTCCAGCCACCCCACACGGCCTCCTGCGATAACAACGGACGGGAACTCCAACCGGATCGATCTTGTTGTCCAGCCGAACACCTCGATACAGAACAGACTTCAGAGAACAGGACTCGCGCGAGGGCGCGCTCGAACAAGAAGTCTGCTTCGCTGATCTGATTTAAGTCCGCAGGAAGCATCAAGAAAATCGTACAACGCGGTGCATTTCTTGATCGCGTTGCTCCCTGGCCAGCAGGAACGCCTTTGCTTAAACCGCGGTAGACCGCAGACTTGCACCGCTCGCTGCTTGGCGAGACCGTTGCGGCATCGATCATGTACTGCGTCGGCAGGACACTTCGGTAGGAGGAATGATGCGCGACGCCTTCCATATTCGCGACGCAACCCGGAAAGCTCCGCTCTCGGCCTTTAGGTTGTTTGCAGCAATCGATCAACAGCAGATTGGAGATGATCGGACAGGATGGATTGCAGTCGTGTTGGGAGTGCACACCAACGGCAATGAATCATGGATTCAAGTCGCGCCTGAACACGACCCGTCGCGTAGCATTGTTCTGCACATGCCCAAACCAGTTGGCACGCACCGCGTCCTCGCAGCACTGCGTGCGTATGACGACGCCCTGGAGCGGCATCACGTCATTGAAGTTTCTGCTTCGATTTGAGCAGGTATATCTGATGCGGTGAATGGCGCTCGCCTTCGAGTAGCGTTAGTGTTATGTAAATTCAACGTTACGACGAGGTAAGCGTATGACGCTCGTGCGACTCACGACCAGCCGAGTCCTGTGCCTTTTGTGCGCTGCGATCGTGTGCTCAGGACCACTTTGGTTCTCTCTTGCTCCCTCATCGTCGCTTCTTCTCGCACTCGGGATCGCGATCGTACTGATCACATGGGCACGACGAGCGCGACATGCGATCAACGTGGCGCATACAACTCACGCCGCTCTCACCACGACGACGAACGAAGATCAGTCGGGCGGAATATATGCGAAGCCACGGCGGCACCAAAGGCGGGTGATGATCCCGACGCACCGACGGTCAACTCTCCGCCGCAATGAAGGGACCCCGCGCCGCCGCGCATCGCTTTCGGGAGCGCAATTGCCCGCCGAGAATGCGCCGCGGATATGGCCCAGTACAGAGCGCTCGTCAAGGTCCATTCACTGAAGTGAGATGTTCGTCAACCAACGAGTAGCGCAGTGGTTCAGCGGGATGTCTTACGGTCGCCGTATCGATTGCGCTGCTCCCCGCGGTTTGCGCTGCCGGCCGAATCGTGATTCCGGACGGGTCTGAAGTACTGGGATGACGTGCACGTCCGCCGGCGTCGCGGGAGCCACTTCTCGACGTTCATCGTTCTGAGACATCGCTCGTTCGCGATTCAGAACCTGCTCGCTCGTCATGCCGCTGGCGGCGATCAACAGTTGAAGTTCAAGTAGGTTCACAGTCCTTCGATCCCGCCTCAGGCCGGGATATCGGACGTATATCCGATCTTGAATAGCGCCAGTCCTTCACCGAAATACGAGTTCCCAGCCCCTACAGCGGTCATGTCGTTGAAAGAAGTGGGTTAATCCGGCACGCTCGCGCGAAGAGGGTCAGCCGGGGGGCCTAATCGATGCGGAGATGGCGGAAGCCGACGGGCTATGACTGCCTGGGCTCCGAGCCGCGCTCGCTGTCGCCGCCCCGCACTTGATTCTTACCGGCTCGCTTGGCTTGATAGAGCGCTTGGTCCGCGACGCTTATGAGGTCGCGGGCCGACGTCCCTGTCGATGACACTGAAAGCCCGATGCTGGCAGTGATGCGCAGCATCGACAGCTCGGGGATGGACGGGCGGTACGCTTCAATGCGTTCGCGGATGCGTTCAGCAATCCTGGCGGCGTCTTCCGGGCCGCTGCCCGGCATGACGACCGCGAACTCTTCGCCACCGTACCGGGTGCAGATGTCGAAGACCCGTACCGATCGCCGCAGGATCTCGCCGATGTCAGCGATGACCGCATCGCCAGCGAGATGGCCGAACTGATCATTGATCGACTTGAAGTCGTCGACGTCAATCATCAACAGACCGACCGACAACGCGTGGCGATGCGCGCGCTGCAGTTCTTCATCGAGACGCGCTTGAAAGTAGCGACGGTTGAACAGTCCGCTGACTGGATCGATCGCGGCCGCCTGCGCGTACGAGGACGCCTGCTCGTGAGCCCGCTCGCGTACCAGGGCGAGCGCGATTGTCGCCGCCAGCGTTCGCAGCGTCGACAGATCGTGCTGAGAGAAAGGATGGCCGTCGGCGCGATCCGTCACGCATACCGCACCGAGAATGTCCTGACCTGCGGAAATCGGCACGACGGCAAAAGAATTGGTCTTGTATCGAGACCGCCGCCGACGCGTTCCTTGTGCGCGGCTCACATCGCTGACGCGCAACGGCAATCCGCTTTCGAACACCGACCCGAGAACGCCTTCGCCTCTTCGAATCCGAAGATGTTCGACCAACGTGAGCGGATAACCGTGTGTGGCCGTAATCGCCAGAGCCTGCCCGTCGGCATTCGCCACGGCAAGCGCTGCGATTTGAGCGTGAACGGCTTTCGCGGCGCTACGGACCGCAACTTCGGAGACGCTACGTACACCCGTCGTTCTGGCGAGTGCACGGCTCAACCGGTGTGTCGCGAGTCGCACCTGCGCCGAAGTAGCCAGGGCGTACGCGCACTCCGCAAGCAGAAGGTTATGTCCGAGCTGCAGCAGGGAGGGAGCCGACGGCGTCCAATCACCGTAGAAAATGAGCACGGCAGGAGCGCCGGCTCGCCGTGTCAACCCGACGAGCGTCCAGTCCTCTTCGCCTGGTGTCCAGCGTTCCAGCAATACCGTCGCCGCATCGCCAACACGATCGAGCGTGGAGCGCATCACACCGGTCAACTCGGGAAGCGATGGCCCTTTGCCCGAATCAGCCAGCACCGTCCATTCCCCGGCTTCTTTCCCCAGCAACGCAACACGGGTATCGACGATCTCCGCGATCAGTCCGATTGCCTTCCGCGGCGCCTCGATCGACATCGTCGCCTCGAGGATGCGCGCGTGTGCCTCGAGCAGCTTCCGAGACTGCTCAGGAACGAGCACGCGGACCTTCGATGGATTCAATTCGCTCATTAATTGTTCCATCACATCGCACGCGTCAGAAAACGAACCGTTGTCGATAAATCCAGTTTCCGGGGCAATTCCATTGGGTCACACCGACATTGTTCCAACGATATCCTGACTTCGAACCGACGCCGCTTGCGTCATCATTGGCTCCGGGTCGTCGTCGGAACCCGCGCTGAGCAAGCACATTGCGCTTTGATCACAGACCACCGCACACTGAAAATCACCCGGTTTGCTTCCAGACGGTGCCACGGACTGAGAGAGTGAATGGGCAACAAGCGTGCCGAGGGCTCGGAAAGCCGCTGGAAACGACGTATCGCAGTGTGCAAGGGCAGATTACAAACATGTGCACAGTACTCGAAAACGCGAGACACGATGCACACTTCCGGGCCGGGAAAGGAGATGCCTAGGAGGCTTGAGCGACGCGTGGAGACGCCACGGAGTCGCCGAGAGGCTCGCGCTTGGCGATGGCAGCCGCCGCGATGGACAGATGACGGCCGAACGACGTAGCGCCTTTGGCGTCGATGAGGCTATTGAGCCGCTCCTCGAAGAGGCTTGCTGAATCAACGGCAGTGGCCGACGACGCACGGCGGGCATAGGTTTCCTGCGCACACCGCAGATTCTCAGTGAGTTGCTCGACCAGCTCCATGTTTTGCTTCCCGGCGCTCGCGTCGGCCCCGTAAATGTACTCGACTTCGTCCAGCAGGAGCGTCGCATAGTCGCCCAGCTCGGCGAGCTCCTTCAGATCGACCGTCAACTTGGCGAGGACCGAGACGGCATGACGCCGGGAGACGTCCGCAAACGACACTCTCGACGCCTGGACGGCTTCGTCCGGACTCGGATGATCGCCGTCGTCAGCGTAGATGACCCCGACGGTCTCTCCATTCACGGGAACAGGCACCGCCATGCACCATCCAGAGGCTTCACCAAACGGCAGCTGACTGCTGTCTGGCGTCTCTTCTGCGACGGCAGTTTCGATACATCCAGAATCCACCGCCCGCGCGAGAACAGAGTCGAGGGCGAGCGGGATGATGATTTTCGTAATGTCTTGATCGATCTCGAACCCCACCTGATACACGCCCTGGAGCGCATTCCCGTTGACCTGAAAGAGCGCGGTGCGTGGAAATTGCTCGCTCAGACCTTTGGCCAGCAACGTCAGGACTTCGAGAACGGACTTTCCGCTCTCGAATCCCTGATAGATGGCAATCAATCGATCGAAGTCTTCCGAGGCCGGGTTTGTCACCACGGGGCCGGCCTCTGGCAAGCGTGGTCTCATCAACTCGCTGATTTGCGCCTTCGCGTTCGCCAGTGCGCGCTCTGTCTGCGCTGCCGCTTGAGCCATTGCTTCGGCCTCGGCACGCATCTGTTTGACCAGGGCGTCCGCGCCGGCGAGCCGATCCTGTAGCAGTCCTTCCCTTTCTGTGACGGCGTCGAGCTTCAACTGAGCGCCTCGGCGTCGTTCCTCCGCGTCTCGCGCCGCCTGTTCCAGGGACTCGACGTGCGTGAGGTTCGTCTCGCGTTGAGTGGCCAGGACGGCGCGTTGTCCCTCGACCTTGGTCAACTGGCCTCTTGCTTCATGCAGCGCGACCTCGAGCGACCATCGCTCGTTCAGCGCACCCTCGAGACGCTCGGAAAGACTGTCTGCTTCGGCGCGGGTTTGATCCAGCGTGGCGCGCATCTCTTGCAGCTCTTGCCCCATGACCTGGAGCGTGTCGCTTTCTCTCTGGCGGGCCTCTTCCGCCGCCAGAAGCGCGTCCTCGACCTGAGCACTCAGGTCCTCGATCCTTTTCTCCGCCTCGAGGCGCACGACTTCTGTCGCGTCATGTGTCTTAGCCGCGGCGGCTGCCGACAGCCGTTCGACGAGAGCCGTCGTCAGCGCAAGATTGTCGCTTGGGTCTGTCGACGTAACGCTCAGCTCGAGCGCCTGAATGGCGATGTCGATCGCGTTGCGGAAATGCTCGAGCTGACGGAGCGACTCCTCGGAGCGCCCTGCAAGGACGCGTTCGATAGTCGCGGCGGTTTCGTCGGCCAACACGTTACGGAAGTCCATAGCACGCCTATCCGGGAGAAAAGAAGCTTTGCGTGTTATCGGACGTTCCGTAATTGCCCTATAGGTGTCGATTTTTCTGGAATCGAGGTGCCTGAGCGCACAGTCGAGTCACACTGAAGTCTGCCTCCGAACGCAGACGTCAGTTCCCAAAACAGCGGCTTATGGTCACCGAAAGGTGTGCAAAATTCGAAGACTTCGGCGGATCGAGCTTTACACATGGCGCCCCGTCAACTTCTATAACACACACATTTTCAGACGTTTACAGGATTCACCACACGAAGGTCACGGACCTGGCATCCAGCATGAAATACGCAGTTTTCAGAATCCAGCCATGCCCACTAGAACACCCGGATCTTCTGGCCAACACGGAGAGGCCCTCTCGATAGCCGATCACTGGTTCGTTGCGTTGGACCAACGGCAAATCGGTACCGGGACGGCGAGTTGGGTGGCGCAGGTACTCGGCGTTCACCGGGAAAAGGATGATTTGTGGGTACAGATCGCTCCGAGCGTGGACCCCGACGTCACGATTGTCCTACGCCTGTCCCCGGCAACTGCAGTTGATGAAGCCCTCGGCGCACTGGAGCGTCGTAATCCGATGTTCGATGGCGGTTCGTATGTCATCGACCTGTGTGACCGCTCCTCTCACGGCTCCGACTCCCGATAGCCCCGATTCAGCGTGATATCGAGGTTTCCGTTTTCGCCCGGATCTCGGGATTGATGCCGCATTTCTAGAGACTGTCGGCTGGCGCGGGTCTCAACAACCCGGACGACTCGAGAAGATTCGCCGCGCGGCGAATCACCGCAAATTCCAGCTTGGCCCGGTCGGCGATGTCGAGCAAGGTGTGCTGCCCGTCGGAAAGATTCAACACCCACAGCATGGCGAGCTCGTCGGTACGTGAGTCGGTCCCGCCGCCCATCAGTGAATACAAGCCGCGCCGACCCAACTGCGGTTCGCACTTCGGCTGCTGATTGACATATCGGCCATTGCCATCCAGCACGTCGGCGATTGAGAGGCATTTGCGCAATGAATCCGCAAGCGCATCCGGGCGCACCAGGTCGAGATTGTCAGCCGACGTGTGGTACTCCGGGAACTGACCGTGGGGCGTTCGCATCAGACAGCCGACAGGCAGATTGATCCCGGGCGAACGGTACTGGCGCTCGTCGTAGCCGTATGGCGAGAAGTCTTGAATTTCGTAGGCCTGGTTCGACATTCTGAGCACGTGCTCGACCGCCAGGTCGATCTCGGCTGACCCACTTCGGCTGCGCTTGTACGTGGAGCGGCCCGCGTCGCCGATGCAAGCCAGGACCAGGCCGTGTTTCACTCGATCGATCGCCGCTTCGTTTCGCGCCAGCCAGGTGATGGGCCCGATCGTCCCCGGCACGAACACGAACCGGTAGGAGTAGCGATGAGGACGACTCTGAAGGTCCTTCGCCATGTAGACGGCGGTGGCGATGCCCGACAGATTGTCGTTGCACAGCGAGGGGTGACAGGTGTGACACGAGATGAGAACCTCGTCATCACTTTCGCCCTTTAGAAGGGCTTCGCCATAAGTCAGGTGACCGTCGATCAGCGTGCTGTCGATGCAGACCTCGTATGTGTCCTGCTCGAGTGCCAGCAGATCGTCGTGAGGCAGACAGAAGCCCCAGGCTTCCTTGTAGTAGCTGGTACGGTAAGGGATCCAGCTCGGGTGCTGCTCGTCGCTGTACAGATGCGGCCTCAACTCGGCGAGCGACATCGTCGCGTGTATCGGAACGCTGTAGTTGACGACGTGTAGATTCGAACGGCGGAAGTCGATGACGCGCTCCCCCTTCGAGTTCTTCACGTAAGCATCGCGGATGTTCCATTCCCGGGGCACCGTCCAGTCGAACACCTGAGTGCCGGTCGGAACTTCATGGATATCGAGGGGGACCGTTTCGCTGACGATGTTCAAGGTCTCGCGAAAACCATCGCCAGTGATGCTTCGGCAGATCGGATAGAGCCGCTCGATGAGCTCGTACATCGCCTGACCGGCGGCGGAGGCTGCCGATTCCTTGAGTCGGTTCAGAGGCCGTGTTTGGGCCATTCGCTTCCAGTGTATCGAACAGTGTCGAGATGTGGAGAAGCGCTTGCGCAGTCCCCTGGCCGATGATCCGTCGAGATTTTCCGACAACTCCAAGAGGGGCAAGGAAATCGACAGGCAGAATAATCTCGCCGGTGAATCGGCCATCCTTCTCGCCGCAAGCAAACGTGCTGACCCTGCCGAGCTGACCTCGTCCGCGAAGCCCCCTTGATATCAGCAACTTGACGTCGCGTCCAACAAGAGCGCTGAGCTATGCGCCTGGCGGCAATCATGTTGCTAGAGTACGGCGTAGCCGACGCACTCCGTGCTGTCGACGGCCTCAGTGTCCTGGACTTCGGTGTCCGCGAATGACGGAGCCGAGTCCAGGAATTCGAGGCCCGAAGCGACATCGATCAGGCATCCCCTCACGAAAGCACAACTCCTCGGACATCTCGCGACCGGCCAATCCGTAAAGGCCACGCGCGTCGACGCTCGGGTTAGGACTGCTGCCTCAAAAGAAGGAAAACGGTCGCCTGGTGGCTTTATGAGGCATCGCCGGCCCGCCCAGGCCATCATCGTTCCGCTGCATCGGCCGGCCATCGTTGTGAGGCTGAGCAGCGGAGCGGATCTGCGACGGCGAACCGAGCTGGAAGTCGCGGCACACGTCCAGCACGAGGTCTCGCCCGACCGGCTTGCGATCGGCTGCGAAGCCGTTGACGAGCGCGTTGTCGCAAATGACGCTGATGGTCCGCGGGATGCCCTGAGAGTACTCATGGATCGTGAGTACGGCCTCGCGCGTGAACAGTTGTTCGGCCTTGCCGCCCGCTACCCGGACTCGGGCGGCTATGTATGCCGCCGTTTCACGTAAATCGAGGGGGGTAAGCTCGCACCGCAGCGCAATCCGCTGCTTCAACTGGCGGAGCCTCGGATCGTTGAGACGATCGGCGAGCTCAGGTTGGCCGACCAGTGCGACGGCCAACGAGCGGTCCGACGGCCCCTCGATATTTGTGAGAAGCCTGATTTCCTCGAGCAACTCGTGGGACAAGCTCTGGGCTTCGTCGACGATGAGCGCCAGGATGGAGTTGTTTTGTCCCCGATGCGAAACCGCGTCCTGAAGGTCACGGAGAAAACGCGTCTTCGAAGCCGCAGATTCCGGCGAAAATCCAAACTCCGCAGTGAGGAATTCGAAGAACTCGGACCGCGTCAGCGTGGGATTCGAAAGGTGCACGATTCCCGCATTCGAATTGCTCGACAGGTTGAGCGCCGCCCGGACGAGCGTGGTCTTCCCGGTTCCGGCTTCCCCGATGAGAACGGTCAGCCCAGGTCGCCCAGTCAGGCCGTAGCGGAGATTGCTGAGCGCCTCCCGGTGCTTGGCCGACAAGAATAGAAATCGCGGGTTCGGCGACAGGTCGAACGGTCTCTCATCAAGACTGTAGAACTGCTCGTACATGGCTTCGTCAGGGCGCTCCGCGCAAAACGGCGGTCGGCTCGTGACGAGCCCACCGCCGACAGAGACGACACACGCGTCCCTGCGTCACACTATCGCATGCGATGATGTCAGATTAGAAGTCAGCGATATTCCTTGAATGGAATCTGGCAATCATGCTTTCTCAGGAAGTTTAGAAACCGCTTGTAATCGCGGGGCTCCATATTGAAGAGCCGTGCGACAATTTTGTAATTCCCGCGTGCTTCCTCCAAGCCCCGACGGACGATCTCTCGCACGTTGGCCCGCGTGATTTCGCGTTCCATGAACAGGGGATAGACGGTCGACCAGAACGATTCTCGCTGATCGAGCATGCGCTTGTAGAGATCGTCGGCAACCGTTCGGCGGCGTTCGCGCTTCGGCCTGAGCGTCACGGCATCCTGCGCGCGGATTTCCGACGGTAAGTGCTCGACCTCGATCAGGGTGCCTTGCAGCGTGACGATGAGGCGCTCCATCACGTTCTCGAGTTCCCGAACGTTACCCGGCCACGAGTACTCGACCATCGCCTTCATGGCTCCCGGCGACACGCCCGTAATGGGCGATCGGTTCAGCGTGGCGTACCGCTCCCGGAAATGATTCACCAGGGACGGGATGTCTTCACGACGTTCGCGCAGGGGGGGCACGACCAGGTGGATGACGTTCATTCGATAGAACAGGTCTTCGCGAAACGTCCCCTGCGTAATCATCTCCCGCAAGTTGCGGTTGGTTGCCGCGATGACCCGGACGTTGACGTGATGCCCGCTATTGTCGGCGCCAACCTTCTGCAACTCACCCGTTTCCAGAAACCGCAACAGAAGCCCTTGCATCCGCAGCGTCATCTCGCCGATCTCGTCGAGAAAGACGGTTCCATTGTGCGCGGTTTCCAGCTTGCCGGGTTTGTCGCGGTAGGCGCCCGTGAAGCTGCCTTTGACGTGGCCGAACAATTCGGACTCCAGAAGTGTTTCTGGCAGCCCCGCGCAGTTGACCGGCGCGAAAATGTTGGTCGAACGCGGTCCCCGGATGTGGATGCTGCGGGCGACGATCTCCTTGCCCACACCGCTCTCACCGGTGATCAGAACCTTTGCGTCTGAACGGGCGATGCGATCGACTTCCTGCTGCAACCCGACCATCGCCGGGCTCTCTCCGATCAGCTGGACGTGTGTTTTTGCGCGCATTGTTGCAAGATTGCTGACACGTGCTCCACTTTCCACAAATGCCTCACTGGCTCGCAAAACGTTCAATCAGTTGACGATGCTCGGCCGAAATGGCCACAAACGTCGCGCCGACCCGATAACCCTCGTGACGCCCGTTGTCCATGATGGGAGAAACGCGACGCACTTCGACGTCCGCGGCGAACGGAGCTCCCCAGAGATTCAAGCGCAGGCACCCGCGAGTGCCGGGGTCGATCCGACGACTCGCGTGCAACAGAACTCCGACGAGACTGATATCCAGCACCTGCACGCTTTGAGCGGTTGGAAGATTGGCAACGTTTGAGGGCTCAACCACGACTCGAACTGAACGTCGTCTTTCTTCCATTTCACTGAATCCTATCGATTACAAATTCTGCCAAGCGCGGCATGTACCAGAGGTGTGCAAGCACGCCGCCACCGTCGTTCTTGAGAGCGATGTTGGTCCGTAAGCCACACTACGTGAATACCTTGCGAGATCACGTTGGCGCGTCGTCCTGACAAACATTATCCGACTAAAGTCTGCGAGCTGCGGGTATTTCGGCCATGATTTACCGACTTTTTGGTTACGTGTCTGGCCAGAATCGGACTAATAGTGTATCGCGGGATGGACAGATCGTGGCCGGGCTTCGGAGTGGGTTGGCTGAGCTGAACCTGGTTGCTGCTAAACCTCGCCAGCCAACATTCTGATCGACTCTGCCAGGGCTGATGGCGGAGACAAGAACTCCAGAGCAATCAGGTACAGGGGCGAGCCGCCGGGCCCACTCACCTGCTCGAGGCGGCAGACACGCGCCGCCAGGCGCGCAAGATGGCCGTCAAGGGTCAGCTGTAGTTCATGGAGGGAGCCCAGAGCCACTTTCGCAGCCGACTCGATCAGGGCTCCGTTGGCACTGATATTCACGACGCGGGCGGACTCAGTCAGTTCCAACGTGCCTCGAAGAGTGCCAAGCACCTCGAACCGGACGCGCGCGCGGCGATCACCAAGCGGTTTACTCAAGACAACTCGCCAATCGGCCTTCTCAAGGCCGTGCACCATTCACCAGTGAACGCGACGCTCGAGCATCTTCCCGTGCGGCCCGCACCAGGCGATTTGCTGTACCGGATCCCTGCGTGCAGTGAGCCACTCCGACGATGGCCGACGCCAAAGGCCCTCCGCCGTTCATATCCGCCACCGCATGCTGCAAGCGCCCGAACACGAGGCGCGCAACTTCCGGCTTGCTGTCGTACAGCAACAGTCCAATCTCGCCCAGACCCAGAACTCCAACAGCCTCCCCCGCTCGCAAGTGCGGACGAAGATCGGCAGCCACTTTATGAGTCATCGGAAAGCCCGTATCACTCACCTGAATGACAATGACAGAACTGCTCGTACCACGGGCTGCCGCATGTGCCGCCGCCTGTTCGAGCAGGTCTTCGAAGGATCTCGAGGCGGCGCGTCGGTCGGATGCCGTCGAGGCCCGGAGCAAGGCCCCTCCCGCCCACGATCCGAACAACCGCCCAAGAGTCTCCACGACCTGTCGATCGCGCGACGTGAAAAAGCTGTTCCGGGGATTCTGAACGGCAAGCATGACGGCTGCGCGGTCGTCTAGGCGCGTCGTCGCCACCAATCTGACTGGTCCGGTGGCGTCCGAATCTGAAAGAAGGCTGAGCTCGCCAACCTGAACCCCGGAGCTTTGCGAACTGGTCACGGAGAGAGCCGCCTTTGTCGCATCGACAGCGTTCTCGACTTCACGGAGCGCGGCCAGAGCCGCCGTCGGGGCTTCGTCACTCGTATTGACCAGGTGCTGCCAGATCGTCCGCTCGACACTCAGCAACGACGCCGCCGCAACGCTTTGAAGCGCTTGTCTGAGCACGTCTGTGTAGAGGCTCAGGCCGGATTCTCCAACGGAATCGACGCCACCAGACAGCACGAGCAGCCAGACCGTGCCATGTTTGACATCGCCCACGCGGGCAGCCATGGCATCTTCGTTCGCGCGCAATCCCAGTACCTCGAGGTCGTGACCCGATACGCGTGTCAGTTCTGAACCGATGGCAACCTCATCACCGGCGAGAATCCTTGGAGCGTCCGCGGCGGGACTACCTGGAAGAGCCACGACGAGGCGAAAGTCACCATCGACATCCTCGACATACGCGTGCAGTTCGATATCGTGCCAGATGGCCAAGGCGTTGGCGTAAAGCCGAAGCAACGCGGATTCGTTGGTGGAGGTCCCTGCTCCACTCAGCACCCGGAAGAGCGCCGAGACCCTTGGGGCATGGGCGCTCGAGTCCTCACGCACGCTCCCGATGTGTGCCTCGACCGCAGGCCGCAACCACGACCCGATGAGCTCGAGTTCAGACTTGGCCTCAGAGGCCGTCGCCTCGGTCACTGTCCTGGCCAACAGCAGCGCGCCATGGCCGTCGCTGGCCGGTAGGCCCACACACGTGAGCTGAATTTGGCCGACACGCACGGATTGGGGCGATTTCGAATGGACGGCCTGGCTAATCGCGGACGTCACTTCCGGCATCCGCGCCATTGCCGTGGCCATAGCCGCCGATGACGCTCCGGTCTCCGGAATGAGGGGGGAACCTCGCTCGTCGACGATCTGCAACCGGTCGACACTCAGTCGACGCTGGAAGGCCGCAAGCCACTCCCAAGAGCGCTGGCGGACGACCGTCACGAAATCGGAGGTCTGCGGAGACACGACGGCGGCACCCATATCTGGCGTTTACAAACGTGCAAGCGGGTCGCCAGCCCGACCGTATTATAGAAGTGGTCTTTTGCCGTTTACAGCTTCGCCTTCTGGCGCAGGCTACGACGAAAAACGACGATTAGGCAGACTAAAGGATTTCTCAATCGAACTTTCTCTGCACACTATTGCGCTCATTTTAGGACGATCGGTTGACTAATTACTGCCTTCTCCGTACATTAATCCGCTTCCCAAGCGCGGCATGACGAACGTGTCCCTTCCTAGTGCGCCACTCTTAGTCGGGAAGAGCCCAATCGTCGAGCGACTCCGTCACGAGATCGATTCAGCCGCCAGGGCTGACGCCGCGGTTCTCATCGAGGGCGAAACCGGTGTCGGCAAGGACGTCGCCGCACGCCTCATCTACTCCAAGGGACGGCGCCTAGCGCAGCGCTTTGTGGCCGTCAATTGCGCAGGATTGCCCGACTCCCTGCTCGAGTCGGAACTCTTCGGCCACGTGCGGGGCAGCTTCACCGGTGCCTACCGGGACAAGCCCGGACTGGCCGCAATCGCCGACGGCGGCACGCTGTTTCTGGACGAAGTCAGTGAGATGTCGCCAAGGATGCAGGCGGTACTTCTTCGCTTCGCGGAGAGCGGAGAGATCCACCCGGTCGGATCGGACGGTCTCGCACGCGTGGTCGATGTCCGGATCATTGCGGCAACCAACCGCCCGCTGGCCAATCTCGTAACGGCCGCCGAGTTCCGCGGTGACTTGTATTACCGTCTCAATGTGATTCACGTGATCGTACCTCCACTGCGCGATCGGGACGCGGACATCATCCTGCTGTTGAACCAGTTTCTGAGCGACTTCGCTCGGATGCATAAAACATGCGTGCCAACTTTCACCGACAGCGCGGCTGTCTCCCTTCTCAAATATGGCTGGCCGGGTAACATCCGTGAATTGAAGAATTTTGCCGAGCAGATGGTGGTCCGATTTACGGATCGGCCGATCGATTGGACCGATCTTCCCGCGCATGTCGTGAGTTCCCAGGCCCCGACCTCGATTGACACTCCCCCGGCGCAGACTGGTCGATCGGCTGCCGATCGTGCCTGGGAGCAAATGGTTCGAGATGGCCAGACGTTCTGGACGGCCGTCTACGACGTGTTCATGGATCACGAGCTCACGAAGACAGACGTGCGGCAAATTGTCCGTCGGGGACTGCATCAGACGCAGGGGAGCTATCGCCGACTCACCGAGCTCTTTCACATGACGCCGAGGGAATACCGGCGTTTTCTCGCGTTCCTGCACCAGCAGGGCTGCCACATCGCCGCCGGACCCACCTATTCCCCACCGGCCAGCACCGAGCCTCTGGGCAAGATCCGCGAAGGCTGACCAGTTCCGAGTCCGACCCAACTATCACTCAAAAGCGGTCTGAGGCAGGACACCCGCGCGCTCAGCGTTCGGGTGCAAAGTATCCGCCTCGGCTGGTCACCAAGAGACTCCGGCCGCGCGCCCGGATGTCCACCTTGCGCCATCCGCCATCGTGGGAGGAATTCGTCGAGGTGTAGCCGACAACGAAGCGTCGCCGAAGATTTTCAACGACACGGCGGAATTGACCGTCCAGGAGAGTCGCGTCTGACGGAAAGTACGCTTCGCCGCCAGACTCAGCTGCAAGCCGCTCGAGAAGTTTCCGATCCACTCGCGCACCCAACCCAATCGGGAAGACCAAGGCCCCCACCGGCTTCACCAGGCCCATCACTTCGTCGAGGGAGTGCAGGCTTCCAGGCCCCGTACCCGGATTGTCCTCGTCGCGGCCGTCGCTGAGCACGACAACCGCACGGCGTCCCGGGACGCCCTTGAGGTGCATCAGCGAGTTCCAGAGGGCGTCATACAGCGCAGTTCCGCCATTCGCCTGGTATTTGTCGATCGCATCGAGCGCCCACTGGTGATTCGACGCCAGCGTATGGGCGAACAGGGGACGATCCGCAAACATGATCGTCGCGAGACTGTCTTCGGGCCTGACCGCTCCTACAAATTCCCGGGCCGCCTGTTGAAGGGCTTCAGCGCTTTTCTTCATGCTGCCGCTGGAATCGAGAGCCATGACAATGGAAACGGGATCGACCGCTTCTTGAAAAGTATCGATTTTCTGCTCGACGCCGTCTTCGAACACCTCGAGATCGTCAGCAGTCACATCGACGAACCCTTCTGCGTCTGTCACGGTGAATTCCACTGTCGGACGAATCGGTGGCGGGCTCGGAGCAAAATACCCGGCCCGGGTTCTGACCTTCAGCCCTCCGGGGACATCGACGGCAATTTGCCGCCAACTTCCGTCTCGCTTCTGGTTCGCTGGGGTATAGGTGATTAAGTATCGACTATGTGCGTCGGTGGCCACTGAATTGGCAACCCCTACGAGATCCGGCTCCCGAGGCGGGAAAAAAATGCGCCCACCGGTTTCGTCGGCGATGCGGCGGAGCAGGTATTCGCCCTTGAGCGAGATTCCTGCCACTCCACCGACACCGACGACATAAATGGTGGCTTGCGCGGCATCGGCGCTCTTCAACACCTCTTCGACCGTCGACGTGCTGTTTTCGTCGTACCCATCGGTGATCAGGATTACGGCACGGCGACCTTCCAGGCCCTCGAGTAACTGCGTCGCCTCACGCAGGCCGTCGAGAAACGCGGTGCCGCCTCCGGCCTTCATCGATCCGATCGCATGAGTGATTGTCGGTCCGTCGTTGGTCGGGCCTGTTATGGCGCCAATGTGCGCATTGAAAGGGGCAACGATCACCTGGTCGCGCTGGCGGAGGGCGCCGGCCAGTCGTTCGGCTGCAAGACGGACGAAGTCCATCGTGCGCGACATGCTCTGACTGTTGTCCACCAGGAGCAGCAGGTTCGTGGGCAGCGTCTCACGCGTAACGAGATCGATTCTCTGCTGAATGCCGTTTTCGAGAACCGTGAACGCAGACGGTTCCAGTTGGGAAACGAACCGACCCGTCTTGTCGTAGACACCGGTCTCGAGCAGGATACTGGTGACCTCTGTCTTGTCGGACACCTCGAAAGGTGGCAGCACGACCGAGTCGCGAATCATGCGGCCGGCCGAGTCGCTCGCCTCGACGACGATTTCGCGGCGTTCGAATGGATTCTCGTCCACCCAATCCACTGACGAGTACGGCGCGGCGTTTGTCGTGCCGACCAACGTGCCGTCCACGAAAAAGCTGACGGCAGAGAGTGTTTGGCCTGGCGGTATGTGGATTTGGGCGACGATGCGGACCCTGGTGACGACTCCGGTGCGGCCAAGCGGCGAAGTGATACGGATGGACGAATTGGACGGGTCGCGCTGAGACCCCGTTTCGGCGGTGGTTACGGAACCGCGCTGCTGGGCGGTGGCCGGAGCGATAAGCCATGCGAGCGCCACACCTGCAGCCACCAGCCACGCCACTCTCCGGCGGGGCGTCGGTCGCGACGGAACGCTTCTTCGGCCTCCTGCATTTCGTCCTGCACCCTGCGCCTTGCACGCGGCACGTTGCACGTTGCACTCCAGCGCAGTCGGCGTCAGGCAGTAGCGACGTCTTGCTCGTCGCTGACGAAATACCCTGCGCAGGCGGCCGACAGCAGCTCGTTTGTCAGCTCTCGTTTGCGATTGAAATAGTGAGCCAGCGATAACGCGTGCTCAATGAGATCGCGCGGCTGACAACCGCGCAACTTGACTTCCCGCGGCCGGATCTCGGTCTCGATGAGAGTTGTCACGAGCTTCGGCTCGAACCGCAATCCTCGCGCCTTGCAATAGTTTTCGAAAATCTGTGTGAACTCTTCCACGGTAGGCGACTCTGCGAGCACCTTGTACTGAATGCGTCGAAGGAAGGCTTCGTCGACAAGATCGGACGGATTCAGATTGGTCGCAAAGACCACGAATGCCTCGAACGGCAAATGGAACTTCTGTCCGGTCTGCAGCGTGAGATAGTCGACTCGGCTTTCGAGCGGCACAATCCATCTGTTCAGCAGGTCGCGCGGCGACGCGTGTTGCCGACCGAAATCGTCAATCACCAAGACGCCGCCGTTGGCGAGCGCCTGCAGTGGCGCGCGGTACAGACCGGTCGACGGAGAGTACCCGAGCTCCAGCGATTCCAGAGTGAGCTCCCCGCCGACAGTTACACGCGGACGGCGGCATCGGACCCATCGGTAGTCCACGTCAGGCTGCCGCTGCAGGCCGAGCGCATCTTCGTCCGGGTCCACGCGCTCGTGAATGACTGGGTCGAACATCCGAACGACGTGACCGTCGATCGTCAGCGCGTATGGAATCGCAATATCGCCGGTCAGAACGTTGCGAATCGCTTCAGAGATGACGGTCTTGCCGTTACCTGGAGGCCCGTACACGAAAAGCGAATGCCATGCGGCGATGGCGGGGCCGAGCTGATCGAGTACTCGATCGCTCAGCACGAGGTGCGAGAATGCCCTCTTGAATCGTCTCTCGCGTCACGCTCATTGGGTGATCCGCGCACGAACCGATGCATGTACTCGAGATACTGTTCAAGTGGAACCGGAACGTAGCCGACGTACTGGCTGTGTCTCGAGAAGCAGCATGGCGCGCGCACGCGCCCGCCTCCGTCAATCGATACCGATAGGAAGCCGCACCGACGGCGCCGCCGCCGGCAATCTCACAGTGACGCTCGCGCTTGAGCAGACGACACACGGCTCGACACCGAAAAGAGCACGCCTAATCGATAAGCGAGCTCCGTTCCGCTCAGTTCCCCGGCGAAATACAAAGTCTTCGTGACGAGCTGCAACACCAGATCCAGCCCGACGCCAGTCGCCTCGAGGGTCCTGCGGCGCACGTGGCATGCGAAACGTCAGCGGGGTATCGACCATCGCTTCAGACATTCCGTGATCTCGCTATTCGTTCGCGGTCGACGGCTCGCCACGCACGCGAGCCTGCGCGCCCGCGCTTCGGCGTGCTCGAACTGGGCTTCAGCTCTGGCCGCTTCTTCAAATGCGGAAATGGCCTTGTCGAATTGGCGATCGGCCATATAGAGAATTCCAACGTTGTACTGGGAAGTGGCCGCATCGGTCGGCATCTCCAGTTCCTGAGGCGCTCGCGACGAAATCACCCGCGCCGCGTGCGCCAACGCCAGGTTGTTCCTTGCCGCCTTGACTGCGGCGCCATCACGACCGCGCGGCGCACGTATCGACCGCGTCGTTCTGCCGTGTGGTGATCGAGCGCGTAGCACAAGTTGTTCATCGCGAATGTGGCACCTGGATCGAGCATCAACGCGTGCTCGTACCACCGGCGGCCTCGCCATATTTCCCAGCGCCTGCCACAGTGTCCCGAGGTATTGGCCGCCGCCGCCGACGCCGGCGCGAGGCGCACCGCGCGCGCTGGCGTCGTTCAGTACCCTGTTGAGCCGAAACCCCAATCCCTCCAAATTCTCGCGCTTGCATCGAAGGCGGCGGCGTCATGCGGATCGAGTCGAATCGCTTCGTCCAGGTGCGCGTACGCCCGGTCGAGAATGTTGAGACGCCGATACTCGAGCGCGACACGACGATGCTGTTCGGCGGTCGGTCTGCAGCGCCAGCGTGAGCAGAGCCGCCGACAGCCGCGGATCCCAGGACTCGACGGTGGGACACTCGGTGTGGATTTAGGCTGGGACTCAGCCGACAAGGTGCGGACACGCCGGATGTACGACTCGACTGAATCTCGAATTCGATCCGCGAACCGACGCATGTGAAGCTGACGCACACCCGAAGGCAGCCGCAGCGAAGATAATCGTCAGACAGACCGCCAGATTCGCCGCACGCGTTCGCGTCCAGCCGGATCACGCGAGTGAGCATTTCATCAGTCGCGATCCTCTCGGCTGAGTCGACTGCGCCGCCGCACGACGTACAAGATCCCGAAGACGATCGCAACAATAACCGCAACGATGAGTCGTCGTACTCATAGGGAGTCTCGTGCCTTTCAGTTAAGGCCCGACCAACAGCGTCCGATAAATCCTGATGGCCGCCGGACCGAAGCAGACGATGTAGAGCGCCGGAAACAGGCATAACGCCAGCGGAAACACCAGTTTCACGCCAACCTTTCCCGCACGCTCTTCTGCGCGCTGTCGGCGCTTCGTTCGGGACGTTTCGGCGTGCGTTCGCAGCGCCTGGCTGATGCTCGTGCCGAACCGATCGGTCTGCGTGAGCATCGCCACGAGGCTTCGCACATCCTCCACGCCGGTGCGCTGCGCGAAATTCTTGAACGCATCCAGCCGGGGTTTGCCGGCGCGGATCTCCGTGGTGACCAACTTGAACTCACGAGCGAGTGCTGGATGGGCGACCTCGAGTTCGTCGCTCGCCTTCGAGATCGCCTGATCGAGGCCGCTCCCCGCCTCGACGCACACCGTCAAGCAAGTCCAAGCGCGTCCGGCAAACCGTTCTGAATGCTCCTTTTGCCTGCTGCGTTCGTTTGTGATCCACATAGAAGCCGGGAAGCAATAGCCCGACGATGGCGGCGAACCCGGCGAGCAGCCAACCGGTTCCGCCGCGGTTGATCATCAGCGCGGCTGCACCGCCAAAGGCCAGCGGCAGCAGAAGTCTCGGCGCCGCGAAAAGTAAAGGTCACGCGCTGCGACTGAATGAAGTCCGGCGCGCGCAAGTCGTCGTTGCAAGCGCGACATGTCTTTCGCGCTTCTTGACAGCAATCGGGACAGCCGTTCCACCGCCGGATCGAGGCCTTCCGCCAGCGGCCGGTTTTCGACGACCAGCCCGCAGCCCCGGCGTCGGCGACGCGCGCAAGACGCCTGCGCTCGGGCGAGGCCCTGGAGAGCCACCACGACAAGGTCACGCCAACCATGAGGGCGACGGCAACAAACACGCCCGACGAGGCCAAGACCAGTCCAGACGACATGAATCAGTACTCCACGTTCACGATTCGCCGAATCGCGAGCACGCCAACGACTTGTAAGCACAACCCCGGCGATGATCATCTGAACGCCCAGCGGATCGTCGATCAGCAAACGAAGAAGCGAGGGCGAAATGAAAAAGAGAACCAGCGCGACCACGGGCGGCAGAAACCCCAGCACAATGCCGGTGATCCGGCCATGTGCGCTCACCACCCGAACCTGCCGTTTGACCTTGAAACGTTCGCGGATCACGGAAGCACAGATTGTCCAGCACCTCGGACAGATTCCCTCCCATTTCACGTTGTGTCAGAAGGGCCGTCACAAAGAAGCGCGCGTCGATAATCGGAACACGGTCCGCAAACGCTTTCAGCGCATCGCCGAGAGACATCCCGTAGTTCTGCTGTTCGAAAAGCAAGCGGAATTCGGCGCCAACCGGGTCGGGGACCTCGTCCCCGACCATCTGGAGCGTGGTCGTCAATGCATGGCCCGCTCGCAGCCCCCTCGCAATCAGATCAATGGCCTCCGGAAACTGCTCCTCGAAGGCCTCCATGCGCTTGCGCGCCGCGCGTCGAACATACAACACCGGCAGCGACCCGCTGAGCGCCGCTACAGCGACTGCCAACCAAACCGAAGGGACGAGCCTGGATGTCAGGAAGAACGCCACGACGGCAATGAACCCGCATGCCAGCACGATCGTTCCGACGGTAAGATTGAGGCCAGATTGCCGGATCGTCCGGGCGAACGGCTCGAAGAGACTCCGCCCACGGATCAGGGCCGCCGCGAAGTGCTCGACCGAGCTGAGCTTGGCTTGCGCCTTGACAATGGCGGGACTGAACGCCTTGGTCCGTCGAACTTTGAGGCGCTTTTTGAGCGCACGATCCTCCCTTTCCTCGGTGCGATCGACGAGAATCCAGTACGGTACAAAGACGATGGCGAACACGACGGCAAACGCGATTCCGGCTGTTACCATGTTTCCACCTACGCCACGACCTTGACGTACTCGAACATCTCGGCGGGAAGCCGAGTCCCGGACGCCGCCAGTCGCTCAGCGCACTTGGGACGGATGCCCGTCGCTCGAAAGCGGCCGCAAACCATACCGTCGGGCCGCACACCGGTCTTGTCGAACACGAAAAGATCCTGCATCGTGATCATTTCGCCTTCCATCCCGGTGATCTCGCTGACGGCGGTCACCTTTCGAGTGCCGTCGGACATTCGCGCGATCTGAACGACGACCTCGAGTGCGGAAGAGATCTGTTGACGAACGGCCTTGTCGGGAATATTCAGATTGGCCATCGCGACCATCGTGTCCAGCCGGTAGAGAGCGTCGCGCGGGCTGTTGGCGTGGATCGTCGTCAAGCTGCCATCGTGGCCCGTGTTCATCGCCTGCAGCATGTCGAGCGCCTCTTCACCTCGTACCTCGCCGACGATGATGCGATCCGGTCGCATACGTAGGGCGTTGACGACCAACTCCCGTTGGCGCACACTCCCTTTTCCTTCGATATTGGATGGCCGGGTTTCCAACCGAACGACGTGACGCTGCCTAAGCATCAACTCAGCCGCGTCCTCGATCGTGATGATCCTCTCGGTGTGACCGATGAAGCTGGAAAGGATGTTCAAGAGCGTCGTTTTTCCCGCGCCCGTGCCGCCCGAGACAATGACGTTCAACCTGCAGGACACGGCCGCCTTCAGAAACTCGAGCATCGGCTTCGTCAAGGAATCCCGCGAGACGAGGTCTTCGGCGCCCAGGCGGTCCGTTCGGAACCGCCGGATCGAGAGCGCCGGTCCTTCCAGCGCGAGTGGGGGAATGATGGCATTGACGCGGGAGCCATCCTTCAGCCGAGCGTCCACCATCGGGCTCGACTCGTCGATGCGTCGGCCCACCGCGCTCACGATTCGTTCGATGATCTGAAGCAGGTGCGCGTCGTCGCGAAAAACGACATCGGTTTCCTCGAGTTTTCCCTCGCGCTCGATGTAGACCTGGTTGTAGCGGTTCACCAGGATGTCCGAAATGGTCGGGTCGATCGAGAAGGACCTCCAAGGGCCCGAGGCCGAACAACTCGTGCAGGACGTCGGTAATGAGACTCTCGCGCTCGGCGAGGCTCAAGGGCGTCTCTCGATCGCGATCGAGCATCCCGACGATGAGGTTGCGCAGCTCCGGCTCGGCCTCACCGCGCTTCACCTTCGCAAGACGGTCGAGATTCAGCCGATTGAGCAACTCCTGATGAATACGCCCCTTCAGGGCCTGATACTGCGGATGGCGCGTATCGGCGCCGAGTGGCGAGATTGACAGCGTTTTCAGCACGTCCTCGATTCCTCCGTTCGTTGGTCTATTCCGTCAACACTTACGTGAACGCCGTCAGCTCCGTTGCGTCAGCCGGCCAAGAAATCCCTGGCGCGCAGACTCGCGGTCCGGGCGAAGGCCTGCCAGCTGCAACGCAAACTGCCTGAACGACGACGACAAATCGTTGTGATTGTCGAGCGCGATCGGCCGGCCCTTGTTGAGCGCCTGAAGCGCCATCCGGTAATCACTCGGGAACGTATGAGCGACCGGCATGCCGATCACGCGCTCGACGTCCGCGTGGCCGATATCGGCCCGGCGGTCGGAACGGCTCAGAACGACGGTCACCTTGTCGCGGCCATAGCGTTGCCGGAGCGCGGTTGCGAGCCGGCCGGCGCTCTTGACCGTCGGGAGCTCCTGATTCGCGACGACGACTATTCCGCTTGCACGATCGAGCGCATCCAGCAGCCGCGCCGTCGGTACGCGGCACGTCGAGCACCGCAAACCGGTACGCCGCAGCGACGGCGTCGATGACCGTCCGAATGGTCGAAGTCTCCTGGGTTCCCGGCGACTGACCGCTCGGACGAAGCGAGCAGATCCAGGTGAGGGCCGACCTGGGTAACGAGACTCTTGAGAAACACCATGTCGAGGCGGTGCGTATTCTCGAGCGCATCGAGGATGGAAAACCGCGGTTCGACGCCCAGGAAGACTGCGGCATCGCCGCCAGCCTGGTGCAGGTCCACCAACAGCGTCCGGTCGGGTCTGGCGGCCGACCCGATAACGGTTGCGGCATTGACCGCAACCGTCGTCGCCCCAACCCCTCCCTTGGCGCCGACGATCGCGAACACCCGTCCGGTGCTCCCCGTTCGCTGTCGAACGACTCGATGTATGGCTTTTTCGAGGTCGGCCTGGGTGACCGGCTCGCAGACCAGCTCGTTGACGCCCGCTCGCATGGCTTCGAGCAGCAGCGCCGGCTCGAGCGACGTCGTCACGATGACAATCCCGGTTTCGGGGTGGTGCCGTCTCAGCGCGGTGAATGACGGCGGGCAACTCGGCGGCGCCGCGGACGTCCAGCACCACGACATCCGTTGGTCGTGCGGACGGCGCGGCAAGCGATGCGATTCCCGCCGCGTCCACGTGCGTTACCTGCATCGCGGACTTGCGGATCAGGTGCTCGAGCTCGCCGTCTCGTGGCGCCAGAAGCGTGACAGTAATCACCGTCGAACCCTCAGCCTTATCACGGCGGTTACGTTCGCTCAGCCGTACCGTCATTGAATCAAGCGTAATGACCATGCAGGAAGAGTGCCGCCCGTCTGCAGGTCACCAGGAATCGTCGTGAGGTAACCACACACATCCCTGGGACGACCACGCACTGTCACGTGGTTGGGATTGCTCGGTCACCGACTCCGGCTCCGAGATGAAAAAACCCGACCAGAATGTTCGATCATGCCGATTCCACCGCCAGGGCCGATAGCAGCCACAATCTGATGGCTTGAAAACAGGCACTGCCACGATGCCGTGGACTGACGGCCGCCCGTTAGACCATTCGGCGCAAGGTGCCGCGCAGGCTGTTATGTGCAGCCACATGATCCCGTGCTCGCGCAACGGTTCCGGATTGATCAGGGTGCATGGGTTCCACGTGGCACCGGGTCCTGCCACCCGGTGCCGGGTCCGGATCCTGACGCATGCGACCTCGCCAGCATCGGTACATGCCATTGGTTCGTCCTGACTTGTTGTCGATCGGATCGGCGATTTCGAACCGTCCATTCGATGGTCCACCGATACAGTGGGTAGTCGACCAGGAATAACGACACGCGCCTCCGCAGGGACAACGCCCTACCGCTCGCGTTGACAATCAGCTCGCTGATCGGCCTGGACCATCGCGGTCACGCAAAATCAGCAGCGTGCCGATATCGGCCTCGTGTAGGTGCTCGTGTCGGATCGATCGGCAATCATCCACGGCTTCAGACAATTCGTGGATTCGCCGCGCGGACTTGGGCCGTAGCGGTCGCGCGAACGTCCTGCGACTGGTCTGTCCCCATAGCTTGGCGAAATAGGTCGGCAAGCGCGTGCTGCCGTGCGTGCCATCTCGGTACACTCCACATGGACGCAGCACACCGTTGCTCGGTTCAGGCGCGAATGAGGGCGTCGAGCGATATTCCACCGTCACGCCAGGCACCGCGCCGAGCACGCTGATTGCTTTGGCGCGGCAACCGTCGCAGCTCGCTTTGGTGGGGCCGTCCGGGTCGCCGGTCGTTCCGGTTTCGTCGAACAGCCGCGCCACGGCGCCGGCAAGTGCACCGGCATCGGCGGCGTTCTGAGCCTGCCGCCGGCCAAGCCAAAACACACCGTAGTCCAGCGACAAAGGCGGTGATACGCCATCAGGGCCATTACGGCGATCGCCGACGTGGATCAGGATCGCGCCGCGTTCGTGTCTCCCCGTCGCCGTCATTATTGTGATTTGCATGGTTGCTCTCACAGAGCGTCAATACGAGGCTAACACGATCTACTGCTCATCCTTCTTCCGTTGCTCAGCCTTCTTAGGGTTCTTGACCTCTGGTGCATCAACCAGGCCGCCGCCGCCTTCGAGCTTGCCGCCAATCGACTCGTCAACCGGCAGGAACCGGTTCTGCAGCGTCGGCAGCGGCGGCACCTCGTCCGGATTCAGCGGCCGAACCAGTCGCGGCGTGATCAGCACCATCAGCTCGTTGCGTTCGGCGCGCACCTGACTGCTCCGAACAGAGTGGCCGATGATCGGCAAGCTTCGCAAGACCCGGTATCTCGCTGAGCGCGTCCTGCGACAGGTTGTTCAGCAGCCCGGCGATCGCGAACGACTGGCCGTCGCGCAGCTCGACGTCGGTCTCGGCGCGGCGCGTCGACAGCGCCGGAATTCGGAAGCCCGACAGGTGATGCCGTTCGCGAAAGTCGAGCGTGCTGACCTCGGGCCGCACCTTGAGCCGAATCGTATCGCCGGCGATCGTCGGGCGTGAAGTTCAGGCGGATGCCGTATTCCTTCCACTGGACCGAAACGGCATTGCGAGATTCCCTGGACGACCGGGACCGGAATTTCGCCGCCGGCGAGGAAGCTCGCGTCCTGACCGTTATAGGCGATCAGGTTCGGCTCGGCGAGACTCTGGAAGAGGCCTTTGTTCTGAAGCGCCCGGATCGCGACGCCGAGATCGTACTTTCTCGCTGAAGAGAAAGATGTTCAGCAAATCGCTCGAAGGTGAACTCGCCTTCGAGCGCTCGTCACCTCGCCGCCGAAGTCGCCGTTCTCTTTGGTCCACCTCAGATTCTGAAACCCCGGCGGCCGGAACTGTCCGGTCGTCGCACGCCCGACGGTGTTGCCGATGCCCATCGGACTCGTGAACAGGTTCACGCCGAGCTCGCGCAACGCCGTGACGACTGACCTCGGCAAACCGAACCTGCAACAGGACCTGCTGACTCTCAGCGCCGCCAGGCAGCTGGAGCAGGTTGACGACCTTCGCCTTGGACGACGTCGCCGCCGCGATCTCCGCCGCGCGAAGCGAGACCGACGTTGCTCGACACGCGGCCAGACAGAATGATGGCATCGTCGTTGGCGGCTGACGTGGATGTCCTCGCCCGGAAACAGCGCTTGAAGCCGCTGCTCGAGCGTGCGTCACGGCGGGTTCGACGACGATGTCGTACTGACGGCGATCGGTCGAACCCCACACGATCAGGCTGACGGTGCCTGGCGCCTTTCCGTCGATCAGCACTTCCCGAGGCTGCACGACGACGGCATCGGCAACGGCGGGGTTCGTCACAGCGATTCGAACGATTTCGAAATCAGTCGAGAGCACCGTCGACCGTCCGGCCGTCAGCGGAATCCGCTGCGCGAGGTCGCGGCTGGCGCCTGAGCGCCTGAGCACCGGGCTGCGACTCGCGCGGCAGCAGGTTGATGCCGTGCCGCCCACGCAACAGCCGATCGCAGTCAGACGACAAGACGACCAATTCTCACAGTGCAGCCCTTCCTGCTCTTTTCGAAAGCTGCCGATTCTTGTACGGCATCTACCGCACCACCTCTTCGGTCCGCTTCGCGGCGCGAATGGCCTCGACCGTGTAGACCTTGACGGCTACGGCGCGGAGGCGGCGGCGCCACGACCGACTGGCATCGGCTGCGGCTTGACTGCACGCGGCGCTCTCGACCGGAGCGACAGCCGGACCGGTGCCCGAAAAGAGCGCCGTCGTCCGGGCGCCGCGCGAGTCGGTTGGTTCAGCTGTCGAGCGGATTCCGAAGCGACAGCATGAGCTGCCCCTCGGCCTGAGCCAGCGCAATTCGTCTCTGCATCGGTCGGCGAGACCATCAAGCGTCACCACCGTCGACGGAATGGGCTTGCCGTCCTTTCTTTGAGTTTTCCTGGTCGTATCGCGTGCCGGCCGTCAGAACCTGCACGTTGCTGACGACAACTCGGGCCAACCCGTCCTCCCGCTGACGGCGAAGGATCACCATCACGTCGACGTGCGTCCCGGGAACAACGAAGCCGGCAACGCCGATGACTTCGTTGACTTTGACCGACATCGCCCGCATGCCCTCGGGGATCGACGGCGGCAGGCCGGCGCCAGCTTCCTTCGGCGCCAGTTTGCTCTCGCTCAGGGGCTCGTTCTCGACAACCGACGAAATCAAACCGCGGTCGACTACCTGTTCCACAGCCGTGAACCCGCCGGCGAGCGGCGTTTGCTCCGGCCAGGCCACGACCTTCACGGCGTCCGGCGTGATGCGGGTTCCCATCGGCATTGCCCTGGCGGCGACGACGGCGAATCTCGTCGCAATCTCGACGCGGCGTTCTGGAATTCGCGAGATGGCTCGGTATACGCCGTAGCTGGCAACCGCGGCTGCGGCAAGCGCCACCAAGACGACGACAAGCGTTCGAGACTGGCGATTCATCTATAACCCCATTCGAAACGAAAAGTATCCCTTGCGCAACGCGTCCATTTACGGAACACGGGCCACTAGCTGCCTCCACGCGCATCGTCGACCTCACGGTCAGTGTCCTCGATGACAAGGTTCCGCCGAAGTAACTCATGATCCCGCCGACGAAACTGTAGACATGCGGATAGGTCACCGTGACTCGATAACCGCAAGCCCCGGAAACGAGTGTGACGGGGCCACCGTCGCGGTTCGACCAGGATCCATCAAGGAGGCAGCTATCCAGATAATCGAAGACTCGACCTTGAACGTAACTCGGCCCATAGGTGGGCAGCGTGGCGATTCTGGCGCCTTCGCGTGCGGCGTTCGTCACGACTTCGTATTTCTGAAACAGAAACCCGAAGTCGATGATCCCAAGGACGACGAGCAGCAACAGCGGAAATACGAGGGCAAACTCGACGAGCTCCGCACCCGTTTCGGAACGTCGACGGCGGATTCGGCCTACGATCGCAGCCATACGTTGACCAGGAGTCCAGCGAAGATCGGGATGGCGTAGGCCAGACGTGGACCCGCCCCTCCGTCCAGGCTGATCTCATTGAGAGGCCGAACTCCAACCGCGCGCCAATGTGAAAACAAGAGCCAGATGTTCGCTAGCGCCTGGCGCAGGTAACCCGTAAACGACGCGACGGCTAACGCAAGCACTCCGCCCGCGACCCCGGCATAAAGAGCAATCCAGAGGGCGTCAACAGGTCCGACCCACGCTCCCAGCGCGGCCAGCAACTTCACGTCGCCGCCTCCCAATCCTCCGAGTGCGAAGGGATGAAGAAAGACTCGCCGCGCCGACGAACCACCCCTCGACGGACTGAAGGAAACCATTCGACTGGCCGTCGAGCACGTGGAACAGCATCGCGGTTACAGCGGCACCGAATGTCAGCGCGTTCGGCACTCGGCGACTTCTGATATCGGTCACGCACGCCACGAAACCGACGAGCAAGTGCTACGACGTAAGCGGTCTTCATTTCCTCGATTCCCTCCTTAGGGGGAACTCAGGAATCCAATCTGGTTGACGTTGAAATTCGATTGCTGAAAGGCCATACTGGAAATGCCACTGACGATATTGGGAAACAACGCAACGCCGATGGCCGCCACTGCGGCGCAGAGAAGGCCATACTCGATCAGATCTTGACCTTCGTCACGCTTGAGAAGTCGGACCACACTTGCCAACCAAAACACAAGGAACCCCCAGCTTAGATCTGGAAGGAAGGGGCGGCACGGCCCACCCCTCCCTTCGGCCCGATCGCTACGGGAGGGTGCTGTTCAAGGTCGAGAAATATACCTGCACCTTCGACCCGATGCCCGTGATGGACGCGATGACCAGCGCGGTGATCAGTCCAATGAGCAACCCGTATTCGATCAGATCCTGCCCCGCATCTTCCCGAACGAGCCGTCTGAGCAACTCCTTCATTCCTACTTTTCCTCCTGCGGCGAGATGTATTCGCCGCACCGGCCTCGCCCCTTCGGTGCGGGTTGACGGTTAGCGCGTATGTAAACCCAGCAACGCGATTGCCACGCACGTGAACAGATCTGTCAGCACCTCGATTATATTTAGAATGAACAACTTAGGCACAGTCAACTCTAAGGTTTTTCCGCCTCGACCGACCAATAAGTCACTCCTTCGGAGGACTTCTTTCTTATTCGGGACCACTGTTCAGTCTGCTGGCGAAACGAAGACTGCGGAGTATTTATCGCTGCGCGGCGAGGCCGTCAGCGTCCGCTCGTTCCTGTTTTCTGGGTGGAGGCGGAGGCAGAATTCTCCGCGGCCGCTGACTGATGTCGGCCGTCCCGTTCCGAAATTCGCGGAAGTCTGCGCGACAATCATGAGCGGCGAGAAAATTGAGAAATCTCTTGTAATCCCGTGGCGGCATCCCGAACAGCTTCAGCATGGTCCGGTAATTGCCCCGCGTGGTCGCTAGTCCACGCCGCACCAGTTCACGCATGTCGTGGCGCGTAATGTCGCGCGACAGGAACAGGGGATAAATATGCTCCCAAAAGGAGTATCCGGACACCACGAGCGCCTGGTAAAGCTCGTCGGCAACTTGGGTGCGCCTCTCACGCACGGGCAGTAAGGTCTGCGCCGTTGTCTGAATCTGGCTTGGCAGATGCTCGGGTCCGACAATGTCGCCCGGTGCGAGCCAGACCGTCTGCTCGATCACGTTCTGCAGCTCTCGCACGTTGCCCGGCCACCGATACCGTTCGAGCAATCTGATCGCTTCTTCGGCGATGCTGACTCGGCGTCCGGTCCGCACGATGAAATGAGCCGCCAAAGGCCGAATGTCTTCGAGGCGTTCCCGAAGCGGCGGCACCTGAAGGTGGATGACACGAACGCGGTACCACAGGTCCTCGCGAAACTGACCGGCCGCAATCAGCTCGGACAGATTCCTGTTCGTCGCGGCCACCACTCGGACATCGACGCGAGTGCCCGATGCATCCGAGCCAACCGCTTGGATTTCGCCGTTCTCCAGGAACCGCAGGAGCAACGCCTGCATCCGAAGGCTCATCTCGCCGATCTCGTCCAGGAAGAGCGTGCCCCGATGCGCTTGTTGAAGCTTGCCTACCTTGTCCCGATAGGCACCGGTAAAGCTTCCCTTCACGTGCCCGAACAGTTCGGACTCGAGCAGCGATTCGGTCAGGCCGGCGCAATTCACGGCGACAAACGGTTGACCGCGGCGAGGGGACCGTTCGTGAACAATCCTTGCGATGCGGTCCTTACCGACACCACTTTCGCCCGTGATCAGTACTTTTGCTTCGCTCGAACCGGCTCGCTCGGCAAACGTGACCACAGCCCGCATCGACGGACTCGAGACAATGAATGTCGACTCCGGCGCGCCATTACGGGCGGCGCGATCGCTCACCTGATCACTGGCCATTGCTTTCCCACATCTCCGAATCGTGTCGGCTTGGCGGGCACAAAATCCAGCAAACTTCCTTCCACGACGCTGACAGACGGTCTTAATTGGAAAACTATCAAAAGAACTGGAAATCGGCTACTGGTGCGAGACCGAAACTCTGCCTTTCGATGAACTTAGTCCCTCCTCAGGGAGAACATTTCACGCGATCGGTGAGGTTCAAACGCCCAACTATGGGGCGAGCGGTCTGGCGGTTACGGGACCGGTCACTCGGGCGATTGCTCGACGCACCATGTGGCGCAACGACCTGGGATTGGGCGTCCCAGTCCAGAGAAACTGGGCACCGACATGATAGATAGAGCCAGCCCCTTCGATAGGCTGACAGCGGACGACTTGGACATCATCCACGAATTCGTCCCCCTCCAACCTCATCCGTAGCGTGGCAACAGTCCCAACCTCGAGCCTGACGTGGGTCTCGATGAGGCACCCGGAAGGGCTGCAATTCAAGACCCGCACCGACACTTCTTTGCCGAGGACGGCCAAGGCGTTTCGGCCGTTCGTCGATTGGACGTAACGCGCGCTTATCACGTGGAGGACCCTTCTGACGAAGTTTCGTCAATAGTCGAGCGAGTGATTGGCAGGCGGCGAAGCCTTAACGAGTGACGCACTGTCCCGTCGATAATGACTGGCGTACTTTCGACCACTTGAACGTCCGTACCGGCGGTGCCATGCTCAGGAATTTCGAGCGTCATGACATCGCCAACCACACCAGCATCGCGGCCGACTACAACCAAGTCGTCTTCTTCAGCGCGCTGTACTATGACATCGCGCACGATCCGCAAAACGCCTTCGGACGACGGGGTGATGTCGAATCGGGGATAGCTTCGGCGACCGGACATAATGAGCCTCTACCTTCGTTGTTGTTCGTCCGAACCATAACGACGGCAAATAGGATGCCCACACACTCCGATCGGGGGCAAGCCGTTGGTTTGCTGCGAATTCATAATAAAACACGCCTTGCTCAGCGGTACGAACCTTCATTAATTGTCTGACTCCAGGCAGATCAAAAACCTTAGCCACACAACCTTGACCGCGAAGAGCAACAAACGATCAACGGTGGAGCCAAACGATCGCATGAGGCTGACTCCTCGCGAGCTGCGGGGACAACTCGTGGTCTTGGCGGCGATCCTGTGGGGTCTGTCGGTCCTCAACGCAGCCACACCGACGTGGCGACTCCGGAGCGGGCAAGTGAAAGGCACCGACTTCGTGCACTTCTACACGCTCGCCAGACTCGGCGCGGAAGGTCACGCCGACCACTTCGCCGATCTGGCGGAACAGCGTCGCGTCCAGGTCATCGCCCAACCGGAGTCGTCAGAGGATTGGTTTCCTCCAGCATATGGCCCACAGGTCGCCGTGCTGTTGGCGCCGCTCGGCCACCTGTCGTACGGCACGGCATTGATCGTTTGGCTGGCAATGACCGCGGCGGGATTCTTCGGTGGGGTGGGCAGAGTCGTTCGTGGGACGTGCATCGTCCGAAAGCACTTCACGTTGGCCATGCTGGCCGCCGGCAGCTTTCCCCCTTTTTGGAGCCTCATACAGCACGGGCAGCTTTCAATCCTGGCATTTGGACTTTTCCTCGCGGCGTGGTGGGGCCTTAAGCGACGACACCTTCTGTGGTCTGGAGCAGCGCTGGGTCTTCTCGCGTATAAGCCATCGCTTGTCGTGCCCGTCCTCGGCGTCCTCTTGCTTGCCGGGGAATGGCGAATGTTGGGTGCTGCCGTCACAGCCGCATGCGGGCAATTGGCCGCTTGCGTCTGGTGGGTCGGCTTTGGAGGACTGAAGACCTATGGGGAGTTACTCCTCTCCAGTCCGCGACTCGCCAGCGTCCTCACGGCGCAGCCTAGCGAAATGCACTCGTGGCGAGCGTTTTGGTCGCTGTTCGTTCCGGACATGTTTGCATCGCTCGCCCTGTACGCAATTTTCGCCGCCAGCACACTCTTTCTGACTGCCCGGTTGTGGCGGAGACTGCACGATCCGAGCCTTCGCGTGGCCGCCTTGACACTCGCCACCGTGCTGGCGTCACCCCATCTCTATGCTTACGACTTGGTAGTGCTTGCCCCTGCCTGGGTCTGGCTGACGGACTGGTACTTGAGGCGGCCGAACCTACCCGCCGCCGTCGGTCGTACGTTGTACGTGGGTTATGCCGCTCCGCTGATGGGCGTTGTGGCAACTGTCACTCGTTTGCAGTTATCAACTCTCTTCTTCGCCGCCCTCTTGATATGGCTCTGGCGCTATGAAGGGCAGCCAGAACGATCCGATTTATGAGATCCGAAGAGCGCATCTACCCAAGAGACTCCGTGTCGTTCTGGTTGTTTGGCGTCACGCTCTTCATCGGTTCCGCCCTGATGTTTCTGGCCGAGCCGCTCGTCAGCAAGATGGCACTGCCAATCCTCGGCGGCGGACCCATGATCTGGAGCACCTGCGTGCTCTTCTTTCAAATCACTCTTCTTGCGGGCTACTGCTATGCGTGGGGAATGTCGCGATGGTTGAGACCTCGCCAACAAGTCGTGTCGCATGTGGCCGTCCTGATCGTGCCCTTCCTCGTGCTGCCGTTGCGGATTGATGCGATAAGTTCGTCACACGGTAATCCGATCGGATGGCTGATCATGCAGCTGGCAATCACAGTCGGTCTGCCCTTCTTTGCCCTCTCCACAACGACTCCTCTCTTTCAACGGTGGTACGCGCAGAGCAAGGGCGTCTCCAATCGTACGGATGCGTATTCGTTGTATTCGGTCAGCAATCTGGGCAGTTTCATCGCTCTGCTCGCATACCCTGCCGTAGTGGAGCCGACGCTGCGATTGCGGAGCCAAAGCGTCCTATGGACGGCGACGTACGCCATCTTCATCGTCCTGGCACTGGTCTGTATGGTTTCTGTGTGGTACAGGCTGTGGGAAAGCTCGGACGGTGCCGGTAAGGCGGCTCCGGCCAACGTCCCACAACCCCCGTGGCTCCGACGGCTGGAGTGGATGGCGCTGTCGATGGTTCCTGCGAGCCTTATGCTCGGCGTCACGAGCTACTTGACCACCGACCTCGCTGCGATCCCGTTGCTCTGGGTCCTCCCTCTTGCCGCCTACCTTCTCACGTTCGTGCTCGCCTTCAGCGCCTCAGGGCCTCGTTTCACGGCTCTGGCCGACAAAGCGTTACCCCTTCTGGTACTGCCTATCACCTTGCTGATCATCTCTCATCGTACTGTGCCTCTGGCGATCGGCATTCCATTGCACCTGGTGGGGCTTCTGGCCTGCGCCCTGGTGTGCCACGGCAAACTCGCCGCTCACCGGCCCAACGTGGAGCATCTGGCGCAGTTCTATGTCTGGATCGCGTTTGGCGGGATGATAGGCGGCGTCTTCAATACCGTCGTCGCGTCCAATCTGTTCACGAACATCTCGGAGTATCCGATCTGCTTGGCGTTGGCCTGCGCCCTTCGGCCAGACGCCTCGTCGTGGGACCGCGGATCCATCGCGCGCATCATGTCGCTTCCAGCGGCGGTTTTCGCAGTTGCCGCTGCTGTTTTCTCGCTCATCGGGCGTTTGGCGGGAAATGACACGATTCTCTTGTCCGCTCTGGCCGTCCCGGCTCTGCTCGCTTTCAGCCAGGCGCGAAAACCTATCTCATTCGCGCTAAGTGTTGCCGCAATCGCGTGCGCCGGCTGGTGGTTCTGGCAACCGTACGGCAATCTCCTCTATGCGGATCGATCGTTCTTTGGCGTCTACCGGATCCAATTGGATTCAACTGCCCAATACCACGTGCTCTACAACGGAACCACCCTTCACGGGATGCAGGCAGTTTCCGGGAGCAGTCGCACGCAGCCATTGGCCTACTATCATCGCTCCGGACCGTTTGGACAGCTGTACGCGAGCGTCGGAAGTCGGGTATCCGAGGTGGCCGTTGTCGGCCTGGGTGTTGGCGCGTTGGCGGCCTACGCGGCGCCGGAGCAACACTGGACGTTCTACGAAATAGATCAATTGGACGAGCAGATTGCGCGCATTCCTCGGTTCTTTACGCATCTCCAGGACTGTGCCAATCGGTGCGCCGTCGTTCTCGGCGACGCGCGCCAGTCCCTGGTCCACGCTTCGTCAAACCGATTCGACTTGATCGTGCTCGACGCTTTTAGCTCGGACGCCATTCCGATCCATCTCCTGACAAAGGAAGCGCTGGTGCTATATCTCTCGCGCCTGGCACCTGAAGGCAGTTTGGCCTTTCACATCTCGAATCGACGACTGTCGCTCGGACCTGTCTTGGCTCGCCTTGCCGATTCGCTCGGTCTGGTGGCGCTCGAACAGTTTCAGGGGGTGTCCCCTCGCGACAGAGCGGCCGGGCAGACTCCGTCCGACTGGATCGTGATGGCCCGAGATCCAGCCGATCTCGGAGCGCTCGTCCGCGATCCACGCTGGTTCGCCCCAGCCCTGATACCATCCACACCACTTTGGACGGACGACTTCTCAAATATTTTGGGCGTCCTGGCGTGGAACTGAGCGTCGCACGCAAAACGAAAGTCATTCTGGCGGTTCAGCCCACAGGACCTGTGTGTCGTCGGGGTCAGCGTCCTCGGGTCATGTCTGGAAAGCGCTGCAACTCTTCTTTCCGAGCGAAGTAGACTTCGCCATCTTTTGCGAAACGTGTTTGAGGTGGCGCCCCGGCCAGTCCATGTATTTGGCCGGCGGGGCGCTCAACCTGAATTTCAACCCGCCGCACTTTTATGCGCTTCTCGCCCTGGCGATTGTGCGGATGGCGTTGCGGACGATTGTCCGCGAATGGACCACCCATGATCGATGGCTTCTGGCCGCCTGCCATGTTGAACGCAGCCGGGGTGCAGGCTTCATTGCGGCTTGGACAGGGCTCTGGCCAGAGCAAAACCTTGTTCTATTATCTTGAACGCCCGAGCTCTTCAGAAACTCAGCAAGCTAATGGATCAAGTCGATCGGGAACCGGCCGGACGTTTTTTTGCGGCTTCACGACTTAAGTCCAAGCGCGAAAATCATTAAATGGACAGCTGAGGTGCATTCGCCTTGCGTCCTCGATGCAAGCGAAATGCGCTGGGCTCAATCAAGCCTCGATAGACGATGACGCTAGTAGTCACCATAACTCCAGTCGCAAATAGATCCACGGCGTAATGGACGCCCAACAATACGGTCGCCGCTGACAAAAGCACATTAATAAGCAGCAACGGCACCCACAGCCATGACCGGCGGAACGCCCACGTAACCATCCAGGCTCCAGCGACGTGAAATGACGGAAACGATACCAAGCCCTCCAGATCCCCAAAATCAAGCACCTGCAACGCCCCCGCTCGGGCAGCGTTGAAATGATCAATAAACCTGCTCTGGTCAATCAGCGGATGGAAGTCTTCGTACAAGAAGACACAGGCAGCCGGCCAGACCGCTAAGCACACGACTGTCACCATGGAGCAAAAAAGAAAATGCCAAGCGTACTCCCATAAAGCCGCGCGATCGTTGAATACCGGCAGGAGCAACATTGGCGTGAACAATTGCCACAACAGCGTGAAATACGCACGTCGCAGCAACCATACAAGGCCGGGGTACTGTGCGGTCCAATGCACCAGATCCCGTACCGAAATCCCGAGAGCCCGATCCGCCGCTGAAAGCGATGGATCGATGATCGGACGTTGCCAGGCCAAAGCCGCGTACTGGAGCGGCGCGCCGATAACCGACGACATGAGAACGAGAGCCATGACCAAGGCTGCTTCCGGAAAAATCCACTCACGAGGTGAGCCAGAGTTTGCGGCATAATATGCCCATCCAACCAACGCGCCGCCTACTAAACCAAGGGCTGGGCGTGCCGTTTCCCAGAGTAAAGTAATTCCTAGTGCGCGAAACACGAGCCATTCCAGTGTCAGACCCGCTACTTCAGCCACAACCAGAATCAAGCAGACGCGATGAAGTCCGACATCGGACCACGTCGCGCGCGCTCGTCCGCGAGTAGCTGCAACGGTCATCGTTCCGAAGTGGAGACCTGCACCGATTGGCCCGCCCTGTGCCCGAATGCTCCGTTCAGTACTGTCTGCTTCGCAGGTAGAGCTGCAACTCGTGGCGGCCACGCAGTTGAAGTTTGTCGTAGATGTGATGGAGGTGAATCTTGACCGTGCCGACGGTAATCGAGAGCCGCTCGGCAATCTCCTGATTGTCCAGATGGGCGGCCACCAGGCGGACGATCTCCAGCTCGCGCGGCGTGAGAGATGTTCCGAGCTCCGTTTCGACGGTTTGCCGCTCGGCCAGGCGCTTGGACAGGTCGACGCCATCGACATTCAACAGCTGACCACCCGCATGGACCGTGCGAATGCAGTCTTCGAGCACGCGAGGCGCCATCGCCTTCAACACGATGCCGCGCGCCCCCAGCCGCGCCGCGTCGAGCAATTCGTCCTCGTCCTGGCTCGCTGTCAACACGACGACGGCGGGCCGTCTGCTCGGATCCAATCGTCGCAGGACGTCGAGGCCCGTCTCGTTTCGGAGCTTCAGGTCCAGAACGAGAACATCCGGATCGAGCGACTCGACCGCCTTCAAGCCGTCGTCGGCGCTGCCGCAAGTGGCCAGCACTTCGAAATCCGGCTCGGAGTGCAGGAGCTGCTGCAGTCCGTTCAGGACGACTGGATGATCGTCCACGAGCACAAGGCTGATGCCCATCAAGTCGTTACCTTCGCAAAGGGTAGCCTAATCGAGAGCTCGCTGCCAGTCTCCAGCGACTTCAGCCGGAGGTCTCCCCGCAACTCGGCTACTCGTTCTTTCAGTGTCAAGGGACCCCGGTTCATTTCGTTCAACGCATTGAGGTCGTAGGTCCCACGGAACGGAAACCCTCGACCGTCGTCCACGATCTCGAGCTGGAGCCCACCTTCGCCTGCTTCCACGACGACGCCAATCGCCGATGCGTCGGCATGTCGAGCCGCGTTCAAAACCCCTTCCTGGACGATGCGGTAGACCTCGTTAGCGAGCGTATCCGGCCAGTCGTCTGCCGCCTTCGTGGACCTGGAGCTTCACCTTGATTTCCCACTGCCGCTCGACCCGGCTGCACAGCTCCTCGAGCCGGGATGTGAGGCCGGCGCCCACTGCGTTTGAAAGGCTCGACGGCCGGAGACGGCTGATAAACGTCCGCATGTCGAGCTCGCCCCGCTCGAGTTGATTCTGGACGTCCTCGAGCCTCTTACGTGCCGACGACGGATCCCGATCGAGCTGCCGCCTTGCCGCGAGCAACTGCAATGCGCTGCCGGCTACCGTTTGGAGCAGACTATCGTGCAAGTCACGCGCCAGCCTTAAGCGCTCTTCGATCGCCGACGCGTCCCGGAGGTGTTTGAGCAAGTACAGGCCATCGAGTCGCGAGACGGCCATTCGCGCAACAAGAACGCCGAACGGCAAATCATCGAGGCGCATGTTGGACTTGTCCAGGCAAAAAAGCCGCCCTCGGACCAGTTCTCCATCGAGCGACCAGGACTGCACGGCGCGCATCTCGAAACGCCGCTGAAGGGCCGCATTGATCGGCCGCCCCTGCCGATGTCGGTAACTGCCACCGGACCAATGAACGACCGTTCCACGTTCGTCGGTCGCGTCGCTGGCCTGAAAATTCTTCCCCTCGAGACCCGGGATGACCACCGAACCGTACGTTGCCTCCGGCTCGTGGGTCCAGGCAACCTGCGAACCTGACTGCGAGGCGAGATTGAGATAGCCTTCACCCGGCTCGTCCCAAACCAGAAGCACGCGGGGCGCGTTGAGAATCTCGGCAGATTCAGCGAGAACTTCTGCGACGAGCGCGTGAGCTTCTGGCGGAATCTTACGTGGCCAGGAGACGAGACGGGAGATCTCGTTCTGGTATCGCCGCTGATATGCCGCCATACATCCAATCAAAGCAGCGACCGCGGCAAGATGCACGCTCCGGTTGGCAAATGCTCCCCATTCGGCCGTGGGCAATTGCAGTACGAACGCCACGTAGACATACATCATGGCGTAAGCACTAATGGCCGCGACTGCGGTCCAGAAAGCCCCGCGCGAATGCCATCGCAACGTTCCGCAAATGAACAGAAACGTGAAGTAGACGTATACGGGACTCGGCGCACCGACGCTGAGCAACGAGAGCAGTGACAGCGAAATGATATCGACGATATGAACGGCGAGATCCCATCCCGCAGCGAACTTGACCGGCGCCCAGACCATGGCGAGAACGGCCAGGCTGTAGAGGACGTACCAGCTCAGGACTCCGTCAAGAACTGAGAGGTTGTGGCTGCCAAATGGGACGATGACCAGCGTGATGAACGCGCCGATGGCGATGACGGCACGCGCCGTTGCGATGAGCCACTCCAGACGTACTCGGGGAGGATTCTCAGGATACACGTGAGTCGAAAGCAGCGGCCCCGGAGCGAAGTCTCGCTTCGCGAGCGTTCAACCGACGGCGAGCCTGGCCGATTACTCGGTCAGTACAGCCTACCCGCAGTTGAAGGGGAAGTATCCTGCTGCGCCGCCGTCCACGCCAGAGCGGGCTCGTGTGGGGCAACTGTCTTCCCATTACCGGCCATGTCATATGCACGCCGGCTGCCGCGCCAGAAGGCGCGACGGTCTGCCAGCTGCCGACGATCGCGTTGGGGAACCAAGGTGAAGGGGAGTTCAGGCCAATCAGTCACGTTCATGCTCCTGGAAAAGCTAGATTAAAGCACAAAGATATAAATCCAGCAAGATATATAACCAAATGAGGTAGATAGAGATATTTCGCCAGAAAAAGCCCCTGTGCTGCCAGCAAAGGCCCAAGAAAGCACCGGATAGGCTGAGTTTGTTCCGCGAGAGAACGGATTCGGGCCCTACGTCTCCGAGGTTGGGTCGAGGGCCAGAAGATCCCCGACGACGGTGTCTGAGGAGGCCAGGGCACCTGCAGGCAACTCGATCACGGCATAACCCCGCAGGGCCATAGACATTCGCCAGGCCGGCAGTCGATGGACCGCCTTCACGATTCGGCCATCGCGGGTGATGAAGGCGACGTCAATCGGAAAACGCATGAACCAGGTGTGGATGGCATTCGTTGGAGCGATGACGAGGGCCGCTCCCGACGCAAGCGAGTCGCGTCCCAGCAGCCCCTTGCGACGGCTCGCCGAATCGAACGCTGTGGCGACCGTCTGGGCGACGACACGCCCGTTGCGCCGGTTGACCAGTTGGTACGCGACATCAGATTTTTCGAGCAGCGGCTTCAGGAACACAGACGCTATTTTGACTCACGTTGGGTCACGTTGGGTGCTGGGTGCTTCGTGCTATGTGCTGGGTGCCGGTGCTAGGTGCTTGGTGCTCTGTGCTACGTGCCGGTGCTAGGTGCTCTGTGCTGGGTGCATGCTTTCGTCTTTTACGTCTTGTGCCCTCCGCGCTTGTCAGTGCTTCTCGGACTCGGCAGCGGTGCTCGTGAACGTTTCAAGTAAATGATCAGGGCTGTTGTTGCGTTGGCCGCTCGATCGGCCAGAGCTTCGATCCGATCCCGTTCGTTTGCGGTCCAGTATCCTAGGTCGTAACCGTCCCCGATATGGTTATGCGTTTCGACGATCGAGGCCTTGGCGACACCGAGGAAGTGCGCGAATTCTGGATGATGGTACCGAGCGAATCCCTCGGCGATGTTTCGCGGACCGGAACGGGCCGAATCGAAAATCTGATCGCGGAATTTGAGATCGCGGCAAACCGGTGAGTTGTTAACAAGTGCGTACACCTGAAGCTTGAGTTCGTTGGCAAGCTGCCAACACTCGAGATCCTTGTACCGGTTCGCACCCACGCACCAGCGAGGGGCAACAGCCGTGCCGTTCGCGCCGGGCACCGGAGCACCGCGCACTTAGCACCCAGCACGAGCACCGGCACCGAGCACCAAGCACGCAGCACCCAGCACTAGCCTTTTGAATCCGTGTTGCCAAGCCCCGCCAGTCGCCGCACGAACGCGAGAGCTGACGCCGGATCGTAACTGCGAAGGAGCATCATCTTCTCGGCTTCGAGCGATCCCTCGGCGTGCACCGCCAGCACTTCCTGGTAAGTGGCGAACTCGGAAGCAACCAGATCTTTCACGAGCGCGAGCGCGCGGAGCCGATCGTCGCCGCTGACCCCTTCCCTGCCCGCATAGAAGCGCTTGTAGTGGCGTGACGTCTCCTCCGCCGACAGATCCTCTGCGCCAGGGCCGGTAACCAGTGAGCCACCCGCGATGTCCTGGACGTTCCTGACCGCTTCGTGATAGCCGTGCGCGAAGTGGTACTTGGCCATGTTCACATAAAGTGGATCGGGCACGAAGATTCCCAGTTCGCGTGGCGACGATCTGATCGCTGCGTAATGAGTCAGGCCGCGCAGCGTTTGGCCGTAGCTGATCAGCTGTACCAACTTCTCCCGGACGTGCCCTGCTTTCGCGACGCCGTTCATGTCGGCCATCAGCATTGCGCCGCCGATCAATGCATCGACCAGCGGAAGCTTGTACGAGATGGCCGTGAACCGGTGATGTTCCACGAAAGCCAGGGCCAGCGGACCCGCGAACTCGGTTTCGCCAGCCAGGAAGACGCGATCCCACGGCACGAACACGTCCTCGAACACCGTCGTCGTCTCCATCATCTTGTGTCGAGCGCTGATGGGGTGTTCGACCGGCGAGGCCAGCGGGCCGGCGGAGTCGTAGGCCGACGCGAGGAGCGTTAAACCTTTGGTCGCGACTGGAACCGCAAAACTGACCGCATAATCTCGGTCCGCTTCGGCCATCGCACGGGTTGGCAAGACGATGATCTCGTTGGCGTTGGTGCTCACAGACGTGTGCGCCTTGGCGCCGCGGACGACGATGCCATCGCGGAGACGGTCGACGATGTGCACGTAGAGGTCGGGATCGTGTTGGGCAGACGGCCCGAGCGAACGGTCCCCTTTGACGTCCGTCTGGGCTACCGCGACGGCCAGGTCGTTCGCGCGGCAGTGCCGATAGAAAGCCTCGACGCGACCGGCATAGCTGCTCTTTGTCTTCCTGTCGATCGACGCCGCGACGCGCATCAGGGCACATAGGGCGTCGCTGCCGATTTCCTTGATGAGCACGACCAGTGTGCCGCCGGCAGCTGTGGCGTGCTCGATCAGAGCGCTCCGCTTCAGCAGATCATCGGAGCTCTTGGGGATCTGGTAGTAACGAGAATACTCGGCTCCATCCGAGTCCTTGACGACCGCAAGGTCGCGAGACGCCGGATCATCGGCCAGCCGGTAATCAATCGACGCATGATCGACGGCGACGGAGATGACGGGGTGACGGGTGACATCCGGAACCCGCTGGCCTCTGTAGTAAACGATTCGGCCGTCGCGAAGGCTCTCGACGTACTGCTCGACTGTTCTGAGGGGCATGGGCATCCTCGAAATCATGCAAGGTGCCACGTGCAAGGTGCCACGTGCAGCGGCCTCTATAATACGCACTCCGATCGGACTCGAAACTATGCACGTCAAACAACTCTTCGATCTCTCAGGAAAGGTCGCGATGGTGACCGGCGGGTCGCGCGGGCTCGGTCTCGAAATCGCCACCGGTCTCGGCGAGGCAGGTGCCGCGGTGGTCGTCACTGCCCGCCGCGCGCAGTGGTTGGCCTCGGCCGAGCAGGAGTTGACGGCACTTGGCATCACTCACCTCGCGACGACCTGCGACGTCTCGCAGCCCGATCAAGTCAACGCAGCGCTGTCGGCCGCTCTGCAGCGATTCGAACGAATCGACGTGCTCGTGAACAATGCGGGCATCAGTTGGGGCGAACCCGTGGAAAGCATGCCGCTCGACAAGTGGCGCGCGGTTCTGGAGACGAATGTGACCGGCTGCTTCCTGATGTCCCAGGCGGTGGGGAGGGAGATGATCCGATCGAAACGGGGCGGCTCGATCGTCAATATCGCATCCGTCGCGGCGCTGGTCGGCACGGATCCCGAGATTCTGGACGCGATCGGCTACACCGCAAGCAAAGGCGCCATCGTCAGCATGACGCGCGATCTGGCGGTGAAGTGGGCGCAGTTCGGAATCCGGGTCAACGCGATTGCCCCTGGATTTTTCGACACGAGACTGTCGACCGGTGTGCTTCAACGACGACGCGCCGACATCGAGCGCTCGATTCCGATGGACCGAATCGGCCAACCTGGCGAGCTGAAGGGCGTGGCCCTTTTTCTGGCGTCAGCTGCGGCGGCCTACATCACCGGACAAGTGCTTGCCGTCGATGGCGGCGCTACAGCGTGGTAGCGAGATTCAGGCAAGGACAGGCTCGTTGAATTTCGAGAACTCTTCGACTAGCATTTCGCCGGCCATGACATCGAATGCGAGCACTCCTCAACCACAACCACGAATTGGATGGATTGGAACCGGCGTGATGGGCGCCGCCATGTGCGGTCACCTGATCGGCAAAGGATATCGCGTTGCCGTCAGCACGCGGACCAAAAGCAAAGCTGAAGCGCTCGTCGCGCAGGGTGCGACGTGGGCAGATTCTCCGCGCGGCGTCGGCGAGCAATCGGACATCGTCTTCACGATCGTCGGCTTTCCGGCTGACGTTCGAGAGGTCTATTTCGGGCCGCAGGGCCTGCTCTCGACCGCCCGTTCGGGACAGGTGTTCGTCGACATGACGACGACTGAGCCGACGCTGGCGAAAGAAATCCACGAAGCCGCTCGTGCAAAGGGCGCGGCCGCCGTGGACGCTCCAGTCTCGGGCGGCGATGTCGGCGCCCGTAATGCCACGCTTTCAATCATGATCGGCGGGGACCAGGGGACGGTCCAGGGACTCATGCCGCTGTTCGAAGCAATGGGCAAGCGGATCATGCACCTGGGCGGTCCGGGGGCCGGACAGCACACGAAGATGTGCAACCAGATCGTGATCGCCGGCACGATGGTCGGCATGTGCGAAAGCCTGCTTTATGGCTACAAGGCCGGTTTGACCCTCGAGACCATGATCGAGACCATCCGCGGCGGCGCGGCCGCGTGCTGGGCGCTCGACAACCTCGCCCCGCGCATCGTCAAGCGCGACTTCGCGCCAGGTTTCGTCGTCGAGCATTTCATCAAGGACATGGGAATCGCGTTATCCGAAGCCGATCGCATGGGAATTGCGCTGCCGGGTCTCGCGCTGGTGCACCAGTTGTACACGGTCGTGCGGGCACAGGGCCACGGCAAGCGTGGCACCCAGGCGCTCATGCTGGCGTTGGAGGAAATGTCGAAGACAGGGCCGGCGAAGTAGCCAGTTATTGGCAGCTCTGCCCCAGCGTCTGCAACGACGTGAGGTTCAGCCGCGCGTCGCTGGAATCTCGGTAGAGAAGACCCCGCGCTTCCATCTTCTGGCCCTTGTGAGAGTCGGGTTTGAACGCTCCCACGCTGACCAACTGGAAAGTCTGGGCCCCTAACGCTTTCCCTTCTGCGTCTTTCAGATTCGCTGGTGTTGGCTCTTCTTGTTTGGTGGCGACCGGTTCAGTGGTATTCGTCAGCACCCACGCGTTGTTCTGGCCCTGTGCCAGGCAGCCCACGACCTGAACGAGCGCGAAATTCGGCGCTTTCGACCCCTGGACCTTCTTGACAATCTCGATCGCATCCAGGGCTTCCACGTCCGGTTTCAGCTCTGAAAGGCCGGCCGGGAAACCGTTGGACTGCAGGAGATATGCAACGACGTCGATCTTGGCGTCTTCGGTCGTGTCGTTCGGACTGTTCGGCGGCATCGTGTCCCGGATCTTGGCAAACAGGCTGGTCACGCTGCCATTCTCCCAATGCGACAAGAATCCGTCTCCCTTTAGCGCCGGACCCCTGTCTCCGCTCAAATCCAACTGATGACACCCACCGCACCGGCCAGTCAGGAACGTCGATTTCCCGCGGTCGGCCTGGGCTGCCGTGAACACACCATCCCAGATGCCTCGCTTCGCAATCTTGATTCCCTCGAGCTGGGCGGTGTCCAGCTTCAACTCCTCGTTGCCTGCCGGCGCGCCGCTCTGTTGAAGGATGTAGGCGAGGATGTCTACTTTCACTTCGTCGCTCACGACGGCCGCGCCGCCGTCTTGCGGCATCGTGTCGCGGATCTTGATATACAGGCTGCCGAGGCTATCGTTCTCCCACTTCGACCAGAATCCGCTGCCCTTGAGGGCCGGGCCACGTTCTGAACCTGTCAGCGCGATGTTGTGGCATCTGATGCAGCTAGTCTCGAAGCGCGGCTTTCCGCGTGCGGCTTGAGCCTGCGTGTAAACGCCGCTCCACATCGTGCGGTCGGGGGTCGGCGCCTGCTGAGCGGCTCCGAGCGGCACGCTCGACACCGAAAGGCCGACCACCACGCCTGACAACACCGCCGCTCCGAGAAACGCGATAGGTCTGCCGCACATATTTTTGCCTTTGTTACTTACTTTCCACTTACTTTCCACTTTCCACTTCTCTACTTTTTACTTCTCTCAATCACTATCTGCTCGAGTACCTTCGGGTCGCGATCGAGCTCGCGGATCCCGCTGGGAAATTTGTTCGCCTGCAGGATGTACGCGGCAACGTCTGCATACGCCCGCGCACTCAAGCTTCCCGGCTTATCGCGCGGCATCGAGCGTGAGATTGACTCGACGAAGTCCTTGACCGTCCGTCCGCTCCAGTTCGTGAGAAAGGCATCCCACACGAGCGCCGGCACTTCTTCGACCTCATTTCCGGAGAGGTCCGAACCGTGGCACATTTCGCAGGTCCGGCCGTACTGAATCTCCCCACGTCTTGCCTGCTCTTCGGTGTAGATACCGTCCCACACCGATCGCTTCGCGACCGGGCCGGCAGGCGAGACCTCTTGCGTAGCGAATGCGACGCCTGTTCCCAAGCCAACGACTGCAATAGCAAATGCAGCCCGCCTGCACCAGTCGTGTGACGATGTCATCAAGTGATTTGGCCCCGCACAAATGAGCCGGGCCGTCGCTCCGTTGCCGAGTGCTCAGTTCGCCGGAGCAGTCGTCACGGTGCCGTTCTTGGCCATCAGTTCACGAAGCAGGTTGGCCATCGCCTCGCTCGGCTGTGCCCCACGGCCGCGACGATTGCCACCCCCGCCAAGCTGTGCAGCGGTGGCGCCGACGCCCATCGCGACGTCGAGAGGCGTGCGGCCTTGCTTGTCTCTCATGTCCAGCTTGGCACCGTTCTCAGCCAGATATCTGACGACCAGAGGTGCGTTTCGGCTGACGGCATTGTGGACGGCCGTCTGACCGTTCGTGTTGAACGCGTTCAGGTCGACGCCGTGCTCCACACACAACTTGATTGCCTCGAGCGAGCTTTCCTCGGTGACCGGAATCGCGCCCGCGTAGGCGCCGACCACGGCGCCACCGGCCGCCGCGATCATGGCAACAGTGGTGCGATCTTTCAGTGTCAGACGAGGGTCGGCGCCCGCATCGAAGAGCATGCGCATGACCTGGAGATCGTTGCTCTTTGCGGCACGAGCCAGCGGTGTCGTGCCTTCGCCAAGCGACGCGTCTCCAGTGGGCGTGTGGTGTCTGCCGATAATCGGTCTCTTGAGCTTCACGTTCGGATTGGCGCCGTGCGCAAGGAGACGCTTCACGACATCCGCGGCATCGAGCTTGTCGACCAGCTTGGGCGACGGCCGGCTCAACATCGGCCCTAACGTGTGCATGTCGACCGCTGAGTAGAGGGCGGTGGTTCCCGTGCTGTCGGCGACGTTCGGATCGGCCCCTTTGTCGATCAGGACGGCGGCCAGATCGAAGTGGGCATTGATGATGGCCAGCATGAGCGCGGTCGTGCCGTCGGGATCGCTGGTATTGAGGTTTACCTTCGCGTCGGCCAGCGTCGCAGCGGCGTCGATCGCGCCATCACGAGCCGCGTACATCAGCGGCGTCCATGCGCCTCGCGGAAGAACCGTCACCACCATCCCGGACGTCTCGAACTTGAATTCGGGGAAACTCAGAAGCTTGGATTTTGCTTCCTTGTCGGCACCGAGCTCGATGAGCGCCTTCACGGCTCCCGCGTTGTTCTGCGAAGCGGCCCACATCAGTGGAGTCTGGCCTTGCCATTGCTCGCTGGCATTGACGTCCGCGCCACGGGATACCAGCGCGCGAATGACGTCCACGTTGCCAGTGCGGGCAGCGGTCATCAAAACCGTCTCGCCCTCCGGCAACGTCGCGTTCGGATTCGCTCCAGCCTTCAGCAGTGCTTCCGTGATCGTCGGATTGCCATTCTGCGCCGCCAGGTGAGCCGGCGTGATGCCGTAGCGGCTCGCGGCCTTCACGTTCGCTCCAGCACGAATCAGGAGCTGCGTCGTCTCCTGGTCGTCGGCCCGAACGGCCCAATGGAGTGCGGTCATTCCATCGGGCTCGGCAGCGTTGACGTTGGCGTGCTCGGTAATCAGCGCGCGGACTGCCGTGCGATTACCCTGCTTCACGGCATCGATGAGACGAACGTTGCTCCCCGCGGCTTCGAGCCCGGCAACCGCCACCAGAGCTAACAGCCAGGCGGTGCGCACAAACTGGAGACGCATTTGTGACGTCCTTTTTTTCACTGGCGCTGGGGCCCTCCAGCCTTCGCTCGGGTCCGATCCTCCCGAGCTACGGCGGACCCGCCGTAGCCTTGGCGAAGGCGGGCACCCCAGTCGCGTGCCCTACCTGCCTGCTGTCAGACCTCTAAACGGCCCGTGCTGAGCGTGCCGAACTTGTCCATCTCGCAGCCGAACTTGTTGGCGAAGTCCAGCATCAGGTTCGCCAACGGCGTTTCCTTCGGCGCCTGAATATGACGGTTCCCCTTCATGAGACCAGCGCCACCGCCGAGGATCGCGGCCGGCACGTTGAGGCGTGAATGCGTGTCGCTCTCGCTCATACCGCTGCCGTAAAGGATTAGCGAATGGTCGAGCAACGAGCCGTCGCCGTCGGGAGTTGACTTCAGCTTTTCCAGGAACTTCGCGAACAGCGACACGTGATACGTGTTCAATGTGACGAGATTCGAGAGCTTCTCCGGGTTGTTCCCGTGGTGCGACATCGAGTGGTGCGGCTCGTTCACACCGATGTTCGGATACACACGCTGGCTCGCGTCGCGGCTCATCATGAACGTGAACACTTTGGTGATGTTGGCCTCGTACGCAAGCGCGAGCAGGTCGAACTGCAGGGCGACGTGCTCTTCGAACGACTCGGGTACGCCGATGGGTGCATTCGGAACGGGAACGTCAGTTGTGGCCTGCTTCTCCGCGCGCTGAATCCGCTGCTCGATCTCGCGGACGTTGTCGAGGTAGTCGTTGAGCCGAACCCGGTCCCGCGGCCCCAGCCCGTTCTCGAGATCTTTGACGTCGTTCTTGACGGAATCGAGGATGCTCCGATCCGTTTTCATCCGCGCCAGGCGCTGCGTGCTGCTCCCCGCGCGGCCGAACATCCGCTCGAACGTCACGCGCGGATTGATTTCCATCGGCAAGGGTGTGGTGGCGGTCGACCATGACAGCGTGTTCATGTACGCGCAGGCATATTGCGTATCGCAGCCGCCGACGTACCCCGTGAAATCTTCGGTCGCCAGTTCGAGCGACGGGAAGACGGTGTCCTGTCCAATCTGCTTCGCGATCACTTGATCGATGGTGACGCCGATGTGGACGTTCTCGGCGATGGTCTGCTTGGGGATCGAGCCGCTGAGCCAGGCGGCGACAGTCGGGGCGTGACCGTCCATCGGGTTGCAGAGCTCCGAGACCACGGTCAAATGGTCGCGGAACGCCTCGAGCGGCTTCAAGATCGTGTTGAGCTCGAAGTTCTCACCCACCGTCTTGGGTGTCCAGTAGCCCGGCCGCTCGCCGAGGGGCACGAAGATCGCCCCGAAACGGCGCTGCGGATTGGCCGCGGTCGCGGCGGTCGCCGTCAAGGCCGGAACCATGGATTCGAGCAGCGGCAGCGCTAACGTGACCCCCATGCCGCGCAAGAACGTCCGCCGAGGCAACGACATCTTGGTGATGAACATGGCAGCGAGCTCCTTTTCAGTCGTTCTTCGTAACGTTTATCGTCCGTCTAGTTCCTGATCCCTAAGCCCTGAGCCTTAAGCGCTGGACTATCGCTCCGCAGTCTTGACCGCGGGATTCTCGATATCTGGCGCAACCTTGATCCGCTTTTGAAACGGCGCGCTATTGACGATGCCCAGAACGATCGAGGTGAACCGATAGTCTGGCGCCGTGTCACGCACGATCGCACGGACCGCAGGCATGTCGTAGTAGGCCAGGCCGCGGCCCAACGCGTAAGTCATCAGCTTCTCGGTGACCGTTCCAACGAAGATTTCCGGCTGTCGCACGAGCGCCTGCCGAAGCGTCACGACGCCGTCCACCTTCGTCCCGTCCAACAGCTCACCCGACGCATCGATCGGATTTCCGAGCGTTCCGCCATCACGCGTACGCCACGCGCCGACCGCATCGAAGTTCTCCATCGACAGTCCGATGGGATCCATGATCTTGTGGCATGAGGCGCAAACGGGATTCTGACGGTGTTCTTCCATCCGCTCACGCATGGTCAGAATCTTTCCACCGCGGTTGGCGCTCTCGTTGAGCGGCGGAACGTTGTTCGGCATTGGCGGCGGAGGCGCATCGAGCAGGTTGTCGAGAATCCACTTGCCCCGAACGACAGGCGACGTTCGATCGGCGTGCGACGTCACCATCAAGATCGCGCCCTTCCCCAACAGGCCTTTTCTCGCATCGTCTTTGAGGACGACACGCCGGAAGTGGCTGCCGTAGATATTCGGAACGTTGTAGTGCCTGGCGAGACGCTCGTTCAAGAAGGTGTAGTCCGCCGTCATGAGGTCGAGCACGTTCCGGTTCTCGCGCATGACGCTTTCGAAGAACAGCTCCGTTTCGCGCTGCATCGCCTGGCGCAGGTTGTCGTCGAAGTCGGGGAACTCGAGCGAATTCGGCTGGAAGTTCTTCAGGTTCCGCAGGTACAGCCATTGACCCGCGAAGTTGGTGATCAACGCGTCCGACTTCGGATCGTTGAGCATTCGCTTCACCTGCTGGTTCAGGACGGCCGGCGTGTGAAGCGTGCCTTGGCGGGCAACCTGCAGCAGCTGATCGTCGGGAATGCTGCTCCACAGGAAGAACGACAGCCGCGACGCGAGCTCGAGATCGCTCACCCTGTAGACGGCTCCAGCGGCGAGGTTGTCAGGATCGCGCTCGACCCGGAACACGAACTTCGGGCTGGCCAGCATCCGCTGAAGGGCGACCTGGACGCCCTTTTCGAAGGTTCCGTCGCGCCTGCCCACCTGGTAGAACTCGAACAGCCGATCGATATCCGCCGGAGTCGCCATGCCGCGATACGCGCGGCGCGCAAAGGTTGAAAGGATTCTCCGGGCGCACGGGTCTTCTTCGGCCTTGGTCGTCGGCCGGCAGAAGAAAACGCGGCGGCGGCTGGGCGTATCGCCCGAGCCGGTGGGATTGAATGGACCGGTCAGCGTGAACGTGTCGAGGTGCGGATGCCCAATGGTGTCGAGCGTGTCGTTGGAGCTGCGGATGAACGGCTGGAGTCGAAGCGGATTCGGCGCTGCCGTTCTCTCGAGGAACGCGACCGTGATCGTATGCGGGCCAGCCTTCAGCGGCATCTTGAACGCCGCGCGCGCCTCGACATCATCCCCGGCCTTCGTCATGTTCTTCAGATTCGCCTTGAAGTCCTCATCCCCGCCGATATGCGAGAGGTGCACGCGCTCGCCGTCCACGGCGAACTCGATCTGGTGGTCGTATTCGAGGCCGCGCACGACGCCAAGGTTCGTCCGGAACAATCGAATCGAGAACGAGTACTCGCCGTCGAGCGGCAGAGTGGTCTTGGCGAGAATGCCGCCGACGGTGCCGAGCGGCAGGCCTTCGATGTGCGTATCCTGCGATGCGTCCTGACGGATTCGGAAGGTCTGGCCGTACGGACCAGTCTCGGGATCGCCGACCGCCAGCGACGTGACTTTGTCGGCCGCCGTCAAATATCGCTCCAGCAGCACAGGCGAGACACCCAAGGCGTCGGCGATGTTGTCGAAGCCGTACGCCGAGTCGTCTGGCGGCAACATCGACGAGGTGTCGATGTCGAGCGCAAACAAATCACGGATGGCGTTGGCGTACTCGGCACGGTTGAACCGATGAATCAATCCGCGGCCGGGATTCAGATTAGCCGCCGAAGCCCGATCGAGCTCGGAAGCGAGCCAGGTGACGAGAGACTGACGCGTTTCCTGGTCCGGGCGGGCCGATCCTTGCGGTGGCATCATCCCGACGCGCACCTTCCGAACGACCTTTTCCCAGGCGTCCGCACCGCCCGCTACGTTGTTGACGTCTAATTTGTCCAGCATCAGGCCGGCGATCTTGGTGCGCTCGTTGTGGCACGTGATGCAGTATTTTTGGAGAACCGCGTGGTAGTCGGAAGTGTTTGAAGCTGGCGCGTCGGCACGAGTGGAGGCAGGGGTTGCGGACCTGTCCTGCGGACCGGCAGCCTGTGAAGCAGTCCACATCGCGGACCAGGCCCATAGACATGCGGCCAGTGCGAGTGTTCGCCTATTCATCGGGCCTTTCTCATGCCCAGCTCCCGAGCCTCGTTTCTTTTCCCAACAAGGCAGTGAAGCTGAATTTTATCACTTATTTAAGGGGTGCTTAAAGAAGTTGACCGCACCTTGATCGGTGCCTGTCCGTGCAAGAAAACTATGGTCGCAAATGGCAAAGGGCAATACCTAAAAGGTGGTAGGGGCGCCTTCATGGCATGATTTCGCATATCTTGCCCACCAGATACATGCGCGCATTGCTGTGTGGCTTGCTGATTCTGACGGCGCCGACTGCGACCGCCACAGCCGCAGATTTGGACAACCTGCTGACGGGCTATGCGCTGACCTCCTGGACGGATGGTGACGGCGTGCCGCTCGGCACGGTCTATTCCATCGCGCAGGATCGGGATGGTTATCTCTGGATCGGGGCGGACGCCGGTCTGCTTCGATTCGACGGCGTGCGCTTCACGCCCTGGGACGCTCTCAGCGACACACCGCTTCCCAAGCTCCCCGCGTCCGCATTGTGCATCACTCGCGACGGCAGCCTCTGGGTGGGGTTTGCCAACGGTGGTGGAGTCAGACGGATTCGCGATGGACAGATCCGCCCTGTCGATCAGCCTGGAGGTGTGCTGGGATCGATCGCTGATCTCATTGAGGATCATCGCGGGACCGTCTGGGCCGTGAGTGACAACTCGCTGTACCGAGTCCAGGACGGACATTGGTCCAAGATCGATCTGTTGTATGACGGGCGCGAGCCTCTTATTCAGCATCCGTTCGTCAGCAGTAAGGGTGAACTGTGGGTTGGAACGGCACGAAGCGGGCTGTTCAGACGAGTCGGAGAAACGGATGCGTTCGAGCGAATGACGCCAGGCTTCATGTGGGGCGTCAGTGAGGACGCGGAAGGCACAATCTGGATCACCGACATCGTCACAGGCTTCAGAAGACTCGGCGAGCCGAGCTCACCTCCGCGCCCGCTGGAGGGCAGCGGATATCGATTGATGCACGACCGTCACGGCAACCTGTGGGTCGCGACACTCGGTGAGGGGCTTTGGCGCGTGAGACCCGCCGAGAACGGCGAGCAAAAGAGCAAATCCGCGCACACCCCCAGCCTTCGGATCGAGCAAACGGCGTTGCGAACTGGCCTGTCCAGCGACTCCGTCCAGTCTCTTCTGGAAGATCGTGAGAACAACATCTGGGTGGGCACGACAGGCGGCTTGCATCGCCTTACGCAGCGCTCGTTGACGCCCGTCGAGAGCATCGGATTCGTCGTCGCAGTGGAAAGAACCAACGACTCGAGCGTCTGGGCCGGAACCACCAACGGATTGATTCGCTTCTCGACGTCCCCCGGCCATCCGCAGCGCGAGAGAATTACTCCCGGACCTGGGATCCGCGCGTTGTTGCGGGATCCTCAAGGCTCACTCTGGATCGGAACGAACGAAGGACTGTTCGCGCTCCGCAACGGCGTACAGGTTCCGGTCAAGCTTCCCCCGCAACAGTATCCGCTCTCGTCGATCACCGTGATCACGCCGGACGCTCGTGGAGGCATCTGGCTCCTCTTCAGCGACTGGTTGTCCAAGTGGGATGGCACGAATCTCGTCCGGCTCAACGTTCCCGACGACTTGGGACTGAAGCGCGTGACCACGGCTCGGACCGACCAAAACGGACGCGTGTGGGCGGCATTCGACGAAGGCAGAATCGGATATCTCGACCTGAACGGATCGTTCCGCCTGCTCAGCGCCAAGGACGGTCTGAGCGACGGGGTTCACAGAACGATCAGCTCGATCTTTGCCGACAAAGATGGCGTCGTATGGTTCGGAGGCACAGGCGGCCTGAGCCGATTCGAGCACGATCGCGTCACGACCGTAGGCCGACCGAACGGGTTGCCCGGCAACGGCGTGCTCTCGATCGTGGATGACGACGATGGGTATTTGTGGTTGAGCATCGACCGCGGACTGGTTCGTCTCAGTCGCGAGGAGTTCAGTAAGGCGGCTGCCGCGACCGTCTATCGTGTTCAGTACAGGCTCTACGACACGTCCGACGGCCTTGCCGGTGCTCCGCTCGGGAGCATTCGATCGGTCCGCGGCGCGGACGGCCGACTCTGGTTCGTCCGTGGGGGCGGTTTGACGCTCGTCGACGTACGCACGGTCGAGCCCGCGCGCACTCTCGCTCGGGCGCCTGTTCGGATTGAAAGAGCGGTAGCGAACGAAAGCCGGCTCAGTCCGACACCTCAGACCCAGCTCCCTGCCGGTACAAGGCGTCTGCAGATCAGCTATTCTGCGCTCACGCTCACCGCCTCGAACAAGATCCGATTCCGTTACCGCCTCGACGGCTTCGATACGGATTGGATTGATGCGGGGACTCGCCGCCAGGCTTTCTACACGAACCTTTCGCCGCGCGACTACCGATTCAGGGTCGAGGCCGACACCGAGGACGGCACGTGGACCTCGTCGACGGCGGCATGGGACTTTGCGATCCGCCCGGCCTTCTATCAATCGAGCTGGTTCTACGCGATGACCGCCGCGATGATCGCATTGGCCGTTTGGGGCGCCTGGCGAGTCCGGCTTGGATTGGTTCGCCGTCAGTTCTCGTTCGTGCTGGCTGAACGCGCGCGCCTGAGCCGAGAGATTCACGACACTCTGCTTCAAAGCCTGGTCGGCGTTGCCTTACAATTCGATGCCATCTCCACCACGCTCGACTCGTCGTCGTCAGCCGCCAAAGCTCAACTCCTGCGAATCAGGCGGCACATCGAGGCTTATATTCGTGAAGCGCGTCAATCGATTTGGGACCTGCGCTCGCCGACGCTGGAGACTCACGACCTCGTCGCCGCATTGCAGGACTTCGGAAAACGTGCCGCGTCCGCGCAGCCAGTACGTTTCGCGGCAACTGTCACGGGCACGCCACGTCGATGCTCGGCCAAGGTGGAGAACCAGCTGCTTCGAATCGGACAAGAGGCCATTACCAACGCTATCCGTCACGCTCAGGCGAAGAAAATTCACGCCGAGCTCCGCTTCGAGGACGCCTCGATCACCCTGCGAGTGTCGGACGACGGTTGCGGATTCGATCATGGCGACATAGTCGCGCACGAGATGGAGAACCATTACGGCCTGACGACGATGCGTGAACGAGCGGAGGAACTGGGCGCCCGATTCAGGATCGCGACATCCGTAGGACGGGGCACTCAGGTGGAGACGGTGGTGCCCACGCATAATCATCGATGATCAAATGCTAACTGCTGACCGAATGATTCGCTTGGTTCATTCTGGCAGTCTAATCGATCGATCATGGATCCTGAAAGCATGGATGAGCGGCAGCTAAAGTTATGACCAAGTCAACAATTCGCGTGCTCTGTGTGGATGATCATCGAATCGTCCGCGAGGGCATCTCACTCATCATCGCGCGCCAGCCCGATATGGAAGTGATCGGCTCGGCTGCGACAGGCGAAGAAGCGGTCGCACTCTTCAAACGGGAACGACCGGACGTCACCTTGATGGACCTTCAGCTGCCGACCATGAGCGGGCTCGAAGCCATTCAGGCGATCCGCCGCGAGGATGCGGACGCACGGATCATCGTCTTGACGATGTACCAGGGCGACGAAGATATCCATCGATCGCTCACGGCCGGAGCGACGACGTACCTGCTGAAGGACACACTCTCTGACGATCTGATTCATTTCGTCCGCGAGGTCCACGCGGGCCGGCGTCCCATCCGCCCCGACGTCAAGGCCCGGCTGGATGAACGTGCGGCGGCGCCGACGTTGACGCCACGCGAGATCCAGGTGATGGAGCTCGTGTCGGAAGGGAGACGTAACAAGGAGATCGCGGCCACACTGGGCATCAGCGAAGAAACCGTCCAGGTCCATCTGAAGAATATCTTTGCCAAACTCAAGGTCAGCGAGCGCACGGCGGCGGTGAACGTTGCGCTTCGGCGAGGCATCGTCCACATCCGCTGAATCGACCCACAGAGACACCATGGCCACACCAGCCACCGTTGCGAGACCCACGTCGATTCGGATGGTCGCGTTGGCCAGTCTCGTCGGGACCACGATCGAATGGTACGACTTCTTCCTCTACGGAACGGCCGCCGCGCTGGTGCTCAACCGTCTCTTCTTTCCGAACTTCGATCCCTTGATGGGGACGCTCGCGTCCCTGGCGACCTACTCGGTCGGGTTCGTGGCTCGACCGGTTGGCGGCATCGTGATTGGCCACTACGGCGATCGGATCGGCCGCAAGTCGATGCTCGTGCTGACGCTGGTCATCATGGGCGTCGCGACGTTCCTGATCGGGCTGCTGCCGACCTACGAAACCCTCGGACCCATGGCCGCCGTGCTCCTGGTGATCCTCCGCATCGCGCAGGGCTTTGGCGTGGGCGGCGAATGGGGCGGTGCAGTGCTGATGGCGATCGAGCACGCTCCCCCAGGCAAACGCGGCTATTACGGAAGCTGGCCGCAGATCGGGGTGCCGGCGGGACTCCTCCTGGCGAATCTCGTTTTCTCGCTCTTCGCTCGAATGGACGAGGAAGCGTTCCTCTCGTGGGGCTGGCGGGTTCCGTTCCTGATCAGCATCGTGCTGGTCTTCATCGGTCTGCTGATCCGACTGCGGATTCTCGAGACGCCCACCTTTACCAAGCTCAAAGAATCACGCCGGGAAGCAACCCAGCCGATTGTCGAAGTGCTGCGCCGTTATCCAAAACAGGTACTGCTGGCGATGGGAGCGCGCCTCGCAGAAAACGGCGCCTTCTACATCTACAGCGTGTTTGCGCTCGTCTACGCCACCCAGGTCGTTCACATGGACCGCAGCATCGTCCTGTACGGGATTCTGATCGCCTCGGCCCTCGAACTGCCAATGATCCCATTCTTTGGTGCGCTGTCGGACCGGGTTGGCCGCAAGCCCGTCTATCTTTTCGGAGCGATCTCAACGGCGGTCCTCGCCTATCCCCTGTTCCTTCTCCTCGATACCGGGTCGCCGCCGCTCGTCTGGCTCGCGTTGATTCTGACCTTCATTTGTTCGCACGCCGCGATGTACGCGCCACAAGCGGCTTTCCTCTCCGAGCTGTTTGGCGCGAGAGTGCGGTACAGCGGAGCATCTCTCGGCGCGCAACTGTCCTCCGTGCTGGCCGGCGGGCTGTCGCCGATCATCGCCACGGCTCTTCTGACGTACGGCTACGGTCGCGGCGCGCTGGCGCTCTACCTGATTGGGATGGCAATTATCACCATCGTCTCGGTCATCATCGCGACGGAAACGCTGCGGCACGATATCGATGCCGAATGAATTGACAAGCTGCCAGCTACCTAAACGCCATGTTGATGAACGCGGTGATTCTGAATGAAGCCCCTGGCGGGATGCACGTCGAACGGATTCCTATTCCCGAGCCGCGCGACGGTGAGGTCCTCGTCAAGGTCAATGCGTGCGGTGTCTGTCACACCGACCTGCACGTCATCAAGGCTGAAGTCGCATTTCCGACGCCGGCCGTACTCGGGCACGAAATCTCCGGCACCATAGAAGCGCTCGGACCGGGCGTGAGCGGCCCTCCTCCGGGCACGAATGTCGTGTCGGCGTTCATCATGCCCTGCGGGCGCTGCCGGCTGTGCGCGATCGGACGCGATGACCTCTGCGACAACTTCTTCGCGATGAATCGTCTGAAGGGCACGTTGTACGACGGAACCTCGCGACTGCGACGCAGCGACGGTTCGACGCTCTGGATGTACTCGATGGCCGGTCTCGCCGAATATGCCGTCGTTCCAGCCACCGATGTGTTTCGCGCTCCCGGCCGGGCTCCCTCTTCTTGAATCGTCCGTGCTCGGTTGTGCGGTGTTTACGGCATATGGTGCGGTTCGTCACGGAGCGGACCTTCGCGGCGGCGAACGAGTCGCGGTCGTGGCCGCCGGAGGCGTCGGACTGAACGTCGTGCAAATCGCGCACGCATTCGGAGCGTCGCAAATCATCGCCATCGACGTGCGCGACGACAAACTCGAGATCGCGCGTCGTGTGGGCGCCACCGACATCATCAATTCTCGTACGACCAATGCAACCGAGTACGTTCGAGAGATCACGGACGGCCACGGGGTGGACATCGCGTTCGAAGTCCTCGGTCGTCCAGAGACGTTTACCCAAGCCCTGGAGATCATCGGCGATGGTGGCCGGATGGTCGCGGTCGGCATCGCACCAGGCAAGACGACGGCGCCCGTCGAAATCACCAGGCTGGTACGCCGCGGCCTTCGGATCATCGGCTCGTACGGCGCCCGTACCCGAGCGGACATGCCGGAGATCATCCGGCTGGCCGCACGTGGCGCGTTCCGGCCCGAGACGATCGTCACGAAGCGGTTTCCGCTGGTGGAAGCCGACGCCGCCTATCAGGCGCTGGCCCGCGGCGAAATCGTCGGACGGGCTATCGTTGTTCCATAACGCTCTAACGCACGTGCTCGGTGCTGAGTGCTGGGTGCTTCGTGCCGGTGCCGGGTGCTCCGTGCGAGGTGCTTGGTGCGGACGCATCACCGCGCACTCAGCACGAAGCACCGAGCACCAAGCACCGGCACCGAGCACCAGCACCAAGCACCTAGCACCTAGCACCCGCGTTTTAGGAGTTTCCATGATTGAGTCAGGCACTTTGTTGAACTTCATAAACGGCCGCTGGGACGTTGCCGCCGTCTCCGACAAGCTGCCCATTCATAATCCAGCGACAGGCGATGTGCTGGCTGCCGCGCCGCTGTCATCGACCGTAGAGGTGGAAAAGGCTGTGCAGGCGGCTGGCGCGGCGCTTCCGGCATGGCGGCGCACACCGCCGGGCGATCGCATCCAACCGCTCTTCAAGCTGAAGGCGTTGCTCGATGCCCAGTTCTCGGACATCGCTCGTGTGATCACGCAAGAGTGCGGCAAGACGTTGAGTGAAGCCGAGGGCGAGCTCAAGCGGGGCCTCGAGAACGTGGAAGTCGCAGCCGGCATCCCGTCGTTAATGATGGGCAGCAACCTCGAAGATATCGCGTCGGGCATCGACGAGCTCATGATTCGCCAGCCGGTCGGAATCGTCGCGGCCATTACACCGTTCAACTTTCCGGGAATGATCCCGCTCTGGTTCCTTCCGTACGCAGTGGCGTGTGGCAACACGTTGGTCCTGAAGCCATCCGAAAAGACGCCCATGACGATGGGCCGGATTTTCGAGCTGATCGAGACCTGCGGATTTCCTCCCGGCGTCGTCAACCTGGTGCACGGCGGCAAGGCAGTCGTCGACGCGCTGATCGATCATCCCGAGGTTCGCGCGATCTCGTTCGTCGGGTCAACCCCGGTCGCGCGATACGTGTACGCGCGCGCCGCTGCCAATGGCAAGCGCGCCCAGTGTCAGGGAGGCGCCAAGAACCCGATCGTGGTGTTGCCCGACGCCGACATGGAGATGACCACGCGGATTGCGGCCGACTCCGCTTTTGGCTGCGCCGGCCAACGCTGCCTCGCCTCCTCGGTGGCGATTACCGTCGGCGAGGCGGGTGACGTGTTCGCGCGACAGATCAGCGAGTCTGCCACACATCGAAAAGTCGGATACGGCCTCGACGTCGGTGTCGAGATGGGACCGGTGATTTCGCCGGCAAGTCGCCAGCGCATCGAAGGCCTCATCGAAGGGGGCGTCGCGGCAGGAGCCAAGCCGCTGGTGGACGGCCGATCGGCTAAAGTCGCAGGCTACGAACACGGAAACTTCATCAAGCCGACGGTCCTGGACAATGTCGATCCGACGAGCGAGCTGGCACAGACCGAAGTGTTCGGGCCAGTGTTGAGCGTGATGCGAGCGAAGACGATCGACGATGCGATCGAGATGGTCAACCGTTCGGCGTTCGGCAACATGGCTTGCCTGTTTACGAGCAGCGGCGCCGCCGCGAGGCGATTCCGCTACGAAACGCGCGTCGGTAACGTCGGCATCAACGTAGGTGTCGCAGCGCCGATGGCATATTTCCCGTTCTCGGGATGGAAGGAAAGCTTTTTCGGCGACCTTCATGCCCAGGGACGCGACGCGATCGATTTCTACACAGAGAAAAAGATCGTCGTAGAACGCTGGCCCGCGAACTGGAGCCGCAAATTCTAGGGCTGAGGGCTGAGGGCTCAGGGCTAAGCGCCTTCTGCTTATCCGGTTGTTTCAGCACGCCACCATAGGTAGTGTAGCGGGGTGCCGCGGCCGCCGTTTCCGAAGAATATGCGCGACTTTCAGCGTCAGTTCGCGACGGAGGAGGCGTGCCAGGAGTACTTGGCTTCGTGCCGCTGGCCCGATGGGTTTGCGTGCCCTCGTTGCGGAGAGCGGCGCGCTTATCGGATGAAGGAGCATCGCCGATGGCAATGCGTGGCGTGCCGCTACCAGGTCTCGCTGACCGCGGGCACGATTCTCCACAACACCAAGACGCCGTTGACGGCTTGGTTCTGGGCGACGTATCTGACGGTCACCGACAAGCGAGGCATGTCGGCGCTCCTGCTTCAGCGACAGTTGGGTCTGCGACGGTACGAAACGGCTTGGATGCTGCTGCACAAGCTCCGGAGAGCGATGGTCAATGCGGCTCGCGAGCCGCTCCATGGTGACGTGGAAATCGACGACACCTGGATTGGCGGCGTTCAAGCGGGGCTGCGCGGAAGCCGCCAATTGAAGGGCCGCCGTGCGGCCCTGGTGCTGGTCGCCGTTGAAAAGCGCGGCGCGACGTCGGGCCGCGTGCGAATGGCGGTCATTCCGGATTTCAAAGCCACGACGCTGATGGCCTTCATCAAACAGCATGTGGGGCCGGGTTCGACGATCTACACCGATGGGTTGAAACAGTTCACCGGCTTGCCGGTTGCCGGCTATCGGCACGTCGCGCGCACACAGCCGCTGGCGGGCGAGCTCCGCAAGGGTGCGCGGTCGGTCGTGCCGCTCGCCGATCGCGCGATTGGCAACCTCCAGCAGTGGCTTGTCGGCACCCATCACGGCGTGAGTCGAGCGCAGCTGCAGGTCTACCTCGATGAGTTCGCGTTCCGGCATAACCGTCGACGGACACCCACTGCCGCGTTCCAAACGTTGCTCGGCCTCGGGACCGGGCGCACGCCGACACCGTATCGTTCCATTCGGGGCGCTCAGGACCTGGCCGCGGTGGGTTGATCGCAACATGTGGTGGTTAGCTGAAACAACCGGATAACCAAGAAGCGCCTAGGGATGAGGTTTTCGTGAGCCCTCAGCCCTCAGCCCTCAGCCCTCAGCCCTACAAGGATCTACCTATGGAGTCTCGACAACTCGGTTCGCAAGGCCTCGTCGTCTCGGCCCTCGGACTGGGATGCATGGGGATGTCGGAATTTTATTCCCCGAAAGACGACACCGAGTCGACGGCCACGATCCACCGAGCACTCGATCTCGGGATCACCCTCATCGATACGGCAGACATGTACGGGCCGTTCAAGAACGAGCGGCTCGTCGGTGCGGCCATTCGCGACCGCCGGGCGAGCGTCGTCCTTGCCTCGAAATTCGGTCAGGTGCGGACCGAAGACGGCAAGAACCTCGGCATCAATGGATCACCCGAGTACGTTCGTAGTGCGTGCGACGCGTCGCTGGCGCGGCTCGGCGTCGATGTGATCGACCTCTACTATCAGCATCGCGTCGACTTGAACGTGCCGATCGAAGATACGGTCGGAGCCATGGCCGATCTGGTCCGCGCTGGCAAGGTGCGCTTTCTCGGCTTGTCCGAGGCGGCGGCTGCGACGATTCGTCGCGCCCACGCTGTTCACCCGATCACCGCCATTCAAAGCGAGTACTCGCTGTGGACTCGCGACCCCGAGGATGACGTGCTGACCACCTGCGCCGAGCTTGGCATCGGATTCGTGGCGTATGCCCCTCTAGGACGTGGCTTTCTCACCGGCCGCTTCAAAAGCACGAGCGACATCGAGCAAGGCGACCGGCGCCACGACCATCCTCGATTCCACGAAGAGAACTTCAACCAGAACCTTGCCATCGTTCGGCGGCTCGAGCCGTTGGCTGCGGCGAAGCAATGCACGCTGGCTCAGCTCGCTCTGGCGTGGCTGCTGTCCCGCAGCAAGACGATCGTGCCGATTTTCGGTGCCAAGCACGTCTCATACGTCGAGCAGAACGTCCGCGCCGCCGACCTCCGGCTCACTGCTGAGGACCTCCGCAAGCTGGACGAGGCCGCGCCGAAAGGCGCGACGGCAGGCCTTCGCTACCCTGCAGCCAGTATTGGCAACGTGAATCGGTGAGTCGCTTACTCATTCCTTACAACTGATCGGTGGGTGGCAAGCCGAGATCTCTGACAGGGAATTCAGAAACATTTCAGACTCCGCGCGTTCCTGGCTCGGCTACGATTACGTTCGGAAGCGCGTGGTCGCTGCATGATGCGGTGACCGATACACCATCTGCCGTAGCGACGCGTCCTAGGCGCGCACAGCGCGCCTGCGAGGGAGCGGAGCGGGGCAATGGGGCCCCGCGAGCGACCGAGCCGGGGTGTGGGGCAGAGCCCCACGTTTGGAGGAAGGACAGGTCATGTCAAGGTTTCTTGGGCTTTTCGTGGTGAGCGTGTCGATTTTCCTCGTCGTCGCGTGCAGTCGAGCGCCACAGTCGCCACCCAAGCAGGACTCACCGCTGCGACCGACGGCCTCGATCAAGGACATCATGGACTCGATTGTCGATCCCTCCGCGGATGGGATCTGGGAATCGGTGGCGACAATCGTCAGCGCGGCCGGCACGGAAGAGCGACGGCCTCGAACTGATAAGGATTGGGCGGAGCAGCGCCGGAACGCCGTTCGGCTCGTCGAGGCGAGCAACCTTCTGCTGATGGAAGGCCGCCAGGTCGCCAGCCCGGGCGACAAGTCGGAGAATCCGAATATCGAGCTCGAGCCGCCGCAAATACAAGAGCTGATCGACAAGGATCGCGAAACTTGGATCAAGCTGGCGCATGGGCTGCACGATGCCGCTGTGCCCGCCCTGAAAGCGATCGATTCGAAGAACGCAGAAGCCCTCCTGGACTCCGGTGAAGGAATCGATCAGGCTTGCGAGAACTGCCACTTGAAGTATTGGTATCCCAACCAGTTCGCCGGGCTTGAAGCGGCCACCAAAGCCGCCAAGTAGGACTGGGCGAACCGATGAAAGGCGTCTTCTGCCTGTTGGCGGTCGTCTTGACGGCCGCGGTCGTCATCCCGAACCAGCCGACCATCGCGGCCGCCGCTCAGGCCGCCAACCGAGGAACGATCAAAGGCCACGTTCGCTTGAACGGCAAGCTGCCAGGAAATCCCGTGATCCGAATGGGCATGGACCCGATGTGCTCCAAGATCAACGCCGGCAAGCGCGTCATTCAGGAAACCGTCCTGGCCGCTCTGGACGGCAGCCTCGCCAACGTGTTCGTCAAGCTCGAAGGATCGTTTCCACAAACGCCAGTGCCAACCGAACCGGTGAAACTCGATCAGCAAGGCTGCGTGTACTTGCCGCGCGTCGTTGGCGCTCGAGTCGGCCAGACGCTGCAGGTTCACAACAGCGACGAGCTGATGCACAACGTTCACAGCTTGTCGGCCAAGAGCAATACGTTCAACGTGAGCGAGCCGAAGGCCGGCATGATGCAGCAGTTCAAAATGAAGGACGAAGAGATGCTGCACATCAAATGTGATGTGCACAGCTGGATGACGGCATATGTCGGGGTCGTCAGTCATCCCTACTTCGCCGTCTCCAACACCGCCGGCACGTTCGAAATCGCCAACGTACCGGCCGGGCATGCACAAGATCCAGGCCTGGCACGAACGCTACGGCCCGGTGACTCAAACGGTTCAGGTCAAAGCCGGAGCGACCACGACGGTCGACTTCATGTACTCCGGAACCGAACCGCCACCGAAATAAACATGCAGCCATCAGCCCTCAGCCCTCAACGCGCGAGCACCAAGAAGCTCACCGAGTTCCTGAAGTTTTTGGCCTGGATCTCTGACGAAAAATTCAGACTTGAGCGACTAAATGGTCGGAGACATCGTCTGCCTGCCAGCGACGCGGTTCTTTCACAATGAAGTTGCGAGCACCTGACAAAGAATTCAGAAACTCTTCAGGTGCCCGATCCCTCAGACCCCTTTAGCATTCCGACTGCGGCCCTGCTTGCCGCTTTTAACAGTCTGAGGTGACTGCTTATGTACAGATTCCGTTCGTTAGTGTGGGCGTGCGCGCTCTCGCTGATGGCCACGTACGCATTCGCGCAAACGTCCTCGTTGAACGGGCGTGTTGCCGACTTGCGCGGTGGCGTCGTTGCCAACGCGGAGGTCTCGCTTAGAACCCTGCCCCCGCCCGGCGCGGCCATGCCCAACATGCCGAACATGCGCCAGAACGAGCCGCCACCGCGGACGACCCGCACGGGCGCCGATGGGGCGTTTACCTTCGAGCAGTTGCCGGCGGGAACGTACGTCCTCCAGGTGGACGCGCCTGGGTTCGGGCGAGCGAGTCAGGAAATCACGATACCGACGAGTCAGGCAGTGGCGGTGGCGATGGAGCCACTCGAGCTCGTCGGAGCGGAAGCGGCGCCACGAGTAGCCGGCGGAAGCACCGACACTCAGGCACTCCTCGAACGGATCAAAGCGCTCGAACAACGAATCAACGAGCTCGAATCCCTCGCGGTGCTTTCGGAGCCAGAAACCCGTGTGAAACGGATCGAGGTCTTTGTCGATGAAAACGGCGTCGAGTACGACCAGCCGGCGCAAGGGACCAAGAGAGAAGTCACGTATCAGAGGGAGCGCGTGTATCGGCGCCAGACCATCAACGAGAAACTGGAAGAGGCCATCGCGGACGCAGAGAACCACCGTGTGGGAATTGGCGTGAACGCCACCATCGTGAGTCAGACCGCCCTGCAGAGCAGCGGACCCAAAACCGACGCCGACGGTCATACATATGCGCTCGCCTCAGCCGACTTGTTCTTTAACGCGGGACTGGCGCAGCATACAGTGTTCTTCGCTGACGTCGTGGCATTGAGCGGCTCGGTTCCAGACCAGGAGATTCCGTCGCTGACATTGCTGAACAGCTACACGGCCCGCCTCGGCACCCAGAATCAGTTGAACCTGCGAGAAACATGGCTCAGGACGGAGCTGTTTTCGCAGCGGCTGGCGATCATCGCCGGCCGGCTCGACCTCACCAACTATTTCGATCACAACACCGCCGCCAACGACGAGACCACGCAGTTCCTCAGCGATGCGCTCGTGAACAACCCGGCGCTCGGTCTTGCTGTCAACGGCACAGGCGTGGCAGCCGTCTACGACTCAAAGAAGGGCGCGAGCCTGAAGCTCGGTCTTCAGCAGAGCAATAACCAAGCGACGAATCTCTCCGATTCGATCTTCACGCTTACGGAATTCGACTATGTAGCCCGGCCCTTCTCGCTGCCGGAAGGAAACTATCGAGTGTGGTACCGGTGGGATAATAGTCTCGAGTCGAATCAAACGGCTTTTGGCTTCAGCATCGATCAGAAGTTCTCGCCGGCGACGACGATATTCGGGCGATATGGGCAATCCGAGGCCGTGGATGGACACGATCGCTTCTACAGTCTCGGCGTGTCATTCAAGACCGGGATCATCTTCAATCCGCAGGATGCCTGGGGCATCGGGTACGCGCAGACCGAGCTCGGCACTGGAGAGAACGAGAAGCTGGTGGAGGGGTACTACAATCTGCATCTGACGGAGCGGCTGCGACTGGCCTTCCATCTGCAGCACGTGCTCGACAATCAGAGCGATAAGTTTGGCTATTTCCTGCCCGGTGTCCGGCTGCAGGCGAGTTTCTAAGGGTCGTCAGGAGGAACCACAATGTCTCTCATGGCAAGACGAATAGCAGTCAGCTGCGGATTATGCGTCGTAATCGCCGGGGTCGTCGCGGGTGCAAGGCTGCTCGCACAGACCGTTAAGGTTGCCGACCCGACGTCCGTCGTGATGATCGTCAATCGCGACTCGAACGACATCGCGTTCATGGATATCAAGTCCAAGAAGATCGTCGGCCGGACGTTTCTGGGCAACAACGTCAACCCGCATATGGTGATGATGTCTCCCGACGGCCGCTACGTCGTCACCGGCGGAACGCGAGCGAACAAGGCGTACGTCATCGACGCCAGGACGCTGGAACTCGTCAAGGTCATCCCGACCGACATCGCTCCGGAGCATCTCGCATTTTCGCCGGACAGCCGTTTCTATTACCAGGGCAATCCCGAGGGCGACTCGATCTCGGTGATCGACATGGTGTCGCTCACGAAAATCAAAACGATCCCAGGATTTGCCGAGCCGCTCAATGTGACGTTCCTACCCGACGGATCCAAGGCATATGTCGGGAACTACGGGGCGCACTGGGTCGGTGTGGTGGATGTCAGACGGCACGAGTTGATCAAGAAGATCCAGGTGGCCGAAGTTCCTGGCGTCGCCAAACTCGACCCACAGAAGTATCTGGGCGAAATCAAGGGGATCAACATCGCGATGCCGAGTCCGGACGGTCGCTACTTGTACGCAGCTGATGGCGATTTGGGAGTGGTTGGCGTGATCGACCCGCGCGAGGACAAGGTCGTCAAGGTGATCAGAGTCGGCCCCGATCCCTGGCGGATCTACATGGGACACGACGGCAAGTACGCCATCACGCCCAACAACGGCGATGAAACAATCTCGATCATCGACCTCAAGGCGAACAAGGTTGCGGCGACTCTCGAAGCCGGGCCCAACATGACTGGCGTCAATTTCGCCGGTGGCAAGGCTTTCGTCATCAGCTCGACCAGCGGTTTCGTCTACGTGTACAACATGCAAACGCTGAGGCCGGCGGGCCGGATCAGAATCGGCGTCAACGTCCAGCTCGAAACGGCGACGACGGACGCGGCCGACGAGAATCTCTATCTAGCCGAGTCGACCACCCACTCCGTCGTGATCATCAACGCCAAGACCGAGGCGATCGAGCGAGTGACGAACGTGGGCCTGTTCCCGTGGGGAACGCATATCATGGACAGTAAGGACAACTATTGCCACTGATCAAGGCTCTGATGAAAAACGCGGCGGCGTCAATGCAGAATGCTCAATGCAGAATGCTCAGACACATGCATTTTGCATTTTGCATTTTGCATTCGAGGGTCGCGAAACAAGCTTTACTGACCGTGCTGACCATGGCGCTAACAGTCGCGTCGGTGGGTGCCCAGCGTGAACACACGCGCCCGCCGCGCGACGGAGCTGCAGTCAGCGATTCTCAAGCCGCCGATCTCACCCTGACCCTCAGCCAGGCGGTCACACGGCCGATTCAGCAGGTCGTGCGTACGGCCAGCAGCATCGACAAGGCGAGGAAGGTTCTGACGGCAACAGTCCTGCCGCCGGAAGCCTCGCTCGTCGAGGTCGGCCAGCGCGTGCGGAGCTTTCCACTCGAGTCGAAGTCCTCCATGTATCAGGCAAGGGTGACGCGCGTCGCCCGTCAGGGCGACCGCGCCATCGTCGAAGCCACGCTCACGAACTTCGGACGCGAGAACAGCGCGACTTATGTGACCGAAATCATCGTCGAACGGGGGGAATTCCTTTCGGTGCCGAACGAAGCCATCATCGAAGAGGGCGACAAACGTGTCGTCTACACGCAGATGCATCCCGGGCACTACGTGCCCCAAGAGATCCACGCTGGCCTACAGGGCGAGCTGTACACCCAGATCCTTCATGGACTATCCGAGGGCACCCAAGTCGTCACGTTCGGCAGTTTCTTCATCGATGCTGAATACAAGCTGAAGACGACGACGCAAGCCCCGATGAGCCATGATCACCAGCATAATTAGAAGCATCATCCGCTTCCGGGTTGCCGTCTGGCTCCTGGTGGCCGCTGGCGTCATCGTCAGCGCTTACGCCGCCCGCACGACCGCACTAGACGCCATTCCCGACATCTCCGATCCCCAGATTGTCGTCTACGTGAAGTGGCCGCGGAGTCCGCAGCTGCTCGAGGCGGAAGTCACCGAGCCTTTGATCAGGGCGCTGGTCGGATCGCCGGATATCCAGGCGATCCGCGGTACCTCGCACATGGGGTACTCGTTCATCTACGCGATTCTCGACAAGTCGGCGCGCCGTGAAAAAGTTCAACAGATGGTGCTGGATCGGATCAACGCCATCCGCCCGCAGCTCCCGTCCGACGCCATCGTCACGCTCGGTCCCAACGCCAGCAGCATGGGCTGGATTTTCCAATACGCGCTCGTCGACAAGGAAGGACTGCACGACCTCCGTGAACTGCGGATTCTCAACGAAGGCCAGATCAAGCAGACGCTTCAGTCGGTGCCGGGCGTCGCCGAGGTCGCTTCGATCGGCGGCCTCGAGAAGCAGTACCAGATCAAGCTCTTCCCTCCCCTGCTGGCGAAGGCCGGCATCTCGCTACGGCAGCTGGTCAACGGCGTGCAATCGGTCTTTCAGGAAGCCGGCGGTCGGACGATCGAGGTAACGAACCGCGAGTATCAGCTCCGCGGCGTCATCAACAACGAAGATCTCAACAAGCTCGAGTTCATGGTGATCGGCCGCGGCAGCGACGGTAAGCCGGTACACCTGAAGGATGTGGGCTACATGCAAGTGGGCTACGACCTCCGACGCAGCACTGCCGATCTCGACGGCGCTGGAGAGGTGGTCGGCGGCGTCGTGATCATGGAGCAGGGCCAGAACGTTTTGGCCGTCACGCGCACGCTCGAGCAGAAACTCCGGCAGATTGCAGCAGGGCTGCCGCAGGGGATCGAGGTCGTGACCACCTACGATCGAGCGGCATGGATTTGGGCCACACTCCGGCAGTTCCTCGAAACCCTGGCCATCGAGCTCGGCGTGCTGATCGTCGTCACGTTCCTGTTTCTGAGGAACCTGCGGACGTCGGTCGGTCCAATCGCAATTCTGCTCTTCAGCACCCTTTTCACCGTTCTGCCGCTTGCTCTCTTCGGCCAGACCATCAATCTGTTTTCGCTCGCCGGGCTGTGCATAGCCATTGGCGAGATTGCCGACGCGACGATCGTCATCGTCGAAAACTGTACGGCTGAGCTTTCGAGGCGGCGCAATGCCAGCCCAGCCGAAAAGCGCGAAATCGTGATCAGGTCGATCGCGTCCGTCGCCAGGCCGCTGCTCTTTTCGCTCTTGATCATCCTCGCGTCGTTCCTGCCGGTGTTCTTCCTGGAGGAGCGTGAAGCGCGCTTGTTCGATCCGCTCGCCTACAGCAAGACCTTTGCGATGGCGTTCTCGACGCTGTTAACGCTCTTCCTCCTTCCAATTATCGTGGTCTGGATCTTCAAGCACGATACCGCGATTCCTCGGCGGGACTTTCAAGAGAGCGCAGCGGTCACGTGGTATCGGTCCATGCTGAGGACCGCGATCCGCTATCGCTACGCGTTCACGATCGCCGGCCTGTTGTTGCTAATCCCTGCGGGAGTGTTGCTGAACCGCTTTCAGCGGGACTTCATGCCGGACGTCGACGAGGGCTCAATTCTTTACATGCCGACGACCCTGCCCGGTCTTCCCACGCGAGAGGCCGGATGGGTTTTGCAGCAGATGGACAAGAAGCTCAAGCAATTCCCTGAGGTCGCCCGCGTCTTCGGGAAACTTGGACGAGCGGACACGTCCACCGACTCGGCGCCGGTCACGATGGTCGAAACGACGGTCCTGCTGCAACCCAAGTCGAAGTGGCGCAAGGGCATGACGAAGAACAAGCTCATCGCCGAAATGGATCAGGCGATGCGCATCACCGGCTACGTCAACACATGGGTTCAGCCGATCCGCGCGCGCGTCATGATGCAGAGCACCGGCATGCAAACGCCCGTTGGCATCAAGGTCAAAGGTGCGGAGGTAGGCGTCATCGAGGACATTTCACGCCAGGTGGAAACCCTCCTACGCGACTTCCCGGGCACCAAGTCGGTGCTCGCGGAGCGAATCTCCGAGGGTTATTACGTCGACGTCCAACACGACCTCGAGCGGATGGCAGAGCGGGGCGTCACCGTCGACGAAGCGATGCTGACGGTTCGTTACGCCATAGGCGGCGACAACATCGTCGGCGTCAAGCAAGGCGACAACATCGTCGTCCCGCTGAGCATGCAGTATTCCCCCGAGTACACCGACACGCTGGAGAAGGTCAGGACAACGCCGGTCGTGACGGCCGATGGCCAGTCGGTTCCTCTGAACGCGATTGCGGACGTCTCGGTTCGGAAGATGCCCGAGATGATACGCAACGACAACGGCGATCTTGCGGGTTATATCTACGTCGACCTACAGGGCGTCACAGCGACCGACTACGTCGAGAAGGCGCAGCAATTCCTCGCGTCGAACCTGACGCTGCCGACTGGCTACTCCCTCGAGTGGACTGGACTCTATGAGTACGCAGCGGCCGCGCGGGCACGGCTCAGATTCGTCGTGCCGCTAACGCTCGTCATCATCTTCGGCCTGCTGATGATCGCGTTTCATTCGACGACCGAGAGTTGTCTCATCATGCTGTCGGTGCCGTTTGCGATGATCGGCGGCGTGTTCCTGCAGTGGTTGATGGGGTATCCGATGACTACGGCCGTCATCGTAGGCTACATCTCGCTGTTTGCCGTCGCGGTCCAAACCGGCATCATCATGGTCATCTTTATTAGGGAAGCGCTCGCGCACAAGACGCCCGAGCAGTCTTACACCGATGCGGTGGTCGCAGGATCGACGCTGCGCCTGCGGCCGAAGCTGATGACCGTGGCCGCCATCATTCTGTCGCTGCTGCCGATTCCGTTTTCGTCGGGTCCCGGGATGGAAATCATGAAGCCCATCGCGGTGCCGAGCATCGGCGGCATGATCAGCTCCACCATTCATGTCTTGTTCATGACGCCCTGTCTTTTCGTGATCGGCGAGGACATTCGCCGCGCGTGGCAGAGGCGCTTTGCGAGGACTGCCACGGCTCAGGTTCAGCCGGGAGTATGAAGCGTCTGCTAGTCACCGTATGCCTCCTGTCGCGGCTCGCCGCGTATCTTCCCGCACACGAGCGAGGCACGACACCCATCACATGGAACCGCGAGATCTCCAGGCTGGTGTACGACAAGTGCGCCTCCTGCCATCGGCCCGACGGCGGCGCTTTTTCGCTGATGACATATCAGGACGTCCAACCGCGCCTGGTTGAGATCAAGGAAGTCGTTCTGTCCCGGCGAATGCCGCCGTGGGGCGCGGTGAAGGGTTTCGGAGACTTTCGAAACGACCAATCACTCACACAAGAGCAATTGGAGCTGATCACCGACTGGATCGAAGACGACGCCCCGAAGGGCAACAATCCGAACGCCCTGCCCAAGGTGCCGAAGTTCGACAAGCCGCCGGTCTTCAAGAGCCCGAAGGGGGGGTTGGTGGTCACGAACGATATGCCGCTGAATCGGGACTTGGTACTCGACGGCGTGTGGCCGGAACGGGTGCCGCCCGACGAGTCGATGCAGGTCGTCGCCACGCTGCCGGACGGCAGTGTGGAACCGCTGTTATGGCTTCACGACTACAACAACGCCCAACGCCATCCTTTCTTTTTCAGGGAACCTCTCGCCCTTCCTTCGGGCACCATCATTCGAGGCGTCTCGCAGGATGCGCGTCTGGTGTTGATTCCGGCGAAGACGACGAAGATCTCCAAGTAGGTTGATATATGCGAGCCGTCGGCGTCATTCTGCTTCTGGTTTCGCTCGGCGTGGCCGCAACCGCGCAACAACGCGGGACCCCCGATCCGTCGAAGGATCCGGTCTACGTCTGCCCCATGGATCCCGACGTCCGCTCGCACAGCCCCGGCGTGTGCGCGCGGTGCGGGATGAAGCTGGCGGCGGGAATACCGGACCCGGTCGCCTTTCACCTGGACTTGTCGATCGCCCCGCAGCCCCCGAAAGCTGGACAGCCTGCAACGATGACCTTCGCCGTTCACGATCCGTGGAAAGATCGGCCGGTGAAGAACTTCATCGTCATCCACGAAAGGCTCTTTCACGCCTTCGTGGTCAGCCAGGATCTCGAATTCTTCGAACACGGCCACCCCAACCAGACGGGCGACGGCGCGTTTGAATACAAGGTCGTGTTTCCCAAGCCGGGAATGTTCAGGGTGCTGGGCGACTTTTTTCCCGATGGTGCCACTCCCCAACTGATCACCAAGACGGTCTTCGTGCCGGGCGCGGCTCCAGCCGCCGTGAAGATTGGGCGCGACTACCGCGCAAAAACGGCAGAGAACCTGCACGTCTCGCTCGAAACCATTCCGGCGCAGCCAACGGCCGGAACGAGGACTCAGGTCCGCTTCACGATCGATCCGGGCGACGGATTCGAGAAATACCTCGGCGCGTGGGCGCACATGCTCGCGGCGAGCGACGACCTGATCGACATGATGCACCAGCATCCATTCATCGCGGACGGCGGTCCGCAGGTAGAGTTCCGCGTGGTTTTTCCGCGGCCGCGCACTTACCGGATGTGGGTTCAGTTCCAGAGAAATGGCGTGGTGAATACTGTTCACTTCGACGTGCCCGTCACGAAACTCGAGTAGATCGATTGCGGGCCATTCCGTGGTAAAAAGATCGCCATGAACAGTCGCTTCTTCATCGGCTTGTCCCTCGTCATCCTGGCTGGCGCCGTCTGCGGCTCTGCTTTGAAAGCACAGCAGGCGGTTTCTATTTCGAGTGGTGTGTACACCGCCGATCAGGCGAAGCGCGGTCAGGCGGTCTACGCCGACGCGTGCTCGAAGTGCCACCTGGATGACCTGAGCGGCGGCACCTCTCCACCGCTTGCCGGGAACGAATTCCTGAGCGCGTGGAAAGGCAGGACCGTTGGCGCGCTCTTCGATCAAGTCAAGATGACGATGCCGTTCGACAATCCGGGCGGGCTGATGCCGGCACAGTACGCAGACATCGTCGCGTTCATGCTGAGCGCCAACAAATTCCCCGCGGGCGACAAGGAACTGTCGAGCGAACCCGCCTCCCTGCAGCAGATCACTCTCGAGGCCGACGCCGCCAAGTGATGTGAGAGCCAGTGAGAGTTTGTCGTGTGGCTTCCGCCTTTAGGCGGAAGAGAGCCACCGGCATCCATCTTCCGGCTGAAGCCGGAAGCCACACCCGATTGATCTGAGCCGCCAGCCGGCGACTGTCCGCTCTAGAGGATGGTTCCGGCTGGGCTCGGCGCAGATCCACCAAAACCTTAGGAAAAAGGCTCGCCGATTATGGCAACTCCTTTGCCTTGTGAGGGCTAGGAGATACGGAGATGTCAACCACCTACTTGCGCACCGCTACTCTGGCAGTTGCTGGTCTCATGTTCGTCGCGACCCCATCGTTTGCCGATCACGATCGGCGAGATCACGGCCGCAACAACCGAGGTCATCAACCCGTGGCTCGCGGACAGCAGGTCGTCGTCGGACGCGCGGTTCCTCGCGTCTATGCACCACACTACGTTGCACCACACTACATTCGACCGACAGTCGTGAGAGTTGCGCCTTACCGGCCGTACTACTACGCCTATCGCCCGGGGTTCAGCTTTAACTTTGCCTACGGCAGTCCGTACTACGGTTATCCAGCCTACAGTCCGTACGCGTACCCGGCGCCTCCGGCGGGATACATTTCGCCAATCCCCGGCAGAGCCTATGGCGGTGTGCGAATCGAGGATGCTCCGCAGGACGGTCAGGTCTTCGCCGACGGCTACTACATGGGCGTTGTCGATGACTTCGACAATCCGTTCCAGCACATGAACCTGGAAGCCGGCCCACACAAAATCGAAATTCGCGAGCCACGCTTCGAACCGGTGGCGTTCGATGTCAATGTCGTCCCAGGGGAGACGATCACGTTCCACGCCGAGATGCTTCCGCTCCAGCAGTAACCCGGCCAATATCTTCGTTCCAGAGCTCCGGATGATCGGCGATGAATCGCCGCATCATCCGGATGCAGCGTTCGTCCTGGACCACTTCCACCCGCACGCCGCGCGACCGCAGCATCTCCTCTTCACCGAGAAACGTCTGGTTCTCTCCGATGACAACGTGCGGAATGCCGTACAGAAGAATGGCGCCCGTGCACATCGCACATGGCGACAGTGTCGTGTACATCACGCTCGCGCGGTAGATGGACGCCGGCTGCCTGCCCGCGCGTTCGAGCGCATCCATTTCACCGTGAAGCACGGCGCTCCCCTGCTGCACACGGCGGTTGTGGCCACGTCCGATGATCGCGCCCTCGTGAACCAGCACCGCACCGATAGGAATGCCTCCCTCACTGCGGCCGCGTTCGGCTTCCGCGATGGCTTCGTCGAGTGGTGATCCCATGGCGAAGATTCTGCCTCAACCTCAACCTGTACGTCGCCGCATCGTTTCTGTACAATGGAGGCGCTCCGAAGCGAGTTCTCCATTGAAGCTGCCCCGTTCTTCACTCTTTCTTCTCACAGCCGCGACGATTGCGCTTGTTCTGGTTGGCACTGCCGGACCGGTCGGCGGTCAGGGGAACGCATCGCCGACGCTGACGATTCTTTCCCGGGAGGGACGCCGGGCTCTGCCGCTCAGCGTGGTCAACGATCAGGAGCTCGTGTTCCTGGACGATCTGGTGTCGGTCTTTCAGCTGACTGTTCGCGAGGATTCGCTTGGAACGGTGACAGTCGCTTACAAGGACAAAACCATTCTTCTCTCCGATCAACCGTTGGCTTCCATCGCCGGACGCCTGGTATCACTGCCCTCAGCGCCAACCCGATCGGGCCGCCGCTGGCTCGTTCCCGTTGAGTTCATCAATCGCGCGCTCGGGCTCGTGTACGACTCGCGCCTCGATCTCCGCAAACCCTCCCGGCTCGTCGTCGTCGGCGACTTGCGCGTCCCGCGTGTCACGATACGCGTCGACGGCGGCGACCCGACGCGGATCGTCATCGAAACGACGCCGCGGAGCCCGAGCGCGGTGTCGCAGGAAGCCACCGCGTTGGCCGTCAAGTTCGACGCCGACGCGCTCGACGCTGTCGTTCCGCCGCTTCAGCCGCAGGCTCTCGTGCGGGCCATACGGCTCGTTGAGCCGGCGACGGTGGCCATCGATCTCGGGCCTCGGTTCATGGCGTTCCGGGCGGTCACCGAGCCGCTCGACAACTCCATGCGGCTGACGATCGATCTCTTGTCGGCTGCGCGTGAAGCGCAACCGGCACCGCCTCCCCAGACCACGCAGGCTGTCCCTGCGCCTGAGGCGCCCGATATCTCGGCCTTGACTCAACCGCCTTCCCTTCGGACCGTCGCGCTCGATCCGGGCCACGGTGGCGAAGACGAGGGCGTGCGGGGACTCAACGGCACCAAGGAGAAAGACCTTGCGCTGGCGGTCGCTCGTAAGGTCAAAGCCACAATCGAGAGCCGACTCGGCATCCGCGTGCTCCTGACCCGAGACGAGGATCGCAACGTGTCGCTCAACGCCCGGGCGGCGATGGCCAACAGCAACAAGGCCGATCTGTTCATCAGCCTGCACGCGAACGCGTCGTTCAGCCCGGCGGTGACGGGCGCATCGATCCTCTATGCAGCGTTCGATCGCGAGGCCGAGCAATCGGCGCACGCATCGCTCGGATTGGTCAAGCTTCAGACGTTCGGCGGCGGACAGCGCGACATTGACCTCGTGCTCTGGGACCTGGCGCAGATTCGACACATCGATCGATCCGCGGAGCTCAGCAAGCTTCTCGAAGCTGAGTTCCGGCCTCGCATTCCATTGGCGACGTATTCGACCGAGCGCCTGCCCTTGAGCGTCCTCGAGTCGGCGAACATGCCGGCCGTTCTCATCGAGATGGGCTACCTGTCGAATGCGGATCAGGAAAAGCGGATGGCCGGCAACGAGTTTCAGAACACTGTGGCGCAAGCCGTGTACGACGCGGTGGTGAAGTTCCGCGACATGGTCCAGGCTGGTGCCGCGCGATGACCACGTCCAGGCTCGTCCTCGTCACTGTGGCCGGTCTCGTGGTGGTCGCCGGACTCTCCTGGTTCGTCATCACCCGTGTGTCACGTGAAGGCGGCGGTTCGACTGCCCAGACGCCGGTCGCCAGTACCCCGGCCACGCCAGCGCCACCCGGGCGGAAGATCAAGGCCCGGCTCTTCTATGTCGCAGACGATGGCGCGAGATTGATTGGCCAGGAACGCGACGTCGCCTTTGGCGAAGGGGCCACCGAACAGGCGCGGCACATCATCGAAGCGCAGATTGCTCCGGTCGCCGAGCCATTCATCTCCGCGGTGCCGCCCGGGACGATGCTGCGAGCGCTCTTCGTGACGGAACGCGGCGAGGCGTTCGTCGATTTGAGCAAGGAAGTCGTCTCCAAACACACAGGCGGATCGACGAGCGAGGCACTCACCGTCTACACACTGGTCGACGCGCTCACGGCCAACCTGCCTGCGATCCAGTCGGTGCAGATCCTGGTGGACGGCAAGCAGGTGGAGACTCTTGCCGGCCACATCGACTTGCGCCGGCCAATCGAAAAGAACCTCGCTTGGATAGAATGACGGCCCTGATCCCGATCCCTAACCCCTAAGCCCTGAGCCCTAAGCCCTCAAAAAAATGCGAACCGACAAACGACCGGCCGATCAACTCCGCGACACCAAGCTCACACCTCACTATCTCGAACATGCTGAAGGGTCGGTGCTGATCGAAGCCGGCCGGACACGTGTCATCTGCGCCGCAAGCGTCGAGGACCGCGTGCCTCCATTTCTGCGGAACAGCGGCAAAGGATGGGTCACCGCCGAGTACGGCATGCTGCCGCGCTCGACCACCACGCGCACGCAGCGCGAGGCGACTGCCGGCAAGATCGGCGGACGCACGCAGGAGATTCAGCGGTTGATCGGGCGATCGCTTCGCTCGGTCACCAAACTGTCTGCGCTCGGCGAACGGACGATCTGGATCGACTGCGACGTCATCCAGGCGGATGGGGGCACGCGAACGGCCTCGATTACCGGAGCGTTCGTCGCATTGGCGTTGGCCCTCGAGACGCTGCGGAAGCGCGAGGTTGTGACGGACATCCCGCTCCTCGATTACGTGGCCGCGACCAGCGTCGGCATCGTCGACGGCGAACCGCTGCTCGACCTGGCCTACGAGGACGACTCACGCGCCGACGTCGACATGAACATCGTCAAAACCGGCAACGGACGATTCGTGGAAGTTCAGGGAACAGCCGAAGCGATGCCTTTCGGCCGCGAGGCGCTGATCTCGCTGCTCGACCTCGCCGACCTCGGGATTCGTCAATTGGTCGAAAAGCAGCGGGCCCTCGTCGGCCACCTGGTCAAGTAAATCGATCTCTCAAATCCTCAAATCAGATTCTCAAATCCTCAAATTCTCAAATTCTGGAGCTCTGAGAAACTCCCTGAGCCCCCTGAATGCCTGTCCGCGGTGACTGACCGCCGCTTTCTCGTGCTCGACTTCGGCGAGGGTTCGCCCCAGAGGCGGATAGAAAAAGATCGGGTCGTAGCCGAAGCCGCCCTTTCCTTTTTGCACGGGCGCGATGCGGCCTTCGACGATGCCGCGTGTTTCGAACAGGATGCGCCCGTCGTGTGTGAGCGCCAACGCGCACACGAATCGTGCTGGACTGTCCAGCGCGCCTTTGGCGCGAAGCGCCTCGTAGATCAGCGCGAATCGCTCCGGATATGTCGCGTCCGGACCACCGAAGCGCGCCGACATGATTCCGGGAGCGCCTCCAAGCGCATCGATCTCGAGTCCTGAATCCTCGGCGACTGTCAGCTTTCCGGTCGCCGCCCCGTAGTAGAGAGCTTTCTCGCGTGCATTCTCCTCGAACGTACTTCCCGTTTCTTCCGGTGCCGGGAGATCTGGCCATTCGACCAGCGTAACGATCGCGAATGGGGCATCTGAAAGAAGACCTGTGATCTCTCGCAGCTTTCCTCTGTTAGTAGTCGCGATGAGCAGATCGGTCATGCGGGCGCGATATAACACTAACGTAATCGCGTGAGGCTGGGCCGCGGGCGGCGCCCAGAGGGCCTGCCGCCCGGGTGATGGTGGAAGGTGTTCGAGCTGGCTGGCTGATGACTCAAGGTGAGGCTAACGGCCCAGCCAGCTTGGGGGGAATCTCAGCGGTCCTTCAAAATCACGACGCCAAATTGAGCAACCGATATGCCATGGACGCCGGTGATCGAATCGGCGCGAATCACCGAGAATTTTCTAGGCTTTCGCCAAATGAGCGTTCGGCGTTGGACAAGATCTTGTCCTCCCGACTGTTCAATGGATGACGGCAGGGTGTAGGAATTCCGTGCAGCGGGTCGAATACGATTTTGGTACCAGGTATCGCTCGGCCGAATTTATTCTCGAGCGAGTTATTGTGGGTCGGTAGACCGAGCGTCAGTCAGAGGAATGAGCGTCAGGAACCTGACCGGCTGCCCGTCCTTGTACGCCGGCCGGAACTGCCAATTCTTGGCAACGAACAGCCACCAGCGCTCCCGGTAGCGGTTTTCGGGGCTGCGCAGCCGGACCGATTCGACCGCGCCGGTCGTGTCCACGACGACTTCCAGCACCCCCAGGCGCGTTCCGACCGCACTTTGTTCCGTGAGTCCCGGCAGGTAGGGCCGGATCAGCACAGGCGCGATCACGCCGGGGTCCCCGCTCGTGTAGATCCGATCCGGAAAACCGGGATCGGTCGACGGCGAAGGCGGCGGCGGTGCCACGGCGACGCTGGGACGTGGTGCCGACGGCGGCGCTGCGAAACGCACTGGGGGCTGCGGTTGCCCACCGCGATTCGTGCCGGCAGTTGGAGTTCGGTTCGAATCCACAGCTTGAGCGCCGCTCGAATCGGTGGCGACTGGAGCCGGCGGTTCGCTGGCGGCGGGTACGGTGGCCGCCGGTGTTTGAGGTGATCCGCCTTGCCGGCCCGGCGCTTGAGTTTCTGAACTTCCTGGACTTAATAGCACGCTCGCGGGAGGTGGTGCCGTTGCTGCCGTCGCAGGAGACGTACTTCGCGGCACGGCCGCGGAGGACGCTGGAACGTTTGGCCTCGCCGCTGCGGTCGGAGGAACACCTGGCCTCGTCACGGGAGTTGCGGGAGCAGCAGCGCGTGACGCCGCCGTGGTGGCAGGATCGGCTGGCTCCGGCGCTTCCCGCGTCTCGACGCTTGCCGCCGGCGGCAAGCTGACAGACGCGGTGGACGGCGAGCGCAGCATCACGATCGCGGCACTCGAGACGAGAAGAAGGCACACAGCGACCGCTGCGACTTTCAGAATCGCGGAACGGTACTTCTTCAATCGGCGCAGCGACGCCATCGGGTCCCGGAACGAGTCGAAAGCGGTCTGCGATTCCGGCGAGTCGGCTGCGGTTGGAAAGATGATCGTCGAGGGATCGGTGAGCCGATCGATTTCCGACAGATCCGGTGTCGGGCTGATGTCCGGGGCGTTTCGCGCGCGCTCGTAGATTGCCACGAGCTTCTGGATCCGGTATGGGCGCTCCCAGCGCGCCAGCTCGCGGACGAGCTCCTCGACCGTCTCAATCGTCGGCAAATCGGACATCACCTGGGACACGATCAGCCGCACGGCTGCGGGGCTGTCCCGGTTGGTCAGCAGCCGATGCAGCAGGTTACCCAGTCCACGAACCAGCGGTTCACGCCCACGCGGGTCGAGGCGCACCCGTAAATCGCCGTTCGGTTCGATGCCGAGGCGGTGGATGTCCGGAAGGCTGCCGGCGGGCTCTTCACGGCCGCCGTGCGTCACCTGCTCGGCCAGCTGCTGGACGATGGCGATTGCGTCGTGCCAGTCGCAGACGACCTCGGGAGACAGGAGGCGCGAAAGCGGCAGCGAGGTCGCCTGCTGCGGCGCTTTCGGCGACGACGGCCAATCACCTATTAAAGGGGATCCCTGGCTTTGGGCGTCCGCGGCCGGCGTCTGCGGCTTGGGCGGGTCCAGCCAGACGATGTCAGCAGAGGAAGCCGGAAGCGGCCAAACAAAATCCTCCTCCTCTTTGAGTTCGGGTTCAGGGTCGAACCGATCGGGGTCCCTCATTTGGCCGACCGCTTCGCACGCACAGATGATGCCGGGAGAGTCAGTGGACCACAGATGGTGACGGAGCCCGTGTCCCGCGTCAAGCCAAGAAAACGGGCTGTAACAAGTCATCGCCCGGCAGACCTTTTGTCTTGCTGAGCTCGAATACTGGGATCGATGTTATGAGGAGGAACCGCAGGCGTTATTAGCAAACGTCGCCCGAATCGATCCTGAAACTGGCCAGGCAAGTGGAGGATATCGTGGATTACTGGGATCACCGGGACCAGTGGCAAACGCTCCCGCCGGTACGCGCGTGCCCCCGCTGTGGCAGCAGCTGGGTCGCGCGGATTCTTTTTTCACAACGATTTCGAACCCCAGTTCACGGCTGGATGCGGTGCGACCACTGCGGGCATCTCTTCTTGCCGGATTCAACTGAGGCAGCCAGCCAGACGCCCGGGTCACGGAGTCCAGACCCGTTGGGCCGATGGTTTGTCGTAAGATCGCCCAGTCGGGGCGTAGCGCAGCCTGGTAGCGCACCTGCCTTGGGCGCAGGGGGTCGCTGGTTCGAATCCAGTCGCCCCGACCACTTTCCGAGTGTCCCTGGTAACACCGGGGTTCCACATACGGCGCCATCTCGTGCGTCTCCCAGACGGCTTCCCAGTTCTGCCGCGAAGGCGACACGGTTACCTACAAAACGAAAGAGCTCGCGCGTATCCTGGGGCCTGAAGAGGACTCGGCGGCTTCCCGTCGCTGAGGAGACGAAATCAACCTCATGGACCTGATCTCCGGGTCGGTCGATCAGACATCGTCGCCGCAGGCGAAGATCACCTTGTTTCGGTCGCTCTTCAGAGGCCGCGACGACGTATACCCGCGGCGATTCGAGAGCCGCAAGACGGGCCGGTCTGGTTACGCTCCCGCCTGTGCCAACGAGTGGGTTCGTGGTGTGTGCGAGAAGCCGCGCATCAAATGCGCTGAATGTCCCAACCGTCGGTTCCTTCCGGTCACTGACGATGTCATTCGCTGGCATCTGTCAGGTTGCGACGCCGAGGGACAGCCCTTCGTCGCTGGCGTCTACCCGTTGCTTCAGGACGAGACTTGCTTCTTCCTCGCCGTCGATTTCGACAAGGCCGGCTGGCACGACGATGCCGCGGCGTTTCTTGACACTTGTCGTCACCTCAATCTCCCAGCCGCGCTCGAACGATCACGCTCCGGGCGAGGTGCGCATGTCTGGTTCTTCTTCGATGAGTCGATTCCGGCGGCGCTCGCCCGAAGACTGGGATCGCATGTCCTCACCGAGACCATGGAGAGACGTCCGGACATCGGGCTGGATTCGTACCGACCGGCTGTTTCCCAATCAAGACACGATGCCGCAAGGAGGATTCGGAAACCTGATCGCTCTGCCGCTCCAGAGGGCGGCGCGCAAACAGGACAACACGGTCTTTCTTGATAGCGCCTTTGTTCCATGGGCCGACCAGTGGGCGTTTCTCGCGAGCGTTCGCAAGATCGGGAGGCCGCAGGTTGAACAGATCGTTGAGGACGCTGAACGACGAGGCCGCATTCTCGGCGTGCGATTACCGCCACAGGAAGACGGAGAAACAGAGCCTTGGACTGTACCTCCGTCACGTCGAAGAGAGGCCCCGATTGTCGGTGATTTGCCAGCGACGTTGGAACTCGTCCTTGGCAATCAGATCTACATCCCCAAGCAAGGGCTGCATCCGGGACTTCGAAACCGATTGCTTCGGCTCGCTGCGTTCCAGAATCCCGAGTTCTACAAAGCGCAGGCGATGCGTCTTTCGACATACAGCAAGCCACGCGTCATCGCCTGCGCCGAGGATCTCCCGCATCACATCGGACTGCCGCGCGGCTGCCTTGATGACGTTCGCAAGACGCTCACCGATCTTGGTGTTCGCACGGCCAGTTCGCGACGAACGTCGCGACGGCAGTTGTTTGGAGGTGAAGTTTCAAGGCGAGCTTCGGCAGCAGCAGAAGGCAGCAGCGGACGCGATGTTGCGTCATGAGACAGGCGTATTGGCAGCCACAACAGCGTTCGGTAAAACCGTCGTCGCCGCTTGGCTCATCGCCCGGCGCGGCGTGAACACGCTCGTGCTAGTTCATCGCCGGCAACTGCTCGATCAATGGATAAAGCGACTCTCGACTTTCCTTGATGTCCCGGCGAAATCGATCGGACGAATCGGCGGAGGGCGAAATCGACCGACTGGACAGATTGACGTCGGCATCATTCAGAGTCTCGTCAGGAAAGGCGTAGTAGATGACCGCGTCGCTGAGTCCGACCATCTGATCGTCGATGAGTGCCATCACCTGTCGGCGCACAGTTTCGAGCTGGTGGTACCGAACCAAAGCCCGATTTGTCGTTGGCTTGTCGGCAACCGTTGCGCGCAAGGACGGCCACCATCCGATCATCTTCATGCAGTGCGGTCCGGTTCGACATCAGGTCAACGCTCGCGCACAGGCAGCATGCCGCCAGACGTTCGAGCACTTCGTCCTCGTGCAGCCGACGTTCCAACCGAACAGAAGTCCTACTCCCGACAAGCGAGTGGAATTCCAGGCGGTGTACGGGAGTTGGTCGACGACCAGCCGCGTAACCGCCGAATCTGTGACGACGTTGTCGATTCGGTTAGCAATGGCCGCTCCCCATTCGTCCTCACCGAGCGCAACGAGCACCTCGACCGCCTCGCGACTCGGGCTCGCGGCACGTGTCCGTCACCTCGTCGTCTTGCGCGCCGGAACGGGAAAGAAGCAGCGGCAGGTCGTCGCCGACCGGCTCGCAGCCATCCCGCGCGACGGAGCCCCGCGTCATCCTGGCGACAGGCAGATCACGTGGGCGAGGGATTCGACGATGCTCGCGTCTGGACACCTTGTTCCTGACGCTTCCGGTCTCATGGCGAGGGACCATCGCCCAGTACGCTGGCCGCTTGCATCGGCTCTACGACGGCAAACGCGAAGTGCGCGTCTACGACTACGCCGACCTCAACGTGCCGATGCTGGCGCGGATGTTCGACCGGCGCTGCCGCGGCTATGAAGCCGTAGGCTACACGATCCTTCTGCCGGCCAGCGCCGTTCCCGGATGGCCCGCCGATGTCGTCCTTCCGTCGACCCGGTGTGGAAGCGCGACTACGCAGGCAGCGTCCGGAGGCTCGTTCGGGACGGCGTCGACACGCCGCTCGCGAACCTGTTCGTCCACGTCGCCCGGACGGTGCCGGCAGACGCCGAAGGTGCAGCACCGGGCGCGGAGTGCGACGGAGGCGTTCCTCTACCGGCGACTCGAGACGCTGTCGGAGACCAGGGGCGGTTCCGCTCAACGCTGAGCTGCCGATCCCGTTCGACGGCCTCGGAGACCTCGAAGTCGACCTGCTCTGCGCCGACGCGCGCGTGGCGGTCGAGCTGGACGGCGCCCAACATCTCGCGGATCCGGTCGCGTATCGCCGCGACCGGCGCAAGGATCAACTGCTTCAGGAGAACGGCTACTTCGTGCTGCGCTTCCTTGCCGAAGACGTGGGCAAGGACCTGGACGCTGTGCTCGATGCGATCCTGAGGGTGCTTGCGCGGCGTCGCCAAGCACGGGTCGAGCCTCTCAAAT
>CAVYZX010000007.1:0-211157 GCA_963773035.1 uncultured Acidobacteriota bacterium | reverse complement strand
ACTGAAAGAACCCATCGGGTTGCTGAACGAGGTCGGATTGGCCCATGAGGATGAGCCGCTCGCGGAGCGGCTCGACTATGAGCGTGGCTTCTCGGATGTCATCGGTGAGGCGCGACAGGCTTTCAATCGTCGGAAGGGGGTGGCTCGGCATCACCTCCCACTCGCTCGGATCTTCAACGCGTCGATCGGGAATGCCGATGATCATCCGTCTTGGATGTGCAGTCAGACCGTGCGAGAGTCGCTCGAACCGCTCCCCCAACTCGCCGGCTTCGTTCAGGAGCGCGTCAAGCCGCTGCCTGGCTTCCGTGTACTCCGAAATCACGCGACCGACGTCGACCTCATGACCTTCGCTCGACGCATTGCTGACGACGACCGCTTCTTTACTCGGCGTGACTCTCGCCCTGCTTTGGGGTGGCATCGTCCGCACACGCACACCCACCCAAGGTCGCGGCTTGTCTTTGTCGCCGGCAGTGCCCTGTTCGACTCGTAGAAACCACGCCGTTCCAACGATGACACCAGCCGAGAACAGCCACAGCGGGAAGCGCTGTGGCACCTGGTGATCGATCGCGGCCTGCGACTCGACGAGGAATGCCGCGATCGTCATCAGAGCAGACCCTGCCAGAACCGCGACATCCGGCCAGCGATACGACCGTTCACGCTCCGGCGTCCAAAACAGATAGCTGCCCGCAAGGACGAAGACGGTGGCGACCGTCACCGGCGCCCATACCGGTGCGACCCATGGCAGAGGAATCAAAAAGAGAATATCCCACGTGCTCAAGCTGCCCGGCCAGGCCGCCACCAGCTTGAGCACGGCGTAGTAGGTCAGATCCCAGATGCCAAACGACAGAAGAAAGGCGCCAACACGTTCGCGTGAACGGCCGCCCGCCAGCCACGCCACGGCGCCGAGCAAGAGGATGGTGCAGGCTTCGCGCGCCATCTCCAAGCCCACGAGATGACCGGGCAACGATACCAGTGTGATCTGCAGACCTTCGAGGCCGCTCGTCGCATTGAGAGCTGCCTCTCGCATGTAGATCTCGCGAAGATAGACGACGACCGATGCCTCGATCCAGCCGAAAGCCAGCGCGAACACGCACAGGCTCGCATAGCCAGCTCCTCGCTTCTGGTTGCGCATTGAGCGTCGTGCGCTATCGCTGAGAACCTGCACCATGGCGGTCACACTCAGGGCTGTATTGCTGCCGAGCCATCTCGCAAGTGGAGTGCCAAGGGCAATCGCCGGGTTGAAGTGATCTTGGCGCTGCGCGCGCCCGATGCACGACAGCCCTGCCGATGATTCGGCACCAAAGAAGTAATGTCCATGACCATGTCACCCGGGAGCACTCGATGGTACGGGGACTTTTTGGCGTTGTGCGAAAAATCCCTCACCGGCCGAGATTGGCAGCCTGCAAAGGACGCTCGAGGTCATGCGGCTCATGACGATTGCACCGAAGGGGCACGCTCCGTGCTACAGGGATCGGCATGAAAGCGACGAGCGTTTTGATGCTCGCGGCGTTCCTCTCTGCAGCGGCGTCGGTTGCTGGCGCGTCGCATGGGGTTGGACAACCTCCTGCGTCGTCCAAGAGCGCAACGTTGTTCAGGGATATCGCTCGACGCGAGAACCCCGTAGTCGTGTCGGTCATCGCGCGCTCGCGGGTGAAGGGTTGGAAAGAGCTGGGCCTCGGTGAGCATGTCAATCTCGCCGTCGGCTCCGGATTCGTCATCAGCAGTACTGGTGACATTCTCACAAACCGCCACGTCGTCGAGGGTGCCGAACGAATCGAAGTGACCATGTTCGGTAACGACAGGAAACGGTATCGTGCCATCCGAGTGGGTAGCGATCCGCTGACTGATAGCGCCCTGATCAGGCTCCAGAACCCGCCCCCCAACCTTCAGAAGGCCACGCTTGGCGATTCGAGCGTGCTCGAGCCCGGCGATTGGGTCGTGGCCATCGGAAGCCCCTTTCAGCTCGGTCACAGCGTGTCAGTCGGGATCGTGAGCTTCGCCCGGCGTCCTATGCAAGTGGAGGACGGGTTGTGGCAGGAATTAATACAAACTGATGCATCGATCAACCTCGGACACTCAGGCGGTCCATTGTTGAACGCTCGCGGTGAGGTCGTGGGCATAAACGTGGCCATGCTCGACGCGGACACCGGCACCAATGTCGGAATCGGGTTCGCCGTGCCCATCAACGCTGTGAAAGCCTTGTTACCGCAATTGCGGAGCGGCAAGGTGGTGCGCGGTGAACTCCGCGTGCAGCTGCATGACGGCCCGATCTTAGAAGATGAAGCGACCGAGCTTCATTTGCCGGCGCCGACTGGGGCTATTGTGATGAGCGTCGATGACGGCTCGGCGGCGGAACGCGCGGGCCTGCAAGCAGGCGACGTTATCGTCGAGATCGACGGTACGGCCATCGCCGACACGCGTGATCTGATCGCCCGCACTGCGTCCACAGCGCCCGGGACCACCGTGAAGGTGAAAGTCTTCCGCGAGGGAACGAAGCTGACACACATGGTCGTCATCGAAGAGCAGCCTGTTGACGCCACCGACGATGTGCCCGCCGACGAGCCCAACGACAACGATGACGGGCTGACGCTGGGCGAGATCACGCCCGCGAGCGCGACTCATGAAGCGGCGGCGGCCGTTGGTGGCGCACTCGTCAAGCACGTCACTCCGGACAGCCCCGCCGACGAAGCGGAACTTGTCGCCGGCGACATCGTCCTGGCTGTCAATGGCCGCCCAGTGCCTACATTGGTTGACGCGAGGCGAGAGTTGCAAGCGATCGAGCGGGGCCGGCCAGTCTTCTTACTGGTGTCGCGACACGGAACAAGACTATTTCTCGAGATGCGAAAGAATTAGCCGCCATCCCGATTCATGCCGACCAACTCTGCAACACATGAAAGTAGCCCGTGCGTTCGAAGTGGGTCGGGTCGCCATAGCGACGCAAGTTCCAGCTCCCGCGGAACGCATCAATCGCGTCGTATTTGTGGCGCGTCATCCAGTGGCTCAGGCCCTGCTCCATCTCTCGAAACAGCTGCGGTCCCTGCTGAAGCACCGCCGAAACCATCTGCACGGCATGCGCCCCGCTCATCAGCGCCTTGATGCCGTCCCGGACATTGTGGACACCACCGGTCACGGCAAGCGAGGCTTTGACATGCTCCGAGAGGATCGCCAGCCAACGGAGCCGCAACAGGAGCTCCGCGCTCGTTGACAGATGAAGATTGGGAAGGGCCTCGAGCGTGTCGATGTCGACATCGGGCTGATAGAAGCGATTGAAGAAGACCAGACCATCGGCGCCGGCGGCCTCGAGCCGCAGGGCCAGGCTCCCGAAGGCCGTGAAGAACGGCGACAGCTTCACCGCGAGTGGAATGTGAATCAACCCCTTCAGTCTTCTGACCAGCGATTCGATGTGCGCCTCGATATCCGGCGACGAATCCCGTACGTCTGTCGACAGGTAGTAGACGTTCAGCTCCAAGGCATCAGCCCCCGCTTCCTCGATCAACCGCGCATACTGAAGCCAGCCATCGGTGCCAACGCCATTCAACGAGCCGATGACCGGAACAGACACGGCAGCTTTGATTCTGCGCAGCTGCTCGAGGTACTCCACGGGACCCAAGGGGAATTTTTCAGGGCGGGAAAAGTGCGTCAGCGTGGCCAGGAGCTCCCGTGCGGCGTGCTCAAATCCGGGGATCTTGCCGGCTGCGGTTTCGGCGATTCGCTCCTCGAAGAGCGAGTGCATGACGATCGCCGCACAGCCGCCATCTTCGGCGCGTCGGACATTGTCAAGGTACCCGGTCACCGGGGATGCGCCGAGAATAAATGGATGCGCCAGCTTCAGGCCCAAGTACGAAGTCGTCAGCGTCATGCGATAACCTTCCTCAGCCGCTGGTGGTCGCGCCCGACCGGTTGCAGATCGATGTTGAGACCGACGCCCGTGTGGGGCGCGGCGAAATTTCGCATCGATCGCGGAATCTTTCGCTCTCGATGCCCGGACCGTGACCCGATCATCATCGCCTATGAGGCTAGCAGGCTGCTGAACAATGCAGCCTGAAGTAAGAATTCAGAAGTTTGAGCGAAGAAGTCTGACGAGATCCTCCACGGCCCGACTCGGTGGAGTTTGCAAGCTAATCGACAGGCACTCCCCACGTCTCCATCGCCAATTCACGCCTCACGTCATCGAACGTCGCGTGGTTGACGACAGCGTCACCAACGCCCCATATTTCGAACAATTGGTCGCGTTTGGCATCTTCGAACGTGCGCCGTTCCCAATGCGGACACGACGAGCACTTTCGCAGTTCGCGCATGGCCACAGGACGGGGGAAACCATCGCGCAGGCAACTCCACGGCCGAGCGCTCGCCATGAAGCAATGCGGATGCGGCATGGAACGTGTCGGCGTGAGCCAGTGGCAAGTCACAAATCTGTCAGCTTCGTTCCGCATGGGAATCCTCCCGGCTTTCTGCCAAAACTCCGGCAGGCAGCCTTTGGGAACACACTCAAGCAACCATGATGCCGAAGGCTCCGGTGTCTCTTCGAGCGTACGCCTCAGACGTGCGCGAGTGTCTGGTCCTTCAACAGGTGATCGAGCCAGAGGTTGGCCAGCTTCTCCTGTACGGTGTTCTGCCGCAGTCGCGCCGCCAGATTGACGAAATCGACTCGATCCATCTCTTGGTCCTGGTTGAAGCACGAGAAGACGACTGTCTCCTCGCCGGTGGCGTGATTGACGTGCTTCTGCAGGCATTGCGCGCACACCTCTTTCATCATGCACTGCATGGGCGAGTTGATGCTGGCGATGCCGACATGGTCGGGCTTCAAGTGCGGCTTGAGCACATCGTGGCGTGCCGCCTTGACTGCCGCCATCATCGTGGCCGACCCAATCGCGACGATGCGATCGATCGTATCCAGCGGCAGTACTCGCTCGCCTAATTCTCCACGCTGGTATGCGAGCATCGCTTGTACGATGTTGCCGCGAAAGTGCGCGTCCTGCGGGCGCCGGGGCTCGATCTCCGCGCCGGTCTCAGTGCTCCAGATCACTTGGTCTGTGGCCGCTTCAATGCTTTCACGCTTGAACAGGTCTTCGCCCTTCTTATATCCGGCGAAGTACAGGACCTGGTTGCGGGCCTCGCGCATCCCCTTGGCGATCGAGAAGAGCACGGCATTGCCCAGACCGCCACCGAGCAGCAGGACGTTTCGATGCTCGGGAATGACGGTCGGCGCGCCGGTTGGTCCCATCACCACCACCGGCTCGCCCTTCCTCAGGTACGCCACAAGCCGACTCGACACGCCGAGCTCGAGCGCGATCAGCGCCAAGAGCCCCTTCTCTTTGTCGACCCAGGCACCCGTTAGCGCGACTCCCTCCATCAACAGCGGGGTCCCGTTGACTCGCTTCGCGACCGACTCGTAATTCTGCAACCGGTAGAACTGGCCCGGACGAAAGTGCCGCGCCGCGGCGGGGGCCTTGACGATGACTTCGACGATAGTGGGCGTGAGGCGCACCACGTCTTCGACGTGCGCCTGGAAGTCGGCATCGAGGCGCTGCACAAGCGCTGCCCATGCCGCGTCCCGCCCGTCCTGGGTCGATACGTCCAGCGACAACAGTTCCGTCGCGAACAGACTGACGACGTACGGAAAACCGTCTTTCGCCGACGCCATCGCCTTCACGACGTTGCCTGCATAGCGCGGATGGTTGTCGCCGTAGTAACTCACGAAGCGGCCGTCGGCATCGTATGACGTGAAAAAACCGTTCGCGTCCGGGCTCAGGCGAAAACGGCCGTCGCCACCGCGGGACACCACGTGTGGTTGGAAGAACTTCCTCTTTGCGTCGAGCTGAAAAGTGCCTCTGGTCTCTTTCTCGTATGTAATGTTGGGCGTCGTCCCCGCGGCGACAAGGACCGTCCGAGCCGGCAGCGTCACGCTCGCGTCCAGTCCTTCCCGCCCCTCCTGCCTCTCCAGCCCTTCCCGCCCTTCCCGCCCCTCCTGCCCCTCCCGCCCATCCCGCCTGAACAGCATTTCCTTGACAGCCCCGCGCTCGTCGGGAACGGCGGCGATCGGGTTCAGGTTCTCCGCGAACGCGATGCCCTCTTCGAGCGCCTTGACTCACTTCCTCATGGTTCAGACGGTACGCGGGTGAATCCACCAGCCGCTTGCGATAGGCAATGGTGACACCTCCCCAGGCCCGCACAAGCGGGACGAAGTTGGGTACTTCGCCCGCCGCCTCGGCGCGTGCCCGCTCGGCACGCACCGCACGACCGTGGGTCAGATACTCATCAAGCAGCTCGAGCTCCTCCGCATCGTACGCGCCACGAACGCGGTTCTCACCGCATTCAGCAGCCAGGATGTCGTAGCGCTGGAGCGTCTTTTCCACTTGCTGCGGGTAGTACGCCATCAACTCCGTCGCGGTATCGATCGCGGTCAGGCCGCCGCCGATCACGACGGCTGGCACGCGCACCTGCAGGTTCGGCAGCGCCTCGCGCTTGAACGCGCCCGTGAGCTGAAGCGCCATCAGGAAATCGCTCGCTTTTCTAATCCCGCGGATCAGGTTGTTCTTGACGTCGATGACAGTCGGACGTCCGGCGCCGGTGGCAATCGCCACGTGATCGAAGCCGTACGTCCACGCGTCCTCGACCGACAGCGTGCCGCCAAACCGGATTCCGCCGTACATCTTGACGCCACGACGCCGCGCCAGCGTCAGATGCAGCAGCGTGAGGAAGTTCTTGTCCCACCGCACGGTGATGCCGTACTCCGACACGCCGCCGAAACCTTCGAGCACGCGATCGTCGAGCTGGCGATAGACCTCCCTCCAGTCGCGGATGGGCAGGGGCGGCGCTTCATCGGTACCGACAATCTCCGATGGCAGTGGCTCGATCTTCAGACCGTCGATGCCCACGATCCCGAAGCCTTCGTTCGCGAGGTAGTGGGCGAGCGTATAGCCCGCAGGCCCGAGGCCGACGACGAGAATATTCTTGCCGTTGTATGGCAGCGCATGTGGCCGGCGCACGTTCAGGGGATTCCATCGCGTCAGCAGTCCGTATATCTCGACGCCCCACGGCAGCCGCAGGACATCAGTCAGCACCCCGGTTTCGATCTGCGGGATGTTGACCGGCTCCTGCTTCTGGTAGATGCACGATTTCATGCAGTCGTTGCAGATGCGATGGCCCGTGCCCGGGCACATAGGGTTGTCGAGCATGACGAGCGCGAGCGCAGCGATCGCATCACCCGCCTTCCGCATCAGATGCATCTCGGATATTTTTTCGTCAAGCGGGCACCCACTCAGAGGGATGCCGAGCGGGTTGAGGGCAATCTTCCCAGCCTGGCTCACTTTCTCCGCTCTTGCTTCCGGACTCGCGCAGTCCTTTCGAGCACGAATCCTTGTCGCGCTCGTGGCAGAGCACGCAGTAATGAATCTCGTTCAGGACTTCGCGTGGGCGCATGCGTGCGTCGGTCAGCTTGAAGCCGTCCCGGCGGCGCAGTCGATCATCGGGGCCGGCCATCCACTCGGGCAGGTTCGATCGCAGCCGCTGCACGGTGACAAGGCGCCAGTAGTCGAGCGTTTCGGCAAACCGGAAGATCACCCACTCGCGATAGGCGGGATCGTGCAGACGAGCCGCGCACCAGCGCTTCAGGCTGGCGACCTGCGAGGCGACGTGGTCGCCGTCTGCCTTTTCGAGGTCCATCAGTGCGCAGCCGGCGCGCGCGACGGCGAGCTCCAGGTCTCGGCTGTCTGCGGCGGCCCCGGACGAGCCCGCGATCAACGCCGCGACGACCTCCTCGTCGTCCGGCGTCGAGACGACGCGCACTCCTCCTTTTACGAGCGGGAGAACGCGGCGGCGGACGAAGTCCACTTTGAAGCGGAAGAGATCGTCCTGATTGCGCGTGATGGTCGCCAGCGCGTCAACGCTCGGCCCGACGTGAAAGAGTCGGCCGACGAAGCGACTCACGTATGGCGCCATCGTGACGAGCAGGTTCGATAACGCAATCGGCGGACGCGGTGCATCGGGCGCCGATCGATAGGCGTCCCACTCGTGCCACAACCCGGGGTCAGCCGCCTCGACCTCCTGGCAGAAGCGTTCGTACAGGGAAGCAAGCCGCTCCGGGTCGTGGAGGTCCGCAAACGTGTACCCCGGCACGCCGAGTTCTGTTGTGTGGGTGGCGGTACGCAGCGGACTCGGACTCATGGACGGACGAATGGAATCCAGAAGCACGCCATAGACCAGGCCCTGCAATGTTGGATCCGGCCATCTGCAGCGCCGACTCGCAAATCGTTCGGCGAGCCGCCCTTGTTCGCGTTGCGCAGAACGCTCGCAGACCTTTGTGAAGCGAGAGGATCGTCAGCGTGAAAAATTTCGCGCCGAGTGGGAAGAGTTCCCCTCGCCGACCCGCGCCCGACTAAGCGATGACAAAGCGGATTCAGCGGCACGCATCTCTCGCCCGGGTATGCCGTTTGCTCGACGCCACAGCATGGCCAGGCCGAAACTCGTCATCGTCGGCGGCGGGCTCGCGGGTCTGTCAACCGGTTGTTACGCGCTCGCGAACGATTTCGAGGTGACCATTGTCGAGCACAACCTCGCCCTTGGCGGCGTCTGCACCGCGTGGCGCCGAGGGCCCTACCTGGTTGACGGCTGCATTCATTGGCTGACGGGCGGCCCGTTCCAGCGCATCTATGAGGAGCTGGGCATCGTTCCGGCCGTGGCGCTTCGGACGCTCGACGAGTTCGTCACCTATCGTCACGCCCGTGACGGCTGGGACGTGAGCATCGGTCGCGACTTGACCCGCACCGAGGACGCGCTTCGTGCACTGGCGCCCATGGACGCTGGCGAGCTGGCTCGGTTGATCGACGCCGCAGACCGGATTGTCGAGCTGGGTCCACCGGTGGAACAGGCGCCCGAGCTCGCCGATTTCAGCGAGCGCCTGCGCGGCGTCTGGAGAGTCCTCGCCGAAGTCGGAACCCTTGCGCATTTCCGGAAGCCTGTCGGCGTCTGGGCCGACGAGCGCCTCCAGAATCCGACACTGCGCGCGTTGTTCCGGCGCCTCGTCCCACCAGAGACACCGACGCTGTTTCTGCTGTTCGTTCTCGGATATCTATCGCGCGGATGGCTGTCGCGCCCCGTCGGCGGCACCGCGCGTTTCCGCAACGCCCTCATTGAACACTATTGCGATCTCGGCGGCGTCGCAATCGTGAACACGACCGTCGAAGAAATTCTTGTAACGAACCATCGAGCAACCGGCGTCCGCCTGACCGACGGGACGATGATCGACGCCGACGTGGTGGTGTCCACGGGCAGCGCGCCGGAGACCGTGTTCCGGCTTCTCGCTGGACGCTACGGCGCTTCCGAATGGAAGGAGCGGATGGACCGCTGGAAGATGTTCCAGCCTATTGTCCTCGCCAGCTTCGGCGTGTCGCAGTCGTTGGAACGGCAGCCGTCCACGCTGCTCATCGACGGGATTGATCCACTCGTTGTCGGCGGCTACAGCAACGAGCATCTCTATCTGCGGATCTACAACGAAGACCCTGCATTCGCGCCGCCTGGACACACCATGGTCCAGGCCATGCTCTCCACCGAGTACGACTGGTGGGCCACGCGAGGTGTCCAGTATCAACACGAGAAAGATCTGGCTGCCGATCGCGTGCTGACCGCGATCGATCGCCACATTCCCGGCGTGAAGGCAGGGCTCGAAATGACGGATGTAGCCACGCCGCTCACGTTTTGGCGAAATGCGCGTGCCTGGCGAGGCGCATTCGAAGGGTGGACACCGACGTCAAACGCGTTCAAGCACGTCCCAAAACAGCTGCAGGGACTGGATCGCTTCTATATGGCAGGGCAATGGGTCGAGCCCGGTGGAGGCGTGCCGACCGCCACGATGTCCGGCCGACATGTCGTGGAAATCATCTGCTCCGCGCTGGGACGCACATTTGTGCCTCCCCGTATCCAGACACCCTCGCAGGTGCAACATGCGCATTGACGAGCGGCCGATGTTCGAGATCGAACATAACGAGACGAATGGCTGGTCAAACATTTCTTGTGACGTGGCTCACTCCGGAGACGCCGCGCTACCACCAGTGCCGTGGCCGCGCCTCTTCGCGGACCGCGCACGATCCATGCGCGGCTCACCGATCCGCGAGCTCCAGGAAATCAGCCTCAAGCCGGGCATCATCTCTTTCGCCGGGGGCATGCCCGCAGAAGAGCTGTTCCCCATCGACGAATTCTGCAACGCCAGCGAGAGAGTCTTGCGGGCTCATGGATCGCGCGCACTGCAATACGGCACGACCGATGGCGTACCTGCGCTGCGGGAGGCCCTTGCGTACCGGGCTACTCGTCACGGCCTCCACGTGGGTGCGCAAAACGTGCTCGTGACGACTGGAGCGCAGCAGGGGCTCGACCTTATCGGTCGGATCATGATCGATCCCGGCGACAGTGTTCTTGTCGAGCGCCCGACCTACATTGGCGCGCTTCAGGCATGGGCGACCTACCAGGCCCGGTTCCTTTCAGTCGGAGTCGACGACCAGGGCTTGGTCGTGGATGATGTCGAGGCGATGCTGCGAGCAAGGCCGAAGTTCATGTACTCGATCCCCACCTTTCAGAACCCGACCGGCGCAGTCCTCTCAATCGAGCGACGCCGCGCGCTGGTTCGATTGGCGGCCCGGCACGGTGTGCCGATTGTGGAAGACGACGCGTATGGGCAATTGCGTTACAGCGGACAAGACGTGGCACCGCTCCTTGCCGTCGACGTGGAAGAGCGGGACACGGGTCACGTGTCCTCGCTCGGTAACGTGCTGTACGTCGGCTCGTTCTCGAAGACTCTTTCCCCCGGCCTTCGAGTGGGTTGGGTGATCGGGCCCTCCGACGTCATCACTCAACTCAACCGGGCCAAGCAGACGGCCGATCTACACACGAGCCCCCTCGCGCAGTCCATCGCTCTTGACTTCCTGCAGTCGGGATTTCTTGATAAGCACGTCGAAAAGCTGCGACTGGCATACGCGGAGCGTCGCGATGCGATGCTCGAGGCGATGGCTGTGTCGTTTCCGACAACCGTCACGTGGACGACGCCGGCAGGCGGCTTCTTCGTGTGGGTCACGCTGCCAGAGCCGCTCGATGCGGCCACGGTACTGATCGAGGCCATCGCCAGGAACGTGGCGTTCGTGCCCGGCGCGGCGTTTTGCGCCGACCGAAGCGGCTCGAACACGTTGCGGCTCAACTTCACGCACGCCTCGCCGGAGTTGATCCGCGAGGGTATCGCGCGACTCGGTCAAATCTTTGCGAGGATTGCACCGTGTGGACAGGGCTCGTGAGTACCGCTGCGCGCAACGCCTCCGTCAGCGGCGCTCAGCCCAATCCGATCTTCCTTCGGAACTGGCGTGAGGCTCTCGCGCTTCCGCCTGAGAGACACCATGACACGTACGACAAGTACGGAAATCTCTTCGGCGCCGCGATCCCTATCAATCTCGACGATGCCATCGCCAACGACAAGTTGGCAGCAGGAGGCTTGGTCGCGCTCGGAGGATTTTCGCACGCCGGCGACTATTCCGCCGCCGCGCTCGTTCGCTGGGGACATGCTGAAATGTCATCGCCAGTCGGTGTCTGCGTATGTCAGCTGATCACGATGCTGAAATGTCATTCCCAATCGGTCGTCTGTGTATGTCAGCTGATCCGTCGCCAAGGAGGTGTCTCATGCGTGGGACATTGAATGCTCTTGCCGCTCTTCTCGTCTTGTCCTCGACAACCGCGCTCTCTTGCACGAACCCGCCCCCAGTACCGCCGCAAGAGCCGCAAGCAGCACGGGCTGCGCCCGCGCAGTACGACACCAGGGACGTGACAGTCGTCCTCCCGAGCGGCGACGCCGGGGCCGGGCGGCAAGCATTTCTCGATCTCAAGTGTGTAGTCTGCCATCGAGTGCCTGGGGAGACGAGATTTCCGGCGCCAGTCAGTGGAACGCAGGGACCTGACCTGGATTACACACTTGGACTCCGACCAGTTTCCGAGGTGGCCGCCGCGATCATCGTGCCGTCTCATTCGATGAGCATCAGAACCAGTGACGAGGTCAAGAAGCGGCTCGAGTCGATGTTGTTATCGCCGATGGGGGATTTCAGCCGCGCCATGACCGTCAGACAACTCGCGGATCTGCTCGCCTATCTCACGTCCCTTCAGAAGCCGAAGTGAAGTCTCGGCAGATATCGGTCTCATGGCTTCTGCAACATCGATTGATCACCGACGCCGGGCTGCGCGAGTCGGGCTGACGTCCCGCATGCGCCGCGTACTGAAAGAACTCCGCCGTCTTCGGAAGTCCGCCAATATTGATGCCGTTCATGATCTGCGGGTAGCCATTCGCCGCTGTCGTTCTATCGCGGCGATCATGGAAGAGGTGGACGCGCATCCGGCCTGGTGCAAGATGAAGAAACTGCCCCGCAAGCTGTTCCGAACGTTGGGCGCCCTACGCGATCTGCAAGTCCTCGAAAACTGGGTCAGGAAACTCGCGTCTGCAGACGACCCAAGCCGACCAGGGCTGCTGAGCGCTTTGGAAGACCGCCAAATGAAGCCCCGCGACCAGGTGCTCCGCGTGGCTCGCGCATTTGACCGGGGCGCATGGAAGCGTCTCGCTCGCACGGTAGAGCGCCGCGCCCGCCTTGTGCCACCTAATAGCCTCGCAGCCAAATGTCTCGCGCTCGAGCGCTACGACGAATTGCGTCGATTGCACGCCGGCACGCGACGCACCCAAGCCCCAAAACCCTGGCACGCCCTACGGATAGGGTTGAAGCGCTTCCGCTACACCGTCGAAAATCTGCTCCCCGGCCGATCGGCGGCCTGGGACGAGAGGCCTCGGCCAGATGCAAGGCCTGCTCGGCGGAATTCATGATCTCGATGTCCTCAAGACATGGATCACAGAGCACACAAACGGCCTCGGTGCCAAGACTGGACCTCTGCGCCACGCGATCGACGCCGAGCGCATGTCGTGTATCGAGCAATATCGGGCGCACACAAACGGTCCTGGAGGCCTTCTGCAGGTGTGGAACGCCGGTCTGACGCGCCAGATCACGATCGCAGCGGCTACGGAGGCACGACTGCGCACGACAGCGCGCGCCATGGACCGGCATCCTCGCCGTACGGCCGAGATCTCGCGTCTCACGCTACAGATCTTCGATGCTCTCGGCGCCTCCGGCGCTGAGCCACGCTTCCTGGACGACAGGCGGCGGGCCATCCTCCGCACGGCGTCGCAGCTTCATGCCGTCCGCAGCGGCGGCCGGCACAAGCCTCGGCACAAGGCGGCCTCCGAAATCTTGGGGGCGCTGCCGGTGCCGCTCGGATGGGAGTCCGAGGAATGGGACGTGCTCACCGAAATCGTGCGCTATCACCGTGGAGCTGAACCGACCGAGCGGCACAAGCACTTCGGTCGGTTGTCCGCCGAACGTCAGGCCGAGGTTCGTGGCTTGGCCGGCGTATTGCGCCTGGCGCGCGCGTTCCGCCGCTGCGGCGCGACGTTTGCGCATGGAGTTCGCGCAGTCGATACGCCGGCGTGCGTCCAACTTCGTGTCGCGGGCCTGAAAGATCCGAAAGAGAACGTCGCGCGAATAGCAACCGCCACGCACCTGCTGGAAGACTATCTGGGGCGCCCGATATTGGTCGCGCCTGCCACGAATGTGGGGATCGCAAAACCACCACGCACTGGACAAGGCATGCCGATATTCATCCACCCCCGACGTCGGCGCGAACGTATGCGCCCGCCTCGGTTTGCCTGAGGAACCCCACGTCGACCAGGGTTCGAAGCAGCGAGTCGCAGGTGACGTCGTCCAGGCTCCACAGCCGCCGAACCTGGTCGCGCGTCAGGTGCAGGCCAGGAATCTCGAGATACTCCGCACGTACGAGCGCCAGCCAGTCACTTAACGTCGTCTTGGCGGCAATCAGTTCTGCCTGTCTCGCCGCATATGCTGCCGTAGCGGATGCGGAGCTCTGAGCGGACATAGTGAACCTTCCTCCAAGCTTGAGGACAACCGCGCTGGGTTGCTAGGCAAGCGCCGTACCACGACGGCGAGTTCGAAGAGTGGCCACATCAGCCAAAGACGTCCCATCGACGATGGGGACTTTTCGGCTGGGCCGCGAAAAACTCCACATGGCATCTGCGGCCTTTCATTTCTCCGAGGTCGATTCCGTGAAGACCAAGTCGCGCGACGACGATGATTGTTTGATGCGGCGGTCCAATTGCATCGCATCATGCCGCTCGGGTCAGACGGCAAGGTGGCCGCTGCGATCGTTCCGAGACCCCAGGCTCGGCGGGGCGGGGCACTTAGCGTGGATGCTGCAGGTGACTGTCCTGGCTTGATGTTCCACACGACCAGGCTCGTAACTGTGGCGGTCAGACCGAGAGCCGCAGCCCATTTCAGCGCGGATCGTCAGTGCTGCTCAGTGTGTAGGTGCTGGTGAACGATGCCCTCGCTTGGCAGCGCAGGCTTGTATTGCTTATGGCAGCCCTCGCACGCTTCCACGAGCTGCGAATTGGCTGCGACGAGCGCCTTCATGTCTTTCTTCTCGCTCGCCTTGAATGCAGCCAAGCCCGCATCCGACATCGCGCCCGCCCATTTCTTCCAGTCGGCCTGTTGCGTCAGCGTGAGGTCATTGGGGCCGGTGCCGGGAAGTGTAATGAGGGTGCCGGCTGCCGCCACCTGGATCGCGTGCTCCGCAACGAGTTCCCAATCCCCCTGGGTCTTTGGCGCCTTGCCTTTTTTCTCGACATCCCACAGCGCATGACCCGCGTGATCCACAATGGAAACCATCTCCGCGTTGATGCTGACAGGGGGACCCGACGGCGGCGGCGTCGAAGTCACTGCGGGTTGAGCTGTTTGTGCGGGTTGAGCCGGTGGCTGGCTCCCAGGACCGCAGCCAACCAATAGGAAGGCACCCGCGCCAAGCGATAACGTGACGGTCACCGTTTTGATGTTCATGGATTGGCTCCTGAAGGCCGCCATTTCCGATTTGGCTTCCGAAGACTGGCCACATCCTACACCCGCTCGCCCTCTCCAGGTCGAACGTTCTTGTCACCGCGGTCGCACCTCATGACGCCCGACTTGCCGCCGCGCATTTGGCGCATAGTTTGCGTCAACACTAAGCACTCGGGTCATGCGACGCGTGATCGCCACCGAGAGATTCCGTGAGCGCAACCACCTGGACGAGTCGGGCGACTGACCTCCAAGGTGACGCATCCGGAACGAGTCGAGCGCTTCACGAGCGCATGACCCGCGTTCTCTTGCGGACGCCTTCAACGAGCACCTCTCATCGCGGTCTGTCCATGGCTCGACGACTGAACGACGACATCGCAACCCGCCTCGACGAGATTGCCGCGCTCCTCGACGGGCAAGCGGCCAACCGGTACCGTGTGCGAGCGTGTCGGCGGGCGGCCGCGACGCCACGCCAGCTGGCCGTTCCGGCGTCACAGATTCTGGCAACACACGGCGTGGCCGGTCTCGCGCGTCGCCTCGGACGCGTCGCTAAAGACGGCGGGTCCGACGCCGAGCAGACCGGCCCGCCGGTCCGAGAGTTGCTCGACGTCGACAGCGAATATCTGCGAAAGGCGCGAGACGGCGAACTGCCTCTCATCACCCCGCGGCGCTTCAATCCGGCCCGCGCGGCATGGCTGCCCATCCTGCATACCGAACGGGGCGGCCATCACTACACCGCGCTATTCTCGAACACGGCACGGGCGCACCGCCTAGGCACCACCCATGACTGGGTGGTGCTCTACGGCGACGATGGCCCGCGTGAGCACCAGTGGACGATCATTACGTCCGCATTCGGGCCGATGCGAGGCCGTCGCATCGTCAGAGGACGCGAGGCGGAATGCGCCAGGCTGTACGAGGCGGCGTCTGCACCTACACTCGCTACAGCATGACCGCATCGTTCTGGCTTCACTGTGAGCTCGGCTCGACCTACGGCGCGACCCATGCGGTATCGTTCTTGCGTGAGTACGAAGCGGAGGACCGACCATGCAGACCACCGAGATCACACCTGAGAGCTGGTTCCAGCGTCTGGACGAGTTCTCTGCCGTGCACGAGGGATGGCTCGTCTCGGTCGATGTGCTGAGCCCAGAAATCGGCGCGCAGCCGGAAATCGACAATCTTCCCCTTCTGGGGGTGTCGCCAGACCGCATCGATCACGATTCTGCAATCGTCGTATCCGTGGCGCGATCGGCGACCGAGCATTTCACGCACGTCGTTCGCAAGGTGACGCACGTTTATCTCGAGCGCACGGACGAAGGCGCCGACGCGGCCTTGCAGATCGAATCGGCTGACGGATCCAAAACGATTCTGCGGTTTCGCACCGCAGCGCTGCCTGAAACCGTCGACGGAATCGCGAAGTGGTGATTTCGTCTGAAGACTACCTCCCACGCTAAAGCCCTGACGGGAACGTCTCGGCAACGTCGCCAGCCTCCCACAACACGCCGCGCTCGAGCGGCTCGACGGCACGCGTTTCGTCGAAGTGCAGCACGAAATCGAACTGCTGTGGCAACCGGGCGTGGAAGTAATGACTCGCTCGCTCGGTCTCGGGCACGTACAAGACACCGATGGCGCGTTCCAAGCGTGGTTCCGCCAATGCGGAGGCCAGGTCGAGATCGGACCGAAGCGGCAACAGAAACCGCGGAATCCGCACGTCGTGGAAGAGCCGTTCGTAGCTGCCGGCCAGCGCCGGGCGTACGTGCTTCCGATGGGCGGGACCATCCCACTCCGACGCCGCCGTCACTGTGCCGGCGTAGGTCGTGAAGCCGACCAGAACGGCCTTCGCGCCGTACCTTTCGCGGGCGAGTTGGCCGACGTTCAGTTCGCCCCGCTCGCTCATCTCAGTGGCCCGGGCATCCCCGAGATGGGAGTTGTGCGCCCACACGACGACACGAGCATTCGATCGCCCTTGATCGAGAAAGCGCATCAACTCGTCCAAGGTGTCGACCATGTGCCGATCGCGAAGATTCCACGAGTCCGCCCGTCCTCTGAACATCGTCCGGTAATATTCTTCGGCGTTCTTCACGAGCCGGGCGTTCTGCTCGGCGTAGAAGAATTCATCAGCGGCGACTCGGCCATCGCGGCTCGCGTACTCGCTTCGCTGGCGATGCAATTCGAGCAGCTGCGTGATGACTTCTCGTTCGCACGATGGATGCATGCCAAAGCTCGCGGCGTAGCCGTACTGCTGCATTTCTCCGCCGAACTGATCGAAGCAGCCATATCGGCGGCGCGCGCGGCGCGCAGCGTCTGGATCGACTTTGTCGAGATAGCTCAACACCGCCTGCATCGAGGCCCTGAGACTATAGAGATCCAATCCGTAGAACCCGGTTCGTCGATCCGGCGGCTGCGCTTCGTTGTGTGTACGTAACCAGCCGACAAAGTCCAGCACGTCGGCGTTGCGCCACATCCAAGTCGGAAAGCGCCCGAAATCCGCGAGCGCCTGAATGGCTTCTTCGTCGGTGCTCGTGCCGCGGACAAACCGATTGATGCGGTACGCGTCGGGCCAATCGGCCTCGACGGCAACGGCGGTGAATCCCTTCTCGGTAATCAACCGTCGGGTGATGAATGCTCGCTCCCGGTAGAACTCGTGCGTTCCGTGTGTCGCCTCGCCGAGCAACACGACGCGCGCATCGCCGATGCCCTCGATGAGCGCGTCGTACTGGGCCGGATCGCCCTTTAGCGGACGGGCCTTCTCGCGCACGATCGCTTCGGCGTCGCTCTTTGCGGCACCCGGTTTGCGCGAGCCGCTCGACACGGTGCCGGCAAGAATGTGCTTCACTTCTTCGTCGGTGGTCTGCGAGAACTCGTCGTACCAGAGGCCAACGGCCCGAAACGGCTCAGGGGTGGAGAGGCACACGACCTCGTCGGCGAGTCGGCGCAGATGGTCGCACGTCTCGAGCGCCCCGACAGGCGCTGCCACGACGATGCGCGCGGGCGCCTGTTGACGTAACGCGAGAATCGCCGCCTGCATGGTCGACCCGGTCGCCAGCCCGTCGTCGACCAGAATCACCGTTCGATCGCGCACATCCGGCGGGCGACGCGAGCCGCGATACAGAACGTCACGCCGGTCGAGCTCCAGTCGTTCCCGAACGGCGACCTGTTGGACGAGCGCATACGGGATCCCCAAATCCTGAATCAGGTCGCGACTCAGAACCTCGATGCCACCCGCGGCGATCGCTCCCATCGCCAGCTCGGGATGCCCGGGCACGCCCAGCTTTCGAACGAGGAACACGTCAAGCGGGGCTTTCAGCCGAGCGGCCACCTCGCGCGCGACCGGCATCCCTCCGCGCGGAAGGCCGAGCACAATCACATCCGACCGGCCGCCGTAGGCCGTCAATCGCCCTGCGAGCCGCTGTCCCGCATCAACACGATTCTGGAAGCGCATGGCCGCCCCTTCGCCGGCATGCCGGCTTATTCAGCGTTCACTCATTACCCCCTCATGGTCAGGACCGGACACGGTGCCTGGCGAACGACGTGATTCGTCGTCGACCCGAACATGGCAAGGTCCAATGCATTCCGACCGCGGACGCCGATGACAATGAGATCGGACGCCTCGCTTTTGGCCGTCTCGAGAATCTGCCGGTACGGTTTCCCGTAGCTGATCTTCGTGATCGGTTTGCACCACACGCGCACCTCGTCAGTCACCAGGGCCTCGAGGCGCTTGCGGGTTCGGCCTTCTACTTCGTGGCGGAGCTCCGGCGCATCGAATCGCTCGATCAGCAGGTCGTCATCGGGTGGCCAATCTAAGGCGTGAAGAATGGTCAAGTGCGCGTCCGACTCTTTGGCGAGCGAGAATGCCAACCGCAGAGCGCACAGGGAGGACTCGGAGAAGTCCACCGGACAGAGCAACCGCGTATAAGGGACTTTCGCGGCTGTTACCGTCGCCGGCGGCACGGTCATCACCGGACAGCTGGCTTTCCGAAGGACTTTCTCCGCGACCGACCCCACCATGAACCGCTCGAACCCACTGAGGCCGTGCGTCCCCATGACGATGAGGTCGGCTCGAAGCGAGCCTGCCCGATCCAGAATACGAGACGCCACATTCCCATCGTCGATGTGGATGTCTGTCTTCACACCTGCTCGATTGGCCGGCTCCAACCAGCCGCGTAGCTCGCGCTCCAGGGCCTGACGGTCCGCTGCGGGCGGCAGCACAGACCTGGGGAACTCGGCGAAGAGAATCGGCGGTTGCGGAAGGTACTCCAGATAGACGACGTGCAGGGCAGTAATCTCAGAGTCGTACCACTTTGAGATCGCCACGGCGTGCTCCAAGGCATGACGTGATGAGTCCGAATAGTCGATCGGACAGAGGATGCGACGAATTTCGACCATGTCCTTCTCCATTTCGAGCCCCCGATCCCCTTCCAACGCGCTCAGCTTGACCGCAAGTCGCACGACGTCCCGCGAGAAGCAAGGGTGTCCTCGGACATCCGCTCGAGCAACTGAGCTAACGGACCTCCTTCGAGCGCAGATTTCTTCAACCGGCAGGCCCCTGTCGATGTGGCGTACTCCGGACAGATGATCTTCGTCACATTGCCCTCGAGATCTGTCACCCGAGTGACATGAGCCCCGAGTACCGGACATCGAACGGATGTCATCGCCATGACCATCACCTCGGTCGGCAGGAACTGCGCCAGCACCCTTGCCAGCAGTGCCGCAGGATTCTTCTGCAAAGATCCTGCTAGATGCATCGCTCTCGCTAACGCCGATCGCGCTGGATCCGCGTGGCATCCGACGAATCGCCTAGAGTAAGATGGGCACTTTTCAACCGCGAAGCGAAAAATCCCGCACGAGGCGGAGACCACATCTCTGAATGTGAGCTTGGACGCCTGAACGACCGTAACGCGGTTAGCAGAACCGGCAGGCGAACGGGTATTCTAGTCCTCCCACTCTTCCACCAAGATCACGATGGATTCATCGACATCATGCGGCACGCCATCGCGTTGAACGGGTCGTTCTTCAACAGTCATCGCATGGTCGAGGAATACGTGCTGAAGGCATATGCAGTCTGAATCTCGGCGGAGCCGTCAACAGACCTGCTCGACCAAGGGGGCCATATCGGCCATTTCTATCGGCTTGCTGATGACACGAGATGCACCAAGTCTGAGCGCGTCAGCGTGCATTTCCGGCGTCCCGTACGCCGTCATCATAATCACTCGACTGGTCGGGGCAACCCGCCTGATCGTCTCGAGGAGCGCCAAGTCGTTCGAGTCCGGAAGCCGGTAGTCGAGCAGGATGACATCCGGGATGGGGCCAGTTGAGAGCCTCTGGAGCGCCTCTTTCGCGTCTCCTGCCTCAACCACGATATGACCGAGTTGTCCCAAGGTTTCCGCGATGGACCACCTGATCAGGAGTTCATCGTCGACGACGAGGATGCGCAATCTTCCTCGCATTTATTTCATCCGCTCGCGAACGGCCTCGCATCCCGACTGTGCGGAGTGCGCCTCGACGGACTCTCAATGCTCCATCCTGGCGACTCCCAGCCGCACTTTGCGCACCGAAGTGAAACTCGGCGGCGCTCGAAGTGAAGAAGTGGATCGTGCCCTCGCACTGCGCAAAGGCACTCGCGAACGCGAGTGAACACATTCTGAATCCCGTTGACACCGTGACTGACCCCGACAGGGTGCAAAGTCGCGTGGAATAGACGCAGGGCAAGCATACCGTCTCAACAGATCTCGTCGGCCGAATCGACCGCCGACTCAAACGAAGGTTCCACGACGATCCGGTTGTCCACATGACTGATACCGGGCGCACTTGCGGCGGCACGTTCGGCCGACTCGCGTTGCAGCCACGTTTCAGCCGTCCCAGTCAGAGTCGCCGTTGCGCCGGATACGGTGACGGTGATGTGGCGCGCGTCCACATCGGCGTTCTCGTGCAGTGCTCTCACGATGCGGCGCCGGACGTCGCGCACGGCGTCGTGCGGCGCGACGACAATGTGATTCAATACGTTCCGCACGCCTCGGATGTGGCGAACGACTGTTTCCGCATCTTGTCTCTGAAACAGCCAGTTGACCTTTCCAGTCAGGTTGATGTGGCCGTTGCGGACGGACACTTGCACGGTCGCGGGTACCGAGTCGCGAAGTTCCAAGGCCCGCACTGCATCCTGAGCGATATCCGAGTCGGTCCGTTCCAGCCGTAGGCGTACGTCGATGTCATTGGCGACCGCGCGGACGCCGCGAAGCCGTTGCGCTGATCGCTCGGCGGCGAGCTTACCCGCGTAGCTATCGACGTATCCGGTCAGCGTGATACTGCCGTGGCTGGCAGCGACACCGATTGCGCTGGCATCCACTTCGGGGTCCCACTCGAGCTGACTCATCACGGCGTCTCTCAGTCGTACGTCTGCAGAGGTAAGACTTGCGATTGTCACAATGGCCTCCTTGTTCGGCGCGCCTGTCGAGCTGACAATGGCCGTTTGGCACTGTCTCCCGAAAATTCGCCAACCGTTGTATCAACGGCAATTCATGTACCACGTGACCCACAGTCGAGAGAGCCCACGTCGCCTAAGAAGAGCGCCAAACGATCGTGAAGAAGCACCCCTGGACTGCGGAAATCTTCCCGGCCCTTGTGAACTTTTTCCACCTCGCGCCGCATCCTGAACGGATCCGAGCATCTACTTCGAATTGTCGCAATGGTCCGCTCGATTACGGGATAAGGACCGCCGCCCCGGACAGCCGCCCGGCTCGCAAGTCGTCGAGCGCCTGATTGGCGTGAGCCAGGGGGTACTCGTGGACATGAGTCCGTAGAGGGATGTCAGCAGCGAGCGTCAGGAACTCACTGGCGTCCTGGCGCGTGAGGTTCGCGACGGAACGGATAGTGCGCTCTTCCCACAGGAGTCGATACGGGAACGATGGAATATCGCTCATGTGGATACCGGCGCACACGACAACGCCCCCAGGCACCGTCCGAGACAGCGCTTCGGGCACGAGCGGCCCCACCGGTGCGAAGATGATCGCGCTGTCGAGCGGGAAGGGCGGCGGCTGATTCGAGAACCCAGCCCAGGTCGCCCCCATATCACGCGCGAAATGTGTAGCCTGATCGTCGCCTGGCGCCACGAAGGCGTAGACCTCGCGCCCATGCTGAAAGGCAACCTGGGTGATGATGTGTGCGGCGGCCCCGAAGCCATAGATACCGATGCGCCTGCCTGCTCCCGCCATCCGGTAGGCGCGGTATCCGATGAGACCGGCACAGAGAAGCGGCGCCGCGTGAGGGTTGTCATAGCGAGCGGGTAGTGGAAAGCAGAACGCGGCATCGACGGCGGCGTACTCGGCGTACCCGCCATTGATCTGATAGCCCGTATAACGGGCGCGCCGGCACAGGTTCTCTCGCCCGGCGAGACAGAACTCACACTGGCCGCACGACCAACCCAACCAGGGGACACCAACTCGATCGCCGAGCGCATGTGTGGTCACGCTGCGACCGACGGCTTCCACCTGGCCCACGATCTCATGACCCGGAACCACCGGAATCATCGGGTCGGGTAGCTCCCCATCGATCACGTGTAGATCGGTGCGGCAGACCCCGCATGCCAGAACCCTGACGAGCACGTCGTTGGGCCCAGGATCAGGCTTCTCGATTTCAACGGCATCGACGTGCCCGCTTCCAGGTTGTGTCAGCGCCATTGCCCGCACAGAGAGTCTCCCTCTCTTCTGTGCACGCCTCCTGCCACTAGCAGGTACCGCAATTGCACCATTTTGGTTCTTATGAGTACTGCATCGCGAGCAGAAGAGTCCCGATCTCCTTCCGATGATGACGGCACCAGCACAGGCCCAGGGCGGCGGCTGCCCGCACCAATGGTTCACACCGGGGCCGTTCAGATACGTGCCGGGCATCTGTTCATCAATGGGGACCTGACGATTCCGGATGCCGCCGGGGGCCTCGTGGTGTTCGCGCATGGCAGCGGCAGCAGCCGTTTCAGCAGACGGAACCGGTCCGTTGCAGAGGTGCTCGTCCACGGTGGGTTTGCGACGCTCCTGCTTGATCTGCTGACCCGTGAAGAGGAAGCGGTCGATATGCGGACGCGGGAGTATCGATTTGATGTCGATCGACTCGGCCAGCGCGTCAGCACGGCGATTGACTGGGCGGCGGGCCATCCAAGCCTGACCGGGCTGCCTGTCGCGTGTTTCGGGGCCAGCACAGGCGCCGCAGCCGCGCTGATTGCCGCGGCCGAGCGGCCAGACATGGTGCGGGCGGTCATTTCGCGTGGAGGCCGTCCTGACCTGGCGGGTGACGCGCTGCCACGGGTCCAGGCGCCAACGCTCTTCATCGTCGGCGGCAATGACGAGACGGTCATCAACCTCAATCGGACGGCCATGCGCCACATGCGCGCACCGGTGCAACTCGAAATCGTTCCGGGCGCCACGCATTTGTTCGAGGAGCCCGGTGCCCTCCAACTCGTCTCACAGCTGGCGCTGCAATGGTGCGCGCGATACCTTCGCGAAAGGCCATGACGCGTGAGGAGTCCTGATGCTCGCATGGCTGGCTGCCTCCAGCACGGTGACCCAGGCGCTGGTTGCCACCCTGGGGACTTATCTGCTCACAGCAGTAGGCACCCTCCCGGTCTTCTTTTTCCGGTCCGCTCCCCGACGGCTGATGGACACGCTGATGGGGTTTGCGGCCGGCATCATGGTCGCCGCGTCCTGCTGGTCTCTGCTCGTGCCCGCCATCGCTCGTGGCGGCGTACTCTCGGCGACCGTCGGACTGCTGATCGGAGCAGCGTTTCTGTATCTCGCTGACCAATGCCTGCCGCACCTGCACGGTGAGTTTCCAGACGAGGCCGTGGCGGAGGGACCGCGTGTCGTGTGGCAGCGATCGGCTCTGCTCATGCTGGCCATGACTCTCCATAACTTCCCGGAAGGCATGGCGGTTGGCGTCAGCTTCGGAGGCGGCGATCTGGGCGCCGCCACCGCGCTCACCATCGGCATCGGTCTCCAGAACATCCCCGAAGGGCTCGCGATCGCGCTTCCGCTCCGATATGGCGGGATGTCGCGCGGCCGCGCGTTTTTCTGGGGACAGCTCTCGGCGGTCGTGGAACCGGTTGCGGGCGTCATCGGCGCAGCGCTCGTGCTCGCTTCGGCCGAGTTTCTTCCCTACGCCATGGCTGCCGCAGCGGGGGCGATGCTCTATGTCGTCGTGGAAGAACTGATTCCTGAAACGGTTCGCAGCGGGACGCCGGATGTGGCGACCCTCGGCTTCATCGGAGGATTTGCGCTCATGATGGCCCTCGACAACGCCCTCGGATGATCGTCCAGCCGTCAGGTCATGCGACGAGGGGCGGAACCCATCCGGACATGAACGTCGCCAAGTAGGAATCGCCCGACGCAAGCAGCTCTGCCGCGGACCCCTCGAAATAGATCCGACCATCCTTGAGCACGATGAATTCGGCTTCGTCGCGCTTGCGCTGGTCTGCTGGGACAATGAGCAGGTGCCCATCCTGGCGACGCGCCTCATGTGTGGCGATGTAGAACACGTCTTGAAGTTGGTGGGTCACCAGGACCGACGTGACATGCTCCACGTCTCTCAACTTGATGATTTCGGCGTCCACCGTCTTGGCCGTAATCGGGTCGAGCCCCGAGGTGGGTTCGTCGAACAGCACGAGGCGGGGCCGTGCCGCCATGGCGCGCGCGATCGCGACGCGCCGCCGCTGTCCGCCTGACAGCTCAGACGGCATCCGGTCCATGTACTCCTTCAACCCGATGAATCCGAGGACCTCCTCAACACGGCCGCGCACCTCCTCTGCCGGCATGTCGGTTTCCTCGTAGAGTTTGTAACCGACATTGTCTGCCACGGTCAGTGAATCGAACAGCGCGCTCTCCTGGAACAACATCCCGATGTCGTCACGCACCTTCATCATCTGCTCCTCGGTCATGGTATCGATACGTTCACCGTTGATCCGAATGACACCGCTGTCCGGTTTCAATAGTCCAAGGATCAACTTGAGAACGACGGACTTTCCGGCCCCGCTCGGCCCAAGCAGGATCGTCATCCGTCCGAGGAGCACGGAGAAGCTGATCTCGCGCAGGACTTCGATGTCATCGAACGCCAACGACACATGGTCAAACGCCACGACGGGCGCTTGAGCGGCGCTGGCGCGGTCACCGCGCAGCGATGCGGCCGATCGTCTCACACGATCGACGTCAGTCATCGTGCGACAGCGACCTCACCGTGAGTCCCTCGACTGATGAGGAAGTCGCGGAATATTCCGAGCCCAAGAGGGGAAATTCCTCCTTCGACATCTGAGGGGCAAAGCATCGAGAGCTGAATCAAGGCCCTCTAGCGATTCCCCGTTTGGGCAGCGTTCATGCTTCTGCCGACTTGATGCCTTCATCAGACGCAATTCTGACCGGCCTGACCGCGATTGCCAATGAATGGCGAACCGTGGCCATCGCCTGGCATGCGTTGCTCGGAGCGTTGCTGACAGTTGTCGTCTGCGGTTGGCGGCCATCGACTCGGTTCGCGGCGTACTTGCTGTCCGCACCGTTTCTGTCTGTGAGCGCCGCTGCGTGGGTCTGGCGTAACCCGCTGAACGGAACGGTGTTCGCAGCTCTGGCCCTTTGCCTCCTCGCCGTTGCCAGTCGCCGTTCCAAGGAGTCTGTTCGATTCGCCAGTGCAATCCTCGTGATTCCTGGTGCCGTGCTCCTCGCGTTCGGATGGGGATATCCGCATTTCCTGGAAACCGACCGATGGATGACGTACACATATGCCGCGCCGCTGGGGCTTCTTCCCTGTCCGACTCTGTCGGCGGTGATCGGCGTGACGCTGATGCTCGACATGTTTGACTCACGTGCGTGGGCGCTCACGCTCGGCACTGCCGGTCTCGTGTATGGCGCCACCGGAGTGTTCCTGCTCGGCGTGGAGCTCGACTACGTCTTGCTGGCTGGTGCACTCGCGCTCTTTGGCGCTGTGATGATCACCTCTCCGATCGTCACGCGTTCGGTCAAGGATTCGGCATGAGCCCCCGAAGATGTCTGCGCTCGACGGTACGGTGGCTTGCGGCGGGAGTCGGTCTCGCAGCCGTTGGATATGCAACCTACGTCGGCGTCACATGGTCTCGTTATGGGAACCCCACACGTTCTCGGCCGGAGGAGCAAGACGAGCTGCTCGATCGGTTCATGCCAGTGTTCGAGGTGGTCGAGCGTCACCGTATCGACGTGCATGCGCCCGCGCCGGTCACGCTTGCCGTCGCCAAGGACATGAAGCTCTCTTCGATGCCTCTCGTCCGAGCGATTTTCAAGGGACGCGAGCTGATCCTCGGCTCGACGCCGGACGCACAGCAGCGGCCCAAAGGCCTGATTGCCGAGATGTTATCACTGGGGTGGAGCGTCCTGGCCGAGATCCCCGAGCGCGAAATTGTCCTCGGCGCCGTCACGAAGCCGTGGGAGCCAAACGTCACGTTCCGCGCGGTGCTGCCGGATGCGTTCGCGGCATTCAGCGAGCCGGACTACGTGAAAATCATTTGGACACTACGCGCTGACCCCGTCGACAAGAACCGATCGATATTCCGAACCGAGACTCGGGCCTTGGCCACCGATGCTGCCGCCCGCGCAACGTTCAGGCGTTACTGGGCCTTTCTCTCGCCCGGCATCGTCCTGATCCGCCGGATGTCGCTCGGGCCGCTGAAGAGAGATGCAGAGCGTCGCGGGTCGGCAGGCTCGAGCCGAGAGTCGACAGGCGAATAGAACGGTTTCAACACTCTTGGTCGACGCCAACCGCCACTGTCCCTCCTATCTGGGCTGCGATGTCACGCGAGCCTGGATGGAGCGCGACCTTCAACACGCCGTCTTGTTGATGACTGAACAGATCGAACGCCTCCTCGATGTTGTCGAGAGCAAAGTGATGCGTGACGAGCGGCGTGAGATCGACCCGACGAGTCGCAACCATCGCCATCAGCCGACGCATGCGCTCCTTGCCGCCAGGGCAGAGCGTCGTCACGATTTTCTGGTCCCCCAGGCCCGCGTAAAATGCCTCGTACGGCGCCACGATCTTGCCGGAGTAGACACCCAGGCTCGAGACGGTTCCGCCAGGGCGGATGGCCCTGAGCGCGCTCTCGAACGTTTCCTGTTTGCCGAGCGCTTCGATGGCGACGTCGACGCCCCGCCCATCGGTCAAGCGCTTGATCTCGGGCACGGGATCCCCGTGCGTGATGTCCAGCGTGACGTTTGCCCCGAAGCGGCGGGCCATCATCAGCCGCTCGGGCACGCTATCAATGCCAATGATGAGGGACGCACCCTTCAGCTTCGCGCCGAGTGTCGCGCACAAGCCGATTGGACCCTGCGCGAATACGGCGACCGCGTCCCCGACCCTGATGTTGCCGCTCTCAGCTCCGGACAGACCGGTGGAGAAGATGTCGGGACAGAGGATCACCTCTTCGTCGGTCAGGCCGTCTGGAATGGGTGCAAGGTTCGCCTTGGCGTCCGGCACGAGCAAGTACTCGGCCCAGGCGCCGTTGATGGTGTTGCCGAACCTCCATCCTCCAAGCGCGCCGCCGCACTGCGAATGCGATCCATTGAGGCAGTAGAAGCACTGGCCGCACGGCGTGATGGCGCCGACGATCACTCGCTGGCCCAATTCGTATAGGCCCTCGAGGCCCCCGCCGAGCTCTTCGATGACGCCGACCGGTTCGTGCCCGAGGATGAGTCCGGCCTTAACCGGGTACTCGCCGCGCACGATGTGTACATCAGTGCCGCAAATGGTTGTCGTGGTAATCCGGATCACCGCCTCGCCTGGTCCGGGATGCGGCTTCTGCACCTCTTCGGCAGAGATACGGTTCTTACCCTTGAAGACGACGGCTTTCATGGTGTCCATAAACGTTCTCCTTGCAGGACGTCCCTACGAAGGGCCTCCGTGCGTGACACGCCGTTCGTGACATGTCTCAACCATTACGCTGCACAAGTCGACCGGTTCTGTTGATCCACCGCGAGTGTTTCGGCCCGTTGCTTCAAACCGAGGAGCATCCGCCGAGTCATGATGAATGCCGCCGGCTCGAGCACACGCATGAGGAGCCAGGAGCCGATCGTTCGTGACGTACGAACAGTGTTTCGCGACACCAGCCGTGTTCGCGTCTCGTCGAGCGGATAGAGACCAAACTGCCACGTCCACTGAACGCCCATCAGCGGTTCCGCCTAAGACGAGCGAGCGACAAGGATCGACGGCCGTCACCGGAAACCCAGGACCGCGTCCAAGAGGAATCTCGTCGCCCACTTTCAAGTCCTGGAACTCGTGCAGGAGTACATCGGCGCTCGGTCGATCCAAATAGCCGAAGAGTCGATCGAGCCAGTCATAACTGTAGAGTCCTCCTCGCCGATACCCCAGTTGCAGCAGCCACGGCCAGATGTGGTGCGGCGCCGCATTGACAGTCACCGCGAGCGTGGTCGAGTACGTCGGCTCTTGAATGTCGGCGTCACCGGGCATGGGCCGCAACAGTTCTTCATCCGAGGATCCCCAGCGACGGTACCAGCCTCTGACCCAGTAGGCGTACCAGAGAACCAAGCACGAAGAAGCCACGAGGAGCAGGACGACGTTTGTCATATGTGAACGCTCGCACGTGGTGCTGACCGTCAGCGTTCACGCAACCTTTGTCTCTGCGCCGCCGGACTTCAGTGAGACATGGACCGGGATGCCGCGCTTGACGCTGGCCGTCACCGTGCAGAAGTCCTCGAACAGGTCTCCGCACCTCTCAAATCGCGGATGCTCCCCGTGGCTCTGCACCTCCTGTCCGAAGACCGGCGCGAGCTCGACGTCGATGCCGGCGATTCGGTGGCGCCCTTTCTCGTCTCGTGCCACGCGAGTCGTCACGTTCGCCGTCAACCCTTCGAGGTTCATTCGCGAACGGCGGAGGCAGTAGGCCAGACTGGCGGCCAGGCAATTGCCGACGGCCGCACTCAGCACGGCGACTGCGTTCGGGCCGCCACTCTCCCCAAGCGGTGCTGGCTCATCAAAGCGCAGCGGAGGCGCCCCTGGAACATCGGGAAACTCCGCAAGGAACTCGAAGCCGCGATCCAGGCGGACCGACACGTGGTAGGTGCGTTCCTCAGCCATAACAGCCTCCTCAAAAGCCGATGACGAGACCGACGCGAACGGTGCGGGGCACGGCGGGATGGAAATGAATGTCCGCCACTCCACCGAGCGGCTCGTTGAGCAGACGGGACGTGAAGTAGTACTCGATGTCGCTGACCTTCGCGTCGAACAGATTGAACACGTCCACCGTCAGCCGCATGTTTCTCGCGACGTCGTAGCCAGTGCCTAGATTGACCAGGGTCGTTGAATCGGAGCGTACCGAGTTGTCCTCGACGAGCGCGCGCGGGCCGAAGTACCGCAACCGAAGGCTGCCGTACATTCGGTGGTATCCATCGACGCTCGCACCCGCTGACACCACGGCGCCGACAGCCTCAGGAACGTGCTGATCCTTGAATTCGCCTTCCTCGAAACGAGCTTGCGAGAACGACACGTCCCCGTCGAACACCAGCCATTTGGTCGGGCTGTAGTAGTTGGTGATCTCCACACCGTACCGGCGGCTCGCCGGACCTGGCTCTGTCGCGCCGGCGTCGCCGTTGTAGACGAGCTCCGATCCAAGGTGCATCCACCACAGCGACGCCGTTGTCTGCAGGTGCTTGAGGGCGACCGTGCGAACGCCGGTCTCCGCGCCGGTTGCCCGCACCAGCGGGGTCACGCGATCGACGGGGTTTCCCTCGCTGTCGCGTGTGATCGTCGTCCCGAGCGCGTTGTTGCTGTGAAAGCCGCTCCCCGCATTGACGTAGAACTCGGTACCCTTCCACGGGCCGAATGCCGCCCCGCCTTTCGGGCTCACCAGCCCGGCTGCGGCTGTTCCACTATTCACGGGATCTGATGCGTCGACGCGGTAGCGCGAGCCGTCGATCCGGGCACCCGCCAGCGTTCGGAGCCACGGCGACCATTCGACGTCATTCTGCGCATACACCCCGGCGCTGGTCACGAGGGCCGAGGACAGCGAGCGCGTTTCGAGCCTCCTCGTTTGCTCGGTGTGATAGAGGGCGACCTCGGGGATGCTGTCGTTACGCACCTGCAACCCGATCGTGTTTTGCACCGCGCGGCCGTGCCAGCGGGCCAGACGACGATGGGACACCTTGAATCCCGTGACGAACCGATCGTCCACCTGCTCCACCTGATCGCCGTGAGTCGGATCGTCGAGATAGAACGTGAAGTTGGAAATGAGATCGAGGTTGTACCAAAGCCCGTACGCCCCTATCTTGGTCAACGACCCGCTGCTGCCTCGCTGCCACTCACCTGACAAGCTGTACCGGCTCGTATCGCCTCGATCCGTCGGATCGACCGTGCCGAAGCGATCGATCAACCCTTGATCGACGGCGCGCTGCGGCGACGCTTCCGTCGCGTTCCATTCACCGTGATACCCCATGCCGGTGATGGAAAAGCCATTCACAGTGTCGCCCTGGCTGTAACGCACGACACCGTTGAACTTCTTCACATCGTCGGGAACGGTCCAGGGTCCTGCGTTTTTCGACGTGTCGAACGCGACCAGCAAATGACCCTTCCCTACCTTCGGGGACGTCGCGATCAGGACTCGGCCGAAGTCGTAGCTCCCGAGCTCGACGTGCATGATCGACCGGTCCAGACTGGTCGCGTAGTTGATATTCGAGGCGCCCGCCGTGGCAAAGTCCCCCTGGTCCGCAAAGTAAGGTCCTTTGGAGAATTGCACGCCCGCGACCAGCTCCGGGATGAGGAAATTGATATCAGCGTATCCCTGACTGTGCGCGTGAGTAGGCATGTTGACTGGCGTGCCTGCCACGGTCATCGCGAAGTCGCTGCCGTGATCGAGATTGAAGCCGCGGAGGAAATACTGATTGGCTTTTCCTTCGCCGCTGTGCTGCGTGATCATCAGGCCCGGCACGGTCTCGAGCACTTCGCCCTGTCTGAGCAGCGGCCGCACGTCGAGCTGCCGCGCGGTGATCGCGCCCTGGCTTGCCGATTGAGCGACGCCGACGAGGTTCTCTGCCGGATTCGAGACGTCGGCCAGGTTCGCAAAGATCCGCTTGCCAATGACGGTGACATCTGCGCTGAGCGACAACGACAAGACGGCGTCGACACGGGTGGAGTCCGTCGCGACGACGACGTTGCGGCGCGTGAGAGACGCGAAGTTGATGAGACTGAAGGACAGCTCATACGACCCGGCGGCCAGACCATCGAACGAATATTCACCCGAAACGTCGGTAACCGCCTCGCCCGCATCGGCGCCTGCCGCGCGAAGCTGGACCATCACGCCCGGAAGCGCGCCGCCGGTCTCGTCGGTGACGCGGCCCTGCAGCCTTCCGGTCAGGGCGGGTTGGGCGAACGAGGCGTTCGCCATCGCCAGGACTGCGATCACAACGAAGGCCGACCGAAATGTCTTCAGCCAGCCTCCGACAGCGCGATTTTCGCGAAGATGCAGTTCGGTCATGCACCGAGGTGGCGCAAGCGGCATGCCCGCGAGGAATCGCTTGATTTCCTAGGAATAGGTGGGACAAACGCTCAAGACCTCGCGCGCGCCCGGGGAATAATCCCCAGGCTGCGCGGAAATCTTGGGCTGGTCAACAATGGGGCTCTTGATTCACGGTGAGACGACGAGATGACTTTCGACTTTGCTCACACCAGGGGCTGCCCAGGCAGCGCGCTCGGCTTCGTGCTTTTCTGCCCACGAACTGACCGTCCCGGTCAACGTGACGGTGCCTTGGTCGCCGCTCACCTGAATCCGATTGGCATCGACTTCCGCGCTGCGGCGAAGGGCGTCTTCGATGAGGGTCTTGACCTGATGCGGCGAGGCGACGGGGGTGATCTGAATCGCATTCGATACACCCCTGACGCCGTTCAGATGGCTCACGGTCGATTCTGCCGCCGATCGCTGGTAATTCCACTCGACGGTGCCCTCGAGCGTCACGAATCCATCTCGTACAGTCACAGTGATACCCTTCGGAACGCGGGCGTGACTGTGTAGCGTGTGAACGGCGTCCCTGGCGATATCTGGGTCGCTTCGCTCGTCGAGCCGCTTGACGTGAATGTCATTGGCCACCGCCCGGACGCCACGGACTCGCTTGACGGCCTGTTCTGCCGCGAACTTCTCACTGTAGCTATTGACAAAACCGGTCAGCGTGACGACACCGTCGTCAACCAGAATAGCGACGTCGGTGGTATTGATTTCGGGCTCGTACCCGAGCTGACGCTGCACTGCGTCGTGAAGTTGACTATTGGTCTGCCACGCCAGGCTGCTTCCCATGATGGACTCCTTTCTCGCTGATCCTCCGCGTGACGTCCGAGCCCCACATGACACGGATTCCTCTCTGGCTCATGCAAATTTCTTGCTCGCTCTCAGCCAGGGAGTCGAGTGACAGCATGTGCATCCTTGATCTCGAGCCATGAGCTTGGAGGATAATGGTCCGCATGGTCGCCTCCTCGCGACGCGATTTTATCGCTGCACTGTCAATGGCTCTGCCGCTGCTCTCAGCGTCCCGTCTGCTGGCTCGATCCGCAGCCGTTCGCGCGTTGAGCTTCGACCATCTGCATACCGGTGAGCGTCTCACAGTCGAATACTTCAGCCAGGGCGCGTATCTGCCCGATGCATTGACCACCATCAATCACCTTCTACGCGACTTCCGCACCAGCGAGGTGCATGTGATCGACACGGACCTGCTCGACCTGCTTCACGGCCTGGCTGGGCTCGTGGACAGCACGCAGCCGTTTCAAGTCATCTCGGGCTATCGCTCGCCCGCCACGAACGAGATGCTGCGGCATCGGAGCGAGGGCGTTGCGGCAGGCAGCCTCCACATGAAGGGACAGGCCATCGACATTCGGCTCGGCGGCGTACCCCTCGTCGGGTTGCGTGACGCTGCGCTCTCGATTCGTCGAGGTGGCGTCGGCTTCTATCCTGCCTCGGACTTCGTGCACGTCGATACTGGACGAGTTCGCACCTGGTAGACTTTCGGTTCACCTTATGGAGTGCCGGCTCGCCAGCGCTTGCTCGAGCCGAGCGTCAAGACGGTAGATGTCTTCCGCAAAACGAACCGTGCCGTCCTCGGGCATGACCACGGCCGTAGTGTAGAAGAGGATCACCCGAATCGGCTGCGCGAGATGGACACCGAACGTCCGCGTGCCGCCCATCGCCGACAGAATCCGTTCCCTCGTCCACTCCTGGTTGCCCTTGAGGGCCCATTCCGCGAGCGAGACGGGATCTTCCACCCGCACGCAACCATGGCTGAAATCCCGCCGACTCTGAGCGAACAAGCGCTGCGCTGGCGTCCCGTGCATGTAGACGTCCGCCTCGTTGGGAAAGACGAACTTGACCAGGCCAAGCGCGTTCGACGGCCCCGGACGCTGACGCACTCGAAGCTTGCCCTGCTGCAGTAATGCAAGATTCTCGTTGGTCAACGCGACGCGCGTTGCATCGTCGCCAGGCCCACGGACGATTTCCATGTCCTCACGATCGAGGTAACCGGGATCTCGTCTCAAGGCTGGAAGAATCTCGTTGCGCAGGATGGAGCGCGGAACGTTCCAGTAAGGCCTGAACAGGACCTCACGTAGCTCGGCATCGAAAACTGGCGTTGGCGTCTTCAGAGCGCGACCCACGATCACGCGCATGCCGAGAGACGGCGTGTCGTCCTGCGGCATGAAATCCCAAGCCCAGAGCCGAAACATCGGAATGTTGATGGCGAGCAGCGAACGCTCGGTCAGACGCGGAAGCCATCGCAGGCGCTCGAGCGCCAGTTCGATCTGTCGGGCGCGCATGCCAGGCGGGACCTCCAGGGCCGCCCTGGTCCCTTTCCCCAGAATCCCGTCGCTCTCGAGGCCGTGTCTGACTTGAAACCGCCTGACGCCGTCGACCACGCCGCCTTCGTAAATTCCTGTCACCATCGAAGCGTGGGTGCCCGCGGGTAGATCACCGACCGCCATGAGCCGACGACGTAACGTACTGAGTCCCGCATAGGCGTCTCCTGGCCGCAGCACTGCGGGACCCGTCGGCAGCGGCTCGAACGTTGTGTCGCTCGCGAGCGACCGATATCGAATCAACATCGCACGTAAGGCCTCGTACTGCGGCAGTGCAGGCTTCAGTTGGGCTGCCGTTTCAGCGATTCGATCGTGGGCGACCGCCGAACGCACGAGCGCCGCGAAATCGGGGCGGTCGGCAGGTGCGCTCAACTTGAAGCCTATGGTCTGCGGGTCTACGCGCCCCATGTGCAGATGCCGAAGGTAGCGCAGCAGAGCGGAACTCAGGACCACATCGAATCTGGCAACGTCGTGAGTCTTCGGCGGCCGACCGATCGCCAGGACCGAGAGCCGTCGGTCCAGCTCCTCGGACGCGTAGTCGGGTGGGTCGAGGCCTTCACTTCGCGCCTCTCTCAACAGCGACAACGCTTCGTGTGCCGCAGAACCGGGCAGCCCCGCGTCGCCAACCCAAAGAGGAGCGTACGCTCCCATTCCGTACAGCGCTTCCAGTTCCCGCTGCTCAGTGACCGTCGACCCGACAAGAGTCGGGCTGTCTACATCGGTTCGGATCGCCGTCGCGAGGTCGGCATCCGGCCGCTGAAGGGTGACTGTCGCCCGTCGGTCGAAGAATGCCGCCGCTTTGGGCTGGACAGGAGTAGCGCAGTCGACGCAAATCCACGCCATGAAGGCTCCGCCCACGACCGGCGCTGCTCGGCGAAGGCAGCCGATCAAGGGTGAACGGACGCTTGCGCGACACCCGCCGTCGAATGGAACCGCGGTACGATTAGAACGATCAAACCAGCCAGCACTGCCAGCGCGGGCAGGACCAGCGCCAACACGAAGCCGACGCGAAAAAGTTCCTCGAACATGACCGTCCTCCTGATTGCAGCCCGCGGCTGCCGGTATCGGCAGCCGCGGCGAAGTAGAGGTCGCCGTCACGCGACTTTCACCTCAATCGCCTTCGGTTTCACGTTCTCCGCCTTGGGTACGTGCACGTTCAACACGCCGTTCTTGAACTCGGCCGTGACGCGATTGGGTTCCACTTCCGTCGGCAAGCCGAATCGACGGACGAACTTGCCGTAGCCCCGCTCGATCCGGTGGAACGTCTCACCTTTTTCCTCCTTTTCGAGCTTCCGTTCTCCCTCGATTGTCAACATACCTTCGTAGAAGGTCACCTTCACTTCTTCTTTCTTCACCTCCGGCAGGTCGGCAGTGACGACGTACTCGGTCTCCGTTTCCTTGATGTCGACCGCAGGCGCCCAGTCTCCGAACGCCAGCGTTTCGGCCTCCGTCCCGCGCGCAAAGCGGTTCAGACGCCCTTCCATTTCAGCCAACTCGCGGAATGGATTCCATCTGATGACGTTCATAACGACCTCCTTTCACATCGCACGAAACAATTCGCAGTTCGTGACAGTGCAAACAGCAAGCCCGTGAATCACGCGGTGAAGAACGTCAGAACCTTGTCAAAATGCACAGGAACTTCACGAGTATGTCGGCAAGATGCTGCGCCGGACGCCCGGCGTCCATAAGACGCCGCGGGATTTCCCGGATCAGTGTCGAAATTTCCGCAGCCAGGGTGTGGGGCGGAGCCCCACGTCAGTTCGACTGGATCGTTTCGAGGTACTGCACCACGTTCTCGATGCGGATGACGGCGAGTCTGTCGGAAGGATCCAAGGTCATGAAAATCGGGCCCCAGACGGGCATCTCGTTCGATCCGTGAGCGCCGCTGAGCATCGTCCCACCGCCCGCAACGTACCCCACCAGACGCTCCTTGGGAAAGATCCCGCCGTTCCTGCGGCGGAGCGTCGTGAGATCGGCCGGAGGGACCTTCAGCACGGCCGCCATCGGCCCCTTGCCTTTGCCGTCGCGCCCATGGCAGCTCGAGCAATAGAAGCTGAAGAGATCCTGTCCAGCCATCGACGGGATCACGAGGGACGGCGTACGTTGGCCCGTGGTCTGTTGCGCTCGGCCCGAGGTAGCGCACAGGAAGAGGAGCCCGAGACAAACGAGACGGACAATCGAAGCTGGTCGGTTCATGGGTCTAGCATGTGCGAGAGTCATGAGCCTGTTCGACGAGTGCAGCGAGAGCACGGACCTCGAACGGCTTGCCCACGACGCGATACGCGCCAAGATCGAGCGCTCCCTTGACGATCTCGGGAGTCCCAAAAGCGGTCATGAGGATCACCTGGCTCCGCGGCGCCAAAGTCCGGATGGCTGCCAAAAGGTTCAAGCTGTCCGAGTCGGGCAGCCGGAAATCCAGCAAGACGACGTCCGGTGCCGACGTAGTCACGGCCTCGATCGCGCTCTTGCCGTCTGCCGCCTCCGTCACGTTATGCCCTGCTTCGGTGAGGGTCTCCGAGAGGGACCATCGGATAAGCAACTCGTCGTCGACCACCAACACTCGCAGTTGGGACTTTTCCGTCATGGGCGTGTGAAAACTCCCGTGGCTTGCGAGCTCAAGGCCTTCAATCAGCCACTTCCGTTCGTTTTTTGCGATTTCGGCGACCATGCCGAGTATACCTTTCAAGAATTGGTCCCACTTCGCGGCGCGTGGTCCGAGCGCGCAGCGCCGAGAGGAAGGCGCAGCGTGACTGTCGTCCCACCCGTTGGCGGACAGTCGATCTTGATCGTCCCACCCTGCGCCTCGATGAGGCGCTTGGCTGTGGAAAGGCCAAGGCCCGTGCCGCGGGCTTTCGTCGTGAAGAACGGCGTGAACAGTTTCTCCTGTACGTGGGAAGGAATGCCCGGACCTCCATCAGCGACGGCAATGCTGCAGCCGTCGGAGTCCACTGCTACCTTGATGTCGACGGAGCCTCGCCCTTCCATCGCGTGCGCGCTGTTGAGCAGCAGGTTCTGCGTCACAATTTTCAGCAGCTCTGCGTCGAGGAGGATTGACGGCGCCGAGCCCTCGACCCTGACCCCAAGCTCCTTCAGGGCTGGATCCTGACGAATCAGATCGGCGACGGTCTCCAGCAAGGGGACGATATCGACGGGCGACAGCTTGGGCTGAGGAGGCCGCGCGAACAGCAGCAGATCTTTCATCAGCTCGTTCAGCGCATCTAGCCTTGCGATGATGTCCTTCATCACCTGAGAGTCCCGACTCCCATGCGGCAGACGGGCGCCGATGACCTGGATGGCGCCGCGGACACCGGCGAGCGGATTCTTCACCTCGTGCGCCACTACGGCCGCCATCTCCCCAAGCTTGGTCAGCGCGTTCTGCTCGCGTAGCTGCGTCTCCATCCGCACGCGCTCGGTCAGATCGTGGACAATGCCTATGAACTTTGGCTGGCCCTCGATGAACATCTCGCCAACGGCCAGCCGGACCGGAAAGCTGAGGCCGTCCTTACGAAGAGCATTGACTTCTCGCCCGATGCCGATGATCTTGCGCTCTCCGGTCGCCAGATACCGGCCGATGTATTGATCGTGCTGCTCCCGGTGCGGCGACGGCATCAACAGATTGATGTTGCGTCCCGCGATTTCTTCTGCCGTGTATCCGAACAAGCGCTCAGCGCTCGGATTAAAGGCCTCGATGCGACCTCGTCCGTCGATGACGATGATGCCGTCAACCGCGGACTCGACCATCGATCGCCATCGCTCCTCGCTGGCACGCAAAGAGTCTTCGGCTGTCTTGTGTTCGCTGATGTCGCGAGCGATGACTGAGGCGCCGACGACCGCCGAGGCCGCGTCTTCGATTGGCGAGATGATGACCGACACGCTCACAGATCGGCCGTCCTTCGTGCGATGGACGGACTCGTCGCGTTGCCGCATCCCCGCTTTGACACGGTCGAGCATGCTTGCGATTTCACCGACCCGGTCGCCAGGAAGCAGGATCGACAGCGAATGCCCAATTACATCGGCCGAACTGTAGCCATACTGGCGGCTCGCCGCGGGATTCCAAGTGAGGATGACGCCCTCGTCACTGATGTCAATAATCGCATCATCGGACGATTCGACGATGGCTGCCAACCTGAGTGAGGGATCGAGCATGGAGTGGAGCGATCCATTCTGTGGCAAGAGAGCGCCTCGTATGGAAACAGGAAGAGCGACAGCGCGACTAACGGCCGACCGTGGACAGGATGTACGCATCACGGGACGTTCGACGAAGAAAGCCGGCGGCGACCAACACGTTCAACAGCGCGTCGCACGTGTCGGCGTCGAAGCCCCAGAGGCGTCGGACCTGGGGTTTCGTCAGATGAAGTCCTGGCATTTCCAGGTACTCCGCCTGAACCAGATAGAGGCAATTCTTGAAGTTTGTCGCATCGCAATCCATTGACGTGCTCCCGGGTATCAGGTCGCCCTGGTACGGGCTCATTTCTGCTGAATCGATTCGAGATACGAGACGACCTCCTCGACGCGAGGATTCATCGGCTTGTACGAGCCGAGGGCGAGGGCTGAAAAGATCGGGCCCCAAATGGGCATGTCCTTGGAGCCATGGGCCCTCCCAGGCGTGCCTTCCTCGATAAGTCGGGCCACGCCTTCCTTTGAGAACGTCCCACCGTTGCGTTGCGCGATCGCCGTGAGATCCGGCGGCGCCGTCTTCAGCGCTGGCGCGGCCGGACCATCGCCTTTGCCGTTCAGGCCATGGCAGGAGGCGCAATAACCCTTGAACAGCTGCTCGCCCTGAAGCAGTCTCCCGACTTGTTGGGCAGGTCTGGAGGCCGCGCTCGGCGCAGCAGCGTGCATCCCAGCCACCAACAGGAATCCAGCGATCGCGAAACGCATCTGACTCTCCTCGACCGTCCTCTTCGGCTCATCGCGCAATTCGGGCGTTCTTCATGTATCGGTGACACTGATAGCAGCTCGTGATCAGGGTCGTGTAGTGCGTAGCCGCAGCATCGAGGTCCCGGCCTTTCGCTGCCTCGACGAGATCCCGAGTGGCTCGAAGAAACGAAGTGCTCTGCTTTCGATATTCCGGGCCTTCGAGGACGAACCACCCTGGCGCCTCGGTCGCCTTCGACAATGCTGTGCTCTCGCGCTCGAGCAAATCAAAGTTGCTGATCAGAATGGCTTCGAGAATCCGTTGTGAGTGCATCAGCTTTTCGCGCATCACGCGGCCGGTGGCGGCCGTCTGCCCATGCAAGGTCGATCCAGCGGCGGCAAGCCCCACCAGAAGCGAGGTGATTGCAATGATGGTCTTCATTGTGGTCGCCCTTCGAAAGAGGCACCAAGCCGATTGGTTTCAATCTCGATCGACCTCACAGGCGAGGTCGTGAACCGCACGCCGCCCACTGTCAACTCCATCTGGAGACCGACACCGATCCAGCCGAGCTTCAGGGCACTCCCACCCGCCGTCGCACCGTCTATACGCGCCGTCGTCATGCCATGAAGCATATTGCCGCCCTCGATGAACACATCACCGCTCGGACCATTCAGCACGGTCAGTCGATACTGGGAGAAGCGGGTGCGCACCAGAATCACGGTTCCAAATTCGAGCGAGTCAAGCTTGATGCCCTCTTGAGCATCAGCCCGGACGGCCAGCTCGCCTATCGTGATGCAGGTGTCCACGTGAGCGACTCCCTGATCAACCTGCGCCGCCAGACCGACAGGATTTGCGCTGAGATCAGGTTCCATGTCTTTGTTCCTTGTGTCGCTGCAGGAGCAACCTCCTTGCCACGGTCGCTTCACCGCATCGAGGGATCAATCCGGACAGAAGTAGCCGCTAAGCCTTGCCAATCGTTTGGAAAACGCGAACTTTTCCATACGGTGCGTGAAATTTCACGTTCTCGAGTCGCCACGGAATTCGGCGGGCGAGGTCCGAGGAGCGAGAAAAAACGTCGGCGACTCTGGCTTCGCCCTTCCCGGTCAGCGGTACAGCACGTAGGTAAAGCGACCGCGGAGCCAGGCTTCGTCAGTCGCGGGGTCGTGGCGCGTGTCGATCGACTCGTCCAGCACGTGGGCGTATCGGCCGCCGAGACGCACAACCTCCTGCTCGAGCCTCTTGCGGGCCTGAACCCTCAAGTCGGCCAGACATCGGTCCCACAGCTCGTCACGATGAACAATCGTCCCCGGAATTCGTTCGCTCGTGGCTTCAACCGTGTGTTCGCCGACAGCCTCAGCGGCCAGCGGAGGCAACTCGCGGTGCCAATAGACGATCCGCAAGTCTTGTTCGGCAGGGCTCGTAGGCGTCATCTCAGATCTCCTCATCGCCACCCCGGACGGCGCTCAGCGACTTCTCTGGGCTTCGGGCCTTCGGCAGCACGTCAGACAAGCCGCAACGGCCGTGCCAGCCCCATGGACTGAGGCGGGAAGAGGATCTGCGGTCCCACGACCACAGCTTGACGAGTGTCGAAGCTGTGAACTATTTCGCAGCCGTGCGGAGAAAAGCCACGCGCCAGACATTTGGTCGGACCAACCAATACGCGCAATACGCGTCGCCGTGAGCGAATTTCCCATGCGAAGTCGCCGCTGTCTCGACACATTCATCAGGATCGCGGGGGAGTTCAATTTGACCTAGAGACGGCATGCATGTTGCCCCTGACATCGCCAGCAGCCAACGTTGCTGCGGACAGAAAGAGGAGAACGCCATGATGACGCTCAAGAACGTTCTGGTGGCCACGGACTTCGGCGAAGCAGCCGATGTGGCACTCACGTACGGTCGAACACTGGCCAGTCGCTTCGGCGCCACGCTTCATGTGCTCCACGTAGCACAGGACGTCTACGTGACGGCGCTCGGGGCTGAAAGCTACGCCTTGAGCATCCCAGACCTCCAACGACAGATCGAGGAGGCGACACGCAAACAGCTGGGCGAGCTTCTCATTGACAGCGACAACAGCGGGCCTAGGACCGTCCCGGCAATTGTCACCGCGCCTTCGCCGTCGCTCGCGATCGTCCAGTACGCCAAGAACCATGAGATCGATTTGATCGTCATGGGCACCCACGGACGCGGTGCGCTCGCGCACCTGGTCATGGGAAGCGTGGCCGAGCGGGTCGTCCGCCTGGCGCCCTGTCCGGTTCTGACGGTTCGTCATCCGGAACACGAATTCGTGCGACCGGACGCGCTGATCGTCGTCGCCGCCGCGACCGCTTGAGCAAGGCGGGCGGGATAATTCGCGTTGCTCGAGCCGCGGTGGTGAGCCAATGACGCCGTACCTGGACTGGATCGAAAACACCGGATTTGGCATCTGGGTGCGTGAGTCAGGGTCGATCTGGTCGTATCCGATGATCATCACCTTCCATTCCTATGGGATGGCGATGCTTGTCGGGGTCAGCGCGGTGATCGACTTTCGACTTCTGGGTTTTGCGTCGCACGTGCCTCTCGCTCCGTTGAAACGTCTCTTTTGGCTGATTCGAGTCGGGTTCTGGATCAGCCTCTTGTCGGGCATTGCCTTGACGATCGGCGATGCCGCGACGATGCTCATCAGCCCAATCTTCTACATCAAGATGGCATTCGTGGGGCTGGCGCTCGTGACCGTTCGACTCATCGAGCAACGAGTGTTCGGGCGTCCCGAGCTCGGCGCCGACAGACTGCCGGGACACGCCAAAACGCTCGCCATCTGCTCTCTCGTGTTCTGGCTGGCTTCAATCACCGCGGGACGATTGACCGCCTATCTGGGCCCTGCCGCGGCGCTAAAAGGCGTGACGCACTAACCGGGGAGCTCGACGCGATGACCACCGTGATTGCGATTTCGAAATGGCTCGAAACGACGAGAGTGTCCTGGGCCGTACGGGGCGGCGTGCCCTGGATCTGGCCTGCGTGCGAGGCATTGCATTTTGTCGGACTCTGCTTGCTCGTCGGCGTCATCGGGGTCATGGATCTGCGCCTCATTGGGCGGCTCAAAGGCATCCCGATAGGGCCTCTCGAGCGCCTCGTGCCGTGGGCTGTCGCCGGGTTTGCCATCAACGTCGTCACAGGGGCCCTCTTCTACATCGGGGCGCCCGGGCAGTACTACGGGAACGCCGTCTTCTGGGCGAAGATGGCCTTCATCGCGCTCGCGGGCGTCAATGTGCTCGTGTTCTATCTGTCGGGAATTTCGCGTGTGGTCGACGCACTTGGGCCGGAAGCCGATACCCCGAGGTCCGCAAAGTTCATCGGGGCGACTTCATTGTTCCTCTGGCTCGGCGTCATCTTCTGGGGCCGGATGCTGCCGTTCCTCGGCAATGCGTTCTGAGGAGGCGCTCGATGAACGACCTCAGCCTCGGACTCGCCGTCAGCCTCGCCGTCGTCCTCGTCGTGCTAGTAGTTGGCGGTCTGACGGCGATGTTCTGCAACTGGATCGAACGCTCGGACCGCGAGCATGCCAACAAGGCCCAATCGGATAATCAAGGGCGACGACGGGCCGCGCCGTGAAACCCGTGAATGTCCCTAACCCTTACTTGTTATACGTCGCGAGCTCAGCAATGGAATCGTCAAGGACCGCCGCCTTTTCGTGTGCGGACGACTCACCCTCCGCTCGTTTAGCTGTGCGGGATTCACGAAAGCTGGAGACGAGTCGGAGCTCTCGAAGCATCGAGCGCTTCTTGGACTGGTGGCCGTGCATTCTGCGGAGGATATCGTCGAGCACCTGCACCGCCTCAACGATATACGGCCCCTTGTTCAACATGACGCACTCGGCGCGATTCGCCATCGCCGCGTCGGTCACCTCGGCCCGCGAGGGCATGCCCTCCTTCGCCAGCGTCTCGAGCACCTGAGTCGCCCAGATCACCGGGACGTGCGCGGCCTCGCACACCCAGAGGATCTCTTCCTGGACTTCGGCCATCCGCTCGAATCCGCATTCGACCGCCAGATCGCCCCGCGCGATCATGACCGCGCAGCGCGGCGATTTCATGGCTTCGAGCAGCATGGCGGGGAGGTTCTCGAACCCGCGTCGCGTTTCGATCTTGAGCACGATGGCCGGTTGTGCATCCCCCAGCGGCGCGAGTACCGACCGAAGCTCGCGGACGTCCTCGACTGAATTGACAAAGGACAGAGCGACCATGTCCGCATGCCGGCTGATGAAGGCCAGATCAGCGCGGTCCTTATCGGTCATCGCCGACAGCTTGAGCGCGGTATCTGGCAGGTTGATGCCCTTTTCGTTTCGCAACCGCGCCCCCCGCGCTGGCGTGCGTGTGATGCGAACGTGGAAGCGGTCGGACTGACGACGCTCGATCACGCCGCCGATCTTCCCGTCGTCGAACCAGATGTGATCGCCGGTCCGCACGTCCTTGAAGACCTGGTCGGCGGTACAGCCGATCGTCGCGGGCGTCAACACATGGCCGCGCTCGTCGTGGACGGCCTGTCGTCCAGCGATCGTCGACGGTGTCACGATCAGCTCGTCGCCGACGACCAACCTCAGCGGCACCTCCTGCGCTGGCAGCATGCCGACCCGGGCCTCGACAGCCGGCCCGTTCTCGGCCGTGCCGTCGGCGCGTTCGATCCGAAGCAGTGTGCCGGACTCGACATAGCAGGTATTGCGAGACTCGACCCAACAGCCGTCAGCGTCGGTCGCCACCACACGAAGCGCGCGCGATGCGCCGCGCGCGTCCACGAAGCGGATAGTGTCGCCTTGTGCCAACCCCTGCAGCCAGGCGCCCGGCACCGGCAGCGAGGCGTCGGCGGGCGTGGGTGAAGGACGGAGCCGCTCTTCCGCAAACAGCCAGACGTGCGCCGGCGCCGTCACGCGGCCATGCGAGTCGCGCTGCGGGCGGAACTTGACGACGGTGGGACCAGGTGTGAGTTCGGCAGTGCGGATCTTGGGGCCGGCAAGGTCCATCAGGATCCTGCAGGATCGGTGGTGCCGTTCCTCCGCACGACGGAGGTGCTGGATCATCCGGCTCCACTCTTCGGGTCCGTCATGCGCACAGTTGATCCGCATGCAGTCCATCCCTTGCTGGAGAAGACGGCTGACCAGCGTGTAGTCGTCGGCCGCTTCGCTGGGCATCGTCACCATGATGGCCACGCCGCGCGCGACGGGACGTCGACCGAGTACGGCTTCGGTGTGTCCGTCGAGCAACCGTTGACCCGCCGCAAGGTCGACGCAATCGCCGCCGGCACTCGCCACATCACCGCGTGAATCGGCCAATCGCTGGAGGACGTGCAGGACCGATTCGACGGCTGCGAGGACGTGCGATTCTGCTCGGCCGAGCGAGGACAGGCCCGCTACCGCGAGCCGCGCCTGCAGCGGCCGCAAATCGTGACTTCGAAGCGCAAGGTAGTGGAGCAGGTTTCGTGCACTTGGCTTGTGGTGCGCATGCACGTCCTGCAGCAGGTCGGCGGAATCTTCGACGAAACGGAGCAGGTCGTCGTGGACGCTTTGAAACTCGTCTATCAGCCGAGTGAATTCGTCGTTTCGTCTGCGTCGACCCATCGCCGGCCTCCTGCGTATCAGGAGTAGAACCGATCTCTGTAACAACCGCGTGTCGATTCGGCGCCGGTGCCTACGTCTCTTGTCGGTGGATCTCGTGGACGAAATGCGCCCGAGCTTCGACTTCCGCAAGCTTGTCGGCCGCATAGACGGATGCTTCCGTCAGAACGCGTTTGACCTCGTCCTCTGGAAGCTCGTGGAGGGCCTTCTCGTCGAGACCATTCGCGAGAAGGAACTCTTTGATGAGGGCTGTTTCCAAGTGACCCTCGGGATCTTCCATTGGACGAGCGGCGGACTCTTTGGTCATCGTTCCCTCCGGCCTTTGCGAGGCTGCTTGCTCCTCGATCGCTGGACCGTCACCTAGACCTCACGCAAATTGGCCGCCAACGAACTCGACATCGTCCGCCTGGACCCTGGAGCTCTGTGGGCTCGCTGGCGAGCCAGGGTTTTTCCACGCCATGTGCGAATTAATCACCAACACATTCGTGGCTTGAGCGACGAGGCGCGACCCAGTGAGCGGTGCGACTAGGCGCCTGGTTCATCGTCTACCGGCACAGGGGTTGCTGAATGCAGACCGTGCAGCGCCAAGCGATCCACACGCTAGCGGCGACGACGAGGCACGAACGACCGATCGTTCGCGCGGAGCGACTGACCCTCGGTTATCCGCATCGGGTGATCGCCCACGACCTGTCGTTCGAGATTCACTCCGGGGACATTCTGGGTATCGTAGGACCAAATGGCTGCGGCAAAACCACGCTGTTACGCACGATCCTGGGCTTGTTGAAGCCGTCCGAGGGTCGCATCGATCGCGACCCCGCGCTCGTCGTCAGCTATCTTCCTCAGCGCGATCGGCTCGACACGATGCTGCCAATCACAGCGCTCGAAGTTGTGGAGATGGGCCGTGCGGCTTATGCGGGGCCGATTCGACACCTACGCAGGACCAGTCACGACGCAGCCCGTCGTGCACTCCGCCAGGTGGATGCCGAGTCTCTCGCGCCCCACCTCTTTCGAAGCCTCTCAGGCGGCCAGCAGCAGCGGGTGCTGCTGGCCCGCGCGCTCGCCGCCGAGCCGGACCTCCTCGTTCTGGATGAGCCAACCGCGGGCATGGACATCGCCAGCGAAGCCGCGGTGCTCAAGCTCCTTCGCGAATTGAACCGTTCGTGCGGTGTGACGATCCTGATCGTGACGCACATGCTCTCCATCGTCATCAATTTTGCCGATTCCATCATGCTTATGGGCGCGACCAAGATCCTTCAGGGCACCGTCGACGAAGTTCTGAAGGAAGACCGGCTGAGCGCTCTGTACGGCGTGCCAATTCGCGTGAATCGGATCGGTGGCCACCGCGTCATCCTCGTCGGGGGACCAGGCGGGACACATGTTTGAAGCCGCATTCATGCGTGTGGCGCTCGTGGCTTCCCTTGCGGCGAGCCTCCCGCTCAGCACGATCGGCGTCTATCTGATTCTGCGTCGAATGGTCTTTCTCGGATTGGTGCTCGCCAATGCGGCCACCGTGGGGACCGCCGTCGCGCAACTTCTGGCGTGGCCACCCGAGATCACCGCGATCATCGCCGCACTCACTGCGGCGGTAGCACTGGGTGTCATGCCCTCACCACGCCACGTCCCTGCGGAATCCATCAACGGATGGGGGTACGCTGCCGCCGCATCGGCCACAGTACTCATTCTGGCCAGAACGACCACCGCCGAGGTGGACACGCTGCACTTGCTCTACGGCAATGTGCTCGCCGTCAGCGCAAGTCACACCGTCGTGCTCATTGTCGTGGCGGTCGCCGTCGGCGTCACGCAACTGCTTTTCGGATCGAGATTCCTCCTGGTCACCTTCGACGCAGAGGCCGCACAAGTGGCCGGTGTGAAGACGCGTGCCTGGTCGGTCTGTTTGAATCTCGCGATTGGTGTCGCGGCGGCAGCGGCCGTCCACGAAATCGGGGTCCTGCTGACGTTTTCCTTGATGACGCTCGCGCCCATGGCTTCCTTGCTCGTGACACGCCGGATCCGCACGACATTCGCGGTAGCGGCACTCGTTGGCGTCTCAGCCGTCTGGGGAGGACTGGTGCTGGCTTATCACCTGGATCTGCCGCCGGGTCCCATCTCGGTTTCTTGGCTGGCGCTGGCTGTAGTGGCTGCCGCGGTCGTCAGCCATTGGCGAGCGTGACAACTGGCAGGCGATCGCCACACGATCACGGTCGGCTTAGAAGCCCGGTGGGCGCCGAAACCCCGCCGTCGCGCTCGCGACCTGCTCGGCGACATTGAGCAGTTCGCCGTCATTCGATCGCCGGCCGACGAGCTGAACTCCAATCGGAAGGCCTTCCGCAGACAATCCAATCGGCACTGAGACAACGGGGTGCCCCGTCACATTGAAGATCACGTTGTGGAGCAGATTCGCACGAAGCATGCTCACGCGCTGGTCATCGACCTCGATTTGCGCGTGCGCCGAGCGATGGGTAAAAGCGGCGGTCGGGAATACTGGGCAGATCCATACGTCCCAGTGGTCGAGGAACTCCTCGAGCTGTTCGATCAATCGCTCGCGATGCTCGAACGCGGCGTTGACGATGGCCGATCGGCAGGATGCGCCGATGTAGATGCCACGCATCAGCGGATCGCGCGGGCTCAGCGCAGCCAGCACAGGGCCGGCGAATCGGCGCAGCACCTGGCGAGCCGCTGATTGGAACAGGCTGTTCGCCGCTCCAAGGCACACGCCAGCGGTGTACCAAGCTTCGCTGAAGTCGAACCGGCCGCCCCTTTCCCTGCTGACCGCACCGACGTGCGGCGTCAAGGATTCAATGAAGCCAGCGATGACGCGACGCGAGTTCCGGCTGAGCGGCGCACCGCCGAAGTCATCGGTCCAGGCAACCCGAAGTTCTGTCAGCGGCTTCGGCGACAGCGGCTCTACCGCTGGCCCCGATGAATCCGTAAGAACCGAGAACGCCAGACGAAGATCGTCGATGGAACGCGCCAGAGGACCGAACGAGGGCAGGAGCATCAGTCTTTCCCACCCCGCCGGCACGCGGGGTGGCCGGAGGCTCGCCACATGACCCTTCCCGGACACACGTCCGGCCGTGGTCTTCAGCCCATACACGCCGCAGAAGTGCGCGGGAATCCGGATGGAGCCACCGATGTCGCTTCCGAGATCGAGGTACGACAGCTTTGCCGATATCGCCGCAGCCGAGCCGCCCGAGCTGCCACCCGGGGTTCGCTGCAGGTCCCATGGATTGTTGGTTCGGCCGAACACCGGGTTGTCGGACTGGATCCCGTTGGCCAGCGCCGGCAGGTTCGTTTTACCAAGAATGATCGCGCCAGCACGCCTCAAGTGCGAGACGGCAACGGCATCCTCAGTGGGCACGCGCTGGGCGAGGCGGGGATGCCCGCTGACAGTGCGTAGGCCGGCGGTGTCGAACGCGTCCTTGATCGTGATGGGGACGCCATGCAGAACCCCCCACCACTGCCCACGCTCCGCAGCAGCATCGGCCTCACGTGCACGCTGTCGCGCTCCCTCCCGGTCCAGCGTGACGATCGCATTCAGGTGCGGATTGAATCTCGCTATGCGGTCGAGGAGTCTCTCCAGAATCTCCGTCGACGTCACCTCGCGCGCTCGAATGGCCCGCGCGACAAAAGTAGCCGTGCAGCTGGGGTCCACGTGATACCCGTCGAGATTGCCGCGATTGCGCGCACCTTCGCGTCAGACGCTTTTGACGCCGCGAATTATGCCGCAGTTGTCGAAATTCTCCGCAGTCCGACCCACCCTCAATAAGGGGCGTCGCATCACGGCGAGTCGAATCACGCCGAAAATCACCCGCGAGGAGACGACCCGGCACAGGCATTTTCTTTGCCACAACCACTTCTGTGGTGCGCATCAGCGAGATCGGACCTCCTGCTCCACGACTCCCCCGCGGCCGCTGGTCGTGGGCCCTCCAGCTTCTCGTGTCTCTTGGGCTACACGCGATAGCCGCCTCGCTCATCGTGATCGCTGCGGCACGGTCGACCTCGCCGGGGTCCGCGACTGTCGCTGCTCCAACAGTCCCGCTGCCGGTCGAGGTGCGCCGTCTTGTTTTCATCGCCCGCGAGTCGCCTCGGATCAGCGGAGGTGGCGGCGGCGGCGGAAACCGCCAGCCCGGGCCCATTCGCCGTGCCCAGGGTGTCGGGTCGGACAAAGTCACGCTGAGGGCGACGAAGGCGCCCCGCCGGCTGTCAGCGGAATGGCCGACCTTCCGTCGCTGCCTCAGGTTGTGCTCGATGCCAAGCCACTGGCCTCAGGCACCTTCGACCAGGTGGGGCTCCCGACAGGCGGCGTGCCCGATGGCACATCGACCGGGCCAGGTTCAGGTGGCGGCGTTGGTGAAGGTGTGGGAACGGGTATCGGAGCTGGACGAGGGCCGGGCATCGGTCCCGGCACCGGCGGTGGAATTGGCGGCGGCGTCTATCGACCAGGCGGCGCCGTCGCACCGCCGCGCGTGCTCGTCGAGGTCAAACCAACCTACACGAGCGACGCGCTCCTTAAGAAGATCCAAGGCTCGATCGTCTTGGAGCTCGTCGTGAGACGGGACGGCACTCCGGCGGATATTCGAGTCATTCGATCGCTGGATCCCCGAGGCCTCGACGAACAAGCTGTCCTCGCTGCGCGCCAATGGCGGTTCGAACCGGGGCGCCTCGGCGGTACGCCGGTCGACGTCCTGGTCACCATCGTGCTCGACTTCTGGATTCATTGAAGGCCGACCGACGCCGGCTGCGAACGTCTTGAGTGAACTCACGTGGTTCCTTCTGATTCGATTCACCGGTTCGATGCCGACGCGGCGCTCCGCTCGCTGAACAGCGGACCAGACGGGCCTACGACTGCCGAAGCCTTGACTCGTGCGCACGAGTTCGGCCCGAATGCATTGGAACGCGTCAAGGGACGTTCAGCGCTCGCGCAATTGCTCGCCCAGTTCACGCACTTCTTCGCGGTAATCCTGTGGACGGCCGCCGGTCTCGCCGCACTCGCCGAAGCCTGGAACCCAGGCAGTGGCATGGCGACGCTCGCCGCCGCGGTCGTCGCCGTCATCCTCATCAACGGTCTGTTCTCGTTCTGGCAGGAGCGCCGGGCCTACCACGCGCTCGAAGCACTCCAGCGGCTGCTTCCCTCGGCTGTGCGTGTCCGGCGTAACGGACTCACCAGCGAACAGCCCGCAACCACGCTGGTCCCCGGAGACGTGATTTCGTTGGCCGAAGGCGACCAGATCCCTGCCGACTGCCGGTTGATCGAGGCCTTCGATCTGCGTATCGATAATGCCACGCTGACCGGCGAATCAGTACCGGTCGGACGCGACGCGAAGGCGGATCTCGACACCGCACACGACGTCCGCGCCCAGCAGCGCAACATGGTGCTGGCCGGTACGGCGGTCGTAGCCGGCGAAGCATCCGCCGTCGTTGTTGCGACAGGGATGCACACCGAGTTCGGGCGGTTGGCTCATCTCACGCAAATCGCGCCAGAGCGGATTGCTCCGCTGCAGCGTGAGATAGCGGCCCTCAGTCGGCTGATTGCTTTCGTATCGGTGCTTCTTGGTGTCGACGCTGTTCGTTGTCGGCCGTGCGGTCGATTTGCCGTTCTGGAACAACTTCGTGTTTGCCATCGGCGTGATTGTCGCCAACGTGCCCGAAGGGCTCTTGCCGACCTTGACACTGTCGATGGCGATGGGCGCGCAGCGTATGGCTGCGCGTCGCACGCTCGTCCGCCATCTACCGGCGGTCGAGGCGCTCGGCTCGGCCACCGTCATCTGCACCGACAAAACCGGCACGCTGACCGAGGGCCGCATGCAAGCCCGGAGGCTTGTCGTGGCCGGTGAGTCCGTCGACGCGAACGCCGCCGTCTCAGAACCGATATTCGTGACGCGCTTCCGCCGATTCTTCGAAATCGCCATTCACGCCGAGAGCACACGCCAGGGACCTGACGGTCGATCTGCTTGGCGACCCCATGGAGGTGGCTCTTGCCGAGATGGGCCGCCGCGCGTTGCCCGGCTCTCGGTTGCCGCGCGTCGATTTCCTTCCCTTTTCGGCCGAGCGGATGCGGGTCTCCTCCCTGCATCGTGACGGCGAAGGGTTCGTGCTGTACGCAAAGGGGGCGCTGCAGACCATCCTGCCGCGCTGCATTGCGTGGACACACCTGACGGGCCCTGCTGCCACTCGACGACGCGTGGAGGCGTCGGCACTACCTGGACGACCGAGTCTGCAATGGGACGCGACGGTCTTCGAGTGTTGGCGCTCGCGTATCGCCAGCTTGTCGCGAGCCGACGGACCACGATCATCTCGAGGAATCTCTCACGCTGACAGGTCTCGTCGGGTTCGAAGATCCGCCGCGCCCTGAAGTGTCTCCGTGCGCTGGAACAGTGCCACAGGGCCGGCATCAAGGTCGTCATGGTTACCGGCGATCATCCCGACACCGCGTGCGCTATTGCACGGGCCATCGGTCTGGTGACAAGCGCTACGCCGACCGTGATGACCGGCGACAGGCTCAACGGCCTCTCCGAGGCTGAGTTACGCTTTCTGATTGACCGTCCCGAAGTCGATCTTCGCGCGGACGTCCGCCGAACAGAAGCTTCGAATCGTGCGTGCGTTTCAAAAGGCCGGCGCGATCGTGGCGGTCACTGGCGACGGCGTGAACGATGCGCCAGCCTTGAAGGCCGCCGACGTGGGCGTGGCGATGGGCATCAGCGGTACCGACGTATCGCGTCACGCAGCCGACATCGTGCTGCTCGACGACAACTTCGCGAGCATCGTCGCAGCGATCGAGGAAGGACGGGGCGTGTTCGACAACATTCGGAAGTTTACGACCTACGTGATGACATCGAACGTTCCGGAGCTCGTGCCTTATTTGGCATTCGTCCTTCTACGGATCCCGCTTCCCTTGACGATCATCCAGGTGCTCGCCGTGGACCTCGGCACCGATATGCTGCCGGCGCTCGGGCTCGGGGCCGAACGCCCTGATGCGGAAGTCATGCGCCGCCCTCCGCGCGCGAAACACGATCGCCTGATCGACTACCGGCTGATCCGTCGCGTGTACTTGCTCCTGGGTGTCGTCGAGTCGGTCGCGGCGATGACAGCGTACGCGTTCGTGATCACGGGTGGAGGGTGGCGATGGGGTCAAACGCTCGCGATTTCTGACCCCTTGTACCTGCGCGCCACAACCGCCTGCATGACGGCCATCGTGATCACCCAGATGGCCAACGTCTTTGCTTGTCGAAGCGAAACACGCCCGTTTGCCATGAGAGACATCCTGGCGAATCGACTGCTTTTCGGCGGCGTGATGATCGAGCTCCTGCTGGCAGTCGGCTTCGTTTATACCGTTTGGGGGCAGCGCGTGTTCGGAACCGCTCCCATCGGATGGACCGCCTGGGCCATTGCTCTGCCCTTTGCGGCGGCGCTCCTTCTGCTCGATGCGCTCTGGAAACGACGGCGGGCATCTTCCGTACGAGCGCCTGAGGCACCAACGAGCAAGCGGACTGAAGGTTTCGAGGAGGGCTGGGCGCGCGTGGAATAGCGCGCCCCTGCCTCATTTCTGCGGACCAGCCGGCGCTGGATCTTGGCCCTTGTCGCCCATATTCTTCATCATGTCCATCATCGACATCATCTTCGCCATCATGGGCCCGCACATCGTCCGGTGATTCTCGACGAGGGCGGTCAGCAGCTCGGCCATCGCGTCGGTCTTCGCCGCGCCCTGTGCGGCGTTCATCTTCTTCACGAGCGCTTCGAGCTTGGCATCCGACGCCATCATGCCCATGTTCATCCTCCCCTGCGTCGACTGCCCGGCGTCGGCTTTGTGGGCGGTCACGTTCGGGACATGTTCGGGTTGGGTTTGCGCATCCTCGAACTGGAAGTGGTTGTGTGGGGTCTGCTCATCCTGTTGACCAAACACGGGGGCGGGCGTCGCCATCGTCCAAAAGAGGCCGGCAGCGACGAGAATCGCAAGTCGGGATTTCATGGTTTGCCTCCAGCCAATCCGGTAGCAAGAGGTCAGCCACCTGACGTCAGTGAGTTGCCGTCCCAGATGGCTCGTCGGCGGAGGCTTCAGGCTTCACTCGCTCGACCTGAATGGTGCAGTCCTGCAGCAGCGCAACGAGCGCGCCGATCGCTGCCACCACCGGCGCCAGGACGACTCCGACGACACCTGCGGTCAGCGGAAACTCCGCCACAGTCCGGCCCTGGTGCTGGATCACCACGCGCCGTACGTTGCCCTCGTGGATGAGCCCCTTGATTTTCTCGAGCACGTTCTCACTGCCGGCCTTGAATGAATCCCAGTACGTCTTCTCTTCCATTGCCCACTCTCCAGTCCTGCTCTCACGGATCGCTATCGAGTCCCCGTTTTCGTTTGCAAAAGATTAGCCTGCTGAGCCCGCATTGAAACCGTGTTGTCGGAGATATTGCAACCCGCAAAGGCCGGTCGTACCCAAGAACCGGATGGTACGGCGCATGCAATTCATCGCACCGGGAGCTCAAGAGGAATTACGTGATAGGACAAACATTCGTTCGTCGCATCGTCGGAGCTGCGTTGTTGGACGCAGCCACGTATGAAGATGTGGAGGCTGACCGCGCCGCGACGGGACAAGCCCTGGCGGTAGTCGTCTTTTCGAGCCTCGCGGCCGGAATCGGCGCCAGGGGCTCGGCTGGCGGGCCCGCCACCTTGACGTTCTTTGCGGTTGCCAGCGTCATCGCCCTGCTGGCGTGGGCGGCGTTCGCCCTCGTCACTTTCCAAGTTGGCGCGCGCATTCTGCCGACGCCCGACACCCGGGTGGACGTCGGTGAACTGCTGCGAACGTTGGGCTTTGCTGCCGCTCCCGGCCTGATCCAGGTGTTCGGCGTGTTGCCGGGTGTGACGATTCCGGCGTTCTCCCTGGCTCTCGTGTGGGCGTTTGCGGCTAGCGTCGTGGCCGTGAAGCAGGCGCTCGACTATACGAGCACGGCCCGTGCGCTGGCCGTGTGTGGCCTCGCCTGGATGCTGTCCCTTGTGATCGCCCTCGTCTTGGGATTGCTCTTCGGTCCCACGCTGTCGGGATTCTGAACGTCGTCAGGAAATACGAGCGAGCTCGCGCGTGCGAGACTTTCCGCGATATTGGGAAAAATTCAGCGCACGCCGTGCCTAGATCACGGCGGCAGCGCCGGTCCCAGGAAGGCTGACGGTGACGATGGTTCCGCCCGCCGTGGGGCACGCAATGGTGATGCTCCCACGGTGAGCCTCGATCAGGCGCCTGGCCGTCGGCAGACCCAGACCCGATCCGCGCGATTTCGTCGTGAAGAAGGGCGTGAAGATCTTTTCCCGGACCTCCGCCGGGATACCTGGGCCTTCATCGGCAAACACAATCTGACACGTGTCTGCCACCGCGGCCAAGGACACGCGAATGGTCCCCCGCCCCTGCATCGCGTGGGCGCCATTCATCAGCAAATTCACGAACACGATCTTGAGAAGATCGGGGTCCGCCATGATTTGCGGCGCGGTTCCGTCCACTTGGACGTGCACCTCCTTGAGCGCTGGATCGCTTCCGAGGAGATCAGCAGTCGTTGCCACTAATGTCGTGACGTCGATTGGGGCTGGCTTCGGTTGCGGGGGGCGCGCAAACAACAAGAGGTCTTTCATCAGCTCGTTGAGCGCGTCGATCCGCGACACGATTTCCTTGACCATCACGACGTCTTTGCCGTCCTTCGGCAGCCGCGAGCCGATGACCTGAATGGCTCCACGGACCCCCGCTAATGGGTTCTTGACTTCATGAGCTATCACCGCCGCCATCTCACCGAGCCGGGCGAGCGCTGCCTGTTCGCGGAGCTGTTCTTCGATGCGCACGCGGTCGCTCAGATCGTGCAGAATGCCGGTGAATTTTTGTGCACCGCCGACCGTCATCTTCCCCACAGATAGATGCAGCGGAAACGTGCTCCCATCCTGCCGCAGGCCGGTGACCTCGCGTCCGGTCCCGATAATCTTCTGCACACCCGTCGCAAGATACCGTGCGAGATAGGTGTCGTGTTCCTCGTGATAAGGCGAGGGCATCAGCATGTTGACGTTGCGCCCGACGACATCACGTTCCTGATGCCCGAACAGTCTTTCGGCTGCCGGGTTGAACGCTTCGATACGACCATGCGCATCGATGACCACGATGCCATCTACCGCGGACTCAATGACCGACCGCCACCGCGCCTCGCTGGCCCGCAGCTCTCCGTCGAGCCGCATCCGCTCGCTGAGATCGTGCAACATGCCCGTGAACTTGCGCTCGCCCTTGATCGACATCTCGCCCACCGACAGGTGAAGCGGGAAGGTCGTCCCGTTGCGACGCCGTCCCGTCACCTGACGACCGACGCCGATGATCTTCGCCGCCCCCGTCTCGAGATACCTGGCGAGGTACGCGTCGTGTTGCTCTTGGTCGGGTGAAGGCATCAGCACACTGACGTTGTGGCCTATCACTTCGCTCTGGGGATAGCCAAACAAACGCTCGGCTCCACGATTGAACGCTTCGATGGCCCCCTTATCGTTGATCACGATGATGCCATCGACCGCCGAGTCGATGATCGATCGCAGCCGCTCGTTTGATTCCCGAAGATCCGCGACGTGCGCATCGACCTGTAGCGTCAAGTTGCTTTTTGCTTGGCGAAGCGCATCAGTGTCCTGCCGTTGCCGACGGGCAGCGCGCAGGGTGAGCCAGGCAATGCATCCAAGCAGTCCCACGGTAACTGCCACGAGGACGAACGTAACTTGTTGAAGACGGCGGCTGACGGCCTGGTCGGCCTGCACCCGGTCGGCGAGCAGACGGTTCTCGTCCGTGCGCATCGCTCGCATCGTCGCCCGCGCCGCATCCATACCGGCCCGTTCTGTATCGGCATCCACCGCACTGGCGGGTCGATCCCCTCGCTTCGCCTCCCATTGCGCGCGAAGCGCGGCGAGCGTCTGGGTCGCCTCTTGGCGCAGGTGGGAAGTGCGCGCCTGCTGGTTCGGATTATCCGCGGTCAACGTGGCAAGGCGGACGACCGCGAAGGCCATCACGGCCGTCGCGCGAAGAGTGCGTGACATGGCAGCTGACTACGCTCGGGAGAGTAGATGTTTTTGTAGCGTATCAGCTTTGGGTCGGATGGGGAATTCCCTTCGGAGTCCTGGAGAGTGGATGCGCGAACTGGAATCAAGACGTCTTCTTGAAATAGTGGGCAACCTTGCGACCGGCGTCATCTGAATAGTAGACGACGATTTTGGTGTCCGCTGCTGCCCCCTCGAGGGCCTTTTCGCTCTCGGCTGCGGCGCGATCGGTCATGCGCAGGGTCTCGGTCTTGCCGTTGTCGTATCTGATCGTAATCTCCTTTCGACGACGGTCGACGTGGGAGATCACTCCCTCAGTGATCTTCAGTCCTTCATCCCCGAATAGATCGATCTCTTGAACGGATGCTTCCTCGCCCCTGATCGTATAATGCACGACGACCGTACTGCCCTCTCGCAATCCCTCGAGCGCATCGACGCCCGGTTCTTTGCCGCCATGAACGACCATGTTCTTGGCGAAGTGATACATGTGCTCGACGCCATCAATGGTCGTGACAACGACAACGTTGGCGGCGCGGTAGAACTGTTTCATCGAACCTTCCAGCGCCATCGTCCCCTGGGCTGGAGGCGGACTCTGCCCACCCAGGACCATCGACGAGCCCAAGACCAATCCGGCAGCCACGGCGGTCGACCATCGAAGTCGGTCGCCGATGGTCGTCTTCGCGGCGCGTTTAGACGGGTGCATAGGACATCTCCTCCCGCTGGCCTGCGGACTATTCCACGAACCGCGGAAAAACCACCCACCGTTCAGGCCTTCTCGCCGAGTCGAGCGAACAGTCCACCAATGAAAATCGCCACACCGGCCAGGCCGATCACGATACCTGCCGGCAACATGATCATCGTCACGCCCAGTCCGAGTCCGACGACCATCATGATGAAACCGATGATGACGGCCGCGATGTGCGCCAGCACGCTTTCGGTCGTTTTGACCCAGGATCGGTGCCACTTCAAGACTTCCGCCATCGCCCACCTCCGCTCAAGAAAAAGCAAGGTCCGTGCCCTGATACTGACCGCATCGCGTGTGTATCACCTCGCGCGCAAATGGCCGCTACGGCGCGGCCCGTTCGTCCAGCTCCTGAACCTGGCGATGACATGGCGCATCATCCCGGTCGTCGGGGTGCTCGAGAACGTCGGTCGATCAAGACCATTCGCGACAATGAGCTGTTGGGTGAAGGCGCCACCCTCGACGCAGAAGCGGCAGAAGTAGCTCACACGTGACGCGGCGGCTGGCTTTCCCGGATCGCCAGGCGGCACGACCGGCATGCCGCAATGCCGGCAGAAGGGCCCGTTGGGCCGTTCGAGCATGACGAAGATTCCCACGGTACACCTCACTGACTCGGCCGACCGGCTTGCAGGAGACCGCCACCTGATCGAGTCGCTTCCCGAATGGACATCCCGCATTCCCTTGACGCAATCGCAGTACCAGGAAAAGCTGCGGCAATCGAGCAGGCGCCTGCCACATTGGGACGTTAGTCCCTACTCGAGCGAGTGATTTTTCGCGCGACCGGGGAATTCTCCGCTTATCGCCGAGGCCACGCCATCAGAAAGGCATCGTCTGAGAAGCGAGGGTGCGATTCGATCCTGCGCTCCGGTGGGTCATTCCGTCACGTAACCGACTCGACGACGAAAAGGCGGTGCTATGATGGCCAGGTGACGCGGGATCCTGTCGTCCGCGAATTCCTGCTGGCATTCTGGAAGATTCACATTCTTCATCACGCGAATGAACAAGGCGTCTACGGTCAATGGATGCTCGAAGAACTGCACCGCCATGGGTACCGCCTGAGTCCGGGCACGCTGTACCCGATGCTGGCGCGCATGGCGCAACGCGGCTGGCTGCGGGCGTCTGAGCCCAAACGCTCCAAAGGACCGCGGATCTATCGCCTCACATCCCGGGGCCACGAAGTCCTGAGTCGAACTCTCGCCTCGTTGGATGAGCTGTACCGCGAAGTCGGACGCCACTCTTCGGCAGCTCGTCAGTCCGGCCCGGCGCGGGCGAAGCGACGGCCATCGAAACCGAGCCAACGCTTGTCTGTTCGAGACCATCAGACTTAGCACGCCAGCCCGCTTGACACGAGTTGAACCCCACTCCTACTATTACGATATTCGTAGACGGTCTCAGTAGACGATTTGCGATGCTAGCTGCGGATGGTGCTCGTGTGAGCGCCTCGCACTCGGCAAGGAAGCGGGTTCCGCAAGATGTGCGGCGTGTGTGATGGCCGCCACAGAATCCAGTGATGATTCGATTGCGCGTCGCCATCCTCGTGGGGCTCGCCGTCATTTCCATGTCGGGTGCGATACAAGCGCAGCGACCTGGTCCGGCGGTCGCTCCGCAGGGGCTGACCCTCGACCAGGCCATTCAATACGCGGCGGATCAGTACCCGACCGTCAGAGCGGCCCTGGAACAGATCGCCGCCACGGCGGCGGGCGTCGATCTGGCGCGTTCGGCCTATTTGCCGCGGCTCGATTCACTCTGGCAATTCAACCGCGGGACCGCCAACAACATCTTCGGCCAGCTGTTGCCCCAGTCAGTGATTCCCGCCCTGTCCGGTCCCGTGCTCGCCTCGACTTCGGCGGAGAGCGTGTGGGGCAGCGCCGCGGGGGCGCTCCTTTCGTGGGAGCCTTTCGATTTCGGCTTCCGGCATGCCAGTGTGGCCAGCGCGGAGGCGACTCTCGCGCGAGCGCGCGCCGGGGCCACACTGACTCGCCTCGACGTCCAGAGTGCCGTCGCCGCGGCATTTCTCGCCGTCGTCGCTGCCGAGCGCGCCGTTGAGGCTGCGCAGGCTGACTTCATGCGCCGCGACGTCTTGCGGCAGACGGTTCAGGCGCTCGTCGACAACCAACTTCGAGCCGGCGCCGACGCGTCGCGCGCGGATGCCGAACGCGCCGCCGCGCAGACGCGCGTGATTCAAGCCCAAGAGGTCCTCGCGCTGGCGCAGACCACGCTGACCCGTGTGCTCGGCATCACAGGTGACGTCACCATCGGCGGCGACGCGCTGCTGGCACGACTTCCGGCAACCGACGTGGCCCCGACGGCGGCCACCGGACACCCGCTCGCGCAGATGCATCAGGCGGCCGTCGACCATGCGCATGCGCTCGAAGACGTGCTCGCGCACACGGATCTGCCGCGTGTGTTCCTACAATCCAGCGTCTTCGCTCGCGGGAGCGGCGCCAGTCCGAACGGGATTTTCGATAGCGGCGCCGACGGGCTGGGTCTCGATCGGGCGAATTGGGCGGCTGGCGTGCAGGTGGTTTTTCCGAACGTTTTCGATTTCTCGAGCTTGCGCGCCCGGAAAGCGGCAGCCGCCGCATCGGCGCGAGTGGAAACCGCCCTGTACGACGAAGCCGTGCTCACCGTCACCGGCCAACAGAAGGCCGCCGCGGCACTCCTTCACGCCGCTCGAGCCGTCGCCGCCAATACGCCGATTCAACTCGCAGCAGCGCAACAGAGTGAAAGGCAGGCGCGAGCGCGTTACGACGCCGGGCTCGTCAGCATCATCGAAGTCGCCGACGCGCAGAGCTTGCTCGCACAGGCCGAAGTCCAGGATCAACTCGCTCGCGTCGACGTCTGGCGGGCACAGCTCGCGGCTGCCGTCGCTCAAGGGGAGCTTGCTCCGTTTGTGAATCTCGTTCGCCAACCGTAACGAGCTTGAGCGATGTGGCTGATTCGCACTGCCCTCCGCCGTCCCATCACCGTTCTCGCGGCCGTGATCGCGACGACCCTAACCGCCGTGTTCGGGATCAGTCGGATGCGGATCGACATCTTTCCGGATCTGAACTTGCCCGTAATCTACGTCGCGCAGCCGTACGGCGGAATGAGCCCGGCCCAGATGGAAGGCTATCTCGTCTACTACTACGAGTACCACTTCCTCTATGTCAATGGCATCGAAAGCGTCGAATCGAAGTCGATTCAGAACACCGGCCTGCTCAAGCTGACGTTCCATCCCGGCACGGACATGAGTGAAGCGCTCGCGCAGACCATCGGGTACGCGAACCGTGCGCGCGCCTTCATGCCACCGGGCACCGTTGGACCCTTCATCATGCGGTTCGATGCAGGCACGGTGCCGGTCGGTTATCTCGTCTTCTCCAGCGACACGCGCAGCTTGGGCGAGATCCAGGATCTCGCACTCAACCGCGTGCGCCCGCAATTCGCGACCTTGCCGGGACTCACGTCGCCGCCGCCGTTTGGCGGGAGCCAGCGCACCATCGTCATCAACGTGGATCCGGACCGGCTGCGCGCGTACGCCATGTCGCCCGACGAAGTCATCCGGGCCATTACCGCGGGGAATGTGATCATTCCGTCGGGCAGCGTCAACATCGGGGACGAGACGCGCATCACACCGGTCAATTCCGTCGTCTCGAACATCAACGACCTGCTCGATCTGCCCATTCGAACGGGGGCTGGACCGACCGTGTTCGTCAGAGACATCGGGTCGGTCAGCGACGCCACCGATATTCCAACGGCGTACGCGCTGGTGAACGGTCGACGGGCCGTCTATATTCCCGTGACGAAGCGGCCCGATGCGTCAACGCTCAGCGTCGTCGCTGAAGTCAAAGCGAACCTGGCTCGCTTTCAGGCGCTCGTTCCCGACGACCTCAAGGTTTCGTACGAGCTCGATCAATCCGGAACCGTCTCGCGATGGCTCAATGCAGTGCTGCGCGAGGCGGCGCTTGGCGCGATGCTCACCGGCTTGATGGTGCTGCTGTTCCTGCGTGACTGGCGAAGCTCCGTCATCGTCGTGCTCACGATTCCGTTCGCGTTGCTGTCAGCAGTCATCGCGCTCTGGGCGGCCGGGCAGACGATCAACATCATGACGCTCGGTGGCCTGGCCTTGGCCGTCGGCATTCTCGTCGACGAGGCGACGGTCGCGATCGAGAACATCCATACCCACCTGGCACGGGGCGCCCCAGTCGCACGCGGAGTGCTCGACGCGAGCGGCGAGGTCGTGACCCCGCGATTCCTGGCCATGGTGTCGGTCGTCGCGGTCTTCGTGCCCTCGTTCTTCATGACTGGCGTCTCGCGGTCTCTGTTCGTGCCGCTGTCCCTGGCCGTCGGCCTGGCGATGGTCGCGTCGTTCCTTCTCTCGAGTTCGCTCGTGCCAGTTCTGTCCGTGTGGTTGCTCGCCAGGCACCCTGCATTGCCGGAAGGCGACGGGCATCAACCAGATTGGGTGGAGCGCCTTCGTGCTCGGCTCGCGCGGCTGCTCCAGCGTCTGGCATCGGCGCGTGGCCTTGTCGTCGGTGCATACGCAGTCGTGACCGTCTCGCTTGTGACGGTGGTCGGGTTGAGGCTCGGACGCGAGATCTTTCCGCCCGCCGGCGCTCATCAGTTTCAACTCAGGTTTCGGGCGCCCGCGGGCACGATGTTCGAGCGAACCGAGCGACTCGCCCATGAAGTGCTCGGAGAGATCAACGCCGCGGCCGGTCCAGGCAACGTCGATATCACTTTGGGATATGTCGGCGTGCAGCCATCGTCCTATCCGATTAACACGATCTTCCTGTGGACCGGCGGATCGCACGAAGGTGTTCTCCAAGTCGCGCTCAAGCCCGACGCACCGATTCGCCTCCCCGATTTCGAAGAGATTCTTCGACGGCGCTTTGCGGAGAAGTTTCCCGCCGCCCAGTTTTCTTTCGAGCCAGGCGACATTGTGAGTCGCATCATGAACTTCAGTGCGCCAACGCCGGTCGAGGTCGCGGTGATGGGATCCGACTTCTCAGTCATCCGCGCGTTCGCCATGAAGGTGAGCGACCAGCTCGCGCGGATCCCATCCCTGCGCGATCTTCACGTGGAGCAGGCGCTCGACTATCCTGCCGTGCAGGTGGACGTCGATCGCGAGCTGGCGGGCCAGTTGGGAGTCACCATCGATCAGGTCGGTCGCTCGTTCGCGGCGGCGACCTCGTCCAGCCGCTTCGTCGCACCGAACTATTGGGCCGACCCACGCAGCGGAATAGCGTTTCAGGTTCAAGTCGAAGTCCCGCAACCGCGGATGACCAGCCTCGAAGACCTGCGTGTCGTGCCCGTCACCCCGAATCAGACGGCGCATCCCCTCCTCGGGGACGTGGCACGAATCGAGAACGGCACCATCGTCGGCGAGTACGATCGCATCAACGGCCAGCGGATGGTTACATTGTCGGCGAACGTGAGCGGGGAGGATCTAGGGCGGGTCGCCACTCGTATCGATCAAGCCATCGCCCGCGCCGGACCAGCCCCGCGCGGCACGACGGTCAGCATTCGCGGACAGATCGCCTCGATGCGTGACACCTTCAGGAACATTGCGGCGGGCTTGCTGGTCGCAGTGACGGTCATCTTCCTGCTGTTGGCTGCCAACTTCCAGTCGCTCCGGCTCGCGTTCGTCGTCGTCTCCACCGTTCCAGCCGTGCTGACCGGTGTTGTGCTGATGCTTGCAGTGACGCGAACGACCTTGAACGTGCAGTCTTTTATGGGAGCCATCATGGCCATTGGAGTCGCCGTGGCGAATGCGATTCTGCTCGTCACCTTCGCCGAAGACCTCCGGCGACACGGCGAAGGTCCGATCCACACTGCCATTCAGGCCGCACGGGCGCGGATGCGGCCCGTCCTGATGACCAGCGCAGCCATGATTGCCGGAATGGCCCCGATGGCACTCGCGCTCGGCGAGGGCGCCGAAGCCACCGCGCCCTTGGGACGCGCCGTCATCGGCGGACTCGTCGCTGCGACCTTCGCGACCTTGCTTGTGCTGCCGTCGGTGTACTCACTGGTCCAGCACTCGGCCAACGCCGCGTCGCCTTCGCTCGATCCCGACGACCCGAACAGCGCGTACCGCGCCCCGCAGGACAACCGATGAGCGGACATGTCACCCGAGGAAGCAACAGTTGGCGAGTTGCCTGGGCGCTTGCTTTCGCGGCTGCCGCAGCGGTTTGTAGCGGACGCGGAGAACGTTCGACGCCGGAGGCCGACAAATCCCCTCAAGCCTCGAACCTGCCGACCGTGGATGTCGTTCAGATCGTTGAACGATCGATCGACGTCCCGTTGGAGATGCCGGGCGAGCTGCATCCGTACGAAACGGTGGCCGTCGTTTCGAAGGTCACCGGCTTCGTCAAGACGATTCGGGTCGACCGCGGATCACGCCTTCGCGCAGGAGAGCTGATCGCTGAACTGGAAGCTCCTGAGCTCGTCGCGCAACGCGCCGAAGCCCAATCGAAGCTGTTGAGTGTTGAAGCGCAACTGGCGTCTGCCCGTTCGAAAGCCGACGCTGACGAGAGCACGTATCAGAAACTGCAGGCTGCCTCCGCGACGCCCGGCGTGGTCGCCGGAAACGACCTCGTCCTGGCACAAAAGGCCGTGGAAGCGGACCACAGTCAGATCTCAGCCGCCTTGCAAAATGTCGAATCGGCGCGGCAAGCGCTCAATTCGATCACGCAGATCGAAGGGTATCTGAAACTGACTGCCCCATTTGATGGCGTCGTCACCGAGCGCAACGTCCATCCCGGCGCGCTCGTCGGCCCGGGCGGCAGCGCCGCTTCGACCACGCCGATTGTGCGATTGGTGAACTCGAATCGATTGCGACTCGTTGTGCCGATTCCAGAGGCGTACATCGCCGGCGTGTCCGAAGGCGTCTCGATCCCCTTTACGGTTCCGGCCTATCCGGGCCAAACCTTCTCAGGTACCGTGGCGCGACTGGCGCGGGCGGTTGATGTGAAGACGCGGACGATGGCAGTAGAGATCGACGTGGCGAACCGGGATGCTCGACTCGTGCCGGGGACTTTCTGCCAAGTGCGCTGGCCCGTGCGCCGGCCAGGGCCCTCGCTGCTCGTTCCAAACGGCAGCATTGCGAACACAACGGCACGCACGTTCGTCGTGTTGATTCGAAACGGGCGCACCGAGTGGATCGATGTGAGAACCGGGTTGGCCGTGGGGCCACTGATCGAAGTGTTCGGAGATCTGCACGCGGGCGACGAGATTGCGGCGCATGGTACCGACGAGCTTCAGCCCGGCACCGATGTGCGCGTCAAGCCAGCAAAAGCTGCGACCTCGCTCAACGATTCCCCACGGCACTGCGGAAAAATGCCCGAGACATTCCTTCCTGAGCCTCTGTCGCTGACTCTTTCGTGCGTTTCTAGGCTCTGACGCGCCGCGACTCCTGGCGCATAAGGAAAGAGGCCTCGTCGAACGAGAGCGAGGCGGGATTTACCCCATGCCTGCGAGGGCCCGTCGGCACGGCCTATGCGTGAAATCTAGAGCCATGCCCGCACGAGGTGCATCGACCGACGCCGTCGGTGTCGAAGAGATGAAGCATCAGGAGATGCTGATTCAAGCGGCTTCGCCGTCCCGATGCCTACCCCGACGATGTGGATCAGGTCGTGGTGCTGGAGACCCACATCTCCTATGTTCTGCTGACCGGACGGTACGCCTACAAGATCAAGAAGGCCGTCGATCTGGGATTCGTGAATTACCAGACGCTCGACGCCCGCCACCGCTTCTGCCAGGAGGAGCTCCGGCTGAACCGTCGGTTAGCGCCGGACATCTACCTCGATGTGGTGCCGATTTCGGGTCCGGTCGCGTCGGCGACAGTGGGAGGCACCGGTCCCGCGATCGAGTATGCCGTCAAGATGCGCGAGTTCTCCCAGGATGCGCTAATGAGTCGCATGCTGGCTCGCGGAGTGCTGACCTCGGCTCACGTTGACGCGCTCGCCGAATGCGTCGCCGCGTTTCACTGTGCGATCGAGGTGGCAGGCGCGGATGGGCCATTCGGACGGCCGGACGAGGTGCACCGACTCGCCCTCGATAACTTCGATCAGCTTCACGATCGCGTTGACAATCAACGGGACCGCGCCGCTCTCGAGTCGCTGCGTCAGTGGACCGACCAGGAATATCAGGCGCAGCGTCACCAGTTCGAGACACGTCGCCAGCAGGGTTTCGTGCGGGAATGCCACGGCGACCTGCATCTCAACAACATCGCCCTCGTCGACGAACGCATCGTCGTGTTTGATTGCATCGAGTTCAATGACCACATGCGGTGGGGCGACGTCATGGGCGAAGTCGCGTTCGTCGTCATGGATCTCGAAGACCGCAAACGACCCGACCTGGCCTTTCGGTTTCTCAACGGTTATCTGGAGCGCACCGGCGACTACTCGGGGCTGGCGGTCCTTCGGTTCTTCATGGCCTACCGTGCCATGGTTCGAGCGAAGGTGACTTGGTTCCGTGCGGCTCAGCTTGAGCCAGGCAATGAAAGAGCCGCCGCTATCGCAGACTACCGCGGGTATGTGACGCTGGCAGAACGATACGCGCAAAAGCCACAACCGGCCATCGTCCTCATGCACGGCCTCGCGGGCAGCGGCAAGACGACGTACTCGCAGATGCTGCTTGAATCGATTGGTGCGATCAGGATTCGCACCGACGTGGAGCGGAAGCGACTTCACGGGCTCCAGGCACGCGATCGTAGCCACTCTGCGATCGACGCCGGACTTTATACTCCCGCCGATACCAGACAGACGTACCAACACATGGGCGCGCTCGCTCGTCAAATAGCGGCCGCCGGTTATGTGGCCATCGTAGACGCTGCGTCCCTGAAGCGTTGGCAGCGAGAGATGTTCAGAGGTCTCAGCGTCGAGCTCGGCGTCCCATTCGCCATCGTAGCGGTGACCGCGAGCGACGCGACGCTGCGAGACCGCGTGGCCGCCCGCTCGGAAGGCCGCAAAGACCCGTCGGAGGCCGATCCGGGCGTCCTCGAGCATCAGCAACGCACACAGGAGCCGCCTGCCGGGGACGAGCAGTCTTCGATCGTGGCGATACGTTCCGACGTGCCGCCGCACGATTCCCAGAATGTCGACGCTTGGCAGACGCTTCGTGCCCGGCTCGGCATCACGACCGGATAGGTTCCATCTTTGTGATGCTGCGTCGTGCGGAATTGTTCGCGCGACGTGCGGGAATCTCCGCAGCCACCCAGCTACCGGGCGCCATTTTCCGCCCGAAGTCCCCCGACCATAGTCAGCACGTGACTTGCAGTGTGAACGGGCGGAGTCGAGCCACATGGATTTGTCGACCTCATATCTCGGATTGCGCTTGCCGCATCCTTTCATCGCGGGCGCGTCACCGTTGGGCTATCACCTGGATACGATCAAGCGGCTCGAGGACGCCGGGTGCGCGGCAATCGTGCTGCATTCGCTCTTCGAGGAACAAGTCACGCTGGCGACCGAAGGCCGAGTGAGGCATCGAGATCCATTCGACCGCGAGTTCGCCGAGGCTCTCGCCCACTTCCCGGCCGCGAGCGACTATTGCATGGGACCAGATGCCTACGCCGAGCACGTAAGACGTGCGAAGGACGCCGTCGCGATTCCGGTTATTGCTTCGCTGAATGGCACGTCCGCTGAGTTGTGGTTGGCCTTCGCCCGAATGATCGAACAGGCGGGTGCGGATGCTTTGGAACTGAACCTCTACGAAGTCGTCACGGATCTCAGCATGCCAAGCACCTCGGTCGAACGCAATCTCATCGACACCGTGACGTCGCTGAAGCGGATTTTGAAGATCCCTGTCGCGGTCAAGGTTTCCCCGTTTTTCGCAGCGTTCGGCAATGTCGCGCGACGACTAGACGCCGCCGGCGCCGACGGCCTGGTGCTCTTCAACCGCTTCTACCAGCCGGATATCGATATCAAGACCATGAAGGTCTCCCCTGTCGTAGAGCTGTCCACGAGCGCCGAGCTGCTGCTGCGGCTCCGGTGGCTCGCCATTCTTTACGGACGCGTCCGGCCGGCCCTCGCCGTTACCGGCGGCGTCGTCACGCCCCACGATGGCATCAAGGCTCTACTGGCGGGTGCAGACGTCGTCCAGCTCGTGTCCGCACTCCTCCGTCACGGACCGGGTTACCTGTCGGCGATGCGCCACGGGCTCGAGCAATGGATGGAATGGAACAAGTTTCCGAGCGTCGACCTCGTGCGCGGGCGGGTCAGCCTCGAGAAGGCCAGCGATCCGAGTGCATTCGAGCGGGCGAATTACGTCCGGACCCTTCAAAGCTGGAATCGAGTCTGATCGCCGGAGTTCGACGCGCTCGTGAGCCCACTTACGCAAGCGAAAACGGCGGATACTCATCGACAAGGAGCAACAGATACGCTTGCACACGCAGCACCCATCTGAGGGCGCCGACGCCGAACTCGTACAGAGCACGTGGATAGCTGGCCGTGAAGAGAATAATGAACCATGCCGCAATTGTGGTGAAGCACCACGCCACCAGCACGAAGAACAACACAATGACGTGAGGGATCACGAGAAGAATCCGCAAGCCGACAGTCAATCGGTCGCGCGGCCCCGTAGGATCGACGATGTCAATCGAAGCGGGATACGGCGCGTCACCAAAGGGAGGATAGACGTCTTCGAGCAACATGAAATACGCCAGTGCTCGGACCCGCCAGCGTAGATAAAACGAGGTGAACTGTCGAATGCCGACAATGTGCGTGCCGGCGAAGACAATCGTGAACCAGCTCACAATGGCAAGGAACACAGCCACGGCGCCGAGTAAGCCACCCTCGCCGCCGACCGTGGTCGTTCTCCCGCTGCGCGAGGCCAGGCCGATACCGACACCTCCAACCAGAATGAGGTGCGGGATCGCCAGAACCAGGCGAAATGCCGTGGTCAGTCGGTTCCGGTTGACAAGCGCCGGCTCCACACGGATGTCGACGGGATAGGGCATGGACAGATTATGCCGAAAGAACGCCCTACTGACGGAGCGCGTTTGATTCGTCTTCGAATTCGATCGAGCACACGGGCGACGTTCGGATGCGCTTGCTGCCGACGGACAGCTCCATGCGCAGACCGGCGGCAATCCAACCCATTTTCAGAGCGCAACCGCCCGCAGTGGCGCCATTGAGCCGTGCCGGTGTCGGTTCGTTGAACAGCCGGCCACCCTCGATCAGCACCTGATCCTCCGGGCCGTCTACGATGACGAGTCGATACAGTGAGTGGCGAGTGCGAACCAGCAACGCAGTCCCAGGATCCAATCGGTCAATCTGGACACCTTCCTGGGCGTCGACCTGGACGGCAAAGTCGTCAAGTGCGCGTTCGCTCGTGGCACCATCTATCAGCTTAGCCACTGGCGCGGGCATGTCGGCGGGCGTTTGGTTGATTTCAGATAGCATGTGTCTGCTCCATCTGCGGCCTGTGGTGCAACGTAGCTGCCAACCTTCGTCTCGATGAAATCTCGTCGTGTCAGATAGTTACGGGAAAGAGCCCGATCGGGCTCGCCTGATCTGGGAAAGATTCCCCACGTGTTTGGGAAATCTCCGTGGAATGATGTCGCACTGATGATGATGTTCAGGTCGATCCTGTGTCCCGTCGATTTCTCGTCGCATTCCCGCGAGGCCCTTCGGCACGCGGTCGCGATCGCACAACGGTTCGGCGGCCGTGTCACCGTCATGTTCGTCGAAGATCCACTCCTGATAGCCGCCGTGAGTCGATCGTCGGCTGGGCAAGTTGCCGCACGGACGAAGCTCGAGCTCGAACGATTCGTCACACGCGCGGTCGCTGCCGTTCGACCCGCCCAGAACGAGATCGCACAGGTCGTGGCGACCGGCAATCCTGCGGACGAAATTCTTCGTACGGCCAGGCGCCTTCGAAGTGATCTAATTGTGATCGGGACACAAGGGCTCAGCGGCTTCCGAAAGTTGTTCTTCGGGTCTACCACCGAACAGATCCTGCGCCGTGTGGCGATCCCGGTGTTGGCGATTCCGCCTTCGAAGCGCTCCCGTTCCAAAGGAGCACATTCGAAGACGATCGGAAAGGTGATCGCTCCACTCGACCTCGCTGGCGAATGGCAATCCGACGCGATGAGGGCTGCGAAGGTCGCGGCCGCATTCGGAGCGGAATTGCTTCTCGTCCACGTGCTGGCGCCTATCCAAGCGCCGCCGTGGCTGGGATCGGCTGCGCGTGGAACCGATCGGCAGCGCGTGGAACGCGCTCGGACCGCTCTGGATCGAATAGCGACGAAGCTCTCTTTGGATCTCGAGGTCAGCAGTCGCGTGCTGATGGGCAATCCTGCCGATGAAATCGCGAAGTTGACCAAGCGTTCGTCGACGCTCGTCGTGATGTCCTTGCACGGAGGCAGCGGCGTATTGGGCGCACGGCGAGGCTCGATTGCCTATCGCGTGCTCACCCACTCTTCGACGCCCGTGCTGGCGCTGCCGCGACGGCGTTTGCGCTCGTAAGCAGGCAGTTGCCGACGGCAGCTCCGAGCAAAGCTGCGGCATTCGGCGCACGATTGCCACTCAGGGCTTCGGCTCGTCGAGCAGAAGTGGCGGCGCGTCGGGTACGTCGTTGAACTCGGCGATGAACTCGAAGCCATGGGAGAGCCTGGCCGTCACATGGTGAGTCTGCTGTTCGGCCATAACCCCTCCTCAAAATCCGACGTGAGACCCACGCGCAATGTCTGAACCCGCCGCATGAAAGTGCGCAAGCGTCATGCCTGCTGAAAAACTGCGACTTTCCCGAACCACGCCAGTGAGTGGAGGCTTCGATGGGGATTAGTCCCCGTCGCTGCGGGAATATTCGTGGTTGCTACAGTCCGTCAGCGTCAATGAGACGGGGATTAGGTCGGCATCAGTGTTGCGAGCCCCTGACAGTGACATGCGCAACGAAAAACAGGCGCTGGATCGATCTCCGGGAGCGAGACCGGACATCCGACCAGATCGCGGCGGTGTTCTATACATCATGTCTCCGGCGGGCCTACGCAAGGGCGAGCAGCTAATCATTCGCTGCGATAGCGACGGCGAAGTCTGGATCGCTCTCGAAGACTGTAGAGGGTGCGACGATGACGAACGATAGAGAGCTACAACAAAACGTGCTGGCGGCGCTCGAGTGGGAGGCAGGCTTGGATGCGGCCCGTATCGGCGTATCCGTCAATGACGGGGTGGTTACGCTGCAGGGCACGGTCACGACCCTTCGTGAGAAGTGGCTGGCGGAGCGTGCCGCCCGCCATCTTCGGTTCGTACGTGCCGTCGCCAATGATATCGACGTCGTTGTCAGGGACGTTGCCCACCTCACCGACCCGGCCATCGCCGACGCCGCTGCCAACGCGCTCGAGTGGGACAGCGCGGTTCCCGACGGGACGGTCAAGGCCACGGTCCGGCACGGCTGGGTCACGCTCACCGGGACGGTGAATTGGCAGTATCAGAAGGCCGCGGCCGAACGCGTCGTCGGCCGGTTGAACGGCGTCAAGGGCGTTGCCAATTCGATTATCGTCAGGCCCGCTGCGAGCATTGGCGACGTCAGGGCGAACATCGAACGCGCGTTTCAGCGCAGCGCTGAAATCGACGCTCGACAGGTGAAGATCGACGCACTCGGGGGGACCGTGACGCTGACCGGAACGGTGCAGTCGTTGAGTGAGCGGGATGAAGCGGAACGGGCGGCCTGGGCAGCGCCCGGCGTGACGCACGTTCACGATCAACTGGTCGTCGCGCCACATCAAAGGAGCCTCAACGCGTTGAAAGGGAACGAATGAGTACCCGGAGCGAAATTTTTCGGCGCCTACCAGTGAAATTCCGCAAGTTCGCGGCCCTCAGATGCGTCGAAAACAAGGCTATGTTTCAACCTGTCGGCGTTCCGATGGTCTGGCGCAGTTCTTGCCATTAGGGTTCATGAGTATCAACGTGTTCCGGGCAGCCATCCTCTCGATCGTGTTCACACTAGGCGCGGGGCCAAACATCGCCCTGCTCTGCAAAGCGTGGTGTCACTCCGGCGAGGGCACCGGAAACGTATGCGAGTACCAAATGCAGACCGCCTCGCCAATGGTGACGACCAACGAAGATTGCAAAGAGGCAATCGTCGGGGCGACGGCCTTCGTACGCGAGGAGGGGCAGCGAATCTCCGCGCCTGACGTTCAGAGCGCGGCAGTTGTACCGCGGTTCGCGTTTACGCCCTCCGTTCCCCAGCCTCGCTCAGGCTACGAGCCGGGCGGTCGGCTGCTGCTCGGAGAACGACCTCTCGTTCTCGCCCTCCGAATCTAAGTCGCGCTTGCCGCCGGCGGTCGACGTAACTGCGGGCGGCGCCTCCTACACAACTGAGTAAGGACCTGCGCGTCCGTTCGCGCGGGCTCAGATATCGCAGATTCGCTGTGATTTCGGTCATCAGAGAGGTAGGTCCGTCATGAGAACCATCCATTTCCGTTCGTTCGCTCTCGCAGCCGCTGCCTTCGTCGCCGCGGCTGGAACCGTGGCAGCCCAGGAGAGGCCCACGGGTCTTTTGAACACCCTCGAGGTGCAACAGCTCGTGACCCGCGCTGAGCCGGCCGACAACGCTCGCCTCAGCGTTCACTTTTCCGCGCTTGCGGCTCAGTACGCCGCCGAAGCGAAAAGGCATACCGCGATGTCCCAGAGTTTCGTTGGTAATCCGAACCGCAACCTGGGCACCGGAATGAGTGTGCACTGTAAGCAACTTGCTGACTTGAACACACAGTCGGCAACGACCCTGCGCGAGCTCGCCTCCTATCACGAGAAATTGGCCAGCGGCGCAACTGCCGCTGCGCCGAAGGGCGGGGCCGCGTTCCAAGGAGGTGCCGGTGCGCAAGAACCCACTGACAAGGAGCTGGCGGCTCTCGCCGCGAAGGCCGGCACTCCAGCTGAGCACCACGCACTCGAGGAGTACTTCCTCACGTTGGCCAAGCGATACAGGGCCGACGCTGATGCACACGTCACCCTGTCTCAGACATATCGCGGAACCCGGATGGCAGCGGCAGCGGTCCATCAAGACCGTCTGGCGCAGTTGTCGCGAGACGCTGTAAAGGAGGCGAATGCGGCTGCGAACATGCACAAACAGCTCGCGACCGTCTCCCGATAGTGGAGGTGACAGCCAGGGCTGGCTCACCAGCCAGCCCTACTCGACTCATTTGACTCGGTGATCGAAATGAATCGTTTCTCTCTTTTGATCGTGGCGCTGGTGGTGGTGGTCATGGCATCACCCAGTGTTGCAGCTGCGCAGGACTCGAAGCCGCTGCCCTCTCCGCTCGCTCTTGCCGACGTGATCCGGATCGCCAGCGAGCGGAGAGACGAGATCCAAGCGGCCCGCGCGCGGACGCGGGCAGCTGAGGCGCGTCCAGCAATCGTGTCCGCGCTCCCCGACCCGATGATTTCGCCATCCCTGGACCACCTGCCGTTCATGCTGAACGGTGCGGACTTCAGCGTCGCAATCGAGCAGCAGATTCCGCTCTCCGGCATTCGCGGTCATCGCCGAGCCTCCTCACTCGCCGATCTCGATCGCCTGCGGGCGGAAGCGAATCGCACAACGCTCGACGTCGGCATCGGGGCGGCGAATGCCTACCTGATGCTCCAGGAGCGCCGTCGAACCGGGACGCTTCTGGACGAGCAGATCGCCTTCGCACGTGATGTGGTCAGCGCGGCGAACGCGCGCTATGCCAGCGGCACCGCGCCGCAGTCCGATGTGCTGCGCGCCGAAGTGGAAGTGGCGCGACTCGAAGCGACGGCTCGTGCCCTGGCCGGTGAAGTACAGGGAGCCGAGGCGATGCTCAACACGAGTCTGGCACTCGACGCGGACACGCCGGTGCCGCCGTTGGCGACGCTGACAGTCACGCAAGCTGTGCCGTCATGGTCCGCGATCAAAACGGCATTGACGTCCCGACCAGAGCTGGCCGCTGGTCGAGCCGAAATCGGGCGCGCCGAAGCCGAGGTGCAAGTGATGCGCGACATGTTCCGACCCATGGCGACGATTCGCACCGGGCCGTCCTACACGATGGCCGAAGGTCGCGGCTGGATGGCGATGGTTGGCGTGAGTCTGCCGATTTGGCGCAGCAAGTTGAAGGCGGGTGTCGCCGAAGCGGAAGCCATGCGCGCGATGTCGGAAGCCGACCTTCGCGCGATGACCCGGATGATCGACGGCGACGCAGCCGTCGCGATCAGCCAGTTGCAGGCGGCTCGCGACCGACAGGTTGCGCTGACGACAGACGTGTTGCCGCGCGCTCGGATGGCGATTGAGCCAGCCGTAGCGGGCTATGGGTCAGGTCAGCTTCCGCTGGTCAGCGTCATCGAAGCGATTCAGGCCCTCTGGGGGGTCCAGTCCGATCTCATTGCCGCAGATACGCAACTCGGTTTTGCCTGGGCGCGACTGGGTCGCGCCATTGGATCGTACGAGGCGATCGTCCAATGACACCCTCTACCACGCTTCGACGCCTCGGCGCTCCCCTCGCATCGGCGATCGCGACCGCGCTCGTCTTCACCGCCGGATTGTGGATCCAGCATGCGCGATCCGGATGGCCCTTCGACCGACCCGTTGACACACCGCGGGTCGAAAGCCTGGCCGGCATGAAACCGACGACCCTTCGAGAGCCTCAAGGTCGTCCCGAGCCCGGTCGGGAGACGATGGGCGCAAATACCCACGACCGCGTTCCGGTCGATGCGGCCGCCGCGCGGTCGCTGGACATTCGACTCGAAACAGTCGGGCGAGAGCCTCTGACTCAGACCGTGCGAGCCGTGGCCACCATCGTGCCCGACGAGTCACGGATTTCTCACGTGCATACACGGGTGTCGGGCTGGATCGAACAACTCGACGTCAACACCACGGGCGTAGAAGTCCGCGCCGGCCAGCCGCTCGCCCACATTTTTTCGCAGGAGTTGCTGTCGTCCCAGACCGAGTACCTGGCCGTTCGAAGGAACACGGCAGCCTCGGGAATCACGAGCAGCGTAATCGCGAGCGGCAGGACGCGGCTCGGGGTGCTGGGTATGACCCCGGAGGAAATCGATGCGATCGAGCAGGCAGGTGAACCGAAGCGACTCGTGACGGTGGTTGCGCCGCGAAGTGGCGTCGTCGTGAATCGTGGCGTGACGGTCGGCACGTCTGTGGATCCGTCGACGACGCTGCTGACGATCGCCGACCTGTCGCGCGTGTGGGTGCTCGCCGAAGTGTCCGAAGCAAGCATTCCAGCCGTGCGCGTCGGCGCCAATGCGCAGCTCGACTTTCCGGCGTCGGGCCGGCCGCCGTTCACCGCTCGCGTCGACTTTATCTACCCAATGCTCACCGAACGCACACGAACGCTGCGGGTACGGCTGTCAGCAGCGAACCCAGGCGGTCGGCTGCGACCTGGGCTGTATGGCGCGGCGGCATTCGCGTCTGGCGGACAGAAGGTCATCACGGTGCCGCGCGACGCGGTCGTCGACACAGGGCTGCAGCAACACGTGTTCGTGGCGACCGGCGATCAGTTCGAGCCGCGGTCCGTGATGGTGGGGGCTCAACTCGCCGACCGCGTTGAAATCCGCGAAGGCTTGAAGGAAGGCGAGCAGATCGTGGCCGCGGGTGTCTTTCTACTTGACTCCGAGAGCCGTCTCCGGGCCACCGGCGGATCGGGCGGTCACGGTCATGGTGCGCCTTCCGGAAGCCAGGAATCCCCGCCAACGCCGCCGGCAAGTCCGCATGCGGCTCACCGGGAGTAACGGCCATGGTCGAACGCATCATCGAGCTCTCCGTTCGTTACAAGTGGGCGGTGTTCGGCGCCGTGCTGGCGCTCACGCTATTCGCAGCCGATGCGGCTCGCAAAACACCGCTCGACGCGCTGCCGGACCTCTCCGACCCGCAAGTCATCATTTTCACCGAGTGGATGGGGCGGAGCCCGGATCTGGTGGAAGACCAGATTACGTACCCGCTCGTACGGGCCCTCCAGAGCACGCCCGGCGTCCAGACCGTTCGGGGCTATTCGATGTTCGGCATGAGCTTCACCTATGCCCTGTTTGGCGAAGGCACCGACATCTACTGGGCGCGGACGCGAGTCCTGGAGCAACTCGGACGCGTCCAGCAACTACTCCCGTCTGGCGTGTCGCCGACGCTTGGCCCGGATGCGAGCGGCATTGGCTGGGTCTACCAGTACGTCCTCAAGGACGCGACCGGCAGACTCGATCTCGCCGAGCTTCGGACGCTGCAAGACTTCACCGTTCGGCCGGCATTGCAGTCGGTGACCGGCGTGGCGGAAGTCGCCTCCCTGGGCGGCTTCGAGCGCCAGTACCAGATCATCGTCGACCCGGACAAGCTGGTGGGCTTCGGCTTGACGCTGACCGACATCACCCGCTCGGTGCGCGACGCGAATGCTGAAGTCGGGGCGCGCGTGTTGGAGCTCGCCGGCCGTGAATACGTGCTGCGGGGACGCGGATATGTGAAAGACCTCGCGGATCTGGAACGAAGTGTGGTCACTGTCGGCCCTGGAGGCACGCCGGTCCGCCTTGGTGACATCGCCGCAGTGAGATTCGGTCCAGACATCCGGCGAGGCGCCGCCGATTTCAACGGCACCGGCGAGGCTGTGGGCGGCATCGTCGTGATGCGCATCGGATCCAATGCGCTGCAAGTCATTGACGCCGTCAAGAAGCAGATCGCGCTGCTGCAGTTGCCCGACGGCGTGCAGCTGATACCGACATACGACCGATCCGAGTTGATTCTCGGCTCGATCGCGACGCTGAAGAGCACCCTCGTTCAGCAAGCCGTGATCGTCACGATCATCTGCCTGGTGTTCTTGTTCCATGCGCGATCCGCGCTCGTCGTGATGTTCGTCCTGCCGTTGTCGGTACTGTTCTCGTTCATCGCCATCCGCTACCTTGGGTTGTCGTCGAACATCATGTCGCTGGGCGGGATCGCGATCGCGGTCGGCGAACTGGCTGACGCGGCCATCGTGCTAATCGAGAACGCCCACGTGCGACTGGCCGCCACCGAGCCCGGCGCCGACCGCAAGCAGATCATCGTCGACGCCTGCAAGGAAGTCGGACGTCCCATCTTCTTCTCGCTCCTGCTGATCACCGTCAGCTTTCTGCCGATCTTCACGCTGGCCGGACAGGCCGGCCGTCTGTTCACGCCGCTCGCCTACACGAAGACCTTCGCGATGCTCGCGGCGGCGATCCTCTCCATCACGCTCGCCCCTCCGTTGATGGTGTTGTTGCTGAGGGGACGATTCAGGACCGAGGCGACCAATCCGGTCAGTCGTGTGTTGATTGCGATCTATCGGCCCATCGCCACGGTCGTCGTCCGCTCTCGCGTTGTAGTCGTGACCCTGGCGACCGTGTTGATGATCGCCACCGTACCGATCTTCCAGCGGCTGGGCTCGGAGTTCATGCCGCCGCTCGACGAGGGGACCTTGCTGGTCATGCCGACCACCTTCCCTGGTATCTCGATCGAGGAAGCACGTCGGGCGCTGCAGCGGCAGAACCAGACGATCAAGAGCTTTCCCGAAGTGGCGTCCGTGCACGGCAAAGCCGGACGAGCGGAAACCGCAACCGATCCGGCGCAGCTCGACATGATCGAAACGGTGATCACGTTGCGCCCACACGACGAGTGGCCGACGCGACACACACACCGCTGGTATAGCGACGATGCGCCTGACTGGCTGAAGGCCACGCTCGGCACGATCTGGCCCGAGCAGCATGCCCGCACGCTCGCCGAACTGTCGCGTGACCTGGATGCCGCGCTGCGCATGCCGGGATATCAGATGGCGATCGCGCCGCCGATCCGAACGCGGATCGACATGTTGACGACAGGTGTTCGCACACCCGTCGGCATCAAGGTGTTCGGGAACGACCTCGGTGAAATCGAGCGGGTCAGCATCGCCCTCGAAGGCATGCTCCGCCAGGTACGAGGCACGCGCAGCACGTTCGCGGAACGTCAGACGGGCCGCGAGTACATCGATATCGTGCCGAATCGTGACGCGATCGCACGATATGGCCTCACCGTCCGGGACGTGCAGGACGTGGTCGAAGCAGCAGTCGGCGGGATGCCGGTGTCCACAGCGATCGCCGGACGCGCGCGGTTCTCCATCAACCTCCGCTACGCCGCGGATCGCCGTTCCGATCCTCAGGCCCTTCGCCGAATTCTCGTTCCGGTCCAGTCCACAGGGGACATCTCTGACTTCGGCGGGGCAAATGTCGGCGGCGGCACATCGACCCAAACCGGCGGGATGGTGACATCGGGCGGCTCGGCGACCGGCGGCGGCATGGGCGCGATGGGCGGCCGGACGTCGCCAACACGCATGTCGTCTGGGGGTGCGATGGCCGCCCCGCAGCAGGTGCCGCCCATGGGCGGATCACAAGGCGCAACCGATCTGCTCGAGCAGTGGCGTCAGCCAGGTGCCGCCGTTCCACTGGGCGAGTTGGCCGACGTACGCGTCGTCACGGGCCCGCCCATGATCAAGGACGAGAACGGCGTCCTGGTCGGCTACGTGTTCGCGGACATCGACCAGACGCAACGCGATCTCGGCGGCTGGGTCGATGACGCCAAGGCACTGGTCGCGGCGCAATTGAGACTGTCTCCCGGGTACCGGCTGCAGTGGACCGGTCAGTACGAATTCCTCGCCCAGATGGAAGCGAGGCTCCGCTACATCATCCCGCTGACGCTCGTGCTCGTGGTCGCGCTGCTCTACCTGTCGATGCGAGGGTGGCCGCAAACACTGCTCGTCCTCTCGAGCCTGCCGTTTGCGGTCGCCGGCAGCATCTGGCTCCTGGCATTTATGCACTACAACCTGTCGACCGCCGTCTGGGTGGGACTGATCGCGGTTGCCGGCGTCGCTGCAGAGACCGGCATCGTGATGGTGGTCTATCTGGATGAAGCCTTCGAGCGGTACATGCGTGAGGGCCGCATTCGGAAGCCCGAGGACGTCGATGCGGCAGTCGTCGAGGGAGCAAGCGCTCGCGTCCGGCCGCTCGTGATGACAGTGGCGACGACAGTCCTCGGGTTGTTGCCACTACTGTGGGAAGCAGGTGTGGGAGCGGACGTGTCTGCGCGGACCGCGGCTCCCGTCGTGGGGGGCCTGTGGTCGTGCATGTTCCTGACACTGCTGGTGCTGCCAGCCGCATACGCGATGTGGCGTCGTCACCAGGTGCGCGCCACGCTCTCGCTGTCGGTGCCTCACGATGCCGCCACTATCTCGGAAGGTGCCGCCTGACCCGACTGAAGCTCGCTGAGTTGAGGCTGGCCGACGTGCCCCTGTTCTTGCTGGTGTGAGCTCGAGGCGATGGATAGGAGGAATCGTGCTGGCGTGCGGATGCGCGGCGATGCATGAACGACGACGTGTTGTGCTGACGGGCGGTCCCGGCGCCGGTAAGACCGCCGTCCTCGAGCTGATTCGGCAGTCGTTCTGCAAGCACGTCAAGGTCCTGCAGGAGGCGGCCGTGTCATTTTCGGAGGTGGCTTTCCACGCGAGGAAGACCCTAGTGCAGGCGGGCGGCACACGGGCCATCTTCTCGTTCAAAGCGTCATGTCATCCGTTGAGCGATCATTGCGAAGGCCCTCTGTGCGGGTGGTTCAACGAGATTATCTAAGATGGCAATCCGATGAAATCGCGAAGTTGACCAAGCGTTCGTCGACGCTCGTCGTGATGTCCTTGCACGGAGGCAGCGGCGTAGTGGGCGCGCGGCGAGGCTCGATTGCCTATCGCGTACTCACCCACTCTTCGACGCCCGTGCTGGCGCTGCCGCGACGGCGTTTGCGCTCGTAAGCTATTTCTTCCTTCTCTCGATCCAGCGGTTGACAGCCTTCTCGACTTCACGCAGCCAGAGCACCGAACTCGCCACCGCCGTGCAGCGAAGCCAGTCGACCGCGGCCAAGGGCTCAGTCGAAAACGCGCGCTGGAGAAACGGCGTATAAACCACAAACACCTGGAGCGTCACCGACAGAGCGAGGGCTGCCAATAGCCACCAGTTGCCGAGAAGGCCGCGAAACGCACTTTCCCGATCCGACCGTGCGTTGAATACGTTGAACATCTGAAACAACATCAACGTCGTGAACGCCATCGTCTGGGCGTACCGGAGGCTGCCGGTGCCTTCGACAAAGCCTCCTGGCATGGACGCATCGAGCACATAGAGCGTGCCCACGGCCATGATGGCACCCACGTAGAAGATCCCGGCCCACATGCGGCGAGTGATCACGCGCTCGTGTGGTGGACGGGGCGCACGACGCATGACTCGGGGATCGGCCGGATCCACGCCAAGCGCGAGCGCCGGTGCGCCGTCGGTCACCAGATTGATCCACAGGAGCTGTGTCGCCAGGAGCGGAAGCACGAGAACGTCGTCGCGCGGCTTCCAGGCCGATCAATCCCGCCAGCAGCACGCCGAAGAACATCGTCATCACCTCGCCGATGTTCGAGGACAGCAGGTATCGAAGAAATTTCCTGATGTTGGAAAAGATGGCCCGGCCTTCCTCGACCGCCGCCACGATGGTGGCGAAGTTATCGTCGGCCAGCACGATATCGGACGCCTGCTTGGACACGTCGGTTCCGGTGACGCCCATCGCCACGCCGATGTCGGCGGTCTTCAATGCGGGCGCGTCGTTGACGCCGTCGCCGGTCATCGCGACAACGGCGCCCTGAGACTGCAGCGCACGGACGATCCGCAGCTTGTGCTCGGGAGCCACGCGCGCGTAGACTGAGACCGTCTGGACAGTCGAGGCCAGCGAATCGTCCGACATGAGGCTGGAGCTCGGCGCCCGTGACAGCTTTTCTGTCGTTAGCGAGTCCAAGCTCCTGGGCGATCACGGCGGCGGTCTTCGGGTGGTCGCCGGTAATCATGATCGGGCGGATTCCTGCTCTCTTCGTCCGAGCGACCGCGTCTTTGGCTTCGTCGCGCGGCGGATCGATCATCCCGATCAAGCCGGCGAACACCAAATCGCGCTCGATGTGCTCGGCATCGGTGTCGGGCGTCACGGCTCCGTCAGCTGATGTCCGAAAAGCAACGGCCAGGGTGCGGAGGGCGCGCTCCGCGAGCGCGTCGTTCGCGACGAGGATTTCGCTTCGCCGGGCCTCGGACAGCTGACGCCGCTCTTCGCCCACGAGCTCGTGGGTGCAGCGTGTCAGCAGCACGTCGGGTGCACCTTTCGTGAAGACCAGAATGCGCCCCGCCGTCTCGGCGTCGGTATGGACGGTGCTCATCATCTTGCGTTCGGAAGAAAAGGGCACCTCCCCGACCCGCTCGAATCGGCGCTCCAGGCGGTCGGCTTCCAGACCGGCCTTTCTCGCGGCCACGATGAGCGCGCCTTCGGTTGGATCGCCGTGCACGATCCAACGGCCATCCGGCTGCTGCAGCTCCGCGTTGTTGGCGCGATCGGCAACGCAAAGTGCGCGCTCCAGTTCAGTCCGAAGGATGCCGGTCACCTGGCCGCCTCCTTCCGGATGCACCTCGCCGACCGGCGCGTACCCTGTTCCACTCAAGACAACCCGGCCGCTGGCCGTCACGATCTCGCGAACGGTCATCTCGTTTTTCGTCAGCGTGCCGGTCTTGTCTGAGGCGATCACCGACGCCGACCCGAGCGTCTCGACCGCTCTCAAATGGCGAACGATGGCGTTCCGGCGCGCCATGCGTTGGACGCCGATCGACAGAACCGCGGTGACAATCGCGGGTAAGCCCTCCGGCACTGCTGCGACCGCGAGTGCAATCCCTAGAATGAGCACGTCCAGGAAGGCCGCCAGTCCCTGGACGCGCTCCACGGCAAGAATGGTCACGATCATCAAGACCGCGATGATGACGACGACCAGGCCCAGCATTCTTCCGACGCGATCGAGCTCCCTCTGCAGAGGCGTCGTCTCACGCGGGACTTGCGTAAGCAGCCCGGCGATGCGTCCCATTTCCGTCTGCATGCCGGTCGCAACAACCACTGCGCGACCACGGCCGAACGTGACGGCCGTCCCGCTGAAAATCATGTTGTGGCGATCGCCGACACTGACCTCACCACCAATCGGCTCGACGTCCTTGGAGACCGGCAGGCTCTCACCGGTGAGCGCTGCTTCCGCCGTCTGCAGTGACGTGGCTTGAACGAGGCGCGCGTCGGCCGGTATCGTGTCGCCGGCCTCGACGAGGATGACGTCGCCCGGCACGAGATCGGTCGCGGGAACGGTGCGCGCCTCCCCGTCGCGAATCGCGTGAGCCTGGGCGGCGGACATCTGTTGCAGGGCGGCAACCGCTGACTCCGCTCGCGATTCCTGCACGTACCCCATGACCGCGTTGAGCAGCACGACCATGCCGATGGCGATGGCTTCATAGGGCAGCGCTGAATTGCGTTCGTACAGCCATAGGACCACCGATATGGCCGTCGCGACGAGAAGGAGAATGACCAGGACGTCCCGGAACTGCGCGAGGAACCTTCTCCAGCCTGGCACTCGCGGCTCCGCGGCCAGCTCGTTCGGGCCGTATTGGCGAAGGCGTTCTTTCGCTTCAGCAGTGCTCAGGCCGCGCTGCCGATTGCTCCCGAGTGCGCCGAGAACCTGCTCGAACGGCTGCTGATATTCGGCGGTCATTCCGATGCCACACCGATCATGCCTCTGCTCATTGTCGCAAGGCAGAGGCTAATCGATGTGGCAACGGATGGGGTTCTGTACCTGAAGTCTGAAGGGAGAAGTTAGAAGGAAGAAGTGGAGAAACTACACAGATTTCGTCGGACTTCTTCGTTCAGACTTCTGAATTCTCACATCAGGCTGCGTGTTTCAGCAGCCTGTTAGGGCTCAGACGGTGGTAATGCCGTCGATAGGGCTGATGTCACCCACGAAGCGCAGCAAGTCGGCCATGGTGAAGTCGCCGGGCGTCTTCGAGGGCAGCTCCGGCTTCCAGAGCTTGCCTTTCTGCCAGAGGTACGAGAGCCGGTCGCCCTGGACGAGACCGACGAACACTTCCGAGACGATCGTCGCCCCGACCGGACCGAGCCGCTCGCCAGAGCCGCGCTGCTCCGCCTCTTTGAGGATGTAATACCAGAGCGGTGTGTGCAGATGCAGCCGATGCTTTTTGGCGACCGCGCCATCTGGCCCGGTCGCGATCTCGTCGGGCGTCAGTGGATTGTGAATCCCCATCACCCTGGCCACAGCCTGGCCAGACGGCAAACCCAGCATCACGCCGCGCTTCAGATTGCGGAACGGCAGGCTTCCGCCGTTGCCCGGCAGCGTGTGCAGCGCCGGCACGACGAACGGATCGATCCGGCGCGAGAGATTGAACGGAACATCGTCTGGATTCGGCAACGCGACCTCGTGAAAGCGGCGCCAGTCGATGATCCAGTTGGCCGGCAGCACGGAGATGGGAGTCGGCGCGGTCGGTGGATTCGGTGCCAGGTCGCCCACGATCCCCCCGGAGAGCCCGGTGAACCGGAACAGCAGCTGAAGCGTCGCTGGAGCTACGCCTCCGGGAGTGAAGATCCGATTGTGGCTATACACCTCACGAACCATGCTGTGGCCGAGACGGTACGCCGCGGCGGAAAACTCGACCGGCATGAACGGCGTTCTCTTGAAGCGATAGAACTGCCGGCCGCGCTCGAGAATCTTCGCGACGATGCCCTTCTCGGTGACCCGCTCGACGAAATCGTGCAGGACCATCCACTGGTAGTGCCACGTCACGATCCGTCGCGCTTCCGTGAAGACGGCGTCTAAAGGCTTCCCAGCGGCAACCAGCCGATCGCAGACCTTGTTGTGGAATTTCAGGAGCGCGACATGCGTCTGTGCGACGACAAGATTCTCGTCGTTGCGATGATCGCCGACGAGGGCGAAACCTTCCGGGCCACGCGGCAGGTCGTTCCGGTGATCGCCGGTCACGCCACCGGCGGGAACGGTCTTGCCGACCAGCAGCTTCGGACCGGGAGTCTTGCCGTCCGCGTCGCCCGGGTTGCGCGCGTAAAGGTGGCGGCTGCCGTCCGGCCCCAATCCATAGATCGAATCGAGATCCAGAGCCGGCGTCCGAAAGTTCTCGACCGCGGTGGGATCCGACTCCTTCTCGCCGATGGCGGTCAGATCCAGTGTGATGTCGTGGTCGACGAACTGACCCAGATAGGTGAAGCCCGCCGGGACCTTGGCATTGTTCCCGGCGATTCCGTTCGGATCGGGATCCTTCATCGCGTCCGCCAGCTCCTGCAGAGGACCATCGTCGACCGCGAGGGGCTGGAGGCCGGGAAACATCCGCCCGAACATGCCGGGATCGTCGTGTCCCGACAGCGCATCAAGAAATGCCCGCGTCGGCTGTCGGCCTGCCGTGCCGTGACCGGGGCGGATGTCTATTTTTTCAGCTGCTGCCTGCGCCAGTTCTGCCACTACGTACTCCTTGTGGATCTCGTTTCCCAGAAACAGTCGAGCTCGACCACACGCTCGGGGCTAACGCCTCACTCATTCATAGGGTGGAATGAGGAAACTCTTTCGCGGATAAACACAGAGGACACAGAGGACGCGGAGGACACAGGGGGACGCAGAGGACACGGAGGGCGTAATCGCGCTTAATCAGAGGGGTGTCGCTGCGAGGTCACCGCGGTCTGCGGTCTATGGTCGGGCCAGCAGATCACTAAGTGACTTCTCTTGAACCACGAAGGCATGAAGGGCACGAAGATCTGTGGCCTATTACCTCTTCGTGTTCTTCGTCCTTCGTGGTTGCAGGCGTATTGGCTCGGCGCTACCGCCTGTATTGATTCAGCGAAGACAGACGATCAGAAATCCCACCTAACGTGGAATTTGACGAACCTCGGCTGGATGACGCCCAGCGCGTTCCGCCAAGTCACGCCGTAATTTTCCTGCTCCGCCAGAATCGCGTCAGAGTTGAATGCGTTGTACAGATCGACGTTCAAGTCGATCGAGCCTCGGCTCCCGAATTTCAGGATCTTCGTAAACCGCAGGTCCACCTGGTTCAGCCGATCGCCATAGAGCGTTGAGCTCGAGGTGCCGAAGGGAGTCGAGTCCAGAAACCCGCTGATCAGGTTGACGGTCGAGGTTCCGTTCGTCAACGGCCGTCCCAGATCCGGCGCGACGGCGTAGGTGTCGTTGGCGCGAATGACCGGCCCTGTCACGCTCTGCAGCGTGCCGCTCACCCGGATGTCCCACCAGGGAAGCAGATAAGATGCGGACCCTTTGACCTGCGTCAGCATCGGCTCAGAAACATTGCAGAACGGATAGATGATGCCGTTTAGGAACCCCGCCGCCGCCTGGAACTCGGCCTCGGGCACCTTTCCCACCACCGCGCAGTTGTCGGTCAGCCGTCTTCCGGAGCTGACGCCGCCCTGAATTATCAGGTTCCGGAACCGGCCGGTGGCCGTAATGTCGAACCCGTCCCAATGCTCAATCTGTTTGCCGAACGGGGAAGAGTCCTTCACGACGTTATGGACCTGGCCGAGCTTTTCGGGATTGAGGTCCGGCAAACCGCTGATTACTTGACCCGAGTTGGGTAGGCGCGGGTCGTTGGGCACGGTGATGCTATAGAAGGTGTAGTCAGACGCACTCACGGCCTCGTTGTCCGTGACCCAGAAATTGCCGCGAACCCGGCGGAAGTAGCCTGCGCTGACCGAGAGGCGCGGGATGACCTCGTGCTGCACGCTGGCGGAGTACTCCCAGTTGTACGGCCGGACGCCCCATCCGATCATGATTTTGGGGTCGTACGTCGTCGCGACGGCCGGGTTGCCGAAGTTCGGGTTCAACAAGGGGCTGCAAAAGTCGGGAGCGAACTGGGGACCCGGATTGGACAGGTCGCAGTTCACAATCTTGTCGTTGTTATTGTCGAACCACACGCGGTTGGCTGAGGTGACCAAGGTATTGTTGGCCGGGTCGTTGGCGCGCGCGATATTAATCGAGTCCTGCTGGACGCTGCGGCTCACGCTGCCCTTGATCGCCGTCTTGCCGTTGCCGAACAGGTCGTAGGCCGCATTGACGCGCGGGTTCACATCCTTCCAGTTGGGCACGTTCTTGATTTCCGGGTAGTCGATGTTCCTGTTCGGCAGCCACGGGCCCGGCCCGTAGTGGTAGGCGTCGACCGACTCGTTCTGGAAGTCGAACCGGACTCCCGCGCCCAAGGTCAGCCGCCTGTACGTCCAGGAATCCTGGCCGTAGATCCCGAGGTTGTAGTTCAGCCGGTCCGTCCACCCCGCCAGCGGAGAAGTGATCGTCGGGAACCCCGGGAAATCAGGGGCGGTCGAACCATTGACTGAGAGGATGTAGTAGTCGCCCAGCTCGTGGTTGCTGTCGTTCCGCGTGAAATGCCCCCGCTGCATCTGCATGCCGACCTTCAGGCTGTGACTGCCCTTGACGTAACTCATCGATCCCTTGAAGGTCTGCGACGGCAGATGGTCGTCGTTGTTGCTGAACCACGAGGCCCGGTTCGCGAAACTGGGCGGGACATCCGGGCCGCCCACCTCGAAGACCGGAACCCCCGCGATGTTTTCCGGAGGCTGAGTGATTGTGTCCGGGCTGGCCCCTGGCGCAATCCCCGCTTCGAGCAGCAGGCGGTTCGTGGCCGCATAGGTCCAGGTGATGGTGCTGAGCTGCGTAGGCCACTTGACGATCTGCGCGGCCTCTGGCGACTCGAAGAGAATCTGCTGCAGCCAGTGCGGATCGTCCTTGCGCTGGTACGCGTACCAGCCCGAGACCTTCTGCTTCGCAGTCGGCGCCCATGTCAGGCGGATGTTGTTGTCCGCGGTCCAAGTACCCGCAAAGGCCTGGCGCGACAGATCCGCCGTTCGAACAAACGCGGACGGATCGACTGGATAGTACTGCCCGGCCATGTAGTACTCGTTCGTGAAGTAGCGCGACGTGTAGTAGAACCACAGCGCGTCCTTCTTGATCGGCCCGCCGATGGCGCCATTGATGTCATACAGCGTCTTCAACGAGTCCCGCTCTGGCGCACCCCTCGCCTTGAGCTTGTCCGTGCCTTCATTGCTCGCCTGGAGAGCCGGCCAGGATCCATTCGCCAGGAAAGAACCGCTGAAGGTATTGCCGCCCGATTTCGGGATCGCGTTCATCAGGACGCCGTTGGTGGCCGACTCGGCGATTTGGCCGGAAAACGAGATGTTCACTTCGTCGTAGAGCAGCGGCGAGAGGCTCATGTTGGTCAGGTTCGAGCTCAGATACATGTTGCCGATGCGCATCCCGTCGATCATCGACACGCCGTCGCCGGCGAGTCCGCCGTGTACCGACACCTGCGTGCCGGTCTGATCGCCCTGCAGCCCGCCGACGTCCCTGTTGCCAAAAAAGGCCGAATTGACGGCCGGAATCAGCTGGGCCACGTTCACCCACGAACCCCCGGTCGGTATCTCCTTGAATACCCGAGCGTCTGCGACCGTGGTGTGGGTGGTGGACCGCAGGTCGACGACTGGGGTTTCGCCCGTGACGATCACGGTTTCGGCGACCGAGCCAACACGCATGGTGATGTTGAGTGTGACAGTCACGCCGATCGACACGACAAGGGCTTCCCTGTTGACGGTCGAAAAGCCGGTCAGGCTGAACGAGACGTTGTAGGTTCCCGGTGGGAGGTTGACGATGCTGAACTGTCCGTTGCCTTCGGAAACGACCGTCCGGGTCTTCTCGATCAAGACAGGGCTCGAGGCCTCGACGGTCACGCCGGGCAGGACCGCATCAGACGGGTCCTTCACCACGCCGGCGATTGTGCCGAGCGTCTGCGCGTGAAGAATCGAGGGGGATCCGAGGAAGCCGACCAGCAGGACAGACAACCCAACCGCTCGTTTCATGATTGCTCCTCGCCGAGAGAGATGTCACTGCGCCCGCGAACCGGCCGGAGCCGAGACACAATCGGTCCAGACCGTCGGACTGAGCGTCAATGTAGTGTGGCGGCACCATACAGACTTGTACGTATAGTGTCAATACACAATGCCGCTTTTCGCCTGGAGAAGTAGGCGCGACAGGGAGTGATGAACGACTCGTGTGTGCTAGGACTACACGATACGGGGAGCGAACGGCGAGCCTTACTTCCCTATCAATCGCTGACTGGACTTCTCGTTTTCGAGACAGATCTCGTCCACCAGCGCGGCATACGTTCATCTCGCACCGATCGACTGAAGGAGTGGCGGAACCCCTCGATCAGGTGATACAAGATGGTGGCGTTTCGTGGACAGGAGGGTTCATGCTGTCATCACAATCGGTTCGGAGCATCGTCGCGGCCTGGAGTCTTGTCGTCGTGGCATCAGGCGCGATCGCGCAGCAGCCGCCCGCGAGTCCAACCCGCCCACCGCTGCTGTTCAAGGAAGAATGGAGACTGCCTCCGCACGAGGGCGCGCCGACCGACGACAACATGAAGTTCACGCCAGCGGTCGTGAGCAACGATCACCTCGAAGCACGGTTGTATGGACCGAATTCGTCGGTCATTCGAGCGGCGGAGCACGAAGGTCGGATCGACTTGTGGACCGGCATGGCCACCTCGCCGGTCGCAGTCACGCTGAGAGACAAGCGCAACTACATGGACCTCACCGGCTTGGCCCGGCTGCGCTGGATCGTCCGCACGAACAGCATTCACACGCTCTACCCCGTCGTCAAACTGGCTGATGGAACGATGGCGGCAGGCAATCGTGGCATTACAACCGACGGCGAGTTTCTTCAGGTCGAAGTGGCGTTCGCCGGGATGCGGTGGTTCAAGCTGGATCCGATGAAGGTGGTAGTCACTTCAGAGGTCAAGAATCCGGATCTCGGCAAAGTCGATGAAGTCGGATTGGTGACCCTTGCCCCGGGCGGCGGCCACGGCATCGCGGGATCGGCGAACTTCTCGACGGTCGAACTATTCGCCAAAGCCGTTCCAAGATAGACAAGCCACCGCGCTTTGGCGAGTAGGCTCTGCTAGCGGGGTGATGAGGCCGCACGCAACGACCAAAGCGACGCGAGCGCCTCGGCGCATCGTTGCAGAAAATGCTCGTCATCGGCTTTAAAGGCATCGACCTGATCGCTTTCGACATCGATCGTGCCCACGATCGCATCTCCAACCCTGACTGGGACGATCGCTTCCGCGAGCGTCGTCCCAAAGGTCGTGAGATACCGTCGGTCGTTCCGAACATCGTTGATGACGACGGGGCATCCGGCAGAAACAGCCGCACCGTTCAAGCCTTGTGTCCTCGGGAAAATCGGAAACGCTGGCGGCTGCACACCCGTCCAGGCGAGGGCGCGAATCTCTGACGCCGTGACGTCGTACAAGCCAACCCAATGGAAGTTGCGAGCGAGTCGAATGGACTCGGCAGCTTCCCTGGCACGACCGGCACGGTCGTCATTTCTGGCGGCAATCGCTGCGAGACGACTCAGAATGTCGTCAGGATCAGCCATGGCTCATTGCGACCGCAACGCAAAGTAGTTGGCAACCTGCTCGGCGATGCGTCCAATAGCGTCCTCGATATAAGGTCCCACCAGCGTCGTGGAAGAGTTCCCGGAGAGGTTCCTCTTTTCTGTGAACACCGAAATGACGACTCTTCGCTGTGAACCGATCAAGAGCCCGACGTCATTGACGATGAACGGCACAAAATCACCGGTCTTGTGGGGCGTTTGGAATCCTTCGACGTACTTCGGAATCCGCGTGCGGTAGATCTGGCCGTTCATCATTTCCACCATCTGATCGCTTGCCTTCTTGCTGACCGCCTGACCGAGCGCAATTTTCTCGAGGAGCCTGCCCATGTCCCTGGGGGAAGACAAACCGTAGGGCGTCTTGCGTTGGTTATGGAATTCAGCCGGATTCGGTGCAGCCGCAAGAGCCTTGAACCACACATCGGCTGTGCCGGTGGCCTGAATGGTGCTCAATCCATAGCTTCGCATCAAAGCGTTGACCGGATCGGTCCCACCAACTCTTTCGAAGATCACATCGGTCGCCGTGTTATCGCTGACGATGATCATCAGCGTCAGCAAGTCCTCAATCGTCAAAACAGCTCCGTCATCCAGGCGCCTCAAAATCCCCGTGCCAGGCCTTTTGTCAGAAGCCTTGAGCGAGTATCGATCGCCCAACGAGAATTTGCCGGCTTCAATCTGACGAAACGCCTCAACCAGAAGCGGGACTTTGATGACGCTCATCGTGTCCATCACCTGGTCGGCGTTGAGCGCCACCTCTTCGTTCGTCTCGACGCATTTGATGTAGATACCCCAGTTCGTGTCGACGCTCTTTGCGATCTGCTCGATATTGGTCCGAAGCCGGTTGACGGGCGTCGGCAACTGGCCCTGCGGGGCCTGGGCGTGCAACGTGTTCAGGGCCACTATCAGCGCTGCTGGGAGTACGAGTGAAGGTTTCATCAACGCCCCTTCGAAAAACGTCGTCCGTGTTCGTCGAAACTACAAGCCTCATGAATCGTAGACGATCGGCATGGCCGGTTCGACCTCTTTGGTGATTCGCTCACGAACCGTCGTTGACATCGGACGAGGCAATCATTGACACTGGCCGCTGCGGATCGGACCGCGCGGATTCAGGAGGAAACATGCGTTGGACTGGCTGTGCGATTCTCGCATTCGTCCTGTTCGTGCCGGTCACCGCGCAGAACAAAGGATTACCGGCCGGAAAGCCCGAAACGGTGGGCTTCTCCTCCGAGCGGCTGGGCAGGCTGAACCGCGAGATGCGGAAGCTGGTCGACGATCAGGAGTTTGCGGGGATCGTGACCATGGTCGCGCGGCATGGCAAGCTTGTCAGCGTCGACACCTACGGCCATCAGGACCTCGCCGCGCGCACGCCTCTTCAGCGCGACACCATCTTCCGCATCTATTCGATGACGAAACCGATCACCGGCGTCGCCATGATGATGCTCTATGAAGAGGGCAAGTGGCACCCCGACGATCCGCTCTCGAAGCACATTCCGGAATTCGCCGCGCTCAAGGTCTACGCGGGCACGGGTTCCGACGGCACGCCGGCGCTCAAAGCGCCCGGGCACGCGCCCACGGTTGGCGAGCTGATGTCTCACACCGCAGGCTTCACCTACGGTTTCTTCGGCGGGGCACCGGTCGACAAGATGTATCAGGCCGACAACCCGCTCGCAGCGCCCAATCTTCGCGAGTTCATCGCCAAGCTCGCCAAGCTTCCGCTGGCCTACGAGCCTGGCGAGCAGTGGGTCTACAGTGTGTCGGTCGACATCCAGGGCTATCTGGTCGAGAAGCTATCGGGTCAGTCGCTGCCCGAATTCATGCGGACGAAGATCTTCGAGCCACTGGGCATGACGGACACGGGTTTCTACGTTCCCCAAAACAAGCTGTCTCGTCTGGCCACTGTGTACTCGATGGATACCCAGACCCATCGCCTGAATCCGGTGCCGCGGGATCCGAATGTCACCTCCATGCCAGGCCTGCCGTCAGGTGGCGGCGGACTGTATTCCACTGCGGACGATTACCTGCGATTCGCGCAGATGCTCGCCAACGGCGGCGAGCTCGATGGCATCCGGCTCCTCGCTCCCGGTACGGTCGCGCTCATGCGCGACAATCATCTTCCCGCGAGCCTCATGGACGGCCGGTTCGGCATCGGACTTCAGCGGATTCGGCCTGGCTTCGGATTCGGCTATGACGTCGCCGTCTTCGAGGATCCTCACAAGGCGGGCAGCACGACCGGAGAGGGCACGTATCTCTGGGATGGCGCGGCGGGTACTTGGTTCTGGGTCGATCCAACCAACGACATCGTGTTCATCGGCATGATCCAGCGCATGGCCGCGGCAGGGATTCCGAACGCCCAGAATCTCTCTCGGGCGCTCGTGCAGCAGGCGCTCGTCGATCCGTCCAAGTAGACCACTGCGAATCAACCACCAAGGACACAAAGGACACAAAGAAACTCAAACTGGTTTGGCTTCGTGTCCATAGTGTCCTTTGTGGTACACGGAATCGAAAATCAAGAGTTAGCGCTTGCCATGCGCACAGCTCACCCTAGTAACTCGCGGACTCTAGGCACGACCTTCGTGCCGTAAAGCTCGATGCTGGTCATGAGCTTGTCGTGCGGCAGTGTACCGTTGGCATACTTCAGATCGAACCGCGAGAGACCGAGGCCTTTCATGGTGGCGGCGATTTTCTTTGCGACCGTTTCCGGAGAGCCGACGAAAACAGCGCCATTCGGTCCAGCTTCCTGCTCGAAGTGGGCGCGTGTAATGGGCGGCCATCCACGCTCGGCGCCGATGCGATTCATCAACCCGGCATGATGCGGCCACAACTCTTCCTTCGCTTGTTCGTCGGTCGCTGCAACGTGACCCGGGGAATGCGCGCCGATCGGCTGAACGGGCTTCTCGAACCGCTCGAGCGACTGGAGGTAGAGCTGTGAATAGGGAGTGAATCGAAGCGGGTTCCCGCCGATGATGGCCAGAATCAGCGGAAGCCCGTAGTGAGCGGCACGCACGACCGATTCCGGACTTCCGCCGACGCCCACCCACGTGCGCAGCGTTCCCGTCTCGATTGGTGGATACACAATCTGGCCGCTGAGCGGCGCGCGCAATTGCCCCTTCCACGTGACCGGCTGGTTCTTGAGCAGCTCAGCGAAGAGGTTGAGCTTCTCCTCGAACAGATCCTCATAGTGTGCGAGGTCGTAGCCGAACAGCGGATACGACTCGGTGAACGAGCCGCGGCCGACAATCACATCCGCCCGTCCGCTCGAAATGGCGTTGAGCGTCGAAAACCGCTCGAAGACGCGAACCGGATCGTCCGTGCTCAGCACCGTCACCGCCGTGCCGAGGCGAATGCGCCTGGACCTCGCCGCAATAGCCGCAAGCATCACCTCTGGCGCTGAGATGGAAAAGTCTTTCCGGTGATGCTCACCGACACCGAAGAAGTCGAGCCCGACCTGGTCCGCCAGCTCCCCTTCGACGACGACCTGTCGAAGCGTTTCGGCCTGCGAGAGCAGCCGCCCGCCAGCGTCGACGGTGACATCTCCGAACGTGTTCACACCCAGTTCAATCGCGGCTGCCATGTTCCTCCAGTTGTCCAGCAGGTTTCACAGTGATGTGGCATCACGACGGAGACGCCACGCCGTTTTCCACAGCGCGAGACCAGAAATGGTACAGCTTCCAGAAGGGATTGGGGATCTTACTGACAGGGGGCTCAGTTCGAAGACACGCGGCGGATGAACGCCACCTCAGACATTCCACCGGCCCGCTTTGACGACACGACTTCGCCGACGCTTCTCAGGAGTTTTCGTATCGCGACGTTGTCCGGCAGCAGATGACCGATGAATCGGCGATATCCGCGTTGCTCGGCCGCCTGAAGCACTCGGTTGGCGAGCGCCGTGCCGACGCGCTGTCGCTGCCAGTCGTCGCGGACGACGAGCCCCACCTCCACGCTCGTGGCGTCGACGGCGCCGAAGCTTCCCAGGCCGACGATTTCGCGGACATTCCCGATCTCGTGCTCGGCGACCAGCGCCAGCTGGTGACGGTAGTCGACGCGAGCGAGTTGGCGGATCACCGAGTCTGGCACGGTCGACGAAAAGAACCGGAGGTATCGCGTTCGTGGGCTCAAGCGCGCGTAGAGCTCACGCATGGGGGCATCCTCGTCGCGGCGCAGCGCTCGAATGTGAACGCGCCTGTGATTCGGCAGGATCACGACGTCGTCGAGCTCGCTGGGGTAACCAAGCGGCTCGATGATCAGCGAAGGGAGCACCGGTGCCATTCGTCTCGCCCTTACTGAGCGGAGGCTTGCAACGAGGCAGTCATCGCCCACGCCAGCCGTTTCTCATCGTCGGCCGACAAGAAGAAGGTCTGACGATCTCGACCAATCAAATCTGGTACGGACGGAGTCGCGCGCATCAACCCGACCGTGGAATGGTTACGCGAGCGCAAGAGAAAATGCCCGATCTCGTGCGCCAGGGCACGGCCCAGCACGCGACCCAGGACGACTTCGCGAAGATCCGCCGCCCATTCGGAAGCGTGGAGACCGAGCAACGTGCTGTCGGAGACAATCGCCGCGATCGTATTGGGATACGCGAAGATCGTCGGCCGGGGCCGATCATCGAGGAACGAGATCGATGCGAGCACATTGCCCGCAACATGTCGCTTCTGGTGATCGGCGAGATCGGGATCGTCCACGAGTACAACCGTGAGGCGCCTCGCACCATCCCACCCCGCGTCGGTGGAATTCGCGCGACGCACGTCCACGCCATGGGCAGCCCAAATGCGAGTCACTTCCTCCATCGCCACCGCTTCGCGCCTCGGTCTCATCCGCGTTCCTTCGAAGACGATGTCGACGTGAAGGCGCGGCCACGGAGAGGCCGCCAGTCCGAGCAAACACAGCAGAAGCGTTGAGGGGATGGTTGGCATACGACACTCGTAGACATCTCGATCCCGCCGAACGAATGCGCGTTCGCGTCATGGGAGTCGCAGGCGTCTCTGATCTCGTAGGACCGAACCGGCGGATCTCTGTCGCTTACTCTGAGGGTCGTCGTGTGGAAGGTTCGTTACTCAAAGGACACCAAGCACACGAAGGTACGAGGAGCTTGGCTTTCTTTGTTGCTTTGTGTGCTTTGTGGTTAGCGCTTGCCGTCGAGACTGGCCCACTCACCCGACTGGATGAAACTGGCCCAGTAGAACGGGTGGGCTTTCCGTACCAGCATTGCGATCTTTGCATTGCGCAGCGCGTCGCCACGCCCGAGACCGGCCCGGAGGCCTGTGTAGTACGCCACCATCGTTTCCCGGGTGATGTAGTCGCTGACTGGCCAGAGACTCATCACCACGGTTTCGGTGCCTGCCAGGACGAACGCGCGACGGAGCCCGTAGACGCCCTCACCGTTTCGGACCTCGCCGATTCCGGTGTCGCAGGCCGAGAGCGTCACCAATTTCGTTCCCCACAAGTTCAAGCCCGCCGCTTCAAGCGCCGTCAGAATCCCATCGTCATGCGAGTCGCGCGTCAGGTTCGCGCCGGCTAGTGCCAGGCCCGAACGCAGGAGCGGATTCTGCACGGCGACGTGGGCGTCCTCCAGAAAGAATCCATGCGAGGCGATGTGCAACATCCGGGGCGCATCCACGCGCTGAAGCGCGGCCTTCGTCGCACGTTGCCCGGCGAAGAGCGTCGCGTCGGGAAAGAGTGCCTTGATGGCGCGTGCCTCCTCCCCCGTCGCAGCCAGCGGAGCGAAGTACCGGCCCGCAAGGTCCTCGCCGGCCGTGGCGGCACCGCGTGTGACGCGGGTCGAGATCGGCGCCGGTCTCGGATTGAAATTCGGGATTGGAGGCTCGCCGAACGCGGGATCGGCGAAGACCACAGGATTGCTGTGACTCGCACGTGTCGCTTGCATCCGCAGCAGATCGCGGCCGCTCGTGAGATAGCTCATCGTGTAGCGCTCGATCAGGTAACGGCCTTGCTCGTCGACGAGCGCTTCGAACGGCACCAGATTGAGCTCGCCGTCCGGAGAGATGAGCAGCCGCTCGGCGCCGCCGAGCGACACGCGCAGGGGCTGAAAGACCCGCTCGTCAACCGTGCGCGCATGCGTTCTCAAGTCGGTGCGCTTCGGATCGCGCAACGCCTGTCGGAACGCGTCTATCGCCCGGTCGATCGTGCTGGCCACGCCAAGATCCAGACCGACCGGTGCGACGTACTTGCGAACGACGTACGCCGCGTAGTGCGGCGGGCCGTATGCGTCGGCGTTCCGCTCGGCTCTGGGATCGAAGGGACGAAAGACCGCGAATTCGAGCAGCGCCGCATCATCTGGCATCGAGGCTTGTACGGCTTCGAGCGTGACCGGCTGCATTTGTGCCCGGAAATCCGCACTGTGTTCGGCGAGCTCGGCTTCGAGCCGCTCCTTCTTCGCCTCCAGCGCTCCGATGGCGCTCAGGCGCACCTCCGAGCGTGCGGCCTCTGGAGCTTTCAACGCCAGGCGAGCCAACTCGGCGGTGGTGGCGTTCAGCTGATCGAGCAGGCCCTGGTCGATCGTGTTCGCGATCAGCCGGCGCACGGCCGCCGACGTGTCGATCATGGCGTCCAGGACGCGCCCTTTGCGTTGCAGCAAGACGAGTGCAGCCAGAGCGGCGGCGCCCGCATCGCCTGGCGCCTCCCTAAGATGCAACGAGATCGTGCGGTCCGTGCGCTCCGCCACGCTCCTGACGAATGCAAGTTTTTGCCGTTCGGACCCGACCACGATGTTCAACGCCAGCTCTTTCTCGAGAATCGTGTCAGCGCGTCGTTGGTACGCAATCGCGTTGGGTCGATCTCCAGCAGCGGCATACGTCTTGGCGATGTTGCCGACCGACAACAGAGTGGCCTTCTGATACGGACCTGCAGCGTTCTCCCAGATATGAAGTGCTCGAAAATGAGTTTCCAGCGAGCGCCCGGTGTCGCCGGTCGCGCGGTAGATGTTGGCAAGATTGGTCAGAATGTGGGCGACGTCGGGATGATCGGATCCGACGGTCCGTTCCCGGATCGACAGCGCGCGCGCGTTGTACGCCACTGCCGTCGTGTAGTCCCGGCGTTCGCGGGCGACGATTCCGAGGTTCTGCAGCGCGGTAGCGACCGAGTAGTTGTCCGACCCCAGCAGCTCTTCACTCAAGACGAGCGAGCGCTGGAACAGATCTTCGGCACGTCCGTAGTTCTGCTTCTGACGATAGACCTCACCCAGATTGTTCAACAACGCCGCGTACTGGACGCTGTTGGTGTCGTCGATCTTCTCGACAATCGCCAGTGCGCGCTTGATGGTCTCTTCCTCCTTGTCGAGATCGCCGGCGCTGTCATGAAGGTTTCCAAGAGTTGCCAGGCAGCTCACGAACCATGGGTGATCGGCACCCAATGTGTCTTCGATCACGGCGATTGCCTGCCGCAGCAGGGCCTCGGCCTTCAGACGCTCGCCCTCCCGGTGATAGAGCAAGGCCAGCTGGGATCGGGCCCGGGCCGTCGTCGGATGCTCCTGTCCCAGAGTCCGATCCATGATCGAGATCGCACGCTTGAAGTACAGCTCCGACTTTGCGCTGTCCGGAAGCTTTCGGTATACGACCGCGAGCTGGGCTGCAACTGAAGCGACCTGTGCGTCATCAGGTCCCCGCACGGCTTCGGTGAAAGTCAGCGCCTGCTCGAGCAGACGACGAGCGTCCTCGAACCGGCCCTCGGTTTCAAATCGAGCGGCCGTCGTTCGCAGCTTCCGCGATTCCTGCATCGACCAGTCGGCGTCCGTTGCGACACGACGGTCGGCGATCTGAATTGTGTAAGAACCCGGAACGGTGGTGCCCGGCGCCGCCCTGATCGCAACCGTGTACGTGCCGTCGACGTCGGCCGCCAGTTCGACTTGCTCCTGGCCGCGACGCCGAGGCTCCTCGTCGAAGTCAGCGATGGGATCGTCAGAGGGATCACGAACTTGAACGATCACGTTGACCCCGCGCTGCTCGACGACCAGCTCTGTGTACTCACCCGCATGCAGCGCGACCTGATACTGGTGTTCGCCGCCGCGGCCAAGTAACCGTTCGGCCGTTTGGTCCGATCCGACCGCGCCGAACGGCTGCCCGTGCAGGGCGGCGTGGCGCAGTGCCTTCGAGACCGCGCCGGGTTGGCGGCCGTCGCTAGCCAGGAGCGCGACAGACAGCGCACCAAGAGCTAACGTGTTCCTGACAATCGTCATTCGTGTCATGCGAGACTTCCAAGCGCCGGATGGAACGCCGTCAGCGGCGTACGACTTGGAAGGTATAGCTGCCGACCACCTCCGACTTGCTCGCACCGAGTCCCGCGAGTGCCAACGAATAGTGGTGCGGCCTCAGCCCGCGAGCTGGGACGATCACGGAAATCGATGGCACCAAACCGGTCGAGGGAGCCGCGATGGGATCGCTGCGCCATTCGACACGATTTGTGGCGGGATCGGTCAGGGCAACCTGATATCGCGGAAAATCGTTCGATTCGAGCTGCAGCTCGAACGCCACGGTGTCGGCGCCCGGCGACACGGCAACAGCTGGAACAGGACCGATCGCCCGAGTTTGAGGCGGCAGAACGAGGGCGGTCATGTGTACTGCTTGCGGCGGCTGAAACGAGCGCGATACGGATGCAGCGTCCGAGTTGCCTGCGCCGTCCAATCTCCCGGCGGTTTTCGCCTGGGTCGCAGTCTGCGTGCTGAGTTGCTGCTCGAGATCGCGCACACGTTGGCCCTGCGCGATGCCCTCGGTCTGAGACACTCGCAGGCCGCTTCGGAGTCGTGCGACCTCGAACACAAGGGCCCCACACGCCACGACCAACACTGCGGCAGCGGCCACGAGCCCCGACGCGATCTTCGAGCGAGGTGCTCGAGTGACGGGCCGCGAAGACGACCTGCGCGGGTCCCCCCGGTCGGTCGGGAACACCAGCGTTCGGTCGTGGGCGGTGTGCGGCTGAGCGCCCGCCGCCCGTTCGACCGCACTCAAGAAGCTCGTTGCGAACATGACGTTCTCGCGCCGGCGCGGTGAGGCCAGGTAGTGCGATTCGAATCGCTCCAGCTGCTCGCCCGCCAGGCTGCCGCTGACGTAAGCGTCCACCAGATCGTGTTCCACGACGCGCAAGTGCGACACCAACTCGTCGTCGGCGATGCTCGCTTCGTCCATGCGCTGGGCCTCCTCGTCGGGAAGCTGCCCCAGCAAGTAGCTCACGAGCTGTCCATCCGTGCGTTGCGAACTATTTACGAGTGACATTCCTCAGCATTCTCATATGGGCTCATGCGGGCTCATTCGCGGACTAGGCCTTCCTCCGGTAGGACAAAAGCCCGTCAAACCTTTCGTGGCTCCTTACCGCACGCCTCTACGCAGGTCCTGAGCGCGTCACGGATCCGGCAGGCACGAATGCCAAGCGCGTTCATTGTGATGCTCAGCCGCGCGGCGAGGTCGCGGCGGCGCTGGATCCGCTCCCGCCGTTGCTCGCGGTAGTACTCGATGGCCAGCTCGCGCTGGTCCGCCGGCAGGCGATGCAGGCAACGGTCGAGACATGCGAGCCGTAGCTCCCTACGCATGAGGCTGCTATCTGGCACGACATGGCTCACCAGACTGGCCGGGCTCTCGGGACCGATGGAGCGCGCGCGCAGGGCGTCGGCCTTTCGCGGCTCGTCGAGGGGAATATGCCTTCGGTCGCGCCGGAAGTCCTCCAGAAGGACAAATCTCGCGACCACATAGCAGTACCGGGCTGGTGGTCGGGTGACGATTACGCCGGTCTGCTCGAGCGTTCGGCCGATACGATTGAGCGTCTCATCTGCCAGCTCATCAGCAGTCGGCCGATCGCGGCGATCGAAGTACGACACGAGTCGCCGGCGCATCTCGAGATACCTCTCTCCGTGCGAGTCGATGCCATCGTCCAGCCACTCGAGTAGTCGGGTGAATGCGAGTTGCGTAAGTGCTGATTCTTCTCGTAAGACTTCCCGTGTAAGCACGTGCACACTGCTCTCTGTTGATGTCGCGGAGCGACGTGATTATTCCAGTGAGAAACGTCACAAGTCACGAAAGCGAACAGCCCTGAGACGGGAACGAACGAGACGGCCTCTTGCAACATTGCCGCCGCGCTTAACTGCCTTAGACGCGAAGACGGGAAACTGGTTTCCGAGTTTGCTGGACCTTTGCGTATTTTTTACGCCTGAAAGACTTTCACTCTTGCGACCTATATGTAGATCGGCTCGAGATCGCGGACCGCTTTCATCGCTCGGATGCGGCGGCTGGACTATCTCACATCGAGCTCGACGAGTACGGCTGGAAGTGGTATCGCGTCGGGGCGTCCGACAACACCATTATCGAGCGGCCCTGTACGGTAATCTGCTTTCCGGCCTCGACCCGGCTGTTCGTGGGCGGTTGCGTAGTCGACGTATCGACCCGGACGCACCACGACCGATTTCCGCCCTTCCCGTCGAGCAAGAAATCGACCGGATCCGCGTGGGCATTGAACAGCAACACAAAGCTTTCGTCCACGATTCGTTCGCCTCTGGGCCCTCGTCCTGCAATGGCCGAACCGTTCAGGAACACCATGAGACTCTTGGCGAAGCCAGCCGACCAGTCTTCATCGGTCATTGGCGTTCCACCGGGCGTGAGCCACGCGATGTCCTCGATTCCGGCTCCGTGCAGTGGCCGGCCCTGGAACCATCCCCGGCGTGTGAATGAAGGATGGTTCTTACGCAGAGCGATCAGCCGTCGTGTGAATTCGAGCAGAGCCGTGTCCACGTTCTGCCAGTCGAACCAGGTCAGCTGGTTGTCCTGACAATACGCATTGTTGTTGCCCATCTGGGTTCGGCCCAACTCGTCTCCCCCGAGCAGCATCGGAACACCCTGCGAGAGAAAGAGCGTCGCAATGAAATTGCGCTCCTGCTGCGCGCGTAGCGCCTTGATCGCGGCGTCATCAGTCGGCCCTTCCACGCCACAGTTCCACGATCGGTTGTGCGACTCCCCGTCCCGGTTGTCCTCGCCGTTGGCTTCATTGTGTTTGTCGTTGTACGAGACGAGATCCCGAAGCGTGAAGCCGTCGTGCGCCGTCACGAAATTGATGCTCGCGTAGGGGCGCCGCCCGTTGCCCGCATACAGGTCCGAGCTGCCGGTGAGTCTGGACGCCAATTCGGCGAGCGTCCCATCGGCTCCTCGCCAGTAGTCGCGAATGGAGTCCCGATACTTGCCGTTCCATTCGCTCCACAGTGGCGGGAAATTGCCGACCTGATAGCCCCCTTCGCCGACATCCCAAGGCTCGGCAATCAGCTTGACCCTGCTCAATATCGAGTCCTGCTGGATCAAATCGAAAAATGCCGACAGTCGATCGACGTCGTGGAGCTCGCGCGCCAAAGTCGCCGCCAGATCGAAGCGAAACCCGTCCACGTGCATGTCGAGGACCCAATAACGCAGCGAGTCCATGATCAGTTGCAACACGTGGGGGTGCCGCATGTTCAAACTGTTGCCGGTACCTGTGTAGTCGGTGTAGTAGGCGGGGTTGTCAGGACTCAGCCGATAGTAGGCCCGGTTGTCGAGGCCGCGGAAGCAGAGCGTCGGACCGCGTTCGTTTCCTTCGGCCGTATGGTTGTAGACGACATCGAGAATCACCTCGAGGCCGGCGCGATGCAGCGCCTTGACCATCTCGCGAAATTCCGCAATCTGGTCGATCGGAGAAGGCTGACTTGCATACTCGGCATGGGGAGCAAAGTAGCCGATCGAGTTGTAGCCCCAGTAATTCCGCAGCCCGCGATCGAGCAGCACGCCGTCCTGCACGAAGTGATGAATCGGCATGAGCTCAACGGCGGTCACGCCAAGCTGTTGCAGATGGCCAATTGCATGCGGATGCGCCAGACCCGCATAGGTCCCGCGAATCTCAGGCGGCAACGCCTCGCACTGCTTCGTGAAGCCTTTGACGTGCAGCTCGTAAATGATCGTTTCGTGCAAGGGAATTTTGGGCGGCGAGTCGCCGCTCCAATCGAAGGCCGGATCGACGACGACGCTGCGCGGCACGAATGGAGCGCTGTCGCCCTCATTGGCCACGTCGGTCGGCGATCCGTCGGCCCCGATCACATGCCCGAAGATGGCGGGCTCGTGTTTGACGTCACCTTGAATGGCGAGCGCATACGGATCCAGGAGCAGCTTCGCGTGGTTGCAGCGCAGGCCTTCGTTGGGGCGCCAGGGCCCATTTACGCGAAAACCGTAGCGCTGTCCCGGGCGGAGACCCGGAACGTAGCCGTGCCAGCACAACGCCGTCGTTTCGGGAAGCCGGACGATGCTTTCACATCCCTTGTCGTCGAAAAGACAGAGATCGACGCTCTCCGCGACCTCGGAGAAGACGGAAAAGTTCACGCCGCTCCCGTCGAAGGTTGCTCCAAGCGGAAACGGCTGCCCCGGCCAAACGTCGTATGTCATCGGGAGGCCGCATCCCTGCTGTGAGCCTCGAGCAGCCACGCGCAGCGCTTCTCCAGGAGCCACCGCCCAGGCCCGAACGACTCTTCGATCCCTTGGCCGCCGTACTTGAAGCGTTCGCTGGACCACACAACCTCCCAGCCGCTTCCACGAGGCGGGGCGAAGAGCGGATCGTTCATCAGCAGTTCCTCCCGTTGGCCGAAGTTGAAGAGCAGCAATCGTTCCCCTGCCGCAGCCTCGTATCGCAGGACGAGCAGCGTTGCCGTCGAGGCCGAACTGTGCACCTGCACCTCCGATGTGCCGAGGCGTGACAGGACCGGGTCGGTTCGGCGGAGCGCCAACAGATCTGTGTGGAGACTCCAGGCGTGGGCGCCGTCCTCGGTCTCGTGCCATCCAAGCTGGCACGCCCGAAAGGCCGACTCGTCCTCAGGACTGGGAATCCGATCGCGGACGTCTGGATCGCGCAAGCTCGGGAACTGTGCCAGGAACTCCAAGCGGCCAGTTCGAACCGCATCAGCGAGCGCTTCATCATGGTCGGCGAAGTAGGTGAACGGCTCACTGGCGGCGCGCTCCACGCCTTGAAACAGTAGCGGCGTCGCAGGTCCGAGCAGCAACAACGTAGACATTGTGCGCCATAGCGCTCGATCGACGCTGTTGTAAAGGCGAGTACCAAATCCGGTGTTGGCGACTTGATCGTGATTTTCCAGGAAGCACACGAACGCGGACCGGGGAAGATGGCGTGCGTCGGCACCTCGTCCCTTCTTCTGCCACGAATACCACTGCCCTTGATAGAGCAGATTCCATCGGGCGATCGCGGCAAACTCGTGAGCCGTTCCCGTATAGTCGGTGAAGTACGCTTCCCGCCGTCCGGTCAGTGCGACGAACGACGAGTGGTGCCAATCTTCGTTCCAGAGACTGTCGACGCCATGACCGTCCGTCTCGTCCGTCATCAACCTCGCGACATCCTGGGACTCGTTCTCCGCGACCATGTAGACGCGCCGTGGCGCGCGAGCGTCGCGGCCACATCGCGCGAGCTCGTCGATGATGTGCCGGGGTGAACGATCGACAATCGCGTGAGTGGCGTCGAAGCGAAGTCCGTCGAAGTGGTACTCCTGCAGCCAGTGGCGGACGTTGGCCCGCATATATTGACGGACGGGCGCGGCGTCCGGCCCATCCAGATTGAACCCGAGTCCCCAATCGGTCTCGTGTCGCGAAATATGTCTCGCTGAACTCCGGCAGGATGTTTCCGACCGGTCCAAGGTGGTTGTACACGACGTCCAGAATCACCCCGAGGCCGTGCGAGTGCGCCGCATCGACGAATCGTCTCGCGTCGTCCGGCTCGCCGTAGCCGTGAAACGGCGCGAAGAGCAGGACGCCGTCGTAGCCCCATCCGAATCGGCCTGCGAACTCCGCGATCGGCATGATTTCAAGCGTGGTGACTCCGAGGTCGGCCAATTGCGGTAATCGTTCTTGCGCAGCCGCCCATGTTCCCGCTTTCGTGAACGTGCCGACATGGAGCTCGTACACCACCTGTCGATGCGGCGGGACTGTACCGGGCCAGTCGTGATCGGTCCAGATGAATGCCCGCGGATCGACGACCATCGACGACCCAAGTGGACCATCCGGCTGAAACCTCGAGACTGGATCGGGCCTCAAACCGTGGGGAAGCTTGAACCAGTAGCGCTGGCCGGCGATGGCGTCCGGCACCTTGCACTTGAAGTACCCGCCGGGCAGGCGCTCCATCACAAACTCGCCACTCGAATCGAGCACGACACTGAGACTGTGGTGCCGCGGAGCCCAGACAGTGAATATCACTCCACCATCGACGACGACTGCCCCGAGCTCACGTTCGAGTGCAATCTCGTAGGCGGCTGCTTTCGGAGACGCCATCAGCGTTTTGTGGCAGCAACCAAGCCGCCTGTAGCCTGCCTTGCCTTGGCGGCTGCGGGTTCAAGTTGCTTCAGGCATCGGAGCACCTCGGCGACGCTCCATGCCTGAGCGACACATCCCCGCGGCGTGTGTGGCTCGAGCGCGTCGAAGATCTCGCTGATGCTGCCGACGCAGTGTTCGCTCAGATGAGTGCCGAAGCCGGACAGAAGTTTGAGCGCGTCTTCGTGCTTGTCCGGATGCACGCGAAGCCACGCATTGACGTACGGGCCGATCAACCACGCCCACACGGTGCCCTGATGGTACGCGGCATCGCGAGTGCGCAGATCACCGGAGTACCGCGCTTTGAAGTCCGGATGACCAGGATCGAGGGTCCGCAGGCCGTATCGCGTCAGCAGGCGAGCACCGACGGTATCGACGACCGACGCCCAACGCGCTTCGTCGAGGACCGGATGGCGGAGCGCAAGAGAGAAGATCTGGTTGGGACGGCAAGAAGAATCGTCGCCCGCCTCGCCATCGACGATGTCGTACAGATATCCGCCGTGGTCAAACCAGAAGCGTCGATTGAATGACGTTCGAGCCCGCCGCGCAATTTCGTCGAGATCGTTGCGAGGCTGGTCGAATTGACGATGCCAGGCTGCCAGCAGCTGCACCGCATTGAACCACAGCGCGTTGATCTCGACGGTCTTTCCCCGCCTGGGCGTGACGATCCAATCGCCCACCTTCGCGTCCATCCACGTCAATGGCAGCCTGGGATCGCCTTGCGTGAGGAGGCCGTCGGAATCCATATGAATGCCGAATCGCGTGCCCTTCACATGGAATCGGACGACCTCGTCGAGGCTCGGCAACAGCGTTCGAAGGGTATCCACATCGTTGCTGATGGTGACGTAACGGTCGATGGCGTGAAAAAACCAGAGCGTCGCGTCGGCGGTGTGGTAGAGACCGTCTTCCATACCTTCCGGAAAGAGATTTGGTAGAAGGCCATCGCGCAAATAGTGAGCGAAGGTCATCAGCGTTCCACGGGCTTCTCCGATCCGTCCCGTCGACAGCGTCAGACCTTCGAGGCTGATCATCGTGTCGCGACCCCAGTCAGTGAACCAGTGATAGCCGGCGATGATACTTCGAGCGTCTTCTCCAGCTGCCCGCGCTCGAGTCGAGTCGGCCGTGCGACTCGCCGGCTGAATGATGAATTGATCGGCCGCGAGGATGAGCTCCGCGACCTGGCTCGACGGTGGGGGATTGCCAGCCGCTACGAGCAGACGTGTCCGCCGTTCGAGCTCGGTCGTCCAGGCATCCTCCGGCGTCAACGCTTCGAGGTCTGCGAGCGACTCGGTCGACGCGACGAACGTCACATGGTCTCCCTCCGTAAGATCGAGCTTGTAATATCCAGGGCTCCACGCCGGCCCACGTGAGGCATAGCCACGTTCTTCTTCTATTGCGTATTTCACGTCGTCGGTCACTTGCGGCTCGAAGGTAAACGTCGCCGGACGGTTCCTGACGGCGAGACGGAGATGAGGAACGGCTGGATCGAACGTGACTTCGAGATATCGTGGATGCGCCACGATCATCGGCTCGGCGGGAAACGGCGTATCGACGGGCGCTTCATGCTGGCGTGCATGGAGCAGCGGCCGGAAGCCGAGACGAACCGGCCCACCCGCACGCGTCAGCGTGTAGGTGACGATGACGGTGTTCTGGTGATGCGGCATGAACAGCCGCCGTTCGATCGTGATCCCGTCCAACTCGTAGCGCCAATGGGGCAGGCCGGCGACAAGGGAGAACTCAGTCGGCGGGCTCGACGCATCGTCGCCGTACCGGCTGAGCCATTCGGTCCGATGACCCGCGAAGCGAACTCGCTCGTCCAGTCGTGCCACCAGCACCATTCGTCCCAGAGGCGCCGGCAAAGCGGCGACAAGCCACGCGTGATAGCGTCGCGTCGGCGGCCCTGCCAGCGTCCCCGATGCATACCCACCCAGCCCGTTCGTGACAAGCCACTCTCGGGATGCGCGCGCGTTCCAGTCCGCACCCGACAACGGAATCTGCCGGACGACGTCCTTGGCTTCGGACCGCTCCGCGCGGCCCGACGAAGTGGATGGAGCAGGCATGGCTGGATAACGGCTCAGCCTTCCGCAAAGATGATGCCGTCAGATGGCATCGCGAATGCGTGAGCTCGCTTTGATGCTGCGAGCGACGCCTCCGGCGAGCACATATCGAGTCCAACTGTCGTCCGCCTTCACATTGAATGACTTGGCGAATCAGGTGCCGTATTTGGCCGAGCTGGGTGTAACGGACATCTATCTTTCGCCCATCTATACCGCGCGGCCCGGCAGCACTCATGGGTATGACATCGTCGACCACACCACAATTGATCCCCAGCTCGGCGGTTGTGACGGATGGCATCGGCTGAGTAGCGCGTTACATAGTTGGACAGTCGGAGTGATTCTGGATGTCGTCCCGAATCACATGGCGGCGGATCCGGTACATAACCTCCTGTGGCGGCAATTACTTCGTGACGGACCCTCCAGCCCGACCGCTCGATATTTCGACGTCGACTGGCATCCGCTGACGGGTCTGATTCGCGACAAGGTGATTCTTCCAGTCCTGGAGGAACCGTACGGAAAGGCTCTGTTGCAGGGGAAGGTCGCCTTGGAGCGATCGGGCGGCCAATTGCTGGTTCGATACGGGGCGATTCATTTTCCCCTCGCGCCGAGTTCCCTCGACCAGATTCTGTCCGGATCGGCGGCGAGCTCGAATTTAGACCTGGAGCAAGAGCTCGATCGGGCGGTCGCCGACATCAACGGTCACCCTCAACGGCTGCACGACGTACTCGAAGCGCAGCACTACCGGCTCGCGTACTGGCGCTCGGCCAGTGATGAAATCAACTACCGGAGGTTCTTCGACGTCAACGAACTGATCGCGATTCGCGCGGAAGACGACGAGATCTTCGATCGCAGTCACCGATTGATTCTGGACCTCTCGCGGGAAGCGGTCGTCCACGGCCTTCGCGTCGATCACGTCGACGGCCTGATGGATCCCCTGCGATATCTGCAACGGCTCCGTCAGGCCGCAGATGGCGCGTCGAAGCGGCAGATGTGGATAGTCGTCGAGAAGATTCTCGATCGTTTCGAACCGCTGGATCCCGAATGGCCAGTCAATGGAACAACGGGCTACGATGCTTTGAACGTCCTGAATCGGCTGTTCGTGAGTGGACGGGGCGTTCACACGCTTCGCCGCTTCTATCAAACGCTCGTCGACGATCGAACACCATTCCGTGAAGTCGCCTATCGCAGTAAGCGACTGGTCATGGAAAGCACATTGCGAAGCGGCCTGACGATACTTGCACATGCATTGAAACGTGTCGCCGATGCGTCATGGGCAACCCGTGATATCTCCCTGAATGCTCTGTCGACGGCATTGGTCGAGTTCATTGCTTCACTGCCGGTGTATCGAACCTATCTCGGTAACGGAGTCGAGCGACAATTCGACAGGATGGCTGTCGAGCACAGTTTCACCAGGGCTGTTCGGCACAATCCTTTAATGGATTCTTCGGCCCTCGACTTCCTGAAATCGTTGCTGCTCGATTCGACGGCGGACGAACCCTCATTGCAGGAAGCCAAAAGGCAGGTCGTCAAGCGTCTGCAGCAATACACGAGCAGCGTTCACGCCAAGGGCGTCGAAGATACTGCCTACTACCGCGACAACACGCTCATCGCGCTCAATGAGGTCGGCGGCAACCCGGGCGGACCCTCCGGCAGCCTGAGCGAATTCCACCAGTTCAACGAGCGCCGGTCGCGGATGTGGCCCGACACACTCAACACAACCTCGACGCACGACACGAAGCTCGGCGAGGACACGCGGATCCGAATAGCCACTCTCAGTGTGTACACGCAGGAGTGGATCTCGGCCGTGCAGTCCTGGCGAACGGTAAACGCTCCGCATCGCCGTGAGATGGACAACCGTCCAAGCCCAAGCCTCAACGACGAGTACCGCTTTTATCAGATCCTGCTCGGCATCTGGCCGCCTGATGACTGCCTCGGTTCGGGCCCGGCGTCGCCCGCACTCGTCGAACGGGTCAGAGCTTATATGCAGAAGGCCGTTCGTGAGGCGGGAGTCGATTCCAGCTGGGTGCGGCCTGATGAAGCGTACGAAGCGGCGCTCGACTGCTTCGTGCGACGCGTCCTCGAGGACGAAAGCGCGGCGGAGTTTCGAAGCGCGATGCGTGATCTGGTTCGGCTCGTGCTGCCCCTAAGCGTGTGTCATTCGATTACCCAGCTCGTCCTGAAGTGTCTGATGCCCGGCTTGCCTGATATCTACCAGGGTGGCGAATCGTGGCTGCTCACGGTCACCGATCCCGACAATCGTCAGCCGGTCGACTTCGCCGGACGTGCCGACGCGCTGCGCCGTTTATCAGCGAAGGCGCCTTCAACGAGCTCCGGCTCCATTTCACCGGATGTGGCACTTGCGCCAGACTTCAAGCTGGACGTTACGGCAAAACTCTTACGGTTTCGCCGGGATCACCAATCGATGATGTCTCGAGGAGACTATGGACGGCTGCGCACAAAAGGACCCCGCGCCTCGTCTGTCGTAGCATTCGAGCGGACCGAACGCCAGTGTCACCTGGTTGTCGCGGTCCCGCGACTCGTTGAGCGGACCGCCGGCAAGTCTGGCTGGCCGGCAGGATCTGCCTTTTGGGAAGACACGGCAGTAAGACTTCCCTCCAGTATCAGCAACTGGACGCACATATTGAGCGGCGAGATGGTTACTGGATACAGGGCGTGGGCACCGCTATCCGAAATCGCGCAAGGCTGGCCCTGGGTGGTGCTCTACGGACGCGAATGAGTCTTCAGGGTGTGTGGCTTCCGGCCAGGGTGTGTGGCTTCCGCCTTTAGGCGGAAGAGAGCTGCCGGCATTGATCTTCCGGCTAAAGCCGGAAGCCACACGCATTGAGTCGGTCTAAGCTGTGGCTGACGGCTTCCGGGGGATCGAGACGACGAAGCTCGTGCCAATTCCCACCGTCGACTCGACGCGAATGGACCCGCCGACGGCTTCAGCGCACTCGGCGGCAATAGCGAGCCCCAGACCGGATCCACGAACCTTGAGGTCTCCATCGCGGTCGGGATGTGCCCTCACGAACCTGCTGAAGATCGTCGTCAAACTGCCTTCAGGGATGCCCAGGCCGTTATCGCGAACGACGATACATGCAAAGTCCTCATCCGTTGCGAGGGCAGTCTCGACGCGCACGAAGCGCTGCGGCTTCTCGGGATCGCTGTACTTGATCGCGTTCGAGACCAGGTTCATGAGAATCAGCTCGAGCCGGGCCGTGTCGATGACGATTACTGGCAATGCCTCGCCGATGTAGACCTTCACCTCGCGAGCGTCAGCCATCTCGCGCAGCTGTCGCGAGACTTCCCATGCGACGGTCGAGACGTCGACCTGTTGCACGTCCGGTGCATCCTCCTGCTTCGTCTGCAGGCGCGACAGTGCTTCCAGCTGCTCCATCTGCTGGACCAACCTCAGAACGTTACGCTCCATGACGCCGAGAAAATGTTCGAACCTTTCAGTGTCGCCGCGGCCGACCTCGACCCGGACGAGCGGCAGCGCGTACATCAACGTTCCCAAGGGCTGCCGCAACTCGTGGCTGACCATGCTATTGAAACTCTCGAGCCGTGCGCTGTGACTTCCGATGGTCTCGGTGTATTTGGCGACGAAGGTGTCGACGGTCGTTTGTGTGAGAATCCAGATGGCCTCATTCAGCCGGCATACTACCTCCACGGCCTCGACAGCCGCGGGCGACCGACCCAGTCGCGTGAGCTCTTCCTGAACGAAGGTGGTGAGAATCCCACCGAGCAGGCGGTATTCGGCGATTAGCTGATGAACGGAAGCCTGCTGAGAGTGTCTCAACTCCCCTAATTCCTGCGCTTTCGCGATGATCGCGGTATTCGCTCCGATGGCTTCGTCCGCCGGTGTACGGACGTACGCGGCCACTTCGCGAATGAGCGTGGGAACATGATCGAGTAGATGGTCGGTCGGGAAGACATCGTTCGCATTCACAGGCAGCAGGGCGAGCAATCGCTCGAGCCATCGCCCAGACAGGGAGACGTGTTCGGCCAAGATGCGGTCGGCGATCAGTTCCGCAAAGTCCGCAGCGGTGATATCGGCCAGAGCAATTCTCCTGAAGGAAGTCGATCTTAACTCAGGAGCGGGCTGGTACCGCCCGACTGCAGCGATCCACCGCCGTGGGCTGTTTTTCAAGCTCGCAGTAAACTCGTGGAATCGAAGGGAGACCGCATGGCCGTCGCTGCGAATGTCACGTCACAACAGCTCATCGACCGCGCCGCAGCGCTCGTACCCATGCTGCGTGAAAAAGCTGCAAGCGCGGAGCGAGAGCAGCGTGTGGCTCCCGAAACGTTCGATGCCTTGAGCGAAGCCGGCGTTTTCAGGATGACCGCACCAGCGCGTTACGGCGGCTACGAAGCCAATTTTCAAACCCAATGCGACGTGCTGGCCGAAATCTCGCGCGGCTGTCCGTCGACGTCCTGGGTCGCCACGATTTTGAGCGCCATGTCCTGGCTCGCCGGCGTGTTCCCGGATAAGGCGCAGGACGAAATCTTCCGCGATGGCGACCCACGCATCAGTGGCGTCTTCTCTCCCACGGGAACCGGATCGCCGAAGTCCGGCGGGCTCGTTGTCAACGGGCGCTGGGGATACAACACCGGCGGGCACGGCAGCGCGTGGACCGTGCTCAATGCGGTCGTTCCAACCGACGGCGGGGTCGGAATGCCGACGTGCGTGATTGTCCCGAGCCGTGAGTTGAAGCGGCTGGACGACTGGCACGCCAGCGGGATGGCGGCAACCGGCAGTAACACGATCCTGGCAGAGAATCTCTTCGTCCCGGCGCACCGGACGATGCCGTTGCCGTACATGATCGAGGCGAAGTACCCCGCGCGCCACAACTCGACGAATGCCTACTTCAACTACCCGCTGGCGCCCGTCCTGACCGTGAACGCCGGCGGTACGCCGCTCGGCGCCGCGCGCGGGGCGTTGGAGGCTTTTCACGAGTGGCTGCCAGGGCGCGGCATCACATACACCAACTACACGAACAAGGCGGAAGCCGCGGTCACGCATCTGCAGATTGCTGAAGCGACGCTCAAACTGGATTCGACCGACGCCCACATCCGACGCGCCTGCGCGCTTCTCGACGACGCCCCGGACGCCAGGATGTCGGTCCTCGATCGCATCAAGGCCCGCGCCCACATCAGCTATGCTACGGGGCTTGCACGCGAAGCCGTGGATATCCTTTTCTACGCGAGCGGCGCTTCAGCGATCCAGTCCCACGTGCCCATTCAGAGGTTCCAGCGGGACATTCAGGCGCTCGCCAATCACGCGATCCTGCATCCGCAGACCACGATCGAGCTATACGGCCGCGTGCTCTGTGGATTGGAGCCGAACACGTTTCTGTACTGACTTTTCTTTGTGATCTTCGTGTCCTTTGTGGTTCATTTATGAAGGGAGCACCTCCGATGAAGTTCTCGACATGGATGTCGTCGGCAATGGCCACGGTCTTGGCGATCGCGGCCGGCGCTTCCCCAGCGCGGGCAGAGGTGCTCGAGAAGTCGGCGAAGGTGAGCGGCGTCACCGTCCAGTACAAGGTCGTGCTCCCTGACGGATATGACTCGACCAAGGCGTATCCGGGAATCATCGTGCTCGGCGGCGGCCCGCAGACGATGAACACAATCGAAGGCACTCTGAATCGCAACTTTCGCGCCGAAGCCGAGAAACGCGGCTACATCGTCGTCGGACCTGCGGCGCCGAACGGGCAGCTATTCTTTGAGGGCGGGGCGCGGATTTTTCCGGCATTCTTGAAGATGATCCTGGCGGAGTACAAGATCCAGGATGGCAAGTTTCACATCGCCGGACCCTCGAACGGCGGAATTGCCGCGTTTCACGTGGCGGCGGCGAATCCCGACTACTTCCTGTCGGTGACGGCTTTCCCGGGATACATGTGGGAACCGAATCCCGCCAAGCTGCAAGCGATTTCGAAGATGTGCGTGTTCATGTACGTCGGCGAGACCGACGAGTACATGTGGCACGGTGAAATGAAGCGCGAGGCTGAATTCCTTCGCTCGAAGGGCACGGTCGCGAACTATACCGTCGAGAAGGGCCAGCCGCACCGACTAGAGACACTGGCAGGCCCTAACGCAGGCCGACTGTTCGACGGGTTCGAGGAAACGAAGAAGGGTTGCAGCAAATAGCCATGCGTTCCTTGTTGGTTCTCACTGTCGTACTCATACCTGGAGCCGCCTTCGCGCAGAATGCGCCGCAACCGCCCGCCGCCTGCGAGAAGCTGGCCTCACTGTCGCTGCCGAACACCACGATCGGGCTGGCACAGGTGGTGAACGCGGGCGGGTTCACCGTGCCCGCGAATCCGGCGGCACGAGGCGGGGGCGGATCGTCTGCACTGGCGGGTACGATCGGTCCTGTGCCGGACGTGCCTGGAAGAGTAACGGGCAACACGGCCGGCTTGGGCCTTGGCTACAACGGCGGGCGAGGCATCCCGCCTTTCAGTGCGCTTCCAGCTTTCTGCCGCGTCGTTACGACCTTGAAGCCCTCGGCATCCTCAGACATTCGCATGGAAATGTGGATGCCGATCGCCGGCTGGAACGGCCACTTTCGTGGCACCAGCCCCAACGGTTTGGGCGGGGTCATCAACTACAACGCGATGGGCGTCGGCCTGAGCGATGGCTTCGCTATCGCCAGCAGCGACATGGGACATCAAGGGGGCGACACGGCGTGGATGCAGGTTCCAGATAAGGTGACCGACTTCGCCGGCCGCGCCATGCACGAGACGACGGTCGCCGGGAAGGCGCTCGCGACCGCCTACTACGCGACCCGACCAAAGTACTCCTACATGATCGAGTGCGGCGGCGGCTCGGCCGCTGCCCTGCACGAGGTTCAGAAGTACCCCGCCGATTACAACGGCGTCGTCGTTGGCGGCCACGCTGCTCATCTGACGCGTCAGATCTTCGGACAGATGTGGCTGTGGCAGGCGACGCATCCGAACGGCGTCGCCATTCTGCCGGCAGCAAAGCTGCCGGTCATTCACGATGCCGTTCTGGCCAGGTGCGACACGCTCGACGGGGTGAAGGACGGGCTGCTGGAGAATCCGATTCGCTGCACGTTCGACCCGAAAGAAATCGAGTGCAAGACCGGTGACCCTTCGGCAAGCTCAGGGTCACCCCGAGCGGAGTCGAGGGGTGACGGACCAAATTGTCTGACAACGGCCCAGGTCGAGGCCGTTCGGAAGATCTACGCCGGACCATCCAATCCTCGAACGAACGAGAGGATCTGGTCACCACTTTATCGAGGCAGCGAGCTGGACTGGAATTTCTTCGTCGAAACACCGGGCCCCATCGGCATCGCAACGAACACGCTGCGCGACGCGATTCTGAAGGATCCGAGCTGGGACTATCGGACGACGCCGGTCGATTTCGATCGCCATGTCGCGCTTGCCGATCGGTCGGACATCGCACGCGTCAACGCATCGAACCCCGACCTCACGGAATACGTCCGGAACGGCGGGAAACTGATTCTGTCCGGGGGTTGGAACAACGCCCTCGTGCCGGCCGGAGCAGCCCTGGACTACTACAAGAACGTGGAGGGCAAGATCGGTCCGGAGAACACGCGGCGCGCCGTTCGCCTTTACATGGTGCCGGGAATGATTGAATGCAATGGCGGACCGGGTACGGACACCTTCGATCTGCTCGGTGTCATGCGGCGCTGGGTCGAACAGAACCAGACGCCGAACGAAGTCGTGGCCTCGCGTGTCGAGTTCGGGAAAGTGGTCCGAACGCGGCCGCTCTGTCCCTATCCGCAGGTCGCGACGTACAAAGGCTCGGGCAGCACGGACGAGGCGAGCAACTTTGTCTGCAGATAAGTCAAAGGTCTGAAGGCAGAAGCTTCCAAGTGGCCTATCGAGGCTCGGCGGTGCTGGCGGGAATCGTTGGATCGGGACCGGTAACACCGCTCAGCTCTCGAAGAGCCGTCAGCGCCTCCGGCAGAAGCTGCCGCCCGCTGCGATCCTTTCGCAAGACGGCAACTTGGAACGGCGTTTTTCCTTCTTTGTTCTTGGCATCGAGCTTTGCGCCGTTGTCGACGAGGTAGCGCACGATAGCGTCGCTCACGGCGACGTGGAGCGCCGTCTCGCCGGCCTCGTTCGCGGCGTTGACATCGAGACCGAGCTCGACGGACAGCCTGACGCCCTGCAACAGGTCGTCCTGTGTCCCGTGCTCGTACTCCTGCGCGTCGGCGTTCTGATCGAACCGCCTCCCGAATCCCGCCGCCAATATCAGCAGCGTGTTTTGGTTCTTCTGGCGCAGTTTTGGATCCGCTCCGTGGTCCAGCAGCAGACGCATGAGGACGACGTCGCCGGACTTGGCCGCGCGCATGAGCGGCGTCGTGCCCTCGCCCAGCGTCTGGAGCGGCGCATTGTTGTGGCGCTGCAAGACCGGTCCTTTGAGCGCGGCGTTCGGGTCGGCTCCGCGATTGAGCAGAAGCCCGGCGAGGTCAACAGCGCCAAGCTGCCCGGACGGCTTCACCGAAGGACGGCCGTGCATGAACTGCAGCGTGTTCATGTCGACTGCGGCATACAACGGCGTCATCCCAGTCGAGTCGGCGACGTTCGGATCCGCGCCACGTTCGATCAGCAGCGCGGCGACGTCGTAGTGGGCGTTGATGACGGCCAGGATCAGAGCGGTCACCCCGTCCGGGTCTCCTCGATTGAGATCGACACCGCCGTCAGCCAGTGCGCGGACGGCGTCGAGCGCCCCTTCGCGGGCGGCGTACATCATGGCAGTGAAGCCGCCGCGCGGTAGGACCGTCTGTCCTCCGACTTTTCGCTTGAAGGTCGTCGGGGTCGATTGCAAGTTTGGATCGGCGCCTCCGGCCAGGAGCACCTTGACCGCGTCGCCATGATTCTCGGCGGCCGCCCACATTAGCGCGGTCTCGCCAAGCCACGTTTCGTGTGCATTCACGTCAGCGCCGTGCGCGATCAACGCCTGCAGCGCTTCGGGCCGACCCGTGCGCGCCGCCGTCATCAGGACGCTTTGCCCTTCGGGTAGCGTGGCGTTGACGTTGGCTCCAGCCTTCACCAGCCGCTCAATCATGCCGGCGCTGCCGTTGGTCGCGGCCAGCATCAAGGGTGTGACGCCATAGCGATCGGCGGCGTTGGCGTCCGCGCCGCCACGCAGCAGAAGGTCGGCGATCGCCACGTGATCCGCTCGTGCCGCCCAATGCAGCGGCACCGTCCCGTCGGCCTCGCGGGCATTCACTTGCCCGGGCTGTTTCAGTTGCGCGCGGACACCTTCCTGGTCGCCGGCCCTGACGGCGTCTGCGAGACGCGACGGGGGGCCGCCCGCCGACGACGTCGCCGCCACCGACAGCAGCAACGCACACGCTACGGTGCAGCGTCTCCAGTTCGCTCTCACTTCTGAATTCTCAAGTCTTCCTTCGCGCTTCGGAAGCGGGGTCTTTCCTCAACTTACACAAGATCGTTCAAGACTCCCGTGCCCTCACCAAACTGAAGGTCCGGACAGCCGAAGATGTTGGCGACCGACGTCCACATATTGCCGAGCGGCGTATGCGCCGGCGCCACGACGTGACGATGGCCCTTCCCCAACCCACCGCCGACCGCCACAAGTGGCAATGGATACGGCCCGTGCACGTTCGCATCGCTCATCCCGCTGCCGTAGAAGATCAGCGAGTGATCGAGCAGCGATCCGTCGCCGTCAGGTGTTGCGCCCAGCTTCTCAGCAAACTTCGCGAAGAGCGACAGGTGCCAGGCATTGAGGATCGCGTGCTTCACCTTCACGTCCGGCTTCTCGCGATGGTGCGAGATTGTGTGATGCGGTTCGGTGATCCCGATATCCGGGTAGCTCTTCATGCTGGCCTCGCGCGCCATCATGAACGTGAACACGCGAGTGAGGTCGGCCTGGTAGGCCACCGCGAGAAGGTCGAACAGCTGGCCAACATGCTCGGTGTATTTTTGCGGCACGCCGATCGGCGCATCCGGCACGACCACGTTGGCCGCGTTCTGCGTCTCGGTGCGTTGAATTCGGCGCTCGATCTCCCGGATGTTGTCGAGATAGCCGCTGAGCTTGGAACGGTCGCCAGGACCAAGATCACGTTCGAGGTCGTTGAGATCGTCTTTGATGGAGTCGAGGACGCTCGCTTGCTGTTGCACGCGCTTGGCACGCTGAACCGTGGTGCCCGGGCGACCAAACAGCCGCTCGAACACGACGCGCGGGTTGATTTCCATTGGCACCGGCTGCGTGGGGGATGCCCAGGCAATCGTGTTCATGTACGCGCAGGCATACCCTGGGCTGCAGCCGCCCACGTATCCCGTGAAGTCTTCAGTGGCAACTTCGATCGACGCGAACGGCGAATCCTGACCGATCTGCTTGGCGATGACCTGATCGACCGTCGTGCCGAGGCGGAAGTCCTGTCCTTCCGTCTTCTTGGCCACCGCGCCGCTCAGCCACGCCGCCGAGGCGGTTGCGTGGCTATCGTCATTGCCGGGGCGGTCGAGATTGCTCACGACCACGACATGTTCTTTGACCGATTCGAGCGGCTTGAGAATCGGCGAAAACTCGAAGCCGACGCCCTCCGACGCGGGCGTGTAGCGGTCCATGATCGCCCCATGCGGAATGTAGACCGCTCCAAACCTGAGCCGTCCAGCGGCCGGCGTCTTGGCGGTTGCCGTCAGGGCGGGCACCATCGCCTCGAGCAGCGGAAGGGCGACGGTGGCACCGACTCCCCGCAGGAACGTTCGCCGTGGCAACGACAACTTGGAGATGAACATGACGCGAAGCTCCTGTGGCTAACGAAACTCTACAACTCTACAACTCTACAACTCTACCGGGCGGCCGTTCTGATTGAGGGGCTGGCGGCGTCCTTTTCCGTTGTCAGCCTCATTTCGAACGGCGTGCTCGTAACGATAGCCGTAATCACCGACGCAAAGCGATAGTTATCCTGGGCCGATTCCCGGACAATTTGCCGCACGGCGGGCATATCGTCGGTCCCCAACCCCCGCCCCAGTCCGTAGGTCAGCAACTTCTCCGTCATCGTCCCGACAAAGACGTTCGGGCGATCGAGCAGGGCCCGTCGCAGCGACACCACGCCGTCCAACCGTGAACCGTCAATGAAGACACCCGATGCATCAATGGGGCCGCCCGCTTCGCCGGTCCGCCACAAACCCACCGCGTCGAAGTTCTCGAGTGCGAAACCGAGGGGATCCATGATCTTGTGGCAACTCGCGCACACGGCGTTCTGGCGGTGCTCCTCCATCGCTTCGCGCATCGTGAGCGGCTTCGTGCGCTCGCTGTTTTCTTTTAGAGGCGGCACGTTGGCCGGCGGCGCCGGCGGCGGCGCGCCGAGGAGCGTGGCGAGCACCCATTTTCCGCGGACAACGGGAGATGTGCGGTTGGGATTCGACGTGATCGTCAGGATGCTGCCGTGCCCCAGGATGCCCTTCCGCGCCTCATCGGTGACTGGAACACGTCGGAACTGGCTCCCGTAGATAAACGGAATCTTGTAGTGCTTGGCGAGGCGTTCGTTGACGAACGTGTAGTCGGCGGTCAACAGATCGAGCACACTGCGGTCCTCTCGCATGATGCTCTCGAACAGCAGCTCGGTTTCGCGAGCGAAAGACTGCCGCAGGTTGTCGTCGAACCCGGGGAACAGATCGTTGTCGGGGACCGCGTTCTTGAGATTCCGCAGCTGCAGCCATTGGCCGGCGAAGTTGCTCACCAGCGCCGAAGACCTCGGGTCCGCCAACATGCGGCGCACCTGCTTAGCCAGGACGGCGCGATCGTGCAGCCGGCCGCGCGCGGCAAGGTCGAGCAGCTGGTCGTCGGGAATGCTGCTCCAGAGGAAGAACGACAGGCGGGAGGCCAAGTCGTAGTCCCCGATCCGGTAAGCGGTACCGGAGGGCACACCTGGTGGATCGGTTTCGACTCGCACGACGAACTTCGGACTGGCCAGAATGCGATACAGCGCGTGCTGAATGCCGGCGTCGAACGAGCCTTCGCGCCGACCTGTTTTGTAGAATCCCATCAAACGGTTCATATCGGCCTCGCTGGCCGGCTGACGGTACGCGCGGCGTGCGAGGGTCGAGATGATGCGCGTCGCACACGCCGACTCGGACGCCGGCGTGGTTGGACGGCAGATGAAGATTCTGCGGCGGCTCGGCGTGTCGCCGGGGCCTCGAGTATTGAACGGTCCCGTGACGCTCAGCGTCCGAATGTGCGGGAGACCGGTCGCGTCGAACGAGTCGAACGAGCTTCGGTAGGGCTGCATCCTCCGGGTGTTCAGCACGAGCCCCCGCAGCACGAAGGCCACGCCTACCATGTGCGGCCCAGCCGTGACCGGGACGCGCGCCTTCAGCTGCGAGTCGTATTGATCCGACTTCGAGAGCCCGCGCGTCGACGCGTTGTCGGTCGAGGTATCACCCGCGGCATCGCCGCCAAGGCGGATGATCGCCACGCGCTCGCCGTCGATTGTGAACTCGACCTCGTGTGGGTATTCGAGGCCGCGCGTCTGGTCCACGTTGGTCCGCACGAGGGATGCGCGAAGATCGTATTCGGCGTCCAGTGGAAACGTATAGCGTACGACCGTGCCGCCGAGGGTTCCGAGCGGCTGTCCCTCCACGTGCTGATCCTGCGAATAGTCCTGGCGGAGCGTGAACGTGTCGGACCCCGGTGCGATCTCGGTGTCACCAACGGCAAGCGCACTCAGCCGTTCGGCGGCGCCGACGTAGCGCTCGAGCAGCACGGACGAAAACCCGAGCACGTCGGCGATGTTGTCGAAGCCGAAGCTCGAATCGTCCGGCGGAAGCAGGGAGGCCACATCGCCGAGATCGAGCGCGAGCAGATCGCGGATCGCGTTGGCGTACTCGGCGCGGTTCATCCGGTGCGGCGCGAGACGGCCCGGATTCGGATGCGCGCCGGCGGCTCGATCGAGTGCCGCCTCGAGCGAAGCGGCAAGACCGTCATAACTCGCCGCGTCCGGTCGCCGCACACCGGCCGGCGGCATCGCACCGGTCCGAAGCTTTCGGACGACTTTTTCCCAAATGTCGCTGTGCTCGGCAATGGCCGTTAGATCGGCCGCCTCGAGCACGAGTCCGCCGGTTTGCAAACGGCTGCTGTGGCAGGTCACGCAGTACTGATTGAGGAGGCTGCTGGACTGGGAGACGTCGAAGAGAGGCGCGTTGACGCGTGTCGGCCGGGCAGGACCATCCGCTTCAAGCACACCATTGGCGACTCCAGCGGCGAGCCCGCCGATAACCGCGATCGCCAAGAAAGCGCGTCTCACTGTTACAAGACTTGCTCTTTTACTGAGTCGCGTAAATTCTTATCTATCAGTCACGTACGCCGATTTTTCACACTCGGGTGCGCACCGACCATGCTACGCGTCAGTACTCGGACTGTCAACGATTCGGCGTCGCGGCAGCCTGAGTCCCCCGGGCAGCCACTTCGGCAGCTGACATATGCCGGCGGGACTTGAAACGCCACCCATTTGCCGTCTTCTCGTAGACATCCTCATAGACACCGCCGTCGTTTTTGAGGGAAGCACGGCCGGTCGCTCCTTCCGGCGATGGCGCTATAACGACGCCGGCCGAGCGAAACTGCTTTCCTTGAGGTGTCGTCGAGTACACATCTTCGAACTGCCCGGTGTCGTTCCCCGCAAGGCGCCGGATTTCTTCGAAATCGACCGATGTCAACTTCGCCGCTTCTTCTTCCTTGGAAATGTAGGTGCGACCCTTGAAACGCCAGCCCTGGCTGGTTTTTACATATGTGTCTTCATAGTGCCCGGGGGCGTTGGTCAAGACGACTCGCCCCTTGGCTCCCTCAGGCGTTGCTTCGATTGTGTTGGTCGCAGGCAGGTTTCGCGGCCGCCTCTCGCTGCCGTCGTTGCAATGGCGTTCGCTTCGCACGAGTGCGATCAGGCGGTCGCGACCGACCACCTGGCCACGCGGGCCGCTGGCGAAGTAGCCGTCGGGCGCCGCAAACAACGCCGCGTACTCCTCCGCCGTGCACAGGCCCAGCGCGCGGCCATAACTTGTGGCCAATTCCTCGATCTCCTTGCGATCCTTCTCGGTCAACTGGACGGCTCGCTGCTCTGCCCGGGCTGGCAGCCACATGAGCAAACCAGTGGCCAGAGCCATCCCTGCCATCGCGAGACATTTCGACATGGCGACTCCTTTGTTTCTAGTTCCGCGCGCTCGGCTGAAGCCTTCGCTCTCCAGCCTGTTCGGGTTACTGCGCACAGCCCGCTGCAACCATTTCGAGAGCGGCGACGTTAATTCGATCACCCCCGGCCTCGCGAACGAGAAAGCCTTTGGCCTCCATCTTGTGGCCTTTGTGCGCCTCGAGCGAGCCGTACACTCCAAGAAGCCCCACACGACCGGTCCCCAGGGGCGCTGCGTCGAGCGCTGCACGAAGCTCGCCTTTCGACGCGCCCGGATCATCGGTCCGAAGCGGCGCGGTCGCATTGGTCAGCAACCAGTCCGCACCTTCTTGTGAAAGGCACCCGACCACCTGGACCAACGATCCCGTCGCCAATTGGGCGGGCTGGGCGCCCTTCTCCTTTTGAATCATGAGGCCCGACAGCACGGCCGAATCCCGCGTGAGTGCTTCGGTCCCCGACGGAAACGCGTTCGCTTGCAGAATGTACGTGACGAGATCCAGGTAGGTGTCGTCGCCAAGGGTTGCCGGATTATTACGAGGCATCCGGGTTTTGATTTCCGTGAACAGCTGGTTCACGGTCTGAAAGTCCCACTTGGTCCGGAACCGATCGCCGGCGAGCTCCGGTCCCGCCAACCCAGCGAGGTCGACGCCGTGGCACCCGACACAGGTGGCTTCGAAGACGGTCTTGCCGCGCGCAGCCTGGTCTGGCGCATACACGCCATCCCAGACCGTCCTCCGTGTTTGCGCGGCGGCCGGGCCCCAGAACATCCCGATGCTGAGGACGCCGACCGCTGTAAGCGCGAACACGACCAAGCCCTGCCGCTTTCCAGACGAATGGCTCATGTGCCCACCGAGCGCCTGAATCCGACTCGGATGTTGCGCCGACCCCTCGCGGAGTGTCAACCAGAATCGATGATCTTGCCCCTGTTTACGGGGTGCGGAATAATCGCGCCGCGAGGCGGGCACGCGGGAGCGTCGTCATCGCGCCGGTACCCGAATGAGCGCACCTACCGCCCACCCTGAACGAGGTGCAAACCATGGACATGACCAGGAGACGCTTCATCGAAACGGCCGGCATCGCCGCCACAGTCCCAACGTTAGCGACCGGCGCCGCGGCTGCGTCGCAGGGAGCCACGCGGGCGACTGCCCCGAGACAGACTTCGCGCGCGCGGGATCTGACCGACGCCGAGCTGGAAGCGATGTTCCACCGCTGCTCCAATACCGGACGCTGGGGACGAGACGACGAACTTGGAACGCTCAACTACATCACGCCGCAGAAACGCATCGCGGCCGCGGCATTGGTCAAACTGGGCGAGGTCGTCTCGGTGGGCCGGGACCTCTCCACGAAGCAGAGCAAGACCAACGGACAGCCCGTCGTGCACATGATGATCTACAGCGACGCCAAGAGCCCGAGCTGCAGCGACTACTTCACCATCGCACCGCACGGGATGGTGGTCACACACATGGACGCGCTGTGTCATTTCTCGTGGAACGACCAGTTTTACAACGGCCGCAAGCGTTCGGAATCGCTGACCGCCAACGGGTCCAAGTGGGGCTCCATTTACGCTCAGCGTCAAGGAATCTTCACCCGTGGCGTCCTGCTTGATGTCGCCGCGGCACGTGGGGTGCCGTGGTACAAGCCCGACGAGTACGTGACGGCAGCGGATTTCGAAGCGGCCGAAAAGCGGCAGCGCGTGAAGGTCGAGTCTGGAGACGCGGTCTTCGTGCGGACCGGCATGGAGCGCATGGAAGCCGAGCTGGGCGAGCAGGACATCTACCCGCGCGCGGGGCTTCATGCCGAGTGCGTCGAGTGGATGCACGACCGCCAGGTGTCCGTATACGGCGGCGACTGCATCGAAAAGCTGCCGTATCCGAGCGAGAGCTTCACTTCGGCCGTCCACATGATTGTTCTAGCTTCAATGGGTCTGCCGATCCTGGATTGGCCGGCGCTCACCGAGTTGGCAAGGACCTGCGAGCGGCTGAACCGATGGGATTATCTGTTGACGACGGCGCCGCTCCGACTTCCTGGCGGAACATCGTCACCCATCAACCCGCTGTGCATCTTTTAGAAGCTCGCCCAAACGGGATCGTCGCGCCAAGGTAGGCGGCACGGCTTCTGCCGTTCGAACAGTCGAAGGTTTTCGGTCATCGCCACGGCGAGATCGTGCCGGCCGCCTTGTTCGGCGCCGGCGATGGCTTCCCGCTGCCATGTCACGGCTTGCTCGTACTGACCCGACTCGGCGAGCGCCATCGCCATCGTTTCGCGCAGGTCGATCGACGGCGGTCCCCCCTTCTCCCTGACCAGCTGCTGGGCCAACGCCAGCGCGCGCTGACCGTCGCGGACTCGATCGGCGGGCGCTGCCGCGAGCAAACGTGCCAGCGCATGTGGGAACTCTGGACGATCGGGATACAGGTCCATATCTTCCAGGAGCGAATCCCGCGCCGCCTCGTAGCGCTTCAACCGGACGAGCGCGAGCGCGTATCCGAACCGCGCCTCCCCGATGCGGGGATCCATTTTGATCGTCTCGGCGTACTCTCGCAGCGATTCGTCGAGTCGTCCGCGCTGTCGCAAGGCATTGGCCAGCTGCACGCGGGCTTCGAGGTAGGTCGGGTCGTACCGCACGGCGGCAGCGAGTCGCTCGATGGCTAGGTCGAGTTGACCGTTCGATAGAAGCAGGACCGCGAGACTGTAATGGCTGCCCGCAAAGTCAGGTGATCGGCGCAGGACTTCCTGGAACTGCGATACCGCACCTCGGACGTCTCCCGTCAGGGACAGGGCTGTGGCCATCTTGTGCCTGATCGTCAGGTTATCGGGCGCCAGCTCGACGCCTCTTTGGAACGCGGCGAGCGCAGTCTTGAAATCGCCAGCGGCCACCGCACGATCGCCGCGCGCCTCGAACATCGACGCGCTGTGCAACGACTCGGCGAGGTCGCGCATCAACGGATCGGGCGGTCCGATCTCGATCTCCCCCCGCTGACGCAAGTGCGCTTCGGCTTCGTCCACCTTGCCAAGACCACGATAGGCCAGCGCCAGCGGGTAGTGCACGATAGAGGCACGCCGGTCCAATGCCAGGGCGGCCTCGAACTGCTCGACGGCACCTGCGTGGTCGCGGCGGGCAAGGGCAGCGCGCCCGAGGCCCACTCGTGCAGCGACCAGACGCGGCTGCAACGAGAGTGCTTTCGAAAACGCTGAAGTGGCTTCTTCAAGACGGCCTTGATCGAGAGAGGTCTCCCCCAGCCAGATCAGCGCGGGGACGTCGTCGGACCGCAATTGCAGTGTTCGCTGGAAGAGGGCCGCCGCCTTGGCTGTATCGCCCCGAGCGCGGTACAAGTGGCCCAGATAGTACGACCAGCGTGGATCGCCCGGAGCCAGCGCCTGCGCGTTCAAATAGAGCGGCTCGGCTTCGGCAGGGAATTCGGCCGCCATGAGCAGCTTCCCCATCTCGCCGTACGCGGCGCCCAGTTCGGCGTCCGGCACGGTCGTTTTCTCGATGTCCGCCGTGAGCGCGGCGTACTGTTCGGTCAACTGCTGCCGCACGGATGCCGACACCCGCGAGAGATCGGGGAGCGTCACCGGGCGCAACGCCTGGCGGTCCGTTGCGGCCGACTCGGCGACCGGAGGAGTGGGCGCACGCTGATTCGTGGAGGAACAGCTCAGGACGAGGGCCGCCAGGACTATCGGCGCGGAACACAGTGACAGACGTGCAAGGTGCAACGTGCAGGGTGCATCGTGCGCGCGTGCAGGGTGCATCGTGCGCGGTGCAGGGTGCATCGTGCGCGGTGCAGGGTGCATCGTGCGCGGTGCAGGGTGCATCGTGCGCGGTTCGCGGTGCCGCGTGGTCGTGGCATGTTGCACGGTGCACCGAGCACGGTGCACGTTGCACGCTGCACGCTGCACGATCTCGTCTCATCTGGCTGTTCCTTCCACGAGCGTCGTGTAACGGTCAAACGCGATGTCTTTCCATTCTTCGGTGGTCCCGTCGGGCCAGACCACTCGCACGAGAACCGGGCCACTCGATCCGCCAAGGCCGACCAGCACGCGCGGATCGTTGGCCGATGCATAGCTTCCATCCGCTCTGGCGCGCCGCCACAGCGCAGGTCGGCCGGCCCGGCTGATCGCCACGCGAGCACCCAGCATGTCGCGGGGAGCGTCCTTTCCGCGAAGCCTCAATCCCAGCCAGTGGTTTCGATTGCCGATCTGGTTCAACAGCAGCGTTGGCGCTCCATTGTTGTTGCCGATGAGGACATCGGTGTCTCCGTCGTTGTCGATATCACCGAACGCGGCTCCCCGCCCCACTTCGAGCATTTCGAAGACCGGACCAGCGCGGGCGGTCGCGTCCTCGAATCTCACACCACCCAGATTGTGAAACAGCTGCCTGCGTTGGCGGAGGGGAAACGGATCGTCCTTCAACGTCGGCGAGTCGATGATCTGCACGGCGCCGTTGACGATGAGGAGGTCCAGTGCGCCGTCGTTGTCGAGATCGAACCACGCGGTGCCGAAGCCCGTGTATGGCAGGCTGACCGCGCCCAGGCCGGATCGAGCGCTCTGGTTCTCGAATACGCCGGAACCGTCATTGATGTACAGGTCGAGACCCTCGCCGGTGAGATTGGCCACAACGAGATCTTCATCCCCGTCATCGTCGATGTCGCCGGCGTCGACACCCATTCCCGCTTTGGCTTTGCCGCGAGGATTGAGCGCCACCCCTGCCAGAAGCGCTGTGTTCTTGAACGTGCCATTGTGCTGGTTGATCCAGAGTTGATTGGCGTCGCCGTCATTCGCGACGTAGAGATCGATCCAGCCATCACCGTTGAAGTCGGCCGTCGTCACGCCAAGCGCCGGCCCGAACTGCGTCGCCATTCCAGCGGCACGCGTGACATCGGTGAAGGTCCCGTCGCGGTTGTTGTGGTACAGCCTGCTCGGCTGCGCCCGATATACGCGGGGCGCGCAGTAGGCGCGTTTGCCCGACATCCCGAAGCATGGCGTGTTCGTTCCGACGTCCCAGTTGAGATAGTGGCCCACGTACAGGTCGAGCCAGCCGTCGCGATCGAAGTCCAGGAAGGCGGCAGACACGCTCCAGCCGACGTCATCGACGCCGCTCTGTCTCGACACGTCGGTGAAGCGGCCGTGACAATCGTTTCGAAACAGCTGATTCCGACCGAGCGCGGTGACATACAGATCGGGGCACCCGTCGTTGTTGTAGTCCCCGACGGCGACGCCCATGCCATAGCCGGTTGTCTTGATGCCGCTGACCTCGGTGACGTCGGTGAATCGCACGACATGGCGCTCCATCCGGACGGATCTCCAGGTCGTTTCGAAACAGCCGGCCGCGTGAGCGGCTGGGACGATTGAAGAGGGAAGAGCGGTTTGCCCGAACCGAACTTCTGTCCCTGTGATCAGGAATACGTCGAGATCGCCGTCGTTGTCGTAGTCGAAGAGCGCGACGCCTGGGGCGATGACCTCGGGGTAGTAGAACTCGCCCGTCATGCCGTTGAAGTGGACGAAGTCGAGTCCCGTCGAGGCGGTCGCATCGATGAACCACGCCGGTTCAGCGGCGTGATCGTCGCGAGGCAGGCGATCCGGTTCGGGGTGCCACTTCGGTCGCTGCCGCACGAAACCAGCCAGACGCACGCCCCCAGCGCCGCAAACCCGCGGCGCAACGGCGGCGAAATCGCGCCGAACATCATCGGACATCATCATCGTGTCTGCCGCCCGCAAAATCAAAATCGCGTGCGATCCAAAAGTGTGCATTTGCACCTGCACACCGCTACGTTGGCGTTCCGCGGAACTGTACTTTTCCACTTGCAGGCCACGGCATGCCATGGTAGCGTCCCGCAAAACGAGTCGTCAGTCGGCGCACTGATCCGGAACCCCTCGTAACTTCCGCAGGAGGGAGCATGAAGCCATTCAGGCTCGGGTCGCTCGTTGTCGCAGTTCTCCTCCTCTTTTCAACGCTCGCGCGCGCACAGGGATCCATCGCAGGTGTCGTCAAAGACTCTTCGGGCGCACTGCTGCCGGGCGTCACAGTCGAGGCCTCCAGCCCGGCATCTGATTGAGAAAACGCGCTCGGTCGTCACCGACGGGACCGGACAGTACAAGATCGTCGACCTGCGCCCTGGCACCTACACGGTCTCCTTCACGCTGACCGGCTTCAGCATCGTCAAACGGGAGGGCATCGAGATTGCCGGTTCGTTTGCCGCCAACGTCAACGCCGACTTGGCTGTCGGCTCACTGGCGGAAACCGTCACCGTATCGGGCGAGTCGCCCATCGTGGACGTTCAGAACACGAAGCGGAGCAACGTCATTCCCGTCCTCCGTCGTGGATGCGCTTCCGACGTCGAGAAGTCAATACACGTTGGCCGTGCTCGTCCCCGGCGCCACGCGAACCGGCGGGCGTCCAGGATGTGGGCGGCACGCGCACGATGCAGATCACGACGTTCTCGATCCACGGCAGCCGCCCGTTCGACCAGCGGCTCATGGTCAACGGCATCACGTCCCGAAACTTCCTCTCGTCGGCCTGGGCCAGCAACTTCGTGCCCGACATGGGGACAGCCGCAGAAATCGTCGTCGACTACTCATCGGGGACGGCCGACTCGGTCGGCGGCGGGATGGGCATCAACGTCATCCCGAAGGAAGGCGGCAACAGGTTCGTGGGGTCGTTCTTCATCACGGGCGCCAACGGCTCGTTTCAGGGGAATAACTACACGGACGAGCTGAAGGCCGCAGGGTTTGACCTCGCCAAACAAGCTGAAACGCGTCTACGACATCAACCCGTCGGGCGGCGGGCCGATCTTTCGAGACAAGCTGTGGTTCTACGGATCGCTGCGCTTCCAGGAAAGCTCGTACTACCCGGCCGGCGGCTTTGCCAACGTGAATGGCGGCGATCTGACGAAGTGGACCTACGTCCCGGACTTCGTCGAAACCCGGGGAAAGCCGGTTGACCATCAACCCCAGCGGGAGTGTGCGGCTGACCTATCAGGCGACGCCACGCAACAAGATCGCCTTTTCGGCCGAGCCGCAGAACCGGCACTGGATCAACTGCGCTGAGCGCCTCGTTCTCGCCCGAGATCTACCCCGATTGGCAGTTCAACCACGAATCGCTGACGACAGTCACATGGCGTCGCCCGTGACGAGCCGGCTGCTGCTCGAGGCGCGCTTCGCCGATCACGCCGAAGGCTTCGTGGACAAGTACCCTGACGTCGGGCGACCCGTACCGCCAGGCGATTCCCGTGCGGGAGTCGAACACCGGGTTCCTCTACCGCGGGAAAGGGCTATTGTTGCCTGCCGGTCTTTTTCGGCACGCAGAACGCGCCGTTCACCATGCAGGCGTCGGCGTCCGCGTCCTACGTCACCGGCTCGCACGCCCTGAAGGTCGGGTTTCCAGAACGACTTCGGCACCATTGACGCAGGAGCAGTTCGACAACGAGTCAGGGCTCTTCTATCAGTTCTCGGAGGATTCCGGATCAATACGGCGTGCCAACCCCCATCTCGCTCCAGCAGCATGCGCTGCCGTTTACGCAGAAGACGCATCTGTCGGCGGACATGGGCATCTACGCGCAGGACAAGTGGACGATCCAGCGCGCGACGATCAACGCGGGTGTGCGCTTCGATTACTTCAAGAACAATTTTCCGGAACAGGTCCTCGGGCCCGCGTCGTTCGTTCCCAACCGCAATATCGTGATCCCGGAGACCCCTTACGCCAACATGAAGGACATCACGCCGCGCGTCGGCGTCGCGTACGATCTCTTTGGCAACGGGAAGACCTCGCTCAGGAGCAGCTGGGGCAAGTACATGATCGGCTTGAGTCCCCTCGCAGGCAACCCGATCTCGCTGCTCGCCTACACCGCGAATCGGAGCTGGACCGACGCCAACGGAAACTACAATCCCGAACTACTACCTCCGCAGTGCAAGCTGAGCAGACCTGCGCGCGAGCGGCGGCGATTTCTGCGGCGCGCTGGACAACGCGCTCTTCGGTCAGCTCCGCCCCAGCGCGGCCATCGACCCGGACACCTATCACGGGATGGGGTCACCGGCCGTGGAACCAGGAATTCTCCGTCAGCGTCCAGCAGGAGGTTGCGCCGCGCGTCTCGGTGGACTGTCGGCTACTTCCGGCGCTGGTTCGGCAACTTCACGGTCGTCGACAACCGGGCGGTGGGACCGAGCGACTTCACCCGCTACAGCATCACCGCGCCGGTCGATTCGCGCCTGGAACTGAGCGGACAGACCATCTCCGGACTCTACGACCAGACCGGCAACATCGGGACAGTCGACAACTACACGACGTTTGCCGACAACTACGGGAAGCAGATCGAGCACTGGAACGGCATCGACTTCACCGTCAACGCGCGGCCGCGCGACGGCGTCGTGCTGCAAGGTGGATTCAACGTCGGGCGGACGACGATCGACAACTGCGACCTGCGGGCGTCCCTCCCGGAAATCACGATTCTGCCGGCCGGACGTCGCCGTCGCGACAAGGGCCAGCCGGCCACGATCGGCCTCACCGCCATTCCGGACAGCCAGTGTCACGTCGACACCGCGTTCCTCCCGCAGTACAAGTTCCTGGGGACGTACCTCGTGCCCAAGATCGACGTGCAGTTCGGCGTGACGTATCAGGCCACGCCGGGGCCGGAGATCGCAGCGAACTACGTCGTAACGCCGAGCCAGACAACGCCAGCGGTGCCGCTGAACGGCGGGTTGCGGCTGGTCAACGTCGTCGATCCAGGCCAGGAATTCGTCAAGCACATCCAGCAACTCGACCTACGCATCTCGAAGATTCTCAAAATGGGTCGGACTCGTGCGGTTCTGAGCGTGGATCTTGCCAACCTGTTGAATGCGAACTATACGCAGACCATCACAACGGCCTACGGAAGCCGCTGGCTGGCCCCGACGAGCATCATGGATCCGCGTCTCGTCAAGCTCGGCGCCCAGTTTGATTTCTGATATCGTCTGGTTCCTTGTGTTCTCCCGAAGGGCCGCTCTCGCGAGAGGGCGGCCCTTCTCGTTTCTACTGAGGCAAACGTCATGTCCAACCGCAGAATGTGGATCTGTCTGGCCGGATCGTTGGTCCTGGCGTCGACCCTTGGAGGCGTGTGGGCTCAAGTGAAGATCCAAACGCTGCCGATCGGGGCAGGCGCCATCGGCAAAGGCCCGACCGCCATCGTCCTCCCGGGGTACGAGGATGCGCCGCGGCCTCCGGCTTTCGACGCGAAGATGCGAGCCCTCGTCGCCGAGCTGGACAAGGCTGTCGACACCTCCACACCCCAGCCTGCATGGGCCGGACAGACGCGAGCTCCGAAGCCGGCCAAGATCGCGGCGTACGACGTGCAAACGTTCGCCGAAGGACTTTCGAATCCGTGGTCGCTCAACTTTCTTCCGGACGGTCGCGTCCTCGTGAGCGAAACTCGCGGCGGCCTCAGAATCATCGACAAGAACGGACGGCTGGGAGCCCCCATTTCCGGGCTTCCGCTCGATTTCACGAAGCGGGCGCAAGTCCTGCTCGATTCCGTTCCCGATAGGGATTTTGCTCGCAACCGGGTGATCTACTTCGTCTATCGCCAGCCGCCCAAGGAAGCCGGCGACATCGGAGCGCGGGAAGAAGATTTCCCCGTCCACTATCCCGACCTCGAATGGGCTGGACGGGGCCGGCTGTCTGACGACGACAAGACGATCACCGACTTCAAAGTCCTTCTGAATACCCAAGGAATTGACGGCCGGCTGATCCAGGCACCGGACGGCACGCTGTTCATCGATTCCGGCCCGTTAGCGGGTCGAGGCATCAACGTAAGAGACTGGACCCAGTCGCAGTTGCCCGGCAGCCTCATGGGCAAGGTGCTGCACATCAACGCCGACGGCTCGATCCCACCGGACAACCCCTTCGTAGGCCGCTCCGACACCAGGCCGGAAATCTGGGCATTCGGCGTCCGGGATGCGCAAAGCATGGCATTCGATCCGCAGGGTCGACTTTGGACCGCCGAGAGCGGTCCGATGGGTGGCGACGAGCTCAACTTGATCGTGAAGGGCAAGAACTACGGATTCCCGGTCATCACCTACGGCCGTGAGTACACGGGCGAATTGATCAACGGAGGATTGACGGCGAAGCAGGGCCTGGAGCAGCCGGTCTATTTCTGGACGCCGTCGGTTGCGCCTTCCGGAATGACCTTCTATACGGGCAACCTGTTTCCCGAATGGCGGGGAGACTTGTTCATTGCCACGATGTCTCCCATGTTCGGGAGGAAGGTCGTGCGACTTGCCCTGAAAGAGACGCCCGAAGGCATGCGTGTGGCCGGCGAAGAGTTCCTGTTGACCGAACTGGGCGGCACGAGATTCAGGGACGTGAAGCAGGGACCCGACGGCGCCCTCTACGTCCTCACTGATATCAGGCCGGCAGCACCTAGATCGGACAAAATCTTGCGCCTCGTCCCGAAGAAGCGTTAGTCTCGCCAAAACCCCGCCTGGACCCGGAGGAGATTGCTTATGCGCCCAGCCCGATTGGTTCTCTTTGTGTCAACTCTCGGCGCAGTCGCTCTCGCGGGCGTGCTGTCGGGTCAGCAGAAGAAGCCGGCCGCGCCCATGACGGTCGAAAAGGTGAAAGAGAACCTCTACCTCCTCCGGGGCCCGTTCAATCCTTGCGCCCCGAACGGGTGCAGCGGCGGATATGGCGACGATGGCCTCTTGCACGAAGCTGGAGACGTGGCGGTCCGGGTGACGCCGGAAGGCCTGATTCTGGTCGACGACAAGTATCAGGAGAACGTCGCAGACATCCTCGACAAGGTGAAGAGCATTACATCGCAGCCGGTCAAGTACCTTCTCAATACGCACCACCACACGGACCACGCCGGCGGCGACGAGACCTTCATCAAGATGACCGAGATCATCGCCCACAGAAACGTCCGCGAGAACTTCTTGAGAAACAACCAGCCGGGCGCTCCGCGAGTCGTGTTCAACGACCAGGCTTCGGTCTTCCTGGGTGGGGTGGAGGTCCGCGCGTACTATTTCGGGCGCGGGCACACCAACGGTGACGCCGTGATTTACTTTCCAGACCTGAAGGTCGTTCACACTGGAGACTTGATCACCGAAGGCATGCCGGTGATGGACTATCGCAACGGCGCGAGCGCTGTCGAGTGGGTGAAGGTGCTGGACAAGCTGCTCGAGCTCGACTTCGATGTCGTGATCCCTGGTCACGGGAAACTCCTGACGAAGGAGAACATCCGAACCGACCGACAAAAGCTCGTCACGATGAATCAGCGCATGACCGAGCTCGTACGCAGGGGCGTGCCCAAGGACAAAGTGTTCGACGAGCTCAAGCTGAGCGACCTCGGGTGGGATCACACCGTCAGCACGGTCGCGTTCAAGGGTGGACTCAGCGGGTACTACGACGAGATGAAAACACTACTGGCCAATTGAGATCGAACGCGGCCAGTCACAGCGCGTTTCATTTCAATGCAAGCGGTGCCGATCTACCACAAAGCACACGAAGGACACCAAGGAGAGATCAAGTATTCCGGTTTTCATTTCGATACAGCATCAGGGCGCTTGTACATCACGATGTTTTCGTGACTCTTCGCGGCTTCGTGGCTCCGTCTCTAAGTCCATCTAAGAAACATGCAGTAAGCCTACCTTTGTGGCCTGCCCGGAAAGTGCGCGTCGTCTTTTTCGTTCTCGAGGCAGTAGTGCTCGAAGAGATCGGTGTCCGGAAGGAGCTCTTCGACCACGCTGAAGGTGATCGGCTGCGTGAAGATTTGTGGATCGGTGATCGTAATGGTGAGCTCGAGATGACCGTAGTCGCGGCGTCGGAAGCGTTCCTCGACGCGCATGTCCGTACTGTGGCCGGTACCGCGCACATCCAACCAGCCCTGATCGTTGAAGCCGGCTGTGTCGATCACCAGCGTGTCGCCTTCCCATCGTCCGACCGAGTATCCCTGCCACGTCGGTGACGGATCGGTCGGCAGCTTGCGTCCATCTATGAAGATCTGACGAAACGTGGTCTCAACCTCGTACAGCATCACGATGACGCCGGCCGAGTGAATGATCTTGAACGGTTCCGGCAGCAAGTCGCCGTGAGGTACGCCATCGGGAAGACAGTTCAATGTGGGGTTGAAGGCACCTGGCTGGGTGTGCTGACGAAGCAGCTCTACGCCGGCTGGCGTGAGCGGCTGTTCATCCGGCTTGAAGTCGGAAAGGATGTTTCTGAAATATTTCGAATTCGGCGACTCGCCTAACCCGAACAGCCCGCCAGGCGCGCGGGGTTCGGCCTGCACTTGCCAGATGCCGGAAAGGTCGGGCTTGCCGTTCAACATGGGCACCGGTCCTGTCATGTTGACCTTGCCGTCTGGCGTTCTCGGCGCTCCGGCCATCGGTTGATTCAACCATTGGGCATCTGCGGACCCAGAGGCTCCAAGACAAGCGGCAACAGTCAGGACGATAGACGGAAAATTGGCGCGCATGATTTTCATTAAACCATAGAGGGCTTCAAACCGTTGGGCGGGACTGTACTGCACCTTTCAGGGGACGTGGAAACGGGAACCACGAAGTCACGAAAACACGAAGAGTCACGAATATTGTGACACTGGTTTTGTGACACATCGTGGCCTTCGCGCCTTCGTGGTGTACAGGCGCCTCTAAGCAATTCGCGGAGTGACAGCCGGATTGGCCCCGCGGCTGGAAGTCACGAGCGCAGTATTTCCGGCAGCGTCAGCATGAATTCGCGAACGGACGCGATCTGGCTGTTCTCGGAGATGAACTCGAACGCAGAGGCGCTCACTGCGCGCGTCCGTGATTCTCGTCCTGCGGCGATGCCCGCGTGAATCACCGGGCATTCGTCGATCAATCCGAGCAGCACGGCCCACGCCGGCAGGTCCAGACTCGCAATCACATCCATCGCATCCCGGGCGCGCCACGGCGCGCCTGCACGCGAGTGTCTCCCCATCTCGAGGCAAAGGCTATCGAGCCCGGCCTGAATCTCGCCGTCGCCGCACTGCAGATGGGTCAACACCTCGATCAGTTGCGCAGCCGAGTACATGCTCACGTCGTCGTGAAGGACCGTCCACCCCACCTGAAATACTCCGACAAGGTCGTGGCCGACGAGAAAGTCGCCGGGCAGCGCCGTTCCGGTTTCGACAGCCGCCGGATCGTGGCGTGTCTGCCTCGAAGGAAACTGCGCCGGCCAGTTCTCCAGGCCGATGTTGCAGATTGCGACCGCCGCGTCCGAGGCCTCTTGCGCGGTGAAGGGCCGCGCCTGGATGGAACAGCCCGCCATCAACGTGTTTGCAAGAAAGGCCAGCTCTTCGCTCCGCTTCGCATAGGCGGCGCTGTCACGGTCGAGCACGAACCGCATGTGATTGTGAATGAGCGTCAGACGAGGCACCTGCTCCTGCGATCCGGCGAGCAACGCACGAGGCTGCTGTGCAAGGATGCCCGCATCGAGGAGTACGTCGAGCAGCCCTTCGACGTCGCCAGCGACAGTCTCCGTCGGCTTCGGAGCAGACTCCTCGCCCGACGACCCCACCGGCAAGTGTTTGGGGGCGCTCTGGACGTCCGCTGCCGTCGTCTCTCCGATGACCCGGAAATACGCGTGAGCGATTGGATTGCCGCTCGGCACGCCGCCCGATTCGAGCCGAAGCCGGCGCGACATCTCGAGGAACGCGCGAGCCTGAGCAGGCGCCAGGTATCCCTGTGTCTCCCGCCGGCGTTCACGATCCAATGAAAGATCGAACATGACCTGATCCCTGTCCGAGAGGAGGTCGTCCAGTCCATCGATTTCGAACCTGGCGTTCGAGAGGGTCCGGCAGCCGCGCATCACCTGATTGAAGGAGTCGTGCTGCTCTTCGTCAAGGGACGTCAGAACCGCGACGATCGCATCCCACGAGTCGGATCGCCTGGCCACGACCACGTAGCCACCGACGTCACACGTGAGTGTCTCTTCCAGGCCCCGAATCTCGGCTATCTCCAGCCCATCTGTCGTCGTATAAGGCGCGACTGCCGCTCGATCGAAGACACGCACGTGTTGCGCAAAGCCGCCAATCACGAGATCGACGTCAATTTCCGCGAGCTTCTGCGCCGCGAGCGTCGCGCCTGACTCCATCAGCACTTCGAGCCACACTCCGAAACGATCGGCATCGAACTGCTCGTCCCGGCCTGGTTGGGCGCTGCCCCACAAGTCGAGATCGAAGATGCGCGCCAACTGCTCGGGTGTCGTCAGCGCCACGAGCTCGGCGCAATCCTCGAGTCCGCACCTCTGAATGACCCGGTGAAGGAGCTCAGGTTGCAAGCGCGGGACGACTTGCGCGAGGTGGGGCGTGTCGAGAATGCGATCGAGCAGCTGACGCTGGTCCGGAGCTTGTCGCTGCAATCCGTTATCGGGCGGTGTGCGCCCGGGCCTGGCGCTCGCCCGGCGACGATCGGTCACGGCTGCGGCCCCGTCGTGGGCTGTTTCATGGGACCTCCGGTAAAAGACCGAGACTCCAGCCGACTCTCAGACCGCGGGCCGCCAAATCTATCGGAGGTTCAAGTTTTGCGGTAGTCTGTTTTTCTAAAGGTGGGCGTCGTACAATAGAGGTAGCTCAGAAATCGCCGCCGGTCTGAAATCCTCGAACTGAAAACCTCCCGGAAAAGGCCGTCCCAGCGTCACTCGCTCTCCTCAAAATGAGGCCGAACGCTTCAGCTGACGGTGTGGCGCCAGAACCTCAGCAACTTCGAGGCAGAGAGCGCGTCGACCGCACGTCGCACTGCGCCCACGAGGCTGTCGGCTGCTTTCGGTGACTGCGTGAAGCTCTTGATTTCTGATCCGTGCTCGGCACATGGATCACTCTGGCCCGCAATCTCCCATCCGCCTGTCTCTCGTCCACAATCGTCACACTGCAAATACAGTCGGGACGGCGTTCGGCGAACCACATCGTCGTGTCCGCCAATCAAGCACTTGAGACTGAACCGTTGCACGATGTGCGTCCCTGCCCTTCTCAATATCGAAGAGAGCGGTACCCGCAAGAACCGAGCCACGAAGCGCCCCAGCAGCACGCGGCATCCCGATGCAGTTGTCAGGCAACGGAAGTCGCACGTGCTGGGTTCGACATCCTCTATCGGCGCGGAATTGTGGCCTCTGAGAGCGACTCATCCGTTCGAAAGTGTGGCGTCGAGCTCGTCCATCGAATCATTCGCGAGCGCCCATCGCCGGGCACAGTACTGTCCTCGCGGTCGCGGTCTTGTGAAATGGTGTCGGTCGACGGCGCAGAGCAAGACAGTCGTCTCAGCGATGGTTCAGCGGCTGCGACCGTACCGAAGGTAAACCGCCGGTAAGAAGAAGAGGTTGATGGCGGTGGAGGTCATCGTTTATCTTGCGTCGAAGACGCTGAATCATGACGTCGATGACGTTCGACATGGACTCGAAGGGCGAGTCCCACACGTGTTCGGCGATGGCGCCGCGCCTGACGACTTCACCGGCGTGGAGGACGAGAAACTCGAGGAGCGCGAACTCGCGCGCCGTCAGTTTGATGAGTTGATTGTGGCGGTAGGCCTGACGCGCCCGGAGGTCGACACGCAAGTCGCCCACGGTCACGACCGCAGGCGTCACTGGCAACCGGCCGCGCCGGATAACCGCCCGCAATCGCGCCATGAGCTCGCCAAAGTCGAACGGCTTGACCAGGTAATCAGTAATTGCAACTTGATAGAGGGCATCCCGGCCGTTCCGTGCGATGTCGACGGCGTACGACTGCTCGCGCAACCCTTTCGCGAGCATTTGCGCCGGCACGCGGCTCGTCTTCGACCAGCAGCAGTCTCATGGGTTGGCATTCTCCGGCGATCCCACTTGTGCGTTCGAGCGGCCCGGTGCAACGGGCCGTGATGCCGGATTCAGCGGAAAAGTTCGGGATCGAAGCTCACGGTCGTGTCTCGGGGATTTTGGCAGGTAGTCCGAGTGATCTCAACGTCCCCTGCGACGCGTGCAATATAGCGGCTATCGTGGTCTGTTTTTGGACTCCTTCGAGCGATCCGCGGCGCGATCGAGCCGCTCCGTGCAGTTCAGACACCTCTCCGCGAACCCGAAATCGAGTTCCTCAGCCGAGAGAACCTCCCCGCATATGTTGCAATTAAAACCGGTTCCTGAGGCTGGTTGCCCACCACTGGAGTCTCTAAATTCGTAATCGATGGTGCTGTTCTTCATCTCCATGCACATCGGTTCAGCATCATCTGTGCCAAGGAGGTCCCCGAGCGTTCTATACTGGCTCCACTCCGTCGGGGGTCAGATGAAACGACCGGTTCTTGTCGGCCTGATGCTCGCTCTGGCGATCGGCGCCGCAGTAGGCGCCCAGAGCCGAAGTGGTCACATTCGAAGCTGGTGGAATGCCGGCAGCGGCGAAAGATTCGCGGCCCTCTCCACTTACGACAACGCGAACGGGACCGTCGCCGTGCTGAACGCGGATGGGGCGTTCGACACCAAGGGACATCCGTTCTTCGAACCGCTCGGGCCGAATGGGCGCGCGTGCGTCACCTGCCACCAGCCAAGCAGTGGCATGAGCCTGTCGATCGAGGGCACTCGCGAGCGGTGGAACGCCACGCAGGGGCGCGATCCTCTGTTCGCTGCGATCGACGGATCGAACTGCCCGAGCCTCCCTCAGTCAGCGGCCTCGTCTCACTCTCTGCTGTTGGATCGCGGTCTCATTCGCGTCGCACTGCCGTGGCCTCCCGCTGCCGCAGATGGTTCCACGATCGCTCCCGAATTCACGATCGAGATCGTCCGCGATCCGAGCATGTGCAACACGGATCCGGCCTATGGCCTGCGCAGCGCAACGCCCACGGGTCTCGGTCTTCCGCCGTCCGCGTGTCGCCGCCAACCTCAAATACGTGGCGAGCGGATCGCCCCCGTTCAACATCAAGACCGGCGAGCTCATGGACGTCGATCCGGAGACCCGGCTGCCTGTCGGTATGAACCTCATGTCCGATGCACGGGAGCCGACGCTGCGGACGCAGGCCAGGGCCGCCGCACGCGACCACCTGCAGCTCGCCCGGCCGCTGACCGAGGAGGAGCTCGCGAAGATCGTCGCGTTCGAGAATCAGATCTACTCCGCGCAGGGATCGAGTACGCACGCTGGCAGTCTGATGGATGGTGGAGCACCAGAAGGACTCGGACCGCGGGCCCTCGCGGACGGACAACGGGCGCTCGGCGACAACATCTACAACCCGGTGTTCGGCTTTTTCGAGCCCTGGAAGAAGATCGAGTCGTCCGCGAAGGTGTCGGATGAACAGCGCGCGTTCCGCGAGTCGGTCGCGCGAGGCTCGGATGTCTTCTTCCTGCGACCGATCTGGATTCGGGACACGGTGCACATCAACACGATTGGCCTCGGCAATCCGCTGAAACGGACGTGCGCCACCTGCCACAACTCGCGGCTGGTCGGCATGGACCTGGCGCCGGGTTACGTCGACCTCGGTACGACCACGTTTCCCAAATGGACTGAGCCGGCGCTTTATCAGACGGATACGCCGCCGGAGTTGCCGGTCTTCAAGCTGACGTGCCGCAACGATGCGCCACCGCACCCGTTTCTCGGCCGCGTCATCTACACCACCGATCCCGGCCGGGCGCTCATCTCCGGACGCTGCGCCGATATCGGTGCGATCGTCATGCAGCAGATGCGCGGTCTCTCGGCCCGCGCTCCGTACTTCTCCAATGGCGCGGCCAAGACGCTGCGGGAGCTGGTCGATTACTACGATCGCCGGTTCGACGCGAAATACACCGAGCGCGAGAAACAGGACCTCGTCAACTTCCTGAGCGTGCTGTGATGGATGCGATCAAACCGGCAATTCGGTGCGCGATATCGATCGTCCTCGGATTGACGTCGGCCCTGCCGGCGGCGGCGCAGGAGAAGCCACCGGCCGATCGTCGCAACTTTCTTGCCTGTCCGATCGTGCGCGACACGAAGACCGTCCCCTGCTGGCTGGCCGAGATGAACGGAGAGGTTTATTTTCTCGGCATCCAGGAAGACACCGGTGCGGCGTGGTATCCGCCGCAGCTGGGCCACAAGGTGCTGGTTGAAGGCACGATCTCTCGCGAACCGCGCGTGTGCGGCGGGATAGTCCTGAAGCCGTTGGTCACCTCTGTGATGCCGGAACTCGACGCCTCCTGCAACACGGTGCTGCCCGCGGAAGATGGGTTCGAAGCACCCGAGGCCGTTCGCGGACCGGGGCCCTCGAGCATCAAGCCAGGCAGTGCGCCGCCGGCGCGTCCCGCCCCGGCGCCGGTACCTCCGTACAGTGCCCGAGAGTTCACAGTGCTCTTCGATTTCGACACCGACTTCATGCCCATTCGCGTCACGCGCGTCGTGGACGAAGCCGCCCGTTACGCGCGCGACACCCATGCCGCGCGAGTCGAGGTCACGAGTTTTCGCGGCGCGACGTTGCTCTCGAATGGAGAAACGCTTGTCGAGAGTCCGTTGATCGCGGAGCGACGAGCCCAGAAGCTGCAGCGGGTTCTGGCAGGACTAGGCGTTCCTCCCACCTCGATGGCCGTGACGTGGAAGACCGAGCCCGAGCGGCCCGATGGCGTGAACGACCACGAGCGACGACGGATCGTTATTGCCGTCAAGCCATAACGCGCAGTTCCAGCGAGTAATCTGAAATCGCCCGCTTTTAAACCTCGGGCACAGAGCGATTCCATTGGGTCGACTGCTCGAACGCATGCGCGAGCGCGAGGACTCGAGATTCACCGAGTCGCGGTCCCGTGAGTTGGAGACCGATGGGTAATCCCGCACGATTGAAGCCGCACGGAATCGAAATGGTGGGCAGGCCGTAGATATCGAATGGTTGTGTGTTACGCAGGGAGAGGGGAACGCCGCCTGGTGGTGGCACCGACGGACCGTTGACGGCTTCTTCGACCGTTTGCGGCAGGATCGGCGTCGTGGGCGTCACGAGCACATCGACATTTGCAAAGACGTCCGCCACCGCGCGCCGCAATCGATCCAGCTCCCGTTTTCCCTCAATGTACGCGGACGCAGAGACGCGCGAGCCGCCTTCGATGCGTTGACGCGTCGCCGATTGATACAACTCCGGCGTCTTCGCGAAGTACGGAGCGTGAAAGGCGTATGCCTCTGCGGCGACAACGGGAAGCGTTCGATATGGCGGCAGCTCGACGTTCCGTGTCGACGCCGTCAAACCTCGAAGCACCTGCAGTGCGTCGTTGACCGCCTGCTCGATCTCCGGATCGAGCGCGTCGTAAAAGACAGAGCGCGGAATGCCGATCCGGAACGCGGAGACCTTCTCTACCAGCGCCTTCATGTAATCCGGCGCGACGGCATTCACGCTGTTTATGTCAGCCGGATCGTAGCCGGCAATCGACTGCAGCATCAGCGTTGTGTCAGCGAGGGTCCGACACATCGGTCCGATGTGGTCGAGCGACCACGACAGCGGGATGACGCCGGTGGTGCTGACCAGGCCGTAGGTCGGTTTCAGGCCGACGATGCCGCAGTACGCGGCAGGTTGGCGGATGGAGCCGCCGGTGTCGGAACCGAGCGCTCCGTAGCACAGCCGTGCGGCAACCGCCGCCGCCGAGCCACCGGAGGACCCGCCCGCAATACGCTGACGATCCCACGGGTTGTGCACGGGTCCGAAATGGCTTTGCGCCGATGTAGCCCCGTACGCGAACTCGTGCATGTTCAGTTTGCCGAGCAGCACGGCGCCAGCCTGTTTGAGGCGGCGGACAACCTCCGCATCCTGTGACGGAACGCGATCCGCAAAGACCGCGCTGGCCGCGGTCGTTCTAACGCCCTCGGTGTCGATCAGGTCTTTTAGAGCGATGGGGATACCGTGCAGCGGCCCACGCGTCCGGCCGCGTCCGATCTCCGATTCCGCCGCCCTGGCCTCAACGAGCGCCCGATCGGCCGTCACTGTGATGAACGCGTTCAGGACGGGATTCATGCGATCGATTCGTGCCAGGCACGCGTTGGCGAGCTCCACTGGCGAGACTTTGCGCGCGCGCAACAGATCGCCGGCGGCTCTGAGCGACAGCGCGGTCAAATCGTCCGGCTTCTGATTCGATGCACCGCCGCGCTGAGTAGGTGTGCCGAACCCAGCTGAACCGTAGGCGGCGACGGCCGTCTTCAGGAACTCGCGCCGGGTTGGCTGCATCATGGCTCTTTGTCAATGCAACGGCACGAGGCCGGTCCACCAGAGCGGCTTTTGGCCCACGGCCAGGTCGTAGCGCTGCGCGAATTCGAGTGTCCCGTCCGAGCGGATTCGGAACGCGGCGAGGTTGGCCGGCACAGTCTTATCCGCCTGATCCGCGACCGACCTCGTCGTCTGGTTGCCGACAATGAGCAGGCGGCCGCTTGGATCGACGGAGAACGTGCGCGGCGTGAGCCCACGTGTATCGGTGTTCTGCATCAGCGAGGGCTCCCCGGTCCGCTGGTCGATGCGGAACGCCGCGATGTTGTTCGCGCCTCCTGCTGCGGCGCCTCGGTTCGCAACATAGACCAACTGTCCGTTTGGATGCACGTGCACGGTGCTGGCAGTCTGGCCTGCCTTGACCCCGGTGCCGTCCGCGAGCGTTGCCTTGCTGAAGAGTGGGGCTGCGGTCAGGGTTCCATTTGTCTGTTCGAATACTTCGAGCCGGTTTTGTGCTTCCAGCGTCAGAAACACCCACGGATGGCTCGGATGAAAATCCAGATGGCGAGAACGGAATCCGATCCCGTTTGACGGCGCGATCGAGGCGACGTTCGACAATTTCCCCTCGTCGAACCGAAACACCTTGACGGCGCCCGGATCTTCGCGGGTCGTACTCGTCGGTTCGTTGCCTCGCGTCACGAGAACGACAGCGTTGTTGGGCGCCAGCACGCGAACCTGATGCGCGTAGACACCTACGTCGAGCGAACCCGATTGCGGCACCTCTGAGCCGACCGTCCCATCGCTGTTAATCATATGAACCGAGATGCCGCTCGGATCGTTGTACGCGACGAGCAGATGACGCGCAGGACCGTCGCCGGTAATGTGGATGGGACGCGACCGCAGGGAGGCGGGCGCACCGTGAAGGTGCAAGGCGCCCGTTGAATCGACGCGAAAAGCGGTAACTCCGTGTTGGTCGCCGCGTGGTGCGACACCTGATCCGTTGTAGCTCGAGCCGCCATTGCTCCACGCGACGTACAGGAATGGACCGGATGACGGGGCCCATGCTTCCTGCACGAAGCCTGGGAGCATGACCGACGCCTGTCGCGCGAGCGTCGCTCGATCGATGTCAACTTGGAAGACGATCAGCTCTTCGCCGACGCTCGCGTACTCGGCCACCTTCGCGGACCGTTGAGCAGACGCCGTCCCGACCGACATCGCCACAATCGCTGTCCATACCCCGAGCCGCGCAGCAGTCTCAAGCGCCATATTCTGATTCGGCGGATTGTAGCTCGTTCAAAACAGCTTGAGCCTTTCGACGGCCCCGGCTATCTCACTTTGCCGTGTTCCTTGAGCGCTTTGTCAATCGCGGGACTGGCTTTCGCCAAGTCGTCAGCATTCATCACCGGAAAAATGGTGACCTTGGCGTTGAACGCAAGGAAGAAGGGCTCAGCCGCTGCCGGGATCTGCGACGGGTCCTGCATGTCGAACACGATGTAACCGCCTCGTTCCCCGTTCTCAGCGCCAAAGTACGCAGCCTCTGGTTTCAACGCTTCGAGGATCTTTGGAAGCCCACCAAGCGCTCCCGTACGCATGGCTTCATTTCCGGCTTCGACGGGAACCGTGAAGCGCATCATCATTCTCATCGCTCTCGCCCTCCCTCGGCGGACTCGGAATCTACCACAGTCTCAGGACAGCTGAGCAGTGGCAGTCGTGGGAGTGGGTTGCGGCGTTTGGGCGGCGACGGTTCGTCGGCTCGGGACGTTCGAAACTACGGGGATGAAAGCGGAAGGCCCTTTGCGGACATGAGCGACTCGAGCAGCGCGACCGTGTCCGCGTACGGTTCCCTGAGTGCTGCTTTCACGCCGGGCACACCGATACCCTTCGCCAGATCGAGCGCGGTTCGACCGTTGGCATCCTTCGCCTGCAGATCGGCGCCGTTCTCGGCGAGAAATTTCACGAACGCAGTGTAAAGCCCCGCTGCGCGGCGCCGTGCAGGGCCGTCTGGTGCGGCACGGCCGACGCGCTCGGCACCTGACTGGGCCGCCGGCGAAGGGAGGCGCCGAATTGCGCCGCCTGCGAAAGGCCGTCCAGCGGGTTGCGCCCGGGCTCGACCACCATCCTCGCGTTGACGTCGGCGCCGGCGTCGACCAGCAGCCGCATCGTGGCGAGCACACCTTCGTTGGTGCGATTGCGTCCGCGCGTCACGCGGTCGCCGAACTCGACGCCCGCCGCCGCCATCAGCGGCGTGACGCCTTCCTTGCTCGGCAGATCGACGAGCGCTCCGTGCTTCAACAGGAGGTCCACGAACGGAGCATCGCCGGCCCGCGCGGCGCGCAACAACGGCGTCGCGCCCTGAGCCAGGATCGTGTCGCCGCCGCGATCCTGCGGGACGTCACGGTACGGCGGGCGGCGTTTGAGCTGAAGATTCGGATTGGCGCCCGCGTCGAGCAAGCGCTTGGCGACCTCGAGCGCGGTCACCGAGTCCTCGCTCGGGAGCACGGCCATGTTGCCGTTCCCTTTGGTTGGAAGCGTGCTGACGTCCGCGGCCATATAGAGCGGCGACCGCCCGTAGAGATCCCACTTGTCGACGTCGGCGCCGGCTTCGATCAGGTAGGCGGCGAGCTCGAAGTGCAGATTCAGCAGCGCCATGTTGAGCGGCGTCACGCGATCGGGGTCTTCCAGATCGGGATCCGCTTTGGCCGCGATCAGCTCGCGCGCGCACGCGACGCACCCTTCGCGCGCCGCGTAGAGCAAGGGCGTGAAGCCGCCCTTGTTCATGTCCTTGGGACGCGGCTCGGTGATGACCTTGCGTTCCCATTGATGGACGACGCCGCGCGCATTGACGTCTGCGCCCCGGGCCGCGAGAAGCTTGATCATCTCGGGATGCCTTTGAGCCGCGGCCCACATGACTGCCGATTGTCCGCCCCACTCCTCTTTGGCATTCACGTCGGCGCCGGCATCCAGCAGCCGCCTGGCGGCTTCGACTTTTCCAGTGCGGGCGACCACCATCAACGGCGTTTCACCTTCGGGATTCCTGGTGTTGGGGTCGGCGCCTGCCTTGAGCAGCGCCTCGATGATCGGCGTCGAGCCGATGATTGCCGCCTCGGTCAGAGCGGACGTGCCGAGCTCGTTCTTCAACTTGACGTTGGCGCCGGCCTTGATCAGCGCGCGAACCAGCTCGAGATCGTTGTTGGCCGCTGCATACATGACGGCCGTCGTTCCATCAGGTCCGGCGACATTGGGGTTCGCACCTTTGGCCAGTAAGCGCAAAGCGGTTGCACGACTGCCGGACTCGGCCGCATCGAGCAGCCCGACTTCGCCAGGGCTACGTCGAGCAACGGTCGTCTGTGCCGTTTGAGCCGAAGCCTCGGCGCTTAAGACAATTGAGGTCGCAGCGACCCCTACCGCGACGAACCCGACCAGCCACGCTCGAGTCAAAGCGCCCATGTCAGATCTCTGAGAACAAGCCGGCACTGTCCCCAATCTTCTCAACCGGGATATTGTTCCGGTCGAACAGCGTGACCAGCAGATCGGCAAAACGCGAGTCCTGCGGGTACTTCAAGTGCTGCCCGCCCTTGATGCGTCCATGCGCGTGGCCGAGCACGGCCGACGGCAGCGGGTCGTTGTTGTGTTTGTCGCTGTTGCTCATATTGCTGCCGAACAGAATCGTCGCGTGATCCAGCACGGTGCCATCAGCTTCCTGCGCGGTCGACAGCCGCTCGACGAACTTCGCGAACACCAGCGCGTGGTAGGTCTGAATCTGCACCAGCTTGTCCATCTTCTGCGGATTGTTCCCGTGATGCGAGAGCGGATGGAACCCTTCGGCGATGCCGAGGTTGGTGTACGTGCGCATGCTCGCTTCGTGATCCATCGAGAACGTGATCACCCGCGTGATGTCCGCCTGGAACGCGAGCGCCATCAAATCGAACATCAGCTTGAAATGCTCGGTGATGTCGTTCGGCGTGCCGACCGGCGCATCGGGAATGTCCAGCGACGTCGTGTCCTGCTTCTCCGCCATCTGCACGCGCCGCTCGATCTCGCGCACCGAGTCGAGGTAGTCGCTGACGATGACGCGGTCGCGAACGCCCAGGCTGGTCTGCAGGCGGGCGGCCTGTCCCTTGACGCGGTCGAGAATGCTGCCGGTTTCGTGCAGAATCGCCGCACGTTCCTTGTCGGTATCGCCCTGGCCGAACAGCTTTTGAAACACCGCGCGCGGATTGCCTTCCTGCGGCAGCGGTTGGGTCGGCGTCCGCCACGCCAACCGCGCTCCGACTTGCGACGTCGTCAGTTCCAGCGACGGCAGCCGCGTGTCCTGCCCGATATGCCGGGCCGCCATCTGGTCGGCGGTGATGCCGGCCTCCGGACCAGCGACACCGTGATCCCACGGCTTGACACAACTGAGCCACGTGGACTCGATGTAGGCGTGCGGCTCGGGCGTCTCACCGGGCTTGTTTCGGAGTCCCGAGATAATCGTCATGTGCTGGCGGAACGGCTCCAACGGCGTGAGGATCGGCGACATCTGGTAGTCGCTGCCGGTCTGCGCCGGCGACCAGTGGTCCATGATCGCGCCGTGCGGAAACCCGACGAACGCGAACCGCTTGGGCGCCGACCCGGCGGCCGTGCTCGCCCACGCGGTGGCGGCCGGACTCATGGCATCGAGAAGCGGCAGCGCGATTGTGGCTCCGACTCCCTTCAACACCGTGCGCCGTGAGATGTGCTTCTGGGACAGATACATGTCATTACTCCGTCAAGGCTGCTGAACAGGACACGTCGGAAATGCAGAATGCAAAATGCAGAATGCAAATCGACAGTCTTCTGAGTTTGAGCGACTAGCATTCTGCATTGTGCATTTGGCATTACGCATGACGCGTTTTTGTGACACTGCTAGGTCAGTTGTTCCCGCCGATGCGCGTTCTCCGCCCGGTTGCTCCGGTGCCCTGCGCATCCTGAACTGATCGCTACGGACGACGGCCTGAACGATCGCTGAAAACCGGTAGTCGCCGTTCGCGGTCGTTCGCACGATGCGGCGGACCGTGGGCATGTCCCACGGCTCCAGTTTGCGACCCGTCGCGTACGTCAGCAGCCCCTCGGTAAACGTCTGCACGAACTGATCGGGACGACGAAGCAACGCGTTGCGCACGTCGTCGGGGCCATTGACCGGCGTGCCGTCGGGCAGCCTGCCGGAGGCATCGATCGCGACGCCAGCAAAGCGATCACGATCCCGCCACCGTCCGGTCGCATCGAAGTTTTCGAGCGCCAGCCCCAGCGGATCCATCACCGCGTGGCACGACGCGCACGTCGGGTTCGACCGATGCTTCGCCATCATGTCGCGCATCGTGAGCGCTTTCGTCGTGCCGATGTCTTTCTCGTCGAGGGTCGGAACGTTCTGCGGCGGCGTTGCCGGCGGCACACCTTCAAGGTGTTTGAGGATGAAGGCGCCGCGCAGGACTGGCGACGTGCGGTTCGGATAAGCAGCCGCCATCAACACGGCACCTTTCCCCAGCAGCCCCCACCGCGCCGACTGCTCGAGCTCCACGCGCTGGAAGCGATCCCCCTTCACATCGGTGATGCCGTAGTGCAGCGCGACGCGCTCGTTGACGAACGTGTGCTTCGCGTTCAGCAGATCGACCACACTGCGGTCTTCTCTGAAGATGCTGTCGGCGAACAGCGTCAGCTCGGTGCGGAAGTCCGCGCGGGGATCGGATCGGCCGGATGCATACGGGAACACCGCCTGGTCCGGCACGATCTCGTCAAGGCGCTTCATGTCGAGCCATTGCGGGACGAAATTGTTCGCCAGCGTGATCGACCGCGGATCGGCAAGCAGCCGGCGTACCTGCCGGTCGAGGACCGCGGCGTCGTGCAGCTTGCCGTCGATGGCGAGCTGCAGCAGCTCGTCGTCGGGGATCGTGTTCCAGATGAAGAACGACAGCTTCGACGCAAGCTCGATGTCGTTGATGGCGTAGGCTTCGCCAGGTCGCAGATTCGCCGGGACGTGCTCGCCACGATACAGAAAGAACGGGCTTGCCAGCAGACCCGTGATGGCGCCGCGAACGCCAGCCTCGAAGCCGTCTTTCGCGCCTTCTTCGTAGTACTGGAACAGCTCGTTCACGTCGTCGGCGGACACCGGGCGCCGGTACGCGCGTCGTGCCAGAGATGCAATGATCTGTTTGGTACAAGCCGCCTGCGCATCGGGCTTCGCGCCTTCGGATGGATGACAGATGAATATGCGATCACGGCTGGGCGTCGGACCGACGCCCTTCGCGTCGAACGGTCCCCGAAGCTGGAACGAGCTCACGCGATACATGCGGTCCTGGCCGCCGCCGGGTGCGAACATCTGCAGCTGATCGTCGGATTCGGCAAACGTCCGGCGTTTGAACGCCACACCGATTCTGTGTGGTCCGGCCGTGGCGAAGAAGCGGATGTTCTTCAGGCGCGCGTTGACGCGATCAAGCGCGCCACTCTGGACCTGATCGTAGAGCTTCATGTCCTCCTCGCCGCCGATCACCGTCTGATAGACGAGCTTGTTATCGAGGGTCACGACCAGCGGGTTCTCGAACTCCATGCCGCTGCCCCAGATGTTCGTGACGATGTCGGCGACATCGACGGCGTACTCGCCGTCCGACGGAAGATCGACTTTCGCGAGAATGCCGCCGCGCGTACCCAGAGGAAGGCCGGGCGTGTGGGTAAGCTGCGTGCCTGGCGCGGCGCGGAAGGTCCACCCTCCTGGTCTGGCATCAGGCCTGCCGAGTGCTTTCACGGCCACGGCGCGCGCGGCGATGACATATTGTTCGATGAAGGAGGGCGACACCTGCAACGCGGCCGCAATGTTGTCGAAGCCTTCGGCGATGTCATCGGCAGGCAGAAGCTCGCTGGCATCAATCTCTACCGCCAGCAGATCGCGCACCGCGTTGGCGTATTCCTTCCGATTGAGCCGATGCAAGACGACCTGGTCCGACAGATGCGACGGACCGGCGGCTGCCGCGCGGTCGAGCGAATTTTCGAGCCAGGCGACCAGAGAGTCCACGGCGTGGGCATCCGGTTGTCGAGCGCCGGGCGGCGGCATGACGCGCCCGCGCAACTTGCGAACGGCTTTTTCGAACACGTCGGCGTGCTGTCCGATGCTGTCCGGCGTGAGTCCCTCGAAGCTGACGCCGCCAGTCTTCGCGCGGTCGTTATGACACGTCACGCAGTATTGCTTCACCGTGGCTAACTGCGCTTCGGATGCTGGCGGGGCAGACGCGTCTTGAGAAGCGGCGAATGTGCTGACGACAACGGGGTCGACCGGAAGCAAACCAAAGTACCACCCGAGGCCGAAGAACACGGCGAGGAGAATGAGCAGAGTCAGCAGTCGTTCACGCTTCATGGTCGCTCTCTGGTTCCTAAGCGTCGGGTGACAGGTAGGCCCACAGGCTCTCGAACGCGCGACGCACGAACTCGTCGGGATTCCCCATCTTCGCGTCGAATTCCTTCGTCGGCTGCGCCGCCACCGCCTCGCCCGGCCCGCGCCCCTTGTTCAGCAGCTGCGTCAGCCGGTCGTAGATCGTCCCATACATCTCGTACTGCGCCTTGAGATCCTTCAGGCCGAGCACCGGCCCTCGTCCTGGCACGACACGAGTTTCCTCATTGGCCAGCGACTGCAGCCGTTGGAGGCCGCCGACGATGCCGCCGATCCAGCCACCGGTGGTGTAGTCAACCACTGGCCAGCCCTGACCCGAGACGACGTCGCCCACCGCGAGCACGTTCTGCCGTGGAAAGTGCACGTAAAGATCGCCGTCGGTGTGCGCTGCATCCGGAATGTATCCGTAGCGAACACCCGAGTCGAGCTCGCCAGTCGTGTAGAAGGTCTTGTTCGGCTGCGCGATCTTGGGGAGGCGCGTGAAGCGGCGGCCGTTCCACGGCCAGGTGACGTCGGTCGTCAGCCACAGGCGCGTGTTCTCTTGCGCGACGATCGTCTTGCCGGCCTTGCCGAGTTGTTCGTTCGATCCGGTTTGCTCGGGATGCCAATGCGTATTGAAGATGGTGTGAACCGGGCCACCGCCGGGCAGGCCGGAGACGGCTTTCATAAGAGCGTCGGAAGCGCTGGCCGACCCGCCATCGACGAGCAGGACGCCGTTGGAGCCGGTTTGCGCAACAACATTGGCTTCGCCGGGGAGTCTCACCACGAAAAGATCGCTGCTCAGTTTCAGGATCTCCCCGTCCTGGGACACTGTTTGCGCCGGCGTGGCAGCAAGGCATCGAAGCGGCGCTGTCAGAACGACTCCGGCGGCCCCGCCAATCGCGACCTTCAGGATCTGCCTACGGGTTTGACCGCTTTGGCCCACCAATCCTTCCCTATCCAGTTTAGGCGTCCTTACACGCCAGGATCCACTGAAGATCACCGCTCAAATAGCATCGTTTCTCAGTCACGATCGAAACCGCCCAGCCGGAGCTTTTGAGCTACTCAAGCAGGTGAAAATCGCCGGAAAAAGGCCCGAAACCGCTTGACCTCAGCATAGGGAAGCTGTAGGTTCGGGCGCGCAGCAGCCCGATCGTTCGCCCAATCGCTTCGTCACGTTCGAACTTGGGTTCAAGGAGACGTCATGGCCAACTGGAAGCACCTCCTGATTGCAACGCTCGTGGGTATTCCCACCGTGTGGGCGTTGCATGCGCAGACGCCCAGAACGCCGGCGCTGACCGCGGCGGATTACCTCGAAATCCAACAACTGCCGGCGCGGTACCCGTACGCCGTCGACATGCACGGCGGCGATGGCTCAGCTTACGCCGCATTGTTTACCGAGGACGGAACGTTCGGCACACAGGCGAAGGGGCGCGCACAGCTTGCCGATCTCGCCGCGAAGACCAACGCGGATCGATCGGGCCCCGCGCATACGCGTCACTTCGTGACAAACGTGGTCATCAAGCCGTCGCCGGAAGGCGCCACCGGACGGTCATATCTGGTCGCCATCGATGTCGGCGAGAACGGCAAACCGAGCACGATTCTCCACGGCGGAATTTACGACGATGTGTATGTGAAGACTCCTGAGGGGTGGCGAATCAAATCGCGAACCTACACTCGATCCGAGATTGGCCCCAAGCCCGCGTCGCGCTAGGAGGTATTTATGGATCGAAAGACTTTCACCGTGCTTGCTGCGGCCCTGGCGATTCTCGGGATAGTCGCTCTGCGGGCACAATCAAGGTCCGGCGTTTCGCCGACGGCCATGGATTACGTGCAGATCCGGCAGCTGGTCGCGCGGTACGCCTTCGCGCTGGATACGGGCAGCAACAATGGATATGACTACGCGGACCTCTTCACGGCAGACGGGGAGTTCGTGATGCAGCCGCCCGCCAAAGGACGCGATCAGCTCGCGGCACTCGCGCGCGGGAACGCGATAGGTCCGCTCAACACGACGCACTACGCCATGAGCCTTGTGATCGAGCCGACGGCGGATGGCGCGATCGGACGTCAGTACGTCGCGGAGTTCAACTTCAACGACAACGTGCCGCCGCTTGGCACCCGCACACAGTGGGAAGTCGTCGGCGACAAGCGGGGCGAACCGTCGAACATCGGCGGACATTACGAGGACCTCTACGCCAAGACTCCCAAGGGCTGGCGCTTCAAACGCCGCCATTTCATTCCCTCGAAGAGCGGCGGCGGCACGTCGACAGCGCTGGCCACACTTTTGAAGAGTCCCGTCAAGATCAAGTCACAACCGGCCGACAACGTGACGGCGGCGAACGGTTCGCTGTCGGTCATGGATTACCTGCAGATCGAGCAGCTCGTCGCGAGCTACGGGCACGCGCTCGATTCCGGGTTCGGGAAGGGTGATAACGGAGACGCCTACGCCGGCCTGTACACGAAGGATGGTGTCGCCTTCACGAACACGAAGGGATACGACGCGTTGGCGGCGCTGGCGCGCGAGCAGCCGCGGGGGCCGAAATACGTGCGGCATTATCTCACCAATCACGTGATCGAGCCGTCTCCGGAGGGTGCGACCGGGAAGGCGTATCTAGCCGTCCTCGATATCGGTGAGGGTGGCAAACCTGGCACGGTGTTTCTCGGCGGCCACTACGAAGACACGTACGTGCGGACCGCGGATGGCTGGCGGATCAAGACGCGCAATCTGTTTCCGCCCAAACACGGACCGCAGCCCGTGCAGGCGTCTGCGCGCTGACGTGTGATTCCGAACGGAACCGAGCCGGGAGTAGCGATATGACATGGTTGCCTGTTCGAGCTGAATCGGGTTCCGAACGCGACGCGGTGTTCGGCCTTATGCCTAAGGTCGACGAACTGCTCTGTGAAATGCTCTCGGTCGCAGACCAAGTCTCAGATCCATGGCTGGTGGAGTGCTGTCACCTTCGGCAGGCACAGTTGATGGGCGCACGCGCCGCGCTGGCTGGCGTGGACTCTCCGTTGCGATCGGAGCTCGAGGACTGGCGCGCGAGCGCCGTCTTTTCCAATCGTGAGCGTGCGGCGTTGTCCTACGCCGAGCAATATCATCTAGATCACCACCTCATCAGCGACGAGCAGAAGGATCGGCTCTCGCACTACCTTGCACCCCGCGAATTCGTCAATTTCGTGTGGGCGCTCCACGCGTACGAAGCCTACGCTCGAATGCTCGCGCTGCTCGACATCGCGCCGGATCCCAACCCCGCAGCAAAACCGAGGCACCGGCGTTCTGCGGATGCCGAGGACGAGATCAAATCAAGGGCGGATGCCAACGCCGAGGGCGGCATGTGGAGCCTCCTCGATCCCGCTTTCGGGAAAATCTATCGAGTGCTCGCCGAGGCCGTCGTCCGCCAGAAACTGATCGATGAGGTGACGAGCGAAGCGATCCGGCTTCACAACGCGAGTCATCAGGGCTGCCAGTATTGAATGAGCATGCGCCGCGCAGTTGCGCGGCCGGCAGGCTCGAGCGACCTCATGGACGAGGTCCGCGCCTACGAAACCAGCGATTCGCTGAGCGATGCGCAGAAGGTCGCGCTTCGGCTGCACGACGCGTTCCTGTTCCACCCCGGGCGGGTCAGCGCAGCGCTGCGTGCCGAGGCGCTCGCGCACTTCTCGGCACCGCAACTGGTCGAGCTGGCGTTGAAATTCTACTTCTGGTCGTCGAACCGGCCGACGGTGGCGCTGGGAAAACTGTCGGGGGATGCGCCTCACGACCGGGACCGCCTGACGTCGTTTCACTACGACGACGAAGGACGGTACATCGTCCATTCAAATCCGTGAGCCGTTAGTCCGGTTTCACGTCGGTGTAGAAGCCTTCTGATAAACCTCGCAAGAGAATGAGGCAGCAGGCGAGGTGTAGCATCGCAAGAAAATTCTCGGCGTATCGCTCGTAGCGAACAACGAGCCGCCGAAAATTCCGGAACCAGGCAAAGAGTCGCTCGATCTTCCACCTCCGTCGATAGCGACGCAGGGGGGTTTTGTGCGGCGGCCGCGTAAATCTCTTAGATCGCAACTGACTCCAATATCGAAGTCGACATCCCGACATCAATCACTCGATCCAGACGGAAGCCGGCAGTTCGAAGCATTTCCGAATACCCTTTCTCGGTCCGCTCTTTTCCCGACAGCAGGATCAGCAGTTGCAGATCGAGCATCTTCGTCCAGCTCGGCTTCGAATCCTCCGGAACAATGCACTCGATCAGTAGGAGCTTCGCACCTGGCGACGCCGCCTTTCGAATGGCGGCGAGAATCCGAGCGGCTTCCTGATCGTTCCAGTCGTGGATCACCTGCATGATGAGATAGCAATCGGCGGAGGGCAGCGCATCCGTGAAGAAATTTCCGGGATGCATCCGAAGCCGTTCCGATTCCATTCCCGCAGCTTGAGCTGCGGCCGTCACATGCGGCTGATCGAACAGCGCGCCATGAGCTCGGGGCGCAGCTTGCAGCACGGCCGCCAGTAAATGACCGCGGCCGCCGCCGATGTCCGCGATTGTTCCAAAGGCGGAGAAGTCGTAGGACTTCAAAACGCCGGCAATTTGTCCCGTTGCTTTCCCCATCATGGCCTCGTCGAAGAGCCGAGCCGCACCCGGATTGTCGCTGAGGTACTTCCAATAACCACCTGGGACGACTTTCTCTTGAACGGACTGTCCGGTCTTCAGGGCATCGGCGAAGTATTCGAATCCCCGCCAATACACGGGCAAACCGATCATCCGGACAAACGATCTCATGGATTGCGGATGATCCGATTGCAGCAAGCGTGACGCCGGCGTGTGGCCCCACGCGCCATCACGAGCCTCAAAGATCCCCTCAGCCGAAAGGACGCGCAGCGTTCGAGCCAGCGCTTCCGCATGTGTTCCGGTGTCCCTCGCCAGTTCCTCCGCGCTTCGCGGCGATTCCCCCAAAGCATCCGCAATACCGAGTTCTGCCACCGCATGAAGACAGCGGGGCAGGCCGTGACTCATCGAAATTCGCAAAAGGTCGTCGGCAGGATCATTCATAGTGGAGCGAGTATAACGACCTCCAACTCTTTATGCAGCAGCAGAGGGGTCCGGTCGTCCAATTCAGAATGAATGCGAATGGGCAGATGTTCGGCCTCGGACGACACCGAGGAACAGGATTCGTTGATCATCGGGAGTACCGTCGCTTTGTTCATTCAATAACCAGAATCCGAAGCTGGCATGCGCCGGATTACTCTCGGCGGTGAACGTTGACGGCCGCACTGGGTCATGAGGAGGTGAGGGGCGACAGTCGCCGCCCCTCTCATGGGTTTAGTTTTGCGGATTGAATCCGTCGCACGAAACCTTGGGATGCCAGTTCACGAACGTCCCGGAGGGATTGTCCTTCCACGCCCAGACGTGCAGGGTATAGAAGGGCGGAAGACCGAAGCGGTTGGGACTTTCGAAGTAGTGCAGCAACTGTCCCATGAGCTCCGGTGTGGTTCCCGGATGCTTCGCCTCCCATGCGTCCGCAAGCACGAGATAGTCTGCGCCGGTCAGCTTCAGACGGCCGTTCGGCAGTGCCTCATAAAGAATGATCTCGGGACGCGTCGGGTCCAACTCGCCGTCCATCACCAACGCCATGTTCACATAGTGCAGACCCATGGCGCCCCAGTCCGATCCAGCTGACGCAGCCGAAGAGCAGCTTGTATTCTTCCGCGTCCGCCACACCGACATCACGAAAACGCTCGGTCGCCTGGCGAACGATCTGAACCAGGGCGTTCGCCTTGCTGCTCCGGTCCAATGTCTGATCCTGATTCTGTGACGGCACACCGTGCACGTGGTCCGACTGCGCCAGCGCAACAGCAGGCCAGAAACTCGAGAGCGCGAGAAGGCCGATCCGTGAGTACTCGAGGGATTTGACAAGATCGTCGGGTCTTCATAAAACCTCCTGACATACATGAGCCACATCGCTGCAACGTGAAGGGACATTCCGTTTCTTGCGTGCGCGCACCACCGCCTTCAAGAGTTCGTGAGTCTCAAAGCATCAGAGTGAGCGCGCCCGTCGCGACCAGCGCGGCCGACCAGATCAGATCGAGGTTGAACCACGCTCGGCGCAGAATGCCGACGCCAAGCTTCTCGAACACCAGCACCGCGACGAACGCCGTCACCGCCAGGTAGCCCAGGGCATGCAGGCCAGTCGCGAGAAACGCAGCTCCCGCGCCGGTCCCTGCAGCATGCATGTGGTGCGCGTGCTCCCCGGGGCCCGCCATCGACATGCCCATGAAGACCGGCACCACCATCAATCCGGCCCCGTGAGCCGTGGCCATCAGAAACGACCACACCGCGAGCCCACCCATGCTCACGCGCATGCCGCCCCAGCGCGGGTGGCGATGACGAAACAAACGGAGCACGCCGAGCGAGACGAGGAGACCGGCAATTGGCCAACGCAGCCAGCCGATCGGAATCACGAATCCGATCGCGAGTGCCACAGCGACCGCGCCGGCCACCGCAAGCGCATGCCCGGCGCCGAGCGGCACGAGCGCCCGTAGCACCGCGTCGCGACGACGCTCCTGCATCCCGAGCGCTACCGCAAACAGCCACCCCATCCCCGGATTGATGCCGTGAAATGCGCCCAGCGCCATCAGCATCAGCCACGACATCGTCATCTCGCTCGTCATGACACACCTCTTGAAGTCGAAGCGTCCGGCGTCAGCCTGACGCTTCATCCGACGACCACTCTCACGCGAAACAGTAGGAATCGGAGCTGGCGTCACCGCCTTCGAGATGGACCTGGTGGGGACGCATGCCGTCGAACTCCACGAACCCGGAAGGATCCAACTCGATGCCGCCGTTCGGTCGCACGTCGACTTTGGCCAGCCAGCCCTTGATCCCGTCGGGATAGAACTGGTCATCCCACGTGCGATACAGCGAGTTGGTCACATAGACGCGCTTGCCGTCGCGGCTGATCTCGACCATCTGAGGTGCGCCGTTCAAGCGCTGCCCCGGACGCGCCGGGTGCGGCTGGCGGCGAACCATGCCGCCGATCTTCAGCGAGCCGGTCTCGACCGGGTTGAACGGATCGGAGACGTCAAACTGCTTCAACTCGCCCGTGCCGAAGCACGAGACGTAGAGGAATCGATCGTCGAGCGAAAGATTGATGTCGGTGACGAGCGGCGGCGCGGCGCTGAAGCCTTTCCACAACGGCGGGAGATCGTCGGCAGCCGCCGGCTCGGCAGGAATTTCGATCACCTTGTGAATGCGCCATGTGGCATTTCCTCCGCTGCCATCCCGGTGCCACATCCAGATCGAGGCAGACAAGTCCTTCAAGCTGCCGACGACGCCAACGAAGCCGTAGGTTTCGTTGGGATCGTGCGCCGGACGAAGCTCGAGCACCATCTGGTACTCGGGGCCGAGCTCGAGCTTCTGCAGGTGCACACGTCGATTGAGATCCCAGACGTGCAGCGCGTTGCCGTACTTGCCGGCCAGGAGCAGTTCCGGATTGACGCCGTCCTCCACCATCTTCGGCGTGCCCCACTCGCTCGTGATCAGCGTGTCGTGACCGAGGTGCCACCAGAAGTCGTACGACAGATGTTGCGGTCCACGATCCTTCTCCCAACGCCCTTTGATCTCGAATGTTTCGGGGTCGAGGACGAAGATGCCGCCTGGGCCGTCGCCGTCGGCGTTGCCCAGCGCGTTGACATAGATGCCATCCGGCCCGCAGTGCACGGTGTGAGGGCGGCTGTAGCCGGTCTTCCGAATGATTTCTTCGGCTTCGATCACCTTGACGAACCGCGGCTGGCGCGGGTCGGGTGCTGTGTCGAGAATGTGGATTCGCGACGATCGCATGCCAGGCACCACGAGATAGCGCCGTTGCATATGCGGGTGCGGCGAGTTCGGACACAGGCACGAACTGCACGCGTTCCACCCGAAATGGTGCAATTCGTCGCCTGTACGAGGCATCTCGACACGCGCGATCTGAGCCCCGTAGCCTGGCGAAGCGGGATTGACGTCCAGCACGGCAAGGGCGTCGTTGGCGGCCGGGTCGGGATTGAGCAGCGCCACATAGGCCAGTGTTTCCGCGGGGGCCTGCATGGCCATTGTCGGCGACGGGTAGAAGCTCTGGTCTGGAAGCAGTTTCGGCATCGTCTTGGACCTCCTCGCGGTTCCGATCCGCGTGATCCAGAGGTTAAAATCCGACGCCAGGCGCCGTCCTTTGAGAATGCTGGTATCTTTCTGAAACTTTCCTGAGGTGCGACTGGTGGCCGACACCGCAATCAAAGGCGCGTATCGATTCGGGCCTTTTCATCTTGACGTTCGGGAGCACCGCCTCTCGCGCGGCGCCGAAGTGATCCCGTTGCGTATCAAGGTGTTCGACACGCTCGTGGTGCTGGTCGAGAATGCCGGGCGGCTCGTTACGAAACAGGAATTGCTCGACACGGTGTGGCCCGAGACGACGGTCGAGGAAAACAACCTGAACCACAACGTGTCGGTGCTCCGGAAGGCGCTGGGCGAACGAGCGACCGGCCAGCAGTACATCGAAACCGTCCCGCGCGTGGGCTACCGGTTTGCTGCAACGGTCGAAGCGACGGTCGCTCCCGTCCTGCCGTCGACAGCGCCATCACCATCGCCGGCCGCAAAAGCGCGGCAGGAAATCCGGTACTGCACCACCGGTGACGGCGTCCGACTCGCCTACGCCACCACCGGCAATGGGCCACCGCTCGTGAAGGCATCGAACTGGCTGACGAATCTCGACTTCGAATGGGGCAGCCCCATCTGGCGCCACTGGTACACGGAGTTGTCACGTCACCACCGCCTGGTCCGCTACGACGAGCGTGGCAACGGCATGTCGCAGCGCGACGTCGATCATGGGAGCTTCGATGCGTGGGTACACGATCTCGAAACAGTTGTGGAAGCGGCGGGACTCGATCGTTTTCCGTTGCTTGGGATCTCTCGAGGCGGCTCTCTCGCCATTGCCTATGCCGTGAAGCATCCGGAGCGCGTCACGCACCTGGTGCTCCACGGCGCCTTCGCGGCTGGAGTGAACCACGCCGGCACGCCGGAGGAGATCCAGGCCCATTGCGCTCTCGCCAGTTTGTTGCGGCTTGGGTGGGGACTGAATAACCCGGCCTTCTGCAAGACGTTCACCAGTCGGTTCATTCCCGAGTCGACGCCAGAACACGAGCAGTGGTTCGACGAGCTCCAGCGTGTGTCCACGTCGCCGGAAAACGCCGCCCGACTCCTGGAGCGGGGTGCGGAAATCGATGTTCGACCCTTGTTGCCGCAGGTCAAGGCCCCGACGCTCGTCCTGCACTGCGATCGCGACCGCGCTGTGCCGCCGGAGCGGGGCCGCGCGCTGGCAGCTGGAATCTCTGGCGCGCGGTACGTCTCGCTGCCGAGCGCGAATCACCTCATGCTCGAGGATGAGCCGGCGTGGTCTCTGTTCCTCGAGGAGCTCGGGCTGTTCTTGAACTGGTAAATTTGGCCGTGCGAGTCAGCGCCCTGCCGCCGGAAGCTCTTTTAAGCTTCGCCTGAGAATCTTGCCTGACGGTGTTCGTGGAATATTCGAGACGACCGCCCACTCCCGGATCTGCTTGTACCCCGCGACACGCCTGGCCATGAACTGACCGACAACGCCAACATCGATCGTCGTGCCCGCACGCCCAACGACGAACGCCTTGGGAATCTCACCGGCTTCGTCATCGGGCACACCAATCACCGCACAATCAGCGACGTCCGGATGCTCGAGCAACGCCGCTTCGAGCTCTGCGGGGGCGATGCTGAAGCCCTTGTACTTGATCATTTCCTTCTTGCGGTCGACGATGAACACGTACCCTTCGTTGTCGATCCATCCAATATCACCTGTGTGGAACCATCCGTCGCGAAGCACCCGAGCAGTTTCTTCCGGCGCGTTCCAATAGCCGCTCATCACCTGCGGGCCGCGCACGAGAATCTCGCCGAGCTCGCCCGGCGGGACGGTTCGCTCTCCCGTCTCGAGGTCGACAACCCGATGTTCAGTGTCCGCGACTGGCACGCCTCCGCTCTCGATTTTGATGCGCTCGCGTTCGAGCGGGCTCAAATGAGTGTCCGGCGATGTTTCGGTGAGTCCGTAAGCCTGTATGACGGGAAACCCGAAGCGTTCTGTCACCCGCCGGGCCAGCTCCGGGGCGAGCGGAGCCGCGGCGCTGAGCGCGTACTTGATGCTCCGAAATTGACCGGGATCGATGTCGCGCGATTCCGCCAGCGCCAACAGGACCGGAGGCACGACGTGGAGCCACGTCACCCCATGTCCTTCGACCAGCCGGGCCACCGTAGAAAGCTCGAAGCGCTCCAGGAGAATCTGCTCCGCGCCCGCCCACAGTGCCAGTCCCATCAGCGCCACGCCGTAAATGTGCGACAGCGGGAGATACACGAGGAACTTGTCCTCGGGCCCAAGTTGGCATCCCGTACCGAACTGGATGTGATTGCTGACCAGATTCCGGTGCGTCAACATCACGCCTTTCGGAAGTCCCGTCGTCCCACTCGAGTACGGCAGGGCGACGAGCTGGTCCGGATCGACGCGGCACGGCGGCGGCAAGTCGGACTCGGCCGCCGTGATTGAGGCAAAAGAGCGCAGACCGGTCGGGAGCGCATAGCCGTCTTCGGCGACAACAACCACGTGACGCGCCGTCGACCACTGTCGTTGTGAGCTGACGACGACGGGCAAGAGCGTTTCGTGTGTCAGCACGGCGGTGACGCCGAGATCGTCGAGTTGGTGTGTGAGCTCCAGCTCGCGACACGAGGGATTGACCGGACACGCGACGGCGCCCACCTTGCTGGCGGCGTAAAAGGCCAGCTCGTATTCGGGGCAATTCGGCAGGTAGAGCGCGATGCGGTCGGCGGCCACGACACCAACCGAGAGGAACGCATTAGCCAGTCGATTCGACTGACGATCGAATTCTTCGAAAGACAGCGTGCGGTTGTGGTACCGAATGGCGACGCGGGTGGGATAGCGTCGTGCCGTTGCCTGCATCAGCGCGTGCAACGGCACGTCGGGATACGTCAGCGTGGACATCGTGGGCCGCGGCCACCAGTATATCGGCGGACCGTGCGCGGTGCCGCGACCCCGTCGCGGTTAGGTAGCCTTCCTCGCGTGAAGCCCGAATGCGGCGCCCTGCGGATCCGTCGCGCTCAGGACCCGATCGCCGCCCGGAACCTCCATCGGCCCGTTCAGGATCTTCCCGCCGTTCGCCTTGATGCGTTCTGCCGCTGCGTCAACGTCAGGAACGCGGAAGTAGAGCAGCCAGTTCGGGGGCACGTTCGCCATCTCCGGCGGCTTGTTCATCATGCCGCCGATCATCCCGTGCGGGCGGTTGAACATCTGGTACTTGCCCATCGGCCCCATGTCCATCGACTCGGTGGGTTGCCAGTGGAACACCTGCTCGTAGAATTTCATCGCCGCCGGAGCGTCGGTCGTCATCAGCTCGTGCCACGACCCCTCGCCTACTTCCGGCGCGGCTTCCGGCGGTTGCTCCGCGCGCGCGGGCTCGTAGATGTAGAACGCGGCGCCCTGCGGGTCCATCATCATCTGCATGCGACCGACGTTGGGGATCTCGATCACCTTAGTGTGCGCGCTGCCGCCAAGCCGCTTGATTTGGGCCGCTGCCTCCTCGAGCTTCGGGACTCCGACATACATCGCCCAGAACGGCGGCGCCTTTACGTCCGTCGGCTTGGTCATCACACCCGCAACGGATGCATCGCTACTCCGATTGAACATCGTATAGGGCTGACCCGCGCCGTCGAATGGCGACGTTTTCCAGCCCACCACCGCATGGTAGAAAGCTTCGGCCGCCTTCATGTCGGTGGTCATCAACTCGTACCAGAGCGGTCGTCCAAGCAATGTCGACGTTGCAACAGTCATCGAACACCTCCGAATCTTCGTGAACACGCCGCTGACCTCGAGTGCCGACGTACCGTGATCAGCGATCACAGTAGTCTGCCACGGCGAGGTCACATCGGAGCGACATGACGACCGCAAAATTTTTGGAAAGCGTGGAGCTCGACGGCTGAAACCGCCGAGCATGCAGGTTTTTCTTCCGCGTCCTCAGCGGTTTTATCTCAGCTTTGCACCCACAGCTTGGGTTTCCCCGTGCCGTCGTCGGTCCCCTTGATGTACCAGTTCTTTCCCAACGGGTCCTGGTCCATCGTGGTGACGAAGTCGAAGGGCGCCTGGAATTCGATGTAATCGAATCCTGTTTCGGACGCGATGAGCTGATGCCACTCACCGGCTGGGATGAGAACCAGGCTGCCGGGCCCTACAGCAAGACTGCCAGTGTCGTGCTTCACTTCACCGCGGCCCTTCTCGATGAAGTAGAAGTGCTCGGGTGTGATCGAACTGGTCTTCGCGGCGTTGTGAACGTGCCGCGGAGAGTGGCCGTGCGGTGCATACGCCATCCGTCCGATTTGCAGATCCCAGGAGCTGGAAAGGCCGGTCTCCTTGTTGACCCAGAAGGTCCGTTCGCGGATACGCTTCTCGTCGACCAGCGATCTCAGTCGCGCCTCTTCGAAGAAGTAGCCGGCCGGCACATCGTTGCCGATGGGCTTGCCGACGTGTTTGGGTACGGTGACGAGCAGGAGAACCAGCGGACTTCCCGACGCAGCAACGGTCGCTTCTTCGCCAGGTTCGAGGTAGAGGCCGGCGCGTGGCTGGGCTGTATGTTCGGCAGTCTTCCCTGCCGACTTGTGGATAACTTTCGCGTTCTGCCCTTCCAGGATGTACGCGACCTGGGTCCGGTCGCTGAGAGCAATGTGACAGGTCTTACCGGCGTCAACGTTCTCGATCGCAACCTGAACCCTTGTTCGTTCCTCGGATGGACCGAGAATATTCCTGACCTGCCCTTCCGCAACGGGAAGTCGTGGCTTTTTTTCGGTATCGATCACTTTGATCATTTCGTGTCTCGCAGTCTTGTTGGAATGGATGACCTACTCTCTGCTAACGAGCTTACGCGATTTCGTTGGTCTAGTCCCAGAAGCGAACTGAGTCGACGTGTAGCGCCGCAGCTCTTTACCAGTGGCTGCCAACGCGACGCGCGGCGGGAAGCATCTCGGACCGTCGCGCCGTTTCCGTCAGCCCGAAAAACAGCGTTCCGCTCGCCGTCCTCCCGCTGGCGCGGGCCGTCCTGCTTATTCGCGACATCGCTCCGATCAACGAGTACCGCCTCGGGCAACGCCTCGACCCGTGTGACCTCTCGGCAGACGGCCGCGCAGGACTCGGCTTCACGCCGTTTTTCCGGCAGCCGTGGCGGGCTGACTCCAAACGTCGCGCGGTCCGAGACGCTCCCCGCCACGCCTTGGTCGCCGGGCGGCCGGGGGACGATGAAAGCGGAGGGCCGTCAGCTGGCGCAAGGGCCGTGAAGTCGACCCGTCACGATTCATGAAAACCAGCGCGCAGTGAGTTCCGCCGCGGCGGTCTGTAGCGATGTCACCCAAGGGTCCCAAGAATCCGAACGAGACTAGTTGATCTGAGCGATGCCGCAACCTGGTAGGACCGCCGCGCAGCGACAGAGTTCGAACGGAGCGCTGGTTTTCCGGGTCGACGATGACGGCCCGACGCGCCAGCTGACGGCCCTTCGCTTTCGGCGGTCCGCCGAAGCGGAATAGCAGGGTTCGCAGGTCAAAATTACTGCGCCGCCCGAGCCGCCAACGCCTCGACGACGTAAGTGCTGACGTCACGGATCTGCTCTGGCGTAAACGATGTTCGGAACGGCGGCATGTCGCTCCGGCCCACGCTCACTGTTTGGATGACGGCTTGGAGATCTTTGAGGCCGACGAGGGGCGCACCGCCGCCGTGCCCGCCCTTGCCGTCTGCGCCGTGGCAGATCACACACGCCTGCTCGTAGAGCTGCTGGCCGGCGGCGAGGTTTGCACCGACCACACGGGGCGTTGCCGCAGCCGTCGTTGCGGTCGTGTCAGCCGGCGGCGCAGGTGCCGCCGCCAGTCGTGACACTGGCGTGCCCGGTGCAACCGGCGGCAGCGTTCCCTCGAGACCGAACAACCAGACGCTGTCACCTCGTGCGGAGCCGATCAGCGCGTTGCCAGCCGAAAACGCGAGCACGTACTGCTTGCCCTTGTGCTCGAACGTGCTCACCGGCGCGTGCATGCCGGCGCCCGTCTGGAACTCCCAGAGTTGCCTGCCGGTCGCCGAGTCGAGCGCCGTGAGGCGGCCGTCGTTGCGTCCGACGAACAACAGCCCGCCGCCGGTCGCGAGCGTGCCGCTGTAGCACTGCTCCGGCCAGCGGTAGCGCCACACGAGCTTATTGTTGGTGACATCGAGCGCCGCGACGATGCCGGTGCGCGGAACACGCGTGAACGCCGTCGCACCTCCGAGGTAACTCGCGCCGGTCCCCGGAGCCGCGAACTTCCGATCGCCGCCGCCGGTATAACCGTTGATCACGGACGATGCACAGACGAACAACATCTGTTGCATGGGATCGTAGGCACTCGGAGGCCAGTTCGCGCCGCCCCAGATTCCCGGTTTGACGATCGTCGGATCCTTGCCGACGAACGGCGTGAAGATGCGGCCGTCGTTGACGAGTGCGGATCCCTCCGGAGCGATCTGGATCAATTGCGGCACCACGGCTTCGCCGCGCGGGAACGGCTGCGTGGCGGCAGTCGCCTGCCGCGGCTCCTGAGGTACCGGCCGCTCGTCGATGCCGACGAGCGGTTTGCCGTTCTGCCGATCGAGGATGTACGCCCAGCCCGTCTTGCCGACTTCGGCAATCGCCTTGCGCGTGCTGCCGCCGATGTTCACGTCCATGAGGATGACAGGATTGCTCGCGTCGTAATCCCAGATGTCGTGATGCACTTGCTGAAAGTGCCAGCGATATTTGCCGGTCGAGAGCTCGATCGCCGCGATCGAGACGGCGTACAGGTTGTCGCCGGCGCGCACGGCGCCGTTGTAGTCGGGCCCGGCATTGCCGGTCGAGAAATAGAGGAGGCCCAGCTCGGGGTCGGCGGCCGGTGTTTGCCACACCGATGCGCCGCCGTACTTCCAGGCGTCGTTGTCGTTCGGCCACGTGTCGTGACCGGGCTCACCAGGACCGGGAATCGTGTAGAACGTCCAAATGAGCCGGCCGTCCTTCGCGTCGTACGCCTTCACGCGGCCACGGGTGCCGCGATCCGCGCCGGCAAAACCGGTGATGACCATGCCGTTGACGTACAACGGCGCTCCCGTGATCGAGAAGTTGTCCTGCCAGCGCTCGGCCTGAATCGACCACACAAGCTTGCCGGTCGCCCGATCGAGCGCCACCAGTTGACCGTCGAGCCGGCCCATGAAGACTTTGTCTTCGCTGATCGCCACACCTCGGTTGTTCCAGCCGCAGCACACGGAGCTGATGGCTTGGTCGAGGTTCGCTGTGTATTGCCAGAGTATCTCGCCGGTGTCGATCGACAGCGCGAACGCGTCGTTGGCGCCAGTGGTCACGTACGCGACGCCGTCGTGAACGATCGGCTGCCCTTCACCGGAGTACTGCGGCGCGGTGCCCGATCCGCGCAAACGCGTACGCCACACACCTTTGAGCTGCGCGACGTTGGCGCGGTTGATCGCAGTAAGTGGTGAATACCGTTGGTTGTAAAGGTTGCCGCCGTTCGTGGGCCAGCTCGTGGCAGCAGGTGCAGTCAGTCGAGCGGCGGAGAAATCGTGCTCGCTTTTTCGCTTCGACTGTGCCTGCCCCGACGTCGCCAGCAGCGCGGCGACAGCAGTGCACGAGATGGCGGAGAAGAACAAACGCATGATCCTGGTTACTACCTCGCAGGAGCTGGCGCAGGCGGATTGATGCGAGCCTCGTCCCAGTGCTCCTTGATCAGGTTGTTCTCGATTCGAACGACGTCGAAGTGGTTCCACTTGTACTCGCGGCTCGGATCGTCGGGATCCTTGGCGGTGCGATCCCACATCATGAACGAGTACGGGCCGTTGATCAGCGTCAGGACAGGAGGGTTCACCCACTCCGGCTTGATTTCCTTCGGGGTGCGGCCGGGTACACGGCTCATGAACTGCTTGAATCCGTCGCGGCCCTGCGGAACGTTGGGGTTGTGTTGGATGTAGCCTGGATCCATGGTCTTGTCGGCAAGCTCCAAGTGGCCGTATTGAAGCATGTCTTTCAGCTCCTCCGTCGCCATCGCCAAAGTCTTCTCTTCTTCCTTTGACAGCTTGCCCGTGTTCCATTGCATCGGCGGCTTCGGCGACACACCGGTCTTCACGGCCCCGCTGCCGGCCATCTTTTGCGCGCTGTCCCAGTGCTCTTGAACCTTTCCGTTCTCGATCCGGAGCACGTCGAACGAGTTGTAGTGATAGGTGTTCGCCGGGTTCCGCGGATCCTTGTCCTCGTGCTCGAAGATGAGCCACACGAAGTCGCCCTTGGCGCCCTGCACCACCGGCAGCTGGTCTGCGGGCATCGTCTTGGGAATCGGATTCATCGGCTTTCGTCCGAGCTTGGTGAAGAAATCGATGAACCCGGCGCGGCCGGTGTTGACGTTGGGATTGTGCTGGATGTAGTCCTCGGCCTGGTACTTCGGCGCGACCTCGAAGTGACCGGCATAGAGCACTTCGCGCCACCATGTCATCACCATGTCGAGGTTCTTTTTCTCCTGTCCCGTCATGGGCGCCGTTTGCGGCTTGGTCGGCGGATTGATGGATTCGGCCGAGAGCGACAGGGCAAACGCGAGCAGGACAACTGCCACTGACCAATGAATTCTTCGCATGTGTCTGATCCCCTTTTCGAGAAGTCAGAAGGGAGAAGTCAGAATTCTCACTTCAGACGAGGTTTACAAACCGAAGACCACAATCCTCGAGCTCGCCGGTGATGCGGGAAACACCTGCGAGCGCGTCCCGGTGACGACCGCGACGTACTGTTTGCCGTCGACCGCATACGTGATCAAACCGCCGCCTGGCGCGCCCGGCAGGTCGGTCCGCCACAGCATCTTGCCGTTACTCGCGTCGAACGCGTACGCGTGTTTGTCCATGTCGGCGGCAAACACCAGGCCGCCCTTCGTGGGCGTGATTCCCGACAACACCGGCGCGGGAGCTTTGAACTTCCACTTGACCTGTCCGCCGTCGGCATCGGTCGCGGTGACCCATCCGGCCCAATCGAGATCGCGTTTGCCGAATTGGGCGGCCAACTCGGTGCCCGTCCACGTCTGACCGGGCTTCTTTGCGAGCTCGGCCGGATCGAGTGTCACGGTCACGCACCAATCGACGGTGCCGCTGTAAAACATGTTGGTGTCGGGACTGTAGGCAGGACCGTTCCATTCGGTGCCACCCGCGGCTCCCGGGCAAAAGCGCGTGGGGCTCGTCGACAACGGCACGTCCTCGCTCTCGCGCGTCGTGATCGCCGTCGCGTACAGCTTCTGGTCGGTCGCCAGATCGTAAACGTGGAGAAGGCCGTCCTTCGGCGCCCCCGCGACGACGCGTTTGCCGCCCTTGGTGGTGACGAGTACCGGCGCCGCCGCGAGATCCCAGTCGTGGAAGTCCGCCGGTACGAGCGAGTAGTGGTTGCGATAAATTCCGGTTCTCGCATCCAGAATGAGGATCGAGTTCGTATAGAGATTCGAGCCGGGACGCACGGCGTTGGCAAAGTCCGGACCTGGATTGCCGACGGGAACATACAGAAGCCCGCGTTCGGCATCCAGTGTGTAGCTGGACCAGGTTCCGCCGCCGGTGATGGGCACCTCGCTCGCATTGCCCCAGGTCGCTTTAGCCTGCTCCTGCATTTTCTCGTTGCCGGGCTGTGGCGCGCCGGTCGGCACTGTATAGGTTTCCCACACGATCATCCCCGTGTTCGCGTCGAGCGCATATACGCGCCCCAGGACTCCGTATCGTTCACTGCCGGCGGTACCGATGAAGACCAATCCGTTCCACGCGATTGGAGCCGACGGAATGCTTTCTCCCTTTTCCGGGTAGGCGAGCTTCGTGGTCCATAGCTTCTTTCCGGTCGCCGAGTCGTATGCCAGAACGTTTCCGTCGCCCGCGCCGCGGAAAAGGTGTCCATCAAGATAGGCGGCGCCACGATTGACGCGCAAGCCGATGGAGGATCCCCCTTCCTGCACTCGCCATTTCAGCTGGCACGTTGCCGCGTCGATAGCGAGGATCTCCCTGTCCGTTGTTGCGTACAGGGTACGGCCGATCACGATTGGCCCCGTCTGGAAGCTGCTATCGACCCGCAGGTCGTAGACGCACAGCTGCTTCACCTTCGAGACGTTGGCCCGGTTGATCTGGTCGAGGGATGCATAGCGCTCCGAAGTGAGCGTCCGGTTGTAGCTTGGCCAATCGGTCTGCGGATCATCGGCCGCAAGGGTGGTGGCGACGATTGCGAAGGCTATGGCTGGCGCGAACTTGATCATGTTTCCTCTCAGCAACTACGGCCGAATCGGTGAAAACGTCTCTGGATTGGGCGATCTATATCACGCTGCTCTCCGAGATCGGAAATCACTTGACTTGACGTGGTAACCGGCCGTCTCACTCTCGTTGAGGTGTTCTCCTACCACGTCAAGTCAAGTGATTTCCGGGATTAAGCGCCATGCGTGGCCTATTCCGGTTTCACTTCGGTAAAGCATCGAGGCGATTGTCCACCACGAGGGCACGAAGCCCACGAAACGTCACGAAGACGAGCAGTCGCCTGAGGCCATTTTTGCCACGGAGTCACCGAGGCACCGAGAAAACACAGGCCTGAAAGCGCTCGACGCGGCGCCGCGCAAGCGGCGGCGAGCGCCTCTGGTGGCCCAGTGACTTCTATGTTGCGGGCCGTTGTCAAGCTCCTCGCACATGTTGACCGTTCTAAGCGTCCGAGGGTGTCTGTCAGCCGCCGAGCAGACCGCCCACCCTGCCAGCGGTCCGCGCAGGCGGCTGCCGAATCACTCGTCCAGTCGAGCGTGATCCCTTCGCACGCGCCTTCAGCTCTGAGGACGAGTCGCTGCTCGTCTCTCGACTTCTATCCGAGCTCGCGCAGGGGGCGCGGCCCCCTGAGACTGGTCCAGTCTCAAGCCGAAGCACAGGCTGCGGTACCCTCTCTGTGGCGGTCGTCGGTGGACGAACCCCTCACAGAACCGTACGCGCAACACGCGTGCGAACGTCCCGGGAGGCGTTACGCCGCTTTCAGGATGGCGCCGGTCGGCACGACCCCATCCGTCGCGTATCGCCACAGCGCGATGAGGAGCTTCCGCGCGAGCGCAATGATCCCGATCTTGCGGAGGCGTTTGCTCCCGACAAACCGCGTCTGATACCAGCCCGCGAGCGCGCTGGCGGGTTGCCACGGCAGCCAGTTCCACGCCAGCTGCACCATCGCCGACTGCAGGCGCTTATTGCCGGCGCGCGTAATCCCTTGATCGCGCGACGACTCGCCGCTGTCGTATTTGGCGGGGGCGAACCCCAGCACTCCGCCGATCTGGCGACGATTCCGGAACCCGCGCCAGACCAGCCCTTCGTCGATCAAGATCGACGCGCTCGTGGTGGCCACGCCCTTCAGCTGCACCAGTCGCGCGAGTGCTCTCGACGGAGCGGCGGTGGCACGCGCGACGGCGTGATCGGCCTCGATCATCGTCAATTGCTCGGCGATCAGTCTGAGACGCGCGTCGGCCCGCGCGATCCGGGCCTGGACCGACGCCGGCAGCGGCGCGCCTGCCCAATCCGGCAGGCGCGTCCACCACGCGCGCGGCGGGCGCCGGCGGCCAGGGACGGCACAGCCGAACGTCGCCAGCCAACTCCCGACCTGATGGCGAAGCCGCGTCTGTTCCTTGGTCAGCGCCGTGCGCTCGCGACTGACATGCCGCGCCGCCTCGGCTTCCTCGGTCGGGACCCGGACCTCGGCCCACACCTTTGGCTCGCCGCTCCCGACGCGGACCAGCATCATCACCAACTTCACCGCCTCGAGCCGGTCCGTTTTCGTGCGGCGCGCCCGCCGCTTCACATCGATGCTCGCCGAATCTACCACCCGATTCTCGATCCCACGGCGCCACAACGCCCGATGAATCCAAAACCCATCGCGCCCCGCTTCATAGCAGCTCACCACGCGACACGTCGCCGGCAGCTTGAAGCGCCCCTGGGCCGCGTGAATCGCACGCGCCACCGCCGCGAGATCACCACCAGCGATCGTCCGCACCCACGGCGGGACACTCATGCCCGATGTCATCCCCAGCTTCCAGGTCTTCTTTCCGAGCTCGAACGCCACGTACAGGACCGGTTCGTTTACACTCACTTCAGGGCGGACCGCTGCGATCATGGTTTCCTCCTGGCTTGAGAACCTAGAAGGAGCTTACTCGCGACGGCCCGCTCTCATAGTCTCTCTGTGGCCATTCATGACTTTCGTGTGGCCGGTAGAATGAGGTGTTGTGCGACCCTCGATCTGTCCTCTCTGCGAGGCCGCGTGCGGCATCCTGGTCGATGCTGAAGACGGACAGCTGAGATCGATCCGCGGCGATCCGGACGATCCGTTCAGCCGCGGCTACATCTGCCCCAAGGCTGCCGCGTTGCTCGATCTTCATGAAGATCCCAATCGCATTCGAGCTCCGATGGTCCGTGAGGGCACTCGTTGGCACGAGGCGTCGTGGAAAGACGCACTGGATCGGGCTGCCGATGGGCTGGTGCGGGTCCGCCGCCGATACGGCCGCGACGCAGCGGCCATCTACTATGGCAATCCGGTCGCTCACAGCCTTGGTTTGATGACTCACGGACTGACGTTCGCGCGCGCGATGCGCACGAGAAACGTGTATTCCGCGAGCTCGGCGGATCAACTTCCGCAGATGCTCGTCGCGCTTCGAATGTTCGGCCATCAAGCACTCATTCCGGTACCGGATCTGGACAGGACCGACCTGCTCTTCGTCTTCGGCGCCAATCCGGTCGTGTCCCAGGGCAGCCTCATGACCGCTCCCGACGTCAAACGCCGCCTTCGCGCCATTCGCGAACGCGGGGGCCGCGTCGTCGTGGTCGACCCGCGCCGCACAGAAACCGCGGACGCCGCCGGCGAGCATGTCGCGATCCGGCCGGGGACGGACGCCCTGCTGCTGGCGGGGATGCTCCACGTCGTGTTCGCCGAGGGCCTGGTTCGCCTCGGTCGATTCGCGGACCACGTCTCGCACCTCGAATCACTCGCCGCCTTGGTCCACGAGTTCCCGCCGGCGCGCGTCGCTCGCCGAACGGGAGTCGGTGCCGAAACGATCCGCCAGCTCGCCCTCGATTTCGCCCACACGACACGCGCGGCCTGCTACAGCCGCGTCGGCCTCTGCACGCAGCAGTACGGCACGCTGGCGTCCTGGCTGGCGCAGGTCCTGAATCTGGTCACCGGCCACGTCGACGAGGAAGGGACCATGATGCTGACGACGCCGGCCGTGGACGTCATCGGGATCCTGGCGCGGCTGGGTCGTCACGGAACATTCGATCGGTGGCGCAGCCGCGTGCGCAACCTGCCCGAATTCGGCGGCGAGCCTCCCGTGGCGACGCTGGCCGACGAAATCGAAGCCAAAGGCGCTGGCCAGGTTCGCGCGCTGATCACCATCGCCGGCAATCCTGTTCTGTCAGCACCCAACGGCCGGCGTCTCGATCGTGCTCTGGGCTCGCTCGAGCACATGGTCTCGATCGACCCGTATCTGAACGAAACGACGCGTCACGCGCATGTCGTGCTGCCTCCCGTGCCACCACTTTCGCGATCCCATTACGATCTCGCCCTCAACGCGTTCGCGATCCGCAATGTGGCTAAGTACGCCGAGCCGGTTATCCCGCGAAGCCCGTCGGAGCGGCACGACTGGGAGATCCTGAGCGAGCTCGCCGGGCGTGTGCTCGCCCCGCGGGCGCTGCGCGGTCTCGCCATTCGTGCCGTACGTGCGATGCGGCCGGACCGACTCCTCGATCTCATGCTTCGCGCCGGGCCTTATCGCCTCAGCCTCGCGCGGTTGCGCGAGGCCCCTCATGGTCTCGATCTCGGACCGCTTCAGCCCGGTCGCTTCATCCGGCTCTTCGCCACGCCGGACAGGAAGGTCGATCTTGCACCCGACGATTTCACGCGAGAGGCCCGCGCTCGACTCTTCACCGAGGCCGACGGGGATCCGAGGGACGATCTCGTGTTGATCGGACGGCGTCAGCTTCAGAGCAACAATTCATGGATGCACAACGCCCGCCGTCTGATGAAAAATCCGGCGCGCTTTTCGTTGCTGCTTCACCCGTCGGATGCCGCGGCACGAAGCCTCGCCACTGGGGACCTGGCCCGGCTGCAGACAGCAGCCGGCACGATCGTCGTACCGGTCGAAGTGTCGGATGCGATGCTACCCGGCGTGGTGAGCCTTCCGCACGGCTGGGGGCACGACCGCCCGGGAACTCACCTGGCTGTCGCGAGCGAGCATGCGGGCGCCAGTCTGAACGATGTGACGGCCGACGATCGGCTGGACACACTGAGCGGGAACGCAGCTTTCAACGGGGTGCCGGTTTCTCTGGCTCCGGAGCGATGAAGCTAGACTTTTTCCGAATGAAGGTAGCGCTCGCCGGGCCAATCAACCACTAAGGACACCAAGGACACAAAGGAAAGGCCGATCGGTCTTCTCCTTAGCGTCCGAATTCTAGAGTTTCCACTCCGGCGTGGCCACATGCGCACGCGTGATGTCTGCGACGGTACGCGTCCCGCAGTTGCCCATCACGAGCTTCAGCTCGCCTTGCAGGATCTCGAGCACGCGATCGACACCGGCCTGACCGAAGGCGCCGAGGCCCCACAAGAACGGACGCCCGACGCCGACCGCTTTGGCGCCGAGTGCGAGGGCCTTGAAGACATCCGTTCCGCGGCGGAATCCGCTGTCGACGAAGACCGGAACCCGGGCACCAGCCTCAGCGACCACTTCCGGTAGCGATTCGAGCGTCGAGCGCAGTGTCTCGGTCGCACGTCCGCCGTGGTTCGACACCAGGATGCCGTCGAAGCCGTGCTCGACGGCGAGTCGAGTGTCCTCCCGCGTATCAATCCCCTTGATGATCAGCTTTCCCCGCCAGTACTTTCGGAGCTGGTCGACGAACGCCCAATCCATGCCTGGGTTCGGTGCGCGAACCCCAGTCATGTCGATCCCCTTGAACATGGTGCGCGTGGCGACCGGCCCAGGGGGCTCACCAGGTCCGTGGCACGACGTGCATTGGGTGAGGTCCTTCGGCCGTGTCCTTCTGTAGGTCTCGCTGTTGCGCCCTGTTGTGTTGTCCACGGTCAGCATGACGACCGTGGTCCCTGACGCTTCGACACGCTTGAGCATCTGTTCGCAGGCCGCCCACTTGCTCGGCGCGTACAGCTGATACCAGACCGGCCGGCCGAGCGCCTTGTTCACCTCTTCGATCGGCGTCGAGGTCATCGTGGAGAGGCATTGCAGCGTGCCGCGCGCGGCGGCAGCGCGTGCGACGGCCAACTCGCCGTCCGTATGAAAGGATCGCTCGCCGCCGGTGGGGCACGTAAAAATCGGACTGCTATAAACGGTGCCGAACAACTCGACGCGCGTGTCGACAAGCGTCGCATCATGGAGCCGGCGCGGCCGCAACTGCACGTGCTGGAAGATGGCCCGATTCGCCCGCAGCGTCGCGTCATCGTCGACGCCGCTGGCCATATAAGCCCAGTGACCTGGCGACACTTTGCGATGCGCAACCTCTTCGAAATCGAAGACGTTGAGGGCGCTTGCCGGGTCGGCGATGACATCGGCTCCGCTCGTCGAGCCCTGCGCAGCCTCGGCGGGCAGGCGCAGAAACGCACCGAGCCCCCCAGCCGCGATGACGTAGGGACTGGCCGCAAGGAACCTGAGGAAGTCGCGTCGTGCGGTCGAGTGAGATCGGTTCATGATGGCGCTGATTGTAGCTCCGGTGTCGGCGCAGCTGAAGCCGGGTCAGTGGATTCCATGACGACCTCATCGACGTCGCGCCCACAAGCCATGCGCCCACCGCGCGCATCTGGCCGTGACGCAACGGGAGGAGATGATCAAGAATCCCGGAGGCCGTCGCACGCGTCAGAAGCTGGAATAGGAGATAACCACGATGCGATTCACTCTACGTATCGTCCTCTCGCTGTGCTCAATCGTCACCCTCGTCGCTGACGCTGCCGCTCAGCAGCCGCCGCCCACCCGGGGCATCGTCAACGTCACCGGCCAGCTCTACCGCGCGCAGAACAACAACCACTACACCGTCTTCCTGGTGACGCCCGACGGCATCATCATGAGCGACCCGATCAACCGCGACTTCGCGCGCTGGCTCAAGGCTGAATACGCCTCGCGGTTCAAAGTGCCGGTTCGTTACGTGCTCTACACCCATCGGGATTGGGATCACGCCTCGGGCGGCGTGGTCTTCGCCGACACGGCCGAGTTCGTCGGGCATCGGAACATGCTGGCCGCGCTCGCGCCGCCGGCGGGGAATCCGCCCTTGTCGGCCGATGCGGTGAAGATGGACGCCAACCGTAATGGACTCGTCGAGCGTGCCGAGGCCACAGGCGCCATCGCTGAGCGCTTCGCGCAATTCGACTACAACCGCGACGAGGTGGTGAGCGGCGGCGAGATTGTCCGCGGCTCGGTGAGCGACGTGTATCCCCCGACCACGACGTACACCGATCGGCACACTGTCACGCTCGGCGGAAAACGCGTGTCGATGATCTACCTAGGCGTTGCGCACGCTGACGACAGCTCGGTGCTCCACTTCCCCGACGAGCGGGCGGTGTTCAGCGCGGACATTCTGCAAGTGAAGCGGCTGCCGGCTGGCCTGGCGCCGACCGTGGGCTCGTGGATCGATGCGCTGACAACCATCAACGCGCTGGATTTCGAGCATGCCCTGACCGGACATGCCCTCGCTGGGACGAAGAAAGACGCCGGCGACTCGCTGCGCTATCTCGAGGACCTTTCAAAAGGCGTCGCAGTGGGCGTCGGCTCAGGTCGAAGCCTCGCTGAAATCCAGAAGACGCTCACCCTCGACGCCTACAAGGGCTTCGAACGCTGGGACACTGTTCGTGAGGCGCACATCGCAGCTGTTTACGCCACGATCAAAGGGACGCCGCCGGGGGCTGGCGGGACGCGGTAGGCCGTACCCCTGGCGGAGGCTGGTTAGCCCTGCGAGGATAGCTCGGAGAGCTCCTTGAATTGGCCCGTGCTGTCGCCGAGCTTCTCCGCGGGAATGCCCATCTTGTTGAGCAGCGTCAGCTGCAGGTTCGTCAACGGCGTGTCCTCGGGATAGACGATGTGACGGCCGCCTTTGATCGTCCCCGCACCTCCGCCGAGAAGCAGCGTCGGCAGCGGGCCATGAGTATGCCTGTCGCTGTTGCTGATGCCTCCGCCGTACAGGAGGATCATGTGGTCGAGCAACGATCCGTCGCCGTCGGGCGTCTTACGCAGCTTCTCTAAATAGTCCGCGAACAGCTTGACGTGATACAGCTGAATCTTGGTGCACTTCTCCATCTTCATCGGATCGTTCTGATGGTGCGTCAGTGAGTGGTGCGGCTCCGGCACGTCAATCTGCGGGTAGGGTCGATCGGTCTGTTCGCGGCCGTACATGAAGGTGATCACGCGTGTGAGATCGGACTGGTATGCCAGCAGCTGCAGGTCGTAGAGGAGCCGTACGTGCGCGTCGAAACTGGCGGGAACACCTGCTGGCTGATCGACGTCGGGCCCTTCTTTCGCGCTCTGTTCTTCCGCCTTCTGAATCCGCCGTTCCACGTCACGCAAAGATTCGAGATAGTCGTTGACCTTCGCGTTGTCTGCCGGTCCGAGCTTCTGCTGAAGCTGTTTCACACGGGCCGTCACGGAATCGAGAATGCTCCGGTCCTGATGAAGGCGAGACGCGCGCACGCCCGGGTCGGTGCTGTCGCTCGACCCGAATAGTCGTTCGAAGACCACCCGCGGATTGTTTTCGGCCATCAAGGGCAGAGTCGGCGTGAGCCACGAGAGCGTGCTGCTGTACGCGCAGCTGTAGCCCACGTCGCAGGAGCCCACCAGGCTGTTGTCGTCGGCGGTCAACTGCAGCGAGGACAGCTGCGTCTCGCCCTTGTGTGCGTTGGCGGCAATCTGGTCCATTGAGACGCTGTTCCCGACGACGCTGTCGGATTTCTTGACGTGGACTCCCGTCAGATACGAGCCCGATGCGCGCGAGTGATCGCCGCCACCGTCGCCCAGCGCCTCGGCCTGATGACTCGACAGATTCGTGACGACGATCAACTGGTCCCGGAACGGCTCGAGCGGGGCAAGAATCGGCGAGAATTCGAACTCGCGTCCGGCACCCTTCGGCAGCCAGTTCTCATAGATGACTCCGTTGGGATGGTAGACGACTCCCAGGCGCGGAACGGCTTTCGCGGGTGTATCCGCGGCGGCAGTGAGAGCCGGTATCATCGCGTCCAGTAACGGCAATGCGACCGAGGCGCCGACTCCGCTAAGAAATGTTCGACGCGACAGTGCCATTTTGGTAATGAACATGGTGGATGCCTCGCTGGATCAGGGCTCAGGCTGTGTGGCTTCCGCCTTTAGGCGGAAGAGAGCTGCCGGCATTGATCTTCCGGCTGAAGCCGGAAGCCACACACGCGATTGATTCACAAGCTCTCAGGGCTCACGGATCAGCCTAGGACCGCGACCTCCTCATCTGAAACGGCGTGCTCCTGACGATGGCCAGAATCGTCGATGACCAGCGGTAGTCGTCTGGCGCCGCGGCGCGGACGATGGATCGGATCGCAGGCGCGTCGTAGTATTCCATCTCTCGACCGAGGGCATAGGTGAGCAGCTTCGTCGTCACTGTCCTGACGAACTGTTCCCTCTGCGCGACCAACGCTCGCCGAAGCGCCGCCGGGCCGTCGACCTTGGTGCCGTCGAGCAGCACGCCTGCCGCGCTGATCGGCGTCTCCCCATCCGTCGTGCGCCATTGGCCAACCGCATCGAAGTTCTCGAGGCTGAAACCGAGAGGATCCATGCGCGAATGACAGCTCGCGCAGGCGACATTCGCGCGGTGCTGCTCCAGCATCTCGCGTACCGATGTCGGGCTCCCCGACTTGTTCTCCTCCAACGTGGTATTCACGTTGGGAGGTGGAGGTGGCACCGGCGCGGCCAGAATGTTTTCCAGCAGCCACTTTCCGCGGATCGTCGGTGAGGTCCTCGTGGGGTACGAAGTCACCGACAGAACGCTTGCCTTGCCCAGCAGGCCCCAGCGGTTCTCATCGGTGAGCGTCACCCGCCGGAAGTGACTTCCATACACGCCCGGGATGCCATAGTGGCGAGCGAGCTGTTCGTTCAGGAACGAGTAGTTCGCCGTCAGTAATTCGACGAGACTGCGGTCGGACTTCAGCTGATCGTCGAGGAACAGCTCGGTTTCCCTGACGAAGGCGGCCCGCAGGTTATCGTCGAACCACGGAAATTTTCTGTTGGCATCGGGCGTCAGCAACCAGACGTTGCGAGTCTGCAGCCACTGGCCGAAAAAGTTGCCAACCAGCGTTGTACGCGCACGCGAATCGGCGAGCATGCGGCGCGCTTGCCGATCGAGGACGGCGGCGTCGCGCAGCTTCCCGCCGCTCGCCAGATCCAGCAGCTCGTCGTCCGGGATGCTGCTCCAGAGGAAGAACGACAGGCGCGAGGCCAACTCGACATCCGGGAGACGATAGGCGCTGCCTGGGGCTACTCTTTCAGGCTCGGCTTCAATCCGAAACAGAAAATCAGGGCTGACGAGAACCCGCTCGATCGCCGCACGGACACCGGCATCGAAGTCTCCGTCGGCGCGTGCGCGTTCGTAGAAGCCAAGCAGCGTCTGAACGTCTTCGGTGTTCAGCGGCCGGCGATACGCGCGTCGAGCCAACGTCGAGAAAATCTTCGTCGCGCAAGCCGTCTCATCGGTCCTGCTGGCGGGATGGCACACAAAGATCCGCCGGCGGCTTGGCGAATCCTGTGGCACGCGACCCTCGTACGGCCCACCGATCAGCAACGACGTAATCGAGAGCGGAGCGCTCGTGACGTCGCCCTCGCGGTTCCAAATTGGAATGCGATCCGGTCCCAGGCCTTCGGGCTTGAGGCTGTTTGTCTTGACGACGGTGGCGACCACCTGATGGACGCCGGCTTTCAGCCGGGCACGCACCTGCAGCGCGTCGTCGGCGTCGTGAAGCGGACTGGCTGGATCCAAGCGGTCGGAACCTGGACCAGCGGTTCTGGCGAACTCAGGGCCGCCGCCGATCGCAAACCGCCCGAGCCGCGTACCATCCACGCGGATCTCGATCTCGTTCGGCACGTTCAGGCCACGGATCAGCTCTGCGTACGTTCTTCCCAGTCGAACCTGAAAGACATATTCGCCATCCACCGGGAAGAAGTGTCGGGCGGCGATCCCGCCTCGCGAGCCGAGCGGGAAGTCTTCGCCCAGGCGGTCGGTCTGCCACAACCAGGTCTGCTCGTTGGAGTTTCCTTTGACGGCAGTGTAGCGCTCGATCGAGGGGCGGAGCGATGGATCGCCGACGGCGAGGCGGGCGATCTTCGCCGCCGCGGTCAGATATCGATCGAGCAGCGCCGGCTCAATAGCAAGGGCGTCGGCATTGGTGTCGAAGCCGTAGGCCTGTGCGTCCGGCGGCAGCATCGACGTCGCGTCGATCTCCACTCCAAGAAGGTCACGAACGGCATTGCCGTATTCAGTACGATTGAGCCGATGGAGATTCGCCGGCCGACCGGGATTGGGATGGGCCATCGCCGCACGGTCCAACTCCGTTTCCAACCAGGCGGCTGCAGCGTCATACGTTGCGTTGTCGGGCCGGCGACTACCCGGTGGCGGCATCGCCCGGCTTCGCAGCTTGACGACGACCTTCTCCCACGTCTCGGCCGAATTGAAAACCTGCTCCGTATCAGCCTTGTCGAGCGCAAGGTTCGCCGTCTTCAGTCGATCGTTGTGGCACGCGACGCAATATCTGGTGACGAGTTCACGCGCGGGAGTTGTCCGCGCGGCACTGCGAGCCGGCGTTTGCGCCGTTGTGACGGCACGCGCGCTTGCGTGAACGGACCTCGACGCCTCGAAGCCGATCGCTCCGACCCAGACGAGACAGATGCAGGTCGTCAGCGCTTTCTGCGTCATGCTCTCTTGGTAGCTTGCAACCGCGGAGTGTGAGTGTTCACCGACACTTGTTCTGCGCCTGGCAGGGTTTCCCGAGCTTGGGATCAGCTCCGTGCTTGAGCAGCAGATCCGCACCCTCTTTGTTATACAGGACGCCGCCGAGGCGATCGCCAAACCCCGACGCGGCCAGCCAAGGCGTCACCCCCGCCTTGCTGACGGCGTTCACATCGGCTCCTTTTTCTATGAGCAGCCCGAGGAGCGTGTTCCAGCCGCGATATGCCGCACCGAACAGCGCATTCTCGCCGTTGGTGGTCGCGCCTTTGGCATCCGCACCCAGTTCCAGCAGGAACCTGACAGTCTCGAGCGCTTGCTCCTCGGTGATTGGACTTTCACCGATCCCTCGATTGAGACCCGACGCCGCCATCACCGGCGTCGCTTTGGTGTCGGTGACCTGAGCCGGATCGGCCCCCGCAGCCAGCAGGAGCTTCATCATCTCCAGATCGGTTGCGGCGCTGGCGAGCAGAAACGGCGTCGCTCCAGGCGCGTCCTCGTAGCCGCCGCCCAGTCCCGCGAAATTCGGAGGCCGTCGCGTCATGCGCCCGTTCGGATTCGCGCCGTGGGCCAGGAGCGCTTTGACGAGCTGCAGCTTCGCCTGACGGTTGGGTATACCGCTCATCGGATCGGCGAATCCGTACACCGCGTTCGAGACTCCACCCTCCCACGTTCCCGACGCCCAGTGGAGCGGCGTAAAACCCGCATCGATGACATTCGGATCGGCCCCCTGTTCGAGCAGAAACAGCGCCAGCGGCACATGGCCTCGCACTGTGGCCACGAGCAAGGGCGTGCTCCCCGCAGACAGCGTCGCTTGATAAGCAGGACCTCTGCCGAGGCTTCCGCCTGCGAGGCTTCGTCCCGCGGAACGCTCTGGCTCGCCTCGTCCGGTTTCAACGGCCTCAGGTTGAGATCGAATGTCCATGTCGACGCCTGCACGGAGCAATAGTCGCGTGACTTCAAGGTCGCCTTCTCGCGCGGCGAAATGCAGCGTGGTGAACCCCTTTCTCGTACGGGCCTGTAAGTCGGCCCTGGCTTCAATCAGCGTTCGAACCACGTCGGCGTGATGTTCCGCGGCGGCCCACATCAACGCGGTCTGGTTCTCAGCAGGCTCCTTCGCATTCACGTCGGCGCCGCGAGCGATGAGTATCCTCACGGCAGCCTCGCTGCCGCTGCTCGCACACGTCATGATCGGCGTCTCGCCGGTTGCAATCGGGGTATTGGCGTCGGCGCCAGCCGTCAGAAGCAGCTCGACGAGCTTCGCGCTCGCATTCGTACATGCCGCCGACAGCGGCGTCGTGCGGAACTCGTTCGCCGCGTTCGCGTCGGCGCCGGCACGAATCAACAGCTCGGCCGTGGTGACATCGTTCCAGTGCGCCGCCCACAAGAGCGCCGACGAGCCGTCGTCCGCTCGCGCGTTCACGTCGACGTGCTCGGCCAGCAGCGCACGAATCCGAGCCAGGTCCTGGCCCCTGGCCGCCTCGACCAGCCGGAGATCGCCGTTGGCGGCTTCACCGCCCGCGATCATCAGCAGCGTCATGGAAGACGCCGCCACTAGAGCGCTCAGTTTGCGTGTGTCACCCATGCTGTCCACTTTCGCTTGAAGAACTCGAGGTGCCGGTTCCCAGCTCAGATTTCGAGTCGGGCCGTGCTGTCGCCGAAGCGCTCTTGCGGCGCTCCCAGCTTGTCCAGCAGCGCCAGCATCAAGTTCGACATCGGCGTGTGCGCCGGGAACGACAGGTGGCGGCCGCCCTTCAACTGGCCCGATGCGCCGCCCGCCATGACGAGCGGCAACGGGTCGTGGTCGTGTTGGTTGCCGTTGCTCATGCTGCTCCCGTAGAGCACCACCGAGTGATCCAGCAGACTGCCATCGCCGTCGGCGGTCGCCTTCAGCTTTTCAAGGAAGTACGCAAGCATCTGCACGTGATACTTGTTGATCAGCGCGAACGTGTCCATGCGCGCGCGGACGTTCGAGTGGTGCGACGCGGTGTGGAATCCGTCCCGGACGCCGCTTCCGGAATACGTTGCACCGCTCGTATCGCGCGCGTACATCAAGGTTGAAATGCGCGTAATCTCCGCGCGGTAGGCGAGCACCTGCAAGTCGAACATCAGCTTGAGGTGCTCGTCGAAGGTTTCGGGAATCCCGACGGGCGCCTCAGGAATGTTCAATTCGGTCGCGGACTGCTCCGCGGTCTTCTGGATGCGGCGCTCGATTTCACGGATATCGTCCAGATACTCATTGAGGCGGACGCGGTCGCTCGGATCGAGCGTGCCACGAAGGCGCGTCACCTTGTCGGTCACCGAGTCGAGAATGCTGCGATCCTGCAGTTTCCGGGCAAGGCGCTGGGCCGAGTTGGTGCCATCGCCGAACAGCCGCTCGAAGACGACCTGCGGACTGTTCTCCATCGGCAGCGGCAGCGTCGGCGTCCGCCAGGAAATCGTGTTGTAGTACGCGCAGCCATAGCCCGAGCCGCAGTTCAAACTGACCTCTTCGATAGCGAGTTCGATTGACGGCAGCGGTGTGTCCTGACCGATGCGATCGGCCAGAACCTGGTCGAGTGTCGTCCCGGCATGCACCGACCCTTTTTCCGGGTGCGCGCCGCTCAGGAAGACGGCGGCCGAGCGCGCGTGATCGGCGCCGGCATCCGAACCGACGCCGCTGGCCGCAGGATGGGCCAGGTTGCTGACGACGCACACCCGGTCGCGCAGTTTTTCGAGGGGCTTCAAGGTCTCGGTGAATTCGAAGGCCGCGCCTTCCTGCGCCGGCGTCCATTTGTCCATCGTGGCGCCGTGAGGGACATAGATCCCGCAGAAGCGGCTTTTCGGCGTCGCGGCAGTCTGGGCCAGCGCCGTGCGCGCCGGAACCATGGCGTCCAGCACAGGCAACGCCAGCGTGACGCCCATGCCTCGCAGAAAAGTGCGTCGTGGAAGGTGAGTCTTAGTTATGAATGCCACGTTCGACTCTCATTCTGCCTTTTGGCAAGTCACGCCATCAACCACAGAGGACGCCGAGGACCCAGAGTCGTAGTACCAAAATTTCCGCCACGGAGTCATAGGGCCACAGAGAGAACTGGAAGGTCGACGCGGCGCCGCGCAGCGGCGGGCCAAGGCGGGCCAATGATGAACGAACGACCAGGAAACTGAGCTCGATTGTCGTTCGTTCATCATTGACCCGCTAGGCCTATCGGCCTGCAGGGCAGGCCGACCGCGTCGACCGCCTCAGTGACTCAGTGCCTCGGTGGCAAAAACAAATCATAGATGCAAAACATCCTGCTCAATTGACAGACGCCTCTTTGACTCTCATCTGAAACGGAGCACTCCTCACGATGCCCAACACCAAGTCAGAGAATCGGTACCGATCGCGTGCCGCTTCTCGCATCACGCCGCGCACGACTGGCATGTCGTAGTACTTCGTTTCTCGGCCAACGCCGTACATCAGCAGCTTTTCTGTCATCGAGCCGACGAACGCTTCACGACGATCGAGCAGCGCTTTGCGCAAACTGGACGGGCCGTCCAACGGCGTGCCGTCCACGAGTTGGCCAGACGCATCGATGGTGGTTCCGGAATCCATCGAGCGCCAGCGGCCGACGCCATCGTAATTCTCGAGCGCGAGCCCGATGGGATCCATGATTTTGTGGCAGGCCGAGCAGGCTGGATTGGCGCGGTGTTCTTCCATGCGCTCGCGGACCGAGGTGCCAACCACGCCGGTCGAGTTTTCCTTGAGTGGCGGAACGTTGGGCGGCGGCAAGGGCGGCGGGCTGCCGAGCAGGTTCTCCAGAATCCACTTCCCTCGCATCACCGGATTCGTCCGATTGGCGTTCGACGTGACGAGCAGCATGCTCCCCTGTCCCAGCAGTCCGCGCCGGGCGTCGCTCGGTACCGGAACGCGCCGGAAATCCGGACCGTAGACGTTGGCGATGCCGTAGTGCTTGGCCAAACGTTCGTTCACGAAAGTGTAGTCGGCATTCAGGAGGTCAAGCACGGACCGGTCCTCGCGCAGAACGCTCTCGAACAGCATCTCCGTCTCGCGCTGGAACGCCTGACGCAGGTTGTCGTCGAAATCGGGAAACTCGTTCGAATCGGGATTCGCGTTCTTCAACTCACGAAGATAGAGCCACTGACCTGCGAAGTTGCTGACCAGCGAACGCGCCCGCTTATCCGCAAGCATCCGCCGAGTCTCGCGCTCGAGGACGGCGGGTTCGTGCAGCTTGCCCTGAATCGCCAGCTTCAACAGCTCATCGTCTGGCACGCTGGACCAGAGAAAGAACGACAACCGCGACGCCAGCTCCGTGTCGCTGATTCGATACGCTGTCTTTGGCGGAACGCCGGGCGGCGGTGGCTCGAAGCGAAAAACGAATTCGGGATCAGCGAGAATGCGGCGCAAAGCCATCTCGATCCCACCGTCGAAGCTCCCGCTGTTGTTGCGCTCCTCCTGATAGAACCGCAGCAACGACGTGAGATCCCCTTCGGTCGTCTCGCGGCGGAACGCACGGCCGGCCAGGTTCGCGAGGATCTGTCGCGCACACGGAATCTCGTTCGTGGACGAGCTCGGCCGGCACACGAAGATCCGCCGGCGGCTGGGCGTATCGCCAGGTCCACTCGCGTTGTACGGACCGGTAATATCGACGCGGGCAAGGTGTGGGACCGCGGTGTAGCCGTACTGCATGCCGGTATTCACATCCCTCATGCTCGCAACAGGCCGCTGCACCAGGTCCTCGATGGCGGCGTAGCCCTTCTGGAGAAATGCGACGCCGATGTTCTGCGGACCCGCCTTCACGTTCAGCCGGAACTCGAGCCGGATGTTCGGCGTCATCTTGACCCGCTCCTCCAGCGGATCGGTCGGCGGCGGCTTTGGCGGATGCGAACCCGGCGACTCGCGCATGAAGAACATCGGCACTTCGTCGAGCTTGTACAATTTCACCCGCTCGCCGTTCAGCGTTACCTCTAACTCTTCACCCTCGGCTCCTTCGCCGAACACCTGCCCGAAGCTGAGCTTTGCGAGCGACAGCTTGATCAGATATTCGCCGTCGAGCGGGAAGTTGTGCCGGATCGCGGCGCCGCCCCGTGTTCCGAGAGGCTGCCCGTCGAGCGTACCGGTTTGGCTGAGATCGCCTTTCAGGGTGTAAGTAATGTCCAGCGGAGCGGTCTCAGGATCACCGACGGCCAGCCGGCTGATCTTCGCGGCTGCGGAGACGTAACGTTCGAGGAGCGCCGGCGACACACCGAGGACGTCGGCGATATTGTCGAAGCCGTTGCTTGAATCGTCGGCCGGTAAGAGCGTGACCGGATCCACTTCCAGCGCGAGCAGGTCGCGGATCGCGTTCGCGTACTCGGCGCGATTCATGCGGTGCAGCGGCGTACGTCCCGGGTTGGGATTCGCTGCCGCTGCGCGATCGAGCGCGCCCTCAACGGAGGCCGCAAGCCCGTCCAGCGCCGCGCGGTCGGGCCGGCGCGCGCCCGCCGGCGGCATCATGCCTGCCCGCAGTTTGCGCGCGACCTTCTCCCAGATCTCTGCGTCGTTGCCAACGCTGCCGAGATCCAGCTTGTCGAGCTCCAGCCCGCCGGTCTTCAGCTTCTGGTTGTGGCACGTAATGCAGTACTGATCGAGCAACGCTTGCGGCGGCGGAACGGAAGGCTGCTGTCCGCCAACCCGGCTGGAAACAAGTCCGACCGCGACGAGCGACGTGAAGCTCGTGATCAGCGCGGCTCTCATGGCTGGGATGCCGGCGTCGCAGGAGCGTTGGTCATCAGCTGCTTCAACAACGCGATCGCGTTGGGCTTCGCCACCGGAGGCCGCACCGCGAGAAAGATTCCTTCGGCGAAAGTCATCGGCGTGCGACCGACCTGATCTTTGGCATCCAGCTGGGCGTCGTGATCGGACAGGATCTGGATCACCGATTCCCATCCGCGGTTGGCGGCGCCATGCATCGCGGTGAGTCCGAGAGAATTGGAGGCGTTCACGTCGACGCCGCGATCCAGACAGAGCTTGACCGCCTCGACGTAGTCGGCTTCGCTGTGGCTGTAGGTCTGGCCTGGAATCCAGTTGATGCCGGCGGCAGCCATCAACGAGGTCGTCCCATGCGTCGTTGCAATCTTCGGGTCCGCGCCAGCTTCGAGCAGGAGCCGCATCACCTCGATGTCGCCGGACAGGGCGGCACGAACGAAAGGCGTCTGCCCGTCGAAGTTCACCCAGGACGCATCGAATTGCATCAGCCCGTGGACCGGGACGGTGTCGGTCCTCATGTTGGGATCCGCGCCCTTCTCGAGGAGCGCCTTGATCAGATCCAGCGGATCGCGGCCGTCGGTCGGAAGATCGGTGTACTTCTCATGATTGAAGTTGCGGAGATCGATCGCCGCAAACAGCGCGGCGCGGTGGTAGTCGTCTGCTGCATTCGGATCCGCGCCCTTCGCCAGCAGCTCGGTCGCCAGCGCGACCTCCCCGTTGAGCAATGCGATCAGCAAAGGCGAGGTTCGATTGCCGGACGACAGGCCGATGTCGGCGCCGCGCTCCAGAAGCAACCGTGTCATGGCCACGTTGCCGTCGCGGACCGCAAACAGCAGAGCGGTCATTCCGCCGTTCGGTGTCGGCAACGCTCGCTGCCGCACGATCCCCGTCCCGGCCGCTCCTCCCGCTCGTGCCGGGACGTATTCGCCCTTCGGCATCGTGACGTTCGTACGCGCGTTGATGTCGGCGCCGCGTCCCAGGAGCAGCTCCGCCACATTCCTGTGATTTTCGATGACCGCCCACATCAGCGCCGTCTGTGCGTGCTCGGTTTCTTTCGTGTTGACGTTCGCGCCCCGGTCGAGCAGCAGGGCGACGGCCTCGACCTTGCCGATACGGGCCGCGGTCATCAGGGCGGTTTCGCCACTGGGAGTGGAAGTGTTGGGATCGGCGCCCGCGTCGAGAAGCAGGCGGATCATTGCCGCGTTTCCGTTCATCGCGGCGAGGTTCATCGGCGTGATTCCGTATCGCGTCGCGGCCCTCACGTCCGCGCCGGCTTTGATCAGCGCACCGGCAGCGGCGAGGTCGTCGCGCCGAACGGCCCAGTGCAGCGCGGTCGTGCCATCGGGTTGCGGCGCGTTGATTGCCTTGCGATCGGCCGGCAGGGAGCGGAGAGCGTCCTTTTCTCCTCTCATGACCGCGTCGGCCAGCTGAGCGCTGACGCTCGTGGCAGATGCGGCAATCATCCCAAGCAGCAGCAACCCGCCGATTAGCAGACGATGACCCAAGCTCGAGCTCGACCCGCACATCTGCCTGCCTCCGTCTCGTCCTGAAAGTAGGGCTCTATTATGATGCGGTCGCGTCTGGATTGTTACTTGGTTCCTAATGCGGCTTCGGCCTGGAGCTTCAGGTCGGGATGCTGGCGCTCGAAGTAGCCAAGGGCCCACTCCGACTCGAAGAGGAGAACGCGCCGTCCAAGGAGGTCCAGAGCGATCGCGCCCGCGCCACCCGGCGCAGGCGTGGAGCGCGCAGGATCGATCTGCCAGCGGGCAGCGGCGTATGGCGCGGGCTCAATCACAACGGCCACGCCGTACTCGGAGCGCAGCCGGCTCGTAATCACGTCGAACTGCAGGGCGCCGACGACTCCGATGACCGGCTCGCGGCGGTTTCTCGCCACGTAGAACACCTGCATCAGGCCTTCTTCCTCGAGCTGCTTCAGGCCCTCGTCGAACTGCTTGTAACGCGTGTCCTGAAGACGGACGCGCCCAAAATGCTCCGGCGCGAACCGCGGAAAATCCAGGAACCGCACCGGTGCGCCGTTGTGCACGGTGTCGCCGATGGCAAACTGGCCTGGATTGACGAGGCCGATGATGTCACCCGCGAAGGCCTCCTCGACGGTCTCGCGATCCCGGCCGAAAAAACGATACGCGCGCGTGGCTCTGACCGACTTTCCCACACGGCTGTTGAGCACGGGCATGTCCTTCGTGAACCGGCCCGAGCAGACGCGGACGAAGGACACGCGATCGCGATGGCGCGGATCCATGTTCGCCTGAATCTTGAAGACGAACCCGGTGAAGCGTTCGTCGGTCGGCAGCACGAGGCCCGAATCGCTCTGACGCGGTTGTGGGGCGGGCGCCAGATCGACGAGCGCCTGGAGAAAGGGTTCCAGGCCGAAGTTGGTCAACGCGCTCCCGAAGAACACCGGCGTCTGGTGCCCGGCGAGGTACTTCGCCACGTCGAACGGCGCGCCGGCTTCGCGCACCACATCGAGCGACTCGCGGAAATGCTCATAGAGACGCGGCCCGATCAGGGCGTGCCATGCGGGGTCGGCCAGGTCCGCCACGTCCATCGGCGCCCGATACTGCCCCTGCGCCTCTCGCTCGTAAAGCAGCACCTGCTTCCGCTGGAGGTCGTACACGCCGCGGAATTCATCCGCGCTGCCGATCGGCCAATTCACCGGTACCGCGACAATCCCGAGCGTCCGCTCGATATCGTCCAGGAACGAAAGCGGATCCCGTGCGGGACGATCGAACTTGTTGACGAATGTCAGGATCGGCAGCCTGTGCCGGCGGCACACCTCGAAGAGCTTCCGGGTTTGATGCTCCACGCCGGCTGCACCGTCGATGACCATGACCGCGCTGTCGGCGGCAATGAGCGCGCGATAGGTGTCCTCGCTGAAATCGCGGTGGCCGGGGGTGTCGAGAAGCGCGATGCGACGCCCTTGAAGCTCGAATTCGAGCGCCGCGGACGTGATCGAGATGCCGCGCTCCTGCTCCAGAGCCATCCAATCGGACGTCGCGTATCGCCGGGCCCTTCGGCCGCGGACAGCTCCCGCGAGCTCGACCGCCCCCGCGTACAGCAGGACCTTCTCGGTCAGCGTCGTCTTGCCTGCATCGGGGTGCGAGATGATGGCGAACGTGCGCCGTCTCGACACTTCGCGGTCGAGATCGGCGTGGAGGGATGCTTCCGTCAGCTCCATGCGGTGATCACGGCGCTCGTCGCGACTGGCAACCGACCGACGTCGCGGATGGGAGCAGCCACGATCGTGAGCATCGAAGATCGTCCTTTCGGCATGTCGAACTGTCTCACGCTGTGTGAAATTCGCGTGCCTTTCCATTGTACTTTGCTTTACAGGGCGCCTGGCGTGGCACGCCTGGGAAGAACTGGGCACCATCGGGACTCTCTACCCCACTCTACAGGCACCGCACGGATTTCTCGTCCCTGAACCAGTTGTAGAATCCGTGCGGCCTTACTCATGCGCATCGGCATCGATCTCGGCGGCACCAAAATCGAAGCCATAGCACTGGACGATGATGGCGGGACGCTGCTCAGGCAGAGGATCCCGTCGCCACGCGACGATTACGACGCGACACTCGAGGCCGTCGTTCGTCTCGTTCGGACGATTGAAAAAGATCTCGCCGACGTCGGCACGATTGGGGTCGGCATCCCGGGCACGATTTCGCCGGCGAGCGGCCTCGTCAAGAACGCCAACTCGACCTGGCTGATCGGGCGCCCGCTCGCCGGAGACCTCACCACAAGGCTGGGGCGTCCGATCCGTTTTGCGAACGACGCCAACTGCTTTGCTGTTTCGGAAGCGACCGATGGTGCCGGCACCGGGGCGGCGGTCGTCTTTGGCGTGATCGTCGGCACTGGAACCGGTGGCGGTATCGTCGTACGGGGCCAGCTGACAGCGGGACCCAACGGCATCGCCGGGGAATGGGGGCACAACCCGCTGCCCTGGCCGGGTCCGGACGAATGGCCCGGTCCGCCGTGCTACTGCGGCAGAAGCGGCTGCATCGAGACATTTCTCTCGGGTCCCGGGCTCTCGCGAGACTACCGCGAGCCCGGCGCCGGGAATGTGAGCGCGCTCGACATCGCGGCGCGCGCGGAAAGAGGCGAGCCGCAGGCGCTCGCTTGCCTCGACCGCTACGAAGATCGGATGGCGCGCGCGTTGGCCAGCGTCATCAACGTCCTCGACCCCGACGTGATCGTCCTGGGCGGCGGCTTGTCGAACGTGGACCGTCTTTACCAAGCGGTGCCTCGGCGTTGGGGGCCGTTCGTGTTCTCTGATCGCGTTGACACGCGGCTTGTACGCGCGGCTCACGGCGACTCGAGCGGCGTCCGCGGTGCAGCCTGGCTCTGGTAGCGCGGATTAGCGCGCGAGGATCGAAAGACAAGCCTATGAAGCATCCGGCCATCATCAAGCCTGCAGAGCATGCCGAGTGGCGTGCGGACAAGATGGGCAAGAGCACCATTTATGAGTCGCCGCGTTTGCTCGTGGGGCTGAACGGGTTCGAGCCCGGACAGTCGCACGCTCTGCATGCGCACGCTGGCATGGACAAGATGTATTACGTGCTCGACGGCGAAGGCGTCTTCCTGCTGGCAGATTCCGAGTTGCCGATGCGAGCCGGCGATCTTCTGATGGCCCCGGAAGGCGTGCCACACGGAGTGAAAAACACCGGACCAGGCCGTCTGCTCGTGCTGGCAGTTCTCGCACCGTCACCGTGACGGAGAGACACGGCTTCGCTAGACTTAACTCGCCACTGGTGGAGAGGTTTTCAGTGGAGGTGACGTCATGAGCTCCAGACTGTTGATTCTGATCGCTGCTGTGCTTCCGGCTGTCGCGCTGGAAGGCCAGGCGCCGTCACTGCCTCCGGATATCAATCCGGTGACGCTCTCGCGGCTGCCGCCAGTCAACCGGAACGATCTGGATGCCGAAGGCCAGCGCATCTTCGACGCCCGCGCGAACAACACGCCCGGGCCTGGACCAGGACACATCTCGATTTACAGCCCGAAGGTCGCCGAGGCTCAGGGCATGCTGGGCCGGTACCTGGGAGTACCGCGTGGCGATCAGAGCCCGATGGGCGGCCGCCTCTATCAGCTGGTGGTCCTGATTACGGCGAGGGAAATCGACCAGCAGTACCGAGTGGTCCGCACACGAGCCTGCCGGTTTGCGTGCCGGGTTGGAGCAATCAGTCATCGATGTCGTCAAGTTCGATAAGGACGTGACCGGGCTGGCCGAGAAGGACGCCACGGTGATCCGGTTCTTCCGCGGCCTCTTTCGCGAGCACAAAGTCAGCAGCGATCTGTGGGCCAAGATGGTGGAGCACTTCGGCCGTCAAGGTACGATCGACATGATGGCGCTCATGAGCAGCTACTTCACGGTGGGCATGATGATGAACGCCGTCGATCAGCATCTGCCGCCGGAGCGACAGCCGCTGATGCCGACACTGACGCGCGGACGATAGGTTGCAATAGCAGAGCGCAGCCCTTCACGGCGCTCCTCGCCGGCTGATTGCGCGGGAAAACCGTGCGCCCTCGTTTTGCGTCCATATATGAAAAGTGTTAACGGCCCGTCAGCGTCGGACCCGCTTATGGCTCAAGTGGGGTCGTTTGGCAGTCGCCGCCGTACTTCTCCTCTCGGGCGGCATAACTACTTGGTGGGCCGGACGTTACTCCCTCGCGATCAACCGCCTTTCGAGGGGAGTTGGCGACACAGTCTTCTACGGCGCCGACTCGAAGCCGTGGTTCCGGCTCGATGAACAACGGCGGGACGTCCCACTCAACCAGATCGCTCCCGATCTCTGGCATGCCGTTGTCGCAGTAGAGGATCGCCGGTTCTATGCCCATCCGGGCGTCGACCTCATCGGGCTGTCGCGTGCTGCTGTCCGCGACGTGCGCAGCCGATCGTTGGCCGAGGGCGGCAGCACCCTGACCCAGCAGCTGGCACGAACGCTTTTTCTCTCGAACGTACCCACGTTCGCGCGAAAAGCGAAAGAGGCGGTCATCGCTGTTCTGATCGAGGTACGCCTTAGTAAAGATCAGATTCTGGAGCTCTACCTGAATCGCGTCTACCTCAGCGCTGGCGTCTACGGCGTTGAGGCGATGTCGCAGCATCTCTATCGGAAGAGCTCCAAGAACCTGACGCTCTCGGAAGCAGCCTTTATTGCAGGGCTCCTGCGCGCACCCTCCGCTCTTTCGCCCTGGACCAACTACGACGGTGCGCTCGAGCGCAGCCACGTAGTCCTGTCCTTGATGCGCGAACAGAAATTCATCACCCGGGCGCAGGAGGCGGCCGCCCGCCGCGAGCGTCCGCGGATTCAACCGTACCGATCACCGACGGATCCGCGGGCGGGCTGGGCGAAGGACTACTTGCGTCAGCAGTTCCGTAACGAGTTCGGCGGCGACCATCCACCGGAGTGGCGTGTGTACACAGGGTTCGAGCCGGCGCTGCAGGAGGCTGCCGAGCGTGCAATCGCGGCAGGCGTCCGGCGCGTCGATCGGACAGGCGACCCACCGCTCGAGGCCGCGTTGGTCGCCCTCGATCCTCAGACCGGCAACATCCTCGCCATGGTCGGCGGATCGAACTACAGGAGAAGCACTTTCAATCGCGCGACCCGCTCGCGCCGTCAGGCCGGATCCGCGTTCAAGCCGCTTGTGTATACCGCGGCGTTGTCGAACGGGTTCAATCCCGTGACGGTACTCTCGAATCTCGACAGCGTGAGCGCCCCTCGGGATCCGGAGTGGCGTCCCACGAACGTGACCGACCGAGGCAGTCTGGATCCGACTCGCGTATCTCTTCGTGTGGCGCTCGCTGAATCGAACAACGCCGCCGCCGCTCGCCTGCAGCAGCAGATCGGAAGCGACAGAGTTCTGCGGCTGGCGTCGGCTGCGGGCCTCAAAGATCTCCCCGACGTGCCGTCGCTGGCGCTGGGTGCCGGTCTGGTCACGCCAATCGGTCTGACCGCGGCCTACACGATGTTTCCCGGAGGCGGTGAAGTCGTTCGGCCGCGCGGGATCACCAACGTGCTCGACGCGAACGGCGTGAGCGTCTTCGAGGCACCGGTCGAACGCAAGCGAGTGGTGAGCGAGGCGGTGGCGTTCCAGACCCTCAGCATGCTCCGCGACGTCATCGACCGGGGCACCGGCGTTGGTGCACGCGCCGCCGGCGTTGTCGGGCCGGTCGGCGGCAAGACGGGAACGACCGACGAGTATCACGACGCCTGGTTCGTCGGCTTCTCATCATCGGTCGTGGCGGGTGTTTGGGTGGGATTCGATCAGCCTCGGCCCATTGGCGCCGATGCCTATGCGGCCCGAGTCGCGCTTCCCATTTGGGCCGATTTCATGAAACGGGCGGCTTCCATTCGTCCTCCGCGCGAGTTTGCCGTTCCATCGACGGTCGAGAGTGAGCCGCTCTGCCGTATCTCGCACTTACGGCCCGTCGAAGGCTGCCCTGTTTATACCGAGTACTTCAAAGAGGGAGACGACAGACCTTCCCAGCTCTGCGCTCTGCACGAGGCCTCGTTCGAACAGGTCGTCGCTCGCACGACGGACAGGCTGCTTCGGAGCCTTGGCCACGCCGTCGTGGGCATTTTCCGGCGTTAAGCACGCAAGCCAATCCCGCCCGAACGTTTTGCCCTGGTCGTGTCCTATCACGCGCATCCGGCCGATAAGAAAACGATGCGTGCGTCGCCAAAAGTTCTGGTGATCGACGATCACGAACCAACCCGAGATGGCCTGCGCGCCCTGCTCGAGCAGGCCGGTTACACCGTGTCAACGGCGAGCGACGGGAGCGACGGGCTTCGGCTGTTCAAAGATGAGAGCCCCGATCTCGTTCTCCTCGACGTGAAAATGCCAGGAATCTCGGGGGTCGACGTGTGTGCGGAGCTGAAGGCGCACCGGGACACCTGCCTGACGCCGGTCATCATGATCAGCGCTGTCGGCGATCGCGACAACCAGCTGGCGGCATTACAGGCCGGAGCCGACGATTTCCTCAACAAGCCGGTCGATCTGGAGGAACTGTACGCTCGCGTCCGGTCGCTGCTGCGTATCAAACGCTTGACCGACGATCTGGAATCTACGGAGCTGCTGTTTCTCTCGCTCGGCCGGATTGTCGAAGCGCGGGATCCTTACACCGAGGGACACTGTGAGCGCTTGGCTCAGTACGCGGTGGTGCTCGGGCAGGAACTGAATCTCGAGCAGTCCGACCTCGAGGCCTTGCACCGCGGCGCATTTCTCCACGACATTGGGAAGATTGCGATTCCGGATCGAGTGTTGCTCAAGAAATCGCGGCTGACCCGCGCCGAGCATGCGTTGATGAAGCAGCATCCCGTGATTGGCGACGACTTGTGCCGCACGCTGCGCTCGCTCGAGTTGGTTTGTCCAATCGTCCGTCATCATCACGAGCGGCGCGATGGCCGCGGCTATCCGGATGGCCTCGCCGGCGATCAGATCCCGTTCCTCGCTCAAATCGTCAGGGTCGTCGACATCTTCGACGCGCTGACGACCCATCGTCCCTACCGTCGGGCCACGTCACGCGTGAAGGCGCTTCAGATACTGCGGCAAGAGGCACGAACAGGAGGATGTTCGGAGAGTCTCGTCGACCGCTTCGTCGAGCTTCACAACAGCGGTCGCCTCGTGAGCCCGCACCTCGAGCAGTTGGCAGGCCACGAGGCAGATTCGACCGCTAGTAGCCACGAGTTGCAGAAAACGTGACCGTCCGCCCCGGCTCGATCCGCACGTCGAACGTGACGGGCGGATAGCCCGCCGCCTGTATCTCGATGTGATGGGGACCGACTTCGAGATTCAAGTGCTGGAAGACGCCATCGTAATCGTCGACGACACCGGCGTAGTAGCCGTCGACGAAAACCTGTGCGTCGGGGGGAGCCTCCACAATCCGGAGCGCCCCATACGCTCGCCCCGGAATCGCTGAGTAATAGCCATAGCCCGGCGCATAGGGATATGCCGGGTAGCCGTAGGTCGAATAGGGCCGGCCGAAATACAGATTCAGGCTCCAACCCGGGCGGTAGCCGTGGGGCCGGTAGCCGTACGGAACCACATAAGTGCGGGGATACGGACGGGGACGGTACCAGCTGTTTCCATATCGACGGTTGTCGTGAAACCGCTCGTCGTACTGCCGGGAGTTGTATCCGCGATTTGGATACGAACGGTTGTCGTAAGACCGGCCGTTGTAGGACTTCCTTTCAGGAGGCCGCCGGTCCGCACGGTTGTTGCGTCCGCGGTCGGACTCGTTGCGACCCTGAGACTGGAAGCGCTGTTGGGGCTCTACTCGCGGCTGGGCACGTCCTCGAACGTCACCATCCCGCCGTGGCCGGACTCTCTCTGCGCCCTGACGCCGCTGCTCGTCGCCACGGCGCTGATCCCCCCGTTGAGCAAAGGACGGGGCCGCCGTCAAGACGAGGCCGATCGTCAATAGAGTGCTGACTCCGCTGGTGAACCTTGTCATGGATTTGCCTCACCGAAGGAACGGCAAATCCGCTGCCACGGAGCTCAGCAAGATTCCCTAAGTTTTTCGTGAGTCCTCTCCAAAATTTCGGTTGGGTTCACCTGGAGAAGTCATGCGTCGCAAGTTCGCAGGACACCCGCGCCGACACAGTTACGGAACAATTGCCGTTTTGGCCCACGTGCCGTTCTTGCTGCCGAGATCAATCGGGACGTCAGGCCGAAAGTTCGCGGCGCACGCTGTCGTTGTCAACGTGCCGGAGATGGACCGGGCGTCGGCGCGAGGCGTTTCAGCTCTTCATGCCAGTTTTGAACCACGACGAGCTGCGTGATCACTGCGGGTGGGCGCTCGCGCGACTGCAGAAGGAAGAAGCGCTGGCCGTCGGCGGTGATGTCGTAGGCCCGGGCGGGACTGTTCATTTCGAAACGTCCAACGAACAACTGCGTGGGCGTTCCGAAGGTGAACGTCGGTTGCGTCGCAACGGGGACAGCCATCATGCGCACGTCCACGGCCCGGAGACTAGTCTGCAGGCCGCTCGTTCGTGCGTAGAAGAGCTCGCGGCCATCCGCACGCCAGATAGGCGAAATGCCTCCGTCCGCCGACACTTGATAGCGCGGACCAGGACCGGGATACGCCTGAACGTAGATCTGAGCCTGGTTCGGCCCGCCTGTCTGATACGCGATCCAGCGTCCGTCCGGAGAAACGTCGACACCACCCGCGTTGGCGGCCAGCCCTGTGACGGGCGCCGGCATCCCCTTGCGCACGATGTTCTGAACCCAGGTCGACGCAACATTTGGGCTCAGTTCGCTTGGTATCACGTAGTAGATCAGCTCCTCGGCATTCGGCGTCCACGTACCCGCCACGAGGTTATGCTCGCCGCTAATAAGAGGCTCGGACGGTCCGCCGCCGTCCGCGCGAACCCAGTGCAGAGCGTCCAGACCGCTCGTGCCGCCGGCAAATGCGATCCGTGTGCCGTCGGGCGTCCAGATCGGGACGCTGATGCGTCCCGGCAGCGGCAGCTTGGTCATCGTGCCTCGCGCAAGAGTGTAGAGCCAGACGTCGCGATCCCGGCCGTACGTGCCCATGACGATCTGCTGTCCGTCCGGCGAACGGCGAACGGTCACGAACGGGCGAGGCGGGATGGACAGAACCTCAGAACGTCCCGCTCGATCGATTGCCAGCACCGATCGTTCGGCCGGAGGGAACGTGCCTCCCGGAACGTACACCAGCGTGCCGGTTGTCGAGACCGTGAACTGCCCCGCGCCCGAATCGACAGGCTGGCCTTGGGCATAGGCCGCCTGCATGACGTCGGCCACCGCTCCCACCTGTCCACCCGTCAGGTCGAGCCGATCGAGATCGAATGGCGCCGCGAGCAGGACTCCTTCGCGCACGAACACCAGGTGTCCCGTCGAGACGTAGCGTGCGTCTGCACCGCCTTCCACCACGACTGTGGACATACCTGTCCGGCGGGAGTACACGGCGATCTCCGTTTGGTCCCAGCGTGGGAAGCGACTTTTCGTGATGGTGTACGCAATGGCATCGCTGCCGGGCAAGGCGTGCGGCAGACGATGGCTGACCTCGCCGCGCTCGCGGTTCACGGTGGTGAGGGTGCGTGGGGTGCCGCCGGCGGCCGGTACCTCCCATAGGCCGCCTGAGACCCCGGCGAACACGATGTGGTCGGCCTGGTCCCAGGTGGCGCCCAAGATCGGCAACGCCGTATCCGACAAGCGCACAGGCGGTCCGCCCGCCATGGGAACCTTTCGGATCTCGCCACCGGCCCAGAACCCCATCCATCGGCCATCCGGCGAGAAGAAGGGACCTTCCCCGCCCTCCGTGCCCGGAATGAGCGTCGCGTCGGCCTGCTCGAAGCGTCGTACGGTACAGGGCGCGCTGATTGGCGCGTACCGCCGAGAACACGAGCGTCCGGCCGTCAGGCGACAACGCGAACGCCGTCCGGATCGGACGCCCCTGATTGCCTCCTATCTCTTCCGCGGGGGTGACCCCGAGGACAAGCCGCGTCACCGGAGAAGGCACGCTCGTCGCGCGCGGTGCGCTCAGCCAGACGGCAGCCGCCCCGACCAGGGCACTCGCGATACACGCCACGATGACCGCCGGCATCAGTCGGCGCAACGGTCGGTCGCTGGTCGGCGGCTCGGCCCCTCGAGACGACATCGAGCTGCCCGAGAGCGCCTCGTCGATCTGGAATGCGGCCACGGCGATCTGCGGCAACCGCTTTTGGCGGTCCTTCTGGAGGCAGCTCGCCAGCAGCTTGCGCACGGCCTGCGGTGTCTCAGGCGGCAGCGCCGTGAATTCCGGCTCGCGCTGCAGGACGCGCGACAGTGTGTCGGTCACGTCCTCGCCGTCGAACGCACGACGGCCGGTCAGCATTTCGTACAACACGCACCCGAACGCCCAGACGTCCGAGCGCTTGTCCACGAGCTTGCCCCGCGCTTGTTCGGGGCTCATGTAGGCCGCCGTCCCGAGAATCACGCCGCCGCCAGTGACGGCCGCCGGGCTCGTGACCGTTGGCGACATCGACAGCAACAGTGGCGTGGATGTCACCGCCTCCGTCGCCTTCGCGAGTCCAAAGTCGAGCACCTTCACCGACCCGTCCGGCCGCACCTTGATATTGGCCGGCTTCAGATCGCGGTGGATGATCCCCTGATCGTGGGCTGCGTCGAGTGCGTCGCAGATTTGACGGGCAATCGCGAGGGCTTCGTCGATGGCAAGCCCTCGTGAGCGCCCAAGGCTGGTGGTCGATGACTGAGGCTGACTCGGACCTGGAGCCGTGGGCGGGGAGCCTTTGACCAGCAGTTCCGCCAGCGTCTGACCCTCGACGAGCTCGAGGACGAGGGCGCGGACATCTGGTCCGGCGTCAGCGGGACCCGTTTCTTCGAGGCCGTAGATGGCGGCGATGTGAGGATGGTTCAGCGACGCCAGGACCTGCGCTTCCCGTCGAAACCGCGCCAGCCGATCGCCGTCGAGCGCGAAGGCTTCGGGCAAGACCTTGAGCGCGACGTCGCGATTCAACCTCGCGTCGCGCGCACGGTAGACCTCCCCCATCCCACCTGCCCCCAACCGGCCGGTGATCTCGTACGGGCCGATGCGCGTGCCGAGGGCCAGCGTCATGGAATCGTGCGGAGATTCTGTCACGAAAGTTCGGGTCTCGACAGCGGATCTCGGAAGCGAACGACGTGCGCCACGGATCTTGAACGACAGCCTCGGAAAGGGCAGAATACGTCGAAGTTCCAATTCCGAAATCGAGGGATTCATGCCTGTCCGTCTCGTGCAGGTTCCCCTTCTCCTCGTTTTCCTTGGGACTCCGGCGGCAGGCTTCGCGCAGACATCCGGCATCGCTTCCGATATCGCGATCGTCATAACCGACGAAACCGGGGCGCTCCTGCCCGGCGTGTCCGTAACCGTTACTTCGAACACGACCGGCATCTCGCGGACGCTCGTGACCGACGCGGATGGCGGCGGCCTGGCTGTCAGCCTGCAACCGGGCAGCTACTCCGTGGCGGCGCAGCTGAACGGCTTCGCGACGGTCACCCTCGAGCAGGTGACGGTAGCTCTCAACCAGCGCGCGAACATCACGATTCAGCTGAAGGTGGCGCCGGTTGCGGAACAGATTACCGTGACGGGTGAGTCGTCCCACATCGTCGATACGAGCAAGACCGACGTGAGCTCATTGGTGAACGAGCGGTCGGTCCAGGAGCTGCCCATCAACGAGCGCAATCCGCTGCGGTTCATCCTCACCCTCCCAGGCACGACCATTCAGCGCACGGCAACAGGCAGCGGCTACTCGTTCGGTGGGAGCCGCGCGCGGAACAACAGCTCGATTCTCGACGGCGCCGACAACAACGACGACTCGGTCCGCGGCTTCCTTGCGCAGCCGTCGCTCGACGCGGTGAAGGAATTCCAGGTGATGACGAGCAACTTCACCGCGGAGTACGGCCGGGCGAGCGGCGGCGTCGTGAACACGATTCTGAAATCGGGGACGAACCAGGTCCGCGGCACTGGCTTCTACTTCATTCGTGACCGCTCGTTTGCGGCGAACAACTTCTTCACCAACGCGAATCCGAATAACCCGCCGGGCTTCAGGCCGTACTTCCGGCAGCAGCAGCCGGGCGGCAGCATCGGCGGCCCGGTCCGCCGCAACGAGCTGTTCTTCTTCACCTCGTACGAACAGTTCCGGATAGACGAGGTCAAGACCGTCACGATCAGCCCGGCCAGCGCGACGATCATCAACAACGTCCTGGCCGGCCGCTACGATCTCGTCCCGAACCTGGGACCCAACTTTCCGCGCGGGATCGAGCTCGGCTTCGACGAGATTGGCGGCCCCGGTGATTTGCCGGTCGGGCAGCGTCGTCACGTCCTGGTCGAGAAGATCGACTGGCAGGCGTCGCCCAACGTCTCCTTCTTCGGGCGCTATCTCTACAATCGCAACCGCATGCAAGGCGGGCCCGGCGCCGGCGGGCTCAACGACAGCACGCGCTCGGTTGTAGCCCTCATGAACGACACGCACTCGGTTGTCGGGTCGTATACGCACATCGTTTCGGCTCGCACGCTGAACGACTTTCGCTTTCAGTACCAGACGTACGTAAACGGAGGGCAACTGCTCGACAACATCGGTCCGGGGCTCACCATCTCCGGCGTCGGCAACTTCGGCCGGGCCCTGGGCAACCCGCAGGGCCGCACGCAGACGCGTTACCAGATCATCGACAACTACACCATGCAGCGGGGCCGGCACGAGATCAAGGTCGGCGCGGACATCAACTCGGTGGGCATCGAGGCCTCGCTGCCCGGGACGGCGGCCGGGCCGCTCGGAGGCCTGGGAGGCGTGTTCACCTTCCCCAGCCTGGCGGCGTTCCTCGACGGCAACGCGGTGAACTTCGTGCAGGGCTTCGGCACGTCCGGGAGCACGCGTGAGTGGTGGAGCACCGGCTTGTTCGTTCAGGACTCGTTCAAGCCGGCCAGCAATCTGACAGTGAATGCCGGTCTGCGCTGGGAGATGCAGACGATGCCCGAGGTCGTCGACGTGCTGAACCCGAACCCACACAAGCTCCATCAGCCGATGAACAACTTCGGACCACGAATTGGCGTGGCGTACAACCCCGATGGCAATGCCAAGCTGGTTATCCGAGGTGGCTATGGCATTTACTACGACATGATGTTCGGCACCATCATGGGTAACCTGACGCAGTTCAACGGTGTGTCGGTGAAAACGATCACGCTCACCGGCGCAGACGCCGCGTCCCGCTTCCGGGGTGGGAACCTCGGCTTCCCGCCGGGAGCCCTGCCGAACACGCCGCCGCCCGCCGGATGGGGCAACGTTGTCTGGACGAGCCCCTCGCCGATTCCTGACAGCGCGTTTCCGCCGCAGACGATCACGACGGCCGATCCGAATCTGCCGACGCCGCGCGCGCACCACGCACACGTGACAGTCGAGCGGGAGCTCACGAGAAACATGTCGGTGAGCGCCGCGTACCTGTACAACAAGCACCTAAGTGAGCCGGCGCTCCGGAACACCAACCTGCCTCCGCCCATCACCGGTCCCGGTGGCCGGAATCTGTACAACATCAGCACGCGCCGCAGCGAGCTCCCCGATACGCGCATTTTCATCAACAACCAGTTCCAGCCGATCGGGCAGTCGGAGTACGACGGCCTGCTGCTCGAGCTCAGGCAGCGCTTCAACAACCGATTGCAGTTCGACGCCTCCTGGACGCTCTCGCACGCCATCGACTACATTCCCGACGCGATCTTCGACATCCCGTACGCAAGCGACCAGAACAACCTGGAGGCCGACCGTGGGAACTCGCTGCAGCACCAGTGGCACAAGCTGTCGTTCTCCGGTGTCCTGGTGACGCCTGCGGCCACGAACGGTGGCTTGTGGCGGGTCCTCGGCGACATGAACGTTGCGCCGATCGTCAGCCTGGGGTCGCCGTTCTTCAACAACATCACCACCGGGACCGACTCGAACGGCGACGGCGTCCTCAACGATCGGCCCATCGGCGCAGGCCGCAATACGTACGAGGGCGACACGATCAGCAGCGTCGACCTCCGGATTACGCGGGCGTTCAGTCTGGGCGGGACGCGGAGGCTGCAGCTCATCGCCGACGCGTTCAACATCTTCAACACCGTGAACTTCACGACTTACAACACGGTGTGGGGTGCTGGGGCGTACCCGGATGCGCCGAACGCCGCATTTGGCGGTCCGACCTTGGCGGACGACCCGCGGATCATTCAATTCGGGATCCGGTACACGTTCTGAGAGAGGTTGACGGAGCTTCGGTCCTCCGCCAGCGACTGGCCCGGTCGCGGCTGGTTGTCGAAGAATAAACGCGATCACGGAACAATTGCCGTTTTGGTCGGCGGCTCGTCGAAGGAGATCTCGAAGCGGACCGTTTCGGATCCCAGCTGAAAGGTGGTGCCGTCTGCGAGCGGTACGGCGCCATGGATACGCTCGCCGGCCACCCAAGTCCCGTTCTTGCTCCCGAGATCTTCGATCGAGACCTCGCCACCGCTGATGGTGAGCCGGGCGTGATGCCGCGAGATCGAGTCCGCATCGATGTGTGCGGCGCATCCGCGGTCTCGACCGATCACTGATTCGCCAGCCGGAAGCTCGATCGACTGCCCGTGCCAAATCAATCGGCAAACGGAGACCCCTGCTCTCGGCGCGTGACCGGCGACGACCGCGTCACCGATGAACGCATACCCGACGCGATGCAGCGTGCGAATCACGCGACCATCGTCCGACGTATCGCCGAGCGCCTTGCGAAGTTGTGTGATGAGCGCTGCAAGGCTGGTTTCCGAAACATGAACGCCCGGCCACAGCGCGGCGTGGAGTTGCTCATGTGATACAGCGTTGGGCTGGTTCCTGACGAGAGTCAGGAGGAGGTCGAATGCCTTCGGCGCAAGATGGATGTCGACCCCGTCCCGTCGCACCAGGCGCGCCCCTACGTCGACGATGATCGCGCTCACGCTTTGCGGTCCTCGCGGATTATACGAAGATCGTTCGAAGAAGCGCTCACCTACCACGTCAAATCAAGTGATTGCCGGGATTAGAATCAGGCCGATCCCATGCGTTGTCCTTCTTGCGGGCGCGACGTTCCGGAATCGAGCCGCTATTGCCCGGCGTGTGGCGCCGGCGTTGAAGGGTCGCAATTGCCGACGCTGACCGTGGCCGCGGCCAATCGGCTTCCTTCCTCCGGCGCCCTCGACGGCGGTCAATTCGTTCCGGGCACGATGTTGGCCGGTCGCTATCGGATCGCCGGCCTGCTCGGGCGCGGCGGGATGGGGGAAGTCTATCGAGCCGACGATCTAAAGCTCGGACAAGCCGTCGCTCTGAAGTTCCTGCCGCCAGAGCTCACGCATCGCGCCGACCTGCTGGTGCGGTTCCATCAGGAAGTTCGGCTCGCGCGCCAGATCTCGCATCCAAACGTGTGCCGCGTACATGACATCGGCGAAACCGGCGGCCAACACTTCCTCTCCATGGAATATATCGACGGCGAGAATCTGGCGTCGTTGCTGCGGCGCATCGGTCGGTTGCCGTCGGACAAGGCGTTGGAGCTCGCACGGCAGCTCTGCGCCGGCCTCGCGGCCGCACACGACTGCAAGGTACTTCATCGGGATCTGAAACCGGCGAACGTGCTGATCGACGGACGGGGCCAGGCGCACCTCGTGGACTTCGGTGTCGCTGATCTTACGGACCAGCGGCGCGACGCCCCCGAAATTGTGGGAACACTCGGCTACATGGCGCCCGAGCAGCTGGAAGGGCGGGGGCTGACGACGCGGACCGACGTCTACGCCCTGGGCCTCGTGTTGTACGAAATGTTTACAGGCAAGCGCGCACTCACTGTCGACGGCGCCACTCGGGGCGTAGGCTCGCAGAGCAATGCCGCTCCCAGCCCGTCGACGCACGTACCGGATCTGGATCCGGCGATCGAACGCGTGATTCAGCGCTGCCTCGAGCGCGATCCCGCTCGCCGCCCGTCATCGGCGAAGGTCGTCGCGGCGGCATTGCCTGGAGGCAACGCGCTCGCCGCGGCTCTCGCCGCTGGCGAGACGCCGTCACCTGACATGGTGGCAGCCGCAGGCGAACCGGGCACGCTTTCGCCTGCCATCGGCGCCCTCTGTTTTGCCGGCGTGCTGGGTGGGCTGCTTCTCCTCGCCCTCCTCATGCGCGACGTCAGTTTGATTGGATTGACGAAGATCGATCGCGGACCCGACTTCCTCAGGGAGCGGGCGCACACCGCGTTGCGGAACCTGGGTTACGCAGCTTTGCCAGCCGATGAAGCCGCTGGATACGCGACTGATATCGACTACCTGCAGGAGATCGACGAGCAGGATTCGTCGCCTACGCGCTGGCGCGTCCTTGGGGCCGCTCAACCTGCTGCGCTTCTGTTCTGGTACCGCCAGAGTCAGGGACCGTTAGTGCCGCAGGGCGGCGCCAACATCGTGACGCGCGTGAATCCACCCGACACGCGCTCCGGGATGTTGTCGCTGACGCTCGATCGAACCGGCCGGTTGGTCAGCCTCCTGGCGGCCCCGGGACAGATCGACACCTCGCAGGGAAGCGATGATGCGTCGACGAAGGACGCAGCATTTGATTGGAAGCCGTTGTTCGCCGAGGCTGGCCTTCCGATCGGACAGTTCACTCCTGCAAAACCGCGCCGGCTTCCGCCGATCTTTGCGGACACGCGAGCAGCATGGGAGGGCACATACCCTGAACACGCGGACGTGCCCATTCGGATTGAAGCGGCGGCCACCCTGGGGAGAGCCGTGTACTTCGAGATCGTCGCGCCGTGGACCCGACCCGAGAACGAAAAGCCCGGGCCGGGCGGCACGTCCGGAGAGCGCGTTGGTCTCCTCATGCGCACGCTCATAGCGCCGGTCGTCTGGGTGGTCGCCGCGCTGCTGGCGTTGCGCAATCTTCGCCTGGGTCGCGGCGATCGCCGCGGCGCGATGCGATTGAGCCTGTTCATCCTGGCAGCTGGTCTCATGAGCAATGCGCTTGCAACCGGCGATCTACAGGTGCTGAGCAGAGGGCAGGCGCTCACAATTTTCGTTCCGGCGTTAGCGTGGCTGCTGTATATCGCGCTCGAACCGCATCTGCGCCGCGTCTGGCCTGAAACCATGATCGGATGGAGCCGTTTGCTGGCAGGCGACGTGCGCGATCCGCTCGTGGGACGCGACGTGCTGGTCGGAGTCCTCGTCGCGATTGGCGATGCACTGATCCTGGCCCTTCACATGCAGCTGCGACGCTGGTCGGGCCAACCGCCCCAGTTTCCCGTTGGCGCGTCCAGCAATCCGTTCGACGGCATAGCCGCGTCCAGCGACCTGCTGATGGGCGGGCGCTTCGCGCTCTCCCGGATCATCGGCTCGGTGATGAGCATTCCGGTGTGGAGCGGCACGATGCTGACATTCCTGCTCTTGTTGGTTCTGTTCATGCTCCTCCGCCGCCGATCCCTGGCGATGGGGGCCATCGTCCTAGGAATTACAGGAATCTATGTTCTCACTCACGGGGGCTGGTTGCTGGCCAATGCTCCAGCGGATCATTTCGCTCCCTCGATTGCCGACGTGGTGTTGTTCGCAGCCGTTCAGACGGTGGTCGTGCTCGTCGCCGTCCGCTTCGGCCTTCTGACGATGCTGGTCGCGTCGTTTGTCAGCCTGCTCTTGACGCTCATGCCGATCGCCATCGGCTCGTCGGTGCCGTACGCCGCGTCATCGCGTCTGATTGTCGCAGCGGTGATCGCACTGGCTGTTTATGGGTGGCACACCGCGCTCGCCGGCCGTCCGATGTTTGGGGCCTTCTTCCTGAAGGACTTACCCGCCCGCCACGACTGATCAAAGAAACCTCAGGGTTTCCTCAAGCTCGAATCGCGCCTCGCAGCGCTATCGTCGCGTCAGGAGGCGGTCATGAATCACAGCAAACCGGAAGACGCGGCGTTCGTGAGTTGCGCGAGCTGCGCGGTGCTCCTCGTTGGCGCTGCATTCGCGGTGCTGGTTTATCAGCTGATCGCGCTGGCGGCGCCCTTTGTCGAATCGATGTCTTCGCACACGCTGATGGCATCAGGTCTGTGAGCCAGCCATTGCGAATCCTTCGATGGCTTCTGAACTGGAGGTTGTCATGGAAAACGAGTGGTTGTTCATGTGGCTCGTTGCGCCGATCTTCTCGCCGGCCGCGATGGCAATCGAGGCCTACAGCCTGCTTTGGTACGTGCAGGACATGCGACCGCGGAGCGACGGCCGAGCGGTCTCATCGCCATCCAATCGCAGACGCATTTGATCGACCGAGATGGTAAGGATTCTTCTGGAGGCACCTGTGAAACCCTCATTCTGTGCTGTCCTAACGGCGGTGCTGCTCTGCGTCTCCTCGGGCGAAGGGGCGCCGAGTGCGACTCTCAAAACGCTGGTTCTGATCATGGCCCACCCGGACGATGAGAGCCCGGTCGCACCGATCCTCTCCCGGTACGCTCGGGAGGGCGTGCAGGTGCATCTGATTATCGCAACGGATGGCGCGCAGGGTTCGGCGCACACGGCGATCCCGAGTGGTCCGGAGCTCGCGCGCGTGCGAGCCGACGAGGCGCGCTGCGCGACGGACGCGCTCGGCATCCATCCGCCGATTCTGCTCGGATTTCCGGACGGACATCTCGGCACATACACCGAGGATCGTGAGCGTCTCTTTCGATTGACAGCACGAGTGCAAGCAGAACTGGAGCGACTTCGCCCCGACGCCGTGATCACGTGGGGACCGGACGGCGGGGCGGGCCATCCAGACCATCGGCTGGTGAGTAGCATTGCGACTCAGCTCGTGCGGGCTGGGGCTCCTGGCGCGCCGGAGCGCCTCTTCTACGCGTCACTTCCCGTCGAGGGCATGCGCGTCGTGAACCCGTCACGTACAGAGATGTCGTTCGTGATTCCGTTACCCAAGTTTCTCAACATCGTCATTCCGTATACCACCGCGGATTTGGAGGCATCCCGCCGTGCGATGGCATGTCACAAGACGCAGTACTCCGACGAGGTTGTACAAAGAATTTTTGATGCGATGAGAGGCAGACCAAAGGAACTCATGTTCAGCTCGTTGTTTCCGATGGCTGCCACACGCGACCTCTTCGGGAAATAGCGCCCGCGAACTCCCCAACGCTCGACTGGTAACCACATTCAACGCAAATGCTTCGCCATGCTTGGCGACGTGTGCTCATCGGTGTGAATCGTGGCGACAATCGTCAGACCGCGGCAGATCGACACCCTCGACCCATTCCGGACCGACGACAACTCCGTCGCTGTGACCGAGCGTGTCCCCAAGTCGCGAACCTTGCCCTTCGTCGAACGACCAGTACGCCCTTAGGCCCGGTTCGTCGCCGCACAGGTAGCGATTCATGGTGGACTGGATCTGCTCCTGGGTTCTTGCGACAGCCCAGAGGCGGACTTCATCGATGACCCCTCGCCAGGTTGTGTCGGCGCCGAACGGACTCGAGCCAATGTACAGTTCGAACGAGTTCGGAATCGGGTGACTCGTGTTTAGTACGCCGTCGAGTTGCCCGTTGACATAAAGCTTCAGCCGACCGTCCCACACGGCTGCGATGTGTTGCCAACCTTCGCGGCTCGGCTCTGAAGCCGTCGCGGCCTGCTCGCCGCCAACTTCCGCTTTAAAATGCACGAAGTCGTTCGTCGCCAGCATGTACCCCGTTCCATTCATTTGCTTGGAAACGATCGACCGATAGCCTCCCGGCAGGTCCACCGCGGATTTCACCCAAGCCTCGAGGGTGAGTCCCCGCGAGATGTCGTCGATTCTTTCGTTGCTGGGCACCAGCACGTATTGGCCATCGGAGACAAACCGAAGGGCGGTCGAGTCCTTTTTGTTGAAGCAAGGACGATCGTCGTGCCGGCCGACGCACGGTCCCCGACGTCCGTGCTCGTCCCGACCCTGACCCGAAGCGGGTCCAATGCCCATGAAGGTTCCAACCAACAACAAGACGATCGTCGACAGCCGTCTACTGGTAGTCATAAGTGCTCCTTCGCCATTCGGCCGGCATGCATCGCTATCTCGCTGAACGCGAGATACGCAAACCGAGCAACTCGAAAGGCAACACACATGCGCAGTGGGGAAATTTCGTTCCGTCGTGCGGGATTTCTCTCACTCACAAGACATCTTCGTATTGCCTGATTCGAGTTGCGCCTAATTCCGCGCGCCCAGTCGGTCACCGGTGCAAGGCACGAGCCGCAACGGGACGACAACTTTCGCCGCCTCGAGCGCATGCGCGTGAGACAATCGGCGGCAGATCCGGCGCCGCTACCGGCGCGACCGAACAGGAGAAAAACATGAAGACACGCTACGTCGTCGTGCTGGCATTGGTCGCGGGAGTCGTGCTCGGGGCTTTCGCCAGTCGAGCGCTCATGGCGCAGAAGCCGCCAACCGGCTTCTACATCGCTGAAGTGTTCGACGTGACCAACCAGGACGACTTCAACACCTATGCAGCCGGGGTGCCGGCCACGATCGCCAAGTACGGAGGGCGATATCTCGTTCGCGGCGGCAAGACCCAGTCGCTCGAAGGCGAGCCGCCAAAGCGCATTATCGTGATGACCTTCGACAGCGCTGAAGCCGCCCGCAAGTGGTACGACTCGCCCGAGTACTCGGCGATCAAACCGATCCGTCAGCGGTCGGCGAAGGCGAGGGGGTTCATCGTGGAAGGGGTTCCTCAATAGCCGACCACCGGGTCGCTATACCGCGGGACCGCTATTTCTTCAGGCCGACGGTCCAGTTCAGCACGACCGTAAAGGGCGCGGATGCGCTCGGGCCGACCGGCGTCACAAGAAGAAACCGTTTGCCATCGGCGCTCACGTCGCCGACGACGCTGCCGGGTGGGGTCTGAAAGAGCGATGTCGGCGCTCCGACGTCGAACTGCTGACCGGGGTTCACTCCGACAGCCATCATTTTTCCGTTCGAAGCGAGATAGAAGAGCTCGCGGCCGTCCCCACGCCAGCGCGGCGCGGTGCCGCCACCACGAGAGACCAACACGCTGCCTCCTGTGCTGGCCGAGCCGCCGCTGAAGTCTGTCGCGAACGCGCGGACATACACTTCACTCAGCCCCGACTCATTCGAGACGTAGGCCACCCATCGACCGTTCGGTGAAAACCGGCCCTCGTCTTCGATGAATCCGGTCCGCACGAACGGGACAGGTTTGGAATCGTTGCTCGGCAGCACAAAGAGATCCCAAAGTCCCTTCGCCGACGTCGCTGACGCATAAAGAACGAACCGTCCGTCCGGCGACCAGCCGGCGGGCCGAATGGAGCCGGCGGTGTCCACCCGCATCAACTCCTGCTCTCCCCCCTCACCGCTTGCCAGTTTCTGACGGAGCATGTTGTTGCTGAAAGTGAAGGCGATTCGCTTCCCGTCTGGAGACCATATAGGCATTTCGGCGATTCCCGTGCCGAGTGTCAATCGAGTGGCCACGGTTCCTCGCGACAGATCGAACAGCCACAGGTCGGCCTTCGACGCGTCCTGGGGATCGGTCCGCGACGCGACCGCGCGACTGCCGTCCGGAGAAAGTGCCACGCCACGATAGCCGCCGGATTCAGAGACGCGGGCGGAAACGTTTCCTTGCCGGTCGAACCACGTGACTTGGGAATCGCTGGCGGCGGTACGGTACACAAGAACGTCGTTGTCTGAGGTCGAGAAGAAGCCGCTGTCACGAAACGAGCCGACACGCTCGACGACCGGCACGGGATCTCCCGCAAGCACAAGGCGTCTCTCATCGAACGGCTGCGCCATGAGCGTCCCCTCGCGAAGGAACAGCAACCGTCCCGGGCCCGAATCAGTGGCAGCTGCGTACGTCAGACCGACTTGGTAAGGCAGCAGCCGCTCTTTGCTTTGTTCGTCAGGCTTCGCGTCGAGCGTCCCCACATAGGTGCCGCTGAATTCAGGCCCGCCAGGCGCGATGCGCAAGTACACGAAATGGCGGCCATCCGGGAGAAAGGAAGGAAGCATGTGGAATTCCTCCTTCCGTGAGGAATCCAGTGTGGTGATGGGAGACGCGGCACCACCGGTCTCGCGTACGTGCAACAAACCGCCAGCGATGTTCCCAACAACGATGTCGCCATCGCGATTCCAGGCGCCGCCTACGGCCACGCTCGGAAGATCGCACAAGGTCTGCGGCGGGCCACCCGACACGTCCAGCTTCTTGAGCTTGCCTCCGGCATCGAACGCGACGAACCTGCCGTCGGGAGACCAGAACGGCGGAGGCGTATTTTCGCCGGCCTCCGAACCCGGAAGAGAGCGGACTTCGAGCGAGTCCATCGAGCGGATCCAGAGCCGCACCACTCCATCGGGACCGCGACCGACGAACGCCAGCTGACGGCCGTCCGGAGACAGGCCGAAATTTCCGGGTCCGCCGAACTCGACGGTGGGAGGGATTTGGAAGCGTATGGGGCTGGACGTCGCTCGCCGCTCGCGGACGTGCTGGTACGCGAAGGGCGCCAGGGTAGCCAGTATCAACGCGGCGACGCCCCAGGCCAGCCACGGCTTGTAAGTCCGCTGAGAGCCGGCAGGCGTGGCGATCGAGGCTGACGCGCTCGACCCATCCGACAGGCTCTCCAGAGCGAACGCAAGGTCGCTGGCCGTTTGAAATCGTGCCGATGGACTCTTCTCGAGGCAGCGATCGACGATGCGGACCAAGGCCGGAGGAATTGCCGCGGCTGCGACGCTGAGCTCTGGCGGATCTTCGTTCAGGATCGCCGCCATCGTCTCCGGCGGCGTTTCTCGAGAAAACGCGCGGCGGCCCGACAGCAACTCATGAAGGATCGCTCCAAATGCGAACAGATCCGCGCGCTGATCCACCGGCAGTCCACGCACTTGCTCGGGCGCCATGTACCCGACGGTGCCGAGCACGACGCCAGGCTGCGTCGGCGACGACAGCACTGTGACGACTGCGCTCACTTCCGCCGGCGGGCGATCCTGCGTGAGCTTTGCCAGACCGAAGTCGAGAATCTTGACGCGGTGATCCCGGGTGACGAAGACGTTCTCGGGCTTGAGATCGCGATGGATGATGCCTCGATCGTGGGCCGCTGCGAGTCCGCGCGCCAGTTGAAGAGCAAGCTCAATCGCCTTGCGAGCTGCAACCGGACCGCTCTTCATCCGCTCCCGAAGCGTCTCGCCTTCGAGCAGCTCCGACACAATGAACGTCGTATTGGCATCGGCGCCGACGTCGTACACAGCGAGGATGTTCGGGTGGTTCAGCGCCGCAGCGGCGCGCGCTTCCTGCTCGAATCGATGAAGGCGATCGACATCAGCCGCGACTGCCGATGGCAACACCTTGATGGCCACGTCACGTCCGAGCCGTGGGTCGCGCGCACGGTAGACCTCGCCCATCCCGCCGGCACCGAGGGCGGACATGATCTCGTACGGACCGAGCCGGTCACCAGGCTGCAACCTCATCGGAACAACGGACGATTATAGAAGGAAGAGCGCACAGACTTGGCCCCTCGTTGACGTTCGACAGCTGCGCGATTGCGGTTGACAGGACCATCGGCGTGCCAGTAATACTTGTCGCCCTCGTCAAACTCACCGAAGGAGGAATGCCGTGATCTATTCGATCATCGTCGGGCTTATTGCTGGCTGGCTTGCCGGGCAAGTGATGAAGGGCGGCGGTTACGGAATGCTGATGGACATCGTGCTGGGACTGCTCGGTGGCATCATTGGCGGCTGGGTGTTCGGATCGCTGGGTATCTGGCCTGGAGCCGGGCTCGTCGGCTCGATTATTGTCTCCTTCATCGGCGCAGTGATCCTCGTCGCGCTGACCAGGATGTTGAAACGAGCGTGAGGACGGTGGGGATAGATTCGAACTACCTACCACGGGGGACACTGAGGACACTGAGGTTCAATCAAGAAAATCTCAAAAGGATCGGTCCTCCGTGTCCCCTGTGTCCTCCGTGGTGGAGAGTTTAGAAAGCAGGTCGGCTTCGCTTGGCTAAGTTCGCTTCGAGACTCGCCTCGTCCCGTGTTGTCCTCGTTGTCGGCGCGCTCGCAGCCTTGTGTGTTGGTACGAGCTGTCGTGAAGCGAACAAGACGCCCCCCGCGCCTGCTGTTTCGCCCAACGCGTGGGCGGTCGTCGACGGCCGGGAAATCTCGCGCAGCGATGTCGATAAGGCATACCAGCGCACCCGGGACGTTTCGCAACCCGCCTCGGAAGAGGAAACGCTGGCCGCCAAGCTGAGCCTCCTCGACGATCTCATTCTCCAGGACATCCTGCTGGCGAAGGCGAAAACGTTGAATCTCGAAGTCGCCCAGACCGACCTGGACACGGCCTACAACAACGCCAAAAAGAACATGACCGACGACGCCTTTCAGCAGGAGCTGACGCGACGCGGTCTGAACGTGGCAGACATGCGTGAAGGCCTGCGTCGAGAGCTCATGACCCAGAAGCTGATCGCTCAGGAGGTGGGCTCGAAGGTCACTGTCACCGACCAGGAAGTCGCCGACGCTTTCAATGCCAATCGCGGCCAGTTCAACGTGGCCGAGGAATCGTATCGTCTCGCACAAATCGTGGTGACGCCCGGGCGCGAGCCACAGGTTGGCAACACGACCGGCGACGACGCCACGACTCCGCAACAGGCTGCCGCGAAAGTCCAGATGCTGATGGAGCGCTTGAAAGCCGGCGCGTCGTTTCGAGATCTCGCCACCAGCTATTCAGAGGATCCGCAGTCTGCGCAGCGAGGCGGGGACTTGGGGCTCGTGCCGATATCGAGGCTCAATCAGGCGCCGCCCCCCTTGCGCAACGCGGTGATCGGCAAGGAACCCGGAGCCGTGAACGTGGCAGCGAGCGGAAACGGCGCGTACACGATGGTGCTGGTGGTGTCGCACGAGAAGGCTGGACAGCGCGACCTGTCGACGCCCGGCGTGCGCGACGGGATCATGGAGTCACTTCGTGCGCGCAAAGAGCAGCTTCTGCGCGCCGCATACCTCACCGCGGCTCGGAGCGACGCCAAGGTGGTCAACTACTTCGCTCGCCGCCTGGTCGAGTCGAAAGGCGCGCCCCCGAGCCTGCAACTTCCAGTGCCGGTCGGACGGTAGCCACTCTTCCCGCTAGTAAACCGCTTCCTCGACGCGCTTCACCAACGCGACGAATCTCGGATCTCCGGCAATCGTCGCGCGGAACTGCGCCACACTCTTGAGGAACACCATGAAGCTCGCGCGTTCTTGAAAAGCCCTTTCCAACCATTCGAACGCCGCATCGTTCTCATGAAGCGTCGCATAGACAATCGCAATCCAGAACGCCGAAACGCCGTCCGGCTTCCAATTCTTCGCGATCTCATCGAGGATCGCGCGCGCCTTCACGGTGTCACCCAATTGGGCATACACGGCAGATGTCTCCAACCGATGGAAGCTGCCGCGAGCGAGCGCCAATGCTGCCTCGCATTGCTCGAGAGCTTTCTCGCGTTCACCGACCACGGCGTACAGGCCCGCCAGGACGCCGTGAGTATTGGCATCGCCAGGATCAATCGTGAGGGTTTTGCGCGACTGCTCGATCGCGTTGTCGAGCTGCTCGACGTTCGCATACGTGACGCTCAAGCAGAATGACGCCAGGTTGTAAAACGGCGCCAGTTCGACCGCTCGTTTTCCGGCGGCGATCGCCTCGTCGGCGCGACCTTGACTGTGTTGAACCAGGTCTAACAGGATCCATCCATCGGCTGAATCGGGGCTCAACTCGAGGGCGCGCTCCGCCGCCCGCTCGGCGCCCTGACGGTCCCAGTGTTGATACAGAAGATTCCAGCCCATGCTGATGTGCGAGTCCGCGAGGGAGTCGTCGAGATCGAGCGCCTTTCTCGCGGCCATCAATCCAGGAACCACGTCGGCAGGCTCCGCATAGCCATAGAACCGCATGAAGCTGTACGCCATGCTCAGTCTGGCGTGAGCCGCGGCGTACGTTGGATCGATCTCGATAGCTTGCTGGCAGAGTGCCGCCCCCTTGCGCAATGCCTCGCCAGAACTTCCTGCCAGGTAGTGCTGCGCCATCAGGACCAGACGGTAAGCCTCGGTGTTTTGCGTCGGACGCTTTCGCAGTTTCTTTTTTTCCTCACCGGTGAGCTGCAGGCGGAGTCCCTGTGACATCTCTGTCGCCAGTTCCTCCTGCAACGCCACAAGATCCGTCATCTTGCGATTGAAGCGTCCGCCCCAGAGCTGCGCCTGACGCTCGACGTCGATCAACTCCACCGACACGACAAGATCGTCGCCACGCAACATCATTCGCCCGGAAAGCACGGCCCTGACCCCGAGCTCGCGTCCAGCTACCAGCGGATCCACACCAGTCGCGCGGTACCGGAAGGATAAGGTCCGCGGTACGACGCGAATCTTGCGGAGCTGTGCCAGGCTATTAATCAACGTCTCGGCAATGCCGTCACTCAGATAGCCGGCGTCCGGGTCGCCGCTCGCGTTTTCGAGCGGCAGCACGGCCAACGAGTCGACCGTCTTCGATTGTTTGCCGGTCGATGGTTTGTCGGCACCGTGACTGGATCGCGCGACAGGCACGCGTGCCGCAGGGACGGCCGTACGCCCGACGTCAGTGTCGCGTTTCAACCGTTGCAAGTCGGCTCGAAGCTCAGCGGCCGACTGGTAGCGCAATGAGCGGTCCTTCTCGAGCGCCTTGTTCAGAATGACGTCGAATCCGGACGGCAGGCGAGGATTCAACCGCGCCGGAGGAGCGGGAACCTTGTTCAGGATCGCATCGAAGATCACACCGGCCGTCGGCCCTGGAAACGGCTGCAGCCCGGTGGCCATCTCGTACAGCACAACGCCGACGGAAAACAGATCGGTCCGCGCATCCAGCGTTTCGCCGCGCACCTGTTCGGGCGACATGTACGCGACCGTGCCAAGCGCGCTGCCGGGACTCGTCAAGTGTGGCTCCTCTTGCGTCGGTCCGTCCCATCCTGCCATCGTCGCGCGGTTTTCAGGCATATGCTTCGCAAGCCCGAAGTCCAGCACCTTGGCCTGGCCGCGTTCGGTGACGAAGATATTGGCCGGCTTGATGTCGCGATGCACGATTCCCCGGGCGTGCGCCGCTTCGAGCGCATCCGCAATCTCCGAGCCGAATGTGAGAAGCGCGTGCACGTCTACCGCTCCTGCGGCGATGTGTTGCTGAAGTGTCCGGCCCTGTAGGAGCTCCATCGCGATGAAACGCTGGCCCGCGTGTTCACCGATTTCGTGGATGGTGCAGATGTGGGGATGATTCAGCGCGGCAGCCGCTCGTGCTTCGCGCAGAAAACGCTCGAGGGCTTGCTTATCGCTCGCCATGTCAGCGGAAAGAAACTTCAGCGCGACGTCGCGGCCGAGCGTCGTGTCTTCGGCCTTGTAGACCACACCCATCCCGCCGCTGCCCAGCTTCTCGACGATGCGGTAGTGCGAGATGGTTTGACCAACCATTTGCGTCAGCGTTCAGCGTGATCGATGGGTTTAGACACCAGAAGCAAGGCCAGTCGGGCAGTAACCAGCCGGGCGCCGCCGACGTGAGTCCCGCTCTATTGCTGAGAGGAACCGGCGGCTTTTTCCTTCTCTTTCTCCTTCGCACGCGCGCCAGCGAGAATGTTCGCCATCGCGTAGTTGCCTTCGTGGCAGGCGTATTCGAACAGCGGTCCCTCGATTCTCGTCATCGGCAGCATGGCACTCCACGGCCGGATGTACGAACTCGGATCGGTGACCGTGAATTCGTATTTGATCATCTCGTTGTCGACTCGCGTGAAGCGCTCGACGACCCGCGTTTCGGCGGTAGACCCTTGCAGACTCGTCTCGCGGCGGAAGTTGATCGTCTCGACGACGAGCGTCTCGCCTTCCCAGCGGCCGCGTGAGTCTCCCGCCCACTGACGGAAAGGCGTGTGCGCCCGCCCATCGGTCGGGATGATGCGAGCATTGTGCACCATCTCGTTGATGATCACGACGAGCCCCGGCCCCTGAATGATCTGCAGGTTGTTGTTGTACTGACCTGGTGTCATCGGCGGGCCGGCGTTGAAACCGATGAGGCACCGGTCGGCCAGCGTCCGGTCCTCGGCCGAATCGCCGATGCCGCCATCCGAGCGCCGGCGCATTTCGGCGACCCTGAGGCGCGCGGCATCGGTGAGCGGTATCCTGCCATCCGCTGGTTCGAGAATGAGCGACGTGCGTCTGTCTTTAGTGAGTCGGCTGCCGCGCTCGTACCAGAACTCGTTATACGAAAGCACGCCCCCTTCGGCTCTTGGCGCGTAGCCGGCGCTCGGCTGTCCTTTGATCGGGTCGAACAGGTCGCGATTGAGCCGCGTGTTTTCCGACGCTTCGAACGCCGCGGCCTCCTCGTCGTTGAGCGTATCCTTCCCGGCGAGCGTTTCGGGTCGCTGGAGCGGCGTGATCGTACTGAACGAGTAGATGCCCTCCAGGTTTGGTTTTCCATCAGGTGTTCGAGCCGGAGGCGACGCCTTCTTCTGGGCTGCGGCAGGGATGGGCGCCATGATCACCGTTGCCAGTAACGCGACGCCGCCAACCAGCAAGCCATTGCGCATCATGTGTGACCTCCCTCATCGGTATCGGCTCGAGAAGAGCCGATGCTCAGCGCACCAAACGCCTGCACCGTATCGCAGTTTCGAAGGACTTTGCAACCTTTGAAGCACGCGACGGATTGCGCGCCGCCGATCAGCGCTGGCACGACGGACAATAGAACGTCGATCGACCGGCCTGCGAAATTCGGCGGATCGTTCCACGGCAGCCAGGTGTCGGGCACGGCTCGCCCTCTCGCTCGTAGACCCGGAAGCGGCCTGCGCTATACGGACTCTCCTTGCGAGCGATCGCCCGGCGCAGCACGGTCTTGATCGCCCCCGCCAGGCGGACGGCCCTGGGCGTCGGGTGTCCTCCCGCGGTTGCGATCGTGGAAGATCGCCGCAACGGAGAAAGGCCCGCGAGGTGCAGCGCCTCGCTCGCGTAGATGTTGCCGAGGCCGGCGACGACGCGTTGGTCGAGGAGGGTGACTTTCAGAGCCGACCGCTTGCCCGCCAGCGCCTGCGCAATGCCCACCGCGTCGAAGGAAGCCGCCAGCGGTTCAGGTCCGAGAGCCGCGAGCGACCGATGAGACGTGAGGCCGGCGCCGAACAAGTCCATCACGCCGAATCGCCGGGGGTCGTTGAACGTGACGGTCACGCCATTCGACAACGTGAACACGACGTGATCGTGGCGATCCCTTGGAGCACTGTTCGAAGGTGGTTGTTTCCGGTTGCGATCGATCCGGAACGATCCCGACATGCCGAGGTGCATCAACAAGGTCTCGCCGGAGTCGAGCGCAACCAGCAGATACTTGCCGCGGCGATCGACGGATCGAATCCGGCGGCCTTCGAGTCGAGAAGCGAAGGCTCGTGGAAACGGGCGGCGCAAATCCTTCCGTCTCAGCAATACCTGCTCGATCCGTGCACCGCGCATTGCTGGTTCCAGCTGTCGGCGGATGGTCTCGACTTCCGGCAGTTCAGGCATCGCCTAGCAGGGTGCTGAAAAACGATGGGTCAGCACCCGATTTCCTTTTTCGTTGATGGTGATGTGTTCATCGCAGGGCGCGGGATCCATCGGGTGCTGGCCGCTGTTACGCCGGTCGTGTGACGAGATTGCGCCACCGCACCAAGTTGTAGGCCGCGGCGCCGAAGCGAAACTGCCAATCGGCGAGACGTCCGCCGCGATGCCGCAGTTTGCGGAACAG
>CAVYZX010000006.1:0-14061 GCA_963773035.1 uncultured Acidobacteriota bacterium | reverse complement strand
TCGATCGGAGTCACAAGCGCAGGAATTCCACGGGCAGAAGAATTCCCCAGGCATCGGAATTCTTCAGCGGCAATGGAGCACTTGGCGTGAGCGAGTGCTTCACACGACTCGTGGGTGGACGAGCGCGCGTCGACTCCCCGGGCCGGCAACAACCGCCGTCGACCCCACTGGGAGCGGGCGGGTTCTCGAGACACGCCGCCTGATGCTCAGCACCGGGTGTCACGGGCACGTCGGCTGGCCGATCGAGCGATCGGAGGCAGAGGACGTTGTGCGACAGATTGCGGGCGTTCAGCGGGTGGTGAACAGTCTGGTCGTCGCGCGGGTGGCGAATCCGGAAGGCTTCGAAGGGCCAGACGAACTTCAGTAACCCCGTTGATCAGCGTCCGTCGCGATGTGCGACCGTTACATGCCACCGTCTGCGACAGCTGATGCGGTGTCCGACTTGGTTTCTGGCACCTCCGTCATCGTGGCTTCGGTCAGCAGCAGCACCCCAGCAACCGAGACTGCGTTCTCGAGCGCCAGGCGGACGACCTTCGTGGGGTCGATGATACCGGCTTCGATCAAGTCGACGTACTTTCCCGACGCCGCGTCGAACCCGAGATTCCCGGCTCCGTTGCGCATCTTTTCGACGACGACACCGCCGTCCACCCCTGAGTTCTCGGCAATCTGCCGGGCCGGGGACTCGAGTGCTCGGCGGAGGATATGCGCGCCGGCACGCTCATCGCCGTCCAGCTGTGCGGCTTCAGCGTCGACTGCTGGGATCGCGCGAAGCAGTGCGAGACCCGCCCCTGGGACGACCCCCTCGGCAACCGCCGCCCGTGTAGCGTGAATGGCGTCGTCGAAGGCTTCGTGACGGCTCTTCATCTCGGCCTCCGAAGGCGCTCCAACACGGATGACCGCCACGCCGCCTGCCAGCTTTGCCAGCCGTTCTTCGAGCTTCTCGCGGTCGTAATCAGATGTTGTGTCGGCAATCTGTTTGCGCAATTCCTGGCATCGTCCGGCGATCGCCTGCTTGTCGCCCTTGCCACCGACGATGGTCGTGTGGTCGCGATCGATGACGACTCGGGATGCGCGCCCTAAGTGCTCCACGGTGACATTCTCGAGTCGAATTCCGAGCTCCTGAGCGATGAGCTGGCCGCCCGTCACGATCGCGATGTCCTGCAGCATCGCTTTGCGACGGTCACCAAACCCCGGTGCCTTTACCGCCACGTTGGCGAACACACCGCGCAAGCGGTTGACCACGAGCGTGGCCAGCGCCTCGCCTTCGACATCCTCGGCGACGACGAGCAGCGGCGCGCCCCGCTTGGCGATTTGCTCCAGCAGAGGAAGGAAATCCTTCACCGTGCTGATCTTTCCCTCATAGATCAGGATCAGCGCGTCTTCGAGCACGGCTTCCATCTTCTCTGGATCGGTGACGAAATACGGCGACAGGTACCCGCGGTCGAATTGCAGTCCCTCCACGACTTCCATGATCGTCTCGGTTCCCTTGGCTTCCTCGACGGTGACGGCACCCTCGGCCCCGACTTTCTCGATCGCCTGCGCAACGAGGTCGCCGATGGCCGGATCGTTGTGAGCCGCGATCGTGGCGACCTGCTGTTTCTCGCGTGCGCTTTGGACAGGCCGGGATTGTCCACGGAGGGCGTCGATGGCGACACGGGTCGCGCGGTCGAGCCCTCGCTTGAGGTCGATCGCGCTGGCGCCGGCGGCAATATTACGGACGCCGTCAGCCACAATCGCGTGGGCGAGTAGCGTCGATGTTGTTGTCCCGTCACCTACGGCATCGCCAGTGCGCTCGGCCGCACCGCGGAGCATCTGCGCGCCAAGGTTTTCATCCGGGTCCTTCAGAGCGAATTCCTTGGCGATCGTCACGCCGTCGTTGCACACGAGCGGCTTGCCCCACTTCTTTTCGATCAGGACACATCGGGACCTCGGGCCTAGCGTGACTCGGACGGCGTCAGCGATAGCGGCTGCGCCGCGCAGCACTTTTTCTCGAGCTTCTGAACGAAACAATAGATGCTTGTGTGGCATGCCTCACCTCTGAGCGACCTCACGCGTGTAGAGTCGGTTGCAAACGAGACGCCACTTCGCATGTGTTTTGCCGGTCGATGAAAGGAGTGCTACCCAACAGGTCGCCGATCTGGAGAAATCGGATCGGCGACCACGTAGGAGTTTGCTGACGGATCAGGCGGCAGCGACATGATGCGCTGGATGATGATGCGCGCAGATGCCCTGCAGTGCGTTCATGATCTCAGCATCGCGTACCGGCTTTCGGGCACCGGCAGCCAGCACGATGTCGTTCATCGACACGATGCCCAGTACGGTGCCGCCGAAGCCCTCGACAGGAAGTCGTCGAACGCAGTGTTGCTTCATGGTCTCCAAAGCGGCCTGCACGTCATCGTCCGGTCCGCATGTGTAGACAGGAGTCTGCGCCACTTCGGCCACCGTAACCTGAGACGCGAGCTGGTTCCGGGTGGCGAGCGCGATATACATATCGCGATCGGTGACGACGCCGGCCAGCTTTCCGTCCGCCAGGACCGGCAGGATGCCGCAATCGCCGTCGAGCATGAGTGCCGCCGCGGCGGCCAGGTTCGTATCCGGCGAGCAGGTTCGCGGCTCGCTCGTCATGAGGTCTTTGACTTTCATGGTTCCCTCCTTAGGCGGCGCTCTTGGCGCCTTTCCGCTCGTCGATCTGGACCTTCCTGACAGTTGTCTGTGGCCGAGCCGGAAGCAGGGTACTGACTTCGAGAACACCGTCCGAGAACGTGGCCTTCACGTCTTCGAGCTTGACGCCTTGCGGAAGCGGAACAACGCGGTAGAACCTGCCGTACTCGCGCTCGCTTCGATAGAAGTTGTCCTTCTTTTCCTCGGTCTCTCGCTTTCGCTCGCCAGATAACGCGAGATGCCCGTCGGCCACCTCTACCGAGACGTCATCCTTCTTCATGCCCGGCAGATCGACTCGAGTGACAAGTCGACCGTCTCTCTCGAAGACGTCGATCTTCGGTGACCAGGCCGTCGGTTCGGACGCCGCAGACGACCCGAACGGCCAGCGAAGTGACGGCCAGTCGTCGAATACGCGATCGAGCTCGGATGTCATCTGCCGTAACAGCGAAAAGGGATCGCGAGCGCTACGAGTGGGGACGGGCGCGGTTTGCTTGTTCTCTGACATGGAGCACCTCCGGTGCCTGAGCCTCGTGTCCGGCTGAACGATGTGGACCGTGCCGTAGGCGCAACATCTGTGCCCGAGGAACCATTCGTGGTTCGAGCGGACCGTTATGAAATTCGAATGTTCGACGCTCGGACTCGTTCAGGGGCGTGAGGCGAACTGGGAAAAACTTCACAAGGGGCGAGAAGATTTCCCCACATCCAGGAGTGCTACTCCACTCTTGTTTGGCGCTGTTCTTATGACCACGTGGGCTCTCTCGAGTGTGGCTCACGTGGTACACGAATTGCCCTTGAGACAAGGGTTGGCGGATTTTCGGGAGACAGTTGCCGAACGGCCATTGTCAGCTCGACAGGCGCGCCGAACAAGGAGGCCATTGTGACAATCGCAAGTCTTACCGAATCGGACGTACGACTGAGAGACGCCGTGATGAGTCAGCTCGCGTGGGACCCCGAAGTGGATGCCAGCGCAATCGGTGTCGCTGCCAGCCACGGCAGTATCACGCTGACCGGATACGTCGACAGCTATGCGGGTAAGCTCGCCGCCGAGCGATCAGCGCAACGGCTTCGAGGCGTCCGCGCGGTCGCCAATGACATCGAGGTACGCCTACGGCTAGAACGGACCGACTCGGACATCGCTCAGGATGCGGTGCGGGCCTTGGAACTTCGCGACTCGGTACCCGCGAGCGTGCAAGTGTCCGTGCGCAACGGCCACATCAACCTGACTGGAAAGGTCAACTGGCTGTTTCAGAGCCAAGATGCGGAAAGGGTCGTTCGCCACATCCGAGGCGTGCGGAACGTATTGAATCACATTGTCGTCGCGCCGCACGACGCCGTGCGCGACGTCCGGCGCCGCATCGTGAGAGCACTGCACGAGAACGCGGATGTGGACGCGCGCCACATCACCGTCACCGTATCCGGCGCAACGGCGACTCTGACGGGGACGGCTGAAACGTGGCTGCAACGCGAGTCGGCCGAACGTGCCGCCGCAAGTGCGCCCGGTATCAGTCATGTGGACAACCGGATCGTCGTGGAACCTTCGTTTGAGTCGGCGGTCGATTCGGCCGACGAGATCTGTTGAGACGGTATGCTTGCCCTGCGTCTATTCCACGCGACTTTGCACCCTGTCGGGGTCAGTCACGGTGTCAACGGGATTCAGAATGTGTTCACTCGCGTTCGCGAGTGCCTTTGCGCAGTGCGAGGGCACGATCCGCTTCTTCATTTCGAGCGCCGCCGAGTTTCACTTCGGTGCTCAAAGTGCGGCTGGGAGTCGCCAGGATGGAGCATTGAGAGTCCGTCGAGGCGCACTCCGCACAAGTCGGGATGCGAGGCCGTTCGCGAACGGATGAAATAAATGCGAGGAAGATTGCGCATCCTCGTCGTCGACGATGAACTCCTGATCAGGTGGTCCATCGCGGAAACCTTGGGACAACTCGGTCATATCGTGGTTGAGGCAGGAGACGCGAAAGAGGCGCTCCAGAGGCTCTCAACTGGCCCCATCCCGGATGTCATCCTGCTCGACTACCGGCTTCCGGACTCGAACGACTTGGCGCTCCTCGAGACGATCAGGCGGGTTGCCCCGACCAGTCGAGTGATCATGATGACGGCGTACGGGACGCCGGAAATGCAGGCTGACGCGCTCAGACTTGGTGCATCTCGTGTCATCAGCAAGCCGATAGAAATGGCCGATATGGCCCCCTTGGTCGAGCAGGCCTCCGTCTCGGGGCCGCAATGATGGTCCAGGTGGACGTCGCGGATTGCTCCGCTCTCATGATTCTGACTGGTTCCGCAGAGATTCAGATCGCATCGTAGGCCTTCAGCACGTATTCCTCGACCATGCGATGACTGTTGAAGAACGACCCATTCAACGCGATGGCGTGCCGCATGATGTCCTGCTGGCTCTGGTAACCGCGTTACGGTCGCTCAGGCGTCAAGCTTTCATTCAGAGATGTGCTCTCGAAAGAGCCAGCAAGTGGCGTGCAATTTTTTGCTTCCCCGTTGAAAAGTGCCCGCCTTGCTCTAAACGATTCATCGGATACGACCCGAATCCAGCGCGATCAGCGTGAGCGATGCATCTAGCAGGATCTTTGCAGAAGAATCCTGCTGCAAGTGGCGCCTTGGCAAGGGCGCCGGCCCAGTGAGGTGATGGTCATGGCGATGACATCGATCCGATGTCCGGTACTCGGGGCTCATGTCACTCGGGTGACAGATTTCGAGGGCAATGTGACGAGGATCATCTGTCCCGAGTACGCCACATCGACAGGGGCTTGCCGGTTGAAGAAATCTGCCCTCGAAGGAGGTCCGTTAGCTCAGTTGCTCGAGCGGATGTCCGAGGACACCCTTGCTTCTCACGACACGTTGTGTGACTTGCGGTCAAGCTGAGCGCGTTGGAAAGGGATCGGGGGCTCGAAATGGAGAAGGACATGGTCGAAATTCGTCGCATCCTCTGTCCGATCGACTATTCGGACTCATCACGGCATGCCTTGGAGCACGCCGTGGCGATCGCAAAGTGGTACGACTCTGAGATTACCGCCCTGCACGTCGTCTATCTGGAATACCTTCCGCAACCGCCGATTCTCTTCGCCGAGTTCCCCAGGTCTGTGCTGCCGACCGCAGCGGACCGTCAGGCCCTGGAGCGCGAGCTACGCGTATGGTTGGAGCCGGCCAATCGAGCAGGTGTGAAGACAGATATCCACATCGCCGATGGGAATGTGGCGTCTCGTATTCTGGATCGGGCAGGCTCGCTTCGAGCCGACCTCATCGTCATGGGGACGCACGGCCTCAGTGGGTTCGAGCGGTTCATGGTGGGGTCGGTCGCGGAGAAAGTCCTTCGGAAAGCCAGCTGTCCGGTGATGACCGTGCCGCCGGCGACGGTAACAGCCGCGAAAGTCCCTTATACGCGGTTGCTCTGTCCGGTGGACTTCTCCGAGTCCTCCCTGTGCGCTCTGCGATTGGCATTCTCGCTCGCCAAAGAGTCGGACGCGCACTTGACTATTCTTCACGCCTTAGATTGGCCACCCGATGACGACCTGCTGCTCGAGCGATTCGATGCGCCGGAACTCCGCCACGAAGTAGAAAGCCGAACCCGCAAGCGCCTCGAGGCCCTGGTGACTGACGAGGTGCGCGTGTGGTGCAAACCGATCACGAAGATCAGCTACGGGAAACCGTACCGGCAGATTCTCGAGACGGCCAAAAGCGAGGCGTCCGATCTCATTGTCATCGGCGTCCACGGTCGGAATGCATTGGACCTTGCCATGTTCGGGTCGACGACGAATCACGTCGTTCGCCAGGCACCGTGTCCGGTCCTGACCATGAGGGGGTAATCAAGTGATTGCTGGCATTGTATGGCAGCGGATCAATCTTTCGGAGCGGTACTCCGCGAAGGGCTTGAAAGTTGGTTTATTCGCCTTGCCGGAATGCCCGCATAAACGCCGCCCGATACGAGCCTCGAGTGTTTAGGCACGAGAGTGAGCGCGCCGACCTGACAATCATCGCCAATCTCGATGTCGATATCGATGACGCTGTTGAGCCCGATCGTCACATTGCGGCCGAGCCGCACGCTCGCCGTTTTGACAACGCCGCCCTCGACCGTATGACCTGAAACGTGCGCGTCGCCACCGATCACGACATCGTCGCCGAACTCGAGAAGATTGTGGTCGCTGACGAACGTGGTGTTCACGTAGACGCGGCGGCCGATTCGCGCGCCGTTCAGACGCAAGTACATCGTCCAAAGCAGAGAGCCTCGGAAGATCGTGCCCGCGAAAACGCGGACGACATGGATCGCGACCATGTAGCGGGCCCATGTCAGCAGCGGCCAATCCAGATCCTGGATGCGCATTTCAGCGTTCGGCGGCGTCCGAGCGCCCGTCATCCGCGTGGCGACCGCCGACCAGCCCATCAGGCCGAGTGCGAACAGGATGTACGATGGGACCACGGCAAGGCTGAACAGCGCGAGACGCGCGCCGGCAGCCGCGCCAACCGTCCTCTCGGCGAGCTGCAGCCACAACCACACCACTGGCGTTGTGGCGAGGCCGGAGACGATTGTTTCCACGATGACAATGGCCAGAACCGTCCAGACCACACGCCAGATCACTACCGGGCGCATGGCGGGATTTTATGACTGCCAAGTACGATTCGCGTCTGTCGATGGAAGGAACCGGTGAACCGGTCGTGCTCGTCCCCGGATTGGACGGAACCGGCCTGTTGTTCTATCGCCAGATTCCCTTGATCGCGCGCCGCTATCGCGTCGCCTCTTACGCGTTGCGTGATGCGGCGACGACCATGGACTCGCTGGTGTCCGATCTTCGAACGATTGTCGAGGCGGTCGCGCCTAAGGGCGGTCGGGCCATCGTGGTCGGCGAGTCGTTCGGCGGCGCGCTTGCGATGAGCTTCGCCCTTGCCGAGCCCGATCGCGTTGCTGGGCTGATCGTCCTGAACTCGTTTCCTTGGTATGCGCGACAATTGCGCCTGCGCGCGGCTATTGGCGTACTGCACGCATTGCCGTGGGGCGCCATGCGTGTCATGAGGCGTGCAACGGCGTCCAGACTGCACTCCCGTCACACCCATCCAGCCGAGATCGAGCGATTCCTGCAACTGACCGCCCACACGACCCGACTTGGATACGTCAATCGCCTGAAGATGCTGACCCGATACGACATCCGTGATCGCCTTCATCAGCTGCGCCCTCCAACGCTCTTTCTGGCCGCCGAACGGGATCATCTTGTGCCCGCCGTTAAGCAGGCGCGGTTTATGGCCGAAAGGATGACTCGGTCAGACGTACGCGTGCTCGCCGAACACGGACACATCTGCTTAATCTCTCCGGACATCGATCTCGGTCGGATTCTCAGGGAATGGGGCGGAAGCTAACGTCCCGGCTGCTTGGAAGGCGCTCGAATCGCGACTACGACCGGGCCCCCATCTTCGACACGAGATACGCCACCGCGTTGTTGAGCGTGTAGAGGCGCGGATAGTCTGCTTCCGGGATATCGACGCCCAGCCGGTCGTGCAGTGCGAGCACGAAATTGAGGAAATCCATCGAGTCGAGATCGAATTGATCACGGAAACTGGTGCCCGATTCAATCGAGGCCGCGTCGATCTCGGGTGCAATCTGCCTGAGTGCATCGATGATCGTCTGCTTAATCGCGTCTGGCGTCATAGCTTCTCTGGGGTCTGCAGCCACCGGTCAATGACCGTTAGGAGCATGCCGCCACGGTGCCCGTCGCTGGCACGATGGTCGGCCGAGAGCGTCGCCGTGAGCAGTGGTCGCGCTTCGATTCCTGCCGAGCCAATCCAGGGTCGTGCCGAGATTCTCCCGAAGCCAACGAGGGCGATTTGTGGTGGATAGATGATCCCAAACGTCGACTCGACGCCCTGATCACCGAGGTTCGTCACCGTGATTGTGGGATCAGCCAAACTCCGAGCTCCTCAGCGTGCCGGCGCGGGCGCGCGCCACGAGATCCTGCGAGCTTGTGCATGAGCGTGCTGAGATCCGTCGTATCCGCGTCGTGCAAGGCTGGCGCGACGAGTCCCCCATTGCGCAGCGAGATCGCACACCCGACGTGAATGCCCGCGCCTTTCTTGAAACCGTCGTCGACCCAGAAGCCGTTCAGCTCCGGCACTTCCCGAAGCGCGAGCGCCACGGCTTTGATGAGCAGAACTGCCGGGAGCAGCCGATCAGTCATCGCCCGCTTCTCATTTTCTGCCTGCAGCCAGCTGAGGGCCGAGCTCATGTCAATGGTCGTCGAGAGATAGTAGTGTGGAATCTCGCGCTTCGACCGCGCCATCGCGGCGGCGATTGCGGCTCGCATGGCTGTCGTGCGGTCGGCTGCCGCCCCGCCAGGTGGTGTAGCGGGGGTCTTCAGCGCGCCCGCGGCGCGCTCGACATCCTCGCGTGTGATTGCTCCTTGCGCGCCTGTGCCCTTCACCTGCGCGAGATTGACGCCCAGATTTGCGGCGAGCTTACGTGCTATCGGGGATACTCGTGCGCGCGCGGCTTTCTCGGGTCCGGCGATCGATGGTGCTGTTGGGACCTTGGGCGCAGACGGCTGGAGCTCCACCGTCGGCGGCGCGCTTGACGGCTGACGTCCAGTGCCCTGGATCAGCGCGAGAACGGTCCCGACCGGCACCTTTGCTCCAGGTTGCACCACAATCCGTTCGAGAACGCCATCCTCGAATACCTCGATCTCGATTGCGCCTTTCTGCGTGTCGACGATGGCGATGATGTCACCGCGCTTGACGATTTCGCCGGGTCGTTTGAGCCACTCGACCAGCGTGCCGGCCTCCATGTCGGCTCCGAGAGCGGGCATCCGGAACTCACTCATGGTGTCCGACGACTTCGTGCGCCGCCGCGATGATGGCCGGTGGCTGTGGCAGCGCGGCGTCTTCGAGATGCTTGGGATAGGGAATCGGCACCTCGGCCGTGCAGACCCTCGCAATCGGAGCGTCGAGATCATAGAAGGCGTGCTCGACGAGGCGTGCGACGATCTCTGCCGAGAGGCTGCCGCTCTTCCAGCCTTCGTCGACGATCACGGCGCGATGCGTCTTCTTCACCGACTCCACGATCGTCGGGATGTCCAGCGGGCGCAAGCTGCGCAGGTCGATCACCTCGGCGTCGATGCCTTGATCGGCCAACGTCTCGGCTGCGCTCAGCGTTCTGGCCAATGTTCCGCCATAAGTGATGAGGCTCAGATCGGTACCTTGGCGGCGAATAGCCGCGCGATCGATATCGACCGGTCCGGCATCATCGGCCAGCGGACCTTCCGTGTTGTACAGCGTCTGATGCTCGAAGATCAAAACCGGATCGGGATCTTCCAACGCCGTCCAGAGCATGCCGCGCGCGTCCTCCAGCGTTGCTGGAGTGACGATGCGAATGCCAGGAATGTGGGCGTACCATCCTTCCAGGCTGTGTGCGTGCTGCGCGGCGAGCTGGCGCCCTGCGCCCGTGGCCATGCGAATGACCAGGGGGATGCTGAACTGCCCGCCTGACATGTGACGGATTGTTGCGGCGTTGTTCACGATCTGATCGAGCGCCAGGAGACTGAAGTTAACCGTCATGACCTCGACGATCGGCCGCATGCCGCCGAGCGCCGCGCCAATGCCAGCTCCGACGAACGTCGATTCGGAGAGAGGCGTATCTCGAATTCGCTCGGGACCGAATTCACCGAGCAACCCCTTGCTGACGGCGTACGACCCACCGTACTTACCGACATCCTCACCCATGATGAAGACACGCGGATCCTTCAAGAGGGCTTCCCTCAAAGCGGCTCGAACGGCCTCGCGGTACGTCGTTGTGACCATCACGCGGCTCCGTCAGAGGAGCGCGGCTCAGCCGGCGTGTAGACGTCCTTCAGCAGATCCGCGACGGGTTCCCACGTCCCGCGCTCGGCAAAGTCCACCGCCAGGTCGATCTCGTCCGAGACGGACGTCTCGATTGCGCGGACGACCGCATCGGTCGTGACGCCGCGCTCCTCGAGTCGACCGATGAACGTCGTGAGCGGATCGTACCGCTTCCAGGTTTCCACCTCGAATTTGTCGCGATACAGCTCTGCATCGAACATCGAGTGCGCCCGGAAACGGTACGTCCTGAATTCAATGAAAGCGGGTCCGTCGCCGCGCCTCACGGCGGCGGCGGCGCGTGTCGTGGCCGCCTCGACCGCCAAGACGTCCATGCCATCCACCGAGCTGGCCGGCATCTTGTAACTGCGGGCTTTCGCGGCAAGGTCGGTTTGCGCCTGCGCGCGCTCGAGGCGAGTGCCCATTGCGTAAAGGTTGTTCTCGCAGAGAAACAGGACGGGCAGTTTCCACAGAGCTGCCAGGTTCAGCGACTCGTGAAACTCACCTTCGGCGACGGCTCCGTCTCCGAAAAAGCAAGCCGTCACCCGAGGACGGTGCTCCATCGCGTCTGCGAGGGCGAGTCCCACCGCAATCGGCAGTCCACCACCTACGATGGCATTGCCGCCGTAGAAACGCGTCTGCGTGTCGAACACATGCATCGAACCACCACGGCCGCGGCTGCAGCCTTGTTGCTTGCCATACATTTCGGCCATGAGGCGGTCCATCGAAATGCCCCGAGCCAGCGCATGGCCATGCTCGCGGTAGGTAGCGACCACGGCGTCTTCTTGCTGAAGAGCCCGCATCGCGCCGACGGCAACAGCTTCTTCACCGATGTAGAGATGGAGGAATCCGCGGATCTTGCCGGCGCTGTAGAGCTCGGCACATTTCTCCTCGAAGCGTCGGATACGGAGCATCTCGTGGAACAGCCGAAGCGCGTGCTCGCGGCCAACCTCGTGACCGGGGCTCGCATCCTGAGGAGCGGCGACTTGCGCTGGCGTTGAACCGCCTCCACTGAGTTCTTCACTCATGATGCCTCCAATGTCGAGGTGTCGCCTTCGGGCAGACCCAGCTCTTGCGCCTTCAGCAGTCGCCGCATGATCTTGCCGGCACGGTTCTTGGGGATGCTCGAACGGAAATCGATCTCCTTCGGCGAGACGGCGGCGCCGAGTCGCACCCGTGCGAAGCCGAGCAGCTCCTGCCGCAGGGCATTGGTCGGTTCGTAGCCCGGCTTCAATGCGACAAAGGCTTTGACAATCTCGAGCGCCAGGGGATCGGGCTTTCCAATGACGCCCGCCTCGGCGACGGCAGGATGTTCGAGAAGAACGCTCTCGACCTCGAATGGGCCGATCAAGTGGCCCGACGATTTGATCACATCGTCAGCGCGCCCGATGAACCAGAAGTAGCCGTCAGGGTCGCGCTTCGCCAGGTCTCCAGTCAAGTAATAGCCGCCGACGAAACACTTCCGGTAGCGCTCCTCGTCTGCCAGGTATCCGCGAAACATCGAGGGCCATCCCGGGCGCAGCGCCAGCTCGCCCTCGGTGTCCGGCGTGTCAACGACGTCGACAGTCCGCTCGCTAGTGCGTCGGACGATAGCGGCTTCGATTCCCGGGAGCGGCCGTCCCATGGAACCAGGGCGAACGTCCATGGCGAGGAAATTCGCGATCATGATGCCGCCGGTCTCCGTCTGCCACCAATTGTCGTGAAACGGCTTGCCGAAGGCGTCCACGCCCCACACCACAGCCTCCGGGTTCAGTGGCTCGCCAACACTAGCCATCAGTCGCAACGAAGGAAGCGCATGTTGCCTGGCCGCAGCCGTGCCTGTCTTCATCAGCATTCGTATGGCCGTCGGAGCTGTGTACCAGACGGTCACATGCTCTTCCTGCAGAATGCGGTACCACCGCTCTGCATCGAAGTCGGCCTCGTCCACGATGCAGGTCAGCCCGTGTGTCAGAGGCGCGATGATGCCATACGACGTCCCAGTCACCCATCCCGGGTCGGCGGTGCACCAGAACACATCATCGGGATGGAAATCAAGCGCGAACCGGGCGGTAGCGTGATGCGCAACCACCGCCTGATGCACATGAACGGCGCCTTTGGGCTTGCCGGTCGTCCCGCTCGTGAAATGCAGCAGCGCGGCATCTTCCGGATCCGTGGCGCCGATAATAAAGCGTGTGTCGGCGTCGGCCATTAGACCGCGAAGATGGCGCACGGCTGAGAGGTGTTGGACCGACGACGGGTCGCCGACGAGGAGCACGTGTTCGAGGCTGGGCAGCGAGCCGCGAAATGCCTCGACCTTCCTGCGATACAAGGCCTCGGTTGTGACGAGGACCTTGGCCCGCGCAATGTTGATGCGGGACTGGATTGGCTCGGGTCCGAAGGCTGAGAAAAGCGGCGTGAACACACTGCCGTTCTTCAGTGTGCCAAGCGCGGCGATGTACAGCTCCGGGATTCGCCCGGCGAGCACGGCAACGGAGTCGCCCTTGCCTACGCCAAGCGTTGTCAGTACGCGGGCAAAGCGGCTCGTCTCGTCCCGAAGGTCAGCGTAGGTGAAGTCGCGTCGGGTTCCATCCTTCGACAGCCATCGCAGTGCCACGCGGCCCCTTTGTGAGCCAGCCGCATGGCGGTCTACCGCCTCGTGGGCGATGTTCAATCCCAGACCGTTCGGGAGGCCATCGAGGTCCGCTCTGGCTTGATCCCAGGAGAATTCCGCTCGCGTCTGCTGATAGTCGAGCAGATTGGGTGTCTTCGACCAATCTTGTGGAATCTTTGCTATCCGAGGCCAGCGAGCGGCGAGTGTCATGGACTCTGTCATCGCCATTTCTACGTAGTGTGGCAGTCGCGACGTTGGGCGTCGTGAACGGCCGTTGGATGACCTCCTGCAAGCATCTTGCTAACTGGACCGCCGAGGCATCGTGGCCAGAAGTCAGATTGACCACCATTTGCAGATGGAGTCTTCAACTTGCGCTTGGCCGGGTTGAACACATGGGCCACTGACCGGCGGTTTGTGCGAAGAATCTCGCAGGCATGCGAAAAATTCCGGTTGCGGAAACCAGAAAGAAGTCGACAGGGTTCGCGCGGCCTCGACTCTACGTTGGTATCGCGATTGCGTGATGCATGGAGCAGGGAATTGGTGAACGACGAGCTTGGCTGACGACCTTGGAGACGAGGGAACGGCTGGGCGGAAGGGGCGGCCATGCGCTTCCAGAATCGGATTGATGCGGGACAGCGGCTCGCCGCGCGACTGACGGCCTACGGCGGCCGGTCGGATGTGATTGTGCTCGGCCTTCCGCGCGGAGGGATGCCGGTCGCGCGCGAGGTGGCCGCTCGGCTGAAAGCCCCGCTTGACGTGTTCCTCGTTCGAAAGCTGGGCGTGCCCGGGCATCCCGAGCTGGCGATGGGAGCGATCGCCGCGGGTGGCATCGAGGTTCTGAGTCGCGACCTGATTCAGGATTTGGGGATCCCGTACGCGCTCGTCCAACAGGTCGCCGTTCGGGAACGACTGGAGCTCGACCGGCGTGACGTTCTGTATCGCGGCTCGCGTCGTCCGCCGCATGTGCGGGATCGCACGGT
>CAVYZX010000005.1:0-323502 GCA_963773035.1 uncultured Acidobacteriota bacterium | reverse complement strand
ATCCTCGGGATTCCATCCGCCGCGCTGTGGGGCATGGTCACCGTGGTGACGAGTGTGCTTCCAGTGGTGGGTGCGGCTGGAGTCTGGGCGCCCGGCGCTGTGTACCTGGCCGCGACCGGGCATTGGACGCGCGCAATGACCTCGCCGTGTTTGGAACGGCCGTGATCAGCAGCGTCGACAATTTCCTGACGCCCCGACTCGTCGGCGGCCGCGTCGGGCTGAGCGAGCTCGTGATGTTTTTCTCGGTGCTCGGCGGGCTGCGGGTGTTTGGAGTGCTAGGCATCGTGCTCGGACCTGTCCTCTTTGCGATCGCTGCGGGGATCCTGGACGTCTTGAGCGACGAAACAGCCCCGTCGGGCGGGATCAAGAAAACCAGTCGGATGCACGCTCCTGAACAGGCAGATGGCTCTCGACCGATGGCGTCAGTATCCGCTCCCCGTGACCCTGGAAACCCTCAAGAGTAAACTGCTCACGCTCGGGATTCCCGGGCTCTTCCTCATCTCATTTCTGGATTCCGCAGGCGTTCCCCTTCCCGGCGGAGCCGATTCGGTGGTGATGCTGCTCTCCTGGCAGCGTCCTGCGCACCTCTTCCTTATCGCCGTCGTCGCCGCTCTGGGGTCGGTTCTCGGCTCCCTCGTGCTGGATCACATCGCCCGCACCGAAGGGCGACGCGATGATGTCGCGTTTCCCAAGGACAAGCAGGATTGGGTCAAGGAGAAGTTCAGCCGGAACGACATCCTCGCCCTCCTGATGGCGATGCTCGGCCCCCCGCCGCTTCCCACCAAGTTCTTCGTCCTCGTCGCCGGGGTGGTCCGCATGGACTGGCGGCGGTGACTTCGGACGCCTCATCCGTTTCCTGGGAGAGGCGTACCTCGCGGTGAAGCTCGGGGAACGGGCCGCGGAGACCCTCAAGGAGCACTACCCTTTGATTGCCGGCGCCCTCACCGCCGCAGTGGTCCTCTTCCTTCTGCTGCGGCGATTGGTTCAGCGCGTAAAGCCACCGGAAGCGCCGGAATCGGACTCGTCAGGCACAGGGTAATGTCTACGATCCCTGCCTCGACCAATCCTCCGCTTCTCACCGGCATCAGCCCCTTGATCACCGGGACCATCCGCGCACGGCGGCGTTGATCGCCCGGGAACTCGGCATCACGACCGGGACGGTCAGTGCGATCACCGGCGCAGAACTCGAAAGACTCTCCGCCGGACGCTGCCTATGCGCACCGTCGCAGACGTGTCCGTCTATGCGCGGGTGAACCCCGAGCACAAGCTGCGAATCATCGATGCGTTGCGGCGCAGCGGAGCGGTCGTCGGCGTCACCGGGGACGGCGTAAACGACGCTCCCGCTTTGAAGAAGGCGGACATCGGCGTGGCGATGGGCATCACCAGAACGGACGTGTCCAGAAGAGGCCGCCGATATGGTGCTCGCGGGCGACAACTCCCGCTGACTGCTGTAAGTCTCGTGCCTTGATTTCGCCACGACGCCGGCCGCGTCGCCTCGCGGCAATCACGCAAGCCCGTGCGCCACAACGGGATCGGGGGTACTCTGTCCCGCGGGCCATTGGAACGGCGCTTGCCCATTCATCGCGCAGGAACCGGCGCCGCAGGCGACCGCCGCGAAGGACGCCCGCAGCTGCCGACGGGATCTCTGTTCACCGGATCCCGAGACGTTCCAATTCACGGGGAACGTCAATGGTACGCAACCGAAGGAGATGGTCATGGAACGAATCCACCAATCTGATCGCCTATGCCGGCGTCTACGCGGACGGCAACGACGCGAAGAGTGACTTCGATGTCATCAAGGAGGCGCATCGCAAAAGCTGGATTGGCGCCTACGATGCCGCACTGTTCGCGAAGACCACCGAGGGCAAGGTCAAGGTGCTCGACATCGACTCCACCGAGCGCACAGCCGGCGCCAAGGCCGGAGCGCTGGCCGGCGCCGTGCTCGGGATGATCTTCCCGCCGTCGGTGCTCGTCAGCGCGGGCATCGGCGCCGCCTACGGCGCCGCTGTCGGCAACCTGGCCAAGGGCTTCGGCAGGGGCGACATCAAGGATTCTGCGGAGGGGCTCCTGCCAGGAGAGACGGGCATCCTGCTCGTCGCCAACGCGACATTCGATGCCGGTGCCGAGAAGCTGATGAAGAAGGCCAGGAAACAGTTCAAGCAGACGCTCCCCGCCGCCGCCGCGGTGTAGGACACACCACTCGGCGCGGGACACCGAGTCGACGCCGAGGACGCGGAGCGTATGCGGAAGGCCGCCCCGACGGGTGGCCTTCCAAAGCGCTGGACGCGGCATTGGACGAACACGGCAAAGATTGAGGATTGATATGAAGAAGACGTATCTCCTGAGACTCGCGGCCCTGGCGCTGGCGCCCGCCGCGATGCTCACCATCGCTGCCTGTTCCCCGTCCATCAAGGGCACGGAGGACATCACCGTCATTGAAACGGCGGACGGCGCCATCATCGTCGACACCTTCACGACAACGGCCACGGTCACCGGCATCAACGCCGACAAACGGGAAGTCATGCTCGTGGCACCGGATGGTCGCAGGGCGACCTACAAGGCCGGACCCGACATGTCAACTTCAATCAGTTGCAGGTCGGCGACCAGGTCACAGCCGTGTTGACCGAAGAAGTGGCGGTCAGCATCGGCAGTGGCGAGGCGACGCTGCCGACGGGCGTCGGCGCGGTGGCGCTGGCGCCGGTCGGCGCGAAACCGGGCGGCGTCATGGTGGAAACGGCCAACGTCACCGCCAAGGTCACGGCGGTGGATGTCAAGAGGCACAAGGTCACGTTCCAGTTGGCCGATGGCACCACCAAGACGGTCAAGGCCGGGAAGAAAGTGGACGTCAACATCCTGAAGGTCGGCGACAGCGTCTCGATTCAGGTCGGTCAGGGCCTCCTGATCACCGCGGACAAACCCTAGTCGGGTCACCACGCCGCGTGTGACGGCTTTGCGCCGGCGGCCGCGACGTTGAACGAGTGTCCTTCAGCACACGAGGGAGACTCCAAACAGTTCCAAGGAGATGAGTATGTACGGATTCGAAGCGTTCGTGTTCAAGGGCGAGAAGACGGCCGCCAAGGCCTTCGCCACCCTCGAGGACCACATGCCGGTCTACCCGTGGATCGACGATGCCGCCGTGGTGTCGCGGAGCAAGCGCGGCTTCATCAAGGTCCACAGCACGTGGGCGCAGGACGACTCTGCGGTCGGCGTCGGAGCCGGTTTCGGCGCCGTGACCGGTGGCCTGCTCGGAATCCTGCTGGGACCGGGCGGCGCGCTGGCCGGCGCCGCGATGGGCGGCTCAATGGGCGCCCTGTTCGGCCTCGCCGATACGGTGGCCTTCGAGGACCCGCGGCTGGAGGAATTCGCGGCTTCGCTCACCAAGGACACCTCGGCGCTGGTCCTGGTGGGCGAGAAATCACTCTCGCCGACTTCACCTCGGCGGTCCAGCCCTTGGGTGGGGAGATTATCGAGACCGACCTCAACGAGAAGGACGTCAAGAGCCTGAGGGAGGCCCTCAAGAAGGCGGCCTAGGCAGGGAGCCGTCAAAGCCCGATACCCAGCGGGAGCGGTCTCGGTGATCGTGGCCGGCGCGAGAAGGGGTCTCAACCACATCCCGCGCGCCGGCCCGATCGTGTCGGGCAGGGCTCTTCCAGCTCCCGAGTCGTCGGCACGATTGTGGGCACTGGAGCGAACATGTTGTTCTACCTGATCCTGGCTGCGACCTGGCTCTTCGCGCAGCTCGTCCGGCGTCGGATGAAGGCGACCTACGCGCGCTACTCCGCGGTGCCGAACCGCGCCGGTCTCCAGGGCGCCGCAGTGGCGCGGCACCTCCTGGACGCCAACGGTCTCCAGAGGGTGCGTCTCGAGGTGGCGCCCGGCACGCTCACGGACCACTACGACCCCCGGACCCACGCCATCCGGCTTTCGCTGGAGAATGCACACGGTGCCAGCGTGGCCGCCATGGCCGTCTCTGCCCACGAGGCGTCGCACGCCCTCCAGGACGCAGCCGACTACGCCCCACTCGAGCTGCGACCGCCATGTTTCCGGTGGTCCAGGCGGGATCGCGCTTCGGAATCCCGGTCGCGATCCTGGGCTCGTCCCTCCACCGCAGGCCATAATCCTCCTGGGCATGCTCGGCTATGTGGGATCGATCCTCTTCCACTTCATCACCCTTCCTGTGGAGTTCGATGCCAGCAATCGGGCCCTGGCCGAGCTCAAGAGGCTCGGCATCACGCGCGGCGAACAGGAGGAGACCGAGGCGAGGACGACCCTCAGGGCAGCCGCGATGACCTACGTCGCCGGCGCCGCCTCGGCCGGAGGCTACCTGCTGCTCGTCGCCATCGACCTCCTTCGGGCGTTCGGTCTCGGTCGAGCGGCGAAGGGGCGCGCGGTGAGTCTGATCACGCCACGGTCGTCTCGGTCTGCGCCCTGGTGTCGCGCCGGAGGAATGCCAGGAACTCGCGCGTCATATAGAGCACGGCTATTCGAATGGCACGACCTGAACGCTGCGTCCCGCACTTCCTCCAACAAAAGCGGATCAAGGTTGATCCGCCAGAGAATCTCAAGCGCGACGGAGCGGACTGGCCGAGGATCACGTGTGTGATTCCTTCTCTTTTTCGCGAACGCGATCAGGCCGGACCCGCCGCGCGGCGGGCGTGGCCGCACATTGGCGAACAGGACCCGACGGTAAGAGGGCCCGCGAATGGGTTCTCTGCGTGCGCCCGGAAGCCGCCACTCGCATGCGCTTCCTTATCGCCGTCGTCGCCGCTCTGGCGCCGCTTCCCACCAAGTTCTTCGTCCTCGTCGCCGGGGTGGTCCGCATGGACTGGCGGCGGTTCGTGGTGGCGGTATTAGCGGACGCCTCATCCGTTTCCTGGGAGAGGCGTACCTCGCGGTGAAGCTCGGGGAACGGGCCGCGGAGACCCTCAAGGAGCACTACCCTTTGATCGCCGGCGCCCTCACCGCCGCAGTGGTCCTCTTCCTTCTGCTGCGGCGATTGGTTCAGCGCGGCCCGAGAAACGAGGAGGCTCGAGAGCGCCCATTCCACCGAGATGCCGATATCGCAAGCGCAAAGCCACCGGAAGCGCCGGAATCGGACTAGTAAGGTAATGTCTACGATTCCTGCCTCAGCCAATCCTCCGCTTCCCCGTTACGGTGGTAAGGGAGAAGACATCATGGCGACCATCGACAGCGAAGCACCTGTCGTAAGCGTTGCGTACCACCAGCGAATTGAGGATGTGGTCGCAGCACTCGGCACCGACGCGCTGCATGGCCTGACGGACTTGGAAGCGCGCACGCGACTCCTGCGGGATGGCCGCAACGAGCTAGCAAAGCGAGATCGCTCTCCCCCGTCGATTTGTCCCCACGATTGTCCCTATGACGCGCCAAAAGCACGCCTCCAAAGCCAACAGCAGCCAAGACGCTCGACCAAGGAAAAGTGGAAATCAGTGAAGGATTTACGAGGAAAATCGAAGAAGTCCGAGAGGCCGATTTCCGTTTACCAACCGCCGCCTTCAGCCTCTCGGCCACCTCACCGCGACGAGAGAGCTAAGTATACGACGGCCAATTACTTACGCGGAAGTCACTGTCCTCATTTCTGTCCCTGAAATTGTCCCTGTCAACTTCCAAAACCGAGCTTGGAAAGGCGACGCTCCTGCCTGCGGCCTGACGAACCGAATGCAACGGTCTTTTTCGAAGGTAATCGTTCCCCCAAGTCGTTCATGCGGGCTGCCTTCCCCGGACGAGTTCCCGTCCACTTCTTCGGTCGGTCTTGCGCGTGGGACGACACGGGTGCCGAGAATCGCTGCGCGCACCTTTCACGAACAGGCAGCGGTCTCCTGAACCGCTGCCGATGCCACTGGCGACTACGGCGAGTGTCTCAAGGACTTCGCGTACTGGATTGGAGAGCACGGGCGATCAGCGTAGGAGCAGAACACGCAGCAGTCGCCTGCCTTCGGTTTCAGGGTCTGAGTACAGGCCGGACAGTCGTATGCGACGATACAGCGATCAGTCGGCATGGCTTCGTGCGCACCGTGACCGCAGTATGGGCAGGTCAACGTCGCGTTCAAGTTAGCCATTCAACCTGCTCAACAACTTCTTCATGCATTTCCCTTCGAGAGCCGGCCCGGACGCTGACGCTAACTACTCGATCTGGCGTCGACGGGATCCTTTCTTCGCATATTGACCGATCAGGTAGTCGACAGAGAACACTCCTGGTCCGCGGGTGAGCAGCAGCACGAGAATCGCGCTTCAGACCAGGTGCTCGTTGTACGCGTTGGGGTACACCGTGGGGTTGACCTTCCGACCCGGGGTGCGCGTTGACCCGCTCAAGGACGCCGAAGACTTCGCCGTACGTGAGACTGTCGCTAATGATCATCAGGTCGATGTCGCTGCCGATTATCGGTCGCCTGGGCCACTGAACCGTACACGAAGGCCGCACGAATCGCCGACAAGAAGGGTTCGGGGATCACAGCGGACGTCAAATGGCTGGACAGATTGGCACCCGAGCGGGCACTAGATCCCGATGGCACCGAGTCGTGGCGGCCCAGATATTGGCGGGATTGCATCACGAATATCGCTTGGAACCGTTGGCAGCCTGAATCGTGAGGCCATGTTGACTGTGGTAGATTGGTGGGCCGAGCGCTCGAGGTCGGGCCAGGACTGCGGGCTATTTCGGGATGATTCCGCGGGCGGGAACCAGCCGGGCGGAATTCAGGATGAAGGCCAACTCCGAGGTGACGTGTATGGCTGCCGCCACGAGCGGTGTCAGGAGGCCGAGGCCCGCGAGCGCGATGCCAATGCCGTCGACGATCAACGTTCCCGCGAAATTCGCCAAGATGATCCGATGCGTTCGCCTCGCGCAGGCGGAGAGTTTGCGTGAATCGGAGGAGATCGCTGCCGATCAGGACGACATCCGCGCTCTCCCGAGCGACATCTGTACCGGACCCCATCGCGATCCCGACCGTTGCGGCGGCGAGCGCTGGCGCATCATTGACGCCGTCGCCGATCATCGCGACCTGGCGTTTTCGCTTCAGCGCCTCGATGCGCGCCAGTTTGGCCTCGGGCAGAAGACCAGTCTCGAAATCGTCGACACCGAGATCGCGCGCGATCTGCTCCGTCGCAGGTCGTGAGTCGCCGGTGAAGAGATAGGTTTTCAGGCCCATGGCCCGCATCTCGCCAAGCGCGCGCTTGGCTTCCGGGCGCGGCGCGTCGGCCACGGCAATCCCGCCCAGATATCGGTCGCCGAGCGTGACGAACACCATCGTCGACGCGCCGACCTCGACCGGGACGTTCGGCAACCGGCCGGCGGTGACGAACTCGCTTGTTCCGACGCGAATCGGCTTCGCCGCCATAGATCGCGCGAACGCCTTGGCCCGGTTGATAGGAGAACTCGCTCGGCTCCGGGATCCTGATGCGTTGTCGTTCCGCATAGGTCATGATCGCGCGAGCGATTGGATGCTCCGAGCGGCTTTCGGCGATGGCGGCGGCTTCTATCAGCTGGCGGACTGAACCTCCAACCGCGGGATAGACCGAGCGGACTCGCGGCTCTCCAAACGTGACGGTACCGGTTTTGTCCAGCACCACCGTGTCGATGGCCCACAGCGCCTCCAGATAGATGCCGCCCTTGACGATGGCTCCCATGCTCGCTGCACGCCCGATCGCGCCGGCAATCGCGAGTGGCGTACCGGCAGCGACGCCACATGCACCGGCCACGATGATGACCGAGATGGTGGCACGAATGTCGCCGGTTACCGCGTACGTAAGGGCGGCTGCGACGAGCGCGATGTTCACCAGGTATCCCGAGAGCCGGTCAGCGGTCTTTTGAATCGGCGCACGGCGATGTTCGGCCCGTTCGACCGCGTCGATGATTCGGCCGAACGTGGTATCGCGGCCCACTCGCACCGCTCGAATCTCGAGCGCGCCCGATTGGTTGACGGTGCCGGCGAAGACCTCCGTTCCCGGATGTTTTCGCACGGCCATGGGTTCGCCGGTGATCGACGACTGATCGACGAAGGAGTCGCCGCCACACACGATGCCATCGACCGGGATCCGTCCGCCTGGAAGCACCATGACCTGATCGCCTTCGCGCAGCTCATCGAGGCCGATCTCGACGAGCTCGCCGTTCCGCCGCGCCCGGACGCGGCGCGGCAGATACTCGATCAGTTGCCCGATCGCATTCCGGCCTCGCGATACGGTCAACGCCTCGAGGGCCTCTGCGATCAGCACGAACGTGGCGATGACGAGCGCCGTGACGACTTCGCCGATCACGAGCGCAGCTACTAGCGCGATCGTCATCGATAGCTCCATCGTCATCCGGAGCTCGAGCACGTTGTCGAACGCCTCCTTGAGCATGGGATACGCACCGACAAAGAGGACGGCGAGTCCGAAGATCCGCGGATAGCCGAAGCCGTCCCACAGTCCGGACCGCAAGAGAAGCGCAGTCGCTGCCAGGAGCGCGGCACAAAGCACATCGCGAGGCCTCACGGTCTACTCGCTTTTCAGGCTGACGAGGTTCTTCTGAGTCGGCGGCGGGGCGGCCGGCAGTTCGTGCGACTCCAAGGAAGGCTGAGTGGTGGCCGTCGTCGGTGGCAAACAGACCGCCGAGCTCTTGCGCGACCGGCTAAAATCACTCAGGCCGCCGAGAGTACGATGCTCGCTCGATCTCATCGGCGACCTGTGGCATGACCACTCTGGAGTGGAAAAGAGCTGAAGAATCGACGACGAACGTTAGAACGTCACGCCGACCTGCACTTGGTACGTTCGCGGCGTGACGAAGTGCGTGCCGCTGAAGGTGGACAGGAAGTTGTACAGGGCTTCCTTGTTAGTCAGGTTGATGATACTGAACCGAACGCGCAGCTTCGCCTTGCTGCCGCCAAGGAGGTTGTCGGCCCCGACACCGAGGTCGAAGAGATGACGCGGGGCAATCCGCGGCGGATTTTCCACGTCGTCGGCCGTTCCTTCGTCGGGAATCTTGATGCGCGTTGCGCCTCCACCAGCGTCGCAACCAGTAATGGGCGCTTCCCGGGTCGCGACCGTGCTGCCGCAGAAGAAGCCGATCGCCGCCTGCTGGTCGCCCGTCAGCGCCAGCGCATCGTCGATGCTCGCGACCGCGCCGGCCACCAGGCCCGAATCGTACCGCCAGCTCAGCGCCGCCCACGCGCCCGTGGGTCTGTGGAACGTGTACTGGAGATTAGTCGTCGCGTTAAACTTCTGGTCGTGGTCGATGCGGAAATCGCCTGTCGCTTCCTCGGTGAGAATGCCGCCGTTGGCCGGAGGCGAAAAGATCGAGTTGGTGTGCGCCATGACCACGAACGCGCTGAACCCACGATGCTCGACGAAATTGACGCGCCCGGTGAAACCGTCGATCTTCGAGTGATCCCATGAGATCGGAAACGCGATCGGCGTATCGAACAGGACCCCGAAGTCGTATGCGTTATCGGTGCGCTTGAGGAAATAGCCGAAATCGGCCAGAACCCATCGGCCGAAGCCCTGTTGCACGCCGAACTCGGCTTGATTGCGCTTTCCGGGTTGCAGGATTTGCCCCTCGCCGAAAATTCCGTTCAGCCCGAACCCGCTCGACAGCAGCAGGTTCTCGTTGTACGGCGTCTCCTGCGTACGCCCGTACGAGGCGCGCAGGACGGTGCCGCTGCCGGAAACCAGATACGACGCACCCAGACGCGGCTGCGCCAGCGTCTGGGAACTGAGACCGTCGTAATGGTCGACACGAAGGCCCAGCTTGAAGGTGGCGTTTCCGGCCTTGATGTCATCCTGAACGAAGAAGCCTTGCTGCTTGATCGTTGCGGCCTCGCTGTATGCCAGCGGAGAGCCGGCGCGGGTCAAGTCGTACGGGAGCAGATCGGGGTTGAAGTCGAGATTGGGCGTCAAGCCGCCTGTGCACTGGCCGACGGCAATGAGTTCGGTATTGTCGGACGGATCACCGTTCGCATCGAGACAGGGCGAATTGAACGTCGGATCGGTGAAGCCGATCCTAAAGGCCTCGTCAAGCTTCGTCGCGCTGATGGTTCCACCAAACTTCAAGTTGTTTGGGCCGGCCAAGTAGCTCACATCCGCCTTCACCCCGTAGTTCATCAGCTTCCGATCCTGTGAGACGCTTCCCGGCTGATCGGAAAATGGATCCGGGCTCGGGTCGTACGTCAAATGGTCCCGCCGGACGAAGCCGTTGACCGTAAACAGCGTTTTCGAGCCGAACACGCGCGAATAGCCTGGCGCGATGTTGAACGTATTGATGTCCTGGTGTTGGTCCTGTCCGAGGTCGTTCTGGTCGAACGTGTTCGGAACCTGGAAGGACGATTGCGCGAACTGCACGTTCAAATGGAACGCCCCTCCACCGCCACCGGTGCGGGCGTCCACGCGGTCGAAGAACGATACGTTGTGGCCCTCGCCGTGGAGGACCTCGAACTCCGGCGGGTCGAGGTATCGATCGGTCCGCATCCCGCTGATTGAGAAGAAGTTCCCAACCGTGGACGAGCCGGCGCCGAGATTCGCCTCATACGTCGGCGTCGTGAACGAACCGAAACCGAACGAGGCGCTGCCAGTTGGCTTGGGCTGGTCGAGGCCCGACTTGGTCACGATGTGCACGACGAGGCTGGTCTTGTCGCCGTACTCGGCCGGTGCCACCCCGGTAATCAACTCCAGCGACTGAACGGCGTCTGACGAAATCTGATTCGAGTACACGCGGCTCTGCTGGTCGGTGATCGGCTGGTTATCGATTGAGAACTGCGTCTGGGCGTGGTCGCCGATCGGATGGAAGAAGCTATTGGAATCGGCGACGACGCCGGGCGAGGCGAGGGTGACAATCTGATTAAGACCGGCCGACGGCTCGATCGGCAGCTTCGCGATCAAGCTCTGATCGACATCCGTGTGCGCGGTGGGATCCCGCTCGAGGAGATCCTCCGCATGTCCGGTCACCTGCACGCTCTCTGCGGCGCCGGCGAGGGCCAGCGTGAGATCCAGATCGATCGGCAGCGCACTTCGGACGTCCACGTCTCGACCGAGCGTCTGGAATCCCTGGGCGCTTACCTCGAGGTGATACGGATTCGGAGGGAGATTCCGGAACACGAACCGCCCCATCGCGTCGGTTGTGGCCGTCCGCCTCAGGGCGGTCACCGGGTTGCTGAGCGTGACAGTCACTGACACCATCACGCCACCGGTCGGGTCTTTCACAGTGCCTTGAACCGTCCCGGCACCGCCCAATTCCTGGGCGACACTCGGTGATCCAGTCAGCCCTGCCCAACCAAGAACCATCAGACACACAGCCGTGCGCGTGAGCGTCAACGCGCGCGGGCCAACTTGGGTACTCATAACACCTCACTTGTAAGAAACAGGCCGAGAACCCGTGTATCAATCAGGCAGGCACGCTATCAGGAGCGAGGAAGGGCGGCGAGTGTTACCTCACGAACGGTCGGTCCGCACCTGTCAGTGACCGATTCGGTCTGTTGAATGGAGGCACGTTCATGGCCCCAAAATGACCGGTCAACGCTTGTCATCAGCCATACACCACTTTTCGATAGGATGGTGAAGGCGTCAGGCGTAGTGTGCGGTGGACCTAACCCGTGGGTGAGTTACTGAATCTGGTCGGCTTGAGCGCCGGCGTCGTGCTCTACGCGATGCTGCTGGTCATGGTGGTGCGCGCGCCGACGACGCCAACGCTCGAGGGCCGCGTCGACCGTCTGCCGCTCATTACCGCGATGCTCGGTCTCGCGTGGAATCTTTCGGCGATCGCGATCTACGGGCTCCCGAATTTCGGCATATTGGGATCGACGCGTTGGACGTCGGTGGTCGGGTTCTCCGCGCTCGGTTTTCTGCCAGCCGTCGTCGTGCACTCCGTGCTTCGTTCCAGCAGTACTGGCGTTCCAAGCGCCGCGCAACGTGTGCTGATCGCGATCGCCTATGCCGTGAGTGTTGTCGCGACCCTGCTGCATCTGCACGCGTTCTGGGTCCGCGATCCGGTGCCCGCCACAACGGGAATGCAGCTGCTCACCTACGGATTCGTCGCGCTGGTTCTCCCGGTGGCGACGGTCGCCCGTCGTCGGATTAGTGGTCACCGACCGTTCTGGATCGCCGCGCTCGCGGTGTTCGCGGTCTCAGCCCTGCACTTGACTCAAGTTCACACCGGGCAGGATCCGTGGCCCATCGAGCTGGTCGGCCACCACGCCTCGTTGCCGCTCGCGCTCGCCATCTTGTATCAGGACTATCCGTTCGCATTCGCCGATCTGTTCCTCAAGCGAGCGTTGACCCTCCTCGCGCTCGTGGCCGCCGCGTTTCTGGCGATCGCCGGTATTCGTCTGCCGTTCGAGAAAGCGGACAATCTCGTGATCGTTGGTCCTCGAGAAGTTGGCCTGGTGGTCACGCTGTGGGTGGTGACGGCGCTCTTGTTTCCGCGGCTGTATCGCGGCGTGTCGTGGTTCGTTGACGTGGTCGTGCTCGGCCGGCCGGACTACCGATCCCTGCGCGCAACGATCGCAAAGCGTGCGCAGGCCCACGATGACATTGTGCCGCTCCTTGATGACCTGTGCGACCAGATCGCGCCGGCCCTGACCGGCCAACCCGTTCGGTGGGACGAGGTACGAACGACGCGTGCCAGCGCCGATACGGCGCCTGGGTCAGTCGTGTCAGTGGTGAACCGGGTGGCCACCGTGATCGTTCCCACAAGCGATCCACCGCAGTACGCCGTCACAAGTGGACCGTTGACGGGCGGACGACGCTTCCTGTCCGACGATGTGACAACTCTTGAAGCCATAGCCGTGACGATTGCCCGACGGATTGACGCCATCCGTCTCACGCGAGAGCGCTACGATCGTGAGCTTCGCGAACAAGAAATCGAAACGCTGGCGACAGAGGCCGAGCTCCGGGCGCTCCGCGCACAAATCAACCCGCATTTCTTGTTCAATGCGCTCACAACCATCGGATATCTAATTCAGACCGCCCCGCCGCGCGCCCTCGAGACCCTAATGCGTCTCACGACGCTGCTCCGCAGCGTGCTGCGATCGGACGGCGAGTTTACGACGCTCGGCCGGGAGCTCGAAGTGGTCGAATCGTACCTCGACATCGAGCGTGCGAGATTCGAGGACCGGCTGCGCGTCCGAATCGATGTTCCCGCGCGGTTGCGGAGCGCGCAGGTTCCGCCCCTTCTCCTGCAGCCGCTCGTCGAGAACGCGGTCAAGCACGGTATTGCCCCTCAACGCCTGGGCGGTGAAGTGCGGGTCGCCGCGGTGCTCGACCGGAACGGCAATCAGGACGGCGAGCTTGTCCTTCAGATCACGGACACCGGCGTTGGCAGCACCGATGTGGCGCTGAGAAGCGGTCGCGAGCGGGGCGTCGGACTGCGAAACATCGAGAGGCGCCTGGCCTGTCATTACGGACCACACGCGTCGTTGACCGTTCGAACCGCTCCTGGACAAGGGACGGCCGTTGAGATTCGGCTGCCTGCTCCCACGAAGGCTTCGACCGTGGAACGTACGACCGCCGCGGGAGGATGATGTGAGCGGGCGTTTGCGAGTAGTCATTGCCGACGATGAACGTCCAGCGCGATCGTTTCTGGCGGCCCTTCTCCGATCCTTTGACGACGTGATCCTCGTCGGCGAAGCGGAATCCGGTCCTGAGGCGGTGGATTTGATCGAGCGGGAGAAGCCCGACCTCGCGCTCCTCGACCTGCAGATGCCCGAGCTGGATGGTCTCGCCGTGGTGCGGACCCTCAAGACCCGGTACATACCGCTGGTGGCATTCGTGACCGCCTACGACGAGTACGCCATCCGTGCCTTCGAGGTCAACGCGGTCGATTACCTGCTCAAGCCGGTCGAACGGGTGCGCCTGCGTGAGACGCTGAACCGGGCACTGGATCGCTCCGAACACGTGGAAATCGTTGCAGAGCAGGCCGCGCGTGTCCACGTAGCTGACGAGATGTACGCGGCTGGTGGCAAACAGCCCTACTTGGATCGCATTCCGGTCCGACGACGTGAAGAGGTCATCATCCTGCCCGTGAATCAGATCGCATCCATCGCCGCGGAAGGTGAACTGCTGCACCTGACGACCATCCGAGGCGAACAACACACGATCACATATCGATTGAAAGATCTCGAGGCCCGGCTGGATCCAGCTCGGTTCCTGCGGTTGGGTCGAGGCACGCTCGCGAACATCGATCTCATCGTCAGAGTGAGCGTGATGCCCGGCGGGACGCACGTCGCGATTCTCAGCACGGGTCAGAAGCTGCAGGTCAGTCGCCTTCAATCGCGTGTACTCCGAGAACGGTTCCTGCGCCTGTGACGAAGGTTTCGGCCCGGATCGGGTTACCGAGATAGGCCGATCACCGCGGCCACAAAATCTACTAGCTCGTCCCGCTTCAGGGCCCACGGCAGGACGGTGCAGTTCAGACGCCGCGCTCGGGCCTTCACGAGGCGTAGAGCAGCTCCCGTTGCGTTCGCCATGACCAGCATCGGTGTCGATCTCGAGACTCGAGTCGCCCGAAGCGCATCGCAAATGCCCCACCCGGTCTCTCGAAGTGACCACACATCGATAATGCAAACAGCAGGTCGGACAGCATTCACCAACCGCACCACCTCACTCGGGTCGCTCGTTGTGATCAGGTGCAACCCACTTGCTCGAAGATGGTTCCGGTAGGTGCCGAACCTGCCGCGATCGTAACCGACCATCAGCACAAGGGGTCGCATGCGCGGGAAGAGTACCCACACGCAGGTACCAAGGCGCGGTTTTTCGATGAACGGTCGCATTCCGCCGGTCAATGGTTGGTCTTCAGGAACGCGCGGACGACTCATGACTCACGATGCAGTGCCCAAAGGGCGACTGTGTGGTCGCGGCCATGGTTACGCATGCCGTGTGCCGGTCGTCGGCGATAACCGACAACTCGTCAGACGTTAACGCACGTTCGTAGAATAACGCTGTAGTAGCGGCACTCAAGTAGATAGCCTCCGGACTCGCGCACCACCGTCTTCGCCGATGGCATGCGTAGACGACAGGGAGTCATGAGGCAAATTTCCGGGCCACACTGCAACGGGAATCGTGCGGGCCTGACATTTCGCGGCTCTCGTCGTCGACTCAGACAGTTACGGTTCCGCGACAACTGGTCGCGCGAAATGTGGTTCCTGGTCATTGTGATGGGTCTGGCCCTTCTCGTCCTGGTGCCTTGGCTCATCATTCATCAATGACCGTAACGCCGGTCGGTTGTTCCCTGGCGCGGCGCTGGTGAACCGAAAATAGCCCTGTTTTGACCCCGAAACGGCCAACGTTTGGTCTGATATCCTGGCCGACGCGCAACCACAATCCCTGGCGGCCAACAAAGTGCGGACGGAAACACAGGGTATGAGGACGTCATTCTCCGTCCTCTTGACCCTGATGTGTTTTGCGTGCACATCAAACGAAGCTGGCCTGACCGAAACGAGCTCCCCCGTTGCAGACACGTCGCTCGGTCGACGCGTCGAGATCACGTCCACGCCGGTGCCGCTCAACCCGAGAGATCCGATGCAAACGGCGATTGGCGCCTTCGGGTATGCCGGCGGCATCGAGTTACGCGGCGTCGACACGACGCGCCTACATGGCCTCTCGGATCTTCGAGTTGGACCCGACGGCCGCCTCATGGCCATCACTGATGAAGGTGACCTGCTGGAAGCGCAGATTGTCTTAGATGCAGCCGGCCACGTCGTGGGGCTCACGAATACCAGGCTCACACGCTTGCTAGATCTGAGCGGCCGCCCGTTGGAGAGAAAAAAGAGCCGCGCTGACGCCGAAGGCCTCGCGGTGTTTCCAAATGGGGATCGACTCGTGAGCTTCGAGCGCGATCACCGCATTTGGCTGTATTCCGCTGACGGCGGCCCTGCCCGCCGTGAGGTCCCCAAACCTGACGGCCCGTTTCCATCCAACCAAGGCATGGAGGCGCTGACCAACTATCCGTCTAGCAGTTCGGAGGCGTATCTCGTCGGGAGCGAAGGCGGTCGACTGTGGCTCTGCCAGCTCTCGAGCTCGTGTCGGGACGCTCCCGTCCGAGCTTTACCGGGAGACGGATTCGGATTGGTGGGCGCGGCGTCCTACGGCGATACTGCAGTCGCGCTCCTCTACCGCGCCTATGATTCGAGCCGCGGTGGTCGAATCTCGATGAGACTGGTGGATCATCCGATGATCGCGGGCAGCCCATTGGTCGACGAGCTCACAATCACGGCACCTCTGACACGCGACAACTTCGAGGGCGTATCCGTCGTAGCCAGACCCGCCGGGTTCTACCGTTTCTATCTCATCTCGGACGACAACTTCATGCAAACACAGCACACCTACCTCATCGCCTTCGATTGGAAGCCGTGAGGGAGGTCACATAGGCAACAGATCGACGGCACTAAGCGTCACCCTCCTAATCCTGCGACCCTTGCTCAAGATCAGCAAAGCGCTCCTCATTTCCAACCGGCGGCCCCGAAGCCTGGATGAGCGGCAGCTGGCGCCAGGTCACGTCGGCGCTCCAACTCAGTCGAGGGCCGCGTTCTTTCCACGGGCTGCGGAAGCGTGGTCGCCTCGTCCGGTAGTGCTTCGATGCTCATTCGCAGACGCAGGCCCCGTAATGTCCCATCGTTGGGATCGACGGTCAGCGGACGACGAAACCATCGCCTCGTGATATAGACTCCGGGTCGGCGTAGTGGTGGCCTGGACAGAGACGAACAAACAGAATGATCGGCCTAGGATCGCCGTCAGACGCATTGAACGCGAATCGGATTGTGCGGTCCAGTAGGTGGAAGGTCGTCGAACTGGTGCAGAGGGTCCGAGCCAAGTGATTCTGTTGAGAAGGGGACAGCTGTATGCGTGTCAAACTCGTTGCTCTGTTGGCAGCAAGTCTGTGCTCGTGGTTGATCGGCTGCAGTTCACCGCCACGCCAGACTGACACGCAGAGTCAGACTCCCGCGCAGGCACCGGCGGTTCAGGCGCAACGATTCGACCTGAAAGGCAAGGTCATGGCGATCGACAAGGTCAACAAGAAGCTGACAGTCGATCATGAGGCTATCCCGGGCTTCATGGGGGCGATGACGATGACGTACCCAGTGAAGGACGAACACCTGCTGGACAACCTGTCACAAGGCGAGCAGGTGACAGCGAAGGTCGTGTCCACGGGCAGCGAGTATTGGCTCGAGGATATCGCTCCAGCGAAGCCGTCTCGATAGATTCTGAGCAATCAACGTTGCCCATGTCTTGCCCTTTCGGAGCCACAAGGGGCAGCAAAGGAGGGCAATGCGCGACACGTTACGAAACCCAGTGAGTCGCTCGAGGCGGACGGTTGTTGAATCACTCCTACGTCCGGGCTCCAACCTGTCGCGCAGGATTGAGTGAACGTTCGCCGCGATTCCGTTACTTGACCCACCCAAACCGCCGGCACTAAGCTGGACGACACGTGTTGAAGAGCCGACGTGCCCTCGTCCCGGTTGCGGTCGCGTGGCTCTTTCTCCACGTGTCCGTCGTGACAGGGACGACGGTCGTGCTGCTTGCGACCCGCAGCTCAACATCTGCCTTGGTCTGCACCTGCGCGCACGGCGGTGATCACGGCTCATGTCCGATGCATCACAAGCCCGCGGATTCGGCGCGATGTCATTTGCAGGGTACTCAGCATGATCTGAGTCTCGCGTTGCTCGCAGCGATGGGCCCGCTCGCCTTGCCAGCTACGGCCATCGCCGCCAACGTCGATGCGCCGTCCGTTGGTCCGGTGGGCGACACCTCGCCTTTCCCCTCGGACTGGACCACTCCTCCAGCTTCACCTCCGCCCCGCAGCTAGCCTCTAGTTTTCGCTCCCGAAGAGCCCGCGAGAGAACAAACCGCGGGACCCGCGCCCCATTGTCCGGTGGCGCGGCGGCGCGCGACCTTCCTCAGTGACCGCCCTCTTCGGAGCGGTCTCTGAAGGAAGAGAGTGCGTGCTGAGTACCGGGGCCTTCACGCCCGTCATCGTCCGGCTGAATCGTGGAGCGTCCGTTCGTGCGCCGGACCGAGCGACCGTATGGGTGAACATTCGTGAGGAGGAATCATGTCCTGGAGTACACGGTTGAGCGCGTTCGCCGCGGTCCTCGTCGTCGGCACAACACCGGTCTGGGCACAAACTGAAGCGGTCATCCACGGGCAGCTTGTGGCAGACGCTGACGGCTCTTTGATCCCAAAGGGCTTGATCACCCTCACGTCCACGTCGGTGGGCACGACGACCCAGACAGCCGTCGACGCGACGGGACGCTTCACGTTTCCGAGCGTCGGCGCCGGTGATTACCTACTGACCGGTACCGCTGAAGGTTTCTCGAAGCGCGAGTTACGTCTGACGCTTGAACCGCGCGAGGTTCGAACGGTCACGGTTCGACTGGCCGTCGGCGGTGTGAACGCGACGGTCAACGTCGCGGGTGAACTCGCGCCGTTGCCGGGCACCCACTCACCGAGTTCGACATCCCTGCCCGCCAGCCGGATTGAGCTCCTCCCGGTGACCCAACGCACCGGCCTGCCGGACGCCATCGTGACAGCGGCGCCGGGCATGATTCGCGGCCACGACGATTTCGTCCACGTGCGCGGCGAAGAGGTCGCACTCAATCCGTTCATTAATGGCGTGGCCTTCTGGGAGAACCCGCACGCGGTGTTCTCGTCTGGCCTCAGTCCCGACGTCATCGAAACTGCGAACGTCATGACCGGTGGATTCCCCGCCGAGTACGGGAACCGGTTTGGCGGCGTTGTGGACATCGTGACGAAGTCCGGGCTCCGCATGGCGAATAGCGGCTCGGCGACCATCAACGGTGGCGAGGCCGGGCGGTTCAATCTGCTGGGCGATGTCGGCGGTCATCGCGATCGGTTCGGCTACTACGCGTTCGGGTCGATCTTCGAATCGGACCGGTTTCTCAGTCCCCCGGATCCAGAGGCGATCCACGACCACGCCACCGGGGGGCACGGGCTGCTCCAACTCGATGGCAATCTCGGCGAGAAAGGTCTGCTCCGTGCGGTGGTGATGGTGGATGCCGCAAATTTCGAGATTCCGAAGACACCCCAGGACGTCGAGTTGCGGCCCGTAGCAGACGCCAATCAACGTACGCGTCAGCAAACGACCGTGCTGGGGTGGAGCCGTGCGTGGTCCGACATGACGGTCGGCGCGACCTTCTACCAGCGGTGGTCGCGGTCTGATCTGCTGCCGGCGGAGGGGCCGCTCACAGCTCACGCAGCGGTGAAGCGCGACCTCCTGACAATCGGGGGCAAAGCGGATGTCGCGCGCTTCATGGGCCGTCACACGATCAAGTTCGGCGTCGACATGGTGCGCCTCGCACCTGACGAACACTTATCCTATGACAGCGATGGCTACGAAGCCTACGCGCATCTGATCGACGTGCCGGCGACTGACTTCACGCAGAGCCCAATCACGTTCGCTGGCCACGAGTCGGGGGGCCAGGTGAGCGGATACGTGCAGGACGACATCCGAGTGACGAGTCGCGTGACGGCGGACGTTGGTGTGCGGTTCGATCACTACAGTCTGCTGCTCTCCGAGACTCATGTCAGCCCGCGCGTCAACGTGGCGGTGCAGGTGGGACGGGGCGCGGTCGTACACGCCTCTTACAACAACTACTTTGTGCCGCCACCGGTGGAGGGCGTGCTCTCGAGCGCGGCTGGTCTCACCCAATTCATCGAAGAGATCGGTGTGCCTCTGCCGCCGGTGCAGCCCACGACGGAGCACCAGTTTGAAGTCGGCGCGGTCACGCCAACCGGTCCGTTGCAGATCGGCGTCACCGGCTATTACCGGACGAGCGATAACCCAGTGCACACGACGGTCTGGCCTGATTCACGCATCTATTCCTACGCGAGCTTCACGCACGCCCGAGCGTACGGTCTTGAAACGCGCGTGGATCTCCCGAGACTGGCCCGGTATGGGCTGACCGGGTACTTCAACTACGCGCTCGGCCGCGTCTACTTCTACAACCCTGTTACCGGCGGGTTCGTCACTGAGCCCGAACACCTCGACTCGACCGAACGATTCCTCGCGCCGATGGATCAGACCCATACGCTCACGGGTGGCCTAACGTACCGCCATCAGCACACCGGTCTCTGGGCCGGTACGGCCGTCGAATACGGAAGCGGCACTCCGACCGAGCGCGAAGACACAATGGACGCCCGGGTACCCGGGCATTTCACCGCCAATCTGTCCTTCGGCGTGGACCTGCTCCGAACCGGAAGGGCTCGACCACGGCTGTCGTTACAGCTCGACATCGAGAACATCACGAACAACCTGTATCTCGTCGCGCAGGAGAGTGAGTTCGCGGCTGGGCAATATTCGATTCCTCGGCTGGTCTCGGCCACGGCGAAGGTTCGGTTCTGAAGTCAGCGGCCTGGCCGTCGGAGAGATGATTGTCGCGCACGCAGGAGCCCAAATCGTCTGATCGAAGGACTTGTTGAGACGGTTGGATTTGCGAGAAAATCAAAGATGTCCGAGAGGCGGACTTCCGCTTAGCAAACCGTTTTACGCGGCTCTTTGGAAGTCTTCGATTTGGCGCATCCAGCTGGTCAGTGGGTTCCATCTGGGGAAAATCTGGGCCACCAACCTCCGCTCATGATTCAGGCGGAGGTTGCCCGCCGTAGCGGCGAAGCCGCGAAGGCGGACCGCCGCAAACGCGCATCTATCGCAGAAACCGCGACAAGTCGTTCTCGAGGGCATTGCAACGACTGCGTCGTTTCTATGACGGCAGTCCGTCTGTCGGCCGGAGTCTGACGCGCTGGAGCGGTGCCCGGCGCGCAGTCCGCGGATGGGTCGTCCGAAACGCGTTCTTCCTGTCGGTCCTGCGATGAAGCGCGCACGGGGGTAGAAACAATTCTCGGCTTAATCGCGCGGACTGAAGCTGTAGTTCCCGTCCCAGCCATAATCGGGCCCACCCAGGTACGAGACCGCCACTGTTGCATGGAAGTGCGTGAACTTCCCGGTCCCGCCCGAGAACGTGCAACGGCTGACAGAGGCGTTGAGTGTGCAGTGGCCGAACGCGGCGTTGTTCCCTGGTCCCGGCAGGTCGAGGACCACGTCACTGTCGAGATCCCCAAAACCGTTCACAGTGGCATAGATGACCCTCGAGCCGACTTCGATTGCAGCGAGGTTCGAGGACGTGATCGTGCAGAACGTCCCATCCGTGCCGTTGAACTGCGAGCACTCCTTCGTCACCTGGAGAGCTCCGCTTCGCGGGAAAGACGCCGCTGCTGCGGCGGTACCGCCGAACGTAGTCGCGGCCACGCCAGACAGAGCCGAGGTCGCGCTTGGACTTGTCGGAACCGCGCGTCCGTCAGCACACCCGACGGCGGCCAACGTCCCAGCACAGAGACACCCAATAGCCACGAATTTCATACACCCTCCTTCGGCGTTGCCGCCCGTTTTCTTACTATCCCCATGCCCAACGCACCGACGCCCTTGAGAGCGTCGCCTATAGGAGATCGCGCAAGGGGCGTCCATAACGGGTCAACGGGGCAAAAAGCCTGTGGTCGAGTCCCCCCGGTGCTATGCTTGAGCTTCGATCCAATTGATGAAGAAGGCTCCGATGGTCTCGCCTCGCGACGTCACGGCACTGCTCGGTGATTGGAGTCGCGGCGACCGGACTGCGCTCAATCAGTTGCTGCCACTCGTCTATGCGGAGCTCCGCCGCGTGGCCGCGCGCCAGCTTCGGCGCGAGCGGGCCGAACACACCTTGCAGCCGACGGCCCTTGTTCATGAGGTGTACATCCGGCTCGTCGACCAACGCCAGGTCGATTGGCAGAATCGAGCGCATTTCTTTGGTGTCGCGGCGCAGGTCATGCGCCGCATCCTGGTCGATCACGCCCGTCGTCACGGCGCGAGCAAACGGGGCGAGGGTGTGCGCTGTGTGTCAATCGATGAAGCCAAAGACGTACCCGCGTCAAACGAGATGCCCATCCTCGCGTTGGATCACGCGCTCGACCGCTTGGAAACGGTCGACGCTGAACTGGCCAAAATCGTCGAGCTTCGTGCATTTGGCGGACTCACGATCGAGGAAGCGGCACATGTTCTCAGCGTGTCCCCGTCGACCGTCAAGCGCGACTGGCGCACCGCGAAAGCGTGGCTCAATCGTGAGCTCGGCTCCGAGGTTCGACCGTGACCGACGAGCGATGGCCGCGAGTGAAGGCGCTGTTTCAGGCCGCTGCGGAACAGCCAATCGAAGAGCGCGACGCCTTTCTGGCCGCTGCGACTGGTGACGACGCGGCGTTGCGTCGTGAAGTCGAGTCGTTGTTAACGTCGGACACCTCGGACGTCAGCTTCCTCGATCAGCTGCCCGTCGCCAGTGAGCTGGTGCTTGCCGATGCTCTCACTGCCCCACCGGCGTCGATGGACCACACGCTGTCTCCCGCAGTCCTCACCCCTGGCCTTCGAGTGGGTCCCTACGAAATCGTCGCCCCGCTTGGTGCGGGCGCCATGGGCGAGGTTTATCGCGCGTGCGACACGAAACTGAATCGCATCGTCGCCCTGAAGGTGTTGCCCGAGCGGTTCGCCCTCGATCCTGACCGCCTGGCGCGGTTCACACGCGAAGCGCAACTGCTCGCCACCCTCAATCACCCGAACATCGGCGCTATCTACGGCCTCGAAGAGTCAAACGGCGCGCAGGCGCTGGTATTGGAGCTGATCGATGGGCCGACGCTCGCAGACCGCATCGCACTCGGGCCGATTTCGCTGGAAGAGGCGTTGACCATCGCGCGTCAAATTGCCGAAGCGGTGGAAGCGGCGCACGAGAAGGGCATCATTCATCGCGACCTCAAGCCGGCGAATATCAAGATCGCCCGCAATGGGGTGGTTAAGGTGCTCGACTTCGGGCTGGCGAAGGTGTGGGACGGCGCCCCACAGTCTGACCTCTCAGGGTCACCGAGGCTGACCGCAACTGATCTCGGCGAGCGGACCGTCCTGGGCACCCCGGCCTACATGAGCCCGGAACAGGCGCGTGGCCAGTCGCTGGACAGGCGAACGGACATCTGGTCGTTCGGCTGCGTGCTCTACGAAATGCTCACGGGCCGCGCGCCGTTCGCCGGCGACACCATCTCCGACACCCTCGCCGCGATTCTCGAACGCGAGCCGGACCCGACGATGCTGCCGGCCGACACGCCTGTACCGATCCGCAGATTACTGCGGCGGTGTTTGGAAAAGGATCGCAAGAGACGACTCGATTCGGCGTCCAATGCTCGACTGGAGATCGACGACGCGATGGCGTCCCCGGCCGCCGAGACGCTCGCACGTGCGGCGACGCCGGCAAGTCGCGTCACGCCGGTGGCGGTCGCGGCGCTGTCCGGCGTCGCGGTGATCGCCGCGCTCGTCGTGTGGACCCTGATGCGGCCCGCGCAGCAGGCGCCCGTCCTGTCGTCGCGGTTTGCGATCATGGCGTCGCCGGCCCAGCCGCTGAATGTGTCGAGCTCCGATCGCGACCTCGCCCTGTCACCAGACGGCCGGCACCTCGTTTACCTGGGCCGTGGGGCTCCGACCGTCGGCCTGGCAGTGATAGTGAGGGCAATCGATCAGCTCGACGCGCGCGAACTCCCCGGCATGGGCGCACTTGGGATGTTCTTTTCCCCCGACAGTCGCTGGATCGGGTTCTTCACGCCCACGGAGCTCAAGAAGGTGTCAATCAGCGGGGGACCGGCGATCACACTCGGCGAGGTCACCGGAGCGCCACTCGGCGCAAGCTGGAGCGACGACAGCACGATCGTGTTCGCTACAAACGACCCGAGAACCGGTCTATGGCGCGTGTCGGCGGACGGCGGTGAACCGACGATCCTGACGACGCCTGACGCTGCGCAGGGCGAGACCGACCATGGGTTCCCGTCCGTGTTGCCGGGTGGCCGCGGTGTGCTGCTGACGATCATGACAGCGGGCCAGGCGGACAACGCGCAGGTGGCCGTACTCGACCTGAGAACCGGCCGCCGGAAGACGCTCGTCCGTGGCGGCAGCCAGGCCGAGTACGTTAATCCCTCGGCCGGCACCGGGCAGGCCGGGTACCTGGTCTACGCTGCGGCCGGCACGTTGCGCGCCGTGCGCTTCGATCCCGAACGACTCGAGGTACTCGGCGATCCCGTGACGGTTGTCGAGCAGGTGATGATCAAGCCGAGCGGCGCCGCTAACTACGCCGTGTCGCGGCAGGGCACGCTCTTCTACGTGCCGGGTGGTGTGAGCGTGCAGATGTCGCCACGGTCGCTCGTGTGGGTCGACCGGAAGGGGCACGAGGAACCGATCAAAGCCCCGCTGCGCGCGTACGGTACTCCGCGGATATCGCCTGACGGTACGCGTCTACTGATCGGCATCAGCGATCAGGAGAGCAACGACAATTGGATGTGGGACTTCGAGCGGGAGACGCTGACGCGCTTGACCTTCGCACCTGGCTCCGATTCACTGGCGCTCTGGACACCGGACGGCCGGCGGTTCATCTTCTCGTCGAACCGCGCGGGCCTCTCCAACCTGTACGGCCAAGCCGTCGACGGCACCGGTGTCGCCGACCGGCTGACGACGAGTGCGAACCAGCAGTTCTCATCGTCCATCTCGCCGGACGGGACACTTGTCGTCGGCAACGAAAGATTGTCCATGGCGGCCTCAACCCAGATGGCGCCCGGACCTGCTTGGCGGGTCCGGTTGTATCCCATGGTGGGCGCCGCGAGCCGACCGGGACCCGGCCCATCGCCCAGTGCGAGCCCGGCACGCGTGGAGCCGCCCGCCCAGACCCTGTTCGACGGAGGCTGGGCGGAGTTCTCGCCCAACGGTCGTTACCTCGCGTACCAGTCGGCGGCGGGTGAGCCGGGGCGGAGCGAGGTCTACGTGCGGCCGTTCCCGCAGGTAGACAGCGGCCGCTGGCAGATCTCGACGACGGGCGGGACCCGCCCCGCGTGGGCGCGGAGCGGTCGCGAGCTGTTCTACCTTGATGCATCGAATACGCTCACCGCGGTGCCGGTCCAGACATCCGGATCGACGTTCAGCGCGGGCAAGCCGGCGAAGGTGTTCGACGCCAAATACTCGACACCATTTCCCCCGCGCTCGTACGACGTGTCCGCGGACGGCAAGCGGTTCCTGATGCTCAAAGACAGCGCAGTCGGCGATCCGAACGCAACGCCGGCCAGCATGGTCGTCGTCGAGCACTGGTTCGAGGAGCTGAAACAGCGTGTGAATGGAAAGTGAAAAGGCCGAAAGTCATTGCTCCTCATCGAAGCCGTTCTTCCGCGGTTTCATTGGAGTCCGTAGATCTGCCGTAGCCAAGACGCTATCCGGTTCCAACTCGCGAACATCTGGGCTGCAAGCATATCGAAAACTTCACCGCCTTCAGTCCTCCACGCATTGCAGAAACTGCCACCTTCTCGACAGATTCCCGGGAATCGCTAGCATGCTTGTCGCCTACGTCGGCCTCACATCCAATGTGAATGGGAGGTTGGCCGATCACAACGCGGCGACTTTGACCACGCGCATTCCTTCATCAGGTCGCGCCCATCGTCCGAGTTCGTTGAGGATGGTGGACAGACGCTCGAATGCGTCACCCTCGGTGGTCTCAACGTTGACCCGAGCTCGGAAGGAGTCGGAAGCCCAGAGAGCCGCGTAGGGTGTACAGTCAGCGGCATGACTGACAGGCCTTCGTGGGCTGACCGTATCGGCCCCCCAATGAGGATGGCTGCGTTGCTCGTCGCCCTCTTCACTGTTGTTATCGGCGTGGTCGGCCTCGTTTCGCCGGATAGTGTGACCTCCGTTCGGCGACACAACTTTGCCACGCCGACTGGACTCTACACTGCTGGCGCTGTCCGTTTGGCGATGGGACTCGTGGTGATCCTGGGCGCCACGGCCTCTCGTGCGCCAAAGACTCTGCGCTTGTTGGGCGCCCTGATGTGCATGCAAGGACTTTCGGCGACGATCCTTGGGCCTGAACACGCGCAAACGGTCCTTGAATGGGAGACCATGCGTCCCGCACTTCTGCGTGCGGGGGCGATCGTGGCCCTCGCTAGCGGTGTCTTCATGGTGTTTGCGCTGACAACTGGCCGCCGTCCTACCGCGATTTCCTGACGGCCGCCAACGTGGCCTTTATGCACTCCTTGGCCGTGGGCATGATTCCTTCCTTCTTCTATTCCCCTCTCAACGCGCTAATCACGTCCACCCGTGACGCCCTCGCCGCCGGCATCAGCGACGCGAGAATCGCCGCTGCTACGAGGACTGCAGCGGCACCGACGATCGGCACCACCCCTGGAATCTCTATCTCGGTGATATAGCTGCTGACGACGCGCGCGAGCGCCATGCCGACGACCGCGCCCGTGACGATCCCGCTGACGCCAATCAAGGCGCCTTCTCTCAAGATGCGCGCCAGCAGCGCCGATGGCGTGGACCCGACGGCGAGGCGGATTCCGAATTCACGCGTTCTGGCGCTTACGGAGAACGCCAGAACGCCTGCGACGCCGACGACCGCGATGGCGAGCGCGACACCGGCGAATCCGCTGAACACAAGCGCGTTGATGCGATTGGGCGACAGCACCTCCGCGCGCACATCGTCCAGAGTTGCCGCGCGCTCCACTGGCTGATCCGACGCGAGACTCCGAATAACCTTCGTGATGCTCGGGACCAGCGCATACGGATCCCTCTTCGCGTGCACGAAGAGCCGGCCGCCGATCATCTCCTGCTCCATCGGCTGGTACACCGTCATCGTTGGCTTCGGCACGATGTTCTCGTCGTCCACGTCGGGGACCACACCCACGATGCGTCTCGGATCGGTGCTCACGCCGATGAACTTCGTAACCGGATCCGTCCACATCAGCCGGCGATTGACGGCGTCCATGTTCGCGAACATCCGCTGCGCGAGACTCTGGCTGACGATGACCACTCTCTCGCCGTCACGGCGGTCGTTGTCGTTGAAATCACGGCCGGCGAGGATCCGAACGCCCAGCGCTGAGAAGAATCCCGGCGACACCGTCCGGAACCGCGCCCGCGGATCCTCTTCGCCGTTGGCTTTCCGGTATCCCTCCGCCGTGAACTGCGCTGCGAAGAATCCCGGATCCCGCCATGGCACCGCAGTCCCGAGAGCCACCTGCTCCACGCCGGGCAACTCCGAGATGCGCCGAATCGCCTCTCTGTAAAACGCGGTGATCTCTTCGGGCTTCCGTGTGTAGGACACAACCGGGACGTTGACGGCCAGCACGTCGCCTCTGAAGCCGGTCTGCTGCCGCTGCAGCGCAAAGAGCGTGGTGATGAGCATGCCGGCGCCCGTGAGCAGGACGAAGGACGCGGCGATCTGCGTGACCGCGAACACGCGCAGGCGGCGTTTAGTGCCCGTCGTGATCCGCGCGCTGCCGCTCGACAGACCCAGTCCGCTTGCCGACTCCGCCGATGGAAGGCGCGGCACGAATGCGAGAAGAACGGCGGCGGCCACCGCGAGGATGACGCCCACCCAGAGCAGGCTCGCATCCACCGTCACATCGTTGGCGCGCACGGAAAAGCGGGCGGCGTAGCGAGCGAGCACGGAAACCATGGGCCGCGCGATGATGATGGCCAGAACGGCGCCCGCCCCGCACAGCACCAGGCTTTCGGCCAGGAGCGTTCGTCGGAGCGCGCCGGTGCCGGCGCCAAGCGCAGCGCGAACAGCCAGTTCCGCCTCCCTGCGAACCGCGCGCGCGAGGATCAGATTCGCGACGTTCGAGCAGGCGACGATGAAAACCAGCGCCGATGCGGCGAGCAGCACCAGCAGGATGGTTCGGGCGGGCGAGGTGATCTGGTCGCGGAGGTTCACCGCATCGATGCGAAAGTCCGCCTGCGTCTGATACGACTCCGGATGTGCTTTCACGATGGCGCCGTGCACGGCACGAAGCTCCGCGCGAGCCGTTTCAAGGTCAACGCCAGGGGACAACCGGCCGAAGAGCTCGGTCATCCGATGCACCCGTCCGTCTACCATCGTCGCGTCGAGATGGTGCGGGCTCGTCACGACGTTGGCGATGATCTCTGTTTCCTGCGGATAGGGCACGGAGGGTTCGAGGACGCCAACAATCGTGGCGGGGCGATCGCTCAGCCTGACGGTCTTGCCGATGACCGCAGGATCGCTCCTGAACGCAGTGGTCCAGAAGCGATACGTGAGCACCACCGCGCCCTGGGCCTTCGGCCCATCATCACCGGCGTTGAGCAGCCGTCCCATTACGGAGCGGAGGCCCATGACGTCGAAGTAGGACCCGCCGACCACGCCGGCGCTCACCGAGCGCGGCTCGCCGAGGCCGAGCATGGTGAACTCGATGGTGGAGAAATCGCCGAACGCGCTGAGGGTCGTCACTCGCGCCTGAAGATCTCGCAGCTCGGGGACCGAGAAGTTGGCGTTCTCCACGCCAATGCCCTTGGCGCTCTGGCGGACGTAGATGAGCCGGTCTTGGTCGCGGTTGACGAGCGGCCTCAGCAGGACGCCCCGGACGACACTGAAGATGGCGGCGTTGGCGCCGATGCCGAGGGCCAGCGTGAGAACGACGGTGAAGGTGAGGCCCTTGGCTCGGGCGAGTGACCGCAAGGCGAATCGTAGATCGAGAAAGAGGCTCATATGCTCACCATGTGCGGGTGCCCTTCAAAATGTACAGTACTGCGCGTCGGTGGGATGCTCGCGAGTGAGGGTGTGTCACGTCTCCTCTACTGCCGGGGAAAGAAACGTGCCCATACCACTTCGTCGAACGAGGAGGGGCGCGATCGACACATCCAGAATCCGCTGTTGGAATAGGCAGGCGGATCGCGTGAGTGCCTTGATCGGGGGAAGGCGAGTTGCCTTCGAGAGCCCAAACCGGCTGATACAACCCGCAAGGCCGTAAGTTATTGACTAATCTGTTGATGCGTCTTGCTGGAGCCCGTCGATCCGCCTGAGCCAAGCAGTGATCCGGTTCCAACTGGTGAAAATCTGGGCGCCATCCTTCAGCTCACGCGTCTTCAGACTTCAGCGTTGGGAACCTGCGTTGCCTTCCGTCGCTACCTGAAATCCGGCTCCGGCCGCGCCGTCGCAAAGCGGCACTTCGGATGACGGAGCTGCGCCTTTGATCGACCAGCTGCCGGTCAGGCTGCGTCAGTTGAACGCCACATATAATTTGGCGCACAGACGATGGATCCGGACGGGAGCGCTGGCGGACGACGGTGGGGCGCCGATGACGTCGAGGACGGCCGCGATCCGCTGATCGGTCTGACGCTCTCACACTACCGCGTCGTCGCCAGGCTGGGCGGCGGCGGCATGGGCGTCGTGTACAAGGCCGAAGACACGCGGCTCCGCCGTCCGGTGGCGCTCAAGTTCATCTCCGAAGAGCTCTCACGCGATCCCGAGGCGTTGAGCCGATTCGCTCGCGAAGCGCAGACGGCGTCGGCGCTGAACCACACGAACATCTGCACGATCCACGACATCGGCGAGCAGGACGGGCGGTCGTTCATCGTCATGGAATTTCTGGAGGGCATGACGCTGAAGGATCGGCTCGCCGCCGGTTCGATGAGTCTGAACACGGTGCTCGACGTGGGCATCCAGATCGCCGACGCGCTGGACGCCGCGCATAGCGCGGGCATCGTCCACCGCGACATCAAACCCGCCAACGTTTTCATCGGACCGCGCGATCACGTGAAAGTGCTCGATTTCGGCCTCGCCAAGATGCGAGTGCCGGCCACGCACCAGACGGACCTGATCACGATTGCCGGCACACGGCAGGGCGTCGTAATGGGAACTGTCGCCTACATGGCGCCCGAGCAGGCCAGCGGCGACGCGGTCGATCACCGTGCCGACATCTGGAGTCTCGGCGTGGTCCTCTATGAAATGGTCACGGGGACGCGGCCTGCGCCGGGCGTCCGGCTGCGCGTCGAGGGGACGCCGGAGCTGGAACGCATCATCTCGAAATGCCTCGATCCCGACCGCGAACTCCGATATCAGCAGGTGGCCGAGCTGCGGACCGATCTCGAACACCTGAGAAGCGGGCCGGGCGCAACGATGGTGCAGCATCCGGCGCTCGCGCGTCGCCGTGCTGCGCTGTGGGTCTCGATTGGTGCCGCCGCCGTCGTCGCCGCGGCCGTCGCGGGGACGATCTATGGCCGTCGTCCCGCGACGCTGACCGATAGGGACACGATCGTGCTCGCCGATTTCGCCAATACCACCGGCGATCCGGTGTTCGACAACACGCTGCGCCAGGGACTCGCGACACAGCTTCAGCAATCGCCGTTCCTCAGCCTGGTTTCGGATGACCGCATCAGAAAAACGCTGGCGCTGATGCAGCAGTCGCCGGATGCGCGGCTGACTCCCGAGATCGCTCAGGGTGTGTGCGTCCGAACGGCAAGCGCCGCGGTGCTCGATGGCTCGATCGCCAGCCTGGGCAGTCAGTACATCCTCGCCCTTCGTGCGAAGAACTGCTCCACCGGCGACATTGTCGCGGACGAGCAGGCGCAGGTGGCGCGCAAGGAAGATGTCCTCGGCTCCCTGAGTCAGATGGCCACCCAGGTCCGCAAACGGCTGGGCGAATCGCTCGCCACCGTCGAGAAATACTCCAGACCGCTCCAGGAAGCGACAACGGCGTCTTTGGACGCTTTGAAAGCCTTCACCACCGCAAGGCAGGTGTACGCGTCATCCGGCCGTGCGCGAGCCCAACCGCTGTTCGAGCGTGCTATCGCGATCGACCCGGACTTCGCGATCGCCCATGCGCAGCTCGGGATCTTTTTCAGCAATGAGGGAGAGTCGGCGCTGTCGCGGCAGAGCACGGTCAAGGCGTACCAGCTGCGCCATCGCGCGACCGACGCCGAGCGATTCTTCATCGAGACGGTGTACGACCGGCAGGTCACCGGCAACATGGACCGGGAGATGGAGACGCTGGAAGCGTGGGCGCAGAGCTATCCGCGCGATTCCACGCCTCACGGATTGCTGGCCGGCTTCGCCACGAGGAGTACCGGCAGATACGAGGAGTCGATCGCCGCGGCCGAAAGGTCGATGGCTCTTGATCCCGAGGAGGCTCCGCACCTTCATCCAACAGTAAGTCGTACGGCGAACTCCACCTGAATCGCCTGGACGCGGCCGAAGCCACCATCCGTCGAGCGGAAGAGCGCAAGCTTGCCTCTGATTTTTTCCTGGTTCGCTACTTCATCGCTTTTTTGCGCGGCGATGGCGAAAGCATGAGTCAGCAGGCCGCGATGGCCAAAGCCAGTCGCTCCTCGGAAGACTTGATGTCGCATCTTGAAGCGTTGCGCCTGGCTGGCTCCGCCCGACTCCAGGACGCGAGGCGGACATCCGCGATCGCCGCCGCCATCGCGAAGCAGTCGGGGAGGCTCGAGCGGGCCGCGTTGTTCGAAGCAGCAACGGCCGTATGGGAAGCGTTGTATGGGAATGCGGCAGCAGCCAGGCAGAAGGTCACCACCGCCCTCGCGCTCGGCAGGGGCCGCGAGGTGGACTATGCCGCCGCGTTCGCGCTCGCCGTGTCCGGTGATGTGTCGCGATCGCACGCGCTTGCCGACAATCTGGCCCGGGACTATCCGGAGGACACGTCGGTGCAATTCATGTATCTACCGACGCTGCGGGCCCTGTTCGCACTGAACGCGCGTGATGCGGCAGGGGCCATTCAATCGCTGCAGACGGCCTCCCGCTTCGACCTCGCCATCGGCGGCATCGGCTTCAATGGCCACTTCGGCAAGCTGTATCCCATCTACGTTCGTGGCCTGGCCTACCTGGCGGCGCAGCAGCCGGTAGAGGCAGCCGCCGAGTTCCAGCGGATTGTCGACCATCGCAGCATCGTGCTCGTCGATCCCATAGACGCGTTCGCGCGGCTGCAGCTGGCGAGAGCGCTGGCGCTCTCGGGCGACACCGTCAAGGCGAGAAGCGCGTACGACGATCTGTTTGCGCTGTGGGAGAACGCCGACGCCAGAATCCCACTCATCAGCGAAGCACGGGCGGAACACGCCCGGTTGCGGTGAGCGGCTCATTCCCTCATCGTGTGCTCGCTGGGGCCGGACATGGCACCGTATAGCCGTGTCCCGTCATGGTCGATGACGAAGCCGGCCGGGTCGCGATTGGAGCCGCTACCTTGTGGCGCCGATATGCCATGTGATCCTTTGCTCTGAGAGGACCCGCTGCGAAGTGGAACCCCACGCGACTGCTTCGCATGCGCGGGTTCAAGTCCACGCCCAGCGGCACTGTAGGAAGACTGCGGATGATAGAAAGGACTGGATCACATCACCGGCATGAACCGAATCAGTCGGTCGGCGATCGCATTCGCGCTGTTTCTGGCCGTCTCCGATCACGTCCACGCGCAGGAACCCGTCACGTCGGGCAGTCCGCAGGTGTCTGTAGACGAGGAGCAGGCTGGGCGTAGGTTTCAGATTGGTGTGGGCGCACTATTCGGGCATCCGTCTGGCGAGCTCGGAGACGTGGTCGGCTGGACCGGCGGGGTTGGGTTTGAGTTCGGCTATCGCTTCCGCAACGCTCCGCTGCTGCTCGGTTTCGAAGGTCAGCTTCAACAGTATTCGACCGTGTCGACTCTTGGAATCGGCAGTGGCGTGAGTCCGCCGGCCGTAATTGACGGTCAGACTACGGTTGCCTCGGGCGGCGGGTACTTTCTGACGAGGTTACAGCGTCACCGTGGCCGCATTCGGCCGTTCGTCGACGGCGTGATCGGTCTCGACTCCGTATGCTCGGTGTGCGATGACAAGAATTCAGCGACCATTAACAACCGAGCCCTGGGGATTGGCCTCGGTGCCGGCGTGTCCGTTCGATGGGGAACCAACAAGGATAACGGCGACATCTTCGGGCTGGACCTGCGCCTGCGGTATCAGCACGCTGGCCCGGCGAACTACCTGACCAACAATCTCGACGTTCTCAGGGTTCCGACGAACATGCTGCAGGGCTACGTCGGGTTGGTCGTCTTCTGATTAGGCCCGTCTCAACAATCAACTGTTCGGAGAACGGCGTGCAGCGACTGGTTGAACAACCGACCGACACGGGTGAAGTGTTCGAGGGAGCGCTCCGCCTCGGCCGCGCGCACTATCACCTCGCGGTCTACCAGCATTTCTCCGATGCCGAGAACGAATCGGTTCCCGCGAACCTCGAGGTCGAGGGGCGCATCATGCCGCTCGACGCGCTCGACCTCGGCTGGTTTCACCGGCAGGCATCCGAGCTGACGCTGCGTCTCGCCGACGGCCGAGCGCTCGACTTCTCGGTCACCCACGAAGACGGACGGATCCGCTCGACGGGCCGCGGACTCTATCGCGAATAGTCGCTCGGCAATTCCCCGCGATGTCGAGAAGGGCCGTGTCTCAGCGTGGATTATGAGCGGGCGAGGCAGGCGGACAAGGCCCGGAGTAAGGGCGATCGTAAGGTAGATACAGTTCGTAGGCCGTGTCGGCAGGTTTTGGCTTCGCATCCGCCGGTACGAATCGCACGCTACCACCGTCCGCGGTGGCCTGGCAGATCCTGACCTGTGACTTCGTGACGTCGGGCTGCAACATGTATGAGCGGAGGCTATACCCTCCGAGATCGTCAAACACGCTGCAGAAGGGAAGCGTCGTCGTTTCGCGATCGACAAACCAATTTCCGCGACCGCCCTGCTCGTATGGGGCGCCGTCCACTTGTTTGACGATGCGACGGTCCTCGTGGATCGTCCAGCCGCCAGCAATCTCTTGCGGACTCGCGACATTCTCGAGATAGCACTCCGCCCGCGTCGCGTTGGGGAAGGCGACCGTAGTGACCAAAGCAGCAAAGATAATGGTCGCTCTCCTGGTTCGCGTCATATGGCTCCCCTGACCGAGGCGCCGCTACGGCACGGGGCCGTACGGCCGGCGAGAAATCGGCTGCTCCCTTGTGAACCGAATGTCGGTGTCCTTATAATCCGCATCGGATCACGGAATGGGAGGCCACGAGGCTAGCACCGGGCCGGAGTCTCGTCAACGCGGGGGATGATGATGAAATCGAACAAGACGCTGGCCGCCGGGATGGCCCTAGGTCTGTTTTTGAGCGCGGCGGTCGCCACGGCCGCTGGTGACGAAAAAACCATCACCGGCGTGATCAGCAAAGTCGACCCCAAGACGCGAATCGCCACCGTGACTCCGGCCAGCGGCCAGTCGATTGTCGTGCAGTTCGCCTTCAACGCGGGTGGTCCGTGCGCCACCTGCCTTGGGTCGGGCCGGTCCGGCCCGACATTCGCCGAAACCGTCACCGAGGGATCCACGTGGACGCTCACCTACACGAGCTCTGTCCCGGCGGGCGTTGCCGAGTGGTTTCCCGGGGGGACCGTTAACACGGTGTACCGGGCGGTACCAGTGAAGGCGCAGTAAGGTCTTTCGCGCTTAGATTCGTTTCGTCGGATCGAACAGCCAATACGCGTCAGGATTCTCGGTTGGGACCACTGTCACTTCAACCTCCACCGTCACGTCGTCGTTCACTTCCACAACTCGTGACGGAGCCTCATAGGCTGTCTTAAGTACGTCCAAGCTGTATGTCCCTTGGGGTACCGAAATCCGTGCCACGCCATTCGGATCTGAATAGGCAAAGAAAACGCCCAGGCGCACCTGAGCGTCTTGGACAGGCGTGCCCGCGTCCTTGTCGACAACCTTCACCGCCACCGAACGCTGTGGCGCCCTGACCGTCTCGAACCCGAATCGGGCTGACGTTGCGCCGTGTGGAAGATGCAATTCCGTCGGTGCGAACGTGGTCGATCGCGAGGTCGCACCTTCCCTTGCGGGAGCCACCAGGTCGACCTCTGTCCAATACAGCGACCTAGTTCCCTCTAACGGGGTTTCACCGAGCCTCCCTCGCGCAATGCTCGCGCCGGTTTCGTCGCAGACCTCGATCTCTCTGCCACTGAGATTGCATCCGGCAGAACACGTGGCCCCAACATGAATGCGGAACGGATGCTCCATCACGATCGGGGAAGGAACCCCCCACACCGCCAGGCTGGTGTCGTGGGCCATTGTCCTGACCGTAATCGCAAGCGAGCCTCGTTCGTGCACATGGCCTTGGGCCCCCTGCTCCGAAAATACGACAGTCCACGAATACTCGCCGACCGCTGGTGGCGCCGTGAAAACGAATGCCGTCGTTTCGTTTGCGCCATCGACGAAATCGGCAAGCGTACGGTCGGCGACGACGGTGCCATCGAGCGCCATGACGTTGACGACTCGTCCGCGCAGGTCGCATCCATGAGGACAGGCGACCTTGATCCTCAGAATGATATCCGTGCCGGCGTCGACCTCGTGGGCAGGCGATCGGCTCAGTGTCACGCTGGTTGGATGCGTCGGCGGCGCCGCTCCGTCAACGCGCTCGAATTGAGTGCTCACACTACGCAAGGGAATGGAATCGTGCAACGTCAGACGGCGACGCTCGGGGACCTTCCCGCATGAAGTCCAGCGAGGCGCCCGGAGACGAGGTCTCTGCCCAGACCATGCTGGGCCAGACCACCCATGGATTCTCCACCCGTATAGAGGCCGGGGATGACCTTCCCGAAAATGTCTATCACTTGCTGGTCGGTATTCACTCTGAGCCCGGTGAGCGAATCGTGAAGGATGGGCGTCGCCCACGCCGCATGGAAGGGCGGCCTCTCGATCTTGTACATCGGTTTCGGCTTCTTGAAGTCGGTGTCGACGCCCGAACTGACGAACGAGTTGTACCGCTCCACAGTCTCTTGCAGGACCGTTCCCGGCATCGGCCTCTTCTGATAGGGATTGTTGATGTTGGCCGCCAATTCTTTCAGAGTCGCGCCGCTCGCGAAATAAAGCGGGTCGACGTTGGGTGGCGTTGGATTCCACTTCTCGCGAGCCACGGCATCGGCATCGAAGATGGCCCAGATCGGTCCGCCCCCGTTCAACTTGTCCGGATCTCCGTTGTACGCCATCGCGGCGGCGATGAAGTTGTAGCTCCCATCGAGTTCGTTCCAGAAGCGTTTTCCGATTTGGTTGACCATGATCACGTCTTGCCAGTTCGCGACGGTGAGGCCTGTGGCGCGGGCGAGGTTGAAGATCGGGCTGTCGGTTTCGATGACCAGCTGACCGTAACCCCATTGGCACCCGATGTGTATCGTCTTAGTGATCGCTGCGCCCCCCTCGGACGTCTGCAAGGCCGTCGTCCACAGCGAAGCCCCGATGGCCATCGCCTGGACCTCGGCGTCGCCGCTCTGACGGGCGTACGGCGCGCACGCCTGCTGGTACTCCTCGGTGAGACGCGGATCGAACGTCCGCCGGAAGTTGACATTGCCGCAGTTCCCGCCGGTGCCAACGAAGACGCCTTTTTTCGCCTGAACGTTGATGTCCTTACCGTTGTACCGGGCGGCGACTCCGAGCACGCGCCCGGCCAGTGGGCTCTCGCGGATGATCTTCGTCATCGAGTGCTTCAATAGGATCTGCACGCCCGCCTTGCGCGCGCTTTCCTCGAGCCGTCGGACGAGTCCGGATCCGTTCCGGCCGCGATGCGGTGCCATCACCTGGCTGGGGATGTGCCATTCCACGGTTTGATAGGTTCGGCCGGAGTTGGTCGAAGCGCCGCTTCCACGCTCCTCACGACCGGTGAATTGAACACCGTGGGCAAGCAGAAATTCGAACGTCGCAGCGTTTTCGTCCGCGAACTTACGGACGATGTCGCGGTCGCTGTAGCGGGACGAGGGGTGATCATGCCGCGTCCAGTCGGCGAAGATCATGTCGGCCGAGTCTACTGTGCCGTATTTCTTCTGCAGGCTGTGCCCGCCGCCAAGCTGAATGCTTCCACCGCTCAGTATGCCGCGGCCGCCGATGTCGAAGTTCTCCTCGATGATGATCACCGAGGAACCGGTATCGCTCGCCGCGCACGCGCACGCGAGGCCCGAGACTCCGGCACCGACCACCACCACATCCGCCGAAAGATCCCATTTGATCTTGGCGGCCTCGGCCTCCTCTGGGTGCAGTCCAACCGCCGCTACGGCAATGCCTGCCGTGCCCTTCGCAACGGTCGTCTCGAGGAACTTTCTCCGGCTGATGGGACTGGACCCTTTCCCATTGCTGCCCATGGCCTTCTCCTTACTCAATGGTGGTGACGGACTGGCTCAAGGCTTTTCTGTGAAAACGATCCCCTTTGCCGTCTCTGGGACGAGATCCTGATTTCCCGGCGGGAACCCGTTGAACTGAAGAATGAACGCCAGGATGTCCATGTACGTCTTGTCGCCCAGGGTGTTCTCGCTCCCCAGTGGCATCGTGTCCCGTATCTTCTCGAAACGTTCTTGCAGCGTTTTTCCGTTCCAGCTCGCCCGAAACGGTGGACCAGCGAGATCCACCGCCTCGCCGTTCGTCGCACGAAGATCGCTTCCATGGCAACTCGAGCAACTGGCTTGATACGCTTCGTTCCCTCGCTGCGCCTGCGAGGCGGTGAACACACCGCGCCAGATAGAAGGACCGGCGTCTTGGGCGTCTGCCACCACCGCACCAAACAACACCAGCACCGAGAGTGCGGCCGCTGCTTCTTTCATTCCGCGCGCACTCTACCACCAGCCGGGGAAGCTGTCCAAGAACACGTTAGAAATCGAACTGCACACATAGAGCGGCCGAGGACCGGATGTAGAATTCGGTCGGGAGGCTGATATGACTGTTGCGCGTTGGGCCATCATCGGCTTCTCTTTGATAGTGGCGACCGTTCCGCGACCAGTAAACGCGCAAGACCAGACGTCTCCGCAGACGGGAACCGTTCGATGGGTGTGCGATGGCGGATATCGGCGGATCAACGATCACTGTGAGCGCTTTGACGTGCCTCGGCACGCGTCGGCGGTCGGTGACCACTGGCTGTGCAACAGGGGCTATAAACGCGTCGACGACCATTGCGACGCGATCAGCGTGCCTCCACATGCGTCAGCGTCGGGCGACCACTGGGTGTGTGACAACGGGTACAAAGAGATAGGGGATCGCTGCGAAGAACTCCGCATTCCGCCGCATGCCTGGGCAGTCGGCGACCAGTGGGTCTGCAAGAGTGGGTATAAACGCATTGGCGATCACTGCGAGCCGATCGACGTGCCCCCACACGCATCCCCCACCGGTACTCAATGGATGTGCAATCGCGGCTATAAACGCGTCGACGACCACTGCGACGCGATCAGCGTGCCTCCACATGCGTCAGCGATGGGTGACCGCTGGGTGTGCGACAACGGGTACAAAGAGATAGGGGATCGTTGCGAAGAACTCCGCATTCCGCCGCATGCCTGGGCAGTCGGCGACCAGTGGGTCTGCAAGAATGGGTATAAACGCGTTGGCGACAACTGCCATGAACTGACTATTCCCGCGCACGCATCAGCAGCAGGCGAATATTGGCTGTGCGACAACGGGTACAGGAGAGTCGACGACCGTTGCGACCCACTCAGTGTTCCGCCGAATGCGCAGGCAGTTCGTGACCGGTGGGTTTGCAACAGAGGCTACAGACAAGTTGGCGACCACTGCGAAGAGGTGAACGTACCACCGCACGCAACGGCGGTCAGCTGAGTAGTGCAGTTGTACTCCGCAAATATCGCATCGGCACCTTGATCCGGAAAGCCTGTTCTGTGCCCGACGGCGAGGTCCGAGAATATTACCGCAAGGGCAAGGAAGTAGACATCCGGCAAACCCTGTCCCGCCCAATCATCCGGATGCTTTGGCCATGGCCGCGAAATCGCTGCGTGCCGCCGGGTTCAGCGAACAGGATTTGAACCGGATGTTCAAGGAGGCGCCCGCTCGTCTGGTGGGTCTGCCCATGGAGAGCAAGTGATGGGTGATAGGAAGGTCCGTTTTCGTCCGGGTGTGGGCTTTCTGGCGTGTGGCGCGCTGGCCATTCTCGCGACGGGCTACGTGGTGGCGCAGGGTCAGCGTCAGGGAGCCAGTGCACCCATCATGATCCAGAAGCAGGGCTCCTTCGCAGCGGGTGGAACGATCCTCGGCGATCCCAATGCCCGATCCCTTCACTGCGATCACGGCTACGTCGATTACCAGATTCCGGTGAACCCGCGCCGGATCAACCTCGTGATGTGGCACAGCGCCGCGGCGACGGCGTTTCTGAATCGCTGGGACGGCGGCGAGGGCTACCAGAGCATCTTCCTGCGCCGCGGATTCCCGGTCTACATCTGGGACGGCCCGCAGGTCGGCCGCGCCAACTGGGGCTGCACGGAACACGTCTACGAGCCGGGCGTCGGGCGGGATCAGGGGAACTTCACCGCATGGCGGTTCGGCACGCAGTACCCGAACTGGTTCGAAGGCGTGCAGTTCCCGACGAAGGACGCCGAGGCCTGGAACCAGGCGTCGCGAGGGCGCTACCTCGAGTTCGACACGATCGAAAACGCACAGATGCAGTCGGACGCCGCCGCCAAGCTGATGGACAGGATCGGTCCGAGCGTTGCGATCACCAATTCCGCGGGCGGCATGCGCGCGATCCTGACGGCGCTCAAGACGAACAACATGGTCGCCATCGTGATGTACGAGAATGTCGGCTACGTCTATCCGAAGGGTGAAGGCCCGGGAGTCCCGCAAACAGGATTCGGTCCCATCGAGGTGCCGCTCGAGGAGTTCAAGAAGCTGACGAAGGTCCCGATGCAGATGGTCTGGGGCGACAACGTCGACAAGTCGGCCAGTTATACGAACAGCTTCAAGATGTCGCAGCTCTTCGCCGAGAAGGTCAACCAGTACGGCGGCAAGGCCCAGGTGCTGCGCTTGCCCGATGCCGGCCTCAAGGGCAACACGCATCTCCCATTCGCCGACATGAACAACGTCGCCGTGGCGGACCTGTTGTCGAAGTTCCTCGCCGAAAACGGTCTGGACAAGCGATAGGTCCAGACACCAGTCTCCTTCGGTCCACGCGGAAATCGGTTCAGCGCGTGTTTCAGACCGCAATTTTTGCCAAGACGGGCTCGCCTGCCGCGTTCTACAACAGTGGGACACGGAGGGTTATGAGCACGAATAACAAGCAGCGCTAGCTGATGTGACGATGGAGGTCGCTTTCTGGCGACCGTACGGAACGGCACCAAGTCGCCGAGATTGAATGGAGGGATTTCCCATGTCTGTTTTCTACATCGACACCTACGACATCGTCGACCCAAGCGAATTCCAAAAGTACCCGCCGATAGTTCTGTCGCTCCTCCCCAAGTACGGCGGGGTGGTGCTGGCATCCGACACAGCAGCTTTTGTTGTGGAAGGGACGACGCGCACGATGAACGCAATCATTCGCTTTCCATCGAGGCAGGATGCGCTGGGACTCTACAATGACCCCGCGTATCAGGAAGCCAAGAGAATCCGGCAGTCGTCCACGAGAAACATCAGCATGGTGCTGGTTGACGAGTACCAGCCCGGCACATCGACGTAGTCCTGGAACGCGCGTGAAGTGGGACAGCGCACGCACGTCACCGGCCGGTCGATCAAGGAAGACTGTCTGGATCGGCTAGTCCTGCGGCTCGAGTTTCACGATCGAGGCGCCGTGATTGTTCCCGACCCAGAAGGTCGACGGTGTTGTGGAGCTGTCCACGAACACACGCCGGATGTTGGTGAACCGGGGCAGCAGGTACTCCGTGATCGCGCCGGTTTTCGGATCGAGCCTCATCACGCGATCGCTGTACTCGCCGCCGGCCCACACGTCGCCGTGCGTGTCGGCCGTCACGTCGTAGGGCCACGATTCCGGTGTCGGCGCTACCCACTCGCGGAAGGTTTCGCTGCGCGTGTCGAACATCCCGATCCGCTCGGCGCGATTCTCGCCGAACCACAGTCGCGCCTGCGCGTCGATCATGCCGCGGCGCGGCGCCGAGCCCTTGGTCGGCGTCTTCCACACCGTGATCGCGCCCGTTTTCGCGTCGATTCTCCCGATATGCTCGCGCCCGAAAACCGTGAAGTACACGTTGTTCTGGGCGTCTGAAATCACATCGTAGATGTTCGGCCTCGGAATCGTGAACGGCTCGTAGACCTCGAATTTCCCCGACGCCGGATCGAGGCGCAGCACGGTGTACGTGCCGGCATCCTGCAGCCAGACCTTGCCATCAACCTTGTGGTGATCGGCGCTGATCTGATTGATCTGTACGTGGTCTCCGTTCAGCTCCGGCGGCAGGCTCCACGTCCGGAAGGTTTCCGCCTTCCGGTCGAATCTGGCAACACCGCCCTGGAACTGCATCCCTAGCCACACGTTCTCGTCTTCGTCGAAGCGCACTGCCAGGATGCCCGTCGGCATCTTCGGCTTGAGTAGCGGCACGTCGAACTCGGTCACCGTTCCGGTCCTCGGGTCGAGTCTCCCGAGGATTTGTTCGCCGAAGCTCGCGTACCAGGCGAGGCCGTGCGAGTCCACAATCACGTCGTGCGGCTGTCTCGTGCGCTGCGGGAGGTCGTATTCGGTGTAGATCACGCGAGTCGCGCGGCCGGTCGGACGGGGGTGAGCCTTGAACGCGTAGCTCCAGTGGTCGCTCTTGCTCAGGTTGACCGCGCTCAAATACTGCGCCTGACGCTGCCAACCCGCCTGCCGCCGCTCGAGCGGATCCTCGCCGCCCCCGATGCGCGCGGCGACGAGCTTCTGCACCTTGAAGGGGAACGAGAGCTGCGGATACGTTGACATGCGCTCGATCACCTTCGTCATCGCGTCGACGTCGTGCCGGGACCGTGCGACCCGCTCCAGCGTGTGGCAATGCGCGCACGCACGGATGGACGCCTTTTCGGCCTCGGTACCGGGAAAGCTGGCGAGCCACTCCGAGTTGGACAGCTGCGACGCGAGATCGCCGGTGGGCGTCAGCTGCAGATCGACCGTCGTCGTCCCACTGCCATTGACCCCGACGTTCTGAGGCGCATCGAGGTCGTAGCCCACCGCTCGAATGCGAAGGGCGTAGGTGCCCGGCTGCAACCGGTCGACGGGGAAGCGGTAGCGGCCTTGCGCATCGCTCACGACGGTGACGGTGATCGTCGAGTCCGCTCGCTTGGCGCTCACGAGCACGCCTTCCATCGGCCCTTCCTGCATCGATGTGACGCGCCCGGCGATCGCTGCCGACGGCTGGGCGCGACCAAGCGAGACAGCCGCGCCGACGCCGACCGCGATCGCGACCAACACCGCAACTCGCCGTATCATCGAACCCTCCCGTGCCCGAGGTGGCCCAATCCCCGCGCCATGGCTGCCAGACGCGACGCGCGCCGTTTGCACGCATTATACGGTCCGCTGCGCCCAGTCCTGCGACGGTCGGCCTCGAGCGAAGATGAAACTCAACGAGCTCGGGGCGGCCGAACAGTCCCACGCCGTGAAGCTCCGACAGACTTCCGACGCACCTTAGCGCTCTCGAAGCGATGGCCGCCAGGATCGTCCTCGATGAGCGCGTCACGGTCGCCGAAATCCATCATCACCGAAGGATTCGACCGTTTTGAAACTGCTGGTTCGTGACATTCCCGTCGCATCCCATCGTAACGCGCATGCACCCGGCGAACGTCGATAGACGCCGATCAGGCGAGGGAAGCCGGACCGGACAGTTCCTCGGCATATGGCGACTGGTCGTTACTGGGCAGCAGATTCGACGTAGACTGTCCGCCGAGGGCCCAAGTCATGCAGCTCGCAAAGCGGTGGTTATACGCTGGCGCGATGGCAATCGCGATTGCCGTGCCGGCGCGAGTTGGCGCACAGAATACCACGGACGTTGACGACGGCAGGCGGCTCTTCCAAGGCATGTGCGTCGAGTGCCATGGCGTCGGCGGCACCGGCGGCGAGGCCCCCAGCCTGAATCGTCCGAGGCTTCAACATGCGTCGGATGACGCGGCGTTGGCAAACGTGATCGCGAATGGCATCCCGAATACGGCGATGCCGCGCATCAGACGGTTCACCGAAGGCGAGCTGCGGCAGCTCGTCGCCTACGTGCGATCGATCGGAAAGGCGCCACAGGATCGCGTGCAGGGCGACGCGAAGAGGGGCGCCGCGATCTACAAGAATCTCGCGTGCTCGTCATGCCACATCGTCGCTGGCGAGGGCGGCAACCTCGGTCCTGATCTCACCGACATCGGATTCCTGCGGGGCGCTGCGTACCTGCGCGAGGCCGTCGTCGCTCCTGATTCGTCCTTGCCGAGAGGCACGCTTTCGGTGCTCTCGCGGGGCTACGCCGAGTACCTGCCCGTCCGCATCGTCACCCGCCAGGGCAACGAGGTCCGCGGGATTCGGGTCAACGAAGATGCGTTCACGATTCAGGTGCGCGACGCGGCCGGCCGGTTCTATTCGTTGCGGAAGACCGACGTCGAACAGCTGGACAAACCGGCTGGAAAGAGCATGATGCCGAGCTTCGCATCGCGGGTGACTGCGCCGGAGCTGGCCGATCTTGTGGCGTATCTCGCGAGCCTACGCGGGGGGGAACAATGAAGACGATGATTCCGGCAGTGGTTGTCGCGTGTGTGCTCGGTGGACCGCCCGCCATCGCTCAGGTTCCCTACGACCGCATCGTCAAAGCCGAGAGCGAGCCGGCTAATTGGTTGACGTACGCCGGCAGCTACAAGTCGCAGCGATACACGCAGCTCGATCAGATCAACAAACAGAACGTGTCGCAGCTGAAGCCGGCCTGGGTGTACCAGCTTCGGACGGGCGGTGTCTTCGAAACCTCGCCCCTGGTCGTGGACGGGGTGATGTACATGACCGAGCCGCCGAGCACGGTGACCGCGCTCGACGTCCGCACGGGGCGTTCTCTGTGGACCTGGACGCCGAAGATTCCCGACGATGTGATCGTGATCGGATCGCCTCCGGTGAATCGCGGCGTCGCCGTGCTCGACAATATGGTGTACGCCGGATCGATTGCCGGCCACCTGGCAGCGCTCGACGCGAAGTCGGGTGCGCTGCGCTGGGACGTGACCGTTGACGACAACAAGCTCGGGTACTACTTGACGCTCGCGCCCCTCGCCATCGAAGGCAAGATCATCGTCGGCGTGTCGGGCGCGGAAAACGGCATCCGCGGGTTCGTGGACGCCTACGACGCGAAGACGGGAAAACGGCTGTGGCGCAGGCACACGATTCCGGCGCCGGGCGAGCCTGGCAACGAGACCTGGGGCAAAGACAGCTGGAAGACCGGCGGCGGCTCGACGTGGCTCACCGGTTCGTACGATCCCGAGTTGAAACTGTTGTACTGGCAAACAGGGAATCCCGGACCTGATTGGAACGGCGACAACCGTCCGGGCGACAACCTCTATACCTGCTCGGTCCTCGCCCTCAATCCAGACGACGGCACGATCAAGTGGCATTTTCAGTTCACGCCCCACGACACCCACGACTGGGACTCGAACGAAACACTGGTCCTCTTCGACGCGACGGTTGGCGGCCGCGCGCGTAAGCTCCTGTCGCAGGCAAATCGCAACGGCTTTTACTACGTCCTCGACCGTGCGACCGGCGAGTTCGTGGCCGGTTCGGCCTTCGTGAAACAGACGTGGGCGGACGGTCTCGATGCCAAGGGCCGGGCCATTGCAAAGCCGGGCCTCGAACCGAACACCGAAGGCGTTTTGGTGTATCCGAGCATCCAGGGCGCGGCAAACTGGCACAGCCCGAGTTACAGCCCGAAGACGAACCTCTTTTATCAGACGGCCGTCGAAATGGGCACGGTCTACTACAAGGGCGAGGCGGTGTACAACCCCCGCATCGGGTTTACCGGCGGTGGCGGACGTACGCTGAACACCGACGACTCGTGGAGCGCCGTTCGTGCGCTGGAGGCGACGACCGGCAAGATGAAATGGGAGTTCAAGCTGCTTTCCGCCGGCAGGAGCAGCCTGTTGTCCACCGCGGGAGGACTCGTCTTCGGCGGGACGGAAGAAGGCAACTTTTTCGCGCTCGACACTGACACAGGAAAGCCGCTCTGGGACACGCAACTCGGCGGCAACATCCGCGGGATCCCGATGTCGTTTGCCGTGGACGGCAAGCAGTACGTCGCGATCGCCGCCGGCTTCGCGCTGTTCGTCTTCGGACTGCCGTAGCTCTCGCGGGGGCGAGCGCGCGCGTCACGGCGATGCCTGAGGCGCTGAACGACAAAGACAAGGATGCCGTTCTGTACCACGATCATGGTCAGCAACGAAGCCGACCGCTCATGCTGCTGACTGCGAAGGCCCGACGGATTCTGGTCGCAGCGGGCTTGGCCGCGGCCTGCGCCTGGTCGGACGTCAGCACCGAAGGTCTCACAGCACGTCCCCAGCCGCCTCAAGTTCGAACGCCGGACGTCTTCTTTGCCGGGACTCCGCCGCGCGTCGTGAGAGCGATGCTGCGGTTGGCTCAGGTCACGCCAGACGATGTGGTTTACGATCTCGGATCGGGCGATGGTCGGATCGTCATCGAGGCGGCGCGGGAGTACGGCGCACGCGGAGTGGGCATTGAGCTCGAGCCGTCCCTCATTCAGATCGCGCGCCACATGGCGCACGAGGCCGGTGTGGCCGACCGCGTCACGTTCATCGAAGGCGACTTCTTCACGGCGGACATTTCCGAGGCCACTGTCGTCATGCTATTCCTTTCGTCGGCCGTCAACGCACGGCTGGAGTCCAAGCTGAGAGCAGAACTGCGGCCTGGCACGCGAGTAATCTCCCACCAGTTCCCAATAGGGACGTGGGCGCCTGACGCGACGATCCGACCGGAGCCCGGTGGCACCGACCTGTTTCGGTGGACGATCCGCCCGCGATGATCGGGTAAAAGGTTCGCCGTTCCGGGTCAGCAGAAGTCGTCCGTAGAGCTGTGACACGAGCTGCTCCGGGCCCAGTCAAGCTGTCTGTGCTGCCCGCAGAAAGCCCTCGTGTTCGAGCCACATTCGCAGCATTTTGTGTCAGTTCTGACGTAGGCTATTCGCTCCACTTCAACGAGAGGAACGAATGGTCACTGTCTCCATAACGGTCAATGGCAGGGTCCGCAAAGCAAGCGTCGAACCCCGACTGCTGCTCGTGCACTTTCTGCGAGAGCATCTCAACCTGACGGGAACGCACGTCGGGTGTGATACCAGCCAGTGCGGCGCCTGCACCGTCCTTGTCGATGGTCGCAGCGCGAAGTCCTGCACGATCTTCACCGTCCAGGCCGACGGCTCCGAGGTGAAGACCATCGAGGGGTTGGCGAAGGATGGCCAGCTTCATCCGTTGCAGGAAGGATTCTGGGAGGAACACGGCCTTCAGTGCGGCTACTGCACGCCGGGGATGATCATGTCGGCGGTCAGCCTCCTGGATGAGAATCCGAAGCCGAGTGAGCGGGAAATTCGCGAGGGCATCATTGGAAACTTCTGCCGCTGCACGGGCTATCAGCACATCGTCAACGCCATTCAAAACGCTGCGAATAAGAGGTAGGCCATGGCCGTGTCTCCTGTGTTACCAAAGCTCATTGGACAACGCATCAAACGGCGTGAGGATCCGCGTCTGATCCAGGGGCGCGCCACCTACGTCGACGACATCAAGATTGCCGGCATGCAGCACCTGGCGTTCAAGCGCAGTGAGGTTGCGCACGGCCGCATCGTGTCGATCGACACGAGCGCGGCCCAGGCGATGGACGGCGTCGAGGCAGTCTTCACGGGCGCCGACCTGGTCCCGCTCATCGGGCCCATGCCGATCGCCACGCCATTTCCCGCTCCAGAGCATCGAGCAATGGCCGTTGACGTCGTCCGGTACGTCGGCGAACCGGTTGCCGTCGTGGTCGCGAGCAACCGTTACGTAGCTCGAGATGCTGTGGACGCGATCGTCGTTGACTACGATCCGCTTCCCGCGGTGGTCGATCCCGAACTGGCGATGACCGGGCAGCCGGCCGTCATCCATCCCGCCTTCCCGAACAACATTTCCATAGGCGGTATTCCGGGTGGCACAGGCGTCTCCCCGGGCGGCGTCGATGATTCGGCTATCGACAAAGCATTTGCCGAAGCTGATGTCGTGATCTCTCAGCGGATGCTGAACCAGCGCCTCGCACCAACCGCGATCGAGCCGCGCGGCGTCGTGGCCCACTACGAGCCTGGGAAAGGCACGATGACCATTTGGTCATCAACACAGACCCCACACATCCTCCGCTCGCTGATAGCGGCGATGAACGGCCTGGGACAAGACCAGGTCCGCGCCATCGCGCCGGAAGTGGGTGGTGCGTTCGGCGCGAAGGCCAATGTCTTCGGCGAAGAGTATGTAGCGGCTGCAATCTCCAAGCGTCTCGCCCTACCTATCAAGTGGATAGAGGAGCGCTCCGAGGCTTTCCTGGCCACAACTCACGGGCGCGACATCCTCGGGTATGTGGATCTCGCCGCCAAACGCGACGGCACGGTGCTCGGCCTGAAGCTCCGTCTCATCGCCGATATCGGCGCCTACCACATGCTGCTCACGGCCGCGATCCCCACGCTGACGATGCTGATGGCAAACGCCACCTACGACATCCCGGCGATCAGAGTGACCGTGACCGAAGTCTTCACGAACAAGATGCCCACCGACTCCTATCGAGGTGCTGGCCGACCGGAGGCTTCCTACTTCGTTGAACGGGCGCTGGACATGCTCGCGCGCGAGCTCAAGCTGGACCCGGCGGACGTCCGCCGCAAGAACTTCATTCAGCCGAAGCAGTTTCCTTTCCAGACGCAGATGGGACTGGTATACGACTCGGGCGAGTACGAGAAGGCGCTCGACCATGCGTTGAAGATTGCCGATTGGAACAAGTTGAAGGCTGAACGAGATGCCGCGAAGGCTCAAGGCCGGCTCGTGGGTCTCGGACTTTCCATGTATGTGGAAGTGTGCGGCATTGGCCCTTCTGCGATTCTGTCGGTCGGTGGTTGGGAGCATTCGCAGGTCACCATCGAACGGGACGGCCGGATCAGCGCGACGACCGGAGTTTCGCCGCACGGGCAGGGCAACGAAACGACGTTCGCGCAGATGCTCGGGGATCAATTCGGTGTCCCGATGGAGCACGTCACCATTCACCATGGAGACACGGGCGTCGTGAAGCAGGGCATTGGAACGTTTGGCAGCCGTTCTCAAGCCGTCGGAGGCGCCGCGCTCCACATGGCCGGCACCAAGGTGCGAACGAAGATGGCGAAGTTCGCGGCGTCGATGTTGGAGGCGCACGAAGACGACCTCGTGTTCGAGAATGGCCGGATCTCCGTCAAAGGGTCTCCGGCCTCGGGGAAGTCGTTCAACGAGGTTGCCGCCTTCGCCTACCGGCCAGTCCCGTTGCCTGAGGGCCTTGAGCCGGGTCTCAGCGAGGAAGCATTCTTCGAGCCGAGTAACAACACCTACCCGTTTGGGTGCCACATTTCGATGCTCGAAATCGATCGAGAGACGGGCGAACCCACGCTCTTGAAGTTCGTCTGTGTCGATGACGCCGGCCACCTGATCAATCCGCTCATCGTCGAAGGCCAGATACACGGGGGGCTGGCTCAAGGCATCGGGCAGGCCATGATCGAAGAGGTGGTGTACAACGACGATGGACAACTCGTGACCGGGTCGTTCATGGACTACGCCATCCCGCGAGCCACCGACTTTCCGCGCTTCGAGCTCGACAACACGGTAACGCCCACGCCGGTCAATCCGCTGGGCGCGAAGGGCGTGGGAGAGGCCGGGACGCTCGGCTCAACGCCGTGCATCGTCTCTGCCGCCGTCGACGCGCTGAGCGAGTTCGGAGTCAGACATATCGACATGATGCTGCGGCCTGAAAAGCTGTGGCGGATCATTCACGGAGGCCAGGCGTGATTCCCACCGCATTCGAATACGAACGCGCGACATCGCTCGACGATGCGCTGGCCAGGCTGCAGGCGGCAAAGGGCAAAGGGAAGCTGATCGCGGGCGGCCACAGCCTGGTTCCGCTGATGAAGTTCCGGCTGAGCGAGGTCGGCGTCCTGATCGATATCGCGCGCATGGCGGGTTTTGCCGGCATCCGCGAGAAGGACGGCAAGATCGAAATCGGCGCCGGCACGGTTCACCACGACGTCGCGACGTCGGCGCTGCTGCGAGCGAAGTGTCCTGCCCTTGCCGATGCTGCCGGATCGATTGGCGATCCGCAGGTCCGCAACCGCGGCACGCTTGGCGGCAGCCTCGCACATGCCGATCCGGCATCCGATTACCCGGCCATGATGCTGGCGCTCGACGCGGAGATTCACGTCAAGGGACCCAAGGGGTGGCGAGCCGTGAAGGCGTCGGAATTCTTCCAAGGGTTTTTCACCGTCGATCTAGCCGCTGAGGAAATCATCGCCGGCGTGCAATTTGTGCCGGTGCGCACGGCTGCGTACGCCAAGCTTCGCCAGCGCGCCTCGCACTTTGCGATTGTCGGCGTCGGGGCGGCGCTCGATATCAGCGAGGGCGTGATTCGATCGGCTCGCGTCGGACTCACCGGCGCCAGCACATATGCCATCCGATTAGTGAAGGTCGAGAAGGCATTGACGGGCAAGCCGGCTTCCAAGGACAGCATCGAGGCCGCGGCGCAGCTCGCAGGGAACGACTTGGCGGACGTCAACTCCGACATCCACGCGAGCGAATCGTACCGACGAGCCATGGTTCCGGTTTTCACGAGACGTGCATTGGAAGCCGCGCTTGCGCGAGGGTAGCGTTAGCGGCGCCTCTCGGAGGCCAACCCGAGCGCGACATCTCGGCGTTGCGCGACACGGTACGAGAGTTCGCAACCAGAAACGCACCATCCAGTTCGAGCATTATCTCAAGCCAGGTCCTGGTCGCGCGTTCCCGAAGCGTCACGTCCAGCGCGCTGTCCGTTCCAGCGACATCAATTCTTGATCTCCCCGGTCTTGCTCAGGCGCTCTACCTTTCCCGCCAGATCGCGGACGAGGTGCCGCTGCATCACGCTCCGGGTTTCGGGATTGGCGGCCAGGTACTTCTCTAGCGCAGCCACCTCCCAGCGCAGGGCCCGGACCGGCTCAGTCGTCACGGCATCCACGTCAGGCGTGACGCCGCTGAGAATGAGACTCGAGCCAACGAATTCCCCCGAATGCAATTCGCCAATGATCTGTCCGTTCCTCGCCACCTGCACCGTTCCGCGGAGGATGAGCAGGACCGCATCGGGAAGCGTGCCGCGGACGATGAGTCTTTCCCCTGCTGCAGCCGTCGTCCAGGATCCGATGTTCAGAACCTGCAGGACCTTTCGGTGGGGCAGATCGCTGAACACGAGCCGACGGACTTCCTCCTCCTCCGGCGAGAGTTGCACCGGACGGCGCTCGATAAAGAGGCGCCACGACTGGAGCAGGTTGATTCCGGCAAAGACCACGGTCCAGACGAGCGGCGCCCGCAGAGTCGTGGGTTGCAGCAGGAAATACGGGATCGAGATCACCGACGCCCCCACGGCGAACAGGCGCAGCCACAGGATGTCGCGCACGCTATAGGCCACGAGCAGCAGGACGTTTGCGGCGTGGATGAAGTAGTCCGGGCTGAAGGCGGTCATAGTGCCCTCATCGTGCCACCTGACGCTGGGAGTTGCCAGACCAGACGGCGTTATCGCTCAGGAGGAACGGCCGCTGGACTCGAACTACACAGCACTCTTCAAGGCACGTTTCTGTCGCGAAAACAGCGCCAGTAACTCAGAGGTTGAGGTGAGCGAAATGTCCGGATATCGCGCGCGGACAGCCATGGGATCGAAGCGCAGATCCATCGTGTCGAGCGCGAGGGCGGCCGCTCCTTGACGTGCGCGTTCCGGCCAGAAGGGACGGAGAAGCACCGACATTGCCTTGAGGGCCGCTCTCGGTACGTGCCGCGGTGCGACGGTTGGACCCGCGGCCTGGATTGCGGTCGCGAGGCGGGTCAACGTCAGGTTCTCCGGCCCACCGATTTCTATTGTGTGCCCGCGGGCTTCCTGATCACCGATCACGCGGTCGACAAGTACGGCGACATCGTGGACGGAGATGAAGTTAATCGGGTTCTGGCCCCGGCCGAACACCACAACGCGGCCGGCACGATCCGCTGTGTCGGCGATCAGATCGATCCACGTCTCTAGAAAGGCCGTCGATCGCACAATCGTCCACTGCGTGCCGCTGGCACGAAGATACTGCTCGGCGGCGTCCTTCATCCGAAAGAGTTCCATCGGGCTCTCGGCTGATGCGCCGACGACGGACATGAGGATGACTGTTGCGCCTGCCTGCGCGGCGGCGTCTACCAGGTGACGGTTGCCGTCGCGATCCACAGAAGCGGGCGAGACACCTCCTGGACCCGCAAAACCGTGGACGGCGCTCACGACCACATTTGCGCCGGCGACAGCCCGCTGAGCATCCGAGGCGACGCGTACGTCGCCCTCGACGATCTCGACCGGCGCGGCGTCGAGATGCGCGGCCCGTGCGCGGGTGCGCCCGAACACCCGCACCGTCGCCCCGCCCGCGACGAGTCGTTGCACAAGCAGCGAGCCCAACCGCCCGCTACCGCCAGCGACGAGAATCATGCCCCTTGCGGCGCGACCTGAGCTCGCACTGCGTGGTCCACGTCGCCGCCCTCGTTCTGGACTGGCTCCAGATAAAAGCGCGCCCAGACGATTGCGTCGTACTCGACGCCGAAGATAATCACGCCGCGCATGAGATGGGGCGTGCCGTCGCGCCGCGTCCCGTGCTGCTCCCACTCAGACCAGACCACGCCGTCGTCAACCGACGAGCGGAGCACCTTCGCGTGGATGTCAGGTACAAAACCGAGAATCTGCTCCCAATTCCGTCGCACCTGATCGCGGCCGATGAAGCTCCGCGTTGGGTGGGCCGGCGTTTCGTTCCGGTAGTCCGATGCGAAGCAGGCCACGATGGCGTCGATGTCGTGGGCATTCGTGGCCTGAATCAGTCGACCCAGCACACCGTTGCCCTGATCTCCGGGCACGAGGTTCGTCATAACTTCTCCTTGATACATATTAAATACAGTGTACTGTATCTGATATAGGCCACTATGCCTCCGAAACCCGCCGCCGTCAAGCGTCGGCGTCGCTACGACGCGACGAGCCGCCGAGCCCGCGCGCTCCACAAGCAGAGGGCCATCGTCGATGCCGCCGAACGGCTGTTCCTGCGGGACGGATTCCAGGCGACCACGATACCCGCGGTCGCCGCCGAGGCCGGCGTATCTCAAGAGACCATTTACAAGACGTTTGGCAGCAAAACCGGGCTCGTGCGCGCCATTCGCGAACGGGGATTGGCCGGTGAAGGGCCGGTGCACGCCGAGCGGCGGTCGAACGCGCTGCAGAAAGAGGAACGCGATCCGCGTCGCGTCATCGAGGGGTGGGGACAGTTGACGACCGAGGTCGCGCCGAAGGTGATGCCGATCCTCCTGTTGGTCGCGGCCGGGGCGACGACCGACGCCGAGATGGCGCGGCTGCGGCAAGAGCTTGATCTCGCCAGGCTGACGCGAATGCGTCGCAACGCGCGAAGGCTCGCCCGCGCGGGTCATCTGCGCGCGGGGATGCGGCCGAGTCAAGCCGCCGACCTGTTGTGGGCATGCAGCTCGCCCGAACTGTACGACCTGCTCGTCCGCCGCCGGGGCTGGGCACTCACTCGCTACGCGCGCTTCATCGTGGACGTGATGATTGCCGGACTGCTCCCCCGTTAGCCGGGCCAGCGTCGCGCGAAGGCCAGAACGCGTGCATCGTGCGGACGCGTTCTTCGCACGATTTCACGCCCCCTGCTGCAATTTCCGGATCGCAGGTTCAAACTCGTCACCCGCTCCTGACCCAGATTGCGACACTTCGCATGAAAGGGACACTGGAAGGCCTGATTTTCACCGAGGCGCGTGGGCGCATCGATTGCACGATCCCGACACATCACCCAACAAATGCGATGAGAAGGAAAGCCATCCTGGCGCTCGCCGTGCTGTGCCTGGCGATTCCGTTGGCCGCGTCGAATTTCATGCGCTCGACCGAGAAGGCCGCCACGGTCGATGAGCCGCAAGCAATCGACAATCCCGTCGAGGCGCGCCTGCGCGCGGACGTCGCCGCGATGCAGACGTTCAGGCCGGGCTACGCATTCTGGCGCCACGTCTTCACCATTCCCGACGGATCGATCGCGTTTGGCAGCGCTGTTGACGGACGGCTCCTCGCGACATTTCCGGTAAAAGCAGACTGGACGCGCCGCGCCGTCTGGACCGATCCCACGATCGCCCGGATCCTCGACGGTCAACCCCTCGCGCGCAAATTGAGTGAACGGCGGGAGCAGGTGGCACTGCTCGTCGAACGCGCCGCCGGACCGGTGCTGCACAACTCGACTCGTGGAGACGCGCTCCTCATGAACGCGCCGAGGTACGGTCAATTCCTCGCGGACTGGGGCGCTATCTACGAGCGGTTCGGCGTGCCTGCGGACATCGGCCTGGCGCAGGTCATCTTCGAATCGGGCCTGAGCGGCACGAGGCGCTCGAAGGCGAATGCCATTGGTTTCTGCCAGTGGCAACAAAAGAACTGGAAGCGACTGAACTATTTCTCACCAACCCCCATCCAAGACCGAAACCAGACAACCCAGGCGCCCTACTGCGCCGCGTACTTGTCCGTCCTCGCGACAAAGTACGGATCGTTCATCCCCGCGCTCTCCGAGCACAACGCCGGCGGCACGAACGTCGGGCGGGCGTTGATCGCCGGCGAGCAGCTGGGCGCAGTGGACGTCCGCGCCCGATACTTTCTCGGCTCGCAGCTGGCCCGCGACCTGCGAACGCTGCCGAGCAAGGACTACGAACAGGTCTACCGGAGTTATGGCTTCCGCTCATATCTCTACGCCGAGATGGTCTTCGGCAACACGTTCAATGTCAGAAGCGTCGTCAGGTCAACGCCTCAAACCTCGATCTACGCCATGCGCACGCCGCGCGCGATTTCGCTGATCGAGATCATCAAGCGCACGGGGCTCTCCGCGGACGAAGTGCGCCGCTTCAATCCGGCACTCATCGACCGGGTGCCCGCTCAAGCCACGCTCTACCTTCCGTCTTACGTCAGCGAGTTCGGTGCCGATGTCGCGTTCTGGCGCCGGCCTGCCAACCCTTCCTACGTGACGGTTCTGGATGACTTCCTGCGCCTCGCTCCTGGCGTCGAACGATGGGACAATCCCGCTTTTGCGCCCGTGCTGGCAGACTTCAAGCGCCGTTTCAGAGAAACGAACACCGAGGAAGGCGTAGTGATGGAAACGGTGCTCGCCTACGCGATGGACCAGGCGTACACCAGCAGCCGGCGCACGCTGCTGGCCGAGTACCGGAACAGCGGCGAGGTCCGTTCGTTGATCGAGCGTGGCTTGCTCGAGCTCGACGCCGTGCGCCAGGCTCCCGTGTTGCGCACGGGTGCGGCAGCGTACTGAGCGTCGATTCCGGAAACATCTTTAACGAGCCGCCCGCACACCTTACCTTTGACGCGGTTATTTCAGCTCGACGGCGATCCTGTCCGCGGGTTGGTCGGAGGTGTTCTCCTCGGCGTGAGTCGCGGCGCCGGCCACGCGAACGTCGTCTGCCTTTCCGGAGGTCTGGTCGTTCAAATTCAAGACGACGCGATTCAAAATGTGCTCGTGCGTCTCACCTTTTTCATGCGGCCCGAAATGGATGCGAAGTACGCGCACGTGTTCGTTCTCGAACTCGACCTTGTAGTGCTTGGGGTCCGTTTTCACCGGATCGAGCTTGGAGACCGGCGCGGGACCCGCGGCGGGACCCTTCAAGTCGATCTCGAGAATCCGGATCGGGTGGTCGCTGACATTTTCGGCGATGTAGGCGCCGCTCGCCGGGCGCCAACGAACGTCACCACGGTGGAATTCGATTTTCGTCGTCTGGTTGCCTTCCGTTCGGGTCATCACGCCATCGTCGAGATAGATCAACACCCGGTCTGTGGCATGGCCGTTCTTCGCGTCAGCAGGTGTCCGCGGCTGCAGCGTCGCCACGATTACGCGCACCTGAGGGGTGTCGAGTCGCGGCGAGATCGAGGGCGCGGGGGATTCTGAGCCTCCAGGCCCGGCATTAACAACAATGCGAACGGAGCGATGAGTCCTATACGCATGAGACAGTCACTCCTCTCAGTTGAACGGACGCGTTTCATCCAACGTCAGAACCGCGCCGAGAAATCTCCAGACGCGACCCCAGCTATCGACCTGCTCCGGAGTGTTCTCCGGCAGCCAGCTCCTCGGCAAAACGCGGCGGTCGAAGAGGTGACCGCCCGGAGGATCGTTGTACACCATCGTTTCGGCCAGCCATGGCTTGCGGGCCCGCAGCGCATCGATCAACGGCATGCTCTCCTCGATATTCACGTCATCGTCGTTCGTGGCGACCGCCACGTAGAGAGGGATCTCCAGCTTGTCGACGTTGAAGAGCGGCGACCGCTCTTTGTAGACCTCCGGTTTCTCTCCCGGCAATCCGCCGAACCTGTTCTGGGGATCGATGATCTGACGCTGCCGATCGACGCCCTTTCGTGCGAGCCGCTGGATCAGATTCGTGACGGGCACGATGGCGACTCCAACCTTGAAGGTCGTCGGATTCCTGAAGATTGAAAGCAGCGTGATCAGGCCGCCGTGGCTCCAACCGATGATGCCGATCCGATCGGGATCGACCAGCGGATACCTGGCGTTCAAGACGTCAACGGCCGACACCACGTCGTCGACTTCCGCGCCGCCGTAGTCGATTGCGTCGTAAAACGGCCGGCCGTATCCGATACTGCCCCGGTATTCGGGAGCAATGACCACGTAACCCTGGGCGACAGCCTCCCGGATATAAGGAATGTAGTGCTCGTACAAGTGACCGCGCACGTCCTCGTGGACCCAGACGAGCGCCGGTCGGCTCGCAGGCAGGCTCGGCTCCAGCGGCTGAAAGACGAACGCAGGCACCACCAGGTTTCCGGCGCGACTGCGATACGCGATCTTTTCGACGGCCATGTAACCCTCGGCGGCGGCACGCCATGCACGGTCGGTGATCGCCTGCTGCCTGGCCATTCGGTCGAAATCGGGCGCCTGTGTGGTCTGGGAGGGTGCACTCGAGCTGCTGCCCAGGACGAAAAGAATCACGCCCAGAGCCGCAACGAACGAACGCGCGGAAATACCCTTTGTGCTCGGATCCGCCATGCACGGCAATCCTATCAGGCCCGTCGGTGAAAGCCGATAAGGTGGGAAACCCGGTCGAGAGTCAGCGCGGCGGCTTACCAGCGGCGCGCTGGTGGGCGCGCGTAAGCCAATCGGCCAGATTTCGGGCGGCTTCATCGGGCGTCCGCCCGTAAAAGGGCATCAGCGCTGTAGGGACGCCGGGAATCCGGACGATGCAGGCGCGCCACCGGTCTTGAGAAACCAGCGCGGCCTCAATGAGATAGGCTTGTCCAGCGATGCACTCTTCGAAGCGATGTACGACGTTGGCCACGAAAGTCGACACGACTGCTGTTTTGAATGTGGGGTGAGTGGCGAGAATTCTGATGCGAACGACGTCTGCGATCAAGCGAAGCGAACGACGAAGGAACGTGCACTAACGTAACCTTCGATGATCTGTTCGGGCTCTCAAGCAAAAAAAAATCCATTGTCGATCGCTCCACAGGATTCTCACCGACCATCCACAGGTTTTCCACACAACCCTTGACTGGTATGGCGCCGACCACTAACCTTCAGTAGCGGTCTTATCAGGATGAAAAGTTGGACAGCGGCGGTTGGTCTGGCGGGCTTGTGCCTGCTGACCGACGTCGGGCGGGTGGTTGCGGCCGACGACGCAATCTTGTTCCGTGTGTTTCTCAAAGACGGGACGTCGCTGGTCAGCTACGGGGAGTACGCGCACGTTGGCGATCGCGTGGTGTTCTCGATGCCGACCGCGGCAACGCCGAATCCGCCGCTGCAACTGGTCAATATTCCCGACGCCCGTGTGGACTGGGAGCGGACGAACCGCTACACCGACTCGGCGCGTGGGAACCGCTATGTGGCGACACAGGCGGAAGCCGACTACGCGGAGCTCAGCGGCGTCCTTGCCAAGGTCTTGAACGAAGTCTCCTCCGTCACCGACCCCGCCAAGCGTCTGTCGCTTGTCGAAAACGCGCGCCGGACGCTCGCCGAATGGCCGCAGCAACATTTCAATTATCGGCAGGCGGACGTCCAGCAGATGGTGTCGATGCTCGATGAAGCGATTGCGGATCTGAGGGCGGCCGCCGGCGGCGAGCGCTTCAACCTGAGCTTTGTCTCTCTTTCCAGCTCGGTGCTTGCGAGCGAGCCGCTGCTCCCACCGCCGACCCCGACAGAAGCCATTCAGCAGGTGCTCTCCGCGGCGCGGGTCAGCGATTCGGCGCCCGATCGCAAGGCGCTGCTGAACGCCGTGATCGTTTCGCTGAACCGAGACAAGGCCACGCTGCCGGCCGCCTGGGCGGCCAAGACGCGCGCAGAAGCGTTGGCCGCGATCGAGCAGGACGCCCGCGTCGATCGTGCGTACCAGGCCATGGTGAAGCGTCTGGTCTTAGTGGCAGAGCAGCGCGCGCGTGCGGCCGACGTTCGGGGCGTGCGACAGGTGCTCGACATGATTAAGTCGAGCGATGCCGAGCTCGGCAAGAAACGTCCGGACGAGGTGGCCAACGCCGTCGCGGCGGTGGACGTTCATCTGACCTCGGCGCGCCAGCTTCGGCTCGTGCGCGATCGCTGGACCCTCAGGCAACCAGTTCTGCAGCAGTACAACGCCGCCGTCAGCTCTCCTGTCGACATCCTTCAGAGCCTCGACGAGAATCTGAAAGATATCAAGGAGCTTGCCGGATCTTCGCAAACCGCGCTCGGCCTCATCCGAAAGCAAGTGAAATCCGTCGTCCTGCTGCTCGCGGCAGTCGCGCCGCCCGAAGAATGTCGAGCTGTGCACGCGCTGCTCGGCAGCGCCGCCCAGCTCGCCGACCAGGCGGCCCAAATCCGGCACGAAGCGACGATGTCGGGTAACGTGGCGCGCGCCTGGGACGCTTCAGCTGCCGCGGCTGGAGCGTTGATGTTGAGCGCAAGAGCCAAGGCCGAGATTCAGACGTTGCTAAAATTGCCCCAACTGCAGTGATCAGTCCGCGGCGCACGCGGCTTCTGCGCGTTCGAAATCTTCACGACTTCCGCGGCGCAATTGCGGTCCTGGCGCAACGGGAATGCCCGGAAGCGCCCGGCCTCGAGGTCCCCACTCGCGACAACCAGCAGCAGCCGTGGCCGTCTCGGCTCATGGTCGTGCCGAACACCGCCGCTGCACGGCAACTGGCCAGGTCCCTTCGAAGCCGGAAAGTCAGCACGGACAGAACTGCCTCGGCCGACCTCGTCACTCGCGAGGACCTCTACGAACGGTTGCACGCACGCTTGCCCCGGCCGCCGCGCCGGCTCTCGTCTTACGAACGTGACGTCCTGGCTCAAACGTCGGCGAGGGAATCATCGGCCATGCTCGGGCTCGGACCGGAACTGCGGCCCGGACTCGTCGCCGAGATGCTGCGGTTCTACGATCAATTGAAGCGGCAGTCGCAGCGGGTGACGCGCTTCGAAGAGCTGCTCGATGAAGCCTTGGGAAAGGAAGTCGATCTCGACCGTGGCGCTCGCAGGATGCTCGAGCAAACGCACTTGCTCGCCGCGACGTTTCGGGACTATGAGCGACGAGTAGCCGACTCGGGTGCCTGTGACGAGCACGTCTTGCGTGAGCACCTCCTTGCGGAACGCTCATTGTCGCCGCCGTCCTCCATCGTTGTGACGGTCGCTGATTGGATCGCCGAGCCGAACGGCTTGTATGTCTGCGACTACGACCTGTTGTCGCGTATGCCCGGCATCGAGACAATCGATCTGATTGCGACCGAGGCGACGTTGGCGTCCGGCTTCCATCAGCGCCTTCATGATTGGCTTCCCGGTCTGGAGGAGTCCGACTTTCAGCCGTCAGCCGCGCAGTCCAAACCGATGCTCGCGGTTCCTGTGGGATTCGACGATCGATTCTGGTTCTCGAGCCGGGACCGCGAAGAGGAGCTCATCGGCGTCGCACGCCGTTTGAAGTCCAGCCGTCGAGACGTGTCCAAGGGCGGCGACGAACCCCGTGCTCTCGATCGCGTCGCGGTCGTGTACAAGCAGCCCCTTCCGTACTTGTACCTCGCACGGGAAGTCTTTGGCAGCGCCGGGATTCCCTATCAAACGGCAGATACGATGCCATTGGGCGCGGAGCCTTTTTCGGCAGCGCTAGACCTGGTCCTGGATTTCGTCGCTTCGTCGTTTACTCGTGCATCGATAGTTGCCCTGCTTCGATCGCCGCACTTTCTGCTCGGGGATGGCGGAGCGATCGATCGAAAGAGCGTCTCTTCACTCGATCGGGCGTTGAGCGAGGCGCGCTACCTGGGTGAGTTCGATTCTCTCGTGCACCTCGTGACGACCTGGCGATCGGACCCTGCGAGGGTCGATGCTCTGCCGGCGCTGATGGCGGCGGCGAAAGCCGCCGAGCAGCTCCTTCCGCTGCGCCAGCCCGCACCGACGTCGATTCAGATTGAATGCCTGCTGTCGTTCATCAGTGCGCACGACGCGGACAATGGGAAAGAGAGTAGCGGCAGAACGTTTGACGCCAGGGAAAAGCGGGTCCGGCAGGCGATCTGCGCAACTTTGAGAGCATTGGCGACTGCGAGCCGGGCACACGGCGACGCCGCGGTCGATGCAGAAGGGCTTACGGCGATTGTGCGCCGCGCGATTGAGGATCAGACATTTGATTCGCGGGCCGATGCGCCTCAGGCAGGTGTGCAGCTAGTCGATGACCAGGCGGCTCGTTACGGCGATTTCGACGATGTCACGGTGGTTGGCCTCATTGAAGGGGAGTGGCCGGACCAGCCGAGAAGGAACATCTTCTATCCGCCGACTCTCCTGAACGCTTTGGGCTGGCCCTCCGAAAAGGATCGTCAAGACGCTGCGGAAGCGCGGTTCATCGACCTGTTGGCGTCCGCGACCAGGCGAGTGTACCTCTCGACGATCACGCTCGACGAAGAAGTGCTCGTGGAGCCGTCACTTCTTCTCGAAGACGTCCCCAGGGCCATGCTCTCTACGATCGCGTGCGACGGCTTCCCTGCAGGTCGAATCTTCGCCGAAGAGTCGCTGTCGATCGATCCGGTCGATACCGGACACCTGGAGGGAGAAGCGCTCGGATGGGCCGAGATGCGGCTGGCCCGCACGGCTCCAGAAGATGCTCGCTTTCACGGGCGTACGGAGCCGGCCTCGGCGAGGGCCTGGTCGGTCAGCGCTATCGAGACGTATCTCGGCTGCCCCTTCAAGTTTTTCGCGCGGCACGTCCTTCGGCTCGAGGAAGAACCAGACGACGAAGAGGTGATGGATCCGCGGAGCCAGGGTCTCTTCGTCCACAAGGTCTTCGAAGCCTTCTTTACACGCTGGCGCGACAGCGGCGGTCGAGCGATCTCGTCGGATAACCTCGAGCAAGCACGAGCAATGTTCGTCGAAGTCGTGGAGGCGCACCTCAAAGCCCTACCAGAGACGGAGGCGGCACTTGAACGAACCCGCTTACTGGGCTCGTCGGCCGCCGCAGGTCTCGGAGAAGCCGTGCTCCGCATGGAGGCGGAGCGGCCGATTGGAGTTGTCGACCGGTTGCTCGAGTATTCGCTGCGAGGCGATTTCACGTTCCAGACAGAGACAGGGCCGCGTACTTTCTCTTTGAAGGGAAAGGCAGACCGCATCGACCTCCTCGCCGACGGGACGTTTCGGGTGATCGACTACAAACTGGGATGGCCACCCAATCGCACCCGCGCGCTGCAATTGCCGGTCTATGCCCTATGTGCCGAACAACGGCTGAACGGCCATCTTGGCAGGAATTGGACGATCGGCGACGCGTCGTATCTGGCGTTCAAGGGGCCGAGGCGGGTCGCGCCGTTGTTCTCGGCATCGGATCGCGACCGCGTGTTGCGCGAAGCTCAGGAGCGTCTCGCCGGGGCGGTCGATGCCATCAATCGAGGCGAGTTTCCGCCGCGCCCAGACGACGTCTATCGGTGCGAAACCTGCGAGTTCTTCGCAGTCTGCAGGAAGGACTACGTTGGTGACGTCTAATCCGCTGCTGCCGTTCGACGAAGAAGAGGTTCGTGAAGAGCGAGCGTCTCGAGTCGAGCGTCCACCGGCCGATCACGACGCGCGCGCCTATGCCATCGATCCGCTGAACAACGTGGTCCTCGAGGCGTCGGCCGGCACGGGAAAGACCCGCGTGCTGGTGGAGCGCTACGTCAATCTGCTCCGTGCCGGCGTCGATCCCGTCCACATTCTGGCGATCACGTTTACGAGGAAAGCGGCCGCGGAAATGCGGCAGCGAATCGTCGAGCGCCTGAAGGAAGCCAGCCGCGTGTCGCAGATCGATGCTGCGCGATGGCGCGATCTTCGGAGCCGACTCGGCGACATCGGCATCTCGACGATCGACGCATTCTGCCTGCGGCTCTTGCGCGAGTTTCCTCTCGAGGCTGATGTCGATCCGGGGTTCGAGCTTGCCGACGACACGGAAGTCCTGCGCCTGATCGAAGAATCGCTCGATAGCTCGTTGCGAACGTGTCGTGCCCTGGCGAAAGAAGACGAGGACGTGGCGCTGGTCTTCGCCCAGCTCGGGGAGCGCCGAGTGCGCCAAGGGCTCACCGGGCTCCTCGGACGTCGCCTGGTGGCGCCGGACCTGCTCCGCCGGTTTCTTGCCGATGGACCGCGAAATCTGACCGCCGCGTCCGCGTGCCGTTCGGCGAAAGCTCGCTTGTGCGATCTGTTCGACCATCTGCCCGGCGGCATCGAGTCCTTTCTCAAGTGCGGCCCGCTGGTGCATCCACAGTTTGCGATGCTCGCTGTTGACATAGCGGCCTTGTGTAACAGGCCACCGACTGACGGTGATTTCGCGACGCGCTCGGAGCAGGCAGCCTTTCGCGCATTCGTGGACCGGTTGCGAGGCTACTTCCTGACGCAGGAGGGGAAGCCGCGCGGTGAACGCTTCTCGGGGACGCCCTTTCGAGCGACTCACTGCGTATCTGAAATCGCGTGGAAAAGACATCGTGACGTAGCCGCATCCATCGCGCCGCCGGTTGCCGAGATCATCTTCGCATTTCGCCGCGATCTGAATGTGGTCCTGGCGAGAGGTGTGTGGCGGATGTTTGCGGTCACTCTCTCACACTATCGACGGGCACTCGACGCCCGGGCGCTGCTTGATTTCTCCGGCGTACTCGAGCGCGCCGTCAACCTGCTGCAGCAGATGGACGAGTTCGCGCGCAGCCGTTTCCGGCTGGAATCCCGCTACCACCACGTGCTCGTCGATGAATTTCAGGACACCAGCCGAGCGCAATGGAATCTGGTGGCGCACCTCGTGCGAAGTTGGGGAGAAGGCTTGGGCGTGTCGGCTGAACATCTTCCACCCTCCATCTTCATCGTCGGCGACCGGAAACAATCAATCTATGGGTTCCGCGATGCTGAAGCGGAGCTCCTGGAAGAAGCCGCCGGCTTCATCATGGCGCTGCGTGCCGAGAAGGAGATCCGCAGAGCCATTTCCGTCAGCTTTCGCTCGGTTCCAGCGCTCCTTGCGTTTGTGAACGACGTGTTCACTTCGATCTCGGCCGGCGTGAACTCTCCGTCGGACGAGCGCCGCGGCTTTCGGTACGCAGAGATTGATCGCTTTCCGCTGAGCGACGCCGATCGGCAGCCGAGCGCCGTTCAGAGCCTGGAGTCCGATCCAGCCCTTGGCCTGGTGGTTGGCGAGACGGTCCAGGACGCTGCCGAAGCTGTCGGCGACGAAATCGTTCGCCTTCTGGCTCACGCGACGGTGCGGGACAAGACGACCGGGATCGTTCGACAGATCAAACCAGCGGACGTAGCCATTCTGTTCCGTTCGCGCGAAAGCCACAGGGAGTTCGAGGCCGCACTCGAGCGGCGGGCCGTTCAGACCTACGTCTACAAGGGCCTGGGCTTCTTTGAAGCCGACGAGATCCAGGACGCCGTCACGTTGCTTCGCTACCTAGCGGATCCGACGTCTGGCTTGCGCGCCGCCGCTTTTTTGCGCTCGCGACTGGTCCGTCTTTCGGACGAGGCCATCCGTCGCCTCGCGCCCGAGATCTCGGCAGCGATTGTCGATGGAAGCGATGGCTCAGGAGAGGTGACCCTTTCTCCCGAAGATCGCGTGGTGTTGGACAGAGTGCGGGCGTCGGTCGCACGATGGCTCACCTGGGTCGACCGCATGCCGCCGTCCGAGCTTCTAGACGCCGTGCTCTCGGAGACGGCCTATTACATCGAGATTCGTGGTCCTCGCCGCTTGCAGGCCAGGGAGAACCTGAAAAAGCTGCGTGACCTAATCCGCCGTATTCAAAACCATGGATACGCCACTCTGGCCCGCATTGCCGATCACCTGGAGCGGCTTGCGGTGGGCGACGAGTCGAACGCGACGATTGACGCCATCGACGCGGTCAGCCTGATGACCGTCCATGCGGCCAAGGGCCTGGAGTTTCCCATCGTGTTCGTAGTGAACACGACTCGTGGGACCTCCAGTCAGCGCGCCCCGGTTCGGGTCGCTACGTCGAACGACGGAACGCCGGCAATCGCAGTCGCCGACTTTCAGTCCGAAGCCGACGAAGAAACACAAGCGCGAGAACGGGAAGAGACCAAGCGGCTGCTTTATGTCGCGTTGACGCGGGCTCGGGAGCGCCTGTATCTGTCGGCGACGGTGCAAAAGGGAGTTTGTCGTCCGGGGCGGGGCAGTCTGGGTGAAGTGATGCCGCGCTCGCTCGTTGATCTCTTCGTCAACGTAGCCGGTTCGTCCGAGCGGTTGGTGTGGTGGACTCCTCCTGATGGGAGCAGGCACGTGCTGCTGGCGCTCCGGCACGACCCATCCGTCGCGCCGAGCGTCCTGGCACGACCAGGGACGCTCCCATCGAGCATCGACGACTTCGGACCGATCAGCTAGGAGAGTTCGACTGCGCCCACGCCTTGGCTTTGGTTTCCGCTTCTTCCTGCGTTTCGCCGATAACCACGACTGAACGGTCGGGCTGCGTGCTGCCAGGGCGGACGATCCAGGCAATCCAATGGGGGCCGCGCGCTTCACTGCGGATTTCGTAGGATCCGGGATTGGCGGGCATAAGACGTCAAGACGCTATCAGATTCGGCCGGATTTTGCGATAAACGTGCGACTTGCGCCGAATTTTCGTTGCGCCCACCCATGACCATTTCATAAAATCAGGTGTTTGGAACCCGGTTTATTGACCCTATCTAAGTGAGGGAGTCCAAGTGACGTTGACTTGTCCACACTGCGGCAACGACCGGAATTTTCAGGTCAAGACGCTCCAGATGCACGTCGTGCACTTGGAAGAGGGCCGCGTGGAAGTATCCGACGAAAGTCGGCCAGCAGTTCTCGAAGTGTTGTGCGACGAGTGTGAATCCGCGCTCAACTTCGAGGAATTCGAGGATACGCTGCGCAAAGAAGTGTTGCTGACGATTGGCGCGCGCTAACGCGCCCTTTCTTACGCTCCCTCCTCTTCGGCTTCCTCAAAGTAGTCGCATTCGGGGCAGACCCATTCCCGCGTTCGTTTCGAGCTCAACTGGGGATGGCCCGGGATCCGTACGACGTCGTCGCTCTCTTTGAGACGCATTGCCGTACCGCAGAGCGGACACTCTCTGTCTCCAGCCATGACTTCATGTCGATTGAAACCGGGAACGGCAGCCGCACACGTCGCGACGGCGTTCATTCGAAGGCTACCATCCGTGTCGCGCCTTGACAAGCGCGAGACCCGGCTCCTATCGTGTAGCGTGTTCTCGTGAAGCCGCGCCCCTTCCGTCATCACCCGTTGCCCGTGACGTGGAACGCCGTGCGAACGCCTGGTGTGTCCAAGGAGTGCTTCGCCGACGAAGTCGCGATCGACTTTCCCTCGGTCGATCACGTGGTCGAGCGCATTCGCGACGAATTTCTCGGCGAACGCGTCGGCCGCGATGTGCTTTCCACCGAACTGCGGCTGTCCATTCGAGAGGCGCGCCAGGGCCTTGTCGTGCCGCTCGAGGTGCCAATGCATCGGACGTGCGCGAGCTGCGGCGGGCGCGGTGAAACCTGGACGGAGCCGTGCGATTCGTGCTGTGGAAGCGGTGAATCGTTGTTTCACCACCCCGTCCGAGTTTCAGTACCGCCCGGAGTCGTGGACGGCACGAAGTTCCGCTTTCGAGTCACCGCTCCTCACGCCTCCCCGGTTCGCGTCGAGCTTCGCGTAGCCATTCGTTCGTCGGCCGCTTGAGCCCTAAGCCCTAAGCCCTGAGCCCTGAGCCCTGAGCCCTGAGGCCCTACGTTGTAACACCAAAGCCTTGAGCCCCAAGCCCGCCACCCGCATGGCTTCCCACGTCGATTTCGTGGGTCTTCTGTTCATTGTCTGGGGCGCTTTGACAGGGCTCATCGGCCTTTCCACGCTGGCACTCGGCATCGGCGCCTTCTCGCTCATGATGTCTCCGGGGCGAACCGCAGGCGGCGGTCAGTTCGCGCTCGGCCTGACCGCAGCGGCCTTCACGACGCTCGCCCTCATCGCGATCTTCTGGGGTGTGGCACACATCACGGTTGGCGTGCCGGTACGGCGCCACAAGTCGTGGGCGAGGCTGCTGGCGTTGATGCTCGGCTCCGTCGATTTGATGCTGCTGCCGTATGGCACGGCGCTTGGAATTTACGCACTCTGGGTATTGTTGACTGAAGAAGGGAAAAGGACGTTTCAGATTGCTGATTGAAGATTGCAGATTGCAGATTGAATCCAGGAATCAGCAATCAGCCATTCGCAATCTGCAATTGCGATATTCTTAGGCTATGCCGGTACAGGAAGCGTTGGTGCTCGAGGCACTGAAGGTAGTCCAGGACCCCGACTTGCACCGCGACATCGTCGCGCTCGGGTTCATCAAGGATTTGAAAGTCGACGACTCCCGGGTTTCGTTCACCATCGAACTGACGACGCCTGCGTGTCCCGTCAAGGACCAGATGCGCGACCAGGCGCGCGCGGCGGTCATGCAGGTGCCTGGCGTCGCCGCGGTCGACGTTCAGATGAGCGCGCGCGTTCGCGACGCCGGCGGGGTCGATGGCACGCGGTCGCCTATCGCGGGCGTCAAGAACGTGATTGCAATCGGCGCAGGAAAAGGCGGTGTCGGAAAGACGACCGTCGCGGTCAATCTCGCCATCGCGCTGGCCAAGTGCGGCGGTCGAGTGGGTCTGATCGATGCCGACATTTACGGTCCCAACGTGCCGATCATGCTCGGCGTGAAGACTCAGCTCACCACCGACGGCGAAAAGATTGTGCCGGCCGAGAAGTTCGGACTGCAACTCATCTCGATGGGATTCCTGACCTCCGACGACGCGCCGATCATCTGGCGAGGCCCGATGCTGCACGGCGCGCTGCAGCAGTTCTTTCGCGAAGTGCGGTGGCGCGATCTGGACTATATGGTCGTAGACTTGCCGCCCGGCACCGGCGATGTCGCGTTGAGTCTCAGCCAGACCATTCCGGTGGCGGGTTCGGTCGTAGTGACGACGCCGCAACTGGTCTCGCTCGCTGACAGCCGCCGGGCGGTCGCGATGTACAAGAAGCTCAACATCCCGCCGCTTGGGCTGATCGAGAACATGAGCCACTACGTTTGTCCGGAGTGTCAGCACGAAGCCGACATCTTCGGCCACGGCGGCGGGGAGAAGATGGCAGAGGAGCTCGGGATTCCGTTTCTCGGCCGTATTCCCATCTATCAACCGATTCGCGAGGGCAGCGACGCCGGCGTGCCGCTGATGATCAGCGAACCGGATTCGCCGGCGTCTCGTGCGTTCATGGCGGCGGCGGAACGGATGGCGGCGCAGATATCGCTGGCGAGCTACAATCGATCGACGACCATTCCGCTGACCGTCGTGAGGTAACTGTATGCGTCAGATTCGTGAAGCGATGCCGGGAGCTGCCGCGTTGTATGTTGTGCTCGCGCTGTCGCTGGCGGCTTGCAGTCCGTCCCTGGCCAACAAAGCACCTGGGCCGGGCGGTGAGATGAGCCGGGCCGTCATCGATCCCTATCTGAAAATTCAGACGTCACTCTTCAACGGCAGCATCGACGATCTTCGTGCCAATGCCGGCAATATTGCGACGGCTGCGACGGGGCTGGGGGCGCCGGCGATGAAGATCGACACGACGGCTCTGCAGCTGGCGTCGGCCGGCGACCTTGCGGATGCACGGGAAAAATTCGGAGCGCTCAGCGAGGCCATCGACACCTACATGACGGGCTTGCAGCTCCGTCCACCGGAGAGTGTCAAGGTGGCCTTCTGCCCCATGGTAAAAAAGCCGTGGTTGCAGGAAGGCTCGACTCTCGCCAATCCCTATTACGGCAGCGCGATGCCGACCTGCGGCAGCTTCAGGAATTGAAGATCCCGTTCGCGAAACACACGCTCGACAACGGTCTCGACGTCCTTCTACACGAGGATCGCTCGTGCCCGATCGTGGCGGTCAACCTCTGGTATCACGTCGGTTCGAAGAACGAGCGGCCGGGCCATACCGGATTTGCGCACCTCTTCGAGCACCTGATGTTCGAAGGGTCGGAGCATTACAACCGCGGCTATTTCCAGCCTCTTCAGGCGGCCGGCGCCGCTCTCAACGGGTCGACCAACGCCGACCGCACCAATTATTGGGAGGTCGTGCCATCTAACGCCCTCGAGCTGGCGCTGTGGATGGAATCGGACCGGATGGGGTACCTGCTTCCGGCATTGACCGAATCGCGGTTCTCGAATCAGCGGGACGTCGTGTTGAACGAGCGGCGCCAGAGTTACGAGAATCGGCCGTACGGCTTGGCGGCCATGGCGATTGTTGCTGCACTCTATCCACCGGATCACCCGTATCACTGGACGACAATCGGCGAGATCGCGGATCTGAATGCCGTCCGCCTCGACGAAGTTCACGATTTCTTTCGCCGTTTCTATCATCCCGCGAACGCCTCGCTCGCTATCGCCGGCGACATCGAATCCGAGATGGCTCTGGATCTGGCTCGGGCCTGCTTCGGGGAGATCGAGCCGGGTCCCGTTCCGGAGGAAGTTGTCGCCCGAGCCGTGCTGGACGGCAACGTCAGGCTGTTTCTCGAAGATCGCGTCGAGCTGCCGAGGCTGTACATGGCCTGGTTGACGACCCCCATGTTCGCGCCGGGCGACGCCGAGCTCGATCTCGTGTCCGACCTCCTTGCGAACGGCAAGACCTCGCGTCTCTATCGCCGGCTGGTGTTCGAGCAGAAGATTGCCACGGACGTATCGGCAGCCCAGAACTCGCGAGAGATTGCCGGATTTCTGCAGATCGCCTCGACGGCCGCGCCCGGCCACACGCTCGAGGAGATCGAGCGCGCCGTTCTCGAGGAGATCGAACGGCTCGGGGCCGAGGGTCCCCGCGACGAAGAAATGGAACGCGGCCGTGTGCAGGCGGAAGCTCAGTTCGTCTTTCGTCTGCAGACGGTGGGAGGATTCGGTGGCAAGTCGGATCAACTCAACGCGTATAACGTCTTCGTGGATGATCCGGGTTACTTCGAGAGCGATTTTGCGCGCTACAAGGCGGCTACGGCCGGCTCGATGAACCATTCCGTCGACACGTACCTGCGACACTCACCGCGCGTGACGTTGAGCGTCGTGCCTCGAGGTCAACTGGGCCTCGCCATCCCCGACTCGACCAGGGCCGACGTGTCGTGAAGATCGACAGATCGCGCCTGCCACAGGCAGACGCCGCTCGTCCCTTCACGCTGCCATCGATCGAGAAATCGGTGCTTCCGAACGGCCTGCGTCTGTGGACGGTTCGCCATCCGACCGTCCCTGTGATTTCACTGGTCCTGCTGATCCGCGGAGGCTCCGCCAGCGACCCGGCTGGGAAGGACGGTCTTGCGGCGCTGACCGCCGACATGCTCGACGAAGGCAGCGGCGGCCGGTCGGCGATCGAAATGCACGAGGCGCTCGCCCGCATCGGAGCGCAATTCGATACCGACATCGGATCGGATGCGGCAGTTCTCGGCATTACCACGCTGAGCCGGTTCGCGATTGAGGCACTCAGGCTTCTTGCCGACATGGTCGTGCACCCGTCGCTGACTGAAGCGGACTTCGAACGTGTCCGCCAGCTTCGACTGCATCGTCTCACACAGCTCCGTGACGTCCCGGGAGTTGTCGCCGATCGTACCTTCCTGCGCCTCCTCTACGGTCAGCATCCTTACGGTCACACACCGATTGGCAGCCAGCAGGCCATTGCAGCCCTGACGGTAGACGACATTCGAGTGTTTCACGCCCAGGTGCTGCATCCCGCGTCCGCGACATTGGTGGCGGTCGGGGACTGCGACCACCGGGAGATAGAGCGAGCGGCGACCGATGCCTTCGGTGAGTGGGGTCAGACCCCATTCGTGCAGGCTCTCGGACCTCCGAACGCGACATCGGTCGCAACCGGACCTCACGCAGTGCACGACGGAGCAGCCCGACTGAACGTCGTACCGAGGCCGGGCGCGCCGCAGTCTGAGCTGCGCATCGGTCATGTGGCGGTCGCGCGAAGCACCCCCGACTATCACCCGCTCGTTACGGCGAATACGATTCTTGGCGGGCAGTTTGTCAGCCGGATCAACCTGAACCTGCGCGAGGACAAAGGCTTCACGTACGGGGCGCGGACGGGATTCGATTTCCGGTTGATGCCGGGACCCTTTTCCGTTCAGGTGAGCGTGCAGACGGCCGCGACCGCCCGCGCGATCGAAGAGTCGATCGGAGAAATCGCCGCAATCCGAGGCCCGCGACCTGCGACCGAGGACGAACTGTCGATGGCGGTCGCCACCCTGACGAAGGGCTACGCCCGTTATTTCGAAACCCCGGAACAGATCGCGCGCGCCATGACCCAGCTCTCGCTGTACGACCTGCCCGACAACTACTTCGCCGAATTCGTGCCGCGAATCGAACGAGTCACTGTTTCCGACGTGACGCGCGTGACGTCGGAGTATCTCGATCCCGCCCGTCTCACGACGCTCGTTGTCGGTGATCTGTCTGTAATTGGCGGCGAGCTTCCTCGACTCGGACTCGGCAATCCGGTGGTCCTTCCAGTGGATACGGTGTGAAGGGCTTAGGGCTTAGGGCTGAGGGCTGAGTAGAGTTTTTCGCAGAAATCTTGTCAGAACCCAGGCATCGACAAACTTGAACGGGACTCTGCCGACGCTGTAGTGGCCGCACGGCAGGATCGCGAGCTCGTGAGGAATTCCGAGATCCTGAAACTCGCGGACGAGATCCTCCGAGAGATCAACCGGAAACGTCAAATCGTATCGTGCGTACAGGAGCAGCGTCTGTCGATCCCGTACGCGATCGAGGTACCAGCGTGGGCTGATCGGCTTCCACAGGGTGCGAAGGAGATCGAGCTCGATCGATCCGTCGAGACCTTGGCGGACGTGGCGCGTTGAAATTCCACGCCAGACCACATCCGCGAAATACGGGGAGATGTGATTCAGCGCTTCGGCGCGAATCAGCGGTTCATGAGCCGTGGTGAGAAGCGCGAGACACGAACCGAGGCTGGTGCCAAGGATGCCGATGCGTTGGTAGCCTCGATCGTGAAGCCAGCGAATCGCGCGCCGCGCGTCGAGAACCGCTTGACGGCAGACCTGTACCGTGCGGGCGACATTGGAGCTGACGATGTAGTCGGCACGACGCAGCTCGGACGGCATGCGCTGGTCGTGATATGGCAACGAGAGGCGCAGCGCGCTCATGCCGCTCCGCGCGAGAATCTGGCAGAGGCCGACATGGCTGCCTGAGTCTGCATTCCACTGAGGCAGCACCAGCACCGCCGCGCGAGGTCCCGTTCCCGGTCGCGGTGTCGGAAAGTAGCGGCAGTACACCGTGTTGTTCTCGGCGTGTGGCGTTTCGAACGCACTGGGGAAGGTGACCAGCCCCCCGCCATTCGCTGTCCCGGCGAATTCGTACTCAGTTGTCGGTGGCGGCGTAAAGAAGGCGTCGGTGTCGCCCATCACACTCGCGACCCACGTGCCGAGAATCTCGGCCTCAGGCGTTCCGGACGGGTGACCGTTCCGCGGAATCCAATCGAGCCCCCATTCGAACGGCCGAACGACGCGATCGGTCGATACGGACGCGAGCCGACGTTCCCACGCGTGAAATATTGGTTTGAGCATGGTGACTAAGCGGACAGTCGCCGCAAGCAAAGCCGAGCGGCCGAGGGCCGCGAAGGCACAGGCGGTGGGGGTGGGGCCCCACCGCAATGTAAGTAATGCTATACTTACCGGCCGATGAACTTCTTCTCCGATGCGCGAAAGCGGGACGGGCGCAAAAAGCGGGTCTCACCCGTCGGAGGAGTTGTGCTCGAACGCTGACTGAAGTAACCAAACGAGCCAGAACGTCCGCCGACACGGTTTTCCGCGTCGGCTTTTTTTTTGGATCAGGAGCCTATGCCTACAATTCCCGTCGGTATCCTTGGCGCGACCGGCATGGTCGGCCAGCAGTTCGTTGCCCTTTTGACAAATCACCCGTGGTTCCGGGTCAGCTGGCTCGGGGCGAGCGAGCGGTCCCAGGGCAAACGGTATCGAGACGCTGCAGCGTGGCGGCTCTCAGCGCCCCTTGCCGACGAAGTCGCTGCGCTCACGGTTGACGCCGCCACACCCGGTCGCGCACCGCAACTCGTTTTCTCGGGGCTGGATTCATCGGTCGCCGGCGAAATCGAGGCGGCGTTCGCGCAAGCGGGTCACACCATCGTGAGCAATTCGCGAAACCACCGCATGGAGCAAACCGTTCCCCTGCTGATTCCCGAGGTCAACGCCGATCATCTGGCGCTGCTCGCCGCCCAGCGCGCGGCTCAGGGTTGGAAGGGACAGATCGTCACGAACCCGAACTGCGCCGCCGTGGTGCTGGCCATGGCGCTCGCGCCGCTTCGTCAATTCGGTCTGAAGGCGACGACCGTGACGACGATGCAGGCGATTTCCGGCGCCGGTTATCCGGGCGTGGCGTCGTGGGACATCCTCGGTAACATCATCCCGTATATCGGTGGCGGCGAAGAGGAAAAGATCGAGACCGAAACCAAGAAAATACTGGGCTGCCTGCGCGACGGCCGCGTCGATCCGCACGAGCTCGTCATCAGCGCGCAGACCACTCGTGTCGGTGTGCCCAACGGTCACACCGGTTCGATCTCGGTGCGCCTCGATCAGCAGCCACCGGTCGAAGCGCTGATCGATGCGTGGCGTTCCTTCAGAGGCCGCCCGCAGCAGCTGAAGCTACCGTCAGCACCTCCCGAGCCGATCGTCTACCTGACCGAGGCGAATCGTCCGCAGCCCTCGCTGGATGTCGATCGCGGGCGTGGGATGACGGTGAGTGTCGGGCGCCTGAGGCCTTGTCCGGTTCTCGACTACAAATTCATCGCCCTCGGCCACAACACGATTCGCGGCGCCGCCGGTGCGGCGATTCTGAACGCGGAGCTGATGTCACAAGAAGGCTTACTGTGAGGTTCACCCGCGCCTGGAATACCGGAACCACAAAGGTCACCAAGAACACAAAGGATTGGCATTGGCCCTGGCTTAGTGATCTTTGTGATCTTTGTGGTTCATCCTTATTTACCAACCAACAATCATGAGCGTGGTCATGAAGTTCGGCGGCACGTCCGTCGCCGACGAAGATGCGTTCCGGCGAGTCGTCGCGATCGTCCGGCGCCAAATCGAACGTCAGGGCAGCCAGACCCGTCCGCCGATCGTCGTTGTCTCCGCGCTGTCGAAAGTGACCGACGGCCTGTTGCAGGTCGCTCGATCCGTGGAAGCCGGTGAACGCGATCAGGCCGTCGAACGGCTGGATTCGTTGGCGGAGCGCCACGTTGCCATCGCTTCTCGCGTCACGCGTGGAGCGCGGCAGACCGAGGTCGCGCGCGATCTCCGGACCGAGTTCACAGCGATTGCCGAAATGGTGAAGGCACTGCCACCGTTGAAGGAGCTCTCGCCGAGTTTGCTCGATGCCATCGCCGCCACTGGCGAGCTGGCGAGCAGCCGCCTCATGGCCGCCGCGCTGGCGGAAGCCGGCGTGCCGGCCGTCTGGGTCGATTCGCGTCAGGTCGTCGTCACCGACGCCGAGCACACCGCCGCGACACCTGACATGGAGGCGACGTGCGGGCGATCGCAACAGCGGATTTCCCCGTTGGTCGAGCGCGGAAACGTGCCGGTTCTCGGCGGGTTCATCGCTGCCACCTCAGAAGGGGTGACGACGACGCTCGGTCGCGGCGGTTCGGACTACTCGGCCGCGATATTCGGAGCCTGTCTTGGTGTGTCGGAGATTCAAATCTGGACCGACGTCGACGGAATGCTCACCGCCGACCCGCGTATCGTGCCGCAGCCTCGGCTCGTTCCACGTCTGTCTTTTGCCGAGGCGTCCGAGCTGGCCTACTTCGGAGCGAAGGTGCTGCATCCGAGCACGATTCTGCCGGCGATGTCCAAAAACATCCCGGTGAGCATCCTGAACTCGCGCCAACCTGAGAAGCCGGGCACTCTGATTACCGCCGAGCCGCAAGGGGCGAGCGGCCAGCTGACCGCGATCGCCTGCAAACACGACGTGACGGTCATCGACATCACCTCCACCCGCATGTTCATGGTGCACGGGTTCCTGCGGCGGGTATTCGAAGTCTTCGAACGGTTCAAAACGCCGGTGGACGTCGTGACGACGTCGGAAGTGAGCGTCTCGGTGACCATCGACGACGCTCGCCGGATCGACGGCCTGGTCGACGGTCTGCGCGGCTTTGCCGACGTCGAATGCGAGGGCAACATGGCCATCATTTGCGCGGTGGGCGAGGACGTGCACGAAGACCCCACCGCCTTCGGGCGCGCGATTTCCGCACTCGGGTCGATACCGCTGCGGATGGTGTCGCAGGCCGCATCGCGCCGGAATATCACCTTTGTCTTGAGAGATGCCGACGCTCCGCAGGCTATGATGCAGCTGCACGAGGCGTTCTTCGAGCGCGTAAAGAGCTGAGAAGAGTGAGAGACGAAGACTCGGTGGCTGATATCCTCCGTGCACTTCGTGTCCTCTGTGGTAGAGATTTTGCGCATGCGCATTCTCTTGGTCGGTCATGGTCGGATGGGGCGGCTCGTCGGCGAGCTCGCGCCAGAATACGGTGGTGAAGTGGTCGGGGTCATCGATCCCAATTCGCCACTCCACGCCGGCGGCCCCGATCAGGATCGGTGGCGCGGCGTCGACGTGGCCATCGATTTCTCGTTTCCGGACGCTGTCAAGACAAACGTGCCGGCCCTGGCGCGTCATGGCGTGAACATGGTGATCGGCACGACGGGTTGGGCGGCGGACGAACCAGCCGTTCGTCAGGCAGTGGCCGCCGCAGATATTGGAGTCGTGGCGGCGCCGAATTTTTCTGTCGGTGTCGTGATGTTCGAAGCCATCGTGGCCCGTGCGGCAGCCCTGGTGAAAGCGCAGAGCGAGTTCGGCGCATTCGTTCATGAAGCTCATCACGCCGCCAAGAAGGATGCCCCTTCTGGGACCGCACTTTTGCTCAAGCGGGCCATGCAGGGCGCCGGCTACGATCGCCCGATCGATGTATCTTCGACGAGGGTCGGCTATGTCCCCGGAACTCATACGGTCGGGTTCGATGGCCCGGCCGAAAGTATCATCCTCTCGCACCTGGCGCGGGACCGGTCTGGCTTTGCGAGGGGCGCCTTGGCCGCGGCGAAGTGGGTACAAGGCAGGCGCGGTTGGTTCACCATGAAGGACGTGTTGGGTATCTAGCGGAGGTCAACATGAGAACACCATTTACCGGCTGCGGCACGGCCCTCGTAACTCCATTCACTAGGAACGGCAGCCTCGACGAGGCTGCCGTTCGGCGACTCGCCGTCCGACAGGTTGATGCAGGGATCCATTTCCTGGTGCCCGTCGGCACGACGGGCGAGAGCCCGACCTTGACGGTCGCCGAACGAGCTCGCATTGTCGAGCTTCTCGTCGACGAGGTCCGCGGACGCGTGCCCATCCTCGCCGGTGCCGGCGGATACGACACCAAAGAAGTGATTCAGGCCGCAGCCGAAATGAAGGCTGCTGGCGCCGACGGCCTCCTGTCGGTCACTCCGTATTACAACAAGCCGACGCAGGAAGGCCTTTACCAACACTATCGGGCGCTCGCAGAAAGCACCACGCTGCCGATCATTCTTTACAACGTCCCGGGCAGGACTAGTTGCAACATGGAGCCGTCTACGGTGACTCGACTTGCAACGATTGCCAATATCGTCGGCATCAAAGAAGCGTCGGGGAACATGGCGCAGATCTGCGAAGTCTGTCGTTCGGTTCCGCCGGAGTTCATCGTGGTCTCGGGCGACGACGTTATGACCGTGCCGATGATGGCGGTGGGCGCCCGCGGCGTGATTTCCGTCGCGTCGAATCAGATCCCGGCCGAGATGTCGCAGATGGTCGAGGCCGCCGAACGCGGAGACTTTGCGGCGGCTCGTGCGATTCACGAACGCATCATGCCGCTGATGCAAATCAATTTCATCGAGTCCAGTCCAGGTCCGGTCAAGTCGGCCATGGCGACGATGGGCTTGCTCGAAGAAACCTATCGCCTGCCACTCGTGGCGCCCCGGCCAGAATCGAAGGAGAAGATCAACAGAGTGCTGAAGGATCTCGGCTTGCTCAAAGGAGCTCTGGTCTAGCGCGATGAATCTTCGCGATGAAATTCTCGCGCTGGTCAGCGCGGGCGCGTCCGCCGAACGCAGCGCTGCCAGGGAGGCGTTCGGCCGCCTGCGCGAAGCTCTTTCGGCAGGTACGGTGCGCGCAGCCGAGCCCGATGGATCCGCGGTGGGTTGGCGCGTCAACGCCTGGGTGAAACAAGGGATTCTGCTTGGCTTCAAGTTCGGCGATACGGTCGACGCCTCGATGGACCAGGGCCGCTGGCCGTTCTACGACAAAGACACGCTGCCGATGAAGCGCTTCGCGAACGGCGCCGGTGTTCGAATTGTGCCCGGTGGATCGGCGGTTCGCGACGGCGCCTACATCGCACCGGGCGTCATCTGCATGCCTCCGATGTACGTCAATATCGGAGCGTGGATCGGCGAGCAGTCGCTCATCGACTCGCATGCGCTCGTCGGCTCCTGCGCGCAGATCGGCGCCCGGGTTCACGTCAGTGCCGGCGCGCAGGTCGGTGGAGTGCTCGAACCGGTCGGTGCTCTTCCTGTCATCATCGAAGACGATGCCCTGATCGGCGGAAACACTGGGATCTACGAGGGAGCGATCATCAAGGCGCGCGCCGTCGTTGCGGCGGGAACCGTGCTGACTGGCTCGACGCCTGTGTACGACCTCGTCCGCGGCGAGATCATCAAGCCTGCCGACGGCACGCCCCTGATTGTTCCCGAAGGGGCGGTGGTTGTACCGGGGCGCGCGCGGTCACGGCCGGCAAAGGACCTGACTGGGGTCTCGCGCTTTCAACCCCGGTCATCGTGAAATACCGCGACTCGCGGACCGACACCCGCACGGAGCTCGAGGCGTGGATCCGGTAGCCCTAACTCGCGCCCTGGTCGACATCGACTCCACCACCGGCCAGGAAGCGGAGGCGGGGCGTTGGTTGGTCGACTGCCTGCGTGGTCTCGGCTACTTGGTCACGACGCAGCCGGTCGACGATACTCGCTTCAACGTTCTCGCCACCCTCGGACCGATCCACGTCGTTTTGACGACCCACTTCGATTGCGTGCCGCCGTTCTTTCCCAGCCGAATCGAGGGCGACCGTCTCTATGGGCGCGGGTCGTGCGATGCCAAGGGTATCCTGGCCGCCCAGGTTGGTGCCGTCGAGCAGTTGCGTCGCGCCGGCGAGACGCGCGTCGGCCTGCTGTTCGTAGTGGGGGAGGAGCGCGGGAGCGACGGCGCCAAAACCGCCAATGAATCGGCGAACGGGTGCAGGTTCCTGGTCGACGGCGAGCCGACCGAGAGCCGGCTCGGGCTCGCGACGCGCGGGATGTTGCGACTCAAACTAAAGGCGAAGGGACGAGCAGCCCATTCGTCGTTTCCGGATCTCGGCGAGTCGGCGATCGACAAGCTCCTCGATGTCCTCGTAGAACTGCGCTCGGTCAATCTGCCTTCCGACGCGCTCCTGGGTGCGACGCACTATACGATTGGACTCATCTCCGGCGGCGTCGCTCCCAACGTCGTGTCACCGTCGGCCGAGGCTGAAGTGATGTTTCGGACGGTGTCGGACGGCAGCGAAATCCGCCGGGTGCTGCGGCCTCTCGAATCGAAGGTATCGATCGAGCACGTGCTGGAGGCGCCACCCGTGCGTATGACGACGGTGCCAGGCTACGACGCCGTGGTCTTTCCGTACACGACGGACATTCCGTTTCTCAGCGCCTGGGGCCAGCCGGTGCTTTTCGGTCCAGGCTCCATCCACGTCGCCCACAGCGCGGACGAGTTCATTTCGATTCCCGAGCTTCAATCAGCCGTCTCCCACTATGTGACCATCGCGCGCCATCTCCTGGAGCGCGTGTAGATCGATTTTCCAGATCTGCGTGTCATGGCCAGCGATCCTCGCAGGGAGTACTCACGCCGCATCGAGAGGTGGACCGGCGAGATCGCTCGCGGCGAACGCACATCTCTTCGGATCTCGAACTCGAGGCTGATCGTTGCCGCGGCCCTTGCGATCATCGGCTGGCAGGCCTTCGTCAGTCATCGCGTCTCCGCGATCTGGCCTGTCGTCGTACTGGTCGCATTCGGCGTGTTGGTCATCCTTCACGCGCGGGTGCTCAATCGGATTGAGCAAGCCACCCGAGCCAGGCAGCTGTACGAGCGGGGAATGGCCAGGCTGGATTTCAAGTGGGCGGGTACCGGTCCGGACGGCGCCCGCTTTCTCGAAGGCCATCCCTTTGCGCGGGACCTCGATCTCTTCGGTCCCGCGTCGCTGTTTCAACTGCTGGACACGGCACGGACAGAAGTCGGCGAAGAGACGCTTGCGTCGTGGCTGGCCAGCGGCGCGCCCTCCAGTGAGGTCGTGTCTCGCCAAGCCGCGGTCGGCGAGCTCAAACCGAAGATCGATTTTCGTGAAGATTTAGCCGTGCTGGCGGCGGGAACTCCCGTGGGCAAAACGGGCGCCGTAGCAAGGTGGGCGGCGTCGACGCCTGTCGGACTGACTCGCGCGCACGCGCTCTTGTTTGGAATCTGTGCGCTGGTCAGCGCGGTCGTCACAGGCCTGGTTCTGACAGAACGAATCTCGCTGACGTTCTTGATTTCCTGGATCGTGGTGCAGTCGATCGTCGCCACGATCTTCGCGGCCCGAGTGGAGACGGTGTTGTCGAGGATCGACAGCGCCGAGCATGCGCTCGGTCTGATCGCCGTGCTGCTTGGCCGCATCGAGCGTGAACAATTCGCCTCCGCACGGCTGGTTGAAAGTCAACGCGTGCTTGCAACCGAGGGAATTCCGCCGTCACGACGCATTGCCCAGCTGAGACGTCTCGTGGCCTTCGTCGATGACGCTTCACGCAACCTGCTGCTCAGGCCGCTCGGCGCGCTCCTGCTGCTGCGCGGTCAGGCGGCGGTCTGGATCGACCGGTGGCATGCCAGGAACGGTCTGGCGATTATCGAGTGGCTGCGGGCGGTCGGGGAGATCGAAGCGTTGGCCGCGCTGGCGACGTACGCTTACGAGCACCCGGGCGATCCTTTTCCGAAACTGATCGACGCGGGTCCTCTCGTCGACGCCTCCGGCGTGGGCCATCCACTCATCGACGAAAAGACGGGCGTTCGCAATGACGTTCGTCTCGGTCCGCCGTATCCGAGCGCGCTGATCGTGAGCGGCTCGAACATGTCCGGGAAGAGCACCTTGCTGAGGGCTGTGGGCGTCAACGTCGTGCTGGCTCTGGCCGGCGCGCCGGTTCGTGCGACGGAGATGACCTTATCCTGGCTTTCCATCGGCGCGACGATCAGAGTGGACGACTCGCTTCAGGAGGGCCACTCGCGCTTCTACACCGAAATTCTCCGGATTCGATCGATTGTGGAGCTCGCTCGAGAGCGGCGTCTGGTGCTGTTTCTGCTCGATGAGATTCTCGGCGGGACGAATTCGCACGATCGGCGCATTGGAGCCGAAGCGATCCTCGTTGCTCTCGTCCAGGCGGGTGCGATCGGATTGATCACGACGCACGATCTCGCGCTGACGGAGCTCGCCGCCAGGCTGCCGTCCCGAGTCGAGAACGTGCACTTCGAAGATCGGATAGAAGACGGGGCAATGGTGTTCGACTACCGCATGCGTCCGGGAGTCGTCGAGCGGAGCAACGCCATTGCGTTGATGCGGGCGGTCGGGTTGGACGTCTAGTTCAGGGCTCAGGCTGTGTGGCTTCCGCCTTTTAGGCGGAAGAGAGCTGCCGGCATTGATCTTCCGGCTAAAGCCGGAAGCTACACACATTGATCTTCCGGCTGAAGCCCGAAGCCACACACGCGATTGATTCACAAGCTCTCAGGCTCGGGGCTCAAAAGCCAAGCCGATCGTCGGCCGATGGGCCATAAGTGGCTGGCACCGGCTCGTCGTTCATGCGCAAGTAGACGCCGAGCTGAGCCCGATGATGCACGATGTGGTTGAGAAACATCTGTCGATATGCCAGAAAGCGCGAACCCTCGAAGATCGGCTTGCCCTGAAACGACAGCTTCCACGGTTGGTTCCACGCTTCGTCTGTCATGCCCACGAGGGCACTGCGAACCTTGGCCACCCCCTCGTCGAACACCCGGACGAGCTGGGCGCTGGACTCGAATGCCAATGGCGTGTAGGTGCCCTGAGCGAAATCCAGCCCGGGAGTCGTCAGAACACTCAAACCGAACCCCCCCAGTTCCGCCACGTGGGGTGCCAGTCGACCGAGTGGCATCGACTTCGAGTGCGGCACATAGTCGGGTTTGTCGGGCACCCGTTCCAACGTGGCGCGGGTTTTCTTCGTCTCTTCATCGAATTCCGATACGAGCAAGTCACTGATTCGCATGATCTCCTCCAAGGAAAATGTTACGCGTCAGTTCGCCAATGCGCGCTCGCAGGCCAGCGCCACAGCCAGCAGCGCTTCGGTTTGCATTCGAGAACCCACCAGTTGCAGACCGCATGGCAGGCCGCCGGCCGTTCGGCCGCAGGGTAGCGTGATTGCCGGATGGCCGCTGAGGTTGAAGAGTTGGGTTAATCGCAGCATCAAGTTGCGGACGGGTTCTTCCGTGCCGGCCAGGTTCACGGTTGTCGCGCCCAGCGGTGGCGCCGGAATCGGCAGGGTCGGGAGCACCAGTGCGTCGTGCCCGGCCAGAGCCTCGTCCACCTCGCGGCGCAGCACCTCGCGACCGGCAAGCGCCCGCGAGTAGTCTTCTCCCATCACGTAGCGGCCCATTTCCAGCCTCAGACGGACCGGTGGCGTGTATCGCTCGGGCACCGCCTCCAAGGTCGTGGCGTGATAGGCCGCGGCGTCCGTGAGCTGGATTGCCAAATAGATTGGACCAGTGTACCGGGCGTGCCCGATATTCACTTCGCCAATGCCCGCCCCGGCCTTGCGGAGTCGTTCGATCGCCGTCTCGAACGTCGAGCGCACCGTGAGGTCGAGCAGGTCGCAGAAGTACACCCGCGGGATCGCGAGGCGCAGACCATCGACATTCGCGGCTTTGGGCGGATGTTGGCCTCCCTTTGTACTGGAGTCGTTGCTCGAAACGATGTCGGTCAGCGCGCGATATACGTACCAAGTGTCGGTCACCGTACCGGCGATCGGCCCCACATGGTCGAGCGTTCGCGACAGCGGCACAACTCCTTCGGTCGAGATTTCGCCGTAACTCGGCTTGAGGCCGACAACGCCGCACGCCGCGGCCGGAATTCGTATGGATCCTCCAGTATCTGTGCCGATCGTGGCGAAGGCCATGCCGGCCGCAACGCTCACAGCCGACCCGCCGCTCGATCCGCCGGGTGAACGCGACGGATCGTGAGGATTCCTGACGGGCCCGAACGCCGAGTCCTCGTTGGTCGTGCCGTATGCGAACTCGTGAAGATTGTTCTTGCCGACGAAAACCGCGCCGGCATGACGGAGGCGTGCGACCACGCCGGCATCTTGTTTTGCAAGATGTCCCTCCCGTACGCGCGAGGCGGCGGTCGTCGGCGTTTTGCGAATATCGACGATGTCCTTGATTGAAATCGGCACGCCATGGAGTGGTCCGCGATCGACGCCAGCCGCGAGCTCGCGATCGGCTTGACGCGCTTCCTCGAGTGCCTCGTCGGCCATGACGAGAATGAAGGCGTTCAGACGGTGCTCGTCTGACGCGATCCTTCTCAAGCACGCTTCCGTGACTTCCAGGGACGTCGTCTTGCCAGCGCGGAGCTGGCGGCCGAATTCCTCAATCGTCATCGGCCCGGCCGTTGAAGTCAGCTTCGCGTAGCGACGTCAGTGCTCGTGCGAGCGCCTCGAGAAGCGGTTTGAGGGCATGGAGGCCGCGGCGCTCGGTATCGGCGAGCGCCCAGTGCAGCCAGTCGTCGATCGTCATAGGCTCAGACTTTCGCAGACCGCTTCAGTGAAATCGCCACTCCATCGCGAAGCGGCACGACAACCGTCGTCAGCTGGGGATGTTGGTTGATCCGCGTGTTGTACTCTGAAATGGCGCGCGTGTCGGTCGCGTTCCGCCGAGGCGGATTCTTGAATCCCGGCACGACTTCGCCGTCCCACAGCACGTTGTCGGTGATCAACAGGCCGCCCGGCCGCAGCAGCTCGACCAGGCGCTCCAGCTGGGTGAGGTACTGTGGCTTGTCCCCGTCCTGAAAGATCAGGTCGAAGGGTCCGGATACTTTTGCCAGCATCCGCTGCGCGTCGCCGATCACCACGCTCACTTTCTTGGTCAGGCCGCTGCGCGCGAAATTGTCGCGCGCGGTCCGAGCCCGCTTCTGGTCGCGCTCTAACGTCACGAGCATGCCATCGGGCGGCAACGCGCCGGCGAGCCAGATGCCCGAATAGCCGATCGCGGTGCCGATCTCGAGAATGCGCTTTGCGCCAATCGCGGTTGCCAGGAGACGCAGCAAGCTCCCGACTTGCGCGTCGACGATTGGAAGATCGTTATCGTTTCCTTCTTTTTCGATGGCGCGCAGTACGGGATCGCTGAGGTGATTGAGCTCAGCAAGATAACGCTCGACTGCATCGGGAACAATTTCGCCCACTTTGGTCCTAGTCGATACTACTTCGTCGTTGAGGCCTGTTTCGTGTTTTCAGTGTCCCATTAGAATGGGACCCGCCTCAAGCGAGGCCGAGGACTCAGGACCGAAGCTGAAGAACGAGCGCAAGGACCAACGACTAGGGACCAATGACGAAGGACCAAACGTGCGACACACAAAGATCGTCTCCACCGTCGGCCCCGCGAGTGATTCGGATGCGATGCTCGCACGGCTGGTCGATGCCGGAACGGAAGTGTTCCGGCTGAATTTTTCGCATGGCACTCACGAATCGCACGCTCGGACCGTGGCCCGGATCCGTGCGGCTGCGTCTCGCGCGGGCCGCGAGATCGCCATTCTTCAGGACCTCAGTGGACCGAAGATTCGAACCGGCCGCCTCGAGGGCGGTACCCCGTTGTCGCTGAACGATGGCGACCGTTTACGCATAGGGACGGGTGACGAAGTCGGAGGTCCAGGTCACATTTTCACGACATTCGCCGGGCTCGCCAAGGCGGTTCGGCCCGGCGATCGCCTGTTGCTTGCCGATGGATTGATCGAATTGCGAGTCGAGGCGGTCAGCGGCGCTGATATCGAGACCATTGTCGTCGAGGGCGGCACACTTGGGGAGCACAAAGGTATCAACGCGCCAGGCGTTGCGCTGCCCGCGTCTGCGATCACCGCGAAGGACGTCGAGGACCTCAAGTTCGGTCAGTCCGTGGGCATCGACATGGTGGGGATCAGCTTCGTACGGAACGCCGCGGATCTTCGGCAAGCGCGGGAGCTGCTCGTGGGTCAGGGCTCGGCGGATGTCCCGCTGGTGGCAAAGCTCGAGCGGCCCCAGGCGCTCGACAACCTCGACGAAATTCTGGACTCGTGTCAGGCTGTGATGATTGCCCGCGGCGACCTCGGGCTCGAGATGCCACTAGAATGCGTGCCGCGCGCTCAAAAGGAAATCACTCGAGCGGCGCGACAGCATGGAATCCCCGTGATTCTTGCAACCCAGGTACTCGAATCCATGACGCACGAGCCGAGACCGACGCGCGCCGAGGTCAGTGACGCCGCGTACGCCGTGGATGCCGGGGTGGATGCCATCATGCTGGCAGGCGAAACGGCCGTCGGCGCATTTCCAGTCCAGGCAGTGCAAACACTCGATGCCATTATTCGCGATGCGGAATCGACGCCGTCGTCTGCCGCACTGGAGTTGAAGGGTACGGTCGATCACACCCATGCCCTTTGCGAAGCGGCCGTCACACTGGCGAATCGTGGCGATGCTCACGCCATTGTCGCGATAACTCGTCAAGGAACGACCGCACGTCTCCTGTCGGCTCTTCGACCGCACGCTCCGATCTATGCGATAACCGATAGCGACGTCACCGCCCGCCGACTGGGGTTTTGCTGGGGGATTGTACCCGTCCGCACCGACATCGGCGACAACGTGGAATCGGCGGTTCCGCTGGTCCGACGACAACTCACCGAGCGCGGGTTTGTTGCGGTCGGTGAACTCGTGGTACTCGTGAACATCCATCCTGACCCCACGCGTCCCGACGCCAACTACCTGAAGATCCATCGCTTGTGATGCGACAGATTCCCTACACCACAGTGGTGGCTGTCGTCGCGGCGTTCATCGTCGCTGCGATCGCGGTACGCCTCATCCATGCGCTGGTGCAGCGCCTGCTCGATAGGATCACGCTCGTCAGTCCGGCGAATCGCGCGACCCTGCATGAACGGGCCCGCCACTTGAAACGGGCGGTGACGCTGCTGGCCTACACCCTCGCCGCCGTAGCGAGTCTGTCGCTGGCGCTCGCGCGCTTGGGACTCGGCAGCCCGGGCTGGGACCTCGAACAAGTGGGCCGCTGGCTGGTCGTCCACGGTTTCAACGTCGTCGTCATCGTAACCGGTGCCTACGTGACCGTACGGGCGACCAACTTCGTCGTCGAGCATTTGCAGCTGAAGCTGGCTCGCCTTCACGCACCTGGGGATCTCGAATATCAGCGCCGAGCGGCGACGCTCGGGAGCCTGGTCGCCAATGTCTTCTCGGCGTTCGTCGTCTTCTCGGCTGTCGTGATGCTGCTGCACGAGCTGACGATCAACGTCATGCCGATTCTCACGGGCGCCGGTATCGCAGGGCTCGCGGTCGGGTTCGGCGGCCAGAATCTGGTGCGAGACGTCATCTCGGGGTTTTTTCTCATCCTCGAAGATCAGGTGCGCGTGGGAGACGCCGCACGGATCAATGGCGTCACCGGCACGGTCGAGCAAGTCAAGCTGCGCACCATCGTGCTTCGCGACGGCGATGGGGCGGTGCAGGTTTTTCCAAACGGCAGCGTGACCACCCTCGCGAATCTCAGCAAGGATTTTGCTTTCGCGAACGTGGACATGCGCGTCTCCTACAACGAGAACATCAATCGAGTGTTTGGAACGATTTACGAGATTGGCACTGCTCTCGAGCGCGACGAGACATGGGGACCCTTCCTCCTTGCGCCCATCGAGGTGACGGGCGTGGAATCTCTGGCCGACGGCCTCGCCACCGTGCGCGTCCGTTGCAAGACGGTGCCTTTCAATCAAGCCAAGGTCGCGAACGAGCTTCGTGTGCGTTTGATGACTGCGTTCGCGCGCCGTGGCATTCGACCTTTCGCGTAGGACCAGCGGTGGCTCGGAACGAGTATCACTTCATCAGCAAATGGAAAGTCGAAGGGACGTGCGGGGAAGTCGCCGACATCCTGGGCGATACTCTTTCTCTGACCAGATGGTGGCCGTCGGTGTATCTCGACGTTCGAGAACTCGAGCCACCCGATTCGCGAGGCGTCGGCCGCCGTGTGGCCCTGATCACCAAAGGCTGGTTGCCTTACACGCTTCGGTGGGAGTTTCAGGTCGTCGAGTCACGATACCCGCATGGATTTACGATTGCGGCGAGCGGCGATTTCGACGGCCGAGGCGCCTGGGTATTCGAGCAGGCGGGCCCGCTCGTCGAGATTACCTATGATTGGCGCTTGAGTGCCGAAAAGCCTCTCCTGAAATCCCTTTCGTTTGCCCTGAAACCACTCTTCGAGGCCAACCATCGATGGGCGATGGCGCGGGGCGAGGAAAGCCTGAAGCTGGAGCTCCTTCGACGCCGGGCCGTGTCTCTTCCCGATCGAGAAGCCGTCCCCTTGCCGCCTGGGCCGATCACTTACTCGGGTCTGGTGCTGGTCGCCGGAGTGGCCGCGATCGGCGCGTCGTTGACTTACCTGGTCGTCCGATCGAGTAGAAAGCGCTGATAGCTGACAGCCGAAAGCTGAGAGCTGAAGTTTATTGCTCGAGCAGCGCCTTCAGCGAGGCGAGCGCGCGCTCCCAACCGTAGCCGATGACTTCGTAGTAGCGACGCCATCGCAAGCTGTCGTCACAGCCTGTCTGAACGACGCGAAGAGTTGTTTCGACATTCGTTTCATGGCTTTCCGATGTGCACGTCACCTCGAGCGCCATCGGCCCGATGGGCTCGCCGTCGGGCGGCAGCCAGAAACCGTCGGCGATGAAGAAACTGCGTCCGGGTTGGACGTTCATGACGGTTCCGCGAAAGACGCCGCCCAGTCTTCCCAGAATTTCATCGCGAAACTCGGTCGGTTGCCATTCGATGACGTACGGCCCGAGAGGCCGAGGCGTCGTGACCGACTGCACGACCTGCCACCAGGCGCCGAGGGCGTCACGATCGAAGAACGCGTCGAGCACACGGCCCGGCGGCGCCCCGATGACGATCGTCAGGTCCAGCGTCGGCGCTTCAGTCGAGCGTGGCTTGGTCATGTAGAAAGGGCGGGGGCGGCATCATAGCACCGGCTTTCACGAAGCTGCGCGCTGTGACGGGGATGGTAAAGTGGCAAGACCATGACCCAGCAGCCTATGGCGTATCAGTACGAAGAGTTTCTCGAGAGCGCGGAAGCGCGCCCCATTCGAATTCTGTCGGAGTACCTCGAGCCGTTACGGCGCTTCAAAGAACAGCGCATTCAGGACACCGTCGTCTTCTTCGGTTCGGCGCGCGTCGACAGCCGGGAGCGTGCCGAGCGCGCGCTGTCCACCTTGAGGGCCCGCGGCATGCGTCCCGCGGACGATCGATGGGACATCGAGCTCAAGAAATCCCGCAAAGCCGTCGAATGGGCACGATATTACGAGGAGGCCCGCGAGCTCGCGCGGATGCTGACGGCGTGGAGCATGAGCCTTGAATCCGACAATCACCGCTTCGTCGTGACCTCGGGCGGGGGCCCGGGCATCATGGAGGCCGCCAACAGAGGCGCGCGCGAGGCGGGCGGCAAGACCATCGGCATGAATATTCGCCTGCCCTTCGAACAGGGAGCGAATCCCTACATCACCGAAGGTCTGCACTTCGAGTTCCACTACTTCTTCATGCGCAAGTTCTGGTTTGCGTACCTCGCCAAAGCACTCGTGATTTTTCCCGGCGGATTTGGAACCTGCGATGAGTTGTTCGAGATTCTCACGCTGGCGCAGACCGACAAGCTGTCCAAGAAAATCGACGTCATGCTGTACGGCGCCGAGTACTGGGACCACGTGCTCGATTTCAAGCCGATGGCTGAATGGGGCGCGATTACCGACGACGACCTGAGCTTGTTGCATCGGGTGGACTCGCCGTCGGACGCGTTCGAACAGCTGCGCGGTCACTTGATCGCACATCATCTCGAGCCGGCGACCCCGCAGGAAGCCGACGCTCCCGGCATCGCCAAGACCCGCGGATAGATCGAGACATCAGAAACTGTTCGCAACCTTCATGAACGTCTGACCCTCGCCCTGCCACGACGTGCGCCGGAGCCGAGGCGTGCATGGGGGCCGATTATAGTTGGCGCCAAAGACCGTACTTGCGTGGGCACAGTGGCATTGGTAGACTACGCGCTCCTGGTGGAAGCCCAGCCTGCTTCGTCCGCGTCAAGAGCCGATCGAGCCTCCGTCCTGACTCGCTCTCTCATCAACGTGACTGCTGAGCCGACGCGCGACCACCTTCGGGAGTAGTGAGCCGGGGAGAGCCCGGACACCGGGGGAGACCCCGGAGTAACACAACGAGGGAGATGGTATGGGTCGAAGGCTGTACGTCGGGAATCTGCCGTATACGACCGGTGAGGCAGAACTCCAGGATCTCTTCAGCAAAGCCGGGACGGTTGAATCGGTGCGGGTCATGCGCGACGCGGCCACCGGCCGCGCCCGTGGATTCGCCTTCGTCGAGATGGCAACCGACGAGGAGGCCAAGAAGGCGGCGGCAGAGTTCAACCAGTACCAGATGGGCGGCCGCGCCCTGACGGTGAACGAGGCACGCCCGAAGCCCGAATTCTCAGGTGGCGGCGGCGGGTACGGCGGGAACCGCGGCGGCGGCGGTGGTGGACGACGCGAGCCCCGTTGGTAAGGCGCTTTCAGTCCCTGGCTCTCTCGAGCCACCGAGCATAGGAAAATCATGAAAGCGTGGACCAAAGGCGACCGCGTGGTGCAGGCGACTTACGGGCCCGGCACGCTGGTCGAAGTCAACGAACATCACACGGTGATCGACTTCGATGGACATGGCCGTCGCGTCTTTGCGACGCGACTGGTCGTCCTTCAAGCTACCAACGAACCGGCCCCGACCCGGACGGCCAGGAAGCGGGCCACCAAGGCCAAACCCAAGGACAGCTAACCCTCGGGGGAGGCAGCCTCCGGTCCGACTACTGGGCCCACTCCCCTCCCCGCATCAGCGCTTCTCTCGAACCGTTCTTCAGGATGCCGTCCACGTCGAGCTGATTCGACCCGATCATGAAGTCGACGTGCACGGCGCTTCGATTGCCGCCCGCTCGTTCGAACTCCTCATCGTTCATCGCTTCGCCTCCGTTCAACGTGAACTTGTATGCCGTCCCGAGCGCGGCATGGCTTGCGGCGTTCTCGTCGAACAGGGTGTTGTAGAACAGAAGCCCCGATTTCGAGATGGGTGAGCTGTACGGAACGAGCGCCACTTCGCCGAGACGCGCTGCACCGGAATCGGTTTCAACCAGCTGCCGCAGCATGGCTTCACCATGCGTGGCGGTCAGCTTCACGACCTGGCCGGCGGAGAAGCGAAGGCTGAAGCCGTCGATCATGGTGCCGCCATAACTGAGTGGTTTTGAGGAGGTCACGGTGCCGTCGACACGATCCTTGTGGGGCATCGTGAAGACCTCCTCGGTCGGCAGATTTGCGGTAAACGCAATTCCAGCCCGGCTGCTCGACCGTCCGCTGACCCAGACGTGGCCGGCCGGAAGGCCGATGGTGAGATCGGTTCCGGGTCCTGTGTACTTCAACGCGTCGTATTGTCTGCGGTTCAAATATTCGCTGCGGGCATCGAGCGCCTGGAGGTGCGCTTCCCAGGCAGCGAGCGGATCGGGTGCGTCCATTCGACAGAGGCTGGCGATTGCATCCCACAAGTGCGACATCTGCATCGCTTCGGACGCCTGCGGAAACACCTTCGCGGCCCACCCTGCGCTGGGGGCGGCGATCACCGTCCAATTCGTATGGTTTCGCGCAATCAGTTCCCTGAATGGACGCATGTCGCGCGCGATGGCCTTCTGCACGGTCCCGACGAGATCCGGCGCTTCGTCCTTGAGGAGATCGGGATCGTTGGCGTACACCGACAGCAACGCATGTCCCGCTTCCGCGTGCTCGGTCAGTGCCTGGGGAAGCCAGGCCGAGAATTCAGTGAACGAATCACGCGGAGCATGTTTGTAACGCGCGATCTGCAGGGCCTCGTCTCCCCACAGCGTTTCGACGAAGCGTGCGCCGGCTTTATACGCGCTGGCCGCGATATGTCTGATCAGTGGCGCGGCTTCGAGCGATGCCCCGCCGCTGGCCAGCGGCCCGATAATCAGGAGGCGCTGGTGCGGCTGAAGGTTGAGGCCCACCCTGACTGCCAGTTCGGCGTAGACGCGAAGCCTGCGTTCCAAATCCACAGTCATGCCAGCCTGCCCACAACGCTGCGCCGGATTGAGGTCTTCGTGTGGCTGTTAGGCACGCGACGTTGCGTGAGGTCGCGGGAAAAGCCACCCAGGTGACTAGGCGATACTCGCCTGATGCTGTGATTGTGCGCCAAATTCGGGTAAAAGTCGCGTGCGGGATAAAGGGGATAAGGACGAGGACTGTGTTGGCAGGTAATTCACACGGCCACGAACGGCACTTCCATCTCGCCCCGTCGGAATACAGCAAGAAACGCTTCGACCACTTCGGGATCGAACTCCGTGCCCGAACCTTTGACAATGAGCTCGCGGGCTTCGAAGGGCGACATGGCTTTACGGTACGGCCTATCGCTCGTCAACGCGTCGTACACGTCGGCTACGGTGATGATGCGCGACTCCAGCGGGATCTCCTCGCCTTTGGTCGGCCGATAGCCCGATCCGTCGAACTTGTCGTGGTGCGCGAGGATGATGGGGATGACGCGGCGAAGCGAGCCGCCAATCGGTTCCAGGATCGCGACGCCGCGGTTGACGTGCGCCCGGATTTCCGCGGTCTCGACCTCCGTCAATCGTGCGGCCTTGTACAGCACTTCCCGACTGACTTCGAGCTTCCCGATGTCGTGAAGAAGAGCAGCGGCGCGGACGTCCTCGATGCGCTGGGTGGTGAAGCGGAGCGCTTCGGCGATTCTCGACGCGTAAACCGACACACGGTACGAGTGATTCTCAGTGTACGGATCCTTCGAGATGAAGTGGCGCAGGATCATCAAGACGCCGTTGTAGGTTTCGCGCAGCTCGAGAACCTGATTCGTCTTGTGGTCGCACAGCGAGCCGGTCAAATAGCCGGCGATCATCAACGTCCCGCCCCAGATCATGACGTCCAGCCATTGCTGACCCGCGACCTGCTGACTCTGTGACGTCATGACGTCCGGATTGAACCACGTCAGCAGGATGATCATCAGCACGCTGGCAAACGCGGTGAGGGTGGCATGCCGCCGGCCGTACAGGTACGCCGACACGACAGTCGGGAGCGTATATAACCCGAGCACGACGCGCTGTGAGGCGAGGAGAAAATTGATGATGCCTGCCAAGGCGAACAAGGAGAGGATCAACCACAGCTCGCCGTTGACCGCCTGAAGCCTCCGCAGTAGAGGCATTTGGTGCGCAGTCCCGGCCGGTTCCCTTGTTGTGGTCCACGAGGAGACGTCGGATAGAGCAGTCGGCAACATCGCCAGCTCTTGGTGGCAATTCGCAGGCCAGAGTCATGAGTTTTGATAACACTCCGGAGATCAAAGGCTTAAAGACGACGAGCAGAGCGCGGCTCGGGGTATGCGTGTGCCGATCTCGGGCATCGTCGACCCAAACTTGGTTCTTCCACCTAGGGATTGACCCTCGTCAGGTCGCGCAGACACGGTGTCAGGACATGAAAGTTGCCCCAGGGCCAGATCCTTGGAGAAGTTGCCAGCGGCGGTGTCGGTGGAGCATTCCTGATGATCGTCATCGGTCTGATCAAGAGCGCGATGGCGTCCAAGGCCTAGTCGTACGTTTCTCACAGCTCAGTCGATCGACTGATTCATCGCCGGTGGATCGATCTGAGTCCCACCGAGATGGCACCAGAAGCGCATGGTTTTGCAAATGGGGCCTCGCTCGAAAGCGGGCCACCGTCCGCTTTCGCAGCTCGTCGCCCTCAGAATTGTCATTGCCGGCGCTAACCTGCTAGTGTCTGCCGGTATGAAACGCATGAGGATGGCCGGTCTGCTTGCCGCAATTGCTGTCGTGCAAGTTGCCTACACATTGAACGCTCAAAACGCCAAGCCACCCGGCCCATTGCGCCTGGAAAAGGTGAAGGGCGAGCTGTACATGATTTCGGGCGAGGGTGGCAACGTGGCCGTGAACGTCACGGATGAAGGTGTCATCCTGGTCGACGACATGTTCGATCGCAACCATGCGGACATCCTTGCGCAGGTGAAGTCGATTACCAGCCAGCCGCTCCGCTACGTCTTCAACACGCATCAGCACGACGATCACGCCGGCGGCGATGCCAAGATGCTTCCGATCGCCGAAGTCATCGCGCACCGAAACGTCAGGGCCAACCTCGTGGCGAAGAAGCAGCCGTACTACGAAGACACGCCTGGAACCCCAATCGGCCTCCCGCGAGTAACTTTTTCCGACGAGGCTTCCGTCCACCTGGGTGGGACTGAGGTGCGGGCCAAGTACTTCGGTCGCGGTCACACCAGCGGCGACGCCCTCATTTACTTTCCCGACCTCAAGGTTGTTCACACCGGCGATCTGTTCCTGGCGTTTCGTCCTGCGGCTTCCTCAACGGCTCCGTCATCGGGTCAGTCGAGGCCTCCGGGCGTCAACATCTTCGTCGACTACTCACAAGGCGGGAGCTTCTTCGAGTGGAGCCGGACGCTCGATGGCCTGCTGACGCTCGACTTCGATACGGTGATTCCCGGCCACGGTCCCGTTTCGACCCGGAGCGATCTGGTGAAATTCAAGGCGGACCTCGAGACGATGCGAGCGCGACTTGCTGGCCTGGTTAAGCAGGGCGCGAGCAAAGACAACGTCGTGAAGACGCTGGAACAAGATTACGGGTGGAGGGCTACCGGCTGTCCACCCGCTCCGCCGACGCCCGGCTGCCTGCAGTATCAACAAGCCGACGCATTGATCGCCGAGCTCAAACAGTGAACCCGTCGCGTTGATCAATGGTGACTCAGTCATCTTGGTTGAACTGGCTCGCCGTGCGGGGGGCCTAGCCAACTACAATGAGCGCCACTGGGGTCCGAACTGGCGTGACGCTCGCGGCTGGCGACACGATTGGGCCGTACGAAATCATCTCCGCTCTCGGCGTCGGCGGTATGGGCGAGGTCTATCGCGCCCGCGATCGGAAACTGCATCGCGACGTCGCCATCAAAGTCCTGCCAGAAAGCTTGTCGGCGGATCCCGATCGCGTGGCCCGCTTCGAACGCGAGTCGCACGTGCTCGCTTCGCTGAATCATCCAAACATCGCGCACATCTACGGAGTCGAGGAAACGAACGGGGTTCGAGCGCTGATTCTCGAGCTGGTTGAAGGACCAACGCTTGCGGACCGGGTCGCGCACGGCGCTCTGCGCGCTGACGAAGCGCTTCAGATCGCCAGGCAGATCGCCGAGGCGCTCGAGGCCGCGCACGATCTCGGAATCGTCCATCGGGATTTGAAGCCGGCCAACGTGAAGCTGCGGCCCGACGGCACGGTGAAGGTGCTCGACTTCGGGTTGGCCAAGGCGCTCGATCCCTTCTCGGGGACAAGGGCCGATATCACGGCGTCGCCGACCATCATGGCGCCATCTATGACTCGGATGGGAATCGTGCTTGGCACTGTCGGGTACATGAGTCCGGAGCAGGCCCGTGGTGAATCGGTCGACAAGCGAGCAGATATCTGGGCGTTCGGAGTCGTCTTCTACGAGATGCTGACCGGTACTCCGCTGTTCGCTCGTCAAACCGTTGCCGACACCGTCGCGGCGGTGCTCGACTTCGAACCAGACTGGAGCCGCGTCCCAGCGAAAGCGCGCCCGATGCTTCAGGCGTGCCTGCAGAAAAACCCGAAGCGCCGGCTGCGAGACATAGCCGACACCCAATTGCTGCTCGACTCGCACACCGAACGAGAGGCCTCCGCGGGCAGCCAACGCAGCCAGCGAAGTTGGATAGCCTGGAGCCTTGCAGCCATCGGCCTCATCGCGGCTGCCATGTTCGCGTGGGCGCCATGGCGCATTTCACTTCCCGCCGCAGAGCCCATACGTTTCCAGGTTTCCGCGCCGGGCGATCTCCCCGCCAGTGCCGCGTCGGCGATCTCGCCCAACGGCCGATATCTCGCGTTCCTGTCGAGTGGTTCCGACCGCGTGATGCGGGTCTGGGTACGAGACCTCAGGTCGTTGGAGGATCGTCCGCTGCAAGGGACGGAAATCGGACAAGCAGCTCCGCCGCCGTTCTGGTCTCCAGATAGCAGGTACATCGCGTATGACGCAGGAGGCGCGCTGAAGAAGATTGATGTTTCTGGTGGTCTGGCGCAGACCATTTGTGAGGTCCGCCAGGCGGCCGTCGGTGGCTCCTGGAACCGCGACGGGGTGATTCTGTTCGGCGACATCGCCGGCGGCATCATGCGCGTCGCAGATGCGGGGGGTGTGCCCGCTGCCGTGACGGCGCTGGACTCCTCCCACAACGAGGCCACTCATCTCACGCCGGTCTTCCTGCCCGACGGACGTCACTTCTTTTATCTGCGTGCCTCACGAAAGAACCCCGAGCAGACAGGGATATTCCTCGGATCGCTCGACCTCCGGCCGGAAGAGCAGAGCTCACAACGTCTCGTGGCGACGACAACGAGTCCGATTTACGCCCGTTCCTCCGACGGCAGATTCGGCAAGTTGTTGTTCCTCAGGGACGGGAATCTCATGGCGCAGACCTTCGACGAACGGCGGCTCGAGCTGTCGGGCGCGCCCATCATTGTCAGTGAACGGGTGCACTCCTACCTGGACACGGCCACGGTCTCGGTGGCCGACAACGACACGCTGGTTTACAAGAGCGCGACTCAGAACATGCAGCTGATGTGGGTCGATCGGCAGGGCCGACCGACTGGTCGCGTTTCGGAGCCCGGCCTGTACGGCGGAATCAACTTGTCGCCCGACGCCACGCGAGCGGTGATCGTACGAGTGAACCCCCAGGTAACGTCCAACGCGACGTTATCGTTGCTCGACCTCGCCAGTGGCACGAGCAGCCGGTTTACATCCACAGCAGGCGGAGAAGCCGCCGTCTGGTCTCCGGACGGCAGTCGAATCGCCTTTTCTTCGAGTGTCTTGGGATTCGATACCGTCATAGCGCAGAAACCGACCGGGGGTAACGGAGAAGAACAACAGCTGTTCCGTCCGTCGGGCGATGATCGGGTGGCGCCGACGAGTTGGTCGCGCGATGGGCGTCACATCCTGTATGTGACTGTGAATCCAAAGACGAGCTCGGACTTGTGGGTCCTCTCGCTCGACGGCACTCCCAAGCCCGCCCCGTTCCTACGCTCGTCTGCTGCGGAAAGCCAGGCCCAATTCTCACCCGATCCTCAAGGGCCTCCCCGCTGGGTGGCGTACACCTCGAACGACACTGGTCGCGATGAAGTCCAACTAAGAACCTTCCCTGATGCCACGAATCGTCTCATGGTGTCGAATGGCGGTGGACACAGTCCGAGATGGCGGAAGGACGGCAAAGAGTTGTTCTACATCGCGGCCAACGGTACTGTGATGGCGGTCGCGATCTCCGAACCTCCATTTCGCGTCGGGGACGCGACGCCGTTGTTTCAGGCGCCGAGGGGCTTCAGCACGGTCAACGCCACGGGCCGGCGCGGTCCCGCGCCGTGGGACGTCGCACCGGACGGTCAGCGCTTTTTGTTCGTGGCGCCGGTTGAAGCGAGCGGCACCTCGCAGTTCACCGTGGTGCTGAACTGGCAGAACGGACTGACGAAATGAGATCGCAGGGGCGCAAGGCTTAGGATCTACCGATCTCGCACCTTTGAATGCGCGTCGTGTTCTGATTCATTGGGTGGGAACGAACCGCACGTTGCTCGGCGCTGATGGTCCGGTCCTTGCGTCCTGAACCACGGTCGCTGTCTTTCCGGCAATCGTCAGCGTGCCGGTTCGTGAGGTCGCGTTCGGGTTGGAGGCAACGGTGTAGCCGACCGTTCCATTGCCGATCCCGCCGGCCCCGCCGGTCCCATCGGTGATCGTGATCCACGCCGCATTGCTCACCGCAGTCCATGAGCAGCCGCTCGTCGCTGTGACGCCGGTGCTGAGGTTTCCACCATCAGCGGCCACGTTCTGCGAGGCCGACGAGAGATTGAAGGCGCAGGCGGTCTGGGTGACGGTCAGAGTCTTATTGGCGATCGTCAGAGTGCCAGTCCGCGAGTTTACCGAGGGATTCGAGGCGACCGTGTAGTTGACGGTGCCCGTCCCGGTTCGATTGCTGCCACCCGCGAACGTGATCCAGCCCGCATTACTCGTTACAGTCCACGAACAATTACTCGTGGTTGTCATTGTGGCGCTGCCGGAGCCACCGGTGGGGCCCACGTTCTGGGATGTTGGCGAGAGGCTATAGGTGCAAGTCGGCGTGGGCGGCGAGAACGCGAACGTGTTCGAGAGCGCGCTTCGGTTAGATCCGCCCGGTCCAGCCGCGGAAACAGTTGCGACGTAGTTGGTGCCCGGCACTGGCCACCCGACGAGCAGTGGCGTCAGGTCGATCGTGATGGTGTTCGTCGAGTCGGGGTTCGGTTTGCCAAGCGAGTACGTCTGAAATGGTTGAGTCGCTCCGACAAGATAGAACTCCAACTGGTAAGACTGCAGGATCGGCTGGCCGTTCGAACCGGTTGCGTTGTGATCGGACGATGCGGTGAATTGAGCTTTCGTCGGGTCGATGGTTGCTTGGGCGAACGCTGCGGCTGGAAGCAGCCATGCCGCACACACCAAACACGAAAGAATGCCGATCGCCGACTTTCTATCGATCATCGGTTGACCCTCGCGCGCGGAAAACCAGCGTTAGCGTGGGCGCTGAAGGTGCAGGATTTGGACCCGGACTCCCAGAATGACCGCGCCGAGGTCAAAGCGTAGAAAACAAAAGGCGTTTCAGAACTGCCCAGGGATGCGACGCACGTCGTCGGTTTGCAAGTTTGGCTTCGCACGCACGATGTTTCGTCTTCTCGAGCCGGCGGCACCATGTCCTGAACTTCACAAAATCACACTCTCTGAACACCAGGCGGACGTGTTGCCTTGTTGATTCGACCTTCGTGATTCGGATTGCCGACGGCGAGCCGCGGCTCCGCCCGTGGAATCGCGGAGCTCTATGCTATTTCGAGGCTATGCGGATCGGCTCGCGCCGATCCTGCGGGATTCGGAAGAGGATGCGCTGGTCCGCGAGCTGCTGAAGCCGAGAGTCACGCCACAGTTGACGAGAATCCGCGACGTGCTCGCCGACGCGTTCACTGCACGTCGGATCACCAATATGATGGTTTCGGCCCCAGGCTAACGCCGCACTTGCATGTTTCGCCGCTCGTGTCACGCGAAACCATCTCGCCACACGACTCGCATCGCTGCCAGAACGTGTTCACGCGATCCGGTACCCACACGCTGGTCCACGCTCCGGCAGCCAGATCCGGTCCGAGAAAGGCGCGAGCCGCCTCCACGTGAGGACCACCGGTTGTGAGCTGCGCCGGATCGTCCGCAGTCTCCCATGCCGAAATCGTGAGCATCCGATCGCCGACGGTCGCGCCGACCCACCCCAGAAAGCCCTTCATTTTCGGCATCTCCGCCGCAATGCGCCGGCTGAATTCACGCACGCGATTGGTGTCCTCGCTCGAACGGGTTCGCAGCGCGGTGATGCTGAAGGCTCCCGGCTGCCGCGAAGATTGGCCCCCGATGCGAACGCTGGTGCCGAAGATAAACGGTCCGATCGACGGAGGCTGCACCACGATGTCGAGACCCAACTGCCGTGGCAGCGTTCCGGCGTCGAAGTACCCTTGCACCGATTGAATGCCGTCGGCGTTCAGGCGGATGAAATCTGCGCCCGGAAGAACGACGCGGCGTCCTGTCGGCGGAAGGTCAGCAAACGGGGCGGTATTGGTACCGGTCATCATCCACTCGGCGGCGAAGAAACCGTCACCTGACGCCGCATGGCTTCGAATCTCGAACGCGAGGTCGGGGAACGAGCGCCAGAGCTGCTCCGCGTTTTCGCCGATGGCCGGCCCCGAAAGCGGTCCAGGCGTGGTCGAGTCCGCATACGTCCCGCCGGGTGCGAATGTGGCGACGATGGCCGCGGCGTCATGGGCGTTCCACGCGTCGAAGTACCGCTGCACGATGCTTTCGCCAGACACAACTCCTCCTTCCAGTTCCGAATGTCGGCCAATCATTCTACTGAAGAATAGCCCGGCCGCGATTGCGCTTGACAGACGCGCACACGCCCTCAAGATCTGGGGAACGAGGTCCCCAGATGGCGCGGTGTATGTGATGACAGACCGGGAAGGCGGGAAAATCGTGCGGCTGGTTCCCCCCAAGAAAAAGACGAGCGCGTCGAAGTGAGCACCGACTTCAAGTTCGCGACCATTCGGCTGGCGACCGGTCCACGTCTTCATTACGCAGAACACGGCAACCCCGACGGCGACCCTGTCGTCTTTCTGCACGGATGGCCGGACTCCTGGTTTTCATTCAGCCGGGTCATTCCGCTGCTGCCAGGCCGGCTGCATGCCTTCGTGCCGGACCAGCGTGGTTTTGGCGAGTCCGATCGCCCGGACGGGGGCTACGGGATCGAGGAGTTCGCGGATGATGTCGTGGCGTTTCTCGACGCCGTTTCGATCGAGCGAGCCACCATCGTGGGACACTCGTTTGGAAGTTTCGTCACGCGAAGGGTCGCCATCACGAATCCACAACGCGTCGATCGGATTGTCCTGATCGGTACCGCTGTGTCCGCGGTTTCTCCGGTAACGCGGGAAGTTCAAGCGGGCATGGTGTCGCTCGAGGATCCCGTGCCGGTTGAATTTGCCCGAAGTTTTCAGGCGGGCACGGCGTACGCGCCGCTCCCCGACGCATTCTTCGAACGGCTCATCGTCGAGAGCATGAAGCTCCCGGCTCGACTCTGGCGCGAGGTCCTCGACGGCGTGCTGGCCTACAACGACGCCGAGCAACTGACGCGGATCACCGCGCCGACGCTTCTGCTGTGGGGGGAGCGGGACGCGCTTTTTTCAAGAGCCGATCAGGATCACCTCGTGGCCGCGATCAAAGGCGCGAGGCTGAAGATTTACGAGGAGACTGGACATTGCCCGATTTGGGAACGTCCTGAGCTCGTTGCAGCCGATCTCGAGGAGTTTCTGCAGCAACATTGATCTTCACAACCGACTCGCCGACTCTGTTAAGTGCCCGGCACCGATTCCATGGGGCATGGCCCGAACAGACGCGATAGACTAGCGGCCTGGAGGGGGTAAGAGGGAGGTCCAGAATGAAAATGGCCCTGTCGCGGCGCGGGTTGTTCGTCATGCTCGGACTGATCGTCGCCGGGTGCCGGGACAGTCGAGCGCCTGTCGAACAGAAGCAACAGGTCGACCCCGGGTCCACGACGGTGACACTCATCGTCGACGGGATGATATGAGAGGGATGCATTGCGACAGTGCGGTCCGCACTGTTAGCCGTGAAGGGCGTGACTCGTGCGAGGGTGACGCTCGAGAGTCTGGAAACGGTTGTGACCTACGATCCTCGCGAAGCCACAGTTCAGGACCTGATTGCGGCGGTTGACGCCGCGCAAGGACCGCGTCCGTACAAGGCACGGGTCAAAGAGTGAAGCCCGATAGACTCAATAGGACAGCGGCGACAATCTGGCAATTCCGCTTGCCCAATTGATGAGTACGTGAATCGTCGCGTGTTCGGCCGTTGCACCGCCTCCAATCATCACGAAGCGTTGGTTGTCCGGTGTGATGTCGTAATTGGCCACGTCCGTTGAGCCCTTCTCAAACTCGCCTTCAAAGAGTGTACGAGGCTGGGCGCCCCGAACTGCACGGCCGTCGCCCAGAGAGACAACTATCAGCTTGTTGCCCGCACGATAGAAAATCTCCTTTCCATCTCTCGCCCACACTGGCTCAGTCCCGCCGCCTTTCGACAACTGCTCCCTGCGCGTCGGGTCGGTCGAAGATCGAAGAAACACTTCGTCACGTCCCGACTCGTTTGAGACATAGGCGATCCAACGGCCATCCGGTGAGAAACGCGGAGCGCTTTCATCGAACGGCGAACTCAGGAATGGCTTGGCCTCGCGTTCATCACCGAGCCGCAGAAACCAGATGTCGCGGCCGGTGGTGGGATGTCGCTCGACGTAGGCGAGCGTACGGCCATCTGGCGACCACGATCCTGGAATTTGGAAGTTGTCGCTGGTAGCCAGCCGTTCCGCTGCCTTCTGCTGGCCGATCGTCGTCCAAAAGAGATTTGGTGTTCCGGCGGTGTTCGAACTGAAAGTCACCCGCTGGCTATCGGGCGTCCAGATTGGCAGCTCCGCGTTTAATCCGAACGTCAGCTGAGTCAGCGTTCCGGCTGTGATGTCGTAGACCCAGAGGTCTTCGGTCGAGCCTTCGATCGTGACCAGGAGTCTTCGTCCGTCGGGCGATAATCGCGGCGCTTTGTAGGCTTGAAGCGGAGCAGCAAATGGCGTGACGACGCCTCTTCGATCGACGGTTTCGAGGCGTCGCCGGTTCGACTCGAATTCGCCCGCCACGTAGAGCGCGGTGCCGGATGGCGACACACTGACTTGTGCGGCGCCGTCGAACGACTCGAGAACATTGTCCAGGACACGGACTGGGGTGCCAGATGTCTTGAGACTGCTCGGATCGAAAGGCACGGCCATGATGGCGCCGCCGCGTGCGTAGATCAAATGGCCGGACGACAGGTAGTGAGGATTCGTCCCACCTTGCACGAGCAACGAGCGCTCGGGCGATCCCAGCGGCTGCGCGACGATCTGTGCGTCATCCCAGTGGCCAAGCGTACCAACCGTGAACAGGACTGTCTTGCCGTCCGGGAGCAGTTCCGGCCAGCGGTGGCTGAACTCTCCTTTGTCGGCCGCCACGACCGTCACTCGCTCCGGGGTGCCGCCATTGGCCGAGACCCGCGACAGCCCGGAACCGGTTCCAGCCGCGAACACAATCGTGTCGTTTGCCCCCCAACTGCCGCCGAGACCAACAGACGCTTGCGCGAGCGTCACCGCCGCGCCGCCGGCCGTCGGAATCTTCTTCAGCTGGCCGTCCGCAAAAAACGCAAGCCATCGTCCGTCTGGTGAGAAGAAAGGAGCGATGGCATTCGTCGTGCCGTCGATGGGTGTTGACTCCAGGCTGTTCATCGGTCGGACGAACAATTGTGATTGACCGCCGCGGGATCCGACATAGGCGACAGCCGAGCCGTCGGCAGCGATTGCGACGGCAGGGAAATCCAAGCCCGCGAGCGTTTCGTTCGATGGCAACGTGATGGCGAAGTGGCCGGCGGGAAGCGTTGGGGCACGCGGTCCGGTCTTCACGCTCAGGACGGCAATAGCACCCGCTGCGGCTCCGGCGGCCAAGAGCCCGAGTATCCGGGGCCACTGGGCTCTCGCTGAAATGGTGGGCGTCGGTCGTGTCCGGATTCCGCTCGTCGCGCCTGGCAGGTTGAGCGCTTCTTCGATTTCGAGCCGCGCATCGCCGATATCGCGCAACCGTCCTTTGACGTCCTTCTGGAGGCAGCGTTGCAGAAGGCGGGTCACGTTCCCCGACGCGCCAGGAGGGAGCAGACTCCAATCCGGTTCCGTCTTCAGGACGCTCGCCAGAATCTCTGCCAGCGTCTCGCCTCGGAACGCCGCCCGTCCGGCGAGCATCTCGTACAACACGCAGCCGAATGCAAAGATGTCCGTCCGCTTATCGACGACCTGGCCCTTTGCCTGCTCGGGCGACATGTAGGCCGCGGTGCCGAGCAGCACGCCGGCGCTGGTTGCGGCGACGGTGAGCGTCGGTGAATTCGTCAGATTCACTTCGGAGGTCTCGCCGGCCAGCGCCTTGGCGAGACCAAAGTCCAGCACCTTCACGATGCCCTCAGGCGTCACCCTGATGTTGGCCGGTTTGAGATCGCGGTGGACGATGTTCTTGTCGTGGGCTGTTTCGAGGGCCTCGGCGATTTGGCGCGCGATCGTGAGGGCCTCGGTGACGTCCAGCGCCCGTGTGGCCCGGCTCGCGAGCAGATCGCCGAGCGTCTGCCCCGGGATGAGCTCCATCACCAGGAAGAGGGTGCCGCCGATCTCGTCGAGCTCGTAAATGCTGGCGACGTGGGGATGATTGAGGGCGGCGAGCGCCTGGGCTTCACGGCGAAATCGCGCCAGGTGCTCGGCGTCCGCCAATGGCTGGCGAATGATCTTCAATGCAACGTCGCGGTTTAGTCTGGAATCGCGCGCGCGATAGACCTCGCCCATGCCGCCTGCGCCGATCGCGGCAACCACCTCGTAGGCGCCGAGTTTGGTGCCGGGACCTACCGTCATGACGACTAGTCTGGTGGTATCCTATTCGCCTGATGCGCGCCTTGCAAAAGCTCACTCTTTGGGTTGCCTTGATAGCGCTGGCGAGTTCGGCGTCCGGCGCCGGTCCTCTGAAGGTGGGTGATGTGGCGCCGCCGTTTGCCCTGCAAGGGTCGGACGGGAAGCAGTACAGCCTCGCGAACTACAAAGGCAAGCAGCCTGTCGTCCTCGCGTGGTTTGCCAAGGCGTTCACGGCACCTTGAACGGCGGAGTGCAAGTCACTCCGTGAGAGTGGCGACGACATTCGGGCGTTCGACGTGGCCTACTTCGCGATGAGCGTCGATTCGGCGGACACCAACCAAAACTTCGCGCGCTCCATGGGTGTGGACTACCCGCTGCTCAGCGATCCGAGCAAGAGCGTGGCGAAGGCATACGGCGTCGTAGACGAAGATCAACCATTCGCGTCGCGCTGGACGTTCTACATCGGTCTCGACGGTCGAATCCTGTACATCGACAAACAGGTGAGTCCGGCAACACACGGGCGAACGGTCGCCGCCAAGTTGGCCGAGCTCGGCGTTCCCAAGCGTCGGACCCGGCGCTGATCGAAGATCATAAGGCTCAGTTGCCAGCATGCAATCGTAAGTAGCTCTCCACGCACCACAGTTGCGTTTGCCTGCTGGTTGCCGGCGCGAAACCCGTGCGCCGGATCAGTTCCGTCATTTGTGCGGCAGGATGTACGAACGTGCGAAATTCTCGGCTGCGGATCCGCCGTCCGACGTTCACGAAATCATTTCCAGCGTGCATGTACCACACGTCTCGAGGGTACGAGAATGCGAAGTGACGATCGGCATGTCGCAGCGCTTCACTGAGAAGGAGCTCCCAGCGTGGATAGCAACAGATCACTCGATCGAGCGCCACGATGGTGGCTGACGGAATGTCGTCCGCGACAGTCAGGAAATCGCTGTTCACGAATTGGATGACACGCGAACGGTTGCGACGAGCCGCCTCTTCCGACGCCGCCTTCACATACGCCGCGGAAGCATCGACAGCAATCGCCTTCGAAATGCCACGATCGAGCAGCTCGAACGTCAATGAACCGATCCCGGTCCCGATGTCCAAGAGCGATTCGTTTGCCGCGCCGGCGGCGACAAGTGCATCGCAAAGGAGCCGAGTCGTGACTCCAGCGCCTTTTCTGCGATAGGTCGCAAGATCTCGATGGGCAATCTTTTCCGTGAACTGTTGATCCGCCGCGTCTTGATAAATCGGACAACAGGTCATCGCGCCACCGCCAGGGTTTCGTGCATGCGGATCGCGGCCACGAGTCCTGAGATGAACGTCAGGGCACCTACCACCTGCATGGCGCCAGCCAGACCCAACCGATCCGCACAGATGCCGGCGAGCAGCGCGCCGATCGCATAGCCGAGGTCCCGCCAGAGCCTGTATACGCCCACGGCCGATGCGCGCCACGATGGGTGCGCGACATCGCCGATCGCCGCGAGCAGTGTCGGATAAACCATGGCTGTGCCGACGCCCAACAGGGTGGCGCCAAACGCGAAGCCGCCGAAGCGGCTTGAAATGCTGACGAAGCCAATAGCGAGAGCCTGGGCCCACATGCCCATGACGATCAGCGGCTTCCGGCCGATCCTGTCGGAGAGAGTTCCGGTCACGAGCTGGCCGACACCCCATGTCAGCGGATAAATGGCGGCGAGCGCCCCAATTTGCGCGAAACCCAGGTTGGCCGCAGCGAAGAACAGCGGAAACAGGCCCCAAGCCATTCCGTCGTTGAGGTTGTTTACGAGTCCTGCCTGGCTCACCGCGGACAAGTCGCGATTCGCGAACGTCGTCCGCCAGAAGATCTCTCGATTGCCAAGGCGGCTTGACGCCTCGCCACGCTGCGTTGCCTCCAACGCCGCGTGCGGCGCCGTCTCGCGAACGAGCGTGGACAGAACGAGACCGAGCGCGGTAAACGCGACACCTAAATAGAACGGTTGCGGCCGAAGGCCGGTGCGGGCAGCGATGACACCCGTCGCGAACGCGGCACCTCCGACGGCGACATAACCGGCGAACTCATTCAACCCCATCGCCAGACCTCGATGAGCCGGACCAACCAGATCGATTTTCATGATGACGGTGGTCGACCACGCGAGTCCCTGACTGACGCCCAACAGGCCATTCGCGACGAGGACCCAGTTCCAACTGGGCGCCCACATCAGCAAGAACGGAACGGGGACGGCGATCAACCAGCCGGCAATGAGGATCGGCTTGCGTCCGAAGCGATCGGCAAAGCGGCCAGCGAAATAGTTAGTCGCCGCCTTCGTGAGGCCGAATACAACGATGAACGACAGCGCAGCCGTTCGCGCAGCCAGTTGAAAATCGTGTTCGGCGATGGCTGGAAGCAGGCTGCGCTCCAGTCCGACCATTGCGCCAACGAACGCATTGATAACCACGAGCAGAGCGAATGGAGCGGCGTTCTCGCGAAGGCCTAGGCGGATCTGAACTGGAGCTCGGCCCGCCATGACCTCGGTCACACAGCAGTCTCTTCGTGCAGGCCCCGATTGAACGCGAGAATGCGCTCCATGCCTTCGGGCTTGGGCGGGACATCGGAGAGGGCCGCGACAAACGCTTTTCGACCAAGTGACAACATGAGATTCCAACGTCGTTCGAACGCGATTGTGCTTGCCGGCTTGCCGCTTAGCCCGGTGCCGCAAACCGAGCCCGAGAAATGACCTGGATAGATTTCCACGTCGTCAGGCAGGGCCAGCAGCTTTTCGTGAATGCTCGAGTACAGTCGTTCAGCATTCTCCTCTGCCTGTCCGGGAAGATCCGGCCGCCCGACCGCTCCTACAAAGAGGGTGTCGCCCGTCAAGACGAACCATGGGGCTGGCCCTCGCCTGAGGTCGGTGACGACCAGGCAAATGCTTTCCGGAGAATGCCCGGGCGTGTGCAGCACGGTCGCCTTGGTATTTCCCAAGTCGATCTGTTGTCCATCTCGAAGCGGAGTGAACGGCAGCTTGACGTCCGCCGATTCGTGCAGGCAATAGTCGGCCCCGACGCGTTGGGCGAGCTTCCGTCCACCCGAACGATGATCCGCGTGGATGTGCGTGTCGATGACATGGGTGATGCGCATGTTCTTGGCCGTCGCGAACGCTGCATACGCCTCCACATCGTCCGCGCGCGCGTCCACTACCGCGCATTTTCCAACTGTGCCGCAGCCGAAAAAGTACGCCGCGCAGCCGAGGTCGAAATAGTAGAAGGGACGAAAAATCATCGGCGCACCACGGGCTTTCGTTACGTGCGAGTTGCCACAAGGTTCACGCCGCCGACGCCGTATCGTCTTGCGGTCCGCTCTTTTGACGTCCCCGCAAAACAATCGAATCGGGCGACGATGTGCACGTCGCGGAAGCCGGCCGCCGCGAAGGTGTCCACAAGCTCTGCTTCCAGCAGAGCACCGGCGATTCAACCAGTCCAGAGATCGATGTCGCGGAGGGTGCTTTCTGGCAGGATTTCCCCGATCACAATATCGGCGATTTGGGCACGCCCGCCCGGTTTCAAGACGCGGGCAATTTCACCGATGGCCCTGAATTTGTCGGGTACGAGGTTCAGTACGCCGTTCGAGATCACGACATCCACACTCAAATCGGCGACCGGCAGGCACGTTGCGTCGCTGTCCCACACTTCAACATGAGCCAGTCCGCACTCCGCTGCTCCCGCTGACGCTCGTGCCCGCATGCCCTCGGTCATGTCGACGCCAAATGCGCGGCCCGCGGGACCAGCGTGTCGTGCGGCAAGCAGCAAATCCGTACCGGCGCCGCAGCCGACGTCGAGGACGACGGCCCCCTCATGAATTGGCGCAATCGCGTGAGGATTGCCAACACCCGCGAACGACGACGTCACCGACAGTGGCAGCGCTGCGAGCTCGGCCGAGTTGTATCCGAGCCTGGTGACGGCGTACTCCGGCCCGCGGTGAAAGTGGAATGCGCCGTCGGGCATCGTGGCGACGCGCGAGTACATCGTCTGGATCTCTGCGCGGAGCGTCACGGTGTCGAAATCAACAGGGCAAGTTAGTGCCATCGGTTCCTCCGGATGTGTCTCGTGCCTGTCGCCAGCTCCTCACCTCGCGCGATAGGAAATCCCGCAGCCCGCCATTCAGGAAATCCTTCGATCAGACGCCGCGCCCGTCGTCGGCTCTTTCGAAGCAGTTCGACCGCGCGGTCGGCATAGACGCAGTATGGTCCGCGACAGTACGCGACGTACTCCTTGTCGTTCTGCAGCGACCGAAGCCGCGCCTGGAGCTCGTCAATCGGAATGGAAATCGCGCCCGCAATGTGGCCAGCCCGGTACTCGGCTGCGGGTCGGGCGTCCAAAATCACGATGTCGCCCGTCCGTGCCCGAACGAGCAGTTCCCGCATGCGAACGGGCTCGGCGCCGGTGCGGTCCCCGAAGTGCTCGCGGACGAGGCGATCGAGGTCGGCGAGACGCCGTTCAGCGACGGTGTGAAGAGCGGCACAGAGGTCGAAGACCGAAGGGTCGACGAGCCGGTAATAGACGAAGAGACCTTCTTTGCGGCTCATGACCAGCGCGGCTTGTCGCAGCACCTGAAGGTGTTGCGATGCATTCGCCAACGACAGGCCGATCTCGGCGGCGAGCGAATCAACCGTGCGTTCGCTTTGAGCCAGCAACTCCAGTATCTCGATCCGGTGCGGGCTGGCGAGCGCTTTGCCGAGCCGGGCGAACTGCCCGTAGAGGCGATCTTTGAATACGCGGTGGGCATCGGCCATGGTCAAGTATTCAATAGAGTACTTGAGCATAGCCTGTCAAGCTGATTCCTAACGCTGCGTCGCCAACTCTTAATTCCTTAGTTGACACGGGGGCCGCTCATCCCATAGAGTCAGCTGTCATCTCCTAAATATTTAGGAGTTAAGAATGTGCGGCGAACTGACGAGTTGTCCATGGCCCACGTCTTGAACGTTTGTATGCTGCTCCTCCTGGTCGCGGGCGCGGGAGCAACCGCCAAAGACGACCCGGCCCGTTTCTTTCTCGCTTCCTCCTTCAATTTCACCGCCGCCGACTTCGACCGCATCAACCGTGGCCAGGTCGTCTCGCGGACGCTTCCGGTGAACGATCCACGCGAAGTCGGAACGCTTGGTGTTGTTCGGATGAAGGTCACGCCCGAGTTTTACGTCGAGCGCCTCGCGGACATCGCACAGTTCAAGAGAGATGATGCGGTGCTCCAGATTGGCGTGTTCCACAACCCGCCGACTCTTCAGGACGTGGGCGCTCTCACGCTTGACGATGCCGATATTCGGAGTCTTCAGGCCTGCCGTATCGGGGACTGCGGGCTGCAGCTGTCCGCGGATGCGATCAACCGCTTTCATCAGGAGCTGGATTGGGGGCGTGCCGACGCCCAACAGCACGCCAACAGTCTGATGCGCCAGATTCTGGTCGACTACGTCACCGAGTATCAGAAAGCAGGCGCGACGGCCTCCATGCAGTACGCCGATCAGCCGACACCGCTGAATCTAGGACGCGAGTTTGTCTCACTCGCGGACTCAGAACAGGGCGTGTGGCTGCAGTTCCCGACGTTGAAGCGGCATCTGTTCGAGTATCCCAGCGCCGGACCTGGGACCACCGACCTGGTGTACTGGTCGAAGGAGAGAGTCGGCCGGCGAACGGTCGCCAGCGTCACACATCTCGCGATTTCGCGGACGGCAGACGATTCCCCGACGGATTACGCAATCGCGTCCAAGCACATTTACGGCTCTCACTACTTCGACGCCTCGCTCGGCTTGACGGTGCTCCTGCGTGATCGGTCCGCATCGTCTGCTGCCACCTACGTGGCGTATATCAACCGATCTCGCGTCGACGCGTTCGACGGCATGTTCGGCGGCCTGACACGTAAGTTCGTCACTTCCCGAGCGCGGTCAACGGTGTCGGAGAATCTCGCGAAACTGCAACTCAAACTCGAGAGTGAGTTCGCGACCGCACTGCCCGAATGAACTGTCCCGATCTGAGTGAACTCTATGAATTTAGGACGCCCCGTGTCCGGCCGATTCAAGGAGCTTCGATGCCGTAGACGGTAATGTGCCAGGCGTCTGCCTCCTTGAGCCACAACATTCGGAGCACCGGCGTCCAGGTTCCAGCTTCTGACGGGCTGCGGTGTTAAATCGCTTCACCCAGTCGTCGACGAGGCGCTGGCGCCGGGCGTCGAGGCTCGCATAATCCCCACCGAGTTGAGCGGACGACTGCAGGCCGAAGGCCGACGGGTGCGCGGCGCGCACGGCCAGGTCAGCGGTGAACACCACCAACGCTAAGCCGCACAGGGCAAAACGCAATCGACGTGATGGCAACTGGAGCCCCAACTCAGTCTCTTCGGAGACCGGCTTTCGACGGCGGCTCCGGGAAGTCGGAGGACCTCCGGCCGGTAGGAGCGAGGATTTCATCGTGATTGATGAGCTTGGCAATTGCGCCGACACAATTTCGCTCCTAATATACAAAGCGAAATTTCGTGTTCGAGGCGGACGGCGGTTGAGGCTCTCCTGCAGGCATCCTCGCTCTTGAGCTTGATGGCGTGAAAGATGCTCTGCCCGCCGGTTCTCGATGCCACGACGGAACCGGTTTGAAGCCCGGACGCAGTGGATGAGGACAATCTCTACACCGTGTCCCCGCTGACGAAAGGAGACGATAAAGTCGCGACGCAATAAGCTGTGAATTCTATCGGCCGGTACTTCCTGTAATCCAATAGCGAGGAGGAATCATGATGCGAAGACGTATGGCGATTCTGGCGGGACTCGTGTGGTTCGCGGGCGCGTCGTCGGCACTCGCCCAGCAGACTGTGACGAAGGCGAACTCGATGACGGCCAGCGCCACTATTCAAGCCATCGATCAGACGAAGCGAACGATCACACTGAAGAATGACAAAGGCGAAGAAGATATCTATAGCGTGAGCCCGGCAATTGCCCGGTTCAACGAATTGAAGGTGGGCCAAAAGGTTCGGCTGACCTACTACGAATCGATGGTGTTCCAGCTACTCAAACCAGGACAAACCGCTAATCCCGCCAGCTACGAAGCTGCGCTGAACCGAGCCAAGAGCGCGCTTCCTGCAGGTTCAGTTGCAACCCAGGAGAAGATGACGGTGACCGTGAAGTCGGTGGACATGGCCGTGCCGTCCATCACGGTGACAACCGCAAACGGCCTCACCATTACCCGACATGTGGATGACAAGAAGAATCTCGAGGGAGTCAAGGCCGGCGACAGGATCGAGATCACGTACACGCAGGCGGTGGTGACGGCTGTCGAAGAAGCGAAATGACCTTGGAGGGGCGGTGCGCAAGCTCCGCCCCTTCACAGGGCGACCTCCTGCGCTTCACCCATCATCAGCCCGCGAACTGGTGAGCAAACAGTAGGTTCTACGCCGGCCGACAGCCGACGATGACGGCGAACGGCGAGCGGCGCCACGGCACGTCCACGCGGAAACCGGCGCGCTCCAACAGACGGATCTCTTCGGTGAGTGGCAAGTACACGTCCTCGTCGGCCCACGATTCGTAGACGCGCCGTCCTCGTGCTCGGCTGCCGAACGTCTTTCCGAGATGGGCGAACCAGACGTCGAGATCGCGCGCGAATCCTCGTGGGGTCGAGGCCGGTGCGCAGTCGCCATTGATCAGGACGCCGCCGGGACGAAGGGCTCGGTAGCAGCGACGATAGAATGCCAGCTTCGCGCGGGGCGTCCGGATGTGATGCAGCGAGTAGCTTGCGACGATGGCATCGCAGGAGGGCAGCGCCTCGTCCAGAAAACTGCCCGTTGTCATCATCACGCGGCGTGACAGACGACCGAGGCGGGAGCGCGCGATCGCCATCATGTCCGGATCGGCATCGATGCCGCAGACACGCGAGCCCGGCGTGCGCTCCAGGCACGCCCGCGCGAGGGCGCCGGTGCCGATGCCGAGATCGACCACGATCCGCACCGGACGCGCGGCATGGCCGAGCGCGCTAGCGACTTCCGCAATCAGCTCGTCGTAGAGCGGGATCAGGGAGCGGATCCGGGCGTCATACTTTGCGGGCGAGACCGCAAGGTGCGAAGCGACCGACATCACGCAGATTGTAGCGGCCCGACCGTGACGTGCTGGCCGATGGGATCCTGACAATCCCGAAATCCCCCTTTCCATTCTGTTCCCGCAGCGACTCAGCCGTGCCTGCGGACTCGCCGACTAAGCTGTTGCAGACACATGTGTTATTGCTGAATACGTCACAGCTCTGTTCTCGGTACCGTTCTTGTCCCCTCACAGTGGGTGTTAGTGCCGCGACGCGTCCCGCTCGCGCTTGGTTTGGTCGCCGCGTTCTCCATCGTCGTCATCGCAAGGCAGGAGGCGCCCGTTCCCCTCGTAGACCGCGCCCGCGGCGCGGAGCGCGTCGTCGTCGGTCATGTCGAATCAGTCAATCCCGCCTGGCGCACAAACGAATTCGGCGATCGGTTAATCATGTCGATCGTCCACGTGGCAGTGGACGAAACGCTCAAAGGGCAGACTCAGTCGTCGCTCGACGTCGAGGTCGAAGGCGGCACGATTGGGGACGTGACGCTGAAAGTCTCCGATCTCGAGACGTTCGCCGTCGGCGAGCGCGCGGTCTTCTACCTCAAACGGGCCCCCCGCGGTGCATTCGTGCCGCATCTACGCGGTCAGGGCGTGCTCAAACTCGATCGCTCGAACCGCGTCCCGGGGAGCAGCTTGACTCTGGACGAAGTCCGTCGGACCGCGGCTGAAGCAGCGAGACGATAAATGAACATCACGCCGAGAATTGTGGTGGGGGCCGTGCTCGCCGCCGTGACCGTTGGAAGTGGCTTTTCCAGCCGGGCCAGCGCCTACGTAGCGTGTCAAGGTTCTCCGTGCCAGGCTTACACATGGGCGTCATCGCCTGTCGGCTACTATCTGAACCCGACGAACCTTGATCTCCCGGACGCGGCCGTGGCGACCGCAGTGTTCGCCGGCGCCGACACTTGGCGCGCGCAGTCACAGGCGTCGTTTCGCTTCGCGTACGCGGGCCCAAGCACGCAAACGACGAACACGCTCGACCACATCAACCTCGTGATGTTCCGAAACGCGTCGAGTGGCTCCGCGATCGCGACGACGTATTCGTGGTTCAGCGGCGGACGGATTGTGGACGCCGACATCGTATTCTGGGATGGCGGGTTCCGTTTTTTCGCCGGCTCGACCGGGTGTTCCGGTGGCTTCTACGTCGAAGACATCGCGGCGCACGAATTCGGCCACGCGCTCGGTCTTGGACACTCGACGGTCTCGGGCGCCACGATGTACCCGTCGGTCTCGTCCTGCAACACCAGCCCGCGAATCCTCGATCTGGATGACATCGCCGGTGTGGAGGCGTTGTATCCTCCGGTCCTCGCCCCGCCCGGCGCGCCAACCGGCTTCCACGTCGTCCTCGGGTCCAACTAGTGAAAATCCGGAGTCTGTGAGGAGGGATGTGAATCCTCCTGACGGATCTTTGGCAGGAGCGTGCTGGAGCACACGCCCGCGACGACTTTATTCGCACACGGCTTGCCAGGAAGATTGAAGAGAGATCCTGGGGTATATACTCGCGCAGCAGCGTCGAACCAGCTACACGGCGAGTCGTTCCCGGCCCGGCACTTGGAGGTTTCGTGAAGTATCAACACCGAGTGCTCGGCATGCTGTCGCTGCTCTCCGTTATCACCTATCTGGACCGCGTCTGCATCGCCGTTGCCGGCCCGCGCATGCAGGACGCCCTCAATATCAGCCCCGAAGCCTGGGGCTGGGTCACCAGCGTTTTCTTTCTGTCCTACAGCGCATTCGAAATACCGACCGGCGCCTTGGGAGATCGCATCGGACCGCGCCGCGTCCTCACGCGCGTCGTCGCCTGGTGGTCCGCCTTCACCGCACTCACGGGGGCGGTATCGAGCTATTACGTTTTGCTGCTGGTGCGGTTTTGTTTCGGAGCCGGCGAGGCAGGCGCTTATCCCAATGCCTCCGCGGTCATCGCTCGCTGGATCCCGGTTACCAGGCGCACGCGGGCCTGGGGCATCGTGTGGATGACGGGTCAGGTCGGCGCCGCCTTCTCGCCGCTGCTCGTCGTGCCGATTCAAATTCGGTACGGTTGGCGGGCACCCTTCTTCGTGTTCGGCCTTCTTGGAGTGGTGTGGAGCCTCGCTTGGTACACGTGGTTTCGGGATTCGCCACATGAGAAGGCCGGAGTCACCAGGGCCGAACTACGCGAAATCGGTTCCGCTCCCGGTCCGCAACACCACAGCATGCCTTGGGCCGCGGCCTTGCGCATTCCGGCGGTATGGCGCATTGCGGCCATCGGCGCCTGTTATGTGTATGTGTTGGGATTCTTCCAGTCGTGGCTACAAACGTATCTCGTGAAGGGCCGCGGATTCACGGAAGCAGCACTCGTGCTGTCTTCGCTCACCTACGTCGTCGGGGCCACGGCGAACGGGTTGGGTGGCTTCGCGGGTGATTGGATGGTGGGACGCCATGGCCTGCGCAACGGCCGCCGCTGGCTCGGCGTAGCGGGACTCAGCGCGGCGGCGCTGTCCCTGACCGCGGCGATCTTCGCGCCAAGCGGTAACCTGGCGCTCGTGTTCCTTTCTTTTGCGTACGCAGGAGTCCTGTTTCAGCAACCGACCCTCTGTGCCCTTTGCCTCGACGTCGGACGCAAGAATGCCGGCGCGCTCTTTGGCTTCATGAACACAGCGGCCAACGCCGCGTCAGCCCTTTCCGCAGTTGTCTTTGGTTACATGGTGGGCTATTTCGGCAACTACAACGCGCCGTTCATCCCCATGGTGGCGATGCTCTCTCTTGGGGCGTTGCTGTGGCTGCAAGTGGACCCTACCCTCGAGCTGTTTGCAGAGAAGCCTCCCGATGAATCGGTCTCGGTCCAGCCTTTCAAATTGAGTGTGGCGCAGCAGACTATCAGCAGTCACGGACGCAGCGAGTGACGTGCGAAAGCACGGTCCGGCCCGGTTCCCTTGAATGACCAGACCCCAACGATGAGGGCGCGATCCCATCTTCGTGGGCCAAGGGGCCGCACTCAAGTAATCAAGCCGTTCCCCAGGGATTGTCGATCACGAAGCGCCAGGAGCCGTCTGCTTGACGACGCAGAACATCGGCGTTGTGTCCCGTCAGTGTCACCGGTGCGCCGTCTGGCCCGGTTCCTGTGAATGACCAGACCCCGGCGACGAGAGCCAGATCACTTGCCTCAAGGACCCTTGTCACTTTGAGATCGAGCGTGCCCTTCATGCCAATGAAAGCGGCTAGTGATTGACGGACTCCCGACAAGCCGTGAGCAAGGCTCCCAGGCTGCGCCGCAAAAGCAGCTTCGGGCTCATATAGAGGCATGAGAGCGTCGAGATTTCCAGCGTTGATTCCGTCAACGATCGATTTGAGCACTTGCTCAGGCGTTCCGCTACCGGACATGTCATCCTCGCTTTGTTGATGGCGTATGAGCAGAGACTGCGACCGACTGGCATCATCGGAAGATCGCAGCAGCTTTCACTGAGGCCAGAGAAGGTGATGGTGACTGTACAACCCGCTCGGCGAGGCGTCTAGACAATTGCGATCGTGCAGCCGCCCCTCAAGCTGGTCGAAATCCGCCTTTCACCGGCGGCCTGACATCCTGAGGGTGAATGAAACGGCGAAGGTATAACATCCGCGCATCATGGTGACGCAATACACGACCGTCCTCGACGTGCTCCCGCTATGGGGCTTGTTCCTCACCGTCGTTGTGCTCGTCCTGGCAGCCATTGAGGGCGGCTACCGACTGGGAGGTTACCGGCACCGCCAACCAGGTCGCGAGAAGGAGGCGCCTGTCGGTGCGATGGTTGGAGCCATGCTGGGGCTGCTGGCGTTCATGCTGGCGTTCACGTTCGGGATGGCGGCGTCGCGCTTCGACACCCGGAAACAACTGGTGCTCGACGAGGCCAACGCGATTGGGACGACCTATCTACGCACGGCGATGCTCCCGGAGAGGCGCGACGAGATTCGCGCCCTTCTCCGGTCCTACGTGGATGCTCGCCTCGAAGCCGTCCGGTCCGGCCGAGTGGCAGAGGCGATTCGGATGTCGGAAGACATACAGGGCCAGTTGTGGTCGGCAGCGACAGCGGTCGGGCTCCAGCACCCCGACTCGATTGTCGTGGGGCTCTTCGTCGAGTCGCTCAATGAGGTGATTGACCTCCATGCGAAACGAGTAACCGCCGCTTTGAGGAACCGCATCCCGGGCGCCATCTGGGTGGCTCTGCTGACGATCGCCACGCTGTCACTGGCCGCCATGGGCTATCACGCAGGGCTGGTGGGCACGATCCGGTCGCTCGCCGTCATTGTCGTGGCCGTCACCTTTTCCGCGGTCATCGCGCTGATCGCGGATCTGGACCGCCCGCAGGAAGGGACCCTGACCGTGAGCCAGCAGGCCCTTATCGATGTGCGGCAGTCGATGGATCGGCCCGAGAAATAGCGTGGGAGCGCTGCTGCCGTCGGCACTCACAACCGCGTGCGAAGCCTCCATTCATGGCGTCACGGCTGCACGTCGGCGGTGACTGCGAAGGTGTCCGGGAACGGGCCGTAGGAAATGACCACAATGTGGTAGGTCAGGCCGCTCTTGACAAGCAGCGTGCCCTGTTTGTGCGGCCAGCCAGCTTCGCTCCAGACCCACATGCCGTCAGCTGATCCCAGGAAAAGATCAGGCTCGAGGACGCCACGAGAGGACCCGGTCCACGTCACGTCCACGAGCAGCGTCCCGCCGGTCGCGGGAGTGATGTCAAACTGGCCGCACCGACCGGACGCGTCCCAGACTTGGTAGCAGCCAGGGGCAACCGCGGCTATCGTTCCCTCCGTCGTGGTGCCGGCGGAGATCGTCATGCCTTCGATCAAGTCAGGACCACCACTGCCTCTGCCACTGCCTCCCGACGGCGTGCTGGGGGTGGGCTGAACGGTCGTGGGGGCCGTGGGCAGGCCCGAGTCGCATCCCGCCACGAGCAAGATGGAGCCCAAGGCGGCGATCAGACGCATCATGAGAAGCCTCCTCCTGTACGGCGCCACTATGGAGGCGGTGCCCGCACGAAGTCTTGGGAAAGTCATGTGTGTTCCATGGGTTTAGGATGAGGGGACCCATGAGGCTCCGCCTCGGCGATCTGACGTTCGACCCAGCCACCAGGCAGCTACTGCACGGCAGCGCCGAGGTTCATCTGTCGCCAAAGGCCTTCGAGCTATTGCGCATTCTCATCCACGATCGTCCGCGGGCGCTTTCGAAGCGTGAGCTGCATGAACGGCTCTGGCCCGCGACGTTCGTCTCGGACGGCAATTTGGCGAGCCTCGTTGCCGAAGTCCGTGAAGCGCTCGGTGACGCCGCGCAGAGTCCCCGGTTCATTCGAACGGCACATCGATTCGGCTACGCGTTCTGCGGTGAGGCCGTCGAGGTATCGGCATCGGCGCTGCCGAGCGCCGACCAGGCGACGTTCTGCTGGCTCGTCGCGGATGGCCGCCGCTTGCCGCTGCAGCCCGGCGACAACATCCTAGGACGGGATGAAGGCGGCATTCAGGTCGATTCGCCGACGGTGTCGCGTCGTCACGCGTGTATTTCCATTCGCGGCGCGGAGGCCTTGCTCGACGATCTGAGGGAGCAAGAATGGGACATTCCTCAGCGGAGAGCCGGTGTCGTCGGCCATGCGCCTCAAGGACGGTGACGAGGTCCGAATCGGCTCCGTCGTCTTCCGCTTTCGGATGACGTCGCCGAAGAAAACGACGGCTACATGGGGTGGGGCGGACGAGTGAGTCGCGCGACCAGTCAGAATCGACGCGATAAGGCTGGCCTGGCTATCACCGACAAACGCCTTGCGCCCTGTGGCCATCTCGTACACGAGTGTACCGAACGCGAAGACACTCGTACACGAGTGTACCGAACGCGAAGACATCGGTGCGTGCATCCGACGCCTTTCCTTCAAGCTGCTCGGGTGCCATGTACTCAATGGTCCCAATCAGCGCCCCTTCCGCCGTCAGCTTTCGGTGTTCGAATGAGGCCGTGGACGAGGAAGCAGTGGCCGACGCGAGCACGGGGCCCTGGGCCAGGCCGAAGTCGAGCAACATTGCGCCGGACGAGGTCAGCATCACGTTGCTCGGTTTCACGTCGCGATGCACGATGTGAAAGAGGTGTGCATGGGCGATCGCATCGGCGATCTGCACCGCGTAGCGGAGCACATCGCTCGGTGGTAAAGGGCCTCGAGTGAGCCGATCATCGAGCGTTTCGCCCTCGAGAAACTCCATCACGAGGTACGCCCGGTCGCTCTGATTGCCTATATCGAACAGCGTGCAGATGTGTGGGTGACTGAGGGCGGAGATCGCGCGCGCTTCGGACTCGAACCGCGCACGGCGATCCGCCCGTTCAGCCAATTCCGTGTGCAGCAGTTTGATCGCAACCGATCGCTCCAGTCGCGTATCCCGCGCTTTGTAGACCTCGCCCATCCCGCCGACACCGATGAGCGACAGGATTTCGTACGGACCCAGTTTCGCGCCCCGAGCCAGGGTCATAGGAGCTTCAAACGGGCCATCGAAGACCGGCGAGCGTGGGCCCTTCGACCAACTCCATCACGAGCGCGCCGACGCCATCGGCCTTTTCGAGGCCGTGGATGGTCGCGATATTGCGCGCTGATTTCATAGGGGCCGAGTCTGGTGCTGGGAGCCAGAGCAATGCCGCGCCGGCATTTTACCCGATTGGCGCTCGAGTGACCGTGAACGTCCGACTATCGCACCGACGGCCAATTCGTCGTGGCAGTCACCGGGGCGCAGCTTCGTGCCCGCGAACTGGAATCAAAGAAACACCGTCGTTGAAGTCGCGGCCGGATATCGCCGAGGCTCCCACCACGGCGTAGGCGCCGATTACGCCCTCCCGGGATTGGGATCCGAGTTGCCTCTCAAATTGCCGGATCCGGGCAGGCTCGGCCTGCGGCGCGTTCCGTGCGGGTCGTGTCAGCACCGCACATTCGCGATGCCCTCCTTGATGTCGGCGAAGTAGCACGCTCATGCGCGCGAAATCGAGTCAAGTCTCAACGGCAGGCGCGAGGCCATGGCGACCGTTTTGCTGAGGTCGATAGAGATGGCGGGAAACTGCGCGCCCTAAGTCGCCTTTCAATCTGAAAAGCTGACAGAAGTCCCTATGGAAATGGACTGTTTGATCGACTGTAGGAGAACTTACAAAATGGCAATCGCTAGCCTGGATTCTGTCGTTAGGCGTTCCTGGTCGCCGGACACGTCGGTGTGGCGTCTCATCGCAGCGGTTCTCCTGGTGATGCTGGGGACTGGTGGCGTCGCACTTGCCCAGGTTTCCGAGAATTACATCGTGCAGTTCCATGAAGGCACTAGTGCCGCAGACCGAGCTGCGGTGATACACGGGGCCGGCGCCGCGCTCGGCGTGAACTTCGGCCGCGTCAACGCTGCGGCAGTCAGAGTGCCGAATGCGAATGCCCTGACCGCGCTTGTGAACAATCCGTTCGTGCGAGCCGTTGTTCCGAATCGTCCGGTCTTCGCGTACCAGAACGGAAAAGGCAAGCCGGGAGGCGGCGGCGGAGGGACGACGCAGGTCGTTCCCGCTGGCGTCGCTCGAGTTGGCCGTCCGACCAACGACTCGAATGGCCTCGGAGTCGGCGTTGCGGTGATCGATACCGGTGTCGATCTCGTACATCCTGATCTGGCGGGCACCGTCGACGCGTTCAACGCGTTTGAAGCGCCGTCCTGCCAGGACGACGAGGGCCACGGAACACATGTCGCGGGCATCATCGCGGCCCGCGACAACGCGGCCGATGTCATCGGCGTGGCGCCGAAGGCGACGATCTATTGCGTCAAAGTGCTCGACAGCACCGGCAGCGGTTCAGACGCGAACGTCATGTCGGGCCTCGAATGGGTGCTCGACAATCACGCGATGGTCGTCCCGGCTATCAAGGTCGTGAACATGAGCCTCGGTCGACCTGGCGCAGTCGACGACAATGAGGCCATGCACGATCTGATCAAGAAGCTCGAAGGCGCCGGTGTGACGGTCGTGGTGGCGGCGGGCAACGATCCGACCGTCGACGTGAGCAGCCAGATTCCTGCTGCCTATCCTGAGGTCATCGCCGTCGCAAGCACCACTGCGTTGGCGGGCACGAACCAATGTCGCTTCCTCAGTTCTCCTGTCGCGGCCGATACCGCGTCCTACTTCACGACCGACGGGACCGGTGTGATCGTCTCCGCGCCCGGAGAGGAGCAGGAGAACGTCAGCCGGGGCTGCTTCATCAGTTCCGTCGGAATCCTGTCCACCCGCCTCGGTGGAGGGACGACGCGGATGTCCGGCACCAGCATGGCCTCACCGCACGTCGCCGGAGTTGCCGCCCGCTACTACCAGACGGGGTTTCAGGCCAGCGACATCCGTCAGTTTCTCCACCTCGACGCTGATCGGGCTGGAACCGCTCCGCTCGATTCGCCAAGCAGCCAGTACACGTCCGACGGACAGCGTGAGGGGATCGTCCAGGCGCCGTAAGGATGACAGGTCCGGCGCCAAGTTATTAGTGGCGGGTCACTCGCTGCGTGCCTGTATCGACACTATTCGGTTTTCGGGTGGCGCGCGGCTCGCGAGTCCGTAAAGGCGCGAAGCGCCGACGGTCGTCCGCCTTCGCGGCTTCGCCGCTTTGGCGGGACAGACTTCGCCAGTCACTGCTCGCGTGATTGTCTGTGGCTTGCCCAGACGAAGCTCGCTCGATCCATGAGCGAAGTCTGGTGCGGAAGGGGGGATTCGAACCCCCACGCTCTTGCGAGCGCCAGCCCCTCAAGCTGGTGCGTCTGCCAGTTCCGCCACTTCCGCTAGGAGGGATTGATTGGAGTATATCCGCAAAAACTGATGCCGACCTCAGGCGTCGGGGCCCGACCAGTCGAATCCGATGTGTTTGCTCGACCAGCCCTTGCGATCCCACTTGAAGCCGAACGCGTCCGCTTTGTCCGCCGTCGATTTCCCGTAGGTCGCCACGCCGCCCGGACCTGTTTCACAACCGCCAGCGTTGTACACCTGCACGCGCTTTCCGGGCGGTGTCGTCGGTCCGCCGATCGCTTCGGCACTTGACTTCACCTTGCCGGGAATCTCGGCTCGCCACGACGCCAGGTCCTCGTCGACATGAAAATCGATGTGCGCGAATTCCATCCCGCGCACCTCGCCGATGAAATTCGCGAACGTGCCGGGCCAGCCGCCACCGTGGCCGCCGAAGATCATCTGCAACGCTTCCCGCTGTTTCTCTTCGGCGCGTTCGTCGAGGAACAGCGCCATTGACGCTTTCGCCTGTCCTTCCCAGATGTTCCCTTTGAAGTTTCCAAGCGCCAGGACGTTGAGCCCGTCCAGCCGCACGCCACCGTAGCTTCCCGTACGGATATGCCACGCCAGGATGCCGTCGCACTCGCCGCTGGTCGGCGCCTGCGCGAACGTGCACGGACACGGGACGCTGCAATTACACGTGTCGAACCAGTCGCCCTGAACGTGCCACTTCGGAATGTCTGCCATAACGTCTCCATTCGCGGGTTAAAGCCGCCCTGATTATGCATCCATCAGCGCACGAGCATCCAGAGGCCGGCGGCAATCAGGAGTACCCCGGCGATTCGCGCCCCTTGCGTGCCGAACGGCGTCAGCTTTTCGACCGCGACGAGCGCCGTCAACGCCGCGATGACGGCGAGATTCATGACGCCGCCGGCAAACAGCAGCAGCATCAGCGCCCAGCAACAGCCGACGCAAAGCACCCCGTGTTCGAAACCCATCCGGAATGCACCGGCCGGCCCGGTACGCCAATGGCTCATCAGAAATCCAAACGGCGACTGACACGTTCGCAAGCAAGCCAGCTTGAGCGGCGTCAGCTGATAGACGCCTGCGACCAGCAGCAACGTGGCGCCGACCGCAGAACTGGTCACTTCCATCATCGACGAGACGACCAGGAGCGTCGCCAGTAGACGCTGCAGCACGGTGGCCCCGAGGCTGAATAACGCCCACACCACCAGGTAACCACCTGCCAAGGCATAAATCTGACGGGACGCGGCGGCTGCTTCGGCCGCGGAACGGCGCGCGACGACGCCGTAGGTCAAAAGCATCGGCGTGGCCGATGGCAGCATCATGCCGATCATCATGACGGCCCACATGGCCCAGAGCAGCGCCAGATGCCTCCCGTCCCAGACCGCCGTCATCATCCAGGCGCTGGCTCCGGTCATCGGCCCGTACATGTCGCGCGCCATCACGACGATCCACATCCAGGAAACCAGCGGTATGACGATCAAGAGTACCAGGGCAGGTGTCCGGTCGAATCGCAGGGCCGACTCGAGAATCGTTGGAGGCCGCTCGGTTCGAATAGGGCTGTCGGCCATCGAGGGATCCTGACGTGAAACCGGCGGGCAGCGCAACGAGCTCGGATGCGCGCTCACCTTATCAAACGACGAAGCTCGGTTGAAGTTACAGCCAGGAAGAAGGACGAAAAGCCGATGAAGATGTCGCGGCTCTCACTTGGGCTGCTCGGCCGGAGCCGGCGGCTGCGCTGGAGCAGGAGTCGGTGCTCCTTCAGCAGGAGGCGCGGCTGGAGTGGTGGCCGGTGCCGTGGCGGGTGCGCCTGTCGGCGGCACGGCCGGCGCCGTTCGGGCCGGCGCCTTGGGCGTCGGAGTACCGCTCACGATCGAACCGGGTCCTCGCTGGCCGATGATTGCAAGCGCCAGCGCGCTCAACATGAACAACGCCGCCAGCACGGCTGTCGCCTTCGCCAGCACGGTCGCACCGCCGCGCGCACCGAACGCGGTCTGACTGCTTCCGCCGCCGAACGCGCTCGCCATGTCGCCGCCCTTCCCCTGTTGCAGCAACACGACGAGCAGCAGGACCAGGCAAACCAACACGTAGAACGTCGTCAAGATGTAGTAGAGGACCATAAATCAATCTTCGTCAAACGATAATCATACCGCAGCCCGTCGGCTCTTGACGACGATGTCGCCGAAGCCTTTGACGTCGAGGCTCGCGCCGCCGACGAGCGCGCCGTCCACCTCCGGCTCGGCGATGAGCTCACGAATATTGTCCGGCTTCACGCTTCCGCCGTAAATCACGTGACAATGGTCGGCCGCGTCCGCACCAAACCACTGGCGGAGTCGCTTGCGGATGTGTCCGTGGGCTTCAGCGGCTTGGGCCGCGGTGGCTATGCGTCCAGTCCCAATCGCCCATACCGGCTCGTACGCCACGACGAGCTCGGCAACCTGCTCGGCCGTCAGGCCATCGAGGCCGTCCTTGACCTGTCGGTCGAGGACCGCGAGCGTTTCCTCGCGCTCCCGTTCCTCGAGAGTCTCTCCGACGCAGACGATGGGAGTGAGTCCCGCGGCAAATGCGGTGGTAACCTTGCGATTCACCATCACATCGGTTTCGCCGAACAACCGCCGGCGCTCTGAATGCCCGATGATCACGTACGAAGCACCTGCTTCCTTGATCATTTGTGACGAGATCTCACCCGTAAACGCGCCTTCCCTTTCCCAGTACATGTCCTGTGCGGAGACGCCGATGTTCGTGTTCCGCGCGGCTTCGGCGACCGCGTGAATGGCGGTGAATGGCGGCGCGACGACGATCTCGACGTCGGCGATGTCCTTGACCACGCTGCGCAGCTCTTTGGTGAAGACGACCGCGTCGTGAACGGTCTTGAACATCTTCCAGTTGCCGGCGATGAATGGAATTCTCATGACCTGTCAGTCAAGGCCGCGACCCCGGGCAGCGTTCGGCCTCCCAGGAACTCGAGCGACGCACCACCGCCGGTTGAAATGTGGGTGATGCGATCTGCCATGCCGGCCTTCTTCACGGCTGAAATCGAGTCTCCACCGCCGATGATTGTGGTGCCGGTCAGCGCGGCGACGGCGCGTGCGACCGCGTTGGTGCCGCGTGCGAAGGCGTCGACCTCGAAGATACCCATTGGACCGTTCCAGACAACGGTCTTCGCATCGGCGACCCACTTCTCGTACTGACCGATCGTCTCGGGACCGATATCGACTCCCATCCGGTCTCCGATCGCGGCGTCTTCCACGCGAAGGACCTCGTTTGAACCCGAGCCGTCGATCCGGTCCGTCACCAGATGATCGACCGGCAGCGCGAACTGGGTCTTTGTCTTGACGCGCTCGAGGATTGTCCGGGCCGCATCAATCTTATCGTCTTCGACAAGAGACTTGCCGACCGGCAACCCTTGGGACTTGAAAAACGTGTAGGCCATCGCGCCGCCGATCAACAGACGATCGACCTCCCCCAGCAGATTTTCAATCACTTCGATCTTGTCGGAGACCTTGGCGCCACCGAGGATCGCCACGAACGGACGTTGGGGCGACTTCAGCGCGTCGCCCAGGTACTTCAGCTCTCGCTCCATGAGCAACCCGGCCGCCGCCTTCGAGAAATGCCGGGTCATGCCTTCGACCGAGGCATGCGCCCGATGCGCCGCACCGAACGCATCATCTACGTAGACATCCGCGAGGCTGGCGAGGGCCGCGGCAAAGTTGGACTCGTTCTTTTCCTCTTCCGCGTGAAAGCGAAGATTCTCGAGGAGAACGACGCCATTTTCCGAGCGAGCCGCCTCGTCTACGGCCGCTTTCGCGCGCTCGCCGATGCAGTCCTCAGCAAAGGTGACAGGTCGTCCGAGAAGCTCCGAAAGCCGCGTGGCTATCGGCCGAAGGCTGAATTGCGGTGCAACGGTTCCCTTCGGCCGGCCGAGGTGGCTGGCGAGCGCGACCACCGTCGCACCGTGATCCAGCGCGTACTGGACCGTCGGAACCGAGGCGCGGATGCGTGTGTCGTCGCCGATGCGTCCCTCTTTGAGCGGGACGTTGAAGTCGACGCGGATGAAGACCCGCTTACCCTTCAAATCGAGGTCTTTGATCGACAGCTTAGCCAGATGTGCCAGCCCTTCCCTCTAACCTGGGTCCGCCGCCACAGCGCCTGCTACAGTCCCTTCTTCGTCAGCAGCCGTAGAAGGTCGACGCAGCGGTTCGAGTAGCCCCATTCGTTGTCGTACCACGAAAGGACCTTCACGAAGTCGCCGTCCATCACCTTCGTATATGGCGCGTCGAGGATCGACGAGTTCGCATTGCCTTTGAAGTCGATCGAGACCAGTTCGTCGGTTGAATAGGCGAGGATGCCTTTCAGCGGGCCTTCGGCGGCTTCTTTCAATACCTTGTTCACTTCCTCGCCGGTCGTCTTCTTGTCGACCAGCGCCGCGAGGTCGACCACCGACACGTTCGGCGTCGGCACGCGCATCGCGAAGCCGTCGAGTTTCCCTTTAAGTTCGGGCAGCACCTCGCCCACCGCCGCAGCCGCGCCGGTCGTCGTCGGGATCATCGACAGCGCTGCAGCACGGGCACGACGCAGATCCTTGTGCGGGAGATCGAGCAGCTGCTGGTCGTTCGTGTATGAGTGGATGGTGGTCATCCATCCCTTCTTGATACCGAAACATTGATGAATGACCTTGGCGACCGGGGCCAGGCAATTCGTCGTACACGACGCATTCGAGATGACCTGATGCTTCTGCGGGTCGTATTTTTCGTCGTTGACGCCAAGGACGACGGTAATGTCGGGCCCTTTCGCGGGTGCGGTGATCACGACTTTCTTGGCACCGGCGGCGAGATGCTTCGCCGCGTCCTCGCGCTTGGTGAACAACCCGGTTGACTCGAACACGACATCGACGCCAAGGTCCTTCCACGGCAATTGCGCGGGGTCGCGCATCGACAGGACCTTGAACTCGTCGCCGTCGACGGCAATGCCGTCGCTCTTGGCTTCGACGCGCGAGTGGAGATTGCCGAGTACCGAGTCGTACTTCAGCAGGTGTGCGAGCGTCTGCGCGTTGGTGAGATCGTTGACGGCGACGAAGTCGATGTTCTTGTCGCCGAGCGCCGCACGCATGATGTTGCGGCCGATTCGGCCAAAACCGTTGATCCCGACTTTCACAGGCATGAGTGTCCTCCAAGCGCCGGACGCCCTCAAACCCGTTCCCGCGTCATGCGCCAGCCTCAAATTCTAATGAGCACGGTTGCAGAGGGTCAAACGGTCCGGCTATACTTCAGAGCTCCCAACATATTGTAGGGAAGGATCTTAAGGCTATTCCTGACGTCCGCAATGTACGTCCTCTACAGTTTTCTCACGCTGGCCGGTTTTCTCGTCGTGTCGCCGTACTTCCTGTACCAAGCAGTTCGGTACAAGAAATACATTGGCAGCCTGCGGCAGCGGCTCGGCTTTCTGCCTATCAGTTTCAACATCGATGGCGAAGAGTCGATTTGGATCCACGCTGTGTCGGTCGGCGAGACATTGACGGCTCGTGCGCTGGCCGGTGAGTTGAAGACGCGGTATCCGCGCCTCCGTCTGTTTCTTTCCACGACGACGATGGCTGGCCAGCAGGTCGCGCGGCACAGCCTGCAAAACGTCGACGGCGTTTTTTACTTTCCATTCGACTGGACGTTCATCGTCCGAAGAACACTGACGCTGGTGAAGCCGCGCGTCTTCGTCATGATGGAGACCGAAATCTGGCCGAACCTGCTGCGAGAATGTCGCAAGCGCGGCGTCAAGACCGTGCTGATCAACGGCCGTATCTCGTCGAGATCGTATCCACGCTATCGACTCATCCGACCGTTCTTTCGGGGCGTGCTGGCCGACGTCGATCGCTTCTGCATGCAGAGCGAAGAGTCGGTACGGCGGCTGATCGATCTTGGGGCCGATCCTTCGCGCATCACGATGACGGGCAGCTTGAAGTTCGACTCGCTGGAGCTGCCAAGCGCGACGTCTCACGGCAAGCCGCGCGAACGGGTGTTGCGGTTCTTCAGGACTTCACCGAACCGGCAAGTCGTTGTGGCGGGCAGCACTCTGCGCGGCGAGGAAGGGCCGGTGCTCCGCGCGTTCGCGCGCGTGAAGAAGGCGTCGCCCAGCGCTCTGGCCATTCTCGCGCCGCGGCAGCCGGAACGGTTCGGCGAGGTCGAACGACTGGCGCGGGACGCGGGATTCGTGACCATTCGCCGAACCGAGCTTCCGATCGATGCGGAACCTCGCGCGGACGTCGTCGTGCTCGATTCGATCGGTGAGCTCGCTCAGATCTATCAGTTGGCGACAGCGGTGTTCGTCGGCGGCAGCTTGGTGGACCACGGCGGGCACAACATCCTCGAGCCGGCGATTTTCGGCAAGGCCATCATCTTTGGCCCGCACATGCAGAACTTCAAGGAAATTGCCGACACGTTTCTCGCAAACGGCGCCGCGGTGCAGGTCCAATCGGACCGGGAGCTCGAGGAGGCTCTGCTTGGTTTCCTCAGCGATCCTGTTCGGCGCGCCCGGCTCGGCGCCGCCGCCCGGGCCCTCGTCGAAGCCAATCGTGGCGCCAAGGACAAGACCTTGGCGGTCATCGCCGAACTGGTACCCACCCACAACCAATCAGTCGTTCGGCCCTTCCGTCTGGTGAACTAATTCTGCAAACGGCCGGTGCGATCTACGGTGCGGTGGCGGAGTGGCGGCGGCGCTGGTACGCTCGATCTCCGGCACGGCGCCGTCGCCTGCGTCGGCCCGTCATCAGCGTCGGCAATCTCTCGGTTGGCGGCAGCGGCAAGACGCCCATCGTGGCGCATCTTGCACGCTGGCTCGTGGCGGAAGGGGAATCGCCCGCGATCCTGTCGCGCGGTTATGGGCGGCGCCGAGTACAGGCGGGCGTCACCGTCGTGTCGGACGGCACGGCGATTCTCGGCAACCTCGACTCGTCCGGTGACGAGCCGCTGATGCTGGCGCGGATGGTGCCTGGCGCGCGTGTGCTGGTCGGCGGGAACAGATACGTGTGTGGGCGATTGGGTGAAGAGAAGTTGGCGGCCAGCGTTCACGTTCTCGACGATGGGTTTCAGCATTTCGAGTTGGCGAGAGACGTAGACCTGCTGGTGACCAGCGAAGAAGACTTGACCGACAAGCCGCTGCCCGCCGGACGGCTGCGCGAGCCGCTGGCTGCAGCCAGGCTTGCCGATGCCGTTCTCGTGACTGCCACCTACGATCAGGCGGCCGAACGAGTGGGACGTGCGCTCGGCGTACCTACTGTGTTCCGGGTCGCGCGGCTGCTTGGAGCGCCACGGCTGATCGCAACGGGGGATACCATCGTCGTGCCAACCGACGAGCCGATATTCGCTGTTGCCGGGATTGCGAGGCCCGATCAGTTCTTTACCGGCTTAGAGTCGGCTGGATGGAAGGTTGCGGGAACGATGACGTTTCGCGATCACCACATCTTCACCGATCGCGACGTCGCACGGGCCCAGGCGGCGGCACGTTCGGCGGCGGCGCGGATTGTGATGACCACGGAAAAGGACGCGGTGCGTCTCGCGGGCCGGCGCCTGGACGGCCTTCCGGTTGCGGCCGTCCCTCTCACCGTCACCGTGGAGCCCGCCGCTGCCTTCGCCAATTGGCTTCGCGAACGCCTACGCACCGCCCGGCAAGGAACCTCGAATTCCGAACCCTTGAACCGTTGAACCCTTGAACCAGTCCCAGTGCGTCACCGTCTCGAGTATCTGATCGTCAAAGCGCTGATCGGCATCGTCCGCGTGATGCCGGACTCGCTCGTTCACGCATCCGGCAGCGCGCTGGGCCTCGCTTTCTATGCCCTCGACCGCGCCCACCGGCGGATCGCCGAACGCAACCTGGCGGTCGCGTTTCCCGTCCGCTCCGCTGCCGAGCGGCGTGCAATCGCCCGCGACGCGTTCAAACATTTCGGGCGACTTCTATTCGAGCTTCTGAAATTCAGCACGTTGACTCCCGCGGCGATGCTGGCGCGCAGCGAGTTCGATGGCGAGGACCGAGCCCGGCTCGCGTACGCCCAGGGGAAGGGGGTGCTGTTTTTTACGGGCCACTTCGGGTTCTGGGAACTCCATGCCATCGTGCACGCGTTGCAACTCGAGCCGATCGGCGTACTGGCCCGTGCACTCGACAACGGACGGTTGAACGGGCTGCTCGAGGACATCCGGCAGCACACGGGCAACTCGGTCATCTATCGTCAGGGAACGATCCGGCGCGTCATGCGCATGCTGCACGCAGGCCACGGCGTTGCGCTGTTGATCGACCAACACATTCAAGGTCGAGACGCCGTGCAGGTGGACTTTTTCGAACGGCCCGCCGCCACGACATCGGCGTTAGCGGCGCTGGCGCTGCGGACCGGCGCACCTGTCGTGCCGGTGTTTGCCCTTCCGATCGGGCGGGGCCGTTATCGGATGATCTACGAGCATCCGGTCGAACCGCCGGACAGTGAGGCGGAGCACGCCATCCGCGACTTTACCCAGCGCTGTACGGACGTCCTCGAGATGTACGTTCGTCGTCATCCCGAGCTGTGGTTGTGGATGCACCGGCGATGGCGCGACACCGACGGTGAATCGCTCGACGGAGTCCCGGGGATGTTTCCTGCCGCTGAAAGCTGATCAGGTCAGCCGTGCTGCGATGGGCATGCGCCAACCGGTGCCGAAGGCGCGATCGGTGACTTTCAGGCCAGGTGCGGCCTGCTTCCGCTTGAACTCGGCCGCTCGGACGAGCCGAAGCACTCTTTGAACGGTGTCGGCGTCGAAGCCGGCCGCAATGATGTCCTCTGCCGGCTGATGATGTTCGATGTGGCGTTGAAGGATTTCATCGAGCAACTCGTACGGCGGCAGGGAGTCCTGGTCCGTCTGATTGGGACGAAGCTCCGCCGATGGAGCTTTCGTCAGAATCGGCTCTGGAATCAGGTTGCACCCTTCGTGATCGTTGAGCCAGCGCGCGACGCGGTACACCATCGTTTTCGGAACGTCGGCGATCACTGCCAAACCGCCGGACATATCTCCATATAAGGTGCAGTAGCCCACCGCGAGCTCCGACTTGTTGCCGGTCGTCAGCAGCAACGCTCCGCGCTTGTTGGAGAGTGCCATCAACAGGTTGCCCCGGATTCGGGCCTGAATGTTTTCTTCAGTCACGTCGCGCGGGGTGTTGGCGAATGCTTCGCCGAGCGTAGACTCCATACCAAGCATCACCTGTTCAATTGGCAGCACGAGCGTCTGGATTCCGAGGTTCGTCGCCAATTGTTGCGAGTCGTCTATGCTGCCGCTGCTCGAGTACGGAGACGGCATCATCACGCCGAGCACGCATTGCGGCCCAAGCGCCTCTGCCGCGATGGCTGCCACCAGCGCCGAGTCGATTCCGCCGGACAAACCGAGCACCACACTCCTGAAGCCGCATTTCCGTGCGTAGTCACGTGTGCCAAGGACGAGGGCCTGCCATATCTCGGCTTCGGCCAGGACATCGTCGGCTTGACCGAGCCGCGCCGCGTGATCCAGGTCACACAATACGACGTCGGATTCGAACGAACGGCCACGAGCGATAGGCGTGCCGTCTGCGCCGAATCCGCAACTCCGGCCGTCGAAAATCAAATCGTCGTTTCCGCCAACCTGATTGACGTAAAGCAGCGGCGCGCGATGTCTTCGCGCCATGCTGGCAAGCATCGCTTCCCTGAACCGATACTTCCCGACCTCGAACGGTGAAGCAGATAGATTGACGATCGCGGACGCCCCTGCGCGCATCAGTTCCTCGATGGGGTCGTGATGGTAGCGCCGCCGCTTCCAGAAATCGCGGTCGTTCCACACGTCTTCGCAGACGCTGATGCCCAAACGCCTGCCGTATAGATCGAGGATCTGAGGTCCGACGAATGGCTCGAAATAGCGGTCTTCATCGAAGACGTCGTAGGTTGGGAGCAGCGCTTTGCGAAAACGCTGCTCGATGTTGCCGTCCCGGACGAGTACCGCTGAGTTGTACAACGGCCGGCCTTCGTCCGACGGATTGGGTTCGGGCAGACCGACGAGCACCGGTGGAAGACCGGCAAGATCGTCGGCCAGGTTGGCGAGCGCATTCCAACTGTGGCGGACGAACCATTCGCTGAGCAGCAAATCGCGCGGCAAGTAGCCGACGAGGGCCAATTCGGGAGTGACGGCGAGATCGGCGCCGAGGCGCCCGGCTTCGCGCGTCGCTTCCACGATCAACCGGCTATTGCCCTGAAGATCGCCAACTGTAGGGTTGATCTGAAGGAGAGCGATTTTCACGACAGGTCCGCCTCGACCGACTATTCCGTGAAGCGGTACTTCAAAAGCACCCAGAGTGCGACGAACCCGTCACGCCACGTGATCTTCTTGCCTTCCTTATAGCCGCGACCGTCGTAGGTGATCGGAATTTCGTAGACACGATATCCGCGCTTGAACACCTTGGCTGTGATCTCGGGTTCGATGCCGAACCCGTTCGAGTGCAGGGTGATCGAGCGGAGCACTCCGACGGTCATAACCTTGTAGCAGGTTTCCATGTCCGTCAACATCGTATTGTAGAGGACATTAGTCACGATGTTGAGCAGCCGGTTCCCAAGGTAGTGCGTGAAGAGAAAGACGCGATGGCGTCCCAGGAACCGCGATCCATATACGACATCGGCCCGGCCCTGACAAATCAGCTCAATCAACTCGGGGTATTCCTCGGGGGAGTACTCGAGATCGGCGTCCTGGATGATGACGAGATCTCCCGTCACAGCGGCAAACCCGCGTCGCAACGCCGCTCCCTTTCCCTGGTTGACAGGTTGACGGAGCAGCTTGAATTGGAGCTCGCTCTGGAGCGCGTCGAGCGTGGCGCCGGTGCCGTCGGTCGAGCAGTCGTCGACGACGATCAGCTCGATGCGCAGATTGACGGCGAGGACACGGCGGATGATTTCGTCGATCGTGTACCGTTCGTTATAGACGGGCATCACGACCGATAGAAGCGGATCCTTCAGGACCGAGTTTGCCCGCCTGACGAACGCCGGCCGAGCGACGGGTTCGTTCACGGTTGCGGCTGTGTTCGAGGTCATGAACGCGTTGCTCACCGTACCATAGCGGTCCGGGGACGGCAATCTCCGGTACTATACGTCTGGCTTGCGTCTTACAACAGTCGGTCCGGCTAAAGCCGGACGCCACGTCTTATCCTCGTGCACACTCCGGTAGGCGGGCGCAGCCATGAACCGCATCATCATTTTCGCTCCCAACTGGCTTGGCGACGCGGTCATGGCACTGCCGGCGGTGTCCGATATCCGTCGGGAATTCCCACAGTCCTTGATTGCCGTTGCCGCAAAACCGTCGATTGCGCCGCTGTTCGAGATGGTGACTGGTGTTGACGGAGTCGTGACGATCGAAAACGGCCTTTCGAAGATTGGAAGCGAAAGTTCTGCCAGGTACGAGGCCGCGATCCTTCTGCCGAACTCCTTCCGATCGGCGCTGATTGCACGACAAGCCGGAATAGCTGAACGCTGGGGATACCGGGCAGACTGGCGTGGTTTACTGCTTACCCGGGCCGTCGGCCGGCCGTCTGGCCCGATTCATCAGATCGACTATTATCAGCGGCTCACTTCAGCGTTGGGCTTTCCAAGCGGGCCGAACACCCCTCGCCTCGACGCTCCAACTTCTGCACGGGTTGCCGGAACGTGCGCGCTCGAGCGAGCCGGGTGGGACGCGCAGGAACCGTTCGTGGTCCTCGCTCCTGGGGCTGCGTACGGCGGCGCGAAACGATGGCCCGCAGACCGGTTTGCGGCGCTGGCGGGGCAACTCCTCGAACTGGGATTTCGAGCGGTGCTGATCGGAAGCAGCGCAGACGTCCAGACGGGCCGCAGTCTGGAATCGGCTCTGGAGGGCAAGGTCGCCGTCCTGAACCTTATTGGCCGAACCAATCTGCCGGCCCTCGCGGGGGTTCTGTCGATGGCGCGTGCTCTCGTCTCGAATGATTCCGGCGCCTTGCATTTAGGCGCGGCGCTGGGACTCCCGGTCACCGCGATTTTCGGGCCGACCGACGAGCGCAGAACGGGCCCGCGTGGTGTGTCCATCGAGGATTTCACCCCTCAGCCTTCGGGTCCGGCCGCAGCGACGCTGACAACGCAGGTCTGGTGCCGTCCTTGTATGCTCCGTGAATGCCCGATCGATCATCGATGCATGCGACGCATTTCGGTTGACGCCGTGCTCGAGGCCACGAAGCGAATGCTATGAACCGCGAGGGTGCGCGGATTGACGCGTATTACTATTGTCCGCATCACCCCGAAGGGGCGGTCGAAGCCAATCGGAGTCAAACGTCGTAACCTCGATGAAGATCTCTCGCTCTGGCCATTCACTTCCCGGTGCCGCCGCACTCAAGAAGCGGCTGCGATCTCTCATCGCCACCTTCGGTCGGCGCCGCGTCCTCGTCGTCGGCGACATCATTGCCGACGAGTTCATTTATGGCGAAGTGGCTCGGGTGTCTCGCGAGGCCCCGGTGCTGATTCTGAAGTACGACACGACCGAGATGCTGGCAGGTGGCGCTGGAAATGCGGCGAACAACGTCGCCGCGCTGGGCGGCCGTGCGCGTCTCGCCGGGATCGTCGGAGACGATGCTGAGGGGCGCCGGTTGATGACGGCTCTGGCCCCAGCGGTGGACCGGAAACATGTCTCGCGCGCTCGGGGTTATCGAACGCCCGTCAAGACACGTATCCTCGCCGGAGGCGTCCATTCGGCAAAACAGCAATTGGTCCGGATCGACCGGGAGACCGCTTGGTCCGGTTCCAAGTCCGAGAGCCTGAAACTTAGCGAGAGGCTGCGGTCGGCAGTTACGGGCTGTGACGCCGTCGTGCTCTCGGACTACGGCTCGGGTTTGATCACACCGGCGATCGGTCGGACGATCCACGCGGCATTGGCGCGCCGCTCGAAACGAGGTTCGGTGCCGATGCTGGTCGATTCACGGTATCGGCTCCTCGAGTATCGCGACATGACCATCTGCACCCCAAACGAGTCGGAGGTCGAGCAGATGCTCGGGCTTCGAATTGGCGACGACGTGCGGACCCTGGAGCAGGCCGGCCACGAACTGCTTCGCCGCTTCAAGACGGCGGCGTTGCTGATTACTCGCGGCAGTCGGGGAATGGCGCTCTTCCAACCGAATCAGTCGACGATCCACATTCCAATCTTCGGATCCGACGAAGTCGCGGATGTGACAGGTGCCGGCGATACGGTGATTGCGACCGTGGCGCTGGCGCTGGCGGCGGGCGCGTCGTTTTTCGAAGCGGCTCGGCTTGCGAATTACGCAGGCGGACTGGTGGTCATGAAGCGGGGAACGGCCACGGTATCGGCTCGTGAGCTCGCGAATGCGATCGAGAGCGACCGGACGTAAAGTTAAAAGTTGAAAGTGGAGAAGTGGAAAATAAAGCCAGAAGTTGAGATATGGGCGAAGTCCTTACGGAAGATCAGCTCGTTGATATAGTGGCACGCGACCGCGCCCAAGGCCGGCGCATCGCTTTCGCGAATGGATGCTTCGATCTGTTGCACGTCGGTCACGTTCGATACCTGCGCGGTGCGGCGGCTGAAGCGGATCGTCTAGTCGTCGCCATCAACGACGATCGGACGGTCACCGCGCTGAAGGGTCCCGGACGACCGATCGTTCCAGCGAACGAGCGTGCGGAAATCATTGCCGCATTTCAATCGGTTGACTACGTCGTGGTGTTCAGCGACCGAACTGTCGAGCGGCTGTTGCTGTTGCTGAAGCCCGAAGTGCACTGCAAGGGTCCCGACTACACTGTGGACTCCGTCCCGGAGCGAGGCGTCGTGCAATCCTATGGCGGCCGCACGGTCATTGTCGGTGACGAGAAACACCACTCGACACGGGATGTCGTCGCCCGCCTGACTCGCCAGGGATGAACCGCGTCCTCCTCGTACGCCTCGGCTCGCTGGGCGACATCGTCCATGCGATTCCCGTGGCGGCAGCCCTTCGCCGGGCGTTTCCGGCCGCCAGGATCGATTGGCTGGTCAATGCCAAGTACCGCGAGATTCTCGATCTGGTGACGGTTCTGGATCGCCGTCTCCCGCTGGATGGCCGCACGCAAGGATCGTTCACTCTCCTCAGCGCGGTCCGCGAACTGAGACGGTCGCGATACGACGTCGCCATCGATCTTCAGGGACTCCTCAAATCTGCGGCTCTCGCACGCAGCTCGGGCTCGCGTCGCGTGATTGGATTCGCGCCGTCGTATCTGCGCGAGCAGTTGGCTCGGCCTTTCTATACCGACGTCTACGATCCTGGCTGCGGCGGGATCTACGATCCGCGCGAAACGCGACACGTCGTGCAAATCAATCTGGGTCTGCTCGAGCCGCTCGGGATCGAAGCCGGAAACCCGGAATTTCCAATCGAGCACGTCGAGTCGGACGTTGCACGCGCGATGAGTTCACAAGTTCGAGTCGGCTACGTGCTGCTCAATCCGGGAGCAGCGTGGCCCAACAAACGGTGGCCGGCATCGCGGTTCGGCCTCGTCGCTGCCGCGCTGCGCGATCGTCATGGCTTGACGTCCGTCGCATTGTGGGGAGAAGGAGAGCGCGCCCTGGCTGAAGAAGTGGCTACTCACTCCTCTGGTGCGGCGATCGTCGCGCCGCCGGCGTCGATCGGCGATCTCGTCGCTCTGTCTCGCGGGGCCAAACTCATCGTGTCGGGAGACACCGGGCCGGCGCACATCGCCGCTGCGGTCGGCACGCCCGTGGTCGGCATCTTCGGTCCAACGCGGCCGTCGAGAAATGGTCCCTGGTTGCCGGACGACGTGACGGTTTCCCGCGCCGAGGTCTGTGCCTGTCATCACCTGCGCCGTTGCAGGCTGGAGCGGATGTGTCTGGCGGACATACACGCCGACGAAGTACTCGAGGCAGTCGAGCGTCGTCTCGGCGCACGCGCCAACCATGTCTGACACGGCATCTCTGCTGTCGCGTTGGCGGGTGACTTTGGGATTTCTGTTCGGGGTGTTCGCATTCTGGCTTGCCAGGCCCACGAGGGCGACCGTTCTGGCGGGCGCCGGGATTGCGACGCTTGGTGAAGCCATTCGCATCTGGGCCGCGGGGCACCTTCAGAAGTCGCGCGAAGTCACGACGTCGGGTCCTTACCGGTGGAGCGCACATCCCCTTTATCTCGGCTCCAGCATCATGGGATTGGGTCTTGCGCTTGCGTCAGGAAGCCTGATCGTTGCAATCATGGTCGCCGTGTACCTGAGCGTGACGATGACGGCGGCGATGAAGAACGAAGAGGCGTTTCTGCGAAAGACGTTCGGCGACGAGTACGACCGCTACCGCCAGGGACGGGCCGCCGACGCGACCAACCGTCGGTTCAGCGTGTCCCGAGCCATCGCGAATCACGAGCACCGCGCCGTCGTCGGACTGCTCCTGGCGATGCTGCTGCTCGCGCTGAAGGCAGCGGCTAACGTATAATGCGTTGTTTGGACGGACGGGCGGAACGCCGCTCTTGAGATTGCAGAGCGAGATTCCCGAGCGCGGATCCAGTCTGCAATCGGCAATTGGACATCTGCAATGGCTGGGGCGGTTAGCTCAGTGGTAGAGCACCGGCTTTACACGCCGGCTGTCACAGGTTCGAATCCTGTACCGCCCACCAGGGGAAGTAAAAGTTGAAAGTGGACAAGTGGAAAGTGGAACGAGAGGTCACTTTCAACCTTCCACTTTTCAAGTTTCAACTTTGAGTTTGGGGTCGTAGTTCAGTTGGTTAGAACGCCGGCCTGTCACGCCGGAGGCCGCGGGTTCGAGTCCCGTCGACCCCGCCACTCTCGCTCCCGCTCGAGTGGCGCGCTCCCCGATTCTCAGGCGGTCAGCGGCTCGCGCCGCTGACTGGCACGAGTCCCGTCGACCCCGCCAACTACCTGCCAGTCAGCTTCTAACTCTGTCGGACGCTGTCGGGGACCCACGGCGACAGCCGCCGCAGGTCTGTCCTCGTACTCATGACTGCGCTGGCGAATTGCGCGAGACCATGCACAAGCGGCCGCGCAACGACATCCGCGGCAAAGAAACCGGGCACAAGACTGAGAAATTCTGGAGTGAGGACTGAAGTTGCCTCATCGCTGCCGAGCTTTGTCACGGCGTCAGTCGGCGAACGTAAGATCGCCACCTCGTCCGGGAGACCTGCGACCAAGCATCCCTCCCCCGAGCCTTCTTATCCTCGATCGATTCAGAGGAGAATGTGTCTCGAGAGGAACTCTTCAGTCTCGCCCCGCGACACTTGGTCCCAATGGCAAGCCGCTACGCACCCATAGAAGACTACGGCATCATCGGCGACCTCCACACGGTCGCGCTGGTGGGAAAGGACGCGTCGATGGCAGTCGCTATTGCAAGCCCAACAATCTTTACTGGCGGTTCATAACTTGCGCCTTGGATTCTCGCTTTTTTCTACGCCACGGATGGGCTGGAAGCCGCTGGGCTCGACCTTCATAAGCCCTATCTTCGAGGCAAGGCTGCGGGCGTGTTTCTAAAGCAGGAGTAGCCGGACGCTAACGTCATCTGCGAGCAGGAGGTTTTCTGGAGAAAGTTTGGGTTACCATACGAACAACAAAGTTTATCTGGTGCGCGAGGGGAGATTTTGCCCGTGGGTGGACTTCGTAAGGCCCTTCAATCGCACAGTGACGCTCAGTGAATTGATGATCGCGAGCGCCCAGCTGCACAAAGTAACGGAAGAGTAGTCCTCGTCTCGTTGCCGAAAACGATCGGAGGGCTGGGGGCACTTCGATTGGTCTTACGGCAGGGCCTTGGAAATCAACCAAGAAGAAGTGAAGCGCTTTCGCGTGGACTTTGCCGAGGTGGGACCATTTACCGAGGACGAGGAGACATACGTCGTCTATAAAGGGCGATCGCATCCATTGTGAAGTGTGTTCCCAGGCAGTCGCTCGATCGCCTATCGACATCGGCGCAGAGGGGATAACCGTGCTTGAAGGAAAAAACGTCGTCGTTGTTTTGCCGGCCTACAAAGCGGAGCTGACTCTTGAGCGGACTTACAAGAGTATTCCCTCGGAGATTGTGGATACTGTCCTTCTAGTGGACGACGCCAGCACGGACGGGACGGTCCAGAGGGCTCGGGAGCTGGGGATCATGACCTTCGTGCACCATCGCAACATGGGCTACGGCGCCAACCAAAAGACTTGCTATATCGAGGCCTTAAAGACAGGAGCCGACATCATCGTGATGGTTCATCCGGACTATCAGTACGAGCCGCGCCTCATCACGGCCATGGCAGGGATGATCGCGTCCGGCGTCTACGAGGTTGTGCTCGGCTCCCGCATCCTGGGTAAAACCGCGCGGCAAGGGGGAATGCCCGTCTGGAAGTACGTTGCCAACCGCGTTCTGACCGCCATCGAGAATCTGATGCTTGGAGCGAAGCTTTCGGAATACCACACCGGCTACCGGGCCTTTTCCCGGCGCGTGCTGAAGGACTTGCCACTGCTCGCGAACTCCGACGACTTCGTATTTGACAACGAGATGCTTGCCCAAGCCGTGGCCTTCGGTTTCGAGATCGGTGAGATCTCATGCCCGACTCGTTATTTTCCCGAGGCCAGTTCGATCAATTTCCGTCGTTCGTTCCGCTACGGAGTTGGAGTGTTATTGACCAGTCTGAAGTTCCGCTCGTGGAAATGGGGCTTGTGGCGGCCCGAGATTTTCAAAGACACGCCCAATCATAAGCTGGGCGGCGCGTATTATCGGATGGCCTAAGCTGGATTCACGGTTTAAATTCCTACCAGAGGCCGTTGTCCCCTTAGCGTCCTTTGCGCGAGACAAATGCCCTGATTCGATGCTGGAAGCCTGGGCCAGCCAGAAGAGTTTCCGCCGCAGCAATGTGCCCCCCGACACACCGGACGACCCGGGGAATCCAACGTGAATTTCCGCGGGGAAGAGCGGAAAAACGACACGCACCAGTCGACCACAGATCCCGACGCGCGATTGTTCAAGAAGACGACGGGCAGCGAAGCCAAGCTCGCCTATCTGGGCCATCTCCTGATGGAGAATCGCCACGGGTTGATCGTCGATGCGCTGACAATGTTGGGCGAATTGCCGCAGGGCGGGGCGGCTGACCATCGGCGGCGATAAGTACTACGACACGCGCGACTTTGTTGGTCAGACGCGCAAGATGTACGTGGCGCCCCACGTGGCGCAGTATCCCGACACCGAGGGCGGACTAGCGCGATTGACGGTCGGACGACCCGGTATCCCGGCTACGCCATCAGCCAACGCAAGCGGAAGCTCGTCGAGCAAGCGTTCGGCTGGATGAAGACTGTGGGCCTGTTGCGAAAGCTCCATCATCGGGGCGGTCCGCTTGTCGCCTGGATCGTTACCTTCACCAACGGAAACAGCACGGCTGCTGGAAGTCACTTTTTCACTGGCTTGCTAGAGGAAGTAAAGGGGCCAATATAAGGTCGGGGCAGCCTTTCCACGAGCCGACCGCGGGAGAACGCCGAATGCCTATAACTGCTCTAATTTCAAGCGGTGAACTCGCGCTGCTCTGCCTCGGAGGAGGTGTCCTCTTTCGCAGTTCCGGGCGTCCGATTTGTCAGTCCATCTGCTGTGGCATCTGTCTGGCGATGATGTTCTTGTCTTTCGTGTTCCAGGCTGCTTTCCTGGTCGGCATGCCTATGCTGTCCTTTCCTTTGGAGATGGTAGCACTCGGCTTTGTGGGGTGGACGCTGGTAAAGGAGAGAGAATCGCTAAAAGGTTTCTGGCGGGCCATTAGATATTTTATTCGCACACATCGGGTGATTGCTTGGCTTTTGTTGGTGGCCTGGTCCTATCTGGGGCTCCAAGCCATTCTGCTGCCTCCGGGGAACTACGATAGCATGGCCTATAACCTCGCGCGTGTGCTCCTGTTTCAGCAGGAACACACGCTCTTTCTGGATAGAGTCACCACCGTCCGACAGGTGATCTTCCCGGTGGGTGCCGACATCCTCACGCATCTGTTTTTGCGCTTCGGGACGGATTATGGCGTCGCCTTGTTTAGCTTCCTTAGCTACCTTGCGATCATCACCGGCACATATGCACTCGCACGCCATTACACCGAGGCTAAATTTGCGCTGACAGCTGCCATCCTTATCGGAAGTCTTCCGGAGTTGGTTTATCAAGCCACTTCAACGAAGAACGACATTGTGGCGGCCGCCGTGGGTGTGTTTACCTTGGTGATCGCACGTGAGCTTTGGGAAAAGCCGGATTTCAGTGGAGCGATCCTTCTCATCCTTGCCTTGTCGTTCGGGATATCTACGAAGATAACGTTCCCGGTTTGGGCCCTTCCCTTTTTTGCCGCTTTTAGTTTGGGACTCCTTCGAAAACATGGTGTCCAGCCCTGGAGACAAATAGTCCGTCGTTATGGCCGCCAAGCCCTTTTAGCATTGGCTCCCGTCCTTGTTCTCTCTCAGGCGTGGCTGTTCGCTTACAACAAACTGCAATGGCATGGATGGACGGGACCGTCCGAAACGCAGTTTATAACGGGACAATTGGGGGGAATTTCTGGTGGAATTGCCAACATGATTCGTTACTTCCTTCAAACCTTTGATTTTATGGCCGTGGATAGCATCTTCAAGGTCGGCCGCGGGTTTCGGTTATCGGAGGTCGGAGATCGGATTTACATGTCAATTGTGCACCCGATCTTTGGTGATCTGGGAATTGCGACCTGTTGCGGCACGTTCCGGATGCGGTGGGAAAGCCACGAGGATTTCGCGTGGTTCGGCCCTTTCGGGTTTTTTCTGATTACTCCCGCTATCATCTATGCATTATTTAAGACCGGCGGATTCTTGCGCGTGCTTGCTATCAGCCTGCAAGGCTTTCTTGTGATCACCAGTTTCGCGCTTGGGTGGACGCCCTTCAATAATCGCTACTTCGCTCTGCTTTTCGGGCTATCAGGAGCACTCGTAGCATTTCTTCTGCAGAGGATGCAACCGGGAACGGTATCCATTCGAGCGATCAATGTGCTCTCCGTTCTTATTCTTTTCTACGCTGCGGCCTACAACACTCAGAAGCCATTATTGACAACTCACTGGATCTGGAGATCTCCCACGGAGCTAGCGAAAAAAAGCATTTGGGCCAGTACCTCTTGGGGTGGCGACCGATTGTATTATGCAAAGGGACACTATCAAGATGACCGACTCATCAGGTTTCAGCAGCTAGTGCCCGTCGGCGCAAGGGTCGCTATGGTCGTGGAAGACCCTAAAATGTCCTTTCCCTGGATCTACCAATACCTCCTGATGAATCGCGGAGTGAAGTTTATCCCTGCAACGCCGTCACAACTTGGGGTTGGAGCACTCAAAGCAGACTACTCCCTGCTTTTGGACTCGAGCCTTCGCAATTCGCCTGCTGGGCAGGGGGAAGTCGTATGGGATCCGGACAAGAACAGCAAGTTGCATTTTGAGGGCACGTTGCTACGACTCAATGGCCGGCCGTAACAAACGGAAGCCATGTGGAGAAGACTGCTACTTCGCCACTGTGAATTGTGCAAGCGCAGGGGCGCCGACCACTTCGGCGGTGTGCGGGTAGATAGGGGGCGGCTTAGCTACTCCTAAGAAACTACGCTGTCGAGTAACTCGCCTGTCTCGCGGTCAAGTGCCTCAGCCGCAGTGAGCTCTTCCAAGTGCTCATCAATTCCCGTCCTTTTGTGGAGCTGTAGTTCGATCGGCGTACGTCCCTGGCTCGGAAGCGACGAAGACGAACTGGCGACGCGCGCCTGTGTACGTGTGGCGCGCATTCACCGTGATCCGGAGACGATTCGTGGCTTCAGCGTAAAGCGCGTACGACAAGGTGAAGGGACCCGCATCGTTGATCTCGCTCACGCCAACGGTTGCCAGGACTTGCGGTGATGAATCGTCGCTCGCGTTGCTGAGCCACTGGATGTAGAGACGATCCGCAAGGTGTTCATAGCCGTCGCGGACGACAATCACGCGGTACACGCCCATGGCCGTCGCCGTGCGCCAGCGGCCGGCCGACTTCACGTCGCGCACGTTTCCAGGGAGCGTATCGAGGGCCGACTTGAACACGTCCTGCGACGAGACGGGCAGGCCCGCTGCCAGCAGGAGCCCTAACGTGACGAGAACCCTCTGCGCGACGATGATGGATTGACTAGCCAAAGCGAGCCCTCATCCCTTCATCGATCTGGTTGATCGCCATGATCCTGCCCGGACTGCTCGCGGCGCGCATCTGAACGTGAGGCCAGTCTTTCAACGTGGTCCAATGGCCGCCGGCCGTCAATTCCAGTTCCTCGGCTTCCTCCGAGTACACGTGGTAGCCGTTCACCCCGTTCAACTTCTTGACTGTCGACCATTCGGCTCTGCCGTCCACCACCCAGAAACAGTCGAGCGCCTCGCCCCATTGGTGCCAGGAGAATCCCGGGAGAGCATTCGTGACCGGGGCGCCGTGTTGTGGCCCCACACTTTCGAGACAGAACGCCAGGAAGTCGGCCCCCGCCGTCTTCAAGTCGTCGATCTTCTCCAGGATTTCTTCGGTCGTGCGTGACTGACGCCAGAGCCGGGCCTGGTCGAATGGAGTTCGAAGCCCCGCGTTGGGCCGCATCTCGACACCGCGTCGTCCGCAGTTCGCGATCAGGTTCTGCACGGTGTCGCGGAATTCATCCACGAGCTGATTGAGGTCAACCGACATGACGGAAGAATATCCGGTTCCGACGCTACTCAACGTGCCGCGGGAACAGCTCAGCTGTCAAGAAATTGTGGTGAATCGCTTGCGATAGGTAGCTGGCGACGTTCGAAACCGCCGACGAAAGTGATGTCTCAACGTCGCCGCGGTCTTCATACCTACCGCTTCGGCGATTCGGTCGATGGATTCGTCGGTCGTCTCCAACTGACGCTGAGCCGCAAGGAGACGCTGATGCGTGAGCCACTTGTGAGGGGTCGTGCCGACCTCCGCTCGAAAATGCCGAGCAAGGCTCCTCACCGACATCCGCGCTTCCGTCGCGAGCGTCTCGATGGTCAATTCACGCTGGAGATTCGCGACCGCCCACTCGAGTAGACGCGCAAGGCCACGTGTCGTGTGGTCGTGCATCGTCGACGGAATGTACTGCGATTGCCCACCGTCTCGATGCGGTGGAACAACGAGCCGCTTGGCCACCTGATTGGCGACCTCTGCGCCGAAGTCTGCCCGGATGATGTGAAGGCAGAGATCGATGCCGGCCGCGCTTCCTGCCGACGTGAGCACCCGTCCTTCGTCGATGTACAGGACATCCGGCTCGACCCGCACGCGCGGAAAACGTGCGGCCAGTCTGTCTGCATGTCGCCAGTGCGTCGTTGCCCGTTTGCCATCGAGCAGTCCTGCCGCAGCCAGAACGAATACGCCCGAGCAGATTGAAACAACACGCGCGCCGCGCCGGTAGGCCGCTCGTACCGCCGACAACACGCGGGCCGGCGGGGTTTCGCGGTATTTCGCCAGCCCGGGATGACGATGGTATCTGCCCGCGCGAGCGCGCCGAGGCCGCTATCGACGTGGACGGTGACGCCGCCCATGGCCCGGAGAGGACCCGGTTCGAGCGCGCAGACTGAGAACACGTACCAGGGCACTTTCAGCTCGGGTCGCGGAAGAGCGAACGCTTCGACCGCGATCCCGAACTCGAACGTGCACAGGCCTTCGTACGCGAGTGCGACAACCCGGTGCCGGCGCATGGCCGGATCTTAACGGATATTGTCATTCCTGCCGCTCGCAACCGCTCGTGTGCAGAGGCACTATCGGCAGACAGGAGGTGCTATGTCCGAACTCAAGCGCGGCTCGCCCGTTACCGAAGTGCCGGCGGCAGAATCCTCGATGGCCCTTGCCCATTTCGAGCGCCTGCTCGCTTACGAAACCGACTGCTGGGACGTTCATGCGTCGATCCCATCCCACGAGCCCGGATTCGTGCTCGTCGACGTTCGCAGTCCCGAACTTTTCAGAGAGGGTCATCTGCCAGGGGCTGTCAACCTGCCGCACGGACGGCTGACGGAACACAATCTCGCTTCGTATGCCTCAGAGACGCTCTTTGTCGTTTACTGCTCCGGACCACATTGCAACGGCGCCGACAAGGCGGCGGTTCGGCTCGCACGACTGGGTCGTCCCGTGAAGAAGATGATCGGCGGGATTACCGGGTGGAAAGACGAAGGTTTCGACCTGGTCGAGTCCGTAGCCGCTCCTTCAACATCCGTTTGAAGGCCGAACGGGCGTCGGATACGCTAGGCGGACGGAGTGCATACCTATGAAGGGAAGAAGCGAGCTCGCATCCGTTTTTCTGGCGATTGCCGTGATGCTGGGACCGGGCGTCTTGCTGCTGGCCCATCATGGCTCCCGCGTTTCCTACGACCTGACGAAGACGGTGACTCTCAAGGGCACGATTAAGGAAGTTCAGTACGTCAACCCTCACGTGTATTTCTTGTTCGACGTGAAGGACGCCCAGGGAAATGTCACCGAGTGGGGTGCCGAGACCGACCCGCCGATCATGTTGGAAAGACGATACGGGTGGTCGAAGAAGTATCTGAAGACCGGGGACGAGGTGACCGTAACGATGTGGCCGTCGAAGGTCGGCGCGCCGCGGGGGTTTCTGGCGAAACTGGTGACGGCGGACGGCAAGGTGCTCGACCATACTGAGCAGCCGCAGCAGTAGAGCGGCTGGCGCCTGAAGCCTTCAGGCGAGCGCACTCGAGGAGGCCACGTGGGGAATCGGTCCTTGATCATCGGAGGCATGCTGGTCATCGCGCTGGCGTTCGCCGATCTCGCTCCTGCGCAGACGACAGCGTCCGTGCCCGCAGCCCCTACTGCTGCCGGGCAGTCTCCGGCTGCATTCGATCCTCACGATCTTTCCGGTATCTGGTGGGGCCGTCTGGCACGGGGCGTCAGCTCTTCGCTCGGGCGAACCGCGCCGCCGATGACGCCGTGGGCCCAGGACCGATACACCGCCGCCAAGCCGGGCCTCGGCCGCGGAGCTCGCGCGCAGCCCCTCGGAAACGACCCGATGATGATCTGCGATCCGATGGGCTTTCCCAGGATCATGTTCTGGACGAACTACCCCTACGAGATCCTCCAGCTCCGCGATCGCGTCGTCGTCTTTTTCGACTGGTTCTACACCTATCGCACGATTTGGACCGATGGCCGCGAGCTCGAGGCCGATCCCGACCTGCGTTGGTATGGAAATTCGGTGGGGAAGTGGGAAGGCAACACGTTCGTCGTGCGATCGAACGGCTTCGACGATCGCTCGTGGCTCGACGCCGATGGGCACCCGCACAGCGACGAGATGCGCCTCGAAGAGCGTTATCAACGTGTCAGCGCCGACACCATCGAATTGACGATGACGCTCACCGATCCGAAGGCGTACACAGAACCTTGGATCAGCGAGAAGATGATCCTGGCGCGCGCGGAGCCGAATACGAAAATGCGCGAGGACGTCTGCGTGCCATCAGTCGAGCAGAAGTACAAGGAGATGATTCGCAACCCCGCCGGCGGGGCTTCTTCGAACGTCAAGTAGTCCAAGCACTCGGTGCTTTGCCGCCACGAGGGCGGAGCCGTTCCCACTGGAATCAACGGGAGAACACATGACGTCGGATCCGTTTCGCGACAAGGTGAAGTCCGAGCTCGAGCTGAGAGCTCTCATCGGCACCCCGAGCGAGATTGCCGTCGCCAAACAGGTGGCCAGCCTCGACAGACATGCCCGCGAATTCATCGCTCACGCCCCGTATGTCCTGATCGCGACGAGCGATTCGTCAGGCAAATGCGACGTGTCACCGAAGGGTGATGAAGCAGGTTTTGTCCTCGTGGTCGACGATACGCACCTCGTGATTCCAGATCGACCCGGGAACAAGCGGGCCGATGGCATGCGGAACATTCTCGCCAAACCGTACGTCGGCTTGCTGTTTCTGGTGCCGGGAAGAGACGAATCGTTACGAGTCAACGGCAAGGCCTGGCTGGTTCGCGATGAGGAACTTCTGGACCGGACCGTGGTACGCGGCAAGCGGCCAACTATCGCGATCGGAGTTGAGGTCGAGGAAGTCTTCATGCACTGTGGAAAAGCTTCTCTTCGATCGAATCTTTGGCAACCGAATCGATGGCCGGATGTGAGCGACCTGCAATCCGCGGCGTGCATGCTTCTTGCGCACGCCCGCCCCCAAGGCATGACCCTGGCGCAAATGGAGCAGCGGCTGTCGGACGACAAGAACCGGCTTTACTGAACGCCGTTGCCGTCAGCAGCCTCTGATATCCTCTGAGGCTCCGATGCAACCTACACGTCTCCGTGCAGCCATTGTCGGAACGGGCTTCATGGGCCGGACCCACTTGGAAGCGATCCGGCGCCTCGGTTTTGTCGACGTGGCGGCTGTGGTCGGAAGCAGCCGAGAAAAGGCGCGCACGTTCGCCGATGGTTCCGGTATCGATGTGGCCACCGACGATTACAGAGCCGTCGTCGGGGATCCGGCGATTCACGCCGTCCACATCTGCACGCCGAACGCCCAGCACTTTGCCGTGGCGTCCGCGGCGCTCGACCGGGGCAAGCACGTCGTGTGCGAAAAACCGCTCGCGTTGACCAGGGCAGAGGCTGCGTCGCTCGTCGCGTTGGCGGCCGCGACGGCTGTCCGCAACGCCACGTGCTACAACCTGCGGTACTACCCCATGGTTCAGCAGATGCGCCGCATGCGCGAGGCGGGGCAGTTCGGCGAGATCCTGATCGCGCAAGGCACCTATTCGCAGGACTGGCTTCTTTACGAGACGGATTGGAACTGGCGAGTCGATGCGACTCAGGCAGGCTCGCTGCGAGTCCTCGGAGATATCGGATCACATTGGTGCGACATGGTCGAGCATGTCACGGGGCTGCAGATCACGTCTTTGTGCGCCGATCTCGCGACATTTCACAAAACACGAAAACGTCCCGGCTCGCCGGCGTCGAAGTCTCGGGACCCAATCGATGTGACCGTCGACACGGAAGATTTCGGCGCAGTGATGTTCCGCCTTGGCAGTCGCGCTCGCGGCGCCTTCACCGCAAGTCAGGTGTCCGCCGGGCGCAAGAACCGGCTCAACATCGAGATCTACGGCTCGAAAGCATCTGCAGGCTGGGATCAGGAGCGTCCTGACGAGTTATGGATCGGACGACGAGACGGGGCGAATGAGCTGCTGCTCAAGGATCCATCCCTGTTGATGCCGGAGGCCTCGGCCTACGCAGACCTGCCAGGTGGGCACAGCGAGGGATACGCCGACACTTTTAAGCAGCTGTTTCGGCGCTTTTACGGATCGATTCTCGACCGATCGTGCGCTCCCGAGTATCCGCAATTCACGGACGGCTTACGGCAGATGCGGCTGCTCGAGGCCGCGCTGATCAGCCACGAGCGCCGCGCCTGGGTTGACGTCGGCAGCGACTGATGGCCCTGGCGTCTTGACATTCCAAAGGTATCCGAGTTAGATATATCCATACTGGTTACATCCACACTGAAACAGGCGCGATTGGCCGAAGAGGCCGATCTCTCAACGCTCCTCACGCCCGCTGTTTTTCACATTCTTCTAGCGCTGGCCGACGGGGAGTCGCACGGCTACGGGATCATGCAGGATGTCGCGCGGTTCACCAGTGGAGAAACGCGGCTGGGCCCCGGCACGCTGTACCGTTCCATTCAGCGCATGCTCGTCGATGGGTTGATCGAGGAGCTGGCCATTTCGCTTCACGACGAGTCCGACGACGACCGGCGCCGCTACTATCGCTTGACCAAGAAGGGCCTGGCAGTCGCCAAACGCGAGGCGTTGAGACTGTCCGACTTGGTGGACGCGGCGCGCGGTCGTCAGCTTTTGAGCAAGCGTCCGAAGGGAGGGCGATGATGAACCGCGTTCCCGAAGACTTCCACACCATCACCCCGCAGCTCGTCGTCAAAGGTGTCGCCGAAGCCATCGACTGGTACACGAAGGCGCTCGGCGCCAACGAGCTGTTGCGCAATCTGGCGCAGGACGGGAAGTCCATCATGCATTCGGAGCTGCTGCTCGGAGATTCGCGCTTCTTTGTGGTCGATGAGTTTCCGGGCTCGATGGCATCGCCGGCGAGCCTTGGTGGGACGTCGATCACGCTGCACCTCTATGTGCAGGATGTCGATGCGCTGTTCGGCCGGGCGGTCGCGGCGGGTGCGACCGTGCTGATGCCGGTCGCCGACCAGTTCTGGGGCGATCGGTACGGCATTCTCAAGGATCCTTTTGGCCATCGTTGGTCGATGGCCAGCCGTATCGAAGACCTGTCGCCAAAAGCACTCCTGGCGCGCGCGGCTGCCTGGGTGAAGGATCGGGAGGGGTCATGAGCCGGACACGTATGGTCACGACCATCGTCGTTGGATTTCTCGTCTCCCAGGTTCTGGCAGTTGTCGTCCACGGCTTCTTGCTCGCCGGAGACTACGCGCCGTTCGAGGGTACGTTGCTGCGCGCAGCTCAAGGTCAGGACACGCCTCCATGGCAGATGTTGTTCCTTCCAATCGCTCACCTGTCGTTCATCTCGGCGATGGTGTGGTCGTATGGCCACCTGCAGATAAGCGGGTCGGCGATGGTGCGGGGCCTGACGCTGGGTGTCTTCGGCTGGCTCATGGGTCAGGTGCCACTGTGGCTCCTGTGGTACGCCGAACAGCCGTGGCCCGGCGGACTGGTCGTCAAGCAGGTGGGACTCGAGCTGGTGTCGTCATTGATCATTGGGATTGCGATTGCGTTCGCGGCTGGGTCAACGAAGTTGAGGGCAGGCTCAGTCGCTCGCGTAGCGTGATGGTCGCAACCTCGAAAACCGCCGAGCTCGCAGAGAATTCTTGAGTAAACAAGCTTTCTCGGCGAACTCCGCGGTCTCAGCGGTAATCGTCGTCGGCAGTACTGATCTCGGCCCGACTAGTTCCCGACTTTCGCATTGCGGGGATCGTCCGACGGGTTGACGTATTTGAAATCCACCGGGCCAATTCCGTACAGCACGATCGTCGTCTCCTGATCCGTGTACGCGAAATGGTTCATGTTCGCCGGCTGCAATGCAAATCCGCCCACGGCGAGCGTCTTGTTCGTTGCCGCACCCTTTGAGAGTTTGTCGCCCATCCCGAACGTCAGCGCTCCCGTCGTGACCACGACGTGTTCGTCAGTCGGATGGGAGTGGGCCGGAATCGCGTAATTCGCGGGGAATCGTAGGCGAACTGAATAGGGGACCGACTTCGACGGGTCGCCAGAAAGAACCGCGATCTGAGCCCCGGCAGGCAACATGGGCGGCGCGGGGCCCCACTGCGCTTCCTGCGTTGTTTGAATCACGTGATTGTGACTCTGCGCGCGGATCGCGGTGTATGCCCCACCCGACAGGATTGCGGCTGCGGTGATGACCGATGCCATGGTCTTCATATGTGCCTCCTCAAACGGCGCTCATGCGTGGCGCCAACAGCTGCCAATGTAGCCAGCAAGGGCCTGCCGTCGCGTCCCCCGAGCGGGTCATTTTGAGGTGCACCGCGAAAATGGCCCACACGGGCCAGGTCAGGGCTTCAGGGCTTAGGGCTTAGGGCTTAGGGCTCAGGGCTGAGAGCTGAGGCTGAAAGCTGATTAGGTCAGAAGTCCGCGGCGGGCGGCCTGGGCGACTGCGGCTGCTCGCGACGACACGCTCAACTTGCTCAAGATGTTCGCGAGGTGGCGGTGCACGGTGTGATCGCTGACGAAGAGTCGCTCCGCGATCGTCTGGTTGTTCAATCCTTCCGCCACCAGCCGCAAGACTTCAATCTCGCGCTTCGTGAGTCCGACGCTTCGCTCGGTTCGCCCGCGATGAGGTCGATCGGGTGCGGTCGTCTCGAGTGAGTCGAGAATGGCGCGAGCCCGAGCGATTTCCAATTCCGCCTTGAGCTCCTGCAACAGGTCGATCGCTCGTTGAGCCTCTTCCGCTGCGGCTTCGACCCGGTCGAGCATCGCGAGCACGCGGGCCAGTTCGATTCGCGCCCGCGCCACCTCAAATGGCGCGCCACTCTCGAGAAACAAGTCCACCGCATCTTCGAGATGCTGCCGAGCCTTGTCCGCGTGGCCGACGCCTCTCGCGACGTATCCCTCGGCAAAGCTGGCCGCCCCGCGCAGTGGCGCCGTGCCGACCACCGTGGCGATGCTCACGAGCTCGGCGAGCGCGGTCGACGCGCCCTCGATGTCGGCCGCGTCGGTCAGCGCGCGGACAATCAGATCAAGTGCTGAAGTGCGGTCCGTGCGGTTCTGGGTCGGCACGTGGCGCAAGTAACGCGATGCCTGCTCGGCCGCCGAACGAAAATCGCCGCGGTCGAATGCGAGTTCAGCCTTACCCAGCAACGCGAGCGGGTGGGGCTGCGCCTGATCGAAGAGCGCCGCCGCTTCCACGAGTCTCCCCTGTCGACGTCGGAGCTCACCGAGTCGAACGACTGCGTCGCTCATCATTGCCGGCCGGCTGGCCGCAAGCTCCGCGCTGGCCGAGCTCAGCTCCTCTTCAGCTTCGAGCCATGTGCCTCGCCACATGCAGATCGACGCGTATTGTGTCCGACAGACCGCGAACAAGGGGCGCAAGCCCCACTTGGCGCAGAACGCTTTCAGCCGCGTGCACCACTGAATGGCTCGATCGTAGTCGCGCACGCGATCACAAGCCGCGATCATGTAGCAGCACGACAGTCCGATGGCTACCAGATCGTTCATCTCGCCGGCGACGATGGCCGTGTTCACTTCGTCGAGGCCGCTCATGCCGTCTGTGACGGCGCCTGATGTCACAAGCGCGAGGCCTTGAACCGCCCGACCCAACATCTCGAGGTCGACGTCGCCCACGGCCTTCGCGATGCGAATGCCGTCCGCAGCCAGAGCATGCGCGCGATCGGGGTCGCCTTCTTCCAGCAAGCGAAGCGCACCTTCGCGCACGTCGAGCCAAGCGCGTGCCGAGCTGTCGGGCTGTCCGTCGAGGAGGCGGCGGGCGCGCTGCAACCAGCCGTTGGCGACGACGTTTTCGCCACGGAAGGCCCAGCAATCCCACGCGAGCCACACCGCGACTCGGGCGGCGGCGGCGTTGTCGTTCCGCGCCAGGTACAAACGGTAGGCGCGCTCGCGTGCGTCGAAGACGACGTCGGCCAGATCCAGCCACCAGGCTGCCAACGCCAGTCCCTCGAGCGATTCAGGAGTTTCCCGAACCTGCAGAGCCGATTCGAACGCCGCGCGCGCCTCGGCCCAGTCGCCTCGTGCGAGCGCCTCGTCGCCGTTCACGCCCTCTGCCGGTCGGTCGTCGGACATGGGTTCTCCTGATTATAGGAGCCGGATATGGCGGTTGACGGCATTGCGTCAGATGATCGTCCGAGGCTCGCGCTTTCACACGCCTCGTACAGTCCTGAGGTCCCGCGTTCGCCAGCTGTCAGCGGGTCGAAGCCTCCTCGTCCACCCATGCCGTTGGGATCGTGACGACCAAGAGATTTCACAGTAAACCGCTACTCGAACCTGCCTGGAAGTGCAGCAACTGGCTCGCCTTCGATGGGCGCTCCCGTAAGAAAGCTGTTGGTCGGCTTCTTCGGAGCACTTCTTGCACCCGTAGTCATTGACGCGTGCAAGGAGGTCGAGCGCTCGAAACAGGCGACGTGTGTGAGAGCGATCGACTAAGTGAACATGCCACAAGTCACCATCAAGACTGGCATCACCGACAGCGAGGGTCACGAGGAAGTTCTCCACGCATACTTGTGCGATTGGCCGGATTGTCCGAACGAAGCCGTGCACGCGCTCGGCGTCATCAGAGAGCTGAGGGTCGCCAGTGCTCTTTGCGACGAGCACTTCACTGCTTTGAAAGCCAAGAAAAAGCCCGACCAGGAACGCTGATTCCCCGCCTGCCTGCCTTCCAATAACCCCGTCACAGCTGTGCTTGTGGTCTGGCACTATCGGGCGTAATATAGGACTAAATTAGTCGGACATTGGAGATAAGGCAGTCATGATCAGCATCAGCCCAGCCGCCGCAACGCACATCCGCCGGATGTTGGCGAAACGGGACGCCGATGAGACCGGGCTGCGCATCGGCGTCAAGGCTGGCGGCTGCTCGGGATTCGAATACGTCTTCGGATGGGAGCGAATGCCTCGAGATACCGACGCGATTTTCGAAGGCGACGAAGGTGCCAAGTTATACGTCGATCCTCGAAGCTTGCGTCTCCTCGATGGAATGACTCTCGACTACGACACCAGCCTGATCAGCAAAGGGTTCATCTTGAACAACCCGAACGCGACAGCCACGTGCGGATGTGGGACGTCGTTCAGCGTCGAGAGAGATTGAGGGAACCGGAAGCATGAGTACTTCTTCGCAAGTCATTCAAGAGCTCGGCTTCACGAGAATACCGGTACGGCTTCGTAACCGACGTCGAACAGGAGATCGTGCCACGTGGTCTCAGCGAAGACGTGGTCCGGCTGATTTCAGCGAAAAAGAGCGAACCCGCGTGGCTCCTCGACTGGCGGCTGAAAGCCTATCGGGTCTGGCTCACGCTCGAAGGAGCCGACGTGGGCCAACATCAAGTACGGACCAATCGACTATCAGAACATCATTTACTACGCTGCGCCCAAGCGGTCGCCTGCGCTGCAGAGCCTCGACCAGGTCGATCCCGAGATCCTTCGAACGTTCGACAAGCTGGGGATCCCGCTCGAGGAACAGAAACTAATGTCGGGCGTTGCCGTGGACGCGGTATTCGACAGTGTGTCTGTGGCGACGACGTTCAAGGAGAAGCTGGCGTCGCTCGGGATTATCTTCGGTTCGTTCTCGGAAGCCGTTCAGCAGCATCCGGAGCTCGTCCGCAAGTATCTCGGCACGGTAGTTCCGTATTCCGACAATTTCTTCGCCACGCTCAACTCGGCAGTATTCAGCGATGGGTCGTTCGCCTACATCCCCAAGGGTGTCCGGTGCCCGATGGAGCTCTCGACCTATTTTCGAATCAACGCCCGCGAAACCGGTCAGTTCGAGCGGACGCTCATCGTCGCTGAAGAAGGCGCGTCGGTCAGTTACCTCGAAGGATGCACCGCACCGAGGCGTGACGAGAACCAGCTCCATGCGGCGGTCGTCGAGCTCGTTGCGCTCGACAACGCGACGATCAAGTATTCGACGGTTCAGAACTGGTATCCGGGAGACAAGGAAGGCCGCGGCGGCATCTATAACTTCGTGACCAAGCGCGGCAAATGCCTCGGAGCCTACTCCAAGATTACGTGGACCCAGGTCGAGACTGGATCAGCGATCACCTGGAAATATCCCGGCTGCATTCTGCAAGGCGATCACTCGGTCGGTGAGTTTTATTCCGTCGCCACGACGAACAACTGGCAGCAGGCGGACACCGGGACGAAGATGATCCACCTGGGGCGCAACACGAAGAGCACAATCGTATCGAAGGGTATCTCGGCCGGACACGGCCAGAACACGTATCGCGGGCTCGTGAAGATCGCCAAGAATGCGACCGGAGCGCGCAACTATTCGCAGTGCGATTCTCTACTGATCGGCGACCAGTGCGGTGCCCACACGTTCCCGTATCTCGACGTCAAGAATTCGACGGCCCGCGTCGAGCACGAGGCCTCGACGTCGAAGATCGGCGAGGACCAGCTTTTCTACTGCCGGCAGCGGGGCTTGTCGACCGAGGACGCCATCAACGTCATTGTCAGCGGCTTCTGCAAAGAAGTGTTCCGCCAGCTCCCGATGGAGTTCGCCGTCGAAGCGCAGAAGCTGCTGAGCGTCACTTTGGAGGGAAGCGTTGGCTAGCACACTGCTGACGATCGAGAACTTGCATGTAACGGTAGGGAAACGGGAGATCCTTCGCGGGATCGACCTGTCGATTGGCTCGGGTGAAGTGCACGCGGTGATGGGCCCGAATGGCTCGGGCAAGAGCACGCTGGCTCGCGTGCTGGCTGGACATCCCGAGTACACGGTAACCGCTGGAACCGTTCGTTACAAAGGCCAGGACCTGCTTGCCATGGATCCCGAGACGCGCGCCCGCGAGGGAGTCTTCATGGCGTTTCAGTATCCGGTGGAGATCCCTGGCGTCAACAACGCGTATTTCCTGAAAGCGGCGTTCAATGCGCTGCGAAAACATCGCGGCGAAGACGAGCTCGACGCGATGGAGTTCATGGCTCGGCTGCGCGAGCGCATGAAATGGCTCGAGATGGACGATTCGCTCCTGAATCGCGCGGTCAACGAGGGCTTCTCCGGGGGAGAGAAGAAGCGCAACGAGATCTTTCAGATGGCCGATTCTCGAGCCGACACTCGCGATTCTTGACGAGACCGACTCAGGCTTGGACATCGACGCCTTGAAAATCGTGTCGCGCGGGGTCAACGCGATGCGCAGTCCGGATCGCTCGATTCTCGTCGTCACGCACTATCAGCGCCTCTTGAACTACATCGTGCCCGATTTCGTGCACGTCCTGACGGACGGACGAATCGTCCGGTCCGGTGGCAAGGGTCTGGCCCTCGAGCTGGAGGAAAAAGGGTACGGCTGGCTGGAAGCCGCACGCGAGAGCGGTCCCCGCAAGAGCGAACTGAATGATCGTCTTCGATAACTACATGGCCGAGGTCGAGCGGGCACGCGCCGATAGCGCTCGTGGCGAACCTCAGTGGCTCACGGCGGCGCGCCGGCAGGCCCTCGAGAGATTCCGTGAAATCGGGTTTCCCACGTTACACGACGAAGAATGGCGGTTTACGAGCGTCGCACCAATCGCCGAGACCCCTTTTGTCCTGGCGCGTGATGGCGCTTCACAGGTCGCGGCTCACGACCTGGAGCAGATTTCAGCTGCCTGGAGAGACCGCGGCCACGCTCGTGTTCGTGAACGGTCGCTATGCTGAGATGGCCTCGGATCTCCGCCGCGCTCCTCGTGAAGTTTCGATCGGCAGCCTTTCTCGAGTCGTTGCCGAACCCGCGAGCACCATTCACTCGCACCTCACGCGTGTCGCGACCGTGGAGCGAAATCCATTTACTGCGCTGAACACGGCCTTTCTCTTGGACGCGGCAGTCGTTTCGATTCCGGACAACATCACTTTAGACGCGCCGATTCATCTGCTGTTCGTCTCGACTGCAGCCGGCGGTCGTGTCATGGCCCATCCTCGCGTGCTGGTCGTCGTGGGCCGCAACAGCAAAGCGGCGATTGTGGAAAGCTACGTCGGGTTGAACGCTGCCGGGTACTTCACGAACGGCGTCAGCGAGATCGTCGCAGGCGAGAACGCACAGGTCGAGCACTACAAGCTGCAGCGGGAAAGCGACGACAGCGCTCACATCGGTGGTCTGTACGTAAGTGCCGCTCGTTCGGCGTCGATCACCTGCCATTCGGTCAGTTTCGGCGGGTCACTCGTCAGAAACGACGTCAATGTCGTACTCGACGGAGAAGGCGCTGAGTGCACGCTCAATGGCCTCTACCTCGGGGACCGACGACGGCTGATCGACAATCACACGACCATCGATCACGCAAGACCCAATTGCGGCAGCCGTGAGATATACAAGGGCATTCTCGGCGATCATGCTCGCGCTGTGTTCAACGGCAAGATTGTCGTTCGGCCCGCCGCTCAAAAGACCGACGCGAAGCAAACGAACAAGGCGCTCCTGTTGTCGGAGGATGCGCAAATCAACACGAAGCCACAGCTCGAGATCTTCGCCGACGACGTCAAGTGTACGCACGGCGCCGCAATCGGACAGATCGACGACGAGGCCATGTTCTATCTGCGGGCTCGTGGCCTGAGCGAGCGTGACGCGCGCCGTCTTCTCATCCGGGCATTCGCCGGGGAAGTGCTGCGCCGCATTCCGCTTGCACCGCTCTCCGATCGGCTCGAACAGGAGCTCATGCAGCGATTGCCAGGAGTTGTAGCGTGACGTCGGCCACTTCACCCGCGCCGGCCAGATTTGACGTAGGAGCCATCCGGGACGATTTTCCGATCCTTGCGACACGCCTCTATGACAAGCCGCTGGTATACCTCGACAACGCCGCGACCACCCAGAAGCCTCAGGTCGTGATCGATCGGCTGACGCGATACTACGCGCACGAGAATGCCAACGTGCATCGAGGTGTCCACAGCTTGAGCGAGCGGGCAACCGAGGCGTATGAAGGGGCCCGACAGACCGTCTGCCGCTTCTTGAATGGCGCCGATCCGCAGGGAATCGTCTTCGTGCGCGGCACGACAGAGGCGATCAACCTGGTTGCGCAGACCTATGGCCGCGTCCACGTTGGCACAGGCGACGAGATCGTCCTCACCGTGATGGAGCACCACTCGAACATCGTCCCCTGGCAGATGCTGTGCGAGCAGAAGGGAGCCCGGCTTCGGGTCGTCCCGATGACCGACTCGGGTGAGCTTCTGCTCGATGAGTATGAAGCGCTGTTGTCCGACCGGACGCGGATCGTTGCGGTCGGACACGTTTCAAACGCGTTAGGAACCATCAACCCGATTCGACGCATTGTCGAAATCGCGCACGCTCGTGGTGTTCGGGTGTTGGTTGACGGGGCGCAGGCGGTTTCGCACCTGGCTGTGGACGTCCAGGCTCTCGACTGCGACTTCTATATGTTCTCGGGCCACAAGCTGTTCGGACCGACCGGTATCGGCGTGCTGTATGGCAAGCCCGAACTGCTTGATGGCATGCCGCCTTATCAGGGCGGCGGCGACATGATTCGCTCCGTTCGCTTCGAGAAGACTCTGTACAACACGCTGCCGTACAAGTTCGAGGCCGGAACACCGAACATCGCCGGCGCGATCGGATTGAGCGCGGCCATCAAGTACCTCGGTCCGCTGGGCTTTGAGCGGATCGCGGAGCATGAGCAGGATCTTCTTGCCCATGGAACACGGGCGCTGATGAACGTTCCGGGCCTCAAGCTCATAGGAACGGCTTCTGAAAAGGCAGGGATTCTCTCGTTCGTACTGGAGGGAGTTCATCCGCACGACGTCGGCACGATCCTGGATCGTGAAGGCGTCGCCATTCGTACAGGCCATCACTGTTGCCAGCCGCTGATGGACCGCTTGGGTGTGCCGGCTACCGCGCGCGCCTCGTTGGCCCTCTACAACACGCACGAAGAGATCGATGCACTGGCCAGCGCTCTCAGCCGGGTTCGTGAGGTGTTCGTATGAGCTCGGGCCTTCAAGAGCTCTATCAGGAGATGATCCTCGATCATAATCGGCGCCCACGAAATTTTCGTGTCATCGAGGGTGGGCGGAAATCCGAAGGGTATAACCCCTTGTGCGGCGATCGTTTGACTGTCTATCTGCGCGTCGAAAACGGGCGGATCCAGGACGCCAGTTTCCAAGGTTCGGGCTGCGCGATTTCCAAGGCGTCCGCCTCACTGATGACCGATAGCGTCAAAGGAAAAACGCTTGAGGAGGCAGAAGCGCTCTTCGAGCGTTTTCATGAGATGGTCACTCGTGGAGACAAGGAATCGGAACAGGGCTATGAGGATCTGGGGAAGCTTTCGGTCCTTGCCGGAGTGCGCCAGTTTCCCATCCGCGTCAAGTGTGCAACCCTGCCGTGGCATGCGCTCCGTGCCGCGGCTGAATCGCATAGCGAGGTCGTGTCGACGGAATGAAACCGCTGCCAGTCATTCAGAATACGGAGTCGTCCCAGCCGTCAGGTTCGGCGCTGACTGACGGGATGGTCCCGGATGCGGAGCAGACAGCGGCGCTCCGGCCCGCTGTGGTAGCTGCGCTTTCCGAGGTGTTCGATCCGGAGATTCCGGTCAATATCTACGAGCTCGGCCTGATCTACGACATCATCATCGACCGATCACGGACGGTCGGTATTCGGATGACCCTGACGGCGCCGGCATGTCCGGCCGCTCAGTTCCTGCCTGGTGAGGTCAAGCAACGCATCGCAAAAATCCCCGAAGTAACCGATGTGAAGGTCGATATCGTCTGGGAGCCGCCGTGGGATCGGGACCGGATGTCGGACGCTGCAAAGCTCCAACTCGGCCTTTTTTAAGCTTCCCAACCTCTGACGGCCGTGTCGATCCTGACACTGGCTGATCGACAATACAGCGAGACGCGACGCGTCGACAGTCGGTCGATCGACCGAGTGGCTACGGAGGGAGTTAAAGCATGAGCGGCGTACGGGTGCTGGTCGGCACACGCAAAGGTGCCTTCATTCTGACGTCTGACGGAAAGCGGGAACGGTGGGACGTGAGCGGGCCCCACTTCGGAGGTTGGGAGATCTATCACTTCAAAGGATCACCCGCCGACCCCAAGCGGCTTTACGCGTCCCAGTCGAGCGGCTGGTTCGGCCAGATCATCCAGCGTTCGAGTGATGGGGGGAAAACCTGGGAGACGGTTGACAACAAGTTCACGTATGAAGGCGTTCCGGGAACGCATCAATGGTACGACGGTACACCGCACCCCTGGGAGTTCAAGCGCGTCTGGCATCTTGAACCGTCCCTCACCGAACCGGACACCATCTATGCGGGCGTCGAGGACGCGGCGCTCTTTCGCTCGACCGACGCGGGCCAATCCTGGCAAGAGCTGCCGGGCCTTCGTGGTCACGGGTCAGGATCGTCCTGGCAGCCGGGCGCGGGCGGCTTGTGCTTGCACACGATTGTTCTCGATCCCACCAATGCTTCCCGGATGTTCATCGCGATCTCGGCCGCCGGTGCATTTAGGACCGACGACGGCGCCGGGACCTGGCGGCCAATCAATCGCGGCCTGAAGTCCGAGGGGATTCCGAATCCGACTGCTGAGGTCGGCCACTGTGTTCACCGCATCGCCATGCACAAGACGCGACCAGGGGTTCTGTTCATGCAGAAACACTGGGACGTCATGCGGACCGACGATGCGGGCGAGTCGTGGCAGGAGGTCAGCGGAAACCTGCCGACCGATTTCGGCTTCGTAATCGACGTTCACGCACACGAACCGAACACCATCTACGTCGTTCCGATCAAGAGCGATTCGGAACACTATCCCCCGGAAGGAAAGCTGCGTGTGTACCGTAGCCGATCGGGCGGACACGACTGGGAGCCGCTGACGAAAGGTTTGCCGCAGCGCGACTGCTACGTCAACGTCCTTCGAGATGCCATGGCGGTGGACTCGCTGGATTCGTGCGGTGTCTACTTCGGCACCACCGGCGGGCAGGTCTACGCGTCGGCGGATGGCGGCGACAACTGGGCGCCGATTGTTCGAGACCTGCCGCCTGTGCTTTCCGTCGAGGTCCAGACCCTGTCATGATTGCGGTCAGGGTACAGAAGAGATGATCAGGGTTGAGCTGCCTGGGCACTTGCGGACCCTCGCCAAGGTCGACGGTGAAGTGCTGGTCGAAATCGAGGGGCCGGCCACGCAGCGCTCTGTTCTGGACGCCCTCGAGGCGAACTATCCAGTACTGCGCGGGACGATTCGCGATCACGAGAGCAATAGGCGACGCCCGTTCTTGAGATTCTTCGCGTGCGAGCAGGATCTGTCGCACGAGCTCCCGGACACACCGCTGCCCGAGGCAGTTGCGAACGGGGCAGAGCCGTTCCTCGTGATCGGCGCGATGGCAGGCGGGTAACCTTACGAAGTTAGAAGGAAGAAGTGAATGGAAGAAGTGAAAACCATACTTCTTCCTTCTAACTTCTGAATTCTCACTTCTTTAGTCTGACCGCAGCGCCTGCATCACGTCGACGCGCGCCGCACGAGCCGCCGGCAAGACCGACGCGACAACGGCGGCGACCAGCAAGACGATCGCGGCCCCGATCACGGGCAAGGCACCTGGCATCTGGACGTTCTGGAAGTAGCTGCCCGCGAGCCGTGCGAGTGCGAACCCTCCGACCGTCCCGGCGACGACTCCGATCGCAGCCATCACGACGCCTTCACTGAGCACGCCGGCAAGGATGTGCCGAGGCTGCGAGCCCACAGCCAGTCGGATACCGAACTCGCGCGTCCGGCCACTCACCGAGAACGCCAGCACACCCGCAACACCGACAACTGCCACCGCCAGCGCAACCGCTGCGAAGCCGCCGAACACGAGTGTGTTGAGCCGATCGGGCGCCAACACTTCCGCCTTGACGTCCTCGAGCGTTGCCGCACGCTCGACTGGCTGGTCGGCCGACAGGTTGCGAATGATCCGGGTGATCGGCGTGACCAGTGCGTACGGATCCGTTCGCGCGTGAACGAACAGCCGTCCTCCGCCAATCTCCTGCTCGAAGGGGTGATAGACGCTCAGCGCCGGGCCCGGCACCACGTTCTCGTCGTCGATATCGGCCGCGACGCCGACGATTCGCCGCGAAACGGAGCTGACGTCGATGAATTTCATGATCGGATCGGTCCACGTGAGGTGATGGTTCACAGCGTCCTGGTTCGGGAACATCCGCTGGGCCACGCTCTGGCTGACGATGACGACCGGTTCGCCACCTCGACGATCCGACTCGTCGAAGTCGCGCCCGGCGAGAATGGGTACGCCAAGCGCGGCAAAAAACCCGGGTGAAATCGTCCTGAACCGCGCGCGTGGATCCTCCTCGCCCGACGCCCGTACATGCCCGTCCGCCGAGAACTGGAAGCCCGGACCGAAGTTGCGAGCGTCGCGCCATGGGACGGTCGTGCCGACGGCGACACGCTCCACCCCGGGCAGTTCTGAAATGCGCCGCATGGCCTCCTTGTAGAAGTCGAGGATGCGCTCGGGTGTTCGACCCTGCGCCATCACCGGGACATCCAACGCGAGCACGTTGTGCGTATCGAAGCCGCTCTCGGCAGCCTGCAGCGCGAGCAGCGTTTTGAGCAGCATGCCCGCGCCGGCCAGGAGCACGAAAGAGGCCGCGATTTGAATGATGGCGAACGCGTGCAGCTTTCGACGCGTGGCGCCGGTGATCCGCAGGCCGCCATTCGACAGGCTGGTCCCATGCGACGCGTCGGCTGTCGGCAGGCGCGGAACATACGCCAGCAATACCGCCGCGACGAGGGCCAGCAGAACGCCGACCCATAGCAAGCTGAAGTCCACCGTCAGATCGAGCGCTCGCACGGAGAACCGGGAGGCGTAACGCGCCAGGATTGCCACCATCGGCTGTGCACTCACGACGCCGAGCAACGCGCCGGCGCCGCACAGCAGAAGACTTTCCGCCAGCAACGATCGGCGCAGCGCTCTGGTTCCGGCGCCGAGTGCTGCCCGCACGGTCAGCTCGCCTTCGCGGCGAACCGTCCGGGCGAGAATCAGGTTGGCGACATTCGAGCAGGCGATCACGAACACCAGCGCCGACGCGGCGAGCAATACCAGCAGGACGGTTCGGGCGCGGGACGTAATCTGATCGCGGAGCCGCACCGCGTCGATTCGGAAATCCGCCTTCGGCGAATATGCTTCGGGATATTCCTTGACGACCGCGGAGTGTACGGCGCGGAGTTCGGCCCGAGCCGACTCGAGACTGGCGCCAGGTGCGAGGCGCCCGAAGAGCTCGGTCATTCGATGGACGCGCCCGGTCACCATCGTTGCCGACAGGTGATGCGGACTGGTGACGACGTTGGCGATGATCTCGGTTTCCGCCGGGTATGGCACCGACGGCTCCAACACCCCGACGATCGTGGCCGAGCGGGTACCGAGTCGGACGGTCTTGCCGAGCACGGACGGATCGCTCCCGAGCCCGGTGGTCCAGAAGCGATAAGTCAACACGGCCGCCCCGGCTGCGTTCGGGCCGTCGTCTCGCTCGTCGAGCAGCCGCCCCACCACCGGGTGCAGGCCCATGACCTCGAAATACGATCCGCCGACCACGCCTGCCCGGACGACACGTGGCTCGCCGAGACCGACCATCGTGAAGCCGATGGTGGAGAAATCGCCGAACGCGCTCAATGACTTGACGCGTTCACGCAGGTTTTGAATCTCGGGGACCGAGAACGACGCATTATCGGTGCCGATGCCCCGCGCGCTCTGGCGGATGTAGATCAGCCGATCCTCGTCACGGTTGACGAGGGGCTTCAGTAAGACGCCACGTACGACGCTGAATATGGCCGCATTGGCGCCGATGCCGAGCGCCAACGTGAGCACGACCGTAGCCGTCAGGCCCTTGGTCCGTGCCAGCGAACGGAGAGCAAACTTGATGTCCTGCAGAAAGGTCATGCTGGCCTCGTGAGGCCATAGCTTACCAGGCACCGCGGCCAGTGAGCAGGGAACGGTGCTGCATCGCTAAACGTCTTGAGTCTGGTGAGGTCGGCGGTCGCGAGACTGTTCGGAATTGGTCTTTCAGACGTTGAAGCTTTGATATGGTGGGGCTCAATAGCCCAGGTCGCGACGATCGAGAAGGAGGCAGCATGACTCGGTTGGCTCTGGCCCTGATTCTGGCGCTCCTCAGCGCGCCGCTCGGGGCCCAATGGTTGAAGCATCCAACTCCAGGGATGCCACGGAATGCAGATGGGACTCCGAACCTTACCGCCCCGACGCCCCGGATGGCCGACGGTAAGCCGGACCTCTCTGGAATCTGGCGGATTAATCCCGGTGCCTACAACGGCAATGTCCTGGCGGATTGGAAGCCTGAGGAAATCCCGGCTTGGGCTGATGCCCTTTACAAGCAGCGCATGGAGGACCTGGGGAAGGACGACCCGGCCACCTTTCAATGTCTTCCGCAGGGTCCGCGCGCCATTATCGGTGGAGGATGGGCGAAGGTCATTCAGACTCCTGGTTTGATCGCCATCCTCTACGAAGACCTGGCCTACCGCCAGATCTTTCTCGACGGTCGAGAGCTGCCCAAAGATCCCCATCCGAGCTTCATGGGCTACTCGGTCGGCCGCTGGGAGGGCGACACGCTGGTGGTTGAAAGCATCGGCTTCAAGGATCGTTCATGGCTCGATTTCGGAGGACATCCCCATAGCGAAGCGCTCAAGATCACGGAGCGATTCGTCCGCCGCGACTTCGGTCACATCGATCTTCAGGAGACGTTCCACGATCCCCAGGTGTACGCGCGCCCGTGGACCATCGACGTCCACGCGGATCTCGTGACGGACACCGAGTTGCTCGAATACGTGTGTCACGAGAACGAGAAGGACTATCAGCACCTGGTTGGCAAAGCATCAGACGAAAAGAAGAACGCCGTGAAAGTGGCGCCGGAGATCCTGGCGAAGTACGTGGGGGCTTACGAGTTTCGGGCGCCCGAGGATCCGACCTTCGTCATGATCCTCAACGTCACTCATTTGGGCGAGGAGCTGTTCATCGACGTGGCAGGTAAAGACAAGCAGGCGATGATCTCGCTGTCCGACACGCTGTTTGCGGCTGTTGGCGGCCGTGTGGAGTTCATCGTCGACGACCGCGGTGCGGCGACCGAGATCGTCTTTCACGCGGTTGAAGGGCCGATGAAGGCCAAGCGCAAACCTGACACGAGTGGAGCGCAGAAGTAGATGGTCAGCCGCCTTGCATGACCGTGCGGCTGACCACTTTCTCCAGAGCGGCTTGAACCTCGGGTTTGTCTGGCAGATCCAAAAGAAATACGCCCTCGAGCGTCGTGCGAAGTTCCGCGGCGCTCGTCAAGTCGCGCCGCTCGGTGGCGCCATCCAGGTGATGCACGGCGATCTCGTTGTTGAAGAGCGCGTAACGCCTGTCCCGGTCCGGTCGCGCGACGATGAGCTGAGTGACGAAGCGAGATCCTGGATGGTTCGAGAGATACCAGTTACTGACCTCGTAATCGGCTAGAAATTGCTCCTGTAGATCGAAACGGTAGAGCGCCGCCCAGGTGACGCCGATTCGAGCCTCCATCACCAACGCATCACCCGCCCTCACCAGTCGAAATGTTTCGTGAGGCGTCGTCTGCTCGACCTCTGGTTCAAGCCGAAGCGGTCCAGTGAGCGTCATCCCGCCGAATCCAACGTCGGCGATGTACGACCGTCCGCTGACGTCGACTCGCAGCAGCATGTGACTGCGGGCGGGCATGGTGGTCGTGGGGTTATTCCACAACACGCGGGCGGCGAGCCGCGTCACCCGAAAGCCAAGCTTCACCAGTACGTGGCTCAGAAGAAGGTTCTGCTCGAAGCAGTAGCCGCCACGCCGCTCGGACAGCAATTTCTGCTGAAGCGACCGTTCGTCGAGGCGGACCGGCCATTTCAAAAAAGGATTGAGATTCTCGAACGGAATCGTGAGCGTGTGATGGAAATGAATGGCTGCGAGCGTCTCGAGCGTCGCGACGCGCGGACCCGAATAGCCGATCCGCGCGCAATAGGCATCCAGGTCGATTTCAGCGGCCTCCGTGGTAATTCTCGAGTCTTGCAGCAAGCGGCTAGGGCTTTCCAGACGATGGGTTCTGCAGGATTTTCTCGAAGCGCAGCAGATCCTCGTTGTTCTCGATGCACTCGTATTCGCGAAGCCGCTCGTTCGGACGCAGCCTGAACGTTTCGTACTGATGCCACGGCTTCGTGAATACTTCGGGATCTTCCATGGTGACTTCGTAGCGAATCGTCTCGTGCGTGTCCCGCGTGTACCGCTCCGTCACATGCAGCTTGTCGCTGTGAATCGTGCCGACGCCGGCGAGCCACGTCTTCTCGTTGAAGCCGATCACGTCCACGACCAAAGTGTCGCCGTCCCAGCGCGCGACCGAATCTCCCAGGAACGACGGTTCCAGATCGTCCGGGTGCGGCCGGCCGTCGGTGGGAATGATGCGGAAAGCATGATGGGCTTCGTAAAGCATGATCACCTGCCCCGGCATCTGCACGATCTGGAATGGCAGCGGCCTGGTCGTGATCCGCGGCACGCCGGACAGGAAGCACCGGGCCATCGGATCGTCGATACCGCGACGTGCCAGGTACTCCTGTCTCTTGGCTTCGGCGGCGGGCTTATAGGGCGGCGGTTCGCGCGGTGGCGGTGCCGGACGGCCGGCGGCGGCATCGGCGCGCTGAATGGCCCGGGCCTCCTCCTCGCCGATGAGCAGTGCGAGCGCGCCGGTGATCCAGACGCCTGAAAGATCGGGTTTCCCGTCAGCTGCGCGAGGAATTGGCTTCGACCCGGTGGGCGGCGCCCCGGCAGCCTGCCCATCGACGGATTCGACGAATACAGAACCGGCAAGGAGCGTTGCGACCGAAACTACGGCGGCGGTCTTCACGAATAAGGCGCTGAGAGGGTTGTTCACATTACTGTCCTCCAGTGCCCGCAGGCGGTCCGGCCGCCAGCTTGCTCCCGTCGCGGAACGTGACCTCACGCGCGGCAGCGAGGTTCGGTTCTTCACGCGCGCGCCAACCGAATACCGTAATCGTTTCGCCAATTTTCAGGGTTTCTCTCTTCCAGCCCTGCCTGATGAGCATGTTCGGCGGGTACCCCTCGAACTTCCACTGAGTTGTCGTGGTTTCGCTTTTGACATCCACATAGAAGTGAATATGGGGATTCGTCCAATCGACCTTGGCGACCGCGCCGGTTACCGTGACAGGCTTGGTCCCGTCGTATTCAGCAGCGAAGGAATGATGGGCGAAGAGTTGCGCGGCCGAGAAAAGGAGGCCGCACGCCAAAGCACAGGCAGCCTTCATGAGTCTGTCCTCAAACCTGAGTATTGTATGTCCTTTGCCGACGATCGGTGCGTCCTCAGGAAGAAGGGATCACTTCGCCAGCGCCTCGCGCAGAACGCGGCCGTCAACCCGCCGTAACGTTATGCCGGCGAGGGATGCCAGGGTCGGCGCCACGTCGGCCGGACTGACTTCGGTTGCGTATTCTCCCCGTGCGATCCCTTTGCCCATGAGAAGCAAGGGAACCCGTGCGTCGTAGTCGTAACCGGTCCCATGATTCGATCCGGTGCTTCCGCCGAGCAGCCAGTATGGCTTCGGTACGACCACCAAGTCGCCTGACCGATCCGGGTCGTACCCGTAGGCCAATCGCCGCAAGAGCGCGTCGCTGCTGCCGCCGACGCTCTCGATTTCATCCCGCGTAATCACGGTCTGGACTCCCGGCACAGCTCGAAGCGCTTCCCGAAGAGCGGAGACGACGGCGGGTTGGGCTCGGAGGCGTTGCATGATGCCAGGCTCGAGATAGACATCGAAGTGCGCAAGCGCCGCGACATGTTTGCCCGGCCCCAACTCGTCGAGTACGCGCTCGATGGTCTGGACGACGAGAGCGGTCGTCGTACGGCCGGCGTCCAGTCCTGCGCTCGCGGCCCGCTCGGGAATGGGGGCCACGCCGTGGTCGGCAGTCAGCGCGACGGTGTAGTTGCCGAAGCCAACAGAACGGTCGAGTCGGGAAAAAAGGACGCCCAACGTTCGATCGAGCCGACCCAGGACGTCCTGAACTTCTTCACTGGTCGGGCCGAAGTCGTGACCGACTTCATCGAGCGCCGAGAAGCCGATCGCAAGAAAGTCGGTCGTGCCGCGCCGCCCGAGCTTCAGGCGGTCGGTGACATCGAGCGCCATCTGTGCGAGGTATTCGTCCGAGAAGGGGCTCGCGTGCCAGCGGTCGTAGAACAGCCGATCGGGCTCGTCGCCCCGACCCTGCAAGGCATGAGGAAAGCCCGATTGGAACGTCCGCGTCGTCACACCACCAGTCGAGTGGTCATTGACGTACGACTGGCGTGGCAACGTCAGATCCCATACGGCCCCGAGCCGCTCCTCGACTGGGTGGCGCCTGACGAAATCGGCCACGGCCGGCGCTGCATCGTATCTCGATGAACTGATGAATACTCCACTGTCGGCAAACCACGCTATGGCGTCGGCGTGCTGCCCGGCGAGAGTCACGGCCGCTCGCGCTTTGAGCGAGAAGGAGGCCACGCGAGCGGGCGGATTGAGTTGCGTTCGCAGCTCGTCGGCGAGCGTCGGAGTCCGTAAGCGGACGGCGCTTTCACCCGTGCCGCTCGTGGGTTTCCCGTAAGACACGATGCTTGCACCGTTATCGTCGGCGCACGCCACACGCTTTCCCGACGCCCGGTCCCACCAAGTGTTGAGGATCATGCCGTGTGCCGAGGGATAGGCGCCTGTGCTCACAGTCGCATGGCCCGCACAGGTGACGGTGTTGAAGTACGGGTACGCGGTCTGTCGGAACCACGCCCCGTCTGTCAGAAGGCGATGTAATCCCCCCGTCCATTGATGCTGGAACCTCTCGACGTAGTCGCCACGAAACTGGTCGACGACCAGAACGACGATCAACCGCGGGGCCGCGGCGTTGGCAGGGATCAGCACTGCCGCGGCCAAGATCACGTTCACGACAACCGCACCGACTCGCAGTCGTCTCTGAGTCGATGCGGTCCTCGGGGCGTGGATACAGGACTTCATGCAACTGGAAGTTTACAATCGCCGTTCATCGATTTAAAACGCCACGACGTTTACCGCCGAGACCGCGGAGTTCGCCGAGATTGAGGTTTTGCCCTTAGATCCTCGCCCCTGATTTTCTGGGCCAGGCTCGCGCTGCTCGCAAACGTCGACGACCCTTTGCCGCTGTTTTTGCACGAGTGAATAAGCGTCGGCATTGGTTCTCCAAATTGCCGAAACGCGGAAGTCTTAGGATGACGAATTTGCAACCGCGTTCTCTCGGGAAGCGCAAAAGATTGTCGATCCTCGAAGATTGCGTCAGACTTGTTGAGGTGGCCGGGCTTCCTTCAGAAGTCGGCCGCCAGCTGAACTGGAGAAGCGATTGTGAAAGCCATTCGTGTGCACGCGCTGGGTGGTCCTGAAGTCCTCAAGTACGACGAAGCGCCGGAGCCGACGCCGAAGCCGGGTGAGGCTCTCGTCCGAATCGAGGCCGCCGGTGTCAACTTCATTGACATCTATCAACGGATTGGCATTTACAAGTTGGCGTTGCCACTCACGTTAGGCATGGAAGGCGCAGGCAAAGTGACCGCCGTGGGCGACGGTGTCCGCGATATCAAGGTAGGTGATCGGGTGGCCTGGACAAGTGTCCAAGGTGCATACGCGGACTTTTGCGCGGTTCCGGCAGACCGCCTCATTGTTCTGCCTTCAGGCGTCACCACGAAACAAGGCGCGGCAGTGATGTTGCAGGGTATAACGGCGCACTATCTGGCGTGTTCCACATATCCGCTCAAATCGGGGGATACGTGCCTGATTCACGCCGGCGCTGGTGGAGTGGGGTTGCTACTCACACAGGTAGCGAAGTTGCGTGGCGCGAGAGTCGTAACGACCGTCTCAACCGTAGAGAAGGCCGCACTTTCCCGCGACGCTGGAGCCGACCACGTCGTCCTATATACGGAACAGGACTTCGAGTCGGAACTGAAAGCCTTCACAGGTGGCAAAGGGGTTCAAGTGGTTTACGATTCGGTGGGGCAGACGACCGTTGCCAAAAGCATCGATTGTCTCGCCACACGTGGAATGCTGGTACTCTTCGGACAGTCGAGTGGCGTCGTCGCGACGGTGGATCCGTTGGCGTTGAGCCAGAAGGGCTCGCTGTTTTTCACTCGACCCACGCTCGTCCACTACATCGCGACGCGCGCCGAACTGCAGCAGCGCGCGGCCGACCTGTTCGGTTGGATTGAAAGCGGGAAATTGCGGATTCGTACTGAGTTTGATTTTCCGCTCGAGAACGCCGCCGAGGCTCATATAGCTCTGGCGGGACGCAAGACGACCGGAAAAGTTCTGCTGATCCCATCATGAATCGGGACATTCAGTCGCACTTGAACGCGGTTCGGCGGCGTGTGGACGTCCTTCGGCGCGCCAGCCAAGTCCGGCTGCAGCAGTTGGCAGTTGCCTGGCGCGAGGCGAAACGCCGGCACCCACGTCTCGTGCTCGGTCTGGCCGGCGGGCTCGCTCTAAGCATGAGCGCCGTACTCGGCTTTGGCGTCTGGTTCATGTGGGATCTGCAGCGCGATCTGCCGGGTCGTGAAGCCGTGGGCAAGATGGGCGAAATGGCTCAGGCCACCGCTGTCTACGACGGGGCGGACAAGTTGGCGTTCACGATCTTCAAGGAGCAGCGCATCGAAGTGCCGCTCACGAAAATCTCACCGCATCTGATTCGGGCGATCGTGGCCGTCGAAGATCAGCGGTTCTTCGAGCACCGCGGCTTCGACGCGTTTCGCATCGTGTCGGCCGCGCTCGCCAACATCCGGCTTGGCCGTGTCGCACAGGGCGGCAGCACCATTACTCAGCAGCTGGCCCGTCAGAGTTTTCTGAAGTCCGAGAGAACGCTCAGGCGAAAGCTCCAGGAGCTCATCCTGGCCCAACGAATCGAGCGCGTGTATCAGAAGTGGCAGATCCTCGAGCTTTACCTCAACAAGGTCTACTTTGGCGACGGTCTCTACGGCGCTGAAGCGGCTTCTCGAGGATATTTCGGGAAGTCCGCGTCGGATTTGACCGTCTCGGAGGCGGCGACGTTAGCCGGCCTCGTGAAGTCGCCGTCGAGCTACGCCCCGACCGTGAGCATGCAGCGCGCCGTCACCCGGCGCAACGTCGTGTTGCAGGCGATGGTCGATACCGGCGTCATCGATCGACCCACATGGCAGCAGGCGCGCGGAACGAAACTCGTGCTGACCAATTCCCTTGAATCGGAAGAGGCGCACGGTCAGTACTTCAAAGAGCAGGTCAGGCGCGAGCTCGTGGAGCGCTTTGGCTGGCAGCGGGTGTATCAGGGTGGACTGCGCGTCTTCTCGACGATTGACATGACGATGCAGGACCAGGCGGAAGCGGCAGTTCAAGAGGGCTTGGAGGCCGTCGCCAAGCGCCGTCGTGCCGTCGCGTCACGCCGGGGAAGCATCGGCCCTCGCGATCAGGAGCCTCTTCAAGCCGCCATGATCGCCCTGGATCCGCAGACCGGCCACATACGGGTCATGATTGGAGGCCGCAATTTTGCGGAGAGTCGCTTCAATCGCGCCGTTCAGGCCCGCCGGCAACCGGGTTCGGCGTTCAAGCCGTTTGTGTACGCCACCGCGCTCGAAGCTGGATACACGCCAGCCACCGTACTCGATCACCTCGATGATCCCATCGACACGCTGCAGGGGGCCTGGACGCCGGAGGAGGGTCACTCCACAGAAACGTCGATGACCTTGCGCACGGCGCTGCGCACCTCGAGCAACCGGGCCGCCGTAAAGCTTCTGCAGCAGGTCGGCATTCCGCGAACCGTCGAATACGCCAAGAACATGGGCGTTGGCGACGTGCCGAAAGTTCCATCGCTGGCGTTAGGCTCGGGCGAAGTGACCCTCGAAGCCATGACGGCGGCATACGCCGCGTTCGCCAACGGTGGCCTGGTGCCCAAGCCGATTCTGATCCGCCGAGTCGAAGATCGCGACGGTCAGGTGCTGTTCGAGGAAGAACCATCGTCCAAGCAAGCCATCAGCGAGACGACCGCGTTCTTGATGAGCAACATGCTGGCGGACGTTATCAACGCCGGAACAGCCGCCCGAGTCCGGAGTCTTGGCTTCACCTTGCCCGCCGCGGGGAAGACCGGCACGACGAATGACTTCAACGACGCCTGGTTCGTCGGATTCACGCCGACACTGGCCTCTGGAGTCTGGGTTGGTTTCGATCAGCCTCAGACCATTTTGCCGAACGGTTTCGCTGCCGACGTCGCGGTTCCAATCTGGGCGAAGTTCATGAAAGCGGCGACGGCAGGGAACCGGCCGGCCTGGTTCAGCCCGCCGTCAGGGGTGACGACGGCCGTGGTGTGCCGCGTGTCGGGAAAGCTCGCGACCTCCGGATGCGAGCACGCCGAGGTGGTGGACGACAACGGGCAAAGCACACGACGGTCGATGGTCTATACCGAGTACTTTGCGAGCGGGACGGAGCCGACCGGCTACTGCGACGTTCACACGCTCGGAATCCTGAGGAAGTTCGCCACCTTCTTCGGCGCATCCCCTGCGCCACGAACGCCCGCTCCGATCGTTTCGAATACGGAACCAACCCTTCACCCTCACGTCGAGCCTCCGCCGGTCGCCGAAGCGCCGCCGCCGGAACAACCGAAGGCCAAGCGCGGCTTCTGGTCGAAGGTGTTCGGCATCAAGCGAGAAGACAAGAGAGACAAGGACGAGCAGTAGGAGAGCGCACGCACCTCTCGGTGCAGTGCCCTCCAGGACCGCGGCGGAGCTTCGTGACCGTGATACGATTCGGATCGAAGCCGCGGTCATGCCTTTCAAAGACGTCATTGGACACCGGCGACTCATCAGGCTTCTGGCGCGCTCGGTGCGCGAGGATCTCCTTCCGCCAAGCCTGATTTTCGCTGGACCTTCCGGCGTCGGAAAGCGGCGCACGGCCATCGCCACAGCCCAAGCACTCAACTGTGAGTCACCAGTCGTCGGCCGGGCCGGAGGCTCCACAGAAATCGAATTCGACGCGTGTGGCAAGTGCACTGCTTGTTCACGAATCGCGCGTGGCCTTCACCCCGAGGTTCTCGTCATCGAGCCGGGCGACAGCGGATCGATCAAGACTGAGCAGGTTCGCGACGCAATCGAGCGTGCTGGTTATCGCCCATTCGAGGGCAAGCGCCGCGTCGTCATCATTGATGATGCCGATGCGTTGGTCTTGACGGCGCAGAACGCGCTTCTCAAGACGCTCGAAGAACCGCCTTCATCATCTGTTTTCATTCTCGTCAGCGCGAGGTCCGACGTCTTGCTGCCGACCGTGATTTCGCGCTGTCCGCGGCTTCGATTCCGGCCGCTAGGCACGTCGGACGTCGCCTCCGCGCTGATCGAGCGCGGACACGGCGAGCAGGAAGCCCGGGCTATTGCGATGTCCTCCGACGGAAGCCTTGGCCGCGCGCTCGACATGGATGCCGATGAAATTCTCGAGGCGCGGGCCGTGGCGCGACAGGTTCTGGCGTTCGCCGGCGCCACCCGGGATCCTGGCCGGCGAATCGATGGCGCGAAGACCTTGCTGACGAATATCGGTGGTGGGCCTGCGGCCGCAGACCGCGAGCGGCTATCCTCGTACCTTCGCGCCATGGCGACGCTGATCCGGGATACTGAGTTGATCGCGACGGGCGGAGACGTCAGAACGCTTGCCAATGCCGACCTTCGGCCCGCTCTCGAAGAGCTCGGACAGGTGTATCGAGGCGAGCGAGGTACGCGAGCGTTTTCGGCAATCGATCAGGCACTGGTGGCGATCGAACGCAACGCCGGCGTCAAGATCGTCGCCGATTGGCTGGTGTTGCAGTTGTAGGGTGCTATTTTGGACGCTTCGAGTCCCGGAAAACTGGTTTCTGTCAAGCTGACACCGGTCGGCAGAGTACAGACGCACGTGCTGGACGACTCTCCAGCCGACGATCCCCGGCCCGGCGATCACGTCGTCGTTCAGTCCGAAAGCGGTCCGGCTCTGGCGACTGTCGTTCGAACGAATCCACACCTGAGCGACCGACGCCGCTCGATGGCCGACTCGACGGCGCGGGTCCGTCTCGCGACGCGGGAGGACCTGGCCGTCCGGTCCAAGCAGCAGCTGCGCGAGCGCGAAGCGTATCGCGTCGCGCTGCTCAAGATCCGCGAGCGCGGCCTCGGGATGAAACTCACGCGCGTCGAGCTCGCGTTGGATGGGTCGCGCCTCGTCTTCTATTTCACGGCCGACGGCCGCGTCGACTTTCGCGAGCTGGTGCGGGAGCTGGCGGCCGAGTTTCACACGCGCATCGAGATGCGGCAGATTGGTGTCCGCGACGAAGCCAAGATGCTCGGCGGCTACGGAACATGCGGTCGGCCGCTGTGTTGCACGACGTTTCTCACCTCGTTCGAGCCTGTTTCGATCAAGATGGCGAAGCAGCAGGACCTCAGTCTCAATCCGTCGAAATTGTCCGGCCTTTGCGGCCGTTTGAAATGTTGCCTGCGCTACGAGCTCCCCAATGCCAAAGGAGTAGTCCACGGAGGATGTGGAAGCGAGGGCGGCTGCGACAACCCATCGGGTTGTGGCACCGGCGGCTGTGGATCCTGCAACTGTCACAAGTAGGTCTCAGGGCTCAGGGCTCAGGGCTCAGGGCTCAGGGATCAGTTCTCGATGCCAAAACCCCGTGTCGCAGTAACGGTCGGCGATCCTTCTGGCATCGGACCCGAAGTGGCGCAACGGGCCGCGGCCGATTCGCGTGTTCTCGACGTCTGCGAACCGATTCTTTACGGCCCCTCCAGCGATCGGTCCTTCAAACCTGGCCTATTGAGCGCCGACGCTGGCCTCGCAGCGTATGAAGCCATTGTTCGTGCGGTGGAAGACGCGCGGCAGAACCGCGTTGCCGCGATAGCGACAGCGCCGGTCAACAAGGAGGCGTTCCGGCTAGCCGGCCTTCCATGGCACGGCCATACGGATTTGCTCGCCCACCTGTCGGGTGTTCCCTCCGTGGCGATGATGTTTCACTCCGAAGCATTGCGCGTCGTCTTGGCGACGGTGCACATCCCGTTGGCCGAAGTTCCGAAAGCACTGACGGCCAAGACCATGGAGACGACTATCCGATTGACGGCGTGCGAACTGCCGAGATTTGGATATGCGACCCCGCGGATCGCCGTCGCCGGTCTCAATCCGCACGCCGGCGAGCACGGACTGTTCGGTCAAGAGGAAGACAGCGCCATTCGTCCGGCAATCGAGACGTGCCGGGCGTCGGGCATCGACGTGTCGGGACCATTTCCAGCGGATACCCTCTTCGTGCGCGCCCGTCGCGGCGAGTTCGACGTCGTCGTCTGCTGTTACCACGATCAGGGGCTGATCCCGGTGAAGCTGGTGGCATTCGGCCATGCGGTCAATGTCACGCTGGGCCTGCCGTTCGTTCGGACGTCGGTCGATCACGGGACGGCATTCGACATCGCGGGCCTCGGCATTGCCGATCCGGAAAGCATGGTGGCGGCGATTCTGTTGGCCGCGAAGCTTGCCGGCGGTTCCGTCTAGACTTAAGCCAAAACTAGCCACCACGGAGGACACCGAGGACACGGCGGGTGAAGATTCCTTCACGGAAAGTAGACCCGTCGTCATTGCTGGTTGAATCAGAACGACACTCGGCGTGCACCGAATCCCTCAATGAAAGAAAAAACAGAACGCGAGCTGGCGCAAACCAACATCGCCGAAAATCGCAAGGCGTTTCACGATTTCCACCTGTTGGAATCGTTCGAAGCCGGCATCGTTCTTCTCGGAACCGAGGTGAAAGCCATTCGCGAGGGCCGCGTCAATCTTCGGGACAGCTTCGCCCGAATCGATGATGGCGAAGCGTATCTCTATAACGTGAACATCAGCTCTTACAGCCATCGGGGCTACGCCGATCACGAACCGTTGCGCCGTCGCAAGTTGTTGCTTCACCGAGATGAAATCCGGAAGCTCGTGGGAAAGACGGTCGAAAAAGGCATGACGCTCGTGCCGGTCCGTATGTACTTCAAGAACGGCAAAGTGAAGGTCGCGGTGAGTCTCGCCAAAGGAAAGAAGGAATACGACAAGCGCGAAACCATCAAGCGCCGCGAAGCCGAACGCGAGACGCGCGCTGCTGTGAAACAAAGCCGTCGATGAGATCTGGTGTCGGCGTCCTGTGAAGCCCGGATCGGCTCGTGGCAGAATAGCCTCGATGATGGAGATCACAATGGCGCCGCCGGACCCGGTCGAGCGCCGTCGAGGCGCGAAGTAGTGCGGGTCGTCGTCGTTGGAGCCCGTGGCCAGCTTGGCGCCGCGATAACCGAGACATTTGCCGCCGGTCACGATGTGACGCCCCTCGGTCACGCAGATCTGGATGCTACCGACGATCGGGCGGTCGAGAACGCCATCGAGCGCCTCCGTCCTGAAGTGGTCGTCAATTGCGCCGCCTACAACAACGTCGATGGCGCGGAAGATCACCCGATCGACGCACTGAACCTCAACGCCTTCGCTGTACGGGCGCTGGCACGAGCCGCGTCGGCCCGCGGCATCGTCTTGGTCCACTTCGGCACCGATTTCGTGTTCGACGGGACGGCTTCTGCGCCGTACACGGAAGAGGATCGCCCGAATCCAAGGTCTGTCTACGCAGCGTCAAAGTTGCTGGGCGAATGGTTCGCCGCCGATGCGGAGCGTTCGTACGTTCTCCGTGTCGAGAGCCTTTTCGGAAGGGCGGAGAATGGCCCGTCGCGAGGAACGATCGCAGGCTTCTGGAAGAAGCTCATGGCCGGCGATTCGGTTCAGATTTTCTACGACCGGACGATCTCTCCGACGTTCGTAGCCGACGCCGCGCACGCCACGCTCGAGCTCGTGAACGGGAAAGCGCCGTACGGCTTGTACCACTGTGTGAATTCAGGATGTTGCACGTGGCTCGAACTGGCGGCGGAACTCGCCCGCCAGGCGGCCGTAGAGCCCCGCTTCGTGCCCGTCCGCATGGCTGACGTGCCGCTTCGCGCACAGCGGCCGCAGTTCTGTGCGCTCTCGAACTCCAAGTTGCTCGGGTCGGGTGTCACGATGCCGACATGGCAGGATGCGGTGCGCCGTTTCGTGATGGCCGAGCAGCTTGGCGAGCTCGGACACAAGAACCCGAATCGATGATCGCTTGATCATCGATGATCTTCGTCGCCCACAATCTGGCTGACGAGCTTTCCAATCGCCAGACAAGCGGTCAGTCCCGGAGATTCGATGCCTGCCACATGGACGACTCGCGGATTGTTGCGATCGCGGCGGATCAAGAAATCGGCGAACGACTCTTCCGGCGGATTCAGCTTTGGCCGGATGCCGCTGCCAGACAACCGCAAATCGGCGATGGTCAGGCCGGGAAGCAGTTGTTGCGCCGGTTCGACGAAGTCCTCGAGCGGTATGCGGTCGTTTTCGTAGTCGTCCTTGCGAGCCTGGTAGCGGGCCGTCGGGCCGAACATCACGGCACCGGCGAGAGTGGTCGTGATGTGGACACCCAGCCCGTGCTGATGCGGCAGCGGATAGACGTGGGCGTTGACCAATCCGCGCTTGGCGGGGGTCAGCTCGGCGTACTCGCCACGGCAGGGATAGATCGTGAACGATTCGCCACCCACCATTCTCGAGACATCGTCTGCGTAGAGTCCCGCGGCGTTGACGACGGTCCCGGCCAGGATGGTTTCGCGGCCCGTATCGAGCTCGATGCCGTTGCGATTGAGATTGGCGCCTTTCAACGGAGTATCAGGAAGAAAAATCACCCCGGCAGCCTGGCCCGTGCGCAGAAGCGTCTTCACCAGCTCTTCGGCTTCGACGCTGCCGCTCTCGGGCGAGTAGATACCAGCCACAGCCTGGATCGACGGCTCGCGTCGAGCGATGAACGCTCGGTCTACGAGCTCGAGCCGCTCGACGCCGTTCGCAGTGCCGCGTTTCCAAAGCGCCTCGAGCGCACCGAGCTCGCTGTCGTCGTGGGCGACGATCAGCTTTCCGCATCGCTTGTGAGGGACGTGATGCGCGGCACAAAAGGTATAGAGAAGTCGCCGGCCTTCGGTGCAGAGACGTGCTTTGAGCGAGTCGGCCGGATAGTAAATCCCGGCATGAATGACGCCGCTGTTGTGAGTGCTCGTATCCAGGCCGGGGCGGGCGTGACGCTCGAGGACGCAGACGGACAGGTCGCGCTGCGCCAACGCGCGCGCGACCGCCAGTCCGCTGACGCCGCCTCCGATGACGGCCACATCGATGGTTTCCATGTTGAATCGGCTGATAGCTGACAGCTGTGAGGTGATAGGTGCAATTCTGATTCTAGTATGACGTAGTCTATCGAGCGGGATGGACCTCACCGTGGTGCTTCCAGCTAAAGGGGAAGGCCCCAATCTGAAGGAGCTCCTTCCGGCACTGCGCCAGGTGACGAGTGGCCTCGGCCTCAGCACAGAGATACTGGTGATCACGCCCGCAGCCGACGCGCTGTGCGAGTCGGTCGCGCGGGAGTCCGGCGCGCTCGTCATCCAACAGGCAACGCCAGGATACGGTGGTGCGCTCAAACGCGGATTCGAAGCGGCTGCCTCGGACTGGATTCTGACCATGGACGCCGACCAGTCGCATCGGCCCGACTTCGTTGCCGACATGTGGTCGGCGAGGCAGCGCGCTGATATCGTCGTGGCTTCACGCTATGTGCGCGGCGGCAAGGCGATCATGCCTTACGGCCGCTACCTTCTCAGTCGCGCCCTCAATTTCGTCTTCAGCCGCGGCCTCGACATCGCGGTGTCGGATATGTCCAGCGGGTTTCGGCTGTACCGCAAGCGGGCACTCCCGTCACTCGCCGACCTGCCGGAAAACTTCGATGCGATACAAACGATTCTCGTCCGGGCCCACATCGAAGGCCGCCGGATCACCGAGATCCCGTTCACGTATCAACCGCGAGGCCATGGACGCTCAACGGCACGGCTGGTGCGGTTTGGCATCGATTCGGTCCGAACGTTCTTTCGTCTGCGGAAGGCTCGGCGCTAGATCGCGATAGCTTGACCCTGTTGTGAGGCGCTCAGTACAATCTCACGGTCGTTCCTGCGGAACGTCCCGACGTCATGGCAAAACGGGCACTCATCACGGGCATCACCGGTCAAGACGGGTCGTACCTTGCCGAGTTGCTGCTCGAAAAGGGATACGAGGTCGCGGGAATGGTGCGCCGGTCGAGCGCGCCGAATCTGTGGCGGATCGAACACCTCCTGGATCGCGTGACACTCCAGCCCGCCGATTTGCTCGATCAGTTGTCGCTGTTGCGTGTGCTCGAGGACGTCCGCCCGCACGAGGTCTACAACCTTGCGGCCATGTCGTTCGTGCCCGCGTCCTGGGATCAGCCGATGTTGACCGGCGAGTTCAACGCGCTGGGAGTCACGCGGATGATCGACGCGGTCAGGCGCGTCGATCCATCGATCCGCTTTTATCAGGCCTCGTCGAGCGAGATGTTCGGGAAGGTGCGCGAAGTGCCCCAGACCGAGTTGACGCCGTTTCATCCGCGCAGCCCTTACGGCGTGTCGAAGGTGTTTGCGCACTACATCACGGTGAACTATCGCGAGAGCTACAACCTGTTCACCGTCTCGGGCATGCTGTTCAATCACGAATCACCTCGCCGCGGCCTCGAGTTCGTGACTCGCAAGGTCTGCGATGGCGTCGCGCGGATCAAGCTGGGGCTCGCCGAGACCTTGAGCCTTGGCAACCTGGACGCACACCGTGACTGGGGATTTGCCGGCGACTACGTGCACGCGATGTGGCTGATGCTCCAACAGGATCGCCCCGACGACTACCTCATCGCGACCGGCGTGAGCCATTCGGTCCGCGATCTCGTGGACATCGCGTTTTCTCATGCCGGACTCGATTGGAAGAAATTCGTCCAGATCGATCAGGCGCTGATCCGACCTGCCGAAGTCGATCATCTGCTCGGAGATGCATCGAAGGCACGGCGCGAGCTGGGTTGGAACCCGACGGTGAATTTCGAGCAGCTGATCGCGATGATGGTGGACGCCGACCTCGAGCGGCTTCGCGGGGGAACGGTCTTGACGCGCCTGGCGGCCAAGTGAGCGAAGTAGCGTCGCGCGATCTCGTCGAGCGAATCCGAACGAAACAGGCCAAAGTCGGAATCATCGGCCTCGGCTACGTTGGTTTGCCGCTGGCCGTCGAGTTCGCGCGCAAGGGCTTTCACGTCACCGGCTTCGACGTGGACGACACCAAGACGCGCCAGATCAACGCCGGCCGGAACTACATTCCCGACGTGTCCGATGCCGAGCTCGTCGAGGCAGTGGAGTCACGTCATCTTCGAGCGACAAGCGACATGTCGCTGCTCACGGAAATGGACGTTGCCGATGTCTGCGTGCCGACGCCCCTCCGGAAGACGAAAGATCCGGATCTCTCCTACGTCGTGCGTGCGCTCGAGGCAGTGGCTGCTCACCTCAAGAGCCAACAGCTGGTCATTCTTGAATCGACGACCTATCCGGGCACGACCGATGAGGTTGCACTGCCGATGCTCGAAGCGAACGGCTTGCGGGTCGAAAGCGATTTCTTCCTCGCGTTCTCTCCCGAGCGCGTGGATCCTGGCAATGCGACCTTCCTGACCCGGAACATCCCGAAGATCGTCGGTGGCCACGGACCTGCGAGCACGGAGGCGGCGGTCGCGCTGTATTCGCAGGTGGTTGAGACGGTCGTGCCAGTCAGCTCGACACGCGTAGCCGAGATGGTGAAGCTGCTCGAGAACACATTCCGCGCCGTCAACATCGGGCTGGTCAACGAAATTGCGTTGATGTGCCACAAGATGGACATCGACGTGTGGGAAGTCATCGACGCGGCCAAGACGAAGCCGTTCGGCTTCATGCCGTTCTATCCAGGGCCTGGTCTTGGCGGACACTGCATCCCCATCGATCCGTTCTACCTGTCCTGGAAGGCCCGGCAAAGCGGGTTCGAGTGCCGGTTCATCGAGCTGGCCGGTCAAGTCAACGGCTCGATGCCGGAATACGTCGTTCAACGGATCGGCGACGCCCTGAACTCGGTCCGAAAGCCGATCAATGGATCGCACATCCATCTGTTCGGAGTCGCGTACAAGCGCGATGTCAACGACATGCGAGAGTCGCCCGCGCTCGACATTCTTGAGCTTCTGACGCGCCGCGGCGCACGTGTCAGCTATACCGATCCCTACGTCCCGCACCTGACCCACGCCGGCCACACGTTGGAATCGGTTCCGTTCGCCAGCGTGGTCGAGAACGGCTGCGACTGCGCGGTCGTGGCCACCGACCACCGCGCTTTTGACTACGCGTCGATTGCTCGCATGCCACTGGTGGTCGATACGCGAAATGCACTGAAGGGTTGCGCGCGGTCGTCGATTTTCCGTCTTTAGAAAAGCTTCCGGTGGCCAGCCCAAGCTTCGCTATGATCTCGTTCGCCGGCTGACTGCCGATTCAGTCCGAACCTGATCCGGAGCGCCTACAGCAAAGGCCAGCGCTTATGTGGCACGGACACTCGGTTAGCGTGATTCTTCCAACCTATAACGAGAAGGACTCGATCCGGCAGTTCGTTCTCGACATCCAGTCGACGGGCGTCGTCGACGAAGTGATCGTCGTCAACAACAACGCCGTCGCCGGAACCTCGGAGGCTGTTGCCGATACCGGCGCCCGCGAGATCTTCGAGCCGCGTCAAGGGTACGGCTGGTCTATACGCAGGGGTCTGGCGGAATCGAGTGCGGACTATCTGATCGTGTGCGAACCCGACGGCACGTTCTTCGCCGGTGACGTCTTCAAGCTGCTGTCGTACGCGCAAGACTTCGACGTCGTATACGGCAGCCGCACGTCCCAGCAGCTCATCTGGAGCGGAGCAAACATGGGGATCTTTCTCCGCTGGGGGAACTGGTGCGTCGCGAAGTACATGCAATTCCTCTACAACGCGACCAGCCTGTCCGATGTTGGCTGCACGATGCGGCTGATTCGCAGGCCCGTGGCAGCAACGTTGCTGCCGGCCTTCAAGATTGGAGGCAGCGAGTTCGGCCCCGAGATGATGATCGAAAGCCTGTTTCATGGTTTTCGAATCATCCAAGTCCCGGTGAATTACGCGCCTCGCGTGGGCACGTCATCGGTGACTGGAGACCCGGTCAAGGCGTTCTTCCTCGGCCTTCGCATGATCAGGCTGATCACGATCAGCCGGTTGAAGCGCGGGCTGTTCAGCGTGCCACGTGCGCCGCGGCGGGACTTTGAAGATGGCCGCGCCCGTTGAACGCTCCTACTTCACCACGCGCTTCATCAGCGATTCGAAGCGCGACGCGGTCTGGCGGCACCTGACGGCATATCTCGTTCAATTCATCCCGCCAGGAGCGGCTGTTCTCGAGCTGGGGGCCGGCTATTGCCATTTCATCAACCGTGTTCCTGCGTCCCGGCGAGTCGCCGTGGACATCGGGCCGCAACTCAATCAAGCCGCGGCTCCGGGAGTCGAGATCCATCAGACCGGTGCGCAGACATTTCTGTCGCACGCGCAGCCCGAACAATTCGACTTCATCCTGGCCAGCAACTTTTTCGAACACTTCGAGTGGGCCGAGTTGAACGCGCTCATCCCGCTCGTTTTGCGCGCGCTCCGGCCTGGTGGCCGGCTGGCGATCATTCAGCCGAATTTCCGCCTCGCGCCCGGCCGGTACTTCGACGACTATACGCATCGAACGATCTTCACCGATGTGTCGATTCGCGATTGGCTCGAGTCGGTGGGATTCGACGTCGTGAAGGAGACTCCGCGCTTTCTCCCTCTGACCATCAAGAGCCGGGGTGGCTCGTTGTCTTTTTTGATTCCGCTCTACCTGAGGCTGCCCTGGCGACCGCTCGCTGGTCAGATGTTTTTATTGGCTGAACGCCCGAATCATTCCGGAAAGCAAGCACCAGGGGACGCCCAGCTCTAGCAATACACGCCACTGGAGTAAATGCGAAGAGCGGCCTATCGGAAGCGGATAGGCCCGACACCGCTGTCGGGCCTCCCGCATGACAGCTCCTATCGAGCGGTCGAAACGAGCGGACGCTCAGGGGAACTTGACGGGTGTGTCCATGCACCTCGAGTAGCCGGTGATGCTGACTGCCGAGCCCGTGGCGTTGACCATCCTGAAGGTCCAAATCGTCGGAGTGGCTTGACCCGACGAGCTCATGGCCACGGCCCCAGCACTTCCATGGTCGACATCGCCTCCGACCAGGACCGTTCCAGCCGGACACGCCGCGCCGGAGACGAACGTGCCGACTCCGGTTCCCGGGACCGAGACCGGAGTTCCAGCCACCCTGGTGACTGTGCTGGAATTGAATGTTGCCGGGGAGAAATAGCCCATGACGTCGATGATCACATGGGTCCCATCGACGCCTAAGGTCTTGATGTGGATGCTATCGGCACACCCCGGGCAGGCGGTGAGAATGAGGCCGTTTGCGATGGCGCCATTCTGACCGGGCATCCAGTTGATGACGCTCGCGGTCGGTTCTGGACCGGTAAACGGCCACGCCTTCAAGACGCCGTGTCCGGTATACGCACTCGCGCCGACGACCGCGATGTTGACCGCCCAGGCAATGTGATGGGTCGTGGGCAGACCAGTACACGGGAACGGTCCCCCACCTTGCCCGTCGGTCTCGGCTTCGGTCGTCAAGTCGAACGTGCTTCATGGTGTTGGGGAGGACGATTCCCGTACGCGCGCCCGGGAGGCGAGTGTCCACGACCCGGCAGGGCGGGCTGACGACGTTGTATACCTGCTCGCTGAAGGAATCTCCAAGAACCTGTGGTACCGCGACGGATTGCGCCTGGTTTGCGCCGCTCGCGGACAGCGCTGCGATGTACGGCCCGGCATTCCGTCTTCCGTGAAGAATGTCCGAGGCCGTCATGAAATCGCTCGCCAGATAAGCTCCGTAGAGTTGCCAGGCGGGGGCCACGCGCGCGACCGATCCCAGCTCCGACGCGACATCGTAGACTGCGGGATTCAGCACGGCGGACCATTTCGAGACCAAGAGGTTCACCCACGTTTCACGGTCGGCATCGATGCTCTGCAATACCGACTGAAGCTGCCAGGAACGCTCGGCCGTCATCTGCGCGTCTGACGGACTTTGCGCGTTTACGATGCCGCTTCCCAGACCAAGAAAAGCGACGACAGCCATTCGTTTCCACGCTCGAGACGTTCTCTGCATCTGAACCTCCATGAAATGACGCAATACGACCACAGCGTTCCCAAAAAGGACTGCGGCGTTTATCGAGCTTGGCGAGTTGAACGACGCATTATCTACGCGACGGGAACGCAGTACAAGGGAAAAATGCGAGCGCAGTGTGCCTGGAGTCCCACGCGATCTCGCTCTGGTTTTTGTCCGCGTTTGCTGTCTCGCACATCGCGTCGATGATCGTGAGGTCTGTCGCGACGACGTTGTTGACCGGCGACCCAGTCAAGGCATTCTTGCTCGGCCTTCGCATGTGATCAAGCTCATCACCGTGAGCTTGGAAATGGCCGAGCCCGCTAAGCGGTCCTACTTCACGACCTTCACGGCGCGCTTCGTCAGCGATCCGAAACGAAGCCGCGGCTCCTGGCGTGGAGTCCCATCAGGCTGGTCAGATGTTCGTTCTGGCGGAGCGACCAAAGTAAGGACGATCACCCCGGCCGCGTGGGGTTGAAACGGATGCGGGCAGACCCGACACTGCTGTCGAGCCTGCCCGCATGAAAGCCTTTTATCGAGCGGTCGAAAACGAGCGGACGCTCAGGGGAACTTGACGGGTGTGTCGATGCACCTCGAGAAGGCCGTGAAGTTAACATTCCCGCCCGAATTGTTCCACACCTGGTAAGGCCCACGTGGTCGCGCTTGCCTGACCTGACGCACCAACCGAAACATTTGCCACTGCTGGCGGTGCGTGCTGAAGCTCGCCGCCAATCAGCGACGTTCCGGCTGGACACGCCGCGCCGGTGGCGGTCGCACCAGTCCCGTTCGTAACGGCCCCCGTCGCCGCTCCAGCGAGTCTCGTGACCGTGCTGGAATTGAATGTTGCCGGAGAGAAATAGCCCATGACGTCGATGATCACGTGGGTTCCGTCGACGCCCAAGGTCTTGATGTCGATGCTATCGGCACACCCCGGGCAGCCGGTGAGCGTGAGGCCGTTTGCTATGGCGCCATTCTGACCGGGCATCCAGTTGATGACGCTCGCGGTCGGTTCTGGACCGGTAAACGGCCACGCCTTCAAGACGCCGTGGCTGGTATACGCACTCGTGCCGACGACCGCGATGTTGACCGCCCAGGCAATGTGATGGGTCGCTGGGCAGACCAGCACACGGAAACGGTCCGCCGCCCTGCCCCTCCGTCTCGGCTTCGGTCGTCAAATCGAATGTCCGCAGCGTATTGGGGACGACGATTCCCGTACGGGCTCCCGGGAGGCGAGTGTCCACGACCCGGCACGGCGGGCTGACGACGTTGTAGACCTGCTCGGTGACGAAATCTCCGAGAACCTGTGGTACCGCGACGGATTGCGCCTGGTTTGCGCCGCTCGCGGACAGCCCTGCGATGTACGGCCCGGCATTCCGTCTTCCGTGAAGAATGTCCGAGGCCGTCATGAAATCGCTCGCCAGATAGGCTCCGTAGAGTTGCCAGGCGGGGGCCACCCGCGCGACCGATCCCAACTCCGACGCGACATCGTAGACTGCGGGATTCAGCACGGCGGACCATCTCGAGACCAAGAGGTTCACCCACGTTTCACGGTCGGCATCAATGCTCTGCAATACCGACTGAAGCTGCCAGGAACGCTCTTCCGTCATCTGCGCGTCTGACGGACTTTGCGCGTTTACGATGCCGCTTCCCAGGACCAGAAAAGCGACGACGGCCATTCGTTTCCACACTCGAGACGTTCTCTGCATCTGACCCTCCATAAATAGCGTCATTCGACCACAGCAGTTCCTAAGAGACCGCCGCGCTTTCGGCGCGGCTGGATTGAACGACACATCATCTGCGCGACGGAGACCGAGTAGAAGGAAACGTGCGATTGGCGCAGTGTTCCTTCACACTGTTTCACTGCGAGATTGAAGGCCCCGCTGTGGGCTTGTCACAATCCCGCTTATCGGCCGCTTGATACGTTCAGATAGCCGTCCGTGAGGCGAGAGAAAGTGCTGGAGGCGTTCTTACGCTTCGCTTATGACGAGATCGAAAAGACCCGCCAGTGAGCGGGGCGTCGAGCGCTGCGCCAGAGCGAGTTCGTGGCGGGCGTTGGGAAACCGACGCCGTCCCATGACACTACGGGTACGGAGGACGGATTTATTGTGAACGTAGCCCCACACTCGAAGTCAGGCTCGTGATCTGAACGGGGCCGGACGGGGTGATCTCAAAGCTTCCAGTGCCGCTCCACGCGTCGAATGCGGCCGGCGAGAGCGGAGATTTGACCCAAACCTGAAGCAGGTACGTGCCGGCATCGGCGTCGACAGGCGTCCACGAATAGGTGTTCAGGGTGCTGTAGTCCTGGGCCAACGTCCATCCGACGCCTTGTCGCAAGCGCCAGAACTGATAAAGAAGCGGACCAGCTCCGCCCGTCGCCGTGGCCGTCCACGTGATCGGCACGAAGACAGGCGACGGGAACGACACATCAGCCGCAAAGCTCGTCACCGTCACCGCCGGAGGCGCGACGATGACGAAGTTGTCGAACGCGCGCCAGGCCTCGAAGAGGAATGAGGACCCTGCACTTCTCACCCAGACTTGCAAGTTGTAGGTGCCGCCGTCGAACAGGCCAGGCGTCCACGTGAAAGTGTTCTTCGGACTGTAATCCTGGACCAGGGTCCAGCCGACTCCTTGACGCAGTCGCCAGAACTGATATTCGAGCGGCGGACCTCCACTGCTTGCCGCCGCGGTCCAGGTGATGGGCGTTCCCCAGGACGCCGGAAACGCGACGTTTGCGTTGAGAGCCGTCACGGCAGCCGGTGCCGGGCCGGTGACGGTGAAAAATCCAGAGCTTCTCCAGTCTTCGAAATTGGCGGTCGATCCAATGTGACGCGCCCACACCTGAAGCAAGTACGTCCCTGGCGTCGGCGGCTGCCAGGCGAAGGTGTTGCTCGGGGCGTAGCCTTGCCCGAGCGTCCAATTGGTGCCGTCGTAAACCCAGAACTGATATTCGAATGGGCCGTTGCCGCCGATGGCAAAGGCTCGCCAGGTGATCGGGTGACTGGCTGGAGCCGTGAACGGTGTATCCGACAAGAAGGCCGACAGGCTGATGGTTGAAGGAAATGCGGGTACGTTCGCGAACCCGGCGCCCCACGTGTTCGAGGGAGTGCGGGGCGATGCCGTGGCTCGCAGGTAAGCGGCCAGCTGTGTCGGCGGCGTGTTGGGAAACGCCCCGAGCACGAGCGCTGCAAGTCCTGCCACGTGCGGCGACGCCTGACTGGTTCCACCAAATCCACCCGTCGACGCAAAAGCGCCGTAGGAGACGGTGCTTCCTCGATCCGCTCCAATCACATCTGGTTTGGTCCGGCCATCTGTCGTCGGTCCCCGGCTGCTGAAGGGCTCGATTGTGTTCGTGCCGTACCAGGGTGCGGCGCCCACTGCGAGAAGGCCTGCGTTGGCGCTCTCGGCCGGGTTCGCGATGCTTCTGCCAGACGTCCGGAACTGCAGCGTCTCGGATGTGAAGGCCTGGAGTTGAACCCAGCCGGGCAACGCGCCGGAGAAAAGATTGATCGCTAGATAGTAGGAACACGCGCAGATGACGTTAGGTGTGTAGCTCAAGAGCTCGAATGGCACGTGCCCGGCGGTACCGCTTTGCGCGCTCTCACTCCTTGCGACAACGGTGAGAGCCGATGACGCCGTGTCGAACTGCAACAGGTACAGGTCCAAATCCCGTGCGGCGGCTGTCCACGAGTCTTCCCAGCGCAATTGCGCAATGAATAGTCGGCCGAACTCGAGAGAGACCGTGTTGATTTCGCAGCTGTCGGCAGCTATGCACTGCTGCAACGAATCGAATTCCAACAGGCCATCGCCGTCGGTATCAGTAAATGCGCCGGTCCACGTCGATTGAGCCTCGTTCCCAGCGGCGTTCGTCCACATCGCGCCGCCGCTGACCGCCAAGTCGACGCTGAATAGCGGTGCGTCGCTGAAGGGCGAGGTTCCGTCCCCCGGGCCGTCCCACGTCCAGGCGACCGAGTGATTGATGATTTTCACGCCCTCCGACGTCATCCACTGGACGGTGTTTCGAAGATCGAGCGGCGACAATGGGTTCGCGATGTAGAGCTGCGCTCCTGGCGCGATGTCCATGATCGTCTCCGCAACGGCTGTCCCGTGAACGTTCTGCGAGTCGCAGACCGACGCGCTGGAGGAAAACGTGCCGATGCCGGTGTAGCAGCGGGCGGTCACTGATGCAGGAAGTTCGCTGCCGAGAAGCGGCAGCAAGCCCTGGAAGCCAACATCGATGACGCCGACCTTCACGCCCGATCCGGTTTGCCCGCCAGCCTGCCACGTATTCGCGAGGTGCGCGTTCACGCCTTGGCTCGTCGCCCTCGGCAGCGGCGGCACGATCGCGTTCACTTTCGTGACGGGATTCAGCGCCGCCACCTGTGTCAACAGAGAGACGGGAACATAGGCTTCGATCACGCCGTTGGCCTTGTTGGCAGCGGAGATTCCGAGCTGGTTCAAAGAAGCCTCGATGGCATCGGCTGCATCGCCGAATCGAATGCTGACCGGAACGGCATCCCGTATGGCCAGCGGTGTCGACCGCGCCGCCTGTGCGGCGGGCATTGTCTGCACCCGATCGACAAGCTGATTGAGTTGGTCGTCGAGACGAGGATCGGTGACCCGCGACGCTTTCTGCGCTCGCAGGTCCGGGAGTTGTTGCGCGGCGGCGTTGACGCTGAATGTCAGAGCGAAAACGAACAGAACCCAACGAGTCGTACGTGGCATGACCATGTCGTTGATCGGCGAGACGTTTGATGGAAACGACCGAGGGTCTGCGAGAGGCTCCTCAGCCCAAGAAGTACACCATTATATTTATATGATCGCCGGCGGCCTCATCGTGCACGCAAATTCCCGGCGCCAGCTCGCCGATGGCGGTGGCGCGACCGAAAGAGTGAAAGCGTGTGCAACGGCGGTGGTTGTGTTTTCGAAGCTGTCGCCGCCCTGACCCGACGAATCGCTCGTATCCTTCCATGCGTTTCTGGATTCTTTTCACGACCGCGCGATCATCGTGCGTGCCTGAATCGTAACCTGCCCAACAGGATTCGTATCCAATCTGGAGCGTCCGATTCTTGTGCCAGCAGCTGCGAATGCCAAGTCAAGCAAAGGCCTGCGATTCTGACGTCGTGATTCAGTGGATCGTTGCGGTACGGACGTTGCTCGTCCGCAGCGCAAATGTTTCAACTCAAATCCATCAAGGTATGGGCAGGGACTGCCCTCTTTGTGACAGCGGCCGTTCCGGCTCGAGCCGCGGACGTAACCCTGGCGTGGGACGCGAACACCGCTCCCGTGATCGCGGGCTACATGTTGTATTGGGGCACGGAGCCTGGTGTGTACAGCGGCAACGCCGACGTAGGCACCAAGACGTCGTATGTGGTCACCGGCCTGGAGAGCGACAAGCGCTACTACTTCACGGTCCGCTCCTACAGCTCCGGCGGAACAATGAGTCCCGCGTCGAAGGAAGTCTCCGGCATGCCTCCAGCCATCGCCGCGCCAAAGCCGGCACCCAATCCATCGCCCAATCCGTCAGTGCAGCCAAATCACCAGTACCGGATCAACAGCGGTGACTTCGACGGCGACGGCCGTGCAGACGTGACGATCTACCGCCCGGAGGACGGCGTGTGGTACATCCTCAAATCAAGCGCCAACTTCGGTGCCGGGATGGCGTATCAATGGGGAACCAGCACCGACATCCCCGTCGCCGGCGATTACGACGGCGACGGCCGGTCGGATATTGCGGTCTGGCGGCCTGAGACTGGTGTCTGGTGGGTCCTGACCTCCAGTAGCAGATTCCACGAAATATTCGACGCAGGAATGGGGTGTGGGTTCTCTCGGAGATGTGCCCGTGGTTGGCGACTACGATGGCGACCGAAAGGCCGACATGGCGGTGTACCGGCCCGGCACCGGGGAGTGGTGGATTCTGACCTCGAGCTCAAAGCAATGGCTCACGATTCCATGGGGCCAGGTTTCACTCAATGACGTGCCAGTGCCTGCCGACTACGACGGAGACGGCAAGACTGACGTGGCAGTGTGGCGACCGGGCACAGGCGAGTGGTGGGTCTTGACCTCGAGTTCAGGTTGGACTCAATCGTTCACGATTGCGTGGGGGCTGTATCACTGACGTGCCAGTCCCTGGCGACTACGACGGCGACGGCAAAGCAGACGCAACAATGTGGCGACCCGACACGGGCGATTGGTGGATCCTGACCTCGAGCTCAGGCTACACGAGGCATTACTCGGTCCAGTGGGGCGCCAGCCGATTCAGTGACGTCCCCGTGATCGGCGACTTCGATGGCGATCGAATCGCCGACCTGGTTGTGTATCGGCCATACAACGGTACCTGGTGGTTGCTCAAATCCGGGTCGCGCTACGACCGTGACCAGTATGACTGGCTCTGGTGGGGAATCAGTGCGAGTCGGGATATTCCGCTGGGCGCGGCACTCCTGAACTTCTAGGACTGTGTTGCAGAATCAAGACTCTTTGTGAGCGCTCTGACCTCTGTGGTTGCCGACTAGACCGGGAGCAGCTCGAACCCTCCGAGAGCTGCGCTCGTTCAACAGCTCCGAATACTCGGCGGCGATGTCGGCGACCAATCGCTCACTGCGGAACCGCCGGGCCATGTCTTCCCGCCCGTTGGTGCCGAGCCTGCGGCGTAGCTCGTCATCTGACGCCACCCGATACAGTGCGTTGGCAAGGGACATCGGCTCACCGGGAGATACCAGCAGCCCGGTCTGGTTGTCCCTGACGACGTCGGGCACTCCTCCCACGGCCGTGGCTACGACCGGAATGCCGGCAGCCAAGGCCTCAATCAGGGCGACGGGCGTCCCTTCATTTCGGGAAGTTAGAGCCACCACGTCCATGGCCCCGTACACGCTCCGCAAATCGCGCTGCCAACCGGCAAAGTGAACACTGGATTCGATCCGAAGATCCCTCGCAGTCCTCTCCAATGACTGTCGAAGCACGCCGTCTCCAACGATGACCAGCCGGGCGCGGGGACATCGTTCGAGCAGGTGTGTGAATCCGGTCAACAAGGTCGGCACGTCCTTGATCGCGACGAGTCGTCCGACGTAGCCGACGACGAACTCATTCGAGGTCCAGCCGAGGGCCTCTCTGAGCGATCGATCCGGCGAGCTGGCCGCCAGCAAATCGTCCAGCTCGAGTCCGAGAGGAATCACAGAGATCTTGTCCAGGCTGGCAATACGAAACGTCCGGCCGATCTCGTCCCGTTGACGATCCGAGATCGTGATGATGCGGTCGCTCCATCGGGCGAGCAGCCGCTCGGCTTGCCGGGTCGCCTGCGTTCCGAGCCTGCCGAAATATCCGCTCAACACATGACCGTGGAAGGTATGCACCAGCAGACACTGGCGCGCCCGTCCCCGTGTCAGGTTGTAAGCGATACCAGCCAGGCGCCCGAGCGTGCCCGCCTTCGCGGTATGCGTGTGCAGAATGTCGGGCCGCTCTTGAAAAATGAGGCGCAGCAGATGCCAGAACGCGACGAGATCGCTCCAAGGCTTGACCCGCCTTCCCAATCCCGGCAAGCGGATGGCGCGAACCGCGCGCTCGTCGATCAGGTCCTCGAGACTGCCTTCATCGGTCGTCGGACTGCCGTGGACGAGCAGCGTTTCGAACCCGCGCCGACGCAGTCCGTGCTCGAGGATCACCGCGTGGCGGGCCGGACCGCCGACGTTGAGGCGCGCGATCGCGCGCATCACTTTCGGACGGCGTTCCGACGACACACTCGAACCGTCGCTCATGGGACTCCGGCTGCTAACGGGTCGCAGCGGCCGGCTGATGCCGCAACCGCCGGGACCAGGCGACGAGCGCGTATATCTGCCACAGGCGATCGAATCGATGGGTGCGTCCAGCCTGAAAATCGGTCCAAAGTTTGCGAATCGTCGGCGCCGCAATCCCGAGATCCTCGAGGTCGGTCCCCGAACAATAGTCGTTCATAGGCTCCCGAAGCGGGCCCTGGAACCAGTCGCCGAGTGGAACACCAAAGCCCATCTTGGGACGATCGACGAGTTGGCGCGGCACGCGTCGATACAGAAGCTCCCGCAGTACCCACTTCGTCGTCCGGCCACGTCTCTTGAGCGACAGCGGCAGACTCAAGGCAAGCTCAACGACTCGATGATCGAGCAGCGGCGCACGTACTTCGAGCCCGACGGCCATCGACGCCCGGTCCACTTTGGTGAGGATGTCGTCCGGCAAATACGAGACGAGGTCGAGAAGACCTGGCCGGACGTCAGCGGGCACGTTCTGGGTCCTGGCGAGCGCGTCGGCGTAGAAAGGGGCATCGGTCGGCGGATGACCCGTCAGGGCGACGAGCTCGTCCGGACTCCACCACGTGATGAAGCGCGCGTACTGATCCGTCTCGTCGCTCCTCAGCACATCGGCTATGCGCCGGAGCCGGCGTGTTGGCATTCTGGCGGCGCCGATGGCTGCCGCCCTTCGCACGGAACCCGGCAACGAGAGCGCCCACGTGGCACTCGCCGAGAAGGCATGACGCGGATAGCCCAGAAACAGCTCGTCGCCGCCATCGCCCGACAGTGCTACTGTGACCCGTTCGCGCGCGATTTTCGACACCAGGAATGTCGGAATGGCCGAGGAGTCGGCGAACGGCTCGTCGAACATCTCTGGTAGCCGATCGACGGTGGCGAGCATGTCCTTGTCGCCGCACGTTTGCTCGTAGTGATCCGTGCCAAGATGCCGCGCCACGGCCGCCGCGTGGTCAGCTTCGTCGTATTCCGGGTTCTCGAACCGGATCGAGAACGTTCGAACTGGTCGCGCACCATGCTCGTTCATCAGCGCGACGATCAGCGATGAGTCGATGCCCCCCGACAGGAACGCCCCGAGAGGCACATCGGAGATCAACCGCTGCTTCACGGCGACCGCCAATCGCTCTTCGAGCGCGACCTCGGCTTCGTGATCGGTCAGGGACGAGCGCGCCTCCGCAAACGGAGCGGGGTCCCAGTAACGAGTGATGGAGATCTCGTCGCTCTCACACAGCAGATAATGGGCGGGCGGGAGCTTGCGTGCGTCTTTGAAGACGGTGAACGGGGACGGCACGTAACCATAGCGCAGATACAAGCCGATCGCATCGATGTCGATGTCTCGCCGAAACGTGTCGTCGACCAGAAGGCTTTTCAGCTCGGACGCAAACCGCAACCGCCCATCGGAGTGTGAGTAATACAGAGGCTTCTTGCCAAGCCGATCGCGGACCAGCCAGAGTCGTTGGCGTGTCGCGTCCCACAAAGCGAAAGCGAACATCCCGACCAGACGCCTGATCGAGTCAGTACCCCACTGGTCGTACGCAGCCAGAACGACTTCGGTGTCCGTCTGAGATCGAAAGCGGTGGCCAGCGGCTTCCAGTTCCCGGCGGAGCTCCAGAAAGTTGTAGATCTCGCCGTTGAACGTGATCCACAACCGTCCGCCGTCCCATGACATGGGATTCCGGCCGAGCGGCGACAAGTCGATGATCGACAGCCTGCGATGTGCAAGCGCGATCGACCCGTCGGCGGACTGCCAGAGGCCGGAATCGTCGGGCCCACGGTGGGCGATGCGGTCGGCCATCGCCTGGGCGCAGAGTGCGGCCTTTCGCTCTGGCGATGAGGTGCGACCGAACAACACCTGCCCGGCTATTCCACACATCGAAATCTCTATTTGACTGTGGGCTCCGGCGATTTCAGTGCCGCCAAGGAGTCACTTTGCAGCGGGCGTGCTCAGGCCGCGGCCGACGCGCACAGAACACGGCATTGAAGCCGTAGGTCACGAAGCCCGTGAACAGTTTGCTTTGGAGCGTGCTCAGGATCCATCCCAGCGTGCGCTTGCCGGCCGATCCACTCGCATGAAGCAGGTCGATCTTGGCGCGCACGTAGTGATCGGTCTCAAGATACCACTCCTCGAAGTAGTACGCGAACAAGCTCTCGATCTCGTTCATGAACCTGTAAAAGGTGTACAGGCGGAGGCGCTCGTCCCACTCGCGTGCGGCGTCGGCCGTCGAATATCCAGGGAGCTTTCGGCCGAGGCCCAAGCTCAAGCACGCCCGAAGGTACGAACGGCGGACACGGCCGGGCGGAAGCCAATGGACGAACGGGAGCAACACATGGCCTTCGAGCGGATACGTAGCAAGCGGGAACAGGGTGATCAGCACGCCATCCGGCTTCAGCACCCGTGTGCATTCAGCCAACAGCTGATCGAGAAAACGCACGTGCTCGAAGACCTGATTGGCGTACACGAAGTCGAACTGGGCCGTGTCGAACGGAATCTTGCGTTCGTCCTCCACGACCCGGATGCGTGCGGAGAAGTCGTCGCCGAACAGAGGGCCCAGATTTTTGTGCAGGTTCTCGGCGTTGTCCGGCAGGTCCACGCCGTGCAGCGCGTGGCCGTAGCTTTCGAGAAACCGGATGGTGCGTCCTTCGCCGCATCCCATGTCGAGCACACTCAAACGTTGTCCCTGGGCGATTCGCTGAAGTGCTCTCGCAAGGTACAAGGTGGTCGCAGAATTCCAGGACCTTTCCGACGCGGTGATCTCGGACAAGACTCGATAATATATTGTCCGTGGTGCAATCACGAACTCTGGTCCGCAATGTCATCGTGAACTTTGCGGGTCAGATCATGCCGTTCCTGGCTGCCGTCGTCAGCATGCCGGTACTGGCAAAAGCCCTTGGCATCGAACGGCTTGGCTTGTTGAATCTTGCTTGGGTCGTACTTGGGTCGTTCAGTCTATTGGACCTTGGACTCGGCCGGGCTCTCACGCAGGTCGCTGCCGCCAGGCTGACGGTCGAACGGTCTGACGCACTCTTCGGCTTGCTGGTCGCCGGCTGCGGGATGCTGTTCGGTGTCGGGTTCGTCGCGGCAGCCAGCCTTTGGATTGCAGCCCCCTGGTTGGTTTCACACTCGATCACCGTGTCGCTGCCCTTGCACAGGGAAGCCGTGGTCGCACTTCAGTTACTCGCCATCGGTCTTCCGTTCATGATGGCGTCCACGGCCGCGCGGGGTTTCCTCGAAGCGCATCAACGCTTCGGGTACGTCAACCTCGTCCGAACGCCACTCGGCGTCGTCACGTACTTGGGGCCTGTCATTGTTCTACCGTTTTCGCATTCCCTGGTCGCTGCGGTTGCAGTGCTGAGCCTTGCGAGGATTGGCGCCTGCGTCACCTACTTGGCGCTGTGCTGGCGTCTGGTACCACCTCATGCCACACGTTCCTGGCTGAGAAGAGATGATGCGGCAGTGCTTCTACGGACTGGATCGTGGATTACGCTCGCTAACGTCGCCGGGTCGTTCGTGGCCTACGCCGACCGCCTCGTGCTGGGGATCGTCGTTCCGGTTGCCGCACTGACGCACTATGCCGCGCCTCAAGAGGTCATCTCCAAGCTGACCGTTGTCCCGATGACCATAAGTGCCGTCATCTTTCCCGCGTTCAGTGCCGCGTCGGCGCTCAGAAGCGAACGCGTCACCGGGTTGTTTGAAAAGATGAGTGTCTATTCGTACCTGGCCCTGTTCCCGGTCACGTTCGCAGGCGCGGCATTCGCCCCGCAATGGATGTCGCTATGGATGGGCGAAGCATTCGCCGCCAAGAGTTCGGTCGTCGCGCAATTGTTCTGCCTCGGCGTGCTCGTCAACAGCCTGGCGGTGACACCCGTCAGCTTCCTTCAGGCTTCGGGGCGTGCGGATCTTACCGCCAAGCTCGTCTGCTACGAGATCCCGGTCTATGTGGCGTTGCTCTGGTACGCCAGTACCCGGTTCGACCTGGCTGGAGCCGCGGTTGTGTGGGTCGGACGAATTCTGGCCGAAACGGTCCTGATGTATCTGGCCTCGTGGCAGCTATTGCCCGACGCTCAACGTTTGCTCAAAGGCCACGGTCGAATCGGAGTCGGGCTGGCGAGTTTCGTTCTCCTCTGGTTGGCGCCGAGTGACGCAGTGCGTCTCGTCGTTTTCGTTGCGTCTGCGGCCTATTTCGCCGCGGTGCTGCCCAGTCTCGTGGCCGAGGAAGACCGCAATTCTGCCTGGTTGTTCTGCCGAAAACTGTGGACGCGAATCTCGGCGAGTGCCGGCTGAGTCACGTGACGCCTTCGCTCGACGTTGTCATCGTCAACTGGAACACCGGACCGCTGTTGCAAGCTTGCCTCGGCTCCATCGCCGCCGCTCGGCGGTCGACCTTCAGTGTCGGGCGGGTTGCCGTTGTCGACAACGCCTCGGTCGATGGATCGTGCGACCGCCTCGACGCCTTCGACCTCCCGGTCGTCTTGACGCGGAATCCTGAAAACCGTGGCTTCGCAGCTGCCTGCAACCAGGCAGCCGCGGGAGCGGTCAGCGACTATCTGCTCTTTCTCAACCCCGACACGGCCTTGTTTCCCGACTCCTTGTCTCGCCCGATTGCATTCATGGAGGAGCCGGCAAATGCCGATGCCGGTATTTGTGGCGTCCGGCTGGTAGGAGACAACGGAGCGACGGCTGTTTCGTGTGCGCGATTTCCGACTGTTGGGACGTTCTTCGGCCAAGCGACTGGCCTGACTCGCCTATGGCCCAGGCTTTTCAGACCACATCTGATGACGGCCGAGGAATGCCGGGTCACGCAGAACGTTGACCAGATTATCGGGGCATTCTTCCTGGTTCGACGGTCGGTGTTCGAACTGCTCGGCGGATTCGACGATCGATTCTTCGTCTACTTTGAAGAGGTCGACTTGTCCTTGCGTGCGCGGGAACGCGGATACCGTTCGGTGTATCTTGCCGACGCAGCCGTCTACCATCGAGGCGGCGCGTCGAGCGATCAAGTGAAGGCGACACGCTTGTTCTACTCGTTGCGCAGCCGTCTGTTGTTCGGATTCAAGCACTATGGCAGGTTGAAGGCCTTGCTGCTCGTTGCGGTCACGGTGGGGATCGAGCCGATTACTCGGCTTCTTCGCGCGCTCGCGCGTGGTTCGTTGATTGAGGTGAAGGAAACGCTGCGCGGCTACGGTGAGCTGTTTGGCTACTTCAAACAGCGTGGACGTACGCCCATCAACGAACGGTCCTGATGTTTCGCTGGACCAACGCGGCAGCGGTCGTACGGAACACTGGTGTGGTAGGCTCCTCAGCCATGTCCGTGGAGCGACTCGTCCCTGAGATGGACACGCGGGCGCATGTCGTTCGCGAGCATGTGGCCAGATACGAGTTCGCGTCGCGTTTCGTCGCGGGCAAGACCGTCCTCGACGTCGCCTGCGGCTCCGGTTACGGCGCGGTCATCCTCAAGAGCGGCGGTGCACGAGCGGTCACCGGGATGGATGTCTCTGATGAAGCGGTCTCGTTTGCGCGCGCTCATCATTCCACCGATGGCATCGAATTCTTGGTCGGGGATGCCGAACGCATTTCGCAAGACGGCCCCTTCGAGGTGATCGTGTCGTTCGAAACCATCGAGCACATCCGGCATCCGGAGACGTTCCTCGCCGAATCAACGCGCGTGCTCGCGCCAGATGGCTTGCTGATCGTCTCGACGCCGGTGAGACTGCGAGGAACGCTCGAGGAGCGTCCCGCCAACCCGCATCACCTGCGGGAATGGTCGGTGCCGGAGTTCAGGGCGCTGCTCGGTGAACACTATCGGCACATTGACATACAGGGACAGTACACGTTCAGGAAAGGCGTGATTCCCTACTCGCGCACCGCAAAAGCGTGGCTTTTCAAGCTCCGATACGCAGAACATGCGGCAGAGCTCGAACGAATGGCCGTGCGAGAATCGGCGCCCGCCTTCCCGGGCTTCGCTTTCGCCATGGGGTATGTGGTGGCGCTGTGCCGCCAGGAGTCGCGACCGGGAGCACGTTCAACCTAGCAGGGCCGAAGGTCGAAGCAGGCCCAGTCTCCCTGACCGCTTCGATTCAATTCGTCAATCCGTCCGCGCAGCCGGCGGGCCTGCCACCAGCCAATCCAGCGACGGAGACCGCCTGCGTAGATGGATCGGGGATCCTCCAACGGGATGCCTCGCTTGATCTGCTCGCTTCCGAGGAATTGGCTCGCGTTGCCTTCGTAAATCAATCCGGCCACGCGGAGATCGGCCTGGCGGGCGAGCCGTTCGATGCTTGCTGGAGAATGCAGGAAGAGGTGGCGAGGCGGGTCGAGCCCGATCCAGTTTACCCCGTAGTGCCGCCACGCAAACGAGGCGGCAATCGGTATTCTGAGGAGCACACGGCCTTCAGGCTTCAACAGCCTGCGAATCTCACGCATCTCTCGTGCTGGCTCCGGCATGTGCTCGAACGAGTGGTGGAGCATCACGACGTCGAATGCGCCTGGCGTTGCGCTCAGAGTGCGCCGCAGGACGCTGACGCCGTCGTCGAAATGGAGATCCTGCGCGATGTACGGATCCACACCGGCCACGCGCTCGTAGCCGAGGTGTTTCATGTCACGTATGAGCTGTCCGGATCCGCAACCGACGTCGAGGATTGACGCCGCGAAAGGAATACGAGCACGGCGAACCGCAACCATCGAATCGTAGGGACCCAATAGAAATGCCGCCAGCCGCCCGACAGGAGTCGGCCGGCCGTGCGCATGTTCGGCCCATTTCCGCTTGATGCGGGCCCTCAGGCCGCGCTCAGCGGCAAACGAGTAGTACGTGTTCGGATAGTATTTCGACATCTCCGGGGGGACGTCGACGAGCTGAACGCAGCCGCAAGCACTGCACTCCAGATAGCGGAAGGCTTCCCGGGATCCGAACATCATCTCCCGCGCCAGGTGCACTCGATTCGCGTGACGATTACCACAGATCGCGCACGCTTCGCTGTCTATCTGGGGCTCAGTTTCTGCACGTACCGGTGTCGTTGCCGTCGGCTCCGGATTCGCCACGCGGCTATGACGGGGATCGCACGCCGGTTACTCGACGAGGCCAAATCGCGGCCAACGTGCTTAGACTCAGTTGTGAAACGGCGTAGCCGCTGAGCGCCACCAGCGCGTAGACGACCATCGAGCCGTCGAAGAAGGCATTGGTCCAGAGGCCCCGCACGGCAATTGCGAACGGCCCGATACCGGCGACGATCCCCGGCAGACCCGCGACGCCGAGGAACATCTTCTTCACGAAGAATCGCAGCCCCAGCGCGGTCATCAGCCAGGCGAGCAGGCCTCCCACACCCCCGAACTTGCCGAGAAAGGGGTAGAAGAGCGTGTAGTTGTTGTAAGGGATTCCGATGTCGACAAACGGGTCGACAGTGTAGGTAGAAGCGACCGGGACGAGGTGCAACAGCCGGGCGATCTTCAAGGGCCAGTAGAAGATGACTTCGCGGACAGCCGGCCGACTTTCGCAGACCGCCCGATCGAATGCGGCAAACGGACCGGCGAAATACAAGGTGAACACGCGAACGATCCGTGACATCGTCAAGAAGGCGCGATTCGTTCGTTCCTGCGCCTCGGTCCACCGTTCGCACGGCCGACGTGGCTCGACCGCTGCAACAGGCGCGTCTCCGGTGTCTTCCTTGACGGTCGATCGGGCGATGGCTGTGTCGCCCTCGCCGGTGTTGGCGGCTTCAGCGGGCACGCCTCTGTAGCCGAGGTTTCCGCGTGTGTTCACGACCGTGGCCCGCCGCTCAACCGACATTTCGGCCAGGGCCTGCAGCGTTCCGACCTTCGACAGCAGCTCGCCGTGCGCAATGAAAAAGACCGCCAGCAGGGCGAAGAGACGGACATTGCTCGCGAGAAAGCGTCGCGACGACGATTCGCGCGCGAACACAGCCTCGAGCACCAGACACCAAAGACCGTAGGCCACCACGTCCCAGCGACCGGCTGACGTGAGCATGCTGGCGAGGCCGATCGTGGCGGCTACGGCGCCCTCGGTTCGGCGCGCCGAGAGCCAGAGCGCGTATCCCAGTGCCCCCGTGACCGCCGCAACCGAATGCGCCACTTCCATGCCTGGCAACGAATAGCTGCCGACTTTGAGGGTGCGATTCCAGCGATGGGTGATGATCGCGTCCTGAAGCCCGATGCTACGGCTTTGATCGATCACATGCCACACATCCCACAAGACGACCGCAACAGAGAACGCCAGGAGAAGACGGAAATACCAGCGCCAAGCCGGAGTGGCCGACGCCGCCAAGGCGCCAGTCGCCGGCTGGACTCGCGGGCTTGGAATCATGGCAATGCTGATGGCGCAGGTGGCGGTCAGATAGAACAAGGTCTGGAAATCGGGTGCCGGAAACTGGGCGAGATTGACACCGTACGCAAGCCATCCGGCGCCCCATAGCGCCGCCAGAGTAGTCCTCATGACCGACATGGCATTCGCCGGATAACGCCACACGTCTGACGCGATCAGTGCCGCACAGCAGCATGCCACCGCGAGGGCCGGCAGTATCATCATGGCGACTTGGGCCGCGCTGGAAATCCAATACTGAATGTCAGGTACGGAGTCTGGCCGAGCAAGAGTGGGCTGGGCGTCAAACGTTGTTGACGAAGGCCTGACGCGCAAGCACGTAGCACGCTGAACCCAACGCCCCGACAATGGCCCCCAGCAAAAGGTTGCGAAGCAGCCATCGACTCATAGGTCGTACTGGGACCACGGCCGGATCGGCGACAACGATCTGCGGTATTCGCGCAATCGCCGAGAGTCGGGCTCCTTGGTACTGAGTGTTCGCGTCCGAGTACGCCTTCCGGGCGACCTGACGATCCAGATCCAGACTGTCCAACTCGGACTCCAGCCGGTACAGCCTGTCGAGCAGCGCAAGATTCTGGTCGTTCACCTTGTCGATACCGCTCAGTCTTACCCGCGTGCTTTCCAGCGCCGCGACGTTCGCGCGACCCTCAGCCAAGGCCAAATCAAGCCCCTGGTACACCGGGTTCACCGATTCGTTCTTCGTCTGTAGACCGAGAAGTTCTCTGGTAGTTCCAGGCGTCTGCCGCGCAGCCTCGCTGAGCACCGGACTCGAATCGATGCTCTGAGTGAGTGTATTCACAGGTCTTCGGTCGGCGAGTTCAGATTCCCTTCGCGCCAGCCGGGCCTTTTCTGTCTCGAGAGTGACCATCAGCCTTTGGAATTCCGCACGCTGCAACAGCAAGGTCTCAACGTCTTTTTTCGCTGCCTCGAGTTGCGCCGTTTGCCTGAATGCATCGTAGCGACCCTCGGCTTCCTGTTTGCGTTTCGCGGCTTCGTCGAGCACGGCCTTGAGACTGGCTTCGACGGCACCGACAGCGCTCTGTCCCACGTTCCCTACCTGCTGGATGCCAACGGCGGCGGTACGATTCGCTATTTTCTCCGCAAGCTGCGCATCGTCCAGCCGGGCGACGACCTTGATGAGGTTTGTCTCCGGCACGTGCCGCACAGTCAATACCTGTTCGACAAAATCGCCAGGCGTCATGTTTCGTGCGGGTCCGCCAAGCTGAAATTCATTCACGATCTGTTCGGCGACAACTTGGCTTCCCATGATCGGGACGATTCTTGCGGCGACCTGGGCAATGGTCCGTCCGGGATCGTCCACGGTCGGCGGTGTGACGGCGAGAGTCGCCGCCGCCTCGTACCGAATGGGTACGACGAAGCTCCAGACCGCAGCGAGCGCTGCGCAAACGACAGTGGTGACGCCAATCGCGAGCCGATGCCGATACAAGCTCACCAAATGGGAGCGAAGCTGCACGACGTCCCGCTCGATATCGACGCGTGTGGGAAGTGACGGCTGAGGTGACTGAAAGGATTGCAGCACAGTCGATTCCGCGGCTATTCAATCGAAAGGTTATCGGAGTGAACCGCTCTTGCCGGGTACTCGAGCGAGTTCAGGTACACCACAAGCAGGGGCACGAAGCAAACGAATCGAAAGTACATGAGTGGTGGAAAGCCGATCTCGAACAGTCCAATGACACACCACAACCAGATCGCTGACGTTCTGGAGGCCACATTGTAGCGCAGAAACAGGAACAAACCGCCGTAAACGGCCACGAGAAACGGCAGCGATCCACGCAACAGATGAACAATTACACCCGAATCGCCGAGGTTGAGCGACTCGCTGAAGCTCACGCCGATGGGTGACAAGGGATGCCTGGACAGATAGATGAGGTTTTCTGCCAGCAAGCCGTCAGGTCTGAACCGAACGAGCAGTCCACTGATCTTATCGCCCAGCACGGCCGCCTGGACTGCCTCGACGACGTCCGCTGGGCGCACGCCAAAGTACACCCCCAACGCGATGGGTGCAGCAAGAGCAGTGAGGAGTGCGGGGCCCGCAATTCGTGGGAATCGCCGCCACACCAGCCATCCGAGCTGGACCACTGCGATGGACGCGAAAATCGCCGCTGTGGTCGACCTCAAAAGGATCAAGAGCGCAAGGTGGCCGCATGCCAGTCCCAGGAAAAACACGCGACCGCGAACGTCGTAAGCCTTCAACGCCATGTAGAACAGCAAATAGATCATGAAACCGGCGACGGAATGCGTGGCGAACGTGATCACCGGCTTGTGCAGGAGGTCGATCATGTTGGGCACGAGCTCTGGATAGAACGCGGCGTAGTAGCTCATCAGAATCTGAGCCACGATCTTTACTTGCCCAACGATGGCGATGCCAATCAGGAGGCTGCCAACGCTCAACGCGAGCGCGGCGTATTCGACAATCGACGAGGCCCCTATCGATCTCAGATTCACCAAGTACAGCAGCCCTATCGCAAGATAGATGAGGACGACGCCGGGTGAGTACCCGGTGAACGGAGACAAGAGCGTGAAAGTACTCAGCAGCCCGAGAAGGCCCAACCCCGTCGCTAGAAGGAGCCCGGCGGGAACAACGCCTCCCGGCAAACAGAGCAAAGCAACGAGCAAGCCGCAGGTCAGTACGAGGGATGCCCCTGTGAGTGTGCGCGAGATGACGCCGCCAACGGAGCTCGGAAAGAAGAACGCGATCAGGGCGGCGAGCACGACCACTAATACGCGGAGGGACCGGCTCAATTCCTGTTTTTCGGCGCTCACAATGAGGCGGCTTCCTTCAGCAGCGCGACCAACCGTGGTGCTGTGGCCTGGAGGCTGTACTGTCGCTCGATCTTCACCCGCCCGGTGTCGCCCATCGCGCTGCGCAGCGATCGGTCTTCGGCGAGGGCCGCGAGCGCGTTCAGCCACTCGGCCGAACTCGACGCCAGATATCCGTCGACGCCGTGCTCGACGAGCGTGGAGTTGACGCCCACTGGCGAAGCGACTACGGGGAGTCCCACGGCCATGTACTGGACCAGCTTGAAACCGCACTTTCCCCGCGTCCAGGGCGTGTCCGGCAGCGGCATGATTCCGACGTCGAAATCGATCAGCTCCTCGAGCTCTTTCGCTTCGGACCAGCGGTGCACCTCCAGAGGCAGGCCGCTGAGCGGGACGGCGCCAGAGCCGACCAACACCAAACGCCCGGCGTGGCTGCTGAAGAAGCGGCGCAACGCCGTCTCGATTTCAGAGAGATATGGGGCAGTCGACGGAGAGCCCATCCAACCAACCGTAAACGGCTCGCCGGCCCGGTCTCGTTGCCCGGGCCGATAGCGCTCCACATCGACGACCGTTGGAAGCGTCTCGACCCGCTCGTTCGATCGTTTCGCGTACGACGCAAGATATTCATTCCCTGCGATCACGAGGGCACTGCCGGCAAGGGCACGGGCGAACTTGTGGCCAAGAAAGTGCCTGACCAGTCGACTTCGGTGCAGATCGTAGTTATGAAAGATCGCGTCATCAAAGTCGACGATGTACGGAATGCGGCGCCACCGGAGGAACTGTTCGACCCATGCGGGGAGATACGGAAAAATCTCGCAATGGACCACGATGACATCAAAGGCACTGGCGTTGAGAAGGGCGCGCAAGCGTCGGGCGAATCCTCGCGCCGCAGACCAGATTGGCACTCGGTCCGCGTCGAGCTTCTGCGCGAGATACTGATCGTCGAGAAGCACCGACATCGTGACGTCGATCCCCGCCTTCTTCAGGGCGGGAAAGTACTGCAGAAAGCGGTATCTCGTGCTGGCCGCCCTGGCACCATACTTGGCAAGAACCAGCACTTTCATGGGTTGGTGTATGCCTCGGCCGTCATGAGAGAGGCTTTTGGGCCCAAACCGTGAGACGCCCGGTCAAGTGGAGCGGTGCTGCCACGATGCCGAGGCCTCTCGAGACGGCCCGAGACGCCAAGGAATTGGCGACCTGCCGCGCGCGGGTGCCGACGGTGGTCCCGTAGGCGTTCTCCACGACGAGGGCGAGGCTGATCGCGACATCAATCAAAGTCCGCTGCCACTTGATCGTGATCTGCTCGTACCCGAGTCGTCGAAGGATGTCTGTCAGCAGGGGAGCCGTGAAATGGTAGAGATGGGTCGGGACCTGGAGAGCAAACCAGTTGGTCTGAAAGGTTCGAAACTGCCAGCTTCCGCCGTCTGGCACACTGAACGCCAGCCACCCCCCCGGTTTCAGCCAGTTGAAGCAGCGTTCGAAGGCTGCCGTCGGCTCGTGAAGGTGCTCGAACACCATCCACGCGCAGATCAGGTCGAATTGTTCATTTTTGAGGGCTGTCATCCACGTGTCGTCGCGCAGGACGCGGGCACCGGTTCGATCGGCGGCCCGTTGGGCGGACGTCGCGTCGACCTCGATTCCCGTGACGTCCCACCCTTGCCGTTGCATCTGCACCATGTAGTTGCCAGACGCAGCGCCGATTTCCAAAAGCCGCCCTTTCGGGACGACGGGAATCGCGGTGTCGAGCGGATCGGCGATCGTGCGGAGGATCGAGCGAGCGCGGCTCGAGTTCTCGCGTGCCGTTTCGAGGTAAGGCCCGTAGTCTTCGGGATAGAACCTTCGAATCGAGCGCCTCGTAGGACGCGGATTCGTCCTCATCAATCCGCATCGATCGCAGCGCACAACCGCGAACGATCCCGGCAGATTGTGCAGCCGATCGCTGCCCACAAGCAGCACCGAGCCTCCAGCCGTCCCGCAGTTTGCGCAGACGCACTCTTCCAATTCGACGGCCTCGTCGGAGACGTCCGCGACTTCGGCGACCTGTGGCCGCTCGCTCATGTGTCTTGCCACCGCGATGGACAATAATGGCTGGACCCGGTGACCTGAAGCAAGCGCAGCAGCCTTGTCTGTCGGCGCAGGACCGCATGCTGTGGACTACGCGACCAAACTGATCGTTCTCCTGTCGGTCGCGATGGCTATCCTCCTCGAGGCTTATCTTGCAGCGCGGGCGTGGCCCAACCAGCTGCCGATTACAATCGCTGTCTTCCTCATTTCGGCCATCGCCAGCCTTGTCCTCGCCGATGTGTCCACCGCGATCGTTCTCTTCTTCATCTTCCTGATGCCTGCAGTGTTGGAGTTGACGCACGGCGGCTACTCCGTTTTCTACGGAACCATCTGGCTGGCGGCATTGTTGGGCACCATGATTCCGGCGAGTGCTCGACGGAGTTGGGGGTTTCCTCAGCCGTGGAAGGCGCCGCTCGTTCTCTGGGCGCTCACGATCGCGCTGACATGGCCAGTCGCGGTCATGCGCGAGTTCGACTTCAAGCCCGATCTTCTGGTCAACGCGTATCACTTGAACCGTTCGGACATCGAGGCGCTTCGGCCCCTTGGGATCGTCTGGATCTGCGACGTCGCCTCGACGCTTGGAGTCGGGCTGTTGTGGTTCGACTGGTTGTGTGGCGCGTTCGGAGGTGATGAGCGGCGATTTCGGCGTCGACTGCTCCCGGCTCTGGCAGGGAGCTGGTTGATCACGACAGGCGTCGGGATTTACCAACTTTTCGGCGACATGTTGTTCTTGAACTTCGGCCTGTTCGGCAGTCTTCACCGGGCGTCCGGGACGATGCGTGATGCGAATCCATTCGGGATTGTCGCGGCGTTGGGTGGTCCGGCACTCGTTGCTGCGGCAGCGTTGACCCGCAACCGATTCTTTCAAGTCCTTGCGGGCTGCGGACTGGTGGTTTCGTGGCTTGCGCTTTGGGCTTCTGGTGCGCGCAGCGCCCTCGGCTTCGCGGTCATCGCGCTGGGGTCGCTGGCTTACGGGGCGTGGTCGGCATTCGCCAAGAATCGGTACTCGCGTAGGGCCCAGATTGCGTGTGCGGTCGCTGCCATTTTGGCAATCGCTGTTGTCGTCGGTTCGCTGTTCTTGGTACCTGGCGGGCGCGGACCGATCGCTCGACTTCGTCTGACGCTGCCGGCGGCGTCGGCGGCGTCCGTGGGCCGCTTCCTGCAGACCCTGTCAGACCGTGACGGCTACGGCGTGGTTGCGATTGATCTGATCCGGCAGTTTCCCTTTTTTGGTGTCGGTATCGGTTCCTTCAACCTTCTGGTGCGGGACCACTATTACTTGATGACCGGCGTCAGAACGCTCTTTCCGGACAATGCCCAGAATTGGTATCGCCATCAATTTGCCGAGCTTGGTCTCGTCGGGAGCATCGGATGGATTCTGTGGGTTGTCAGCTTTGGTTGGTTTCTCCTTTCGGCCCGAACATCATCGCCTCGAGCATCACCACCAAAGATGTTCGCGACGACCCTCGTCAGAGGTTTGCTTGTCGCGCTGGCCGTCGTCTCTCTCGTGGGGATGCCTACTCTCAACGTCGCCGTGGCCATGACTTTCTGGACTCTAGCGTTCTGGTGCGTCGCGCTGGTCGGTGTGCCGACCAGCACCGTGGTGCCGCGCGAGTCGGTAGGCCAGACGGCAGAGGCTATGCGCCTGGGCAGGTGGAACTGGCTGGTGATCTGGGCGATCGTCGCTGCGTCGGTGGCGGGCACGGCGTATACGGCACGCCATCGGTTGCGGATTCCTCAGCTCGCCGTCGATGTCGGCTTTCCGTACTATTACGGCTTTTCAGAGCCTGAACGTGTCGATCTTGCCAAACCCTCCAACGTCTGGACTGGCCGTCATGCCGTCGCGGTCCTATTCCCGCAAACCCGTTGGGTCAAGGTGACGCTGTCTGTAGACAGCCTGAATATCGCCAAAGGTCCGGTTGACGTGAAGATGTGGTGCGCAGGTCAACTCGCCGTCGCGACGAAGGTTGCCGGCGTGCAGCCCATCACGCACTACGTTCAACTTCCCGAGGGCGCGATGCGCCTCCTCGTGGAAACCCGGGTGAGCCGTTCGGTGCGGCCTGCTGATTTCGGGCTGAGAGACACCCGGGAGCTCGGTCTCTTGGTGGGCTGGGAATTCGTCGACGCGCCGCCGGGTTGAGTCCAGCAGGCGAACCGCTGAGCTGGTTCGATCCCCTGCTGCGCGCTGAGCTTAGGTTGTGCGCGCTCGTCGTAGGTTCTACAATTCGCACACCGCTGCATGGCCACTCTGGCGATCCCGTTCCTTCTCGCATTCGGCATCTCCTCGATCCTGACGCCAATCTGTCGGCTCGTGGCTCGCCGGGCCGGCTTCGTCGAACAACCCAAGAAGGATCGTTGGCACCGGCGCCCGACTGCACTCTGTGGCGGCGTGGCGATTGTCCTGTCGACCTTAGCGATCGCACTGACCACACATCCACGTCTCGAGCTTCTCGAATTGCTCGGCTGCGGCGTCGCGATCGCTGCATTCGGGCTCGCCGACGACGTGCTGTCGCTCAAGGCGTCGACGAAGCTCGTCGCCCAGATCAGTGTGGCATCGGCGCTCCTGTTCTTCGGCTATCGCCTGGGATGGACCCAGTCCATGTTGGGCGATGCCATGCTCACGTTGTTCTGGATCGTCGGAATCACCAACGCCTTCAACTTGCTCGACAACATGGATGGCCTTTGCGCCGGCACGGCGCTGGTGGCCGGCACATTCCTGCTGATCGGCCTCACGAACGATTCCGGAGTCACATCGCAGGCCCTGTATCTTTCGGCCCTGCTCGGCGGCACCGCAGGTTTCTTCATCTACAACATCCATCCGGCATCGATCTTCATGGGAGACACCGGCAGCCTGTTCCTGGGGCTCAATATCGCGTCGATTACGTTGCTGGCGAGCCCGGAATCGAGCGGCACATCGAGGCTCGTCTCGACCGTTGTCGCGCCGGTGCTGCTGCTCATGATTCCGATTTTCGACACGACCTTCGTGACGATCGTGCGGCTGCTGTCCGGACGCAAACCCTCGCAGGGCGGCCGCGATCACTCGTCTCATCGGCTTGTGGCGATTGGTTTGTCGGAGCCGCGGGCCGTGCTGACCTTGTGGCTTCTGGCGGCTGCCGGCGGGACGATCTCGCTGCTGATGCAGCGCCCCGATCACGGACTTGTCGTCCTCGTCGCGCTCGTGTTTCTGCTGGCCATGATCATCTTCGGCATCTGTCTCGCGCATATCCGCATCTATCAAGAAGGCGACGCCGCAAAGCTGCAAGGCGAGACCATCACGCCGATCCTCGCCAACTTCGTGTACCGACAGCGAATCGGTGAGATCCTCCTCGACCTTTGCCTGATCCCCCTCGCGTACTACATGGCTTACCGACTGCGGTTCGAGGGAGCCGAGCTGACGTCGAATTATCCGTTCTTCATCCGCTCTCTTCCCGTCGTGATCGTGACTCAGCTTTTGTGCCTCTACATCGCGGGCGGCTATCGTGGCACGTGGCGGTACTTCGGTCTGATGGATGCCGTGGTGTTTGCCAAGGGTGTTCTGGTCGGCACGGTTGCGGCGCAGATGGTGATCCTGTACGCGTACCGATTTGTCGACTACTCACGCGCCGTCTTCGTGATCGATGCCGCCCTCTTGCTGCTGCTGCTGGCAGGGACGCGGGCGTCAATCAGGCTGACGGGAGAGTTCGCGCTCCGTCGCAGCACCGAGGGGCGGCGTTGCGTCGTCTACGGATGCGGCAACGGCGCCAGCCTGGCGACGATCCGCGCGGCGTTCGGGACGGATGTTTCCCTGAAGATCGTTGGATTCGTCGATGACGATCCACTGCACCATCGAACGCGAGTCGAAGGCTATTCGGTGCTGGGAAACTTCAACAGCCTCGTGACCATGGTCGAGCGCGACGAAGTGGATTGCGTGGTGCTGCAGTCCCATCTCGTCGACGTCGATCGTCTTCTGAAGCTCGAGGCTGCTTGCCGGGATCATCGGGTTGATCTGCTTCGCCTCCAAATCCACTTGAATCGACTCTCGTCTGCTTCGTAATCAGATGGGGCTCCGCCCCAGATATACTTTTTGAAGGGATGGGCGCTCTTTTTGTGGCGCAGGCGGTTAGGCCTGCAAACGCGAGGCTAATGCCCCGCGCCATATTTCTTGAATTCGTCGTCGTGGTTGCGACGATTCTTGCCGGCTGCGGCTCGCCGGCGGAGCCGACGCCTCCTCCCACACAAACTACGTTGACGGTCTTGTGTCCGACGTCACCGGCAGTGGCTGGTCAGAACGTGCAGTTGACGGCAACGTTGTCCGGGCCGGCCAATAACGGCAGTGACGTTACCCAGATTGCCTCGTGGTCGTCGACCAACCCGACCATAGCGACGGTTTCCTCGGGGGGCCTGGTGCACACGGTGGCACCAGGAACGGTGACCATTCTCGCCACGATGCAGGCGGCCTCCGGAGTCGTGCGCCGTCACTGTTACCGCGGCGCCAGTTCTCACGGTCACTCGCTTCATGGCGTTTGGAGACAGCGTCACGTTCGGCGTCGTCTCGGATCCAGTGACGTCGGGGCTCCGGCCGCTGGCGCTGCCAGATGCGTATCCCGCGAAGCTGGAGCGAATGCTGGTGCTTCGTTATCCGATGCAGTCGTTTCTGGTCGTCAACGAAGGCCAATCGGGTGAGACCGCCGTCCAAGGGGTCAGCCGGCTGGCCGGTCTTCTTCGGACCAACCGACCCGAGGCATTGATCCTTCTGGAGGGTTACAACGATCTGCTCCTGGGTGGAGGCGCTGCCATCACACCGGCGACCAATGCGCTGCGGACGATGGTTCGAGATGCGCGGAACCTCGGTGTGCAGGTGCTTCTCGCCGGGCTCACACCGTTCCGACCGGGCACTCAGAGGGGGGCCAATGCGGCCTTCGTGCCGCCCTTCAACGATCAAGTGCGGATGATTGCCCAGGCCGAAGGCGCAACCTACGTCGATACTTATACGACGTTCGATCTGCAACTAATTGGCGTCGACGGTCTCCATCCGACAGCAGCCGGTTACACGCGGCTCGCGGAGATCTTTGCCGCGCAGATCACTGCCACGTTCGAACGGCGCAACAACCTGCAACTCCTCGTCCACAATCTGCCAGATGGCGGACGCATACGCTGAGGGCGGAACTCTCCGGCGCGCTACCCGTCGATTCCTAGATCTGGATTTCCGAAGGCGCGGCGCGCCGACTTAGACGAACACGGCACTTCAGCAGTGTCCAGATGGCAATCAATCCGTCACGCGGGCGGATTTTCTTGCCCTCATCGGTCGTACGCGGGCGGTAGTCCACCGGAATCTCGATGATTTGTTGTCCCCGGCGAAGCAATTCCGCGGTGACTTCCGGTTCGAACTCGAATCGTCGGCAGGTCAGCGGCAATGAACAGATGATTTCGGTCCGGAACGCTTTGAATGCCGTCTCCATGTCGGTCAGCCTGGACCCGAACAGCAGGTTGGTCAACCCGGTCAGAAACCGGTTCGCCCAAACCGTTTTGGTCGGTATCAGAGGATTCGGCTTCAAGAAGCGGGAACCGTAAACGACATTGGCACGGCCCTCCATGATCGGCTGAAGGAGCGCGGCGTGTTGCCGGGGGTCGAGCTCGAGGTCGGCATCCTGAATCAGCACGACGTCTCCGGACACGTACTTCAATCCTGTTCGTATGGCCGCTCCTTTTCCGCCGTTCACGGTGGCGTGGTGGATGTGCGTCACGTACGGCCGTGCAGACTCCAGGGCTCCCTTCGTGCCATCGGTGGATCCATCGTTGACGACGATGATTTCCTTTTCTGTCGGCGTATCGGCCACAGCTCGTAACACGGCGGCAATCGTGAGCTCTTCGTTGAAGACCGGAACGATGATTGACAGTTTCACCGGGTGGTCGCTGCTCTCGAGGACTTCATAGAGGGAATTCAGAACCTAGCTACTGCAGCGGTATTATCGCCTGCTTACAGTTGGTCAACAAACCGGATCCGGCCAGCGCCAGCGGGCGCCTTGACTTCAACCCAGAGCAGTCTCTACGCTTCGGCGCGATGCAGCGGTGGCTGAAGTGGCTCGGACGGCACAAACAGCTCTCCGTCGTGATTGTGCTGTGTGGAGCCACTCTGGCTCGAGATGTGATTCTGATTCGAGCCTACCCGGCTGCAGGATTGCGCGGGACCTACTTCGCGAGCACCGACTGGAGCGGCCCTCCTGTCTTCACTGCCTTCGACACTGACTTCTCAACGAGCACGTTGAAGGCGCGCCAGACGCGGTTCGGCGACGGACCCTTCAGCGTGGAGTGGCGCGGCTACATCGCGTTCCACGAGAGTGGCGACCACCGGTTCGAACTGGTTTCCGACGACGCGTCGTTTCTGTACGTGGACGGCGAGTCGGTCGTGGAGAATCCCGGTGTCCACAGCCCCATCCTCGCCACCGGACAAATCAACCGCCCTGCCGGTGCTTATCCCGTGGTGTTGCGGTACATCCAGGCGGGCGGCGAACTCGCATTGACCTGGCGGATGGGGGCGAACGACGGCCTCGTCAAGCCGGTTGCGGCTGACAATCTCGCCACTCGGCGGACGTCGCTCAGTGCATTACGCGGGCGGGGGATCGTTCTGCGCCTGGGAGCGGCTCTGGCCGTGCTCTGGCTCGCGGCGGCTGTGTGGATCATCGGCGGCGGCCTGAGCCGATTGATCGTCTGGATGAACCGCGAGCAGCCGGGGTGGATGTTTCATCCGCTAGTACCTGTTCTCGCGTTGTCGTTCGGTCTGTCGGTCTGGGGTATTCGATGGGGAGCGTGGTCGCCTGATGAGGTGACGCCGTGGATCGTGCTCGACGGTCTCGATCGGTTTTTCTCGAACGGTTGGTTCAACGCGTACCCGCCCTTCCAGTTCTATCTCTGGGCGGTGGCCATCAGCCCAGTCGTGCTCGCCGACCGACTCGGAGTCGTGTCCCTTGGCTCAGAGCCCGCAGCGTTAGCGATGTATCTGTTGATTCGTGGGGTGACGGTGCTGATGGGCGTTGGCGTCATTTTCGCGACCTACCTGAGCGGAGCCGAAGCGTTCGACCGGCGCAGCGGCACTTTCGCGTCGCTGATTGTGGCGGTTACCTTGCCGTTCGTCTTTTATGCGAAGACGGCGAACACCGATGTCCCGTACTTGTTCTGGATGACCTGGTCGCTATGGCTGTTCATTCGACTGTTCCGGAACGGTCAAACTCTCGACTACGTCATGTTCGGTGCGACCGCGGCATTGGCCGTGTGTACCAAGGACCACGCCTACGGGTTCTACACACTGCTACCACTGGCTTTGATCGGTCGCCTTGCCGCCCAGCAATCCGAAGGCTCGTTCACCCAGCGTCTCGTTCGCGGCATATTCGATCGCCGCCTGTGGATCGGAGGAGTCGCCTCCGCTGTCGTGTTCGCCGTCGCGCATAACGTCCTGTTCAATTGGACTGGCATGGTGGACCATTTCAGAGTGATCACGAAACTGATTGCGCCATTCGCGCCAACGGTGCACCGGCCGTGGCAATTCGATAGGGATCTGGTATCGATGTCCGTCGAATTGATAAGGTGGTCGTTCAGATGGCCATTGTTCATCCTGTGCGCCTCCGGTCTCGCGGTCGCGCTCGTCTCTCGACAGAGCCGTGCGATGACGCTGTGGATATTGTTGCCGTCGGTTTCTTACTACATCACCTACCTTCGATTCGTAGGCTACGTTTACGATCGGTTCCTGCTCGGGGTCTGCATTCCACTGGCGATCCTGGGAGGCCGGTTCGTCGCGACGCTTCTGGTGCCTCGGCGTTTCGCGCCATTGCGTCAGTTCGGCCTCGCAGTCGCGTTTGCCTATTCACTTCTCGCCGCCGTATCCATTGACCTGATGATGACCGTCGATGCGCGGTATTCCGCCGAAGCGTGGCTCCGCAGTCATGTACGCCACGATGTCCGGGTGGGCTGGTTCGGACACGGGATGTACATGCCTCGACTGGATTACCTGGACGCGATGCACATGGAGCTCCTGCCGGAAGGGGAGCTCGCAGACCGCCCCGAGTATCTCGTCGTCAACACCGAAGTACTGGGGAGATCCGCGCCAACAGGCGCTCTTCTCCTCGCGAAACTTCAGGATCATCGCCTCGGGTACTCGGAGGTGTGGCGGGGCCGTGCCCCCTTGCCGTGGTGGGCGGTTCTCCGCTACGACCCGGTTTTCACGAACGGCCTCGACGATGGCACGACGAATCTCGACAATGTGAATCCCGAGATCGTGATCCTGAAGAGAGACGCCGAGTAGTGCCTCGGTCTCTTGCAGCCAGTGAACCCTCGGCGCCGTTAGCGCGGTGGTTCCGCTGGCGGGAGATGGCGCTCGTCGCCCTCGGATTCAGCGGCTTGACGGTCATCCTGACTTATCCTCTCGCGTTTCGATTGGGGAGCATCGGCCGAGTCGATAACGGAGACGGACAATTCTCGATCTGGAACGTCGCCTGGGTCGCCCGCACGTTGGTTCTCGATCCGCTGCACGTCTTCGACGCCAACATCTTCTATCCCCACCGCTGGACCCTCGCATACTCCGAGAGCAACCTTGGCGCCGGCGCCCTGGCCGTTCCCGTCTACTGGGCCACACACAATCCCTATGCGGCGCACAACGCGGTCCTGCTCTTGTCGTTCGTTCTCAGTGCGACCGGCACCTACTACCTGGTGAAGTATCTCGTGGCCGATCGTGGCGCCGCCGTCGTGGCCGCGATCTGCTTTGCGTATTGTCCGTACGTGTTCGCGCACACACCGCACATTCAGCTATTGATGACGGCAGGCCTGCCGTTCAGCCTTCTCTCGCTTCACCGGCTCGTCGATCGGCCCAGCGCAGGAAGGGGGTTTGCGCTCGGGATCACCATGGTGGCTCAAGCGCTTTTCTGCGGCTACTACGCCATCTTTGTGATGCTGATCGTGGCCTACGGCGTCCTCGTGCTCGCTACGCTTCGGTCCTTGTGGCGTTCTCCCCAGTTCTGGAAAGCCGTGGCCCTTGCAGGTGCAGTGGCGGCTGTTGGAGGTGTGTTGCTTTTCCTGCCCTACGCGTACCTCCAACAGTCGACGGGCTTCGGCCGCTCGCTCGATGCAGCGCGGCAGTATTCGGCCGATTGGCGGGCGTACTTGGCCTCGTCGGCCTACGCGCACGCCTGGATCTTGGCCCTCATCGGCCGCTGGAAGGAGGTCCTGTTCCCCGGATTCGTCGCGCTGACGTTCGGAACGGCTGGAGCGATCGTTGGATGGCTTCGTCGGGGCCGTGTGCGCGAGCTCGCCGTCTTGTATGGCGGCCTTGTCGTCCTCGCCTCCTGGGCCTCTCTTGGTCCGGATGCCGGTCTCTACAGCGTGCTCTATAGACTGATTCCTCTCTTCAGTCTGTTGCGGGCGCCGAGTCGATTCGGATTAGTGGTCGCGTTGGGGTTGTCAGTCCTTTCAGGCCTGGCGCTTACGGCGCTGCTCAAGAGGCTTCCAAGACCTGCGTTCGCGGCCACGTTTCTCGCGGCTGTCGCGTCGATCGAGCTTGCAGTGCCGCTGGGGTTCACGGTTGTACCGCCGGTCGAGCCGGCGTATCGCGTGCTCGCCACCCTGCCGTATGGAGCGGTTCTCGAAATGCCCGTGTTCTCCTATCAGTTTCGGTTCGCTCGCACGCGGTACATGCTCGGCTCGACTGCACACTGGATGCCGCTCGTCGATGCCTACAGCGATTACATTCCTCGGGACTTCGTCGAGAAGACCGACACTCTTGGAGGCTTTCCTACGCGCGAGTCGTTCAAACTCCTGGAGAAGGATCGTGTTCGCTATGCCGTGTTTCACGTAGACCTGTATGGGGAAAGTCTCCGTGAACCGCTTGTCGCGCGCCTACGCGAGTTTGAGCCCTACTTGAAACAGCACTACGCCGACGACCTGATCTGGCTTTACGAAATCGTCGGGTACCCGCCTTAGCAGGCGGCTGCAGAATTTGAGGATTTGAGGATGTGATCGCCGCGCTTCTGCTCGTCCTGTTCCATCCTGCAGGTTGCTCGACTGCGCGCGGAGGAGTGGGACAACTGGGTCCACTCTCTGGGACACGAAGCCGCAACGCTGAGGCGGGTGTTCGCAATCCTCAACGTGGTGCCCGCCAATGCGACGTTCGCCGAAGAGGACGCGACGATCGACCTCCTGATGCGAGCGGCGGTGTTCGGAGGGCGAAGGGCTGGAAAGCCATTCACGATTGCGCCGCGGCGGCGCGACGTCATCAAGAGTGCGCTCGACCGTGGCGCGATCACCGGTGCCCGACCTTGTCAAATCGTCGGCGAGCGAGCTGAAGCGCGCGCTTGTGAACTCAGCGACCGCGAGGTGTTTGCGTCACCTTACGTGACGCGGTTGACACTCAATAGAACGCCCCGGGCACCGCTGACGCTCGGCCTTCTACTTGGCGCGTCGCGTCACGTCGAGTGACGCGTCTTTATCTCTTGGCAACGACGGCGTAGTCCATCGATGAAAAGAGCCGCGCGTTGAGTTTGTCGGCGTGAGCATTGACGACCGTTGCGATGCTCTCCAGTCGGCTATTGGGATCGGCTGCCGGGAGCACGTCCGCGTCGGCGAGGCGCTCCAACCGGTCGCCGTCGCCGACGGGTGAGCGAAATTGGACGTCCACGTGCGTGAAGCCGCTGGTCTGCACGAGGTACCGGAGCGTGTCGGGATGCAGCGCCTGCCGGTGCGTGACGTCCCGGATGTAGCACTCGAAGAACGCCATCCAGCAGGCCGGGTTGATCGTTTCGAGAACGAGCGGAGCTCCGGCCGCCAGTTTGTGATACGCCGCTTCGAGAAAGCGCATCAGGTATCGGGGTTCGAAGTGCTCGACGACTTGAATGGCGACGAGGCCGCCCAGACTGCCGTCGCCCTGGCGCTCGAGAAACTCGAGCGCGTCTCCCCGCTCCACCTCGAGTCCGCGCGCCCGACAGAGCTGCACCATCGCGTCGTTGCTGTCGACCCCCCGCGCCGTGATCCCCTGCTCGCGCAGCAGATCGAGAAGTTCGCCACGTCCGCAGCCGACGTCCAGGACATTCGAAGCCGACCGGAAGATGGGGACGTAATCCTCCATGCGCCCGCGAATGTCGCGCTGGGAGCCGCGGTAGCGGTCTTCAAAGCCGACATATGTCGGAGCGTCGAGCGTGGCGTCGAAGGGGTGCGACGTGGCGGGTTGGGATCCCGGTCTTTCGCCTGGCGTCGGCAGCCGTTCGATTTCGCGCTTCAACGCCAGAATTCGCTGCTCGACCAACGCAACGCGCTCGCCGAGCTCGGTGGCGCCAGTGCGCCGGTCCTTCGTGTCGACGTACAGGGTGATGGTCTGTAAGTACTGGACGAGCAGCGACTCGAAGCGAACGAGGGCGTCGAACTGCTCGCGCACCACGTCGATCAATCTGACAATCGCCGCCTGATCGTCGCGGTGTGCGGCAACGTTGCGATTGATGTGATCGACCAGCTCCGCGTTGAATCGCTGCTGGGCATCGAATGGCGGACCGACCATCCGCCAGATGAACGATCGGAGTCGTCCTTTCAGCGAACGATCGGTCTGTGACGGAGGGTCCGGGAGGATGCGCCACGCGCGGTTGATGGGGGTAACGCGCTCGTCGTCGTAGCGATTGGGCGGAATGGGAAGCTCGGGTGCCCGTTGGACGGCACGATCGACAGCCGTCAGCGCGTCGTTGTAGAGCCGATCGGCGTCGAGTCGCGCGCGTTCCAGACGGTCGACAAGGTCTTCGAGAGGTCGATCTGTCACATCAGCTCGCGTGACTGCCGGCGGAGCAGCACGGCCTAGCCTCCGACGAGGCCCTCGACGGGACTGCTCGCGCTTGCGTACATCTTGCGAGGAATCCGGCCGGCCAGGTACGCGAGGCGTCCCGCCCGGACCGCGAGCTTCATCGCTTCAGCCATCGAAACCGGGTCCTGCGCGCCGGCGATGGCGGTGTTCATCAACACGCCGTCGGCTCCGAGCTCCATGGCCACGGTCGCATCGGACGGGGTACCCACTCCTGCGTCCACGATGAGAGGAACGCGGGCAAATTCGCGAATAATCCGCAGATTGTTCACATTCTGAATCCCCAACCCCGATCCGATGGGAGCGCCGAGCGGCATGACTGCGGCGGCACCCGCGTCTTCGAGCTTCCGGCAGACCACCGGGTCGTCGGTCGTATACGGGAGGACCACGAATCCCTCCCGCACCAGCGTGCGCGTCGCCTCGATCAGCGCTTCGTTGTCGGGAAAGAGCGTGCGCTCGTCGCCGATGACCTCGAGCTTGACCCAGTTGGACAGGCCGGCTTCGCGGCCGAGCCGCGCCGTGCGAACGGCCTCCTCGGCCGAGTAGCATCCAGCCGTGTTCGGTAAGAGAAAGTACTTGTTGGTGTCGATGTAGTCGAGCAGCGATTCCTTGGAACGGTCTGAAATGTTGACCCGCCGGACCGCGACGGTAATCATCTCAGCGCCTGAGGCCTCATGGGCTCGAACCATGACCGACGGCGACGAATACTTACCAGTCCCGACGATCAGCCGTGAAGAAAACGTCCGGTCTGCAATGATCAGGGTATCTGTCGGCATTGCCTCAAACCTCGCCTCTCAGCCTTATGCTTTTCCTGAGCCCTGAGCCCTGAGCCCTGAGCCCTGAGCCCTGAGCTACCCGCCTCCGACGAAGTTGACGATCTCCACTTCGTCGCCCGCGCGGATCGTCGTGACGTCGAAGGCCGTGCGCTTGACGACGACGAGATTATGCTCGACGGCGACACGCCGCGCGTCGATGTCGAGCTGATTCAGCAGCTCGGTGACGGTCAGCGGCCCCGCGGTTTCGAACGATTCGCCATTCAACGTGATGGTCACTGACCTGAGGCCATTCGAAAAGCCTGGCCGGCCGGATTTGAGCACCGCCGCCTGCCTTCTGTGCAGGTTGATATCATAACGTCTTTGAACGGTTGACGTTCGGCGTGCGGGTGTGCCTGCCTGGGAAGTAAGGACCAAGGATTAGAAGAGTGCGCATAGCAGTGCCCAAGGAAACTGCGGCCGGGGAACGCCGCGTCGCACTTGTACCCGAGTCTTGCAAGAAGCTGCGAGACGCCGGCTACGAGATCTCGATCGAGGCCGGCGCCGGCGTGCAAGCGAGCTTTCCAGATGACGCCTACCGTGATTTGGGCGTGGCGATCGAGTCCGACCCTGCCATCCTTTTGGGCTCAGCCGATCTCGTGCTCAAGATAGCGGCCCCGGCGACTTCCCGCAACGGCGGCCGCGACGAAGCGGCCTGGATGCGCCCTGGAGCGATTTATGTCGGCTCGCTGATGCCGCTCCGTCACCTCGAGGCCGTGCGCGCGCTGGCCGCGCGGGGGGTTACGGCTTTTTCGACTGACGCGATTCCCCGGACCACCCGAGCCCAATCGATGGATACGCTCTCGTCGATGGCCAATATCGGCGGGTACAAGGGGGTCCTGCTCGCCGCCGTCGAAATCAACCGGTACTTCCCGATGCTGACGACCGCCGCCGGCATGGTGTTTCCGGCGAAGGTGTTCGTCATAGGCGCTGGTGTCGCTGGCCTTCAGGCCATCGCCACGGCGCGCCGCCTGGGCGGCAACGTCGTGGCAACGGACGTGCGTCCCGAAGTGAAGGAACAGATCGAAAGCGTAGGTGCCAAGTACGTCGGGATCGAGCTGAAGGAGAGTGCCGCAGCGGGCGGCGGCTATGCCAAGGAGCTATCCGACGACGATCGGCGGCGGCAGGCGGAGTTGCTGGCTCAAGAGTGCGCCCATTCCGACGTGGTCATTACCACCGCGCTGATCGGCGGCGTTTTCGCACCGCGGCTCATCACCGCCGAGACCGTGAGGCGCATGAAGCCTGGTTCGGTCATCGTCGATTTGGGTGCCGACGGCGGCGGGAATTGCGAGTTGTCGCAACCAGGACAAACCGTTCATATCGATGGCGTCACGATCATGGCTCCGCTGAACCTTCCGGCGACCATGCCGTTTCACGCGAGCTTGCTGTTCTCGCGGAACCTGACGGCGTTCGTTCTCGCGTTCACCAAGGACAAAACGTTTCAGCTCGATTTGAACGACGACATTCAACAGGGTGCGCTCATCACTCATGAAGGAGAGGTGAGGCACGCGCGTACGCTGGAAGCTCTTGCGAAGGGCTGAGGGCTAAGAGCTGAGGGCTAAGAGCTGAAGGCTGAGAGCTGACGGCTGAGAGCTGAACTATGGATTTCTGGCCAACTGTCTACGTGTTCGTGCTGGCGTCATTCATCGGCCTCGGCGTGATCCGGCGGGTCTCGCGACTGCTTCACACGCCGCTGATGTCGCTGACCAACGCCATCTCGGCGATCGCCGTCGTGGGATCGATCCTCATGACCGGCGGCGACCACCCACTTCGCATCCGCGTCCTCGGCGCGATCGCTCTCTTCGCCTCGATGACGAACATCGTCAGCGGATTTCTCATCACTGACCGCATGTTGAAGATGTTCAAGACGGGCGAGAAGCGCGACGAGGGCCGTCCTTCATGATCTACGCGGTCAGCCAGTTCGCCTACATCGTTGCTTCGGTCTGTTTCATCTTCGCGCTTCACTGGATGAATACACCCGCGACCGCCCGGAAGGGTGTCTACGCGGGTGTGGCGGGCACGGCCATCGCAGTGATCGTCACCTGGGCGGAGCCTCGAGTCGTTCACCACGTGTGGATCGTCCTGGCAATCGTGGCAGGCTTTGCTGTCGGCGTTCCACTTTCGAGAGTGCCGCTGACCGCCGTTCCGCAGCGCACGGCGTTGTCACATGCCTTCGGCGGTCTCGCGGCGGGTCTCGTCGGAACGGCCGAATACTATCTCCAACTCTCCGAAGCGCCAGAGAGCCTGACGACGTTTCGAATGATCGCGCTGATCGCCGAGGTCATCCTGGGGTACCTCACGTTCACGGGCAGCCTCATGGCGGCCGGCAAGCTTCAGGAGGTGCGTTGGATCCCGCAGCGGCCGGTTACGTATCCGCTGCAGAATGTTGGCAATTTCATGCTTCTGGGGTTCGCGCTGCTGGTCGCCGTGGCGCTGACCACACACCCCACCGCCAGTTGGGCCGTGATTGCGTTCCCGACCATTGTGGTGTTGGCGCTGCTCTTTGGCATCCTGCTCATCCTTCCGATCGGCGGCGCCGACATGCCGACGGTGATCGCGATTCTCAATTCCTACGCCGGGCTTTCGGCCGTGGCGATGGGCTTCGTGCTGGACAATAACCTCCTCATCACAGCCGGCGCCCTCGACGGGTCAAGCGGTCTCATCCTCGCGATCATCATGTGCAAGGCGATGAACCGTTCGTTTGCCAACGTGCTGTTCGGCGCGTTCGGTCAGGTTCGAGCAGCCTCGGGCACGGGAGAGCAGAAGGCCTACAAGTCCGAAACAATCGAGGGAGCCGCGCAGGTTCTGGAACAAGCGAATTTCGTCGTCATCATTCCTGGTTACGGGATGGCCGTCGCCCAGGCGCAGCACAAAGTGCGTGAGCTCTACGATCAGCTGAAGAAACGCGGCATCACGGTGAAGTTCGCGATCCATCCTGTTGCCGGCCGCATGCCAGGTCACATGAACGTGCTGCTGGCCGAGGCCGACATTCCCTACACGGATCTCGTCGAGATGGAAGACATCAACCGTGACATGCCGCAGGCCGATGTCGCCATCGTCGTCGGCGCGAACGACGTCGTCAATCCAGCCGCCCACACCGACAAGACGAGCCCGATTTACGGCATGCCGATCATCGAAGCCGACAAGGCGCGGACGGTGTTCGCGATCAAGCGAAGCAAGAATCCTGGCTTTGCCGGCATCGACAACGCGCTGTATTTTTCCGAGAGAACGTGGATGCTGTTTGGCGATGCGAAGGTTGTGGTCGGGGAATTGGTCAAGGAGCTGGCGGGGGGATCGGGCATGCATTGATGCCCTTGCCCATGCTCTCCCCCGAGTTGCGAGCAATGCTGGCTCCCGCCGCCACATTCAGGGCGGCGATGCAGAAGTCTGCGACTCCGGCCAGCTGGTGGATCCCATTCGCACGTCCGGCTCTCTTCGCGTTCATCGTCGGCGCCGTGACGTCCATTTGTTCGACCGGCAGAGTGACCTGGAGCCTGGTGCTCGGAGGGACGATCTGCTGGAGTTTTGCCCCTGCCTTACAGGTCGTTGTGGCGTCCGTCGTTCTGTCGACCTCACGGTCCCGGCCACCTAGCCCTGCCAATCAGCTTGATTGGTTCTTCATCGGACAAGGGCCATGGGCGCTGTGGCTGCTGACGGTCGCTGTATGGTCGGTGGCCGTGCCGATCACGCCGCAGTCGCAGTGGCCAATCCTGATCAGTGCGGTCGTTCCTGCTGCGTGGACGGCGCTCATCATCTTCACGTTCTTCCGAACTGCATTTCAGTACAGCAACAAAGAAGCGTTGAGTCGAACCTGCTTTCATCAGGGTTTGATTTGGCTCGTCATCGCGGCGTACCTTACGCTGATGAACCAGTTGTGGCCACGCCTCGTGAGACTGCTCGAACGATGAGCGTGGCGCGCCGGACGGCCGTCGTCTCGATCGTACTCGGCGTGGCGCTCGGGTCTCTCCTCGATCTGAGCGCGCCACCAACGGCCCCGTCGCCACCGGAGCACCTGGTTCTGGCGGCGGACTTTCATGTTCACACGTTTTTTGGAGACGGCGCGCTCCCGCCCTGGGAGATTGCTGCCGAGGCGCGGCGGCGCGGCCTTGACGTGATCGCGCTGACCAACCACAACCAGATGATCGCGGCCCACATCGGCGCCAGGCTCGTGGGTGGCGCCTCGGATGTCATTCTTTTGAAAGGCGAGGAGATCACCGCGCCGAATTATCATCTTGTGGCTATAGGCATAGACCACAAGATCGACTGGCAGCAAACCGCCGCCGATGCGATTGCCGCCGTGCACGCGCAGGGAGGGGTCGCAATTGCTGCGCACCCGGGTCGCCAGTACGACGCGTACGACGCCCGCGCGATGGCTTCGCTCGACGGAACCGAGGTGGCCATTCCCAGCTCATACAGAAATCCACGAGCGAAAGCGGCGCTGGTTCAGTTCGAACAGAGAGTCAGGAGGCACAATCCAGGCGTAGCGGCCATCGGATCGTCGGACTTTCACCATCGCAGTCCCCTGGGCCTGTGTCGGACGTATCTGATTGTCAGCGAGCGAAGCGAGCAAGCCGTGCTCGATGCGATCCGCCACGGACGGACGGTCGCGTACGACGGTGAGGGCCACGCGTTCGGCGATCCCACGCTCGTCGAAATCGTGGAACGTCATCGCGCGACCGAGTCGGCACCTTCCCGAACGCAACGGATTGTGAACGCGATAAGCGTGGTGATGACACTGATTGGATTGCTCGGGGTCGTCATGCTCGCTTAGAGCAATACCGACGTGGGCGCAGAGCTTCTGGCGTTGCGTGGCTTCCGGCTTCAGCCGGAGGATCAATGCGCGTGGCTTCCGGCTTCAGCCGGAAGATCAATGCCGGCGGCTCTCTTCCGCCTAAAAGGCCACACGAAAACGGAGGCAGAAGTCATGAGCTCGTACGGACTACCGATCACGATCGAGGGTGCCAAGAAGGCCGCGGCGGCCGCCTTGGCCGAGGCGCGGGCGAACAATTGGGCGATGGCCGTCGCGATCGTGGATACGGCCGGCCATCTCGTGTACTTCGAGAAGATGGACGATACGCAGCTTGGCAGCGTCGTGGTGGCGCAGGCCAAAGCCCGCGCGGCCTCCCTCTTCAAGAGGCCGACGAAGGCATTTCAGGATACGCTGGCGGCCGGTGGCGAGGGATGGCGTGTGCTCGGCCTCGAGGGCGCGGTTGCGGTGGAGGGCGGCATTCCGCTCGAGACTGGCGGCAAGATTGTCGGAGCGATCGGCCTTTCCGGCGGCACGAGCGCCCAGGATGGCCAGTGCGCCAGCGCCGGTGTGAAGGCGCTTGGATAGAGATTTCTGGAGATTGAAATGAAATCGTGGAGCAGTGTCGCCGGCACGATCGCGTTTCTCGTGGCTATTCCACCGGTGCTTTCCGCCCAGTGGCCGGCCTACCCGAATGCCAGCGTGCCGCGGACACCGGACGGCAAGCCCAATCTGTCGGCGCCAGCTCCGCGAACGCCCGACGGCAAGCCCGATTTGTCGGGGATTTGGAACAACCAGTTCTTTGGCGGCCCGCCAGGGGCGCCTCGGGAGCGGCCCGACAACGAGCCTCCGCTGGCGACGTTTTTCAACATTGGCGCTGGCTTCAAGGACGGCCTACCACTTCAGCCGTGGGCCGCGGACCTCTTGAAAAAGCGAAGAGAGGACCACAGCAAAGACAATCCGGATGCGCACTGTCTGCCGATGGGGCTCCTGCAGTTTCACGAGCATCCGCAGCCGAGGAAAATCGTCCAAACCCGCGACCTGATCGTCATCATCTACGAAGCGAACTATGGCCTCCGTCAGATCTTCCTGGACGGACGTCCTCTACCGAACAACGATCCGCAACCGTGGTGGTACGGCTACTCGATCGGGAAGTGGGTCGGAGACGAACTCGTCGTGGAAACGACCGGATTTCGCGACGGCGGATGGCTCGACATTTGGGGCAGTCCACTCACCGATGCAGCAAAGCTGACCGAGCGGTTCCGGCGCATCAATTACGGAAAGCTGCAGATCGACGTCACGATCGACGACCCGAAGGCCTACACGAAACCCTTTACCGTGAGGTTCGAGCAAAACCTTACCGTCGACGAGACCGATTTAATCGAGTTCATCTGCAACGAAAACGAGCAATCGGTTCCGCACATGTTCGGCAAGGATGGGCCTCCAAACACAACCGCGACCGCATTCAAGATCGATCCAAGAGTCTTCGACCAGTACGTCGGCCGCTATCAGTTCGCCCCGGGCCTTCAAATCGAAGTGACGCGGCAGGACTCGCGCCTTTTCGCACAGATCACGGGGCAGCCTCCGTTCGAGCTGTTTGCGTCGAGTGAGCGCGAGTTCTATCTGACGGTCTTCGATGCGCGATTCACGTTCGTGGTGGAGGGCCAGGGGCGCGCGTCTGCTCTTCTCATGCACACCGATACCGATCAGCGGGCAGCCCGGGTCGACTAGCTGCTAGTCTCGGTCAACGCGTGAAGAGGCGAAGACGGCGGCACCTAGAAGAGCCGCTTCGGCGTTCAGAATGACCTTCACCGGAATCTTCGCCAGCAGTGCGTCGAAGGGGGCCTTGTCCAGAAACGCACGCATGAAGCGTCCATCCGTCATCGCCGGCAGGATCTTGGGAGCAATGCCGCCGCCGACGAACAAGCCGCCCGTGGACAACGATCTCAACGCGAGATTGCCTGCCTCAGCTCCGTAGGCCTCGACGAACATTTCGAGGGTTTCCCGGCACGATTCGCACCGGTTTTCGAGTGCCGCTGTCGTGACGCGCGCGGCAGCTCCGGGACTGTCCAGGTCGTCGATCACACGGCACGGCTTCGTGTGAACAGCCCGGTGAACATTAGTGAGGCCAAGGCCGGACACGACGCGTTCCACACTGGCTCGTCCGTACCTCGCTGTCAACCAGCGCAGCAGTTGAATCTCGCGCTCGTTCCTTGCCGCGAAGTCCGCATGTCCGGCTTCGGATGGCACAGGTACGTACCGGCCATCGACGTTGTGCAGAAGAGCTTCACCGAGTCCCGTACCGGCGGCGATCAGCGCGATGTTGCCATGTTGGTCGGCCTCACCAGCCTGGAGCGTCTGCACCTCCGATGCGTTGAGCACTGGAACCGCGTAGGCCATCGCCTGGAGATCGTTTAGCAGTTCGATGCGGTCGAGTCCGAGCTGTTCGGCGATGTCAGGACCATCGATTCCCCAATCGGCATTGGTCAGCTGCGCCGTGTCGCCGAGGATGGGACCGGCGATACCAAAACAGGCGGATTCGATCGGCGTGTCGCCAAGCGATACCTCGCGCGAGAATTCCTCGAGCATGGCCGGGAAGCTGGAGTAGTCGAGCGTTCCGAACGAGCGTGTGGCAATGGCTCGAGGTCGCCTGCCCTGCGGATCGAACACCCCAAGCAAGGTCTTGGTTGCGCCGATGTCACCAGCAAGAAGCATACATACCCCCGAGCGTCATTCTTGACATCGCGTTCATTCTCCTTCATCTTGATGCAGCTTCTCGAAGCTTCAGCCCTGCGCGTGTTGTCACCCTTGTCTGATCTGCCTGATCAACAGCCGCTCGCCGGACAACTCGTCGTTTTCACGGGAAAGCTCGGCTCGCTCGGCAGGAAGGACGCGCGTGCTCTGGTCGCCCGCCTCGGCGGCGCCGCAGCCGATGAAGTCAGCGCAAAGACGACGATGCTCGTTGTGGGTGACGAGGGATTCACTCAGACACCCGATGCCAATCGGCAAGCTGACGATCCGCCGAGAAGCAACAAGCTCAAACGAGCCGAGGAGCTCAACTTACAGCAAGGCACTCGGATTCAGATTCTCACCGAAGCGGCGTTCTGTGAACTGGTTGGCATTCCCGCGCCAGACGCCCTGAAACGTCAGTATCAGGCGTTGCGCGACCTCATGGTGAGGTATCGGTCGCTGCGTGAAGATCACGTGCGATATCTCGTCAAGTACGGCTTGATTCGTCCCGTGCTTCGGACGAACGCCGACACGTTCTTTGCGTTTCCGGATCTCTCGGCCCTCAAACAAGCGAACGACGAGTTGAACCAGGGCGCCTCATTTCGAAGCGTCGTACGGACGTTGATGGCGCAGCGCCACGGCCAGCTCGTGTTCGACTTTCGTCTGGATGCGGCTCCGGCAAGAGTGCTCGAGCTCCGCCGGCCGGCACCGTCAGCTTCGGCGACTACGGACGAGACGCCTCTCGTGGAGCACGATCCCGACAAGGCCGTCAGCTACTTTCGTGCTGCGTCGCTTCTGGACGATGGCGATGACTCGAAACAGGAGGAAGCCGCGAAAGCATATCGAAGAGCGCTCGAGCTCGATCCGTCCCTGGTTGCCGCGCTGATCAATCTTGCGAACATCCACTACAGCCGGGATGAGTTGAGCGAGGCACAAGCACTCTATGAACGGGCGATCGGCCTCGATTCTGATTTCTTCGAGGCCCATTTCAACCTCGGCAACATCTACCACGACCTCGGACGATTCAGCGACGCGCAGTCCTGTTATCGGGAAGCGTTGCGCCTCAATCCGTTCTACGCCGACGCGCACTTCTACCTGGCCGTGACATTGGAAAAAATGGGGTTCGCCCAGGACGCCCGGCCGCATTGGCGCGCGTACCGGCAACTGGCCCCCAACGGCGAGTGGGTCGAGTTGGCTAAGGAGTTCTCGGAATAAGAGCTGGTCGTTAGTTGTTGGACGTTTGTCTCTGGTCGACTAACGACCAATGACCAACAACCAACGACTAATACCGATACTCGTCCGGGTCTCGTTTCTTCGGCGTCCGACGGAGCTTGTAGAACGCGCAGTCCGGGCACCAGGCTTCGGGGTCGAATCCGGTAGTGCCAGCCATGGGTAGCACGTCGCGGTGACCGCAGCACTCGGGGCCGTCTTCCGGCGGCCGCCTCCAGCGACAAGACTTGAACCGTGCCACCGCCGGCGACACGTCTGCCCCTGGCGTAGGCATGGCCGGCGGCGTCGGCGACGGCGAAAACGGGTCAGACATGACGATCTGATTCTAAACGAACGCCGACCGACTTTTCGAGATGGGCAAGGAGGTGGCGTTCTTCCGGGGCCACGAGCGTGAGGGCATGGCCGGTTTCGTCTGCTCGCCCGGTACGTCCAACGCGGTGGACGTACGTGTCTGCGGAATCGGGCAGCTCGTAGTTGATCACCGTATGAATGCCGTCGATGTCGAGGCCGCGGGCAGCGATATCGGTGGCAACGAGCACCTTGTACCGGCCGCCCTTGAATCCTTCCACGGCCTGTCGGCGCTGATCCATCGTCCGGTCGGCGTGAAGCGCGACGCAGCGGATGCCGGCCGCTGCCAATCGATGCGCGAGTCGATCCGCCCCGATTTTCGTCCGCGAGAAAATCAGCACGGGTCCTTCCGGTCGCCGCAGATGCTCGATCAACCAGTTCAGCTTTTCTGCCGCGGACACGACATGCGCTCGATGCGTGATCGTGCGCGCGGGAGCGCTCCGCTGACCCACCTGCACGTACTGCGGCCGGCGCACGATCTCGAGCGCTTGGCGCATCACTTCGTCCGGCATGGTGGCGGAAAAGAGCAGGGTCTGGCGGTCGGCGGGGATCGCCGAGATGATCCTCCGAACGTCCGGCCAGAAGCCCATGTCCATCATGCGATCGGCTTCGTCGAGCACGAGCAGCTCGATGCCGCTCAGGTCGGTGTTCTGCTGCCGCATGTGATCCATCAGACGGCCCGGCGTCGCAACGATGATGTCGACACTCGCGCGCAGCGCACGCTCCTGAGTTCCCATTTCGACTCCGCCGTAGATGGCGGCGCTGGTAATCGAGGTGTGGTAGGCAAGGCCGTGAATCTCGTCCTCGATCTGGACGGCGAGCTCTCGCGTCGGCGCCAGGACCAGGACGGAGCTCTTCGCAGCCCTGTCCGCCTCCGCGCTTCGCGCTTCCAGACCTCCCGAAACTCGCCTCGATTTCCAGCGGCGAGTGAAGGCGGGAAAGGCTCCGCCACGTCTGATGCGAGAGGCTGCGCTACTTCAGTGGCGCAGGGCTTTTGAGCTACGTTCAGCAACCACTGCAGCATCGGCACGACGAACGCCGCGGTTTTTCCCGTACCGGTTTCTGCGCAGGCCATGAGGTCCTGGCCGGCGAGCGCCAGCGGGATGACTGCGGCCTGAATCGGTCGAGTTTCTTTGAAGCCGAAATCCCGAATACCTTCCATCAGGCGAGTATCGAGACCGAATGTGTCGAACGGTACTGGAGTCGTGTCGCAGGGCGTCGCCTCCAGCGCCGGTGTTGTCGGTGTCGTCGGCCGATGAGCCCGTCCCTGTCCCGTATGCCCACTACGACGCTGCTGACGGAGGGGCCGACGGCGTTGATGGCGTCCCTGAGTTGTATTGGAATTCAAACTGTCTTCTGGCTAACGGGCCCGGAAGGTGATGATGCCCCGGACCGGATCGTACGGCGATACGCCGACGGTGACGCGATCCCCCGGAACCACTTTGATGCGGAAGCGGCGCATTCGTCCGCTGAGCTGTGCCAGCACTTCGTGGCCGGCGTCGCACTGCACACGGTAAAGGCCGCCACTGTGGACGGCAACCACGGTGCCCTGCATGTCAATCAGATCGTCCTTGCTCAAACAGCCAGCAATCCTTTCTCTTAGACAAACATTATGCCACACGAGGGCTGAGTCGCCACCATCCGCCACCTGAACCCTCGATCAGAGCCGCCGCACGGCCTCCTCCACCTGTCGCGCCAAGCCCTCGTAATCCTCACCGGTGAGAGTGAGAGGCGGGCCGAAGGCCACCCGCGCCGGCCCAGGCCGGGCCATTCGCCAGGTGTGGTGGAGCACCTTGTCGAGACCCTCGAGACGCACGGGCACGACAGGCACGTCGAGCCGCGATGCAATCATGCCGATTCCTGGGCGAAAACGGTCGATCTCGCCACGCTCGGTGCGGCGGCCCTCGGGGAATATCAGCACGGAGTAGCCGGCTCCGAGCAGGTCCCCCACATAGCGCAGTGTCTGCCTCGCGCCGGCTTCCCGCTGCGGCAAGGGGAACGCATTGAACACCAGTGCCGAGAGATAGTAATTCAGGCTGTTCGTGAACCAGGCGCGGCGCCCATACTCGTTGGGGAAGAAATGGGCTTTGAAAAACTCCTTGGCCATCGCGGGTGCGACCCGGTATCGCCGGTGCGGTGGTAGGGCGGCGAAAATCACCGGCACGTCCATGTGACTCTGGTGATTGGCGGCGAAGACGACAGGGCCGTCGATCGCGTGCAGGTTCTCGAGGCCTTCGACACGAAGCCAGGCGAAGATACGAGCCAGCGGCAGAATCCAGGTGGGAAGGTTGATTCGTCGCACGATTCGGGCCGGCAGCGTTCGATTCCACGTGGGGAAGTCAACCGGCTCGACAACCGGAGCGTCTCCCGTCGCCGCTTGTTCGACGAGCGTCCGCAGCTGCGCAACATCCCGCACCGTCGAGAACGCTCCTTCGTCGATGTGAGTCTGGAATGCGTCCTCGAGCGCAACCATCAGCTCGACACGTTCGAGCGAGCTCAAGCCAAGCTCCTCGATCGTCGTCTTTGCGGTCAGATCCTGGCGGCCCGCGTGTTTCGAAAGAAGCTCCGTCACGCGGTCGGACGCAACGCCGGTTCGACTGGGCAGCCCACCGGTTCGCAGCCACTCGCGAATCGCCGCGCGCTTCAATTTCCTTGTGCCGTCGGTTCGCGGTAGTGCCGGCTCGGGCCAGATCACCGCGCGCCGGATCTTCTGATGCTCTTCGAGCTTGGCATTTGCTTCAGCGGCCACGGCGTCAGGATCGACACCGGCGTCGGCGACGAGCACGGCATGCACCCGCTCGTTGATACCGGCGCCTCCGGCGGCCAGACCGACGACCGCGGACTCTCGTACGCCGGCGATTTGATTCAACACTCGTTCGACGTCCTCCGGAAAGACGTTCAGCCCTTCGGGCGTCACGATCATTTCCTTCTTCCGGCCGCGAATGAAAAGCTGACCGTCCGCGGCAACCTCTCCGACATCGCCGGTGTGGAACCACCCGTCTTTGTCGAAGGCTCGGGCCGTTTCGTCGGCCGCATTGAAATATCCGGTTGTCACGTTTTCGCCGCGCACGAGAATCTCACCGTCGGCGGCAATTCGCACATCGACGCCGGCAATCGCCTTCCCGACCGACCCTTTTCGCGTCCCGAACGGATGATTCAACGTCACGATCGGCGCGGTTTCGGTCAGCCCGTACCCTTGCACGACGACGAAGCCGAGCTCGGACCAGTACGCTTCGAGCTCGGCCTCGAGCGGCGCGGCGCCGACGACGAAGCTCCAGAATTTGAGGCCGAACAGGCGGTGAACGCGCCGGTATCGCCACCACCGGCGCGCCACGTGCTGTTTCGGGCCCGGGGTCGCCGTCTCGGGCGCAACTCGCAAGATGTGTTCACGCAGGACGTCGAGAATCTTCGGAACCGACACCAGAACCGACACTCGTCTCGATTTGATCTGGCTGACGATGTCGATCGGGTTGTACCCGCGCATGAAGACGACCGTCCCAGGCAGCATCGGCGGAATGAATGTCGCCATTGCCTGTCCGAACATGTGGCTCAAAGGCAACAGATTCAGAAAGCGCAACGGAAAGAAGGGCCGGCCCCACTTGCGGTATTTCAGGATTTCCTTTTCGACCGGCACGATGTTGGCCAGAACATTCCGGTGTGTGATGACGACTCCCTTGGGGTCGGCCGTAGCACCAGACGTGAAGATGATTTCGGCGACGTCGTCACGGCTGATGCCGGCAGGCCTCGGATGTTCCCCGTTGTGTGGCCGCTTGGAGGTGTGAGGCTGTAGAGGGACCTCGAGAATTTCCCGGTCCAAGTCGTGCATACGCCAGATGCGAGTCTGCTCGGCGAGGTTCGCTGGTGGCACATCCTGGCCCACCAGCACCAATTTTGCGGTCACGATGGTGGAGACGCGCGCCAGGAATTCCGGCGAAGCGCGGTAGTCTACCGGAACGACGACTACGCCGGACAAGACACATCCCCAGAACGCGACGATCCATTCCGGGCGATTCTCCGACCAAAACACGACTTTGTCGCCTTTGACGACACCGATGTCGTGGAGACGGTCGGCGAAGAGTCGTGCCGCGCGGCCGACTTGGTCATATGTGTAACGTCGGCTCCGAAAGCCATCGTCATACACGAGAAAGTCGCCCCTGGCGCGGGACAAATCCTCGAAGAAGTCGACCAATGTGTCGCGGACCACGGTGAAATTATGAATGAAAGTTGAATCGGGGCCCGTGGCGTCGTAGTAAGCTACCGGACTCCATGCGCATCTTCCTCACCGGAGCCACTGGGTATGTCGGCGGGTCTGTCCTTGATGCCTTGCTCCGTGGCGGTCACCACGTGACGGCCTTGGTGCGGGACAACGAGAAGGCCGCACGAGTGGCCGCACGCGGCGCCCATCCGGTGATTGGTAATTTAGCCGAACCGGAGTCTTATCGAGCTGCGGCCGATGCGCTGGATGGCTACGTCCACGCAGCACTCGACAGGTCCCCCGGCCGGGGTCCGGCCGTTGAGAAGATCGCGCTCGAGACAATCATCGCCGCCGCGCAGCGACCACGCACGGACGGCGCGACGGCGCCAAAGAAGCGGTTCATCATTTTCACATCAGGCATGTGGGTGCTCGGCAGCGCGCCAGAACCAATCGCGGAAGACGCCCCACCAAGTCCGATCGGACTGGCGACACATCGTCCGGCGCACGAACAAATGGTGCTCGATGCGGCCAGCGATCGTCTGCGGACGATTGTCGTCCGCCCCGGGGTCGTCTATGGGGGCTGTCGCGGCATCGTCAGTGATCTGTTCAAAGCGGCGGCAAACGGTCTCGTTCGCGTGATTGGCGACGGAAACAACCACTGGCCGCTCGTCTACGAACGCGACCTCGGAGATCTCTACGCCAAGCTGGTGGCAAACGATGGCGGGACGGGCGTCTATCATGCCAACGACGAGCGTGACGAGCGTGTCAACGACATCGTGGATGCCATCTTGCGCTACCTTCCCGTCCGGCCGGACGTCCGACATGTGCCAATCGAAGAGGCGCGTACGCAAATGGGCCCGTACGCCGAAGCGTTGGCGCTCGATCAGCGAGTGAGAAGTCCTCGTGCCCGTGCGCTGGGCTGGTCGCCGTCTTTGCACTCGGTCGCGCGGAATGCGGCGCGTTTGCTTGAAGAGTGGCGTGGGCAGCGCCTGGGCGCCGCGTAGGTCGTTCCTTCCTGCCTATCCCGCCTTCCCTGCCCTTCCCGCCTGTTATTCTCCGAACGTTTCCAGATCGTCCGCATCGGCCCCTGGCAGCAAATCGAAAAAGGCATCGAGACTTCGATCGAGCGCACGACGGAGCTGCGGAATCGTGCCATCGATCGTGTGCAACGTGAGGCCTGCCGTCGAACCATCGGCCAGCGTCAGCGTCGCATCACCGAACCCTGTCAACGACCCTTCAGGCACGAGACGAATTCCGTATACGAGCGTGTAGCGAGCCATAGCGCATTGTAGTCGGGGGAAGCGGCGTCTGAGATCGCGGAGGAGGCAGAGGACGCAGAGACGGGATCAAACGCCGAGGCCGTTGAAAACGCAGAGAATCATAGCTCTGCGGTCTTGGCGGTCTCCGCGTTGGAATGTGCTCTGCGCGATCGGCCCGCTCTGCGGAGCGGCGCCGCGATCAGAGGACGTCATTTGCATTGACCCCGTCAAAAACAGGGGAATAGACTAGCGTCGCAGGCATCATGGTCGGCCAGACACTAGGCCGCTACCGCATCCTCGAGACGCTCGGCGCCGGCGGAATGGGTGTCGTGTATCGAGCGCACGATCCCACGCTCGATCGCGATGTCGCGCTGAAGGTTCTCCAACCACAGGTGCTCACCAGCGAGACGGGACGGAAGCGGTTCGTCGCCGAAGCGCTGGCCCTCTCGCGCCTCAACCATCCCCACGTTTGCACGGTATACGAGATCGCGGAGTCGGACGGCCAGACCTTCATCGCAATGGAGTATGTGAGGGGTCGGTCCTTGTCGTCTCTCATTCCTGCGGGCGGACTACCTGTGGAGACGTTACTGCGGTACGGCTCCCAGATCGCCGATGCAGTCGCGCATGCGCATGAACACGGCATCGTCCACCGCGACCTCAAGAGCGCCAACGTCATCGTCACCCCTGAAGGTGTCGTGAAGGTGCTTGACTTCGGGCTCGCGCGCCGAACGGACGCCGCCGAAGACGCGGCGGCGCTGACACGTTCGGACGTGACGGCGGCGGACACGATGCTGGGCACGCCCGCGTACATGGCTCCCGAGGTCTTGCTCGGCTCTCCGGCCGACGTACGCGCAGACGTCTGGGGTCTCGGCGTGATTCTTCATGAAATGGCGGCGGGTTCCCGGCCTTTTGCCGGATATACGACAGCCGGGCTCACGAGCGCGATCATCAAGGAGCCACCTGGCCCCTTGCCCGCACGCGTGCCGCCCGGCTTGCAGGCGGTCATCCAACGGTGTCTCGCGAAAGAGCCCGGGCAACGGTATCAGGCTGTCCGCGAGGTACGCGCAGCTCTCGATGCACTTGGCACACAGAGTTCGACACAGTGGCAGGCTCCGGTTCGGGCCGGTCGAACGCCACTCTCGTGGATACTGGCTGGCGCGGCCGTCGTCGCGCTGGCTGCAGCGTTGGCCATCACGATCAGCCTGAGACTAACCCAACCGTCGTCCAGCGAGATTCGATCGATTGCTGTCCTGCCGCTGGAAAACCTTTCGGGCGATCCCGAGCAGGAGTACTTCGCCGATGGAATGACCGAGCAGCTCACCGCAGACCTGTCGGGGCTCAGTGGGCTGCGAGTGATCTCGCGCACTTCGGTGATGCAGAACAAGAAAGCCCGAAAGCCATTGCCAACGATCGCACGGGAGCTCAACGTCGATGCGATCGTAGAAGGCTCCGTCGCAAGGGCAGGCGACAGGGTGCGAATCACCGCGAAGCTCGTCAGAGCGGCGACGGACCAAAGCCTCTGGGCACAGAGCTACGAGCGCGACCTGCGCGAAGTGCTGGCGCTTCAGGCCGAGGTCGCGCGGGCTATCGCCGGCGAGATCGATGTCACGCTTACACCGCAGGAAGAAGCCGGGCTTTCGAGCAGTCGCCGTGTCGATCCCACAGTCCATCAGGCTTATCTCTTGGGCCGGTACCACCTCGATCGCGCGTCTGAAGACGGCGCGCGGAAGGCCATCCAGTACTTCGAGCAAGTGACGGCCAAGGACAGCCGTCACGCGGCCGCATACGTTGGGCTGGCCGACAGCTACACCTTTTTGTCGAGCTACAGTATCGAACGGCCGCGCGATGCAATTCCCAAGGCAAAGGCGGCAGCCTTGGCGGCGTTGAGGCTCGACGACGGCCTGGCGGAGGCCCATGCGGCTCTGGGGACGATTAGTTTCTTTTGCGACTGGGATGGGCCCGCCGCGGAAAAAGAGCTGCGGCGTGCGATCCAACTCCGGCCGAGTCTGGCCATGGCGCACATGTTCTACGCCGGTTACCTACTGGCTGTTCGCAGATCGGAAGAAGCTGTACCGGAGATTCGGCGAGCCTTGGAGCTCGATCCCAGGTCTCTCACCACACACGCGTATGGAACGATTTTCCTGATCTTCGCGCGGAGGAACGACGAGGCGGTTAACCTGGGGCGCAAAGCGCTCGAGTTGGAGCCCAATTTCAGCATCGGAATGACTTTTCAAGGGCTCGCTTACGCGGAACAACGGAGATTTCAGGAAGCGGTAGAAAACCTACGTCGGGCGACACAACTCGACAAGAGCCAGAGAGTTCTGCTGTTTGGATCTCATGTCCACGCGGTCGCTGGCGACAAGAAAGAGGCGGAACGTCTGCTCCAGGAAGCCCACGAAATAACTGGAGAGCGCTACTTCTGCCCGTACGAAATCGCCTGCGCCTACGTCAGTCTCGGAAAGAACGACGAAGCCTACAAATGGTTCAAGAAGGGCGTGGAGGAACGCGCTGATTGCATGCCATGGCTAGGGGTCGAGCCTTGGATCGATCCGTTTCGCAGCGATCCTCGCTATAACGAGCTCTTGCAGCAGGTCGGCTTCGTCCCACCGCCGGCACCGGCGCGCACTCCTTGACCACCCTATCTTCTAGGCACGCCTTTCGGCGTTTACTCGTGGCAGAATCTCACAGCCCGAACCGGTGGCTCATCGAGGTCCCGTCATGAGGTTCACAAAACGCCGACAGCTTTTCCTTCTTGCCGTACTTCTGGCCGGAGCGAGCGCATCGCTTCTCCTCGCGCAGCCCCGGGCGTCGCAGCAAGTCGAGTGGCTCTATTACAGCGGCGATCCCGGTGGAATGAAGTACTCGGCTCTCACGGATGTCAACGCTCAAAACGTCCAGCGCCTGCAAGTAGCCTGGCAGTGGAAGCACTGGGAGATGCCGATCGCAGAATTTGGCACGACGCCTGGCTTCTTCGAAGCGACGCCGCTGATGATCGACGGTGTGCTCTACGTGACGACACCGTACAACAGCATTGCGGCGCTGGACGCGGAAACCGGCAAGGAACTGTGGCGATTCGATGGCGAGGCGTACAAGCTGGGCCAGATCTTGTCCGGTAGCGGCTGGAAACTGCGAGGAACTGCATTCTGGCGCGATGGGGGAAGGCTCCGCGTCTTTCTGAATAGCAGGCATCGCCTGTTTTCTCTGGACGTCGAGGAAGGCAAACCGGTTCGCTCGTTCGGCGACGGTGGCGTCGTCTCGTTGACCGACGGTCTCGACCGCATCTCGGACATCAAGCACGTGACGCAAAGCTCGCCGCCGGTTGTGTACCAAGATCTGGTCGTCGTCGGAAGTCAGGTTCCCGATCGTGTCCAGACGTTCGACCCAGTCGGATACGTGCAGGCGTTCAACGCGCGAACCGGCAAACGAGTCTGGACGTTTTCCGTGGTTCCGCAATCGCCGAAAGACCCGGGCGCAGATAGTTGGGACAACGAGTCGTGGCGGCGCAATGGCCACGCGAACGTCTGGGCGCCGATGGCGTTGGACGCTGCGCGTGGGCTCATTTATCTACCAACGTCGACGCCAAGCAGCGACTACTACGGTGGCGGACGGCCCGGCGCAAATCTGTTTGCCGAGTCGCTCATCTGTCTCGAGGCGGCGACCGGCAAGATGAAGTGGCATTTTCAGATGGTCCACCACGGGCTTTGGGATTACGACAACCCGGCCCAGCCGAATCTCGTGACAATCACGGTGAACGGCCGACGAATCGACGCGGTCGCGCAGGTCACCAAGCAGGGATTCGCTTACGTGTTCGATCGAGTGACCGGTCAACCGGTCTGGCCGATTGTCGAGCGTCCGGTGCCAGGCGATTCCAACGTGCCGGGCGAGAAACCGTATCCGACACAGCCATTTCCAGCCAAACCTCCAGCCTTCGTCGATCAGGGTGTGACGCTCGACGATGCGAACGATTTGACACCCGAGATACATCGAATGGCTCGGGAGCAGATGCAACGATTTCGAATCGGTCCTCTCTACACGCCGCCGTCACTGGAAGGAACGTTGCAGCGGCCGGGGCAGGGCGGAGGCGCCAACTGGGGCGGAGCGGCGTTCGATCCCGAGTCGGGCTATCTGTTCGTCCGGGCGACTCGCGGCGTCGGCGTCAATCGCGTGGGGAAGAACGATGGATCGGATCCGCTTGTGCTAGTGGACTACTCGAATCGATTCGCACGTGGCGGCGAGGAGACGAACATTCAGGGGCTCCCACTGACGGCACCGCCCTACAGCGTGTTGACCGCCATCGACCTGAACAGAGGCGAGATCGCCTGGCGCGTGCCTCTCGGCGAAGGCAGCGAGGCGCTTCGGAACCATCCCTTGCTCAAGGGCGTCGCTCTTCCTGCACGTCTCGGGTCGTCGAACAATCGCGGCGGCGCCATGGTCACGAAGGCCGGTCTTCTGTTCACCGGCGGCGGCGACAGCTACTTGTACGCGTTCGACACGAAAACGGGGCGGGAAGTGTGGCGAGCGAAGATTCCGTACGCAAACACGGCGAATCCGATGACCTACCGCACCCGGTCAGGCCGCCAGTTCATCGTCGTCGCGACCGGCACGGGCGCGGACAATGCACTCGTGGCTTTTGCGCTTGGATCGTAACGCTCGAGGGGGCAGATCATGAAAAGGCGAATGGCTGTTTCGATGTTCGTCATTGTTCTGGCGAGCCACCTCTGGGTGGGCGCGCAGGTCAAGGATTTCCGTCCAGTGACGGAAGCCATGCTGCGAAATCCAGCGGCTGGCGACTGGTTGAACTGGAGGCGTACGGATAACGCCTGGGGTTACAGTCCGCTCGATCAAATCAACCGGCAGAACGTTCAACAGCTTCAGCTCGCCTGGTCGTGGTCGATGGACGACACCGGCGCGCAGGAGGCCGTGCCGCTCGTCTACAACGGCGTGATGTATCTGCCCAACCCGAAGGGTGTGATTCAAGCGCTCGACGCGGCCACAGGCGATTTGATTTGGGAGTATCGGCCGGAAGCCACCGATACCCCCGCGCCTCCACGGGGCGACGGCCAGACTGGTGGAGGGGCCGAGCAGACGGCCATCCCGCGGCTTTCGCAACGACCGGCCACCGCAGCCGCCGGCGATACCGGCCGGGGGATTCAACGAAACGTCGCCATCTTCGGCGACAAGATTTTCGGAACCACCAACGACGCCCACATCGTCGCCATCGACGCGCGAACGGGGAAGCGCGTGTGGGACACCACCGTCGCCGATTCCAAGCTGGGTTACGGCTACACGTCCGGACCGATCGTCGTCCGCGGCAAGGTGATTGCGGGAATCACCGGTTGCGCGCGCTATAAGGACGATGTCTGCTTCATCACCGGTCACGACGCGGCGACCGGAAAGGAGCTGTGGCGGACGTCCACCGTTGCTCGACCTGGCGAACCGGGCGGCGACACATGGGGCGACCTGCCGCTGACGTTTCGAGCGGGCAGCGACGCGTGGATCGCCGGCAGCTACGATCCTGACGCCAATCTCGTGTACTGGGGCACCGCACAAGCGAAGCCGTGGGCCCGCGTCGTCCGGGGAACCGAGGGTTCGGCGCTCTACACGAACTCGACGCTGGCGCTCGATCCCGACACGGGAAAAATGAAGTGGTACTACCAGCACATCCCCGGCGAAACGCAGGACATGGACGAGGTCTTCGAGAACATCCTGATCGACATCGGAGGCCGCAAGTCGCTGTTCAAGATGGGCAAGTTGGGGATTCTCTGGCAGCTCGACCGAACGACCGGCGAGTTCGTTCATGCGAACGATCTTGGTTATCAGACGATTCTCGAAGTGAACCCGCAATCCGGAAAGGTCTTCTACCGCGCCGACAAGATCCCGCAGCTGGGAGTGGAGGTCGACATGTGCCCGAGCACGGCCGGCTTCAAGAGCTGGCGCGCCATGGCCTTCAGTCCGCAAACGGGCGCCCTGTACATTCCTATGAACTTGAACTGCGAGAAAGCCACGTTCGGGCCGATGGAGAAGATCGCTGGAAGGGGCGGCACGGGACCGGTTCGCAGACGCGACTACAAGCATCCGGACTCCGGAGGCAATCTCGGCGAGTTCCTCGCGATGGATGCTGCGTCCGGGAAAGTTCTTTGGCGCCATCGGACCGCATCGCCTTCGAACACCGCTGCGCTGACGACGGCTGGCGGACTTGTGTTCGGTGGGGACTGGGATCGGCACATGTATGCCTACGACGCCGCGAACGGAAAGATTCTCTGGCAGACGCGACTGCCGACGTCAGCGCAGGGGTTTCCAGTCACCTATCTGGCGAAGGGCAAACAGTACGTCGCGATGCCGGCTGGCATCGGCGGCGGCAGCTGGTCGGCGCTCATTCCGCCTGAACTGGCGCCGGAGATTCGGCGGCCGAACAGCGGCAATTCGCTGCTCGTGTTCGCGCTGCCGGACAGCAACCGGTGAGGGCGAGAATCGGATCCATCGTGGCAGTTCTCGCAGTCTGCGGGATCCAGGGACTGACGAGCGCCGAACGAACCGTGTGGGACGGGGTCTACACGGACGAGCAGGCGCAACGCGGTCGAAGCGCCTACATCGCTGACTGCGCCTCATGCCACGCCGAAGACCTTCGCGGGAGCAGTACGGCGCCCAGCCTCGTCGAAGAGAGCTTTGCGTTTCAGTGGGACAACACCGCTGTGGGTGAGCTCTTTGTTCGAATCCGGACGCTGATGCCGTCGGATCGTCCCAACAGCCTCACTCCTCAGCGCTATCGCGACATCGTGGCGTATATTCTTCAGGCCAACAAGTACCCTGCAGGCGAGAAGGAACTCGACACGGATCTCGACGCGCTGAACCAGGTGCTCATCACGGCGAAACGGAAGCCCTGACAAGGGCTCAGGGCTCACGGCTTAGGGCTAAGCTGGAGCTAAGAGTCGATTTCAACAATGATCACAGCCACCAACGCACAGGACGTTCCCATCGCCGCGACGCCGCGGCCGCGCCCGTACGAAAACGAAGACTGGCTGGCGGTCTGGTGTGGCTTCCTGATCATCGGATTCGTTCTCGCCGGCGTTCGACTCGAGCTTCCGGTGTTTGCGTGGACGAACGCTGGCGATCTTTCCGGAAAAGTGTGGACCATCCACAACCTTCAGACCTCGCTCGTGCTTGGAGTGGTGCTCGCGGTTCTTGCGGCAGCGACGGTCCTGCTGATGGGTGGATCGCTCAAACGGTTCGCCATGGGTTTCCCGCCGGTTTTCCTTCTCGGCTGGCTGGCGCAGGTGATTGCCGGCAACACAGCCGTCGCACACTGGGGTTTGGAGTACGTGATCTTCGCGTTTCTCCTGGGCCTTGCCATCAGCAATGCGACGACCGTTCCCGCCTGGCTGTTGGAAGCGGTCCGGACGGAGTACTACATCAAGACCGGTCTGGTGCTTCTCGGCGCAGGAATCTTGTTCGCAGATCTGATGCAGGCGGGGCTCCTCGGAATTGCCCAGGCCCTTCTCGTGGTGACCGCCGTCTGGTTCGTCTCGTTCTGGCTCGCACGGCGGCTCCGCGTCGACGACGAGTTCGCGACGATGCTGGCATCGGCGGTGTCGATTTGCGGCGTATCAGCAGCAATTGCGGCGTGTGGCGCCATTCAAGGCGATCGAAAAAAGCTTTCCTATGTAACGTCGCTGGTCGTGATCGTTGCCGCTCCCATGATGGTCGTGATGCCGTGGGCCATTCGGGCCTTCGGAATTCCTGATGCGGTCGGCGGCGCGTGGCTTGGCGGGACGCTCGACACCAGCGCATCGGTGGTGGCAGCCGGTGAAATGATCAGCAGCACCGCGCGAAATGCCGGCGTCGTGGTGAAGCTCTCGCAGAACGTCCTGATCGGATTTGCGGCGTTCATTCTGACAATCTGGTGGAGCCTGAAGGAACCCGGCCGATCCGGCCAAGGCCCGAGCGCGGCCATCGTCTGGGAGCGGTTCCCCAAGTTCGTGCTCGGGTTCGTCGCCGCTTCGTTCGTGTTTTCGTTTCTGCTTCCGCCTGCTCTGGTCAATGAAACGAAAAACCTGCTCGCCGGTCTGAGAACCTGGTGGTTTGCCTTGGCATTTGCCTCGATCGGGCTCGAAACCAGATTCTCGGAGATCATCAACGCCGAGGCCAGGCGACCGGCGCTCGCGTTTCTCGGCGGTCAGGCTTTCAACGTGCTGTGGACCCTGCTGCTGGCCTACCTGTTGTTCGGCGGGTTCCTGCTTCCCGTCCCCACGTTTTGAACTGCTTGAACTCTTGGTCCGCCTAAAGCGGACCCAACGCAAGCGGACCCCACACCGGCTTAGATGATCGGAGGACGCCGATTCGTCACGTTCCATGCGTCACGACCGACAAATCGCAGGTTGAGATGCGTCCCGAGCCGACACCGCGGGGTCCCCACCGACGAAGGCCTTGCCCTGCCGTTCGAATGCACTCTTGTCCTCGCCTTCTCGCAGCTTGCATCGTGCGCCCCGGCTGATCGCCGGAGAGCGCAAGGAATCGTATCAGGTGAGTCCCTGCGCCCTCCGCGTCCTCTGCGGTCGAGAGGCTCCCTAATTGCGCGGCGCTCCGACGATCTTCGTGAACTCCTCCATCGTTCCTACTCGCCCATGGATGGGCACATGCTGGGCGACATCCAATTTCAAGCGCTGGATGTTCTGGTTCAACACGACCGAGCCCGCAGTCGGGGTTGCCGGGGGCTGTGCGCCTTGAGCCGGCGGCGAATACAGGTCGGCGTTGACGAGCATTTTCTCCTTGGGTAGATAGGCGATGAGCATTCCCTGGCTGTGGCCGAGACCCTGCACCGTGTACACCTCCAGCGAGCGAACGCCGTCGCTCACGACGTATTTCTGGCTGGTGGTCTCGAAAGCCGGCGCGCGGGGCGCGAGCGACAAATGATCGGCCTGCATGGTCCGCACCGACGGGTGAAAGACCACCTGGTCGTAGAATTCGCGGTTGCCTTGATGGGTAATGATCGTCGCGCCTTCCGCGACGTAGGTTCGGAGTCCACCCGAGTGATCGAAGTGGTGGTGTGTATTCACCAGGTAGCGAATTGGCTTGTTGGGGACGAGCTTCTGCACTTCAGCGATCACCGCGAGCGAACGCTCCTCGTTCAGGGGCGCCTCGATGACCGTCACGAAATCGCGGAACTCGAGAGCCACGCTGTTGTGACTTCCACCCGCGACGAGCCAGGTACCGTCCGCCAGTTTTTGAGACTCCACCCGCAACGCAGGTGCGCTGGCCTGACGGACGTTGTCGGGGATGGCGAGCGCGGCAACCGTGGCGTTCGGCTGAACGCTCGAAACCCTGACTTCCATGAAGTTGTGGCCTTGATTCAGCCTGACGTCTCCCTGATGCGAGTGCAACACGGTTGGAAACTTCACGCCTGCGAAATCCTTGTATTCGGTGTAGCGGGTTTCGTACAGCATGTCACCCAGCACCGGATTCGGCGCCCAGGTCTGCACCAGTTCGAGCAGGTTCTGGTCGTTGAACGTGCCGTTGACTTTGTATTTTCCCAGCGCTGTGAACGACACGACTGTCGCTTTGCGTCCCCCGACCGTTCGTGAGACGGCGGTTGGATTGGCGGCCAACGCGGCCTTGATGAATCCGTGCGGCGTGAGCAGAATGTCGAGCTGTCGAAGCTCCGCAGCGGCCGGAACGGGATTGGCGGTCGTGCCTTGCATGTTCCACGCGCTGTTGCCGCTCACGAGGAGATGTTGTTGCTGTTCACCCTGAATCGGCGTGCCGCCGCCGCCCTGCGGCGGATAGTTGCCCTGCCTCCGGGTGATCTGTTCGCTCGACGTCTTGGCGTCGTAGTCGATGGTCCGCGTGTAACGGGTCATCTCGAACCGGGGCCAGTCTTCAGCCGGGCTGAAGCTCTGGCCGACCGCTGCGTTCCACCCGATTCCCGAGTACTGGATAGTCTTCACGTTGCCGGCGCCCATCGCGGTCGATGCGGCCTGCAACACCGTTCTGGCGTCCTGCGCGGCGGCGGGTCCGGCCGTCGCCACAGTCAGGGCGAACGCGGTCATGGCGACTCGTCTGTTCGTCATAAATACCTCACGTCGGTTACGTCTATTACGATCATTACGATTCCCTTACGTCGTGTACGGGGTGCATGTTAGAACTACAGGGCCCCGCTGCCAACGAAAAACGGTGGTGGCGCTCGTATCTGAAAGGACGGCTGTATGTCGCTGAAGCGATGGCGTTTTGTGCGGATCCCGGCGCTGATGACCCTCGTGGTCGTGTCGACGCCGCCGGCCATTCACGGCCAGGCTGGCGCCAGGAACGGCGAATGGCCGACGTATGGGGGCGACCTGGGCCACACGCGCTACGCGCCGTTGACCCAGATCACCGGCGAGAACTTCAGCAAGCTCGAAATCGCCTGGCGCTTCAAGACCGACCATCTCGGGCCGCGGCCGGAATTCAATTTCGAATCGACGCCGCTCATGGTCAATGGACGGCTCTTCTCAACCGGAGGCACAAGGCGGGCGGTGGTGGCCCTCGATGCCGCGACCGGTGAAATGCTCTGGATGCACAGCGAGAAGGAAGGTCCGCGCGGCGCCGCCGCGCCCAGACAGCTGTCCGGCCGTGGTCTCGCGTATTGGACCGACGGTCGTGAGGAGCGCATCCTCTACGTGACGCCCGGCTATCGATTGGTTGCCCTCGACGCGAAAACGGGCATCCCTGTTTCGGACTTCGGTCAGAGCGGCATCGTGGATCTGAAGCTCGAGTTCGATCAGGATCTCGATCTCGTCACCGCTCCGGTCGGTCTTCATTCGACGCCCATCGTCGCCAAGAACGTTGTCATTGTCGGCGCCGCGTTCGAAACCGGAGCGAACCCGAAGAGCCGTCAGAACGTGAAAGGTGCCGTCCGTGCCTACGACGTGCGGACGGGGAAGCGTCTTTGGATCTTCCGAACGATCCCACGGCTCGGCGAATTCGGCAACGACACGTGGGAAAGAGATTCGTGGGTCTACACGGGCAACACGGGTGTCTGGGCGCAGATCTCGGTGGACGAAGAGCTGGGGATGGCGTATCTGCCGGTGGAATTGCCGACACACGACTACTACGGAGGAGAGCGCCCCGGCAACACGCTGTTCTCGGAGAGCCTCGTCGCCGTCGATCTGCAGACGGGGCAGCGGAAATGGCACTACCAACTGGTGCACCACGGCATTTGGGACATGGACATTCCCTGCGCGCCGATTCTGGCCGACATCACCGTCAACGGCCGAACGATCAAAGCCGTGGCGCAACCCAGCAAGCAGGCGTTTTTGTATGTGTTCGATCGTGTGACAGGCCAGCCAATCTGGCCGATTGAAGAGCGTCCGGTTCCGAAGGGCGACGTATCGGGCGAATGGTATTCGCCAACACAGCCTTTCCCGACGAAGCCAGCGGCCTACGATCGTCAAGGGCTGTCGGTCGACGACTTGATCGACTTCACGCCGGAACTACGCGCCGAGGCGGTCAAGCTGATCTCGCGGTACAAGATCGGGCCGATCTTCACACCGCCCGTCGTCAGCAAAGCGGAAGGGCCGATCGGGACGCTGTCTATGGCAAATCAGGCCGCGGCCACGAACTGGCCTGGCGGCTCCTACGATCCGGAAACGCACATCCTCTACGTTGGCTCGCAGAGCGCCGTCGCGACACTCGGTCTCGTCCCGCCGCCTCCCGGTACTGCAGACGTGCGTTATCACCAGGGCACGGTCTTGACGGGAGCCAGGCGCTCGGGCGGCTCCGGCGCGAATGCCGGAGCGGGTGCTCAAGCGGGCGCCGCGGCCGGAGGGGATGCCGTCACGAGTCTCGATGTTCAAGGCCTGCCGTTGATCAAGCCTCCGTACGGCCGCATCAGCGCCATCGATCTCGACAAAGGCGAAATTCTGTGGCAGGTGCCAAACGGCGAGACGCCGGACAGGATCAAGAACCATCCGGCTCTGAAGGGCATGACACTTCCGCGTACCGGACGACCGGGCAACATCGGAACGTTGGTGACCAAGACGCTGGTCATCGCCGGCGAGCCCGGCTTCGGGCCAACGCCGTCAGGTCAACGCGGCGCAATGTTGCGCGCCTACGACAAGACCAACGGCAAAGAGGTCGGCGGCGTCTACATGCCGGCGCCACAGACTGGATCGCCGATGACCTACATGCTGAACGGCAAGCAGTACCTCGTCGTTGCAGTGAGTGGCGCGAACTATTCAGGCGAACTGATTGCCTTCAGAGTGGCTGAGTAGAGCGTCACATTCCTTCGTCAGCGCTTGGTCCATAGATCGAGGGGACCGTTGAACCCATCGGCCTGAGGTAGGTGGAGAGCTGACCGCGGTGGTGGATGATGTCGAAGAGAAACCCCCACGCGTTCTCGTAGCCTGTCTCTTTCATCACTTCTTGACCGCCGAACATGAAAGGCACGTGGCGTTCCCACTGAGCGTCCGAGAGCCGTTCGAGCTTCTGTGTGACTTTGTCGTGGTGCTGCTGATAGGTGTCGAGGATTTCTTTCATCGTGGCCGGCGTCGGGACCTCGACCCACTCGAGGACGCCTTTCTCGAGGCCGTCGCCGAGCACCATTTCTTCCCGCACGATCAGCCACGCAATCTCGCGAGCGTTCCGCGATTTCGGTTCGGGCCGGTAATCAGAGCGATCCTGAGGAATTCGGGAGATGACCTTCTGGGTGGCTGGCGCTTCCTTCTTCCAAAATTTGAGAATCAGCGACTTCTCGTCCATATCGGCCTCCGTGTTCATGAGCGCTCGGGCTCCTTGAGATCGGAGACTCTATGGCGAATATAAGGCGAAAGTCAAGCCAAGGATTCGAGGATTGCTTCTATCCGCACTTTCCTCCCGGGCAGCGGTTGTTTTCCTCGCAGATGTACTCGTAGAGCCCGGTCGAGTCCCACTCCGGCTTGGCGACGATCTCGAATTCTTGAGACCACGGCTGCGTGAAGGTCTTCGGGTCGTCGATTGTCAGCTCGTACGAGAGCGCAGTCGGGCTCTTCCAGCGAATGCGCTCGATGGTGTGCAACGCATCGCTGTGCATCCGATATTCCTTGGGGTTCGTGTAGTAGTAGTCGTCGAGCGCCCATCGATTGAAGTTGACGCTGTCGATGACCAGCGTGTCGCCTTCCCAACGGCCGACCGGATCGCCGTAGAACATCGGCTCGAGGCCCTTGCGGTGCGGACGGCCGTCGAGCGGAACGATCCGCGTCATCCGCTGGAACTCGTGCACGATCACGAGATGGTTCTTGGTCTGGAAGAACTGCATGGCGTTTCCCGACAGCATGCCGCCAGGAAAGCCGGCCGGCATGCAGAAGTCGCGCGGCTCGTCATGACGGGGGTCGCCGGTACGCGGTTCCAGAAACGCTTCGCCGCCTGGCTTGAACGGCGCGAACCTCTTGCGATCGAACACCGTGGCACTCGATCGGCCGCGCTCGTCACCCTGCAAGTAGGTGGGCCACTGGTACGTACCGGTAAAGTCCGGTTTTCCATCCGCCGTTCGTGGGATGGCGGGCGGCGCGCCCGAGGACCCAGCGTTCTGCGCTCGTGCGCCGATGCCTGCGAGGAACGTCAGGGCCAGCGCAATCAGGCCGAAACGAGCGGATCGACTTGTGAACCGGAATGCGTTCGTCCTCATTGTCATATCCTCTGGAATCAATCTATGGCTTCGGCGCCTCTCCAGGTTGCCGATCCTGCGGGCTTGCCGTGAGCACGTTGCGGCCGTCGGGGAAGGTGACCCGGCCTCCCGAAGCGTTAAACGATCCGTCTTTCGCGCGGAAGCCCTCGACGACGATCGTCTCGCCGAGCTTCAGTTGATCTTTCGTGATGCCCCGGCGCATCAGCTGTCCGGGAGCCCCACCAGCGAACCCCCAGTTCGTCACCGTTCCATCGGGATTTTTCACGTCGACGTAGAACCAGATGTGCGGGTTCTTCCATTCGACGTTGGTGATGGTGCCGGTGACCTTGACCGGTTTTGTATCGTCGAATTCGGCTGCGAATGAATGATGCGCAGAAAGCGAAATGCCCGTGTCGGTTGCCAGGCACAAGCCAATCGACAGTCCCAAGTTCAGCCAGATGGACTTCTTCATGTGCGACCCTCCGCGTGACAAGGAGACATTGTAGCGGGATGCCCGCGAGAGGTGTAGGCTGGAGGCGCGAGTCGGAGCCGGCCGCCTCCGCCAAGGCTGTGGCGAGCCTCGCCGGAGCTCGAAGAGCGAAGGCGGGGGCGTGGGGCGGAGCCCCACAGAAGAAGAAAGGGGGCGTCTCATGCGCGCTGGTTCACGGCGATGGGTCATCCCGGCGATTGGAAGTTTGGCGGCAGTCTGGGTTTCCGGTGTTCTGTTGAGCGGCAACCAATCCGCAGCCAGGCCTGAAGAGGATCTGGTCCTTGGAACCTGGTCTCTCAATGTCGAGAAGTCGAGATGGACGCCTGGCCCTGCCCCTCGGAGTCAAACGCGGACGTACGAATCCCACCGGGACGGCGTGAAAGCCACCGTCAAGACGGTGTACTCAGACGGACATTCGACCTCGGTCGAGTACGTCGCCAAGTACGATGCGATCGAGTACCCGCTCTCGGGTTCTCCCGACGCCGAACGCGTCTCGCTCAAGAAGATCAGCCCCAACGAAGCCCAGGTCGCGCTCGGTCACGCAGGAAAGGTCATCGGGACGGCACGCCGAGTGATTTCAAGAGACGGCAAGACGATGACAATTACATACAAGGGCGAATTGGAAGGGCAGTCAGTCGTCAACGTGTCGGTGTACGACAGGCAATAGACAAAAAGAGTTCCAGGTCTGTGGCTTCCGGCTTCAGCCGGAAGATCAATGCCGGGGCACTCTTCCGCCTAAAGGCGGAAGCCACACGAAGGGCGGAAGCCACACGACAAGAATTCACAGGCTCTCGAGTTTTTTCTCAATCAGTCTTCTCGCCGCTCCGATTGCCTCGTCGAGTGTCGTCACGGCGCCGTCCATTTGTAGCTCGTACACGGACTTGAGAATCTCGCCGACGCGCGGCCCTGGCGACTGAGGCCGAGCGCAAGAAGATGGCGGCCGAGCAGAATCGGGCCAGGAGGGCGATGCTCGACGCCAAGCGTGCGCGCTCGCTCGATAAACCAGTCCATCGCCGTGCAATCGAATTGGCCAGGGTTTCGGCCAAGGCAGTCCGCTTTCGCCAGTCGTGCGAGAAGCTCGAGGTCAACCTTTTGAGACAGGCGGCGGAACGCCCCGTTCCCAACTTCGTCGCGTACCTTGTACCAGGCTCCCGGCTTCAGATGATGGGCGACGAAGCCGAGCACTTGTCGCCGCACGTCATAGCCGTCGATCGAATGCACGTTGATCCGATCCAGAAACAGCGTTGCGGGTGCCACCCCTTGTTCTTCGTGATCCATCGAACGGATGCGCCCGTCGATCACAGCGGTGGTCGCAGGTTTTCCGAAGTCGTGGCACACCGCGCCAAGCATGACGGCGATCTGTTGGGGCCGTTCCAGATCCTCGATCCTCACCCGAGCTTGATCGACGACCTGCAGCGTGTGCACCCACACGTCGCCCTCCGGGTGCCACTCGGGTTCCTGCGGACATCCAACCAAGGTCTCGAGCTCAGGAAAGAGCTTCGACACGACGTCCAACTCCAGCATCAGCGCGAAGCCGAGTGACGGATGCGGCGCAAACAAAAGCTTTTCGAGCTCGCCCCATACGCGTTCCGAAGGGAGATCGTCGAGCGGGATGGCCCGACACAGCGCCCGCGTCTCGTCATCGAGGTGAAACTCGAGGCGGGCGGCGAGCTGGACGGCCCGGAGTACTCGAAGGCTGTCATCGGAAAAACGTGAAGGATCGACGACGCGGAGGAGTCGTCGGTTGATGTCGCCTCGCCCGTCGAACGGATCTTCGTACTCGCCGGTCAGGGGGTCCCAGGCAATGGCGTTGACCGTGAAGTCGCGGCGGCGGGCGGCGTCTGCGATCGACAGGTGCGGGTCGCCGGTGACGTCGAAGCCACGATGGCCTCGGCCGGCTTTCGACTCACGGCGCGGCAACGACACGTCGATGTCGCCGAGCTTGTAAACCTGAAAACTTTCGCCGACCGTCTCCACCCGGCCGAACGTTTCGAGGACCTGGCGCAGGCGTGCTGCGTCTATCCCGTAAACCTCCAGGTCGATGTCTTTGGAATCGCGTCCGAGGAGCCGGTCGCGGACCCAGCCGCCAACAATCAGCGCGCGCCCACCGGCGTCGCGAATGGCGAGAGCAATCGATTGGGTGCTGTCGGAATTCACAATCAGCGGTTTCAACACGTGTCATGCCGCAGGCCTAAGGGCCTGCGGACGCGGGGCTAAAGCCCGCGCCACAGCGCGCGAACCAGCTTAATTGTAAATTGTCAATTCCCGACGGCCGCCTACGCGACGCGACGGGTTGGGATCAGTTGTGGTTGGGGACGGGCCAGCACGTGGTGCTGCGCATTGCCGCGGAGCGCGGCCTTGGGACGGGTTTCAGCCACCGTCCAACCCGGCGACTCGTGTCCACACGAGGCACACTGCAGATACACACGTTTCTCTTCGAACCGCATCAACATGTCGTGCCCCTGCAGCCCGCAGCAGAACTCACCCATGGATTCGAACAGGCGCGCGAAAAGTCCGCCAGCGTTCGGCGTGCCCGTGTGTGAGGTCGATGCCTCGTTCAGCGACTTGAGATCCAGGTGGTTGATCCCCATAGCTATGCTCCTTCTGAACTACTGCCCCGTCTGCACCGGAAAGTAATAACGACGCCGGTGCCCGTTTTGTAACAACTCTTTTCGGTCAAAACCGATGACTGTTTAGTTCAATAGACGTGCCGAAAGACCTATTTTTCACTAAGTCTCGATTCGACCGTAAGTTGCTGGAAGCTCAGCCACCAAATTTGTCGTCAGGAACAGCCGCTGTGATAAGGAACGAGTCAGCCTAAAGTGGCAAATGGTGCAGACTTTTTGGCGTCGAAGTGACTAGCTGTACTCGGTGAACAGGCTTCTCGCGACGAACGCAACGTTGGCAGGGCGCTCGCCCAAACGGCGCATGAAGTAGGGGAACCACTGGCGCCCGAAGGGCATGTACACGCGAACTCGATAGCCCGCCTCGACGAGCATCATCTGCAGATCGCGACGGACGCCGTACAGCATCTGGAATTCGAACCGCTCCGGCGTGACCCCATGATCGATGGCCCAGCGCCGCGCCATGTCGATCATGCGGTCGTCGTGCGTGGCGATGGCGGGGTGGTCGCCGTCGGTGATGAGTACTTTGAGCATGCGCGCGAACGCGGCGTCGACTTCAATCTTCTTGCTGTACGCGACGGCCTTCGGCTCGGTATAGGCGCCCTTCACGAGGCGGACGCGTCCGCCCAGCGCATTGATGCGCAGCAGATCGTGCTCGCTGCGGCGAAGCGCCGCTTGCAGCACCACACCCAACGCGCGATAGCCCTGGTGCCACAGCGTCTCGAAGATCTCGAGCGTGATGTCCGTGTAATGGGAGCTCTCCATGTCCAATCGCACGTAGAACCCCGCCGGCTCGGCCCGCTCGAGAATCTTGCGGAGGTTGTCGACCGCGCTCGCCTTGTCGACGTCCAGCCCAAGCTGAGTGAGCTTCAGCGAAATGTTGCGGCCGATTCCGGCCTGGATGATTGCCGCCACCATGGAGAGGTACTCGCGGGTGGCGGCGTCGGCCTCCCCGAGATTCGTGATGTGCTCGCCGAGATGATCGAGGGTGATGAGCAATCCGCGCGCTTCGACGGCGCGGGCCGCGTCGATCGCTTCGGCCACCGTCTCGCCGGCGACGAAGCGCCGCGCAAAGCTGCTTGGCTTACGCAACCCGATCCGCGACGCCAGACGCTGCAGACTGCTGCTTTGGGCCAGAACGTGAAAGAAATTCTTCGAGACGCTCTCGAGCATCAATCCTGGCGGCCGCTTTCTTTCAGCAGCCTGCTAATGCGCCCGGCCTGGCGGCGCATGCAGATGTTCGATGGTGCGGGAATAGTAGCGCAATACGTTCCGCTCGCGGACGCGGAACCGTCCGCGCTCGGCGACAATGATGCCTCGCGTCTCGAGTGGTTCGGCCGCTTCTTCAACCGCCTGCCGGCCGCTGCTGACCCCGAGGTTCGCGTGGCGCGCTGCCAGCTCACCGAGCAAGCGATCGATGCGCCCCTCCAGGTCGCGGCGGCCGATCGAAGGCCTCATCGCGGCCGCGAACACCGCCGTCGGCAGGACTTTGTACAACACGCCGATCTTGGCGCGCACCAGCCGGGTCAGCTCGAGCGCCTCGCTCCGCGACTCCATCGCTCGGTGGTCGACTTCGATGGGCGCGCCGAATGTGACAAAGGCCCGCGACCGGTAGCCGACGGCGTAGCGCACCATTTCAGCCAGCTCGCGCGCGAACGGACGCTGCTGCTTCTTGATGCCCTGCCGCGCCAGGATGTGGTCCTCGAGCACGAGGTCGTACGCGATCGCCGCCGGCAACAACACCACCTTCGGGCAGTCGGCTGTCAGCGCGCTATGGATCAATCCGGTCTTGAACGGCTTGAGCTCGCCGCTGTAACTCCGTCCACCTTCGGGATAGAAGAAGAGATCCTGCTTCTTGAGGATCTCGGCGACGTAGGCTTTGAGTGTCACCAGGTACGCCGGGTCCTTGGTATTCCGACGGATCGGTATCGCTCCCGTCACGTGTCGTTGGATCAATCCAAGCGCGCCGCCGAACAGGTTGATGCCCGCCGCGATCAGAGGCGGCCGAATCTGATTGTCGTCGAGCACCAGAGGCTCGACGAGATAGTCGATGTGGCTCTTGTGATTCGAAATGTAGACGATACGGTGGCCAGGCACCGTCGCGTAAACGTGTTGGAGCTGTTCGGGAATGCGTTCGATCTTGCGAAGGATAGGGTAGAGCGGGTGCTGCAGCGCACGGTACATGCCGTAGCGCTGCGTCGTGCGTAGCTCGTCGAGGTACGCGTAAACGCGCTCGCGCGCTTCCGCGCCGCTCTCGCCGCCGTACCCGCCGCGCAGGTACTTGACGACCTCCTCGCGTGCCAGAACGGCCTGGGAGATTTCGTCCAGCATCTGTGGTCGGACTATAGCACAGCGACATTTGGGAGTCGGTAGGTTCAACGCGCCGGCCCGCGCCGCCGCCTCCCATGAAACGTTCCGTCAGAAACCGATCCAACTGCTGTTTCTAGAGGGCTTCCGCCGCCCGGCAGATTGCGTCGGCGAATTCCGAAGTGCTGGCTGTTCCCGCAATATCCCGCGTCCGGTGGCGACCTTCCGCCAGCACCGAGGTCAGCGCCCGCATGATTCGATCGGCTCCTTCGTTCTCGTCGATGTGACGCAGCATCAGGATGGCTGATAGCAGCAGTGCCGTCGGATTGGCGACATTCTTGCCAGCGATGTCTGGCGCGCTTCCGTGGACCGCTTCGAAGACGCCGATGTCGGTACCAAGATTGGCCGCGCCCACGAGTCCGAGACCGCCAACGAGTCCCGCGCACAGGTCCGAGACGATGTCGCCGTAAAGATTCGGCATGACGAGCAGGTCGAATTGTGTCGGCTTCAGCACGAGCTGCATGCACGCGGCATCGACGATCCGTTCGTCGTACGCGACGTCGGGCCAGTTGCGGGCGACCCGCCGCGTGCATTCGAGAAACAGCCCGTCGGAGAGCTTCATGATGTTGGCTTTGTGGATCGCCGTCACTCTCTTGCGTCCGTGCCGTCGCGCGTAGGCGAACGCGAACTCGGCTATCCGAGTGGACGCCCGCTCGGTGATGATTTTCAGGCTCTCGACGACTCCCGGGACGACTTGATGTTCGAGACCGGCGTAGAGATCCTCGGTGTTCTCTCGAACGATCACCAGATCGACATCAGAAAACACGGTGCGGACACCCGGCAGGTTCCAGACGGGCCTGAGGTTGGCATAGAGGTCGAGCTCTTTGCGCAAACCCACGTTCACGCTGGTAAACCCTTCTCCGATGGGTGTGGTGACCGGGCCCTTGAGCGCGACCTTGTTGCGCCGGATGGAATCGAGCAGTTCGTGTGGCAGCGTCGAGCCCGTTTTCTTGACGGCGAGCTCGCCTGCAAGATGACGTTCCCATTCGATCGCGACGCCAGACGCTTTCAGAATGCGAACGACAGCTTCGGTGACTTCAGGACCGATGCCATCTCCAGGAATGAGAGTAATGACACGCATCATTCTCGCGCGTACCACGCGAGGGAGATCAGCCCGAGCGCGATGTTGACCGTCCACAACGCGGTCGAGGTCGCGTGCAGCCGGTCGAAGCGATTCCGTATCGGATCGGTTTCCTCCAGCGTGTGGATCGGTACAGCGACGCTCGACTGAAGGCTGGTCAGCGCCCTGGTGAGAGGCACTCCGGAGTAGACCGCGATGGCGAGCATCAGGGTTACGAGGCTGATTCGCACCTTGAAAGCCCCTGGCGGTGGCCCCACGAACTTGATGATCAGCAGACTGAGCAGAAGGATCACCCCACAGGCGTAAGCCAGGAGATGAAACCCTCGCAGGACTTCCCCGAACAGGGCGCCTGCGAGCACACGGCCGTTGTGAGGATCGGCGGCCTCGAGCACGCGGAAAATCAAGGGCGCGACGAGAAACCCGATCACGCTCATACCGCCGAGCCACACCGCAAGAGCCACCAGGCCAATCTGACGGACGACGAACATCGCGCCATTATAATTGTGCGATGGATCCCGGCGCGATGGGTTGGGACGCGATCGAGTCGATCACCGACGACATCGTGGCGACCGTGCCGAGCCACGACGTGCTCGACGCGCTCGCGTTGATGTTTCTCCTCCGTCGTTATCGAGCGACAGGACGAAGCGACGTGTGCAACGCTCTCGAACCTGCCCTGGCGCGTGCTCTCGAGCGTCAAGCAGCCGACGAGACCACGACTCAGCGTGCCGCCTGGCTTGCGGTGTTCTCGGAGGCGGCGACTCTCTCTGCAGACGAACGCATTCATGACGCCGGCAACACGGTGGCCGCCGAGCTGGTGCGGGAGTGGGGTCGGGATTCTGCGGTCGACGCGGCAGCATCGTCAGTCGACGCTTGTCTCGTCTGGAGTCAGGTACGCGATTCCAGCAATCTGGTTGCTCGCGCCGTCGACGAACTCGAGAGGATCGTGGCGTCAGCCTATCAGCCTGAAGAAGGTCTGGCTCATTCGACAGGCCGTGCCCGTTCGATGCGGGGTCAACTCACCGATCATGTCGATCTGTCCATGGCTCTTCTCACGGCTTACGACGTCAGCGCGCGCCTGCCGTATTCGATGCTGGCGGAGGAGCTGATGCAGTTCGCCCGACGTTCGTTGTGGGACGAGGAGGCTGGGGCCTTCTGGGCCTCGACGCTCGATCGACATCAGCCGCTCGTCGATAACTGCAACGCGGCTCGGGTATTGTGCCGGCTGGCGGCGCTGCACGCCGATCCAGATTACCGAAAGGCCGCCGTGGTTGCCCCACATGCCGACTATGCCCAGGATGCCGCCCGCGTTCTGAGCCGTGAAAGCCAGAGCTATCAGAAAGGTGAGACAGCAACTGCCGCGTACGGCCTCGCGCTTGCAGAATGGTTAGATCTGGCGGTGAACTCAACCGATCGAAGATTGATTTAGAATCTGCGGGCTGAACCTTGGAGCCCTAAGCCCTAAGCCCTGAGCCCTAAGCCCTGAATAGTGGAGTCGAACTTGGACCGCTCTTTACTACTTCCTGCGCTGAAAAACATCGCAACACGGCTGCGTATCGATTCGCTGAGGTCGACGTCGGAGGCCGGAAGCGGTCATCCCACGAGCTGCTGTTCGGCAGCCGACATCATGGCCGCGTTGTTTTTTGCGGAAATGCGCTTCGATCCTCGGGACCCGAGTCTCGCCGACAGCGATCGGTTCGTGCTTTCGAAAGGACATGCGGCACCCATTCTTTATGCCGCGTGGGCGGAGGCCGGCGCATTCGATCGCGAAGATCTGTTGAGCCTCAGGAGGCTCGATTCCGATCTCGAGGGACACCCAACGCCACGTCTGCCGTTTGTCGACGTCGCGACCGGATCGCTTGGTCAAGGTATCTGCGCGGCCGTAGGCAGCGCGTTGAATGCCAGGCGGATCCAATCGGACTATCGCACGTATGTGCTGCTCGGTGATGGAGAGTCGGCGGAAGGTTCGGTCTGGGAAGCGGCGGACGTTGCAGTGATGGACAAGCTCGACAATCTCTGCGGCATCACCGATGTCAACGCGCTCGGCCAGAGCCGGGCGACGATGTGGCGCCACGACATGGAGGAGTTTCGGCGGCGCTGGAGCGCCTTCGGCTGGCACGCCATCGTCGTCGATGGTCACGACATGAGCGCGTTGCTGGACGCGTGCGCCGAAGCCCGAGCCACGAAGGGCCGGCCGACGATGATTCTCGCGCGGACGATCAAAGGCAAGGGTGTCTCGTTCGTGGAAGGAAAGGACGGCTGGCACGGTCGTGCCTTCAAGAAGGGCGAGGAGCTCGATCGTGCGCTCGCCGAGCTCCAGCAACAGCTCGAAACAGTCCCAGCCGGCGTTGATCTCACACGAGAGATCCCGAAGCCAACAGTCCGATCGCGTCCGGCCGGAAAGGTCGAGGCGCCTGCACAACCTTCCTACAAGCTTGGCGATGAGGTCGCGACGCGTGAGGCGTATGGAACCGCCATCGTCAAGCTCGGACAAGTCGACAGCCGAGTGGTTGCGCTCGACGCCGACGTGAAGAATTCGACGTTCAGCGAGGCGTTCGAGAAAGCGTTTCCCGATCGCTTCTACGAGAACTTCATTGCGGAGCAGGCCATGGTAGGAGCTGCGATGGGCCTGGCCGCACGCGGAGCGATTCCGTTCCCCTCGACATTTGCATGTTTTCTGTCGCGCGCGGCGGACTTCATCAGAATGGCTGCGATCAGCAATGTCGGCATCAAGCTGGCTGGTTCGCACGCCGGCGTGTCGATCGGCGAGGACGGACCGTCACAAATGGCGCTGGAAGATCTCGCCATGTGCCGGGCCCAACCGAACATGACGGTGCTCTATCCCTGCGACGCCGTCAGCACGGAAAAGCTCGTCGCGCTGATGGCCTATCATCCGGGACCGGCCTACTTGCGAACCAGCCGCCCGAAGACGAAAGTGATCTACCCGAATGACGAGGCGTTCAGGATCGGCGGCTTGAAGGTCGTGCGTGAGAGCTCTCAGGATGCCGCGACCGTCATCGGTGCGGGTGTGACGGTCTTCGAAGCTCTCGCCGCGTATGAGGAGCTCAAGAAATCCGGCACGTCGATTCGAGTCGTGGATCTGTACTCGGTGTCACCAGTCGACCGCGACGCGCTGCTCAGTGCGGCTCGCGCGACCGGCGGCTGTCTGATTACCGTAGAGGATCATTATGCGGCAGGCGGAATCGGTGACGCCGTCGCCGAGGCTGTCGCTGAGGCCGGCTTTGTCGTGCACCGGTTAGCGGTGCGAGAAATTCCGCGAAGCGGAAAACCCACCGAGCTCCTCGAGCGATTCGGGATCTCTGCCCGTCACATCATCGACGCCGTACGGACCGTCACTGCGCAGAAACCAGTGGCCGCGGGGCGATAGGCGGCCACCCTATCTGGCAAACATACCAGTACCAGTTTTCAGGTATCCGTCTTCCCTCCGGAACCGTCTCGCTAATACCGAGACCGGCTAAACAATCTCCGCCCGCCATTCGTATTTGATAGGAAAGCAGATGCAGATCGCTACGGCAACGTCGGCCACGCCTTCAATCCGAGCTAAAGCACTGGAAGTGGACCGTCAATCTGATTTCTTCGTCTAAATCGATGGAGCGTGAGTCTAATGAGCTGGAGCGACGGGTTGATGATGACGACGCGTAAAGGAATGAGTAGAGCCAGGCCGAGCGTCGTGCGCGTGCATGGCGTCGAAATTGACCCGCCCCGCCGCCGGGTACGGGTCGAGGGTCGAGACGTCAAGCTGACCGACCGCGAGTTCCGGCTGCTGCACTTGCTGGCATCGAACGCAGGCATCGTGTTCAGCCGCGAGGCCCTTTTGACAAAATTGTCGCGCCGCAGTTCAACGGTGACCGACCGCAGTGTGGATGCCCTCGTGAAACGGCTCCGGCGGCGGGTTGAGCCGGACTCGGCGCGGCCTCAGTATTTGCTGACCGTCTGGGGCGTCGGATACAAGTTTTCGGACGGCGACGGGCTCGAGCAGGTCAGTTAGGCAACAACGGCGATCCCACCTGGCTCGCCCATCAGCGGGTCAACCACTTGCCAATGGCGTACACGAGGACCGGGCCGCCGATGATGACCCATGTCAGCCACTTTTTCATGGGTAATGCCTAACGCCCGAGCTTGCCTGAATTTCCAGCGTCACTTCGCTCATCGCCCGACGCTTTCAGCCATCGGGGAATCGGGCCATTGAGTCACAGGCGCCGCCACGTACATTGCGTGGGCGGCACGCCGCTGGAATAGCGCCGTCTCGGAGGCCCAGAACGCGAGCTTCACCCAGACGCGCGCCGCGATGAACAGCTGTCCGACGAAAACGCCGAGCCACATCGACCATCCGGTCCCACCGGCTCCAGGCGCGACGACCGCATAGGCGCCGAGCGCGACCAGAAACATCACGATATTCAACAGGTAGAGACCAAGGACCGCCGTCAGGTTCTGCGAAACGAACCGGAGAGCGGCTGTTGTCGCGCCCAACATGCTGCGCCGGTCCTCGACCACGGCACGTACCTTAGCGTAGTCGAACACGATGTTGCAGCCGATCAAGGCGCCGCCGAACAGCGCGTAGAAGGCGAAGCGAATGAAGGCAGCCGTGCGCTCGACGGAAATCTCATGCGTCAGCCGGGGATAGAGCGTCTTGAACATCCAGGGATGCAGCGACCCGAACATGAAGACGTATACGATCCCCATCAGGATTGCCAGCCTCAGAAACCTGAAGAAGAACACCCCTGACGCGGCGAAGAACCCGTGAGCGTAAATGACCCGATCGCGTGCGTACCTGTCGAGTGCGCCGCCGGCAAGGAAAATCCATAGGAGAACGTAAAGAGCAGCCGCGCCGACCAGCACGCTCGTGTGACGGCGGCCCTCGTCTCCCGCAGAAAAGTAATCGCCATCCAGGAACGCACTCACGTTGTCGACGACGGCGGCAAACCCGACGACGGCCGGTCTGAAGGTCGCGCCAAGTCCTCTGGCCTGTTCGGTGAATTCCTGCATCCAATTGAAGTTGACGCCGCTTGCGGCGGTCTCGGCGGCCAGGCTCCCGCCCAAATGATCTTGCAGCAATTCCTTCATCGCCGCCGCAAAAGGCAAGCTGACGAGCAGAGTGATCGCCCATGCGCCGAGCAGAATCGCCGGTGCTTCCCAGACGCGCCGGATGCCATCACGCCATACAGTGAACATGGTGATGTATTCGTTCCGAAAATCAGCGTTCGATTCGCTTCACACGAGAAAAGCCCAGGTCATCAGAAAATTCTGGAGCCAGGACATCCACTTCAACGACCATTTCGTAGCCGCTTCTGTTCCCTGGGGGGCCAGCGACTTCGAGTTGTTGGTGTAGTTGACGTCCAGCAGGAGGACGCGCTCTGGATCGACCTCGGCTGAAACGGCTCGTGATTCTCCATCGTACGAGTAGTCCTTCCAACGGTCGAGGCCGTCCCAGCGCTCGGTAATCGTCCGGCCATTCTCGAATCGCGTGACCACGTCAACGGGAAACGTGGCCTCGCCGTGGCGGCGCACGACGACAGACGTTGTGAACCCTTTCCCTTCGGCGACGCTCTTGAGCTCGTCGACGCCGTAGTCGAACGCGTTGGAGCTCCGATACACCTGATCGAAATACCAGGTGAAATCGCGCCCGGTCACCTCGTTCACCACGGTAAAAAAGTCTGCTGGTTTCGGGTGTCCGAATTTCCAGCGGGAGAAATACGTGGACAGGACTTTCTGCAGCGTGGGCCAACCGAGATGACGCTCCAGCGTATTGAGCCACAGAGCTGTCTTGCCGTATGAGATCGCGCTGGCGCTCTGGCGAGAAGGAAAGTATCGATAAGTGGGCCAGGAAGGCAGCTCACGCCTGGCCACAGGACGGAATCGCGCCCACCGATCGCCATCGGACTCTCTGGTCAGGACGAAGTCTTCGAAAACGAACGGCACGAAGCCGCCAAAGTAGCGGCGCTCGAGGTAGCGAGGATCGTACGCTTCGGCGATGGCGCGCGCCGTGGAGAATGTGTTGAATCCCTCGTCCATCCAGGCATCCTCGAACTCGTTGTTGCCGACCATCCCATACCAGAACTGATGTCCGGCTTCGTGAACGGTGACGCTTTCCGGCACGGTTACGCGTTTGGCAACGATCCAGTTCGTGCCTGCGACGAATAGCGTCGGGTATTCCATGCCGTCGGCATCACTTTGGTAAGCGGGGTCGACGATCGTGATGTGGCCGTACGGATAGGCACCAAACCATTCGCCGTAGTACTTGAGCGCCGTTCGTGTGGCGTCGAAGTGTCGCTGGGCCTGTCCTGCGTGCTCGGGCTGCAAGAGCAGCCTCATGTCGACCGCCGGCAGCGTCGGGTGCTCGAAACGCGCGGTCGGCTCCAGATAGTCCGGACTCGTCGTCCAGGCAAAGTCGTGGACGTCGTCCTGGTAGTAGCGATGAGTCGTCGTGTTGTCGCCGTTGTCGTGGCGTTCGCGTTGGACGCCGGTAGCACCAACCACCCATCCCTTCGGGACCGTCAGGCGAACGTCGTAGGTCCCGTAGTCCGAGAAGAACTCGGTCGGGAAGTGAAATTGATGGCAGTTCCATCCGTTCTCCTGGAGAACGCCGACCTTCGGAAACCATTGCGCGATGAAGAAGAAATTGGCGATGGCGCCAGTCCTGGCGAAGGTTCGAGGGACATGCGCGGTCCACTTGATTTCGACTCTGACGCTCGCCCCCGGCGGAACCGCATGAGGAAGAACCGCCGCAAGGACCGTCCGATCGTCTTTGTTGCCATCGTCTGGCGCGATGAAACGCGTTGAGAGCTGATGCGCCTGCGCATCAGTGGTGTTCGGCTGCGGCGTGCCTTCGTCTGGCGGCAGCAGCCGGATCGAATTCACGTCGATCTGCCCCCACTCATTTTGACGGTGCTCTCGAAACGTTCGTCCACCCAGGGCCGCTTCCCGAAGCCATGTCGAGTGTTTGTCGCGCCATGCGTTCCAGTACAAATGCAACTGCAATTCGTCCGTACTCTTGGTCGTGGTGTTTCGCCACAGGATCACTTCCGAAGCCGTGATGGTTCGAGTCGCAGGATCGAGCCGTGCGTCGATCGAATAGTTGGCGTTGCGTGGGGAAAGCGGCGGGCTCAGCGAGCCAGCGGCATTCGATGAGCTCGGTGTCTGTTGCCCTGTGGTAAATGACGTAAATGACGTGAGTGACGTGAACGCTGTGAACGACGCGAACGTCAGCAGTGCGGCGAGAACCGACCTCATGCGTTGCTATCGAACTATAATCCGCGGCCTATGTCTACCATTCGACTCTGGCACTGCAGTTCGTGTGAACCTTTGAACCATTTGATCCTTTGAACCCTGGAATCTGGAACCCGGATCCGTATGCAAGTAGTCGCCAAGTGTCCGAAATGCGACGCGAGCCTGCCCGTACAGGTGGAGGCCACGGCCGTGTCGATTCGCTGCGGCCGCTGCAGTCAGGAGCTGCGGCTGACCTTCAGCGACGCCGTGCGATCCGATCGAAGCGTCGATCTCTGTCCGATTTGCGAAGGGGCGGACTTCTATACTCGAAAAGACTTCGATCCAACTCTTGGCCTCACCGTGGTGATTGTTGGCGGAGCGATCAGTGCCGGCTTCTATTGGTTCGGTCGGGATCTCGTGGCGTACAGCATTCTGGCCGGCGCCGCACTCGTGGATGTTGTTGTCTACGGCATGCTGAAGGACGTGACGGTTTGCTACCGCTGTCATAGCGAGTTCCGTGGTTCGTACACCAGGACGGCGCCTGCCTTCGACCTTCACACCGCTGATGTTCTGGAACAAGAGTACGAAAGACGGATCAAGCGGCGATAGTGCACGTTGCAGGCCGTTTCTGAAAGGTGGTGCCATGACGCGAGTGAGACATTTCAGTCGAACATTTTCACTGATTCTTGCCTTCATCGGCGCAAGTCTGTCGGCGCCCGTCTTCGCGCAACAACCGGCGGCGCCGCCTCCACCGCCTCCTCCCCCCCAGGAAGGCACGGCCGAGTTCGCGTTCGTGGGGACGAGCGGCAACTCGTCGACGCAAGCGATCGGACTGGGTGGAGACGTCACCGTGCGCCGAGCGCCTTGGACCTACAACGGCAAGGTCGCTTACGTTCACAATGAAGCTGAGGGCGAACTGCAAGCCGAGTCGTTCGCGGGCCTCTTCCAGGCGTCACGCACGCTCAAGCCTCGCTTGGCCGCGTACGCCAAGTACGGCTATCTGCGCAACACGTTCGCCGGCATTGAGAATCGAAATTCGATCTCCGGCGGCCTCGAGTACCTGGTCATTCAACCCGAGCCGCACCGCCTGAAGGTCAACGCCGGAATTGGATACGCCAACGAACAACGGCTGGTTGGCGAAGACTTGTCAACTGCCGAATTCCTCACTGGTGCGTCGTACAAATGGACGATCTCGCCGACAGCTGATTTCGCGGACGACTACGATTTCAGCGTCTCCTTTTCAAATGCGGGCGACTGGCGCAACGCGAACATCGCGACACTCACCGCCAAGCTGACGACGCTCTTCTCTCTGAAGCTCTCGAATATCGCGCGGTACGTTCACGAGCCCGTGTTCGGGTTCGAGAACACCGACACGATCACCTCGATTGCGCTCGTCGCGAAGTTTTGAGAATTTGCTGGCGAGGAGTATTAGCGTCGGCGGCTCCAGACGCGCAGAACCACGAGCAGCGTGACGCCGAGAAGAAGCCACGTTGTGGGACTGACGGCGAGGAGCCATCCGTCGGCCCTGGACACCAGCTCGTGGCCGGCAGCGATCAAAGCGTCGAGGACGCCATATTCGACCAGCGCTTGCGCCAACATGCAGCACTCACTCTAGCTTATCTAGAAGAGCGTGACGTCGACGAGAGTACCTTCTGCAATCATCCCTTGATCGGGCGGGATTTCGATGAAGCCGTCGGCTTGGGAGAGGCTCGTGATGTCCCCTGAACCTTTGAATGCCGGGTAGACCAGGTCCTCGACAAAGCGGACCGTGTAAATCTGATGACGCCCCGCTGGAGAGTCGATGCGGCGGCCGAGCGGTGCACGAACCACCTGAGGCCGGAATGGCGGCAACCGCGCCGTGGCTCGGAGGAACGGCACCAGAAACACATAGGCGTTCGAGAGGCACGACGTCGGGTTCCCCGGCATGCCGAAGAACGGCCGATCCTCGATCAGCGCGAACGCTGTCGGTTTGCCCGGCTTGATGGCGACGCCGTGAAAAATCATCTCTCCGCGCGCCGTCACGGCGTCAAGGATCAGATCGCGTTCGCCGACAGAGCTTCCCCCCGAGAACACGATCACGTCCGCGTCCGCGCAGGCATCGAGCGCGGCGGTGAGCGCATCGACTGAATCTCCGACTGCGCGACGAGTCTCGGGTACGCTGCCGTGAGCCGAGGCGACGGCCGCCAGCGTGAAGCGATTGACGTCGAAAATCTGTCCAGGTGCGAGCGCCTGACCCGGCTCGACGACTTCGTTGCCGGTGGAAAGAATGGCGACGCGCGGCCGTACGTAAGTTTCGATATCGGGGCAGCCGACGGCCGCCAGGGCGCCGACACGACTCGGAGTCAGCACGTCGCCGGCCTTGACGACAAGCGAGCCAGTTGAGATGTCGCCGCCCTGCCGCCCGACATTCTGGCCGGGTCGTGCCGCGCCGAAGATCTCGACACTCTCGTCCGGCTGTGGCGCGGTTTCTTCGACCATCACCACCGAGTCGGCGCCACTCGGCATTGGCGCGCCGGTCGCGATCTCCGAACAGGTGCCGGGTTCGACCGATTGGTGCGGCATGTGACCGGTGTAGATTCGCTCGACAATCCGCAGCCGAGCCGGCGTCGCGCGGGTGGCTCGAGTGGTGTCCGCCGCCACCACGGCGTATCCATCCATTGCCGATCGGGAAAATGGAGGGACGTCGAGCGGCGACCTCACATCACAAGCGGCGACCCGTCCGGTCGCTTCTGCCAACGGTATGCGCTCGATGCGGGTGACCGGGCGGACTGCCGCCGCCAGCCGCCGCCGCGCCTCGTCCAAAGAGATGGTTGAAGTGAAGGGACGCACGTCGGCTACCTGCTCGCCTCCCTGACGAGGTGTCCGAGCTCCGGAATGAGAAGCCGTTCCATCGCAAGCCTCACTGCCGCTTCCGATCCAGGCAATGCTGCCACGATTCGCCGTCCGACCAAACCCGCGCAGGCGCGGCTCATCATGGCGGCGGGGCCAATCTCCCCGTAGCTCAACATGCGGAACAGCTCACCGAACCCGTCGAGCTTTTTCTGGAGCATTGCCGAAACCGCTTCGTACGTGCTGTCGCGCGAGGTGATACCGGTGCCGCCTGTCGTGATGATCACCTGGACGTCGGGATTGGCGAGCTGACGTTCGATCGTCTCGCGCACCAGTTCGGGATCGTCCCGAACGATCGTGCGGCCGATTACCTTGTGACCGGCTGCGCTCAACAGATCTGCTGATCGTGCGGCCGCCCGTGTCGGTTTCCTCCGTCCGGGTGTCGCTCACCGTGACGACAAAACAGCCGATGGATTTTGGCGCGTGAGCCTTGTGCTCGATGTGGCTCATTGATCGGCATTCTACCGGATGGCCCTGGCCTGCAAGCGCCATGGTCGGTTGCCACGCGGCGAGTGCGCTAAACTGACCCAGGTGCCAATGCAGTCAGCAACGGTGTCATTTCTCGTCGCGAGCGCGTTGATTCAAGCACTTCCGACACAGGACGCGTTTACGCCGGCGCGCCTCCGAAGTGGCCCGGTCCCTCCGCTCCCGGCACTGGTCACGGGCGGCGGGCAGGTCGCTCTGGAGTTGACCGTCAATCCCGACGGCCGCGTTGGCGCTGTGACGCCGCTCGTCACCACGCCGCCTTTTACAGACTTCATGGTTCGGGCTGTCCGTGGTTGGCAGTTCCAGCCTGCCGAAGTCGAAGCCGAAGGGGAGCGAGGAGCGCCAGCGAGCGCGCGATCCAGGCAGCGCGTCGCGTCGAAGGTCCTGGCGGTTGGCGTGTTCCGGCAACCGACGCTGGTGGGCCCCACGATTGGCGAGCTACCGAAAGGGGTCACCCGTCCGTCGAACGAGATGGCGTTCCCGGTGAGTATCAGCACGCCGCCCTATCCCGTCACCGCCAGGGATCCCGGCGTCGTCTTGGTGGAAGTCCGAATCGAACTCGACGGACGAGTGGGCGATGCCGCGGCCCTCGCAGCAGTTCCGCCTTTCGACGCGCTTGCAGTACAGGCCGCGCGAGAATCGGAATTCCGCCCGGCGCGTGTTCGTGGAAGGCCGGTCATGACGCGGGCGTACATCGTGTTCGGTTTCGCCGAGCCGGTTGGTCCGGGCGATTAGTTCCGCTGACGACATTCACCGCAGAGACCGCGGAGTTCGCCGAGAAACAAGTTTGGTCCAAGAGTCCTCTGCGAGCTCGGCGTGCTCAGCGGTTGTCGTGGTAATGAATCAGTCGGTACGGGGCACCAGTCGTGTGGGTCAGCAAGGCAACGTGAAAGCTCGTCGCGGCTTTCAGTACGGCGAACTCACCATGATAGACTTTGAAGTTTGATCGGCCCTCCAAGCGCCCTTAGCTCAGTTGGATAGAGCGTCTGGCTACGAACCAGGAGGTCGCAGGTTCGAGTCCTGCAGGGCGCGCCATTCCGACACGGTCCTTTCCGGTCCATTCGTTTTACCTCGTGGTTGGCGGTTCTCGTCAGTGGATGTTCTTGGCTTCGAACCACCAGTTCGGGTCGGTGCAAAGACCGCAATTGGCCCCGGCGAACATCGCCTTGGCCTTTCCGTCGCCTTTCAGCTGCCAGTCGAGCCAGGCCGTGACGGCTGCCGACCATTCTGGGTACGGCTCGCTGTAGGCCCCCGTGTGCCCCATGAGCGGGCGATTCGCCTTGACCACCGTCGCGGTCGCCGGGGTGGCCGCGAAGCTGACCTGTGACGGTGCATACGCGACGTCGGCGGGGCCGCCGATGAAATACGCCGCCGGCTTGGCGAGCTTTTCTACCGTCCATCCGTCAGCAGGAGGAGCAGCGCCAGGAGCAAATCCCACCCGCTCGGTTGGAAAGCTACTGTTCAGCGCCGCAACGGCTTTGATGCGCGAGTCCTTCGATGCTTCCCACACCTGGCCGCCACCGCAGGATTGCCCGAGTGCCGCGATCTTCGTGAGATCGAGCTTGTCGTAGTACGCGCTTCCTTGGCGGCCTGTTTTCCTTGCTGATCCAGTCCAGGCCCGCCAGCACGGTCGCGCCGCCGAGCACCTGCACCGGCGGCTCGCCGAGCACCTGCACCGGCGGCTGCCCGTTCGCGCGCGGGTTGGTATTCAAGTCTGCGGTCGCAAAGGGGACGTCATTGCGGCCGTTGGCGACGATGAAGTAGCCGTGCGAGGCGAGTTCGCCGAGAAACGCCGTGAACTCGATCGATGTGTTGCGACAGCCGCCGTTGGCCCAGAGTAGGACCGGCAGCTTTCCGGCCGTCGCCGGCAGGCCGGCGCGATAGTACAGCGTGTGTGTCGACAGCGCGGGGTCCTCTACGCGCGTCGCGGGCAACGGACCCTTTCCTGCGTAAGGCGTCCTACGCCACTGCTCGAACCGGACCGCGGAGCCCGCACGGTCGCTGATTTCACGCGGCATCAGGACGGTGAAACGACCGCTTTGCCTGTCAACCGTGACGCGCGCTCCCTCTGGTACGGTCCACGATGCCGGTGGCGCTGCGCCGTCACGCCTGCGACCGCCAGCAAGGCCAACCCCGCCGGCACGAAAATCCTCAACTTCTTCATCACGCCTCCTAGACGGTGGCCGTTCGCAACCTGGTCATCAATCGGCGACGGCTTGCATTACGAGGTTGTGGAAGCCGTACTGCAGCGCGACATTGTTGCCCGGCGTAATCTGCACGAACATCAACAGGACAAGTTGTTCTGCACGGTCTTGAATCCAGGCTCACTCGGCTTCCCGATGTCCACCTTCATGTCCCGGAATTCGGGAATGTACTTCGACAGCGGATCTTCGAGAAGAAATCGTCTTTCTTCGAGCAGCATCAGGGCGCCGACGGCGGCGATCGGTTTGGTCATCGAGGCCAACCGAAAGATCGTGTCCGTACGCATGGGCGCGCGCGATTCGAGATCGCTGTGGCCGTACACCTTGAACTCGACGAGCTTCCCGCGGCGTGCCACCACCGTGACGGCGCCCGCTATATCCCCCTTCTCGACCGCGCGGTTAATGAACCGCATGCAGTCTCTGCAGCCGCTCCGAGGACATGCCGACCTGTTCTGGCGTGGCCGTCGGAAGCGGGCTTGACGTTTGCGCGCTGACGAACGCGACCAGGGCTACGCCACACAACGTGCCAGTCAGCAAGGTGAGTCGAGCGCGCCCGTAGCGGGAACGTTTCTCCATGCACATCACCTCGTGAGCGCCAGAAATCGCGATGGCGCATGCCGTCAACGAATGTCCGCTGATGTCATCACGCCGAAGTCGCCTGACCGATAAGCCGCCGGCCCTCGTGCTCCTTTAAGCGAATCAAACACGTTCACCCCGAAAGCATTTGGTGTATAACGGCATCGGTAAGGAGTATTTCATGAACGTCGGCGCAGCGAAGACAGCAGCCCAGATCGACCTGCAGGACTTTGAGTCCGAGGTTCCAACGACAGTCATGCTCCTTCAATCCATCCCGGCAAGCAATCTGACCTACACACCGGACGCCAAATCCAAGACGGGCTTGGCGTTGTGCCGTCATCTGGTGCTCAACGACTTGTGGCTTTTGGACGGAATCGCATCGGGCTTGTATCAGCCCGTGCCGGACGCTTCTGACGCGTGCGGCTTGATGACGCCCGCCGATTGCGCCGAGCGCTACGCTCGGGAGATGCGTACCGTACTGGTACGCATTCAGGCACGTAGCGACGAGGAGTTAGCCCGCGAGATCGAGTTGTTTGGTGTGTATAAGATGCCGGCTGTCGGTTATCTGTCGATGGCGCTCCGACACTCTATCCACCACCGGGGCCAGTTGAGTGCCTACACACGCGCCATGGGCGGAAAGGTCCCGGCGATTTACGGGCCCAGCGCAGACTCGGCCGGGGCTTGACGGCTGGCCGGTTCCCATCCCGAGTCGCAGTGGTGGCGCCATAGCTGAGCTGCATTCGAGCAATCGGAAGTCCTCGCCTTCGCAACGCCGTGCGAGAGACCGAAGCGCGTTCCCGGTTGCCGCGGCTCACGGCCGCCCCTAGAATGAGGCTGACCACGTTCAGCATGCTCCTCCCCGCTCTCGCGGCCGGCCTCATGCTCAGCCAGGCGCCTCTGCCGCCTCAGGCGAGGTCGAACGCGGACCTTCTCGAATCTGCACAACTCGGACAACTCGCTCGGACGAAGGATCTCCTCGCCAGCGGCGCCGACGTGAACACCGCCGACCGCCGCGGCTTCACGCCGCTGATGTGGGCGTCAGCAAGTGGCGACGTGGCGCTGGTGCGGCAGCTTATCGAGAGCGGCGCCGTGGTCGACAGGCGGGCGAACAACGGCAGCACCGCGCTCATGTTCGCCTCGGTGAATGGGTTCACCGAAGTCGTGCGGGTGCTGCTCGCGCGCGGCGCCGACATCGGAGCCGAGAAGGAAGGCAAGCGGGCGAAAGAGCTCGCCCTCGAGCGCGGCCAGGCGGAAGTGGTCGCGCTGCTCGACCAGGCCGAAGTGCTGGGCACACGATTGATTCAAGCAGCTAACGACGGCCACGACAGCCTGCTGCGGCAGCTGCTGGTGCTCGGCGCGCCGGCCAACACCACCGACGCGCGCGGAGCCACGGCGCTCATGCTCGCTGCGCGCAACGGTGACCTCGGCATGATGCAGTTTCTTCTGACGAGGGGTGCCGACCCGTGGATCCGCGACACCCAGGGCCAGACAACGTTCGACTACGCAGAGCGCTCGCCGGACATCAGGACCTACGTCGTGGCATTCCTCTCCGATCGCGGTTTGTCGCGCTCTTCGCAGCCCAAGGCCCCGGCGGCATCGCCCACGTCGCCCCAGGTCAAAGCCAGTCTGGTCACGCTCCAAGGGTTGCTCGCGCGCGTCCCGCCGGCGTCCACCGGCATCCGCCAGGCACAGAATCGCGCCGGCGCTGCGCTCGCCAGCCTGATCGAGCTGTCGACGAAATGGCCTGCCGAATCGCCGGAAGACTACCGGCAGAATCTCGCCGGCGACATCTCGGCGCTCGAGGCCGCACTCAAGGGCGGCGACGCCGGTGTGCTCCAAGCGACGTTGCTGTCGGTGGCCGACGATCTGGAGGCGAAGCTGGAGCACTGTCAGATGAGCGGCGGAAAACTCGGCGGCTCTGTCAAGGTCGAAGTGCGCACGGTGCAGGCCGGCGTCGAGAGCAGCAACTGGCAGGTGTTCTACATGCCCAAGGTGTTCGAGGCGGCCGGCGGCAGCAGTCCCGATGTGTTCCCACAACTCAGCAGCCCCACCGAGGAAACACTCGTGCCGGGTCGCTACATCATGTGGCTGCGGAATCCGGCCACTTCCTGGATCGGCGAACGGACCGTCGTCAAGGTTGGTGAGGGGCGATCGCAGCTGCGCCTCGAGCTGCCGGTGCCCGCGGACCCACGATGAGGAGCGGCGCACGACTGTTGCCGAGAGGCCGCGGGTCGTGGTTGCTGCTGGGAACGGCGCTCGCCGCCACGGCGGCTGCGGTTTTTCTCCCGCAACCCGGTGGTCTCTCCGACGGCGACGCAGGCACACGGGCTGCGTTCGCGGCTCTCGTTTCCGCAGCACTCGTTGCGCTGGCGTTGGCGCCCTTCGTCAATCGGATTGGCCCGCAGCGACGCTCCATCGCGTTCACGGTGGCGGCGATTGGTCTGGTGCTTGGCGCGGCATCGTTCGCCGCCGGCGGTTATGCGCAGCGTGCCTGTACCGCGCGCTACGACGGCAAGCCGGTGATCGTCGGCACCGATCTCACCGAGGCCGGAACCAAGTACCTGGCGGCCAACCCCGGGCTTTCCAAAGACGAGCTGCTCTTCGATTCAGCCGGTGTGCCCGATCGGCTCTGGACTCGTGCGTCAATCGACCGCTGCCGTACGATTGTGGCGGGCACGTATTTTCTCTGGGTCCCCTGCCTTGCCGTGAGTCTGTTTGCAACCATTGCCGCGCTCAGCGGCCGGCCCGGGCTGCCGGCGACGGTCCACGACGCGCCGGCGCCGGCGAAGGATGGCGCCGTCCAACTTCGGTACGACGTCTTCATCAGCTATCGCCACGGAGGAGCCGACACCGAGTTCGCGAGATATCTGCTGGACACGCTCGAACGCGAGGGCTATCGCGTGGCGATCGACGAGCGTGACTTCCCCGCCAACGCCAGCTTCCTGATGGAGATGGAACGCTGCATCAAGGAGAGCCGTTCCACTGTGGCGATCATCTCGCCGCGGTATCTGGAGAGCGGCAACACCGAGGAAGAGGCCGTCATCAGCAAAGTGCTCGACATGGCCGATCGGAAGCGCCGGTTGATCCCGCTGATCATCGAGCCGGTCACCCTGCCCACCTGGCTCTTCGGCATCGTCGGCATCAATTGGGCGCATCCCAATCCGCTGGTCGATCCGTTCGAGAAGCTGAAGGCGACCATCGGTCCACCTCTCGCTCGATCCGCGTGACCTTGCCAAAGCCTTCACGGTGTCTTGAAGTCGATTAGGCTCGCCAATGGTAGCCCCAGCATCTGGGCCAATGTGCGCAGGTGGAGATAGGTTGGATTCACTCTTCCGACTTCTAGATCGCTGATGAATGAGCGGTCGAGCCCACATTGGCTCGCTAGTTCCGCTTGAGTCAGTTCATTCGCCAACCTCAATTCCCGGATGTGCTCACCGAGGTTCTTGAGAGCGGCGTCAAGTGAAGGCGGTGGAGTCGGCCTCGAGTCGTCAGGCGATGTGGACGGAGCCTCAGGGGTGGGCGCTTGGAGTGCATTGCTAATCGCAGAACCACTCTCCGTAGTGGTCGATTGGTCGCGGTAGAAATACACTCCCAACTCCTCATCGTGGTCGTGGTGATACCCGCCAGTCAGTGAAGACGAGATGATTTGCTTTTGCACATGGAGGTGTCCCAGTTCAGAGCAGCATCCTGCCGCATGCCCTTAGAGTCGCGTCAACGGAATTCGCTAACGATTTGAGCGGACTCTACTTCGACAGACTACAACTATTCGACACCAGCCTCAGACGATGACGACAGCAATCCGTGTTCCCGTGCGTCTTCCTCGGCCCATTTCCTGCGCCGTTCGGCGCGGCGGCGGTATCTGACGTAGATGGCAAACAGAGCCAGCAGCGTGACGATCATCCAGAGGACGGAGGGGCTGGTCAGGAGGGGAAGCCGCCGTGTCCACGAAGTCAGTTCCGCGTGAAAACTGCGTTCGGCGTCGACGAGCGAGCGGCCGGTCGCCTGCTCGAATGCCACTTCGAACGATACTCCATTCGCCACGGCGGCGAGGATCCGTGCGGGCACATCGGATCCCTGAGTTTCGATGATGTGCCGCACGAACGCGCCGGCGAGCGCGTATGCCCGGTCGGCGCCGCTCGATCCCGCCTGGAAGAGATCGTTCACGTCATCCATCCGCACCTGGTCGGCGGATACCAGCGCCCACGCGAGCTGCCAGCGATCTTCGAACTGCCACGCGCGTTCTGCGACCACGGCCAGTCCCTCGTTAAACCATCGGGGCACGGCCCGCCCGTTGGCCGCCCGGACGATCAGGATGTGCGCGACTTCGTGGCGCAGCACGGCCTCGAGCGAGTCATGAGGGTATCGCAGCGATCGCGACGGGAACAGGACGACCGTGCCGGTCTCGCCGTGAGCGAAGCCCGCGATCCACGACGAAGTGGTTCGTGCGAGTTCTGAATCCTCCGGCGCGAGGATGACATGTATCGGCGGACCTGGATCCTCGAGCCCGACAAGCTGCACGATAGTGCCCAGCCGGTCGCGATCGAAGCGGCGAAGGCGCGGCTCATCGGCCGGCCGGAAATCCAGTGTTTCAAACTGCAGCGCCGGCGGCGCGGGCTGCCGGGCTGTCCCGGCTGCTTGGACCGCTAGGAGCCACGCGGCGATCGCGCAGGCGGTGAAAAAAAGGGGCACCCCCGCAGCCTACACCATTCCAAGCTGACGTCATCGGGCCACAGGCACGCGTCGGCGCCGGGGCGGAGGCGCAGGGCGGGTGGTAATCCTGCTGGCGCCGTTATGGTGCCTTCAATTCCGGAAAGCTAGCCCAGAACCGCTCGCCATTCGCTTTTTGAACCCAATATTGAGTGATCTGATTGGAAGGTGAACACCGCGCGCCAACGACGATGCCTTCGCCGGCTTCGCCGCGCACCTTCGCGTTAACCTTCAGCGCGAAACAGTCCAGCGGGCTAGACGAGGTGGGACTACCAGGCAGCAGCAGAGACGTGAGCAAGAAAATGCCCTTGTCAGTAAGCTCGTACACGGGCTCGACGACCGTAGACGCAAACGGCCCGATTCCGTGAATCTGTAAAATCGTTTCCGTCTTCGACCACGCAAAGTGCGCCATATTCTTGGGCGCCATTCCAAACGTCCCCGTATCCATGGGTTCCAGGGCGGCTCGATTGAACCGACGGCCCATACCGAGGGACCAACTCCCTTTCACGACCGTAATGTATTCGTCTATCGGATGGGTGTGGGGAAGAGTGATATATCCCACATCCTGATGAATCCGAAACACGAACGGTTCTCCCGGCTTTGTGAAATCGCCCGACACCTTCTCGACCCATTGCCCCGGCTGAAATTTGATCAGCGGGTAAACGGTGTGCGGCCCGGATTGATCCTGTGCCTTCGCGTTGTCGCAGCTGAGGGACAACGCCAGAAGAATGACGATTGAGACAGTTCTGGATGAAAACAGGGAGCACCTCGGCGTTTGAATGTCTTGTTCACGTCTTGCATCGGGGGCAGGAGCGCTACGTCTGAGGCGGGGGCGGAGTCGGCGTGAGGCCGTGGCGGCGCATGATCTCGGCCATCTTCGCGCGGTCCGGCGGCCCACCCGGCGTCGCGTTCATGACCTCGGCCGCCTCGCGAAAATACTGCGGACCAAGCGCGGCGGGCGTGACGAGGCAGAGCGCCTTCACGTCCTGGCTGCCGTTGTTGTCGAATCGGTGAATAGCGCCGCGCGGAATGCAGAGCACCTGTCCCGGCCCGACGTCGATGGGTGTCCCGTCAACAGTCCAAGTCAACACACCGGCGATGCCGTAGACCGTCTCCTCGTAATGGTCGTGGCTGTGCGCGGGAGCCGCCAGGCGCTGCGCGGCCGGGACCGCGAGCTCAAAGGCCGCGACGCTGCCAGTCGACTCGTCTCCGGTGAGCAGGAAGCGCACGGAGAGCGGTCCGAGACGGATGGTCTCATCGGATGGATTGACGTGGAGGCCGGTTGTCCCCGGTGGCATGGCGTCTCTCCCGGAGTGAACTGAGGTGACTTCCAAGGATCGTTGGTCTTGCTCCGGACTATACAGCTTGGCTTCCAAGCGCCAACCCTCTGGCGGCAGCATCGGCGCTATCGTCCGGCCGTGTATTGAAGGCAATCGCCGCGCCTGGGGCACCCGTACGAATCGCGTTGATGACCACTTCGAATAATGCAAGATTGCGGGGCGGCAGGCGCACGCCGCCTCCGATCACCACACAATCGTAGTTCGTCGAACGTAACTGGCGCTCCACTGTCGGTCCGGCAGTTTCATCCGGGCGAATGAAACCAACGTCGGACTCCCAGCCGCGTTCAGCGAACTGCTTCAGCGCAACCGCGATGCCGGCATGCACCTTCTCAGCGGTCATACCTGGCGGCAGTGCAGGGTCAGAAAAGTCTACAGTCTCGGGATCAAGGCCTAGCAGCAGAATCCGCGACATGAGTCCTCCATAGTCTTTGTGCGGTTGGCGTCACACTCCGCAACCAACTTCGCTGAGTCCGCGCGGAGCATCGGCGAGGAAAGGGTGGAACGACTATACACCGTTAACCGGACCGTGCCAGGATTAGGCGCCCGCTGACTCCCGCAAGGTCAGAACCCCAACGGATATAATCCCAGCAACTCGACGCGCGCGAGATCTGCCAATCGCATGAATTGTGGTGACACGGTCAGTCATTACCGAATCGACTCGCTGCTCGGCGGCGGCGGGATGGGCGTCGTCTATCTCGCTGAGGATCTGACGCTGGGACGCAAGGTCGCGCTCAAGTTCCTGTCCTCGGTGGTGACGGCCGACACTGCCACGATCGAACGGTTCCGGCGAGAAGCGCGGACCGCCTCGGCGCTCAACCATCCAAACATCTGCACCATTCATGAAATCGCCGAGCACGCGGGGACACCGTTCATCGCCATGGAGTGGCTCGACGGCCAGTCGCTGAAGGATCAGCTCAGCGCAGGCGCGTTGCCGATCGCCGACCTCCTCGCCGTGGCCACCGACATTGCGGACGCGCTCGACGCGGCCCACCGGGCAGGCATCGTCCATCGCGACGTCAAACCGGCCAACATCTTCGTGACGCAACGTGGGACAGCCAAGCTCCTGGACTTCGGCCTCGCCAAGATCGAGGCCGTGAGTCACGATGTCTCAGTGCTGCCGACGATGGCCGGCGAGGCGCACCTGACGAGCCCCGGGACGACGCTTGGCACGGTGTCTGATGGCACCGGCAAATCTGGCGGCCGTTGGCTTGAAGTGGATGCCAGACAGCCGAGCGGTCGCCTATATCGACACAACGTTGTCGAACCTGTGGGGCCTGCCGATCGATGGGAAGACACCCTATCAGCTCACGAAGTTCACCGACGGCCGCACGATCACCGACTTCGCCTGGTCGCGGAACGGCAAACGCCTGGCCATCTCGCGCTCGGTGACCACCAACGACATCGTCCTGTTCAAAGGCTTGCGCCGCTAAAGTTCACGAAGGCTTTCACTCTCTTTTCTTCGCGTTCTTCGTTCTTCGTGGTTGACAGGCGCATCTCAGCGATGCGTCTGCGGCCGAACACCACGTGGTGTTCCTCGAACACTTCCTCGACGAAGTGAAGCGCAAAGTGAAATAGCGACCGCAGCTCCTCGAGCCTGCGGTATGGGGCCACAAATCGCAGCCGCTCGTCCATAACGTGTAGATTCCCAAGACGTTCGACGCTTCCAGCTCTCAGCTTTTGGTTGAAGAGGTGGATGTCGTCTTGCGATGACGTCTCGGCCCCCGCTGGTAGAAGTACTGGTCATTCACATCCACGCGGTGGGCCGCTCCACATTACGAGATAGGTAAACCCTGTCAGATATCGATCGGCGTCAAGTCTCTGTTGTCTGGTATTCCTCAGATTGTGAGGCGTGATTGACGCGTGTGAGAAGTAGGCGTGCGTCGTGCAAGGGACGTCACCCGGGAGTGGTCTATTCGCGCCATCTGCCCGACACGGAGGACATCGGAGACATGAATCGACTCTTCGCTCTGACGATTGCAACGCTTGTGCTTGGGCTTAGCTGTATCGCCAGCTTGTCTCTAGCTCAACAAACCAAAAAACCGAATGCCAACGCAGCCGTGAAGAATGCCGTTCCCGCCACGCCTCAATCGATTGCCAGCGGCAAGGCGCTTTTCTCAAAGAACTGTCGCTTCTGCCACGGTGAAGATGCCAAAGGCAATGGACCTCAGGCGCCCGAGGGAACTCACCCACCTGATCTGACCGACGACAAGTGGGACCATGGATCGAGTGACGAGGAGATTTTTACGGTAATCAAAGACGGCATCGGCCCGAAGTACGACATGAAGGGCAACAACAGCAAGATGACTCCACAAGAGATGTGGAACATCGTCAACTACCTGCGGAGCATCGGACCAAGCAGGGCTCAGTGAGCCGTGCGAGGCGTCGTCGTTCTTCTGTTCGCGATCGCCGCCGGAGCCACGATTGTGGGCTGCGGCGGCGCGGCCGACCGGCCCTCACCGTCTGACGTCTTTACGCCAGCGCGCAACACGACCGCCGCAGCGGTGCGCGACTTTTTCAACGTCAGGCCCATCCCCGAGCAGCCGTTCCCCTTTCCACACAAGCGCCACATCGAAAAGAAGCTGAAGTGCACGGATTACTGCCATCAGAACGTGGACAAGGGGCCGATTGCAGGGCTACCGAGCGTGAAGATCTGCATGAATTGTCACGAGTCGATTGCGGCCGACAAGCCGTTGATCAAGACGGTCGCCGACTATCAGAAGCGCGGCATCGATATCCCATGGCAGCGCGTCTACGGCTATCCGCAGGAGTCGCACGTGCGGTTCAACCACGCGCCTCACATTCGCGCCAAGGTGGACTGCGCCAGGTGCCACGGCGATGTTGCGCAGCAGGGCATTGCCGGACGCAACGTCGATCTCAACATGGGCTTCTGCGTCGAGTGCCACCAGAGCAGAAAAGCTTCAAACGATTGTCTGACGTGCCACTACTGAACCCGAATGCAGCTTCCGGCTTTAGCCGGAAGCCACTTTGAGACGCCATGGACCGTCGAAATTTCATCAAGCTGACAGCCGTCACCAGCACGAGCGCCACGCTCGCCAGCTGCGGCAACCCCGAACATCAGCTGATTCGTTTCGTGCCCGAAGAGGAGCTTGTTCCCGGTGTGGCCGAATGGAAGCCGAGCGTGTGTCCTCTCTGTCACGCAGGTTGCGGGCTGCTGGTCCGTGTCATGGAGGGCGAGGCGGACGTGATTCGGCAGGGACAGCCGGGCCTGATCAGAATGGGCCTGGCGAAGAAGTTGGAAGGCAATCCTTCGCATCCAATCAGCCAGGGCAAGCTGTGCGCGCGCGGCCAGGCGGCGATTCAAATCACCTATCACCCGGATCGCATCCGGCAGCCGCTGAAGCGAACCGGCAGCAGGGGCAGCGGTCAATTCGCCGAGATCTCGTGGGACGATGCCTTGAAGGAGCTGGTCGGGCAGCTCGACGGTCTCGTCGCAGGCGGCAATCAGCCGGCGCTTGCTTTCTTGAAGCGGCCGGCCACCGGCATGCGGGGCGAGCTCGTTTCACAGTTCCTCACGCGATTCGGAGCCCAACCCCCCATTTCGTTCGAGCTGTTCAGCGACGAGGTGCTGCGCCACGCGAATCTTCTGAGCTTCGGCAAGAGACAGCTTCCGACCTTCGATCTCGCCAACGCACGGTACGTCCTCTCGTTCGGCACTGACTTTCTGGGTACCTGGAATTCTCCAGTGGCGCAGAGCGTCGCCTACGGGCACATGCGCCAAGGCCGACCTGGGATCCGCGGTACGTTCGTTCAGCTTGAGCCGCGCATGTCGCAGACGGGCGCCAACGCCGATCAATGGATCCCGCTCCGGCCGGGCACCGACGGGATCGTGGCTCTGGGCCTGGCGCACACGATCATGCAAGCGGGGCTGCGGCCGACTGCCGGCGCCGGTCGCGCCGGCGCGATGATCGAGGGCTGGTCCGGAGGACTGGCTGCCTATTCGCCGGCCGAAGTGGAGCGCCAAACCGGGGTTGGCGCCGCAAAGCTCGAACGGCTCGCACGGGATCTCGTCGAGCAGCAACCCTCCGTCGTCATGGTTGGTGGCGCGGCGGTGGCGCAGACCAGTGGCTTGTTTGCCGCTCTCGCGGTCAACGCGCTGAACGCGCTGCTCGGAAGCATCGGGGAGGCAGGCGGCTTGACCTTCATGCCGCAGATCCCCTCGCTCGCAGCCGCCAATCAGTCGGGCCCCGCGCCTTCACGTTCTGTGAGCGCGCTCGCGGCGAACATCCTCGGTGCCGATCGACCGCCCGTCCAGGTGCTTCTCGTCGACGATGTGAATCCCGTTTTTGCGACGCCGCCAGCATGGCGTGTGCGGGAGGCACTGCTAAGGGTGCCGTTCATCGCCAGCTTTGGCACCTTTCTGGACGAGACGAGCGTGCTCGCTGACTTGATCTTGCCGGACCACTCGTTTCTCGAATCATGGATTGACCGCCAGCCCGAGTCGGGCGCCGCGATGGCGGTCGCGAGCGTGGCCGCGCCGGCGATGCGCCCGCTCCATCAGACACGAGCCATGCCTGATGTCCTCCTGGAGATCAGCCGCACGCTGGCCAGGCCGCTGACGCCAGCCTTCGAGTGGCAGACGTTTGACGAAATGCTCATGCAGACGGTTTCCGCGCTCGGCTCATCGTCTGATGACGTCTGGACCATGGTGCAGCAGCAGGGCGGCTGGTGGGGCGCTCCGGTTCCACAGAGCGCGAAGGCTCCGGTTCTCCCCCCTTCAGTCGAGCGCCCACTCTCTCTGCGGCAGACTGCCGGCTCCCGCGAAGCCCAATTCGATGGCGACGTCACTCAGTACCCGTTTCATTTCCTGCCGTACCCGTCCCAGGCATTCCTCGACGGATCGCTCGCGCATCTCCCGTGGCTTCAAGAGCTGCCCGATGTGATGACGACTGCCATGTGGAGCTGCTGGATTGAGATCAATCCGCGTACGGCGGAACGTCTGGGCATCTCTCAAGGCGACATCGTCGAAGTCACATCGTCGCAAGGCACATTGCGGGTACCGGCGTTGCTGTCGCCCGGCATCGCGTCAGACGTCGTGGCTATGCCGGTTGGTCAGGGTCATGAGACGTTTACGCGTTACGCGAGCGGTCGTGGTCAAAATCCGATCAAGCTGCTCGCCGCGGTGACCGAGCCCGCGACTGGAGCTCTGGCGTGGGCGGCAACTCGTGTTCGCATTGCGCGCGTGCAGGGCGCGACCGGAGAGCTGATTCTGTTTGCGGGCGAAATGCGGGAACGGCCCAACGAGGGGGAACGATGAAAGATCTCTCCCTCCTGAGAGCTTATGAATCAATCGCGTGTGTGGCTTCCGGCTTCAGCCGGAAGCTCAATACCGGCAGCTCTCTTCCGCCTAAAGGCGGAAGCCACACACCCGAGCCCTGATGTCAGGCATTTGTTTGAGGAGATCAGATGGCCGCTCGATGGGGCATGGCAGTAGACCTGGACCGTTGCACGGGGTGCGAAGCGTGCGTGACGGCCTGCCGGTCTGAGAACAACATTCCGACGGTGGGCGCGTCGCAAGCGGCAGGCGGCCGCGCCATGCATTGGATTCGCGTCGAACGTTATTGGGAGGGCGAATACCCGGATGCGCGATTGAAGTTCCGGCCTGTCCTGTGCCAGCAGTGTGATGCCGCACCATGCGAGCCGGTATGCCCGACGTATGCGAGCCACCACACCGAGGAGGGACTGAACGCTCAGGTGTACAACCGCTGCATCGGCACGCGCTACTGCGCGAATGCCTGCCCGTACAACGTGCGCTTCTTCAACTTCTTCAATCCGGTCTGGGAAAAGCCCTTACACCTGCAGCTGAATCCGGACGTCTCGGTGCGGGAAGTCGGAGTGATGGAAAAGTGCACGTTTTGCGTGCAACGGATCAAAGCCGCACAGATTCAGGCGAAATCGGAAGACCGCGAACTGAAGGACGGAGATCTGAAGCCGGCGTGCGTCCAGTCCTGTCCCGCGACGGCTCTGGTGTTCGGCGATCTCAACGATCCGGAAAGCCAGGTCTCGAAGCTCTCACGATCCTCTCGAGGGTCCAAGCTGCTCGACGAGCTCGGGACGAGACCGAAGGTGACCTATCTTCAGAAGATTGTATGAACAGTTGCATCGATGATCGGATGAACGATGATCGAACGATTTCATGTGTTGATCGTGTCAATCAAATCATCGATCATCGATTCCGAGATCATCGATGAACGACAGAGCTCGACTCAACGACGATCTACTCCGGCCGATGCGCCACACATCGGCTCGATTCTACGTGCTCGTCGCCTGTCTCGGCGCGTTGGTGGCGGCCGGTCTCGGATCCTGGCTGTATCAGGTGTACCGTGGCTTCGGCGTGACTGGTATCCGCTGGCCGGTGTTCTGGGCCTTTTACGTCACCAATTTCGTCTTTTGGATCGGCATCAGCCACGCCGGCACGCTGATCTCGGCCATCCTCCGGCTGGTGAACGCGCAGTGGCGCCGCCCGGTCACCCGATGCGCTGAAGCGATCACGGTCTTCGCGCTGATGATCGGCGCGATGTTTCCCATCATCCACCTGGGCCGGCCGTGGTTGTTCTTCTGGCTGATTCCGTATCCGAATCAGCGCGGGCTCTGGCCGAATTTCCGTTCACCGCTCGTCTGGGATTTCTTCGCCATTGCGACGTACCTGACAGGCAGCACGTTGTTCCTGCTCTTGCCGATGGTGCCGGACTTTGCGCTGGTCCGCGATCGCTCCACAGGATGGCGCAAGCGCATTTACGGCATGCTGGCGCTCGGCTGGCAGGGGACGACGAAACAGTGGCATCGGCTCGAATCGGCGATGCAGATCATGGCGGTCGCCATCATTCCAGTGGCGGTGTCGGTCCACACCATTGTCTCGTTCGACTTCTCCATGGCGCCCGTCCCGATGTGGCACTCGACGATATTCGGGCCCTACTTTGTCGCCGGTGCGATCTTCAGCGGCATCGCGGCGCTCATCGTCGCGATGGCTCTGCTCAGGAAGTTCCTGCATCTCGAGACCTACCTGCATCCCGTTCATTTCGAGAACCTCGGGAAGCTGCTCCTCATGATGAGCCTGCTGTGGATGTACTTCGTGTTTGCGGAACGGCTGACCGTCTGGTACGGCAATGATGTGGCGGAGATGGCGGTTTTCGAAACGACGCAGCGTGGGGCGTTCGCGCCGCTTTACTGGACGATGGTGGTGTGCAACTTCGTGATTCCCTTGTCCATTCTGTCGTTCCGGAAGCTGCGGACCATCGCCGGCTGTGTGGTGGCGTCATGCTCCGTGCTTGTCGGAATGTGGCTGGAGCGGTTCCTGATCATCGTGCCGTCGCTCAGCCACAAATACTTGCCGTACAGCTGGGGAACCTATCGGCCGCGGCCGGTCGAGATCATCATTACCGTATCGACATTCGCGGCAATGGCGCTTCTCTACGTACTGTTCGCGAAGCTCGTGCCGGTGATTTCCGTCTGGGAGATGAAGGTCGGCTTGCACGATGAGCGGCAGGAGAAGCTCTCGAGCGCGACATCCTGGAGTGCGAGGGCTTCAGCCGAGCGACCGACGACGCAGACGGCCGAAAGCTTCGGAGGAACGCAGCTGTGACGGCGGTCTACGGATTGTTTCCAGATCCCGAATCGGCGCAGCGAGCCGTCGAGCGGCTGCGGGCCGCCGGTGTTCCCAACGGCGAGATTACAGTGATTTCGTCCGAGCCCTTCGAGGAGTGGGAATTCAGCCATCACGACACTTCGACCTGGATGCACTGGATAGCGGCTGTTGGTGGCGCGGTCGGTCTGATGACTGCCTACTGGCTGACGGCGATGACCTCGCGCTCGTGGCCGCTGCCAACTGGTGGCATGCCGATCGTCGCCCCATGGCCGAACCTGGTGATTATGTTCGAGCTCACGATGTTGTTCGGGATTCTCGCCACCGTCGCCACACTGCTCGTCACGACCGGCCTGCCGCGGCGTCGGCCGAAGCTATACGATCCGGACGTGGCGGGGGGCAGGATTCTCGTCGGCGTGGAGGGCTCGATCGTATCGGTCGAAGCGGTGAAGAACGCCCTTTCCTTTCAGAGCGACATACCAGTCAAGACCATCGCGTAGTCCGGTAAGATGAGCAGTATGACTCAACTCCGGCTCCGTATCAGTGCCTGTGTCGTGGCCTTGGTGCTGGCCGCACCGATCGCCTCGACGCAAACGCCATCCGCGCCGTCGACGCCGTCCACGCCGTCCACAGGGCGCGAGACGTCGGCCGCGTCAGTGGCCTCGTACGGCCTGTCGCAGCAGATGCCTGTGGATCCGGACGTGACGGTGGGCGCACTGCCGAACGGGCTGCGCTACTACGTGCGAGCCAACGGAAAGCCCGCGCGTCGCGTCGAGCTGCGGCTCGTCGTCAAGGCGGGGTCGGTGCTCGAGGACGACGACCAGAAGGGCCTTGCGCACTATGTCGAGCACATGCTGTTTGAAGGCACGCGCAATTTCCCCGGGAAGAGCCTGATCGATTTCCTCTCGTCGATGGGCTTGAGCATTGGTCCCGACGCCAATGCGTCGACCAGCTACGACACAACGCAATACACGCTGCGCTTGCCGACCGACGTACCGAACGTGCTCGACCGTGCGCTGCTCGTCTTGCAGGACTGGGCGGAAGGTGCGACGTTCGATCAGAGCGGCATCGAACGCGAGCGACCCATCGTGCTGTCCGAGTGGCGGTTGAACCTCGGCTCCGGAGTGCGGACGCAGGATGCCATCCGCCGCGTCCAGCTCGCCGGCTCGCGCTATGCCGATCGGCCGGTCATCGGCGACCCGAACATCATCGAGCGCGCTTCGCGCGACGCCCTGGTCCGCTTCTATCGCGACTGGTATCGCCCCGACCTGATGGCCGTCATCGTCGTCGGCGACGTCGATCGCGACGCCGTGGCGGCAATGATCAGGCAGCGGTTCTCGTCGCTCAGGAATCCGTCGCCGGCGCGGCCGCGGCCGGCCTTCGACGTCGCCGAGCAGCCCGGCACGCGCTACGCCATCGTCACCGACAAGGAAACGACGGCGACACTCGTCGCGCTGAGCAATCTGCGGCCGGCGCGCAACCAGGGGTCGGTCGGCGGCTATCGCACCATCATCCGCGACCAGCTGTTTTCCGACATGCTCAGCGCGCGCCTCGACGAGCTGCGTCAGCGGGAGAACCCGCCGGTGCTCAGAGCCGCCGCGGAGCGGGCGTTGTTTCCCGCTCCCAATATCCGTGACGAAGCGGTACTGCAGGCGCTCGTCGCCGGCGACGGTGTCGGGCGCGGCCTCGAGGCGCTGGTGACCGAGCTGCAGCGCGTGAAGCGATTCGGGTTCACTGCCTCGGAGCTGGCTCGGGCGAAACAGGCGAGGATGGGCAGCTACGAACGGGCTGTGACCGAGAGCCCGGATCGCGAGTCGCCGAGCCGCGCCGACGAGTACACGCGCAACTTCCTGAATGGTGAAGCTCTGCCGACGATCTGGCAGGAGCTCGCGTTCCACCGGCGCTTCGTGCCCAGCATGACCCTGGACGAGGTCAACGCGCTCCCCGCGGACTGGTTTCCGGAGGGGAACCGGCTGATCATCGTGTCGGCGCCGGAATCGGCAAAGGCGGTGCTGCCCCAACAGGCACAGCTCTCAGAGGCGGTCCGGGCGGCCGAGACCAGACAGTACGAGCCCTACGTCGATGTCGTCGCCGAACAGGCGCTGATGCCGTCGCCGCCTGCGCGCGGCACGATCGTCCGCACGACGCCGCGCGCCGAGGCGGGCATGACCGAGTGGACGCTCTCCAACGGCGCGACCATCGTGCTCAAGCCAACGAAGCTCAAGGAGGATCAAATCCTGTTTCGCGCCTCCGCTTCTGGAGGCACATCGCTGGCGAGCGACGCGGACTTTCTGTCGGCCCGCGTTTCCGGAGCGATCGTCACAGCCGGCGGGGTCGGCCAGTTCAGTCAGGTGACGCTCGACAAGCTGCTCTCCGGCAAAGCGGTCGCCGTGGCGCCGTTCATCGGCGAAATCACCCACGGCATGCGCGGCGGCAGCACGCCGCAAGATCTGGAAACGATGTTCCAGCTGCTCTACCTTCGCTTTACGCAGCCGCGCGCCGATCCGGCGTCTTTCGCGGCGATGAGGCTCGAGGCGAAGGCACTGGTCGCGAACCAGGACTCGAGCCCCGACGTCGTTTTCGACCACGCGATCGATGCGGCACTCAGCAGCAACAACGCGAGGCGACAGCCCGAGTCGACGGCCAGCGTCGACCAGTGGAATCTGCAAACCGCATTGTCCTTCTACAAAGCCCGTTTCGCCGACGCCAGCAACTTCACGTTTGTGTTCGTGGGCAGCTTCGACCTCGAGACGATCAAGCCGCTGGTTGAAACCTACATCGCCTCGCTTCCAGCGACCCACGCGAACGAGCGCGCGCGCGATCTGGGCCTGATGCCGCCGACAGGCGTCGTCGAGAAGACGATCGAGAAGGGCATCGCGCCGAAAAGCCAGGTGGCGATCGTTCTGTCCGGCCCGATGGAGTACAACGACGAGCAGCGGCTCGCACTGCGGGCGGTCACGCTGGTGCTTCAGTCGCGGTTGTTCGACACGATCCGTCAGGAGCTTGGCGGTACCTACAGCATCACGGCAGCGCCGTACACTCAGAAACTGCCGCGCCCGTTCTATCAGGTTCGCATCGAGTGGACGGCGGATCCGGCCAAGACCGAGACGCTCGTCCAGCGCGTCCAGCAGGAGATCGCCTATGTCAGAGACCTGCGCTTCTCGCCCGGGCAGATGGCGGCGATACGGGGCAGCCTGACCCGCGACTTCGAGCGCGACAGCCAGGACAACGGCTATCTGCTGAACCAGATCGCGCGGCGCTACGAGGACGGCGAAAGCGAGACGGCCGCCGCCATCGAGGATTTGCCGGCCCGGATCGCGTCGCTGACGAGCGCCACCGTCGAGCGCGCCGTGCAGACCTATCTTGGCACCGCGAATTACGTGAAGGTGACGCTGATGCCCGAACGGACGCCCTAGCAGGTTGCTGAAAGAACCAGCAACCTGAAGTCAGGAGGGAGAAGTTAGAAGTGAGAAGTTAGAAGGAAGAAGTTAGAAGGAAGAAGGGGAGGAACGCAAACCGTGAAACACGCAGTGGTGCTGATCGCCGTACTGGCCGTCGCGCCTGCGGCCGCGGGTCAGGACGCGGACGACTATCGCGGCGGCTGGAGAACGGATCGCGGCGAAGCCCACACTTACGAATTCTCCATTCGCGGTGCAACGGTCAGGGGCGTGTACTGCACCTATTGCGCCGATGCGACGACACTGGCGTTCGTCGATGGGACGTTCGGACCAGACGGCCTCAGGTTCGACGTCACTCATGTGAACGCCGACGGCACCACGGCGTATAAGGACAAAGCGATCGCGAAGTTCAGCCAGGGCCGTCTGACCGTGACGGGCACGAGTAGCGCGCCAGGTGGCGGCAGCTACGAGCGCGTGCTCATCAAGGATCCGCGCGGACCCGATCCCATTCCGGTGATGGTGTCCGTTCTCCCGAAGGGGCCGCCAGTGCCCGGAAATCCTCTTCGTCGGAATCCGGACGGCGCGGACGGCCTGCCGTACATTCAACCCGGTCCGTGGAAATCGAAGCTCGGTGAGAAAGATGTGATCGGCGTATGGCTGGGATTCGGTGTCGGGGCGCCGAAACAGTTTTTCATCATCAAGAAGGCCGGGGACAAGCTTCGCGGCATGGTGTGCGGAACGTGCGACAACCCGTACACGATGGCAGCGCTGGACGATTTCCAGATCGAGGGTGACACGTTGAAGTTCAACATCCTCCACGAGGACTGGGGTGACGGCGAGCTTCCGACGTTTTACAAGCACGTCACCGCGCATGTCGGATGGAACGAGATGCGGTGCACGACGGCCGCCGACCACCAGCCGGCGCCGCCCGCACCCGCGCAGACCTCTGGGCGCGTCCCTGGATTCTCGCTGCAGGGGCCGGTTCCGATTGAGGCGACTTTTGGCAATGCCTGGCCTGAATGGCCGCCGAAGAACACCTCGTCGCCGCGCTAATCGAGCCGGAAACTCGCGGCCATGCCGCCAGACCGACGAATCCCGCAAACGGAACGCCGACGATCTCCAGCGCCCAAAGCCCAAACCCATTGACGCTCGAAGTGCAGCTCGATCCGATCCGCGAGCGCGGCGCTCTCAGCCGGCCTCAGGACCGAGGGCAAGTACTCCACTATCATCTCTTTCCACCAAGCGACTCTGTCTCCATGGGAAAATCTGCGCACTGAGTCCCGGAACCGCCGGCAACCCGTGATTCGTCCACGGCAAAAAGCGACATGAGGTAGGATGTCGCCGCAGAGCGGTCCATGGCGTTGAGCGCCGGCACGTGTCTTGGTCCCTATGAGATCCTGAGCGCCATCGGCGCTGGCGGAATGAGCGCCTGCGGCCATGCCGAACCGAGGACACGCGAATCCGAGGTGAGGCATCAGCGTCAGGTCGCGGCGGGGGTGGGGGCCCCGCCGCCAGTGAAAGAATGTTTACCCTGAGCCCATTCCAGAGCAGCCGATGCCGTTGAGCGCCGGCACGTGTCTTGGTCCTTATGAGATCCTGAGCGCCATCGGCGCGGGCGGAATGGGCGAAGTCTATCGCGCAAAAGACACGCGACTGAAGCGTGATGTCGCCATCAAAGTCCTGCCTGACAGCTTCGCGACGGATCCGGAAAGGCTCGCTCGCTTCCACCGCGAAGCCGAGCTCCTCGCCACTCTGAATCACCCCAACATCGCTGCCGTGTACGGCCTGGAACAGGCCGATGGGACGACGGCGATCGTCCTCGAACTGGTTGACGGCGAGACGTTGTCCGATCTGATTGCGCGCGGGCCACTGGCCACCGGCGACGCTTGGCCGATCGCGCGCCAGATCGCCGAGGCGCTGGAAGCCGCGCACGAAAAGGGCGTGATCCACCGCGATCTGAAACCAGCGAACATCAAGGTCACGCCTGACGCCACCGTGAAGGTCCTCGATTTCGGCCTCGCTGCCGCGGTCCAAAGCTCGGGCGAGCAAGAGATCAACGCGACGCACTCACCGACCCTGACGCTCGCGGCCACTCGCGCGGGCGTCATCCTGGGCACAGCCGCGTACATGTCGCCCGAGCAAGCCAGTGGCAAATCCGCTGACAAGCGGTCGGACATCTGGTCGTTCGGCGTCGTCCTGTGGGAGATGCTGACAGGGAAGCGCCTGTTCGAGGGCGAAACCATCTCGCACACGCTGGCCTTCGTGATCACGAAGGAGTCCGACTGGAATGCACTGCCCGCGAACACGCCGCCGTCAATCCACCGGCTGTTGCGGCGCTGCCTGGAAAAGAATCGCAAGCGACGTCTGCCCGACATCGGCACGGCCCGTCTGGAAATCGACGAGGCGCTGACGGCGCCATCCAGTACTGCCGCTGTCACGACGTCATCGCACGTGTTGACCCAAGGCCGATGGCGCAGGGCGCTGCCATGGGGACTGACAGCCACGACGCTGGCAGTCTTGGGAAGTGTGCTGGCGTTGTGGCCACCCTGGCGGACAGCGACGGCGCCCACGCCTGTGCGACTGAGCAGCGAAATGGGAGCGGACACGTCGCTCGCACTTCCAGGCGCTCCTGGCGCAAATCTCGCGCTGTCGCCAGACGGCAAGGTGTTGGTCTTCGCCGCAGCGAAAAGCGGAGCCACCGAATCGCAGCTGTACGTTTCGCCGCCTCGATCAGTTGCAGGCGACCGGTCTGTCGGGAACTGACGAGGCGCGCAGCCCATTCTTCTCGCCCGACGGCCAGTTGATCGGATTTTTTGCCGGCGGCAAGTTGAAGAAGATTTCGGTCACCGGCGGGGCGGCCGTCACGTTGTGCGATGCCCCGGCCGGCCGTGGCGCCGCATGGGCGGAAGGCGGGACCATCGCGTTCGCACCGAGTGGAAACCCGGGTACGAGTCTGCTGCGCGTCTCGTCGGCCGGCGGCAAAGCCGAGCCTCTGACCACGCTCGCCGATGGCGAACTTTTGCATCGCTGGCCGCAAATACTACCGGGCGGCAAGAGCGTGCTGTTTACTAGCAACAAGAACGCAGCCAACTTCGACGAGGCGAACATCGCGGTCCAGCAACTACAGGGCGGCCCGCGGAAAATCGTGCAGCGCGGCGGGTACTACGGCAGATACGTTGCGAGCGGGCACTTGCTCTACATGCACAGGGGCACGATGTTCGCTGCGCCCTTCAATCTCGATCGGCTAGAGCTGACCGGACAACCGGTGCCGGCCTTGGAAGGCGTGAATGCGAGCACGGGCACTGGAGGAGCCCAGTTCGCGGTCTCGGGTAATGGAACGATCGTGTACTTATCGGGGCAGACGGCCGGCAACGCCGCGCCGATCGTGTGGATGGATCAGGCCGGAAAGTCGACGCAGCTTCGGTCGACCGCTGCCAATTGGAGCAACCCACACTTCTCTCCGGACGGGAGCCGCTTGGCCATCGACATCGTTACTACCGCCGAATCTCCCGACGTATGGGTTTACGAATGGACGCGCGACACGCTGACGCGCCTGACGTTCGACCCCGGTTTTGACATCAAACCAGTCTGGACCCCCGATGGCCGGAGGATTGCCTTCACACGGGCCACAGCGGGGATAGGGGAACTCTGGTGGCAGCGAGCCGATGGCACGGGCGACGCTGAACGACTCACGGAAAGCAAGGTCAACCAGCTTGCTGGCTCATGGCACCCGAGCGGCAAGTATCTTGCGCTCCAGGAGCAAAGCCCACAAACCGATCAGGACATCATGATCCTGCCGATGGAGGGCGACGAAACGTCAGGGTGGAAGCCAGGAAAGCCGACCGTCTTCCTGAATGGTCCATTCAACGAAGTGGAGCCGATGTTTTCTCCTGACGGTCGTTGGCTGGCGTATTTCTCGACCGAGTCGGGACGGCCCGAGGTCTACGTGCGACCCTTCCCTGGCCCGGGTGGCAAATGGCAGATCTCGACTGACGGGGGTTTGTTCCCGACGTGGTCTCGAACGCGGCGCGAGCTCTATTACGGCACACCCGGCCAGAACAAAATCATGGTGGCTTCCTACACCGTCGATGGCGCCTCGTTCCGTGCGGACAAGCCGCGGGTCTGGTCTTCGGGCTCGTTCACGTTCCGGCCGAGACAGCGGCCCTTTGACCTGCACCCCGATGGCAATCGCTTCGCGCTGGCGACGCCACCTGAAGCGCAGACCGTGGCAAAACAGGACAAGCTTGTCTTCATCTTCAACTTCTTCGAGGAGCTGCGACGCCTCGCGCCGGCGAGCGGACAGTAGCAGGCCGTGGGCAGATGCTTGTGTGATCTCGGCCTGTGTGCATATTCACCGCGGGGCTGCTACCCGAAAATGTCGCGCAACGTGCAGCGGAAGCCCGGGATGATTTCATCGAGGTCGAGGAGGTCCGCGCCACTGCGCAGTGTGATCGGCGCAGCAGATCGGCGATAGGCCGTAACAGTCTTCATGTCAGGATCGACGACGAGCACGAGCGGCACCCCACTCAGCAGATACTCATCAACTTTCGCAAGGCAATCCGATGGCCTGTCCTCGGGGGACAGAACTTCGACAGCAAGGTCCGGCGGACCTTGCCAGAACCCACGCGGGTCCACGCTCGGAATCCGCTCCTGACGAATGACCGCGATGTCAGGCGCCCGGACCGTGTCGGGGTTCGACGCGAGCTTGAATCCCACTTCGGTGACGGCGGTGCCGACATTGCGGCCCTGTAGGTATCGAACCAGGAGAGCGGCAAACTGCAGGACAATCTTGCCGTGCCGGTACCCGACGGGGCTCATGCGAATGAGCCGCCCTTCGACCAATTCGTAACGGCAGTCGTCCTGTGGAAACTTCTCCAGCTCCTCAGCCGTGATGAGGCGTGTGGTCTCGGACACAGAGGATCTCTTGACCATGGCATCTTAGCATCGTCATTGCGAGGCGGATGCCAGTCGGCTTGGTTCAGAAATTCAGAGCGATGAATGCCTCGCGGCGCAGAAAGTGCGTAGGCTGATCGACTCGCCGTACGCCGTTTCGTCTCGCGTCGCTGCGCGATTATCTCCACTGCCAACGTCATGCGAGCGGAGACGGCCTCAACGGGTGTCGCCCCTTGGCCCGATCAGAATCGAAACAGGCGATTGATCTTTACGATGAATGCGCGATTCTGAAGTTCGGGGAAGCCGGGCGAGAGCGTATCCCGCTGATCGTTGTAGACAACGAACAGCTCGCTGCCCGGGCGGTATTCCCAGCGCAGGCGGACGTTCGAAGATACGGTGCTGGTCCCAGTGTTGTACTGCAGCAGTGCGCTGACGAACATGGTCGGCGACATCGTGTACGTGATCCGCGAGCCGACGAGATGGGTAACCGATGAACCCTGAGGGAGATGGACCCAGTTCCCCAGGTACGTCGGTTCGATCGAAAGCTGAGGCGTCGCGTTGAACCGGCCCTGGCTGATACTGAAGCTTGTCTTGTCGCCGTCGTAGAAGCCGCCGGTCTGGACCGACATCGAGCCCGACAGACGGCGCTGCTGGCCGAACGTGTAGCCGACAAGCGTCGATGCATAGTCGTACGGTCCGGTCGGGATGATCAGACCAACAATCTCAGTCGGCCGCGGCACGAATTCGTAGGTGCCGCCGTAGCTGGCCACGAACTTGTCACTGTTCTGGAACTCGATGTCGAACTCGCCTCGCCAGTCCCGGGTGTCGAGGCGGCCGTCGGTGGTTTCCACATACAGGTTCGACCCTATGAAGAACAACTTGCGGATCGTCTTGCTGCCAGGGATTCGGGGGCTGAATCGAAGCTGCCCGAACGACCGGATGATGTCGCTGCGACGCAGAAAGCCGATGTCGGGAATGAATCGGTCGCCGATGTAGAGGTACTCGGCGTGGGCACCATAGCGGTCGCCCGCGTAGTCCACTTCGCCTTTGTAACTGGTTTCGCGCGACGCGTCGGACGGAATCCCCTCCGTGTGAGTCCGTGCCCAATACGTGTTGATGGTCAGGTCCGTGAAGAAAGCGAAGGTGCCATCGACGCCGTAGGCCTGGTTGGTGCCTCCAAGCAACTCTGCGTGGTTCCGTCCGGTGTAGATCAGGCCGATGCTGCTCCGCCGGAGGATGTCCTGCTTTATCCGTGCGACAGTGAAGTTCGTGCCAGGCGATCGCAAAATCGGGTCTTCCTTCGACTGGATGTTCAGCACGCCGAGGCTGAAGCTCCCGGCCCGCCCGGTCACACGGCCGCCCACTTGAATAGGCACGGTGTGTCCCTGCTCGAGCCCGATGCGCCGGCTGTAGAAGATGATCGGCGTATCGCCGGACGGGTTCGCCACCGAGACACCGCCGAAGCCGAACAGCCCCTGGTTTTCCAGGAAGAATTCCCGCTTCTCGGGAAAGAACAGCGCGAATCGTGTCAGGTTGATCTGCTGGTTGTCGGCCTCGACCTGTGCGAAGTCGGTGTTGTAGGTGAAGTCGGCGCTCATCCCCTGTGTCAGCCCGTACTTGGCATCCAGGCCGACCGCGCCGTCGAAATCGTTCGAGACCTGCGGATTGGTCGTGAGATCGCTCGTGAGACTCCCCACCGCGTATGGCTTCAGATCCAGATTCCGTGACGAGGGCACCTCGAGCCCGGTCAACTCGGCGGCGAGCGACGCATGAAACAGGCCGAACTGGCCCAGCGAACGGGGGATGGGCGTGATGAACGACGTCTCGTTCTTCCACCTGTTGAACCGTCGGACATTGAATCCCCAGGTCACTGCATCGCCTGTCGCATAGCGCAACGACTTGAACGGAATCGCGACCTCGACGCTCCAGCCCTGTTCGAACTTCGCGACTTGGATATCGGAAACCGGATTCCAATCGCTATTGAAAATCCTCTCGTCTGTGATCTGGCCGTCCCATCGTCCGCCAAGCGCATTGATGGCGATTTCGATGCCGTTGCGCCCGTCGTGGAACGTGTCGAGGAAGAATGCGACGTGATCGTTCGAGAAGATGTTGTTGCTGTCGCGCCTCATCTCATTGGCCACGAGCAACTCCGGTCGCGTCTCCCAGCAGCGGAACGAGAGGAACAGGGCGTCCTTGTCGAAGAAGACCCACACGTCCGTCCTCTCCGTGGCTGCGACACCTTCGACGGGTTCCTGCTGGATGAACTCAGATCTGGGTCGAACGCTCGAATAGATCTCTTCGCTGAGCTGGCCGTCAATGTTCAGGGCTGTCGTGAGACGTACAGCCTGGACAGTTACAACCGGCTCCGGCGAGTCCGGCTGCGACTGGGCGGCGGCAGTGATCGGAACGACCCCCAGGACGATGAAAAGAGACCAAAGGGCGACGCGGATGCGGCGATTCTAACTCGTAAGGCTGTCGAAGACGGCGAGGCACTGTCTGCTAACGGTTCAGATCCTCGAGTAGCTTAAGTCCAGGCACTCACCTCGAGTCGAGCGCATCCCACCGTGTGTACGCAGCGAGGAGCAGGGTCTCGAGCTCATCGAGCCTCGAGAGAGCTTCATGGATTTCAGCGGCCGACTCTTTGTAAAATTCTGCTGACGCCACTCTCGATTGGAGCTGCCGTTGCTCCGTTTCAAGCATGTCGATCCGCGAGGGCAATTCCTCGAGCTCGCGTTGCTCCTTGTAGGACAGCTTCCGCGGGGCGAGAGGATCCTTCGCGTGGCTCGTCACTTCCCGGGCTGACCCCGCGGCAACTCGTTGTGCCTGCGCTGGAGCCGACTGCCGGCGTTGCCGCAGCCAGTCCTCGTACCCGCCGACGTACTCCTGTACGTGCCCCCCGTCTTCGAAGACGAGCGTGCTCGTGACCACATGATCGATGAATGCACGGTCGTGGCTGACCAACAGCAACGTTCCTGGCCAGGTGGCGAGCCGTTCCTCGAGCAATTCAAGCGTCTCGATGTCGAGGTCGTTGGTCGGCTCGTCCATGACCAGCACATTGAACGGCCTGGCAAACAGCCGTGCCAGCAAGAGCCGATTGCGCTCGCCACCAGACAACGCCTTCACGGGAGAAAGCGCCCGCTCGCGCGGAAAGAGAAAATCATGCAAGTAGCCGTGGACGTGCTGGCTCCGCCCGTTGATCGTCACCGTGTCATGACCGTCAGCGACGGTTTCCCAGACTGTGCGATCGGGATCGAGCTGTTCTCGCTGTTGGTCGTAATAGGCGATCTGCACGTTCTCGCCGCACCGTATCTCTCCCGAGTCGGGCTCGAGCTCGCCGAGAAGCATCCTGAGCAGGGTCGTTTTTCCCGAGCCATTCGGTCCAATCAGGCCGATGCGGTCGCCTCGCATCACCCGCGTGTGGAAATCCACGATGACCAGCCGGCCGTCGAACGACTTGGCGATCCCATCGGTCTCGAAGATCATCTGCCCGCTGCGGGCGCCGATTCCCGCCTGCAGACGGACGGATCCGATTGGCGAACGCCGTGCCGCGCGTTCCTCCCGCATGGCCAGGAGCGCCCGCACGCGCCCTTCATTTCTCGTCCGGCGTGCCTTGATGCCCTGGCGCAGCCACGCCTCCTCTTCGGCAAGCCGCTTATCGAACTTGGCGTGATGCGCGGCTTCGATGGCGAGAGATTCTTCTTTGCGCCGGAGGAACGTCGCGTAGTCGCCGGGCCAGGACGTGAGCCGGCCGCGATCCAGCTCGACAATGCGGGTCGCTACTGCCTGAAGAAACGCGCGGTCGTGCGTGACGAAGAGCACGGTGCCCTCGTAGTCCGCGAGAAATCCCTCGAGCCACCGCATCGTCTCGATATCGAGATGATTGGTTGGCTCGTCGAGCAAGAGAAGATCCGGTTCCGTGACCAGTGCTCGCGCCAGCAGCACACGCCGCCGCCAGCCTCCCGAGAGTGCGCTCATGCTGACGTCGGGGGAGATCTGAAACCTGGAGAGCGCCATCTCGACACGTTGCTCGGCGCGCCACCTGTCGACCCTCGCGTCTCCGTACGCTTCAGCCACTACGTCAAAGGCCCGACGCTCATCGGCGGACAGCGCATCTTGCGCCAGTCGGCCGATGCGCAAACCCGGTTCGTGCCGGACGTCGCCTTGCTGAGGCAACAAGTCGCCGCCGACGATCTGCAGGAGTGTAGACTTACCCGTACCGTTCCGGCCGATTACGCAGACGCGCTCGCGCGAGTCGATCCGAAGGCTGGCCTCGTATAGGAGTGGAAGATGGCCGTAGGCCATCGAGACGCGGTCGAGCGTGACGAGCGGCATCCGCAGAGGCATCGTAGCATCGCGTAGCCGGTCGCTCCACTTTGGGCGCGGAAGCGGGCATAATCATCATGATGTTCTGGTCCGGTCCTTTATCCTGACAATCACATGCGACAGACTGTCGAGATCAGCCTCAGAATTCCTTCTCTCCGCATCCGACGTGAAGACACGAATGCGCTGGAGACCATCAACAACAGCGACGTCAGGTTCACCAAGCACATCGAGCTCGACTCCATTCCGAAGCCCGGTGATGTGCTGATGATGGCGATCAGCTCAGGCGAGACCTTCGAATGTCAGGTGGTCAGGAGCGATTGGTACCATGACAAGAACGCGTTCGTCATTGCCTGCCGATATTCGAGACGGTCCATGCCTCCTGCCGAGTACCAGGCTCTGATGAATTCCTCGGACTGGCGAGTCAGGGCCCTGATGTAATGCGTGAGCGCTCACGACACAATTCGGCTCGTGGAGGATCTATGCGCCGTCCGACGATCGGTGCTCTATTACTAGTCGTTTCCGTCGCCTTCCCCGCAGCCGCGCAGCAGAACGGGCGCGAGCATTGGGTTGCGACGTGGGCTGCTGCGCCACATGCGTCCGGTTTCGCGCTGCCTGGAACGCAGCTGCTCCGCGAAGTCGAGAACCAGACGATCCGTATGGTCGTTCCAACGAGCATCGGCGGCCGGCGCGTCCGGGTTCGATTCTCGAATACCTATGGGACGAAACCCCTGACGCTCACCGGCGTCCATATCGCGGTTCGGAAGGAGAAGTCAGCGATCGTGCCGGGCACGGATCGCGCCCTGACGTTTGGCGAGAAACCGTCCTTCACGATTCCGCCTGGTGCACGCGCTGTGACGGATGCGGTGGATCTCGAGCTGCCCGACCGTAGCGACGTCGCGATCACCGTCTATGTCGCAGGCAAGGCGGAGCTCACGACCGTGCACGGGACCGTCCCATATGCCAGCTATGTCTCAGAAGTCGGAAACTTCATCGGCGCTGCCGATCTGATCAACGCCAGCACGCAGCGATCGTGGTATTGGGTCGACGGCATCGACGTCCTGGCCCCCACTGGTGTCGCCGCGATTGTCGCGTTCGGTGATTCGATCACCGACGGAGCGGCATCGACCCCGGATACAAATGGGAGCTGGCCGAGCGGCCTGGCTGCTCGATTGCTCGCCGCCGGCCGCACCAGGGCCGCCGTCGTTAATCTCGGAATCAGCGGCAACCGTGTCCTCCACGACGGCGCCGGTGTCAGCGCGCTGGCACGCTTCGATGCGGACGTCCTCGCGCAGCCTGGCGCGCGCACGTTGATCGTCCTCGAGGGCATCAACGACATCGGCTTTCCAAACATCCCGCCAGGCTTTTTTGGCCGGGGCCGTGGTGACAACGCCGTCAACCCGGCAGCCGATGATGTGTCGGCCGACGAGATCATCGGCGGCCTGCGCCAACTGGTCGAGCGCGCCCGGATTCATGGGCTGAAAGTCATCGGCGGTACGCTGCTGCCGTACGAGGGAGCGCTCTATTTCTCTCCCGCTGGAGAAGCCAAGAGGCAAGCGGTCAACACCTGGATCCGGTCCAGTAAGATGTTCGACGCGGTGATCGACTTTGACGCCGCGGTACGCGATCCCGAGCATCCGTCGAAGTTCCTGCCAGACCTACAGAGCGGCGACAACCTTCATCCGAACAACGCCGGCTACAAGAAGATGGCCGACGTGATAGACCTCGCGCTATTGGCCCGCTAATGATGTGTGTCGGCTGAATCAGAACGACGGGACACTCAACGCGGAGCACGCGGTGTGCGCAGAGTGCTGGCACGTTTTCAGATGGACCAGAAGACGAAAAACGAAGGCCCCGAAACCGCGAAGGCGCGAAGACAAGAAGGTCACGAATGTTGTGCCACGGAGTCACTGAGTCACAGGGCCGGTCGCGTCGAGCGCTCTCACACCTGCGTTTTCTCGGTGACTTTGTGACTCTGTGGCGAAACTGCATTCCTGCGAACGTTCTTCTTCGTGATTTTTCGTGGGCTTCGTGCCTTCGTGGCGGACAAGCGCTCGACACTGTACTGAAGTGAAAACGGAAATAATGCATCCAATGATTTCCGAGGCCTCCGCGGTCTCTGGTTGAAGGTCGTGGTCCATTTACCACCGGGTTCGGTCAACTAGAGTAGTCGCGTGCGAAGCTCCGTCTTCAAGACCTTGCCCGTCATCGTCTTGGGGAGCGCGTCCACGAACTCGTATCGCCGCGGTCGTTTGAAGCGCGCGATATTGTCGAGGCAGAGCCGATCTAGTTCGTCGACTGTCACATCGCGTCCTTGATCGGTCACGACGAACGCCACGACCTGCTCGCCCCACTCGGCGTCGGGCACGCCCACGACCGACGCCTCGGCAACCAGGGGATGCCGCAGCAGCACTTCTTCGACTTCTCGCGGATAGATGTTGGATCCGCCCGAGATGATGACGTCCTTGCTGCGGTCCTTGAGGGTGACGAACCCTTCTTCGTCCTGCGTACCCACGTCGCCGGTGTGCAGCCAGCCTTCTCGAAGGGTCTCGGCTGTCGCTTGGTCGTTCTGCCAGTATCCGCGCATGACGACGTCGCCCTTGACGAGGATCTCGCCGGCGTGTCCGGCTGCCACCGTCTGATCGGCTTCGTCGGCGATCCGAACCTCAACCCCCGTGAACGATTGCCCGACCGACGCCAGCCGCTGGTCGTAGCGCGGGTGGGACGCGAGGGCGTGGACCGCCTTGTTCATCACCGTGATCGACATCGGCGCCTCGCCCTGGCCGTAAATCTGCGCCAGCTTGTGGCCGTAGCGTGCGATGGCGCGCTTGCATTGCTCGACGTACATGGGTCCGCCACCATAGACGATCGTCTTGAGATGGCGCACGTTCGGCTCGGTGGGGCAGTCCACGAGTCGCTTCACCATGGTCGGTGCGAGGAACATCGTCACGCCGCTGTGCGCGTCCAGCAGCCGATGAACTTCTTCGGGATCGAATCCGCCGGATTCGGGAGCGACGTTGAGCGCGGCTCGAGCCACATGCGGCGGTACGTAGAGACCTGAACCGTGAGACATCGGCGCCGCGTGAACGATGCTGTCGTGCTCGCTGATTGTGTCGAGGTCGGCGAGGTAATTCAGGGTCAGCGCCAGCAGGTTGCGATGCGTGATCATCACCCCTTTTGGGCGGCCGGTGGTTCCGCTCGTGTAGAACAGCCAGGCGACCTCGTCAGCCGCTGTCTCGGCCATTCCTAGACTGGCGGATGCAACGAGGAGCTCGTACGGGGCCGTTCCGACATTGATGATTTCGAGCAGGTCTCGCGGCGCTGCCGACATTGCGTGAGCCTCGTATTCGGCGGTCACGCAACAGAGGCGCGCGCCCGCATTTTCGAGGATGAACCTGAGCTCCTTGGGGTGCAACTTGGCGTTGATCGGCACCGCAACCAGACCCGCGTGCCAGCACGCAAAGAGCAGCTCGACGTACTGCGGGCAATTCGCCATGAACAGCGCGACCCGTTCGCCTTCGACGAGCCCGAAATGATGGCGTAGGGCACCGGCGATCGAGGCAACACGGCGCGCGAGGGTGGCGTAGTCGGCAATGATTCGCGGCCCGTGGGCCAAAGCCGGTCGGAAGGGATGACGTTCTGCGGAGCGAACGAGGAGGCGAGCGATATTGCCCACTGCCGTCGGGATCCGACTTTGCGCCCGGTGGCTCTTACGGTTTCGGCTGCGTGAGGTATGCCGTCAGCGCTTCGAGGTCCGCGTCGCTGACTTCCGTCTTGCGCGAGAAGGGCATCGTCGCCACGCCCTGCCGCACGAAAAGCCGGATCGCCTGAGGAGTGAGGTCCCGCCGGTCTTCGAGCGCCGCGGGCGTCCGGCCTTGGTACTTGAACTGCAGCGACGCCGTGCCCGGCGCATTCCTCGGGTCCTTACCGTGGCACGCGCTGCACCAGTTGTTGAACACGGCGGCGCCGCGTTCGGCGGCTGTGCCGCGATCCTGAGGTCCTGCGAGCGTTCGGCTCCACGCGGCCGGTTGAGCAGTCGAGCCTTGAGCGAGTGCGCTGGCGCTGAATGCGGCAATCGACAGTGTCAACACGAGAAGAGTCCTCATCCTCGCCTTTCCCGCAGGTGTTTCGGCCAGATGTCGTAGCGACCCGCCGAAACGATCCCGTTCGGATCGATCGCATCCTTGAGCGTTTCGTGCAGCCGATGAAGGGCACCGTTGTTGAAGTCGTACGTCCGGATGGCATTCTGCTGAAAGTGTGCGTGCGCTCGGTAAACATTCCAGCCGCGCTCGGCGCATGCCGCGAGAAGACGCTCATACAGGGTGCGCGAGCGGCGGTTGTCAGCCGCGTTCCGGAACGTCGCCACGGACTGGAACGCCATCATGGCGCGAGGATGGAACAAGAAGCCGGCGACGAATGGCAACGGCATGTTCAACTCGACGTAGATCTTCGCCGTCGTGTCGCTGATCGCAAGCAGCTCTTCGCCCCGGGGCGCGATGATGGGCGAGAAGTCCAAATGGCCCTCGCTCGGCCTTGCGGTCGGCGAGGTTCGCGAGCCGAACAGGTTGAGCGAAGGAATCCCCAGCCGGGTCTTGTCGGCCGCCGCTTCCGCCTGCTCGTCACTCAGCGGGAACCTGTGCGAGCCCGTCTCCATGAATTGCACGCCCGGAATCGCGGACGACAGGCGATCCTTCGTATGCTCCCACGACGCCGCGATGATCTTCGGCGGGCCGTAGAACGAAAACGACGCCAGCCAGAAGGGCGCGGGGTTCCGGTCGGCATATCGCGCCCAGTCCTGATCACTTGCTGACGCCCCGGCGACCCTGAGCCTCACCAGCTCGGGATCCGGCGAGCCGCTGATGACGGGATTCAGCACCGGCCCGCTCATGAGCGGGCTGATGACCTGAGCCTGGGACGGGATCGTATGCGCGTTCATCAGGCTCGTCAGGATGTTCAGCAGCGGCACGATGTCGCCGCGTCTCGGCGCCGTGACGCTCACGACGAGCGCCGCCTCGGGCTCCTCCATCAGCCAGAAGCCCATCTTCGTCACGATGCCGAAATTCGACTGCGAGAAGATGCCGTCGACCCAGGGCCCCATGCCGTACTTGAAGAGCTGCCACGTCTTGGCTTTCGGGTTGGCGCCCATGCCGGTGCGGACGATCTCGCCGGTGCCGAGGACCACTTCCATGCCGCAGTGGGCGTCGAAGTGGTCGCGGAAATCCGCGCTCGTGTAGCCGGCGCCGCGATCGAGCGCGTTGCCGATCAGCCCGCCCCAACCGGGATCGGCCGTGTCGATCCAGAGGCGAATCTTGTTCTGGCGAAGATGACGATAGAGATCGAAGTAGCTGACTCCGGGTTCGACGAGGCACGTCTGGTCCCGCTCGTTGACGTCGAGGATCCGGTTCATGCGCTTGAGGTCGAGGACAACGCTGCCCGAATAGACAGGTGCAGATCCGCCATACGTCAGGTTCTTGCCGGTTGAAATGGGATAGAGGGGCAGCCGGTACTCGTTGGCGATCTTCACGACCCCCTGGATCTCTTCGACGGAGATCGGCGCAATCGCGGCCGACGCGGATCGCTCGCCCTCTTCGCCCCACAGCGGCGAGTACGCGTCGCGGTACAGCGCCACGTCCTCGTCACTGCTGAAGACCCACTCGCGACCGACAATGTCGCCGATGCGCCGGAGCGCGGTCTGAAAGTCTCGGTCAGCGATTCCAGGAGGTGGCTTGGGCATGGAAAGGTGCTCCATCAGCCGGCGCAATCACCCAGGAGAACAGCGAGCGCTCACCGAAAGCGGAGCTACTCGCCAGATCGACGAGGTCGAGGTCTCTGCATGGACCCACAGCGCTCGGGCAGTCCATGGCCAGGGCGGCGGCCCGTCGGGGCCAATCGCGTCCGCTCACCGTCAGCTGATTCGTCCAGGAGGACAGAACTGCCGGTCCGGTGATGATGTGACGGCAATGGTCGCTCGTGCCGATCTCGTGTTGCACGCGATACACGAGTCCCATCCCGTAGTCGCGGGCCAGCAACTCGAGACAGAAGAGATGCGGTCCGCTCGTCAAACCGGCGAGGGCAGCCGGGCGATTCTTCCACTGCGGCTCGATCTCGTGCATCCAGAGGCTGCCGAGATCGATGCCGACGGCTCGCGTGGCCGCTCCACGTGCTGCGGCTTTGGCTCCGAACGCCGCACCTTCGGCCGATGTGTTGTCGAAGAGAACCCTGAAGAATTGGTATGGGTCGTCGCCACTGCCGTTGCGCGATTCCTCTTCTGAAGTGCGCGTCCAACGGGCGAGCAAACCAGGAGGAGCGGTGGAACCGACTGCCATCATCGACGTCACGATGGCGTCTCGCATGAACTGTCGACGGGTAGGCATCTACAACTCCTCGCGCGTCGCCGCTCGCGTTCGGGCTCGGAGTATAGCATCGGCCTCACATGGGGTCCGATGCGAAGTCTTCAGCCGATCCCGCCCGTCGTGGTCTCGATGTCGGTGTCCGCTACTGAGGCAGCCTGGTCCGCGGGTGTTCCCATTTCCGCCCACCAGGCCGAAACTAAGGAACACGCGCTCAGAACGGCAAAACCGACGACCAAAGGCAGCACGGTGCCGTTGTAGCTCTGACCGATCAGCGTTCCAAGCGCCAGCGAGATGAGCATGGAGGTCCCACCAACCACCGACGCGCCGGTGCCGGCGATACGACCGAGCGGCTGCATCGCGAGTGCATTGAGATTTCCGAAGAGGAGGCCGATGCCGAAGAACGACACCATGAGATACGCCATGAGCATCCAGAGCGGTGGATGGCCCGAAGCGGCGCTCGCGACGGCGGTGAACGCGACCGACGCGAGGCAGATGCCTCGCAGAGACCAGGTCGAGAGCGCGCGCATGCCGTAACGGACCACGAGATTGGCGTTGAGGAGCGAGGAGCCGCCGATCGTGATCGCGAGCATCGCGAAGTACAACGGAAACCTCGTGCCCAGGCCGTACTGCTCCTGAAGGATCTGCTGGGCAGACGTCAGGTACCCGAGAAAGGCGCCAAACACGTATCCCGAGGCGACCGTATAGCCAATCGACTGTCGATTGGTCACGACGTCGCGCATGGCACTCGTCATCCGTCCAAGCGAGAACGGAATCCGCCGGTTGCTCGGCAGCGTTTCCTCCTGACGCACTCCGAACCAGACGAAGGCGACCACCGCCATTACCAGATAGACGCCGAAGATCATCTTCCATCCCGACGCGCCGATGATCGCTTGCCCGATGGCCGGTGCAACGACCGGGACCAGGATGAAAACGGCCATGATGAGCGACATGACCCGCGCCATCGCCCGGCCTTCGAACCTGTCTCTCACCAGCGCGAGCGTAATCGTGCGCGGCCCTGCGACGCCGACGCCTTGGAGAAACCGGCCGGCGAGCATCATCGGGAAGGTTCTCGCCAGGAGCGCCAGCAGACATCCAGCCGTGAAGAGGGCGAGCCCGGCGTATGCCGCGGGCTTGCGGCCTGCCGCATCCGACAGCGGACCGTAGAAAAGCTGGCCGAGACCGAAGCCGAGGAACAGCAGCGAAATGACCAGTTGATTGTCGTTCGCCCGCTCGACACCGAGCGCGGCGCCAATCGCGGGGAGCGCCGGCAGTACCATGTCGATCGACAACGACACAAGCGCCGTCAGGGTTGCCATCAGAGCGACGAATTCACCCAGGCTGGTCGTCGGGTGATCAGAGGAGGTCATGGGTCGGAACAGCATACAGGCCGTGGCCGGGCGGCAGCAAAGCCAGGGAAAAACGGCGAGTCTTTCCTGCCAGCGAAACGTTATTGGAGTGCCATCGCCTGAAAACGTTACACTGTGACGTATCTGAGGCTCTTGGGAGCTGGTGCATGGAAGATCACATGAACTGGACATATGGACGGACAGTAGTCGTACTGGCGACGGCCCTTCTCGCCGTGTTCGCAAGCAGCCCGGCTTGGGCGCAAGCGGACTTCTCGGGCGTGTGGCAGCCGCGATATCAGGAAGACTTTCTCGAGCGTATTCCGGGACCCGAGCTCGTGGACTATGTCGGGCTGCCCATCAACGAATCCGCGCGGCGGTTCGCCGAAAGCTGGGATCCCTCGCGCATCACTTTGCCCGAAGAGCAATGCCGCGTGCATGTTTCCCCGTACATTTATCGTGGCCCGACCAACCTCCGGGTCTGGGAGGAAAGGCACCCGGTCACGCAGGATCTGATTGCGATCAAGCACTACAACAGCACCTACGAACAAACCCGCACGATCTACATGGACGGCCGGCCCCATCCCGGTCTGAACGAGGCGCACACCTGGATGGGTTTCTCGACCGGCCGCTATGAAGGCGACATGCTGGTTGTCGAGACCACGCACCTGAAGCAGGGCTGGATCCGGCGAAACGGCGTGCCGATGAGCGATCAGGCGAAGATGACCGAGTACTACGTGCGCTACGGCGACCTGATGACGCACACGTTCGTGCTGATCGATCCCGTGTACCTCGCCGAACCGCTCGTCAAGAGCCAGGACTTCATTCGAAGCTCACGCGAGCTGGCGGCGCAAACGTGGCTGTGGGTCTGCGAGCCCGTCGTCGAGATTGCCAATCGGCCGGAAGGGACGATCCCCGCCTACATGCCCGGTGAGCATCCATTCCAGACCGAGTACGCCCAACGGCATCGCCTCCCGATGATTGCGGTGCTGGGCGGGCCCGAGACGATGTACCCCGAGTTTCAGAAGGTGATGGAGAAGGCGACGGTTCCGCCGCCCCTGCCACCGCCGCCTGCTGAAGGTTCCCAGGGATCGGGGAGTCGCCCCGCACCGGCGCAGAAAGGTCGCTGACATGCTTCTGCGCTTGCACGTTCGATCACAGAAGATTCGCGCTTTTGCCGTCGCTTCGGCGATGGCAGTCGGCGTGGGCGTGGCGCTCCTCGCGCAGCAGCAGAACTTCGATGCCGTGCAGGAAGACGTGATTCACGTCCGCGACGGCGTGTACATGCTGGTCGGCGCCGGCGGCAACACGACCGTCATGGCCGGAGACGACGGCGTGCTGGTCGTCGATACGCAGTTCGCGCCGCTCAGCACGAAGATCCTGAATGCCATCAAGTCCATCAGCGACAAGCCGATTCGGTACGTCTTCAACACCCACATGCATGGGGATCACATCGGTGGCAACGAAGCCATCGCCAAGGCCGGCCGGACCCGCGCCGGCGGCAACGTCGTCGGCGATCTCGGCGGCGCCGCGACGTCGACGGCTGCGATCATCGCCCACGAGAACGTCCTGCTTCGCCTGAGCATGCCCAAGCCAGGAGAGCCGCAAGTGCCGGCCGCGGCGTGGCCGACCGAGACGTACGCCGTGCGGAAATGGGAGATGCGCTTCAACGGCGAGGCGGTGCAGATGTTCCACCAGCCGAAAGCCCACACCGACGGCGACAGCCTGGTGTTCTTCCGGCGCAGCGACGTGATTGCCACCGGCGACCTGTTCACGACCGTGATGTACCCATACATCGACGAGGCGCACGGCGGGACGATCGACGGCTACATCGACGCGCTGAACGCCATCCTCGACCTGGCCGTGTTCAACAACGTGAACGAAGGCGGGACGATGATCATTCCGGGGCACGGGCGTCTGTGCGACAAGCAGGATGTGATCGAGTACCGCGACATGGCAACCATCGTGCGCGATCGCATCAAGGAATACGTGCGGCGCGGAATGACGCTCGAGCAGGTCCACGCAGCCAAACCGACGCTCGATTTCGATCCGCGGTACGGCACGCCAAACGGTTTCTGGACACCGGTGCAATTCGTCGACGTGATCTACAAGGAGATGAAAGAGGCGCAGGACGCGGCACGGCCGCAGCCCAAGGGTTCGAAAGCCGTGCCGAACAAGCAGACGAAAGGAAGCGGCCAGTGAGCGAGCGCCTCATCAGACCGATCGGTACGATCATCGCCGCGGCGGCTCTGGCGCTCGGCTTCGGCACGCTGTTGCCGTCGGTGTCGGCTCAGGCACCGTCGGTCGCGTCTCAGCCGGCTGCCCAACCGCAGGGTGGTCGCGGCGGGCGTGGGGCGCCACCCGGGCCGCTGCCGACGGGACGGATTGGCGCGCCGGTCGATCTGAGCGGCGTGTGGGTGTCGGTGGTCACCGAGGATTGGGAATACCGGATGAGGACGCCCCCCAAGGGCGATATCGGCACGGGTGTCGGCATGCCACCGGGCTTTGGGGCGATTCCGCTGAATCCTGCGGGCATGGCTGCGGCCAATGCGTGGGATCCGTCGACGGATGGACGGTGCGACGCGTATGGCGTCGGTGGGATCATGCGGATGCCAGGGCGTCTGAAGATCTCCTGGCAGGACGATCTGACGCTGAAGATCGAGACGGATGCCGGTGTGCAGACGCGCCTGCTGCACTTCCTGCCGCCCAGCGGTCAGGCAGGACCTGCGGTAGCTTCGGACAAAGGAGCACGCACGCTACAGGGTTATTCGGTTGCCGAGTGGCGGCGCGGCGTCGGATTCGATGCGTTCGGCCTGGGCCTCACGCCGGAGCGGGGCGCCGGCCCGCCGCGCTGGGGATCGCTCATGGTCGTGACGACCAACATGCTGCCGGGTTGGCTGCGGCGCAACGGCGTCCCCTACAGCGACAAGGCCACGATCACCGAACACTTCGCCCGCTTCACTCATCCGGAGGCCGGCGACTGGTTCGTCGTCACCACCGTGGTGGAAGACCCGACGTATCTGACGCAGACCTTCATCACGAGCTCGAATTTCAAGAAGGAAGCGAACGACTCCAAATGGGATCCGAAGCCGTGTCGCCCCAGCCAATCTTGATTTGAGTATCGCTGCTCGAAGATCATCCATCCACACTCGAAGAGTATTGTGGCTTTCCCAGCGCCGGGGCATGGCGAACATGTTGGAACGATCCCGCGAGGTGCGCCATGTCCGAGTCCCGCATCCTGACCAGTCACGTCGGCAGCCTCGTCCGGCCGCCCGAATTTACCGCGCTGCTGCGTGAGAAGGCTTCGGGCCGCGACGTACCGGGGTTCGATGCTGCGCTGCGCGCGGCAGTCGGGAAGGTGGTGCAACGCCAGGTCCAGGCTGGAGTCGACATCGTCAGCGACGGTGAGTTCGGCAAGGGCATCGGCTGGGAACAGTACGTGATCGAACGGCTGTCCGGATTCTCCGAGCCAGCGCCGGCGCCTGCGGGGGCTCCACCGCCGGCGGTCGAGCCGTGGGGCGACTTCGCGCAGTTCATCGACTTCTACGCCGAGATGTTTCCCAAGGAACAGTACCAGGAGCGCCCGTTCCGCTGCACGGGTCCGATCAGCTACACAGGCCAGGCCGCGCTGCAGCGCGATATCGACAATCTCAGGGCTGCAGTCGCCTCGGCAACGGCACATGCCGGGTTTCTGCCTGTTGTCGCCCCTGCTAGTGCCACCGCCTTGTGCCCGAACGAGTACTACAAGACCGACGAGGACTACATCTACGCGACCGCCGATGCGCTGCGAGTCGAATACAAGACGATTCTCGACGCCGGCCTGCTTCTGCAGATCGACGATGCGCACCTGCCGTTCATGTACGACCGGATGGTGCCGCCGGCGAGCGATGAAGACTACTTCCGCTGGGCCGGGCTGCGCGTCGACGCACTCAACCACGCGCTGCGGGGCCTCGACGAGACTCGCATCCGTTATCACATTTGCTGGGGCAGCTGGAACGGGCCGCACACGCACGATGTGCCGCTCAAGAAGATCGCGAACCTGCTATTGAAGCTGAATGTGGGCGGTTATTCCATCGAGGCGGCGAATCCACGCCACGAGCACGAGTGGAAAGTCTGGACGGATGTGAAGCTGCCAGAGGGGCGGATGCTCATGCCGGGCGTCGTCAGCCATCAGACCAATGTCGTCGAGCACCCGGAGCTCGTCGCCGAACGTCTCGTGCGCTTCGCGAATGTCGTCGGCCGAGACCGGGTGATTGCCGGCACCGACTGCGGGTTCGCGCAAGGCCCGTTCGTCCGTCGGGTGCACGAATCGATCATGTGGGCCAAGCTCGAAAGCCTGGTCGAGGGCGCGCGGCTCGCCAGCCAGGAACTCTGGGGACGATAACCGCCGAGCACGCAGCGCACGCCGAGAGTTCCTAATTCGACATTGTCAGATCGTCGCCTTCCGGCCGGATACCTACTGCTCCCGCGCCCCGCGTCGACGGCGCGGGAAACCGCATCTCCAGGAGGTGTGTACAGCGCCGGCCAGGTCCTCGACCTGGCCTGGACTCGGCCTTTCGATGCGGTTTCCCGTCTATCGCGTGAGACGCGCCGCTCCGACGGGTCGCCGGAGCAGCAGGTATCCGGCCGGTCAAACGCCGCACGATCTGACAAAGTCGAACTAAGAGCCTGTATCAAAACCGGTCGGCGCGCGGTCAGCTCTTTGTGGAAGGCTACCACCCGAAAACAAACCCGATGTGTCTCTCACCTTGCGACTGCTGACTGAAGATGAGATGAAGGCGCCTTGGCCTTAACCGAGCGATCGCTGGCTCGAGGCTGTATATGCGAACCCATCGAGCCCCGAGGACCCCCCCGAAATAGCCCGATCGCTGCGCCGATTGCCAAAGGAACGCTCGTTGCCAGCGCCCCAAGGCCTAGCATGAATCCCAAGCGCCATACGTGCTCCCACAGCGGCTCGGTCATCGCCCTCGGATTCACAACGAGGATGGTGTATGCGTAGACGATCAGCGTCGCCGCCATGAAGGTTGCCAGACCCCACGCAAACCGCCGGCCGGGGCCACCCGCATGTCGAAACGTAACGCTCGACTCAAGAACCAGCGTGCCGAAGATGCCGTACGTAAGCGCGGGGCGGGCGCTTGGACTGGCGAAGCGAAGCATCGCGATCAGGGAGACGCCGCCCATAAAGCCCCAGGTGAGAACTGCGGCCGTGAGTCGCCATGTCCCACGCGACTTGACTTGCATACGGACCTCATTCTTGTCTGGCTAACGACCCGGCGCTGAGCCGGCGCGCTCCATACGACAGGACTCACAGCGCCGTATCGTCGCATCCGCCCTGGACTGTCCCTTGTCGAATCCGTTTACGCACTCGTCATACCCGTTTTGTTGCAGGTTTTAGGAATTTCTCCGCGATCTCAGCGGTCTCTGCGTTGATCGTCGCGTGGGGCTCAGGCTTTCAACGCGAAGCAGCCGCTTCGACGGCCTTGAGCACGCGCATGAAGTTCCCGCTCCAGATCTTCGCGATGTCCTCGGCGGAGTAGCCGCGCTGGAGCAACCCGCGTGTCACGTTCTGCGCTTCGCTCGCGTCTTTGAAGCCGATGATGCCCGAACCGTGATCGAAGTCCGTGCCGATTCCGACGTGATCGACGCCGATTTTCTTCACGACATAGTCGATGTGATTGAGGTAGTCCTCGAGGGTCGCCCGCGGCACTGAAGCGAGCGCCTTGGCCATGTAATCGCTCCGCGCTGTGCCTTCGAGCCGGTTCGCGTCGTCCAGCACGCCGTGAAACTGCGCAGGTAAGCCGAAGTCTGTCCGAATCTTTCCAAGACGTGCCACGAAGTCCGGGGGCCGCGGAGCGATGTAGGTATTGAACGGCGGCACGTGCACCACGCCGCCCTTGGCAGCTATCGCAGCGAGCTCGTCATCGCGCAGGTTGCGCGTCTCGTCGATCAAGGACCGCACGGCCGAATGGCTGGCGATGACCGGCGCGCGGGAGAGCTCGAGCGTCTGCATGACGCCCTTTGGCGTCAACTGCGAGACATCGATGACAACGCCGCGATCGTTCAGCGTACGGAGTGCCGATCGGCCAAGCGGAGACAGACCACCGTTCGGTTCGTCACCGGGAACCGTTGGGCGTGACGAGTCCGCGAAGGCGTTGTTGCCGGCATGATTGAAAGCGAACACCCGCACGCCTTGGTCCACGTAGCGGGCGACGAGCGACTGGTCGGTCCCGAGCGCGTACGCATTCTGGAAGCCGATCAGCACGGCGATCTTGTTCCCCGCGTGAATGCGCTCGAGGTCCGCTGCGTTGCGCGCGAGCGCCAGACGGTCGGGATTGGCCGCCACGAGATCGCGGATCCGCGCGAGCTTGGCGTCGACTTCGCGTCGGGCAGCTGCGACAGCTTCAGCCGTGTTTGGTCCAGTCGCCGATTGGATCGCGAGGGTGATCGTGGCCATGCCGCCCGCGACGAGCTTGTCGACCGAAACCTGCGAGGCGCCGTCCGCCGTGCGATAAATTGCTGACGTCGTGGGCATGAGCACGTCGGCGTGCGCGTCGAGTGGTTTGGCGGCGGCGTGGACCGCGCGCACCCGATCTGCGAGTGCCGCATCGCCGACCTGCGCCGCCGGCGACACCAGCAACACGGCGCCGAGAAGGATCGCCACTGCCAGGCATACGACCCGCGTCATCGAGCCCACCCGCGTCATGCGTACACCACAACGGCAGCCACCGTGCTGCGATCGGCCGCTGCCTGGAAGGCGTCGCGCGTCCGCTCGAGCGGGAACGTCGAAGTGGCGAGTGCCTTCGCGTTGAAGAGACCCGCTTCGATCAGCCGCACGAAGCGCGGGATGTCGCGCATCGGATTGGCACCCGCGAGGTTTCCTGGCTGATGACTCTTCGCTCCATTGGCCCACTGGTTCGCGGGAATCGTGACGACGCTGTTGGGCGGATGGCCGCCGCTGGTGGTCACGATGTGTCCGATTGGGGAGCAAAGCTGCCAAGCCTGTTGCAACGAGAGGATGCCGGTCGGATCCGGTCCAACTTCTGCTTTCGGCGGAAACAGGTCGCCACCCACCGCCTCGACGACGAAGTCGGGTCCGACGTTGCCTCCTCCCGACAGCCGTCGATCTGTCTTTCCCTTGCAGAGCGTTTGAATCCGCTGGACCAGATTGTTGCCCTCGACGTTCGGATCGAGCGCAGTCGTGGCGCCGAGCGCAAGAGCTGCCTCACGACGGTACCGAATCGGGTCCACGGAAATGATCTGCGCGGCGCCGTTGATTCGGGCGCCTTGAATCGCGGCCAGTCCAATCGGACCGGCGCCCAGGACGACCACATCCGAGCCGGGCTCGATTCGAACTTTCGTCATGGTGGCCGAAAGGCCGCACAGGCCGGTGTCGTGCAACATCGCGAGCTCGACCGACGACACACGCGTGAACACTGGAACGCAGGATTCCTCGTAGACGACCATCAATTCCGAGCAACAAGGCGTGAAGCCAGTCACCTTCGTTCCGTCCATCATTTCTGCAATCGGAGCATTGGGATCACCACCGCCGTTGGTCAGCAGACAATGATCGGCGCGGCCGCGAAGGCAGTTGTAGCACGCACCACACTGTCGCGTGCCGGCGACGACGACGCGATCGCCGACCGCGACTCGATTCACCCTCGAGCCGATCTCGATGACCGTGCCGACGCCACCGTGACCGGGGATGAAGGCGTCCGTGACATTCGTCGATCCCAGACCCTGAGGTGTTGTCGTATAGCAGATCTGTGAGGCCTCGCTTCGAAGCACAACCTGCCGAGGTCCGACGGGGAGCAACCTCAGTTCCTGCACCGACGCGCCCGTGCCGAATCTGACGTACGCTCGAAAGCGCTGCCGGCTGCCGCTGGGCGTCGACGAAGAAGCCGCCGCCTGACCGGCGAAGGCTTCGTCGCGAAGCATGCCCGCGCCTGCAGCCGCCGCGAGGCCTTTTTTGAGCAGGCTGCGACGAGAGACCGCCGATGGCGATAATGGCGCCTGAGCCGTCACCGAGCGAGCGCGACGCCTGGATTTCTGGGCCATTGCAGCTCCTTTTCGTTTGGGGCTTCATTCTACTCACATGACCGCACGAGCTCACCTACAGTTACCCAGCGACCTTCGCCAGCTGACTGGAGTCGCCTGGCTGCTCTTCGCCACCCGGTTCATTCGGCTTTTCGCATACGGCGCGGTTTCGGTCGTCCTGGTGTTCTACCTGGTCGGTCTTGGATTGAGCGAGCCGCAGACCGGCTTGCTGCTGACCTCCACGCTGATCGGCGACACGATTGTCTCGCTGTATCTCACCACCCGCGCCGATCGCGTCGGCCGCCGCCGGATGCTCATCGTCGGCGCCGCGCTGATGGCCGCCGCGGGCCTGGTTTTCGCGTTTACCCGAAACTGGTGGCTGCTGCTCGTTGCCGCCACGGTCGGCGTGATAAGCCCGAGCGGGCACGAAGTGGGGCCGTTCCTGTCAATCGAGCAAGCCGCCCTCTCCCAGGTCGTCGCCGATCGCACCAGGACCGGCGTGTTCGCCTGGTACACGCTCGCGGGGGCGATGGCGACCGCCTTGGGTGCCTTGGCTGCCGGTACGCTCACGCAGGTACTTCAACAGAAAACGATGTCATCGGTCGGCTCGTATCGCGCGGTCGTGATTCTCTATGCCGCGCTTGGCGGAGTTCTGGCGGTCTTGTTTGCTCGATTAACGCGCGCTGCCGAAGCGTCGACTTTGGGTGAACGGAGCGCACCTCGAGCGGCGTTCGCCAGGTTCTCGGGCCTCGAGCGATCGCGCGATGTCGTGGTGAAGCTGTCGGCCCTCTTCGCGCTCGACTCTTTTGGCGGCGGTTTCGTCATCCAGAGCTTCGCCGCGTATTGGTTCTACCTGCGTTTTGCTGTGGATCCCGGATCGCTCGGCGTCATTTTCTTCTGGGCGAACATTCTTGCCGGGTTCTCGGCGTTGCTGGCATCCCGATTGGCCTCGCGCATCGGCTTGATCAAGACGATGGTCGGGACACATCTGCCATCCAACGTCCTCTTGATTCTGGTTCCGCTGATGCCGACTTTGCCACTGGCGGTCGCCGTGCTGCTCGCGCGATTCAGCATCAGCCAGATGGACGTGCCCACGAGGCAGTCGTACCTCATGGCTGTCGTCCCGCCCGAGGAGCGATCGGCGGCAGCGGGCGTTGCCGGAGTAGCGCGGACGATAGGCGCGGCCATCGGTCCGCTGTGTGTGGGGTTCCTGTTTGCCCGACCTTCGATGATCAATCTGCCCTTCTATATCGCCGGCACGCTGAAGATTGCCTACGACCTGTTGCTCTACAAGGAATTCGTGGCGATTCGGCCGCCGGAGGAGGTCAGGCAATGAGCCCATCACCGCCGCAGGGCGGCTTGCCAGTTCATCACGATCGTGAACGGTGAGCGCGCATCGTCTCCCACCGGTGCTCTGATGAGGAACCGCTGCCCGTCTGGATGCATCTCGAGACGTACAAACCCGATGATGCCCGTACCGGGCATCTGGAAGAGCGGACGTGGCGGTCCGGTGCTTATTCGTGGATCTGCCGTGACGTCGACGGCCGTGATCATGCGATTGGCTCCAATGTAGATCAGTTCTTTTCCATCGCGTCGCCACAACGGACGTTCACCGCCGTCTTTGGACACTTGGTAGACGGCGCCCTGAGCCGCGTTTGCGCCCGGCGCGGGGAACCGTCGCAGATACACCTCGTCGCGTCCCGATTGGTCGGACTGATAAGCGATCCAGCGACCATCGGGCGAAAACTGGCCAAACGTTTCGGTGAACGGGGAGCGTACCAGGGCGACGGGCGTGCGGTCGCCATCCATGGGTAGCAACCACAGATCGTCTTGGGTCTCGGCGCTCCGTTCTTCGTAGATAACATAGCGGCCGTCTTGACTCCAGTCATCGGGCCACTTTTCGAGGCTGGTGTGCAAGACGAGCCTGTCGTCGGTCGCACCATCCATCCTTTTCTCATACAGATCGAATGTGCCGCCTCTGTTGGAGCGAAAAAGGACACGGCTCCCGTCTGGCGACCAGACGGGAAACTCGTCTCGTGCCGAATCGAAGGTGAGGCGCGTCGTGACAGCGCGTGGAATGTCCTTCAGCCAGATATCCACGCCTCCGGCGTCATCGACGCGATCGAATGCGACGCGAGTGCCGTCGGGAGAGATGCGCGCGAAAGTCGCGTCGGTGGCTTCAGTGACGAAATCCGAGGCCCGTGTCGTTCGGTTGAACAAGTTGAACTGGTATTGACTACCACCCCGATACGCCAGTGTCCCGCTGTCCGACACAGCGAACAATGCCCTGGCGCCAAAGGTGCCAATCGATGGCGTAACGATGACCGGCGCGCCCGACAATCGAAGACGGTTAGCATCGAACGGCTGAGCCAACAAGCGGTCGTCGCGTCTGAATACCAGTCGGCCTGGACCGGATACCGGCATTGGCACATACCGCACTTGAGAATCCGATGTGAGCAGTTCAACAGACGACTGATTCTCAGGACTTACGTCCAAGGATCCAACGTAGAAGCCTGGCCTAGGACCCGACACTCGAAAGCGAGCGTAAAGAAAATGTCTTCCATCCGGAAGGAAGAACGGAAACCCATGAGCTACTTCATCGGTTGCCAGCGTGGTTACCGCCGTCGGCTCTCCCCCGGCTTCGGGCACTCGCCAAATCAAACCTGTCCCGATGCCACCGATCAGAATCACGCCCTCTGAGTTCTGACTGCTTTCGCCGGCCTGCCCTGGCACTCTCGCGATCGTGAGTGGAGGGCTGCTGCCCGACACGTCCATCTTCAGGACTCTGTTTTCGTCGGTAAAAACGATCGATCGGCTGTCCGGAGACCACGACATCGCGCCTCCGAATTGGCTTTTGATCTCGGCGCCGGGAAGGGGCACTGCGTTCAACGAATTCATGTCCCTCATCCAAAGGCGTGACCGGCGATCCTGACCGACTGCGACGAATGCCAACTTACGTCCATCCGGCGAGAGGCTCAGAGCTCCGCCGAATTCTCCCAGCTCAGGCAACGCCAGCTGCAATCTCGTGACCTCGGGTACGGGCGGCGTACGCCATGGCGCCCACAACGCCACAGCGGCAGTGATTCCGAGCGCCCCTGCCGCAAACGGCCACAACCAGGCGAATCGGACGCGCCTGGCTTTCGCACCCAGCGTTTCGTCGAGCAGCAGCATTGCGTCGCCTATATCGCGAAGACGATGCCTGGGGTCTTTGGCGAGACAACGTTGCAGCAGTGGCTGCACTTGCGGCGGCAGGTGCACGAGATCAGGCTCGTCCTTGATTACGGACGCCAGCGTCTCCTGCAGCGTGTCGCCCTGAAACAGGCGCCCGCCCATCACCATTTCGTACAGCACCACGCCGAATGCCCAGATGTCGGCGCGCTTGTCGACGGACTTTCCCTTGGCTTGCTCCGGCGACATGTAGCCAGCCGTGCCCAGGATCGTGCCCGCCATCGATCCCATGACAGTCGGGGAGTTGGTCAACCCGATCGCGTCCGCCACAAAGGCCTCGCCGGTGGTGAGCTTCGCGAGACCGAAATCCAGGACTTTTACCCTGCCGTCCGGCGTGAGCATGATGTTGCCCGGCTTCAAGTCGCGGTGAATGACGCCCCTTTCATGGGCCGCGTCCAGCGCGTCGATGACCTGCTTCGCTATGCTCAGCGCTTCAGGCAACGCAATCGGTCCTTGCGTCAACCGCTCGGACAGCGTCTGGCCATCGATCAGTTCCAGCACGAGGAAGTGCGAGCTCTCGGACTCTGCGAGCTCGTAGATGTTGCCGATATTCGGATGGTTGAGAGAGGCCAGGGCCTGGGCTTCTCGTTGGAACCGGGCCAGTCGTTCGCCGTCGAGTGCGAACGCTTCTGGCAGTACCTTGATAGCGACCTCGCGTTTCAAGCGCCGGTCGCGCGCACGGTAGACCTCGCCCATCCCGCCTGCGCCGAGGAGGGCGGTGATGTCGTAGCTTCCGAGTCGGGCACCCGGAGAGATAGGCATGGCGCGTAAGCGGTTGGATTATAAGCTGCCGCTATACGCGCTGCGGCCCGGAGCGCGTAACGATTGACATAGACGCGCGACCCGACGATACTTCCCATCGATAGACGATGGGAAGCACGAAAGAGTCGCAAGAGCTCCTGCCTGGAACGCTCGATCTGCTGATTCTGAGAACACTTCAGCGCGGCTCGATGCACGGCTATGGCATCGCGCAACACCTCCGCGTGGCGTCGCAGGACGTGCTGCAGGTGGGTGAGAGCTCGCTGTATCCGGCCTTGCAGCGGCTGCTGTTGAACGGCTGGATCTCGGGCGAGTGGGGCCTGTCCGACAACAATCGGCGCGCTCGGTACTACGCGCTGACCCCTTCGGGCCGTAAGCGGCTCGCCGCCGAACGCAAGGGCTTCGAACAGATCATCGGGGCGATTCAACGCGTGTTGGAGGCCTGAGAAGATGCCGGCGCTGTTTCGTCGCCTCGGGTACTGGCTCCATCAGCGGCGCGCAGACGAGGATCTGGCGGACGAACTGCAGTTCCATCGGGAGATGGTGGAGCGCGATCTGATACAGGATGGCCGGTCGAGACAGGACGCGATCGGCGCCGCCCGGCGCACTATGGGTAACTTCGCACTCGCTCGCGAGGACGCGCGGGCAGTGTGGGTGTTTCCTTGGGTCGACAGCCTGTGGCAGGACGTTCGGCACGGCGTTCGCAGCCTCCGCAGAAGCCCTGGACTCGTGATCGTCAGCGCGCTGTCTCTCGGACTCGGCATCGGTCTCAACGTCATCCTGTACATGGGCGTCCTCACCATCTTTGGGCATCAACCGACGATGGGCGAGGCGGACCGGATGGTCGGTGTCGAACCAAGCTACGCCAACCAGTTCTCGGTCCCGGACTATCAGGACCTGCTGCGCAACCGGATCTTCGAGGATGCCGCAGGTTTCAGAATCACCGGGATGAATCTGGGAACCGGCGGCCGTACCTCGCGTGTCAGCGTGTTGGCCGTGACCGCGAACTTCTTTCAGGTCCTCGGCGTTTCTGCGCAGATGGGCCGTCCGTTCTCGGAGCACGACGCCGCATCCGAAACCCAGCCGCGGCTGGTGGTCGTCACGGCCGGATTCTGGAAAACCAGTCTTCGTGCTGACCCGGCCGCCATCGGCGAATCGTTGGTCCTGAACGGCGAACCATTCACGGTCGTCGGAGTTCTACCAGAAGGATACCGGGCGGTTACCGGCTGGATGGGCCCTTCGCTTTACGTGCCGCTTAGTAAATTGACGTTGCCCGCGCTCGAAGAGCGTGGGAGTCCGAGTCTGAGCGTGCTCGCGCGGCTCGCGCCAGGCTCAGCGGCTTCGCGGGCTCAGGCGGAGGTGACGGCGCTTAGCGCATCGCTCGAGCGCGCCTATCCCGATCGGCTTGCGGCAACGGGCCGGTCGGCGAGTGTGTTTCCTGCGGCGGCCATGCAGTTTCGAGGGACTCCTCCGAGATTCCAATTTCTTGCAACGATCACCCTGGTCACGGCCGCCCTGGTGCTGCTGATCGCCTGCGTCAATGTGACCGGATTGCTGATGGCGCGAGCGGCGGCGCGGCGCCGCGACGTGGCGATTCGCGTTGCCATCGGCGCCGGGCGAGCGCACGTCGTGCAGGCGATGCTTGTCGAAAGCCTGCTGTTGGTCTCTGCCGGTGCGGCGGTCGGCCTGCCGCTGGCGTTCACGCTCACCAAGATTCCATTTGAAGGCCCTCTATCAATTCTGGCCGCCATCACCATGGACACCCGGCTGCTCCCGTACGCCGGGGCGCTCGTGTTCCTCATGACGCTGGTGTGCGGTGTCGTTCCCGCTCTGAGAGCGACGCGAGCCGACGTCGTGGCGGAGGTCCGCCAGAATGGAGAAGGCGTGACGCCGCGAACGGGACTGGGTCAGAAGCTCGTCGTCGGCCAGGTGGCGATGTCGCTGGTCCTGATCGTGGCTGCGTTCTTGTGCCTCCGCAGCCAGGTACAGATTGGACGCGCGAATGTCGGCTTCGACCTCGACCGCGGCATAGTGGCCAATTTCGGGCTGGACTCGAGCCAGTATCCTGGAGAGGCGCGGCTCCGCTTCGCCGACCGGCTCGTGCAGGAGATCGCCAGGATCCCGGGTGTGTCGTATGCGAGCCCCGCGACTCTGGTGCCCCTTGGCGGCGACTCGTTGCTCAGGAGCTTTCACCCCGCCGGGCGCACGGATATTCCCGGAACACGGCCCTGGACCTTCAGCGTCGGTCCCGACTACTTCAGGACGCTGGCGATTCCTCTGTTGAAAGGCCGCGAATTCGACCCGTCGCACCGCGCCGGGACTCCGCGCGTGGCGATCGTCAACGAGACGTTCGCCGGAACCTATTTTCCCGGCCGGGAAATCATCGGACAGCACGTCCAGACCGTCGACGAACCGGAAGCCGAAGTGATCGGTCTGGTGCGCGACCATCGCATCGGGACGATCGGTGAAGCGCCGTTGTCCGTCGTCTACTATCCCTACGCGCAAAAGCCCCGCAATCTCGTCTTGCACGCTCGAACGTCCGGCGCACCCGACGCCCTGGTGGATACGGTGCGGCGAACCATCGACGGCATCGACGGGACCGTTCCCGTGAGCGTGCAAACGCTGCGAAATGCGACGAGCCTCGAGTTGAATATGCGCCGTGCAGGCACGTTCTTGATGGGTACGATGGGAGCTGTGGGTCTGCTTCTGGCCATGATCGGCCTCTACGGGGTGATGTCCTACGTGGTGGCTTCCCGAACCTCGGAGGTCGGCATCCGGATGGCCCTTGGTGCGACGCCTCCTCGCATTCGTAGGGAAATGCTGGTGCGATCGCTCAAAGTGGTCGCATCGGGAGTGGCGATTGGCGCGATTGCATCAGTCGCCATGATGCCAGCTTTCAGCACGTTCCTGGCTGGCGTAAGTCCGTTCGATCCGATTGCGTTCGGAGGAGCGGCTGTGCTCCTCCTGCTGGTCGGACTGTCGGCCGGCTACGTCCCTGCGCGCAGAAGTTCCCGCCTCGATCCGGTGCGCGCGTTGCGACAGCTATAAGCCTTAAGCTGATAAGAACTCGGTGATGTCATTACTGACGCTCGCGTTAAACTGATGCGCCACTAACCACGAAGAACGAAGAACACGAAGATAGGAAATGAAAGTCTTCGTGAACTTCGTGCTTCGTGGTTCAAAACGGTCCCGATTCAGCGTCCACCCTCAACTAGCCGCGCGAGAACCGTCCGACTTCCCGGAACGCCGAAAGTGCACGATCGACCATGTCGTCGGACGCAGTCAGGCTGATTCGAAAATAGCCGGGTGCGTTCATGAGACTGCCTGGCAGCACGAAGACGTTGCGATCGGCAAGGTGATTCCAAAGCTGCACCGGGTCGCCCGAAGGCCACCTGCTCCAAAGATAAAACGTGCCTTCCGGGGGAAGCACGTCGTAATCGTTCTCACTCAGAACGCTCATCAGGCAGTCGCGCCGCCGCGTCAGCGCAGCCTGATCGATGGACAGCGTCTCGAGGTCCGGTATGGCGTACTGCATGACGGCATTCGGGAAGCACCAGCCGAGAGCCATTTGCGCCGAAAACATCGAATCGCTGAAGGCTCGACGCTCCGCGTCCGGCATGAGCGGCGAAATCGCCAGATAGCCGAGTCGTTGCCCTGGGGCAAGTAGAACCTTCCCGTAGCTATACGAGATGAACGTCCACGGATAGACCGACGCCGGGCTGTCGAAGCCCCTGCCGTCGAACCGCAGCCGACGGTAAGGCTCATCTGACAGCAGGTAGATGCGGTGGCCGATGCGGGCGGAGCCGCGTTCGAGGAGATCCGCCACCTTCTCCAGCACCTCACGTGAATAGATACGCCCGGTCGGATTGTGAGGAGTATTGATGATGAGGAGGCGCGTCTTCGAACCGATCGCCGCATCAATGGCGTCCAGATCCAGGTCGAAGGAAGGCGTCTTGAGCGTGACCTTGCGCGGCACCGCGGCTGCGGCGAGCAGCAGTGGCTCGTAGCAGAACCACGCCGGCTCCGAGAAGATCGCCTCGTCGCCGGCGTCAAGGACGTGATGAAGAGCGACCATGATCGCGGCGAACGCCCCCGTCGTCAGAGCCATGTCTGCGGGGGCGAAGGCCAGGCCCAGTTCTTGGCCAACACGCTCCGCCAGGAATGCCTGCGGTTCCTCTTCACTCGTCTTGTAAGCGAACCAGTTCTTGTCGTGCGGCTGTGCCCGGTCGCGAATGGCCGCGACTAGGCCCGGCAGCGGCATTTCGTGAGGATTGCCGAAGGTGAAGTCCGAAATGCCGGGATCGGATCGCCGCTCGGCGTACCGCGAGGACGAATAGAAGCGCCTGACGGCAGAGAAGGCCGCGTCCGCGGCCAGGATGCGGGATGACATAGGCATTCCAACCACACTACGGCCGCTGCGTGAGTGTGACGTTGCACCCCAGCTCGAGCGCGAAGCGACCGCGCGCCCGCGGGACGATTCGGACGTTCGGGCACCTCTGTTCGAGACGCCGGCGGAGCAACAGGAGGCGAGTTTCGAGATTGTCCTTCCATTCGGGCAGGTTCAGCGCTTTGTCCAGCCTGAGCTCGCGATTGGTGAACTCCACGCGTCCCTCATCCTGCCGTACTCGAAGCAGCTTCCAGAGAATGCGCGCCGGCAGGCTGCGAACGAGATACTCGCCGTCCACCATGATCAGTTCGTCGCCGCCGTAGAACACGATGTTGTAGTGGTGTGGGCCCGGTTGGGGTGTCGGCGTCACGGTGCGTGCGGCGGCGGGTGACGGCTCGGGTTCCAGCGCCTCGGACCGCTCTCGCAACAGCATGTTCTGGATGGCGATAGCCAGGTAGCTGCCGAGGAGCTCGATCGCCGCCTTGTCTTCCTCATGAAAGCGGTAAGGCACTTCGCTCTCGATGCACAGCACACCGACCAGCTCCGAGCGCACGAGCAGTGGCACGCCCAACTGGCTTTCAGGATGCGGCAAGCCGGGCATCGGAATCCGCCGGTCATCCGGATGGAGGCCGGCTTCTTCCGCTCGCTTCCGGACGGCAAGCGCGTAGAGCATTCCGCGCATCAACCCCGAGATGCGAATTGGCTTGCGGGCCTCGGCGACCATCCCGGCGATCCCTTCGCCGAAGCGCGCCTCGGCGCCGACGCCGACCTCGCCGTACCCGCGCGTGGCGATCGTCTCGAGCACGCCTTCCCGTTCGCCGGGCAGCAGGATCATCGAGTGCGTGAAGGCAAAGACCTCTTCGATGCCGGCCAGAATCGAATCGAGGAGCTGCTCGAGCGAATCGGCCGCCTGGATTCGGAAAGCGAGGTCCTGAAGGGCCCGCGTGGTGAAGACTGCATCGGCGGGTGCATGCCGCGCGGGGCGCGCCTGCCGCATGGCGGCGTCCTCCGGCGCCGGGTCGATGACGAGCACCTCGTAGATGTCGGCGGCGAGCAGCTTGAAGATTCCCTTGAGCCCGCAATACGACGCGATCGCCTCGATTCGCAGCGCCATCCGCTCGAAGACAGGCCCGGCCGTCTCCGATCGAACAAAGCGCAGCTGCAGCCGCCAACCCTGTCCTGTATCGGGATCGGTCACGCACACCAGGGCGCGCGGGTTCTCCGCGATGTTGCGGCGGCTCTTGTTGAAGAATTGGAAGGAGAGCGCCACATGATTTGGATCGACATAGTCCACGTGGCTGAGAAACGCGACGTTCGGGATGCCGTCGGCCGAGCACGTGTAGAGCGTTGCCGGGATCAACCCCTGGAAACAGGGGGCCATTGCCTCGAGTCCGAGACTCACGGGATCGGCGCTCCTGCGCCGGGTCCCGGTGTCTGGCTGAAGAGCGCCGTCACGCGCAGCCGGATCGCGATTGACGGCCAGGTTTTCCAGCCTTCCGCGACCTGCCTGGGAATGCCAATCTGCGCAAGGTTCGTGAGAAACGCGTCCCATTGGCGATCGACCAGCTTCCGCTCCCGGGCCGCGGCCGCCCGCGCCTCGACGAAGACGCCCTTGATCTGACAGGAGTGATCGTCGCTCGGGCGCGCAAACACGAGCGCGGCCTGTCGGCTCGCCTCGAGGTCGGCGACGATCGTTCCGGCGGCAATTTTCGGGAGGTATGCCGTGACGTGCGTGCCGTCGGCGTCGACCGTCACGGCCGCGACGCGCGCGCCGTTCGGTTCAAGCCTCTCGTTATGCGTCGCGATGTGAATCGCCACTTCGCCTTCGAGAAACGCAGCCAAGTCTGGAGTGATCACCGGTTAGGAATATTTTAGGGTAACGCTAGGAAAGGTTTAGCATCCATCGGCCAACCGTCTCGCTCACCATGCAACATGCATTTTGGAGGTGAGAAATGAGACCGACCTTTTCGACGATCGCACTGAGCCTGACCCTCGCGCTCGCCAGCAGCATGTTCGTCCGGGCCACGGGCCCGGAGCCCCAAGCCGCCCGTTCGTCCGAACGCATCAAGCGCGGTGAGTACCTGGTCGCCATCACCGGCTGCCACGACTGCCACTCTCCAAAGGTCGACGCGCAGATGACCCCCGATGGGCGCCGCTTGCTTTCTGGACGACCGATCACCACGCCGCCACCGATGCAGGAGGCAGGGGTCGCTCGCGCCTCGCTGGACTTCACGGCCTGGTCGGGCCCGTGGGGCAACAGCTACGCCGCCAACCTGACGCCGGACCCTGAGACGGGTCTTGGGGCCCGTTACACCGAGGCGGCTTTCATCAACACGATGCGAACCGGGAAGAAGCCGGAGGGCGAGATCCTGCTGCCCCCGATGCCGTGGCCGGCGTTCCGGAACATGACCGACGAGGACCTCAAGGCGGTCTACGCGTATTTGACCTCACTGAAACCGGTGAAGAACTTCGTGCGCGCGACTCCCACCCTCGTGGCGGGAACGCGCTAGTGCCCTCGCAATATGGGGACCGTCTGCGACGTGGAGACAGGAGTGAATTCGCTAATTTCCGCGGCGGAGTCGCTGATGGTGAGCGGCCCTGTCAGCTCGGGCAGATGAATGTCCCACCAGCGCTTCGCTGCGGCCTGATCCCACATCACGCAAGTGCCCCGGCACGCGAGGTCGTACAGCACCTCGGCATTCTGCGGCCGCTTGTTCGGGTCCTTCTCGAGACACGACAACACCAGTTCGTCGATCTCGGGCGGAATCTTCAATTCGGTTCGACTGGAGGGCGGGGTCGGTTTGGCCTTTACGTGCTGCATCAGCATCTTCATCGACGTGTCGGCCTCGAAGACGAGCTGGCCGGTGAGCAGATAGTACGTGACGCAGCCCAACGCGTACACGTCGGCCCGTCGATCGACTTCCCGCTCGCCCATTGCGATCTCCGGCGCCATGTAGGCCGGCGTTCCCGTCGTCTGGCCGTTGGCGCTGTGCGTGAGGCGCACGTCACGTTTGTCTTTCTTGAATTTCACGAGACCGAAGTCCAGCACCTTGATGAAGTCGTACTCGAGCCCCATGCGGCAGACGTAGATATTTGCGGGCTTGATGTCGCGATGCACCAGGCCGCGCGCGTGCGCATCGGCGAGCGAGTGACAGACCTGCCTGAGGAGGAAAATCACGCGGTCGGCGGGTAGCGGCCCGAATTCTCGAACGAGGCTCTCCAGGTCGCGTCCCGCCAGCAGTTCCATGGCGTAGTAGAAGGTGCCTTCGTCGGTCATTCCGTAGTCGAACAACTGAATCGTGTGTGGCGAGCTCAACGCCGCTGTTGCGCGGGCTTCCCGCTGGAAGCGCTGCAGCACGACCCGCGACTCATCTTCAGTCGCCGCTCCGAGCACTTCGGGTCGCACCAGCTTGATCGCGACGTTCCGTGCGAGCAGGAGGTGCTCCGCCCGCCAGACCTCGCCCATTCCGCCGTGACCGAGCAGTTCCACCAGGCGATAGCTTCCGAGTGCCTCGGCCTGGCGCAGCCGGCGTCCCATTCCGTGCAGCACGCTCGACGGGAGCATCGAAACGATCGCGCAGACGTAGTTAGGCAGATAGAGCAGAAGCGTGTTCGTCAACGCAGGTACTGGCAGGCCACGCAGATGAGCCATCCAGACCCCGATCGGGTCGGCCGACGCTGCCACGAGCGAAGCTGCAAGCATCCGCCGGGGACGAACAGGAAGGATCATCGACGACACGAGGATCACGACCGTGTTCCAGGAAAGCTGGTCGACCCTTGCGGACACTGCCGAAGCAGCCCAGGTGTTGATATAGGCGACCGCGGCTGCGCTCACGATCATGTACGCAAGGCCGATGTTGACCTTCGTTTGCGCGCTGCTGTCTCCATAGCGCACGTACATGAACATGGCCAGCGACATGACGATACCGAAAATCTCGACCGGTCTGGCCATTTGCGCGACGGCAGTCGGCCGCAGCGTGGCGGGCAGGAGCACGGCGTCCTCGAGGAATCCGAAGGTCCAAAGGGCCGCGCCAACGGCGCCGAAGATGGCCAGACGGCGGATCTGCTCCGAAACCAGTTCCTCGGGCAGGCGGCTGCTTGCGGTACGACTGTCACGCGTGCCGGTCGCGTCCGGAGTCGGGCTCGGAAGGCGGGGGCAGACAACTTTCACAAGCCGGCCTCACCTGCGCCGCTTGAGCTCTTCGAGGTTCAGCACGATGGACTGTTGCGATTTCAACAGATCCTCCAGAATCTGTTCGCGCGGCCGCGCCGCCGTCCGCACGGTCGCCCGCTGATCTTCCAGATACGGCCACAGACGTCCGCGAATGTCGGGCGGCAGTACTCCCTCGAGATACTCCAGCGCGGTTCCACGAAGATTCTGATCGTCGGTTTGCAACCCGCGAAATGCGATCTGCAACGGCTCGGCCGGCAGAACGAGCGACAGCAATGTAAAGACATGTGCCAGGCTGCGGCTCGCACGCGCTCTCACGAACTGGTCCACCATGGATGCCGACTCGGTATCTTCGAGGCGATCGAGAAGTTGGTGACTCTCCCAGACCAGCCGGCCGACGGCCACCTCCCGGCGGATGATTTCGAATGTGCGCTCCTTGTGGATCCAGACGCGGGGGTTTTTCTCGAGAATGGCCGCCAGCGCGCGCCCGCACTGAAACCTCACCTCGAAACGCATGTCGTCGAGGCCGAGCATCAGGCCGTCCACAGCCCGTTGTGAAACGCAGACCGAGAGCACTCGCGCAAGACGCCGCCGCACCGCGAACGGCTGATTGGGATCGATCAACGCATCGGTGAGCTCACCGACACGCTCTTCGGCGACTTTGCGCAGGGCGTTCATCGCTTCGTGAGCAACAGGATCCCAGGCCAGGAGTGGAATCACATGCGTGACGAGCGCGGCGCTGATCCCGTCCTCGTTCTGAAGCACAGGAACGATACGTTCACGGTCGCGAGATCGCAAAGCCGCGATCTGCACCATGTCCGGACTCTGAAAGATTGTCGCATCCTGGGCGGTCGGTGGCCGAGTCGGAATCTCCCGCCGCTCGGATGTGCGCGGGCGGTCGAGACCCGAAATCGTGCGCAGCATGACCGTCCGTGTCGTCAGGTCAGCTGTTTCCGACAGGTCGAGCTCCAACGCGCGGTTTCGCAGATTGCTCTCCAGCGTCTGCATGTAGCCCCGGCTCAAGCGGGTGGCCAGGATCAGGGCGCCAGCCGAGCAGACCATGGCTCCTATCATCATCGCGCCGTACTGGCGCGCCGGCGCCAGCATCAACAGCAACCGCACAACACCGCCTCCTACCGCGTCTCCGAGTCGATCGAACCCCACGTCGATAATCGACTTGGCCGCGCGCTTTTCGGTTGGATGGACTGGTGTGTAAAAGAGCTCGTAACCAGCGCGGAAAAGCGAGTTTCGAAACACCGACTCTCCGGCTCTGGCCGCAGTTACGGCAGCCAGGCCCGGAGCGAGGAGCCCGCCGAGCCCGCCGAGGAACAGTGCGGCCGATGGCGTGGCCGTGGTAGCGCTCAGCCCGAACTTCTCCAGGACGAATCTGCTGGATGAAGTCTGAACGACGAAGGTGATCAGGCTCGTCGCCGCGTAGTAGATGGCGAAGAAGCGGAGGAGCGTTTCTCCGCGTTCTAGCGTGGCAACGGCCTGCACCTTGAGCAGGTAGTCGGCCAGACCCGCCCCGATGGCTCCAAGGAGCACGATTCCGGCGAGAAGCCTGAGGTATGGAGCTCGCGCGAGGACCTGGAGCCCGGAGCGGGTCGCCTCGGCTGCCAGATCGGTCGACACCTCGACCGTTGCCGATTTCACGTTCGCCAGCGACCCCGTCGCCAGCCGGCGAATGTGCCACGCGCAAAGAAAATTCAGGGCCGCCAGCACGGGCAGCATCGCCTCCACTCCGACCGTCGCAGCGATGCGCTCCGCCAGCAGCCCACCCAGTAGGCCGCCCAACGTACCGACGCCAGCGATCTGACCGAAGCGCTGCTTAGCCGTTCGCGGATCGAACCGTTCGCTCGCGATCAACCAGAAGCCCGAGCCGAGCATCGGTCCAAAACCTGAGATCTGAAGATAAACCGCGACGACAGCGACGACCGGTGCACGGAAGGTGAGTCCCCACTCGGCGAGCAACAACACCGCGTTCAGGACGAACGCGCCGGAAACGAAGACAGCTGGCGACAATCCGCGCAACATGTTCGAGCTGATGATGACCAGCAGGATCGACGTCGCGGAGGTGGCGACGGTGATCGCGGGCAAGGATGTGACGTTGAGGTGACCCAGGAAAAGCGCATCGCGCGTCGCTTTGCCGGCAATGAACTGGGCGGTCACCAGGCCCGCGCACAGCATGGCGGTCAGAAGCGCGGAACCTTGCCCGAAGTTGGTCGATCTGATCAGGCGCTGCATGGAGCTCCTGACAAGAAGTTTACCTTCAGGGGGTTTTGGGCAGCTGGGCCAGCTGCTTCTCCGGCTCGGTCGTCCGGACGGGAGGCCTCGAGGAGACGTACGCGGCGATCGACACGAGATCTTCTTCGTTCAGGTTGCCGACGACGAGTTTCATCAGCTGGGCCGAGGCGCCGTTGCGCGTTCCCTGCTGGATGTCCCAGATTTGCCGGACGATGTAGCTTGGCGAGCGTCCGGCGATTGGCGGGACATCGGCCACACCCATCAGATCGAGACCGTGACATGTGCTGCACGCGGTTGTCTTCCCCTGGACGATCTGGTTGCCGACGATCTTCATCCCGCCCGTGGTCACGAGATCCTTGCCTTTTTCGATGCTTCCGACCGGAACATAGGCGACGAATCCCGAGCGAGGATTGCGATAGGTTTCGGCAAGCTCCTCGTTTTCCGGCACTTCGATGATGCGTCCGGCGATCGGTTCGGCCGGAGTGTGATCGGCCGCGAGGAACAGGTTGCCGGCGATACGCGTCTTCGGCACCAGATTCGTCTCGACCACTCGAATCCACGGCGTCCATTGCATCGACCCGAAATATTCGGCGGCGGCCGTCAATTCCTCGTCGGTGAGCGACCTGGCCAGCTCGATCATGGTATTCGTGTTCGGCTTTCTCGGGTCCGCACTGTGTCGCAGGCCGCTCCGGAAGTCCTGGATCTGTCGCACGAAGTACGTGACAGGTAGTCCGGCGACCCCCGCATTCTCCGGACGCCCTTTGCCATTTGGCAGGTGGCACGAGCCGCATCCGCGAGTGATGTTGCCAAGGCGAGCGGGCCCGTGCGCGATCACGTTGGGCATCGGCGGATGATCACCTGGAAACCAATCGATCACGTGCTGGCCGTCGCGGATGTCCACCAGCGAGAACGTCGCATCGCTGCCTTCGAGACGGCGAGGTTTCGTCTGCTCGGCCGGATCCTGGTTGGGTCGAAGGTTTCTGCTTGGAGGAGCCTGGGGAAGAGCCTTTTCGCCAGGAGCCGGGGGCTTTTCGAAGCCGTACGCCCACAGCGGCTCATGTTCGAAGTTGATGGCGACCTCGACGCTTCCCTTTTCGTTGCGGGGCGCTTCGATTCCCGCCGGCTTTGTTTGGGCCGCTGGCGGAAGGGGAGAGCGTCGACTGTCGTAGGCCCTCTGTACGGCCGCGCCGAGCGCGAAGCCGGCAATTCCGATCACGACCGCTTTGACGTTGGAATTCACGCCGACAGGATAAACGATTCGGTGCCCTTCCCGCCCCTCCTGCCTTTCCTGCCCCTCCCGCCCTTCCTGCCCCTCCCGCCCCTCCCGCCGTACCGCTACGGCCCGCGTCCTTCCCCGGATTCATCATCCGAATCGATACCTGCCGCGTAGACATCTACGAGAGTGGGCAGAAAGCCCGCGCAGGAACAAAGGAAAGGATGACTCTTATGAAGATTGAACGTGCGGTTTGCGTCGCGTTCGCACTCGTTGTGCTAGCGGCAGCGATTGACGCGGCGAAGAATCCCATCGTCGGCGGCCAGGAGATGTTCCCGACCAAGAACATCGTCCAGAATGCGGTGAATTCAGCGGATCACACCACGCTGGTGGCGGCCGTCAAGGCGGCCGGGCTCGTGGACACGCTGCAAGGAACCGGTCCCTTCACCGTTTTCGCGCCCACCAATGCGGCGTTCGACAAGCTCCCGGCCGGGACGGTGGACACGCTGCTCAAACCGGAGAACAAAGCGACTCTGACCAAGGTCCTCACCTACCACGTGGTGGCCGGCCGACTCTCGAGCAAGGAACTGAAGCAGCAAATCAAGGCGGGTCACGGTACTGCCATGTTGAAGACGGTCAGTGGCGGCACGCTCTGGGCGATGCTGCACGGCGACGACATCGTGCTGAAGGACGAGAAGGGCGAGTGGTCGACGATCACGCAAGCCAACGTCTTTCAATCGAACGGCGTCATTCACGTAATCGACACCGTTGTCCTGCCAAGCTAGCCGCGATCAACCAAGGAAGGAAGAAAGGACACGAAGAGTGAAGGCTCTTCGTGTCCTTTCGTCTACTTGAGTTCTTTGAGCAGGGCGCACGCTTCGAGGGAATGCGCCGGGTCGAGAGCCTCTTGAGCCTGGAATATCTTCTGCACGACCCCCTTGGAATCGATCACGAACGTCGTGCGTCGCGCCACTAAGCCACGCTCGTCGAAGATGCCGTAGCTGCGGCTGATTTCCCGGCTCGCGTCGCTCAGGATGTTGAACTTCACGCCGAGCTTGTCGGCAAAAGCCGCGTTGGCCCACGTACTGTCGACGCTCATTCCCAGGATGACGGTGTTGTTCGAGTTGAATTGGCCCGACGTCTCCTGATACTTGGCCATCTCGCCGGTGCATCCAGGCGAGAAGGCGGCCGGAAAGAACGCCAGCACGACGTTTTTCTGACCCTTGAAATCGCTCAGCTTGACCGGCTTGAACGCCGGCCGGCCGTTGTCCATGGCCAGGTAATTGGCTGAAAAATCAGGTGCCGCTTGACCCACCTTGACGCTGGGAGGCGGGGGCGGTGTGGCATTGGGCGCCTGGGCAAAGGTCACGGCGCTTGCCGCGAAACAAGCTGCAACAACGAGCGAGAGCATCTTCACAATATGACGCGTGTTCATCACCGCTTCTCCCTTGGAGGCCTGCAGAATCGCAAGCCAACGGAACGTGAACTCCGAACTAACCGGTCGCCGATTGTCGGCTCTCGCCGCACGGATTGTCAACAATTTGCCCCGCTTCCTGAGGGGGACACCGGGGTGCGTAACGGGTTGGGACGTTTCGCCTGGTGTTAGGCTAGGACGGTTGTCTTACGGAGTCTTGATGCAGGCGTGGCGCTCAGCGCTCGTCGTCGGCGTCATCTGGCTGGCGGGTGTGTCTCTGCAGGCGCAGACCAATACAGGCGAGATTGGCGGCGTCGTCAAAGACAGTAATGGCGGAGTGCTCCAAGGGGCGACCGTCGTGGCCAGGCACGCCGCCACCGGCACGACAATAGAGCGGGTGACGAACAGTCAGGGCCGATTCTTTCTTCCGGCGCTGCGAACCGGCCAATGGGACGTCACCGCAAGCTCTCCCGGCTTCGCCGCGCAGACGCAGCGCGGCGTCGTGCTCGGGATCGGCCGCACGCTCGAGCTGTCCTTTACACTCATGGTCGGCGATTTGACCGAGCAGATCACCGTTGCGGCCTCGCCCTCTCTCCTTCAGACGACCAACGCCGAGATCGGCGACATCATCGAAAACCGCGAAGTCGTGCAGTTGCCGATTAACGGCCGCAACTTCCTGTCGCTGGCTCAGTTGAGCGATGCGGTCGTCGTTCCTCCGGGGGGAACGCGCGGCGACGCGCTGCAGCAGGCCGGTTCGTTGCCGAATGTCGGCGGCCAGCGATCCGGTCACAACATCTATCTGCTCGACGGTGCCAAGGTCACCGACGAGCTGTTCAACAACCTCGTCGTCAATCCTTCGCTGGACTCGGTCAGCGAGTTCAAGATTCAGAAATCGATGTATCCGGCGGAGTTCGGCGGGAAGGCGTCGGCACTCATCAACGTCGCGACCAGGTCCGGCGGCAATGCGTTCCGCGGCAGCGCGTTCGAGTTCCATCGCAGCGACGGGTTCGACGCGCACAACTACTTCGACGTCAAGGATCAGCCGGTGCCGCCGCTTACTCAGAATCAGTTCGGTGGCGCCTTCGGGGGACCGACAATCAAGGATCGAAGCTTTTTCTTCGTCAGTTATGAAGGGACTCAGATGGACCGATCGTTGACGCGCACGTTTTCAGTGCCTTCCGATACGGTGAGAAGCGGCAACTTCGCCGGCTTTACTCCCATTTGCGATCCGCGAACCATTCCGACAGCCGGTGCGTGCACGCCATTTGCGAACAATCAGATTCCCGCCGATCGAATCGATCCAATCGCTTCCGCTCTCCTCGCGCAGGTGCCTCATGCGACGTCGAGCGCCCAGTTCCAGAACCTCAGGTCGGTCGAGGAGCTTGCACGGGACATCAATCAGTTCAGCGTTCGGATCGATCACCGGCTTGGCGACGGCGATCAGCTGTTCGGCCGCTTCAGCACGTTCAATGCAGACGAACTTCAGCCCTTCGGGACGAGCGCGCTCCAGGAAACGCTCGTACCAGGTTTCGGCCGCACGCTCGGCACCAACACGCTCAATGTATCCGCCAGTCACACTCGAATCTTCGGCACATCGCGGCTCAACGAGTTCCGGTTCGGATGGATGACGGTCGACGGCGGACAGATAAGCCTCAATCGTGGCGTCGATTTCGCGGGCCAGGTGGGCTTGCAGGGCGTCACGCGCGATCCGCGCGACGTTGGCTATCCGCAGGTCACGACTCGTGGGCTCTACAGCACGATCGGAGATCCCACGTCGTTCGTCACCCGGGACAACCAGCACTTCGAGCTGTACGACAACTTCACCATCGACAAGAGCCGCCACCGAATCAAGTTCGGTGCCTATTACTTTCATCTGCAGCTGCGGCCCGAGCAACCCGACAACGCCCGTGGTGCTTTTGCCTACACCGGACAATTTTCCGGCAACCCGTTTGCCGATTTTCTGCTCGGCTATCCCACCTCGGCGACATCGGGCATCGGGCGAGGAGACGAGAACGGGCGGACCAACTGGCTGCACCTGTACGCGCAGGACGACTGGCGCGTCCGAAACAACCTGACCGTGAATGCGGGCCTGCGCTACGAGTACAACCAGCACATGTACGACGTGAACAACCGGCTGTCGTCCATCGATCTGTCGGCGCCTGGCGGCCGGGTTGTCATTGCCAGCGACGAGAACGGCAACATCGATCCATCCGGCCAAGCTCTGCTACCACTCATTCCGATTTCGTACGTGACGTCGGAAGAGGCTGGCTGGGGACGCGGCCTGCTCGATCCGAGCGCAGTTCGCCTTGCACCTCGCGTCGGCTTCGCGCTCAGCACGAACGACTCCCGCGGCGTGATTCGCGGCGGCTACGGCATCTTCCTGAACCAGTGGGCGTACAGTGTGCAGACCGCATTCGCGCGCAACCTGCCGTTCTTTTTCACGAAGCAGGTCGACATTCCCGTAGACGTTCGCGTTCCGACGCTCACGACGCAGAACATTCTCACCAGCAATGCGACGGGAACGGTCGGCGCGAACATCATGGACTACGCCTACGACGTCGAATACAGCCAGACGTGGAGCGGAGGCATCCAGTACCAACTGTTCCCCTCGACCATGTTCGAGGTGTTCTACATGGGGACGTGGACCCTTGGTGCCGACAATTCGACGATTCGCAACGTGCCCGAACCAGGGCCCGGCGCGATTCAGGCTCGTCGGCCGATCCCGCAGTTGAGTCGAATCAACGCCATTCGATTCGATGGCAAGTCGATTTACCACGGCTTGACGTTCAAGGCCGAACGCCGGCTGCAGCACGATGTGGCGTTCAACGTCAGTTACACGCTCTCGACGTCAACCGACGATGCGTCGAGCCCGGGGACGACTGAATCGGAGACGAACCTCCCTCAGGACGTTCGGAACATTTTCGACGAATCGGGCGAGTGGGCCCATTCGAGCTTCGATCATCGGCACCAGGTCATTGCGAGCGGCGTGTATCAGCTCCCGTTTTTCCGCGGCGCCGGTGGCTTGAAGGGGGCTGCGCTTTCGGAATGGCGAGTCAACGGCATCCTGATCGCCCAGTCGGGCGCGCCGTTTACGGTGAACCTCGGAGTGGATAATGCGAACATCGGCGCGGGTCCCGCGCAGCGTCCCGATCAGGTGGGCGACCCCAACCTGCCAGGGGGATCGCGAACACCGGACCGCTGGTTCGACACGTCTACGTTCACGCTGCCGGGTCAATATGCCTTCGGCACCGCGCCACGCAACAGCGTCATCGGCCCGGGCGCTGCCACTGTCGATCTGGCCGTGGCCAAGGCGTGGGGCTTCCAGGGCAGCAAGCAGCTCGAGTTCCGCTGGGAGATTTTCAACCTGCTGAATCGCACAAACTTTGATCTGCCGAGTCGAACGTTCGGGACGCCGAACTTCGGCCGCATTTTCAGCGCCAAGAACGCGCGCGAGATGCAGTTCGGCTTGAAGTTCATGTTCTAGCGATCTCTCGAATGTGGCGCAGAGCTTTAGCCCTGCGTTTTCTGACCAAGAATTCAGCAACTCTTCAGGTTCGCCGGGCCGGCTGCCGGTATAGTCTCGCGCTCAGAAAGGAGTCGTGCGGCTCCTTCACCTCTCAATGCTCAAACGCTCGCTGATTTTCATCCACCGCTGGCTCGGCGTCGCGCTCTGCGTGATCTTCCTCCTCTGGTTTCCTTCGGGCATCGGGATGATGTACTGGCGG
>CAVYZX010000004.1:0-708299 GCA_963773035.1 uncultured Acidobacteriota bacterium | reverse complement strand
GGATTCAGCGAAGTCCCTGATCACATCGAGTATGTCTCGGTCCGACCCGACATCGACAAGGTGCTGCCGGGCGGATACATCAACCCCGCGCTCAAGAAGTGATCGTTCCCAGACCGCGATTGACCGCAGCTCAGTGGGCCGGCACTTCGGGCTCTGGCGCGCGGCCCCGCAGCGGCTCGTTGCGCAGCGCCAGATGCAGCAGTACGGCCAGGGTCATCATGACCGCGCTCCAGAAGAAGATCCGCTCGAGGCCGTGCGCCAGTGCCGTGCGCACGGCGGCGAAGAGTGTTTGAAGAGTCGCGAGGCCACCAGGCGTCTGGACCACGCTCGCTTCGATCTGCGAACGCATCTGCATCATCAGCAGCGGGTTCGACAAGTACATCGTCAACCCTGCCGGCACGTGGCCTGACACCGCGCTCGCAAACTCCGCGTGGTAGCGCATCAACATCAGCGAGCCAAAAATCGCTACGCCGACCGTGCTGCCGATCGACCGGAAGAAAATCGTCGAGGATGTGGCGGCGCCCATCTGGTGGCGTGGAGCCACGTTTTGGACCGCGACGGTGTAGACGGGCTGTACCAGCCCCATTCCCAGCCCTGCGACGACCATTCCCAACGCGACGTAGCTCCTTGCGGTCGTGGCGTCCATTCCCGCGAAGAGGATCATGCCCATGGCGATCAAGACCGATCCGCCGACCGCGACCGCCTTGTACTTGCCGGTCCGTGAGACGGCCTGACCACTGAAGAAACTGCCGACCACCGCGCCCATCATCAGTGGCGTGAGGAGATTGCCCGACCGGGTCGCGGACACGCCGAGCACCCCCTGCATGAACAGCGGCAGATAGATGATGACGCCGAACATGCCGGCGCCGAGCACGAAGACGCAGATGGAGCAGATGCTGATGACTGGATGGCGAAAGAGTCCGAGTGGCATCATCGGCTCGGCGGAACGGAATTCCGCATACAGAAACGCGACCAGCATCACGGCCGCGAGTGCAAGCGACACTTCGACACGCGTCGAGCCCCAGCCGTGCTCGGTGACCCAGGTGAGCGCGAGCAACAGCGGCACGACGCAGCCAATCAGCGTCGCAAACCCCGGCCAGTCGAGACGCCTCGCCGCCGCCGAGGGCTTCATGTTCGGAAATTCGAAATAAATCGCCGCGATGGCGACAGCGCCGACCGGAAGGTTCACCCAGAAGCAGGCGCGCCACGACCACTGATCCGTCAGCCACCCGCCCAGTGTCGGGCCGAAGATGGACGCCACCCCCCAGACCGCGGAAAAGAGGCCCACATATCGGCCGCGCTCCGACGGGGAGAAGATGTCGCCGACGATGGTGAAGAGCAGGCCCATCACCATGCCGGCTCCAATGCCCTGCAGGCCACGGAACAGAATCAGCTGCCCCATGCCGTCGATCGGCATGAACGTTAGCGTCCCGGCGGCACCGCACAGCGCCGACGTCACCACGAAGATCACCGCGCCCAGGAGGTAGAAGGGCTTGCGGCCGTAAATGTCCGACAGGCTGGCGAAAATCGGAACCGAAAGCGTCGAGGTCAGTAGGTAGGCAGTTGCAACCCACGGGTACCGGTTGAACCCCGACAGCGACGCAATGATCCGCGGTTCCGCCGTTCCGACAATCGTCTGATCGATAGCGGCCAGCAGCGCGCCCAAGAGGAGGCCGGCGAGAGTCCCCACCAACTGCGGCCTGGTGAGCGGCACGAGACCAGAGGTGTAGTACTTGACCTGGCCGGACGTCGTCGTTGCCATGTTGGTCCACTATACAGGTGAGGAAGAAGATGGACTAAAGGTTCAATCAATCTGCACGCGCAGCCGGAACTGCTGCACCGCGCTCGAGCGTCCCGACGGGTATGGCAGGATACTGACTAGATGCCGGTGCGTTGTCTGTCGTCCGTCATCTATGGTGAAACCGGACTATGAGCGCAGGGAACAACATGTCCGAAGGGGTGGATCTCTATAACAACGTCTACGCGCACTTCAGCAGCCGTGCCGAGGCCGATGTCCGCCATCACGCCTTTGGTGAGGACATCGGTCAGAGCAGTTGGATGACCGCCGCGGACTGGCTTCGATTTTCTGACCAAGCGCTCGTGCGCGCGGACAGCCACGTACTGGAGGTCGGCAGCGGCTCCGGCGGTCCCGCCGTGTACCTCGCTGCCGCCCGCGGCTGCCGGGTAACAGGCATCGATCTCAACGAGCATGGAGTTCGTAACGCCGAGCAATTGGCCGCCGCGAGAAATGTTGCGGACCGCGTGTCGTTTCAGATGGCCGACGCGAGCAAGCCGCTTCCATTCCCGCCGGCGACGTTCGATGCCGTGCTCTCGAACGACTCGATGTGCCATATTTCGAATCGTCAGGAGGTCCTTACCGAATGGCACCGCGTGCTGAAGCCGCGCGGGCGCATGCTGTTCACGGACGCCATGATCGTCACCGGTCTGGTGTCACAAGAGGAGCTGGCCGTCCGCAGCTCGATCGGATGGTATTTGTTCGTACCGCCCGGGGAGAACGAACGCCTGATCGGTCGCGCGGGGTTCACGCTGCTATCCCGCGAAGATGTCACGGAAGCGGCGGAGGTGATTGCCAAGCGGTGGCATGACGCACGGGAGCGGTATCGCGACGAGCTGATCGCGCGCGAAGGTGAGACGAATTTTACGGGTCTGCAACGGTTCCTGGCGTGCGTGCATCGGCTTTCGGCCGAGCGTCGCCTATCGCGGCACTGCTACGTTGCCGAGAAGGCTGCGTAACATACCTCACTCGTTGGCTTTCGCAGAAAAGATTCAGCTCTCCGATTGATCAGGCGTCTGAGGTTGGAGCGGGTCGTACCCGAACGTCAATCTATTGTCGGCCAAATCGATCGTAACGGTTCCTCCGTGCTCGAGCGGGCCGAAGAGAATCTGATCGGCGAGCACGTCGCGCACTTCCTTCTGAATCACCCGGGCCAGCGGACGGGCGCCGAAGACCCTGTCGTAGCCGGCCGCCGCCAGCCATGCTCGCGCGCCGGGCATGAGGGTAATCGCGACGTGCCGATCCGAGAGCTGACTCTCGAGCTGAAGGATGAACTTGTCCACGATCGTCTCCATTGCCTCCGGGGTCAGCGGCTTGAAGGTGACGATGGCGTCCAGGCGGTTGCGGAATTCCGGGCTGAAGACGCGTTCGAGCGCAGCCTTGGCCTTGCCGGCGGTGTGACGTCCATGCTGCACGCCGTCCCGCTTCGGGTCGTCGCCGGAAAATCCGATCGCCGCGGCGCCCATTTCGCGCGAGCCGGCGTTCGACGTCAGGATCAGCACTGTGTTGCGGAAGTCAGCCTTTCGTCCAGTGTTGTCCGTGAGCGTGGCATGGTCCATCACCTGCAAGAGCACGTTGTAGATGTCGGGGTGCGCCTTCTCGATCTCGTCGAGCAGCACGACGCTGTAGGGGTGGGTTCGAACGGCGTCCACGAGCAGCCCTCCCTGCTCGAAGCCGACATATCCTGGCGGCGCGCCGATGAGGCGGGCCACGGCGTGCTTCTCCATGTACTCGCTCATGTCGAAGCGGGTGAACTCGTTGCCCAGGAGGAACGCGAGCTGCTTGGCGAGCTCTGTCTTGCCGACACCGGTCGGGCCTGTGAAGAGAAAGCATCCGGCTGGGCGCTCAGGCTGCGCGAGCCCGGCGCGCGAGCGCTTGATCGCCTGCGCGACGGCATGCACCGCTTCGTCCTGTCCGAAGACGACGCGCTGCAGAGATTGCTCGAGCGTGCGGAGCCGCTCGCGATCGGAGGCGGTGGCCTGTTGCGCGGGAATGCGAGCCGCGCGGGCGGCGACACGCTCAATGTCTCGGGCGTCCACGGTGGCCGGCTCGATTGCATCAACAGGAGCTTGAATACGCGCCACGGCGCCAGCCTCGTCAATGAGATCGATCGCGCTGTCGGGTAACCGGTAGTCGCGCAGGTGGCGCGCGGCCAGCTTCGCGGCGGCGTCGAGCGCCTGGTCCGTATACCGAACGTTGTGGTGCTCCTCGTACCGGTTGCGCAGCCCGGCGAGAATTTTTACCGTTTCGTCGATCGATGGTTCCTCGACCGCGACCTTCTGCAGCCGTCTGGCCAGCGCGCGGTCCTTCTCGATGTGCTTGAACTCCTCGAATGTCGTCGATCCGATGACCCTGAGATCCCCCGCCGTGAGAAGCGGCTTGAGCAGCGTCGCCAGATCCATCGTGCCTCCGGTGACGGCGCCTGCACCGACGGTCGAGTGCATCTCGTCGATGAAGAGGATCGGCTTCCGGCGTTTGGAGAGCGCTGCGATGACCGCCTTGAAGCGCTCCTCGAAGTCCCCTCGATAGCGCGTGCCAGCCAGCAACGCCCCGGTATCGAGCGAAAAGATCTCTGCCTCCTTCAACGCTCCCTGCACATCGTCGTTCAGCAGACGCGCGGCCAGCCCTTCGGCGAGCGCCGTCTTGCCAACGCCGGGATCGCCCACGAAAACCGGATTGTTCTTCCGCCGCCGGCAGAGCACCTCGATCGTACGCTGCAGCTCGTCGGCACGTCCGACGAGCGGATCGAGCTTTCCCTCCCGAGCCCGCTCCGTGAGGTTGGTGGTATAGGCGCGCAGCGGATCTGCCGACGAGGGGCGGCCACCCTCCTCGTCCGCCGCACCGGCTGGCGCAGGCTGGGCAGGCGAGGGGGTTTTCGTGATTCCATGCGAGATGTAATTCAACACGTCCAGGCGCGTGACTCCCTGATCCGTGAGGAGCTGCGTGGCATGACTCTTCGGTTGCTGCAGGATGGAGGCGAGGATGTCGCCGGAATCGGCCTCGTCGCGCTGAGCGCTCTGGACGTGCAGGATGGCAGCCTGCAGCACGCGCTGGAACGCGAGGGTCTGTTCGGGTTCGCGGTTGCCGCGCTTCAACTGCTCGACGGACTCGTTCAGGTACGCGTCGAGCGCCCGGCGGAGCGCCGGCAGATCGACATCGCACGCGCCGAGAATACGTTCGCCGTCCTGATCGTGCGCCAGCGCGTAGAGCAGGTGCTCGACTGTGAGATACGCATGGCGGCGCGAAATGGCCTCGCGCATCGCGATGTGGAGCACGGCTTCGAGTGCGGGAGAAAACATGAACGGTTCGCCCTAGGCGCCCTCGATCGTCGCCTGAAGTGGATGTCCTGCCTCGCGTGCGAGCGATAGAAGCGCATCGACCTTCGTCTCCGCAACATCCCACGGGTAGACACCCGCGAGGCCCCGTCCGTTCATGTGTACCTGCATCATAATGCGGTGCGCTTCGGCGGGCGAACGCTGGAACAGGTGCTCGAGCACCTCGACGACGAACTGCATCGGCGTGTAGTCGTCGTTCAGCAGCACGACGTTATAGAGCTCCGGCTGCCGCGTCTTGCTGCGGGGACGCTCCTTGACGTCGGCGCCAGGCGCGCCGTGGCGTTCGTCCCGGTCACCCATGCACTATCAAGAGTACCCTACGTCGACACCCGTGATCGATTGGAACACACAGCCACAGCCAACAGGGGAGAGCCGATGGCGATGGCCCTCTGCCGCACAGATGCCAGATTCAGACCTGATTGGCGTGGGTGGGGATCTGGAGCCTGCCACGCTGATCGCCGCGTATCGCCGGGGCCTGTTCCCGATGCTGGTGAACGGCGACCCCGGGCTGCTCGGCTGGTGGTCGCCCGATCCGCGTGCCATCGTGCCGCTCGACGGCCTGCGCGTAAGCCGATCGATGCGGCAAAGCGCGAAGCGCTACACGACTCGAATCGATACCAGGTTCGTGGAGGTCGTCCGCGGCTGCGCGGATCCGGGGAGGGAACACGGATGGATTACCGAAGCGTTCGTCGAGGCTTATACGAGGCTGCATCAATTGGGATGGGCGCATAGCGTCGAAGTATTCGATCGCGAGGGCAGGCTTGCCGGCGGCCTCTACGGCGTTCGAGTGGGCGGACTCTTTGCGGGTGAATCGATGTTCCACCGTCAGCGAGACGCCTCCAAGGTGGCGCTGATGGCGCTGGTCGAGACGATGCGCGGGAGCGGGATGGCGCTGCTGGACGTCCAATGGGCGACCGACCATCTGGTGTCGTTGGGAGCGCAGGCGATCCCACGACCGGAATATCTCAAGCGCGTGCAAGAAGTGCTGACTTGAAACGAAAGGCGAAGAAAGGGAAGATCGGGCGCGACGCGGAGGATGCGCCATGAAAACATTGTCGTTGTGCGTGTGTTTCGTCACCGTTCTTGCGATCTCACCCGTTCGTGCTCAGGAACCGGTCGTGGGCGTGGCCGACCCGGAATCGCTCTTCAAGAGCAGCGACCCGAAGCTGAATGCCAACAAGCAGGTGGTGTACGGAATCTTCCGCGACCTGCTCGAGGCGAATCACTGGGAGCTGGCTGGCAAGTACCTGACCGACCGGTACATCCAGCACAACCCGAACGCCGCGTCGGGCCTTCCCGGCGTGGTGAAATTCTTCACCGAAGTGATGAAAGTGCAGCCCAAGCCGATCGAGCAGAAGCTCAAAAGCAAGATCGTCTCGGTGACGGCAGAGGGTGATCTGGTCACGGTCGCCTGGCCGCGGGAGTACAAGGACCCGAAGGATCCGTCGAAGACCTACACGACGACGTGGTTCGACATGTGGCGCATCAAGGACGGAAAAGCCGACGAACATTGGGACTCGGCGATGAAGAATCCGTAGATTCCGAAGATTCTCTTGCAGACAAGCATGCATAGGTCCATCGTTCGGCCCTTGTCGGTCGCAATCGCCTTGAGCTTTGCTCTCGGTTTCTCGGCCACGGTTGTTGCCCAGTGGTTGAAGCACCCCACGGCGAACGTTCCCAGAACACCTGACGGAAAGCCCAACCTGTCTGCGCCAACACCGAGAACCCCCGACGGAAAGCCCGACTTCTCGGGGATCTGGCTCACGGACAGCTCCACCTGTCCAAAGGATCCAGAGGCGCTGACCTGCGGTCCAGAGCTGCCGATGGGCCGCGAGGGCATCAACATGGGCGTGAACCTGCCGGGCGGGTTGCCTTACCAGCCGTGGCTGGCTGAACTCGTCAAGAAGCGGACGGTGGAGAACGCCAAGGACGATCCGCACGTAGCCTGCCTGCCCGACACATTCCTGCGCGCATACAGCTTGCCCCACCTGCTCAAGTTCGTGCAGACGCCCGGTCTGCTCGTGATGCTGAACGAGATGAACGCGGGCTACCGGCAAGTGTTCACCGATGGCCGGCCGTTTCCGGACGATCCGACTCCGTCGTGGCAGGGATATTCGTCCGCCAAGTGGGAAGGCGATACGCTCGTCGTGAACTCGATCGGATTTCGCGACGACATCTGGATCGATTGGAATGGAAGCGTGATTACGTCGGCGGTCAAGGTGCAGGAGCGAATCCGCCGGCCCGACTACGGTCACCTCGAGATCGGTGTGACGGTCGATGACCCCAAGGCCTATACAAAGCCGTGGACGGTGACGCTGCACCAGCGGCTCGCCCTCAATACCGAGCTCGTGGACGAGATCTGCCTGGAGAACGAAAAGTCGCTTCAGCGAATGAAATGATGGCGCCGCACGCAGCGACTAGCGGCGATACGAGGTGTCTCATGAAACGAAAAGCTCTGCTGTCAGTCTTGTGCGTCCTGATGAACGCCGTTGCATACGCGCAGATTCCGCTGCCGCCTGGGGCAAGCGCGCAGTCGCCACAGGATCCCGGCTACCAGGCGTTGATCGCCAGTTGCAAGACGCCACCGCCGCCTCCTCCCGCGCGCGGAGGAGGGCCTGGGGGCGCGCCGGCAGGTGCCGTTGCGGCGGCAGTCACGTTTCCGCCACTACCAGCCGACTACACGGTAAGCGAGATCCCCGGTGTCATTGCCGCTGGACAGAAATGGACCAAGCTGTGGGAGGCCAGCGGCAACAACGCCGACGGCATCCTTGCCGATAAGAGCGGCGACCTCCTAATTGCGCAGAACCACAACAGCGCCGTCGTGAAGCTCGATAAGAGCGGCAACGCCACGCCGGTCTTCAAGGACACGCACACCGGCGGCGCCTTGTCGATGAACAAGAAGGGGGATCTGTTCATGGTCGAGCGGGGCCTGCGTGCGAACGTCTCGCAGATTGCCCCGAAGCGGCGGATCCTCGCCGACAAGATGCCGAACGGCGATCCCCTCGACTGCCTGGGCGGCGTGATCAACGACCTGACGGCCGACAGCAAGGGCGGCGTGTACTTCACGATGGGCGGGCTGTTCCACGCCGACGAGAAAGGAACCGTCACGCGTTACGGCGAGAACCTGAGAACGAATGGTGTCGTCCTCAGTCCGGATGAGAAGACGCTGTACGTGACGAATGGCAATTCGGTCGCGGCATTCGACGTGCAGCCCGACGGTTCGCTGAAGAACCAGCGCCAGTTCGTGGCACTGCCGAGCGGAAACGGCGACGGCATGACGGTCGACTCGCAGGGCCGCCTCTACGTCACCGCCGGTCCCACGGTGCACGTGGCTGCGCCAGACGGCAAACTGCTGGGCAGCATCCCTGCGCCATACGGGCTGATCACGGCTGCGTTCGCCGGGCAGGACAAGAAGACGCTGTATGCCGTGGTCAGCCTGATCGACCCGGCGCGGCTGCAGCACGCTTACGTTTACTCGATTCCGATGGTTGCTCAGGGATACAAGGATCGAGCGAAATAGGAGCAACGGAGCGTAACTGATGTTGCTGCGAAGCTGCCGCCGCCGCTCTTTCGCGCTTCTCGCCGGTATCCTTCTTTGGATGCCGGCAGAAGTCGCCCACGCGCAACAGGCGCCTGTTGCCGCCATGTTCAGCGACGACCAGAAACGAGATGCATCGCTCGCATCGAGTTTCCTGGTGGTCGACTTGCCGGCGACGACCGTTGCCACGTTTCCAGCGCATGTCTACCTCAGCACCGGTGACGTCGAGCGGGCATTCGACAGGGCCGAATTTCGGCCTGATGCGGCCATCGTCCCGACAAATACCGACCTGCTGACGACGGCGCAGTCACCGGCGACGCAGCGCGTGCTGATCGATCGAGTCAGAAAGCAGCCTGAAGTCATGCGCGATCTGGACGATCAGATCGCGACAGTCCGGAAACAGCCGGCGTCAACAGGCGGGGAACAGGGTCTGCTGCGGATCGGTGTCGACACGTTCATGGCGCACTTGCCACGTCGCGCGAACGACAATCAAAAGAGTGGCGCCTTTCCCAAAGCCGCCTGCTTCGTGGCAACCGACTTTGCCAATGGCGGCGCCGTAGACCGCCGCGAGCTGTTCGTGCAGGACCGCATTCGCAAGGGGATTGCCGGGTGCCTCGCCGCATTGGATGCCGCAGGCGCGCAGTCGCTGGTTCTACCCCTCGTGGGGGCGGGCAGCTCCAGGGAACAGGCCAACGATGCTCTTTACGAAGGCCAGCGCGTACTCAAGGAATGTCGTCTCATCAATGCGACGGCCGGAATCGCGCTCGGGATCCACGACTTCGCCGAGACGCGCCGCAGCCTGAGGGAGATAGGCCTGGTGCAGTGGGATCGGGAAATCGTCGGCATGTTCAAGGTGCCCAAAGGCAGTCGCGCCGCAAAAAACGCCCAGAGCGCATACCGGGAGTACGCCGAACAGATCCAGCAGGCCTTCCGCAAGGGGCTGGCGGGCGAAAAGACTGTGGCCAGCGATGTCAATGGCAGCTGCCGTGCCATCTTCGACGGCCAGTAGGGCCGTTCAAACGTCAGGCATCATCCGACCAGAACTCTGAAGCGCCACGTTCGCCGCGTGTGCGCCGATCAGCTTCGCGATTGCGCAGCTCGACGCGGCGGATCTTGCCAGAGATCGTCTTCGGGAGAATCGCGAATTCAAGCCGGCGGATGCGCTTGTACGGAGCGAGATTGGCCCGGCAGAACTCGAAAATGCTGCGGGCCGTCTCGGCATTCTCCTTGACTCCCGGCCTCAACACGATGAACGCCTTCGGCACGCACAGCCGCACCGGATCGGCGCTGGCGACGACTGCTGCCTCGGCAACGGCGTCGTGCTCGAGCAGCGCGCTTTCGATTTCAAACGGGCTGATTCGATAGTCGCTGCTCTTGAAGACATCGTCGCCACGGCCGACGAAGTGCACGTATCCATCGGCATCGCGCCGCGCTTCGTCGCCTGTGCGATAGAAGCCCGAGGCCATCGCGAGGTTGGTGCGCGCGGGGTCGTCGATGTATCCCCGCATCAACCCGAGCGGCCGCGGCGTCAAGCGAAGCGCCAACTCGCCTTCGTTGCACTCGCGGCCTTGGGCGTCAAGCAGCACGACGTCGTAGCCGGGAAGCGGCTTGCCCATCGAGCCAGGTTTCACCTCCAGGCCGGGAGCGTTGCCCACCAACGCGGTCGTTTCGGTCTGGCCGTATCCGTCGCGAATCGTGATGCCCCAGGCGCGCTCGATGGTCTCGATCACTTCGGGGTTCAGCGGTTCGCCTGCGCTCGCCAGCTCGCGCAGGTGCGGTGGACGATCGCCCAGCGGCTCTAGGGCGACCATGCGCCAGACCGTGGGCGGGGCGCACAACGTGGTGACTTCCTCGTGGCGGAGGACCTCGATCGTCCGCCGTGCCGAAAAGCGGGTGCCCTCGTGGACCAGGACGGTTGCGCCGGCATTCCATGGCGCGAAAAGGCACGACCAGGCGTGCTTGGCCCAGCCGGGCGAGCTGATGTTTTGATGCACGTCCGTCTCGCCGAGGCCCAGCCAGTACATGGTCGACAGGTGGCCGACGGGATAGCTCGCGTGCGTGTGCAGGACCAACTTTGGTTTCGCGGTCGTCCCGGAGGTGAAATACAACAGCAGCGGCTCATCTGCGCGAGTGTCCACATTCTCGATCTGTCCTGAAGCGGCGCGCGCTTCGTCGAAGGATACGAATCCCCGCGCGTTTCCCACTGCAAGCTTCACCTGCAGCCGTTCGGGATGCGCGAGCTTGGCCGCGCCCTGAGGATCCGTGATCATGTGACGCACGCCGCCGCGCTCGATGCGGTCGTCGATATCGGTGCTCGTGAGCTGCGGCGTTGCCGGAATGACCACGGCTCCGAGGCGGATCGCGGCAATCATCGTCTCCCAGAGCGGCACGACGTTCGTGAGCATGAGGAGGACTCGATCGCCCCGGTTGACGCCGGCTTCCCTCAAATAGCGAGCGACACGCTTCGAACGATCGAGCAATTCGGCGAAAGTCACGGTTTCGCCCGCCGTCGTCCGTCACTACCCGCAATGCGGGCCGCCGGTTGCCCTCCGCAAGCTCATCGAACCAATGAGTCGCCCAGTTGAATGTGTCGAGATCGGGCCAGCGAAACGACGCCGCCGCGCGGTTTGGGTCGCCGTGCGCGCGGATCAACTGATCGCGTGCATGCTTGAAAGCTTCGTCGGGAGTCATACAGCGCTCGAGTCACACATGCAGCTTAGTGTAGACGGGTTGTCAGAGCTGCGAAACGAGGCGGGATCCGCCTTTGGCTCAACCTGTCGCTCGGCAACGAAATCGGCACGCTTGCCCGGCTCAGCCGCGATCCGGCAACCGGTGGCGTGAATCTGCGTTCCCGACGTCGAGCTCTCGCGCGCACTGCAGCTCCTCGGACAGGAAACCCAGGAAACCTGCCTCCCGTCTAAGAAGTGGCTAGGAGCGCCCTTGAGTACATTCACCGGCGAATTGCGCTACGCACTGCGACAGTTCTGGCGGGCGCGCGTCTTCACGACCACTGCGGTCCTGACCCTCGCCCTTGGCATCGGCGGGACCACGGCCATTTTCACCCTGATCCATGCGGTGATGCTTCGCTCGTTGCCGGTCGGTGATCCGTCGCGCCTTTACCGGATCGGTGACGGCGATGCCTGCTGCGTCCAGGGCGGTCCGCAGGACCGATGGGGGCTGTATCCGTTTGCGCTATTCGAACGGCTGAAGGCCGAAATGCCCGAGTTCGAAGAGGTCACGGCCTTTCAGGCCGCAGGCGCCCGCCTCAGCGTCAGGCGGCAGGACGTCGATACGGCGTCGAGGCCGCTGCGCTCCGAGTTCGTCACCGGCAACTACTTCACGACGCTCGGCGTCGGCGCGTTCGGCGGTCGCGTGTTCACGCCGGCGGATGATACTCGTGCCGCGCCTTCAGCCGTCGTGCTCAGTCATCACGTCTGGCAAAACACGTACGGCGGCGACGCGTCGGTCGTGGGCGCTACGCTCTTCGTCGAAGGCCACCCGTTCACGGTCGTCGGCGTCACGCCGCCGGGATTCTTCGGTGAAACGCTGCGCGGCGACCCGCCCGATCTGTGGATTCCGCTGCAGCAGGAACCGCTGATCAACGGCGACACCTCGATCCTACAATCTCCCGCCGCGTGGCTGCGGGTGATCGGCCGGCTGCGTGCGGGCGCAACGACCGACGGCCTCGGCGCGCGACTCACCGGCATCCTCAAGCAGTGGCTGCAATACGACGCGGGCTACCCGTCGAACTTCATGCCAGCCATCCTTGAGAGTCTGCCCAAGCAGGTCATCACGGTGGTGCCGGCCGGGGCAGGCGTCGGCACCATGAAAGAGCAGTACGGACGCAGCCTTCAGATTCTTCTCGGTGTGTGCGGGCTCTTGCTCCTGATCGCGTGCGCCAACGTTGCGAACCTGCTGCTCGCCCGCGCCATGGCCCGGCGCGCGCAGACCGCCGTGCGGCTGGCCATGGGGGCATCGCGCCGGCAGATCGTGACCCATGCGCTCCTCGAGAGTGTCCTTCTCGCCGTTGCCGGTGCGGTCGCGGGACTCGTCGTCGCCGTCGTGGCCGCGCGCCTGTTGCTGGCAATGGCCTTCGCCGGCGCGACCTTCTTGCCGATCGATGTTCGTCCTGCGCCGATGGTTCTGACCTTCGCGTTCGGTCTCGCGCTCGTAACCGGCATCGTGTTCGGCACGGCGCCTGCGTGGTTCGCCACGCGCACCGATCCGATCGACGCCCTCCGCGGCGCCGGCCGCAGCACTCGCGATCACTCCTCCTTCGCACGCCGGGCGCTGCTGATCGTCCAGGCAGGCTTGTCGGTTGTGCTCGTCGCTGGATCAACCATGCTCGCGCGAAGCCTCGGCAACCTCGAAGGCCAGGATTTCGGCTTCGAGATTGAAGGACGAGTTCTGGTCGGGTTGAACCGGCCGCCGGCCAATTACTCGGGCGCGAAGCTCGCGACGCTCTATCGCGATCTCGATGAGCGTCTCAATCGTCTGCCGGGCGTGCGCGCGACTGGGCTCGCCCTCTACAACCCGCTCACCGAGAATTGGAGCGAGGGGGTGCTGGTCGCCGGACATCCGCCACCCAAGCCAGGGGATCAGAGCGACGCGTCGTGGGATCGCGTCAGCCGCAACTATCTTCAGAATCTCGGCGTGACGCTCGTCCGCGGCCGTTACTTCACCGCCGCCGACAACGAAACGAGTGAGCCGGTAGCGGTGGTGAACGAAGCGTTCGTTCGCCGTTTCTTCAAGAGCGACGAGAGTCCGATCGATCAGCACTTCGGTATGGATTTGCCTGAGTACGCCGGCACGTATCGCATCGTTGGCATCGTACGGGATGCGAAATTCGCCGGGTTCGGGCTCGACAGACCTGCCCGGGCGATGTTCTACGTACCGCTCGAGCAGACGGTCGACTACAAGCACCCGCTGATGAAACGTCTCGAAACCCAGTCGCACTTCGTACGCGGCCTGCTCGTGGTCACGAACACGCCAGTGGGCGCTCTCGAGCCACAAGTAAAACGGGCGCTCGCCGACGCCGATCCGAACCTGACCGTCACGAGCGTCAGGACGATGCAGCAGCAGGTCGACCGGTCATTCGATCAGCAGCGAGCCGTGGCGAGCCTGGCCGGGGTATTCGGCGTCGTCGCCTTGATGCTCGCCGCCGTCGGACTCTATGGCGTCACTGCCTATACCGTGGCACAGCGCACGAACGAGATCGGCATCCGGATGGCTCTTGGCGCCGATCGCAGCAGAGTCGTCGCGATGGTATTGAGCGGGGCGTTCCGGCGGGTCGCCGTTGGCCTTGCACTCGGCCTGCCGCTGGCCGTCGGGGCGGGCAGGCTCATCTCGGCTCAACTCTACGGCGTCAAGTTCTGGGATCCGCCAGCCCTCGCTGTTGCCGCAGGGTCGCTCGCTGCCTGCGCGTTCGTCGCGGCTCTTATCCCGGCCGCACGCGCAGCGTCCATCTCGCCGACGAACGCCCTCCGGGCCGAATAAGCTGGTGCCATCCCGTCGGTCACGCCTGCCGCACCGCCGCGTGCTCCTCAGCCCCTTCGCCATGAACGTCGTGCTGTATCCCGTCTTCACGAATGTGGATGAATTGTGTCGGCGCGGCGAACGCGCTGCCCGAGGACTCGACCACGGCAGCGACCCGCAACAAGAGATGCTCGCGTACCTTCAGGAACGTCGCCATGTCTGAAGTCGTGATGTAAGCGAACAACTCGAGTTCGACCGCCTGCGGACCGAATTCGACCAGCCTCACGCGCGCGCTCTCTTTTTCGACGGTCGGATGCTCAGCGAGAATTCGATCGATGCCGCTCAAAATCGTTTGGAGTTGCTCCGCCGTGGTGCCATAGCGAAGCCGAAGAATGCTCTGCAGGAGAATTTTTCCGCGCGTCGTGAAATTTTCGATGCTCCCTTGCGACAGAAGTCCGGCCGGGATCGACACGAGTGTCTGCTGCAGCGTGCGGAGCCGGACCGAACGGAGCGTGATGTCTTCGATCCACCCTTCGCGATCCGCCACCCGGCAGTAGTCGCCGACAGCAAGGGCCCTATCGGTAAGCAGGAAAATGGCACCGACCAGATTCTCGATACTCTTCTGTGCTCCCAGGGCAACTGCCACGCCGGCGATGCCGACGCCGGCAAGAGCAGTGGTCGGATCTAGGCCGGCAAGGGCCAACAGGCCGAACACTGCGATCATCACCACCAGAACTTTGACGACTCGTTCGCCCAGCAACATCAGCGACCGCGTGTCGGATCGTCCGTGCCGAAGGGCGAGCTGGCGCGCATGCGCGAACGTCACCGACACCAGCCGCCACGCGAGCAGCGCAGAGATAATGACGGCGACGACCAGCGCGATTCGAGAGTACGTGTAGCGGAACGTCAGGCTGAATCCCAGCCAAGGCATCAGGAGAAGGTGGGTCCCGAGCGTCAATGCGATGATGAGGAGCCACCGCACCCCCTTCCACCACGCCTCGAACACCGTGCGGCGCGTTGTGTCGCGGATGAGCCGTCTCGAAGACGCGCCAACACAGAGTGCCGCGGTCCAGAACAACAGCAGAGGAAGGACGATCGAGGCGGCCCAGACTATCCATTGCGCGAGCGAGATGCCCCAGAACGAGCGTGCAACCAAACTCGACGGCATGAGGCGCTCGACCAACGTCTCTTGTTGCGAGCGGCTCAGTGCCGGGACTTGTGCCAGCGATTCCGAAGAGAACAGCCAAATCTGACCGGCGTTCGGATCGTTGATCCGTACCAGCAGGATATCGACCGGCCGATCGCCCATCGCGAGCGTGAGCCGCTCGCGATTAGCGGCGAGGCCATCGTCCAGCGCTCCTGCTGGCGACGCGCTCAGCGTCGTCAACGGTTGCGTGAAGTACCGGTCGAGGAGCTCATTCAGATCGCGAGCGACATTCTCGGTCTCCCGGGCGCCCCGTCCACTGAGCTGGAGGTAACGCGCGGCGACGACAAAGTCGCCGCGGCGCACCGCCAGGTTGAACCCGGTCACCGTCCCGAAAGGCGTATCTCGCCCAAGCGCGTCCGAAGTGGCTTGCGCGGGAGTGGCTTGTGACGGCTGGGCGGCGGGCCTCTGGGCCGACACTCGGCCGCTGATCGCGAGCAGCGAGCAGAGAGCTGCGGTGAGGAATCGGCGGGTGTTTCGACGGTCAGACATTGCGTGCCCTTTGTGCCGTATTCGGCGGCTCCGGTGCCACTACGCAGGGATGTTGGGCTCGTGGAGGGCGTACGTCAACCCCCTGCGGCTATCGAAAGAGATGATTTCTCTTAGTCCTACTTAATATAGAGACCGCCGCGTTTCTTCGAAGTGGTGAGATCGCGACGGAATGGAGGCTGAATTGTGAAATTCGCCAAATACGTCTTCATCATCGCCGGCGTATGGGGCATCGCCGTGCTGACGCCCTTCTACTGGCTCGTCGACGTGACGGGCCGCCGGTACGCGCCGCCGACAGAGTATCCGCATTTTTTCTACGGCTTCTTCGCGATCACCATGGCGTGGCAATTCGCGTTTCTCGTCATCGGTTCCAATCCGATCCGGTTTCGCCCGCTCATGGTCCCGAGCATGTTCGAGAAGTTCAGTTACGTGGTGACGCTGGTGCTCTTGTACAACCAGGCGCGGATCTCCGCTGCCGATTTCCAGGCGGCCATACCCGATGTGATACTGGGCATCCTCTTCGTCGTCGCGTTCGTGAAGACTCGCGCGAGCTGACTCCAGCGACTTATACTTCCGGACATGTCGAAGCCGGTTTCGTTCCGCCTGGCTTATCTCGTATCGTTTGCCACAGCCGCGCTCCTGTCAGGACTGAATTCGACCGCCCAGCAGCCGACGGCGCCGCAGACCCCATCGACCCCGCGTGCGTCGGCGCCGTACGACCTCACCGGCTACTGGGTGTCGGTCGTAACCGAGGACTGGCGATGGCGGATGGTGACGCCTCCCAAGGGGGATTACATCAGCGTCCCGCTCAGCGACGAGGGCCGGCGCGTCGCGTTTGCCTGGGATCCCCAGACCGACGGGTCGTGCAAGGCGTTCGGCGCCGCCGGATTGATGCGCATGCCCACGCGCCTCAACATCTCCTGGCAGGGAGACGATGTGCTGAAGGTGGAGAGCGACGCGGGGCAGCAGACGCGTCTGCTGCAGTTCGTGACCAAGACCGCTGAAGGCCCGAGGTCGTTGCAGGGGTTCTCCGTCGCCGTCTGGGAACCGCTCGGCGTTGCGCCAGTGGGGAGGGCCGGCGGACCTCCGCCCCCGCTGCCGCCACGAGCCTTGAAGGTCGTGACAACGAACCTGCTCGAAGGATGGCTCCGCCGCAATGGCGTGGCCTACAGCGAGCAGACGACGCTGACCGAGCATTGGGACCGCGTGGCGTTCCCGAACGGCGACGTCTGGCTCACGGTTTCGCAGTACGTCAGCGATCCGAGGTACCTCACCGGGGAATACACGACGAGCATGCACTTCAAGCGTGAGCCGGACGGGTCCAGGTGGAAGCCGGCACCCTGCCGTCCGATTTGAGAAGGGAAGGCCCCATGCAACGTGTCCAACTGCTCGCGCTGGTACGTCTTGCACTCCTGGTCGTGATCGGTGCGTCTCCACTCGTTGCTCAGGCGCCACCTGACGGCGGCCAGCCGCAGATGGTGGAGCTCGCTGGCTCGTGGACGATGGTGAATGACGAGGAGCGGCTCGTTCGCATCGATCCAGGCCCCGAGCTCGGAAACTTCACAGGCTTTCCCCTGAACGCCGCTGGCAAACAGAAGGCGCTCGCGTGGAACGCGACGATCCAGGCCGTCCCGGAGCATCAGTCGCGGCCGCATGCGGGGACGTATTCGATGCGCGGGCCGAACCCGAGTCCTCACATCGGCGAGATCATCGACCCGGTCACACGCAAGCTCGTCGCGTACACGCTGACTGGCTTGTTCGAGAACGCGAACCGCACAATCTGGCTCGATGGCCGGTCTCATCCATCGGATGCCGCAGAGCACCTGTGGACTGGTTTTTCGACCGGTGAGTGGGAAAACGGAATGCTGCACGTCACCACGACGCATTTCAAACCGATGTTCATGCAGCGAAACGGCGTTCCGGTCAGTCCCTATGCCGTGATGCACGAGTACTTCATCCGGCACGGCGACCGCCTGATGCTCATCACGCAGATTGACGATCCGGTCTATCTGGAAGAGCCGATGATCCGGACGTCCACGTTCCGCTGGAATCCGGCGGCGCGTGAAAACCCCATCACCCAGGTGGACGTTGCCGAAGAGGTTCCGTGGCTGCGTCAGGGGGACGTGCCGCACTATCCGCTAGGCGCCAGGCATCCTGAATACGCGGACGAGAACAAGCTCCCGTTCGAGGCAACGCTCGGCGGAAAGGAGACGCTTTATCCCGAGTACGCCGAGAAGCTGAAGCAGTTGATGAAGCAGGCGCCGAACAGCAGCGCCACCAACGGAGGAGCGAAATGACGCGAGCGGCATGCGCCGTGACGGTGCTCGTCGGTCTCGCGGCCGTGGCAGACGTGGGCGCGCAGCGAGGCCGCAACGCGAAGGATCTTGCCCGTCCGTACCGCCCGAGCTACGAGAGCACCGGTGAGGTCGAAGTCCTGCCCGTGCAGGGAACGGTGTACATGCTGGCGGGGGCCGGCAGCAACGTCACGGTGCAGGTCGGTCCGAACGCCCTTTTCGTCGTCGACACCAATACGGTGGCGATGAGCGACAAGCTGCTCGCGGCGATCAAGACCATCTCACCCCTGCCGATCCGCCACATCGTCAACACAAGCGCCGATCCGGATCATGTCGGTGGCAACGAGCGGTTCGCCAAGTCCGCCGGCGACAATTTGAACGCGTTCATCGAGCAGGGGGCGCGCGTGTACGCACAGGAGAAGGCGTACAACAAGATGACGAGCTCGAAAGACGGATCGACGCCTCTGCCGTCGCCTCTGTGGCCGACCGATCCGTTTGCCGCGCCCCTCAAGACGCTGTTCGTGACCGGCGAGGGCGTCGAGATCATCCATCAGCCGGCGGCGCACACCGACGGCGATTTGATGGTCTTCTTCCGAAAGTCCGATGTCATCAGTGCCGGCGACATTTTTTCGACCGATCGATATCCCGTGATTGACGTCAAGCACGGTGGCACGTTGAATGGCGTTATCGACGCCCTGAACCATCTGATCGATCTCGCGATCCCCGAATTCAACTCGATGGGTGGCACCCGCATCATTCCCGGGCATGGACGAATCTCGAACGAGATCGACCTGGTGGAGTACCGGGATGCGATGACGATCATCGCGGATCGGATCACCCAGCTCGTGCTCGACGGTAAGACGGTCGAGCAGGTCAAAGCCGCCGGTGTGAGCCTCGACTACGACGGCTTGTACGGCGCGACGACCGGTCCATGGACGACCGACATGTTCCTGGAGGCTGCGTACCGCGAGATCAAGGCGAACACGCCGGCCTGGAAGGCGCGCCTGTTGCGCAACGTGCCGGCCGATGAGATCCCGCTGATAGCTGGCAAGAGCGCGGCGCCAGCGGCTGCCCGAAAATCCGCACCCGCTGCGAGGGCCGGCAAGAAGGGCAGCGGCGATCCGCTGGAAGGCAAATGGGTGCTCAATCTCTTCGTGTCCAGCTACGAGCCTTCGAATCTGATGCCTTACCGGCGTGAGATGGTCGTGACCGTCAATGGGGACGAAGCCAAGTACGAGGTCTCGTCGTGGCGGCGACCCCAGGGCAACGGCTCACCTTTGTCTACGTACGACTACACGGCCAAGGCCGATGGTAAGGAATACCCGATTCCAAACTGGGGAAACGCCCGGGTCACGGTGAAGCGCGTCGATGGGAATACGTTCGAGCGGACCATGGCGGGCGATCAAGTCGGAAGCGAAACGGCGACGTGGACGCTCTCAGCGGATCGGAAAACGCTGACTGTTGTCGCGAAGGGGACCGACGCGAGCGGGGTCGCGTACGTCAGTACGCAGGTGTACGAGAAGCAGTAGGCCCGAGACGAGGCGTTTCCGGAGGCGATCGAGCTCAGTTATCGTCCGAATCGCTGTACTGATGGGCGACCCATTGTGCGCTGAGGGCGCCAAGATCCTTGGGCCCGGTCCGCACGCGACGCACCATCGCCGCCGCGACGATCACCAACGCCATCACCGTTAACGTCCAGACGGCGCTCCAGAACCCCATACACCACCGCCTTCAAACAGGAGTGCAATCGAATACGATTTCTCTCTTATCGTCAATTCTTTTGGTTTCATCAGGCCGCCGGCGCCTACGGAAGAAAATATACCGGATTCGGCAGCCTGAACGTTCGCTCGGCAAAACCTCCCGTCAGATCGCTCTGCTGGTCTCCCATCGTGAGCAGAATTGTGTACCCGCGCTCGACGATCTTCTTTCTTTCTGGCGCTTTGAAGTCGGCCGCGCTCGGAAACTGGGCGCCGGGTGGGGCGAGGATGACCTCGTCCCATTCGAATCCCTGTTCGCGCAGGTTCCGCTCGGTCGCATCGCGGAGATTCGAGGGTCGGCCGGTGATGAAGAAAACGGCGACGCCGAGAGACTTCGCTCTCTTGTCGAGCTCGAGCGTCGGTTTCAGCGCCTTGGACTGCGCGGTCGCCTGCCAGGCACGCAGCCCGCAGGGACCTTGTTCGAGGTTGCATTCGCCGTTGACGATACGAACCCAGCCGTTGGCCTTGTATGCCGGCCAATTGGAGAGGGCCGTTTCGTCGATATCGAGCACGATGGCGGGTCGGGCGACAAGCTTGGCGCGCTCTTCGAGATAAGCCGATGCATCTTCCACGACGCGAGCCAAGTCGGCGTCATAGCGACCGGACGTGATGTAACGATCGACGGCCTGTTGGGTCTCGTAGATCTTGGGGATTGGTTCGACAGGCAGGCTGGCGCATGCCGACGAGACGACGGTCGAGGCCAACCACACGACAAATGCCGTGTGACGTAGTCGTAAGGTTCGCATAAGCACCGAGCTGGACGCGTTTCCTATTCTGCTACCCGACGCCATGGTGCGGCCACGATTTCGCGCGAGCGCGATCTTTCGAGTTTTCGTCGCGCGTGAAACCTGTCTGTTCCCCTGAACCCCTTGTACTTCGAGCTCAACTTTGGTACGTTCTCTCAACACACTAAACCTCCGAGCCACGGTCGTCGCGTGAATCTGGCTCTTCGTACTCCGACCGTACGTAGCGTCCGGCTTTAGCCGGACTGCACGATCCGCCTGAAGGCGGACCCTACGTGCAGTCCGAAAACGCTGTAGGCGCTGACGCGAACCAGGCCTGGGAACCAGTCACGACAGGAGGATAGATGGCGCGTGTACATCGGCAGGCAGCGGTCATCCCCTATCGGATTCACAAGGAGCGAATCGAAGTGGCTTTGGTGACGACTTCCAGAGGGAAAGGCTGGATCGTGCCCAAGGGTTCGGTCGACGATGGCGAACGGCCCCGCGATGCAGCCATCCGCGAAGCCGAAGAGGAAGCCGGCCTGCGGGGCGTAGTCGCGCGGAAACCGCTCGGCCGCTATCACCACGACAAAGGCAATGGCCGCCGCCGGGTTGTCGTCTACTTGATGCGGGTCACCAAGGTACGCGAGCGCTGGCTTGAAGACAAATTCCGGCGTCGCCGCTGGATGCGAATCCCCGACGCCGCCGCCCGTCTGCGGGAGGAGCTGCAGCAGTTCGTCCAGCATCTCGAAGGCGCAATCGAACTGGATTCATGAACGTGGCGACCAGCACCACCAACGGCCCTGCCGTCTCCGAATCGGTGTACGTCGTCCCGGGCGAGGTGTCAGCGGACGCGATCACCAGCAGCCTGCAGGTGCTTCTGCCAACGCGTCATCACGAGATTGCCCGGCACCGGTTCACGGTGCTGGACACATTTGATGGGCGAATCCGGCGGGCGGGCGCCTGTCTGACACGAGACGGCGTCAACGGCACTTCCACGATCGCCTGGCAAAGCCGCGGCGGCGGCAGCCATTTCGCCATGCGGGTCAGCCAGCCCGTCAGCTTCGCATGGGAGCTCCCCGATGGTCCGCTCCAGCGGGCGGTGACATCGGTCATCGGTGTGCGGCGGCTCTTCGCCCAGAACGACGCCGAGGAGTACGGTTCGCTGCTCGATGTCCTCGACGATCGGGAGAAGACGGTGGCGCGGCTCCGCGTCGCGTCGGGCCAGGCCCGGCTGCCGGACGCGCGCGGTGTCTGGCAAAGGCTGCCGACGATGGTCACGTTGACAGGCCTGCGCGGCTACGAGGAGATATTCGAGCGGCTCGTGCCTGTCATCGAGAGCCGTCCCGGCATCAAGCCGTGCCCCGACGGCCCGCTTGGCGTGATGCTGCAGAGGATTGGCGCACCGGTGCGAGGCGACCTCTCACAGCCTCGGGTAGATCTGGCGCCATCGGTCCGTGCGGACACCGGCGCCCGGCAGATTCATGCCGCGTTGCTCGACCTCTTCGTGGCCAACGAGCCAGGCGTCCGCGCGAATCTGGACACGGAATTTCTTCACGACTTTCGCGTGAGCGTCAGACGTACGCGCTCACTGCTCGGCCAGATCCGCGATGTGTTTCCACCCAACATTGTCGGTCACTTCTCGACCGAGTTTTCGTGGATCGGCCGCCTCACCGGCCCACCGCGCGACCTGGACGTGCTCATTCTCGCGCTGAGAGATCGCCGGGCAGAGCTTTCTCCCTCCGATGCGGATGTGCTGATGTCGTTCCTGCGCGAGACGCAGCAGCAGCAACAAGACGAGCTCGTCCGGGCGTTGGACAGCGATCGCTATCAGCGCCTGCTTTCGGACTGGAAGACGTTCCTTGAAGGGCCGATCGTCTTGGAATCAGAGGCTCGAAACGCGGCCGGACCACTCGCCTCGGTCGTCTCGCGGCGCGCGTGGCGGCTGAGCCGGCGGATCGCCCGCGCGGCTGACGCCATCGCTGAGCACACCACCGCGGAGCATCTTCACCAGATCCGGATCGACGCCAAAAAACTCCGCTACCTGATCGACGTCACGCCGGCCTTTTACGACGCTTCGGACTTCGCCTGCATTCTCGGGGCACTGAAGAAGCTGCAGCGCGCACTCGGCGACTTCAACGACGCCCACGTCCAGGAAAGGCGATTGCTCGAGTGTGGCCGCGCACTGTGTGCCGCCGGTAAGCCCGCGGAGGTCCTGCTCGCCCTCGGGCGGATGGCCGAGCAAAGCCGCCAGCGCGGCGAGCGCCTTCGCGAACAGGTCATCGAGAAGCTGGCACGGTTCCGCGCGCGAGATATGCGGTCGGCCTGCCGGCGTGCGTTCAAGCGGCCGGCGTCAAAGGAGCGAGTGCGATGAAGACCGTTGCCATCTACAACATGAAGGGCGGCGTCGGAAAGACAACGACTGCGGTCAACCTGTCCTACCTCGCCGCGGCGGCCGGCAAGCGCACTCTCCTCTGGGACCTCGACCCACAGGCAGCATCCAGCTTTGCGTTCCGCGTGCGAGCGCACGTCTCTGGATTCGGCAAGAAGAGTCTCGAGAATGGCCACGCGCTGGATGCCGCCATCAAAGAAACCGACTACACCAACCTGCACTTGCTGCCGGCCGATTTCGCCTATCGCAAGTTCGAGCGGTTTCTGAGTTCCCTCGGCAAGCCGGAACGCCTCCTGACCACACTCCTCGAGACGCTTGGCCGCGACTTCGACGTGGTGCTCCTCGACTGCCCGGCAGGTTTCTCGTTGTTGACGGAGGGTATCTTCACCGCCGCCGATGCGGTACTTGTCCCCACCATCCCGACCGTGCTGTCACTACGGACGGTCGCACGTGTGATCAAGTGGGCCGGCCGCTCCGAGGCGCCGACAAGGCTCGCGCCATTTTTCAGCATGGTCGACCGCCGCAAGGCATTGCATCGGCGAGCCTGCGAGTGGTCCGTGGCACACTCCGAAATCTTCCTGTCCGCACAGATCCCTTACGCCAGCGTGGTGGAGCAGATGGCGGTCCGCCGCATGCCGCTTGCGGCGTTCGCACCACGAGAGGCTGCGACTTCCGCGTTTGCGGAGGTCTGGGGCGAGCTCCAGACGCGTCTTCACAAGAAGAGCGAAACGAGCCTGGACCACGCCGCTCGGCTGCAAGCCATCGAGTCGCTGATTCTCGCAGCTCGAATCGACGGATCGCCCCACGTCCGCCCCATTGCGGCCGACCACAGTCAAGCGAGGGAACAGCTCCATCAGAGTCACGCCGGCGGCCGAACAAAGCTCGTTCAACGACAGCGACGCGTCCTTCGTGCATCGCTTTGACACCGAACAGCGAGACCTGGAACGATGCGGTTACGTTCTCGAGCTGCGCGAACGCAAGAGAGGCCTCCTCATCGTGGCCGCTAAGTCGGGGAGTGACGACGAGGCGGAGGTGAGCGGTCGAGCGCAGGCCCAGATTGACGGCTCGTGGGCGTTGCAGATCCTCTCGGGGGAAATGTCACCCCTTGCGGCGCTCGATCGCAGACTCGGCCGCCCGGGGCCCCGCGCGGTGGAGAACATCCGTTCGATCGTCGGCGGCCGGAGCGTCCGGCGTATGGACGCTCGGGTCGAGAGGCAGTGCGGCACCGACTGCCGAGTGACGCTCGATGACTACCACGCCGCGAGCCATTCCGATGTAATAAGAGCGCATTGAGCCGCCTCGACCGGGCCCTGGGCCTCGCGCGTTCGCTGGCCATCTATCACGCCATCCCCCTCAGGCAGCGGCGTCTCAAGACTCTGTACCGCCGTTTCGTCGCTGCGGGCGATCTCGTGTTCGACGTCGGGGCGCACGCCGGCAACCGCGTCCGCGCGTTTGCGGCGCTCGGTTGTCGTGTAGTAGCGGTCGAGCCGCAACCGGATTTCGCATGGCTGCTGCGCGTTCTGTTCGGCCGCTCGGCGCACATAAGCATTGTCGAGGCGGCTGTGGCGAACACGCCCGGACGCCGATCTCTGGCCGTCAGCGAGCGGACCCCGACAGTGACGACCCTTGCGACCGACTGGCGTGCTGCGCGGGCAAGAGATCCTGATTTCAGCGGCGTGCAGTGGAATCAGCGAATCGAGGTCGATACAGTGACGCTCGATGGACTGATCGAGCGGTTTGGCGTTCCAGCATTCATCAAGATAGACGTCGAGGGGAGCGAGCAAGCCGTCCTTTCAGGACTGGGCCGGCCGGTGCCGGCTCTCTCGTTCGAATATCTGCCGCGAGCCCTCGAGGAAGCACAAGGGTGCCTGGCGCGCCTGGTGTCCCTGGGTCCATACCTGTTCAATTGGTCGATCGGCGAGTCCGGCCAGCTTGCTTCGGAACGCTGGCTCGACGCCTCGGACGTGCTGAACGTCTTGCGCACTCCTGCCGCGCAGCGCCGCCCAGGCGACGTTTACGCCCGGCTGTCGTGAGAGACGGCCGAGGGCGACCACGCCGCAACGTCTTCGTGACAGACAGTCAGCACCGAGCGGCCGGCTTCGACGTGCCCGAGCCGGCGCGACAGCCAAGAGCCAACCTTGCCAGCCCGATCCGGTGCGATCTCGAGCGCGGCCCGGGCCCATCCTTCGATCAGCTCTGTTTGAAATTCCCGGTTGTCCGAAGGCAAGAGCCAGTTGGTGGCCTCGCGTCGTACACGATACCCAACTGCGGCAAACGCGCGGGAGACGTGTTCCACGGCCTCTGGTCCCGCAGCCGGCCCGAAACCCTTGTCGCTCGCCCGCTGATGTCCGTTCAAGAGCTCGCGAATTTCATCGTCTTCAGGCTCTTCAGGAAAGCAGTGCGATCGCCCATCGTAGGTTAACGCGAAGAGAACAACCGCCCCCACATCGCGACAGCGCGCGGCGAGATGCTGCAGCCACCTCTCCGAGACGAGGTCGAGGAAAGCGGAAGCCGTCACCAGATGCCGTCCGGCGAAGATTCCCGGATCTTCCAGCCTGCCCAAATCCTGGCAGCTGGTCTCGATGCGACAGTCCATTTCCTTCCCGCGGATCACTACCTCGTCCCCTCGAGCGCTGACGTCGTATCCGCGGATTGCGCCCCAGGACGACATCTGAGCCCGCGCTTCGGCGAGCAGGTCAGGATCGCGATCGACAATCAGCCAGCGCTGCGGCACGGGGAGCCGGCCGGCAAGATAGCGGACGTTGGAGGCCGTGCCCGTTCCAAGATCGAGGATGCTCAATGGATCGTGACGGCCGATCGCCGCGAGCGCCTCGTTCGTCAGGCGCTGCGATCGCGCGTCGGTATCGGCCGGCTCGCGCAAGGCCAGCCAGTTCAACAGAGAATCAGCCATCTACCGCGCCACTGTCTCCAATGTTTTTGCCATGTTGTCCACGGCGTCATTCCAAGTCGGTAGCTGCCCGCGGACTCGCCGCGCGCCGCCGGCCAGACTCGCTCGCAGAGTGTTGTCGCTCAGGACCCGTTCGAGCGCCGCAGTGAACGCCGGTAAGTCTCCGACCGGGACGAGCACGCCCGCCCGATCGCCGACGAGCTCCGGAATGGCGCCCGTCATCGTACTGATAACAGGCAGTCCGTGAGCGATGGCCTCCGCGACCGCCATGCAATAGGTCTCCTGCCGAGTCGCGAGGACAAAGACGTCCGCCTTGTCATAGCAGTCTGCCAGCGCTGCGCCGTCCAGGCCACCGACAAGTGCCACACGGGACGCCAATCCCTTCGCTCGCAGTTGTTCGCACAGCCTCTGCACAGTAGGCGGATCGCGGTCGAGGCTGCCGGCGCAGGTCAATTGCCATTCGAGGTGTGAAACCGCGGCCAGGGCGTCGAACAGCATATCGTGGCCCTTACCTTGATTGAGTGTGGCCACGCAGAGTAGTTGCAGCGGGCCTGCACCAGAACCACGAGCCAACGGCGCACGATCGGTGCCTGGCTCGACGACGGCGATCTGGGTGGCGGGGACGCCGTCGCTCACCAGGAACGCTCTCGTCGTCTCTCCGGTGGCGATGACGATCGACGCTGCGGCGATCGCGCGCCGCTCGCTGGCCTTCAGCTGCATCGCCACATCGGGTTCGAGCCCGACGTCGGCGGACAGGGGAAGGTGAATCAACCCGACGACTCGTAAGCGCGAAGCCGCCCGCTCGACCTCGCCGGGCATCGCGCCGAAGGCAAGGCCGTCGATCACCACTGTCGTGCCGCCAGCAATGGTCTCGAGCATGCGAGACGCCTGGTTCAGTGTTCCGAGCTTCGGATGTGGGAAGCTCCCGTCGAGCTCTCGGACGTCAACGAGCCAGCCTCGATCGCGAAGCCCCTGAACCATGCGTCTGTCGTACGCGTAGCCTCCGGTCTGCGTCTCGAGCGGCCCCGGGACGATGAACACGATCGATGGAGGATCGCTCCGCACGGACTAATTCTCGGCTAGTGGACAGAACGATACAATCCAGCTCGTGGACGCTCCCCGCGACCGCCTCCCGACCGATGCCAAAGTCATCGCGCTAGCAGCACTTGTTGCAGTGTCGGGCATCTCGATTTTGGCAGTTCGGGAATGGCGCCTGACCGCTTGGTATCCGGTCAAGGCAAGCGGCCTGTTTTTCGCGATCATGTCGATCGCGCTCGCCCGCCTGCGGCAACACCATCCCTATGCACGCTTCGGCGCAGCGAATCAGCTCACCACCGTCCGTGCCGCGTTCGGCGCGTTGCTCGCGGGCCTGATCGGCGAATCCGCATCGGACATTCCGGTGGCGACAGCAGCCGCAGTGGGCCTCGTTGTGTTGACGATGGACGGGCTGGATGGGTGGCTGGCGCGACGCACGATGATGGCCAGCGCGTTCGGCGCCAGATTCGATGTGGAGGTCGACGCGCTGCTCATCCAGACGCTGGCGATTCTCGCGTGGCAGGAAAGCAAGGCCGGTCCATGGATTGTGCTCTCAGGCTTGCTGCGCTACGGCTTTGTGGCTGCAACTTGGTTGTTGCCTTGGATGCAGCGGCCGCTCACACCCACCTCACGGGCACGAATCATCTGCGTGGCGCAAACCGCCGCGCTTGTCGTTGTGCTCGCGCCAGGTATGACGCCACCACTGAGCTCGACAATCGCAGCCTTTGCTTTGGCTGCCCTGTGCTACTCGTTTCTGGTGGACACTATGCGGCTTTGGCGGCAGTCGTCTGATGAGGAGCCCGCGACAGCGCGTCAGGCGGGTTAGCGGCCGATGCAATCCGCGCGGGCACCATCCCGCGAATCCACTCTCTCACCTTCCCCACACACGGTGGCAGCGGGTCGCAGGCAAGGACGTACAGAACGACCGTCGTCAGGATGATGAGCGCAGCGGTCAGGAGAATGAAGCGCTGACGCAGGACGATGTAGGCGAACCAGAGAGGATACGAAAGCACGACGGATAACGTGAGAAATGCGATGCGCAATTGGGCGTCGCGTATCCGGCGCGGATTTCTGAGGCCCTTCGCGACCCGTCGATAGGCTGCGGCTTCCGAGGCCTCGATCGACACCTTGAAGATGGTCCGCGTCAGGACGAAGAAGACGCCCCCGCAGAACGCTGCGACGAAGACGCGTAGGACCAGGTCGCTGCTCGCAAAATAGAGGGTCGCGACCCAGGTGAAGTAGACGACGATGCTCAGGTTGGTGAGTTGAAAGGCGAGCCATACGTTCGTCCGGCCGGTCAACATCTGGAACCGGCGGCACATCCACTCGGTGAAGTCCAATACTGCTGAGTCGACGTACGTCATCGTGCTGAATGACGTTATTTTAGGCGTCCAGGTTCGCTCGAGATGACTCTTGACATGGTCATTTTCTCAGGGTGCCGGTCACACCCTCGGGCGAGCAGTTGAACGGCTCGATCTTCAGCTCGGACGGCGCGTACTCCAGCGTCCCGCGCGGAAACGGCTGCTTGAAGTATTCAGGGTCGGTCAGATCGATCTCGACCACCAGACGCTGGCGCGTCGCGTCGAGATGCAAGCGCTCGACGGACGTGAGCGCCGCGGAGTGGAGGAGTCCCTTGGTTGGCTGGCCCGGTTGCTCGACGTACTGGTTCAGGACGCCCTTTGAATAGTTCGCGGTTTCGATCACCAGCGTGTCGCCTTCGTAGTGACCGATCGAGTGCCCGAGGGAGCCCCGCGGAGCGTCCTTCGGGTGCGTTTTCATATTCATGTGAACGACCCGACGGACGTCCATCCACTCGTGATGCAGCACGACGTCCTGGCCGTCTCGGACGATCTCGAGCGGCGTCCCCGGTGCACCCCAGACACGGCGAATCGCGACAGGATCGCAACGGAATGTGGGATCGTCGCGGAACGGGTCGTAGGCAGCCACCGCGTTCTCGCCGGCCGGTGTCAGCAGTTGCATCATCGGCTGCGGACCGCTCGTGCTTCGGTTCGGTATCGGTGCGAGCAGCCAGGTGCCGAAGATGTCCTTGCGCTCCGCTTGTGGCGCCACGCGCGCCGTCGGCCCGCCTCTCGGACCGTTGACATTCAGCACCCGCCCGTCCGGGAGCTCGACGTTGTCGAAGAAGCACATGTAGGGGCTGTGCCGCGACAGGGAGCCGGTGACTCGAACCGAGGTCCCGGTCTTGAGCAGGTCTGGCGTGACCCCGTTGCGCGTCAACTGGGTGACGCCGTGCGATTCGCAGACGTATTCCTTCGTCTGCCCGTTCTCGTCGACCGCTGCGATGTGGAGGTAACTGTGCGGGTTCCTCGCCTCGAACTCCTTGACGGTCCCGGAGATGCTCACCGGTTTGCTGGCATCGAAGTGAGGCGCGAAGCTGTGATGAGCCAACGCCTGCGATACGCCGAACGACAGGCTGATGACCACAGCCAGTCGTGAACCGCATTGAGACCGCGCATGCCATCCTCCCTGAGCTCGTTCGCGTGAGTATAAGCCAGACATACAGGTCGCGAGTGTTTTGTCCCCGAACTCCATCGATCGGAGGCGTACACTGTGCGTATGCTCTTGCAAATATTTCGGGACTTCCGCCATGGCTTTCGTCTCTTAGGGCGGTCCCCGGGTTCACGGTGACGGCGGCGCTGATTCTCGCCTTGCCGATCGCCGCCAACACCGCAGTGTTCTCACTGTGAACACGGTGTTGCTGCAGCCTCGACCCGGTCGGATCGAAACGCTCGTTGAAGTGTTCAGTCACGACCGGCAGCGACCGGATTCGTACAGACTTCTCGTACCCGCTCTACGTCGACCTGCGGGATCGCGGTGCCATTTTCGAGAGTGTGATGGCCCATACGACCGCTCTGTCGGAATTGGTGAAAGGGGAGCCCACCACGCGTTCCTTCGCCGAGATCGTCTCCTCGAACTACTTTTCGACCTTGGGTGTGCAGCTGGCTGCTGGAAGTTCGTTCAAGCTCGACGAGGAGCGGCCGGGCTCCAATGCGCCAGTGGCGATTGTCACGTACGGCCCGGGGCTCCCGGTTCTGGCAGCGAAGTGCCGGAATTTGTGATCGGCTTCGTTCCGTTCGGCGACGCCGGCTCGATCACCACCCCGTCGTCGCGCTTGGCCGCAGGACATCCTCCGTGAGTCGCTCTCGTGCCTTAAGCCGTTCAGCCGCGATGGTTCGGATGATGCCCGATTCTCTGGAGTGAGGCCTCCGGTTAAGTCACTCCCAAACCCAGGATTGGCTTGACTTTACGCTGACCCGTTCGAAATGATTCGGCTAATCCGTTTGGTACTAGTAGAAGGGAACGAATCGATGACCTCCAGCCAAGACGGCCCCAACGCCTCAGATATCGAGGAGTCCGGCGAGTTGACCAGCACCATTGATCTGCTCGATCGTTTCAAAAGCGGCGACGAGGGGGCAGTCAACCTGCTGGTCGAGCGCTCACTTCCTCCACTCAGGCGCTGGGCACGCGGACGGCTGCCCAACTGGGCCCGCAGCCTGGCCGATACGCACGACCTCGTCCAGAACGCCGTGATCCGGGCTCTCCCGCATCTCAAGCACTTCGAAGCCCGCCATCCTGGTGCGTTGCAGGCCTACCTTCGGCAAGCGATCGCCAACCACATACGCGATGAGATCCGGAAGGTCCGGGCCAGGCCCGTCGCGGAAGAACTCCACGAAAGTCATGAGGATACGGCACCCACTCCGCTCGAACACGCTATTGGCAAGGAGCGGCTGGAGCGGTACGAGGCCGCTCTCGCGCGGCTGCAGCCCGCCGAGCGGGAAGCTGTCATTGCTCGCCTCGAACTGCAGCAAAGCTACGAGGAAGTCGCGCTCGCGTTGGGCAAGCCGACGGCGGCCGCGGCACGGATGGCCGTCGCCCGGGCGGTGAAGAATCTGGTCAAGGCGATGGACGAGAATTGAGGGGTTTAAAGCACTAACAATTTCACACTGTCCAGTTGAGCTTCAGCTGATGTACCCTCCATCGCGGGATGGAAGAGGATCCCGATCCCCTCGACAAGCTTGCAGAATCCGTAGCCGACGGCGACTCGATCGACTGGGGCCGTCTCGAAGGCCTCCCGACCGACGACCCGCGTCGGCGGTTCCTGCAGCACCTCCGCATCATCGCTGACGTTGCGGAACAGCACCGTTCCGCGTCCGACGATCCACTCGAGGTTACCAGGGCCGGTCCGGCATTCGATCCGGACGTGCACATCGGCGTTGCACCAGTGGGCTACGCGGGGGCTCAGGCGGTGGTCGGACGATGGGGCCATCTGGTCCTTCGCCGGAAGATCGGCGAGGGGGCGTTTGGCGAGGTCTTCCACGCACACGACACCTGGCTGGATCATCCGGTTGCGCTGAAGCTCCTCAAGCCGGATATCACTGAGAGCGATTTCTCCTCCCGCATCTTGCACGAGGCGCGCCGGCTTGCGCGCGTGCGGCATCCGAATGTGGTGTCCGTCCACGGAGCCGACAAGCATGACGGGCGCGTCGGTTTCTGGATGGATCTCATCGAGGGCGACACGCTCTCGGCCCTCGTTGCCAACGGACGGTTGAGTGCCGGCGAGGCGTCTCACATCGGGCAGGAAGTGTGTCTCGCCCTCGCCGCTGTCCACCAGGCAAGCATGGTGCACCGCGATGTGAAGGCACAGAACGTGATGCGTGCCGCGGACGGAGGGCGCATCATCCTGATGGACTTCGGTGCCGGCGAGTTCATGGGACGGGCGTCGGTAGGCCGAATACGGGGCACGCCGCTCTACCTTGCGCCGGAAATCTTCAAGGGCGGCGCCGCCACCGTCTCAACCGACATCTATGCCGTTGGCGTGCTGCTTTACTACCTGGTCACTGGAAGCTATCCCGTGACCGGGAGCTCGCTCGACAGCCTGGCCGACGCGCACGCCAAAGGTGAGCGACGCCAGCTGAGGGACGAGCAGACCCGATCTCCACCCATCATTCGTCGCCATCGTCGAGCGTGCCATCGATGCGGATCCGGAGGCCGCTTTGCGACGGCTGGCGAGTTCTACGCGGCCCTGACGGGAGAAGAGAAAGCGAGGGAACAAAAGCGCGATACGTCCATACTCAGAAGGCTTTCTCAGGCTGTCATGGTGGTCGTGGGTGCGCTCGCGGTCACTGAAGTGCTCGGACTGTTGGCGTCGAGAGCCTTCGAGAGATTGCTTCGAGTGGATCCAGTCTTTGCCGCCGGTGCACCAGACTACTTCAGGGTCGGCGATCGTGCCCTCTTTCCGTTCGTGATCGTTTGGACCGGGTTCGGAGCTGTCGTCGCACTGCTGGTGGGACTTCGAGCGTTGATCTGGCCGCGTATCGGCCTCATTCGTAGGCGATGGTCCAGTCTGTCGGAACGGCTCGACTCGGCCACGTTGGCCGGTTTAGTCGTGTGTCTCGGCGTTGCTGGGCTTGCCGCGCTCACATGGTCGTTCTACGGCGTCTACTACGCGTTGACGGCCCTCGGTCTCGACCAGCGTCCGGATCTGCTGGACCTCTCCATTCTCGGACCAGCGGGTCGGCCCTGTTCACCGCACGCACGCGCTGTGGTCGGCGATCCTCAGCTTCATATTGGGGCTTTCGGCCTGGCTTTGGTTTCCGCGGTTGGAGAAACGCGCCTCCGATCCGTCCCGCGTACGAACCTTGAAGTGGGCGGCGCTGATCGTGGCATTCGTGGTGATCGCTCTGGAAGCGGTCCCACGACCGATCATCTGGGACCTCCGCGAAGTCGTGTTGTTCGAAAATCAGCCGGCGTTCGTTATTGGTACTAGTAATGAAGAGCTTCTGCTCTATAAGCCGGCGCCGGGCGAACGGAAGTCGCTGCGCGTTCGAAAGGACGCAGCCGAACTTCGGCGGAACGTGGCGTCGCGGGCGCTCTTCGATTCCATCCCCCCAGTAAACTAGCCGCTTTCGACCGAGGAGGCCGTATGTCGCGCAGGTATCCGGGGACCCCGGCTGTCGCGCTTGCTTGCCGTGCTGGCGTTCCCGAGCACAGCGCATGCCAGCATCTCGGATTGCATCTGGACGATGAGCGGGCCACAGATGATCGGCTTTCCGTTGCACTGCGAATACGATCCACGACCTGGAAAGCAACAAATTGAAGACGTGGGAGTGCCGTCGAATTCGACTACCGGCTTTACTGGCCAGCTCAAGCCCCGGCGTGAGAGAAGGACGTGGATCTCATTCGATACGACTCCGTTCTTTTCGACGGCTACGATTCCGACGAAGGCACCAACTTCGACTGGTTCAAAACATGGATGGTCGCCTTTGAGCCAATGCTCGAGATCCGCTCGCACACATCGCCCGGTGGAAAGGTCATGCTCCACCATGGCCTCGTCGGATTGTCTTACGACGTCCTGTTTCGGCTCGGGCTTCAACACATTCGATAAGTTTGGTCTCAAGTTCAAGCCGATCGGAGTCACCTTCAATAAGAGGTTCAATGCGGCGTTCACGATGCGGTGGTATCCGAACGGATTCACCGGGGACGAGTTCGGCATCGGGCCGCGGCAGGATTTCAATCGCGACGGCGAGATGCTCTACGGCCAATATCGGAGTACTCTGGGATGACCTAGCCTCAAGCGCCAGTTGCGACACGGTTCGATTGCACGGATGTGGTGCAATCAGGGAACGAAGCGGACGTTGGTGGGAGCGGACGGAGGAATAGCGGGCGCCGGGATGATTCCGCGTTGCACGACCTCGAAGTCGTTCGCGGTCAGCGCAGAGAAGGCGGGATTGAGCACGCCGTTGTCCCAGCGTGTGTCGTAGGTTCCGCTGACATACAGGTCGGTTCCGTTGTCGGCGACAATCAGGCCGTACGTCTTCATCGCTCTGAAGATCTTCTGAACCTCAGGCCTGAATCCCGAGATGTCCCGGCTGGCCTTCAGTCGAAGCCTGGCGCCCATTGGAAGTGCGCCAGGCGTGGAGCCCGCCTGGTGAGATGCGGGATAGACGTAGCCGTTCGTCGCCCGCACCGTCACTCGAAACGCATGTTGAATTTCGCCGGCGCCGAACACCTCGTCGTACCGAATCAGGCCCGGCAGGATCGCCAGGCCGGCCGCGTCGGCTGAGGTCCACGTGTCCGGCCGGCGGTTGTTTGTACTCAGATCGAAGAATGCGCCCGAGCCCGCGCGCCACTGCGCGCCATCGAAGAAGACGTTGTAGAGCTCGAATAGATATCGCCGATCCTTATCGACAATGAGCATGTGCCGGTCCGAGCTGCTCCGCAGGTCGACGTTGCCAGGCTCGCCGCTTTCAATCCAATGCGCCTGTGTGATCGCCTCGTCGGGAATCGGGTAAAACGGAAAGCTCGTTCGCGTCGCATGATTGACGCCGTCGCTTTCCCTGTCGTACTGGAACTGCACCGCGCGTAGCGGAACCGCGCTGTCGACGACGATGTACGGGAAGCCATAGATCTGGACCGGTCCCGCATCGCCGCCGAAGTCCGGGTGCATCCGGCGCGTCGATCCGTTGTTGATGAACGCAATGAAACTTGCTGAAGCCGAATCGACGGGCGCGGTCGAAATGTCGGCATTCCACCAGTTGTCGGGCGGAAACAGCGGCAGCGGTACTGAGAGTGGTCCGCCAAGTGTGCTCGTTGCGAGCAGCCAAACAGAAGAAAGCGCGGCAGCGACCACGACGCCAAGCGCACGAGCGGCGAGCCTCATAAAGGAGGACCTACGCAACGATTACGCCATCAATATAGGTTGCGCAGCGCTCGATTTCGTCTTACGTCTGTGCAGTTTCGTGATACTCGACTGCAGATTCGTTGGATGTGAATTGACGCGCAAATCATGAAGCTCGTCTGATAGCTTGTCCGTTAGCTCGTGGAAGGGAACCTGGCGAGGTTTTGACCAATACAATTCCGGCGGCCATCAGCAAGCTGCTAGAGTCGGTCTTCGGTATGCCCAGGCCTTTTGGATAGGCAAACCGCCGACATGCTTTTTTCGAAGGTTACTTACCAGATTTGTAGGTCGCCCGACACGGAATCGGTGACCGCGAACGGCAACGTTCCAAGGCAGCTCAATAAGTTAGGGTTGGTCCGCCCGCTCTGGCCGAGGTGGCGCCGTCGTTGCCACACGCTCGGGCGAAGGACCATTGTGCTTCGACGAGCCTTTGTCCGCGTCACAGCGTTTGCGGCTGTCCTCCTGTTGCCGGAGGTAGCCTCAGCGGGGGTTGTAACAATTGCCTGGGATCGGAATCCTGAGACCAACATCGCGGGATACCGCGTCTCGTACGGCACCGTGTCGGGTGCGTACACGACCACGGTCGATGTCGGCAATCGATTGGACTGGCAAATCCGTGGCGTCGAGGACGGTCAGAAATACTACTTCGTTGTCCGGGCCATCAACACCGCCGGCGCCGTGAGTCCGCCATCTACGGAAATCAGCGTAAACATCGTCGGGCTGACCGCTCTCACGACCGACATGGTGGCGCCGACGCCCACGGGCAAGGCGATCACCTGGACGGCCCTTGCCGGGCCAGGCGCCCAACTCGAATTCAAGTTCTGGCGATACTCGCAGGCGACCGGTGCGTGGTCGGTCGGTCAGGACTACAGTTCATCGAACAGCTTCACCTGGACGCCAGGAGCGGAAGGCACGTACGCCGTCCAAGTCTGGGCGCGCAAGGCTGGCTCCACCGAGAACTTCGAGGCCGTGCGGTCAACCGGCTTCTTCAACGTGATCAATCATCCGATCACGATCGGATCGCTCGAAGCGGATGTAGCACTGCCACCCAGTCAGGCGACCACCATCACGTGGACCGCCCGGGCGACCGGCGGGCCGCCGCCACTTCAGTATCAGTTCTGGCGTTATGACGCCAGCACGTCGCAGTGGGTGCTCGGAAAGGACTACAGCACGTCGAATACGTATTCATGGACCCCTGGCACGACCGATATCGGTCAGCATGTGCTGCAGGTCTGGGTCCGAGGCGCAGGATCGTCCGCGAGCTTCGAGTCCTACCGAAGCACGGGCAACTTTGAGGTGCGCGATGCACCGGTTTCGATTGGATCGCTCACAGCGAACAAGTCGTTCCCGGCCGGCACCGGCGACCCCATCACATGGAACGCCGTGGCGGCAGGACCTGGACCGCTCGAGTATTCGTTCTATCTGTTTCTCCCAGTCGAGCAACACGTGGACGGTTCGACCCTGGGGTCCTTCTTCGTCGTACATGTGGACGCCTTCGGCAGCGGGGAACTACTCGTTGCAGGTTTGGGTGCGGCGCCAGGGTTCGACTGCGCCTTACGATGCATTCAAAGCCACGGACGTCTTTCAAATCGGCAACGGCGTGCCCGTGGTTCGCGCGGTAACCTCGGACAAGGCAGCCCCATTCGGCACCGAAGCGCCCGTCACTTTCACGGTCGATGCGAGTGGCGGACCGGGCGCCTTGCAGTATTCCTTCTTGCTTTACAGCCAGGCGCGCGATTCGTGGTCACTTGTGAGGCCGTACGGGCCGAGCAACACCTTCACCTGGACGCCCAGCCTGGGTGACCAAGGCGACTACACCGTGCAGGCCTGGGTCCGCCGACCCTCGTCAACTGCGCCATACGAGGCCTGGGCAGCGACGGGGATGTTCACGGTCGGAAACCCGACACCGACCGTTCAGAGCGTCACGATCAACGTGGGCACTGCCACAACAGTCGGAACGCCGTTGAATGTCGTCGCGCGCGCCTCGGGAGGTCCGGGTTTTCTGGAGTACAGGTTCCTCAAGTACAGCCTGTCCACACAGGCCTGGACGATCGTGCAGGAATACAGTTGGGACAACTCATTCGCGTGGGTTCCCGGCCCGCTGCACCGTGGCCTCCACACGTTCCAAGTGTGGGTACGTCGCAGCGGCAGCAGCGCGGCATACGAGGGCTTCGGCTCCTCGCAGATGCTACAGGTCAACTAACTTCGGAGAGCGACGTGGGTCAGGGCGACAGGACGACAGGTCCGGTGCTAAGCCATATGCTCACCGCAAGCCGAAGCGAGGGATTTCAGAAATCGAACTGCGCGGTGATCTTGAAGAAACGTGGCATCATGATCTGCGTCGGCTGCAACCACGCTCCCGGACCACTTTGAACCAACGGATTGAACACCTGGTTGTAAGTCAGGACTGCCGCCGAGTTCAACCCGTTGTAGACCTCCAAGCCGACGTTGGTCCGTGTGCCGCCGAACTTCAGAATCTTCGCAATCTTGAAATCCAGCTCGTTGACTCGGTCGCCATACAGTGTTCCTGGTTGAACCAGGTTGACAATGGGCGAAATGCCGTTCGCAAAGGCGGGCCGATTGAAGCCGCCTGCTTGCGCAACGGCCAGAGGAATCGTGTAGTTGGCTGCGAGCTGACCACCCTGATCGGTGCGGAACGTCGTGCTGAACAGCACTTCCACCTTCGGAATCTCGTAGGCCGCGAGCGCCGTCCCGCGAGTGAGCCATCCCGTGTCGATATGGCACCACGGGTTCGACGGACTGACGCCAGGGCCCGCCGCCGATACGATGCCGGCTACGGCCAGCTCGGGAATCTGCGCGCGGATCTCGCAGTTGTCGCTGACCGTTTTCCCCGTGTTGAAGCCGCCCTGGAGCGTGAGTCCATTCCGTACGCGCGACGAGACGTTCAGCAGGATGCCGTTGAAGTGCTGGTACTGTTTTCCGTAGTCCGATGCGAGCGTGTTGAAGTTGTTGAGCAGCGACGCCACGTTCTGCTGCACGTTGAAGAGCCCGTTGATGACCTGGCCACTTGCGTCGCCCAGGCGCGCATCCGCCGGCGCCGTGATGCTGAACGGCGTGTAGTCGGAGGGTTGCGTCATCAGGTTGTCGGTGACGGTAAAGTTGTTCAGCCACCGCCTCGAGTAGCCGATCTCCATCGAGGTTCGTGGCAGGACCTGCTGCTGGACGGAAGCCACGAACCCCCAGTCTGACGGACGCACACCCCAGCCGCCCATCAATTCCGAATTGAAGCTGTTGGTGAAGAACGGCTTCCCGAAATTCAGGTTGTTCAGCTGACCGCATTCGCCGTTGGCGATCGGATTCTCCAGCACGCAATCCGGCACGTTGTTTCGATTGGCGTCGTTCCACGATCGGTTGATCGAGCCCGGCGGCAGGAAGTTCAACGCCATGTTGGTCGGCATACGTGAGACAGGGTTACCTGCCGTGTAGTTGCCGTTGCCGCTGCTCGCAGCCTCGAGGTACTTGCCCATCGAGACCTTGACCGATGTCTTGCCGGTCCCAAAGACGTCCCATGCAACGCCGCCGCGAGGCGTGATGTCCCTGTAGCCGGTCACGTTGTTAATGCAGGTTTTCGAGAAGCTAGCTGGCAGGTTCGCACCTTTCAAGTCGCTGCTGCAGAGGAGCGTCGATGCCGTGGAAAGCGCGGGGTCGTCTTGTGCGAACGTGACCGGTGTTGTCAGGAAGCGCACGGGCCCGACGGTTTCATCCGGGAAATAACTCCACGAATGATCGAGCCGGACTGCGCCCTGCAAGGTGAACCGACCGGTCGTGTACTGTTCCTGCGCGTAGAACGCATCGTAGCGGACGTCTTGCAGCACCTGATACGGACTCAACGATTCCGCGATCAATACGCCCGGACAACTCGTGGGGGACGTTGGATTCGCGCAACCGGCGGAGCCATTCTGGAATTGATAGGCGGTCGCCGTGCTGTTCGGGAAGTTCTTCTGCTGATCGTCGTGCCAGGCGCCCTGATAGCCGAACTTCATGCTGTGCGCGCCCGTGACATAGGACGCGGATGCACGCCAGACGTGTGCGCCAATCCAGTCGTCGAATGGTGCCTCCGAGCGATAGTTCAAGGCTGGAATGCCGCCGTTGTTCGCGCATCCGGCGATCGAACAGCCCTCGACGACCCGAACGAGATCGCCGCTGATGCTGTCCGGGCGGCGGTTCGTGCCCCAACGGGAGAGATACGTGCCGACGCCGGCTTCGAGAAGCAGTCGGTTGGTCGCCGGAGACGTCCATGTGGCCTGTTGCACGCGCTGGAACCGATGCGAAAAGCACCGCGCAGAATGGTCGAGCAAGCTGATGTGCGTGATCTCGATCGACGGACCCACAGATGAGTTGAGGGCGCTATTCGTAGCGCAGCGCCAGGATCGGATCGATCCGGCTGGCGCGCAGCGCAGGGACGAAACCGGCTGCAGCCGCCACAGCAGCCAGCAACGCGACGGTCAGGCCCGTGATCGTGGGATCGTGCGCTTGAATGCCGTACAACTGTGACGCGACGTAGCGGCCTAATCCCAATGCGGTCGGGATGCCGACGGCCAATCCGATCACGAGCAGCAGTACGACTTCCCGCATCACCAGCCAGATGACGAACGCCGGCTGCGCGCCGAGCGCGAGACGAATCCCGAGCTCCTTCGTGCTCCGCGCGACGACGAACGCCATCACGCCGTAGAGACCGATCGTCGCCAGCAGAGTGGCGACCAGGCCGAATCCCCCTGACAGCATCGCGACAAGACGATCGCTCAGAAGGGTCTCGTCGAGTTGTGCTTCGAGCGTCTTCATCGAAAAGACAGGAATCGCGGAATCCAACTGCCGCACTTCGTTGCGCAGCATGCCGTACGAGGAGGCAGAGTCGACGAGCGTTCGCACGTAGAACACCGCGCTGTTCTTCCCCCAGTTGGGTATGAACACTTGCCGATGAATGCCCTCGCGCGGTCCTTCGTACAACGAGTCGGCAACGACACCGATGATCTCGATGGACAGCTTTGAGTCTCGTAGGTTGCCAAACCCGATGTGCTTTCCTACGGCGCTGCGGCCTGGAAAGAAGTGCTCGGCGAAGCGGCGATTCACAATCGTGACGCCCGTATAGCTGAGGCCTGTGAGCTCCCTGGCTTCGCCGTCTCTGAAATCGCGGCCTTCGAGAAACGGCGTCTTCATCGTCTGGAAGTAACCGGGCGAGACGGCGTTCATGAAGGCCTGCATATCTTCGCCGTCCTTGGCCTGATGTCCCTCGACGCCCATCGAGCTGTCCCATTCATTGCCCGAGAGGATCGCAACGGTCGCGAAGGCCGCTGATTGCACGCCAGGCACGGCTCGCAGTCGATCGCGCAGGTTCCGATAGAAAAGAGTCGCGCGCTCGTTGTCGTAGCCGCTGAGCGCCGGTGCGAGCTGGAACGAGACCAGGTTGTCCACTGCCACACCGGCGTCGGTCGTCTTCAGGTTCTGCAGGCTGCGGACGAACAACCCGGCGCCGAAGAGCAAAAGAAAACTGAGAGCGACCTGGGTCGTCACGAGACCCTTGCGTAGAAACAGCGATCCTTTGGCTCCGGCGATCGATCCCATGGTGTCTTTCAACGTGGTCCAGGGGTCGAACCGGCTTGCGCGTAACGCTGGAAGCAGGCCGAACACGATCCCGGTGCCGACCGTCAGAGCGATCGTGAATGCGAGGATGCGTAAATCCGGATGGGGCGTAATCAGCAGCGGCTGTCCCTGTTGCGGGATGAGGGCGAGGAGCCCTCGCGTCAGAACGAACGCGATGCCGAGCCCCGCCACTCCGCCCAGGCTCGAGAGGACGAGGCTCTCGGCCAGCAACTGGCGGACCAGCCGTCCGCGCGAAGCGCCCAGCGACAAGCGCACGGCGATTTCTTTCTGCCGATTGACGCTCCTGGCGATCAGCAGGTTGGCGACGTTGGCGCACGCGATCAGAAGAACCAGCCCGACCATGCACATCAGCACCACGAGCGCCGTCGAGAAGTCGTTTCGCAGCGGCGAAAAGCCGATGGCCGCGGCGGCAGTCAGCAGGCGGCCTTTCATGAACTCCATACGCGAGAAGTTCGACCAGTCTTTGGCGGCCGGGAGGCTCATTTCATACGCGCGGATTTGAGTGAATAGACCTTGGATCGGTGCCTGCGCCGACTCGACGGTGTACCCGGGTTTGAGGCGGCCGAACACCTGCACCCATCTCGCGCGGCGGTCGTCCATGTGAAGCCAGCCGAAATCCGGCACCATGACATCCTTCATCAGGATAGGCACTCGGATTTGCGGGGATTGCGCAGGATCGAGACCGGCGAAGCCTTCCGCCGACACGCCGACGATCGTCATCGGATAGTCGTTCACGCGGATCTTCTTGCCGACAACACCGGGATCGCGGGCGAATCGGCTGACCCAGTAGCTGTGGCTCAGCACGACCGTTGGATGTCCGCGATACACCTGATCGTCATCCTGCGAGTTGAACACCCGCCCGATGGCCGGCTTCACGCCAAGCATGGAAAAGTAGTTGCCCGACACCATTTCCGCCTCGACGCGCTCGGTCTGGTTGTCGATGCCGAGCGACGCGGGCACCAGACGCCGGCACAGCACTTCCGACAGCGGTTCGGCCTTCTGCTGAAGGTCTTGGTACAGCGGATAGGAGTTCATCCGCGTGCCCATGTTGCTGCCCATGTTGCTGGCCTCCTGATGCAGCATCACCAGCTGATCGGGAGCAGTGACAGGGAGCTTCCTCAGGAGGATCTGGTCGATCAGCGTAAAAATCGCGGTGTTGGCGCCGATTCCGAGCGCAATCGAGGCAGTGGCCACAACCGCAAACAGCGGACTTCGACGGAGGCTCCGGATCGCAAGCTGGACATCGGAAAGCGTGGTTGCCATACCAGCTCTTGGACGAATTTCGCAGCTCAGAGGTTGACGCGAATGGCTGAAAAGCCACAATCAACGCCGGGCGCTCTCAGACCTGCGTCTGCTCCGTGACTTTGTGACAGCTTTTACGGTCTCAACTTATATTCTGCGGCAGTCGTATTCAGTCCCTTGTGGCAGCACGAGTCCAGGAAGTTCGGCCTGTAAGGATTGGCGAGGCTGTTAAGGCCGGCTGGAATCGCGCCGACGAGCGGTTTGCTGTTGATCCGGGCCAGCACCTGGTCGCGGGCCCGGATCACGTCTCGCACGAGCTTCTTCTCGTCCCAACCCACGAGCTTGCCGTTCCTGAAAACGAACTTGCCCGCAATCATCACATGTCGAACGTTGCGGGTGTCCATCATCGTCACGATCGCGCCGGGGACATTGTTCATTGGTGCGATGGTGATGGTATTCGCGTCGAGCACGACGATGTCGGCCTCCTTACCGGGCGTCAATGTGCCGATTTTGTCGAGCAGGCCGCTTCCCGCCGCACCGGCGACCGTCGCCATCTCGATGCACTGCCGCGCGGTGACGAGTTGCGGGATCGGCAGATTCCCGGGGTTGCTCTCCTTGAAGGCAAGGTCATTGGCCAACCCGCGTTGACAACAGAACGCACCACGCATGAGCGAGAACGGATCGGGAGTCATGTTTGTGTCGACATCCGCGCTGAGGCTCGGCAGGATGCCATGGTTGAGCGCCGCCTGAAACGGCGGCATCCCGTGCCGCATTTGCTGCTCGATGAGGACGGCGATGGAAACATGAGCGCCTCGGTCGCGCACGATTTCCCACGCTCTCGACTGGTTGTTGTTCGGGTAGCCCGACGAGTCTGGGGCCGATCTGGCCCAGCGTGTTGTCTTGCCATCGAGTGGCGTGAACGAAGGTGACATCCGACCAGTCGGAACCGTTCCGGGCGTCGGCGGCCGCATCGATGATTCCCCTCGGGTTGCCCACCGCATGGTTGTTGATGTACGCCCCAAAAGAGCGGCCAAGCTGCCAGCCTGTATACGCGGCGCCTGAGAACGCCGGCCCTGCGCCGCTGCCGCAGCCAAGCGTCACCAACTGGTCCTTCGAGCTGAAGTACTTCTTCGCGATCCGGCCTATGCCTTTCGTTGCATCACCCATCGCGCCTGGAAATTCAGCCTGACCTCGGTCCGCCCCTCCGCCGTAGTCGAACACGGTTCGGCGACCGGAGTCGATCAAACCCTGGATTAGTGCGTCGGTGTACTCCGGCGAGTGATTGGCTTGTGAGGTGTCGGTTCCACAAGTGATGCCCTGTGTGATCTCGCCGAGACAAGCCACGAGCTCTGAGAGATAGTTGTCCTCAGGGTCGTATGGAGGACGTCCCAAGTCCCATAAGTACTTGCCGGGATTCGCGGGGTCTGGGATTCGGCCCTGGGTCCAGATGTTACCTGGGACCGAGCCATAAGTTTCGTGTGGCCAGGCCGTCGGCTCTTGATCAGGGTTGCCGGGAAAAATGATCAGGCCGTCGGGGATCAGACTCCTTTGGAGCGTATAGAACTGATGGTGGTGAGTGGTCACGAACCCGGGCATGACGATCATGCCCGTGCAATCGATCCTCTCGGCGTTTCCGGCATTCAGATTCGGCCCGATCTGCGAGATCTTCTTCCCCTCGATCAAGACGTCCGCTTTCTCGAAGTCCCCGACCTTGGGATCGAGGCTCAGAACGATGGCGTCCTTCAGCACGATCCGCCTTGACTGGGCGAGCGCGGGACCGACCAGCGTTGGGGAACCGAGCCCAGCGGCCGCAAGTCCCAGCGCACCCGCACTCGACTTGAGAAACTCGCGACGCGTGTTCCTGCTCGGCGCCGACGTGTCGGCCACGGGCGTGGGCGCCTCAAGTACGTTCCTGGGGATGGGGCGCTTGCGTCGCATCGATTCCTCCTTACGAAAAGCCCACGAGTCCTCCCCTTCGTGGAGGTCGGAAAGAGCTGGCGCGACGAGCGCCGTGCGGGAGGCTTGGCGGAAGCAGCCCCCCGCACGGCCGTTCTTCAGAAGGTCAGCATGGCGCTGAACTGGACCATGCGGCCGTCCTCAATCAGCGAGGGTTGGAGCCACAGTGGCCCATAGTTGGTGTTTTCCACCAGAATGGCGCTGCCGTTGAAAATGTTGTAAATGTTCAGATTCCCCTGCAGGCGGACCCGTTGCGACAGCTGGAAGCGTTTTCCCAGCCGCAGGTCGAGTCGCGAGTACCGGTCTTCCCACACCGTTTGCGGAACGACCAGCGGAGCCGGGGCGGTGTTCGTGCACGGACTTCTGGTACCGCAGGCCGCCAGGCTGCGGCCCAGTGACGGCACGATCGCACTGTTGGGTGCCGCATAGGTCGCCAGGACCTGGGGTCCCGAGATGTTTTGAAAGATGAGGCTCACGACGAAGTCGCGCGGCAACCTGTAGCTGCCGAAGGCCTTCACCTGCGTTTGAGCCTTGAACGGCGTGACGATTCTGCAGATTGATTGGCCGTTAACGGTCGTGGCCGAAGACGGTATCGAGGGGATAAATGTGCCGCCGGTACCCTGGATTGGGAGGAGACTAGCGGCCACTGCGCCTGGAGAATCGACGTTGAAGCAGGCGTCGTTCACCGTACGCCCGGTGTCCACACCGGCACCCCACTGGACGTCGGAACCGATTCGCCCGTTGGCGCTTACGTTGAAGAAGTCATTCACGAGCTTCAGCTCCCCGAAGTTCGACGCTTGGGTCACCTCGCTGTTAACCTGGCCGAACTTCGCCGGCGTGACGTCATACAGCCCACAGACTTGATACCCGCCGCCGCCGGGCAGTCGGCTATCACCCGGCGCCGGGATGCAGAACGGATTGAAGTCGGTAGGGGTTACCAATATGTTGTCCGTGACGAAGAAGTTGCCATACCAGTTGCGGTAATAGCCGGCGGTCATCGACAGGCCTGGGCGGAGTTCGCGTTGCACCTCGGTCGTGAAATCCCAGTTGTAGCCGCGGCGGCCGTAGCCACGAATGGCATCCTCGGCATAGCGCGTGTTGGGGTTGAATGCCCCGAAGCTCAGATTGTTCATGGCGCCGCACTCACCGTTTGCGCCACGGTTCGCCAAGTCGCAGTCCGGAATGTAATTGAAGTTGGTGTCGTTCCACGTGCGAGTGACCGTGTTGATTGAGGTCGTAATCGGGTTATTGGCGAGCGCGATTGCGGCACTGTTCTTCTGAACGTAACGTCCCAGCGCCACCTTCAGCGCGGTCTTGCCGTCGCCGAACAGATCGTACGCCGCGCCCACTCGCGGCTCGAAGTCCTTCCACAGAGGCACGTTGTCCACCTCACCGAAGTTGCGCTCGGGAACCCACCCGTTGGGAGTGGCGTCCACCTGCTGAGGTGGTATCCACCCCTTGAAGTACTCGAACCGGATGCCGTATGTGGCCGTCAGGCGCTTGAGGGTCCATTGATCCTGCGCGAAGAAGCCGAAATCCATGACGTTGTTCAACTGGAGATACGGTGTCGCGTACTGGGTGATGCTGACCGGTAGCCGGTTGTTGAACGTGTAGTTCACGTTGCCGTGAACCTCCGTGCTTTGGTCCCAGACCATCTCCTCGAGTTGCATCCCCGCTTTAACGGCATGCGTCCCGGTGACGTAGGACATGGAGGCGCGCTGAGACCAGCGCGGAACGTCCTTGCGGGCGTTGTAGGTCGTCACCGCGTTGTACTGCATGCCGGTTGACTGCTCGAAGATGGAAATATCAGAGTCCTTCACATTGAACTCTTCATTCGAGTACGTCGGCCAGCTGCCGTCCACCCGCCCCGCGCCGGCCTCGAACAAAAGCTTACTGGTCCACGGCGCGTTCCAGGTGGCCTGATACAGCCCGGCCGGGTGGAGGCGATAGCTGAAAAACGACTCCGGCGCGCTGACGTTTCCGCTCGCCACATTCGCCGGGCAATGGCAGTCGCGCTGAGGATCGACGAAGAAGTTGAACTTGTTTCGCTCCGACGCCCGCCATGTCACGCGCGTGGCTTTGGACTCGTACCACTCGTGAACGTACGCCGGCCGATCATTGTCGGGGGTGTAGAACATCGTGCCTTGCGTCAGGTTGAAGAACTTGCCGGCAGCCTGGCGCTCGTTGCCCCACTCCCGAAACGAGTGAAAGAACCAGAGCGTGTCCTTCTTGATCGGGCCGCCCAACGTGAAGCCCGAATCAAAGATGTAGTTGACGGTGGTGACAGTCGTAAGGCCGCGGGCGCGCAGCGAGTCGGTCAAATTGTCGCTTTGCAAGCCGGTGCCGGAGTAGAGGCCGGAGACGCTGCCCCTGAAGGTATTGCCGCCCTCCTTGGGAACGAGGTTGATCTGAACGCCGTCGGAGTTGTTGTCGGCCGAGATCCCACTAATGGAGAGCACCGTTTCCTGCACGATTTCCTGGTTCTGGTTGTAGCCCTGGTTGCCCTGCGAGTGTTGGATCCCCATTCCGTCGAACGCGACGTTGGTGCCCCCCTTGCCATGGTAGGTGGCACCGACCTGCCCCGTGTAGCCTCCAGTGACGTCAAAGCCTTCGTTGCCTCGAAATCCGGGGGTGAGTGTCACGAGGTTATTCATGTTTTTCACACTGCTCGGCAGCGCGTTGAGCAGGTCACTGGAGACCAGGGTTTGCTTGCGAGCGGTTCGCGTGTCGACAAGCGGAGACTGGCCCGACACCGTAATCGTCTCCGTGAGAGCTCCGATCTGCATGTCTGCGTTTACTGTCGCCGTGAACCCCGACGGCAGCTCGATGCCATCCCGCTTGAAGGTGGTGAAGCCGCCTAGCGTGAAGGTGACTGCATAAGTGCCTGGTCGCAGATCGACGATGTTGTACCTGCCATCGCTGTCGGTGACGACGGTACGGGCCCTTTCGATCAGGGCCGGACTAGTTGCTTCGACGGTGACGCCGGGCAGCACCGCCCCCGATGCGTCTTTGACTAGGCCCGCGATCCCGCTTGCCGTCGCCTGCTGCGCCACCGCGGCCGGTGGAGCGTGCAGCGCGCACACGATGACGCTCACGCCTACGACTACGACGCTCGTGCGTGCCATGAACTGCCTCCTTCCGCAACACCCGTGTTTCCCAGTATGCGAATTGCCGGCACAACGGCCGGACATCAGTTCGATGTGGAGGCGAAGTTGTCGTCGAGTGTCACCGCCTAGAGGGGGTTGGTCCTACGGGTTCCTTACGCGCTCGGTGATTATCCCTGACGATAAGGACGTGTCAACAACTACTCGACCGCTCCCGCGGCTCGTTTCAGAGCGGCTCGGCTCGGCTTAGCCCGCTTCCTGCGCCCCGAAGGTGTTGATTCTACAGTTCAGTTAGCTTTTGTGAAGTGGGGGCCTGTGCAGTCGCAGGCATCGCCTGGACGGAGACGCAGATCTATAGCAATTGGGCAGGCACGCGGGCGGCGGCGCACGTCGCCCGCGTGTTGACCAGCGAACGAAGCGATTACCTATTCACCCGGCACCATCAGATGGGCCGTCGTCGTGCCTGCATTCATGATCCACACGCCGCCTTGGCGCGGATTGTCGGGCAGTCCCAGCGATTGCGAGGTCGCGCCCGGCACCGCGACGGTCATGTGCGGCCGTGTGCGGTCCTTGTCGGGGCCCATGATGTGATACCACACCGACCCGAATTCCGGTTTCACGCGCGTTCCGTCCTTCTCCGCCGCGTCGAACATCTCCTGGGCTTTAGTCCTGTCGCCGCCCGCGGCTTCGATCTTCAAGTTCTGGGCGGCTCGATCGAGATTGGCGATGCTGGTGCACTCAATCGAGAATGGCTGTTGTAGCGGAAAGCCCGAGCGATCGTAGCAGACGAGACGGTTCGTACCTTTCCTGAGCGTGTCGTACTTCTGGTCGGGTTTCCACTTGATGACAGTCGCCTGATCCTTCAGGTTTGCGGGAGCGGCGAGCAGGGCCTTGTCGACATCGGCCTGCGACGCCCCTGGCTCGAGCGGAGGTGGCGGCGGCGGCGGCGCGCCACGACCCTCCCGCCCTTGCGCCAACGCGAGGGTCGAAACCGCCATGACACTGACGACGAACAGAACGATGCGCTTCATACCGGACCTCCAATGAACAGTCGCCGAAATGACAAGGTTGCGAGCAGCAGCACGTTAGCACGTCCGTGGTATCCCGGACAGAAAATCGCGTCGACTCTCCAGATGAGTTGCTAAGTATCTCGCGTCTGTCGGCTTGCGTCCAGATCGTCGGGCCAAGGCAACCTTGGCGATGCGCGATCTCCGCGCGTGCATCTTATGACTTTGCAACGAACTTGTCGCAGCCCTGTCGCTCAAAGATGACGAACTGATTGCGTAGGCGTGAAAGGAGCGACACCAGCGCCGCATATCTTCCAGTCTCGGCAGCGCGTCGGCACACATTCATGGCGCTGTCAGTGGAGGTTACATGCGCAGTGTTCAACAGCTTGGCAGGACGACCGCGCTGGTCGCAGGGCTCGTCGGCTCCCTTGCAACGATCCCCGTGCTGCGAGGGTCGAGCGATCCCCAAATCTTTTCAGTGGCGGAAGCGAATCCATCGAATCCGCCTGCTCCATCGGAACAGCCCAACCGGATCGGGAACAACTTGGCGCTGCAGCTGGTGGCACAAGGCTCCGATCCACTGGAGAATCCGTCGGGCGTCATCACCACGTTGGGGTACTTGAACGACACCAACAAAACGAGGACCGAGCCGGATGAAAACACCTATCTGGTGTTCGATCACAACCCCGGCGGGCCTACTGCCGGATACGACTATGGCCGTCATTTTCTGTATCAAGGCCACGAGAACGCCGGTAACTTGGCGTATATCAGCCGCATCAACCTCGATGTCCTCGACCCGGCTCATCGAATCACATTGCTGACGCCTGTCGACGCGACGACTCAGCTCACCGGGTTCAACTCGTTGGACGGCTCCGCTTGGGATCCCTTCACACGCACGCTCTTGTTCACAATGGAAGCCGGCACTAACGGTGGTGTCGTCGAGATCACGCCGGGCTGGCCGCCTCAGATTCGCAAGCTCAACGGCATCGTCGGCAAAGCTGGCTACGAAGGCGTCATTCCGGATGACAAGGGCAACTTGTTGCTCATTGAAGACGTGGGCGGCACCACGGTCAATGTGGTGCAGGGCGACCCGGGAAGTTCAAAGACCGCTCGACAACCGAACTCCTTCGTCTACCGCTTCGAGCCTTACGACAAGAATGATCTCGGTCTCGGGGGTCAGCTCTTTGGGCTGCAGGTATGGATTGACGGCACGCCGATCGTCTTCAACTCCGCCGACCCTGTTGGCGACACGTTCTCCGACGCGCAACTGAAGCTCTACACGCTGGGAACATCGTATCCGGTGACCTGGGCGCTGCTCCACGACACGAATACCGACGGCTTCGATGATTTCGACGCAAACGCACTCGGCAAAATGAAGAAGGCGACGCCATTCAAGCGACCGGAAAACGCGAAGTTCCTTCCCGGTTCCAACTTCACCACGTTCTTCTTCTGTCCCACGGGCGACACCGACGCGAACGCGGGCAATCAGCCCGAGTTGGCCGCGCGAGGGGCGTGGGGATCAATCTTTCGCGTGCATTTTCCCTCGTCGACCCCGGTCGGTTCGATTCAGATCTCGGTTCTGGGCGATGCCGACCACGCCTCGTTCGACAACATGTCGTTTGCAGACGATGAGACGCTCCTCGTGACCGAGGACCGTGGGGACATGCTTCACGACCAGCTAGACAAGCTCGATTCGGTCTGGGCGTTCGATGTGGTGGGGCGTGAGAGCAAGCCGAAGCGGCTGCTGGCGCTCGGTCGAGACGCCACGGCAACCGATGAAGACAACGAGCCAACCGGAATGATCGTTTCTCAGGGGGCCGCATCGATCGCCGGGCTTCTCGGCCGGCGCGATCCTTCCAAACCGGATCTGTCGAAATTGCCGTTTCGTCAGGTCTTCTTCGGCGGGCCGGGAGCCCATGTTGATCCAACACCCGCTCGCTCGTTCGTAACCGAGCAGCACGGGCTCAATCAGATTTTCGAGATCGTCGAGCGCAGATAAGACAATGGCGAGAGCCGGCCGAGCTCGTACGACTCGGCCCGCTCTCGCTCACGTCGTTGCGCCGAGGCGTTACGTCCGCGCGCAAGTTTCTTTCAACGGCTGATTCAACCTCGCAGCTGATTCGTCACATCCGAACCCTACGATTCGTCTCGCGTGGCCGCGCGGTGCGTCCGCGCACATCTCATGATTCGCGATTCGCAGAGAGGAGCGACCCCATGCACCATCGCCTCGTGACTCTGGCCCTTACCGTTGCGATCAGTGTGGCCGGCAGCCTTGCTGCTGTCCAAGCCGACCAGGAGTGGTTCAAGCATTCTCACGACGACCGCGAGAGCATTCAACTGGGACCCCGTCCGTTCTTTCTCGTCAACGACATGCAGGAAACGCCGCCTGAAGCGAGAACTGCTGAGTTGTGCGGACGGCCCGTTCAAGAAGACCGACTTTTCGATCGGGCATCGCGGTGCCGCGCTGCAGTTCCCCGAGCATACGGTGGAGGCGTATCAAGCCGGAGCGCGCATGGGTGCGGGCATCGTCGAATGCGACGTGACCTTCACCAAGGACCTGGAACTCGTGTGCCGCCATGCACAGAACGATCTGCACACCACTACGAACATCCTGGTTACTCCGCTCGCCAGCAAGTGCACCAAGCCTTTCACGCCCGCGCGGTTTGGACCGACGGGCGATCTCATCCCTGCTTCAGCGGAGTGTCGGACGAGCGATCTCACGCTCGCAGAGTTCAAGACCTTGAGAGGGAAGATGGACGCCTCCAATCCGCGCGCCTTGACGCCGCAGGAGTTCCTTGGCGGTACGCCCCCCTTCCGAACGGATCTCTTTGCCGGTCCAAGTAGCGGGCATCTGCTGACCCACAAAGAGAGCATCGAATTGTTCAAGAAGCTCGGCGTGAAGATGACGCCGGAGCTCAAGGTGCCCAGCGAGACGATGCCGTTCAACGGCTTCACGCAGGCAGCTTATGCTCAGAAAATGATTGATGAGTACAAGGCGGCCGGCGTCAACCCCCGCCGCGTGTTTCCGCAATCCTTCAACAAGAACGACATCCTATATTGGATCAACAACGAGCCGGAGTTCGGCAGCCAGGCGGTCTACCTCGATGATGCAAACGTTCAGGCGGACCTGCCCAACCTGGCGGAGCTTGTCGGCTACAAACAAGCGGGGATCAACATCGTCGGTCCGCCGATGTTCGCGCTGGTGGAACTCGATCCTTCCGGTCGAATCGTGCCCACGCAGTACGCGAAGGACGTCAAGAGCGCCGGCCTCGACATCATCACCTGGACACTCGAGCGATCCGGAATCATCGCTGGAGGAACCACCGACTTCTACTATCAGAACATCGGCTCGGCGATAAAGCGCGACGGCGACGTCTACAACCTTCTGGACGTACTCGCGCAGGACGTCGGCATCAGGGGGATCTTTTCCGATTGGGCTGCCACCGTGACCTACTACGCAAACTGTAAGGGGTTGAAATAGCGGATGGCTCGAGTCAACGGCTGACGGCGAGGCGCCAGAAACGCCGCTCGTCGAGCAGCGTGATCCGATGGCCCTTCTCGCGCAGACGCTTGATCTCCATCAGCTTCAGGCCCGCATCGCGGCCGGCGGCCTGGAGCGGATTCGGGCGTCCACGAACGATGACCGTCGTCAGCCGTGACGGCCCGCTGTGAACGAACGCGCCTGCTCGACGTGCGGCTCGAATGGCTTCGCTGCGGCGCTTGCTCAGGATGCCGGTGAACGTGAGGTGGACGCCTTTGAGCGAACGGAGGACGCCGGCCTTCAACGGGGCGGGAGGATTCACGAGCGCGTCGATCATTTCGTCGGCGCTCTCGTACCGCTTCCGCCGCTCGCCGATGCAGCGGTAGACAATCTCCTTGAGGTGATCGGTACACGACAGCCGGCGGACTTCGTGTGGGCGAATGCGCACGCGTGCATCTCCCTTGATTAACATTCCCAGCAGCTGTCCGACCTGATACACATCGTCGCGCGCCTGCCACTTCGGGACGGCGCGTGCGAGGATGTCGCTCGGCGCGGTCAACGCGTTCATGGTGCGCGCGGTGATTCCACGGGTGTCGCTTTGCTGTCGAACGATCCCGAAGTCGCCGAGTTTCAACCGGCGGCCGTCGCAGACGAAGACGTTGAGCGGCGTCAGGTCGCGATGGAGCGTCTGTCCTCGATGGAGCTTGCCGAGCACCTCGAGGATTCCTGCGATCTCGCGCCGGGCGAGCCTTTCGGACCATCCCTTCCGGGCATTCGAGAGGAAGGTGCTCAGATCTCCGTGACGCGCGTACTCGAGCGTCAGGCAGTAGAGCACCTCGCCGTTGGCGGGCATCAACGGGAATCGATCGAACACGCGAATCGCGCGAGGGTGTCCGTCGAGGAGTTGGCCGAAATACGCCTCGCGCAGCCACCCATCGATCCGCAGGCTGGCCTTGATGCAGACGACCTCCGGTACAACGGCTGAGCGGCCGAGTCGGGTGGCGAGATAGACCTGGCCGAAGCCGCCTTCGCCGAGGAGCCGCTCGATTCGGTATTGAAGCTGAGTTTCCGGACTGGCGATCACCTGCGCCGGCGACAGCAGATGTCTTGCGCGATGCGTTCGCAGCTGAGCCGACCGCACTGTGCGCGTCGTGGCAGATGTCGAGTACATGACAAAGAAACGTACTATATAGAGATGAACCTCATACTCTGGATCCTTCAGGTTTTGCTGGCCCTCGCCTTTCTGGCGCACGGTCTACTGTTTCTTTTCCCCCCGGCGAACATGCTGGAGCTGATGAACGAAGTGGTCTCGCCGGGTTTCCGCATTTTTCTCGGCGTGGCTGAAGTGCTGGGCGCATTCGGACTTACGCTGCCAGGTATCACGCGCATCATGCCCTGGCTCATCTCCTGTGCCGCCGCGGGGCTGATCGTCGTGATGATCGGCGCCACCATCCTTCATACGAACCGCGGTGAAGTCAGTTCGGCGATTACAACCGCTATTCTCTTGGTTCTGCTTGCATTCGTCGGATATATGCGTTGGAAGGTCATGCCGATCGTGCTGCGCCACCAGCCGACTTAGAGGGGATCGAATGTTCCTCTTTCTTGAAGAGAGGCTCTCGGACTCACCGTTTGTTGAAAGGGTCTGGCGCGCTCATAGCGAGCGCGGCGGCGCTTTTCTTTCAATCGCCGCCAGCCGTTTCGAGATGGCTGTGACGCGGCTCAGGGGCAGAACGTTCCTCACGATTCGTGGCCCAGAGACGAAGGCCACGACGGCCGATTGTCCCGCAGAAGGCGAGTGGTTGGGCATCCGCTTCAAGCTCGGCACGTTCATGCCGCAGCTCGCCCCGGGCCTTCTCCGCGATCGAAAGGATGTAACGCTTCCGGCCGCAACGAGTCGGTCGTTCTGGCTCGACGGCTCGGCGTGGGAATACCCCGACTTCGTGAACGCGGAGGCCTTTGTGACCCGGCTTGTGCAGAAAGAACTCATCGCGCGTGACCCCGTCGTTGACGCGGTTGTGCGCGGTGAACCGGAAGCATTGTCCCGCCGATCTACACAACGGCACTTTCTGCGGACAACCGGCCTGAGCTATTGCCGGGCTCGTCAAATCGAACGCGCCCGATATGCAACCAATCAGCTGAAGCACGGCGTCTGCATTCTCGACGTCGTGCACGAAGCCGGGTATTTCGATCAAGCACATCTCACGAGGTCCCTGAAACATTTCATCGGACAAACGCCGGCAGAGATTGTTCGAGGGCGACAGCAGCTGTCGTTTTTATACAAAACAACCCTCCTTCCGTGAATCTATGATGCGTGTGGGTAGAGGCTATGACCACATCTCACATCGCATCCTCCGCGGCCACGCGATCGGTCGTGAAGAAGAGACCGATAGTCGCCTACGTCCTTACCGGGCTCGTCGCGCTGTTCCTGGCCTTCGACACGGTTCTGAAAGTGCTCATGTTGGCACCGGCCGTTCAAGGAACAACGGAGCTCGGCTATCCGGCCGGCACCGTGCGCTGGATTGGTGTGATCGAGCTCGCCTGTCTGGCGCTCTATCTGGTGCCGGGCACGTCCGTCCTGGGCGCGATCCTGTTGACCGGGTACCTCGGTGGTGCGATTGCCACCCACGTGCGCGTCGGCAATCCGCTGTTGAGCCACACGCTCTTCCCGATCTACGTCGCCCTGATGGCGTGGGGAGGTTTATACCTTCGCGAGACGCGGCTGCGCGACATCCTGCCGTTTCGACGTCAGAGCGGATAGATCGCATCGCGCGCCGTTCGAACTTGATCCCAGTCGTCACGCAGTCTTACCATTGGCCGCCTCTCGTGAGGTCGTTGGAGACATGTGATGGCTGATCGGAAACGTCGCAAGCCTTCGAAGTCAGAACCAGATCGGAACCGCAAACCACGTCAAGACCCGAGCTCAAATCCTGAGCCCGATCTTCTTTCGGTGATAGGGCGTGGTGTTGTCCCGCCGGTCCTGAATGATCCCGTTCGTCGAGCGGAGGTCGGCGTTCCTCCCGAAGACGACAAGCCGGGCCGTTACATGGTCGAGCTGAATATCAAATACCGAGGTGGCCTTCACGCGGCGTCGATTGCCTTCCGGGAGCTCTACGAGAAGCAATTAGGCAAGGAGTTCGTGGCGGAGCACCCTCCCATCGAAATTTCGAAGAGCTACTTCAAGTGCTGGATGAGCGTGGAACAATGGCGCAAGCTGGTCTCGGCGGACGACCAGGTGGCGGCCCGAGAACCGAGCCGTCGCGTGATCTACAAACTGTGGCCGGACTTCCGCGTGAAGCTGTTGATCGATCGATCGATTGCCACAGTCAAGGCCGACGCCGCGTTCCGCTCGTACGCGGCGACCGGTTCTGGAATCGCCTGGGCCGTCATCGATTCGGGGATCGACGGCGAACACCGGCACTTCGGGTCGAAGGACGATCCACGGTCGAGCACGATCTACCACCCTGATGTCGTCGAACTCCACTACGACTTTACGCTCGAGATGGAGCCGATCGGCGACCCCCCGGCGAACATGGATGCAAAGGCCTTCGAGCAAATGAAGGACACCCGCCAGCGCGAACATGACGCCAGGGCGCAGAAGCAAGCGCTCGTCGATCGGCTGGGTCACGGCACGCAGGTCGCTGGAATCATCGCCGGTCGATTGCCGGGCAAGTCGATTCAGGCGCCGCTGCCGAACCGCGCGGCGAACGAGGGTGGTGTTGCGGCGAGTCCGACCAAGGACGCCGCCGCCAGCGACGTTCGGTACGCGGTGTTCGAGCAGGTCTTCGAGGCCGACCAGGAAGGCGATCGCGTATTCGCGGCCAAGTCGCCGATGCGTCGCGACGTTCCAGGCCCTGACGCGCTGCACGGCGTCGCTCCAGAATGCCTGCTCGTGAGCCTGAAGGTCATCGACGAGTCGGGTGAAGGCCGTGTGAGCGACGTCATGCGGGCCCTCGTCTACATCCGGGAGCGTATGAACGACGACCCGAAGCTGTTGCGCATTCATGGCGTGAACCTGAGCATCGGCTACGACTTCGACGCTCAGATGTTCGCCTGCGGGCAAAGCCCTCTCTGCGTCGAAGTCGATCGGCTCGTCCGGAGTGGCGTAGTGGTCGTCGTGGCCGCAGGCAATACCGGGTACGGGAACGTGAGCGCGCAGCAGCGCACGACGATGGTGGGCCTGTCGAATACCATCAACGATCCGGGCAACTCGGCGCTCGCGATCACCGTCGGCTCCACTCATCGCGACGCGCCGCATACCTACGGCGTCTCATATTTTTCGTCGAAGGGCCCGACCGGCGACGGCCGGCTCAAGCCGGACCTCGTCGCGCCAGGCGAGCGCATCACCTCCTGTGCGGCGCGCTCGAAGTGCGAAAAGATGAAATTGGACGTCGACGGCACCACGGCTTACATCGATGACAGCGGGACGAGCATGGCGGCGCCGCACGTTTCCGGCGCGATTGCCGCATTCCTTTCCATTCGGCGAGAGTTCATCCAGCGGCCGGAGGAGGTGAAGCGCCTCTTCCTCGAGAACGCCACCTCGCTTGGCCGCGAACGTTACTTCGAAGGGCACGGGCTCGTCGATCTGATGCGCACCATTCAAAGCGTGTGAGCCCTGCCGTTCTCGCACCAGGAGTCAATCCATGCCAGACAACCTCGATGGCTTTCCATTCTGGGTCCTCGAGTTCAACAAGGACGCAACGCCGGTCGACGCCGCGGCGGTCCAGCGATTTCCCTCCGAACTGAAGTCGGAGGGGATCAGCGACGTCTTCTTCTTCTCGCATGGATGGAACAACGACCACGCGGCGGCCAAGTCGCTCTATCAACGGTTCTTCGCCGAAGTCGCCAAGCTGTTTCAGGACGCCAACGTGCCGAAGAAGATTCCTGGAGCAAAGATCGGCGTGACTGGTGTGCTCTGGCCGTCGATTCTGTGGCCAGACGATGCGCCAACCGATGGACCACAGCCCGAGCTCCCTCGTCCCGCGGGCGGGGGTTCGGTGGCGTTGGTCGCCGCCAAGGCCAAGGTGCCGATCAAGAAGGCCGAACCGAAAGACATCAACGCGACACTGAAGAGAACCTACGACGACGTTCGACAGCAACAACTGATCGACGAGTTGACGGCGATGCTCGCGGAGCAGCCTGCCGACGACGCCGCGATCAATGCCTTCAGGACGAAGCTCGGTGCGCTGCTCGCGAGCGAACACCCAGGTCGAGTTAGCAAAGACGAGCCAGACGACGCCGAACGTGGCATCGTGGACTTGAACGACCGGAAGTGGCGGCAGCTTCTCGTTGAGGTCGGAAACAACGCCGAGAAACGGGGCTCGGCCAAGGGAGGCGCCGTCGGCCTCGGCGACCCGTTCAAGAAGCTTTGGGACGGCGCCAAAGATGTCCTTCGCATCGCTACCTATTGGCAGATGAAAAACCGCGCCGGGGTCGTCGGTCGCGACGGCCTCGGGAACGTGCTGGGCCGGCTGCCTCAAGACGCGCCGGATCTGCGAGTTCATCTGCTCGGGCACTCGTTCGGGGCGCGACTGGTCTCGTTTGCGCTTTCCGGATTGCCCGCGACCATGACGCAAACGAAGTCGCCGGTGAAATCGCTTTTCCTGTTACAAGGGGCCTTTTCACACTACGCGTTCGCGGACGAGCTTCCGCACGACCGAGCACGCTCGGGCGCACTCAAGGGTATGGCCGCCCGCGTGGATGGCCCGCTGCTCACCACGCAGTCGCTGCGAGACTACGCGGTCGGTGTCTCATATCCAGCGGCATCGCTGGTCAACAACGAGGATGCCGCCGCCTTCGACAATCCGTCGCCACGCTGGGGCGCCATGGGGCACGACGGCGCGCAGGCGGTGAAGGCGACGACGCTTCCGCTCTCGGCCCCGCGAGGAACGTATCCGTTCTCGAAAGGTGGTTGGCTGAACCTGGATGGCAACGAGGTCATCATCCACGGAAGTCTGCCGTCGGGGGCCCACAGCGACATCGTGCATCCGCATACGGCGTGGGCGGCGCTTGCGGCCGCGGGTATCGTCTAGCGGTGTGTATTGGCTGAATCAGTACCGGTCACGACGTTGAACGCAGAGGACGCGGAGATCGCGGAGTATCAATCTGGAATGAAATGTTGTCTCGGGGGACGCTCACACTCCGAGCACCGCTGCGTACTGCCGTTGGAGCTCGCGAGCAACCAGCGGCGCAAAGAAGGGAAAGATCCGGTCGCGGATCCAGCATCCCACGACACCGAGCTGCTTGAGTTGCCGAGCGTCGTTCTCGCTCGCCTGCGCCACCATCCGCTCGGCTCGCGGCCGCAGAATTGCTTCGATGTCTCCGAGCACATTCTCGATCGCTGAAGGCCGTCGGCTCAGGCGTTGTCCGGCCACCATTGCGTCCTCGAGCGCCAGCGATGCGCCCTGCCCGCCGGCCGGACTCATGGCATGCGCGGCATCACCCAGAAGCATCACACGCCCCCGGTGCCAGGTCGGAAGCGGCGGCACGTCGTAAATCGCCGTCCGCATGATCACTTCAGTCGTCGACACCAAGCTCTCGACAGATGGATGCCAGCCGTCGAACGCTCGAAGGACCTGCGCGCGCAATTCGTCATTGCTGATTGCTTGAAGGTCTTTCCTAGGTAGCTCGGTCTCTTGTGGCAGGTGGCACCACCAGCCCCAAACGGGAGCATCTGCCGAGAAACTTGCGTAGCCAAACTGCAACCGTGGTCCGACGACGAAGTTGAGCCGCTGCACGTCCTGTGGGTCGATCGGACGTGACGAACCACGCCCCGCAAACCCGCCCACACCCAGCATGCTCGTGTAGTGCGGCCGGGCGTGCTCTGGAAGAATCAGCGCCCGCACGCGAGATCCAACCCCGTCTGTGGCCAACAGCATGTCCCCGCTCGCTGCACTGCCGTCTTCGAAATGGGCCACGACTTCGTGTGTCCGGTCCTCGATTGCGCTGAGGCGCTTGCCGTAGGCGATGGACAGGCCGTTTCGGGCCATCTCGTCGAGCAGGATCTGATGAAAGGCGGCACGGCGGATCGTGACACCGAAGCCCGACCGGCGCATGTCGAGGCGGCCGATGACCCGGCCGTGATGATTGCGGAAGCAGAACTCGCTCGATGGTGCGCCAGCGGCCGTCACCCGCTCCGCAAGGCCAAGGGCGCTCAGGACTCGCGTGCCGTTGGGCGCGATCTGAAAGCCGCCGCCGATGGTTGCGGGTTCAGGATGGGCTTCGAAACACTGGGGTTCGATGCCGCTGCGCTGGAGGAACAGTGAGAGTGCGGGGCCGGCAACGCCGCCGCCGATGACGATGGCTCGAGAGGTGTGTGTCATGAGGCCAGGCTACGACGCCGTTGGTATTTAGGCCAGTCATGATTGATGATGTGAGACATCATGGCTGTGAATCTATCGTCCATCGACCTGAATCTCTTCCTGGTGCTCCATGCGGTGCTCGAGGAGCGCAGCGCCACGCGCGCGGCCTCCCGTCTGAACGTCACGCAATCAGCCGTGAGCAACGCGCTCGCACGGCTTCGCCGGCTGCTGGGCGATCCGCTCGTCGTGCGAAGCGGCCGAGGTCTCGTTCCGACGACCCGAGCCGAGGAGCTCGCACCGCTTCTGAAAGAAGCGACCGCGCGTCTTGCGCTGGCGCTGGACAGGCGCGGCTTCGTGCCCGGAGAGAGCACGCGGACGTTCACGATCAGCCTTGCCGACAGTTATCAAGCGTGCGATGTTCCGCGCATGGCGCGGGTGTTCGCCGAGCGCCTTCCGCGGGCTGTCTTGAGGGTGGTGAGTGCCGACTACCTGATGGCGACCGACGGACTAGCCAGCGGTGATGTCGATCTCGCGTTTTCGCCGGAACAGGCGGTCCAGCCCGGGATGCGTTCGAGCGTGCTCTTCGAAGAACGTGGCGCGCTCGTCGTCCGTCGCGACCATCCGAGTGTCGGACGGCGAATGACTCGCGAGCTATTCAACGCTTTGCCCCACATCGACGTCCATGTGGCGCTCGGTCGTCCCGGGACCGGGCATCGAGTCGCGCAGCGGCACTGGGAGAAGGCACGCGTGCGCCGGCGCGTGGTGCTGACCGTGCCGTACTTTCTGATTGCGGCCATGGCAGCAGCACAGACTGACAGCGTCGCCGCCATCCCCGATCGACTCGCTGAACTCTGCGTCAGTCTTCTGCCGCTGAAGAGGGTGGCTGCCGTGTTTCCGCTTCCGCGTCTGACGACGGTGATGGTGTGGCACGAACGAACCGACACGGATCCAGCTGCGAGGTTCTTCCGCCAGCTCGTCAGCGAAGCTGTGCGCGGCTGATCGCCGAGAGCGCGCAAATGTCTGCTTGAACTTGTGGATGCTTCGCGCGGGAGCTGTCTAGCGTCGCTACTTCTTCACCCAGACCTCTGTGACCTTGCCGGCGGGCTGGCCGGCGGCGCTAGAGGTGACGTCGTTTTCAACGGTGAGCGTCTTGCCGTCGGCGGAAAGCGTGCTTTTCGACGTGCTGAAGGTCTTCCCGTTCATCTTCACCAACGCCGTCAAGTGATGATCGTCGACGCACTTGATCGACCATGGTCTCGCCGCTCGGTTTGCCGGCGGTTAGTACTGGCCATAGGAACGAATCTCGTTGAACTCCGGCGGACACCCGGCTCATGATGGCCGTCGCAGAAGGAGGGCCAGTATGCTGCGTTCGTTCATGCTCGTGGCGATGAGCGGGGCCGTGTTGCTGGCGGCCGATTCACACGACCTCCTGGTCGCGATCCGAAATGGCGATTACCAGCAAGCCCAGACACTTCTTCGTTCAGGTTCGGACGTGAATGCAGCAGACCAGGACGGTACGACGGCGCTGATGCATGCGGTCATCGAATCCGACGCGCGCATGATGCGCCTCCTGATCGAGAACGGGGCCAACGTCAACGCAAAGAACGCGCTCGATTCGACCGCTCTGATGTACGCGGCGACCAATCTCACCAAGACCCAGGTCTTGCTCGACGCCAGCGCGGACGTGAATGTCGTCGGGAAACGCGGTGCTACGCCCCTCAGTGTTGCGGCGACGACGTTCGGGTCGACGCCGGTGCTGAAACTGCTGATTGCTAAAGGAGCGAAGCCCGAAGATCGCTTGATGGTGTCGGTCGCACAGAAGGGTGATCTGGAGGCGATCAGGTTTCTGCTGAGTAGTGGTGTGAGCGCCGGCGGGGCCGACAGTGCGACGCTCTTCGCGGCGATCCTCGGCCGATGCGACGCGTGCGTTCGACTACTTCTCGAGAAAGGCGCTCCAGCCACTGGTGTGCGGGCCAATGGGGGAGGCGTGTTGAACGAAACGGCCAAACGGGCGATGCCCGAGCTCTCGCAACTACTCCTCGATCGCGGAGCGTCCCTGGAGTCGAAGGATCGGGAAGGGTTCACCCTTTTGATGCAGGCCGTTCTCTCGATGGAAGCTCCCGAGGATCGCGATCGGATGGTCAGCTGGCTCCTTTCAAAGGGTGTTGATCCGAACGCCAAGAACGACCGGGGCGACACGGCCTATCAACTCGCCGCCAGAATGAGTGCTCCCTCCACATTGAAGCTTCTCCAGGACGGCGGCGCAAAGACCCTGACGGAGGAGTGGCCAAAGCCCGCTGGATCCGTGTCGACCCCGAGGGACGCCGTGAAGAAGATTCTGCCTCTGCTTGAAACGAGTGGGGAGCCGGTCTTCCGGAGTCGCGCGTGTGTTTCCTGCCACAACAACTCGCTCCCGGCGATGACCGTCGCCCTGGCGCGGAAGAAAGGCTTCATCGTCGATGAAGAGCAGGTCCGGAAAGAACTGGGTTTTGCCGTGGCGACCGATACGCCGTTTCTCGAGCCCATGCGCCTCGGGTCGACGATTGGGGGAGGCTCCGACACCCTCGGATATACGTTGATGGGCATGGCAGCGGCCGGATATCCAGCCGACGCGTTAACGGATGCACATATTCACTACCTCTCGATTTTTCAATTTCCCGATGGCGCGTGGAGGACGACCAGCTACCGGCCGCCCGAGGAGTACGGTCCGTTCACCACAACGGCGGTGGCCCTGCGCTCCATTCGGCTTTACCCGATTCCGGGCCGCCGGGCTGAATTCGAGGATCGGTTCGTCCGCGCGAGACGGTGGCTGCTCACCGCCAAGGCTTCCTCTGCGGAGGAACGTTCGATGCAGCTCAACGGGCTGGCCGACGCTGGAGCCAGCGTGTCCGAACGGGCACCGTTTGTGGCAGCGATGAAAGCCGCGCAGAACCAGGACGGAAGTTGGAGCCAGCTGCCGGCCATGCCTGGTGATGCCTATGCCACAGGTGAGACGTTGTACGCACTACATGTCTCGGGCGCAGTCTCGACACAGGACGCCGTGTACCTGAAAGGCGTCCAATGGCTGTTGCGAAATCAGCTCGCAGATGGATCGTGGTTCGTGCCCACACGCGCGGTGCCGGTCCAGCCTCATACCTTCGAAAGCGGGTTTCCGCACGGATGGCATCAGTTCGCGTCCACCGGCGCGTCGAGCTGGGCGGCGATGACGTTGCTCTATACCCTTCCCGACGTTTCTCCGGCGAAGGACAGCCGCCGGTAGTCAGGCGCGAAAGTGCAGTCGTATGCCGAACGCAACGCCGTCCCGCAACGCGCCGATGTTGGGACTGACATGGAGATTGCCGCCTGGTGATGCGCTGACGAAGATCTGAAGGCGCCCTTCCGCCTGATCCCTCGCGAAGAGCCCGAACGACAGCGTGAAGTTGTTCAAGGGGTTCTCGCCAAATTCCTGTCGAGTTTCAGCCACAATCGATTTCTGATCGCCTCGCCAGAGCATCCATCGCGTCCCGAGATAGATCGGCCGGATATCGTCGGCCGGGCTGCCGTTGAACTTGAAGTTGACCGGCTGAACGACGACCTCGATCTCCGGCGCGAACCGAACGGTGGAAAACTTCCAATATCCGCTGAGGAAGATGAGGTTGAATTCGGAAGGATCGTCAACTTCCGGAATCGACTCGCCTTTGTTTCGCTCCTCTTCCAGCTTGTCGTCGAGGTCCCGGGTCAAGTGCGAGCTGAAATGTCTGAACCCGGCGGATAGCTTGAACCTGTCCGAATAGGTGTGGACGTACCCGAAGCCGAGCAGATATCCGGTACCACCGACGCTCACCCTCGAGCCCAGATTCTCGGTTCCGACGCTTTGGAAGAAGCCCTCGATGTTGACGGCGTTCGAGCCTTTTCGAAACGTCGTCAGTCTCAATGCCATGTGTGCGTCCCACGAATAGAAGGGCGAAAAGACATTCTCGGGCGGCGTGTACTTACGGAATGTCGCGTCGAACGAAGCGTCTGGAAAGCTTCCTTGTATGGGCGCGTCGCTTGCGGACGCGTCGCGGGCCTGTGCTGCGACAGCGGTCGGGTCGCACATGTACAAAGCGGCACACAGCAGGGCGCATGGCCTGCGCTTCCGTCTGCCCTCGAGGAGTCGACACCGATCGAACATCGCCAGCTGGTCCTCCTTCCGGTTTGCACCTTCGTGGTTGACTGGCGTCCGTGTTGAGCCATAATCGTCGACCATCCAGGCATCGGGCGCTCGGTTCCCCGCGCCACCGAGGCTCTACTAGGATAGCTGGCGACTTATTCATTGGAGGCTATAGCTGATGAAGGCTCTTCTGGCGACGACAATCGTGCTCCTGTTTGCTCACGGGAGCGTCTCAGCGCAGACCGGCGATGCCCAGGCCGGCAAGACGCTGTGGGAAGGTCCCAACACGGGCTGCCGGAATTGCCATGGCACCAAAGGCGAGGGTGGCGTTGGCCCGGATCTCGCCGGCCGCAAGTTGACGATCGCCCAGTTCACGCGGGCGGTCCGCAAGCCGTGGGGCGTCATGCCCGCCTTCGTCGAGTCGCAGATGAGCGATAAGGACCTTGCCGACGTTCTCGCGTACTTCGACACCCTGCCGCCGGTGGCCCAGCCGGGCGCGTGGAGATTCGAAGTGCCGGCAGGCGCGCCGCGCGGGCAGCAGGTGGGCTTGACCGTAGGCTGCGCGCAGTGTCATGGCCCGACGTTCAACGTTCTGCGCCAGGGCGCGGGAGCGGTGGACGGAGACTTCGAGTGGTTCAAGAAGAGCGTCTACGAGCACACCACCGAACAGCCTCATCATTTCGCCCTTCTCGGGCAGCCGCAAGCGCGCTTGCGCATGGGGAACTTCTCGCCGATGCGCGTGCCGGAACCAATGCTCCAGGAAATCTGGACCTTCGTGCGCGATCTCGGGTTTCGTCCGCAGATCACGGCACAGCTCACCGCTCCGGCCGTCGCGGCCAACGGCGTGACGTATACGTTGAACGTCACGAACATTGGCTTGCCAGGCAAAGGACTGAGCGGTGAAGACCTGACGGTGTCGCTCGTCGTGCCGGCCGGCGCAACCGTGGTGAATACGACCGGGACCGGTTATCAAGGTGTGCGCGCCGACGCTGAAGCCAAGGCCGACGTGGCCGTCTGGACGCTCCCGAAGATGGGGCCCAAGGATCAGCAGACGTTCGGCCTCACATTGTCCAAAGCGGGAACCGCTGCCGACAATGTTCGCGGCACCGTGCGTTGGACGAAGCCAGTCGTGAAGCCCGGGCCGATTGATTCGATCAACATCGCACCGGCGCCTCTTCCCGCACCAACCCCGTAGCGTTCGGCGAAGAACAGTGTGAGTGTCTTCACCAGCAGAACAGAAGCGTCAAGACTGGCGCTTCTGTTCTCGATGATCTGCCTGCTCTCGGCCGCCTTCCTCACCGCGCACCATGGCACGTCGCTCTACGCCATGGACAAAGAGATCGTGTTGACGGGAACGATCAAAGAGTGGGCCTGGCTCAACCCACACACCTGGCTTTATCTACGCGTCCCTGGCGTTGGCGGTCAGCTGGACGAGTGGAGCCTCGAGAGCGCGCCGCCCGCTTACCTGGCTCGTCAAGGCTGGTCGGAGACCACACTTACTGCCGGCGAGAAAGTTTCGGCCACGATCTGTCTCCTGAAGACGCCGGACGGATCCAAGACCGGCATCCTCCTGGAAGTCGCCCGTGAGAACCGTGAAGTTCTGGTCGTTCGACCTCCCGGATTGTTCGGGCGCATGAAGCGCTGAAGCAGCCGTCATCGCCGTTCAGTTGAAAGCCCTATGATCATCGGAAGATCCGGCCGATGCCGACGTAGGTCCGCCACCGACCATCGAATCCCGCCGATCCGGCGAGGAAGGCTGGACCGAGCACCGTGTCCATGACGATGCCGAAGCCTGGATTGGCGCGCCACCGTGCGTCATTCCAGTCGTCGAACGCATCGCCGTGATCGAGCCATCCGCCGGCGTACACTGGACCGCCCAGGAAGTCGGGAAGACGAGCAACACGGCGCAGGTATCCGCCAGTGGCCGTGAAGTAGTTCTGCCCGCGCAGTTCGCCCCTCCGATAGGCGCCCAGTTGGAGAGGCCCGCCGATACTGTAAGCGTTGGTCGGCAGCGCGGTGCCGTTGAATGAGGTGCCGTGCCGCCGCCCACGAACAATCGGTTGCGCTCGCCCAGAGACCAGAACTCGTTCGCCTTCGCCTCGAACTGCGTCACACTGCCGTCGAGCGGATAGGCCTGCCCTTCGAGAACGCCATCGGGTCCGTTGAACACGCGCTGCAAGCGCATGTGCGCGGCCTGCCCGCGAGAGGGAACGACGGGGCTGTCCTGATCGTCGTAGCGCCATTGCAGAATGGCTCCCGATTCGTTGCCGTCGAGTTCAGGCAAGCGCGGATCGCCGACTTCAACGTCTGCGGTCACCGGACCCAGTACGCGCCGACACGCACATCGCTCTTCCGGCCCAAGTTTGCGCCCAGGGTCAACGCCAGTCGTGAGGTCGTCATGCCGTAACTAGCCACAATCCGGTCGTCGACCAGACTTCGTTCGGTACCGGTGAAGATCTGGGCCGATGGTGCAATAAAACGCGAGGCGGCGAGCGGCTGATAAAACTCGACGCCCGCGGCGGGGTTGGAACCGAGCGTTCCATCGAGCCGAAGCTCCGACCCGGACGTCAGGAGCCCGTAGGTCAGGTATCGTGCGGTCAACGTGATCTGAAAATCGTTCGAGGTGGTGTTTTCGAGATTCAGACCGAGCATCAGGAAGGGCGGCGCGTACGGCTTGCGACGTCCGAGGACTAGCAGCCCCGTCGCGCCAGCTTGATCGCGCCACCAGGCGCCAGGTGATCGCCTCGTAGCGGTCGAGTCCGATCAGACCGCCGAGTTCGTCTTCGATCGTCTTTGGGTCGAGTGCGGTAGTGCCGCGCCGCGTGAAAAAGCCGTCGAGCCGTCGCGCATCAGCGGCGTCGAACCCCTCGAGGCGCACGAAAGTGGGTTTGGGCAGCTGGCGACGGCGTCGGCTCTCGCGATCCTGGCGCCACCGCGCGTATTCCGATTCGCTGACGGCGAGCTGCAGCAGGCGGTCGCCCATCGCCTCGGCCGCTTTGTAGCCTTCCGTGATGAGCTCGGCGCTCCGCCGCCAGTCGAGCGACCCGAACTGCTTCAGCGGGACATTGACGACGATATCAGCCGAGCTCAGCGAAGCCTTCGTCGAGGCGCGCATCATTGCGTCGATTGTGGCGCCGGCCAGGCCGGTCAGCGTATAAGCGAGGTCCTCGGGATCGCTCAAGTCGCCGACGTTGATCGCGACCACGCGATCCGCACCCATCGCCTTCACGACTCGGCGGGGACGTTGTTCATCACGCCGCCGTCCACCAGGACACGGCCGTCCAGCTCCACAGGCGGAAAGATGAGCGGCAGCGACATCGTCGCCCGCATGGCCTGCGCCAGAGAGCCGTGGTCGAGCACGACCTGGCTGGCGCTGACGATGTCCACCGCCACACATCGGAACGGTGTCGGCAGCTGGTCGAAACTGTCGATGTCGTACGACGGAGCCGCGATACGGGAGAGCAGCAGCTCGACCTGTTGGCCGTTGTTCAGCGATGGAGGTGCGACGATTCCGCGTTTGATGCCGAACTCGAGGCGCGACGGATAGGCGCGGGCATCCTCCTTGCGTCGAATGTTCTTGTACTTGAACGTCGACGCGCCGAACATCTCGTCCCAGTCGATGGCAGCGAGCATCGTCTGAATTTCGCCGGCGTCCAAGCCGGTCGCAAACGCGCCGCCGATCAGCCCGCCCATGCTCGTGCCGGCGACGACGTCGATCGGAATCCGGTGCTCCTCGAACCAGCGGATAACCCCGACGTGCGCGAGGCCTCTGGCGCTGCCGCCGCCGAAGGCCACTCCGACCGAGGGCCGCGAAACCGCAGCGTATCGCGGTGCGGGCTTCTGGTCGGCGACATCTGCCGCGGGCGCGGCAGGGCCGGTGGCCGGACGTTGAAGGTTCGCCGCACAGGCAGGGAAGAGTGCTGCCAGGAGTGGTACGGCCAGTCGAAGGGAACACCTGCGTGACGTAAGAATTGGTTCCACGGCCCAGGATTGTAGTGTGGCGGCGCATCCCGCTCGGCCTTTCGCCGCGAATCTTCGTCCCGTGTTCCAGGGGATCGGGTCTTTTCCAATGATGATGTCACTCGCCGTGGCAACAGTTGCCGCCGAGGGCTGCTACTCTCGTAGGCGCGCTGTTACGGCGGCGGCCAATGCCTGAGCGGCCCGTGGGTTTGGATGCCGATCCCATGGGAGACGCCACGCTGCGTCAATCTCGACCCACACGTACGAGAAGCCGCCGTCATCGAGAACCCGCTGGCGAAGCGTCCGCTCCACAGGTGCTTCCGCGCCAAATTGTGGTACCAGGATGAGTGGCGTGGCTCCGCGCGAATGCGCCAGGCTGGCGATGGCTCGCAGTACTTCGCGAGTGACGAGGACACCACGTTCGATGGTTTCATCGCTGCGGTAGGGGACGACCAACTTGGCAATGGAGGTCAGCCGCGAGTGGCCTCGGGATGCGGGAAGCCACGTCAGGCCCGGGCCGAGATGCGGGCGGTCTTCATCGAGATTTCGTCCGAAGAGGGAGGGCATGAACAGCGTTACAACGGCAACAGGCTGCCGAAAGTGAGGCAGCTCGCGTTGAAGCCTCAAGTACGCTTGATCGGTTCCAAATCCATGGACGGCAAGATTCGCGCTCTGAATTCCGATCATCGATTCGACCTGAGCCGGGATGCTCTCTTCCCACGTCAGCCCTTCGCCGAACATGACTGACTCGCCGACGAACAGGATGGTCGGTCGCGTGACGTCCACCGGCTCTTCGACACGCCGTACGCGATAACCGGCGGCATCAAACGCATAGTCAATTGCGCGCCCACCGACATCGGCGTGCCCAGTCCTCGACGGCACGAACGTCCAGCCGAGGTGCGGATCGGGACGTCGACGTGGCTCTTCGTCGGGCAGGAGCCATTCGGCCGGCTGAAGGTGCACGCGTTGAAGGACGAGCTCGCTGGCCGCCATCGCCAGAACTGCCGCGATCGCGACGGAGAGCGAGAGCGCAGGTGCCCGCGCGACCAATCGTCCGACGCGCGGCCGGACGATCGCGATCGACACCACGCCGAGCGTGGCCATCATCAGGCGCGCCAGAGTTTCCAGCCGGACGTACCACAAGCGTGGCAAGAAGAACGACGGGACGAAATGCCGGTCGAGCCAACGCTGATTCGCCAACAACGCACCGATCAGCAGGGCGCCGCCGATGGACGTGACCGCAATCTCGGCGACGAGCCGGCCTGCACGCTTGGATCCGTTTTCTTGATGAAACTCAGGCGCAGGCGATAGCCGCTGTTTCGAGAGCATGGTCGGTGCTTCCGAAGGATATGCTAAGGTGAGTTCACGATGCCTCTGCCACTGGGAGCGCGTGTGGATCGGATGATGCGGCCGGTTCACCGGTGGATATGGGGCGACTTCGACCGACGTGTCCGGAAATTGCTTGCCTTCGCCGAAGTCGAGACCGACGGCGGGCGGGATATTCTGCGAGCTGCAGAGGTCACTCCGGATCCACTCCTGCGGCGGTTGTACCTCGAACACGCCATCGACGAGCTTCGTCACGGCGACTTGTTTCGTAAGCGCGGGGCCGCACTTCTGAGAACTCGTTCGGCAGGTCCCAAGACGATCTTCAGCGGAACGCCGCTTCCCGGTGGCCACGGGCTGGACGACCTGCGGATCGAAGGCGAGCCGGACCATCGATTGCTCGCGTTCCTGCATGTCGCGGAGAAGGCCGCCGCCGGCCGTTTCAAGATCTATCGCGAAGTCGTCGATGACGACCCGCCGACACGCGCGATCTTCGAAGAAATCCTCCGCGACGAGGTGTTCCACATGAACTATACGTACACGCAGTTGGCCCGCGTCTCACCCAAGACCTATCGGCGACAGGTGTGGCGGGCGCGGGCGGGCCGTCTGTGGAAGCGGTATCTGCGTCTTGCGGCAGTTCTCGCCGGTGTTTTTGGCACGATCATCCTTACGATTCAGTATTTCGTCCTGCTGCCGCCATTTGTCTGGTTCGCCAAGCGCGCGGAGAAGCGTGAACCCCTCGGTTGGATCACAGTCACGAGCGATCGGCAGGAATCACCGACAAGTCAGTATTAAACCGGTATGCGACGGAGCCCCGTCTAAGATGAAAATTCTCGGCATTTCCGCGCACTACCACGACTCGGCAGCCGCCCTGCTGATCGACGGCGTGCCGGTGCGCGCCGTGCAGGAGGAGCGCCTGTCGCGGCGCAAGAACGACGCGGGCTTTCCGATGGCGGCGATTGAATGGTGCCTGGATCACGCCAGCCTCGATCCGGCGGATCTCGATGCTGTCGTCTTCTACGAGCGAAGCATGCTGAAGTTCGAGCGCATTCTGATCTGCTCGTTGCGCGCCTTTCCACGCTCGTGGCGCTCGTTCCCCAACGCGATCAAGAACTCGCTCGGCGAAAAAGTGTGGGTGCGCGGAATCATCTCGTCCTACCTCGACGTCCCGAGACGCAAAATTCTGTTTACTGGACACCACCACGCGCACGCCGCCGCAGCGTTTCTCACCGCACCGACACGGCGCGCCGCCATCCTGACCGCGGACGGTGTGGGCGAGTGGGCGACCGTGACGGCAGGCCGGGGTGAGCGGCGTTCGGACGGCGGGACCGAGATCAAGCTGCTGCGCGAGATTCGTTTTCCGCATTCCCTCGGCATGTTGTATTCGACCTTTACCGCTTACCTCGGCTTTGCCGTGAACGAGGACGAGTACAAGGTCATGGGCCTGGCCGCTCACGGGCGCCCGACGATGATCGACAAGGTCCGCAAGTTGATCAGCCGGACGCCAGACGGCGGATTCGCACTCGACCTGGACTACTTCGAGTACCAGACGACGGCGTCGCGCTCGTATTCGTCGCGGTTCGTCGAGTTGTTCGGTCCACCGCGCAATACCTACGAACCCATCGACCTGGATACCGCGGAAGGCCGGCGTTTTGCCGATTGCGCCGCCAGCGTTCAACGGGTTCTCGAAGACACGCTGGTGGACATGGCCCGCGCGCTCCATCAAGAGACGGGCCTGCCGGATCTCTGTCTCGGCGGCGGCGTCGCGCTGAACGGCGTGGCCAATGCGCGCGTGCTTGCCGAATCGGGATTCGAGCGGGTCTTCGTTCCGCCGGCTCCAGGCGATGCTGGTTGTGCACTCGGCGCGGCACTCTACGCCGACCGTATTTATTTCGGTCAACCGGACCGCGAGGTTCCCGATCATCCCTTCTGGGGTCCACAGGTCGACCCAGACGATCTCGGGCGGGCGGCCCGCGAGGATGGGCAGACCGTCGAACAGATCGACGAGCCCGCGTTGATCGAGCGCGTGGCGGATGAACTGGCGGCAGGGCGTGTGATCGGCTGGATGGACGGCGCTTCCGAATTCGGACCGCGCGCCCTTGGCCACCGCAGCATCCTGGCCGCGCCCCACTCGAAGGACATGCGGGACCGGCTCAATCGCGATATCAAGTACCGGGAAGAGTTCCGTCCTTTCGCTCCCGTGGCGCCCATCGAGGCGGCCGACACGTTCTTCGAACTTCCCGAGGGTGGTGCACGGCTGGCACGCTTCATGTCGGGCGTTTTCCCGGTGCGGCCGGAGTGGCGCTCGACGCTGGCAGCCATCACGCACGTCGACGGATCGGCGCGGCTGCAAACGCTCGAGCGGAACATGGCGCCACGGCTGTACGCGCTGCTCGAAGCGTACGGCCGTCGCAGCGGGGTCCCGGTCCTTCTCAATACATCCTTCAACGTGGCCGGCGAGCCGATCGTCAATCGTGCCATCGAGGGGTATTCGACGTTTCGGCGTTGTGGGATCGACATGCTCGTGGCGGGGTCGACTCTGGTGACCAAGCGCGCCGTATCGACGGCCAGTGGGCTCAAGGAGATTGCATGATCAAGAAGCGAGGCAGTTTCCGGCGCCGGTTGATCATGCTCGGGTCCGCCAGCGGCTCGATTGCCGACCTCACGAACGGCCTGTGGCGCAGGGAACCTGGTAAACGGTGGTTGATTCCGCTGGCCGTCTTTCTTTGCTTGTTCGGTTTGGTACTCATCCTGGCGACGACAGTCGAAGCACTGGCCCCGTTCATCTACGCGATTTTCTGAGACGCCGCCCGACAAATGCCCTCCGTTCACCGCGGACCACGCAGAGATCGCCGAGAATGCCTAAGAGTTCTTTCTCTGCGATCTCCGCGGTCTCGGCGGTTAATCTGGATGTGCGCACCATTCCGCCCGTGGTTCACGAGTGAATAATCGAGCCCGCGAACTGCTTGCTTGCCCTGGATGCGGCGGCAAGCTGGCTTCTGATTGGTCATGCGGCGATTGCGGCGCTCGATTCCTAGCGCCGGACGGAATTCCCGACCTGCGCCTGCCTGGTGACGACCGCACCGAAATCGTGCGCCGCTTCTACGAGAGTGCGCCCTTTCCAGGTTACCCTCCCCGGGACAGCCTGCAAGGGCTGCGCGCGCGGGCCGAGCGCAACGTTTTCGCCCGCCTGATCGATCACGCCATTCCCGGCGACGCGCATGTCGTCGAGGTCGGATGCGGGACCGGCCAGATGTGCTTGTACCTGGCGCGCGCCGATCGACTGGTCGTCGGGGCCGACCTCGCTCGTGCATCGCTTCGGCTTGCGACCTCGGCAGCACGGCGTTTCGGGATCGAACGAGTGCAATTCGTCGAAACCGATCTCAGCAAACCAGGTCTCCGCGCCAATGCGTTCGACGTGGTCTATTCGTCGGGGGTCTTGCACCACACGCCGAACCCCCGGGCGTCGTTCGCGCAACTCGCGCGACTCGCCAAGCCAGGCGGAGCGATCGTGCTCGGCGTCTACAACACGTTCGCCCGTCTGCCGCAACGGTTTCGACGGCTGGCCGCGCGGTTCTCGAAGTTCCGCGTGATCCCGTTCGATCCAATCCTTCACGATCGAAGAAACGAGCCCGAACGCCGGGAAGCCTGGCTGCGCGACCAGTATCAACACCCTGAAGAGCACTGCCATACGCTCGCCGAGGTGCAGGGCTGGTTCGCCGAGAATCGAGTCGAGTACCTTCGCTCGTACCCCAGCGCGGTGCTTGGTGAGGAAGTGGATGAGCTGTTCGCGCCGGCCTCGGACAACTGGCGTCCTGAGGGTTGGCTCGCTCAGCTCGGTTGGATGCGCACGCTCGGACGCGAGGGTGGACTCTTCTTTACGGTCGGCCGGCGTAGCTCGAGAACGTGATTGCCCGGCGGCCCTAGGACGACCACGAAGTCTTGGGGCGCGTCTGAAGCTGCCCGTCGACGTAAAGATCGACGTGCTCGTTATAGAAGCTCAGGAGATCCTTTATCTTCGGACATTCGGGAATCGGGTCGAGATAGCTCCACACGATGTTCTGGGCGAGCCGATCCCCGGTCCTGACGTTCCAATAGGAGGCTATCCCCTTGTACGGGCAACGGGTCTTCAGATCGGTCGGCTCGAGGCGGTCCATCCGCACGTCTTCGCGGGGGATGTAGTAGCGCGGTGGCAATGTCGTCTCGAACAGCACGAACGGCCGGCGCGTCTCGGCGATCGTCTCTCCGTTGACGACGATGCGCACGTGACGTGAGCTTGACACGACGTCGACGCGCTGGTGCGGATCGCGGGCGTGGACGAACACTTCTTCCTCCTCTTCGAACCAGCCATCCATCTTGTGCCAGGCGAACGACACGTAGCCGGTGAGCGAGGCCAGGCTGGCTGGCGGTTTGAGCGCGATCCATGCAGCGTCGGCTGCGATCCGATCGCCGACCTGTACATTTCTCCAGCTGACTTCGCCGGCGGCGTCAGCCTCGGCGCTCGGCGACAGCGTCTCCATCTGCACATCCGCTTGTGGAAAGTAGTACGTCGGCATCCGATCGGGTGCGTACTGGAGCAACAACAGCGCCTGCCGGCTGTCGGCGATGACCTGTCCGCCGAACCTCACGCGTATCCATCGGACCGTCGGCTCGACCTCGGGGCGTCGCTTGCCGAATTGCTGGTCGAGCGCTGCAAATGGTGACTTTCGCATCGGCAACGGCACTCCTCGAACGTACGCGGATGATCGTTCCATCGCCTGGCCATGTCAATGAACACAGATGAGGTTCGAGGTGTTGAGTGGATCGACCTCAACGCGGTCCGGCGATGACTCCGGTGCCGAATTGGTAGACCAGGCGCGCTCCGCGTTCGGCCGTTTGCTGGAGCAACAGCACGGCAACGAGGCCAACCGCGAGTAGCAACGCCCGCAAGGAACGCGCACGGGGCACGCCAGCAGCTCGCGCGGTAAACCGGATCGCCACCGCAGCCGCGCAGTACCATGTCGTCACCAACGCCCAACTGCGGTGCTCGGCGACGAACGGGTGAGCCATACCCGGGATCAGAACGGTCGATGCCGCCTGCGCTCCCGTGAAATAGGCGGCGATGGCTGCGACGGCGCCGGCAATGTAGAGGCTCGTGGCGGCCTCGCCCAACCATGCGGGCCGATCGAACAGGACATCCATCAGTTCGACGGCTGCTGCTATCACGATCAACACGATCGGAAAGTGGATGACGAACGGGTGAATGTTGGGCGCCCAGGAGGGGACTAGCGACATCGTGTTCTCAAGATTTTGCGCCGGCGATCCTTTGACTCACGGGTTTCAAGGCGCGAGGGGGGCGAGTGGAAGTATGACCACGAACGACAAAGACCATGGGCTCGCCTTATCGATGAACCGTTCGCCGCCAACGACATCGCCACCTTGAGGCAGGCCCGTCGCCAGGTAGTCGAGGGACACTTCTGCTTCGACGTTGCGCAGCCAGCGGCCTTCCCGGAGCCGGTTGAATACGTGAAACGCGGTGTCCCACTCGAAGTCGAGCTTGTGTGTGTACACGCTCCCGGCCCGCGGCGTTTCTCCGGGACTGAAATTGTCCACGATGTCGAAGTGCGATGAAACCCATCCTCCCGTTTGTTCAGTGCGAAAGAGATAAAGATTCAATTCCGCCTCGACCTCGACACCATTGTCGCGGATTTCACTGCCGAGTTCCTCGGAGGTGGCGCCGGTAAAAGGGTGGACCGATGTTGTGCCGAATGGAGTGAAGCTGGTTTCGAAGGTGAATCCAATGCGGGGAAGTGTCGTGGGGACGTCCAGCGCAAAGATCAATTCGAAGATCGTCTCGCGTGGGGCCCGCGTCGTTTGACCATCGGCCTCGACCCGCGGCCGTGCCGCAAGGTTTTCGATCGTCCAGGTCGGTTCGATCTTCAGCTCGGGTGCACAAACGAAGATGCAGCGTTTTTCATTCTGAGCTTCCGTGGCGCCGGGGACAAGGATGAAGCCGAGAGTCCACCAGCATCCCTTCAGGGCGCGAAATGTTCTGCGCATCGCGGGTGCTAGTCAGCGACACGCCACGGCGACACGTTGGGCCATTTCTTGAGCTCGGCGATGGCCCAGTCGGTCGATCGGTCGGTGTGACACGAGGTGCACGGATTAGGAACTTTGAGCCGTTCAGTCGTCACCGGAGAGATGAACCGGAACGTGTGGCTTCGAACGCTGACGTTGCCGACCGTTCGCGCGATGAGAGGCATATGGCAAGCCACGCACCGGCTCGCTTCGCTTGCGGCCGCGTGGTGCGTATGTTCCTCGACTGTTCCCCGAGGGCCGGGTTGGAGCTGCGGACCATGGCACTGCAAACAGACTTCGTCGCTCGGCCGTCTGAGCGCGGCCTCGTACTTGGTGCCATGAACGTCGTGGCAGCCATAGCAGCGCACGCCCTTGACCGCCATCTGGCTCTGAACGAAGTCGTTCCCCTGCATCCGGTTCTTGTGCGCGCTGCCGTCGGGCCAGTGGGTGAAACTTTCCTTGCCGAGGTGATGCTCTTCGAGCATCCACACGTCGCTCAGGCGATCGCCGGGCTGGTACCCGACAGGCCAGTCGTAATAGACCCCGCCGAGTGGTTTCGTGCGTGGCTGTCCCTGCGAATGACACTGGATGCACACATCGTCGGCCCGCACGGCGTCGAGCCTGGCTGGATTGACGATGGTCGAGGCCACCGGATACTGGACGTGAAGGCTGCCGGCGCCGTGACATTTCTCGCAGCCGACGTTCCACTCGGTGACGGTCTTGGCTTTGATGTCGTAGTTCACCGAATGACAACCGTCGCACAACGGTCCTGTCGGACGCTGCATCTGATCGGCTGGGTAGTACTCAGCCCACCAGTCCGCGTTGGGTTCGACGTAGTACCGCCGCCACGTCTTGGCCCGCACGTCCCACTGTGCAGGAAACACGAAGTAGTCGTCGCCGCGTTTCGTGAAATACCGCTGTTTCCACTTGCTCCCATAGGTAAACGCGACATCTTCCTTGCGGAAGCTCACGAGAGGGTTCGGCACTGAAAAATCGCCAATGATGGCATTCGGGCGACTCGTCGGGTCCTGGATCACGTTTGCCATCAGCGTGTCTTTCCAGCGCTGGTAGATGTTCTGGTGACACGATTCGCAAGCTTTGGAACCCGTGAAGCTCTTGGTCGCGCCGGCGGGTGGTTCGGCTCGGCGGGTACAAGCCGGCGCTGCAACCGCGGCAGTGACGAGCAGTAGGAATCGCAACCACGCTGCCATTGTGCTACTTGGGTGCGCGATACATCACACGCCACACCTTGCCTTTCTGGCTCTCCGCGACGTACAGCGAACCGTCCGGGGCTTGCGCAACGCCATTCGCGCGTGACACGGCATCTGCCGGATTCATCAACGGGTCTTTTCCGGCGAAGCCCTTCGCGAACACCTCGAAGTCGCCCGACGGCTTGCCGTCGGCGAACGGTTGGAACGTGACGTTGTAACCATCCTGCGGCATCGGCGCGCGGTTCCAGGATCCGTGGAACGCGATGAACGCCCCTCCCTGATATTTCTTGGGGAATTGATCGCCGCTGTAGAACATCAGGTCGACCGGTGCCCAGTGCGCGGGAAACGCAGCCACGGGCGGCGTGAATTCCGTGCAGCGTCCAACTTCTTTGCCGTCGCCGCCGTATTCGGGGTTGAGGAGAAGTTTCTTCAGGTTGTAGTCGAAAAAGCAATACGGCCAGCCGAAATTCGAGCCCTGGACCGCGCGATATAACGGTTCGGCGGGACGCTCGGCGTTGTCTTTCACCTCGAAATGCTCGGGCCAGAACACGTCGAGCTGATCTCGATTGTTCATGGCAATGTAAAGCGCGTCGCCGTGCCACGCAATTGCCGGCATCTGACGCAGGCCGGTGGCGAACTTGGTGCCGTCCTGCTGCGTCTGTCCGAGCTTGTTCTCGTCGAACTTCCAGATGCCCGCATGCTTCTCGAGAAGCGGGCATGGGTCCTGGCCCTTCACGCCTGGCCGGCGATCGGGATTCTGGCAGGCGTTGGAGGGCGCGCCAATGTTGATGTAGAGCGATCCGCGGCCATCGAAAGCCAATCCCTTGTCTCGATGGCCGGGTTCGGTCGGCAAGCCCGCGACGACGGTTTCAGGCTCGCCAGCAGGTTTCAACTGTCCGGGGGTCATCTTGTACCGCTGCACGTTGAGGGGGTGCGCGACGTACAGATAGCCGTTTCGCAGCGCAATACCGGTCGTGCTGTCGCTGCCAAATGTTTCCTTGATCTCGAAACGGCCATCACCGTCGGCGTCGCGCAGCGCCACGACGCCGCCGCCGGTTGGCGGGTTGCCGGCTATCCGCAGCGCGACATAGACGTCGCCGTTCGGTGCGGCCACGAGATGACGAGCGGTGCCGAGCCCTTCGGCGACCAGCGAGGCGCAGAAGCCGGATGGCAGCGCGAGACCCGCGTTGTCTGGATCGCACGCCGGAGTGGAAGCCGCACCATTCAGCCGCACAGCCAACAGTCCGGCTCCGCATCCGGCGGCGACAATCGCGTAAGTGACATGCTTCAATGAAGGCAACATCGTAGACTCCTCGCTTCACACCACACTCAATCAATGGCCCGACATCGGGCCTGTTGTCAAGGTTTCGACAGCATGACCTCAGTCGCCTTGACCACGGCCGTGACCGAGTCGCCTTCCTTGAGCGCCATCTCGTCGGCGGACCGCTTCGTGATGACCGATTCGATCTGATTGTCGCCGACCCGCACCGTGACGTGCACGAGGACGTCGCCCTTCTGGATTTCTTCTATCTTGCCCTTCAGATGATTGCGTGCGCTGAGCGTCATGCTTCCTCCTGCGGTTTGAGCGGCTCCTTACGGCTGACCTGGCCAGTTACGCCCTACTTGCGGAGTCGCACGATCTCGAGTCTCTGCAGCATCCTGACCGAGCGCGCACCACGCTTGTCGTGCGGCGCTACGATTCTGAGTGGACCCTGATTCTCTAGCAAGGGCTTTCCGTCGGTCGTATCCGCGACGATGATGTCGTTGGCGGTTAATGCCGGGTCGAGTTCCACCAGCGAGAAGACTACTTGATACCCGTCGGAGGCGCTGGCGACGACGTAGGTCCCGAGGGCGCCGCCAGACAGGTCGCGCCCGAGTGGGGCCCGCACGTTTCAACAGCTCGCCGACCAGCACTCCTTCATACCTGGTTTCGCGTCCTTCTGCCATCGCGGTCACGCTCGTTCGTGGCATGCTCTTCAAGTCTTCGGCACTGATTGTGAGTGGATTCGAGTTGCGCTGCGCGGAACGAGATGGACAGCCGTGGCTTTGACCGCGGCCACCACGAACGCCCCATCCGCCAGATGCAATTCATCGCAGGCCGATCGCGTGATTAGAGCGGCGAGCGAGAAGCCACAATCTACAGTCACGCGAACCAGCGCCCCTTCGTACTGTATGGCCACGACCCGGCCGTCCAGTTGATTCCGCGCGCTCACCGCATCACGCCGCACTGACTCGAGCGTGACGTCCTCGGCGCGAATACAGACGAAGACCGACTGAGCGGCTGCGAGCGGTTGAGCGGCCAGAATCCGCGCTGACCCGATACGTACGGTAGCCAGACCCTCGTGAAGCTCGACGATTTCTCCGGGGGCGACTGTCTCGACGCCGACCGAGGCCGCAACGGCGACGTCTGCGGGCCGGCTGAAGACGTCGTGAACCGTTCCGACCTGGCGGATCGCGCCTTCCGTGAGGACCGCCATGCGGTCCCCGAGCGTCAGCGCGTCGACGCGGTCGTGAGTCACGACCACACTTGGCACCTCGATTGACCGGAGAAACTCACGGAGCTCCCGCCGCATTGGCTCGCGCAACGGCAGGTCCAGTGCCGCAAGCGGCTCGTCGAGCAGCACGAGTCGCGGGTCTCTCGCAAGGGCGCGCGCAAGAGCCACGCGCTGTCGCTCGCCTCCAGACAGTTCAGCCGGACGCCGACCGGACTTGTCTTCGAGGTGCACCTTTCGCAGCAGCGTCGCTACGCGATCGTGGGCGTCCAGCGCGCCGGTATTCATCCCGAATCGGATGTTTTGTGCGACCGTCAGATGAGGAAATAGGCTGTAGTCCTGCGGGACGTAGGCAAGATGACGATGTTGTGGCGGCTGGTTTATGCCCGCGGCACGGTCGAACCAGATGTCGTTGCCGAATCTGATGAAGCCGTCTTGAGGATTGTCGAGCCCGGCGAGGCACCGGAGGATCGTGGTCTTTCCCGACCCCGAGGGGCCGAACAAGACCATGACGCGCTCAGAGCCCCCGTCGAGCTCCAGCTCCGCGCGGATGCTCACAGCAGGCGAGTGGCGTCTGACAAATGAGGCTATGAGCCGATCGGCCATGCGCGCCCGGAACGGCGGTGCAGTCGGTATGTCACCGCGAGCACCACGAATGAAAACGCGAGCAGCAGCGCCGCGGTTCGGCCGGCACGCACATAGTCGAGCGCCTGGACGTCGTCGTAAATCGAAATCGAGACCGTCCGCGTGGATCCCGGAAGATTGCCGCCGACCATCAGGACCACACCAAACTCTCCAACCGTGTGCGCAAAGCTCAACACCATGCCGGTGACGATTCCAGGTCGGGCCAACGGTACGATCACGCGCGCAAACGTCCGAGCTCGTGAGGCACCAAGGCTCCAGGCCGTTTCGATCAAGCTCCGATCGACACTCGCAAACGCCGCGGCAAAGGGTTGCACGGCAAAGGGCAGGCTATAGAGGACTGAGGCGATGAGCAAGCCTTGGAAGGAGAAGACGAGAGTGCTTCCGGTGAGCGCCTCGTACGCCCGGCCGATCGGACTCCGCGATCCGAGCGCCACAAGAGTATAAAAGCCGAGCACCGTCGGCGGCAGGACGATCGGCAGCGCGACGAGCGCATCAACGACCCATCGGCCGCGCCGCCGTGAAAACGCGAGCCACCCCGCCAACGGGAGCCCGATAACCAAAAGAATCAGTGTCGTCGCAGTGGCGAGCCGAAGGCTGAGACCGATGGCCGACCAATCCACGGTCGCCATCTTAGCTTGGTCGCACTGATTCTGTCGGTTAGAACCAGAACTTCGCCGCGAGTTGCACGACTCGTGGATCGAGAGCCGTCGTGATCGTCCCGAAGCTCATCGGACCGTATCCCCCCGCCGGTGCGCCGAAATTTGCGGTGTTCAGCAAGTTGAACACCTCCAGGCGCAGCTCGATATCGCGCTCACGGCCGAGGCCGACGCGACGCATCAGCGCGAGATCGACATCGCGGTACGATGGTCCCCGCACGGGATTGCGAGAGGCGGATCCGATGGTGAACCGATCGGCAGCGGCGAACGCCGCCGTGTTGAACCAGCGACCCGGTGTCCGCTCGTCAGCTGGCAGCGTCGGATCCCCGACGAGATTCGGCCGCTGCGTCGTAAAGCCGGCGTATACCATCTGATTCGCCTGCGTCACCGCGACCGGCACGCCGGACTGCAGGGTCATCACGGTCGCGATGCTCCAATCGTTCACCAGCGCGCCAAGAACGCCGCCTGGATGCTTGGCGCGGCCCTGGCCGGCTGGAAGATCCCACACCAGCGAGGCGCCGAAGTAGTGGGGAATGTCCCCGGTCGAATAGTCGCGGTCGCGCTCCAGATTGTGACTGTCTGCGACGGCGGCGTTCGTCAGCGGTCCGGTCAGAATGGACGCGTCGAACACCGACGAGGCGATGTCGGTCAGCTTTGACCGCGTGTAGGCGGCCGAGTAGGTCAGACCGCGTGACAACCGCTGACGAATACTGAACGCCAGGCCTTGGTAGTTGGTCGTGCCGACATTGTTTCGATAAAAGCTCACCGCGGTGTACTGCGGATAGGGCATCATGAGCTGCGCGCGGGTCACCGTCGGATCGCCGATCGAGGACGAGTGTTGTGGAATGATCCCGAAATACGGGTTCGACACTCTGTCGAGGAGCGGGGGACCGATTTTCAATTGATCCTCCGTCAACTGATTGAAGTTGCTGTCCGGGATCCCCACGTTCGTAATCTTTGAGCCGAGGTACGAGACCTCGACGACGGTGTTCGCCGTCAACTCTCGCTGCACCGATACGTTCCACTGCTGCGCGTAGCCCGACCCGAGCGCACCGTCAACGGTGAACACCCCTTGGCCGAGTCCGGCGGTTGGCGTTGCGCCGACTGGTGTGACGGTTGGCCCCTTCGCCAGCACGAAGGCTGGCGTGATGTTGTCGATATTTCGAAGCGTCACGTCCTGGAGAAACGGGAAGTTCGGCGTCGTGAAAGGCGTGGTAATCCCAGCCATCTCAATCCAGACGCGCGCATACCCCGAGCTGACGATGGTCTTGTCCGTCACACGATACACGGCGCCAAAGCGGGGACCGAAGTTGCCCTTTTTGAGCGGGCGCACCGGGTTGTCGCCCGGATACTCGAGCTGCTGCGTCTGCAGGTTGAATACCGCGGTTTGTCCGTTGATCTCCGTCGAAGGAAAATTCAGGGTGTATCGCAGCCCCGGATTGATCGTCAGGCGGTCGGACACCTTCCAGTCGTCCTGAATGAAGTACTCCTGAAAGTGTGCGCGTTCCTGAATCTGCGTCTGTTGAAGGTCGATGTTGAACATTTGCACCTGGCCAAGCAGGAAGCTCGCGAACGCGTTGCCGGTGTTCGCGACCCCAGGTAAATCGCTGCCAAAGGTGCTGAAGACAAACGAGCCCGTTGGCCACGGTGGCTGAACCACGTTGAGCCGCTCCCACCGCCAGTCGAGTCCCATCTTCATCATGTGGCGGCCTTTCAGCCAGGTGAGCGAATCGGCGATTTCCGTGACGCTGGTGCTGAAATCCGAAACCGTGTTATTCGGGGATCCGAGCTGCTGGTAGCTGTTGGGCGCGAAGGTCGGCATCGTGTTCGGAAATTTCGCATTCGACGGGATGCCGGGAATGTTCAGCGCGGCTCCCGCAGGCGAAGACAACTCCACCGAGCTCCGGTGGACGGATCGCCGTGTATCTCCGATGCGCACTTCGTTCAGCTTGTTGGTCGAGAAGGTGTGTTGATAATTCGAAGCAAAGGCCCACGCCGTCGTATCCTGCGGACCGACGGCCACACTGCCGGCCGGGATGGTCCCACTCCCGTCCGGAAAGGCCGTCACCGGGACGGCGTGACCGTGGAAGTACGTCAACCGTCCGAACGCATGATCCCGGCCGGCCGCGAACTTATGATCGAGGCGCACATCACCTTGATCCTGATCGTCGATTTCGTTGGCCGTCCGGCTGTAGTTGTTCGCGGTGCCGGTGGTTGTCGGGAGCGGGTAGCGCCCCAGCAGCGACAGCGCGACGGGGTCCATGGCGCTTCTCGGAATCGTGTTGTTCGGAAACTGCTGACGCGTATTCCCCACCGTCGTCGTCGGATCGTAGATGTTCTGGCGGAAGACACCGGACCGTTCGGCGAGCGTCGGTACGTTCGAGAACACCGTGCGTCCGATGCTCTGTCGCTGACCCTGATAATCGACGAAGAAGAACGTGCGGTCCTTGACCAGGGGGCCGCCGAGCATCCCGCCGTACTGATTCCGCCGGTAATCCGGTTTCACCGGATTGCTGGCCTGGAAGTAGTTCCTGGCGTTCAGGTTCTCGTTACGAAAAAATTCGAATACGTTGCCGCGAAACGCATTGCCGCCCGACTTGGTGGTGAGATTGACCACACCGCCATTGAACCGGCCGAACTCGGCGGGCGGGCTGTTGCTCTCGATCTTGAACTCCTGGATGGCATCGACCACGGGGTAGTACGCCACCTGCCCCGGCTCCGGCTGCAGCACGGAGATGCCGTCGAAGAGGTACTCATTCGTGCGAGGCCTCCCGCCGTTGATGCGGGGCAGGACAGAATTCGGCGGCAAAGCGACGCCCGGGACGATAGTGGCGAGCATAATGAATAGACGGCCGTTCAGCGGCAACTGGACGACCTGCTCGTTCTCGACGACTGTCCCGAGGCTCGCGGTCTCCGATCGCACGATCGGCGCGTCTCCGACAACCGTCACCTCTTCTCGAATGTCTCCCACCCTGAGTTCGAAATCGATGCGCGCTTTTTCGCCAGTCGCGATGCGGACGCCCTCGCGACGCACGGGTTTGAACCCCTGCAAGTCGACGGCAATGCTGTAGATCCCCGGCGCAAGGCTCGGAGCCGTGTAGACGCCGTCCTGAGTCGAAACGACGACCCGCTGCCGGTTCGTGGCGACCTCGGTGACCGTGATAGTGGCGCCCGGGACGGCCGAGCCGCCCGGATCCTGCACAACCCCAGTAATCTCACCCGCAGCGACTTGCGCCAGAGCGAGAGGTGCGCTCGCCGCGACAAACGACGCGGCAAGCAGGTACGGACGTATCGAACCGAGACGGGCCTCGAACATCAAACCTCCAGCGGTGGAAGTCGAACACTTTATCTCGGATCTAAACAGGATTCAAATAACCTTGAATCGCTTTGAAACGACCAGGCCAAATCGTGATCTCCGCCTTGCCTCCCGGCCGATTTTGTGGGACTGTGTCTCCCATGCGGCTCTCAAAGCCATTGGTCCGCCGTGGACTCGTGTTCCGTGGCGTGTGTGTGACGGCCTTCGCCGTTGTTTGTCTGCTGGGGCCTCCGCGTGCGGCCAATGCGCAGGCCCTCGCCGTCGCCGCGGCATCCGATCTGCAGGCAGCGCTCCCTGTCATTGCCGCTCAATTCGAGAAGGACACGGGACAAAAGGTGACGCTGACGTTTGGCTCGTCTGGAAACTTCTTTGCGCAAATTCGAAATGGTGCCCCCTTCGATGTCTTTCTGTCAGCGGACATCGACTACCCCAGGCAACTCGAGCAGGCAGGAGCGGCCGAACGTGGCAGCCTGTACGCGTATGCGACGGGCCGCCTCGTCCTCTGGACGCGGAAGGACTCCGGCATCGATGTCGGCCGCGGCTTGTCGGTTCTGGCGGACGGCCGCGTACGGCGTATCGCCATTGCCAACCCCGAGCATGCACCTTACGGTCGGGCAGCCGTTGCCGCCCTTCAGCACGAAGGACTCTACGAACAAGTCAAGGGGAAGTTTGTCCTGGGCGAGAACATTTCGCAGACGGCTCAATTTGCTCAATCGGGCAATGCCACTGTCGGCCTGTTGGCCTTGTCGTTGGCTCTTGCCCCTGTACTCAAGAGCGCCGGAACCTACATAGACATTCCCGTCGATCTCCATCCACCCATCGAGCAGGCCGCGGTCGTCGTTGCCGCGTCACGGCAAAAAGCGCTGGCGCAAAAGTTCGTTGACGCCCTGAAGAAACCGGCAGTCGCGCAAATCCTCCAGTCCTACGGCTTCGAGGTCCCGCAGTCGGCTCGCTGAAAGCGATGGCGTGTCTGGTGCTGCGGTATGATTCGAGGCGACTGGGAGGTTCGCTGAAGTGGCGTTGTTAACCGTCCGAGCCGCCGCCGATCGGTTGGGTGTTGGATATTCGACGCTCAAGCAGTGGATCTATCAGGGCAAGATCCGCACGACGCAAACCGAAGGCGGTCACCACCGCCTCTCTGAAGCAGAGATCGAGCGCCTTCTTGCGCGACAATCGCCAGCCAGCCCAAGTGCGCCGCGACAATTGGCGAAGTCGGCGGGCCTTATCGTCGGATTGAGCGGCCGGAACCGGCTTCGAGGCTTCGTCGAAGAGGTGCGAGTCGATGGCTTGATTGGCCAAGTTCGCTTGCGAATCGGCGATCAGCGGTTGACCGCGGTTGTAACCAGCGACGCACTCGCCGAACTGAAGCTTCGTCGGGGCGACGATGCGTTGGCGATCATCAAATCGACTGAAGTGATGATCGCTCGTGAAGCCCCGGAGTCGGCTGCTCCGCCGAAGCGCCGCCGGTCTCGGCGTTGAAAGCACACGAGCCTCGAACGCGACCTGCCGTTCGGTTCTACCCACAGCTCACCTGAAACTCTTGCCAGCTCGCGCCTGCGCTCCCTTGCAGGGCGATATAGGGTCGCCTGCGGGGCCGATATAGGGAAAGAGGAGTGATGAGCTGCGCGCGCATCACAATTCGTTGATGAGCTCGTTCCAAGTTTCGAAAAGTTTGGGAATTCTTTTCAGCAACGTTGCTGATGTCGGCGTATCTTCTCTGCGCGGATGATTGAACGGATGGATCCCCTGCCTTCAATGCAGGGATCCTCGAATCGACAATCACTCCAGCGACCTCGAAGCGGCGAGCAACTCGTTCAACTAGTTCCTCGTCGCACACGCGCCTCTCACACGACACGACCCACCACACTCGCAATCCGAACGAATGCTCCGTGGAGAGGAGGTTTCGACGACACAAGACCGATCTAAAGAAGAGGAGTTGAATCATGAATGGTGAAAAGCGTTCCTTGAAAGAATTCTTCAGATGGCCAACATCGCACGAACAGCAGGGGTTCGAAGGGCAACGTGGAGTGGCTGGCAGGCGAGCCGTCCGCCTGTGCGGCGCCGTCGTGTGCTCTGTCGTGCTGGGTCTGATTGGCCTCTGGACTGTCGCGGTGAAGGCCGGCCCACCGCCGATAGCGGCGACTCCAAGTCATTCGACCACGATAGCGCTCACCTCTGACGACAGCCGTCTCGTTGTTCTCAATCGCGAAGCGAACAGCGTGTCAATCATCAGGGTCCGCAACGCCAATGGTAAAGACGTTGCGAACAAGCTCGCCGAAATCGGCGTCGGCCTCGAGCCACGGTGTGTGGCCCTGAGTCCCGACGACAAATTCGCGTACGTGTCCAACGGCATCGGCGGCACCGTGTCGGTCGTCGACCTTCAGCGGCGCCGGGTCGTCAAGACGATTCCCGTCGGCACCGAGCCGAGAGGCTGCGCTTTGACACCGAACGGACACTGGCTGTTCGTCGCCAATCACACTGAGGGCACGGTCTCGGTCATCGATACGTCCTCGAACACGGAAGTCAGCAGAGTCGCAGTGGGACGGAATCCGACCGCCCTCGCGATTACGAACAATGGCGACGACAACGATGCGGACGAGACCGTCTTCGTCACGGAAATCTTCGCCGAACTGATCCCCAACGGTCCTGGTGAGGCACGCGACGTCGGCAAACAAGGGGTGGTCTACAGTTTTGTGGTCGGGAATCCCAGCGCGTTGACGAAAATCACTCTGTCACCGTTGCTTGATTCAGGCTTCACCGCGAACCGTCAGAATTTCTGCCCCGGCACCCACCCCGCTCACGTGGCAAATCCACTCCTTTGCCCGAGACCGGACTTGCCCGCGAACGATCAGGCAAACACCAGTGCCCCACAGGGTGTCTTTCCCAATCAGCTTTTGTCGGCGCTGATTCGAGGGAATCGGCTGTGGCTGCCGAATATCGGCGCCGAGCCCGAGCCGCCGGAAGTCTTCAACGTCAACGTTCAGGCGCTCGTCTATGCGGTAGACACCGACGCCCTGAGCGAGGTGACGGCCGAACACGTGAACTTGAACCGTCAGATTGCCATGGAGGCCGTACCTGCCGATCCCACCAGCCTCGACAGGCTGTTTGGGAACGACATCGTGGCGATCGATGCCAACGTTGACGGCAGCGTGTTTCTCGTCGTCAGCAGAGGCGGCAACTTCCTGCTCCGCGCGGGCCTCGGGTCCGGCGGGACGCTGGACATTGGCGCGCCGAGCAATGTGGTGCGGCTGCAGACTGGGAACCTGCCCAGCGGAGTGACGATCAGCAAGACAGATGGCGGGGCACGCGGTTATGCCAATAACGAGGCCAACTTCTCGGTGACGGCCATCGATCTCCTGACCAACGCCGTACTCGAGCGCGACATTCCATCCAGCGAGCCGCCGGCGCCCGGGTCGCTCGAACATTCGGTGCTGGTGGGCAAGGTGGCGTTCTTCACTGCTCTCGGGATTCCGGATAACGGTGTCTTCGGCACGCCAATCCGCGAGATCGTTCCCCGGAATTTCCGTGGGAAGCAGTCGAAAGATGCCTGGAGCAGCTGTGGATCGTGCCATCCGGACGGATTGGCCGATGGCGTCAGCTGGTTCTTCGGCACGGGGCCGCGCCAGACGAAACCACTCGACGGGATGTTCGCCAAGGACAGTCCGGCCGACCAAGGTCTTCTGAATTGGAGTGGCGTTCGGGGTAGCAATACCGATTTCAACGCCAACTCGCGCGCAACACAGGGCGGGTGTGGGTTCGCCAGTGATGATTTCGATCCGGGCAACTGTTTTGCGAAGGGGAACACCGCAATCGCCAACCCGGCGATCTACGACCATGGCATCACGCAAGGCGCGAGCGACGCGCTCGACGCACAAACCCTGTGGATCTTCGCTGCAGTGCGTCCGTTGCATCAGCCGCAGCCCGACCCGGGGACGCTGGTAAGCGGCCGAGGACTCTTTACCACCTATTGCGCCTCTTGCCACGGCGGGGCCAAATGGACCAAGAGCCAGATCTTCCACCGTGACAATCCGGCGGCGCAGATGCAGAACGGCGCTCCTCTGGACCCTGGCGTCACCAGGCTCCCGCCGGCGCCGCCGGCGCTAGCGCTGGCGAATGAGTTCTTCTCGTTTACCTGCAACGGCGCGACGTTCAAGTATCTCGAGGATGTGGGGACGTTTGACGTGACCAATCCACTCGAGCTCCGAGACAACGCGACGGGCAGCACGGCTTTCGGAACGAATGGCTTCAATCCGCCATCTTTGCTCAGCATCAACTATCACGCGCCGTACTTGCATCGTGGTCAGGCGCAAACGCTGGCAGACGTATTTCCGTTACACAACCTGCCAGGGGGCGGAACCATTGCGAGCACGCTCGACGCATCGGCTCAGCAGAATTTGCTGGCATTTCTGAAATCCATCGATGGGACGACCGAGCAACTGCGCTCAGAGGGGGACGACTTCAGGGACACCTTGAGACTGCAGGGGACCTGTCCGACGCAGCCGTAGCTATCTGGTATTAGAACCCCACGTATGTCCGAGGGTCGGCCGACTTGGCTGACCCTCGGTCTGGCGTCATGATCTTCCTCGACGGGCTGTTAGGCGCCTTCCGAACATTCGTTTTACATATAGCCGATTCATAGTGCACTGCACGTGCGGGCACTATTACACGTGTGCGGTGTTGGAACTCCGTCGGTTTCGCACGGCCGAACATGCTGAGTTAAGAGTATGATTTGACTCCGCATCTCAGGATTGAAAGCCGGTGGATCCATGGATCTTTTGCAGACGGCTCAATCAGTCGGGGACGCGCGCGGTGCAGATATCTCCCCACCAGAGCAGGCGGTTGGAGCCGACGCGCTCGAGCCCACCCTCACGCAATGCGAGCGGCGATAACTCGCGCGACCAGGCAGTTTGCCGACAGACCGACACGGCCGCGCCGACGAGGTTCGGCTGCTTGTGGCGACTAAAGCAGATCCCGTTTTCAAACTGGCGTCCGCTATCGCCGAGGGGTCGGATGTGGACTGGGATGGCGTGGTCTCGCAGCGCGCCCAGGCGAATCTCGTTGAACAGCTACGAGTCATCGACAGGATCGCCGGAATCTACCGGACCCCCGATAGTCAGCCGTACCAGACGGGGCCTTCAGAAACGCCGCGCTCCGAGTCGATTCCTGGCAACGCTTCGAGTGATACACCAACTGAGCTGGGCCGATGGGGCGATTTGGTCCTGATCGAGGAAGTCGGTCAGGGTTCATTCGGCACCGTCTATCGCGCTCACGACCCGCAACTCGATCGTCCCGTGGCCGTCAAGCTTCTGCGGTCCAAGTTCTCGGCCGACGAGCGGCTCAAGTCGAAGTTGCTGCACGAAGCGCGAACACTGGCGAGCGTGCACCACCCGAATGTCGTAACGGTCTATGGCGCTGGTGAACACGATGGCCGTGTCGGTCTCTGGATGGAATTCATTCGCGGGCTCACTCTCGAGGGAATGCTCAAGAGCCATGGTCCGTTCGGAGCCGCCGAGGCTGGCATTGTCGGCTACGAGCTCTGTGGAGCCTTGGCTGCTGTTCACGGCGCCGGTCTCGTTCATGGAGACATCAAGGCTCAAAACGTCATGCGCGAAGAGGGCGGACGGTTGATTCTTATGGACTTCGGGGCCGGCCAGAAACGCACCGACACCGCCACTCCTGAGCGGCGGGTCGTCGGCACACCTGTCTATTCGGCACCCGAGCTGTTGTCGGGCGCCGAGGCGTCGGTTGCCAGCGATATCTACAGCCTCGGCGTGCTGTTGTACCACCTGGTGACCAACGACTATCCGGTGAAGGGCGACACGGTCGGCGACCTGGTGGTGGCGCATGCACGTCGCGCGGTCACGCCCCTGCAGGATCTGCGGCCCCACCTCCCGAGGACCTTCGTGCGAGTCATCGAGCGTGCCATCGATTCCGATCCGTCGAAACGCTTCGGCAGCACAGGTCGCATGGGCGCCGCGTTTGGACAGATCCACCGTTCGCGTGCGCGCGGAGGCGCAGCTCCAAGACTCCGGCCCGCCAGACCGAGTCCGCACAAGGCAAAGCGGGTCAAGGTGCGCGATTTGATCAGTCCGTCGGTCGGCGTCCTCCCTTTCAGCGATATGAGTCCCGCGAAGGATCAAGAGTACTTCTGTGATGGGATCACCGAGGAGGTTATCAACGCCCTTGCTCAGATCTCAGGACTGCGCGTGGCAGCACGGACTTCGGCGTTTCAGTTCAAGGGGCAGGCTTGGGATGCCCGTCAGATCGGTGAGGCGCTCAACGTCGCCACGATACTGGACGGCAGCGTTCGAAAGGACGAGAACCGCTTTCGGATCACGGTCGAGCTGATCGACGCGGCCGAGGGCTACCATCTCTGGTCGCAACGCTTCGATCGCGATCTGATCGACATCTTCGCCGTTCAAGAAGAGATCGCCGCAGCTGTCGTCACGAGGCTGAAAGGCAAATTCGCAGCCGACAGGGGTGCAGCAGTCGCGCCGCTCGGCCGCGATCTCGAGGCATACGAGGCCTATCTCGAAGGACGCTATCACTGGAACAAGCGGACCGAGGCTGAGCTGCAAAGGAGCGTTGCGTTCTTCAAGCGAGCGGTCGCCAAGGACCCGACTTATGCGCAGGCCTATGCCGGCATGGCCGACGCCTACGTGATGCTCGGCACCTACGGAGCGCTGCCCGCCAAGGAGGTCATGTCTCGCGCAAAGCTGGCCCTGGAAAGCGCCATCGAGCTCGATAGCGAGTCGGCCGAGGCGTACGCCTGCCGTGGATGCGTTCGTTCCGTTTACGACTGGTCGTGGTCGAATGCTGAAGACGACTTTCGTCGAGCCATCGCCGCCAACGCGTCCTACCCGACTGCGCATCACTGGTACGCCATCAATCATCTTGTGCCGCTTGGCCGCTTCTCGGAAGCGCTGGAGGAGCTCCGGCGAGCACTCGAACTCGACCCGCTCGCGCTCGCCATCAAGACGAGCGTCGGAATGACGAGCTACTTCGCCGGTCGATACGACGTCGCCGCGCGGGAATTGTCAAAGACGATCGACCTGGATCATGGGTTCGGAATGGCGCATTTCTTTCTCGGCGCGACCTACACGGAACAGGGCCGATATGAGGAAGCGCTTCAAGAGCTGGAAACGGCGATTCGTTTCTCCGGACGCAACCCCGAGGTTCTCGCCGCACTCGGCTACCTATATGGAGTCTCCGGCCAGATCGATAGCGCTCGAAGCATTTTGAACGAGCTCACGCGGCTCGCCAACGATCGTTATGTCTCGCCGTCGAGACTTGCGCAGGTATACGTCGGCCTCGGCGAACGTGCGCAGGCGCTGGACCGGTTGGAAACGGCCCATGCGCAGAAGGCGGCCGATCTGGCGTGGCTTGCCGTGCGTCCCGTGTTCGCCAGTCTCCGCGCAGAGCCCCGATTTCTTGCCCTTCTGTCGGACATGGGGCTAGCTTCTTCACCGCAAGCCTAGCGCTCGTACCAAAATCACTTTGGGAGTGCTGTCGAGGAAGTGCAGCGAGTTCACGCACGAGCCTGGTGTCTAAAGACACCTCGACGCCGAAACAAATGTCGGAGGAGAAGAAAGCCCGATCTGGACGATAATGCGCAGAAACCAGGAAGGCGGACCTTGGGGCAGGAAGCGCCGGAGCGGCGGACGGCGACGTCGTTCCGGGAATGGCTTGGGCAAATCGGTCTGGCCCGCTGTGGTCGGGTCCTGCTCGAGAACGGCATCGACTTCGACATCGCTCCGGACCTGACCGAAAACGATCTGCTTAGCATCGGACTCAACCTGGGTGACACCCGAAGGTTGCTGAAGGCGCTAGGCAGTCTGCGTCACAGGCCTGCGGCCTCGACTGCTGATGCTGCAGGCGTCATCGACATCGCGTCAAAGCCAACTCACGCTTCGGTCAGTGAGCGGCGGCAGCTCACCGTGATGTTCTGCGATCTCGTGGGTTACACCGAGTTGACGCAGCGCCCCAATCTCGATTTGGAGGAATTGAAAGGCGTCATTCGCGACTATCGCGACGCCTGCACCAATGTCGTCGAGCGCTACGACGGGTACGTGGCTCAGCGCCTGGGCGATGGACTGATGATCTACTTCGGCTCGCCCAACGCGCACGAGGACGATGCTGAGCGTTGCGTGCGAGCGGCCTTGGATATCGTGCAGGCGGTCAAGGGCGTTTCGTTTGCGGAACGGCTCGCGGTTCGCATTGGCATCGCCACTGGACCGGTCGTGGTGGGCGAAGATTCAAAGAGCGGCAACGGTGAGGACGGGCTGGCGGTCGGCGAAACGCCTAATCTGGCCGCGCGGCTGCAGGGACTGGCCGGGCCCGACGAGGTCGTGATTGGACCTAATACCCGGCGGCTGGTGGGCCATACCTTTGAGCTCGCCGATCTGGGCGTGCACCAGCTCAAGGGAATCGTTGCGCCGGTTCGAGCCTGGCGTGTCGACGCAGTGCTCAGGACCGAGGGTCGGTTCGACGCTGCCCACGGCGGATCGACGCTCACAGCGCTCGTGGGTCGCGATGAAGAAGTCGCGCAGCTCCTGCGCCACTGGCATCTGGCGCGCAACGGCGAAGGTCAAGTCGTGTTGCTCAGCGGTGAACCTGGTATCGGGAAGTCAAGACTGACCCGAGTGTTGCGCGACCGCCTCAAGGGCAAGCCCCACACTCCGTTGCGCTATCAGTGCTCACCCTTCCGTCTCAACTCTGCGCTTTACCCCATCATCGAGCAATCGGAGTTTGCCGCCGGCTTTGCACGCGAGGACACCGTCGAGCAGAAGCTCGATAAGCTGGAAGCCATCCTCGCCGGCAGCCCGACGCAACGCAAGGAATCGGCGCCGTTGTTCGCGACTCTGCTCTCGCTGCCCACCGACCGTTATCCGACCCTCGGACTCTCGCCGCGGAGGCAGAAAGAGAAGATTCTCGAAGTGCTGGTCGGCCAGGTCGAGGCACTCTCACGGCTCCAGCCCGTGTTGATCGTCTTCGAGGATGCGCATTGGATCGACCCCACGAGCCAGGAACTGCTCGATGCGTTGGTGCCTCGGCTACCAACGCTGCCTGTTCTACTGGTGCTCACCTACCGGCCGCAGTACACACCGCATTGGGGTGAACACGCCCATGTCACGACCATGGGCCTCACCGGCTTGCCGCAGCAGCTGGGCACCGAGCTCGTCGGCGAGGTGACGCACGGCAAGGCGTTGCCGCCTGAGGTGCTCGAGCAGATCGTCGCTCACGCCGACGGTGTCCCGCTCTTCATCGAAGAGCTGACCAAGTCGGTGCTGGAATCGCGGCTGCTGCACGAGGACGACGATCGCTACACGCTGCTGAAGCCTTTACCCGCATTGAACATTCCCACAACGCTGAGCGCCTCGCTGATCGAACGACTGGGTCGCAGGGCGGGGGCTCGCGAACTTGCCCAGATTGGTGCGTGCATCGGGCGCGAGTTCTCATATGAATTGTTGGCCGCGGTGTCATCCCACACGGGCGACCAGTTTGCGGAGGAGCTCGAGCAACTGGTCGCAACTGGGCTGGTGTTCCGCCGTGGCATGCCGCCGGATGCGACCTATAAGTTCAAACATGCTCTTGTGCAGGATGCTGCCTACGACTCGCTGCTCAAGAGCAAGCGACAGCAGCTGCACGCGCAGATCGCCTGGGCGTTGGAGAAAGACTTCGAAGAGCGCGTTGCCAACGAGCCGGAGCTGCTGGCCCATCATCATACCCAGGCAGGCCATCTCACCGAGGCCATACCGCTCTGGCGAAAGGCGGGCGAGTCGGCCCTGTCGCGGGTCGCCCTGCAGGAAGCCGTGGCCTACCTTCAGAAAGGATTGGCCATCGTCGATCGAATGGAGCCGTCTGCGGACCACGACAGCTTCGAGCTCTCTCTCCGGGAGCCACTGCATTCCGCGCGGCTTCAGTGGCACGGCTGGGCGGCGCCAGACGTTACTGAAAACGCCGCGGCGATCCTCCAGTTGGCCAAGAGCCAAGGCCGACGGCAGAGTCTCCTGATCGGGCTGTGGGGGATGTGGATCAGCACCATTACCCAAGGTCGATTGGCGGAGGCGGCAGACTGGGCTCAATGGCTGCTTGACGAGGGCGACAAAAACGACGACATCGATTTGCGAATCCTGGGGCACCGCGCCAAGATGTCTTCCCATTTCTTTCTCGGCGAGTTGCGCGCGGCGGACGAACAGAGCGGCCAGGTGATGGCGCTCTACGATCCCTCACGGGCCCTACGCTGGATTGATCTGGTCGGAAATGACGTCAGAACCGCCGTCGGGGTCTTCTCATCGCAGTGGCTTTGGATGCAAGGTTATCCGGATCGCGCCGTGCAGGTGAGCGATCAGAAGGACGCTGATGCGCGTCGGCTCGGGCATCCCTTCGATATCGGCTGGGCCTTGACCTGGGGCTCGTACGTGTTCGACTTCCGGTACGAACCCGAGCGGCACTTGGAGCGTATCGGTGAGGCAGGTCGCCTCGGGCGCGAGCAGAGCATTCCCATTCTCACCAGAGTGACAGTCCCCTTTGGCGAGGGTCTCGCCATGCTGCGCATGGGCCAACTGGCCGAGTCGATCTCTTTGCTGCGCCGCAGCATCGGCGCATGGAATGCGTCGGGCGGACATCTGAACGTTCCCTATTTGAAGGCTGCTCTTGCCGAAGCACTGGCGCGCCAGGGCGACCTTGATGCCGGCCTTGGTTTGATTGAGGAATGCCTGGACCAGATCGACCGGCCCGGATGGCACGAGCGTGTGTGGCTGCCTGAGGTTCTGCGGCTCAAGGGCTGGATGCTCATGCGCCAAGGAAAGCTTCCGGAGGCCGAGGCGCAGCTTCGGGCGTCGATCGATTGTGCGCGCCGGCAGGAAGCCAGGTCCTGGGAGCTGCGGAGTTCAACCACACTGGCAGAGTTATTGGCTGCGAGTGGCCGGCGCGGAGCGGGATGTCAGCTGCTGGAGCCGATCTACGAATGGTTTACCGAAGGTTTCGACACCCACGATCTCAAGGCAGCGCAGATGATGTTGGAGTCCCTACACTAATTCGTCGGTGAGGTTGGACGAGAGATGGGACTTATTGCTTCAGCGAAAACCTAGCTCTTTGCAACGCCAGCGACCTCGAGCCCTTGCGGGTTATACGGACAATCGCCGATGTGCTGGAGAATCTGGCCGACGCCCGACGGCGAATAGAAGCTGAGCGCCGGGGTAAATCCAAATCCCTCAAAACGCCTGCCCCACTCCGAGTCGCCAAACCTGAGGCCAACTTGGGCCGGCGTAACCTCCTGTACAGACTGTCTGGCGCCAGTCGGCCGCAAAGGCCCATTTGCACGCCGGCTTGCCAAAGTCTTCATCAGGCCGGCTGGCAACGGGAATCGTTGTCACTGTGGTTGTGAGTTCACCTCGAGGTCCGCCATCGTCACTCCCCCGAGAGCGACGACAAGGCCTTTCTCGCGCGGAGCGTCAGGTACATGATCGATCGACGATCGTAATCGCGTGCAGCACTGATTCGGGCGCTCCGAGCCCAGCCGTTTCGCATCTGCCTCTGCCGTAGCAAGACGAAAACCCCACCGCAACATTACCGGTACGTGATGACCTGCTTGGTCAGCGCGCCTATTCTCGACTGGTAGTTCAATGGAGAAGAAGGCATGTTCGATAGTGTCATCTCGCCTGTCACCTTCGACGACCTCGATAGCGATCTCCCAGCGGTTCTCGAGCGATTCGTCGAGAGCGACCCGGCGGTTGGCCTCGCGATCGTTCGGACCCTCGGACCAACGGCTTCGCAGGCTCTTGACGGCCTAGTCGACCGCCTCGCTCAGGCGGTCGATACCGACAAGCGGATCGATGCCGAAATCGATGAGACCGTTGCGCGGGCGCGCGCCGCTCAGAAAGCCTTCGAAGGCTGGTCCGAGGAACGGGTGGACGCCTTGCTGCGATCGGTCGCGGATGCCCTGGCGGACCGTGCCGAAGATCTGGCGTGGGTCACGGTCGATGAAACGGGCCGGGGCAACGTTCCGGATAAGACGGTCAAGAACCGATTCGCTAGCCTGGGAACGTACCAGTCTCTCTTGCACGAAAAGGCACAGGGCGTTCTTGGGTTCGATGCGGAGCGCAAAGTGACCGAGCTGGCCAGTCCCGTCGGCGTCGTCTTCGCAGTCGTGCCGCTCACGAATCCGGTCGCGACGGCGATATTCAAGACGCTGATCTCCCTGAAGGGCCGCAACGCCTTGATTCTGAGCTTTCCTAATCGGGCGTTCGGTGTCGGTCAGCTGACGGGTGGCATCATCCGGGACGTGCTGGAAGAGCATTCAGCACCGGTGGATCTGGTTCAATGGGCGCGACCATTCGGGGGCCGGAGAACAACCAGCAAGCTGATGAGCCACCCCGGCGTGTCCCTGGTGCTTGCCACGGGAGGCGCGGGACTCGTGAAAGCCGCGTACAGCTCCGGAACGCCGGCCATCGGCGTCGGGCCAGGCAACGCCCCGGCCTGGATCTGTCACGACGCCGAACTCGATCGCGCGGCTGGTGCCGTCGTGACAAGCAAGTCGTTCGATAACGGGTTGATCTGTGGCGCCGAGCACAACCTGGTTGTGGATGCCCGGGTCGTCGCGCCGTTCACAGAAGCACTGGTCAGGCATGGCGCAGCGATTCTGACGGCTGAGGAAGCAGGACGGTTCAAGAAGGCGGCCATCGACCCTCGACATCAGACCCTCAGATCCGATCTGTTGGGTCGCCCGGCGAGCACGATTGCGGCGCGCGTGGGAATCCATAGGCCTTATGCTGTGCGCCTGCTGGTGTTACAGACGAATATCTCGGAGCTGGAGGGGCCTTATGCTGCCGAGAAGCTGGCGCCGGTCCTCTCCATGTTCACCGTGTCGGGTGAAGAGCAAGGGCTGAACCTCTGCAAGGCGTTGTTGCACCGGATGGGCATGGGCCACACCGCTATCATCCATACGGCAAGTCCGACCACGGCCGAACGATTCGGTCGAGAGATGCCAGCCAGCCGGATCATCGTCAACTCACCGGGTGCCCAGGGTTGTTGTGGGATGACCACCGGACTTCCGAACTCAATGACGCTGGGATGTGGAACGTTCGGCGGCAACTCGACGACCGAGAACGTGACCTACCGCCATCTGCTGAACATCAAGCGCATCGCACACCACCTCGATTGAAGCAACGACTCTGAAAGGCAGGTACCGGCTCGGTGTCGTGGGCACCGAGTCGGCTATGGGTTGTGCACGGTCAGTGCGCCCGAGCGTTTCGGACGCGAGTTGTGTGGTGGGGATTAGTTGGTCGGGCGAAGAGTCACGACAGATGGCACAGAAGCCTTCGCCTCGTCCTCCACGTTGACGGACCGGGACGAATTCAGTTCGACATCCGCATGGACCCATGCGTTCTCGAACCGCCGGCGAACATCGAGCGCCTCCTGATTCCGATGGCCCTGCGCATCGAGGCTTTGCCAAAGGCCGAAAAGAGACCATCCGTTTTCAGGCAGCTGTTTCAGGTCCTGGCGATAGACCATCTCCGCCTGCTCGGCGCGTCCGGCTTCGAGGAGGATGGCGCCAAGCACTTGTCGCGGCGGTTGATGCCACGCCGGTGGCTCGCTGTACGGAAGCGCGTCGTAGATTCGCACGGCCTCCTCGAGAACTTGGATCGCTTCGTCGGTGGCGCCGCTTCTCGATGCTCGTTCGGCGTCCGCAATTCTCCACGCGATGTCCAGGTTCGCTCGCAGCTGCGAGTTTGCTGGCGTTGACTTGAAATCGGGGCCCACGATGAGGCCTTTCAAGGCAGCTAACTCGGAATCGGCACGCGGGAAATCGCTGTGCGCGACGAAAGCCAAGCTCCGCGCGTAATGCCAAATACCGAGAGCGAAGATGTTCTGGGCAGGTGGACGGGGCTCAGCCAGAACTTCGCGCCACATATTGAAGCGCGAGTAAGCAAGAAGCGGAGCGACCCGGTAGAGGTCGTTCTGAGCGAGACTGAGCCCCGGCTGGCGCGGGGCGCGCGTACGGACCTCGAGCGCTGCTGGGATTGCGATCGCATGTCGGCCCTCGAGCGTGGCCGCTGCCCAGAGCAAATGAAAGCTCTCTGCACCCGAGGTGACGGGTTCCAACCCCTGGGCCCGGCATTGAGCGATGTAGTACTCATCGGCGGCGATCGAACGCTCGATGGCGTCTATGGCGTCGCGGTAACGACCGACGCGCATGTAGATGTGGGCGGCAAAGTGAACCGTGAGGCCGGATGAAGGTTCCATCGCTCCCAGCCACTCAGCGCTGGCTGCGGCGCGGTCGGGTTCGGCCGACCGCTCCATGAGGTGGATGTAATAGGCGTGCGCGCCGATGTGATCGGGACGTAAGGCGATCACCTGCTCGAGTGTCGCGACAATCGTCCCGGTGTCCAGCTTCGGCTCGCCGTTTTCTTCCCAGTAGTTCCCGTCCATCGTATTCATCAGCGCATCGACATAGAGCGTCTGAATGTCGGGATCGTCGGTATAGTGTTCGGCCAGTCGTCCCATCGCGGCCGCGTACGCGCGGTCGAGCACGGCCCGGGGTGTTGGGGATTCGGCAAATCGCGCCTGCAGCGCCTCGATCAGCCCGCGATCGCGCTCGCTGGCCCCTGCACTCGTCGCGGACGCTCGCCGGGCAGCTTCGTACGCGCGATGTTCACCACCGGCGGTCAGCTGAAACCTGAGGTTCGGTCCGAGGGCCATAGCCTGACCCCAGTAAGCCATCGCCAGATTTGGATCGACATGCGCCGCTTCGAGGAATGCGCGAAGAGCCTCTCGATCGTCGAAGGCGTACAGCAGCCGTAAGCCCTGGTCGAACAACTGCTGGGCCCGCGGCGAGGACGTGCTGACTTGAAAGTGGAGAGTTCCGAGACCGGCGAGATCCGGTGCGAGCGGCGGCTCCACGGCGGCACCGCGGGCCGATGACGGCGGGACCAGCAACAAGATCAGTCCCGCCGTCATGGAAACGAAGCTGAGTAACCTGGAAGTAGGGGTTGTGACCATGTGACGTTCTCCTCGACAAATCAATCCCAGGAACTGACTTCGTTTCCGGGCCGCTCCAAGTCGTGTTACGGCGTGATGACGACCAACTCGTTGGTCACCTTGAACACTCCGCCGACTTCTCGCGCTCGAACTTCGGCGAGTTGCTTGTCAGACGCGTTGTCCACGACACCAACCAGCGTCGTGCGCCCGTGCTTCACGATGATGTGAATCGGGTAGTTCCCATATGGCTGCATCCCCGGGAACCGTGCTGAATCGACCAGTGCCCGCCAGGCACCGACGGAACCCCCCGGAGAATAGCGAGACAGAAAGTCGTCCGTGTAGATCCGGTAGAACGTTGCCCATCTGATCCGGTCGTCGTTTTGCGACGTCGGCAAGACCTCGATCGTGTTCGCGACCTCGTCGACACCAGAGACTCGCTTCACGGCGCTGGCCGCATCGGTCTTCAGGTCTCCACGATATGTGAAGCCTTGAAGCGTCACTGTGCCTCGATCCACGCCGAACGAAAGAAAATCGAACACGCCGTAATACGGCAGCCGTTCCAGCGCCTGCCTCACCGACATCATGGTTTCCTGCTGCGCGATCGACTGAGCAAGCGGCGTCGCCGGCGCACTCAGCACGCCAGCGGCCGTCAAGGCCGACGCCAGGGTCAATCTAATCAGGGTGTGAGAAGTTCGAAGTCGCATTGCAATCCTCCGTTTCGTATCAATCGACCAGGGGGCAACCCGACGGTTGTCCTCCCGTGCATTCATTAGTGGGCTCCGGCGCGGTGAACCTTCACCAGCGACGACGTGGGTGGCACGCGATCGGCGACCCAGCCAATCAGACCGACCAGGACCAGCCCAAACCATCCCAAAGCCCGTTCACTTACCGACCATTGATCCGCTCTATGCGTTCTCACGATTGCCCTCTGCTTTCTGGGCTCGAGGCACCGACGTCCCCGACCTCAGCAGTTGCGCTAGGAGAATCATCAGCTCAGCTGCTGATTCGAAATTGGCTGACTGACCCGAAGCGATGTGCTCCACTCGACCCTTGACGGTGCCCCCGTAGAAGTCAGATCCGGCGCGGAACTGCACTACGAAGGCGCCCGTGTGTTGCAATCCGTTCATCGCACGCTGAGAATAGCGAGCGCCCGCGCACACGGTCATAACGTCGGGGTCATGTTGCGGTGATGTTTCAGTCATGGCGTCAGTGAACCAGGTAACGTTCGGGCAGTTTCGTCTCGACGTGACGAACGAATGCTTGTGGCAGGGCTTGGAGTCGATCTCACTCAGGCCGAAGGCCTTCGCCGTCCTGAAGCACTTGGTGGACCGGCCCGGTCAGCTGGTGACCAAGCAGCAGCTGCTGGAAGCCGTGTGGCCCGCGACGTTCGTGAGCGACGCCGTTCTGAAAGACAGCGTCAGACAGCTTCGCGAGGCCCTGGGCGACGATGCCGCGGCACCGCGTTACATCGAGACGGCTCATCGTCGCGGCTACCGCTTCATCGCGCAGATTTCCGCAGCGGCGGGCGAAGGCGCGGCGGCGGAGTCGCCTGCTCGAGCCGGCAGTCCTGCGGCCGTCTCTCGTCAGGCTGACCTGTCAATTCCGACATCGAGAAGTGGTGTTCTGGGCCGCGAGACAGAGCTCGCCAAGCTGCGAGTCTGGGTCGATCGAGCCCTCGGCGGCGAACGCCAGGTCGTCTTCGTTACCGGTGAGCCTGGTATCGGTAAGACCACGATCGTGAACGCGATGCTGCAAGACGCCGCGGCCGCAACCGAGGGCCTGTGGATGGCGCGCGGGCAGTGTCTCGAGCAGTACGGCGCCGGAGAAGCGTACTTGCCCGTACTGGACGGCTTTTCTCGACTGGGCCGCGCGCCCGGCGGAGAGCGCATCACCGAGGTCTTGCGCCGCCACGCCCCGGCGTGGCTCCTGCAGTTGCCATCGCTCATCTCGTCGGCCGACCGAGAGACGCTGGAGCGGCAGGGCGGGGGCGCCACGCGTGAACGAATGCTGCGGGAGATGGCGGACGCCGTGGAGGCACTCACGGCAACGGATCCGCTGATCCTTGTTCTCGAAGATCTTCACTGGAGCGATCGTTCGACCCTGGACCTGGTCGCCTTCCTGGCGCGGCGACGCGATCCGGCGCGCCTGCTCGTCATCGGCACCTACCGGCCGGTCGAAGTCATCCTCGGGGATCACCCGCTGAAAGGGGTCAAGCGGGAGCTACAGGCGCACGGTCTTTGTCATGAACTTCCGCTCGAATATCTCACCGAGGACGCGGTCGTCCAGTATCTGGCTTTGAAGTTTCCTCGATTCCAACTCTCGAGAAGGCTTGCTCGATCGATCCACCGCCGCACGGATGGCAATCCGCTGTTCATGGTCAACCTGGTGGACTACCTGATCGACGAACAGGTCCTCGTCGAGTCCGACGGCGGCTGGCAGCTGAAGGGCGAGCTCGGTGGACTCGAAACGGACGTTCCGGAGAACATCAAGCAATTGATCGAGAAACAGATCGAGCGGCTCAGTCCAGACGAGCGGATGGTGCTCGAAGGTGCCAGCGTCGTCGGCATGGAATGCTCTTCGGCGGCCATCGGGGCTGGACTCGACCGTCCAACCGAATGGGTCGAGGAGCACTGCGAAGCGCTCGTGCGTCGCTATCAGTTCTTGTCGCCGGCGCGGCTCGTAGAATTACCGGACGGCACCATCACGCCCCGCTACAAATTCAGTCATACGTTGTATCTCGAAGTGCCTTACGGTCTCCTGCCGCCGATGCGGCGCGCTCAGATCCATCGCCTGATCGGTCATAGCGGCGAGGCGATCTACGGCGATCGCGTGAACGAGATCGCCGCCGAGCTGGCCATGCACTTCGAGCAAGGTCGCGACACGCCTCGCGCCGTCAAATATCTTTTGCAGGCGGCACAGACCGCGACGCATCGTTCGGCTCAGCATGAAGCGGCGGCGCTTGCTCGGCGCGGGTTGCAGGCCCTCTCGGCGTTGCCAGAAACGCCCGAGCGGGTGCAGCAAGAGCTCAACCTGCGCATGATCCTGGGCGTTGCGCTCATGGCCACTAAGGGCTTTGCAGCCGCGGAAGTGGAGGAGGTCTGCAACCAGTCGCTTCAACTGTGTGCGAAGCAGGTCGCCTCTCCGGAAGCATTCAGAGTGCGTTGGCTCTTCGGGTTGTATCACTATTTCAGGGCCGAGATGGAGCCGGCACATCAGATCGCCGGGCTTCTGGTGAACCTGGCGCAAGAGCTTCAGGACCCGATTCTCGTAGTCGAGGCTCACCGAGCCTTCGGCGTGACGCTCGTGGACCTTGGCAAATTCGATCAAGCCATTGAACACTTCGAGCGCGTTTCGACGTGGTACGAGGCGGTTCGACTGCCTGCACGAGCTTCGTTTGCCGGTCAGGATCCGAAAGTCGTGGCCGAGTGTTACGCCGCAAAGGCGATGTGGGCGCTGGGGTATCCGGATCGCGCCTTGGAGCGGGTTCATCGAGCCGTGTCTCTTGCGCAGCAGATTTCGCACGCCGAAAGTCTTGTCGTCGCGATGTACATGGCCAGCCTCCTGCATCAGTTACGCGGCGAGGCAGCGCTCGCTCAGGAACGCGCCGAGACCGCCATCGCTCTCGCCGACGACCACGGACTCGAGCTGTGGAGCGCGTCCGGAAGCATCAACCGAGGATGGGCGAGGGTGGAGCAGGGGTGGGTGGAAGAAGGCATCAACGAGCTGCAGCGTGGGCTGACGGCGTACGAGGCGACCGGAGCGCGCCTCTGGCGAGCCTACTCACTCGGTCTGCTGGCGCAAGCCTTCGCTCGAATCCGGAAGATCGATCAGGGACTCGCGACGATCTCGGAAGCGCTGACGCTCGCGGAAAACACCGGGGAGGACTGGGCCTCGGCGGAGCTGCATCGCATCAAGGGGGAATTGTTGATCGTGCAGGCTGGGGAGGATCGGGATGCTCGGTCGCCCCACGTCTCGCGAGTCGAAGGCTGCTTCGAGAAGGCGCTCGAGATCGCACGCCGGCAGCAGGCGAAATCCTGGGAATTGCGCGTCGTCACGAATCTGGGCAGGTACCGCCAGCAGCTTGGTCTACGACGTGATGTCCGAAAACTCGTTGCCGATTGCTGCAACTGGTTCACCGAAGGGCATGAAACGGCCGACCTGAAAAAGGCGGAGGCCTTCTTGAGTCAGTTGTCGCCGAGCAAGATCAAGGTCGGCAACTAGATCGTGTCTTCTGGCCGACGCCGGCCGGCGATTACAGCTAGCGCGTGGCGGCATCCGCGCTTCGTGGCCAAGCGGGGCTGACGAGCTCGATTCGCCACACCGGGCCTCCGAGATAGAGTGTTTGCTCGGATTTGACGAAAGTCGGAGCGTCGCCGCCGAGCACCCACACGTGGGAATCAGGCGGCTGCTTCCCGAGCAGCGGCGCCACCAGCCCGCTGAGCCCGCCGATATCGACCTTCAATACGTAATGCGTCGCCTTGCGGCTTTCGCCTCCGGTCGCAAAGCGTTCCTCTCCTGAGGCGGTGACATTCAGCTTGACCACTCGTGGCTTTGGTGTCGCCGCCACATACGAGAAGCTTGTCGACGAGCTCGGTGCGACGTTTTTCAGCAATGTCAGGATCAAACCGTTGGCAACATCCGGCGGCATCTCGACGCGGTTGGATTCTTCTTTCTGCTTACCGTCGTCGTCTGCATATCGAACGGCGACGTCGCCGCTTCCCGCGTTGATCGACATGTCGATCGAACGCGGAAAGGTCGGTCCTTTTTGCACGAGGTGATAACTGATCAAGCGAAACACGTTTCGCTGGGAGAAGACGGCGGTTTCGTCGTGACTCGATCCATCTTTGAAATGGAACACGAGGCGACTCGTCACGCGCGTTCCTCGAGCGACCTGAGTGAGGTCCCCGTCAGCGATCGGCATTCCATCGAGCGTGCGCAAGACCAGAAAGCCGTGCACGACTCCCTCGGTATGCCGCACCGCTACGGGCGCGGCGACGAGCATCACCGAGCCGAGAAGCAGGCTGCCCGCGAAGAGCAGCGTCAGGGTGAGCCGATGGCCGGTTGATGTCGGCGCTGTCACTGAACATTCACCGTACCGACCATCCCCGGATGGATGGTGCAGTGATAGGTAAACGATCCGGTAGAGGTGAACGTCGTGCTGAATTGTCCCCCTGGTCCAATCACGGGAGACGACCACAGGCTATTGTTGGCGGTCGAGGTGTGCGAGGTGTTGTCGTTGTTGGTCCATGTGACCGTAGTACCAACGGTGACGTTGAGCGGATTCGGAGAATAGGCTGTCGTCGTTAGTGTTGACGCACCGCTGACGATGGACACCGGAGTACCCGACGTGCCAGACGATCCGGATCCCGTCGAGGGCGCCGACGGAGAGTTGCTGTCACCACACGCAGACAAGAGACCGACCAACAGAAAAACACAACCAATGCGCAAACTCATGCGTAACCTCCCAAAAACCGAGGCTCTCGTCCGCAAATGTCGTGCCTTGGCCGGGTCGTCCGTTCCGCGAAAGTTGTGATGGTCGAAATGTAAGAACTCAGTAAGTCTGTTCTGACGAGCGCAAGCGCGGCATTTGTGCAAGGATTAGCGCCTTGTTGAAGGCGATTTTTCAGGAGGACACATGAGTCTGTTCTTGAGGCGGTGCAGAACTCGCGCGGTTATCGCGTTGCTTGTCATCGCAGCCGCAGCGATTGTCGAGAGCGATATGCTCGTGGCCCGTCAGGAGAAACAACTTGCGGCCACGGATGGTTGGGTAAAGCTTCCCGGGTCCGGCGAAACTCAGGCCATGGCGTTTGCCAACTTCGAGAACCCGACGATGTATGCGATCTACTTGAAGGCGGCCGCTGCGGATGTCGCCGGAAAAGCCGAGCTGCGTGATGCTGCGCTAAGCGGGGAGGCAGCGCTGAAACCTTTGGATTTCGTAACGGTGCCCGCGTTCGACTGGGCTTACATGGGACCGAAAGGTGTCCACATCTTGCTAACGGATCTGAAGCGACCGCTCAAAGAAGGGGACATGGTCACGCTGACCGTGACAACTGAGATCGGCGTGACGCTGCAAGTTGCTGCAGTCGTCAAGAAAGAATAGTCGTGCGAAGCACGCGTCGGACGATTGCTAGCGCTGCAGGTGATGATCGAGATTGACGAGTCGATGGGCGTCGTCTTCCCTGCAGATCGGTGATTCCTCAAGCGGGACATTTGACGGCTTGATGATGTGCACGAAGTTCGTCCACGGCTGTGTCAGCACCTTGGGATCTTCCACCGTGACCTGGTAGGCCAGATTCTCGCCTATCCGCCAGAAACGCTCGATGACGTGCATCGCATCCGAATGGAAGTATCCGTCCTCACCGAACCAGGTGTCCTCGACGAAATTGATCGAATCGACGACCAGCGTGTCGCCGTCCCAGCGGCCCACTGCGTCGCCGTAAAAAGACGGGTTGGCGTCGGCCCGATGTTTTCGACCATCCGTCGGAATGACCCGGTACGGATCTCCGGAGATGTCCTCGTAGAGAAAGATGAACTCACCCGGCAACTGGATGATCCGTCGTGGCGACCCGATTCGGGGAACACCAGGCCGGCCGCAATGAAAGACGCCATCCGTCTGGGTCTGACGCGCCTCGATGTCCTTGACCTTCTCTTGAAATTCCGGTTTGTAGGATGGCGCTTTCGTCCATGGAAGGCCGCCGGGGACGTTCTCGAATGCTCGATGGCGCGCGCTCTGGTCGACCTTCGTCGTCGTCACCTTGCCATCGACGACTTTTTTCAACGCCACGGGCGCGATGTCGATTGCATACGTCCAGTTTCCGCTCAAGTCCGGATGGCCGTCAGCCGTGCGGCGAACCGTGGATGTCGCGCCTCGTTCAGCCGCCGAGGCGGCGTTGGAAGAAGGAGGAGCAGTCTTCTCTTGAGCGGATGCCAGACCGGTGACGAGAAATCCGAGCGCCGCAAGACCGATGATTCCGCGCGTCATGGTTTGGCCTCCCCGTTGCCGCCTCGATCGAGCTCGATCGAATTGCCATCCGCAAACGTCAGCTTCTGTAGGTACGCGTAGCGCGATCCGTCGCGCGCACGGACTCCTCCGATGGTGATGGTCTGACCAATCGCTTTTGCAAAGTCGGCACGGCTCAATCCAACGTGCCTGAACCAGCTGGGTGGCTGACTTTCGATCTTCCAGACCTCGACCGAACCGTCGGCTCCCTTCGCTTCGATGAAGAGATCGATGTGCGGATTGACCCAGTCGATTTTCGTGAGCGTGCCGGACACGACGAATGGCTTCGCCATGTCGAAAACCGCCGATGGTGAATGATGAGCGATCAGGGAGTCCGCTCGGAGAAGAGCAGCCAGAGTAAGGGATGCAACAACGACCCTGCGCATCAAGACAACCTCCCGTCGGATTCAGGACGCTTCAGATCGCCTCAGGACACTCAGAACACTCAGGACAGGGGGCCAACTCGTGGCCTCCTGGCTTGGAAATACTACCACCGGACGAGCAGTCTACGCGCCGATGCGATCCGTTTGTCTCCGTCCTCCGCGGTGAATGACACGCCGATCGCCAGTGCCCGAGCGCCAATTGGTCGCCAGGGCCGGCGTCGGGCTGGGTCTCGGTCGTCGACCGGCTCCAACTGCGGCGGTCTCTCGCTCTAGTGCGGCGGCCCGGACAGCGCGGCTGAACTGCGGCTTGAACGTCGGCAGTATGTGTTCGAGCTGTCCCAGGACCAACGGTGCCGCATCGGAGGCGGCCAGTCGCTCGAGTTCCATGAGATCGGACTTGAGCGTTGTGAGGTCGCGTTCGCTGACTGCTTGCACCTTAAGGATTTTGTCCACCCCCGACGGCTGAAGCCGTTCGTCCTTTGCAAACAGTTCCTCGGACATTTTTTCTCCGGGCCGTGAACCGACGAACTCGATCTGGATGTCTTCATCGGGCCTGAATCCAGCCAGCCGGATGAGATTTCGCGCCATGTCCACCAGCTTCACCTGATCGCCCATGTCGAGCGTGTACACACCGCTCGCTTCGCCCAGGGCGGCTGCGTGAAGAACGAGCTGAACGGCTTCAGAAATGAGCATGAAGTACCGTTGCATGTCGGGATGAGTAACGGTGACCGGGCCTCCGGCTTTGATTTGTTCGAGGAACCGGGGAACCACACTCCCGTTGCTGCCCAGCACGTTGCCAAACCGCACCGTGACGAAACCGGTGCGGCCTTCCCGAGCGGCCGCCTGGACCGCCAACTCGGCGACGCGCTTGCTTGCGCCCATCACGCTCGACGGGTTCACTGCCTTGTCCGTCGAAATGAGCACGAAACGGTCGACACCCCGTCGCAACGCAGCTTCGGCGACCAGGCGCGTGCCTCTGACGTTGTTCTTTACTGCCTCGCAGGCGTTCCCTTCCATGAGCGGCACGTGCTTGTGCGCAGCTGCGTGGAAGACGAGCTGTGGCCGCTCCTGCCGGAATACCATGTCGAGGTGAGCTTCGTCGGTGACGTCGCCGATGACCGCTCGGATCGGCACCTTCGAGCCGAGATCCCTGAGATTGTTTTCCACCGTGTAAAGACTGTTCTCGTGCCGCTCGTACAGCACGAGCAGCGCCGGCCGGAGCTCGGCGATCTGGCGGCACAACTCGGATCCGATTGAGCCGCCGGCGCCCGTGACCAGCACGCGTTTGCCCCTGATGAAGCGATCGAGGGGGGCAGCCCCGATGCCCACGGGTGCCCGGGGAAGCAGATCTTCGATCGACAGTGGCCGGATTTGACTGATGGCGATCTTGCCGCTGATGAGATCGCGCAGATTGGGCACCGTCGTAATGGGCAGCTTGTACGGCTCGAGAACCCGAACGATCTCGCGCACCGTCCGGGCGTCCGCACGCGGAATTGCCACCAGCACCTCGTCCGGCCGCTGTTCGGCAAGAACACGTGGCAGGTCGTGCCGGGTTCCCAACACTGGCACGTCGTGGATGCGTTGGCCGACTTTCCGGCGGTCGTCGTCTATGAACCCAATCGGTCGATAGTCCGCGAGCCTGAGCATGTCGCGCAGGACCATTTCTCCGGCGTCGCCGGCGCCGTACAGAAGCACACGGCGGTGCGAAGGCGCCTGGGTGAGGTTCTTCACGAATCGCTGCGTCAGGCGAATGCCGCCCAGGAGGAAGATGAGCAGCATGGCGTCGATGATGGACACCGAGCGCGGATATTCCGGGATGCCGAACACTCCGTGCACGAGGGCATAGAACACGATGCTGCTCGTCACGACGGCGGCCAGCAGATTCCGCAGGTCCCAGATGCTGGTGTAGCGCCAGAGTCCTTCGTACAGGCGGAAGGGAATGAAGGCGACTCCGCGAATGGCAATCAGCCACGGGAGCATTTGCTGAAAAAGTCTGAACTCGACAGGCGGAATCGCGCCGTCGAACCGCAGCCAGAAGGCGAGGTAGCTCGCAAGTGCCGTCGCGCCGAGGTGCGCGGCGACCACGAGCGGCCGACGGCAACGGACCGTGAGTCGTGAGATGGCCTGCACCGTCGGCGAGGCCACCACCCGGTCGGAAGCCGAAAGGAACGCTGAGCTGAATCTCTCGGTCACGTTGCTGAAGAGTCCACGTCGTCGCGCAATTTGGCGCTAGAGTGTACCAACGTTTTGCCAGCGGGCACAACAGCTTCTGGTCAGTACCCTCTCGACCCGGCGACTTCAAGCCTCGGGCGATGACCACATCTATACAATTCTGCTCGGTTGCATCCCGGCGCCATACGGAAGTGGTTGGCCACGCATCGCCCCACTGTCACCGCGGGTAGAGACCGTACTCATCCGGTGTATCCTCGAAGAGCTTCTGCGAGCAGCGCTGGCATTCAAATGGATCTTCTTCAGTTCGTACGCGGGTGCACGTTCGACGATTTCCTGCTCTTGCCGCAGCTGGGCGTTTTGCCGAGCCGCGATCCCGCGACTGTCGATCTCACGACGCGTTTCTCGGAGCACGTGACGATCAAACGTCCGCTCGTGTCGGCGAACATGGACACCATCACCCGGGCGGCAATGGCGACTGTGCTCGCCGAAGAAGGTGGAATCGGCGTGATCGATCGCGGCTTCCGCGCGGGTGACATTGCTCCCCAGATCGTCGAAGTGGCCACGGTCAAGCGGACACAGCACGGCATCATTGCGGATCCTCACGGCATCGAAGAGGACCGATGTATTGCGGACGCACTCCAGACGATGGACCGTACGGGAGTTGGCACCCTGGTCGTCGTCGACGCCGAACATAAGCTGAAGGGCCTGCTGACCAGGCGTGACGTCAGGTTCGTGGCGCCGCACCTGCGCGTGTCCGACCGTATGACGCCTCTCGACAAGCTCGTCGTGCATACAGGACCGATTACCCTGACCCAAGCCGAACGGGTGATGACGGCACGGAAAATCAAGAAGCTTCCTCTTGTGAACGAGGACGGCACGGTCAGTGGTCTCATCACCGCCAAGGATTTGATCAAGCATCAGCATCACCCCTTTGCGACCAGAGACGACCGAGGCCGACTGCGTGTGGCCGCTGCGGTCGGTGCAACCGGCGACTATCTCGAGCGGGCCACTGAAGTCCTCCGAGCTGGCGCGGACGTCGTGGTCATCGACATCGCGCACGGGCACTCGCAGATCATGGCGACGGCCATCGAGCAGATCCGCAAGCGACACGGTGATGTGGAGCTGATTGCCGGCAACGTCGCGACCGGGGAGGGCGCTCGTTTCCTCGTCGATCGAGGCGTGAACGGCATCAAGGTAGGTATCGGGCCAGGAGGTGGTTGTACAACGCGGGTCGCCACGAACTTCGGCGTGCCGCAGGTCGAAGCACTTGCTCGCTGCCGAATGGCCGTCGGCGATCGTGTGCCGCTCATCGCCGATGGCGGTGTCAAGCGCGACGGAAGTATCGCGCAGGCGCTACTCTTCGGAGGAGACTCGGTGATGCTGGGGAGTGCGTTTGCTGGAACCGCGGAAACGCCTGGAGAGGTCGTACTGAAGCCGGTCCTCATGCCCGAGTCTCAAAAAATCGTTCAGGTGCCGTTCAAAGTGTTTCGAGGGATGGCTTCGATCGCCGCCGTCCGGGACCGCCTGGATCTCGAAGAGGCCGATCCGAACGAGGTCGAGGCGCTCGGCGCTGAGGGGCTGGAGGTCAGTGTCCCGGCTCGCGGGTCGGTGCGTTCAGTGATTCAGGACATGTTGAAACACCTGTGCTCCGCCGTCAGCTATGGGGGAGCGCTGACCCTTCAGGAACTGCGTCAAAAGTTCGCCACCGACCCCGAACGGTATCTCGTCAGGTTATCTCCCGCCTCACGCACCGAATCTTTCGATCGCTAGCCGGTTCTAAAAAGTCCGGACAATTCCTGACCGTAGCGATCCGCCGGTGGGATCCGCGTGCCAATTTGGTGCACGAATTACGATTTTGCCGATCCGGTTGTGACTAGGTGGTGCGATTGTGTGCAGCCTTCTGCATCAGCTGACCGGTACGTAGTTTGAGGGCGGAAACGGTCATGAACATGTTCGTGGCCGGAGCTGAACTGGTTCGCTGGGAGTTGACCGCCGTCACCCGGGAGGGCCCCTATCGCCTCACCATGCATCATGCCCACGGCTCCATCGTGGAGTACTTCCGGGATATCGACGCGGCGATGACCCGTGAGGCCGAACTGGAAGCGCTGCTGAAGGTGGCTGGCACGCACGGCCAATTAGCTCCGAGCACGACGTGGATCGCGACGGCAGGTGGGGTCCACTGATGGCTGGTTCCTTCGGTCGAGTGTTGGCTTGGACCGACGGCGCGTCGGGCCCCCGACTCGTATGCTCCGACCAGGGACCATCAAACGGCCGCAACCCGATGCCCACTCAACCACGACCAACGGTCCTTCTGGTTGAAGACGATGACGCAGTACTCGACACGTTTGCGCGAATGCTGCGGCTCGAAGGCTATGAAGTCTTCACCTCGGCGAGACCCGACGAAGGACTGCAGCAGGCGGAACAGAGAGTGCCCGACGTGATCATTCTTGATTTCCGGATGCCGCTACTCGATGGCCTTGGATTTCTTCGCCGTCTGCGCGAGCTGCCCGATCACCGTGACACCCCGGTTGCGATTGTCACGGGGGACTACTTCCTCGAGGACGAGATCACGCGAGAACTGCAGGCGCTGGGGGCAACGGTTCTCTTCAAACCGCTGTGGTTGGAACAACTCGTCGAACTGGCGCGGAACCTCGTCAGTCAGCGCACGAAGCAGCCACGAAGCGCGTAGACTGCCTCTTAGCTATTCTTCTTCTAGAAGGCTACTGGTTTTCAACCACAGCGGCAGAACTCCAGCCTCCCGCTTCGAGTTCCGCGTGCTTGTCGTTGGCGGCTTGAATCGCCTCGTTCCAGGATCCGAAGCGGCAGCAAAAAAACCATCGTCCGTTCAGCAACACTCGTACATTCCAGCCGTCAGCCTCCTGGTTTTCCAGGATGCATTCGATCCGCCATTGCTGCTTGTGGACCGTCCACAGCAGTTTGGGACCAGCCATGTTCGGTGGCGTGGTCGTTTTCGGGCGCCACCTCAGTACGTCCGCGGACATGCCTCGTTCTCCTGACCTCTCTTCTCGAGTTCTCGAGCGTTCACGAATGCCCGCGACGAACGACTTCTGTCGCCGAGCGCCGCAAAACGCACGCCCATGGAGATACCAGCGGATCCGGACCGGTAACTCGTTGCGTTCATAGGTCTTGAGGCTTTGTCGAGGTTCCGTAAGAAGCGAGCGGAATTCCTGGCCGGGGGAGACATTGATCGCGCCAGTCGGGACCGAATGGGGAGCGTGTTGCGGACGAGCGCGACCGATCGGTGGTCTAAAACCGACACTCCTGTCGATTTCCCGAAAGAACTCCTAAGGACAAATGTGTCGATGTATAGTAACGCGCTTCGCGCAAGCACTCGATCACCCGAGTAAATCAGGAGGAGACGATGCAGTTGATCAAGAGCATCGTGCGACCGGACAAAGTCGACGATGTAAAGGACGCGCTTTCCAAGCTCAGTGTGTCGGGGATGACAGTCACCGAGGTGCGCGGGCATGGCAAGCAAAAGGGCCATACCGCGGTTTATCGAGGCAAGGAATACCAGGTGACGCTGTTGCCCAAGATGCAGATCGAAACGGTGGTGCCGGACGAGATCGTCGACGCGGCGATTCAGGCCATCATCGGCGCCGCTCGGACCGGTGAGATCGGCGACGGCCGCGTGTTTGTGACGCCAGTGACTCGTAGCTACAAGATTCGAACGGGGGAGAAGGAATAACTGCCACGTCCATTGAGATCGTTTCCCTGCGTGAGGTGACGCGATGAATCAGGCTGATACTGCGTGGATGCTGGTTGCGACTGCACTCGTGCTGCTGATGACGCCGGCCCTGGCCTTCTTTTATGGCGGGTTGGTGCGGTCCAAGAACGCTCTCAACACGATGATGATGAGTTTCGTGTCTTTAGGGTGCGTCGGAATTTTGTGGGCGGTGATTGGATATTCACTCGCATTCTTCAAAGGAAACCCTTTAATAGGCAGCGCTGACGGTCTGTTCCTGCGCGGGGTCGGGCTCGAGCCGGAAGGGACCATTCCGCACTTGCTTCACATGTGCTACCAGGGGACGTTTGCCATCATCACCGCGGCGCTGATTTCAGGGGCCATTGTCGAGCGGATGCGATTTTCCGCGTATGTCGTGTTCATTTCGCTCTGGGCGATTGTGGTGTACAGCCCGATTGCGCATTGGGTGTGGGGCGGGGGATGGCTTGCCACGATGGGGGCGCTCGACTTCGCGGGCGGCACCGTGGTTCATGTCAACGCGGGCGTCGCTGCACTTGTGGCAGCGTGGGTGGTTGGGCCGAGGAGCGACCATCCGTCTGCGGCTCTTCTGCCGCACAACATTCCGTTCACGCTGCTCGGTGCCGGGCTTCTGTGGTTTGGGTGGTTCGGGTTCAACGCAGGCAGCGCGCTGGCGGCCAACGGAATCGCGGCGCTTGCGTTTACGGCGACGATGCTGGCGCCTGCGGCGACGCTCGTCGTGTGGATGTTGCTCGACATCATGCGTTCGCGCAATCCGACCGCCGTCGGCGGCGCAACGGCCATTGTCGTGGGTCTCGTCGCGGTGACGCCCGCGGCCGGCTACATCGGTCCGATGAGCGCAATCATCCTGGGCGGGATAGCGGCGATTCCGAGCTATTTCGGTCTAATCTATCGCGCAAAGACGTCACTCGACGATTCGCTCGATGTCGTGGCCGCGCACGGACTCGGCGGCACGGTCGGCGCGTTGTTGACCGGCGTTTTCGCGCAGAAGGCATTGAACGGTGTGGCGGACGGCCTGCTGTTCGGCAATCCGGGCCAGCTGGGGATTCAGGCCGCTGCCATTGGCGCCGCGATCGTCTACAGCGCAGTGGGCAGCTTCATTCTGTTGAAGATTGTTGGCGTCATCATTCCTCTACGTCCCGACCGCCAAGACGAGACTACGGGTCTCGATGTGAGCCAGCACGGCGAAGAAGCGTACGTCCACGCGGAGGGGTAACTATCAGTCAGGGCTTAGGGCTTAGGGTTCAGGGCTGTCCCATCATCCAGTCCTGTCGGGCCTCCAGATAAGCTAAAGTCTGGAGGCCTCATGCGTGTCATCCGCTCGGTCATCGTCTTTGCCGGGCTGACGCTGGCGTCATTGACGATGGCGGCTCAGCAGGCTGCCCAGCCGGGGACGCTACAGAACGTCCCGGGCTTCGATCAGGAGGCAGTCGATCGCGGACGTGAGCTGCTCGTCGCGCAGTGCGGCTTTTGTCACGGTTCCAACGCCCGCGGTGGACAGAGCGGACCCGATCTGACGAGGTCGGCCCTCGTGCAGGACGACGAAGCGGGACGGCAGTTGGGTGCGTTCCTGCAAGTCGGCCGGCCCGACCAGGGGATGCCGAAGTTCGACCTCACTGACGCGCAGGTGTCCGATCTCGCCAGTTTTCTGCACGCGACGATCTACCTGGCTTCCAACAGACGCCTGTATCAAATCCTCGATATCCTGACGGGCGATCCCAAGGCCGGTGAAGCCTTCTTCAACGGCGCCGGCCGGTGTACTTCGTGTCATTCAGCGACTGGCGATCTGAAAGGTGTCGGCACGAAATACGATCCTGCAACGCTCCAGAATCGTTTCGTCATGCCGCGCGGTGGCCGAGGTGCGACTCCCGACCCTCCTCGGCCGGCTCACCTCGACAAGAACGCCGTCCAGCTCACCGTGACGCTGCCATCTGGCGAGTCATTCTCGGGCGCGCTCGTCCGGGTGACGGACTTCGACGCCACCCTGTACGACCCGAAGACCGAGCAGATCCGGTCGTGGCTCAGGAACGGGGACGTACCGAAGGTTGTTGTTACCGACCCGCTGCAGGCACACGTGGACATGTGGATCAAGTGGACCGATGCCGACATGCACAACATGACGGCTTACCTTGCGAGCCTCAAATGACGGCCCCATGGCGACGATTGTCTCGTGGGCTCCACGCCTTCCTCGCAGTCGGGGCGACAGTCGTTCTAAGCACGACGTTGGGCGGCCAGAGTCGCGGGCTCGATCAAGCCTCGCTCCTGAAGCCTCCGACTGATGCCTGGCCGACTTACCACGGCGACTATTCCGGACGCCGCTACAGCACGTTGACGCAGATCAACGCCGGCAACGTCAAGCAGCTCTCGCTGGCCTGGCTCTATCGTCTCAACACGTCGCGCGTTGGCGCGATCGTCGGCGGCGAAGGACCCGAGACACCTCCGGCCAGCGCCGCCGGATTCGGCCAGCCGAGCATCAAATCCACTCCGTTGATGGTCAATGGGGTGCTCTATTTCACCTCACCGGATCACGTGTGGGCGGTTGACGCACGCACCGGACGGGAGATCTGGCACTACTACTGGCGGACCCGCGGCGGGGTTCACATCGGGAATCGTGGCGTTGGGATGTACGGCGACTGGCTGTATTTCCTGACGCCGGACAACTACTTCGTGTCGCTCGATGCGGCAACCGGGCAGGAGCGCTGGCACAAGGAAATTGCCAGCGTGAAGCGCGAATACTTCTCGACGAGCGCTCCGGTCGTCATCGGCCGAAACGTCATCATCGGCGTGGGCGGCGACTCGCTCGATGTCCCCGGGTATCTCGAGTCGCGTAATCCCGAGAGCGGCGACGTGCTCTGGCGTTGGTACTCGACGCCTCGAGCGGGACAGCCGGGCGCAGAGACCTGGCCGAACGAATACGCGATGATCGGTGGCGGCGGAATGCCCTGGCTGCCTGGCACCTACGATCCCGACCTGAACCTCTATTACATCGGTACCGGAAACGCCAACCCGGTTCTCTCCGGGCAAAGCCGCTCGGGAGACAATCTGTGGACCTGTTCGATCGTCGCTCTGAGCCCAGACACCGGCAAGATGGTGTGGTACTACCAGGCGACGCCGCACGACACCCACGACTGGGATGCCGCCCAGACGCCCGTGCTCATCGACGGCGTGATCAACGGTCAGCCGCGCAAGCTGCTCGCGCAAGCGAATCGCAACGGCCATTTCTTCCTGCTCGATCGCACGAATGGCAAACATATTCTGACGACCAAGCACATCGATTCGCTGAACTGGACGAAGGGGCTCAACGCCAGCGGGCAGCCGATTCCGGACCCGGCCAAGGAAGCGTCCGTTGCCGGCACGCTCGTGTCGCCTGATACCAACGGCGCGACGAACTGGCCGCCGCCGAGCTTCAGCCCAGACACCGGACTGTTTTATGTCGGCACATCACAGTCGTTCAGCATCCTTTATCTGACGGATACCGATCCGCGGCCTCAGGGTTGGGCAGCTGCCGAACGAAACGTCGGGAACCTGGGAAGAGCCCTCAAGGCGATCGATTACAAGACCGGGAAGGTCCGTTGGAGCCGTCCCATGGCGCTCACGGCCGGAGCCGGAGGCGGTCCTCCGCCAGGCTTGCTGAGCACGGCCGGCCGCCTGCTCTTCGGCAACGACGGCGGCGGTAACTTCGTGGCGTACGATCCGGCCACCGGCAAGCCACTCTGGCATGCAGGTCTCGGAACAAACACCACCAACGGTCCACAGACCTACATGCTCGACGGTCGTCAGTATGTGGTCGTCGGCGCCGGCGACACTTTGTTCGCGTTTGCCTTGCAGTAGTAGGTTAGGTGTCTTTGGACCGTGCCGGAAAGTTGGCTGCCATGAAGAATTCAAAACGGATGTCGGTGAGTCGTCGGCGTTTTCTGAAAGGAGCAGCCGTAGGGGCAGCGGCCGTTGCGGCGACGCCGATAGCCAAGGCGCAGCAGCCGGCGCAGGCGTCCGGCGGAAGTGCGCCTTTATCGAAAGCTGCAGAGACGACGGTACCTGCCGACCTCGAGGCGCTAACCACCGATCGCCCCGGCTCCGATTTCATGGTCGATGTCCTCAGGGCCCTGAAGTTCGAGTACGTGTGTGCGAATCCAGGTTCGAGCTTCCGTTCGCTGCATGAGTCGATCGTGAGTTACGGTGGGAATGCTCATCCAGAGCTGCTTACCTGTTGCCACGAGGAGTCTTCGGTGGCGATGGCTCATGGTTACGCCAAGATCGAGGGCAAGCCGCTGGCCGTCATGCTGCACAGCAACGTCGGGCTGCAGCATGCGTCGATGGCTATTTACAACGCGTACTGCGACCGCGTTCCAGTGTTCCTCATCGTCGGCAACACACTGGACGCGGCCTTACGAAGGCCTGGAGTGGAGTGGATTCACAGCGCTCACGATGTTGCGGCGATGGTACGCGATTTCGTGAAGTGGGACGACGTGCCGATCTCGCTGACTCATTTTGCCGAGTCGGCCGTGCGCGGCTACAAGATTGCGATGACGCCGCCGATGATGCCGGTGCTCCTGGTGGCGGACGGAGATCTCCAGGAAAAGCCGATCGAAGGCGATTCGGCGTTGCGTGTCCCCAGGCTTCCGGCCATCGGACCGCCGCAGGGTGATTCGGGCGCAGTTGCAGAAGTCGGACGATTGTTGGTTGGAGCCGAACACCCGGTTCTCGTTGCCGATCGTGCGGCGAGGACACCTGCAGGCCTGGCGCTGCTCGTTGAGTTGGCGGAGCTTCTTCAAGCGCCCGTCGTCGATCAGGGTGGGCGCCTGAATTTCCCGAGCCGTCATCCGCTCAATCATTCCGACGGGGCTCGCGCACTCATCGCCAATGCCGACGTCATTCTCGGTCTCGAGCTCACGGACTTCTGGGGAACCGTCCATGCCTATCGTGACCAGTTGAACCGCACAGCACGGCCGACGACCCGAAATGGGGTGAAGTTGGTCAGCCTCAGCGCCGGGGAACTCTATGTGAAGGGGAACCAGCAGGATCTCGAACGGTATCCTGAAGTCGATCTCGCCATCGCCGCTGACGCCGAGGCCACGCTACCGTCTCTGATCGAGGCCGTCAAGCGTCTCCTGACCGACGATCGTAAGCGGGTATTCCACGAACGGGGATCCGCGCTGGCCGCGGAACGCCAGCGGTTGCTCGACCAGGCCCGGCAGGCGGCAGCCGTCGGCTGGGACGCGAAGCCGATCAGCACGGCTCGCCTGTGCGCCGAACTATGGGCCCAAATCGATGGGGCGGACTGGTCGCTCGTCTCCGACGCCAGCTTCGTGAGCAACTGGCCGCAGCGACTGTGGAACTTCGACAAACACTATCGATTCATCGGGGCGAGTGGCGGCTACGGAGTCGGGTATGGCGCGCCAGCGTCCACCGGTGCCGCACTGGCCAACCGTCAATACGGCCGTCTCAGCGTTGCCATCCAGAACGACGGCGATCTGATGTACGCGTCGGGCATTCTTTGGACCGCTGCGCACCATCGCATTCCCCTCCTCAGCGTCATGCACAACAACCGGGCCTATCATCAGGAGACGATGCATGTCGTGCGGATGGCGAGCCGGCATCAGCGCGGCGCCGATCGGGCTGGCATCGGCACCACGCTGCAGGATCCGAATGTCGACTATGCGAAACTGGCGCAAAGCATGGGCGTTTACGCCGAAGGTCCAGTGACGGATCCGGCCAACCTTGGTCCCGCCATTCGACGAGCGCTCGACGTCGTTCGTCGTGGCGAGCCGGCGTTGATCGACGTCGTGACCCAGCCACGGTAGCGCTGGGTTTGCCATTGATCTTCCGGCTGAAGCCGGAAGCCACGCTACAGGACTTTGGCAGGTGTGGCTTCCGCGACAGGGCTTTGGCAGATGTGGCTTCCGCCTTTAGGCGGAAGAGAGCCCGCGATATGGTCACGCATTGTCTCAAGGTCGTCGGAGCTCTGCTCATCGTGGGTGCCTGCGCCTCCGATCAGAATCCCATGGCGCAGGCCCCAGCCTCACCTTCTCCATCCGGGTCCGCGCCAATCCGCGTGTTGATGCTGACGGCGACCGCCGGGTTTCGTCACGATTCCATTCCCGCGGCTCGCCAGGTGATGACCGAGCTCGCGCGAACCGGCGAGTTTTCAGTCACCGCGACTGAAGATCTCTCAGCTATCTCGTCATCAGGATTGAGCGCGTATGACGTCCTGTTTTTTGCGCTGACGACAGGAGAGCTGGGATTCAACGGCGACCAGAAGGCGGCAATTCTGGACTTCGTGAACCGCGGCGGCGGATTTCTCGGCGCACACAGCGCCAGCGACACGCTGTACGAATGGGCGGACTACGGCACTCTTCTCGGCGCCTATTTCAAAGAGCACCCGTGGACGCAGCAGGCCGTCGTGATCGTCGAAGACTCGACGCATCCTGCGACTGCCGGCTTGGGAGACAGGTTCTCCATCACGGAAGAGTTTTACGCATTCCGGGAGAATCCACGGCCGCGCGTGCAGGTTCTGTTGCGTCTGGACACAACCTCGGTTGGCGCTGCCGGCGACTACCCGCTGGCATGGGCCCATACCTACGGAAGCGGGCGCGTCTACTACAACGCGCTGGGACACTTTGCGGAGACCTGGAGGGATCCGCGGTTCCAACGGCAGCTTACCGGTGCGATTCGGTGGACGGCGAAGCGAACATGAGGAAGAAGCGCACATGAAAAAACTGTGTCTTCTCCTCGTAGTATTCGCTTGCGGTCTGACAGCGTCTCGCCCTCGTCTCGCGGGGCAATCACCGTCTGCTTCTTTCCCGCTCGAGGAAGCCACCGTCGCGCAGCTGCAGGACTGGATGGCGGCCGGAACCTACTCAGCGCGACAGATTGCCGAGTTGTACCTCAAGCGCATCGAGGAGATCGACCGGCGCGGTCCGACCCTGCGATCTGTGATCGAGGTCAATCCGGACGCGCTGACGATCGCCGACCGCCTCGACTCGGAACGCCGGGAGAAGGGACCGCGCGGCCCGCTCCACGGCGTCCCGATATTAATCAAGGACAACATCGACACCGCGGATCGGATGATGACCACTGCCGGCTCCCTGGCGCTTGAGGGCTCGATTGCATCTCGAGACGCCTTCATCGTCGAGCGGCTTCGTGCGGCAGGTGCCGTGATCCTCGGCAAGACGAACATGAGCGAGTGGGCGAATTTCCGGTCCACCCGTTCGACGAGTGGGTGGAGCGCCCGCGGCGGCCTGGTCAAGAACCCCTATGCGTTGGACCGAAATCCGTGTGGTTCGAGCTCGGGCACTGGAGCCGCGATCGCGGCCAACCTTGGGACAATCGGGGTTGGTACCGAAACCGATGGGTCGATCGTCTGTCCATCGGGTGCCAATGGACTCGTCGGGATCAAGCCGACTCTCGGTCTGGTCAGCCGGTCGGGAATCATTCCGATTGCCCACAGCCAGGACACAGCGGGCCCGATGGCCCGGACCGTACGCGATGCGGCGACGCTCCTCTCGGCCATGAGAGGCGTGGACGCCCGCGATCCCATCACCAGGCGAAGTGCCCGCTACGCCTCGACCGACTACTCGAAATCGTTGCAGCCCGATGCGCTGAAAGGTGCGCGCATCGGCGTCGCGCGGCGGCGGTACTTCGGTTACAGCGACGCCACAGATCGCCTCATCGACCAGGCGATCGACGACATGAAGGGTCGTGGTGCGGTCATCATCGATCCGGCAGACATCGCGACGGCCTCAAAACTGGATTCCTGCGAAATGGAGGTCCTGCTGTTCGAATTCAAGGCCGATCTGAACAAGTATCTGGCAGCGCTCGGACCGGAAGTCCATCCTCGCTCGCTTCAACAGGTGATCGAATTCAACGTTCGTGAGGCGGCACGTGAGATGCCGTACTTCGGACAAGAGCTCTTCGTGTCGGCGCAGAAAAAGGGGCCGCTCTCTTCTCGCGCTTATCGCCAAGCGCTCACGACATGCCGGACCTTGTCGCGCACCCAGGGCATCGATCGAGTCATGCGCCTGCACAGGCTGGATGCACTGGTTGCCCCGACGGGCGGCCCGGCCTGGACTACGGACCTGGTCAACGGCGATCACTTCGGAGGCGCGAGCTCGACGCCGGCGGCCGTCGCGGGATATCCGTCGATCACCGTTCCGGCTGGCGCCGCGTTCGGTCTTCCTGTCGGTCTGTCGTTCATCGGCCTGGCCTGGTCGGAACCTAAGCTGATTGCGCTGGCCTTTGCTTACGAACAGGCCACGCGCCACCGACGAAAGCCGGAGTTCCTGACCAGCATGCGGTGACCGCTTTCGCGCTGAGAGGGCTGAGGGCGTTTTCAACGCGGAGGCCGCCAAGACCGCAGAGACCTACCTAGCTTCTCCGCGTTCTCAGCGGGCTTCTCGCAGAGAGGAGCGGAGCTCGCAACGACGATTTGAACGCCGAGACCGCCAAGATCGCAGAGACTTACCTAGCTTCTCCGCGTTCTCAGCGGGCTCTGCGTTTGATCCGTCGTCTGCGTCCTCTGCCTGCTCAGCGGTCAACTCAGGAATGGGTGATCACGGTCGAGCAGGAAGGACGTCAAGGTCCCACGCCGCGGTGAGAACGCGACCGGCGCGTTTCACTTGCGCCCATAAACGGTAGCGTCCGGGCCGGGGAAAGCCGTAAGGAATAGAGAGTCCGGCGTCGGCCTCGCTCGACATCGTGTGCCCGCGATGATCGGGGGTACCGCCGTATTTTTCGGAAAACTGCTGCATGGCGGCCATCGAGATGGTGCCGGCTGGATGAAGATGTACGAAAACCGATCCGTCCGTGCGGGTGATGACTAGGTGACCCAGCATCCCCAGGTACGGTTCGAGCATTGCCGGATGGCCATTCGGATCGCGCACATCGAATCGCAGCAACACTTCGTTTCCCGCCGTGATCGGTTCAGCCGGACGCTGCCAGCTGACCGTCGATCCATCCACCACTGATCTCGAAAGCTTGTCTTCGAGCGGAGCTCGAGTTTCCCACGACGAGTCATCGAGGTCGGGACCTGCGCCGTCCTGCGGCGTCGCGCTGGCACTCGGCGGCTCGATCGTCGTGCGGCCAACCATCGTTTCGGCAAACCCGCTCTCGTGAACGATGTCTGCGTAGGCGCGGTACGTGCCGGGTGCAAGGTTGGCTGGCAGGGCCGCTTCAAAAGACCTGGTTCCGTCGAACCTGGGGTGCAGGTGGACCAATGTGTCCAGATCCGGCTCTCGAACGAGGAATGCATGCATCAGCTTGCCGTGGTCCGGAATGAGAGGTCCGAGGCGGCACTCTTCGCATTTCGGGCTCCACCTCTGGTCGTCGATCGCAAGACGGAGAACCCCGGGTTGCGCATGTTGATCGCTGGCGACGTCCATCGCCAGCGGGCGATAGAGCACTAATTCCCGATACGCAGCGGCTTCGACCCCCCACCACTTCCATCCACCCCAGAGCGCGACGACGAGTGCCACCGTCGTGATTCCGACAGCCACCCACCCTCGACGGCGCCTGGATCTATCAGGCGACATGCCAGGCGCGACGACGCTCTCACGAACAGCGGCGCCGACGATGGTAAGCGCACCGACGAAGAGGAACGTCCCGAGCCCCGCCAGGAGCCACGAAAGGGCCGGCGACAAGCGCCGCTGCTCGGTCGCGATCGACAGCACCGGCACCATGACCGAGCCAGAGCCTTTCGAACCGTCAACCGTGACGTTGACGCGATATGAGCTCGCCGTCATGAACCAGAGATTGGCGGCAAAGAGCTCTGGGTCGCCGGGCACCGGCTTGGCCACATCGGGGGGAGGAGCGCCTTCCGGTCCGAGATTCCACTGAATTGCTTGCGCGGTGACCGAGGAGACTCCAGCCGTCTTCGCATCGCCGACTCGCACACTGATTTCAGCCAGCCCTGGAATCACGCCTGGCAAGCGGACGACCACGCGGACGGGGTAGGGTCCGGCCTCGCCTTGGAAGAAAGTATTCGGGCTCCCGACATGCGCCAGACAAACCGACGCGAGTGCCGCGATCGAGAGTGCATGCACGAGGGGCCGGCACCGACGGGAGTGGAGACAGGTTGCCGGTTTCGTGTGACCAACTCGCGGGCCGCTGCGTCGAGGTGTCAGCGTCATCGCTGGACGCGTCGCATCCACGCGCCCCATCCGATGCCCGCGAGTGCCGAGACAAGGGCAAATCCCCACGCGAACAGCAGCCCGCCCACAAGGGGCCCGTGTTCGATGAGCTTGTACTGACGGGCGAGCGACGTCGGCGGCGTCGCGTAGTTGAACATGTGGGCGGCGAAGACCCGATTGCGGGCCCAAGGCGACACGAGAAAATCAGCGAACGGCCACTGCGCGGCCAGGAAGACCAGTATGAAGACCGAGCCAAGCACGACAGCGAGGCCCCACGGATTGATCTTGCCGATGCGCTGAAGCGTCAGGTCGATCGCCAACGCAGGCACGATGAGGAGCATCGGAAACCGCGGCGGCACCATATGGGTGATTGGGTTGTAGATCGGACCCAGCAGGGGAGTCGCCGGGAAAAGCGGCAGCACCCACAGCATGGTCAGCACGATCGTCATGTATGTGCCGGCCGTCAGCGTCGCCGGCCAACGCAACCGCGACGCGCGCGCGGTCGCGACGAGGAAGAGCGGATACAGGGCTCCGGCTATCTGGTAGTAGAGCGGCAGGTGCATCATCGCGCGCGTCTGGTACTCCGATGCCACCCCTGCGACAGTAACGATGAGCAGGCCCGCGGCATAGACGAACATCAGGCCCAATCGCGTGCTATCCCGATCGCTGGATTCGCGCGCTCGATTCTGAGATGCCAGGACCATCAACATCGCGCCGATTTGGATCGCGATGATGCCGCTGGCAAGCAGGACGTGAGGCGGACTCAAGATCTTGACATCCAAGCCGTACGCGTTGTGCCACCAATCGTCGAATGGCGCGGAGGTCAGCATCGCGAACGATCCCCACAGGCACACCCATGCGCCGAGCGGCGCTCGGAAGCCCCAGAACGCTACGGACGTCGCCCTCTGAGCGTCGCTGCCCGCAAACGTTGTCTGAAGCGCCAGCCACCCGCAAGCAAGCCCGGCGACGAGGCCGCCCACGTAAATGGCCATGTGAGCCGGCGTCCAGAATGTGTCGCGCCCGATACTGGAATGCCACGAGACGTCCCAGATGATCCCGACGATGACGCTGGTCGAGGCAAACAGAACGGCGTAAAGGGTCCATGGGATCGCTGCGGTTGTCGCCTGGCTCCGGCTGAAGCTGCGGGCGGCAGCGAGTTCGACGGTTGTTGAAGACATGAGGTTCTCGTTGAAAGGTGGACGTCCTGATCTTCGCGCGCTGACGTCCGAACGTCAAATTAAGTGAGGCTCCGCTCCACACCTCCGTCCACTTACGTAAGCAGCGTCAGCAATCCTGTAGCGATGGCCGCCGCCGCCCAGATGAGATCGAGATTCACCCATGCCGTGCGGAGCAGAGCCAAGCCGAGCTTGCTGTACACAATCCAGGCGACCGTCGCGGTGGTGACGAGATACCCCACGCTATGAACAGCGGCGGCGAGAAGGCTCGTAACAACATCAGAACCAACCGTCAAGTGATGCACATGGGAAGAGTCCACCGGTGACGCAGCGTGCAATACGAACGGCAACACCATCAATCCAGCGCCGTGTGCGAACGCGACCAGAAACGACCAGTACGTGAGGCCAACGATGCCCACGCGGAGACCACGCCAGCGGGGGTGACGCTGCCGAAGCAGTCTGCCGATTCCGAATGCTACGAGCGCAAGTGCCACGGCCGTTCGCAGGGTGGCTGTCGCCACAATCCGGCTGCTCAGGAAGGCCAGCAGAACCGTGACGCCGATCGCCAGCGCGTGGCCGATGCCGAGCGGGAAAAGGGCGACCCAGACCGCTCGGGCTCGACGCTCCTGCATGCCGAGCGCCACCGCGAACAGCCATCCCATCGCCGGGTTTATTCCGTGAAAAGCCCCCAGCGCGAGCAGCGCCGTCCACGAGAGCGTCGAGGAGTCCGTCATTGTTTAAGCGTTCTTATGGGTAGCAATACGAGTCGGAGGAGGCATCGCCCCCCTCGAGGTGCACCTGGTGGGGTCGCAGCCGGTCGAACTCGAGGAAGAACTTCGGGTCCAGCTGCATGCCACCATTCGCGCCGACGTCTACCTTCGACATCCATCCCTTGATGCCGTCTGGGTAGAACTGCTCGTCCCACGCCGCGTACAGGGAGTTGGTGAAGTACACCCGTTTGCCATCACGGCTGATCTCCACCATCTGGGGCCCGCCGTTCAGAGCCGTCCTAGCCTTCGCCGGATGCGCCGCTCGCGAGACGATGCCGCCGATACGCACCGAGCCGGCCAGGCGGGGATTGAACGGATCGCTGACGTCGTACTGGCGCAGTTCTCCAGTGCCCCAGCACGATACGTAAAGGAAGTTGTCGTCCAGAGAAAGGTTGATGTCCGTGACGAGAGGTGGCACCGCCTTGAAGCCTTTGAGGAGCGGCGGGAGGCTGTCTGGATCGGCCGGCTCGGCGGGAATCTCGATCACCTTGCGCACGGCCCAATCGCCGCTGCTGTCGTCTCGAAACCACGCCCAAATCGACGACGACAGATCCTTGAGCGAGACGACCACGCCGACGAACCCGTAGGACTCGGTCGGATCGTGTGCCGGTCGCAGCTCGAGCGCCATCTGGTGTTCCTTGCCGAGATCGAGGGTCTGGCGATGGCGCCGGCTGCGCAGATCCCACACATGAAGGGCATGGCCATACTTTCCGGCCAGGAGCAGCTCGGGGTTGACGCCATCCTCGACCATCTTGGGCGTACCCCATTCGCTGGTGATGAGCGTGTCCCAACCCAGATGCCACCAGAAGTCGTAGGCGAGATATTGCGGCCCGCGGTCCAACTCCCACTGTCCGCGGATCTCGAACGTTTCTGGATCGAGCACGAAGATACCGCCAGGGCCTTCTCCGTCCGGAGATCCGATGGCGTTGACATAGATCCCATCCGGTCCGCAGTGCGTGGTGTGTGGTCGTGTGTATCCCGCACGTTCGGCGACCTCGTCGGGTTCGATCACTTTGACGATGCGAGGTTGCCTGGCCTCTTTGGTGTCGATGATATGAATGCGCGAAGAGCGAAGCCCGGGGAGGACTAGATAGCGCCGCTCAACATGAGGATGTGGTGCGTACGGACAGAGGCACGAGCTGCAGGCGTTCCATCCGAAATGGTGGACCTCGTCGCCGGCGTTCGGCATCGCCAGCCGCGCCACCTCTTTTCCAAATGCTGTAGATGATGGATTGACATCAATCGTGAGTAGAGCGTCGGGTTCTCCTTTGCCCGTTGGGTTGATCGCCGCGACGTAAGCAATCTGTTCCGCAGGTGCACGCATCGCCATCCGTGGCGATGGATAAAAAGTCGGGTCAGGGCGCCATTGTGCCATCGTCGATTCTCCCTTTTCGTTTCGCGAGCCGCGTGTTGAAGCGACTAGGTAGACTATATCGAGTCGCCCTTATCTTTTGGACAACCTTGGACGTTTTCTTTCAGATCGCGGGCGTATGAAGGGCATATGAAGACCGTCTACCGTGCTGAACACGTTGGCAGCCTGCTTCGTCCTCCCGAGCTGTTGGCGGCTCGGAGTGAATTCAGCCAGGGGCGAAGTCAGACCGAGGCGCTGAAATCCATCGAGGATCGCGTCATTGCGAATGCGCTTCGAAAACAGAGCGAGATCGGTCTGGATATTCTGAGCGACGGCGAAATGCGTCGGGCCTCCTGGCTCACCGACATGGCCGACGCCGTGGAAGGGTTCGTAGCCGCGGAGCGGGTGGTGCTCGACTGGAAGGGGCCTGGGGGAGGCTCGGAGGTCAGCACCGCTCGCGTCGTGGGTGCTCGGCTGCGCAAGGCCCGAAAGCTCACCGCCCAGGAAGTTCCTTTCCTCAAACAGACGGCTACGGGTCCGTTCAAGATCACGTTGCCGGCACCGTCGAACTTCCTTCTGGCGAGCTTCAGACCGGGTCTCACCGATCGGTTCTACGCGAACCGCAGAGAACTGCTCGATCATCTGGCCGAGATCACCCGCGACGAGATCGTCTGGCTGATGGAGCAGGGCGTGACCTACGTTCAGTTCGACGCGCCGTACTACTCACATTACCTGGATCCTCAGCAGCGTGAACGTTTGCGGCGCGACGGGATCGATCCGGATTTGGCGCTGCAGGACGCCATCGCCGGCGACAACGCCGCGCTGAACGGTGTGGCGCGCGACCGCTTGACGTGGGCCCTTCACGTGTGTCGAGGCAACAGCCGGAGCCGCTGGTATACCGAAGGCGGATACGAGACCGTGGCCGAAGCGCTGTTTGGTGAGCTAGCCGTTGATACTTTTCTGTTGGAGTACGACGATGAGCGGTCGGGAGGATTCGAGCCGCTTCGTTTCATCCCACCTGGCAAGAGCGTTGTTCTGGGCCTGGTCACCACGAAGAGCCCTGCGCTCGAGCCACAGGATCAGCTGCGCCGGCGCATCGACGAAGCTACTCGGTACGTGCCCCTCGAACATCTGGCGCTCAGTCCCCAATGTGGCTTCGCTTCGATTGCTGCGGGGAACCTCCTCACGATCGACGAACAGTGGCAAAAACTCGAGCTCGTCGTCGAGACAGCGCGCAGAGTGTGGGGTTAAGGGCGTTAAGGCTTGTCGGGGTCCGGTGAGGGAACGTCCTTGATGATGAAGACCTTTTCGCCCGGCTTGATGAGGCCGAGCTGTCGCCTGGCGATCTCTTCAATCGCAGCGGGATCCGTTGCCAGGCGGTGGGCTTCCTCGCGGAGGCGAGCATTCTCGGCGCGCAGTCGAGCGATGGTCTCAGCCAGCTGATCGTACTCCTGGCGCGCCCGAAGCATCGCGAGCAAGCCACGGTCGCCGACCAAACCGTCAACGATGATGACCGTGGCGACGAAAACGATGAGGAACTGGATGATGCGACGGTTGCGGGATCGCTTTGCACTCGATACCGGTCGTTCAGCCGCCGATCGACGCTCTGTCCTTCGCACGCGCGAGTGAAGGTACAACAATTTGTCGCGAAAGTACACTGGCGAAACCTCCCGAAGCCTGAGCCCTGAGGCCTGAAGTATGACCGATATCGCAATCGTCCTGACCACGATCGACAGCGACGAACGAGCTGAACTGTTAGCGCGCCAACTCGTCGATGAACGTCTCGCAGCGTGCGTGAACGTCCACCCGCCGATGGTGTCGCTGTACCGATGGAAGGGAGCCGTCGAGCGGGACACCGAGTGTCAAATCGTCATCAAGACAACCCGGGACCGGCTCGCGGCCCTGGAGGCAAGGCTGCGGGAGATCCATCCGTACGAGCTGCCAGAGTTTGTGGTCGTGCCGGTCGACGGCGGCAGCCCCGGCTATTTGCATTGGGTTCGAGAACAGGTGAGCCACGGGCAGGAGGGGCGGGAAGGGCAGGAGGGGCGGGAAGGGCAGGAGGGGCAGGAGGGGCAGGAGGGGCGGGAAACGCCTAAATAGAAGTTACCCTCCAGCCCTCCCTGCCTCTCCCGCCTTTCCTGCCTTTCCTGCCGAGCGAGCCCGCAGGTACTCCACGATCATTGGCAAGATCGAAACGAAGACGATCCCGATGGTCACCAGGGAAAAGTTTTCCTTCACCACAGGCACGTTGCCAAATAGCACTCCTGCCCCCAGGCACAGGCCCACCCACGCGGCCGCGCCGATGATGTTGAAGAACACGAACGAGTGCGATCGCATCTGCGCGGCGCCGGCGACAAACGGCACAAACGTGCGCACGATCGGTACGAAACGTCCGAGGATGACCGCCTTGCCGCCGTACTGCTCGAAGAACGCGTGGGCCCGGTCCAGGTGGTCGCGGTTGAGCAACCGGTGCGACAGGCCGCTGCGATCGGTGGCCGTGAACACCTTGGGCCCGATGATCCGTCCCACTGTGTAGTTCACAGCGTTGCCTGCGAAGGCGGCAAAGATCAGCAGCCCGGCGGCGACGGGGGTACTGAGAGCCCCGGTCGCACACAGCGCTCCAGTGGCGAACAGCAACGAGTCCCCCGGGAGAAACGGTGTGACGACGAAGCCGGTTTCCGCGAAGACGATCGTGAACAGGAGTCCATAAACCCACGATCCGTAGGTCCGGACGAAATCGAGCAAATATCGGTCGCTGTGGAGAATGAGATCGAGCACGGCTAGATTCGATCGAGGGCCTGAGAAAGATCTTCTTTCAAGTCCTCGATGTCTTCGAGTCCCACTGAAACGCGAACCAGGCCGTCGGTAATTCCCAGCGCGGCTCGACGTTCAGCGGGCACCGATGCATGGGTCATCGTTGCCGGATGGGAGATGAGGGTTTCGACCCCTCCTAAGCTTTCGGCGAGTGCTAGAAGTCGGACGCCATTGAGCACCCGCCGTGCCGCTTCCAGCGAGCCGAGTTCGAACGACACCATGCCGCCAAACCCGCGCATCTGACGCTTGGCCAGCTCGTGCTGCGGGTGTGACGACAGGCCGGGGTAGTACACGTGACGCACCTTGCGATGCGATGCGAGGAACTCGGCAAGCGCCACGCCGTTGGTGTTGTGCCGCTGCATGCGCAGCGGCAGCGTCTTCGTGCCGCGCAGGACCAGCCACGAATCGAAAGGGCTCAGAATGGCGCCCTCGGCGTTCTGGACGAACTTCAGCCACTCGACATCATCGTCTCGCGTGGCGATGGTGACGCCGCCGACGCTGTCGCTGTGGCCGTTCAAGTATTTCGTCGTGCTGTGGGTCACGATGTCGGCGCCGAGCTCGATGGGCCGCTGAAGGTACGGGCTGGCAAACGTATTGTCGACGACCAAACGCAAATCGTGGCGATGCGCGAGATCGGCGGCCGCCCGCAGGTCGGTGAGCGTCAGGATCGGGTTGCTCGGTGTTTCCACGAAGAGCATCCGAGTGCTGCCGGTCACCGCCCGCTCGACTTCATCCAGGCGTGATGTGTCGACATACGAAAACGTCAACCGATAGCGCGTGAAGACCCTCTCGAACAGGCGAAACGTCCCGCCATAGACGTTGTCGGTGACGATGACGTGATCGCCAGCCTGCAGCATGGTGGCAATGGCGCCGATCGCCGCCATGCCCGAGGCGAACGCGAACGCGGCTTTGCCGCCCTCGATGGCAGCGAGATTTCGCTCGAGCGCGAGTCGAGTGGGATTTTGTGTGCGGCCGTACTCGAAGCCTTTGTGTCGCCCGAGCTCTTCTTGAACGTACGTCGACGTCTGATAAATTGGGGTGATGATGGCGCCCGTGGACGGGTCGGGCTCCTGCCCGGCGTGCAGACAGATGGTACTGAATCGCGCGTTCGATGTGAGCTTCACGATCCCGCTACGATACATCTGTTAATATCGCCAAGTCCATCGCTCGAGCCGAGAAGGACACCGACCTCGAGTTTTTCGTACCCATGCCAGGACCAAGACCGCGCGCATTCGCATCAGTGAGTACGGCGCCGTCTCCCGATCGCCAACTCGGCCTGCGGCACGCGCTGTTGCACACGCTTCCAGGCCGGGCCATCGTCATCGGCGTCGTCGTCCGGCTGGTCGTGTACGCCATCGGCGTGCTGATTGGCGGCGTGCCGGCTTTTCTTGGGGTCATCGACACGGTCGCTGGCGTGGTGCTGGCAGTGGGCGCTGCGTATTTTGTCTTTCAGCTTCTCGTCATCGCGAAACAGCGGCTGCTCTGGCGCGTCCGCCGGAAGCTGATCCTTTCGTACATCTTCATCGGCTTCGTGCCGGCGATGCTCATCGTCGCGTTTTTTCTGCTGAGCGGTTACCTGTTGTTTTTCAACTTCAGTTCCTATCTGGTCCAGAGCCGGTTGCGGGCCGTCGGGGACGAAGCGAAGTTCATCGCCCAGAGTGCAGCGCTGGAGATCCAGCGGGCAGGCGGACGGGATGCTGCCGCGGTCATTGCCAGAAGGCGTGCCCCGTCGGCGGATGAATTCCCGGCGCTGTCGATTGCTGTTCTCCCAGCGGAACGTACCTGCACCGAACAGACGTCGAGCCCTGCGTCGGGCTCGTTACAAGCCTCCGCCACTGTGCCAACCGCTGGTCCCTGGGCGCATGTCGAACCGCCGCGATCCTTGCCGGCTTGGATAACCTGCTCGGGCTTTGCTGGTGTCTTGGCGTACACCGTGCCGCATCCAGGTGTTCGGGCTGTGGAAAACGACGGTGTCGGGACTGAAGACGTGGACATGCTCGTGAGAGCGGTGGCGTTTCCCGACGCGCCGAAGCCGGGCTATGCGGTCGTCGTCGATCTGCCGGTCGCCGACCAGGTCAAACAGCAGCTACGGCGCGACACAGGCGTCCAGGTGAAGGACGTCAGCGCGGTCCTGGATACGGCGCACCACGTCAGGCCGCTTACCGGTCGCCAGACCGCGGGCTCGGTCGCCGCTGCCTCAGTCGGCGGGAATTCCGCTCTGCCCGGAAACCTGGACCGATTATTCGAGTACCGAGATTGGACGTCCGGTGAATCCGGCACGCTGATGGTCTCGACCGAGCTGAGCGTCACCGAGCTCTACGATCGCATCTCGTCGGCGCAGGGATTGGTCGGTCGCAACTTCGGCCAGGGGCTGTTGCTGGTTCTCTTCATCATCGGCGGCCTCTTTCTGGTGATTCAGTTCGTCGCGCTCGTTGCCGGCCTTACGCTGGCGAAGTCGATTACGGGATCTGTTCACCAACTGTTCGCCGGAACCGAACGCGTGCGGCAGGGCGATTTCACCCACAAGATTGCGGTCAAGACCGACGATCAGCTGGGCGAGTTGTCGTCCTCGTTCAACTCGATGACTGCCAGCATCGAGGACCTGCTCCGGCAAGCGGCGGAGAAGAAGCGCCTGGAAGAAGAGCTGCGTATCGCCCGCGAGATTCAGATGTCCCTGCTGCCGCAGGGGCCTCTGCTCATGCCCGGACTGTCGGTAACCGCCCTTTGCGTGCCCGCGCGAGAAGTGGGCGGCGACTACTACGACTTCTTCCGACTCAGCGACCAACGGCTCGGCGTGCTCATCGCAGACGTGTCGGGCAAAGGGACGTCCGCAGCGTTGTACATGGCTGAACTGAAAGGGCTGATGCTCTCGCTCAGCAGGATCCACACATCTCCGCGCGATCTGATGGTGGCCGCGAACCACATCATCGCCGCCAATCTCGATGCTCGCAGCTTCATCACCATGACATACGCCGTCATCGATCTGGATCGACGGACGATGACGTACGCGCGGGCCGGACACACGCCTTTGATCTATGTTCCAGGCAAGGCTTCGCATCTCGATCGCGGAGCCCGTGTCCTGGCCCCCGACGGCCTCGTGCTGGGCCTGAACCTGGACAACGGCGAGATGTTCGAGCGGCTCTTACAGGAAGAGACGATCGAGCTCCACACCGGCGACCTGATGTTGTTGTTCACGGACGGCATCACGGAAGCCATGAACGAAGCCGACGAGTTCTTCGGAGAAGCACGGCTCGGGCGGCTGGCGGAAGAACATGCGGACCTTCCCTCCGACGAGCTGCGGGAGCGTGTGGTGCGTGAAGTGCAGGCGTTCGCCGGAAGTGCCCCTCAACACGACGACATGACGATGATTCTGCTGAAGGTCGACGAGATCGCGTCAGATACGGCGCGACTCTCGGTCGAGCCCGCCGAGATCGCCGGATACTGAAGGTGCGTTAGGTGTCTGGCCTCGTTGTCATCTTTCGTGCCCATTCGGATGTTGAAGCCAGTGTCGTCCGCGGCCTGCTCGAGGCTCATGGCATTCCGTCGGTGACCTCCGACGCCGGACGGTCCGTATTTCCTCTGACGGTACCTTCTCTCGGCGAAGTCCGCATCTCTGTCAACGAGGGGGACGCCGCGGAGGCAAGCCGCGTCATCCAGAGCCATCGAACCGAGCTGCCTGAGGGACGCGTCGTGCGGCTGCGGGACGAGTTCGAGGAGCTGCAGCGGGGCATCGCCTACCGCTTTCACGACATCGGCCTGCTCGAGCACGCGATGACGCACACGTCGCGGGCGAACGAAGACCTGAGTGGAGGTGTGCTCGACAACGAATCGCTCGAGTTTCTCGGCGATGCCGTGCTGGGCTTCGTCATCGCCGACGTGCTGTTCCGCGAATTTCCCGAGTTCGACGAGGGGGAGAAGTCGAAGGCCAAAGCCGCGCTCGTGTCGACGGCGACACTGGCGAGACAGGCGGAGCGGCTGTCGCTCGGCGACCACCTACTGCTCGGCCGTGGCGAAGAAAAAACCGGTGGCCGCCGTAAACAAGCTCTCCTGGCCGACGGCTACGAAGCGTTGATTGCCGCCATTTACCTCGACGGCGGGATCGAGCCCGTCAAGACGTTCCTGACGCGCGAGTTTGCGCGGCTCATCGACGACCTCCGGCGTGACGGACTCGCGGGGCAGGACTACAAATCGGCGCTCCAGGAGTACGTCCAATCGCACGGCCATCCACTTCCCGAATACAGGCTCGCCGGTTCGGTCGGTCCGGACCATCGTAAGCAGTTTCAGGTGGAGGTGGTGATCCGAGGCGACGTCGTATCTGTGGCCAGCGGTTCCAGCAAGAAAGAAGCGGAGCAGGAAGCGGCGCGGCTGGCACTCGAGAAATTCAAATCAACAATGAATCTCGTTGATTAGTCGATCTCGATGATCCCCCACGGCTTCTTGTCTTCATCGGCTGGTCCGCCTCCCGCCGTTGCCATGGCGAGAGCTGGCTCGGGTTGAGGGAGGCGCGGCAGCGCGTAGCGGTGGATTTCACGGGCGAGGTCTTCCTCGGCCGGTGCCGTGGCCCGGCAATGCAACCGCACCCACATGCGCAAAAGCGGATCGGTAAAGCTGTAGCGTTTCTGCCGCGAGCTGACCAGATCGACGTCCTCGAGCCAGGAGAGGTAATCCTTGGTCGACCCCGGCGTCCGCTGTAACCGCTGCGAGATTTCCGTCAGCGTCAGCCCTTCGTCCTCGCCGAGGATCTCGAGGATGGCTTTCAGCGCGCCGTAGCCGCGCGCTCGGTGCAACCGCAGCTCGTAACAGAAGCAGCACAACTTCGAGAGTCGCCCGTCGGTCGTCATCAACGAGGCCAGTGCGCTGACGGGGTCGCCACCCCCATGCTCGCGCATCGAGGCGAGTTCTTCGGCGAGCACGCGCACGTAAGCCGGCCGTCCGTCGGTCAATGCCTGGACGCTCCGCGCGGTTTGTTCCGCATCATGCGGATCGGCAGCGTTGGCCGACAAGCCGATGATGTCGAGCGTGTCCTCTACGGTCAGTCCCGGCATGTGAATGACTTCGAAGCGAGCCGAATGATCCCTGAGCACTCGAAGCGTGCGGGCGATATATCGGCTGGTCAACACGAACTTATTACTGCTCAATGAGATACAGGCGATGAAGTCGTACAGGACACGGCGCAGACCTGGAAAACTTTCGAACGTGCGGAGCTCGAGAAATTCATCGAGCATGAAGGTTACCGCCGTACCGCCGCTCGTCCGGGCGCGATTGAGAAAGTCCAGCGTGGCGTCGAATGCTGCCCGAGCTCCTTTGGCAGGAGCATCGCTGATTGGAAACGACGACGCCGCGGCGATCGCGCGGAGAAACCGTTCCGGTGTCGTCGCTGTTCGTTCGACGTCGATCGACTGGACGGGGCCGCGGCCCGAACGGTCGCGAAGTTGCTGAAGAAGGGTCGTGCGCCCACTGCCGCATCCACCGACGAGCACTGGGATGCGGGACGGCGTGGCATCAAGTGCCGCGACGACCCGGCGAGCCAACGTTGAACGAGGCGTCAACATGCGCGTTCCTCACCGCATTGGAGTAACTCGCGGGGCGCAGCTCGCATCCGCGAAAGGTAGACACTAAGAAGCGAGGCGCGCGTTGTCAATTTGAAAATGAAAAATTATTCGCTTGACTAGTTCGGCTTTGCCGTTGCCGTTGCGACAAGAACCCAGAAGACACAGTGTTGCAGCTTTTTGGCGCGGCTGCCGCCACCTGACCGCCCGACTTGAGAGTAGAATCGACGACATGAATCTGGCGGTGCTGGGCGCTCAGTGGGGCGACGAAGGTAAGGGGAAAATCGTCGATCTCTTGACGCCAGGATTCGACATCGTCGCGCGCTATCAGGGCGGGCACAACGCCGGACACACCGTCTATGTAGGCGGGACCAAGTTCATCCTGCGCCTCATCCCCTCGGGCATTCTACATCCGGGTATTACGTGCGTGATTGGCAATGGCGTGGTCGTGGATCCCCAGGCGCTTCTCGCGGAAGTCGATGAACTCGTCAACAAAGGCGTGAACATCGACAACCGGATCGTGATTAGCGACAAGGCTCACCTGATCCTCCCGTACCATCGCGATCTGGATCTGTTGTCCGAGGCGCGACGAGGTGAGCGGAAGATCGGGACCACCTCGCGCGGTATCGGACCGGCATACGAAGACAAGATTGCCCGTCGGGGTATTCGGGCCGCCGATTTGGCCGATGCCAAAGCACTTGAACAGGACGTGCGGGACAACGTCATGGCGAGGAACCGCCTGGTCCAGGACACGACCATGGACTGGCGGCCCGTTCTCGACCAATTACTCGCCGACGGGGCCCGCATTCGACCATGGGTGCGCGACGTCTCGTTGATGCTCAGCGAAGCGATGCACGACGGCAAGTCGGTCCTGTTCGAGGGAGCGCAGGGCACTCTTCTCGACATCGACCACGGCACTTATCCTTTCGTCACCTCTTCAAATGCCTCGGTTGGAGGGGTCTGCACCGGCCTCGGGATTGGTCCACGGCTCATCGGCGGCGTGCTCGGCGTCGCCAAGGCCTATACGACCCGTGTGGGGGAAGGTCCATTGCCGACCGAGCTGTTTGGCGAGATGGGTGAGCGGTTGCGGGAGAGCGGCCACGAATACGGAGCGGTGACCGGTCGCCCGCGGCGGTGCGGATGGTACGACGCGGTGGCCGTTCGCTACAGCGTCAGGATCAACGGTCTGGATGCCCTCGCGCTGACCAAGCTCGACGTCCTCGACGGCGTCGAACGCCTTGACATCTGCACGGCCTATCGCTGCGGAAGCCAGACGCTCACGGAGTTTCCTTCGGACATCGCTCGTCTTGCGTCCTGCAAACCCGTGTACGAGTCGATGCCCGGTTGGTCGTCCCCGACGCGCGGCCTGCGCAAGTTCGCCGACCTGCCGGAAGCCGCGCGACGCTACGTCTCCCGCCTCGAAGAGGTCTCCGGCGTACCGGTCGCGCTCATCTCGACAGGCTCCGAGCGCGACGACACCATCTTCAGAAAGGACGTCATCGTCGATCGCCGGTTGCCAATCGCGGACTGAGAGCGGTTCACACTCGCGAATCACAAAGGACACAAAGAGTAGCGGTATTTCTTCGTGAGCTTTGTGTGCTTTGTGGTTGTCGAGAGCAGAAGGCCGCCTGCTCGTGGTTCACTGCTTGTGCCGGATGCAGAAGGCTTCGAGCGCTTCGGCATCCGCGTCGACGAACTCGATTCCTGCCCGATAGCGTGGGCCGTCCTTGGGCGGGATCTCGAACGACGCCCACGCCACGATCGCGCCGAAGCGAATCGTCGCCTTGTCGTCGGTGAGAATCATTCGAACCTTCTGGTTCGGCTTCAGGATAATCACAGACACGATCTGCGCGCCGATGGTCGAAAGGTCGACGACGGTGGCGATGTTCCCGTCAGCCACGATTTCCACCAGGCCCGCGATCTTGTAGCGGGGGGCGCGGCGTGTCCCCCGCTGGTCGAGAGGCGCGGGCACAGCCGCGGCTGCCGGTTCGGCAACGGCGACGCTCGACTCACCGGCGGACACAATCCGGACGTCCGTGGGCCTGGGGCCGACGACACGAATCTCTGATTTGATGAGCGTGGGGTCGGCCTTGATGCGATTGATGAGCGCGGCGCCTCTCGGAGTAGCGGCGAACGTCTTCTCCGCGATGACGATATCGGGCCGCCGCCGGCTGATCACTTCGAGACCACGCAGCGCGTCGACGTCGGCGAACGTGAGGAGCTCGGCGTTGGGGTCGATCGACTTCTTGAGCCCGGGTAACACCTCGGGCGCGCCGATGATCACGATACAGGGTCGGGGGTTACTCAAAGAAGCGCGCGTCCTGGATCGGCCACCATCGTACCTTCACTTTGCCGACGATGTACTTCTTCGGTACCTGACCCCAGTGGCGGCTATCGGAGCTGTTGTTGCGGTGATCGCCCATGACGAAGTAGTAGCCCTGCTGCACGACCTGCGGGCCCCAGTCGTCGTGGCTGCGAAAAGCGGGTGGCACGTAATCATCGCGGAGCGGACGATCGTTGACGTACACTCGGCCGTCGACGATTCGGACGGTGTCCCCTTCCTTTGCGATCACGCGCTTCACGAACATCTTTTCGGGATTGACCGGGTAATAGAGCATGACGATGTCGCCCGGCCTTGGTTCTCCCAACTGGTACACGAGCTTGCTGACGATGAGCCGGTCGTGATCCTCGAGTGTCGGCTCCATGCTCATGCCATCGACGCGCGCGACCTGAAATCCGAACGTCACGATGAGGGACGCATAGACCGCCGCAGAAAACAGCGTTTGCAGTCCGGTCACGACCTCGTGGGCTGCCCGCGACCACCGAGACTCCTGAGCCTCGGGCGCAGCAGTGTGCTCGGCCTGGTCGGTTACGACCGTCTCAACCTGCGAGCTCAGGGAGTCCGCCATCACCGGCACTCCAGGATGGCCGAGGTCCGACACGGGTCCCTCAATTGGATTCTGTACAAAAGGCGAGGAGTCGCTCATCGATTCAGCGACTCCCAGAATACCACGAGGTGGGCTTCGGCCTTAGGGCTTGACGGCCGCGGTCTCTAGTGCGTCAAGAAATGGACGCGCCGCAGGCGGGGCGCCAATCGATCCGCCCATCAACACGTCACGCGGCGTAACCGGCTTCCCGTAGAGATCCTGCGTGTCGTCCGGGTCGGTCCTGATCACACCGCCTGTCACGTTTACCCCTGCGAAGAGGCCCTGCGTCCGCGAGTACGAAAGGATTTCGGCTTTGAGTTGTACGTCCGTCGCAGCCCGAGCATCTCGACCGACAGGACCGGCGGCAACTGATGCTTCGGCGCCCAGTGTCACCTTGTTGCCAAGCAGCTTGTCCATGCCACTTCGATTCATGACGAGCAGCACGAGATCGACCGACTGCGCTCCGATCTGCAGACCCCAACTTCCTTTTCCGATCTCCATGAAGACTGGAGGGCTCCAATGCCCATCGTGCCGGCAGCTCATGAGGCCTTTGCCGGTACTCGCCTCCGACAATGAACGCAGCCTTTTTCAGGGAAGGAACTACAAGCACACAAGCGGCGTCGTTCCACAACTCCTGCGGGATATCTTTGTCGGGCGTCGCGTGAATCTCGCGGATGACGGTCGCCGCCTCTTGAATTCTGTGCTGCTCTTTGGTCGAGATATTTGCTTCGAGCAGCGTGGCGCCGGCCGCCAGCGCGCCGACGAGTAGGAATCCGTTGCTGTTTCGCATGAGGTTCAATCCTCCAACACGACGTCGGAGCAAGAACCCTACCAGGCGCGCGTCAGCTCGTGGGGATCGTTTTGAAACGATTCGTCACTTCACTGCATCGCGCCGTCGATCCTGCCGCCGGTCCTGGCTGTTATCGGTCCCGGGGCCATCGACGACATTCTTGTCGTCGACCGCATCCTTAGCCTTGTCCTTCGCGTCTTCAGCCTTGTCCTTCACCTCGTCCTTGTCCTTGTCCTTAACCTCTTCCTTCTTCTTCTCCGCTTTCTTCTCCGCTTCTTTCTTCTTCTCTTCGCGACTCTTGTCGTCCTGCGCGAGGGCGATCAGCGGGACGCCCAGCATCGCCAAACCTGTCACGAATGCTCGTCGACTGAAGGTGCTCTGCACATCCTCCCCCTTCCACGCCCGCGAACCACCGCGAGCGTCCAAACAGAATCTACCGCAACGGAGGCGGCGAGGCTACTTCAAACGCTCGGAGCGTCCCAACCGAGGCTTCAGCCTCCGGACTCAAGCCTCGGGAGGTCCAGCTCGACAATGAGGAAGTACGCCTACTGTCCTCGTTCGACGCGACGATGGAGGCCGCGCCAAACGGTCTGTGCGCCGAAAAGAAGCAGTGCGCAGGCAGCGGCCAGCCACCTACGTGGCATTCTCTTCCCAGATACGACACAGATTCACGATGACCTCGACCGCCTTTTCCATATCTTGCACGGATACCCATTCGAGTCGCGAGTGAAAGTTGTGCTCACCTGCGAAGATATTCGGCGTCGGCAGTCCCATGAACGAAAGCTGAGAGCCGTCGGTGCCGCCCCGAATCGGGCGCGACTTGACGTCGATTCCGGCACGGCGGACCGCTTCACAGGCGTAGCGCGCGATCTCGGGGTGCCGGTCGAGGATTTCTTTCATGTTTCTGTAGGACTGCTCGACCGTTAACTCCAGACGTGCGCCGGGAAAGCGCGCAGTCGACTCGCGCGCGAGTCGTTCGACCATCGTTTCCTTATCCACCAGCACATGCGTCTCGAAGTCTCGAATCAGGAGCTTGACTGACGTCCGATCGACGCCGGCCTGCAGCACGTACGGATGGACGAAGCCCTGGTGGCCATCGGTCGTCTCGGGGGACAGTTCGTTGGCGGGGAGCCTTTGAATGAAGTCGGCGGCGACTTTGATCGCATTGACCATGCGCCCCTTCGCATATCCAGGATGTGTGTTGAAGCCGTGGAAGGTGACCGTCATCGCATCGGCAGAAAAGCTCTCGGTTTCCACTTCGCCACGGCTGCCGCCATCCACGGTGTACGCGCAATATGCCCCGAACCGATTCAGGTCGAACTGTCGCGGACCTCGCCCGATTTCCTCGTCGGGTGTGAATGCGATTCGTACGGGGCCGTGCTTGATCTCGTCGTGGTCGTGAGAGAGCAGATACTCGGCGGCCGTTACGATCTCGGCGACGCCTGCTTTGTCGTCCGCTCCGAGTAGCGTCGTGCCGGAGGCCGTCACGATCTCGTTGCCCATTTGCTGCGCAAGATCGGCGTTTTCCGACAGCCTCAGGACCATGGTTGGATCGTCGGGCAGCACGAGGTCTCGGCCGTCATACCGACCGTGAACCAGTGGTTTGACGTCCGCGCCGCTCATTTCCGGCGACGTGTCCACGTGGGCGATGAAACCAATCGTCGGTACGTCCCGTTTTGGCGTCGTGGCGGGAATGGTTGCCATCACGTAGCCGTGAGCGTCGATACTGGCATCGGCCAGGCCGAAACCTTTGAGTTCTGTGACGAGATCGCGCAACAGGATGAGCTGCTTATCCGTGCTCGGGCACGTCGTCGATCGCTCGTCGGCCTGGGTGTCGTACCGGACGTAGCGCAGGAACCGGTCCAGAACGGAACTCATGAAATAAGTGGCTGGTCGGTCATTGTAGGTGATGTGGTTCGAAGACCGCGAAGACCGGCGCGTGGTCGCTGGTTCCCACATCACGCTCCACCGGACATGCGGTCGCGCGCGCGGCCAGTGTCGTGCTCGCAAGCACGTAATCCAGACGCCAGCCGATGTTGCGTTGGCGAAGGTTACGCCAAGGAGCCCACCATGTGAACAGCCCGTCGTTGTCGGGATCGAGCGCGCGTCCGACATCCACCAGGCCGCGCCCGATGATGCACTCCAGCAGAGCGCGCTCTTCGGGAAGCTGTCCAATCGCACGGGGCTTGCGTTCCTTGGGGTGGACGTCCCGATCCGTCCGCGCCACGTTCAGATCGCCGCACAGGACCAGCAGCCGATTGGAGGCCTGAAACGACGACGCGTATTCGTCGAGCGCCTGCAGGAAGCGCATCTTGGCGGGGAAGTCCTTGCCACCGTTCGGAACGTAGATGGAGGCGATTGTGACGGTCCCGACGTCGGTCGTGACTTCGACCGTGACGATTCGGTGTTCGTGGTCGAATGCGGGATGCGTGAACGCCGGCTTATCGGAGGCGATTCGCTTGTCGACGTGAAGGGCCACGCCCGAGTAACCCTTGCCGCCGTGCCAATAGCACCAATAGCCTTCCAGATCACAAAGAAGAAGCGGGATGTCGTCCGGGGCGGCTTTGATCTCCTGAAGGCAGACGACATCCGGGCGCTGCTGCGCGATCCAATCCTGGACCTCCGCATGTCGCGCCCGGATCCCGTTGACGTTCCAGGTGGCGATTTTCATCGGCCGTCAGCTCTCAGCTGTCGGCCTTCAGCCTGGGCTGAAAGACTCATCTGGAACCACCAAGCCGAGATGGTGCTGAAAGCTGACAGCCGAAAGCCGACTGCTGCTGTCTGCTAGTGCGAGGCGTGAGCCGCTTGACGCTCCGCGGCGGGAATGGCCATCAGCGCCGGCTGCGCGGCGACGTGCGCCTGGACGATCTCTTCCGCGCGCGCCATCGTTTCTGCGTCCCCGTTGCGATAGATCGCGTTCGCTTCGATGAGATCCTTCTGGTTCGACGGCGTGGCATCGATGCTCTCGTAGATCGCGGCGACCGGACAGGCTGGCACGCACGCGCCGCAGTCGATGCACTCATCGGGATGGATGTAGAGCATCGTCGCCTGCGCGAACTCGGCCTCGTCTTTCCTGGGATGGATACAGTCCACCGGGCATACGTCGACGCAGGCCGTGTCCTTCGTTTCAATACAGGGGTCTGTGATGATAAATGGCATTCTCGAATTCTCCGTCCGTGATCCGGAGTACGCGACTCCGGTCGATCGTCCGACCGATATCTCGCCCGGCCAGTTGGGCCAGCAGCGAGAAGATCCTATCCAAAACCGGGCCATTGCGCCAGTCCGGTCGGCCGCTTGCGGCCCCATCAGCGCCACAATCATGGACGAATCGTGAAGCAATGGCTGGTGTGTCGGCGCAATTTCGCTAAGCTTCGACAGCCAGGAACATCATAGGCGAGGCCGTTGGTTGGTAACCCATCGACTCATATAGCGGCCGACCGGCCTGGCTGGCGTTGAGCATGACGACGCCCACTCCGTTTTCACGGCACCAGTCGTGGATGTTCATCATGAGTGTCCGCGCGAGACCGCGGTGGCGATGCTCAGGCTCGGTGTAAACGTTGTACACAAACGCAACTCGACTGGCGACTGCGTTCGGCCCGGGCGGCCACGGCAGTATCGTCAACCCGCCGCCGGCAACGACATGGCCGTCATCGGTCTGAACGAGCCACGCCTTGTAAGCCTCGGCCGGCAGCGTCTGCTCGAGCCATTGCCTGAACGCGCCGGCGACGCCGTCCGCGATGGAAGTCCCCATTTCGGCAAACATGCCGAGACGGTGGCGAACGAGAACGTCGATGTCGAAAACCGTCGCAGAACGAACGTGATAGCCTGGCATGAAAGTCCGCGGATTATACTCAACCAGCAACGCCGGCTAGTCGCTTCCTAGCCGCACTCCACTCTTTTTGAGTGAGCATTGAAGATGACCACAGCAGAAACACGTCGAGGGCCAGAACCACCGGACATCAGCGAGAAAGGGGGCATGAAAGCCGGCCAGCCGCAGCGGGCCGACACTCGGTTGTTCATGCAACTGCTCGTGTTCGGTGGTTGCTCCGATTCGACTTCGCTTATCAACTCCCTGGAGCAGTCTGGGCTGGCAGGCGTGCTATATGAAGACGTCAACGACCCACGCGGTATCGCGCTGCTGACGTTCAGCGACGACCCCGCCATGTTTCTGGATCAAGTGCGCCCGCTTCTGAAACAGGCTCCGTTCGCCTCGCTCGTCCAGAAACCGGAATACACGATGCTCGGCCGCACGTACTCTCTCGGCTACGAGCCCGATCTGATCGACATTCTGTTGCACCGGCCCAGGCGGACGGTACTCAATCGGGAATGGCCGTGGGCGATCTGGTATCCGCTGCGCCGCAGCGGGCGATTCGCTCAGCTTCCGATCGAGGAACAACGGGTCATTCTGGCCGAGCACGGGGCTATCGGCATGTCATTCGGCGCTGCGGATCTTGCCCACGATATCCGTCTCGCGTGCCACGGTCTGGACAAGGACGACAACGATTTCGTGATTGGACTCATTGGAAAGGATCTGTATCCGCTCTCAGCGATCGTTCAAGCGATGCGAAAGACGCAGCAGACTTCGTTGTACCTCGAGCGGCTCGGGCCGTTTTTCGTGGGAAGGGCGATCTGGCAGAGCGCTCTAACAGGATGATGAAAGCGCGTCAGGCATAGGGCCAAGTGCACAATGCCGGCAGCTCACATTCTGCATTTCGACATTATTCGGCCCGGAGGGCGATCATCGGCGACATGGACGCCGCGCGCGTTGCCGGGATCATCGCCGCGAAGAATGCGCAGACCGCCAGCGACGACGCGGCGACGCCCAAGGCGAGCGGATCCCAGAATGGGACTCCGTAGAGTTGGGCCGAGATCAGGCGACCGGCGCCGACTGCGAGTGGAAGCCCCAGCGCGACGCCGATGAGCACGCGGCTGAACGCGCCCCTCAAGACCATGCCGACGACGTTCACGCGATCGGCGCCTAGCGCGATGCGGATGCCGATCTCGTTCGTGCGCTGCGCTACCCCGTAGGCGGTGACACCGTACAGTCCGATCGCGGCGAGCAGCAGCGCGACAATTCCGAACAATCCGGCCAGGGTCACGACGGCGCGCGGCTGATCGAGCGAGCGATCCACCTGTTGCTGCAGGGTCCGGATACTCGTGACCGTCAGGTTCGGATCGGCGTCGGCGAGCGCTCGCGTTACCTGGGGTTCGAGACTGCCGAGTGGTGTGTTGGTCACCAGCAGCAGCCCACCCACGAAGTGCGACTGAAGCTCGATACGTCTCATCCCGGGGTCCTTGTAGTCCGCGGCCTGCGTGAGCGCCACGTAGAACATCGGCCGCGCCGGCTGGTTGAGGGCAAACCCGGCAAACTTTGCATCACCTACGACGCCAACGATGCGATAGGTCCCAGCGTTTTCCGGCGACGTGAGACCGAAGTGTTGATCCAGCGGGTCCTCGTCGCTTCTGAAAAACCGCCGGACAAAGCTTTCGTTCACCACGGCGACGGACTCGGTCGTCTCGTTGTCGGCAGCTGAAAAGTGACGGCCGCGGACGAGCCTCACGCCGAGGTTCTGAAGATAGTTGGCGCTCACTCGATCGAACGACGAAACAGGGGGCGGCTCGCCCGGCTTCGGCGGTGGATGGCCGGCCACCAGTACCAGCAAGCCCCAGTTGTCGGTCAGCGGGTTGTAGAGCGCGAGCCCTGAACCTTGAACGCCAGGCAACCGATTCAACCGCGCTTCGACTTCGCGATAAAGCGCCGCAAGTCTCTCGGGTGTGTAGCTTGCCGGCGGCCGGTTCAGCGCCACCAGGACTCGCGCTCGGGTTACGAAGCCGAAGTCCTGGCTTTCCAGTTTGCCGAGACTGCGCGCCAGCATGGTCGATCCGGCAACGAGCACCACGGACAATGTCGCCTGCACGATCAGCAGCGTCTGGCGCGCCAGCGGCGAGCGGTCGTGGGTACTACGGCCCTGGCCGCGCAGCGCATCGATCGGATCAGTACGCGTGGCGAACCACGCCGGCGCGGCGCCGAACACGATACCCGTGACCACGGCCAGGCCGAACGCGACGGTCAGAACCATCGGTGCGGGCCGCGTATCGATAGGCAGAAACGTCGCGCCAGCGAAGGCGAGAGCGAGGAGCAGGCGGGCGGTACCTGCGGCGACGACGAGTCCCGCTATGCCCCCGGCGACGGCAAGAAGGATGCTCTCGACGAGCGCCTGCGTCACGATCTGCCGGCGCGAGGCTCCCATCGCCAGCCTGACGGCGGTCTGGCCGCGCCGCGCGACGGCACGACCGAGCAACAGATTGGCGACATTGGCGCAGGCGATGAGCAGAACCAGGCCGCACACACCGAGAAGAATCTGCAGGCTGCGCCCGTACCGCTCCTTCATCATGCCGACGCCCGCTCCCGCGGGCACGACCGTGATGACCTGCTTGGGCAAAGATTGGACGATCCCCGGCATCCAGTTCGCCGGGTATCCTGACTCGTGCTCTATCCACCCGCGAAGGACGCCGGTCAGTCGCGGGCCCATTGCTTCAATCGTCGCATTCGCGCGCAGGCGCCCGATCACCCGAAGCCAGGCGCCGGCAGGCCCACGCAGGATCGAGGTGTCACCGGCGATGAGCGGTTCCTGCTGAAGCGGAATCCACAGGTCGGGCGGGTCGGCCTGCAGTGTCTCGCCGAAGAATCCCGGCGGTGTCACACCGACCACGGTGAACGGGTGCCCTTCCACCACCAACGTCCCGCCGACTATGGCTGGGTCGCCGCCGTACGTGTCCTGCCACACGCGGTGGCTGACCACGACGACGGGTGGAGCCGCCGGCGTGTCGTCGTCTGGGGTGAAGACCCGGCCGCCGAACGCGCCGACGCCGAGCGTCGAAAAGTAGCTGCCGGTCACGTACTCCGAGCGGAGGGACCGGGAGGCCGTGGCCGCGTCCTGTCGCCTCACGCTGACACGACCAAAGCCAGCTTGAAACGCCGTCACCTCTTCGAATTCCGGCATCTCAGCCTTCAGCCGCTCGAACAGCGGAAACGAATACATCCCCCAGCGCTCCTGGGGGGCGCCAATCACGCAGCACGCATCGCCATCGCCGACGCGATACAGGCGAGCCGGATCGCTGACTGGCAGCGAGCGGAGCATGACGGCGTGGATGAGGGTGAAAATGGCCGTAGTGCCGCCGATGCCCAGGGCCAGGGTCAGGACCGCGGTTGCCGTGAAGACGCGCGCTCCCCAGAACGTTCGCAGGGCGTAGCGCAGTTCGCCGACGAAAGTACTCACGTCAGCCTTAGACGAGGGCGGGGCGTGATTCGTTGGTGGAAATGTGTTTGAGGATCGCGTCAACGCCGCGTTGGCCGGGACGACACACGGGCGTGAGCTGGACTATGTCCTGACCCGTTGCGTGGCGTTTTCGACGAATGCCTCGATGTCCCGTGCGGGGCGTGCGCCAGCGGTTCGAGCGATCTCGCGCCCTCCCTCAAAGACCGCCATTGTCGGTATCGACCGGATGCCGAAGCGTTCACCGAGATCGTTCAAGGCGTCGGTGTTGACCTTGACGACGAGATAGCGTCCTGCCTGGCGCTCTGCGACCTTCTGGATTTCCGGAGCAACCATTCGACACGGTCCGCACCAAGGTGCCCAGTAGTCCACTACGACCGGCAGCGATGCGCCAGCGATGAGTCGATCGAAATCGCCTGATGACGTGATTTCGATGGGCGAGTTGGGAGCCGACAGCTGGGCCTTGCATTTTCCACATCTGACGGGATCGCTGAGTCGCTCAAACCTCAGCCGATTCTTCTGCCCACACGACGGACAGGTCACGACGATGCCGCGGTCGTCGAGAGCGAATTCGTTCATGCCTTGATTTTATACTTCACTCTCAGCCTTAGACCCCGAGGCGATGTCTCGGAGGTCGCGCTTCAAGCTGAGGGTCGCGGCGCGACCGCAGGCCGTTGCGGAGAACGTACCGGGCGGCGGTGCACGGACCAGGGAGCGCGCTAGGCGCGAGCATGCTTGCCGGTGGCCTTTGTGGTCTTCGCTTTGGTAGAAGGCTTGCCAATTCGATCGGCGAGCAGGCCGACGCTGATGGCATACGACTGAGAACAGTTGTAGTCAAGGAGGGCGTTGTAGTTTGGATAGACAAGGAACGAACGGGTCGCGCCAGAAATGAGCGATGCGTCAGGGACGTCCGTCGGCAGAGCCCCGCCGTTCTTGAGCCGGACGCCCAGTTGCTGCCACTCGGCCATGGGTTGAGCCACCGTCATATCCCGTCTTGCCCGGCAGTTCGCCTCGCGTCGGGCGACGGTCTGCGCAATCTGTTTCTTGGCTTCTTCAGGCACCTGTACTTCCAGGCCCCACGTCTGACCATGTGTCCAGCCGCTCGCCTTGAGGAAGTTGCCGATCGACGCGAACACGTCGGATGGCGTCGACCAGATGTCGCGGCGGCCGTCACCGTCGAAATCCTCGGCAAATTTCAGATAGCTCGACGGCATGAACTGCACCTGTCCCATCGCGCCAGCCCAGGAGCCTCGCATTTTCGAGACCTCGATGTAACCGGCGTTGAGGATGTCCAGAGCGGCGAAGAGCTCACTCCTGAAAAGCGCCGACCGTCGCGGATCCCACGCCAGCGTCGCAAGCGCCGCCACGGTGGGACGAACCCCGCTGAATCGGCCGTAGTTCGACTCCATCCCCCAAATCGCGACGATGACCTGCGGATCGACCCCGTACTGCGAAGCGATCTCCTCGAGCAACACGCGATTTCTGGCGAAGCCGTCCTTCGCTCGTGCCACTTGACGGTCCGTCAATCGTCTCGACAGGTAGTCTTCCAGTGAAAAGACGGTTTCTGCTTGAGTGCGGTCACGTTCGATGACGACCGCCAGCGGTGCTTCAACGGTTGCGAGAGCCTGATCGAGGATGTCTTCGCGAATGCCTCGCTCGAGCGCTTCAGCCCGCACGCCGTTGAGGAATTCCTCGAACGATGGGCGCGCAGGGTCTTGAGGTTCGGTGGCAGGCGCGGGGTCTTGGCGAAACCGGACGCGTGAATTCTGGCTTGGGTTGCTATCGATCGCCGAGCTGGACGCTTGCGTTACGAGGACGAGTCCGATGCACAGCCAAACACGCACCACAGCAGTGTATCAATTCGCCATCGACAATTCACAACTTCCAGCGAACAACCGTGGAGAAATCCAGCATCGCACACTTTTTCACGTGCCGTTTTGTGGTGTTTCGCTTCGTTCTGAGTCTGCTGTATTGGCTGAATCAGTACCGGTCACGACGTTGAACGCAGAGGACGCGGAGATCGCGGAGTATCAATCTGGAATGAAATGCTCGTGATCTGGTAGTCATCCGTCGGATACCGTCCACTAGTGCGCGGCAGGCACGTCTGCGTTGTGTCCTGGCCGCTTCATCAATAGGATGAGCGGCAACAGCGCCAGGAACAGAATGCCAAGGAATTGAAAGATTGCGACGAACGAGACCATCGCGGCCTGCCGCTGAACGGTCCCGGCCAAAGCCGCATACGCACGGTTCGTCGCCGTCACTGCGTCGGCGCCAGCTGCCATGAAACCTGCCTTCATTTGCGCGAACAGCGATTGCGTGGCCAGGTCGTACGGCGTGACGTGCGCGCTGAGCGTCGAGCCGGTCGCCCGTTGATGACGGGCGAGCATCGTACCGGTGACTGCGATGCCGATGCTGCCGCCAATGTTGCGCATCAGATTGAAGAGGCTCGTCGCATTCCCCATCCGCTCGCGTGGAATGGGGTCCATAGCGACCGTCGTCAGTGGCACGAAGAGGAGCGACAGGCCGGCCCCTTGGATCAGTTGTGGCCAGAAAATGTCCCAGTACCCGGCCTGGAGATTCAGCCCGGACAGCCACAGAAGCGTCCCTCCGCCCACCAGCACTCCGGTTGTGAGCAGCTTCCGTGGATCGAAGTACCCAGTCATGATTCCCGTCAACGGCATCATGAAGAACGAGCCAATCCCGCGCGGTGCCATCGCGATGCCTGCGAGCATCGGAGGATACCCGAGCAGTGTTTGGAGCATGATCGGCAGCAACACGAGGCTCCCGTAGAGAACGAATCCGACAACCGTCATCAGGAAGACACCCACCGCGTAGCTGCGCGCTTTGAAAACCCGGAGGTCTACCACTGGATCTTCTGTTCGTAGTTCGTGGACGACCAGCCAGACGAGCGTGACGGCGCTGATGATAGCGAGCGTCGTGATGAAGCTCGAAGAGAACCAGTCGTCCTCTTGCCCCTTGTCGAGCACGATTTGTAGAGCGCCGATGCCGACGGCCAGCATGCCGATGCCCCAATAGTCGATCCGCTGCGACGTTCGACGGATGTACGCAGGATCAAAGATGAACAAGCGCGTCATGACGAGCGAGGCGATGCCGACTGGAATGTTGATGTAGAAGACCCAGCGCCAGCTGTAGTTGTCGGTCAGCCATCCGCCGAGCACCGGGCCGAAGATCGGCGCGACGACGATGCCGAGGCCCCAAAAGCCCATCGCCTTGCCGCGGTCCTGCGGAGGAAATGCCTCGAGTAGGACGGCCTGCGACAACGGCTGCATGGCTCCGCCGGTGGCGCCCTGGAGACACCTGAACACGATGAGCATTTCGAGGTTCGGGGCGAGGCCACAGAGAAACGACGACACGGTGAAGCCCGTGACAGATGCCATCAACAAACGTTTGCGCCCGAACACACTTGCCAGCCAGCCGGTCATCGGAAGGATGATCGCGTTGGCCACGAGGTACGAGGTCAACGCCCAGGTTGCCTCGTCGATGCTGGCCGAGAGGCTGCCGGCGATATGCGGCAGCGAGACGTTGACGACGGTTGTGTCGAGGACCTCCATGAACGTCGCGAACATGACCGCGATGGCGACGATCCAGGGGTTGACGGTGCGAGGTTGATCTGTCACCTAAACTCTCCACCACGGAGGACACAGGGGACACTGAGGCATGAACTGTTTCCCATAGAAGTTGATGCTCCGTGTCCTCTGTGTCCTCTGGGTAGTTATTTCGTATAGACCGTTGGCACCACCGACATGCCGGGCCTCAATAAATGCTCCGGATCCTGTGCCGCGTCGAGGACGATTTTCACCGGAACACGTTGGACGACCTTGACATAGTTGCCCGTTGCGTTCTCGGGCGGCAAAAGGCTGAAGCGTGACCCTGTCGCAGCGGCAATGCTCTCGATCTTGCCTTTGAATTCACGTCCTCCGTATGCGTCCACTTTGATCGTGGCGGACTGGCCCGGGCGCATGCCGCTCAGCTGCGTCTCCTTGAAGTTCGCGGTGATCCACACCGTATCGAGTGGCACGAGTGCCATCAGGGGCTGACCCGCTTGAATCACCTGTCCCGCTTCCGCCGATTTGCGGCTGATGGTTCCTTTCTGCGGAGCCTTGATCGTCGTGTATTGAAGGTTCAGCTCGGCTTGCTCGAGCGCGGCTTTGGCTTGCTCGACATGTGCCTCTGCAGCAGCCGCCCGCGCCTCGATCGCGGCCACCTGTTGGGGCGCGGTCTGTGCCGACCTGAGGCCCGCGAGCGCGTTCTGCTCACCGACGCGAGATTGCATCAATCTGATCTCAGCGGCTCGTATGCCCGCTTCAGCCTCGGCGATCTGGGCTTTCGCAGCTTCGGCGGTGGCGCGCTGAGCGTCCGCGGTTGCGGTCGCCGCGTCGAATTGTTGCTGGGACACTTCGTCCTTGGCGAGGAGCCCACGGAATCGTTCGACATCCCGAGCGGCCTTCGTCGCGTTCGCCTGCGTTTCTCGCTGGCGAGCCTGTGCGCTGGCGAGCCGCGCATGCGCCACGTCGAGCTCCTTCTGTGCATGATCGACGTCGCCCCGGGCGGTCTCCACCGATCCGTGCGCAGTTGTCACGTTGCTTGTGGTAGTCGTGGACATAATCGGAACGTTGCTTCGGGCGGCAAGCGCATCGGCTTCAGCATTCGCCAACTCGGCCCGGGCTTTGGCTACTGCGACCTGATAGTCGCGCGGATCCAATTCGACCAAAATGGCGCCGGCGTCGACCTGTTGATTGTCGACGACCGGAGACCGTAGGACCGTGCCTCCAACGCGAGCCGCGATCGGCGTGACGTGTGCATCGACCTGAGCATCGTCGGTTGATTCGCGGCCGGCGGTCAGCCAGAGCCAGACACCGACGCCAAGGAGCGCCACGATAACAACGCCCACGGCGATGCGAAAACGTCGCTGACTGGTGAGCGGGACAGATTCAACTTGATCGGCCATCAGCGGGATACTCCAAATAGTTGGCGCGCTATCTCCTCGGCGATTCCGACAGCTCGAACGAGGGCTCCTTTGGCCAGGCTCGTCGTAAACAGGGCGGAAATGTATTGATCGTTGGCAAGCGTGACGGCGCCTTGCGCCTGAATGACTTCGATGTTACCGGCGACTCCTGCGACAAATCGGTCGCGAGCCTGGGTCAACTGAGCCGCGGCGAGTTCCCGGGCGCGGCCCGCGACCTCGAGTTGCTCGTTCCCGGAGTCCAGGTCGAGCATGGCCGTGCGCACCTCGTAATAGATTCCCGCTTTCAAATCGTCGGCATCTGCACGTCGATTACGCATTTCGGCATCGGCTTCGAGCAGCCGCCCACGAGACCGGCCCCCTTGGAAGATTGGCACGTCGACGGCTCCGGTCACGGCATATGTGCTGTGCGAGTCCGTGATGGAGAGCCCGAGGTCCCCGAAATTGGCGGTCACCCGGATGGCTGGCTTCATCTCGCCCGACGCGGCTTGCCGGGTGGCTTCGGCCGCGCGAACACGTTCGAGCGCGGCCAGATAGTCCGGCCGCGTCTTGTAGGCGCGATCGAGTGCCGCCTCCAGTGTCATCTCCGGAATCGCCACTTGCGTCAGTTGATTCGCGAGGGTGAACGTTTGGCCGATCGGTAGGCCAATCAGTCGCGCCAGCTGCAGCTTCGACTTCTCGAATTCGTTCCTGGCGGCCGTCACACGCTGGCGATCGGTGTCGAGTTGTACTTCCGCACGGAGCACGTCAATGCCAGCCACCAGCCCGTTCGCCTTCAGGTCGCTCGCCTGATTCAAAAGTGCTTGTGAGGTATCGACCTGGCCTTGAGTGGCGTCGACACGCGCCGACGCCGTCAGAGCTTGTGCATAGGAAACGGTGGCCACGAGCACGACGAGATCGCGGGCGGTCTTGTAATCGTAGTGGGCGGCGGCGATGTTGTGTGTTTCTGCCTTGGCGTCGTTCATCGCCTTGAAGTCGAGCACGGACTGGGACAGGTAGACTCGAGCGTCGAATACATTGAACGGCCCCACGATCGGGGGAATGCCCGCCGGTAACGGAAAGCCAAACGCCGCGAGGTTGACCACTTGGCGCGTCTCGCTGACGCGGCCGGTGATGTTCGGGAGCAATTCGCTCAACGCCCGCTTCCGCGCCCCCTGTGCGTGGCCCACACCGTTCTCGGCCAGTAGGACGCCGAGGTTATAGGCCAGCGCGCGGTTGATGGCGTCTGTAATCGACAGCGACAGCGCGTCAGGCGTCAGTTCGCCAGTCGGAACGCCTCCGAGAAATGGATTGTTAGAACGGGGCGCCACCAGTCCGGGGGAGGCGGTAGTCCGCGGCGCCGTCGGAGGCGGCGCGGTCGTGACCTGCGCTGCGACCGTTGAAACGCTGCTGACAAGGAACACCACCACGCACACGGTGGGAAGTACGGCTCTCACGTCGAATCCCTTTCTCGCCTGGTAGTCGACGAGGCAAGGGCATGAATGGGCCTGCGTCGCGTCGTTCCGAGGCGGGGGCAACCGCCGAGGTGGTTGCCAATCCTTTAGCGTACTACGCCGCGTCAACGGCGTGCGGGCTCCGGGGCTGCCGGCCGGAACGGCGTTTTCGCGGAGGTATGATGCATCGATGCGTGCGCTTCTCGTCGAAGACGATGGGACGATCGCCGAGTTTGTCGCGCGCGGGTTGCGCGAGGCCGGCTTCGCCGTCGATGAGGCCAAGGATGGCGAGGCAGCGCTCGAGCAGATTCACCAACACCCCTACGACGTGGCCATCGTCGACTTGATGCTGCCCAGGCGCGACGGTCTATCCGTGATCGACGAAATGCGCAGCCGCCGGTTGACGACGCCCGTACTCATTCTGAGCGCTCGCCGTTCGGTTGACGATCGAGTGAAGGGCCTCCAGGCTGGCGGCGATGACTATCTGACCAAACCGTTTGCGTTTGCCGAGCTGCTCGCCCGCGTTCAGGCGCTCGTCAGACGCGCCACGCGGACTCCCGAACCGACGACACTCAGCGTCGATGGCCTTGTGATCGACCTGCTGTCGCGCCGTGTGACGAGATTTGGGAAGGCGATCGACCTGCGCCCGCGAGAGTTTGCGTTGCTTGAATACTTCATGCGCAACGCCGGTCGTGTCCTCTCGAAGACGATGATTCTGTCGCACGTCTGGGAATACAACTTCGATCCGCAGACCAACATCGTCGACGTTCTGGTGAGCCGCTTGCGAGAAAAGATCGATCGGCCGTTCGACACGAAACTGGTGCATACAGTGCGAGGAGTCGGGTACGTGCTGCGGGAGGACGTGGCGTGAACGGCGCCCGACCTTATTCAGCCTTCGGCCTGCGTCTCGCTCTGTGGTACTCGACGTTGTTCGTCATCGGCGCCATTCTTATCGTCTTTCTGACGTATTGGCTGACGTCGACCTCGCTCGCCCAGCGGGATCGGCAGATCCTCCGGGCCAAGCTCGCAGAGTACGCGACCGCCTATCAGACCGGCGGACTGGGCAGGCTTGCCGATACAGTCCGTGCCGAGCAGCGAACTGCGCCGGAGCGGCTCTTCGTTCGAGTCGTCGATCGAGGTGCAGAAGCGATCGTGCTCAGCCAGCCCGAAGGCTGGGAGCTGTCGGCGCTCGAGACCGACTCGACCACATTGTGGGACGGCACCCTCGTACAAGTTGGGAAGAGCACCGAACCGCGGAGCGACCTGTTGGCTAGATTTCGCGCCACGCTTGGGATCGTCACCCTGATGATCGTGGTGATTGCTCTGAGTGGCGGCGTCGTCGTGACTCAATCGGCGCTGCTGCCGATTCGAAGGCTCACCAGGGCCGTCAGCCGTATCGTTCGCACCGGACGCACGGACGAGCGCGTGCCGCTTTCGCTTGACGGCGGCCGTCCCGACGCAATCGACGAGCTCACGATGCTCTTCAATGCGATGCTCGACAAGATTGAGGGGCTCGTCACTGCGATGCGCGATGCGCTCGACAATGTGTCGCACGACCTGCGCACTCCGCTGACGCGCATGCGAGGCACGGCCGAAATGGCTCTGGCAGCCCCTGCTGATGTCGATCGCTACCGCGAAGCGCTTGCCGACTGCGTCGAGGAAACCGATCGTGTTCTGCTGATGCTGAACACGTTGATGGACATCTCGGAAGCCGAGAGCGGCACGCTCCAGCTGCGGCAGGACAGGGTGCTGCTCGGCGACATCGTTGTGAGGGCTATCGATCTCTACCGGGATGTTGCAGACGCAAAGGGGGTCGCCCTCGACTCGAAGCTCCAACCCGATGTGAGCGTCATGGCGGACGGAACGCGGCTCCAGCAAGTGGCCGCCAACCTGATTGACAACGCGCTCAAATACACCCCACCTGGAGGCCGGGTCGACGTCGAAGTGACGCAAGACGGCGGGAAGGCGCTGCTTCGAGTTCGTGACAACGGTCCCGGCATCAACCCCGACGAGCTGCCACGCATCTGGGACCGGCTCTTTCGCGGTGATGCGAGCCGAACGGAGCGCGGGCTTGGCCTCGGGCTCAGTCTGGTCAGGGCCATCGTCAAAGCGCACGGAGGCACTGTCGATGTGGAGAGCGCTCCTGGCAACGGGTCGACTTTTACCGTGGCGCTGCCGACGTGATCTTCTTGTCAGCTTCGAGATCAGCCAGCTGCCGCAAACGTCGTTCGAGAAATTGCCTCTCCGGTTCGAGCTTGATCAACGCGAGGGCGCGCTCGTAGGAGGTCCGGGCTTCCACAATCCGGCCAATCCGGCGGCACAAGTCGCCACGCGCTGAGTGCGCGAGGTGGTATTCGCGCAGGTCGCCACGCGCGAGGATGGCATCCAAAAGTGCCAATCCCGACTCCGGGCCGTCCCGCATCGCGACGGCTACCGCACGGTTCAGCTCGACAACAGGTGAGGGTTCGGCGCGCAGAAGCACGTCATACAGCCCGACGATTTGCGCCCAGTCGGTTGCCGCGGCCGTCAGCGCCTCGGCGTGGACCGCTGCTATTGCGGCTTGAAGTGTGTACGGGCCAAAGCGGCGGGAAGACAGCGCTCGCGCGACCAGCTCAGATCCTTCCTCGATGTATGTTCTGTTCCAGAGAGAGCGATCCTGGTCGTCGAGAAGGACCAATTCACCGGTCGGCGACTCGCGAGCCGGCCGACGCGATTCGTGGAGCAGCATCAACGCAAGAAGTCCAAACGCTTCGGGTTCTGGCATCAACTCGGTCAGGAGTCGTCCGAGGCGAATGGCCTCGGCCGAGAGATCGTGGCGCGTCAGCGACGCGCCTGAAGATGCCGAGTAACCCTCCGTGAACACGAGGTAGATGACGCGGAGCACGCTGTCGAGCCGATCCGCCAGATCGGTTCGACCTGGCACCTGATACGGGATGTGGGCATCGCGGATCTTGGCCTTGGCGCGGACGATTCGTTGCGCCACCGTGGGTGGGGCCGTGAGGAAAGCCCGGGCGATCTCTTCGGTCGTGAGCCCACAGACTTCGCGCAGAGTCAGCGCGACCTGAGCATCGGGTGGCAGTGCCGGATGGCAGCACGTGAAGATGAGGCGGAGTCGGTCGTCTTCGAAGCCGTCATCCTCTGGCTCGATCGTCGGCTCGATGGCCGTCTCGAAACGCTTGGCCAGGTCCGCCAGCGACGCATCGAAGCGGGCGCGACGGCGCAAGGCATCGATCGCCCGGAAACGGCCGACCGAGACGAGCCAGGCCCTGGGATTTGCCGGCACACCATCTCGCGGCCATTGCTCGAGTGCCGCGGCGAACGCGTCGTGCAGTGCTTCCTCGGCGAGATCGAAGTCGCCGAGCAGCCTGATCAGCGTAGCGAGGACGCGGCGCGACTCGGACCGATAAAGAGCGTCCAAATCGCGCCGGTCAGCGGTTTCCTCGCGGGTCACGTGTATTGGCGTCTACGCCTGATTGAACTCCACGATCGGTCGCACTTCGACGCTTCCGAGGCGAGCGGACGGAATCTTCGAAGCCACCTGAATCGCGTCGTTCAGATCCCGCGCGTTGATGAGGTAGAAGCCGCCAAGCTGCTCCCTCGTCTCGGCAAAGGGGCCGTCGGTCGTGGACAACTTGCCGCTTCTCACTCGAACCGTCGTGGCCGTCTGCACGGGTTTCAACGCTTCGCCACCGAGGTAGTGGCCGCTCTTCTTGATCCCGTCGGTGAAGGCGAAATACTCGCCCATGATGGCGTCCGATTCGCTTTTCGACATCGTTGCTGACCTTTTCTCGTCATCGTAAATCAAGCACAAGTACTTCATGGCTCCCTCCTCAGGGTAGAAAATGACGCGTTAACACCTAATAGTCGCTCGCGTTCCCGTGGATCGACATCGTTCGCAAAGCCATCGGCGCCAACAAGATACCCCTTCTATCTGATGAGCAGGGCCTTGCGGAGGCCCGCAGGCTCGAACCTTTCACCAATGTAATGTTCGCGCAACGTCCCCGACAGGCGCCTCATCGTCTAATCGAACAGAGCGAAAAATCATCTATCGAACACTCGACTTGCAGTAAGGAGCAGACAAACCATGAACGATCGACGTTTCAATCCGACGATTGGGGTGAAGCGTGCCGCGGCGGCCGGTCTCGCCATCATCGTCCTGATGGGCGGTGCGGCCTGGCACAGCCTTGCCGCGGATTCTCAGAAGGCAGCACCGTCTTCACCTGCCACCGCATCAGCGGCGCCAGCCATCTCACGGGCGATACCAGGCGAACGGGATTCTTATGCGGACCTGGTGAAACGAGTGGCGCCGTCGGTGGTCACGATTCGAGTGGAAGGCAAAACAAAGGTTTCACCGACCGATTTTCAGGGCGACGATTTCTTGCGGCGTTTCTTCGGCGATCAATTCGACCGTGGCGAGCGCGGGCAGCGCCAGCCACGCACGTTCAGGCAGCGCGGCCTGGGTTCGGGTGTCATTGTCGGAAGCGACGGTTACATCCTGACGAACAACCACGTGGTTGAAGACGCGGACGATATCCAGGTCGAACTTACCGACGGTACGGCGATGAAGGCCAAACTGGTAGGAACTGACAAACCCAGCGACCTGGCCGTGATCAAGATCGAGGCCCCGAATCTCCACGCGATTACCCTCGGCGACTCCGATGCGGTTCAGGTGGGTGATGTCGTTCTGGCGGTCGGCAACCCGTTCGGCATGGGACAGACCGTGACGATGGGCATTATCAGCGCGAAGGGGCGGTTCACCACTGTGGGTACTGGAAGCTACGAGGACTTCCTGCAGACCGACGCTCCAATCAATCACGGAAACTCGGGCGGAGCGCTCGTGAACACCAAAGGGGAGCTCGTGGGCATCAACTCCCAGATTGCCCCGGTGGCGGACGTCAACATCGGAATCGCATTCGCGATTCCAGTCAATATGGCCCGCACCGTCGCCGACCAACTCCGGAAGGAAGGCCGTGTTCATCGATCCCAGCTTGGCGTGTCGATCCAACCCGTTACGGCGGATATGGCGGAGAGCCTTGGTCTGAAGGAGGCGGGTGGAGCGATCATCAGCTCGGTTGAAAAGGGAAGTGCGGCGGACCGCGCCGGACTCGAGCAGGGCGACGTGATTCGATCGTTCAACGGTCAGGCCGTGCAGGACATCAACGGCTTGCGTAATCGTGTGGCCGCCGTGCAGCCCGGCTCCAATGCGACAGTCACCATCGTCAGGGACGGGGCACAGCGGGACGTGACCGTCAAGCTCGATGAAGCGTCCGGCTCGAAGAGCGCTCAGCGTAGCAGCGAGCCTGCGACCGACGATAGAGCCGCACTCGGAGTCTCGGTGGCTCCGCTCACGCCGGAGACCGCTTCGCGTCTCGGTATTCCCCAGGACACGCGCGGACTGGTGGTCGAGGACGTGAATCCGGACGGTCGTGCCGCCGATGCCGGTATCCAGGCGGGTGACGTGATTCAGGAAGTCAACCGCAAGCCAGTCCAAACGGTTGACGAACTGCGGGCGGCCGTTCGCGGCTCGAACAAGCCGCTGCTGATGTTGATCGCTCGCGAAGGCAGAAACGTCTTCGTGACCGTACGGCCGAATGCGTAAGAACGCCCGGCGACGTTGACCCTTCCGGACTCGAGCCTCGGCGAAGTCGATCGCCGAGGCTCGAGGTTCATCCTGCCCCAGGTTCGGATACGATCCTTGCGCTTCTAATCCAGCATCTCTTTATCACTTATTTGCCCCTAACCTGGGGCGTGGTTTTCTATGAATCTCGGACTGAACGGGAAGGTCGCGATGATCGGCGGCGGGAGCAGGGGGCTCGGACTGGCGGTCGCACGAGCGTTGGCTGGCGAAGGGGCGCAAGTCTCCATTGCCTCGCGCAACCCTGACGCTATCAAAGCGGCCGGAGCACGGATCCAGCAGGAGAGCGGCGGCCAGGTCCTGACGTTTGCGGCGGATCTCGCGTCAGATACCGCGATTGCCGAATGGCACCGGACAACTGTAGACCGGTTCGGTCCGGTCGACCTTCTATTTACGAACAGCGGCGGGCCGCCGGCTGGCCGTGTCTTGGACTTCGACGATGCGGGCTGGCGGGCCGCGTTCGAGCTTCTCCTGCTCAGCGTCATCCGTCAGGTACGACTGGTGGTTCCGTCGATGGAAGCACGGGGAGGCGGAGCGATCCTGATGAGCACGTCGTCGGCGGTCAAGGAACCAATCGCCAATATCGCTCTTTCGAACGTCGTGCGGGCATCGGTGGCCGCACTGGCCAAAACTCTGGCGCTCGAACTGGCGGCGAGCAAGATTCGTGTCAATCAGCTCGTTCCGGGGCGAATCGGCACGGATCGCGTACGGGAGATTGACGAGATCAACGCCAAGAAAGCCGGCATATCACCTGACGAGCAGCGCCAGCGTTCGGTGTCGACCATTCCACTGGGTCGCTACGGTGAGCCGGACGAGTACGGTCGCATGGCAGCTTTCCTGCTGTCGGACGCCGCAGCCTATATCACCGGAGCCTCCGTTCAAGTTGACGGCGGACTCGTGCGGGGCCTCCTGTAGCTGGTTGCCGTAGGAACCGTTATGCGGTGCTTTGCAAGAGATTCCGTTTTCCATCGCCGCATAACCGCGGCGCGGACACCTGAATCATGAGTCTCGCACGCAAAGCGTTGCTGGCGGCTGCCAACAACGCCTGGCTGCGCGATCGGGCGACGCGAACACAGCTTGTCCGCCGCTCGGTATCCAGCTTCATGCCGGGCGAACGGCTCGAAGACGCCATGGGCGCGGTCACCCGGCAGCGAAGCGCAGGCATCAGCGCGATTCTTACGCAATTGGGCGAGAACCTTACCGATGTGGCTGCCGCCGAAGCCGTTACACGGCACTATCTGGATGTGCTCGACACGGTCGGAGCTTCGGGTCTTGATGCTCAGATTTCCGTCAAGCTCACCCAACTGGGACTCGATCTGGACCAATCGCTCTCGTTCCGGAACCTACAGCGATTGCTCGATCGCGCCGGTGAACGGCACAATTTCGTCTGGCTTGACATGGAGAATGCTCGTTACGTGGATGCGACCCTGGATCTGTTTCGACGTGCGCATGAATATTCCGAGAATGTCGGCGTGGCGGTTCAAGCGTACCTGTATCGAACGGCCGCGGACGTCGAGGGCATTTTGCCGCTCGGCGCCGCGATCCGCCTGGTCAAGGGGGCGTACCTCGAGCCTTCCGACGTCGCCTACCCGCGGAAATCGGATGTGGATGAGAACTACTACAGGCTTGCCTGCCGCATACTCGATGAACACAAACGGCGGCCCGAAACGGTGCTTCACATTGCCACGCACGACTCGAATCTGATCGATCGGCTGACCGCGTATGTGGCCAGCACAAATGTTTCATCCTCTGCCTACGAGTACGCGATGCTGTATGGCATCCAAGAGCCGCTGCAACGCCGGCTCGTCGCGGCAGGCGAACGGCTTCGAGTGCTCATTTCATACGGCGAACACTGGTTTCCGTGGTACATGCGTCGACTTGCCGAACGTCCGGCGAATGTGCTGTTCGTGGCCCGCAGCCTGTTTGCGAAATAAGTGAAACGGCAGCCTAGTGAAGGAGGAGTCCCAATATGAATCTGCAGGAGCTGAGCACGTTGCTCGACTATCACTACTGGGCGCGTGATCGAGTGCTTGCGGCAGCTGAAGGTCTGACACCCGAGCAGCTGACCAGGGACTTGGGCGGCAGCTTCAGGTCGGTACGCGATACTCTCGCCCATATCTACGCCGCCGAGTGGGCATGGTGCGGCCGCTGGATCGGCCAGGCACCTACCACCCTCGTCCCAGCGGACCAGTTTCCCGACGTGGCGACGCTTCGAGCGAAGTGGCTGGAGCTCGAGTCAAGTGTTCGGGCTGTTCTCGAGCGAATGGGCAAGCGGGGACTGGACAGCGTGATCGAATACAAGATGCTGAGCGGGGAGCCGCGAGCCTCGATCTTCTGGCACATGGTCCAGCACGTCGTCAATCATGCTTCGTACCATCGCGGACAAGTGACGACGATGTTGCGCCAGCTTGGAGCCACTCCTCCTCAGGGGATGGATTTGATCACGTTCTATCGAACGAGGGCCGAGGGAATGGTTCATTAGGCAGGGCACGAGCTCGTCATCCTGTATCGGGGAGTGCGTGTCCATGAAGGAAGCTGTGGCTGAAGTCGATTGGCGGACACATGCTGAAGACAAGCCCGCATCGGGTTCGAAGCCTGCTGGCTTGATTGAGTTCACCCCGCGAGCAATCCTGTGCGGGTTGGTCGTCGCGCTGGTGATGGGGGCGTCCTATCCCTACATCGTTCTCAAGCTCGGTTTTGGTCCAAATGCCTCGGTCGTTTCGGCTTTTCTCGGTTATCTCCTTCTCGGCATTGCATTCAAAGACTACAACCGCTGGGAGAACAACATCGTTCAAACGGCTGGTACTGCTGCGGCACAGACCGCATTCATGTGCGTGCTGCTCGCAGCGTTCGATATGCTCGCCGCCAGCAGAACGGTCTCGTTCACGCTCACGTTGACACCGCTGCAGTCGTTCACGTGGCTGACGACAGCTGGACTCCTCGGGGTGCTCTTAGCGGTCCCGATGCGGCAGCATTTCGTGGTCGACGAGAAGCTCACCTACGCCGACGGCATGGCGGCTGGCGAAACGCTCATCGTCCTTGATGGTCGTGGGACCGAGTCGCGTCGCGCTGCGTCGGCTCTGGCACTCGGTTGTCTGGCATCGGCGGCCTTGATGTTGATGACCGAGGATGCCCGGGTGCTGAACTGGTTCCCCTCCGTCATGGTGGTCGGCACGGCGGTCACGATGACGACAGGTGTCGGCGTCAACTGGAGCCTGCTGGCGATGGGGTCTGGGATGCTCGTCGGTATGAGGATCAACGCCAGCATGTTGCTTGGGATGATCCTCGCCTGGATTGTCGCGCCGTACGCACTGCTGCAGTATCAGGTCCTCGGAGAAGGATTCACCAGAAACGACGTGCTGTTCTGGGTGATGTGGCCGGCGACCGGGATGATGGTCTCTGCAGGGCTGGCCGCGCTGGTGCTCCGCTGGAAGATTCTTGTCAAAACCTTCCGCCAGCTCTCGACCGGCGACATCGGGTCGGACAGCTTTCCGCTGCCCTGGGTGGCAGCGGGCGTAGCGGTGATGGCCGTGGCGCTGGTCATCGTGCAGAAGGTCAGTCTGGGTCTCGAGGTGTGGGCAACCGTCGTGGCAATTCTTCTCTCGCTGCCGATGATGCTCGTCGGGCTGAGAGTACTTGGCGAGACCAACTGGGGGCCAATCAGTGCCCTGTCGAACATGATGCAGGGGATCTTCGGAGTTCTCGCACCGGGTCATTTGATAGCGAACATGGTGGCAAGTGGTACAACCGGCACGATAGCCGTCGAGTCCGAAGCGCTGATGCAGGACTACAAAGCGGGCCACATGATCGGCTCGTCGCCAAAATATCTCACCATGATGCAGTTGATCGCCACGCCAGTCGGAGCCGCCGCCGTGTCGTGGATGTACCCACTGCTGCGGAATACCTACGGCATCGTGGGCGAACATGCCGGGCTCACCTCGCCGATTTCGCGAAAGTGGGCCGGTTTCGCCGAGATTCTTTCGCAGGGCGTGAGCGCTCTGCCGCCGGGCGCCGTCACCGCACTCGTCATCGCGTCCCTGATCGGGGTTCTCTTTGCCGTGCTCGAAAGCCGGCATGTGGCCTGGATTCCCTCACCGACGGCTGTCGGCATCGGCATGCTCGTCCCGGCTGCCGTTATTTTTGTGATGTTCCTCGGGAGTGTCGTGGACCGGCTCTGGTGGCGGACCGATCGACGCTCGCATCAGTCCTACATGGTCGCGCTCGCGTCGGGGTTGATTGCCGGCGAGGCCCTTGTCGCCGTCATCGTGCCGTTGCTGGTTCTGTTGGGTATTCTCCGCGCCTGATCGGCAAACGGTTGCGAGACCGGACTGCTCATTCCTCGTCTGGAGGACCACCACCCGCCTTAGCGACGTCTTCCTGCTTGATTCGATCGATGTTGAACTTCGATGCGCTGGCAGTGATCTTGTCCAGGGCCTCGTCGAAGTCGAACGAGTCCGCCTTCGAAAATCGTGTGTAGTTCACCCGCGCGACGACAAATGATCTCAAATAAGGACTGGTCAGGCCGCGTGCCTTCAGCCGTTCCACGACGGCCGAGACGGCCTCATCCAGCTTGAGAATCTTCTTGCCGCGGCGCTCGCGCTCCTTGACTGCCTTAACGATGGGCTGGTCGAGGAACGTGTCGACCCGCCTCAGGATCGACTGGTAAGCGCCGCCACTCAGACGCGGCCTTTCTTCGTAGCCGACGCCGAGCGTAAGGAAGGCCGGCTGCTCGAATTCGAACGCAAAGCTCGTCTCAGTTTCGCGGGAGCTTTCCGCAAGTGCGCGCGCCATCCGGATGGTCTCGAGGGACTTTTCGCGGAGGTTGTGGGCCTTCTCGGTGTTGAGCGCCAGGATCTTGAATGCGATATCAGCATCGGGGACGAGCAGCGCGACGATGGTTTTGGCTCCGAGCTTTCTTAGAGCCTGCAGGCGGTGGTTTCCGTTCGGCGTCCAGTAACGATCGTCCTTGCGGACCGCGACTATCGGATCGAGAAACCGGCCGATGGTCTCGATGACGCCCATCAGCCGCTTAACGTGTGTGTCGGATGGATCGCGCTGGTACGGCGTTGGCTCGACGAGGGCCATCGGCAGCGCAGCCACCAGCAGCGGCTTGCCGCCAAATGGATCGTTGTACGCGCCGAGAACGGCGCCGCCGTCGCGCTCGACCTGTGCGGAGAGCTCGCGGATTCCTTCAGCGGCGACGTCTTTGATTTCTGCCGGAGTAAGCCCGACCGATGCTGGAGCAGCCTTCTTCCGACGAACCGGCTTCTTGCGCGTGGGCATGTCGCTGGTGATTAGTCTGAGGATTGCCTATCGCCGGGCCGCGGGCGTGAGCGTGGTCTCTACGCGCTTGTTGTCACGCTGATATACAACCTTGACCGGCTCGCCAACCTTCAAGAGCTCCAAAGCGTAGGTGTAGTCGTACACGTTGGTGATCGATTGCCCGGCGAGCTCGACGATGACGTCGCCTTTTTGGAGCCCTGCCTTTTCGGCGGGCCCGCCGCCGACGACACCACCCAACAGAAGGCCCTTTACTTCGGACGTGTAGTCGGGAATCGTCCCAGTGAAGACTCGCATGCCCGCCCGGCCCGCGCCCTGAGTCGGCACATCGACCTTCGCAAATGTAGGCGGTTCGTCCGTGTCCAGCAGCTTCTTCGCGATTCCGGTCGCAAAGCTGACGATGCGATCGAGATCCTCGTAGTTGATCTTGTCTGCGGTATCGGTCGGACGATGGTAGTCGCTGTGCGAACCGGTGAAAAAATTGAGACTGGGTACGCCCGCCTGATTGAAAGAGGCGACGTCGGTCGGAAGGTATGGGTCTTGCTGAAGCCGCAAGTCGAAACCAGCAGTGACGTTCGCCTGCTCGAGCACTTTCGTCCAGATGGGCGACGTGCCAACCGCCTGAGCGTTCAACTTGTTGTCTTGCATCCGGCCCACCATGTCGAAGTTCAAATACGCTGCGATTTGATCGATCGGAACAGGCGGCTTTGCGGCAAAGGCTCCCGAGCCGATGAGGCCGAGTTCTTCACCCGACCAGAAGTCGAGCAGGATGTTTCGTCGCCGTGGCAGTTTGGAGAGCGCCTCGCCGACCGCCAACACGGCCGACGTGCCAGACGCGTTGTCGTCGGCACCGAAATGGATCTGCCCCGCCTCTTCTTTGCGCGCCAGGGAGTTGCCGTTGCGGCCATGGCCAAGGTGGTCGTAGTGCGCGCCAAGCGCGATCCACGGTTTCGGTACTTGCGGCGCGCCACCTGTTGCCGGCAGGTACGCAACGATGTTGCGGCCCACCTGCTTTTCTCGAGCCACGGCGGTATGGAGCGCGACCGTGACAGGGATCTCGAAACCGGCCACGTGCGGATTGCCCGTGTCCAGTGATTGCTGCGTGGCCTCGAGTGTTTTGCCTTCGACGGCCGCGAAGATCGCCTCGGCAATCGGGCGGCTGATGCTCGCTGCTGCGATCCCCGAACCCGCGAGAGCTGTGTCAAAGCTCATGGGGATGGTCTCGCCGGCATTAGGAGAGCGCGGGCCGGTGACGACGAGCATTGCCTTCGCCCCTCGCTGTCGTGCCGCCATCGCTTTGTAGCGCAGTTCGGAATATCGGGCGAGAACCGCTTTCACCTTCTGATCAGCATCCTCGGGAAAGTATCGGAGAACGACAACGATCTTGTCCTTGACGTCCAAGCCCGCGTAGCTGTCGTACCCGAAGTCTTGTCCCTCCGGGATGACCAGACCATAGCCGGCGAAGACCACTTGCCCCGTGATGTCCGCATTGTCCGAGAAGGACAAAGCTTGAACATCACTGCGAGCGGCATACTTACCCGGGGCCCTACCCGATCCTCCCTGGGATACCTCGACCGTGGAACCTGCGTCGCGAGTGCCCGCCGTGAACTCGAACGGCACACGATAGTCGGGTAGACCCGGCAACGGGAGAGCCCCAATCCTTTTGAGTTCGGCAACCAGGTAATCGCCCGCGAGGCGCTCACCTTCAGATCCGGTCAGCCGACCATCGAGCTTTTCAGAAGCCAGCGTCTCGACGTGCCGACGCGTTGTGGACGGCGACGTCGCGGCGCTTTGCGCAGCGGCGTACGAGGTGCCTCCGATCAACCCAACGACGAGCACCACGACGCGAGAGCATCGAACCATCATGATTTCTTGCTCGGCTTTCTGGGTGGCGCTTGTCGGAGTGCCTCGAGCGCTTTCTCGTGGTTCCACTGCGCGAGGAACAGTTGGCCGGCAGAGCCCCCGGATCGGCTCGAAGTCCAGGCGAGTGTCTTGCCATCCGGTGAGGGCACCGGCAAGCCGTCGAATCCGTCCGAATAGGTGACTCGAACCGGTTCCTTCGCGCCTTTTGCATCGACGATGAAGAGCTCAAAGTTCTCGAAGCCGAGCTTGTTCGACGCGAAAATGAAGTACTCAGCGGAAGGATGCTCGTATGGCGCCCAGCTCATCGCGCCAAAGTCGGTGATCTGCTGTTGATCGGTTCCATCCGGCTTCATCGTCCAGACGTCGGCGATGAGTCCTTGCTCGTCGAAACGGCGCCAGACGATGCGGGAGCCGTCGTGCGTGAAGAAGGGTCCGCCATCGTATCCAGGCACGTTGGTGAGGCGCTTCTGTCCCGAGCCGTCGGCGCGCATGATGTAAATCTCGGCAAAGTAGCTTGGATTTTCATCGAGCATCTTGCGCTCCCGTTGGTCCAGCGATCGATCGTAGGCGTCGCGCATCGATGAAAACACAATCCACTGGCCGTCAGGTGAGTAGCTGCCTTCCGCATCGTACCCGCGCGCCGTGGTCAGCCGTTTCAACGTGCCGGTCTTTTCGCCGTACACGTAGATGTCCATCTTTTCGTCGTAATCCCAGGAGTAGCGCCGCTGCTTTCCGGACGCGCGGAAGGCGAGCTCTTCATCCTGCAGTTGCTTGGATTTGGGATCGGCATGGGTCGAAGCAAATTCGATTTCATCGCTACCCGGCCGGAAAAACGAGCAGGTCGTTTTCCCCAGACCCGGCGAGATCCGTTTGGTCTCGCCAGTCGCCAGGTCAACCGTATAGATCTGGTAGAAGGGATTACCCGGCTCGCGCTCGCTCTGAAAAGCGATGCGCCGGCCGTCAGGGGACCAGTAGCCTTCGCCGGCCCGCTTGCCTTCAACGGTTAAACGACGGACTCGAGTGAGAAAGTCTCGCTCTTGAAGCTGCGCTGGCTGCTGAGCGGCCAGCGGCAGAATCGCAATCGCGACGATGAAGGCAGCGCTTGGAAGTCGCATACGGCCTTGCCGGCTCGATTCTCTCTCGAAAAACACCAAAAACAAAGCGCGGCAATTTCTACTTTGCAACTCGGTCGGCCGCGATGCGGAATCCGATGCTTCCGTTGTGCGCGGAGGGATCCGCGGCGGATCGAGACGCGCAGCGTGCGGCGCTTGCACCGATCTGCCAATTGCCACCCCGGACCACCTGCGTTGTTCCAGACGGCGCACCAGATGGATCGTTGACATCTTCGGCTGGATACTCGCCGTACAAATCAGCGGTCCATTCCGAGACGTTGCCGTGCATGTCGACGAGTCCCCAGGCATTGGGCGGGAACCCTCCGCTACGGGTCGTGTGCTCGCGAAACATTCCGGACCCGGTGCCCGCGTTTGGCAGCTTGCCGTTGAAGTTGGCCTGGACGGTCGTGATGTTCTCACCGGTAGAGAATGCCGTGGCGGTCCCGGCACGACAGGCATACTCCCACTCGGCCTCTGTTGGAAGACGATAAACGACCTCGTTACCGGCGTGAGCGTTCAACGCCGCCAGGAACGCCTTGATTTCAGAGAGGCTCACGTTTTCGACTGGACATCGAGGCCCGCACGTTTTGAACGTGCTGGGGTTGGTGTTCATCACCGTCTGCCATTCCTGCTGCGTCACTTCGTGCTGACCGAGAAAGAAGGGCCGATTGATTGTCACATCGTGCTGGCCCTCGTCTCCGTTTCGACCGGCCTCGGACTGCGAACTTCCCATCGTGAAGCGGCCGGAGGGTATTTCCACGAGCGTCATGCCGGTCCGCCGGTCGGCGAACGTGGCGGTCGTTGGGTTGTGAAAGCTTTCGTCGGAATTCACATCGAACCGTCGAAAGTGGCCGTAGGTCGCCGTGCCGGACACCGTCCCGCGATCGTGGTGGTACAGCTCCTCCATTTCGAAGGGGACGTCGATCTCGAATTTTTCATCGCGACGGAAGGAAATCGTCAGGCGCGCGCGTATCCCGGCCGTCTCCAAATCGATTTGCGCCTTGGCGACGCGTCCTGTGTCGGCGTCGATCCAATAGCGGCCGGAAGCGGGCAGATTCGAATCGCGCACCCCCCGGACCAGCGTCGGCTTGGTTTCTTCCTTGTACTCGACGATCCAGATGTTCGACCCGATGGATGGCTCGCGCTTGCCGAGCGAAAAACGAAATCTCGGCTGCACGTCGGCGTAGAGAAAGATCAGCGGCAGAATCGGAGTGTTGATCGTGCGCTGCACGGCGCCCAGATTGTATCGAGCGCTTTCAGCGGCGATTTGGCTGGCCTGCTCCAGCGACGTTGCGGTCGGGCGGAGGAAAAGCTTGGCCAGGCGGCCTTCGCGATCCCGAATCGGGGTGCCGTCGACCTCATACACATCCCGAAACGGCAGCCACTCGAGCGGCCCAACCTTGACCAGCAGGAAATCCGACTTGAGCTCTCGATGCCGCGAAGCGGGTCGCACAGGCGTCAGAGCACCGCGACCGGTCGTAATCATCGGTAGATTGCCGAGCGTGTCCTGAACGTAGCGCTCTTCCGCCACGACGTTCGAAAACTGATCGACGAATTGCTCGACGTACCGTGCTGTGCGCTTCAGAACCAGTTCGAGCGTCGGCGGTTGCGCAAAGGCACTGGTGGCGCAGCACGTCGAGATGGCGCCGGCCAGGGTGAGCGCAGTGACGCCATTCCAGCGTGCTCTCAACGCTGTGATGAGGACCATTGCGGCACATGGCCGATGCCGATGCATCGTCGCGAATATACTGCAGGATGGGGCTTGAGATGACAAATCCATTTCGCCACATACCATGCCGTATCGTCTGACTATTTTCGATTTCGACGGCACCCTTGCCGATTCAGAACGTTGCATCACCGCATCGATGAGCGCGGCGCTCGCTGAGTGTGGTCTTGCCGCCGACTGGACGCGCCTTCGGAGCCACATTGGTCTCCCGCTGGATCGGACGATTCGCGGGATCGTGAGCCAAGACCTGGACGATGACCAGGTTGAGGAGGTCGTCCGTTCGTATCGCCGTCATCATGCGGTTCTTCAGGACCGGCTGATCGAACTTTATCCAGGGACTCTCGACACGCTCAAACAGCTATCGGCATCGGGCGTGGTGCTCGCGATCGCTTCGAGCAAGATCACGTCAGCTGTCGAGGCTGCGCTCACCCACTTTGACATCGCCAGGTTCTTCGCCTGCGTTGTCGGCGGGGAGCAGGTGGCAAACGGGAAGCCCGCTCCCGATATGGTCGAACGGATCTTGAAAATCACAGAACGACCACGGGAAGAAGCGCTCGTGGTTGGCGACACCACTTTCGATGTCGAAATGGCCCACAACGCCGGAGTAGACAGCTGCGCTGTGACCTACGGGAACCAGACTCGCGAGCAGCTGGCACCGGCGCACCCGTCCTACCTGGCCGAATCGATCAGGGAAGTGGCCGGGATCGTCGAGAGAAGCGTCGAACGCCGACAGTCGGCCGCCGAGACGCGACCGCTGATTGTGGGCAGCGACTGACGATTACACGGCTTCGGCGAGCTTGAGGAATCGCTGCGGCTTGGGCGCAGGGCCGCCTTCCGGAAGGTCGCCGTTGTCTTCACGCAGAAACTGCCACTGATGCGGCCGTATGGTCTGCAGCAGCTCCTTGCGGGTCTTGACGGTTACCGGGGCCCCCACATGAATTTTCCCCAGCTTGCTCATCAACCCTTCGGGCAGGGCGCTGGCGAACATCATCATCGGCCACGTGAAATGCGGCCCGTTCAACTTTCGCAGCTTCCAGGCCCACATGACGATGGCGCCCAGGCGCCAGGCTGTCGGGCCCCACCAGCTCATCTGGCCAGGTCGCAGGTTCATCTTCCAGCACTTCATCATCAACTGCCATTGCAGCGGCGTCAGCTGGGCCGTCTCCGTCACCCCTTCCTTCTTCTCCATGCGCGTGTCGTGTAGCGGCGTGAAGATCGAAGGGATGAAAAACGCGAACAGGCCGCGCCGTTCGACTTCGTAAACGAGATCGATCGTCGCCTTCACATCATCATCCGTCTCGCCGGGATTACCGATGATCAGGGTCATCGCGGGGAACCAGTTGTTCCGGTTCAGCACTTCGAGGCCGCGAATGACCACACTCGGCCAGTCCTCGATTGGAAACGGCACGCCCTTACTCGGCATGATCTGCTTCGCCACGCGGACCGAGGCCGTCTCGAGCCCGATGAGCGGCACCAGCGCCCGTTTCTCCGGGTGGGTGCTCAACAGCGGAATCTTGATAGGACTCTTGTCGAGGCAGATGTCCGTGAGCTTCTTGATCAGCATCGGGTCGACGACGGCTGGAGCGATCGTCGCGTGACTGAGGACGTGGTGGTCGACGCCAGGCGTGTTCACGATGTCCGAATACAGATCCAGCAGGGCTTCCCGATTCGGGAAGTAGAAGGGGGTTTCCGTGTGAACCTGTCCCCAGATGAACATGTCTTCGGTCGCCAGCGAGATCTGGTTGTTGCCGTCACGGACATTCGCTCGCACGCCCTCCATGATTTGTGCCTTGGAGACATCGAGCTGCGGGTTCAGATCGGGTAGACAGAACTGACAACGCCGTCCGCACCCGGTAGTCATTTCGACGACGCCGAAGGTTGTCCTTTTGTTCGGGACCAGAATGTCGTCGCGGCTACGCGGATGACCGACGTCGACCTGCCGCGGCAAGGTCTCGCCGCGAACGGCCCGAGAGAAGAGGTCCATGGTCTCGGTGGGCTCCGCCCGGCCTTCAACGATGCAGTCGACGCTCAACTCTTCCCAGGTGTTGGTTTGGGCGATTTGCCAGCCGCCGGATCCTCCGACGATGACCTTGAAATTCTGGCGGTAGGGGCTGGCCTTGACCCGGGCGAACATCTCGCGGGCATAGTGGGAGTTGATGGGCAAGCGGTTCGAGCCAAAGATTGACGCGTAGACGCCGGCGGCAAACGTCACGCCGAGCGGGTTGTGCGTGGAGATGGCAACCACGCGTGTGTTCGGTCCAACGAACTTTTCCAGATCGTCCGGATAGCAGACCGCGATGTCGTCTTCGTCGTACTCTCGCAGAAGGGCAGCCTCGAGAACCCGCAACCCCGCCGGCATGTAGCGGGCGGAGCCGTCCGCGTTGTGTTCGACATCACGCCACTTGGGGTATTTCTTGTTGAGAATGCCCTCGAGCCACATGGGAAGAGACGCCATGCTCATCTGTATGAAGTAACCCGCGTGGTCGATCGATTCCGTCAGTGGTGCTGTCAACACAATGAGCTTGCCGCCGTTCATGGCGTTACCTCCGTACGCCCCCGCACGCCGCGTCGTTGCCGGGTAGGTCGAAATAGGGGAAACCCGTCCTGGGTCGAAAAGCTGCCACAGCCGCGGCTGTACGCTATCACGGACGTAGGAGAAGTCGCTTTTCCACGGAAACCGATGACAGCTTGAATGATGACCGAATCGTAACCGATGTTGCGTTTTGAGTACCACTTCAAAGTAAGGCCGAAAGTCGAAATCGCTGATAAGTGACCTTTGAGCAAGGCCTTATCGCCACATTTGCTGCGGCATTCCCTTTGCCACGATCGACCGGCAAGGATATGCATCTCTCGGACAATCGCGGCTATTCCGTTCTTGAAGTTCTGTTCGCCGCGGCAATCAGTGCGACGCTCGCCGCGGTCGCCATTCCCATGAGCCGGAACTCTGTTGGCTACTTCCGCTTGAGTGGCGACGCGCGGTCCATATCGAACGCTGTGGCCTTGACGAAGATGCGGGCCGCCTCCGCTTTCAGTCAGGCGCGACTGTACGTCGACCTGACCACCAGGAGTCATCACATCGAGACATACACGAAAGGCGTGGGGTTTTCAGGAACTCAAGGCGCCACAGGCTTGTCGCAGAATGTCTCGCTCAGTTCGGGCTCTCTATCCACGCCGCCGCCGAATACTCAGACGGCCATCGGACAGGCTCCAGCCTGTCTGACGAGCGCCGGTGAAGCAATCGCCAACACGGCCTGCGTCGTGTTCAATTCTCGAGGCATTCCGATCAATTGCACGTCGATTGTTCTCGATCAAGGTTGTTCGCCCGCGGCGCCGACAGCCGACGACGCTGTCTACCTGACGGACGGGACCGCTGTTTACGGGATCACCGTCGCTGCGAGCGGGATGATTCAGATGTGGCGGAGTGCTCCGTCAACTGTCTCCTGGATCAAGCAATGACGTGGGGCCATCACATCTGCGGGAAGACTGTGCCCACACCTGACAACTCTTCCCTTACGAGAGGTTTCCGTACCGTGGCCCACCGGGACGACGCTCCGTGCCGCCGGAATGAGAGAGGTACCTGCGAACAGGGCATGACGCTCATCGAGACGGTGATTGCGTGCGCGATTCTGCTCGTCGTGATGCTCGGTTTGCTGTCGATGGCCGCTCTCGCGACCTCGTATACCGAAAACCACGGACACCTGGCAGCGCGCACCACTGAGTACGCGCAAGACAAGATGGAGCAACTGCTCGCTCTGGCGTACACGGATGTGGTCTCGAACACGGTCGTGTTCCCCGCGGCGTCGAGCGGCGGCACCGGCCTCGCAGTTGGCGGCAGTCTCAACACGTCGGCGCCGGTCGACGGCTACGTGGACTGGCTCGAGGAAGACGGAGATCTGCTGGGCGGTGGCACAACGCCGCCGTCAACCTGGTACTACGAGCGCGTTTGGCAGGTCACCACGCCTTCGGCGGGCGTCAAGCAAATGACGGTGGCGACCACGGTTCGCTCTTCTTTCGGCCGCGCGATGATTCCAAAATCGACGGTGGTTGCGCTTAAGACGTCGCAGTTCTAGGACCGGTTTCGAGCGAACGATCATGAACGAATCCCGCTTCACCTGTTCACCGCTGCTGCGCCGACGCCGCGCAGAGGATCCTGACCGCATGAAATGCGGCAACGCCGAATCAGGGTTTTCCCTCGTCGAGCTGATGATAGCGACTGGTTTGTTCCTGATTGTTTCGACGGTCGTGACGTCTGCGTTGATGCAGATGACCAATTCGCAAAAGACGATCTGGAATCGGACCGAGATGCACAGCGGCGTGCGTGGCGCTACCGAACTGTTGCAGCAGGAGGTCGGTCAGGCGGGGCGAGTCGCGTTGTCGAATGCCGTGACCTTGACCGCACCTGTTGCCGGTGTCTCGCCCTGCTCAATAGCAGTGACCGCCACGGTGAACTCGACGTCAGGCATGTTCGTTGGAGAAAAGGTTACGACGTTCGACGGCGACAATCAGGAAACCGTCGCGATTACCTCGATTTCATCTGCGACCCAGTTCATGGCGTGCTTTACCAAGAGCCATGCCGCGACGACGACGGTCGTACCGCTCGGCGGCTTTGCCACCGGCATCATTCCGCCCAACATGACCAACGGCTCGACCGCTAACATCCTCAAGCTGTATGGCGACATCAATGGCGACGGCAGCATGGTGTACGTCGAGTACTACTGCGACAACGGCGACACTGGAACTGCGGGATCGCACAACCTGTATCGCAGGATCATGGCCTTCAACGCCGCGCCGCCGAAACCGGCCGTGACGAACTCGCAGGTCCTGCTCAACAACATCTATTCGAATCCCGGTGGTACTCAATGCTTTCAGTACCAACCGCAAACGATCGTCGTTCAGGGCACATCGTACACGTTCATTCTGGACGTTGCCGTCACGTTGACCGTGCAGACACAGCAGCTCGATCCGATCACCCGGCGGTATCAGACGGAAACGAAGGCCCTCTTGAACGTCTCGCCGCGTAATGTGTTCAACGCCTGGGCGTACGCGGGCATGGGCTACACCGAACGCATTCAGCCGACGCCGCCGTCCATTGCACTACTCTTGCCGTAACTTCTCTGAGGAACCGTCATGCAGACTCACCACGAACGCGGAATGGCGCTGGTTCTCACGCTGTTCTTGATATCGGCGCTTTCAGTCCTGGCCGGTTCCCTCATGTTCCTCTCGCAGACGGAAACTTACGCGAGCATGAATTACCGCAAGATGTCGCAGACTCGTTATGCTGCGGAGTCGGCGCTGCAGAAAGCTTCCGGCTTCTTGCTCGACACCAGTCAGTTCAGCATGCCCGCCAGCGTCGTCACGCAGCTCAACCGGACGGTGTCTCCCGTGACATACAACGGCCTGCCGGTGACCCTGTCCCCCGTCGTCTCCGATTCGAACTATCCCGTCAGCGCCGTGAAGACGGCGTTCAGCAGCGCCGCGCAGGGATCGTTGACAGCCGGCAACACAAGCCTCACATACAACGCGTCCGCCACACTTCTGGCCGTTCAGACCTTCGATTCCTATGGTGGCGGGCAGAGCATCGTCCAAACGTGGCGGATCACGGGCACCGGCGGCATTACGGGTTCGACCAACACAACCGTGGAGGTCTCGTCGATAGTCGAAACGCCGAAGGTGTCCGCGAACTCCTACGCTGCCTTCGCGACGGCCAACACCTGCGGCGCACTCAGCTTCCAGGGCAACGTGACGATCAATAGTTACGATTCGAGCCAGGGCCCTCCGACGGGAGCAGGCAACAGCACGCTTGCCAGTGGCGGAAATGTGGGCACGAACGGCAACCTCTATATCCAGGGCAGCGTGGATGTTCAGGGCAACCTGTACACGCCGCGAACAGGCGTGGGAACCTGCGCTGCAGGTGCGGTGACCGCCCTGACCGAGACGGGACATGCCGATGTGAATGGAAGTGTCGTGCAACTGCCAACCGCGGTGACCTACCCCGTGCCGACGTTTTCATCTACGCCTGCCCCGTGGAGTCTGGCGCCAGCCACACTCACGACGACATTGCTCTCGACCCCATCGGCCGCCTGCTCGGCATTGAATCTGACGTTGGGCACCAATTGCTCCGTCAGCGGCGCGAAGATTACGGTCGATGGAAATGGCTCAGAGCTCACTCTCCCAAGCGTCACGGTTAATAGCGGCGTCACCATCGTCTTCAGAGGCCGCAATCCGGGCAACAACGTGAATATCAATTCGCTCACCGGCGCCGGCGACGTGGAGGTGGAGGCCAACATGTCCTCCAACACCAATGAATCAGTGGTGCTGAAGGTTGCTGGAAAACAGTCCGACGGCACGACCGAGATGAATCCCGCGTTCGATCTGTCCACCATGTCCTGGAAGCAGAATTCGAGCGTTGCCAGCTACGACGCCTCGAGCCTGCAAATCGTCTATGGCGGCACCCAGACGATCAATATGAAGGGTGGCAACAGTCAGTCTGCGGCGACGATCTATGCTCCCAACGCGAACTTCGTACTACCAGGGCACCCAGGATCTGTTCGGCTCGATTTTGGCCAAGACCATCAGCAACGTCGGCAACGCAAGCATCCACTACGATCGACGGCTCAGCCGCGACTTCTACGTCGCCGGACACCCCATGGCCAGCGATTTCACCTGGAAGCGGTACTAGCGAAGGCAACACGCCTCAAAACTGAGCGGCACGTCCTACGCTCGACGCACAGGCTGCTGGCGACATTCGAAATCCTTCCTCTTGCTCGACTCCATGCGCTGATCGCAATTCCCGGCCCATCCTGTTTGTCACGTTTTGAGGTGAATGACACGGACTGAAATTCTGTGTGCCGGATCGCAACGCCGTGAAGCGAAATTCGATTCAAGCCTTTCTGAACCGTTATCGCAACTTGAGATTGTAGAGTGACTTAGGCCGTGCAGGCTCATCCGGTCTGCGGTTTGTAGTAACTGGGCGGTGAAGGAGTCATTCTCATGGCCCGCTCGATAGTCAGGAGCACTGCGGTGGTCGCGTTCGTCGTCATGGCGACCTTGTCGCTCGGCGCTCAAGGAAATCCTCATCAGCCGTCGATTGATTCGGCAGTTGTTTCAGCCGATCAAACGATTGTGTTTGTGCGAGGCACGAACTTTGGGAAGAACCCCTCAGTCACACTCAATGGCTTGGCGCTCGCTGGCGTTCAAGTGGACTCATCGGGCCACCAGCTGTTCGCGTCGATGCCGTCGCTTCAGCCTGGAACGTACAAGCTGCAGGTCATAAACAAGAACTTTCTGGCCGACCTCGACGTGACGATCACCGGTGCAGAGCCCGCGGGCTATAGCGGATCCCAAGGCCCGGCAGGCCCGGCAGGGCCAGCGGGGCCAGCGGGGCCCACAGGATCGGAGGGCCCGGCGGGTGGCCAGGGGCCAGTTGGGCCAGCGGGACCGGCAGGCGCACAAGGAGCCGCAGGACCCCAAGGGCCTGTTGGGCCGGCAGGAGCCACCGGAGCGCAGGGACTGCCGGGACCGCAGGGGCCCATTGGGCCGGCGGGAGCCCCCGGAGCGCAGGGACTGCCGGGACCGCAGGGGTCCATTGGGCCGGCGGGAGCCACCGGAACTCAAGGACTCGCAGGACCGCAAGGCTCTGGCGGCCCCCAGGGGCCAGTCGGGCCCCCAGGAGGAATCGGACCACAGGGTGAGCAGGGTCCTGCCGGACCAATGGGGCCCGCCGGTCCCGCGGGTACCGGTCCGTTCTTCATCGCCGGCTGGGTGCGCGCCGATGCCACTATCAGGACCGGCAGCGGCTTTACCGTCGTCCGCCTCTCTGCCGGAACATACCGAATCACGATTCCGGCGACACCACTTGGGCGGTTCCTCGTGACCACCGTCTCCCCAGTCTGGCCGAGCGCGATTGCGCGAGTTGCCTCATACGACAAGAGCGGACTCGACGCTTCGCACGCCATCGTCATCGAGATTCACGATTTGACAGGGGCGTTCCTCAATAGCGACTTCAACTTCATCGTCATGGAACGCTCTTAAGTCGGCTCAGAATTCTTCTCGTCTTTCGCGTACTTGCTCCCCAACGGCCGGCGCTAGCAGTGCAGACCCGATGGGTCTGCGCTGCGAGTCGGTCTCCATCGCATGCCCCATCTGAGCTCTTAACCCGCACCCGGACGAATCCCAGGTAGCCGACGGCGTACGTCTGGTCATTTCCGACGCTGCGAGAAACGGGGTCCCGCAGCGAGAGTGTGATACTTCTAAACTCCCTATGAAAGTCCTCAAGTTCGGCGGCTCGTCCCTGGCGAGTCCTGCGCGCGTACGGGAAGTGGCCCGAATCATCCTCGAAGAGCGCCGCCGCGAGCCCATTATCGTTGTCGTCTCGGCGTTTCAAGGCGTGACGAATCAGCTGGTCGATTGCGCCAGGCTGGCGGAGCGCGGCGATTCGACGTACGAGCGTACGCTGCAGGACATTGCGCGCCGCCACCGGTCGGCAGTCGCTCGGTTGGTTGGACGGCGGAGTCGTGTCCAAGCCGAAGCCGAGCGGCTTCTGACCGAGCTCCGAGACACGCTTCACGGCATCTTCCTGCTCCGACACTGTCCGCTGCAGGCGCTCGACATGACGGCGAGCTTCGGCGAACGCCTTTCGGCGTTGATCGTCGCGGCGCACCTCAACAGACGCCATCCGGCGATCTTCGTTGATTCGCGGCAGTTCGTCGTCACGGACGATCAATTCACGCAGGCGGCAGTGGCGTTTGCCAAGACGAACCGGGCAACGCGCACCTACTTTGCCAAGCTTTTTCGACGGCACTCGGGCCGGGTGATCCCAATCGTGACCGGCTTCATTGCTGCAACGCCGGACGGTCGGACGACGACCATCGGCCGCAACGGGTCGGACTATAGCGCCGCCATCGTCGGTGCCGCCGTCGGTGTGTCGTCCATTGAGATCTGGACCGACGTTGACGGCGTCTTGAGCGCCGACCCGAAGGCAGTGCCCGCAGCGTTCCCGCTGCCTCAGATCAGCTATGAGGAGGCGATGGAGCTTTCCTACTTCGGCGCCAAGGTGCTGCACTCCGCCACGATTGCGCCGGCGATTGCGAAGCGAATTCCGATTCTGATCAAGAACACGTTGAATCCAGGTGCGCCGGGGACGCTCATTTCGACCCAAGCGAGCGGCGCTCAGGCAGGCCGTCGCCAAAGGCATCAGCTCCGTCGATGACATCTCGCTCCTGACCTTGCGAAGCGCGAGCATGGTCGGTGTGCCAGGCACGGCCGAACGGCTGTTCCGCACGCTCGCATCCCGAGGGGTGAGCGTGATTCTCATTTCGCAGGCCTCCTCCGAGCACACCATCTGCTTCGCGGTTCGGCGAGTCGACGCCGCCAAGGCGATTGACGCGATCGAAAACGAATTCCGGTTCGAGCTCCAGCAGCAATTGACGCGTCTCGATCACGCACCCGACCAGGCGATTGTCGCTGTCGTCGGTGACGGGATGAAGGGCCGGCCTGGTGTTGCCGGCCGCGTGTTCGGCGCGCTCGGGCGTCACAACATCAACATCAGCGCGATCGCTCAGGGTGCCTCCGAGCGAAACATTTCGTGTGTGATCGACGCAGCACAGGAAGTGCGCGCGCTCAACGTGATCCACCAGGCGTTCTTCGAGAAGCGTCGGCGGCTCGCGCTGGTCTTGATTGGCGTCGGCAACATCGGCGGTGCGCTGCTGCGCCAGCTGCACCAGCAGCGGAGCCATCTTCTGTCGAAAGGCTTCGATGTTCCAGTCGTCGGCCTGGCAAACAGCAAACGGTTCGTGCTATCTCCTGACGGGATCAACCTGGCCCACTGGCAAGAGGTGCTCGCGGCCTCACGACGTCAGATGAATCCCGGGGCTTTTGCCGACGCCGTCGCGCGTTTGGAGCTCACCAACGCGGCGCTGGTCGACTGCACGGCGGACGATTCGATCGTGGAAGCCTATCCTGCCTTCATCAATGCGAACCTGCACATCGTCACGCCGAACAAGCGTGCGAATGTGCTGCCTTGGCATCGCTATCGCGCGTTGCAAGAGCTCTTAATGCGGAGGCAGAAACACTTCCTGTACGAGGCGAACGTGGGGGCCGGCCTGCCGGTCATGTCGACGTTGCGCGATTTGATTGCCAGCGGCGACGAGATCATCAGGATCGAAGGCATCTTTTCGGGAACGCTCAGCTATCTATTCAACACCTACGATGGCAGCACGCCGTTCAGCGAACTGGTGGCGCAAGCCCGTCAGATGGGACTCACCGAGCCGGATCCTCGTGAGGACCTGTCCGGCCAGGACGTGGCACGAAAGCTCCTGATTCTGGCGCGTGAGATCGGTCTCAGGATGGACATTCAGGACGTCAGCGTGAGCAGCCTCGTTCCAAATGCCCTCCGTCGTGGGGCGTACTCCCCACGGTTCTTTGCGGCTCTTGCTCGATACGATCACGAGATGCACAAGCGGCTGAACGATGCCCGGTCGCGGGGGAGCGTGATGCGGTACGTAGGCGTTCTGGAAAACGGACGCGCGAGGGCCGCGCTACAAGAATGCCCCCGCATTCACCCGCTGGCATCGGTGAAGGGCAGCGATAACATCATCGCCTTCACGACCAAGCGCTATTCGCGGACCGCTCTCGTGGTCCAGGGGCCTGGCGCCGGCGCGGACGTCACAGCCATGGGTGTCTTTTCGGACATCCTGAAGTTGCTGCATTATTTGCCTGAATAGAAATACAGGTGCCTCAGGGTGCCCAGGGTGCCCCGATCTCTATTTCGAAAAGACCTCGGCAATCGGCGTGATCGCGACGTTCGCCGCCGCGATATTCAACGGAAATTTCCCGATGATCTGATCCTCGTCCAGCAATGCCTGGGGCTTCTCGCCGTCGTAGCGAATCGGCGAAAACGCATCGGACACGAGCGCCTGTTTTAGACCCGCTGCGTCTTTAGTGATGATCACGACCGAAAGATTTTGCGCGGTGAAGTGTCGCCTGATTGCCGAATTGACCTGGTCGACGGTCAGTGTTTGGAGGGCGCCGCGCATGTATTCCGTGAACTCCCGAATCCCGTACCACCGAGAGTCGAGCGCATAGCCAAGTTGTTGATCCTGTCTGGCAGTCATCACGTAGACGTTTTTCATCAGGTAGTCACGTGCCGCGTCGAAATCGTCTCTCGACAGTCCGTTCTGGATGAGCTTTCCCAGCTCGTACACTGCGATTCTCAGGGTCATGTGTGCGTTGGCGGGCACGACGGGCCGAATCCAGACCTCGAAGATCTGACGACTTCGTGCGACGTTCGGGTCTGGAAAGAACTGAAACATGCCGCGCGGAAAAGCCTCGATGTACGCGTAGTCGCCGTAGTTGATCCCCCTGATTTCACGAATCTGCTGGTAGAGGCGACCGGAGGACATCCGGTGCTCGCCCAACCATGCCCGTGCCACCGAGAGCGCTGGAAAATCCGGATGAGCACGGGTTACGTCGATCGGGAACCCAAAGGAAATTGCCGTTGCGCGTGTGTCCTTCTCGAGAATCTCCACGTCGATGCCGCCACGATGTGACGCCTCGATCTTGACGCGTGACGCGGCAGGGCCCTCTGGCAGCTCGCGCAACCGCGCTTGAAGGTCGGCGACCATCTCGCCAGGGACATTCCCGCTCAGACCGACGGTGAGATTCGCCCTCGTGTACATCTGGCGCGCGAAGGCCTTCACGTCGTCCATCGTGATCGCCCGAATGCCCGCAACCGTTCCGAGCGCGACATGCCCGTACGGAGTGCCACGGAAGATGTTGGCCTGCAGACGCTCCTTGCCCAGCTCTTCCTCGTTGTTCGAGCGCAGATCCTGTACCAAGGCGTTGAGCTGACGAGCTTTCAGCCGCTCGAAATCGTCCTGCCGCCAACCTTGATCGAGGAGCTGAGGCAGCGCGATATCGTTCAGCGTTCTCCACGTGTCACGATGAATATTCCCTGTGAATGACGTCACTTCCTTGTCGGCCCGGCCCACGAACGATCCTGCAGTGGGGTAGAGCGCGAGATCGATTTCGTCGATCGTCATCTTTGCAGAGCCAGCCCTGCTCATCATGGCGGCAGTCAGAGCGGCGAGGCCCTCTTTACCTACAGGATCGTGAGCAGATCCGACGGTAAACAGCAGTTTCACGTTCAGCTGCGGTAGTTCGGATTTCTGGAGAACGAACTGCAGATCCCCACCAGCCACCGCTCGGCCTGTGCCGCTTTGCGCGAGCTCCTGTGCCGTCCGTTCCTGTGGCGGCAGGGCGGTCGCGGCCGGACCGGAAGGCGCGGCAGGCTTGTCAACAGATGGCAGCGCCGGCACCTGCTCGATGCCCGCCGGCAGTGGCTCGTGCGACAGCGTTGTGACGATGAGGCCTCGATCGACGAAATATTTCGAGGCGGTGTGCTGAAGATCTGTCGGCGACACATCGGCCAGCGTGTTGTAGAAGTCGTTGGCGGTCCCGTACGAGCGCGTGTAGGCGGCGAAATCTGCCACCGCGACGGCGACCCGTTCGGAGCTGTCGACGGTCCGCGCGAATGAGTATCGATTGAACGATTGAGCGGCGGCCAGGCGATCCGTCGGTACCAGCGTTGGTTCTGGCGCGCGCAAACGTCGAGAGAATCTCGTTTCGAACATAGGTTGCGTCGCCCGGGCTCTTCAGCCGCGCGAGCACGGTAAACAGCGACGGATCGATGCTCGAAGGAACGTCGACGCGTAACTGATCGACCTTCTGCTCGGCGACGACCAGCTTCTTGTACAAGTCGGAAGTTGGACCGAAGTACAAGGTCCCGAGCAGAGCCGCTCCGGCAAAGTCCTTCCCGTGCGCATCGAATGCAGGCGCCAGGAATCCGACGGTGACCCATGGCAGCGTCTCGGCAGGCCAAGGAACATGGGCATACATCGGGCCTTGCGGCGTTGGCTCCTTCGGGATCGAGATCGCGCTCGGCACGCCAGGCTTCCACGGGCCCCAGTGTTTCGTGATCAACGGTAAAACCTGCGCGGGCGATACATCCCCCGCGACGATCAGCGTGGTGTATTGCGGCCGATACCAGCGATCGAAGAACACCTTCGAGTACGCGTTACTCGTTCGGCATGTTTTCGATATCTTTGATAAAGCCCATCGTGGTGTGCTTGTACGTATGCGCTTGATAGAAGCGATCGCGCTGAACCTCGTACAGCTTGAGCAGAGGCTCCGCGCTGTTCTTGTTGTACTCGCCGAGAATGGCGCGCGCCTCCGTCCTGAAATCAGCCTCTGAATAGGCCAGATTCTGGAACATGTCGGCGTATAGCCCTAAGACCGTGTCGAGATCCTCTTTGGCAAACGTCGAGTAGTAGCGAGTGAAGTCGTCACCGGTGCTGGCATTGTCGCGCGCCCCTGCCTTGCGCATGATTTGCTGATATCGGTCCGGTGGGTTCGTGGGCGTGCCGCGAAACATCAGATGCTCGAAGAAGTGCGCGAAGCCAGACTTGCCCGGCTCGACTTCGTTGCGCGATCCCGCCTGGACCACGATCTGGACGCTGACCAGATTCGGAAATCCGGTTGGCACGACGATCACTCTGAGATCGTTTGGCAGCGTGGTCTCTGTCGCCTGAAACGGCAGGACAGCGGCGTCGGGAGACCGACGATTCGAGTCCGACGATTGCGCAAACAACGCAGAGGCGAGCATGACGGCGATGAGAGTGACTGTCGCGTGATGGGCGTGCATCATGGGCTCCAGGAGCAACATTCAGAGGTTCATTCTCCCTTAGTTCCGGGCCCGAAGTCTCAGGGCGCACCGAGGAAAACCCCCGTCGCAGGCTGGAGCGACCATTCAACGACCGAGCAGGTGCTCCTGTCGAATCCGGCTCGGTCGCTGAATCCAATCGTGCCGGTAATGCGGCCGCGCGGGTGGGACGAAGACGCCGGGATCGTCCCTTCGACCTGAGCGGGTCCGGTTCCATCAGCGCCTGCGAGGAGGACTCGGACGTCTCGAGGTGGATAGGGGATGATGCTGTCCTGGTGCAAGGCGACGCCACTTATCGTTCCCGAGACGAGCCGGCCGAACAACGACTGACCGCTTTCGTGAAAACGAAGCTCGAGACGGCCGCTCACTCCTGGAGGGGTCCGCGCGACCCACTCGCCACCTTCCCGCGTCAGCGTCAAAGGAGTGAGCACGAACGTGCCGTCGTGCGGAGAACCAATCGGCGTGCACGCCGGCAGGTCGGGAACGTTCGAAAAGCCATAGCCACCCACTTCCAACGCTTGAGGGCCTGGCGTGAGCTGGTAGTTGTCCGACACTGATGTTGGTGTGGGTTGCGTAGCCTCGCGACGATCACAGGCAGCCGAGAAGAGAAGCGCGACGACAATCGCTCGTCTCATTGTTTGGTCAACGCAGTCGTGCCGCGCACCAGGCCGTTGCACGTAATGCCGTCGTATGTGCCACTCATCGTGCGATTGTCGGTTGCGGTCATCGTAAAGGCGACGATCCCTCGGCCGGATTGTGTGCATAGTGCCGTGAAGACCAGAGGCGGCGGGAGGGCTACCGTCGATGTGACGGCGCCGCCATTGTTGTTGGCCGGGTTCGAGAACGTAGCGGTCCAAGTACCGCTCACGGCGCCGGCGGGTCCGGCGGCGAGCTCAAACCTGAGTGTGCCGCTTGCTGATTGCTGGTCGGCGATCGGACCTGACCACACACCCGCAAATGGATCTGCCGGGTTTTCGGGCGTGCTCGGACTGGACGAGTCGCATGCCGCAACCCACATCGTCACGACGATCAGGCCTACACGTATCAATCGACCGGTCATGTCGTTGTCTCTCCGTTCGTGAGCTACGGCCGAAACCCAAAGAATCCCTCCGCCGACGCGACGAGCATGAGTCCCTCCGCTAAAGCCGGAGGCCAGCGGAATCGTCTTCGCGCGTCTCCGATTTCCCATCGCAGCTTTCCGTCCGACACGTCGAAGGCTCGCAATCGCCCGCCGACGTACGGAACGTAAACCGTCTGGTTGTCCGCGACGACGCTGAATGCTACCGAACCATCGTCCAACCCAGGATGGCGCCAGAGCACGAATCGAGTGTCGAGATTGAACGCCTCCAGACACCCGGTGAGAGATCCGGCCACGAGCGTCCGGCCTGTGACCGAAAGCGGCCGAAAGTCCTGACTCGGTGAACTCGCACTACCAACACACGAGTCGCCGACTCGCGGCAACGACCAGCGGATCGATCCATCGTTGCGGTCCAAGCCGTAGATTTCACCGCTGCTGCTGGCGGCAACGATCAAGTCGTGCAGCGGGAGCGGCCCTCCGGCCCATGCCGAACCGAGCGAGACGTTGTCCGAACGCGGAAACGCTGTTCGCCATCGCTCGTGGCCCGTAGAAAGATCGAGCGCTACTATGCCGCCTCTGGCTGGTGCGGTAAACGTGGTATAGCCGGCTACGACCAGGTCCCGATCCACGGCTGGTTGGAATACCGTGCTGGTTCCGTCGTCTTCGATGAGCGCCGACCAGCGCAACTCGCCCGACGTGTCGTCGACGGCATACACCCGCCCGGAGGGCGAGCCGGTAAATACGAGTCCGTCAGAAGCCCCGCCCAGGTAGATTCCTGGGCCGTACCCATCGACCGGCGAGAAGCGCCAGCGGAGAGCGCCATTCGTTCGATCGAAAGCCACGACATCGTAATCGCCGGCGACGACAACCGATCCGGCAAGTACCAGGCGGGATCCCCAGGTTGCTTCGTCGGCCACACCAGTGTCGCGCCTCCATCGCACGGCTCCACTAATCATGTCGACCGCCAGCACCTCGTGCTGCTTCGTCAGGAAATAGGCGGTCGAGGAGTCGGCCGCGGGAAGACCGCGTCCGACTCCTTCAACGTGCCACAGCTGTACCGGTTCCGAACTGAGCGTTGACTGGACGCCGCTCGGGATGCCTCCTTGCACGACTCCGAAGATCGCGGAGGTCGCAATCGGACCAATTAGCTTCCTTCGCCGTCTCCAAAACACCGCCCAACTCACTCTCAATGAACGAACAATCGGAACGTTTCCCACGGACCAATCCATGTCCGGTTCGCATTGACGACATCGCCGCCCCCTTGCTCGGCGACGACGAAGTAGCCGTAGTTGCTTTGAAGCGCAATCGCATCCCAAGACTGCACGGCGCCTCCGGGACGGTCGAGATCCACGAGAGTGAATGTTTCCCAGGGGCCCGCGTAGCCTCCCACAGCGAGCATCGTGTCTCCACCACCCCAGACGGCCTGCAGGTAGTGTGAAGAGTTGGTCTGGAATGCCACCGGATCCCCATCCATCAAAGTGCCGCCGTTGAGATCGAAAAGCGTGAAGGTTTCCCAAGGCCCGACGTCGTTGCGGTTGGCGTTGACCGCGCCTCCGCCGCCCCCTTCGGCCACCACGAACTGGCCGTTGTCGGCACGGAGGCTGACGGCCAGAGTGGAGGGGCCGCCACCGCCACCACCGGACGGGGAACCACGTGGTGGTACGCCCACGACGTTCGTGAGCGCGGTGTAAAGCACGTCGTCGCTTTGGCTGGTTTCCTGAATATGCGCCGGGCCTTCATCGGGAATGCGTATCCAGAACGCGGCTGGGTAAACTTGACTCCATTCCGGCACGACTGTGTCGTTGGCCGTACAGAAACTGCCGCCTGCGACTGAGACGTAGTTACACCAGGCTGGATCGATCCACGTGATCCACGCCGACGCGTTCCAAAGAGCATTCGCGAGATCCATGGCGCGGGTGTCTCCTGGATCTGCGGTCGCCCAGAGGTAAGTCGCCCAATAGTTCAGACCCGTCGAAGCCGCATACATGACCGTCGCGACGCCGTCCCCCCACTCGGGCCAGATGGCGCGGAACGGACCCGCCCAGTAGAAGTTGTGAGCGACGACCGAAATGCCAACACGTGAAGGTACGACGCTGGCCTCTTTGTTGAGATTGTCGGGTGAATTCAAACTGGCGGGTGAGTCCGAAGCCATTTGACCGAGGACCGGCGCGCCAAACTCGATGCCCAGCGTGCTGGCCATGGCGGCGGGATGCAGGCTCAACCAATACCGGACCCAGTCGGCGACATCGCCTACCTGGCTCAGAATCCAGTACCAATCGCAGCAGTCTCGGCCAAAAGCATTGAAGATGTCGGTGATGACGCTGCCGGCGTTGAAGTCGAACCAGATCCAAGACAGCGCGTTGTATGCGAGCGGTGCGCCTTGATTCGGCGTTCCGAGGGTGACGATGCCGTTGAGAGGATGGAGCCGGCTCCACTGACGCGCAACCAGGCCTCCGTTACTATGACCGACGGCCACCGTCGATGCAGGCAACCATCCGAGCTGGGCTTGCAGACCGTCACCCTGCGACTCGAACGTGCTTCGCCAGCTGAGGTTGGGTCGATAAGGCGTGATCGAGAGCCGCGCCTGCAAACGGTCGGCGGCACCTTCCCAGGTTGCGCCGCTCGATGCCAAGCCGTGAATGAAAACGGTCGGCACATCCTGCGCGTGGATCGGCCGCACTGTCGTCAACGCGAAGAGAGCGCAGGCGACCGGCGTCACTCGAAAGAGAGAAGTTGTCCACATCCTTCACCTCTTCTCTTCCAGGCGAACGTTGTTGATCTCGACATCCGTCGCGGTTCGCTCACCGGCAGCGTCGGGAATGGCTCGTTCAATACGAAGCGACTGCCGGATCAACGCCCCGCCTTCGCCACGCACGTACCCCATCGTCGCATGCGACAAGAGTGCCTGATTCCGCACGACATTGATTTCGAGGGGCAGCGCTGACTGTGGATCCGCAAGAACTTCAGTAGTGTCCTGGTCATGCGTCGAAACAAAACGATCCAGCGCTCGAATTCGACCTGCGGCCCTGCCGAATCGGCGTTCCAACGCCGCTCGCCGCGCGGCGGCCTTCGACGGCATCGCGAGAATGGTCTCGCTCCACTCCCGGCCGAACGTGCGCGGGCGAACCGCACTTGCGAGCGCCGTCTCATTGGCCACGAGCGGGCCAGGCACCCGGTTGAATTGACGGCGGAGCTGCAGCTCCGACGGCACATGCACCCGCTCGCCCTTCCGATCGAAAAGCCGCAGCGGCGTCCCGTCCTCGTCGTCTTCGACGCGGGCGATTGCAAAGGGGTTTTCGATCTGCTTGCGGCCACCAGGACTCTGCACCGAGACGGGTGTCTCGTTCTCGAACGTCATCGTTGACTTCCAACCGGTGCCCGTGAGGCGTCGTTCCCAGCGGTACCGCATCGCGGGTGTCGCTCCGCCGGCCGGCCGACCGTCGGCCTTGACGCGGCTGTGCCGAATCGTGATATCCGCGCTGAACGTGTTCCAACTTTCGGCAGCCGGCGCAGCGCCCGCTCGGCTGAAGCCTTCGCGCTCCAACGACTGCCCCGCCGTTGGCGCAGCGTCGAGGCGGGCGGTGGCCGTTGCGCCTGTCAGCGACAGCCCCGCTAGTGTCCCCGCGCCAAGAACCTTCTTCCATGGCATACGTCTCCTCCCTTTCTGGCTTCCCGGGGTTCCTTCGTGAGAAACCCAACGGACGTTCCGCCGCCCGCGGCGAATCGGGAGAGAGAAGAGAGCAGACGAATGGAGCCATGTTCGAAACCGAGTGACTCGCTGCCACCTGTGCCAGAGCCGATGTCTTGTGCCACGCGACGACTGAGATCGCATGCTACTGTTGAGCAAAGGAAGTGCCGCGGGCACGACGTCGGATTTCGAAGCAATTGCGCGAAACCGGGAAAAACGCTGGGCAGATTCTGCCGATTCCGAAGCTCGTCGGCATCGCAAGAATTGCCACGTGCGTGGCGTTCGCAGTCCACGAATTCGTGTGACCATAGACAAAGGCGTGAATCGATCTTTAGAGGAGGGCACCATGCGGAAGATCAGCTTGTTCAAGGCGACGCTTGCGGTGACGGCCGTCTTGTTCATATCGGCGATTGGCGTTTTGCCTGCTCACCACGGCTGGACTGGATACGACGAAAAGAATCCACTGACGCTGTCGGGAACGGTGAAGGATTCGGGCTATGAGAATCCCCACGGGTTCGTCGATCTCGAGACCCCAGACAAGGTCTGGCGCGTGGTCCTCGCGCCGCCCGCGAGGATGGAGAGCCGTGGCCTTTCGAAGGAGATGCTGAAGGCTGGCACGAAAGCGACCGTCATGGGGTACCAGAACAAGGTCGAAAAGAACGAGTTGCGAGCCGAGCGCATCACCATCGCCGACAAGACGATCGAGCTGCGTTAATACAGCTGTCAGCTCTCAGCTTTCAGCTCTCAGTCCCGAGAGTCTGGTGCTCGCATTAGCGATCACTAACAGCTGACAGCTGACAGCTGAGCTGAGCTGAGAGCTGTTTCTAGTAGACAGGCTCCTAGAGTACTGGTAGCCTCTCTACCAGTATGGCCGAATCCGATCGTATTCAGCTCCTCCAGGGAACGCTCGACCTGCTCGTCCTCCAAACGCTTGTCTTCGGGCCGCGCCACGGCCATGGCATTGCCACGGCGATTCAGCGCAGTTCCGAAGACGTCCTCCTGATCGATCACGGGTCTCTGTATCCAGCGTTGCAGCGCCTGGAGCGGGCGAGGCTCATCTCGTCCGAGTGGGGCAGCTCGGACAACAACCGGCGGGCGCGCTATTACAAGCTGACGCGTGCCGGCCGCGCGCGCCTCGCCGCCGAAACCAGCAAATGGGAAAAGATGGTGCGTGCGGTCGCTCGTGTTCTCAAACCGCGGGAAGAAACGCCATGACCCTTCCGCGCTGGCTGCGATGGCGTCAGGATCGGGAGCTCGACGAGGAGATCAGCGCCCACCTCGATCAGGAGATCCGCGACAACCTCGATCGAGGTCTCACGCCCGATCAAGCGCGCTCCGCGGCGCTGCGCCGGTTCGGAAATCGATCCCAGGTGATGGAGCGCGCCCGCGAAGGCGACCCGTTCTTCGGCCTCGAAACCGTCGGCCGAGACGTCCTCCATGGATTGCGAAGCCTCCGCAGGAACCCGGCGTTTGCGGCGATCGCGACTCTGTCGCTCGCCCTGGGCATCGGGGCGAACACGCTGATTTTCAGCGTGCTCGACTCCACGCTGCTGAAGCCGCTCCCACTTCCGGACCCTGAGCGGTTGGTGATTCTCTGGAACGTTCCCGATCAAAGCAAGCCCGATCTGCTGGGAACATCCAGCATCCCGCGTTACTACGCGTTTCGCGATCGGACTCAGTCGTTCGAGTCGGTGGCCGCCTTCAACGGCCTCGCGTGTGGAATCCGGAACCTCGGCTTCGACCAGGATGGTGCGCCGCCGGAACGGATCGTCGGCCAGACAATCTCGCCATCGATGTTCCGCGCGCTCGGCGTCACGCCGATAGTCGGCCGGACTTTCGCAGACGACGAAGATCAGGCCGACAACGTGGCGCCGGTGACGCTCATCAGCTATCGGACCTGGCAGCGCCGTTTTGGCGGGGACGCAAACGTCGTCGGGAAGACATTGACGCTCAATCGAGTGCCGACGACCGTCATTGGCGTGATGCCAGCGAATTTCGACTTCTTCGGGACTGATCTGGAGTTCTTTGCGCCCTTGTGCCTGACGCGCGCCCAGGAATTGAGCAGGCTAGGAGCGAACACGATCGTCGCCCGACTCAAGCCCGGGGGTTCAATCGCGCAGGCCCAGGCCGAGGTCGATGGGATTTCGGCCCAGCTCGCCGAAAGCGATCCGGCGCGGCACAAGGGCATCGGCACACGTGTCGAGTCGCTGCAGCGGGCACAGACCCGATTCTTCAATGCCAACGGCCAGGCGTCCGGAGACTATCGTGCGTCGTTGCTCATTCTGCAGGGCGCGGTTGCATTCGTCCTGCTCATCGCGTGTGCGAACGTCTCGGGCCTGCTGCTGGCCCGGACCGCCAGTCGGCGCAGCGAAATTGCCTTGCGCCTTGCGCTCGGCGCCGGTCGCTGGCGTCTCGTTCGTCAACTGGTAGCCGAGAATTTCCCCGTCGCAGCGGTCGGTGGGACTCTGGGCGTCGCGTTGTCCTGGCTTGGACTTCGACTATTCCTGACCATGGCGCCGCCCGGTTTTCCCCGGATCGATCAGGTCGCGCTGAATTTCCGCGTGCTTACGTTCACCGCACTGATTGTCGTACTGACAACCGTGTTGTTCGCCGTCGTGCCGGCCATCCAGGCCTCGAAAGCGACGCTCGCAGATCCAATGAGCGATTCAGGAAGAAGCTCGACTGGCAGCGTGAAGCGGCAGCGTGTTCGCCGCCTGCTCGTCACCGGACAAGTCGCGTTGGCCCTCGTGCTGCTGGTTGGCGCCGGCTTGCTGATCAACAGCTTCGTGCGCGTCATCCAGCACGACTTGGGCGCCGATCCCCAGAACCTCCTGACGTTCGATTTCCGAATGTCGTGGGGTGGAGGGGCTCGTGACAGCGAGGGCGTCAAACCGCTGACCGAGCGGTACAGGGACATGAGCTTGTGGGAAGTCAGCTCGGTTCCGGCTCAGACGTTCGATCTGGTTCTCACGCGTTTGCGGACCGTCCCAGGAGTTGTCTCGGTGGCTGCCGTGAGCTCTCCACCATTCGGCTCGGGCGCGTTGGCACTGCCGTTCTTGATTGAAGGGCGTCCCGCACCGACGAGTCCAAGCGTTCGCGGGGAAGGGAGAGTCGAGACGCAGCAAACAGCCAATTACATCGCGGTGACTCCCGGCTTCTTCAGCACCATGCGAATTCCAATCATCAGGGGCCGCGATTTCGACGAGCACGACGCGGCCGACCGGCCGAGCGTCGCGATCGTCAACCGGGCGTTCGTTCGCCGGTATTTTCCAGACGGCGATCCTATCGGCAAACGTATTTCGCTCGACTTCGTGCCGAACGAGCCTCAGCGGGAAATCGTGGCCGTCGTCGGCGACACAGCCGCGGGTCCTCTTCAGCATCAAGAGGAACCGGCGATCTACGTCCACCAGATGCAGCAGTCGTCACGTTTCGCGGGCCCCTGGGTCTACCTGCGCGTCGGCATGACGTTCGTGCTTCGCACGTCGGGGGAACCGACGCGCATCGTCGAGACGGTCAAGCGTGCCGTGGCCGAAGTCGATCCCAGCACTCCCGTCGCGGCGATCCAGACGATGGAACAGACACTCGATGCCCAGATTCGCCATCTGCGTCTCTACATGTTCCTGCTCGGAGTCTTTGGCGCGGTCGCCGCGGTCCTCGCAGCCACCGGAATCTACGGTGTGATGGCGTACTCGGTCGCCGAGCGCACCAGGGAAATCGGTATCCGGATGGCGCTGGGCGCACGGGCTCAGGATGTCCTCAGGATGGTGCTCCGGCAAGCGACGTGGATGATTGGCATCGGGCTGCTCGTCGGGCTGGCGTCGGCGCTGGCGGTTACCCGGGTGATTCGGTCGGTGCTCGTCGAGGTGACCGCAACCGATCCGGCGACATTTGCCGCTGTGACTGCGCTCCTGGTCTCGATCGCGGCGGTCGCCTGCCTCGTTCCCACGCGCCGCGCGACCTCCGTGGATCCGACGGTAGCGTTGAAATTCGAGCAGTAATCATGAACCTCCCGCGGTGGCTGCGGTGGCGAACCGATCTCGAGCTCGGCGAAGAAATCGACGCTCATCTTCAGCTCGAGATCCAGTCGAATCTCGACCGGGGCCTGACTCCTGAAGAGGCTCGGACGGCGGCCCTACGGCAGTTCGGCAATCGGACACGCGTCGAGGAACGGGCGCGCGAAGCCGACCCGTTGTTTGCCGTCGCGCAGATCTGGACCGACCTCAAATATCACGCGCGCGCGCTTCTGAGGCGGCCTGGTGTTGGCGCGGCGGTCATCTGCTCGTTGGCTCTCGGCATCGGTGCCAACACGTTGATCTTCAGCATCGTAAACGCTGTGCTTCTGCGCTCGCTTCCATTGCCTGATGCCGACCGGCTGGTCGTCGTCTGGTTCACGCCCTCGACTCAACCCGACCGCAAAACCGGAACGAATCCCCTCGGATACTTCACGATCCGCGACGAGAACTCGGTGTTCGAGAGTGTGGGTGCCGTTCGGCTCAACGCGGCGTTCAACGTCGGCGAGGACTCGGCAAACGCCGGTGGCCGCATACGGGTGCAGCCCAGTGGTTCACATTCGATCTCGCGAGGGTTGTGGGCGTGAACCCGGTCATCGGGCGTTGGCCTTCGCCTGACGATCCACTCTCGATTGTCATCAGCGACGGGCTGTGGCGTCGGTTGTACGGAGGGGCGTCGGACGTCCTGGGGAAAAAGCTGCGCGTCGATGCGTTCGTCGTCACCGTGGTTGGCGTGATGCCTCCCGGCTTCGAGTTGGTCAATTCGGCCGAATTCTGGCTCTTTCAGACAGATGAGGGGCTGCGTACGGCGCTACGCAGCAACAGCCGGATCTATACGGTTGTGGCGCGTCTCAAGCGCGGCATTACGCCGGAGCAGGCGCAGGCCGACATGGCGAGGCTGGCTCAAGTCCTTGCAGAGCAGATGCCCGAGACACACAAGGGTTGGGACATTCGTGTGGAGTCCCTCCAGGACGTCTACGTCGCGGCGTTCCGAAGGCCGCTCCTCGCGTTTCAAGGCGCCGTCTTCTTCGTGCTGGTGATTGCCTGTGCGAATGTGGCCGCCTTGTTGTTGTCGCAGGGCGCCACTCGTCAGCGGGAATGGCGTTACGCGCAGCGCTCGGAGCCAGCCGCCCGCGCATCGTGGGTCAGTTGCTGACCGAAAGCGTGTTTTTCGCGATAGTCGGCGGCGCGCTGGGAGTGGGGATTTCCTGGGCGGGGCTTCGCGTGTTCACCAACATGAGCTCGCGCGGGTTGCCCGCCTCGGGCGAAGTGACGCTCGACACCACTGTCATGGGATTTACGTTGTTGATGAGCGTTGGGAGCGGCGTGATCTTTGGCCTCGCGCCCGCGCTCAACATGTCGCATCCGGGCGCGCTGGCGGTTCTCCGGGCATCCGGCAGGGGATTGACTGACGCCCGACACGTGCTCCGTGGGGCGTTCGTAGTCGTTCAGATCGCTTTGACTCTCGTGCTGTTGGTCGGCGCAGGCCTCTTGATCAACAGCGTCTTACGTCTTGGCGGTGTTCAGGCAGGATTTGACACTCGACGCCTGATGACCTTTCAAGTGCCCTTTCCACGATCGTTTTATACGTGGGACGGCAACACATCTTACGAGGTTGAGCTCACTCCACGAATCGAGGGTCTCAGCGAGAGCATTCGCGCACGCTTGTCTGCGATTCCGAATGTCGAGTCGGCGACGCTGACCGTCACGCCGCCCCTTGGTGGCGAGCCTCCACGCATGGAGTTCATTCCCGAGGGTCGGCTCGTCGCATCTTCCGAGAGGGAGGCGTTGTCGACAGCGTGGTATCCCATCGGGCACGGCTATTTCCGGACGCTCAGTATTCCGCTCCTCGGCGGACGCGAATTTGCGATGGACGATACCGAGCGAGGACGGTCTGTCGCCATCATCAATACGACGATGGCCAAGACGTTCTGGTCCGGAGAGGATCCGATCGGCAAGCGGATTCAGTTGAATCTGCCTTACGACCGGCCGCGCGAGATCGTGGGTGTGGTCGGAGATGTGCGACAGAACCGCTATCAGCGCAGCTCTGAGCCGCAACTGTACGTGCCGCGCTCTCAACTGCCACGTCGGATGGCCATGACGTTGAGTCAGCAGATCATGCTGCCCAACACCTTCGTCGTGCGGGTCGCCGGAGATCCGGGTCGGATGATGCCGGCGCTGCAGGCGGCGGTGCTCGAGGAGGATCCCACGCAGGTGCTGATCAATATCCGGACCGTGGAACAATACGCGGCCGAACAGCTGAAGGATCTACGCGAGTACACAATCGTCCTCACCCTCTTCGGGATCATTTCGGTCGCCCTGGCAGTCGTCGGCATCTTCGGCGTGCTGTCGCACGGCGTGAGCGAACGCAGCAAGGAAATCGGCATTCGAATGGCCCTTGGGGCGCGTTCGGCGACGGTCCTTCGTCTCGTGCTCCGTCAGGGGATGCTGATCGTCATGGTCGGGGTCCTCTTGGGCACGCTCGCGTCTCTGGCCCTTACGCGGGTGATTAGCAATCTGCTGTGGGGCGTCACGCCAACCGATCCGTTGACGTTCTTCGTCGTTCTGTCGGCGCTCGCGCTCGTCGCATTTCTGGCCTGTTATCTTCCTGCCCGGCGGGCGTCGCGGATCGATCCGCTGGCCGTGCTCAACGACTGGTGAGCCGCTAACTGGTATCCGTCCGACCTTTCCCCCGATTGCCGAAATCGCTTGACCTCAAATACGACTTTAGTACTAAATACTTAGTATGAGCCGCGCCAAACGCACGCTGACCGGACTCGAGCTCGAAATCATGAAGGTCATCTGGCGGCTGGGCCCCGCCACCGTCCGCCAGGTCTACGAGGATCGGCTCGCTCATCGACGGATCGCCTACACGACGGTGATGACCATGATGAACATCCTCGAGCAGAAGGGGTTTCTGACGAAGCGGCAGGGCGATCGGGCGTTCGTGTACGCGGCCGCACAACCTGAAAAACAGGTCATCCGCTCCATGGTGCGCGAGTTCGTGGAGCGGGTCTTCAACGGCGCCGCCGAGCCACTGCTCGTCCACCTGGTGGAAGACGAAAAGCTCACGGCTGAGGATCTGAAGCAGATCCGGCGCGCGATGAAAGGAACGAAGCGATCATGACCCCATCCCTGTTCCTCGACAACCTCCTGGCCTGGAGCGCACAAGTGGCAGTGCTCGTGGCGACTGCGGCTCTCGTTTCGCGTCGTTGGCCTCACGCCCGGGCCCGCCTCGCGTTTTGGCAGGGGATCCTGACTCTGTCTGTGCTCCTTCCCCTGATCGGACCGTGGTATCAACCGCCGCTGCAGGCGATTCCAAACATCGTGGCGGCCGACACGATCAGCACGGGCTTCGCAACAGTGGTGGCTCCACAACCAAGACGCTTATGGACGATGGATCTTCTCCTTTGGATTCTTGTTGGAGGGGCGGTCCTTCGGCTCGCCTGGATCGGCGCCGGATTGCTTCGCCTCCGCAACATCCGTGAGAAAGCCAAGCCAATGAGCGAGCCGCCGAGCCCTCTACCTGGTGAGCAGGCGTGGCGCGATGTGCAGTGGTACGAATCCGATGACGTGACGGGACCGGTGACATTTGGCTGGCGATGGCCGTCGGTCCTGCTGCCAGCGCGGATCGCCCATCTGCCGGAAGACGCTCGTCAGGCCATCATCCGCCACGAACTGATCCATGTCGAGCGCAAGCACTGGATATTCGTTCTGGTCGAAGAGCTGATTCGCGCACTTTTGTGGTTTCACCCGGCCGTCTGGTATGCGCTCGCCGAGATCCAGCTCGCGCGTGAGCAGTCGGTGGACGAAGAAGTGGTGCGGCGGACACTCGATCGTCACGGGTATGTCGAGGCGCTGCTGGCCGTCGCCGCGCATCGGCTGGAACCGGACGTCGCACCGGCGCCGCTCTTTCTCAAGAGGCGCCACCTCGTTGCGCGCATCGCGGCCGTGATGACCGAAGCTTCCTGGTCTGCTTCTCGGGGCGTATCGCGCTTTCTGGCCACCGCGTCAGCTGTTGTTGTCGTTGCTGCATTGGCCGTCTGGTTGCTCCCACTCAGGAGCGAAGCGCAGGCTCTACCCGACGAACCCGGCATCACCGTCGACTCTGGCGGCACCCTTCTCCATCGTCCTCCGCTGCGCTACCCACGCAACGCCACGACGCAAGGACAGGTGGTGATCGAAGCGACGCTCGGTCGTACTGGTGAGGTCGCTGACGCGCGAGTCGTGAGCGGCCCGGAGGAATTGCGCAGGGATGCGCTGTCGAGTGTCCTCCAGTGGCACTACGCCGACGATGTGCCCGCGCCGCAGTCGGTGCGGATCGTGATCGACTTCGGACCGAGACCAGTCGAGCCCGCCCGCCCGGCTTTGACTCCACTCACGCCAGCGCCCAGGCCGGCGCCACCCGTGCCCCCACTACCTCCCGGCCGTGGACGCGGCTTCGGGTTCGGGGTCGCCGGTGGTCACGCCCCGACGGACTGGAACGGCGTAGTCAGCGCCATCGACTTCATTGGCGTGAGTCCCAGCCTGAAAGAGCGGGTGCAGCCGCGCTTGGGCGTGCAGGTGGGCGATGCCGTGACCAACGACACCTTGCTCAAGCTCGGTGAGGCAGTTCGCGGGATCGACGAACACCTGACGCTTGGTGTGGTGTCGAACAAGTCGCCGGATGGTCGCAGTGACGTCCGGATTCAGATTGCGTTGAGGGGAAGCGGACGCGGCGCCCCGCCGTTGCCGCCTCCGCCCCCACCAGCGCCACCTGAGTCACCTGAGGCGACGGCGGCGCCACCAATTCCGCCAGCGCCACCAATTCCGCCGGCGCCACCAATTCCGCCGGCGCCACCAACCGCCGCCTCCTCCGCCGGCGCCACCAACTCCGCCGGCCGCACCTGAGGTACCGGCGGCGGCGCCACCACCACCGCCGCCTCCTCCTCCACCTCCGCCAACGCCAGGCGCTCAGCAGATGAAAGTCGACAGCCAACACGTGCTGGCCGGCGAGTCTAATCAGCGGACATCCATTGTTGATACCCGCCGCGATGCCCGCACCGGCGCGCGCCGGCGGAGCGAGGGGACCAATGCCGCCATAAGTGACCGGCGTGAGGCGTAGACCGTGCCTAGTCTGAACAGTATTGCGCAAACCGGGTGAGGTTCTCACTTGGTCGTAGTGGATCAATTCAGCTGAACTGTTGCCCGTTTCCGCTCGTGTCAGCTCCCGCTCGCGAGTCTTCCCGACAATCCCTCACAACAAGTTCGCCGTCACGCGTGATGCGGATCGCCAGATGCCGGTGAAGATAAGCCCGTCGACGCGCCGGCCCGTGACATCGACCCGCACGCGGCCGCATCTTCTGGCACGTACGACGATCGTCAATCCAAGCGCGACACCGGACGAGACGTTCGTCGATTCCGTGGTACGCGCGTTGCACAGCGCGGGCGCGAAACACCAAGCACGATGACGCTCCGACTCGCGCGTTTGTGACGCGTGCCAGTGGAGCCGCTGCCCGACAGGGACTTCGTCGACCAGCCGCGACGAAGAGGGTCAAAGACTGTCGGCGAGTGCCCGGCGCGATCGGAAAGGCTGCGTCATCACAACGAACCACGCTGGTCCTCAAGCAGGAGGCAACATGTAACTGACCCTCGTTCTCCGAATCTCAGGAAGGTCTCGGGAAGGGCTGTGTGAGAAAGCAGACTCAGAGACGTGAGGCGTCGAAGGAGAACCTATGCGACGGACAGTACACAAGACAAGGTTAGTATTTGTCGTGGCAACAGGCGTTTTGATCCTGCTGCTGGCTCAACGGCGGACCGACTCGCAAAAGGGAGAGAATTTGACCAATCCACTGCCGGGTCTGACCCCCGCGCAAGTGGGGGATTTCAACGACGGACTGGACGAGTTCGAGGAAGTGGACACCATCGAAGAGGGCTTGGGGCCGGTGTTCAACGGGAAGAGTTGCGCCGAATGCCATGCCGTGCCGAGCACGGGCGGTTCGGAGCCGAACGTGGGCGTGGCGCGGGAGACGCGCATCAGCCGGGTGTTCAACGGGCACTTTGACCCGCTGGACGGCTCGGTATCCGTCGACAGAGGCGGCCAACTGCTGCAACAGCGCGCCATCGACGTCCAGGGCTGTACGCTAACGGGGGAGGTTGTGCCTCTCGAAGCCACCATCGTCTCGAGCCGCAATAGCACGCCATTGTTTGGCGCGGGGCTAATGGAAGCTATTCCGGAAAGGACCATTTTGGGGAACCAACGCAACGGCGGCAGACCCAACTACGTGTCGAACCCCGACACCGGGGCGGCCGAACTCGGGCGCTTCGGCTGGAAGGCGCAAGTCGCCACCTTGCATCAGTTCGCGGGGGATGCCTACCTCAACGAGTTGGGCATTACCAACCCCAGCTTCCCACACGAGAATAGACCGCAGGGCCAGCCGATCCAGCTGGGGTGTGACACGGTCGGTGACCCCGAGGACGACGGCTCGAACGTGACGGCGTTTACGAACTTTATGCGGTTCTTGGCCCCGGCGCCCCGGGGTCCCCTCACGCCTCAAGTGCAGCGCGGAGAGCAAGTGTTTAGTCAGATTGGGTGCGCCAGTTGCCATGTGCCAACGATGATGACCGGCCGCAACTCGGTCGCAGCGCTGAGCAACAAACCGGTCAACTTGTTCTCTGACCTGCTGCTGCACGACATAGGCACGGGCGATGGCATAGAGCAAGGACGGGCAACGGGGAACGATTTCCGCACGGCGCCATTGTGGGGACTGTCGCGCCGAGACCGTTTCATGCACGATGCGCGCTCGAACAAGATCGAGGGTGCTATCCAACGCCATGGTGTGGAAGCAAAAGACGCGCTTAACGGCTTCCTCCGACTGCCTCAGTCCGACCATGATGCGTTGTTGGCATTTCTGGATTCTTTGTAACCTCGGTGGTCGTGCCGTCGCCCAAACGGCCTCCGTAGTTGGCGCCCCACCCAAACACGCGCGGCGGAGGCGCAGGCTCGATCAGTTTCTCGAAAATCTCGGGACGATCCCGGAGGATCTGAACCTCCGGCAAGTGGCCCTGTGGTACTTCGATGCCTAGGCAGAGTTCGCAAAGATTGCCTAGCGGACCCGGAAAGGGTCCGGAGTCGCCGCGTCGGGCTGACACAGAATCAGGCCACAGATTCTGGGATTGAGCGTCGGTTGGTTGCGGAAGTCGTCGGGGGAGAACATCGAGAAAACGCCAATCGTGCGCAGCAGCTCGTCGCTGCCCGGCAACCCGATGGCGCCGTACAAGCCGGGCGCGCTGACCCATCCCCACACTACGCGACGTTCCTGATCGACGCCCGATCGTTCGATCAGCAGCAGCGACCGCTTCTGCTCGTCCCAACGAAACAGCCGCAGCGATCCCTCGGCGACGTGTCGTGCAGCAGACTGCTCATACGGCACCTCGAGACGCGCCTCCAATCCGCCGTCGCGCGTACGGACGTGGAAGAACGCACCGATGTCGCCGAACGTGCCGTTCGGCAACGGATTCCTGTCGGGGGCCAGAGAGAACGCGGACGGCATGTCACATCTCCTTCATACGCGTCGTTTGGGAGGAAGGAGAATATAGACCGATCTGTGTTCAGGCCGCGAGGCTCCGGGTATTCGCGTGCTCCAGCCAGTTTCCTATTGGACCTTACTGTTGCAAATCCCAGTCGATCTGGAGCCGTGCGAGACCTGTCTTCGAGTACGATGGCGCGAAAGTCATCACGAACGAACTCAAGATATCATCCGAGCCCGGAAGCTAGCCCGCGGCACCGTCTTCATCCCGGCTCCACTGTTCCGCTCCATCAGGCAGTTCCATCGGGCTTTTGCTGTAGTATGGCCACGAGTAGGAGATCGCGAAATGCGGACGCCTTCTGTTGCGCGCCTGATGACATTGGTTTGTGCCGTTGTGGCGATCGAACGGACCATCGTTCCCACCGAGGCGCAGTCGCAAACCGGTGTGGCCAGAACGACTACCAAGGCCGGAGTCTGGAAGGCGCCGCGCACTCCGTGGGGCGATCCAGACCTGCAAGGCAACTTCACGAACGTCTATGAAAATGGTACGCCGCTCGAACGATCCGATGAGTTCGCCGGACGCCAGCTGGCCGACGTGCAGGGCGAAGAGCTCTTGAAGATCAAGGAGGCCGTTCAGCGCCGAACCATCGCGGCGTTCGAGGGTCCGATTCACGCCCCCGACCACTGGTGGCAAGATGCGCTGCACCTCGAAAAGGGCAGCCAGGCCTGGTTCGTCGTGGATCCTCCCGACGGGAAGGTTCCTCCGTTGACGGCTGAAGGGCAGCAGCGCGTGGCGGCCCGCACAGAAGCGAGGCGCGACAACGGAAGAGGACCGGCAGACTCGTACGAAGACCGAAGCCTCTACGATCGATGTATCACGCGAGGCCTGCCCGGTTCGATGATGCCTGCCATTTACGGGAACTCTTACAAGATTGTTCAGGGGCAGGGCTTCGTGGCGATCCAGTACGAGATGATTCACGAGGCGCGCGTGATTCCTCTGGAAAACCGTCCGCACGTCGGCAAAGGCATTCACCTGGATATGGGCGATGCCCGAGGCCATTGGGATGGCGAGACGCTCGTCGTGGAGACCACGAATTTCAAAGATCGCAGTGTCTATCGCAACGCCAATGCCCGGACGCTGAAGCTCGTCGAGAAGTTCACGCGCGTCGCACCGGATAAGGTTGTCTGGTCGGTCACCGTCAACGATCCGTCGACGTGGACGCGCCCCTGGACGTTCTCGATTTCGCTGACCATGAACGACGAAGAGCCGATCATGCAGTACGAATGTCACGAAGGAAACTACGGCCTGGCGAATATCCTGAGTGCGGCGCGGGCCGAAGAGAACCGGGCAGGGAGGTAGCGAGGGAGGAGGTTGCAGTGGACCGGCGTCATTTTTTCGGTGCTCTCGGCGCGACGGCGTTCACGGCAACTGAATGGTTCACGATGCCCGGACTGTTCGCCGAGCAGCTCGTTCCCACCGCGAACACCGGCGAGGGACCCTTCTACCCCGACAAGATGCCGCTCGATACCGACAACGATCTCCTGATCATCAACGACGCAATTACGCCTGCGGTCGGCGAGATCTCCCACCTGACGGGTCGAGTGTTGAGCATCACCGGTCAGCCAATTCGCAACGCGTTCGTCGAGATCTGGCAGGTCGACAGCAAGGCGTCGTACATCCACAGTGGCGGCGCAAACACAGGTGGTCGAGACGGGAACTTTCAGGGCTACGGCCGCTTCCTGACAGACTCGAAAGGGCAGTATTACTTTCGAACCATCAAGCCGATTTCGTACACGCTGCGCGGGCAGTTCAGAGCGGCCCACATCCACATCGCCGTCAGCAAAGGCGGCAAGCGGGTGTTCACGACTCAGATTGCCGTCAACGGCCATCCGGACAACGCCCGCGACTTCGTGTATACGGCGCTCAACCGACGAGACCTGGCCACGATCCTGACGGACTTCAAACCGATGCCGGATTCGAAATTGGGAGAACTGACGGCTAACTTCGACGCGGTCCTTGGGCGAACCGCGGAAGAGTTCGAAGACCGCACGCTGCGCGGAGTGGCAAAGGGGCGCGGTTGATGTCCGAGACTCAGATCCTCGCGTCCTACGTCCTCGATAGTCGACTCGAAGACATTCCCGCGGACGTCCGTCACGAAGCCCGCCGCGCTCTCGTCAATTACGTCGGCTGCGCGGTTGGCGGCAGTCTCCACCCGGCCGTTGATCTGGCGATTCGAGCGCTGGGTCCGTACTCCGGGCCGGCAACTGCCAGCGTGCTCGGACGCGGTGAGCGTCTGGATCCACTTCATGCCTCGTTGATGAACGGCATCAGCTCGCATGTCTACGACTACGACGATACGACGCCGAAGAACTACAGTCATCCCAGCTCCCCGGTGGCCTCAGCGCTCTTTGCGTATGCCAGCGTCCATCCGGTTCGCGGCCGCGATTTCGTCGAGGCGTTCATTCTCGGTTTCGAGGCGGAGTCGCGTGTCGCCAACGCGGTGTATCCGGCGCACTACGATGCCGGATGGCACATCACTGGGACATCTGGGGTGTTTGGCGCTGCGACCGCCATCGGCAAGCTGCTGGGGCTCTCAGTCCAGGAGATGGTGTGGGCCATTGGCCTCGCCGCCACGCAGGCCGCGGGCCTGCGTGAGATGTTCGGATCGATGGCCAAAGCGTTTCATCCGGGACGCTCCGCGCAGAACGGCTATGCCGCCGCTCTGCTTGCGCAGGCCGGCTTCACGGCGGGTGACCGCGGAATCGAGGGTCCTCGCGGGTTCGCCGCCGTACAAGCCGCGCAATACGACCTCTCGAAGGTCACCAGCGGGCTCGGCGTTGACTTCGACCTGCGTGCCAACACCTACAAGCCATTTCCCTGCGGAATCGTGAACCACCCGACGATCGACGCCTGCATTCAGATTCACGACCAACATCATCCACCGCCACAAGCCATCCGCAGTGTGCGGCTTCGCGTGGCACCGCTGGTTCTCGATCTCTGCAACCAGCAGAACATCACGCGCGGACTGCAAGGTAAGTTCTCGGTCTATCACGGTGCGGCCGTCGGTCTCGTTCGCGGCAAGGCTGGCATCCAGGAGTACACCGACGAAGCAGTGAACGATCCCGATGTCAAACGCGTTCGGGAGAGCACCACGGCGGCCGGAGACGACTCCATCACCGAAGATCAGGCTCACGTCGAAGTCGAGCTGACCGATGGACGCAGGCTCAGCCGGTTCGTCGAGGAGTCGATCGGAAACCTTCGTCGGCCGTTGAGCGATCGTCAACTCGACGACAAGTTCCGGGATCAGGCTGTGCTGGCATTGCCTCGAAGTCAGGTGGACGATCTTCTCGGGTTGTGCTGGCAGATCGACCAACTGGCCACCGTCAAGTCGCTGACCGCTTCGGCCGTTCCGGCAGATCTGGCCGTCAAGGTTCGCGCTGCCCTCGAAAAGACGTAAATTCTACGTTCTGGCCGGCAGTTTCTGATCGATCCAGCTTCGAATCGCATCGAATACCTGTCGGCGGTTGTTCTCCAGCATCATGAAGTGTCCGTTGCCGAGGATCCCTTTGTCCTTGAGGTTCATCCCTTCTGCGTCGCATCCGGCCTGCTTCAGAAACGCGACGGTCGGCTCCCCGCTTCGGCCGGATTTTTCAGCAACCACATAAACGATCGGGATGCCCAGCAGGTTCTTCAGCTTTCGAGCCGGGTCGGCCTGGAGCTTGTAAGTTTGGCCATTCGATCCGGTCACGTCACGAGACGTCAACTGCGACGAATCCGCAACCGGCGGATCGTACGCCAGCGGGATTGTCGTGAGCCCCCACGGATTCCCGTTGCCAAACGGAGCGCCGCCGCCCTCGACATTGACGATCGCCTTCACGAGGTTGGGGCGTTCGTTTGCAACAATCCACCCGAACGGCCCGCCGGCGGAATGCACTTGAATGATTGCCGGTCCGATCTTGTCAAGGAGTTCCGCGCCGCGGCTTGCCCACAGTTTGTGAGCGAAGACGTTGTCGCCGATCGCCGCGTTCTGACCGGCGAGGTCCTGATCCAAAAGGGGATCACCGATGTCGCCCGTCCCCGGCCATTGATTGTTGGGACCGACTGCCGCGCGGCGTGTGTCTGCCGCGATCGCTGCGTAGGAGACATTCGGGCCAATCGGCCCGAGCGCGTCAGGATGATACGGCGCGCGACCGTGGCCCGGACGATCGACGAGATAGACTCGATATCCTTCCTGCACGTAGTAGTGCGCCCACCCTGATTGCTCGCCGATGCCCATGTAGTGGAGCATCGAGCCGCCTCCACCGTGAACCAGCACGATGGGGTACGGATGGCGAACCTGAGCCGGAATCATGTACTGGACGTACATCTGGCCGGCCAGAACGGTGCCGTAGGGCATCTTCTTGTGCTCCAATCCCACCCAGAAGTGGCCCATGTCGGCGAGCTTCATCGCCGTCGAGTCGTTCTTTGCGCCAGTCTTTGAGGAATTCGGCTTCGCGGCTGCGCTCGCTTTGGCCCCTGCGTTGACGTTCTTTTCCACCCATTCGAGAATCGGCTTCAAGACCTCGCGGTTGTTCTTTTCCAGCATCATCATGTGGCCGTTGCCGTGGATCCCGAGGTTCGCCAGGCGCAACTCCTCCGCCTTGCAACCAGCTTGCTTGAAATACGCAATCGCAGCAGGGTTGCCCGGCGACGCGAACGACGCTTCAGCCGTGACGATGACGATCGGAATGTTCTGCAGGTTTTTGAGCTTGCGCGCCGGCTCTTCCTGAAGAAGGTAGGCGTTCACGCCGGATTCTGGAGCCGCCACGCTCTTGGTTTTGATCTCAGACGGATCGGTGACCTGTGGATCGTAGGTGACCGGAATCGTCGACATTCCCCATACGTTCTGGCCCGCGAACGGTTGCCCTCCGCCTTCGACCGCGATGATGCCCTTCACGAGGTTCGGTCGCACTTCGGCAACGAGCCAGCCGAACGGTCCTCCTGCGGAGTGCGTCATGATGATCGCGGGTCCGATCTTGTCGAGCAGCATCGCACCACGTTGACGCCAGACCAGGTGTTGCGGGTCCGGGCCGCCAGCAGGAGCGCCGGTCGGACCGAGGACGGCGGCAACTGGAGGCGGCCCACCGCGTCCTGCACCCGGTGCACCTTGAGCACCCGGTGCAGCTTGAGCACCCCGTGCACCTTGTCCTCCCGGTAGCGCGTTATTGACGTAGCTTCCGCCTTGTCCGGCGACCATTTGCGCCAGGTCGTTGGAACCGACTTCGCCGGTGCCGGGCCATTGATTGTGGAGCCGCCGGTACGGTCCGTTGTCGGGCGCGCCGGCGTTAGGCGGTGTGAATCGCCCCGACAGGCTTTCCAACGTCAGGCTCTGCGCCGGGAACGGTCCATTGACGTCGGGGTGATACGGCGATCGGCCGTGACCGGGACGATCGACGACATACACCTTGTAGCCTTCCTCGAGCAGGATCAAAGCCCAACCCCGGCGTCCGTCGGGCGTACACATCCAATCGAGTCCCTGTCCTCCGCCGCCGTGTACGAGCACCATCGGATACGGATGTCGAACCTGTGCCGGCGTGAACACTTCGACGTACATCTGCTTGCCGTTGACGTACGTCGCCCGAGCCATTTCGGCACGTTCGACGCCGACGAAGAAGTAGGTCCACTCGGCGAGGTCGAGCATCGGCGCCGTCGTTCCTGCGGCCGCCGCTTGGGCGGCACCCGCTCTAGCAGGATCTGCGAGCATCCAAGCTGGAATCGACAATCCGGCCGCGGCCATGGCGGAGACACGGCGGATGAATCCGCGCCGGCCGATGCGACCGTCGGCGTAACTCTGGTAAAGCCTGATCAAGGATGGATCGACGGCGGACGGTGGTGTGATCATGCGGCACTCCTGATTCCTGGCGACTCTGCTGGCAAAGCATACGCCACGCGGCCACATTCATTTACCTGGAAATGCCCTGCCGCCGCGTCTTGAGAGGGTCGGAGATTCTTGCGGTATCATGCGGCCCGACGGTTGGACCCGCGCAGCGGGCAGTCTTTTAAGAGGGAGGCGTCATGCAGAGCGACGTGCGCCATGGAGGGTTGATTCTCTTCGTGGCAGGACTCGTCAGCCTGGCCGGACAATCCGCGCTCGCGCAGAGCAAGGACGATCCGCTCATCGGCCGGTGGGTCATGGATCGGGCTAAATCGGAATTCAGCGGCGCGCCTCCGGAGCGTCGCATCACCATATTCGAACTGACGACGGACGGTCGGATGCGTCACGTGACAGAAACCCTCGTTGCCAATGGGAGCACCGACAGGGTCGAGTACATGTCCAAGTACGATGGCCAAGACAACCCCATTTCCAATTCGTTTCTCTGGACTGTTTCGGTGAAGCGAATCGATGCCCGCACGTCCGAACGAAGCGGGAAGGTCAATGGCGAAGTCGTCGAAACGTCGACCCGGACAGTTTCGGCCGACGGGCAAGTCTTGACGATCACGACCAAGGGGCTGAACAGCGGCAACGAGTACAGCAGCGTCCAGGTCTTTACGCGGGAAAAATCCTGATTGCTCCTTCCACACGCCGCCGGCTTGCGATAACAGTCGGATCGTTCCTGCTCGTGGGTGCCGCGCTCAGAGGTCTGTACGTCGCTGCCGATCCGGAGAAACTCGATATCGACGACTCGGTCCGTAAGTCGGTGTCCGGCCAGTTCGTGCGCCTCGCCGACGGCTACACCCATTACGAGCTCGGTGGACCCGTGAACGGTGAGATTGTCGTGCTGGCCGCCGGCATCAGCGTTCCGTATTACATCTGGGATCCGACCTTCAAGGCACTCGCCGACGCTGGATTCAGGGTGCTGCGGTACGACTACTACGGCCGCGGATACTCCGACCGTCCGGACATCGCGTACACGCACGACGCCATTGTCCGGCAGCTGACGGAACTGCTCGATGCGCTGCACATCACGCAACCAATCAACCTCGCCGGCCTTTCGTTCGGTGGAGCTGTCGTCACGACCTTTGCGGATCGGAATCCTGATCGCGTCCGGACTCTGGTCTACGTCGACCCGTCGTTTCGAGCTCCGTACGAGATCCCGCTTCTCGACAACCTGCCGCGACTGTGGAACTTCCTGACCGCCATCTTCGAGGAGCGCTGGTGGGCCGATGCCCAGTTGGGCGACTTTCACAAGCCGGAGCGCTTTCCGGACTGGCCGGACCGATACAGCGAACAGATCCGATATCGCGGGTTTCGACGCGCTCAGTTGTCGACCACGGTGAACAATGCGACTCTCGATCAGGGCCCCGAGTTGAAGCGGGTCGGTCAGCATCCTCGACCGGTCCTGGCGATTTGGGGGAAAGAGGACGAATCCGTGCCCTTCGAATTCAGCGCGGCGTTGCTCCAGGCGGTGCCGCGGACTCGGCTCGTGCCGATCGAATCGGCCGGCCACCTGCCGCAATGGGAGCAGCCGGACGTCGTTCACCCCGCTTTGATCTCATTTCTGCGAGAGTGATTATTGCGACAGGAAGGGCAGGAGGGGCAGGAGGGGCGGGAAGGGCAGGAAGGGCAGGAAGGGCAGGAGGGGCAGGGCTGTGATTCGTCGTCGTCGATTGATCGTCGCCGTTGCGCTTGCAGCGCTCACGTGCGGTCTCCTCTCTGGCCTGTCACGCGACGTGGCCGCCCAGGCACCGTCGCAATTGAGCGATCAGGAATTCTGGACGCTGAGCGCGGCATTGTCGGAGCCAAGCGGCATTTTTCGGTCGGACAATCTCCTTTCGAACGAGCAGCGCTATCAGTACGTGATCCCCGAGCTCTTGCGAGTCGTCAAGGCCGGGCGCGCCTATCTCGGTGTCGGCCCCGAGCAGAACTTCACCTATATCGCGGCGCTCAAGCCGACGATCGCATTCATCGTCGACATTCGGCGCGGTAATCTGAATTTGCACCTGCTGTACAAAGCCCTGTTCGAGGTCTCCGCGGATCGGGCCGACTTCGTCTCGCGATTGTTCGCGAAACCTCGCCCGGCCGGTCTCGACGCCAAATCAACGGCGGCCGACATCTTCGATGCTTACGCGGGCGTGGCCGCGAGCGAGCGGCTCTACGTCGAGACCCTGGCGACGGTCCGTCACCAGCTCGTCACGAAGCATGGTTTCGCGCTGGCAGACGAGGATCTTCGAGCGATTGAATTTGTCTATCACGCGTTTTTCATGTTCGGACCGGACGTCCGTTATTCACCCGTAGGCGTGGCGGGTGGAACGGTGCAGCCAACCTATGCGCAGCTGATGATCGCCACGGACGAACGCGGCCAGGCGCGAGGCTTCCTGTCGTCCGAGGAGGCCTTCACCTTCGTCAAGGCTCTCGAAACGCGCAACTTGATTGTTCCTGTCGTGGGCGATTTTGCCGGACCGAAGGCCGTCCGATCGGTTGGCGCCTACCTGAAGCAGAAACGCGCGATGGTCTCCGTCTTTTACGTCTCGAACGTCGAAGAGTACCTTCAGCGCGATGGCATGTGGCAAGACTTCTGCGACAACGTGTCCGCGCTGCCCATCGACGATTCGAGCAGCTTCGTTCGTTCGACGCGACCACTTCCAGCGAGCCCCTCAGACGGCATGATGTCGGAATGGGGACCGATGGCCCGAATCAGCAACTGCCGGTAGCGCCGACGGCCGATTGCCATCACACCAACAGCCCGAGACGCGTAAAGGTAGGCAGCAAGTCTTCCACCGCATTGCTCGCTTCGGTTCGTGCGTACTCGGCCACGGTCTTCGCGGGCCCTGTGTCTGTGCCTTCGTTGGGAATTTTCAGACGCATCCGGTTGATTCCAGCCTCCAGTCGTGTCGCCAAGTCCTCGACGCCATCGGCGCCGTCCACCCATTCCGAGACGGCCAGGGCTTCGACCGGTTGAATGACGACGCCGTTGCCGAGAACTTCGCTCGGGATCACGCGACGCTCGCGTCGATCCAATGCTGGGGCGAGCGCCCGTTCCACGATGCCCTTGGCCAACCGCCGAGGTTTGACAGTTCCGTTGGAGTGGTGCACTTGCGCGAAAGGCGTCAAGGTGCCTGCCGCGACCAGGAACAAAAGATTGCGGGCAATTTCAGTTGCGTCCCTTTTGCCGCCGCCGAGCGTCGAGACCGCCTCTCCGATCGTCGTCGAACCCCGCGACATGATCGGTCGAAGGTCGGCCACGAAATCCTCCTGAAAACGAACTTCGCCGCGCGGCACCTTGATTTGGGTGGGCATCCGCTCGGGGCGAGAAAGGCTTCCGATCACGGTGGCATCGAGGTGGCGGCTGATTTCTGCCTGGTTGCGAGTGGGGCGCCCGCGGACGAAGACGTCCCGTCGGAAGCGTTGATTCATCGCAAAGTCGACAGCCAGCTGCCGTTGCCGCTCGGTCGGGAGTTTCGTGATTTCCGCGGCGGCCATCGTGCCGATGGCCAGCGTGGGGTGATTCTCCGGCAGTGTCGCGCTTCCGAGGTAGTGCACCTCGGCTTCCAGCATCTCGTCGGCCACATCGATCGAGTAGAAGGGCTCCCACGTCTCGTTCAGGAATTCATGGGCCAGATAGCCGCTCGGCCGCTTGGCGTAAGCGTCGATGGCCTCTACGGCTGAAGGATTGGCATTGAAGTAGCGAAGCTTGCTCCGGCTCAGTTGCTGGAGCGTGCGCAGCGCCTGGTGCGTCCGTTGCGCCGAGCCCCCGCCGGCAGTTGCGGACAGCTCCACCAGCAGCTTCCGCAGCGGCGCTTCGGTCGACCAGCCTGGCAGACAGTTGTAACTCACGTACACCAGGCCGCCGGCCTTCAGCGTCTTGCGGATCACCGCACGGATGGCCCGCCGCGCTTCGGTCCCGACCCAACTGTAGACGCCGTGTAGTGCGATGAAATCAAAGGAGGGCAGATCCAGCGAGAGCAGCTGATCGAACGATGCCAGATGAAAATGGACGTTGCCGATACCCAACGCGGCCGCGCGCCGCTGACCGCCTTCGATGTGGGCCGGGTTGAAGTCGCACGCGTGGAACTCGCCGTGTGGCAATGCGCCTGCGTTGACGACCGTGGAACTGCCGAAGCCGCAGCCGAGCTCAAGATACGTGAACGGGACGTCGAGGCGGCGCGGCACCGCACCCATCAGTGCCGCGACGTAATTCAGCCAGACGGGAGACAACTCCTGAAAGAAGTTGTCCGTATAGTTCGTGTCGGTGACATAGCCTTGCGTCATCCCCACATTCTCAAATCTTGCCGGTCAGTGGGTCATGGCATACAGCAACGCGTTGATGCCGAACGCGTAGCCGACGCCGGCGAACCTGTCGAAGTAGGCACGATTGTCGCCTTCCCGCTCGAAGGCGTCGCCGAAGTCGGTGTTGTGCGTGATCAGCACCATGATGTTGCCTCGGGCGTCGAGGATGGCCCGGGCATGGGGCACGGCGCTGTCTACGCCGCGCTCGGACGTGCCGCCGCCCAGCTCGAACCACGCATTGATCGATGGAATCTGCGGCACGCTGTTCACTTGATACAACGTGTGAAAGAGCGGATGTGCGAGCGGGAGATCGACGATCGGGTACTCACCGGCGGGCAGCGCCTGGCGAATTGCGTTCTCCCAGATCCGCCATGCGAACTCGCCCCAGAAATCATCCGCCCACAGGAAGCCGCCCTTGAGGAGGTAGTCTTTCAAGTGGGCCGCCTCCTCCTCGTCCATGTAGAGAGCCCCGACCTCCGTCATCATGATGAAGGGGCAGTGATAGAGCTCCGGATCCGTCAAACGTAATACCGCGTGATTGTAGTTGCCCTTCTCGTCGCGACTGACGGGCGTCAAAGTAAGCTCCGAGAGTCGATACGGCAGGTTCATGTCGGCGCGTGGATAGTCGACGGCCCAGCCGCCTCCATCGCCGTTCGATGCCTGCCGGAACATGATCCGGCAGAACATGAATCCACCGTCGTAAGGGGGATTGGGCGGCAGGCGGAAGCCGAACCGGCCGCGTTGTGCCGCCGCGGTGGCTGCGACGCAGAGTCCCGCCACGAGCAAGACGAGCGTCGTTCCGCGTCCAGGGCGCAGCATCACGATCTCCTAGCGTGTCAGCGCCAGTCTACTTCAAGAACAGCTGTCAGCTTTCAGCTGTCAGCAGTCAGCTCGGTTCACGTCAAAACTGCGTAAGGGTTGGTCCCTGAGAACTGACAGCTGATGGCAGACAGCTGATAGCAGACAGCTGATAGCTGCTCTAGTGCGTCATCGCATACAGCGCGGCGTTGATGCCGAACGCGTAGCCCACGCCGGCGAAGCGTTCGAAGTACGCCCGATTCTCGCCTTCGCGCTCGAACGCATCACCGAAGTCGGTGTTGTGCGAGACGAGAACCATCAACCTTCCACGCCGATCGAAGATCCCTCGGATGTGCGGAACCTGGCTGTCGGCGCGCTCAGAAGTCCGGCCGCCAGTTCCGAACCAGAAGCCGATGGACGGAATTTGAGGAACCTCGTTCACTTCGTACAGCACGTGAAAGATTGGATGCGCCAGAGGGATGTCCATCATCGGATATTCGCCCGCCGGGAGAACCTTGCGGATTTCGGTTTCCCAGACCCGCCACGCGTACTCGCCCCAGAAATCGTCTACCCAGAGGAAGCCACCTTTGAGCAGATAGTCCCTGAGTCCGGCTGCATCCGTTTCGTCGAAATAGATCGCGCCGACCTCATACATCATGATCATCGGGCACCGATAGAGCTCGGGATCGGTCAAGCCGACGATGGCGTGATTGGGGTTGCGCTTGGTGTCCTTGCTGACCGGCGTCAGCGTGAGCTCGGCGAGCCGATACGGAAAATTCACATCGGCTTGCGGATAGTCCGTCGTCCAATTACCTCCGTCCGGGTACGGATTTCTTTGATAGATCGCCCGGCAAAACTGAAAGGCGCCGTCGTATGCGGGATTGGGTGGCAGCCGGAACCCGAAACGGCCCCGCTGTGCGAAGGCAGTCGCAGCGAGGCACAATCCGCCAACCAGGAGGGCGTCGGTGAGTCTGTGGCGGCAGCGAAGCACGTCAGGTAGATCCTAGATCGTAGATTTCGGGTGTCAACGCGTCTTCGCTCCAAATTCTTTCTCCAGGACGGTTGCGCCCTCTTTGAAGCGAATCATGTGCTTGATGTTGCGTGTGGGGTTCACGAAGATCCCGGCGATCTGCGTGCGCATCGACGCGTCGAACTCCGTCGTCGGCGGTTCCTTCGGGACGGGGACGTCGTTTGGCCAAACCATGACGCTCACCTGTCCCGAGCCACCCGACTGAGTCTGCTCGGCCGATAGCTGTTCCGCAATTCGCATCAGGTACTCATCATCCGAGGCTTTCGCAGGTGACACGGACACGGTGAATACAGGGCCGTTTTGCCCGACGCGCGTGAACTCGACCGGCCCGTTGCGGGCGGGTGATGTCGAAGACAAAAACAATGTGACGACTGCGACGGCAATGATGGCAACTGCGGCAGCCATAAGAAGAACCCGTCTGCCCGTGGAGCTCGTCATGCGGTGACCACGTCGCCGAGCATGTTGGTCCGGTGTGGGCCCGACAGCGTCCGGAACCACGCATAGGCGGCGAGCCACATGATGGCGACCGCAATCAGGGCTCCGGGCAGCGCTCCGGGATAGGCCCGTGACAAGCCTTCGGGCAGGGTCCCGACGGTCGCGACGACGGCGGCGGCGAGAGGGATGACGCTGACGTCGTGACGCAACACGAACACGTACACGGCGAGCAGAATCAGTCCGATAACGATCGCCGCGGTGATCCACATTCCGATATTCAACGGTGACGCACTGTTGCCCAGGACGCCGCCCACGGCCACGATGAGGACCGCCGTGAGCGTGCGTCGGCGTGTCCAGCCCGCAGTCAGACGGTTTGCCGCGCCGACAATCAGCAGTAGAAGCGTAATCCGGGTCAGCAACCCGAGGACGGGAGTCGTTGCAGACGCGATCAACGGGGCGAACGTTGCGGCGCCGGCGTACGAGGGCCACAGAGGTCCGTTCGACGACAACGCGCTGACGGCTGCCGCACCCGCACCGATTGCGCCGAGCGACAGGCCGAGCCTCGCGGCCGTCGGCAACCTCAGACGGCCCGTCGAGCACCAATAGGGCACCGCTCCCGCGATGAGCGCTAATGCGGCCGCCTGCAACGCCACACCAACTGTTGTCGAACCGAGAAGCACGGCAAGTTGTAAGCGCAACGGCTGGGCGGTCGATAGTTGGGCCATCAAGATCGGGAAGTTGTTGGCCAGACGCGCGGCGCTCAAGATCAGGAGGCTTGCCAGCATGGTCAGAAAGAGCGGTACCGAGAATTGACGCCGGCTCCACGACACGATCGACAGAATCATCCCGGCAACGACCATCACTACTCCGAGTAGTAGCGTGCCCGCGCCAATGATCGACGCAATGGTCTGCGCGTTGCGATCGGAGCGCTCCCACTCTTCGGGGATGAAGACGAACCGGCGTGTCTCGGCGACTTCACCGCCGGCAATGCGCGTCGACAGGCGCAATTCGCCTCTCGGGAGCGAACGAGCGGTGTCTGAAAACGTCACGACCCAGTCGGTGCGTTGCGGCAGCTTCGAGGGGACGGCGGATACATCCTTCAGGACCGCGGCGTCGATGGCAAACCGCTGGACCAATGCGCGTTTGGCCAGTTCGCGGGCGGTTGTTTCATCGAGAGCTGCACCGGCACGCGCCTCAGGAAGCTCATGGCTGATGTTCGAGACCGTGGCGTCTGGGCCCAGCCTTGTCGTCCAGTTCTCCGCGCGATCGGCGACGTCGCCTTCGAATTTTCGTACGAACACCGACCAGCCAGGGAGATTCAGATAGGTGCCCAGGAGCGACTCGTATGTTTCTCGCCCGGCGGTCGTCCAGACGAACCGGTGAGCCGAACCACCGGCTTCGCTCGTAAGCGGGAGGAATCGCCACTCCGGTCCGAGGCGAGCCGACTCGAGCGCTGACCGCGTCGCCCTGATGGCCTCGGTTCGAGAAGCGCCGAGCGCGTAGCGCTGGGCCGGCATGCGCACGACCGCCACGATCCACACTGCCGCGGCAACGATCCCTGCAATCATCACCCACCGGACGTGCGACGGTGCCACGCCGCCCGTCGCGGTCGCAATCGGCTCCTTCGTCGAGGTGGCATCGATGGGAGCCGGATGCCACGAGGCATTCAGCGGCACGTCTTCAGGAACACCTGGAGCCACGATCCGGCGGATCAGCACGATCCACAGCGGCACGAAAATCATGGCGACGACCATGATCTGCTGAACGCGAATCCCGGCGGCTGTCGTTGCAAACAGGGGCATCGCGAACCAGAACGCGTCGAACGCGAAGTGAAGAACGATGCCGGGAAGAAGACCGAACGTCAGATAGAGCAACCCGAAGCCGATCGACGGCAAAACGAGCTCGACCGGCCGGGCGTACGCCGGCTGCGTCGGATAGGGTGCATGTCCGGCGCCGAAAATGATCGCCTGCACGATGAACGCGATGACGATCCACAGGCGACGGTTTCCGAGGCGGTCGCCGATGAGCGCGGCACCCGCAATCGGTACGGCACGGAAGAGCGCCTCTTCCCAGAACCCCGCTTGAAAGGACCGCGCAATCGCTGAGAGCCACGGCGAGTACGACGCCAGCACGTCGGGATTGAACAGCGCCTCGGACGGACTCCACCAGCCCAGCGAATTGGTGGCCACGAAATACAACGCGACTTCGTAGGCCACGAAGATCGATACGAGCAGGTACCCTGTCGCCGTACGACCGAGGACCGCGCGCGACGCACCGGCCTGCCGGCCCCATATCCGCCAGAACTGGGGATGGTTGGGGAACGCGCGCCGAGTGAGGCTCTCCGCCGCCATGAATGAAAAGCTGAACAACACGACGTTGACCGCCAGCTCGGCGATCGCGACTGCGGCCTGCTGAGCGATGAACGATCGCGTCGAGAGCGCGGTGTCGTACTGCATCCAGGCCAGCGGCCATTCGTTCACACGCGCGGCGGTTTGGACGATGGCGACGACCACGCCCCAGAACACAGGTTGCCGCCAGATGATCCATCGCTGCCGGCCCAGGAAGAACAGGCCGATGGCGATCCCGCCGACGCCGTACAACACCAGCAACGCAAGCGACCCTCCAACACCGATCGCATTGTTGATTGATCGCATCTGTTCGTAGCGTCTGGAGAAGGCGTCAGGAATCTTGAGAAAGTAGGAGAGCTCGGTCAGCTTGTCACCGCTGACCACCAGTCGAAGGCGGAACCGGCCGTCGCCGAGTTGCCGGTCCGGGCGCTCGTATACGAATGTGTAGTCGACGCGTCCTCCGGTGCGTCGCTCCTGGGACTGCTCGACCGAGCGAAAGGCCGTCAGGTCCGCGCCCCACGGTCGTCCGGCCGCGGCCTCAGCGATGGCGCGCGCCGCTTCTGCCGTCAGCGCCGCGCCAGGCGCGTCTTCTCGAAGTCTCTCGACGAATCCGTTTGGTGTTCCATCGGGCGCGAACGTGAACGTCGCTTCATGCTTCTCGAGTTCTTTGAAGTGCCGGACGCGCCACTTGTAAGGTGCGAACAGACGGTCGCTCACCAGTGTGGCGAATGCGGGCTTGCCACCGCCCTCCAGCTCGACGAACGTCTGAACCGTTTCATCGATCGAGAACGAGGCGGCATCCCGAAAGTCCGCCGGGCCGATTTGTCGATCGGAGGCGAGCATCCGGGCGCTGGCGAGCGCCGCCTGACGATCCATGCCGATGTCGATCGACAAAGCGGGAAAGCGCTCGTGAAGTACCGCCACGAGAAGGTGGCCGACGCGACGAAGCACGAGTGCCAGGAGCACCCAGAAGGCCGGCTTCTTCGTCATTGGGCGCGATTGTAACTCTCTGGGGCTGGGGCGCTGGGGGCTGGGGGCTGGGGGCTGGGGGCGGGAGGCTGGAGGCTGGGGGGCTACTTGAGCTTGCTCTGGAGGGCGCGATGGAGACCGTTCAGCAATCGTCCGACTGTCCCTGTCGCGTCGGCAAGTCCCTGCTTCTGCTCTGCTGACAGAAATCCAAGACGGCCGGCAAGTTCAATACATGTCTCCAGCTCACCGTGCGAGCCAAGGGCAATGCTCACATGATGAATGTACGACTTGGTGGTGCGACGGCAATACCCTTCTGCGATGTTCAAAGGAATTGAAATCGCCGCGCGCCGGAGCTGGCTGGAGAGCCCGTACATTTCGGACCTGGGAAAGGATGTCGTCGTTCGATAACATTGCTCGACCAGATCCATGGACAGTTTCCAGACTTCAAGCTCTCGATAAGTAAACATTGGTGAGGCGCTCAGAGCGGAGCAGAACTCGTGCCGCTTCGACGCGCAAAGAAATCATCGAGAACTCAAGAGACGTTGAAATGGCGGCAACGGTCTTTTCCGCGACTGTTCCAATTCTTGCCTCCAGCCTCAAGCCTCTAGCCTCCAGCCTCTAGCCTCCAGCCTCCAGCCTCCAGCTACGCTAGATTACCTGCGAAATGCCATCGCTCGCTCCGGGTACTCCGCTTGGCACATACGAAATCCTCGCGCCGATTGGTGCCGGCGGCATGGGCGAGGTCTATCGCGCTCGCGACGGAAAGTTGAAGCGCGAGGTCGCCATCAAGGTCCTTCCAGACCTCTTTGCCAACGACGCTGAACGGGTCGCCCGGTTTCATCGAGAAGCGCAAGTCGTCGCGGCATTGAACCATCCCAACATCGCAGCGATCTATGGCCTCGAAGAATCGGCCGCCCGGAAGTTTCTCGTGCTCGAGTTGGTCGAAGGGGAAACCTTGGCCGAAAGGCTCCAACGGGGACGCATTCCGCTCGATCAAGCGCTCGACATTGCGAAGCAGATCGCTGAAGCGCTCGAAGCGGCGCACGAGAAAGGTGTCGCTCACCGCGATCTCAAGCCGGCGAATATCAAGCTGCGACCAAATGGCACGGTCAAGGTGTTGGATTTCGGCCTGGCGAAGCTTGCGGATCCGGTAGGGGCCGGTCAGGCCGGCTCGAATCTATCCCAGTCACCAACGCTGACCATTGCCGGAACCCAGGTTGGCATGATCCTCGGCACGGCGGCTTACATGTCGCCGGAACAGGCAAAAGGCTTCAACGCGGATCATCGGAGCGACATCTTCTCGTTCGGTGCCGTGTTGTACGAAATGATCGCCGGGCGCCAGGCCTTCGATGGTGACAGCGTGTCCGACGTGCTCGCGTCGGTTCTGAAAAGCGAGCCGGACTTCAGTCTGTTTCCGGCGAAGCTGAATCCAAGAATTTCGGAGTTGGTACGCCGATGCCTCGCCAAAAATCCCAAGGCACGGTGGCACGCGGCGGTCGACTTGCGCGTGGAAATCGAGACGATCGTTGCCGATCCGCGTGGCCTGCTTGCTGAAGACGAGCGTCTCCACACATCGCGGCCGCTCTGGAAACCAGTCGCGCCTCTTGCGGGAGTCGCGGTCCTGGCGGCCGCAATCACAGGCTTGGCCGTCTGGAATCTCAGACCGGACGTCACGCGACCGGTGACGCAATTCTCTCTCCTCAATGACGAAGGAACTGCGTTCACGATAGGCCAGCCGGTTACGATTTCTCCGGATGGCTCACAGATCGTCTACGCATCCAACCTGCAACTTTACCTGCGCTCGCTCTCGGAACTGGAGGCCAGGCCCATTCCGGGAGTCAGCACTCCTGGAGGCACGCCGCGCTTTCCCGTTTTTTCACCGGATGGGCGTTCCGTCGTCTTCTGGTCGCAGCAGGATCGAACGCTTAGAAAAATTGACGTCACCGGAGGCGCTTCGGTGGTGCTCTGTGGAGGTATCGACTTTCCACTTGGCATGTCGTGGGATGAAGGGTCGATTTTGATTGGCCAGAGGGCAGCTGGCATCGTTCGTGTGTCCGCAAATGGCGGAGAGCCGGAGGTGCTGGTCAAGATCGAGCCCGAAGAGATGGCAGGCACGCCAAGAATGCTGCCTGGGGGACGCGCTGTCCTATTCACGCTATCGAGAGCCGTCGATCCGGACACGGCCGAGATTGTGGTGCAGACGCTGACGTCGGGCGAGCGCAAGACGCTGGTTCGGGGGGGCGACGACGCCCGCTACGTGCCGACAGGCCATCTGGTATATGCCGTGGGCGGCACGCTGTTCGCGCGTCGGTTCGATCTGGCAAGCCTGGAGGTTACCGGCGGCGCTGTCTCGCTTGTGCAAGGCGTCATGCGACCGGCTCGATTTCTGCTAGGCAATTTGAACGCGGCAACGTCCGCCTATTTCAGCTTTTCCGCCACGGGATCCTTGATCTATGTCGCCGGTCCGGCATCCGCGTCGGTGTCTCCTCAGACCGCTCTCGCGCTGATCGATCGAGCAGGCAGCGCAAGGCCTCTTGGCCTGCCGCCCGGACGGTATGCGTTCCCCAGGATGTCTCCGGATGGTCGCCGTGTAGCGTATGCCGCAGAGTACGGCAGAGAGGCAAACGTCTATCTGTACGAGTTGTCGTCAAACGGCGCCCCAGCGACTGACGTTCGGAGGATCCAATACGTATCCGATCTGGTCGGCCGATGGCAGGCGTGTGGCGTTCCAATCGAATCGTGAGGGCGATCTCGGCATCTTCTGGCAGCCGGTCGACGGCGGCAGCGCGGAACGACTCACCAAGCCGGAAGAGAAGGGCGTCATCCACGTTCCGGATTCGTGGTCTCCGGACGGCCAGCACCTTTCTTACACCGCGATCAGGGGGGCCGTCGGTGGCGCCATTTGGATCTTGTCTGTTAACGACAAGAAAACGACTGCCTTCGCCCAAGGCTCAACAAATATCGGCCGGTCCGCTTTCTCTCCTGATGGACGATGGCTTGCGTATCAGTCCGAGGACGCGGCAACGGCGGGTGTTCTGGTGGAGCCATTCCCGCCGACCGGAAGCCGATATCAGGTGGCGAGGCGTGGGACTGCGACGCCTCATCATCCCTTCTGGTCGCGTGACGGGAAAGAACTCTTTTACGTGCCCGGACCGAACGATTTCGCGGCAGTTCGCGTCACCACGCAGCCGAGCTTCGCGACCGGTAACCCGGTTTCGATTCCTAGGGGTGGCTCCCAAGAGGGTGGCCCGACGACGAACAGAAACATTGATGTCCTGCCAGACGGAAAGACGCTCATTGCCGTCATCAGTGCCGAACAGGCCCAGTCCGGAGCGCCCGCCGTGGCAAGAATTAATGTGGTAATCAACTGGTTCGAAGATGTGAAGAAACGGATGGCGAGCCGGTAGCTTCCAACTTGCGGCTTCCAGATGCCAGCTCCCAGCTTCCAGCTCCCAGCTTCCAGCTCGGAGCCTTCAGTCCCAAGCCTCCAGCCTCCAGCCCCCAGCCCCCAGCCCCCAGCCGTATACTGTCGCCTATGGAAAAACACATCTCAATCGTGGCCGCTTCGATTGTCGTGGCCGCCTGCGCGCAAGTGCCGCCCGAGACGAAGTTCATCCAGGACGTTGCGACGGCTCTCGGCGGAGCCGATCGAATCCGGGCGGCCAAGACGCTTGTCATTGAAGGGGAAGCCGTCGCACCAAATGCCGGACAGAACAAAATGCCGGACAGCGAACTGCCGGTATGGAAGGTGACCGAGTTCAAGCGCACCATCGATTTGGCGAACGGACGCACACGGGTGCAACAAGTGCGAACCGCTCAGTTCATGTTCGCCGGCGCCACCGTCCAACGACAACAGCAGGGTCTCGATGGCGACGTCGCTTACAACGTTGGCGCGGATGGGAACATGACGAGGGCCGGCGAGCAGGCTGCGGCCGAACGACGGATGGAGGTGCTTCATCATCCTATTCCGATCGTGCTGGCTGCGCTCGATCCTTCGTCGATGCTGACCAACGTCCGGCAACAAGGTAACGAGCAGCTCGTCGACGTGACGACCGCTAAGGGCGACGTGCTGACGCTCGGCGTCGACACCTCCACCAAGTTACCTTCGAGCGTCAGGTCGATGAGCTACAACCCGAACATGGGCGACGTGGCGATCGTCACGACGTTCTCAGGTTACGAAGACGTTGGCGGTTTGAAGCTGCCGAAGCGGCTCACGACCAACATGGACAAGTACCTGCAGTTCGATCTGCAGGTGTCGAAGAACACCGTGGACGCCGAGGCCGGCGACCTGGCCGCGCCAGAAGGCGTGAAAACGGCGGCGGCTCCAGCTCCACCGCCCGTGAATGTCACAGCGGAGCAGGTCGCCAAGGGCATCTGGTGGCTTGCGGGTTCCGGCAACCATCGGAGCATCGTGTTCGAGTTCGACGATCACCTGACGCTCTTCGAGGTCCCGCTGAACGAGGCCCGGTCGAAACCGGTCATCGACAAGGCGCGGACGCTCAGCCAGAAGCCGCTGACTCACGCGATCGTGTCGCATCACCACTTCGACCACTCGGGCGGGCTGCGCGTCGCTGTGGCCGAAGGTCTGACGATCATCACGTACCGCGACAACGAGGCCTTCTTCAAGGATCTTGTCGCTCGAAAACACACCATCGTCCAGGACGCGCTGGCGAAGAACCCGCAACCTCTGAAGCTCGTGCTCGTGGATGATGAGATGACGCTGAAGGACAAGTCGATGGAGGTGCGGCTCTACCACCTGATCGACAATCCTCGAGAGGGGACGAATCTCTTCGCCTACGTGCCGCGAGATCGCATGCTCGTTCAGGCCGATCTCTACGATTCGGCCTGGCAGCAGCACCTGTGGGGAGAGAACGTTCTGTGGAACATCGCGCAGCGCAAGTTGAAGGTCGACAAGGACGTGCCAGTCCACGGCACGATCGAGCCCTACTCGCAGATGGTCAAGACGATCAAGGCGAAGCCGACGGTCCCGGCCGCATAGATAGAGGCTGGAAGGGCAGGAGGGGCTAGTGGTCCAGGTGCTCTCGAAGCGTGTGCTGATACTCCTCGTTCTGTTCGGCTCGATGCTTCGGCAGGCGCTTCTTGCGCTCGGCTTTGACGAGCTCTTTGGTGTGATCGAGCGAGCCCATCGTAAACGTCGAGAGCAGCTTCTCGAGATCCCCGCTCTGACACGCCGGGCACGTCGGGACACTCCCGGTACGAACGAGGGCTTCGAATTCATGACCACAGGATCGGCAAGAATAATCGTATAGAGGCATATTCAGCTCTCATCCGTGCAACCCATCCATTGTCCTAGAAAAGACGCAGCAGAACAAACACCTCGTGAACATTGAGAGCTTACGCGGCTGGATTGGGCGGACCGAGTCACGGGACGACGTCGTGTCGCCTGGACCGGTCGCGGCTCTCTCGGCCACGCTCGATCGAGACGACCCGCGACCGAAGGCTGGCGACCCATTGCCGCTTCTCTGGCACTGGCTGTTCTTCTTGCCGATTCATCGCCAATCAGAGCTCGGCGCAGACGGACACGCCCGCCTGGGAGGATTTCTGCCACCGGTGCCGCTGCCTCGTCGGATGTACGCCGGCGGTCGGATCGAGAGTCATCGTTCGCTATGCGTGGGAGATTCGGTGTCCAGGTTGTCACGCGTCGAGGATGTGACCTATAAGGAAGGACGATCTGGTCCGCTGGTTTTCGTCAAAGTGCGCCACCGCATCAGCAATGGCACAGGCCTCGCGTTGATTGAGGACCAGGACATCGTCTACCGAGAGGATTCGCGGCCAGGAGAGTCGGTTCCCCAGCCAAGTCGCGCTCCGGAGCCGGCGAGCTGGACCCGTGAGGTTCGGCCCGATGAGGTCCTGTTGTTCCGCTATTCCGCGCTGACGTTCAACGGCCATCGAATCCACTACGATCGTCACTTCACGACGACCGGCCAGGGTTACCCCGGTCTGGTCGTTCACGGACCGTTGATCGCGACCATGCTGGCCGATCTAGTTCGAAACAACTTGCCGGCGGCCAACGTCTCGGCGTTTTCGTTTCGTGCCGTCGCGCCGCTCTTCGACACCAACCCGTTTCGCGTTTGCGGCCGGCGCGACGATCAGCGGACAGTCAAGCTGTGGGCCGAGGGACCCGGGCAGGTACTTGCGGTTGAAGCAGTCGCCACGCTCGTTTGACGGCCCGACGCCGACCGCGTATCGTGACCACATCATTGGAGATCGATTCATGCGATACCTGGTCGCCTGTTTGCTCTTGACGTCAATTGGCTGCGCCGCTACGACAACTACGTCATCGTCAAACCTGCCGGCGGGCGATCAGCTCCTGACGATCGATCACTACGTGCGAGTGCGCTCCACCGCGCCCTCGATGAACGGCCAGACGGCGCAGATCTACGTTCGAGAACGGGTCGAGAGTCGAAACATCCAGCGTGGATCATCTGGCGTGGTGCTCTTCGTCCACGGCGCAGGCACACCGGCAGAGGTCGCATTCGACGTTCCATCCGGCGACTACAGCTGGATGGCCTATCTCGCGCGCGCAGGTTTCGATGTGTTTTCAATGGACATGACCGGCTACGGCCGATCGACGCGGCCGACGGTCATGAACGATCCCTGCAATCTGACTCGTGAGCAGCAAGCGGCGTTCATTCCTTCGCTGCTCGCCGCGCCTTGCGCGCCAACTTTCTCGCAGGGGGCGACCACGATTGCATCGGATTGGAACGACCTCGACGCCGTCGTCGAGTACATTCGAATGCTCCGGCGCGCGGACCGCGTAAACATGGTGGCGTGGTCGCTTGGGGGTCCGCGTGCCGGTGGTTATGCGGCGCAGCATGCCGACAAAGTGCAGAGGCTCGTACTATTGGCCCCGGCCTACAACCGGACGGCGCCCGAGAATCCACCTGCAGCACGCCCCGACGGTTCCGCCATGAACACGCAGTCGCGCCAGGAGCTCACAGCGCTCTGGAACCGTCAGGTGGGGTGCCCCGGCCAGTACGATCAAGTCGTCTTCGATAGTGTCTGGTCGAGCATGCTCGAATCGGACCCGGTTGGCGCAACCTGGGGTCCTGGTGTGCGCCGCGCACCCCAAACGACGACGTGGGGCTGGAATGCTGGGATGGTCGCCAAAACTCAGGCTCCTACGCTGATGGTGGCGGGTGTGCACGACAAACAGGTCCTGCCGGCGCGCGTCAACGAGCTCTACGCGGATATCGGCTCGCCTGAAAAAGTATTTGTCGACCTCGGTTGCTCGTCGCACAACGCGATGTGGGAGAAGAATCACCTGCTGTTGTTCCGGGCATCCCTCGAATGGCTCGCTCAGGGCACGGTCAACGGCGCGAAGCAGGGCATGCTGCGTCTAGGCTACGACACCAACGAGCGGCCCGTGAATTAGGATGTCTCTTCGCTCGTGACCCACGACAAGAATCTGCGACTCATCGCCACCGAAGAGGCGTGCGCGTTTCCCGAGCAGGTCGAAGCCATACGCAAGCTGGCCTCGAGCCCTGGCGGCGATGCCGACCTCGTGATGTGGAGCCGGTTCCTTTCCCCGGCCTATTCGACGGTCCTAGGTCGCCTTCTCGACCTGGGCGATGAACGGATTGGCATCATGGACGAGGCCGGCATCGATCTGCAGGTGCTCTCGATGACCTCGCCCGGGGTTCAGCTCTTCGACGCGGACACCGCGACAGCGATGGCCGCGGACACCAACGATCGACTGGCCGAGGCTGTGAGGAGCCATCCGAATCGCTATGCGGCGCTGGCCAGTTTTGCTCCTCAAGATCCCAGGACGGCGGCGAAAGAGATCGATCGCGCAATCAACACCTTGAAGCTGAACGGACTGATCGTCAATTCCCATACGAGCGGCGAATATCTGGACGATCCGAAGTTCTGGCCGATCTTCGAAGCGGCCGTCGCTTCCAACGCTTCGCTCTACATTCATCCGCGCAATCCGCCATTCCCCGCGTCGCAAATCCTCGACGGGAGCTACAACTTGTACGGCGCCATCTGGGGCTTTCACGTGGAGACGGGCATCCACGCCATGCGGTTGATCGTCAACGGTGTCTTCGACGCGTTTCCCGACCTGAAAATCGTGCTCGGCCACCTGGGCGAAGCGTTGCCCTACTGGCTCTATCGAATCGACTACATGTGGCGAGGAAAGCTGAAACGGAAACCGAGCGAGTACGTTCAGAACAACTTCGTCTTCACGACGAGCGGCATGAATCACCATCCGGCTTTGCAGTATTGCCACACGGTGCTCGGCGCCGACAACCTCATGTTCGCCGTCGACTACCCGTACCAGGAAACGATGGAGGCCGTTCGATTCATGCGAACGGCACCGCTGCCAGAAGAGGATTTGAAGAAGGTCGCTCATCGGAACGCGGAACGAATATTCCGAATTGAGCCGCGGCCAGTTAAAGTGGAGAAAAGTGTCATGGTCTTGCTTCCGAGGGTCAGCGAATGATGTGCAGCCCCGTCGGCGCCGGCGGCGGCGCCGCTTGGCTGATGACCTTCAAGATGCGACCGAGCGAGTAGCTGACGATATAGAGCTCGCCATCGGTATCGATTGCGAACGCGCTGATGTTACCCAGTTGATCGAAGCCGCCAAGCTCGTTTGTGTGCTCGATCAAGTCGGAGGCTCGCGCCTCGCCATCCGACGGATTCACGGTCAAAGTGATCGACCACACCCGGCCCTGAATGAAATCCGCAAAGAAGTATCGTCCCTGAAACGCTGCGCCGAGCGCGCGGCCACGGTAGACGAACCCTCCGGTAATCGACTGGCCGGAATTCCGGTCGTACTCGTGGATCGGATCGACCAGAGGGAGATAGGCCGGCGGCGGTGACGCCAGATTGTCGTGCGCGCCTTCGCGGTTGCGCCAGCCATAGTTTCGCCCACTACGCCGGGGCGGTTCGTAGTCGATTTCCTCGAATCTGCCCTGGCCGACATCGCCGATGACGAGGGCGCCGGTCCCACCGCGGTTGGGGTCGTCGAATGAATAGCGCCAGGGATTCCGCAAACCGAATGCCCAGATCTCGGGGCGTGTGCCAGCGGGTCCCGACGAAACGAACGGATTGTCCGCTGGAACTTCGTAGCCGGACGGATGGCTGTCTGCGACGTTGACATCGATCCGCAGCATCTTGCCGAGTAATTCACGCGGATTCTGGGCGCGATGCGCCGGATCGTTGCCCGAACCGCCGTCACCGAGCCCGACGTAGAGGTACCGGTCGGGCCCGAACACCAGATGGCCTCCGTTGTGATTCGCAAACGGCTGTGCGATGAACCCAGGGCCGCCGGCGCCGCCCCAGCGCAGGTCGAAACGCGACCCGGGATCCGCGGCGATCGGATCCGACGACCGCTTGAACCTCGCAACGACCGTGTTTCCCGAGCGATCCGTGAAGTTGACGAAGAAGCGGCCGCTCGTGGCGACATCGGGCGCGAACGCAAGGCCCAGAAGCCCCTGTTCGCCTCCGCTGACGATGGCCGCCGAGAGATCCAGGAAATCGTTCGGGAGAACAGTGCCGTTGCGAATCGCCCGGATATGACCATCCTGCTGGACCACCAATTGGACGTTACGATCCGCCGGATCCTGCACGTACGCCAAAGGCACCGAGAACCCAGAGGCCTGGACCCGTGTGCCGAGCTGCGCGTGGACATCGACACCAATCGACCAGACCAGAGATGTTGCGATCAATATCCAGCGCGTGCGCACGCTCGAGATGGTAGTGCATTCACACAAGCGCCGGTAGGCGTATGGTAGGCTACGATTTGTGCGCGCGTGGTGTCGTTGGCTCGGGCCTGTGCTGTGTGCCGTTGCGCTGGTGGCGTGCGACAAGTCCAAATCGCCCGACGAAGGTGGAGGGCAGCTCAGCGGATCCGAGCGATTAGGGTGGAATCAGTCTAGCGCCGACCCAGCCGAACTCCCCACTTATCGTTACGTCGCTTATGTGGACGGTGCACGATCGGACCTTGCGGACGTGTCGTGCGTGCCTGCCGGCGCAACCCAAGTAAGCTGTTCCGCGCGGCTTCCTACGATGTCGCCGGGCTCGCATACGATCGAGCTGGCGACGGTTTCAGGTAGTGGGGCGGAGAGTGAACGCTCGGCGCCGCTCATGGTAAATGCCGGGACATCAGGGTCCGTCACGACATCAGTCGAAAGCGGGAACGCAGCCACGGCAACAAACAAAAACGCGAAGGAAACGGCTGCGCCCACCAAGTGGAGCGGGAACACTGAGGTCGTCACTCGAGACGGAGTGCGAATGCGTCTGGAGCAGATTTCCGACGCAGTTGTTGAACCGATCGACATGTCGTTTCTGCCAGATGGCCGTCTTCTGGTCGCGGAGCGCGAAGGGCGCGTTCAGATCGTCAGCGAGGGCCGATTGCTTCCTCAGTCGGCGCTCTTGAAGGATGAAACCCTGGAGCAGCTTCACGCCATCGCAGTCGATCCGCAGTTCGATCGAACCCACTTCGTCTACACTGTCTTCACGAGCAGTTCGCGCTCTGGTGCCCGTACGTTCGGCATCGCACGCTTTCGCGAAGTGTCGAATACTTTGGCCGAACGCGTCATCATTCGCGATCAGATTGCCCGGGCGTCGAGCGCGCCGTCGGCATCGCTTCGCGTGGCGGCCGACGGGAAGCTGCTTGCCGCGTTCGACGATGCAGATAGCGCGAGGCTGGCCGAGGATCTCTCGTCGGCAAACGGCAAGATATTGCGGTTGAATCCCGACGGCACGACCCCCGACGACCAGGCGGGAGGCAGTCCGCTTTTCTCGTATGCGTACCGTTCCCCGCATGGTTTCGATTGGCACCCGACGTCACAAGCGTTGTGGATCGCCGACCGCGATCGTCCCGACTGGAGTCGCCTCAGCGTCGTGGCGATGGGTGAGGGCCGACTGAGGCGCGGCGTGCCTCGAACCGCCTACAGGCTGCCTCAAGACAGCCCTGCTTCCTCGATTGCGTTCTATCGAGCGGATGCCAGTCCAGCTTTGCGCAACAATCTTTTCTTGGCCTCGGAGGAAGGGCGCCATCTGCTGCGCATTCTGATCGATCCGCAGGAACCGTCACGAATCGTCGCCACCGAGCGTCTGCTGCAGAACGTGATCGGAGGGGTGCGAACTGTGTCCGTCGGTGCCGACGGCGCAATCTACCTCGGCACAGCCAACGCGATCGGCAGATTAGTGCCTCAATAGGCCTTGTGAATCAGTCGCGTGTGTGGCTTCCGGCTTCAGCCGGAAGATGCCGGAGGCCCTCTTCCGCCTAAAAGGCGGAAGCCACACGCACTGGGCCCTGAGGCCTGAGTTAGTTCTTACAAGTCCCCCACATCGAGCGTACGTCGCTGACTTTGAAGTCTGACGTCGTGCCGCTGCCCGTGACGGCGGCGCGCATGCCATTCCACGGGGTCATGTTGATTCCGGTCAACTTGAAATCCTGCGGAGGCGGAGGCGGCGGTGGGGGAGTTGCCGGTGCAGCGCCACGGCCTCCACGGCCACCCTCGGCCCCTGCCGCTGGTGCGCCCCCAGCCGGAGGAGCGCCGCCTGCTGGTGGTGCGCCGCCTGCCGCTGGAGGACCGCCCGCCGCCGGAGGACCGCCGCCCCTTCCGCCACGGCCGCCTCCTCCCGGAGGACCCGCCGGAGGTGGTGGTGGAGGGGGTGGGATGACGACGCCGACCAACATCCAGGGGCTCGCATCGGAGCCATCGCCCTTCACGCACCCCATAATCGTCTGTTCTGTGGTGGTCGAACCGCTCTGTGCTGCAACCCCGGCCGTCACGGCGGCGGCGAGGACAACACCCGCAAGAACCGTCAGCTTCATGACTCCTCCCCTGTCACGTCGTAGAAATGCGCCGGCCGAGCAGAGTGGCCTCTGCGAGCCGAAGGCCAGCACATTATACGTAAGGCGTCGGCAACGCGCACCGGCGACCTGCCTGCCGCTCGTGGCCGGTCCGAACAGCCAATTGCTATCATGGCGAGCAACGAAAATGCCCCTGATCACCGGTTCATTGGCGCTGATCATCTTCGTCGCCGGCATACTCGCCGGCGGCATGGGCGGACTGTTGGGTCTCGGCGGAGGAGTGTTTCTCGTGCCGTTTCTTCACCTCGTGCTGGGCTTTCCACTGAAATCCGCGGCGGCGATCAGCTTGGCGACAGTCATAGCCACGTCGAGCTCGGTCACCGCCGCTCGTGCCGGTGAACACCTGATCAACCTGCGGTTTGGCATGGTCCTCGAAGTCGCAACGGTGGCTGGCAGCCTGCTCGGGGGCGTGACGGCGCAGATTTTTGCCGAATCCACGCTTGAAAGACTATTCGGCGTCGTGGCGTTCGCGGTTGCCTTCGTCATGCTGAGTCGAATCAACCGCCGCAACATTCTTGCCTCGTCCGTTGATCCGGGTCGTTTGGGAGGGTCCTTCTACGACGCCGAGAGTGGCAGCATGGTGAGCTACCGCATCAAGCGGCTGCCGGTGGCTCTCGGCGCATCGTTTGTAGCCGGCAATGTTTCCTCGCTGCTCGGTCTCGGCGGTGGAATCATCAAAGTGCCGGTCTTGAACGCATGGTGTGGGATGCCGATGCGAGCGGCTGCCGCAACCAGCGCGTTCATGATTGGCGTGACGGCCACGGGCGGAGCGATCATCTACTACGGCCATGGCGATTTGCCACCGCTGGCTGCGGCGCCGGCGGTACTCGGCGTTCAGCTGGGGACGGTGTTGGGATTGCGGTGGGCGCAGCGGGCGTCCTCCAACTGGTTGAAGATTCTCATGGCGATCATTCTGGGTGTGGTTGCGGTCGCCATTTTCGTACGGAGCATACGGTGAGTGGTCCAGTCGAAACCGGTAGCACGCTCGAGCGCACCGTTGGCCGCGTTCTCCGGGCCGGTATCGGTGCGACGACGGTTTGTTTGAGCAGCGGCCTGGCATTGAGGCTCATGGGGATCGGTCATCGTCCGGCCGAACTGCTGCTGACGATCGGGCTGATGTTGCTGCTCGCGACGCCGGTCGCCCGCGTCGTGGTGTCGGTTGTCGATTACGCGCGCGAGCGCAACTGGGTGTTCGTCGGGTTGACCGTGATCGTCCTGGCAGAACTGGCGGCGAGCGTGCTCTACGCGATATACGGCGCGAGAACCTGACGCAGGCCTGAAGGCCTGCGCCACGGCTGTTGCGATTGTGGTGCTACGGCTGTTGCGATTGTGGCGCAGGGCTTTAGCCCGGCGTTCATCGCTTCGCGTAGTAGACGCTGTCGGCGGGCAGCTTTTCAGTACGGTAATCCTGGCTCTTGAACGGATACGCTGGCCGCGGCTTGGAATTGATGAAGGCAGACAGTTGCTGTGCTTCCTCGTCGGTCAAACTGCCCGGGTCGAGATACGGCATCGCGTAGCGGATGATGCCCGCCAGCGTATAGATGCGGGAAGCGCCAGCCCCGTCGTTCCACGAATCGGGTCCCCAGAGGGGACCAGGCTTCTTATCTCCAACCGCGACGCCTTGTCCGTCCTGACCGTGACAAGACGTACATCGCTCCATGAACAGAGCTTCTCCCTTTTTGGGATCGAGTTTCTCGACGGGGATCACATTAGCGGAGGCAATGACATTCTGGCCGCGCCACGTCGGATTCGCCCCGACTTCAGTGCCACGGGCGAGCCAGGTGATGTAGGCGGCCAGCGCCAGCACCTCCTTTGACGTCGTGGACGGTACGATCTCGTGTTCGTCCTCGTGGACCGGCACGGTTCCGGCATCGGTGAGCACGCCTGTGGCGTTTTCACTGCGCAGAAAACAGTCAACGATTCGATCGGCGAGACTGTAGAGGCGGCCGGAGCGGCGGTTGTATTCCGGGAACATCCCTGCGACACCGACAAGCGGCAACGACTTTTCGCGCTGCCCGCCGTTCAAGTGACAGTTGTTGCACGACACCTTGCTCGGAGTAAACCGCGACGCTTCGCCCGGAGTATTCGTGAAGATTTGAAACCCCCATCGGATGTCCTTTGCCAGCCGCGAATCGTCCAGCGTCGGGTCGACGAGAGGATTCCTTGGGAAATCCCATGCCGTGACCATCGTGGTGCTCGAGCGAATCAGCGGGCCGTGCAGCTTGGAGCGCGTCGAGGAAAGAAGTCCATTTTCGGCGCGGGAACATGAAAGAGTGCCGGCCAGCAGCAAGACGGAAGCGGAGACGAGTCCACGGCTTCTCATAGGTCAGGGAGCAATCGTGCCAGATCGTGCGCACCCTGGCGCCGAAAGGAATTCCTTATTCTGCCGCTAGTGTAGCGTGAGGTCGGGCCGAACGTCATGATCGTGTGAGGAGCGCCGATAAACCACGTTGACCGCACGGTACCGGCGGCAATACGATGCTGAGCTGTACCCCCGGAGCAGCGAAAACTTCCAGGCGGTAGCTGCAGGCCTCTTCAGAGGCCAGGCAACATATAGGTCAAGAAAAGGGAGGAACATATGGGTTGGTCCCCGTTGGCCCGTCGATCGTTTCTGTCGCAGGTTGGCACTGGCGTGACCACGGTTGTGGGCGCCTCCCTCGCCGGCGGCGTCGCGTTGCAGGCACAATCGGCCGGTAACGGTCGGCGTCAGCCGAGCCGTCACCCCCAGGATGAATGGCTGGACAAGGTCCCGGGCCAGCATCGGTTCATTCTGGACACGACAACTCCGGATGGCTTCGGCTCCGCCATTCTTTACGCGAACAACTTCCTCACCGCCAATCAGAATGCCTATGGCCTGAAGGATTCCGATTCGGCCGTCGTCATCGTGGCGAGGCATTTATCGACGGTGTTCGCGTACAACGACACGATCTGGGCGAAGTACGGCGCGGGATTTTCACAACGCCTGAACTTCATGGATCCCCAGACCAAGCAAGCGCCCAAGATCAACGTCTACAACTCGGCTGCCCACGTCGCGACGCTGCCCAGTTTCAACAACACTCTCGACTCGGTGCTCAAACGCGGCGTGCAGCTGGCGGTCTGCCAGATGGCAACTCGCTTCTTCGCGATGGGAATTGCCGAGGCGACCGGCGGCAACGCCGACACCATTTACAACGAGCTGGCGAGTAATGTCGTGGCCAATTCGCATATGGTGCCGGCCGGAATCGTTGCGGTCAGTCGAGCGCAGGAACACGGCTACACGTTTGCAGCAGTCGGCTAAAGGACTGGGGCCGAGAGCCCGTCGATCGATCGCGTGGCTTCCGGCTTCAGCCGGAAGATCAATATCGGCCGGCTCTCTTCCGCCTCTAAAGGCGGAAGCCACACGAGAACAAATTCACAGGCTCTCAGCCCTGAGCCCTAAGCCCTAAGCCCTTTGGGTACCTCCACCCGGGCTCCAGCTTGGCGCATTTCCGCAATGGCAGCAGAGGAATCTCCAGGCCTTAGGTCTACGCCAGCGATTGCGTCCTCGAGGACGGTTACCTGCAAGCCCTCCTTCAGTGCGTCGAGCACCGAGTGTTTCACGCAATAGTCAGTTGCCAATCCGCCAACGTAGAGATGATCGATGTGCCGCTTCTGCAGGTCGGTCAGCAGCGGCGTCGCGTCGGCTGTGTGGCCTTCGAATGCCGAGTAGCCGGGTTTGTCCGGACTGTCTCCCTTGGTGATGATGGTCGTTTGCCGCGGAAGCTCGAGGGTGGGATGGAACTCCGCGCCCTTCGTTTCTCGAACGCAGTGAACCGGCCACTGGCCGCCCTGCGAGGTGAAATGCGTCGTAATCGGCGGGTGCCAATCCCGAGACGCATAGATTGGTGCGCCCTCCGCGATTGCTGCTTTGATATATCGGTTCAGCGCTTCGACGACGCGGTCGCCGCCGGGGACCGCCAGGGCACCGCCCGGGCAGAAGTCATTCTGTACATCGACCAGCAGTAGGGCGCTTCGCGCTTCCACAGCAACCTCAGTTCTCGCGACATCCGCCGGCTGTGAGCCGCCGTTCGTCGAGAGTCTTGCTGATCTTCACCAGGTAAGGAGGATCCGCCGGCAGAATGGAACGCAGCCTGGCTGGCAGTCGCTCGATCTCCGTTCTGGCGCGCCGGCGCGATTCAGCCAACGTCGCTCTTCCACTCGGCAGCCGAACGCCTTCCCGCATCACCGGCTCGAGCAGCGGCCGCCCTGGCCCTTGATCGTCGCGGCAGCCGAGCACATCGTGCTCGGCAAGGCCTTTGTTCTCGATGCGAAAGACTTGTTTGGCCCCAGGAAGCACGAGCTTTCCGGGCGATCGCTTCGTTCGCCCGCGACCGGCGTACTCCACCAACTTATAGACGATGTCGACACTGGGTGCGTCGCGCGACACGCCCATTTCTGTCCCCACCCCGAAGCCATTGATGGGCGATCCGGCTTCAAGCAATTTCGTGATCTCGTCTTCGTTGAGGTTTCCACTGGCGAAGATTCCCACCTGTTGCAGGCCGGCCTCGTCGAGAATTTGCCGCGCGGCGATGCTGAGAGTCGCGAGGTCGCCGGAATCCAGACGAATCGCACTCACCTTGAAATCAGGTCCGAGCTCGCTCGCCAATCTCACGACCTTTCGAACGCCTGCCAGAGTGTCGCAGGTATCCACCAACAGAACGGTGTCGGGATAGACGCCCGCGAACGCTCGAAATGCCGCGTATTCATCGTCGTGGGCCTGAATGAAGCTGTGAGCCAACGTGCCGGCAGCGGTCAGTCCGTAGGCTTGGGCCGCGGCCACATTCGAGGTGGCGCTCACGCCGGCAATGTGAAATGCGCGCGCCGCCTTCACTCCCGCGTCGATACCGTGGATCCGCCGGAAACCAAAATCTACGACCGGCCGGCCCTGGGCCGCGGTAACGACCCGGGCCGCTTTCGAGGCAAGAACCGTCTGGAGATGGATTTGGTTCATGACGAAAGACTCGACGACCTGAGCCTCGGTGATTGGCGCGGCGATTTCGAGGATCGGTTCGTTCGCAAAAACCGGCGTCCCTTCGGGCACGGCGTGGACGTCGCCGGTAAACCGAAGCCGTTCCAGGAATTGGAGGAAGTCGCCGGAAAAGCGGCCCAGCGAATCCAGGTAGGCGAGTGCGGGTTGGTCGAACCGCAGCGTTTCCAGGAACGTCAACACATCGTCCAGCCCACAGGCCAGGAGATAGTTGCGTCGTTCGGGCAAGTGTCGGACGAACAGGCTGAAAACGGCCCGATCGCTCATCCGCTCCGCGAAATATGCCTGGAGCATGGTCAGCTCGTAGAGGTCCGTCAGGAGGGCAGGGCTGAACACGGGGAGGCTCATCAAATGTGACCCGATCGGCTTGGAGGATCATACGGCATCGTCTTTGGATATGATTCCCGTCGACTGCGCCAGACAGCGGCGCCCTACTGACATGAAGCCCGAGCATTTTCACGTTCTAGCCGCAACCGTGTTCGCGACCCGCGTCGGCCCTGTGACGTCGACCACGTTCGACCGTTGGCTGTTGGGGCGCATTCAGCAGGGTGTGGCTGGTGCCCGCATTCAGTTCTTGCTGTGGGACGGTTTCGAGCTGCCCTCGAAGGCCGGGCCTCCAGTGGCCATCGTGGTCATCAAAAATCGACGCGTGCTCTTCGACTGGGTCTGGAATCCCGACCTGCATTTCGGAGAGGCGTACATGTTTGGGGCGATCGAGGTTCGCGGGGATCTGGTCGCGCTGCTCGAGGAGATCTATCGCGCGCGAGCAGGACGCTTTCCGGCGGCCCAGTCTTCTTCCCGGTCCGCCAACGATATTCGCACGGCGAAACACAACGTTCATCACCACTACGATCTCGGCAACGAGTTCTATCGATTGTGGCTGGATCGAAACCTGGTCTACACGTGCGCATACTTCCCACAGCCAAACTGTCTGTTGGACGATGCGCAGCTGGCGAAGATGGATCTGGTGTGCCGAAAGTTGCGGCTGAAGCCCGGCGAGCGAGTCGTCGAGGCAGGCTGCGGTTGGGGCGCGCTGGCCTTGTTCATGGCCGAACGCTATGGCGTGAAGGTCCGAGCTTTCAACGTATCGACCGAGCAGATCGCGTATGCGAGAGAGCAGGTCAAAAAGGCGGGTCTGGTCGACCGGGTCGAATTCATCCAAGACGACTACCGGAACGTGCACGGCAAATTTGATGCATTCGTATCGGTCGGCATGCTCGAGCACGTCGGCCTGCCAGATTTCGCCACGTTCGGGCAGGTCATTGACCGTTCGCTGGCTGCGGGAGGACGCGGACTGCTGCATTTCATCGGTCGCAACCGTCCGGCTCCCCTCAACCCCTGGATTCGGAAGCGAATCTTTCCCGGCGGCTACCCACCGACTTTGCGCGAGGTCTTCGAACGCATTCTCGAGCCGAATGCTTTTTCGGTACTGGACGTCGAGAATCTGCGGCTCCACTACGCCAAGACGCTCGAACACTGGCGCCGGCGTTTCGACGGAGCCGCCGACACCGTGGCCGCCATGTTCGACAGTGTTTTCGTCAATGCGTGGCGGCTGTATCTCGCTGGATCCCAGGCGGCATTCACGACCGGCACGCTGCAACTGTTTCAGGTGGTGTTTGCGCGCAACGCGAGCAATGCCATCCCGTGGACACGGCAGGATGGCTGACCAGAGCGGCCGTCGATTCGGAAACTCTCCACCATGGAAAACTGCGACGCGTTGATCGTGGGGGGAGGTCCGGCTGGTTCGACGTGTGCCTGGAAGCTCCGCCAGGCCGGGCTCGACGTCACGGTCGTGGACTTGTCCTCGTTTCCCCGCGACAAGGTCTGCGCCGGGTGGATCACCACGCAGGTCGTGGACGATCTGGGGCTCGACGTCGATGAGTATCGGGTAGGCAGGACGTTCCAGCCGATCAAGGGTTTTCGAACTGGCGTGATCGGAGGCGATCGCGAGGTCGAGACCAATTATGGGCGTCCGGTCAGTTTCGGTATTCGCCGCTGTGAATTCGACGACTACCTGTTGAAGCGCTCGGGTGCACGGCTGAAGCTGGGCGTCCCGTTTTCGCGTTTGCGGCGTGAAGGTCGCGACTGGATCGTCAACGAGCAGATTCGAACACCTCTCCTGGTTGGTGCGGGTGGCCATTTCTGTCCCGTCGCTCGACATCTGAACGGCCCTCTTGCGGTCGACGAGACCGCGCTGGTCGTGGCGCAGGAGGTCGAGTTTCCAGTCGTTCCGCACGACGGCTCGTTTACAACGGATCCAGAGAAGCCCGAGCTGTACTTCTCGCGCGATCTCCGTGGGTATGGCTGGTGCTTTCGAAAGCAGGATCATCTCAACGTCGGCTTCGGACATTTGAGTCGACGGGCACTGCCGAAAGCGAGCGCGGATTTCGTTGCGTTCCTGGCTGCGCGGCACAAGGTTCCGACAGATGCAACGTGGCGCTGGCGGGGGCACGCCTACTTGTTGCACGCATCACGCCGGCGAGTCTTCGCTGACGGAGTCATGCTCGTCGGAGATGCCGCCGGTCTCGCGTATCCTCAGAGTGGAGAAGGGATCCGGCCGGCGATCGAGTCGGGCATGCTGGCCGCTTCGTCAATCCTGCAGGCGAGCGGACTGTACGCGGCAGACCGGCTCGCCTCGTACCAGCGCCTGCTGTCGAAGCGATTCGGGAGTGGTCAGGCCTCACCGCCGCTGGCGGAACTGCTGCCGGCCGATCTCGTTGCTGGATGTGCGCGCGGTCTGCTTCGTATCCCGGCATTCGTTCGGCACGTCGTGCTCGATCGGTGGTTTTTGCATTCCCACGATCCGGCGCTCAAAAGCGAACTAGAATGTGGCGCAGCGCTGTAGCGCTGCGAGCGACTGCGCAACAGGAATCTCGAAAAGGAGGGTTCGTGCGAGGGAATCCGGATGTCATCGCGAAGTTGAACGAGGCGCTGCAGGAAGAGCTCACCGCCATCAACCAGTATTTCGTGCACGCTGAGATGTGCCACAACTGGGGCTACCATCGCCTCGGGAATTACATCAAGAAGCAGTCCATCGGTGAGATGAAACACGCAGAGGAGATTCTCGAGCGTATCCTCTTTCTGGACGGTGCCCCTAACATGCAACCGCTTCCACTCACCATCGGCCAGGACGTGCGTACTCAGCTTCAGAAGGATCTCGCGCTCGAAATCAAAGCCGTCGGGATGTACAACGAATCAGTGAAAGTGGCCCGCGAAGCTGGCGACAACACCTCGCGGGAGCTGTTCGAGCGCCTGCTCAAGGACGAGGAAGAGCACGTGGACTTTCTCGAAGCCCAGGTCCATCAGATCAAGGAGCTGGGTTACGAACGCTATCTCTCACAGCAAATCGAAGACACCGAGGCCAAGTAGCGTCAGACCGGCCAGAGTTCATCTGCGGAAGGCAAGGCAAGATCGTCGTGAAGGTTGCGAGCCCGACTGGCGGCTTTGGACGCCGTCGATGCTCGCGCCTCGCCCGGTCGGCGAAGCCGGTGAATCTCCAACCCGATTGCGCCCTGTGTTCGCGTGGCTGTGGCGGTGAAACTCGCGCCAGGCAGGCCCTCCGTCATGAAGCAGTTGGCGTGGGCCGCGCCCGCGACACGGAGCACGTCCCTGGCGCTGTCGGGAAGAATCTCGACGATCAATGTTTCCACGGCTCCGGCCGTCAAGCAGCACTCGCCAATCTCGATCGCACCGGCAGGCGCGACGAGATAAGGTTTCTGTCCGATGTGCATAACCGCCGCATCGCCATCGAGTTCGACCAGGGCTCGAAACAGCAACCGCGCGCACCAGGCGGCCGGGCTTTCCGGCACATTCCCGTCGCCGTCCTCGTCGTCCTTGATTAGGTGCAGCTGCACGGGAACGGCTGAGGCAACCCACGTACCAGGCTGTGCGGTGCGTTTTTGGGCGTGATCTCACCGGACCTTCCTCACCGGCCGACAATTTTCGTTCCGTGAGGAATCATTTCGACGCTTGACCTAACTGCCCACGGCTGCGCGAAGCGGCGCAAAGACGTCAAGTTGCTGAGCTTTACTGGAACGCGACCGTCAGCGATACTGCGAACTTAATTTTCTTCCAGACGATCGCGGGTTCGAGTTGAGTTCGGGTGCCCAAGGAGAACGCATGTTTGAGCTCACTCTCATCGACCACCTCCGTTTGACCTTCGGCCACGTCGTGTATCGCCATAAGACCCATTCTCAGCTCGCACACGAGCGGGCACGACGGAGCCGCTGGCTCAAAGCAATCGAGGCGGCGCTGATGGCGGGAGTGGTCGGCACCGCAACCGCGGCGGCGTTTGGGAAGGGGCCGATCTACACAACACTTGCCGCCGTGCTCGCGTCGGCTGCCGTCGCGGCGCTGTTGGTAGACCTCACGCTCGATTTCGGTCGATCCGCCCAGATGCATGCGTGGTGCGCGAACCGCTTGTGGCTGATCCGCGAGGAGTACCGTGCGCTCCTTTCCGATTTGGCAGACGGCGCGCTCGACATCGAGGCCGCGCGTCACCGCCGCGATGCCTTGATGCACGAGCTGCACGCGATCTACGCGAGCGTGCCGCCCGGCGATGCGCCAGCCTACCAGGCCGCGGCCCGGGCGATCGGCACGGTGGACGAAGCCGCCCTCTCCGACGAGGAAATCGAGATGTTCATCCGAAAGTCTTCGAAGGAAGGGAGCTCGGAGGCGGCGTAATTCTTACTTCAGATTCAGGCTGCGAGCAGCATCAGCGCGCTCAGAGTCGTGACAAACGCCGCCACGAAATAGGCAACGACGATGAACATGCGTCTGGATCGAGGCAGGACCCGCCACGCTGCCAGTGGGTGCGCGCAAAATGCCAATGAGCGTCCAATGAAGAGCTCGATTTGAGTGGTCGAGAGATCGCTCACGAGCGATTGAGACGCGCAAAAACCTGACCACTTCGGTCCCCCCGACGAATCAGCAACTTAGCGCCCGTAGGCCGACAGAATTCCGCTGCGAGAAGTACTGTTGTCAGCCTGGCGAACGACCTGGAAGATTCTGCTAGAGAAGGCCGGGCCAGAGCACCGCGATCCACTGCCACACGGCAACGCCTGCGTAGACAGCGGTGAGCGTGGCTAGAGAGCGGTGCATGCCTTGAAGGTGCAGCAGGGTGCCGCACCCTAGCGCGAACGCTTTCGCGCCAAAAATTGCCGAGCCCAATCCAGTCGCGGCGATGAGCCATGCGAGCAGCGGGTTGGCCTCGATGCTCGGTCCGAACGTGCTGATTCCAACATAGGTCAACGCGCCGTCAGAGACCTGGGCCAGTACCGAAGGCGATCCACGTCACGTTGCCGGCGCGCGTTGACGGAATGGCTCGGGGGCCGGCCGAACTCTGTGACCTCGACAGCGTCAAAGTTGGGGTCGCCATGCGCCCCTACGGCGGCAAAAGGGGTACCCGTTCCGACGCTCAACAACACTCCGAAAAAGCGCTCGCGTGCTTGCGTTGTTCTTCGGTTGGCAGACAAGTACCTGCCTAGCTTCGCCCCAGTCGTGATGTTAGGCTGTGCCCGCCATGCGACGCTCGAAGCACGCGTCGCCGCGTCCCACCAGATCAGGAGGCCCTCATCGCTGTGCCTTGACCAAGGCCGACGCTTCTGTTGACCTCGCGATTCGCCAAGATCAGCGCGACGATCGACTTCTGAGGGTGCAGCGTAAGTGGCGCAGGGCTTCCGCCTTCGCGCGCGGCCGATTCCACCGCGCTTCGGCGGACCGCCGTAGCCTTGGCGGAGGCTGGTCAGCGCTGCGCTACGGCGAATGGAGGCCAGAACCGACTTGACGAACGCGAATACAATCACCACGAAGTGACGAGTCCGTCTTATCGGTTCGGTCCTTTTCTGGCCGATCGGGTCCGCTATCGCGTCCTCAGAGGCACCGAGGCGCTGGACGTCACACCCAAGCTTCTCGACCTGCTGTTCCACCTGCTCGACAATGCCGGCGCGCTGACGACAAAAGAACAGCTGCTCGACGCGCTCTGGCCCAACGCGAACGTGACTGACAACGCGTTGGCGCAAGCCGTCTCCGAACTGCGTGATGCCCTGGGAGACGATGCGGGAGCGCCACAGTTCATCAAGACTGTCGCGCGCCGCGGCTACCGATTTGTCGCGCCGGTCGAAATCGTGGAGCCCGACACGACGCAGCCGGTCAAGGCCGCCACTCAGACCGCAGTCTCCGGCGAACACGCATTGGCAGTCCTTGATTTTACCAACGTAACCAGTGACGAAGACTCGGCGTGGTTGTGCGCGGGGATCGCGGAGACGGTGACGGCCGACCTTCGCGCGCTCGACCGTTTTCGGGTCGTTGATCGCTGGCACGTAATGGAAGCGGCGCGTCGAACCGACGGCTCACTGAGCCGTGTGGCCGCCGATCTTGGCGTCCGCTTCGCCGTCGCCGGCAGCTTTCAGAGACATGGAGATCGCATTCGCATCACGGCTCGAGTCGTCGACGTCTCGAGCGGAGAGGCGCTCGCGGATGCGAAAGTTGATGGTCCGCTCAGTGAGATCTTCGAGCTTCAAGACGCAGTCGTCGAGCAGTTTTCCAAGGAACTGGGAGTCTCGATCGTTCACGCTCATCCTCGCAGCCGGGTCGAGACCCACAGTCTCGAGGCATATCGAGCGTTTACCGAAGGGTGGGTGAGGCTCGAGGCCCTCGACGTCGAGGAGATCCCGAAAGCAATTGCCGACTTCCAGAAGGCGGTGGTGGCTGATTCACGATATGCGCTGGCGTACACGGGCCTCGCGAGTGCCCAGTTCGCTCGGTACGAGACGACTCGATCGGACAACCAGCCGGACCGCCGTCTGTTGGATCAGGCACTCGCACACGCACGACACGCCGCGGAACTGGACGATACCCTCGCTGAAGCGCAGGCGACACTGGCCTTGATTCTGGTGAGCGCCTGGAAAACCGAAGACGCACTCGTGGCGGCTCGTCGTGCAGTGGCCGTCGAGCCTACCAACTGGCGTCACGCATTCAGGTTGGGACATGCGTCATGGGGTGAGCACCGCTTGCGCGCAGCGGGTGGCACGCTCGCGCTCTATCCAGAATTTGCGTTCGCGCACTTTCAGATGGCGATGGTCCATGTCGCCCGCGGGCGCCTTGCAGAGGCCGAAACCGTCCTCCGTCAGGGAGCCGCGGTGCAGGACAGACAGATTGCGCGCGGCGAGCGGTACCCGGCGCTCGGTCTTCACTGGTTGCTCGGGCTGGTCCGCCTGGCCCAAGACGATGTGGATGAGGCGCTCGACGAGTTCGACCGTGAACGCGTGTTCGCGGAACCCCGTCGGCTGTACGGCCGCGAGTACGCGATGAACGCGGTGCACGGGCGGGGTTTGTGTCAGTTGCACGCAGGCAGATTCGATGCGGCCATCGAAAGCTTTCAACAGGCGCTCGTGCTCTATCCAGATCACGCGCAATCGAACCTGGGGCTCGCGCTTGCGTTTCGAGCCAACGGCTCACACGCCCTGGCAGAAATCGCGCTGGATAACGTGGAGGCTTCTCTCTCGCTCTTGGCCTCCGCCCGTCCAATCGAGGCGGGAATTGTTCGTGCCGAGCTGCTCACTGCTCGGGGCAATGCAGAGGCTGCCGTCGGAGAGTTGGGGCGACTCCTGGAGCAGGCGCCTCCGGGGTTCGCCGGGTGGACCCTTCCGGCGGAGTTCCTTCTTCGACAACTCTCTGGCGCGAAAGGATTTACAGCCGTCCTTGCGCGCCTGGCCGACCGCGCCCGATAAGACTCTCAGCGTTTCTCAGCCTTTTTCAAGACGCGCTCAGGACCTCGATTCTGCGCGGCGCTATCTTGGACCGGTGTGACGTTGACGCTCTGTTCTGGATGCGCGCGAGTGCAACGGCGCGAGCGCGTCGGCGAGCGGGGGCGGGGCCCCGCGAGGAATTAAAGATGCCTGGTCACGGCTACCGCGACACGCTCGAACATCGTGGGTTGCAGCCCTTCCTCTGGACGCAGTTCCTGGGCGCGTTCAATGACAACCTGTTCAAGATCGTCGTTTCGATGGTCGCCGTTCATGCGGCCACGAGCGCGAACTCCGGCCGCCAGCTCTCGATCGTCGGTGCGGTCTTCATCCTGCCCTTTCTGCTGTTTTCCGGCTACGCCGGCCAACTCGCGGACGTGTACAGCAAGCGAACCGTGCTAATCGTGACAAAGTCGCTCGAGATCGTCGCTGCGGCTCTTGGACTGGTTGCGTTCATGGCGGGGCGCCTGGAGATCACCTACGCCGTGCTGTTCCTCATCGCGCTTCAGGCAACCTTTTTCAGCCCCGCTAAATACGGCATTCTGCCGGAGATCCTTCCGGACCGCGATCTGTCCCGGGCGAATGGCGTCCTGGAGATGAGCACCTTCGTGGCCATCGTTGTCGGTACGGCGGCGGGCAGTTTCATGTTCGACGCGTGGCGAGACCGGCTGTGGCTGGTCGGTGTCGTCGTTCTTGTCGTCGCCGTTGCAGGCACCGTTCTGAGCTTTCGAATTCCGCACGTCGCCCCGGCCGCGCCCGGCAGGAAAATCGATCCGAATCCATGGGGAGAGATCGTCAGCGGTGTGAAGCGACTGCGCGCAGATCGGGTTCTCTGGCCAACAGTCGTCGGCATTTCCTACTTCTGGTTTCTCGGCTCCCTTCTGCAGCTCGTCGTGATTCTGTTTGGTACCGAAGTCATGGGACTCGGCGATCGATGGGTCGGCCTGCTCACGACATTCGCGGCACTGGGAATCGGGATCGGCAGTCTCGCGGCGGGTCGGCTTTCAGGGGATAAGGTCGAACTCGGTCTGGCGCCCATCGGCTCGATCGGCATGAGTGTGTTTGCAGTACTGCTGTCGTGGTCGGGCCACTCCTTCGCTCTTGCCGCGATGAATTTGACTCTGGTGGGTTTCTTTGCCGGCCTGTTCGCCGTGCCACTCAACGCGCTGTTGCAACAGCGAAGCGGGGAACAGGAAAAAGGTCGCTTGATGGCGACCAACAGTTTCCTGAACATGGTCGGAATCCTGGCGGCGTCCGGCATGCTCTGGCTTTGTAAAGACGTGATCGGGATGTCACCCGCACACATCATCCTGACCTGCGGCGTCATCACGCTGGCCTCGAGCGTCGTCGTTTTGAGTATCGTGCCGGAATATCTGGTTCGATTCAGTTTGTGGCTGCTCACCCACACCGTCTACCGCATCCGCATCGTCGGCCAGGAGCACGTCCCATTTCGCGGTCCGGCGTTGCTCGTCTGCAACCATATCTCCCACGTCGACGGCCTGCTGGTCGGATCGTGCGTGCAACGGTTCATTCGCTTCCTCGTGTACCGCCCGTATTTCGAGCACTGGGCGCTCGAGCGACTTCTGAAGCTGATGAAGGCGATCCCGATCGCCGCCGGCCGCGATGCGCTCAATTCGTTGGAACAGGCGCGGCGGGCATTACAGGAAGGTCATGTCGTCTGCATATTCGCGGAAGGGTCGATCAGCAGAACCGGGAACATGCTTCCGTTCAAACGCGGTTTCGAACGGATTGTCAACGGACTCGACGTTCCTGTCATTCCGGTCTATCTCGATCGTGTGTGGGGAAGCATCTTCAGTTTCAAGGGAGGGCGGTTCTTCTGGAAGTGGCCTCTGAGGGTTCCGTATCCGGTGACCGTCGCGTTCGGCCCTCCGCTACCGTCAACCACAACTGCGGCAGAGGCGCGGTTGGCGCTGATGACGCTCGGCAGCGACGTGGCGATGGCGCGGCGACCGGCGGACGAAGAACTGGGCCGTCAATTCATCAAGACCGCCAAGCGCCGCTGGTCGTCTTTCTGCATGGTGGACTTCAGTACGAAGCCACTGACATTCCTCCGAGTTGCCGTGGCGGCCTTGCTCCTTTCGCGCTGGCTCATCCGTCACGCGACGTCGGAATCGAAGATCGGCTTGCTCTTCCCGGCGTCGGTGGGTGGAGCGCTTGCCAACGTGGCAACGGCTCTCGCCGGCAAAACGTCGGTCAATTTCAATTTCACAGCCGGCCGGGAGGCCATGAAGGTCGCCATCGAGCGCTGCGAGATCAAGACAATCCTGACCTCCCGGGCGTTTCTCGCTAAGGTTGGGATGGAGCCCCTCGAGGGCATGGTGTTCCTCGAAGACGTTCTCAAACAGGTGAGCTCGTTTGCAAAGCTCCGAATGCTGGTGACCGCATTTGTGTTGCCATCCTGGGCGCTCTGCAGGATCTACGTCTCGACTCCGCTTGCTGAAAACGTCGCGACCATCATCTTCTCCAGCGGAAGCACAGGTGTACCGAAGGGCGTGATGTTGACGCACCGCAACATCCTTGCAAACGTCGATTCGGTGGGCCAGATCTTCGAGCTGACGACCGACGATGTGATGGTCGGCGTGCTGCCGTTCTTCCATGCCTTCGGATTTACGGGGACTTTGTGGTTGCCGCTGCTGAATGGATTCGGTGTGGCGTACCACCCCAATCCAATGGACGCCAAGACGGTCGGCGACTTGGCGGCACGCTATCGAGCCACGCTTTTCGTAACAACGCCTACCTTCTGCGGCGCCTACCTGCGGAAGTGCCAGGCCGATCAATTTGCCACTCTCCGGTACGCCCTCGTAGGCGCCGAAAAGCTTCGTGAACCGATCGCGAAGGCGTTCAAAGAGAAGTTCGGCGTCGACCTCCTCGAGGGCTACGGCTGTACCGAGATGTCGCCAGTCGTGGCCGTCAACACGCCTGATGTCGACGATGGACGCGAGCACCAGCGGGGCACACGTCGTGAAACCGTGGGCCATCCGTTGCCAGGAATCGTAGCGAAAGTCGTCGATCCCGAGACGGGCGCCGGGCCGATCTTCGGGCGGGAAGGGCTGTTGCTCGTCAACGGTCCCAACCGCATGCTCGGCTACCTGAGCGATCCGCAGAAGACGCAGGAAGTCTTTCGAGACGGCTGGTACGTGACTGGCGACATCGCGGAAATCGACGAGGCCGGCTTTATCCGGATTACAGACCGCCTCTCGCGATTCAGCAAGATCGGTGGCGAAATGGTTCCGCACATGAAAATCGAAGAACAGATTCAGAGTCTCCTCGCCGAGGATTCCGCGTGTATCGTCTCGTCTATCCCGGACGAAAGCAGGGGTGAGCGACTCGTGGCGTTTTACACCGACGCGACACTTCCGCCGCAGGAACTGTGGGAGAAGCTGTGCCGAACGGAGCTGCCCAGGCTGTGGCTGCCCAAGCGTGAAGACTTGCACATCATCGAGTCGATTCCGACACTTGGAACCGGCAAGGTCGACTTGCGCGCGGTCCGACAGCTCGCGGCCGACAGTGCGGCGTCGAGTTTCTCCACGGTCGACGCGTAACCATGTTCGGTTTTCTTGCGCTCGTCGGACTTGTCGTCGGCCTCGCCCCTGTCGCCTTGATCTTCATGGCGATTGCGACCGCGCGGGCGCGTTCGCGTCTCACGGAATTGGAGCGGACCGTCGACGAGTTGACCGCTCGAGTGAGATGGCTCGAGGCCGCTGAGGCTCGCCGAAGGTCACCAGTCGCTAAGGCCGACTCCAGTCTGGCGCAGGCCTCCGCACCTGCGGACGTCCCGGCGACGCCTATGGCCCAGGTCGCCAGGCCTGCGGACGCGGAGCTAAACCCCCCCGCGAAGGCTCCCGTACAAGCCCCACCTTCCGATGCGGCCGCCGCCGTTCCGACGACAGGTGTGGCGCAGGCCCTGAGGCCTGCGGACGGCCTTCGGCCCTTCGACAAGCTCAGGGTCGCCCCGAGCCAACTCGAGGGGCGCCAAGCTCAGGGCGCCACGAAGCAAGAACCACGCGCAGCCGCCGCGGTCCTGGCGGAGACCACTGAGAGCGCCGATTCACTGGAGACGCGAATCGGGTCGCGCTGGCTTCTCTACATTGGCGTCGTGGCAATCATCGTGGGGGCGAGCTATTTCGAGAAGCTCGCGATCGAGAACCGCTGGATAGGCGAAACGGCTCGTGTCGTCCAGGGCGGCATCGTCGGAATGCTGCTCGTGTACGGCGGACTTCGGTTCGTCCGCGCCGGGTACGCGCTGTACGGGCAGCTGATCGTCGGTTGCGGCGTCGCGGTCTTGTACGTCTCGACGTACGCCGCATTCAACTTCTACCACCTGATCGGGCAGGCACTCGCTTTCGCAGTGATGTCGGCCGTCACCGGGTTGGCGGCGTGGCTGGCCAATCGACAGCGTTCTCAAGGCCTGGCGTTGATGGCGGTCGGCGGCGGCTTTGCGACGCCGTTCCTTGTATCGTCCGGTACCGACGCTCAGGTTTCGCTCTTCGTTTACGAGTCGATACTCATCGCCGGCACGATGTTTCTCGCCTACCGGCGCCAGTGGCCGGTTCTCAACGTCATCAGCTACGGGTTCACGGTGGTGACGGTCGCAACATGGACCGCCAGCTTTTACCGCTCTTCGAAGTATCTGCCCACGGAACTGTTCCTTACATTGTTCTGCGCGATGTACCTCTACATCCTTCGCGAATGCCGGCGATCGCAGTTGCCGCTTTCCCGGATTGCCGTTCGCATTTTGTGGACCGCTCCTGGGCTCTACTATCTGGCGTCCCTCGCGATTCTCGCCGGTCATTCAATCGCCTTGCTCGTGTTCCTTTTGTGCCTGACCGTCGTCGGCGTTGGCTTCAGCGTGCGCTCGACTTCGGATCGACGCCTGGGCTTCTGGCTTGGGGCATTCGTTCCTCTTCTGCTCTGGTGCAATTCCCACGCGAGCCGACCCTGGCTGACGCCTGGCCTCGTGGCCGTGTGTGGTGTTTACGTCATTCATTTGCTGGGACACTACGAAACGCTTCGGCGCAGACCCAACGAGTTCGATCTCGCGGCGGTTGTGGCGCTCCATCTCAACGGTCTCGGCGCCTACGGTGCCGCGTACCTGCTGATCAATGCGGTCAACCCGGACTTGACGGCGCCGGTCGCAGCCGGTTTCGCGGTTTGGCACGGCGCGATTGCGGTCGGTCTGGCCCCACACCGACGCGACGAGGCGCTGCACTTTGCGACGATGGCCTTCACGCTGGTGACTGTCGCGATTGCGATTCAGTTTACGGGCGTCTGGATGACCGTCGGCTGGGCCGCAGAGGGCGCGGCAGTCATCTGGCTGGGCTTCCGCGAACGCCGTGACTGGTTGAGAGCCGGCGGGTTGCTGCTGTTTGGCGTCGCGGTTCTGAGGCTGATCGAGTTGCAGTTCGCACCACCACCTGTCGGGCAGCTCGTCCTGTTCAATCAACGAAGCGGCGGCAGTCTGTTCATGATTGCGCTCACATACGCACTGGCCTGGATTCATCGCGGGGATGATGCTCGTCGACGAACGGAAGCGGGCATCGCGCTGGTCTCGGCAAAGATGCTGATCCTGTCGCTCGCGGTGAGCGAGATTCTGTCGTACTGGCAGATTCATCGGCCGCTCGAGTTCGAGCCCGCTTCACAGATCGCCATCGCCGCGCTTGTCGTCGGAGCAGTGGTCGTCTGGTTGGGTCTCAGTCGCCGGCAGGCATGGATTCGTGCGATTGGTGGAGCGGTCGTGGCCGCCGCCTTGTTCCTGTTGCTGTCAACGCAGTTCGAGACGGCGCCATCCGGCTATGTAGCCTTGTGGAATGTGCGGGCTGCTGCGGGCGTGCTGTCCATTGCCGTCCTTTACACGCTCTCGATCTTGTATCGACGAGCGAGCTCGCACGACGGCGAATTCTCGCTGAACATCGCTGTCTTGCTCACGGCAGCCAGCTTGTTCTCGCTGTCGTTCCTCACCTCCGAAATCGATGCGTTCTGGGTGGGGCGAGGCGCGGGTGCAGCCTGGTCCATGGCGCGCGAAGGACTTCAAGCCATCGCGTGGGCCTCGATCGGAAGCTCGCTCGTCTGGCTGGGTCTCGCCCGGAGACACGGCTGGATGAGAGGGATCGGCTTTGGAATCGTCGCGGTGGCGATTGTTCGATTGGTCGGATTGGCCGCTGAAATGGCGTCGCCGGCCTACTTCGTCGTCGGCAACCCGCGCTTCATCGCGTCGGCCATCGTCGTTGCGCTGCTCTACGGGCTTGCCTACCTGTACCGCCGCCAACCAGCCGACGAGGCGCTGCGACCGCGAACGGCGTTGCTGTTCGTGGCGAATGCGCTGACGCTCGTGCTGCTGACGGCCGAGATCACGGCGTTCTGGCAAGTGCGCGATGTGGCTCGCCTGTCTCCGAGTCCCTCGAGCGAAGGTCATTTTGCGCGGGAAATGATGCTCTCCGTGACATGGGCCCTCTATGCCACGGCCTTGATGGTCGCGGGATTCCGCAGGCAATACGCGCCCATCCGTTACTTCGCCATTGGTGTCTTCGTCATCACGATCGTGAAGGTCTTTTTGATCGATCTCGCCGAGCTCGATCAGATCTACCGCGTGGCCAGCATCATCGGTCTTGGCGTCGCGCTGCTGTCGACGTCATACCTCTACCATCGGTTTCGAGGGCGGCCGCCGAAGGGGATGGCGGAACAGTACTAGAGTGCATACGTTCCCGGCCGTCTGAGCCTTCGCATGACTGCACGTTCCGGCGCGTCGGGCGAACGTGGCGCTCCCACGATTCCGCGCCCGAGCCGATATCAAAGTCAGCCCCAGCCGGGATGCCTGATGTCTAACGAAGAAGCCACGACCGACTACTACGAAATACTGCAAATCAACGCCAACGCGGAGCCGGATACGATCCACCGCGTCTATCGTCTTCTCGCGCAGCGCTTTCACCCGGACAATCAGGAGACCGGCAACGCATCCCGGTTTCGTCAGATTTGCGATGCTTACCAGGTTTTGAGCGATCCGGAGAAGCGCGCGCAATACGACGTTCTGCACCGCGAGAAACAGCAGCAGCGATGGCGCCTGGTGAGTGCCGGCACCCAGTCGGAAAACGACTTCGAGATCGAGCAGCTCGTTCGGCTGACGGTACTCGAGGTGCTCTACACCCGAAGACGGCTCGAAGTCGACACGCCGGGGCTGTTTGTGGCGGAGTTGGAGGACCTGACTGGAAGACCGCGCGAACACCTCGAGTTCACGCTGTGGTATCTGATTCAGAGAGGCCTGGCACAGCGGACGGACAACTCCCGGCTGGTGATTACCGCAGAGGGCGTGGATCACCTCGAGCAGAACTATCAGACGAACCTGGGCCGCCGGCTACTTGCCGAACGCAACGAAGAGTCCGCTCCGATGAAGCCCTTCTGAGAGCGCTACTGCATCCAGCCCGCTCGCATTGCCGCCCGGTCGACTTCCTTGCCTCGCTGATACACGGCCGCGATGGTTCGCGTATTGGCGATGTTCTCGAGCGGGTTGGCCTCGAGGACGAGAAAATCCGCACTCTTCCCCGGCGCAATCGTGCCGAGACGATCCATTCGCAACAGCTCGGCAGGTGTCCGAGTTGCCGCCACGATGACCTGCATCGGCGTCATGCCGGCCGCGACCATCAACTCGAGCTCGTGATGCTCGGCATAGCCGAAGAACGTGTTCTCGATGCCGCTGTCGTCACCGAGCGCGATTGGCACACCGGCGGCATTCAATTTCGACAGACTGCGCTGCTGTCTGAAATACGAAGCAACGGCCGGCGTCGAAACTGCGGTGTCGAACGTTCGCCGTGACGCTGCGCGGGCGTCATAAACCTCGGCGACTTTGCGGATCATCGCCGGCGTTGCGGTTTCCGCAAGCCGCGGATCGTCCAGCCAGGCCGGTTTCCCCACGTACGTGCCCGCTTCGCTCGTGCCGAGGTTTGGCGTCACGAAGACGCGTTTCTCTTTCATCATCCGCACCAGCGCATCGTCCATCTCCTCGTCGCGAACCAGGTGCAGGAATCCATCAACGCCAGCCTCGACGAGATCGCGGGCGTCGGTCTGGTAGAACACATGGGCCATCACTCGAATGCCGTTCCGGTGTGCCTCGTCGATCACTGCGCGATAGAGCGCGGGGCTGAGCTTTTGCACGGTGCGATTCCGGTCGTCGACCCAGATTTTCACGAAGTCTGCCTGATGTGCTGCCAGTTCCCTGACGGCACGGCGTGCTTCTTCGTCGGTCGAGATTCCGTAGGCAGCATTCCTCATGGCCTGATTGCCGGTTGACGCGTTCGGCGCGGCAAGTCCCCGGCCGGCCGTGCGGAACAACGCGCCTGGATGGGACTCGTTGCGAAGCTGGTAGGGGAGATCGCCGGGATCGGTTCCCGTGCTCATGACGGCGACAATGCCGTAGTACAGGTATCGGTTCAGGTGATCGGTGATGTTCTCTCTCGTGTAGTTGTCGGCTGAGAATGTGATGCCTTTCAGATAGCCGACGTGACCGTGCGCGGCGACGAGGCCTGGTATCACGGTTTTGCCGGTGAGGTCCACACGTCTGGCGCCGGAGGGCAGCTGAACCTCGCCCTTCTTTCCGACCGTCACGATCGTCTCGCCGTCGACGAGTATTGCCGCACTGTCGAGTGGTGCGCCGCCGTCGCCAGAAATGAGCCGAGCGCCTTCGAACAACGTTTGCGCACGCGGCCCTCGTTGAGCGGCCTCGATGGACACTCCACGCACGTAATCCAGGGCCGGCACGATCAGACCCAGACAAGCTGAGACGGCGAGTGCCGCCGGTCCTCGGCGAAGCGCGTTTCGCTTCATGAATTCGAGCTCCCCAGGGCGCGATGCTACCAAATCTTGAAAATCACAGGGTCCTCAAATTCTCAAATCCTCAGCTCCTCGAATCCTCAAATTCCTGCGGTTTTTCCTCGTATCACGAACATCTCAGCGAATGCTCACGTGGCGCTCAAGACTCCACGGCTCGAGCCCCCCATACTCGTCCGCATGACTACACTTCGATTGTTCGCTATCAGCCTGATTCTCTTCGTCGCCGCTCTTGCCTGGTTCATCCTCGGGACATCGGTGACGGCGCGCAGTGGCCAGTTCGACTCCATGCTTGCCACCGAAGTATCCCAGCTGTGGGGTGGGCCACACCGCCAGCTCGCGCCCGTCGTGCTCGTCGAACGCGAAAAACAAGTGAAAGAGAAAGTCGAGCGGCGAACCGACTCCGGAAAGACGATCACCTCGGACGTGACACGGACGGTGATCGACTTGCAGGCCGTGCAGCTCGCTTCGAGCCGCCTTGACGTGGACCTCCGACTGCAATACCGGCAAAAAGGCTTGTTGTGGTACGACACGTATACGGTTCGCTTCAACGGCCGCTATACCGTGCAGAACCCCGACAGCGTCGCGCGGACGCTCGTCGTCAGGCTGTCGTTCCCTTCCAAGGACGCCCTTTACGATGAGTTCGTCCTCCGGTTCAATGGGGCCGAGGCGCCGCCTGTGAGCGACCTCAGCAACGGCGTCGAAGTCAGATCGGTGATCCCTCCGGGCGGAACAGCTTCTCTCGAGGTCGGATACGTGTCACGCGGCCTCGATAAATGGGTTTATGCGCTCGCCGAGTCAGGCGTCAGTCGAGTCCAGAACCTGACGGCTACCGTCACGACGGACTTCGATGCCGTGGACTTCCCAGCCGGCACCATGTCGCCGACTTCCCGCGTCCGTTCCGGATCGGGGTCGAGGATCGAATGGAACTTTTCGAGCCTCGTGACCGGCCAGGCAATCGGGATCGATCTGCCGGACAAGACGAATCCTGGACCGCTCGCGGCCCGCATCACCTATTTCGCGCCGGTCTCTCTGCTGTTCTTCATGACGGTGCTTGTGATTCTCGGCATCTTGCGGAATGAGAATCTGCACCCGATGAACTACGCATTTGTTTCCGCGGCATTCTTCGCGTTCCATCTCCTGCTGGCTTACCTCGTGGACCACGTGCAGATCCACGTGGCATTCGTGGCATCGGCGCTGACGAGCATTCTGCTCGTCGTGACGTATCTTCGGATTGTCGCGGGTACCCGGTTCGCGCTGGTTCGTGCCGGACTGGCGCAGCTCGTCTTTCTCGTGTTCTTCAGCTACGCGTTCTTCTTCGAAGGCTTCACCGGTCTGGCGGTGACCGTCGGATCGATCGTCACGCTATTCATCCTGATGCAGGCGACAGCCAGGCTCGACTGGTCGCAGGTATTTGGCCGCACGAGTCACAGGGCACGAGGCACCAACTAAGCACGAGGCACCAGGAACCAGGCACCAACGATCTTGGATCCTCAAATCTGTTTTGGGGTTACGCTATTGGGGCGAGGTGGCAGTATGAGCGATCGGTTTCTGCATGCAAGCGGCGTCGTCGCGAGCGCAATCATCGTCCTCTCGCTCGCTGCAGTCCCTGCCCGAGGGGGACAAGCGCCACAGGGATCGGCTACGAAGACGGCCGGAGCGAAGGCCTGGACTCCCGCCCGGACGCCGGATGGGCAACCAGATCTTCAGGGAATCTGGGTGAACTTCGACGGCACGCCGTTTGAGACACCCGAAGCGGCCCCGCCGCGTCCGGGCGCGCCCGCCCCGGGCATCAACCCGCCGTCGCACTGGGCCGACCACGATAGTCCGACCAGCGAGCGCCGGCGTTCGATGGTGGTCGATCCTGAAAACGGCCGTGTGCCGGTCCGCCCCTGGGCCGAAGCGAAGCGTGACTACGATCTCGCTCACCTCGGCGACTCTTACGTGCACGAGACGCCGTGGGTCCGATGCATCACGCGGGGGATGCCTGCCGGAATGTTTCCTGCCGGGTACAACAACGCGTATCAGATTATTCAGATCCCTGGATATGTCGTGATCTTCTACGAGATGATTCACGAGACGCGCATCATCCCGCTGGACGGCCGTCCACATGTCGGCAAGAACATCAAGCAATGGAATGGAGATTCGCGTGGTCGTTGGGAAGGGAACACGCTCGTCATCGAAACGACGAACTATAACGACAAGGGTTCCATTGCCACGAGCGCGGCGACTGGCCGCATCCGCGGCATACCCCAGAGCGAGGCGTTACACGTTGTCGAACGCTTCACACTTGTCGATACGAACCGGATCAACTACGACGTCACCATCACCGATCCGAACGTGTACACGAGCTCCTGGACCGTCGCACTGCCCCTGAATCGCGATCCGAACTATCAGATGTTCGAGTATGCGTGTCACGAGGGCAACATCTCCATCGCCGCGGAGCTCAGTGGAGGTCGCGCTCAGGACCAGGTGGCCGAATCCATCAAGAAATAAGTCGGTCTTGGCGCCGCGCACCGGCCGCTAATCAGCTTCTTCCTTGGGTCTGTGATCAGGTCTAGACACGCCCCGGCGATCGCGATCCTGTTGACGGCCGCCGTGCTGCTGGCGACCACGCCGGCGGTCGTGGCGGGTCGGGGAGAGCCGTACCAGGCGGCGGTACTTCCCGAACGTCTCAGCGACGTGGAATTCTGGACGCTCGTGTCGCGTATGTCCGAGCCCGACGGCTTCTTTCGCCTCACCGACAACTTCACGTCCAATGAGCCCGAGGTGGGACGGGTCTTCACGATGCTGCGCGAAAAACCCGTCGCGGGCGGCGTCTACCTCGGCGTCGGTCCTGAGCAGAACCTGACGTACATCGCGGCGATCCATCCCGCCATGGCCTTCATCGTGGACATCCGCCGACAGGCCGTGATGCAGCACCTGCTGTTCAAGGCGATCTTCGAGCTGGCGACCGATCGAGCGGATTTCATCACGTTACTCTTCTCGAAGCCGAGGCCGCCGGACCTCGCCGGCGCGACGCCGATCCAGGACATCTGGAACCGCTACGCCTCGGTGCCGACCGACCGCGACCTCGCGTCGAAAAACGCCGTCCGGATCATGAATCAGCTGACGGAGATCCATCGGTTCACCTTCACCGCCGCTGAATCTGCGCAGCTCGAGTCGGTTCGTGCCGCATTCGTCTTGTATGGTCCGGACATTTCGACGCGGGGCTGGGGTGGCGCCGGGCGGGCGGGCGGAAGCGGTGGCGGCGGAACCTTCGCCGATCTCACCGGCTGGGCAAGTGATGATTGGGGAGAGCCGCAGAGCTTTCTGTCCACCGAGCAGAACTTTCAGACGGTCAAGGTGCTGCACGAGAAAAATCTCGTCGTTCCGGTCAGCGGGGACTTCGCCGGCCCCAAGGCGATCCGCGCCATCGGGGACTATCTTCAGACGCGGGGCGCGGTCGTGAGCGCCTTCTACCTCTCCAACGTCGAGCAGTATCTCTTTCAGGACGGCAAAGCGAACGCCTTTTACGACAACGTCGCGGCGCTTCCCGCGAACGATCGCAGCGTGTTCATTCGTCCGTACTCGCTTCGCCGCGAGCGTTGGGCCGGCGAGCCGCTGTGTCCGATCGCAGGGTTCCTCCGTGAAGTGCGGGGCGGACGGATCGGAAGCAACGGCGACGCGCTCGCGTGCATTCGCTGACCTCGGCGAATTACTCGTCCATGCGGCCGATCTCTACCGAATCCGACCCGATCGGCTGCATGTAGAATCTGCTGTTCGTGCCCCTTCTAACCGCGAGGTCGACATGTACAAGATCAAGCCTTGCTTCGGATGCAACATGCCGTCTGAGGCCCCTTTGAATGTGGTCGCGCTCAATGCATCGCTGAAGCACGATCCCTTGCTGTCCAATACCGGAGAGCTCACTTCTCTCGTGCTCGAAGAGATGCGCGCGCTCGGCCCAATCAACGCCGACCTTGTTCGTCTCTCCGACAAGACTCTGCCTGTCGGGCTGGGTTTTCGTGAAGCGGCGGAGGATGATTGGCCAGGCCTTGTGACGAGGATCAAGGCCGCAGACATCGTGTTGTTCTGCACGCCGATCTGGTGGGGCGGTCGTTCGAGCCTCATGCAGCGTGTCATCGAACGACTGGATGCCCTCGACGAGGAATACAGTTCCACGGGTCGCAGCGCCATCAAGGGCAAGGTCGCCGGCATCGTGATTACCGGCAGCGAAGACGGCGCACTCAGCGTCATGGGCAGCATCATGATGGTCCTGAGTTGGATGGGTTTCACACTGCCGCCCGAATGCGCGGCGTATTGGGTTGGGGAGGTTGGACAGCCAACCTCGCAGGATCGTGACAAACGACTCCGGAACATGGCCACGATGCATATGGCAAAAGGGCTCGCGCAAAACCTCGTTTACTATGCGCGGCTGCTGAAAGCCCATCCGCAAACGCTCGTCGCGGGAAAGGCGACATGCTGCGAGATGCACGCCAACTTGGAGGCGCCAGCCTGACGCAAACAGCCTGGCCGTTCTGCGCTAAAGTCAGGGTATGGCCGATCCGATCATTCAAATCTCGCCGTTGGGGTCGCGGTGGCAGACGAAGGACCCTTTTCTGTTTTGCGTTCATCACATCGACAACTATCCCGAGGGCAACGAACGGCTCGGGCCCGCCGCATCGCTCGCAGGCCACGACATCGGACAGGACTTCGAAGGCAAGGACGGCTGGCGGATGTATCACGGCGACGTGGTACCCGGTTTTCCTCAGCATCCGCATCGTGGCTTCGAAACGGTCACGATCGTCCGCGACGGCTACATCGACCACTCCGATTCGCTCGGCGCAACAGCGCGCTTCGGCATGGGGGATGTGCAGTGGTTGACGGCTGGAGCCGGCGTCGTCCATTCGGAAATGTTTCCGCTGCTCAACCGGGATAAGCCCAACCGTCTCGAGCTCTTTCAGATCTGGTTGAACCTGCCGGCCAAGAACAAGCTCGCCGACCCGTATTTCACGATGCTTTGGGACAACGACATCCCGCGCCGCCGGTTCAAGGATGAAACCGGACACACGGTAGAACTGACCGTGATCGCCGGCGCGATCGACGGTGTACAGCCTTTGGCACCACCACCACATTCCTGGGCGGCGAATCCCGAAGCGGAGGTGGCAATCTGGTCGATTGCCATCGAGCCCGGTGCTACTTGGATAGTGCCGCCTGTCGTTCGCTCCGGTGTCACTCGGACGCTTCACGTATTCTCCGGTCGCGCACTGAAGGTGGGCGATCGCGTCGTCTCCACACCGGCGGCAATCGAAGTCCGCGGCGACCAACCCGTGCCGCTCGAGGCTGTGGATGGACCGGTTGAAATTCTTCTCCTCCAGGGTCGTCCGATCGACGAGCCCGTCGCACAGTACGGTCCATTCGTGATGAACACACGAGCCGAGCTCGAGCAGGCTTTTTCCGACTATCGCCGCACGCAATTTGGCAGATGGCCGTTTTCTTCGAGCGCTCCGGTGCACCCACGCGAGCAGGGCCGGTTCGCGAGGCATGCCGACGGACGAGTCGAACACGCCGCTGCATGATCGAGCGGCCGCCTGACGGGGTGTGGCTTCCGGCTTCAGCCGGAAGATCAATGCCGGCCTCTCTTCCGCCTGAAGGCGGAAGCCACCCAGTCCCCGCCTAGAGCTTGGCGTGTCGAAGCCGCAGCGCGTTCCCGATCACCGAAACCGAACTGAAACTCATCGCGGCTGCGGCGATCATCGGACTGAGGAGAAGGCCGAAGAACGGATAGAGGACGCCGGCGGCAATCGGCACGCCCAGCGCGTTGTAGATGAAGGCGAAGAACAGATTCTGCTTGATGTTTCGCATCGTCAGCCGACTCAGCCGCCGGGCCCGGACGATGCCGACCAGATCGCCTTTGACCAATGTGACGCCCGCACTCTCGATGGCCACGTCGCTTCCCGTACCCATCGCGATGCCGACGTCGGCCAGCGCCAGCGCCGGGGCATCGTTGATGCCATCGCCCGCCATGGCAATGATGCGCTTCTCACCCTGCAAGCGTTTCACGATTTCGGCCTTCTGCTCGGGTAACACTTCGGCCCTCACATCGTCGATGCTCAGTGTCCGGGCGACGGCATCCGCCGTCGTTCGGTGATCGCCCGTCACCATCGCGATGCGCAGCCCCTCCTCGTGAAGCTGGCGAATGGCGTCGGATGTCGTGTCCTTGATCGGATCCGCCACGCCGAGGAGTCCGGCGATCCGGCCGTCAACGGCGACAAACATCACGGTTTGCCCCTGGCGTTCGAGAGCCTCGGCTTCCTGCGCCAGCGCACCGGGCGCGACGCCGAGATCCTGCATCAATCGGCGATTCCCGAGCGCGACATCGTGAGCATCGACGCGTCCACGCACGCCCTTCCCGGTGAGCGATTCAAAGGCGTTGGACTTGACGGGTTGCACGCCTCGCTGTTCGGCCCCGCTCACGATGGCTGCGGCGAGTGGATGTTCGCTCCCGCGTTCGAGGCCGGCAGCCACTTCGAGCATCCGGGCCGGCTCCATTCCATTTGCGGGAGTCACCGAAGTCAGCCTTGGCTTGCCGACCGTCAAGGTACCGGTTTTGTCCACGATGAGGGTATCGACTCGTCGCAGGATCTCGATGGCTTCCGCATTCTTGAACAGGACGCCTGCTGTCGCTCCCTTGCCAGTCGCGACCATAATCGACATCGGCGTTGCCAGACCGAGCGCACAGGGGCAGGCGATGATGAGTACCGCGACTGCGTTGACGATCGCGTGCGCCATTCTTGGTTCGGGGCCCACCCACGCCCAGACCCCGAACGTCAGAATCGCAACCGCGAGCACCGCGGGTACGAAGTATCCGGCGACGACATCCACGAGCTTCTGAATCGGAGCCCGGCTGCGCTGAGCCTCGGCGACGAGCTGTACAATCCTGGCGAGCAGCGTATCGGCGCCCACACGTTCGGCGCGGATGAGGAGCGAGCCGGTGCCGTTGACCGTCGCTCCGATCACGCGATCATGCGGCTTCTTTTCGACGGGGATTGACTCGCCGGTGACCATCGATTCGTCAATGGCACTCGTGCCTTCGAGGACGACCGCGTCGACTGGAACTCGTTCGCCCGGCCGTACCCGAAGGGTATCTCCGGGCGTCACACGCTCGATCGGCACGTCTTCTTCGCGACCATCCTTGCGAATGCGCCGTGCCGTCTTCGGGGCCAGTACGAGCAGGGCGCGGATCGCTGTGCCCGTTCGACTGCGCGCCCGCAGCTCCAGAACCTGTCCCAGCAATACGAGCGTCACGATCACGGCCGCCGCCTCGAAGTACACGGCAACGCGGCCAGACTCGGCACGAAACGACGCCGGAAACAAACCCGGGGCCAAGGTGGCGACGACACTGTACGCATAGGCGACGGCTACACCCAACGCGATTAGCGTGAACATGTTCAGATGGCGGTTCACGATCGACTGCCAGCCCCGTGCGAAGAATGGCCAGCCGCCCCAAAGAACGACGGGAGTGGCGAGAAGGAGTTCCAGCCAACTCATCGCCTTGGGGTCGACACGCATGAACGCGACGAACGATTCGGACATCGCCAGCACGAACAGTGGAACCGTGAGCACGGCGCTCACCCAGAACCGCCGGGTCATGTCGATCAGCTCATCGTCGGGCTCCTCCTCAGCGGTGGGCGTCATACGCTCCAGCGCCATGCCGCAAATCGGACAGCTTCCGGGTTGGTCGCGCACGACCTCTGGATGCATGGGACACGTCCACTTCACACCGGACGTGCTGTTTGGCGAATCAGGCTTCGGCTGATGTGCCAGCGGGGCGGTGTGATCCTGGTGGGTTGGCGGCGTCGACAGGTATCGATCGGGCGTCTCGCGAAATTTTCTGGCACACCCAGCGCTGCAGAAGAAGTACCGTCGGCCCTCGTAATCGACAGAATGGGGACTCTTCTCCGTCACATCCATTCCGCACACTGGGTCCTTCAGAGTCGACATCATGTTTCGTATCAACCTTCCACCGAACGCGGAACCAAGGTCGAGGCGAGGCCGGGCGCAAACGGTCGTGCTCGGGCCAAATTTCGGATGAAATCAGACGATCTTTCGAAAACGACGTCACGGCCGCGCGGGGCGCTCAATGGCACGTGAATTGCCACGTCACTATGGTCTCGGAGCTTTCGTGTTTCAAGTATCCCCGATATTCAGCGTCTTGATCATCGCGGCCGCGGTTGCCGATCCGTTTACGTTTCTCAGGCCGACCGTCACCCTGAACAGCGTCGACCTCAGAAAGCTGGAGATGGGCGAGCCGATGGCTCGTGTCATACCCGCAGGCAAGGGCGAAGTTGCCATGGCCGGCATCGTCAAGGTGTCAGTTGACGGCGAGCGACTCGTGGCCTGGTATCGTGAAATCGAGGCGTTGAAGAAGAGTCAGTTCGTTGCGGAGATTGGGCGTTTCTCGAATCCGCCGCGGATCGAAGACCTCGAGCGTTTGACCCTCGACGAAAGCGATCTCGACGACATTCGACGCTGCACGCTGGGCGACTGTGGGCTGAAGCTTTCGGACGCTGAAATTTCGCATCTCCACGAGGCCGATGCTCACGCGGCCCACGCGCAGGAATTGGCTGCCGTGCAGCGGGCATTTCGACAGATCGTGGTTCGGCGCGTCCAGGCTCATCTCGACGAGGGGACTCACCTCGCGCCGGAGCCACCAAAATTCCTGACGTTGAACTGGCCGCAGGTGATCTCTTCGATCGAGCGCCATTCGTCACCGGGAATTGAGACGCTGCTGTACTGGTCCAAGGAGCGCCTCGGCCGTGGCAAGCCGATGATCAGTGTCACGAAGCTCTCGATTGTTCGAGGGCACGGTGAATCGCTACCCGATCCAATCGTGATCGGTCGCCAACTGTTCGCCACGCACTACGTGGATGCGTCCTGGAGTGTCACGACAATCGTGCAAGGCGGGGACGGTTCGAAGTACCTGGTCTACGTGAATCAGTCCGAGGTCGATCTCTTAGGTGGACTGTTCGGCGGGATCGTCCGCGCCGGGATCCAGCGGCACTTGAGAGGTCAGGCCGGCGGCCAGCTCCGGGCCCTGAAACAGCGCCTGGAAGGCGGCTATCCGCCGGTACGTGCGGCGCAGTTCGATCGAACTAACTGAAATGTGCGTCTTCGTCCTCGCGCGGGCCGTGTAAGCGAATCGTCCGCGGGTTTGGTCTGCCTTCCCAACGAAATTCATAGTGAGCCGCCACTTTGACGTTGACTACGAGGCGGGGCCGAAAACACGCCAGGCACTCTCCACGTTCGTGGCGGACCGAGCGATAGACGATGCCGTTCGAGCCAGCATCGAAGAGCTCCCGTCCAAAAGCCTGGGACTGAGAGTAGTCGTCGGGCTGATAAAAAGCTGCGAACGACCGGTTCTCTGCGCGGATGTCATGAAATGATTCCGAAAAGTCCGCGTGGTAGAGGCGCATCTGCATCCGCGTGTCGAAGTGCCCGACCTCGCGCAGTTCGTTCGTTCGGTGGTAGGCGGATTCTGCAAGAGCAGTCGCCGGAGTGCGACTGCAATACCAGGCGCCGCGGCGCGAGTCCGTGAAGCGAGCGCCCGTCGGACGCGGATGGCAGAACGCCGCCATGACTACGCTGGCGTGTGGACGATTGAACACCCACTCTGCTTTCGGAATGGCGTGGAGTAAACCGAGCTCGTTACTGAGGCGGTCGTTGGTCCAACCTTCCAGCTCGATCATCGCGTCGATGTCGGCCGGCGTCGCCACCCGATCGAACGGGCCGACCGATGGATAGCGCGTCGGAATCAGTCGGCATGTGCGCGACCAGCGGATTCGTGACAGCGGTGGCCGGCGCATCAGCCCCTGCGCGCGTCGAGCAGCCGCCGAACCTGGTACAGCCCATCGAGACCCGCCTCCGATGCGAAGGCGACAGGAGTCTGGCCCTCGAACATCGGATTGGCGTTCGGCATGCTCATCCACCGGTCCGCGAACGCGGTGTCCGAATAGAGCACCTCGAGGGCCTTGTAGATGCCAAGCACCAGCGAGATTCGCGTCAGCGTGTCGAAGGAAAGGACGCCGCCGTTTCCGCTCTTGTATTTGTGAAACGTCGAGCTCGGTGGCCACCCGAGCAGCGCTCGTTCCTCGGTCGCCGACAAGCCCCACGCGCGGGCGATGGTGAAGAACGTCCGCAGCGCCGGCTCCGAGAGACGGCGGCGCACGACCGGGTCGCGTCGCTGTTCGGCTTCGGCCGGCTGGGGCGTGGCGCTCCGTGGCTTGGCCCCCTTGGCCGCCGTTATCCTCATATGGATAATCTACTCCATATATGGAAATCAGGTCAACATGGCTTTCTTGCGCGCAAAGCTCGCGGCGGCGAGCTGCAAGCCCTCGCGATCGATTCCCGCCACACTCTGCGCCTGCTCTCGTGACAGTCCCCACAGGCTGGTTACCAGGCGCGGGTTCGAATAGAACTGCGTGCGCATCGCCTCGTCTGTATAGAGGCAGGCGAGAAACCGCTCCAGCCGGGTCTGGTCGGCGCGGGTGTGTTCCGGCAGCCTCTTGGTCGTCGTCGTGCTGGTTTGAGTTTCCCAACGCGCGTGCGATATCGCCCCGCTGGCGGCCCGCGCTCGCCCACGCGCGAGGGCCACGCGTGCGCGGTCGATTTGCGCGAGCAATTGTTCGAAGCGCGGAAACACCCCGTCGCGCTCGAGCACGACGTCGATGGGGGTGGGCACGTGCTCGCCGACCAGCTCGAGCAGGTCGTAGACTACGTCTGGAACATCGTGCAGGTGATCGTCGACGCGGCGGACCGATCCTCCGCTGACCTGCACGTCGACGCCTCCTGCAATGTGGATCGCTCGAATGCGAGCGGCTGGAATTGCCATGAGAGCCGCTTTGGAGTCGAAGCCAAGGTTCTTCCCGTTCGTGTACAGGTTGTGAAGATCGAGCAGGAGGTTGGCCGGCGACGCGTCCAGCACTTCTTGCAGCCACGTCACTTCGGAACAGTCGCTTCCCGGCGGATCGACCGGCGTCGCGACGTTTTCGACACACGGGTAGCTGCCGACGTATCGGACGGCGAGCTCCAGCTGTTCTGCGGTGGCTTCGGCAGTGAGGGCCGTGCGTGACGGTGCGGCCAGATGGCCGAGCTCTATTCCACCGGCGCGCACGAATGCGAGGTGCTCGGACCACGACTCCGGCTCGACTTCGCCGACCAACCGCGCGAATGCATCGAGGCGACCGGCATCGACCCTCGTCACTGATGACAAGCCGAGCGACACGCCATGAATGGACACCGGAATTGCGCGCGCGAGACGGCGCAACGCACGCCGTGCGCGCCGGGATTCGAGAAAACGGCCTTCCGGAATCACTTCGATCAGATCGAGGCGATCGCGGTGAGCGAGCACGCTGGCTGCAATCGACGGATGCCAGGTAATGCCGAAGCGATCCATGAGTTTAACTTCCACACCCACCACAACCTCCACCGCAGCCACCCCCGCCGCACGAGGAACCGCACGAACTGCCGCATCCCGACGATGAGCTCGCCTTGGGGAACAATTTGTTCATTCTGGGAAAGTGTGAAGGAATGGCTTCCATCCCAAAGACGGCTGTCAGGAGCGCGAAGTCTTGGGTCTCACTGCCAGGTACTAGCGAACGTGCGCGGCTTTTCAGGCCTGCGAATAGCGTCTGCAGATCGGACAGCAATGCGTCTCCTGCTGGCGTTCGAAGTGGGTGAGTCACCTTGAAGGCGACCCATGCGAAAACGCCTGCTTCGAAAATGAGAAAGAGGATATTCGTGCGTCCTCGGGCAAGAGCGACCGCAACCTTCGTCAGCGCAACCGCCGCGAGAACGAAGACTCCGAAGCCAAATAAGGTCAGACGTCTCGCTTGGCGTCCCGAATCTGGTAGTAAGCCAAGGCGTACAAGGTTCGGCTCGCTTTCTTTCGTCGCCACTTCCTTGAGCGCAGCATCGGAGAAAATGCTGGACGCCTTCTCAGAGTCCCGGAACCTTGCCAGGAGTCGTCGTTCGATAGGCTTGGAGACGGTCTCGACCCACGATTTGTCAGCCGCCTGCAGCTGGTCGTCGCCATGCACCTCGAGCAATCCCCGATTGACAAGGTTCAGGGTCGCGACGCGCATCGCTTCCTGGGGCCCGCCGCGCAGGTAGGCAATCTCGACGTAGTCATCGAGCATCACGTGCGACGTCGTGTCGGCTTCACCGGCACGCCGCAACAGCCAAAGCACGGCCAGCATCGCGAGCCCGAAGACCAGGTAGAAGGCCAGGAAGTCGGGGCCGCGAAGATCGAAGGGGTTCATCACGCTTATGACAACGCTGCGGCCTGACGGTGAAGGTGGCCGGCCAGATCGATGACCTCGAGAAAGACGCGTGCCGTGTCTGCGTTTTCCAGCCGCCGCGTTTCCCGCGCCTGGCTGACAGAAACGGTGACCATCGACGCTTTGGTAGGGGACCACTGGCGCGCGAGAAGCTCTCGAGTGCCGCTCGACCGTTCGATGCCGGCGTGCCCTGCAGATCGAGGATCTCGGCAGCCGACGCCCGGAGCGGTCCGGCCGCATCTGCGATCAGGTGGGCGAGTCGTTCTTCGCGATCGCTTTCGAGCGCATAGCTGGCTCTCAAGCGAAGCACGAGGTTGAGGAGCACCTGGCGGACTCGAGTAATCGCCGCGTGCCGGGAAACCGTGAAACGGTCGAATGGGTCGTTTCCGTAGAGCACCCGGTGGCGACGCACGATGTCCGCGAATTTGACCGAGAACGACTCTCCGGCAGCCGGAAGCTCGTCCTGGGTGAGCCACATCACGGCCAGCCGAACAGCGGCGCGTCCTTGTTGAAGCGTCGGTCTTAGCGTATCGACTCTGGTCGGGTCGAACCGGTTGACACAAGGATCAGGAGATTGACATCGGATGTCGGACGCAGACGATTCTCAGCGGCGCTCCCGAACAAGACAATGGAGAGGAGGCCGTCACCAAAAGCACCCGCCACGGCCTCGACCGTCTGGTCGAGAACGCGCGCCACAACCTCCGGTAGGTCACCAGTTCGCTCATTGACGGGTGCTGGCATATCGGTTGGGCTCGTATGGTAACCGAGCGGTATAGGCAGGCGATACATCTTGGTAAACGTGCCGGCCGAATTCTCCGTCTAACGGGTCGGAGAACGGACTTATGTCACGAACGATGTGTTTGGCTGCCATGTTTGTCGCAACCTTCGCGGCCTCTGGGTTTAGCCAGTCGTCTCGTGGTCAAGGAGCCGGGCCCCCCGACTGGTGTAATCAACACTGGAATAGCCGGGCGTCCTACTGCGAGGAACGGGACGCAACCATCGCTGTCAGTGGCTCGCTGGAGATAGATGGTGGGCGCAACGGTGGTATCCGCGTGCACGGCTCCGACCGTAACGACGCATTCGTGCGTGCCAGAGTCGCGGGGTACGGGAGCACCGAGGCAGAGGCGCGGCGCATCGCGTCGCAGGTCCGTATCGAGGCGGCCGGCGGCATCCTTCGCGCCGAGGGTCCTGAGAGGAACGAGGATTCAGGCTGGTCGGTCAGCTTCGAGGTCGAGGTGCCGCGAACGCTGCAAATGAAACTCACCACGCACAACGGGGGCATCTCGCTCGACGACTTTCAGGGAGCAGCAGAGTTCGCGGCTCGGAACGGCGGCGTGACGCTGCGGAACGTGAGCGGCGACATTCGTGGCGCCACACGAAAATGGCGGCCTGAACATCACGCTCGAGGGCGATCGCTGGAATGGACCGGGGCTCGATGTGCAAACGCGCAACGGCGGCATCAGAATTCTGGTGGGTGAGCGCTATTCAGCCCAGCTCGAGACCGAGACGATCAACGGACGCGTTCGCATCGGCTTTCCGATCACCGTTCAGGGCGACCTGGGTCGTCACGTCGTGACAACACTCGGCAGCGGCGGCGCCAGATTGCGCGCTGTGACGACGAACGGCGGTGTGACGATCGATCGCCGTTAGCCGGCCAGTGAGCGTCTAATCCTTTCCTTACACTCCTGTCGTTACACATCCTGCATTTCCGCTTGCGATATTAGTGGCGGCCCCACACTCCCGTCGCGGCACGACGGGACAAGTCCTCTAAACCTGCAGAGATTGACGGGCGGCGGTTGGCAACGATGTAGCAATGCTACGTCTCAATCCGGTGACGAAATTAGTCAGAAAAATCCTGATTTGGGATCGCATGACCGCCCGGTTTGAGCGAGGTGAAGTAACCGACATGTTTCCTGCGAGAGAGGTCTTCGCTGTATCGCTCCTCGGCGATGCGACGGGCTCTCGCCCCAACCGCCTCGTAGAGCGCCTCATCGTCCCACAGCGCACAGACAGCGTCGTACCAAGGTTCGACTTCCTGCTCGCACGGGAGCCGCGTCATGTCGTTGGTCATCCACCCAGGGATGGGCAGAACCCTTCCGCCGCCACCCGCGCTGAAATCACCGCCAACAACCTGTGGCAACGATCCGCGATTGCTGACGAGCGGCGGAATCGCATTGATCATCGCTTCGGCCGCCACTCTGCCGAAGGGCTCCTCCCACACCGACGGCGCCACGAGGAGGCGGGTCAACGCGAAGTAGTCAGCCGGAATGGGAACGGGCGGCGCCGCCATGATTTGCGGGTACTTGCTGAAGTCGATGCCGGGGATCGCATTCAACGAGCCGCCGCTGTGGCCCGATTGAACGACCAGGATGGGAATGTCGGGTCGCCTCGATCCGAGCATGTCGGCGAGGCGGGCGAAGAGCCACAGGCCCTTGTGCGGCGACGGGTTGACGAAGGTCACGAACGCACGCGACTCGTAAGGCGCTTCGACAGACGACCACTCGAGCGGCGGCTCGATCGGCGTACTGACGAGACCGATCTTCTCGCGGTAGTGGTCGGTCAGAAACTCGCTGCACGTGAACGCGTGGTCCACGTTCTCGAAATGTCGCGCCTCGTAGTACCCGAAACCTCGAACGGCGAACGCCGTGGTCACTCCACGCTGTCGTGCCTTGGCCATGGCCTCGAAGATCATCGGATGACCGTTGCACGCAATCAGCTGATCGGGTGCGAACTCTTCCAGAAGTCGATCGACGAGCGTGAGGTACTGAGCGGCTTCCGCCCGGTCCGGCCGCGCTTCGTCGTTGTGGCGTGTCAGCAGAAGCGTGACAGGGACGTCCTTCACCGTGTACTGCACGACTGGACAGGTCGCAACGCGCCGCTTCTTACCAGCTCGCTTGAACTGCGGCCGCTTCGACGCGAAAGTCGAAACGTCAACGCCTTGCTGCCGCAGATGCTCGTCGATCGTGAAAATCACCCGCGCCTCGAAGCGAGCCGTCGTGAGGACATGACACGTGTGGCCGGCTTCTGCCAGCCACTCGATGATCGTGCGCAGGCTGTGCGTGACACCGGCAGTCGGGTCGCTGATGCAGTGATTGTTGACCAGGAGAAACCGCACGTTAGAGATATCGGCTGAAAAACGACGCGACGACACGGAGCCCAAGTTCCCCCAAGGAGTCTGAACATGTCTCAGGAAGCTTCGTCAACGCGGCGCTCAAAGAAAAGACAAAAACGCTGCTGGAGGGACCGCTCAAGCACATTCGCGGCGCAGCGCTCGCGGCGGCGCTGTTACCACTGGCGTCGATCGCAGCCGCGCCAGCGGCAGCCCAGGACGTGTGTCCGTCAAATTCGGCGGGTACGTGTGTCGGCGGCTTTGTTTGGACCGATGCGAACAACAACGGTTTACAAGACACTGGCGAGACCGGAGTTGATGGTGTCAAAGTCTTCCTATGTGATGCGCTTCCATGCGATTTGACAATGGCCCCATCAACCGAGACTGATATGAACGGCTTCTATTTCTTCGATGTTCCCAACGGCACTTACACGATAGTTCGTCCGAGATTCCCCGAGAAACACAACCTGCACCGAAGGATGTTGGTGGCATTGGTGGCGATGACACAGTGGACAGCGATGGCAGGAGCGACCAATTGGGTCACAGCTTCGCTACTGTGACGATAAACGGAAATGCCGACACGACGACAGATTTCGGATTCGTGACATCCGGAGTCCTAAACCCGGGTACGGGAACGCCGGGATACTGGAAGAATCATCCAGAGGCCTGGCCTGCCGACGGCATCACGGTCGGTGGAGTGTATTACGAGCAAGATAAAGCCATAGCCTTGCTCAGTAAGGTCGGCAAAGACAAGACTCTGACGATGTTCAGCTCGCTTGTCTCGGCCATGCTCAACGTGCTCATTGGCAACGATAGCAGCTGCGTGGCCAGCACCATCGCCGCCGCAAACGCCTGGATGGTCTCACAATCCCGTTGGCAGCGGCGTGGCGGCGATCGAGCGACGCGTGGGCCGTTGGCGAACCGCTTCACAAACAGATGGACGCCTACAACAACGGACTGATCTGCGCTCCGCATCGGAACTAGCGAAGCATACACGGCGAATATGGACTACCTTTGAACCACGAAGCCACGAAGCCACGAAGTTCACGAAGCTTTCTCTCTCTTCTTCGTGTTCTTCGTTCTTCGTGGTTTACAGGCGCCTCAATTCAGCACGAGCGTCGGAACGGATTCAGCGAAGTCACGAGAAGAGTACGGTCCCATCTCGATTGGCTGACCCGCTTGATATCGGGCAGGTTGCTCGCACGCCGCAATAACCAGACATGCGATCGTGATTGGGAGGGCCGATCGATTACTGCAACCTGCGATAGGCGCGACGCGCTTCCTCATATCTTCGTGTCGCACCGCGATACTCGGCTTCGGCGGCCTCACGCGTCTTGGCGGCGTATGGATGTGGCTCGTCAAGCACCCTCAACATATAAAACGCCTCGTAGTGGGTCACGGCGTTGCTGATGCTGACGTTCATGTCGGTGAGCGCCTGATCCTGCCACCGCTCCAGAAGATTCCGACCGCCGGCCGCGCGCATGAGTTCCCGCGCCCGGCCCAAAGCCGCCTGGCCGTCAGATCGCGCCTGACCATCGCCCTCCAGGGCTTTGCTCGTCTTCTGGTCGACCACATCGAGTGCAGCCACAATCTCGCCCGCGCAGGGCATGTACTCTGCGCGCGACAAACCGCCCTCTTTGTAAACAAGATTTCGGCATCTGCTATCGCTGGACACGCCGTCAGCGCATCCGGCAGACAGCAGGAGCAGAATTGAGCAGACAGCTACACCGCACGCGGAGCCCTGTTGCGACCGGATCCGAAGTGCAGGCATGTCGACCCCGCGCATAGGGGCGGAACTTGATCGTTCAGGCAGGCTTCTTGTGAACCGTCGAGCTCCGCGTTGGCGGAGCCAGCGTGTGTTCAGCCTTGACCATGCGTGCCCACGTCGTGGCATCGCGTCCGTCAGTCAACCGGCGGTAACGGCCGTCAGATCCCCGCGTCAGGAATTCGAGCCCGACGAGATTTTCGAGCAGGTCCTGGCAGGTGCGCGCGTCCACACCCCACAGGCGTTGTGCCTGCAGACAGGTGAGACGAAGGCCGGGCATCTCCATGAACTCCGCCCAGATTCTTCGGAGCAGCGTGTAGTTCGTCAGCCGCACGAGCTCTTCATCATTCGGGGACCACCAAACGTCCACACTCCGAGCAGCGGCGAAGCTTCCCGCGCGGTCGAGCGCTTCCTCGAACGTGCGGCAACCAACCTGGGGAGCGTCGGTCCCGACGGCAACGGTAAACGTTGTCGACGAACGCCGTATCACGATGTCTTCAGCTCGAAGCCCTTGAAGAAAATGAAGAGACGACATGGCCGAACGTAAGAAGGAAGGTGAATACCTTTATCACGCCGCTGAAGTCACAAAGCAAGGACATTCTTCGTCGTTTGCTCGGATTCCCGCTTCAAAGACACACCGGATGAGGTAGCAGGTCGCGTCATGCTTCCCACGGAAAACTCACGGTTCAGCGCAATAGAATTGGGAGGCAGAGAGGCGGTGAGCATGCACGGTCGCCTTCTAGCCTTTGCTCTGTCGGTCGCTGTAGCAGCACCAGTCCTGTCCGGCTCCGCGTTCTCGCAATGGCCGGCCTCGAAAACGCCAGGCATCCCACGAACGAGCGATGGACAGGCGGATTTTTCGGCCCCGCCGCCCCGAACATCCGACGGGAAGCCAGACCTTTCTGGACTCTGGATGGTGCCGCTCGCCAATGGGGTACCCAAGTACGTAATCAATCTCGCCGCGGATCTGCCAGGCAACGAGGTTCCATTACAGCCTTGGGCGGAGGCCCTATTGAAAGAACGGATGGAAACGTCAGGCAAGGACTACCCGGCTTCCCGCTGCCTGCCTCCCGGCGTGCCGAACATCACATTTGCGCCCCATCCATTCAAGATCATTCAGATGCCGGGACTCGTCGTCATCCTCCACGAGGCCTTGATGACATTCCGTCAGATCTTCACCGACGGACGAGCATTGCCCGAGGAGGCGGAGCCGACGTGGATGGGCTACTCTGTTGGCACGTGGGAGGGGAACCAACTTGTCGTCCGAACCACGGGTTTCAATGACAAGACCTGGCTCGACATCACTGGGCATCCCGCCACCGAGGCGCTCAAGGTGACCGAGCGCTTCAGCCGCCGGGACCTCGGCCATCTGGATCTTGAAATCACGATCGACGATGCGAAAGCCTATACACGCCCTTGGACCGTGAATGTCGGCGCGACATTGCTTCCAGATACCGACCTGATTGAGTTCGTGTGCAACGAGAACGAAAAGGACCAGCCGCACCTGGTCGGCAAGTGAGGGAGAAGCCATGCGATCCCGCTATCGCTCGTCGGCGTACGTGGTTGTGACGGCGACCTTGCTGCTTTCGCAGCCGTTTCCAGTTCGCGCCCAGTCACGGAGCGCATGGGAGCAGCCCCGAACGCCGGATGGACAGCCAGATCTTCAAGGCATCTGGTCCAACGCGACGCCGACCCCGCTGGAGCGGCCTACGTCGTTGGCTGGTAAGGACATCCTGAGCGAGTCGGAGACGGCCGAGCTGGCCAAGCAGACCGCTCAAGCCCGCAACACCGACCGCCGCGACGGAAAGGGCACCGAAACCGACCTGGCCCGTGCGTACAACGAATTCTGGTGGGAGCGAGGAAGCGTCTTGAGTCGAACGTCCTTGATCGTCGAGCCCGCGGACGGCAAGCTGCCGTCCCTCACGCAAGAGGGGCAGAGACGAAGCGATGCGGTCGCCGAGGCGAGACGAGCCCGAGGTCCTGCCGACTCCTACGAGGACAGACCGTTGCAGGAGCGATGTCTGCTCTATCACGGTGTGCCGCCGTTACCGACCGGCTACAACAACAACTATCAGATCATCCAAACACCAGGGTACGTGGCGATTGTCTACGAGATGTTGAACGAGGTTCGACTGATTCCGCTGGATGGCCGTCCGCACGTCGGGTCGGGAATCCGGCAGTGGATGGGCGACTCGCGCGGCCGCTGGGAGGGTCGGACCTTGGTTGTCGAAACGACCAACTTCAACAGTCAATGGAACCTGTTCAGGTTCCCCGCCTCCGGGACGAAGACCCGGGTGGTCGAACGGTTCACACGCGTTGATGCCAATCACATCGATTACCGGTTCACGATTGACGACCCGGCAACCTATACGAGACCGTGGACCGCTGCGCTCCCTTTCACCAGAATCGACGGCCCGATCTACGAGTACGCCTGCCATGAAGGCAACATCGGCATGGAAGGCATCCTCAGTGGACACCGTGCCGACGAAACCGCTGCCGGCGAATCCGTGGCCGGGCGCTGAACTGATCTAGGAGTCCAAATGAAGCTGTCTCGTTTCAATCGATCCGCCATCGGTGCGGCCGTCATGTTGTTGATGAGCGCGGCAGGACTCTCGGCGCAGTGGATACGATTGACGCTTCCTGGAATCCCGCGGACGGCCGACGGCAAACCCGATCTGGCTGCGCCGGCGCCAAAGACCAGCGAGGGCAAGCCGGATCTGACCGGCATCTGGGTCGTCGCGTCGGGAAAGTATCTGGCGAATATTGCCGTGGATGGAGTGGAAGTGCCGTTCCGCCCTGAAGCGGCGGCGCTCTATAAGAAGCGCCGTGAAACGAACAGCGTCGGGCGGCCGACCGAACGGTGCCTGCCGCACTCGGTTCCGGACGCGGCCCTGGTGGGTTACCCGTTCAAGATCATTCAGACGCCTGCCCAACTCGTCGTCCTGTTCGAGCCGTTCATCGACTATCGCCAGATCTTCACAGACGGCCGCACGCTTCCCAAGGATCCGCAACCGACATGGATGGGATACTCGGTGGGGAAGTGGGAGGGAGACACCCTTGTCGTCGACTCGAGCGGGTTCAACGATCAGACCTGGCTCGACGACGGAGGCCATCCGCACAGCGATGCGCTGCACGTGATCGAACGCTTCCGCCGGATTGACTTCGGCCATATGGAGCTGGGCATCACGATAGACGACCCGAAAATGTACGCGAAGCCCTGGACCGTGACCGTTCCATACAATCTGGTGCCCGACACCGAACTGATCGAGTATGTGTGTGAGAACGAGAAGGATCTCGTACACATGGTTGGCAAGTAAATGGTTCAAAGGCAGCTGGCGTGCTGTTTAGCGTGCGGGCTCGCGTTGTCGTGTGTCCTGGCCGCCCAGAGTCTGCGGTGCGACCGTGCGTGTCTCGAGGGCTTGGTCAACCAGTACATGGACGCCCTGGTGGCTCACGACCCGTCGAAGCTGTCCGTGGCGCGTGGCGTGCGAAACACCGAGAACGGTCAACGGCTCGAGTTGGGCGACGGCCTCTGGAACACCGCCACGGGGAAGGGATCGTACCGACTCTTCGTGACTGACGTCACGGCGGGACAGGTCGCATTCATGGGAACCATGAAAGAAGCCGAGGTGCCGGTTGCCGTGGCGATTCGTCTGAAGGTCGTCAACAGGCAGGTGGCCGAGATCGAAACGTTCGTCGTGCGGGGCGGATTGAACAACACAAAGGCTGGAGCCGAGCTCGAGAAGTTGGGCAAGCCCAACGAGCTCTTTACGACCGAGATTGCGCCAGCCGATCGTACGACGCGCGAAGAGCTGATCAAGGTTGCCAATATGTACTTCTCCGGTCTGGAGAAGAACGACGGCAAAGGGCTGTACCCGTTCGCCGAAGATTGCGACCGCCTGGAGGATGGCGTTCGGACGACGAACAACCCGGACTTCCGTACGGGGTCTGGATTCGGTGGCGGTCAGGCCTCGCCGATCAATCCGGCGACGCTGAGCTGTAAGGAAGCATTCGAGAGCGGCTACTTCAACTTCGTCACGCGAATTCGAGACCGGCGATACGTGGCCGTCGACGTCGAGCGCGGTCTGGTGTTCAGCTTCGTTTTCTTCGACCACGCGGCCGGCAAATATCGTACGTTCAAGCTGGCCGACGGGCGCGACATCACGACCGGACCAACCAGTCCATGGACGTGGGAAATCGCTGAGATATTCCGCATCGAAAAAGGAAAGATCCGGCGCGTGGAGGCGTTGCTCGAGCAGGTGCCTTACGGGATGCTCTCGGGCTGGAGCAATTGGGAGGAAGGGATGTCGAACCGCGCGAGATGACCAGTTCAAATTTGAGGATTTGAGAATGTGAGGATTTGAGGATTTGGGATCTGAAGTGAACGAACTCTGGCCCGACTTGAGGTTCGAGCTCTGGAAAGACACCTACGAGACCCTTCACATGTGGCTGCAGGTGGTAGGGAAGGTGGCGCTGTCTCAAGCCCCGCCGCTCAACCACTCCTGGGCTATCGCCCTTCAGGTCACGGCTCGAGGCCTTTCCACACGCCCGCTCCCGCACGGCACCCGAACGTTCACGCTCGAGTTCGATTTCGTCGATCACCAACTGGTCGTCCGCACGTCCGATGGGGAAGTTCGCACCGTGAAGCTCGTGCCACGAACCGTCGCCGATTTCTATCATGAGGTCATGACGACCCTGCAATCGATGGGGCTGCCTGTGAAGATCTGGTCGATGCCGGTCGAAATCCCGTCGCCAATCCGCTTCGAGAACGACACGGTCCATCATTCGTACGATCCCGCCTTGGCCAATCGCGTCTGGCGCGTCCTGGCGCAAATCGAGCGGATATTCACCGGGTCCCGGTGCGATTTCGTGGGCAAATGCAGTCCGACGCACTTTTTCTGGGGAGCCTTCGATCTTGCCGTGACGCGCTTTTCAGGCCGGCTTGCACCGCCGCGCGAAGGGCCTGCATTCATGCGCGAAGCGTACTCGCACGAAGTGATCAGTCACGGTTTCTGGCTGGGTAACGCTACGCAGGAACCAGCCTTCTATGCCTACGCCGTTCCCGAGCCGGCTGGCTTGAAGGAGGCGAAGGTGCAGCCAGACGCTGCTTTCTATCATAAGGACCTCGGCGAGTTCATCCTTCCATACGAGGCCGTTCGCCAGGCCGCGTCGGCCGAGAGCGCCATTCGGTCGTTCGTGGACAGCACGTACGAACGAGCATCCACTCTCGCCCGATGGGATCGCCCGGCGCTCGAGCGTCCTCGCGCCTGAAGTCAAGGTCTGGTCGACGGGCTCACTCATACCGATAGCTGAAATAGGGGTCGCACCCTTCCTCGTGACCTCCGGGAGATTGCCATGAGCCGCTTGGCCCGCCGACTCGCCGCATCGGTCGTCGCCCTTGCCTCGATAACCGTCGTCGAACTCGCCGCCGACGGTCCGCAGCAGGCGTTCGTCAAGAGCTGGGAAGGTCAAGACGTCGTCGTCAAGCGCACGCTTTTTGCGCTCGTGTACAACGAAAGAGGGCGCCTCGGCAATACTCACGGCGCGAGACGGGACGGGCTGACCGTCGTGACGCCGAACCAGGGCGTGTATTTCCAATTCGACGGCCGGCAGGGCCGCGACGAAGTGATCCAGCGGGACCCGCAGAAGATTCTCGAAGCCGTGAATGCGGAGTACCTGGGAGATGGACTTGATGTTCGCTCGTATCGGAAGTTGGAAGCCTTGTTGCTGACGCGCTACGATGCCGGCGCCAGATTGATCGTCAAAAGCGTGAAAATCGATCGAGATGCCGTCCGACTCGGCTTTGTGGAGGCGGCCGGTTCCAACGACCCAGACGCTCTCGCGGTAACGTTGACCGTCAAGTGGCCTGTACCGCTCACCAAAGCACTCACGGAACGGCCGCTCATCGAAAATCTCGTGCGCTACTACGTCGACTTCCCGGCCAGTCGTGTTCGGAACTAGGCAGGCCTGTGGCTTCCGGCTTAAGCCGGAAGCTACAATTACAGCCCCGCTCAAGCCGTGCAGGCCTAGAGGGCTGTGGCTTCCGGCTTAAGCCGGAAGCTACGAATTACGGCCTCGCAACTGCCGTTTCGATTTGGTAACCCGCGCTGGACCCGACCCGGCGCCGACCATCGACGTTCGCACACCGACCAGACAGCACACGGCTTGCAGCGCGTCACTCGTGCAGATGGCACGCTTCTCGAGCCGGTGTCTCGTTCTGATTCTTCTGGCTTCCTGGTCGTGTGCTGGCGACGACAAACCGTCAACGCCGGCCTCGCCGACTCCGCCATCGGGCGGCGCGAGCTTCGTTCGAGGACGCGCCGTCAGCGTGATCGATGGCGGCGCGGAAGTAGGCGTGTCGGTGCAGGTCGGAACCGGACAGCCGATCACGACCGATAGCAGCGGCGGGTTTCAAGCCGACGTCAGCACTCCGGGCAAATACTCAGCGATGGTGCGCGGCGCCACCATCGTCCAGCGCGAGACGACGGTCGACGCACCAGACGGCAACGCCAGGCTCTCGCTCATTCCGGCGGCGTTTGACCTGACCGCTTTCGATCAGCTCGCTCGCTCGACGAACGAACGGCTGCAGCGATGGACCACCAGGCCCTCTCTCGTGGTGATTGTGCCGGTGATGCACTACTCCGACAGCGTCGATGATGGCTTCGTCGCGACAAACGACAAGATGACCGATGTCGAGGCATCGAGCCTGGCGTCGCACCTGACCGAAGCCTTGACTCTTCTCAGCGGCGGAACATACACCGCTTTTGAATCAACGACGCTCGAACGTCCCGCTGCCGGAGATCTGGTTTCAGTGAAGCGGCCCGGAAAGATCGTTGTCGGACGCTACTACAGCATGCCGACGATGGACGGCACGATAGGCCTCGCCACGTGGTTCGAGCAGTCGGACGGTACGGTGAACGGCGGGGTCGTGTTTCTCGACGAGCCCTTCGATCACAACGACAACCGCCGGCGCTTGCTTCGCTACCACGAGTTGGGGCATGCGCTCGGCTATCGGCACGTCACGTCCCGTACGTCCATCATGAATCCGGTCATTGGCCCCGAGCCAACGGACTTCGATCGCGAGGCGGCCGTGATCGCGTATCAACGGCCTCCGGGCAATCGGCCGCCCGACCGGGATCCAGACACCGCTGCGCGAATCGGTTCTCTGGCCTTTGCGGGAGCCCACTGGGTAAAGCCTCTTCGCTGACCCCTTTATTGCTCCATTCGTCGCTCCAGGTGTATAAGAAGCCTCGAAGGGAGCTGACTTATGGGGCGACTCTGTGCTGTGCTTCTTGCTCTCGTCCCGCTGGTTGCCGCAGGTGTCCTGCGGGCGGCCGGCGACCCTCCTCCACCGTGGGCGTACAACATTCCGCCGGCTCCGCCACCAGGCACCACGCCGGCGCCGCCGGCGCCCGACGATGGAGCGCTCAAGACCCTGACTGGGAGCAGCGGCAAGTTCACGCTGACCCAAATCCGGGACGCGTTCGGTCCGGCTGACTGGTATCCCGGCGATCATCCAACCATGCCAGACATCGTGGCCCACGGGCGCCGACCTGATGTGCGAGCGTGCAGCCTGTGCCACTACCCGAACGGCAAAGGTCGTCCCGAGAACGCGGGGGTGTCGGGTCTGCCCGTGTCGTACTTCCTGCAGACCATGGCCGACTTTCGAAGCGGCGCGCGAAAGAGCGCCGAGCCCAGGAAGGCCAATACGAACCTGATGATCACCATCGCCAAAGGGATGACCGACGAGGAACTGAAGGCAGCGGCAGAATATTTCGGGGCGATGAAGTGGACGCCGTGGATCAAGGTGGTCGAAGCCGATATGGTCCCGAAGACGCGCGTGCAGGGCGGCATGTTCCTCAAACTCGAGGGGAACGAGGCAGAGGCGATTGGCGACCGCATCATCGAGACGCCGGACAACGTCGAGCATACCGAGGCTCTCCGCGATCCGCGTTCGGGATTCACTGCGTACGTCCCAGTGGGTAGCATCAAGAAAGGCGAAGCGCTGGTCAAGAACGGCGGCAACGGGAAGACCACTCAATGCGCCGTTTGCCACGGCCCGGATCTCAAAGGGATGGGGCCTGTTCCTGGTCTCGCCGGACGGTCGCCGAGCTACACGGTCCGCCAGCTCTACGACATGCAGCAGAGCGCGCGAAAGGGCGTGTGGACCGAGTTGATGATGCCGGTGGTTGCCAAGTTGACGAACGAGGACCTGCTGGCGATCGGTGCCTACACCGCATCACTCACGCCGTAGGTCGATCCCGGTTCGTACACGACGGTTCGTGAGTCTTCGCGTGGCTGTGTGATCTGTAAGGCCACGCGAAGGCCCCCATTCAGCAGCTCTGCGAGACGATCTCGGCTGCTTTGTGCCTGGTTTGCGCGCAAGGTGAGAAGCGCCAAGTGTGTGGCTTCCGGTTTCAGCCGGAGTGCGTGGCTTCCGGCTTCAGCCGGAAGATCAATGCCAGCGGCTTTCTTCCGCCTAAAAGGTGGAAGCCACATGACAAGAATTCACAGGCTCTTACGAGCATGAGGGTGAGATGACGAAGACTGGCAGCGTGGCAACAGGATTCGATCTGGCCGAACGAGCGAAGGCCGTGGCGACCTTGGCCGACAAGCATGCCGAGTTCGGTGACGAGAAGGGACAGCTTGCCGAGCCTGTGGTCGAGGCCCTTCACCGCGAGGGGCTGTATGGAATGTGGGTCCCTCGTTCGGTTCGCGATGGCGCCGAGCTCGACCCGGTGTCGTCGATCGGCGTGATCGAGAACCTTTCGTATGGTGACCCTTCGGCGGGTTGGGTGCTGATGGCATCGGCGCTGGCCATCGGAACCGGTGCGGCCTTTCTCGGCGACGCTGCCGTCGAGGAACTTTTCAAAGGCGACCGGCTGCCGGTCATCGCCGGCCAGGGAACCCGGCCCGGCACTGCCGTTCCCAAAGACGGCGGCTTCCTGTTGAGCGGTTCATGGAGCTTTGCCTCGGGTATCAAGCACGGCACGCACATCCACACCCTGGGTGTCATCGAGGGGACCGGGGAACCGCGGATCTTCGTCCTTCCCGTCGGCCAGGCGAAGCTCGTCGAGAACTGGGATGTCCTTGGTCTCCGCGGCACCGGCAGCATCGACTATGTGATCGATTCCGTCTTCGTTCCGGACGCGTACACCCACTTTGCCCTGCTCGATACGCCAAAGCGCGGCGGCAGCCTTTACACGATTGGTGTGATTGGCTTTGCAGAGATGTGCCACTCCTCGTGGGCGTGTGGCATCGGTCGTCGGATGCTCGACGAACTCGGCAAGAGCGTCCGCGCCAAGGCCGGACGTGCTGGCACTCTAGCCGACAGCGACGGGTTTCAGGAGGACTTCGCCAAGGCCGAAGCCACGTATCGTTCTGCCCGTGCACTTGTTTATGAAACGTGGGGCGACGTCAAAAACACGCTCGACAAAGGCGGGCGGCTGTCCGTACGCCAGCACACCCTCATCAGGCTGGCGGTCGCGAACGTGACGTGGTCGGCTCAGGAGATCGCTGCGTTCGTGTACAAGGCTGCCGGAACGAGTGCCTTACGCGCCGGAACACTTCAACGCCTCTTCCGCGACATGCACGCTGGAACTCAGCACGTGACCTCTGCGCCGCCCGTTTACCGCGCCGCCGGCCGGGATCTCCTGGGTCTGGCCGAAGGGCAGACGTGGCGGTTCCTCGACCTCGTCAGCGGCGCATGATTCCTGTGCGTCGCGAACGCGCGGGACTATAATCTGCGCCGGCCGCCGAAAAAGAGCGCGGCACCTTTCACTATCCTAACGAATCCTAACGAGTCGTCACTGGAGGTTCGACAATGGCTGATCCAACGGTTCGCGGTCGCTTTGTCTGGCACGAGCTCATGACCACGGATACGAAGTCGGCGGCCGGCTTCTTCACGAAGGTCATCGGCTGGAAGACGCAAGGCTGGGATCAAGATCCCTCCTACACGATGTTTACGTCGGGCGGTCGCCCGACGGCGGGACTCATGACACTGCCAGCAGACGCGAAGGCGATGGGTGCGCCTCCGAACTGGCTCACCTACGTTGGCACGCCTGACGTCGACGCGACCGCACAGCAGGCCAAATCGCTTGGAGCGAAGATTCTCCGGGAGCCGAGTGACATTCCAAAAATCGGACGATGGGCGCTGATTCAGGATCCGCAGGGCGCCGTGTTTGCCGCGTTCACGCCCGCGCCAAGCGATACATCGGCCGCTCCCCCGAGCGGCTTCTCCTGGCACGAACTAGCGACGACCGACCAACGAGCGGCGCTCGCCTTCTACCAGCAACTCTTCGGCTGGGAAGCGACGAGCTCGATGGACATGGGACCAGGGATGGGCACCTATCAAATGTTCGGCTGGGGAGGGCAGGCGGCCGGGGGCATCTTCACCAAACCGGCACAGATGCCGGGTCCACCGTCATGGTTGCCGTACATCAAGGTTCCGGATTCCAAGAAGACGGCCGCGAGCGTCAAGAAACAGGGCGGCAAAGTCATCAACGGTCCGATGGAAGTGCCCGGTGGCGACTGGATCGCGCAGGGAATGGACTTGCAAGGCGCGGTGTTCGCCGTTCACTCGGCGAAGTCCGCCGCGGCGAGCCAACCCGCCGCCGCGTCGAAGCCGGCAAAGGTGAAGCGGGTGGCGAAGGCGAAGCGGGCCAAGAAAGCGGCCAAGCCGCGCGCGGCGGCGAAATCGAAATCCAAAGGCGCCAAGAAATCGAAAGGCAAGGCGAAGAGCGTCCGTAAAGCAAAGACGCGCGGTTCGTCCAAAAGAGGACGCCGCCGCTAGCGGCCGGCAGCCTCGTCAGAGAACGGTCATGAAACGAATCATTCCGGTCTTTCTTTTCGTCATTTTCGGCCTGGGGAGTGTGATTGCCGCGCAGCAACCGCCTCGCCATCCGCCTCTTTTCTTTCGCGAGGCGTGGAAGCAGACGGGTCCCGAGCACGGCGTCGATGCTGGGGCGGTCACCAACCAGAATCTCGAGCTCAAGCTCTACGATCCAGGGGCGAAGAACATCGCCACCTACGCGCAGAGTCCGCCTCCCGGATCGCGGCCATCGGACTGGGGCGGGCCGTCGTGCATTCAGTCGGCTGGGTTCAATCAGAACCCGCCGCCGACTCAAGTTCCGCAGGGCAGCCCGACCGATCCGCCCAACTTGTGGACCGGCGTCTGCATGACGCCGGTTGCGGCCACGCTGCGCGACAAGAACAACTACGTCGATCTCACTGGCCTGGCGAGAATCCGATGGGTGACGAGAGTCTCTGGTTTTCACACCGTTCGCCCGGTGATCAAGCTTGCGGATGGGACGTGGCTCATCGGCGACCACGAGGACGGGCGGGCGTCCACGAACTCGACTCTCTTTCTCGAGAGCGAATTCTCGATTGCCTCGGTCCGTTGGTTCGCCCTCGACATCTCGAGAGTCGTGACGCGCGGGTTCTGGGTCGAAAAGCCCGACTTGAGCAGGGTCGATGAGGTGGGGTTCGCCGACGTGACGCCCGGCAGCGGACACGGCTGGGGCGGGTTCGTCAACGTCGGGCGGTTCGAGGTTTACGGCAATCCGGTCAAACGATAGGCCGCTCCGAATTGATGCATCGAGACGGTTTCAACGCAACGCATGATCGATGATTTCATTGGCCATTGGGTCAATTGAAGATCATCGATCATCGATTTCGCAATCATCGATGATCCGCTCACCCAATCAGCAATCTGTTCCCGCGACCACCGGTGATCGTCGTTCAGATGCACGATGAGCGCGGCCAGCGAGAGCTTCTTCTTGCAGTTCTCGGCCGGACACCGCTTCACGTTGTCGAGACAGGCGAAGAACCACTCCAGGTCCCGGCTGGGATTGGACGGGCCGGTCTCGGAAGGCAACCGGTACATCCCTTCGTAGGCCGCGCCAAGCGCGCACGAGGCCCGCGTGCCTTCAAAGTAGTGACCCACCGCTTGAGTCGGCCGTCGAACCACTCCAGCTCGGATGAACGAAGCGAGTTCCTTTTCGCATTCCATAGCACCCTTCGTTAGGCTCACCAATTGACCGCCGAGGACGCAGAGCCCGCAGAAGCACGCCTACGGTGCTTAGTCCTAGGCGAAGTACCCTAGCGTGCTCTCCGCGTTAAGCACCCTGGAGTGCTCGTCGCGTAAAGCACTCTACGGGCCTCTTTCGCGCCAAGTCAGAAAGTAATCTCCGCCGCAAACTTGATCAATCGCCCCGTCAGAACCGTTTGCGGCTGCCGCCACGTTCCGTTTGGCACGAATGCATTGTTATACGTCAGCACCGCGCTGGAGTTCAGCGCGTTATAGAGGTCGGCGCTGATCAGCGTCCGCGTGCGGCCGAACCTGAGCACCTTGCCGGCGCGGAAATCGAGCTGATTGAGCCGGTCACCGTACATCTCGCCCGGTGCGAGGATGTTGATCGTCACGTTCGCCGGGTTGCCTGCCGGCGCGCGGCCGAGAGCCTGCGAGATGATCGTGCTTGGGACGGCATAATTCGCGGCCAACAGCGCCCCGGGCTTGCTCTGGAAGACGCCGCTGAACTGGACGTCGATCTTTGGAATCACGTAGTTGGAAAGCGCGCGGAACTGCGTCAACCAGCCGTAGTCCACTTTGCAGTACGGATTGGTGGTGTTCACCGGCGACGTGTTGATGCCGGGGAGTCCCTGAATGAGGTTGCCGGTGAGCTCGGGAAGATTTCCGCGCACCTCGCAGTTGTCCCCGGAACCTTGGCCCGTGCTCGTGCCGCCCTGGAACGTCCAGCCGTTTCTGAGCCGTACGTTCAGCGTGACGTCCACACCGTTGAAGTTGTTCTTCCAGTTCCCCAAGTCGTGCTGTTCTGACAGCTCGATAAAATTGTTGACCTGCCCAAACTTGGTCGGATTGAGATCATACAGACCAGACACCACGTACCCGCCTCCGCCGGGAAGCCGGGGATCCGAGGGCGCGGTGATGCTGTACTCCTGCCAGTCCGAGTTCGCCGTCGCCAGGTTGTCCGTCACCGTGAACCCCCGATACCAGCGGCGAGTATAGGCAATCTCGACCGACGATCGAGCGCTGAGCTGTTGTTGGACCGAGGCGCCAAGCGTCCAGTCCGACGCGCGCACGCCCCAGCCGGTCAGGAGCGCCGGATCGAAGTTGTTCGTCAGCGTCGGCGTGCCGAAGGCCTGGTTCTGGAGAGCGCCGCAAAAGTCGCCGCCGGTGCTTCGAAGATCCTGCGCACCCGTGTTCACAAGGTTACAGTCGGGACTGAAGTTGTTGTTGGCGTCCGTCCAGGCACGTGTCACCCCAGCCGGGCCGAATGTGGACACGCCTGGCGAGAGAGGCATTCGCAAGGTGGGGTTGGCGTTCCCCCAGGTGCTCCCAAGGCCCATGCCCTCGAGGTACTTGCCGAGGTTGGCTTTGACGGCCGTCCGGCCGTTTCCGAACAGGTCGTACGCCACACCCATCCTGGGCGTGATGTCCTTGTAGCCTGTCACGCCTTTCGCCTCTGGAATCACGACGGCTACAGGAAAGAATCGAGACGGCCCTTCTGTCTGCTCAGGGTACCAGCTGGAGGAATGGTCGAAGCGGAGGGCGCCCTGCAGGGTCAATCTTCCAGCCGTGTATTGATCCTGCACGAACACCGCGTGCCATGCCCCCAAGGCGTTGTTCACCCACGGCGAGATGTACTCGGTGAGCTGATTGGGCACGCCGTTATTGAGCCGAAACGCCAGATTCTGGGTGTTGCCGGCCCAGGTCCGAATGTCGCTCAGATAGGTTCCCTGGTACCCGACCTTGACGCTCTGCCGACCAGTGACGTACGACGCGGACGCACGCCAGCTGTACGAGCCGGCTCGGTTGTTTCCATAGTCCTGAGAGCGATACACCAGACCGGGAATCCCACCGTTCGCGTCGCAGCCGGTCTTGTTTGTAGCGGTGATCGGCGCGGCACATTGCTCGGTGACCGCAATGAGATCGTGTGTGGGGTTGGGATCCCGTTCGAAGTTGCCCCACCCGTAGTAGATGCCGCCGAAACCGGCGTCGAGCAGCAGCTTGTTCGTAAAGGGCGACGACCACGTGATCTGCGGCACGCGGAGTGGTTTCGTCTGGCCGGAGCCGCGCGCTTCGGGCGACACGCGAGGGGGATCGGTGATGCCGGTGGTGAGTCCCGTGCACTTCCGGCAGTTCGCTTGCTCGTCCCAGAACCCGCCGATCTTGTTGCGGGGAGTGGCCTGCCAGGTGAGGCGCAGGCTCACGTTTTCCGATGTTCGGTCGTTGTAGCCCTGATTGGTCAGGTCCGGGGAATACAGCCACTTCGTCGGGTCACCGGCGTTCAAATTGTTGTAGACATTCGCAATCTTCTTCGTGTTTCCCTGCGTGCGGGCGTTCACGAAGTACCAGATGCGATCCTTCATAATCGGCCCGCCGACGGCGCCGTTGAGGTCGTAGACCTTGGTCAGCGGAATCGGCGTCGTCAGCCCCTGAGCTTTCAGCTCGTCGGTATAGTTATCCGACTGGAGCGCCTCGCCGGAGCCCGAGTAAGCGACAGAGCCCGTCGTCGAGTTGCCGCCGGTCTTTGGCACGACGTTCATGACCAATCCTGCCGTTTCCGATTCACCCAAGCCGCCAGCCGTCGTGAACGTGACTTCCTGGGCGTTGCCGACGTCGGCGATGTAGGAGGCCGGTTGATTGCCGCCGGGCGGGTTCCCGATGTTCAGCCCGTCGATCATCAGGCGTCCCTCGTTATTGCGTCCGCCATGAATGGGAAACTGCGTTGTGGCTGTTCCCGAGACGACATCGTTCAGGTTCGTGTTGACGCCGGGCACCACAGTGACCATCGCGCCGTAACTGCGGGCGGTCGGTATGGCTTTGAGAACGTCGTTGCTCAAGGTCACTTCGCGGCGCGCGCTCTGGATGTCGACGACGGGCGACTCGCCAGAGACCGTAATCGTTTCAGCGAGCGAGCCGACCTTGAGCTCGACGTTGACCGTGGCTGTGAACGAGCCAGTCAGCTCGATGCCTTCTCGCTTGAAAGTGTTGAACCCTTGGAGGGTGTAGGTGATCGCATAGACACCGGGTCGGAGGTCTTCGATGCGATACTGCCCGGTTCCATCGCTGACCGCCGATCGAACTTTCTCAATGAGCGCGGGACTGGTTGCTTCGACCGTCACGCCCGGCAACACGGCTCCGGACGAGTCTCTTACCGTACCTGCGATGACCGCTTGTGCTGAAACGAGGGTTGGAATGAGAACGATCGACGCCAGGAGTGTCAGGATCCTCACCATCGGGCGCATGCTTTCACCTCACATTCCGTTGTTTCCCCTGGATTGGTTCGAGATCTGCGACCGCGACATTGACTTCGCCCTGACTTGCCGGGCGCAGGTTCGAATTGTGGGCAGACCCTGGGACTGCCGCGCTTGCAGGGAACGGGACGTACGGTGGGCGAGGAAGGCGCGATGAGCGCAGGGCCCGCTTGGTGCGCCACGGCAGGTCACGCTCCACGCGAGTCGAGCAACCGACGAACGAGCGCCCGCGGGTTCCATCTCCGGCACCTCCTGGATGTTTCGTGGGCCGGACTGAGGTTTACGGTACGCCGACTAGGGGCTTATCTCACAGCTCGGAAAGCAGAAGGAGGAAATCAGGATCTTCCAACTTCCACCTTCCGAGCTTCTAATCCATCGCGGTTCCTTTTTCTGTTCTTGTTCTCTGCCAGATTCTCAAATCCTCAGATCCTCAAATCCTCAAATCCTGAGATTCAATTCATCAGAAAGTGATCTCCGCCGCGAATCTTGATCAGTCGACCCGTCAGAACCGTCTGCGGCTGCAGCCAGGTCCCTCCGGGAACGAAGTTGTTGTTGTAGGTCAACACTGCGCTCGAGTTCAGCGAGTTGTAGAGGTCGGCGCTGATGCAGCGTACGCGTCCGACCGAACCGCAACACCTTGCCCACCCGGAAGTCGAGCTGGTTGATGCGATCGCCGTACCTCTCTCCTGGCGCGAGCAGATTGATCGTCACGTTTGGGACGTTGCCCGCCGGGAGCATGGCCCAGGCTGCGGCTCCCACGACCGAGGCCGGAGCGGCCCAGTTGGCGGCGAGCAGCGAGCCCGGCTTGCTCTGGAACACCGCGCTGAACTGCACGTCGATCTTCGGAATCACGTAGTTCGAGAGTCGCGCGCATTTGTGTCAACCAGCCGTAGTCGACCTTGCAGTACGGATTGGTGGTGTTGACCGGCGACGTGTTGATGCCCGGGAAGGCCCTTGCACCAGGTTGAGCGCTGAGCTCCGGGAGATTGGCGCGAACCTCGCAGTTATCCCCGGACGCCCTGACCCGTGCTCGTGCCGCCCTGGAACGTCCAGCCGTTTCTGAGCCGCACGTTCAGCGTGACGTCCACACCGTTGAAGTTGTTCTTCCATTCACCCAGAGTCGTGATGTTCTGCCAGTTCGACAAAGTTGTTGACCTGCCCAAACTTGGTCGGATTGAGGTCATACAGTCCAGAGACGACGTACCCGCCTCCGCCAGGGAGCCGTGGATCCGAGGGCGCCGGTGATGCTGTACCGCTGCCAGTCCGAGTTCGCCGCCGCCAGGTTGTCCGTCACGGTGAACCCGCGATACCAACGGCGTGTGTACGCAACCTCAACCGAGGAGCGCGCGCTGATCTGTTGCTGAACGGATGCGCCGAATGTCCAGTCCGATGACCGAACGCCCCAGCCGGTCAGTAGAGCCGGGTCAAAGTTGTTGGTCAACGTCGGCGTGCCGAAGGCCCGGTTCTGGAGCGCGGCGCAGAAGTCGCCACCGCTGCCTCGAAGATCCTGGAGATTGGGGTCCTGAAGATTACAGTCCGGGTTGAAGTTGCCGTTGGCGTCCGTCCAGGCACGGGTAACCCCCGCCGGGCCGAATATGGTCACGCCTGGCGAGAGACGGCACTCGGTTCGTGGGGTTCGCATTCGCCCAGTTGTTGGACAGGCCCATGCCCTCGAGGTACTTGCCGAGGTTGAACTTGACCGCCGTCCGGCCGTTTCCAAACATGTCGTACGCCACACCCATCCTCGGCGTGATGTCCTTATAACCGGTCACGCCCTTCGACTCCGGAAACACGACGGCTTGCGGAAGGAATCGAGACGGCCCTTCCACCTGTTCGGGGTACCAACTGGAGGAATGGTCGAAGCGAAGCGCTCCCTGCAGGGTCATCCTTCCGGCCGTGTATTGATCCTGCACGAACACCGCGTGCCACGCCCCGTTGGCGTTGTTCACCCACGGCGAGATGTATTCGGTGATCTGGTTCGGCACGCCGTTGTTCAACTGGAATCGGAGATTCTGGCTGTTGACGGACCAGGTCCGGATGTCACTCATGTAATTGCCCTGGTAGCCAATCTTGATGCTCTGCCGTCCTGTGACGTACGAGGCAGAGGCGCGCCAGGGGTACGAGCCGGCTCGGTTATTGGCGTAATCCTGCGACCGATACACCAGTCCAGGAATGCCGCCGTTTCGCCGCGCATCCCGCCAGCACATTGTTCGACGACGCTGATCAGGTCGTGTGTCGGATTCGGATCGCGCTCGAAGTTGCCCCACCCGTAGTAGATTCCGCCGAAGCCGGCATCGAGGAGCAACTTGTTCGTAAACGGCGACGACCAGCTGATCTGCGGCACGCGCAGCGGCTTCGTCTGACCCGAGCCGCGCGCCTCGGGCGAGACGCGCGCGGGATCCGTGATGCCGGTCGTCAGTCCCGTGCACGTCCGGCAGTTCGCCTGCTCGTCCCAGAACCCGCTGATCTTGTTGCGGGGAGACGCCTGCCAGGTGAGACGCAGACTGATGTTCTCGGACGTTCGGTCGTTGTAGGCCTGATTGTTCAAATCTGGCGCATACAGCCACTTCGTCGCGTCGCCGGCGTTCAGGTTGTAGTAGATGTTCGCGATCTTCCTCGTTCCGCCCTGGGTCCGTCCGTTCGCGAAGTACCAGAGGCGATCCTTCTTGATCGGGCCCCCGACCGCGCCGTTGAAGTCCCACGCCTTGGTCAACGGAATCGGCGTCGTCAGACCCTGGGCTTTCAGCTCATCGGTGTAGTTGTCCGACTGGAGCGCCTCGCCGGTGCCGGCGTACGCGATAGAGCCGGTCGTCGAGTTGCCACCGGTTTTGGGAACGACGTTCATAACCAGTCCGGCCGTCTCCGACTCACCGAGCCCGCCGGCCGTCGTGAACGTGACTTCCTGGGCATTGCCGACGTCGGCGATGTACCGACGTCGGCTGATTGCCGCCGGGCGGGTTCCCGACGTTCAGCCCGTCGATCAACACGCGTCCCTCGTTGTTGCGCCCGCCGTGAATCGGAAACTGCGTGGTGGCCGTGGTCGTCACCACGTCGTTCAGGTTGGTGTTCACACCCGGGACCATCGAGACCATCGCGGCGTAATTTCGAGCGGTGGGGATGGCTTTGAGGACGTCGTTATTGAGGGTCAGTTCGCGTCGCGCGCTCTGGATGTCGACGATCGGCGACTCACCCGCGACGGTGATTGTCTCGCTGAGCGACCCGACCTTCAGCTCGACGTTGACTGTGGCGGTGAACGTGCCAGTCAGCTCGATGCCTTCTCGCTTGAACGTATTGAATCCTTGTAGCGTGTAGGTCACCGTGTAGACGCCGGGTCTGAGATCTTCGATGCGGTACTGCCCGGTTCCGTCGGTCACGTGGGTACGGACCTTCTCGATCAGCACCGGGCTGGTCGCTTCGACTGTCACGCCCGGCAACACGGCGCCGGACGAGTCCCTTACCGTGCCTGCGATGACTGCCTGCGCTGAGACGAGCGTTGGAATGAGAACGATCGACGCCAGGAGTATCAGGGTCCTTACGATCAGCCGCATCTCTCACCTCACTATTAATGGTTTCCCAGGTCTCGGACGTGCACGGTCGTTGTTCTCCGAAGGTTCTCCGCTATGGGTTCGCCGGCGCAGCACCGACCGGCAATGGTGCGGCGCCGTCGAGCACGAACGTCAACAACTTGGGCGAGAACGGCGTTTCAGTGTTTCCTGGTCCGGCGTTCCCCAACGTGACGGCGCCGACGCCGCCCATGAGCGAGATGTACTGTCTGCCCGCGAATCGATACGTCATCGGCGGCCCCATGCCGCTGCGCAAACCGGTCTGGATTTCCAGCAGCTTCTCGCCCTTGTCGGCGCTGTACGCAATGAGCCGCCCGTCGTTGATGGTCTGAAAAACGAGATTCCCGGCAGTCGTCAACGTTCCACCGCCGATCCCGCCGCCGCCTGGTATTCGCCAGCGCATCTGCTGAGCGACTGGATCCCACGCGACCAGCGCGCCCCGCGATCCCTCCAGCGGCTCCGGACCGATGGCAGGTGGAGAAGGTTGCGTGGCGGTCGGCATCGGACGAACCGTGCCAGTCATTCTGCCGGGTTGCGGATTGAAGGACGGCTCCGCGGCATAGGTGAAGCTGTTGGAGGTCGATGTCGGAATGTACGCGAGCCCGGCGATCGGATTGAAAGACATCGGCGACCAGTTGTGCGCGCCGCCGCCGCCGGGAGAAATCGAGATTGGCTCGGTGCCGTAGAGGGCCTCGGGATTCACGACCGGCCGTCCGGTCTTCGGATCGATCCCTTTGGCCCATGTGACTCGTGAAAATGGTTGTGCCGAGATGAATTCACCCGTGATCCGATCGATGACGTAGTAGAACGCGTTTTTGTTGGCCTGCATGATCACTTTGCGCAGGCGTCCATCGATCGTGAGGTCGGCCAGAATCAGATGTTGGACGCTGTCGAAGTCCCAGATATCGCCTGGCACGACCTGGTAGTGCCACTTCAGCTCACCGGTGTCGACGTGAACGGCGAGAATCGAGCAGACGTACCAGTTGTCCTTGCCCGGCGACGATCGGAGCTGTTGCGCCCACGGCTCCGCGTTCCCCGTCCCGACGTACACAAGTTGCGCGTCCGGGTCGTACGCCATGCCGTCCCACACGGCGCCTCCGCCTCCGAGCTTCCACCAGTCTCGATCCCACGTTTCCGACGCCCTCTTCATTGCGGCATTCTCGAATGGCTTCGAGGGATCACCGGGGACGGTATAGAAGCGCCACGCGCGTCGACCGGTCGTGGCATCGTACGCATCGAAGAATCCGCGGGTCGGCCTGTCGCCGCCGCTCGCTCCGATGATGACTTTGCCCTTGGCGATCCGGGGCGCCATCGTGATCGTGTATTCGTCTTGCGGAAACGCCACTCGCGCCTCCCAGACGACCTTCCCGGTTTCCGCGTCGAGTGCCTGAAGCCGCCCGTCGATCACGGGAGCGATGATCAAACCTTGATAGATTGCGAGCCCGCGATTGACCACGCCGCAACAGATTCTCGGGCGCACGGCGGTACGGTTCACTTCCGGATCCCAGCGCCAGCGCTCCTTGCCGGTACGAGCGTCCACGGCGAACACAACGCTCCAGTTGGTGATCCCGTAGACCGTGCCGTTCCAAACCAGAGGCGTAGCCTCCTGGCCGCCTCCTCCCGATCGGATGTCGTAGGACCACTCCAGCCCCAGACGGCCGACGTTGGTGGTGTCGATCTGCTTGAGTGGACTGAAACGAGTTTCCGCCTGATTGAGACCGTAAGTCAGCCAGTCGTCGCCCGTCTTGCCCGCGCTCTTCAGAGCTTCATCATCGATACGCTGGAGCTGCTGGCCCGCCGGTGACGTTGCCGACAGCGTCAAAGCCAGCAGCGCGATCGACGAGCAAGCGACCGTTCGCAGGTCCATCCGGGCCTCTCCTCCGGGCAAGACTTTTTTTGAGGAGCGAGGATATACCAGAAACGCTCGCAACGGTGCAGAGGTTGAAGGTTTGTTAAGGCCTCCCGAACGCCACTCCAAAAAACTGAAGCGGAGCTATACTCAGGGGCTTTCCAGGCTCGTCTCGTTCCCGTTTCCTTTGGGAGGTCGTCGATATGAGATCGAACAGTCCTTTGATTCACAGGTGGCTGGGCTGGCTCATGACGACTGCGCTCCTGCTCTCGACGGTCGGTGCGGCGCAGCAAAAAGTGCCGTTCAGAAACAACATTCCAGTCGCACCACAGGGCATCAAAACACCTCCGCTGCCGGACAAGCCCGTTGAATTTCAAACAGCCGAAGGCCAGGACATCCAGGTCGTTGTCGTGGCAAAGGGGCTGGCGCATCCGTGGAGCCTGGCATTTCTTCCAGACGGGACCATGCTGGTCACCGAACGGGCCGGCCGGTTGCGGGCCGTACGAAACGGTGTGCTGGACCCGCAGCCAATTGCCGGCGTGCCCGCGGTGCGTGCTGTCGGACTAGCTGGTCTGATGGACGTCGCGCTTCATCCGAAATTTTCGGAGAATCACTTCATCTATCTCACATACACCAAGCCACTCAATAACGACCAAGGAACCGTCGCGCTCGCGCGTGGCGTGTGGACGGGAACCGAATTGAAGGACGTTAAAGACGTCTTTGTGGGCACCGGAGGGAGTGGCGGTGCCTCCCGCATCGCATTCGGACAGGACGGCACACTCTACATGACGGCGGGTGGAGGCCAAGGCAACGGCCCTCAGGATCCGAACAGTCATGCCGGTAAAGTCCTGCGGCTTCGCGACGACGGCACGGTGCCAAGCGACAATCCGTTTGTGGGACGTCAGGGTTACAAGCCCGAGGTGTTTTCGCTCGGTCACCGGAATTCACTCGGACTTGCCGTCCATCCGGGAAGCGGCGAGGTGTGGGAGAACGAGAACGGCCCCAACGGCGGTGACGAGATCAACATCATTCGACCCGGTCGCAACTACGGTTGGCCAATCGTGAGCTATGGAAGAACGTACCCCGGTCCCTGGCAGTCGGAACAGTTCTGGCAAAAAGGGTTCGAGCAGCCTGTTGTGTTCTGGGTCCCGTCGATTGCCGTGTCTGGAATGATGTTCTACACGGGAGACCGGCTGCCGAAGTGGAAGGGTGATGTCTTCGTCGGCGGGATGCGCACGGGCGAAGTGCCAGGAACCGGTCACCTCGAGCGCATCTTGTTCAACGAGAACATGGAGGAGTTGCGGCGCGAATCGCTGCTCGTCCCGTTGCGTCAACGGATCCGCGATGTGCGGCAGGGGCCCGACGAGCTCATCTATCTGTTGACGGACGCAGACGAGGGCGCCGTCCTCCGAATCGAACCGGCTATCGCCCGATAGTTGCAGTTCGGGAAGTCACCACCGCCATCGGCACCGGCGCTACAATTCTCGCCGATGCTTTCTTCGGGTAGCTTATTAGGCAAGTATCGGATCGAGCGTGCCCTCGGCCGCTTTGATACCTCGGAAATTGTTCAGCGTGTCGGCCGGTTGACGAGCTGAGGAGCCAGGCCGAGAAACATCCACAAAGTCCCTTCGCCGCGCAGACTTTCCGTAAAGAGTCTGCGCAGCCCGTGACATCACGATGAAGTCCTGAGCGTCCGCAAACTCTTGAGAGAATGTAGGTTCGCTCGTCGCCCATGCGGAATGCCTCTCGATGGACCGATACCAGAACTTGGCGCGATTTCTGAAGAACTCTGCCGCTGTATGTTGAAGGTCGAACTCCATTCGCACACGTCCGACGACCCTCTCGATCGGATCCCCCATACCACCACCGAGTTGATTGACGCAGCCGTCACACTTGGCTATCACGCGCTCGCGATCACCCTGCACGAACGGCAGCTCGACATCTCGTCGCACGAGGCCTATGCCGCCGAACGCGGCCTGGTCCTGATTCCGGGGATCGAACAGACGATCGAAGGCCGTCACGTGCTGCTCCTCAATTTTCGGCGGGGTGCCGAGCAAGTACGGACGTTCGCGGACCTCGAGCGCTTGACAAGGCGCGAGCCCGGACTCGTCGTGGCGCCGCATCCTTTCTTCCCGTTACGCTCGTGTCTTGGAAACGACTTGGACCGATGGAGTCACCTCTTTCAGGCGGTCGAAGTCAACGCGATGTTCACCACGGCGATCGACTTCAACCGCCGCGCGGCGCGGTGGGCCGCGCAGCACGGAAAGCCTCTCGTGGGTAATGGCGACGTGCATCGCCTCGAGCAGCTCGGTCGCACGTATTCGCTGGTGGATGCCGAGCCGAATGCGGAGGCGATTTGTGACGCGATTGCCGCCGGGCGCGTGCACGTGATTGCCGAGCCGCTATCGTGGATCACGGCGGCGCGGTTCATGGCCACGCTGTTCAGCGAGGACCTTCGGCTTCCTTGGGCGGCACGGTCAGAGGCCTCCCGATTGGCGCGCCGGGAGCAAGAGCAGCCGCGCTGATTTCCGTCACATCGCATCGCCTCCATCGTCCTGACCTCAGGCTGGAACAGCGCGTCGTTCGTCAGCTGTCGCCCTCCGCGGAGGAAGCCGAGACCGCGGAGAACGGATCAAACGCAGAGCCCGCCGAGAGCGCGGAACAGCTACAAAGACTTCTGCGGTCTTTGCGGGCTCTGCGTTGAAATCCGTCTCTGCGGGCTCCGCTGCCGCGCCCAGCGAAGCGTGTACAATGCCGGGTCCAGTCTCGAGGAGCTCATGCTGCCCGACGCGGCCGCCCCGTGAGTGCCGCCGCTCTCATCGTCGTTGCGACCGAGGTCGAGCGCCCTTCAGGTGACTTCGAAATCCTGGTGAGCGGAGTCGGAAAGACCGCAGCTGCGGTGGTGACGGCCGAACGACTTGCCGTAGGTCCACCGGTTCCCGCAATCGTGTCTTTCGGGGTGGCCGGTGCCTATCCCTCGACGGGCCTCGTCGTAGGCGATGTCGTCGTCGCCACTGAAGTCGCGCTGGTCGACGAAGGACTCGATGCGGGTTCGCACTTCGTGCCGTTCTCGCGACCGGGCATGGAAGTTCCGGGCGGCACGTGGACGCCGACCGACTCGTCGCTCGCCCGACGACTTGCGTCCGTCACTCACCGGTTGTTCACAGTCAAGTCAGGACGTGTGGCCACGGTGAGCGTCTGTGCGGGGACGCACGAGCTCGCACGGGAGCGATCTCGGGACGGCGCGATTGCTGAATCGATGGAAGGCGCGGCTGTCGCCTATGCTGCCCGCCGTCGCGGCGTTCCATTCATCGAAGTGCGGGGTATCTCGAATCTGTGCGGACCGCGCGACGGCGCGCCGTTCGAATTGACGTTGGCGGTGCAACACGCTGCCGAAGTGCTTGCGGCACTAGAAGGGCTGAGGGCTGAGGGCTGAGGGCTGAGCTGAGCTGAGGCTGAGGTAGCTGATAGCTGATAGCTGATAGCTGATAGCTGATAGCTGCACTTGATCAATCCCTCTTCAGCTTGAAGTCGGCTTTCGTGCTGCCCTGGGTCCACGTTCCGTTAAGCGTCCGGCTGTACGAACCGATGTTTTCCAACTTGCCGTCGGCAACGATGTGAACGGGGTTGCCTGAGGCGTCCTTCCTGTCGGCTTCCAGATGGACGGTCCACTTCGTCGAATCAAGCGTTGCGACGGTCAACGGTGCCGAGTCCGGGCCTGGATCGATGATGCCGTTCACTTTCTTGCCATCCCAGGACATGACGACCGTGATCTGAGTCCGCTGGCCTTGCGAGGTTCCCCAGTCGCCGTACCACGTCCCGGTCAACGGATGGCCCTCCTGCGCCAGCGCAGCGACGGTCAGCATGAGTCCAACGAGGAAGGCCATTGCGCAGGCGGCTCGCTCTCTCATTTCTGTCTCCGGAATCCTTGAGCCACGTTTAACAATCTTTACGGCACGATGCGGCTCGTTCGGTCGACCGATTTCTCGGACCCGAGCATCAGCTCCGGCGCATAGTTGTTGTCCTGACAGACGTACTCGAAAAGCTCCTGACCTGGACTCCAACGCAGCATGAAGCCGGTATTCCATGGCGTCGTGTAGGCGCCCGGATCGTCGATCGTGATCTCGTACTTCATCGTGTTCATGTCCAGCCGCGTGAACCGCTCGATGTAATGCAGCTGCTCGGTGTGCGGCGAGCCTTCGCGGTCCATCCAGAACCGTTCGTTGAACCCGACGTTGTCGACGACCAGCGTGTCGCCTTCCCAACGGCCGATCGAATGCCCGTAGTAGCTCGGGACGAGGTCTTTGGGATGCGGCCGGCCATCCATGTAGATGATGCGATAGCTGTGCGGACCGCCGATGTCCATGATGAAGATTCGCTTCAATTCCGGCAGGTCCACGAACTCGACACCGTACGGTGTCAGGAACTGGCGGGCGCCGCCCGATGCTTTACAACGGGTATGAGGTTCGAACTCGGTTCCACGGCGGTAGTCGTACAGCGCGCGCGCCCACGGTTGGAACGGCACTTCGCTGAGCTTGGGTTTCTTCGGAGCATTTGGCGGCGGTGGTCCGCCGAATCCACCCGGGAATACCCGATCTTCGCGCGGATTGTCAGGCTCTGCGAACGTACCGGCGCCCGGCAGCCAGACGCCAAGCTCGCCGGGAATCGGTCCGAGGATCGGACGGCCGTCCGCATTGCGCGGTGTCGGCCTGGCAGGGCCCTGGGGTCCACGTCCACGACCACGACCCTGCTGTGCTTGTCCGGGCTGGACTTGCGCAGGCTGAACTTGAGTCGGCTCCTGCGAGAGTAGCGCTTCGGACAGCGTCGCCAGTCCGAACACCAGCCCCGCAAGCGAGACGATCACGCTCTTTCGCATCGTATTAACCTCGAAGAGCAAGTTCCGAGTTCAAATGGAACCACAAAGCTCACAAAGGTCACAAAGATCGAAGAACGCCCAGAGTCTTTGTGCTCTTCGTGGCCTTTGTGGTTCGGTCATCCCATCAACGGCATTTTGATTATGGTTGCGGGGCGTTGTCTTCGCTGGACGCCGCTCCCAACCGCTGGCCAGTGGCGACCATCGTCACGGTCCTCGCGTTCCCGCGATTGCTGCCGTTTCGAGCCTGGCTGCCGACGACGAGCACTTCATCGCCGAGCTTCATCGTCGTGCGGTTCCATCCCCGCTGCTGGAGGCCGTGCGGCGGGCCCATTTCAAAGCCCCAGTTCGTGAGCGTGCCGTCCGGATTCTTCACGTTGATGTAGAACCACACATGTGGATTCGTCCACTCGACCTTGGTCACGAAGCCCTGCTTGGTAATGGGCTTGTTTGCGTCGAACTCAGCGGCAAAAGAATGATGTGCGGACGCGGGCGGGGCCGAGAGAATCGCACCCAGGACCAGGGTCACGAAACCGATCATGCGTCTCATCGAATTGCCTCCTGCTTCAAACCCGCAATGCGGGCTAGGGCCTGTTGTCCTGACAATAGTAGATCGGAAGCTCTTCTCCCTGAACCCATTGAAGGGTCCAGCCCGTGGACCACGTTCTCGTGTAGGCGCCGGGATCGTCGATCGTGACGTCGTATTTCAACGTGTTGAAGTCGGTGCGTGTGAAACGCTCGATCAGATGAAGCTGCTCGGTATGGGGGAGCCCGCCGTTCGAGAACCAGAATTTCTCATTGAATCCCTTGACGTCGGCGACCAGCGTGTCTTTGTCCCATTTCGCGACAGCCCGGCCGAGATACAGCGGATTGTCAGCATCTCCTCGAAGCTGACCCTGCTGGGCCCGCCCGTCCGTGTAGATGATCCGGTACGTGCGATTTCCACCGCCCATGAACTCGAAAATGCGTTTGCGGTCCCGGTCTTCGACAAACTGGACCCCGTACGGGCTTTGGAACTGACGCGGCCCGCCTGGGGGGATGCAGAAGAGATAGCCAGGATCGTCCTTCAACAAGTTTCGCTGACGCAATTCGTACAAGTCGCGGGCCCAGCGCTGAAAGGGCGCCACCTTGTCGACGTCCCCGATGTTGCGGAGAAGCCCGTAGGCATCCATCGGGATTTTGGCTTCGTTCTCGACGAGCGCGCTGGCGCTTGCCTGAGCCCAGTAGCCTGTCTCCCCGGGTGGTGGTCCAAGCCTGGGCTGCCCGTCGGGCCACCGCGGAACCGGGCGAGCCGGCTGGTTGCGCGACGCCGATGCCAATGGGCTAGTGACGGCATCGAGGACCTTCTTCCCTCCCGCGGTCATGACGACCGACCGGGCCCAAGCCTGGCGGCCTCCGTTTCGTGCTGCAATGCCCTGAACGGTGATCGCGTCTCCCGGCTTGAGCGAATCGCGGTTCCATCCACCTCTCTGAAGATCGACGGCGCTTTCGAGCTCGATCGCCCAGTTGACCGTCGTACCGGCGTCCTTGACGTTGATGAACACGTGGACGTGTGGATTCAGCCAATCAACTCTCGTGACGATTCCTCTCAACGTCACTGGTTTCTTGTCGTCGAACTTCGCCAGAATCTCGTGGTGTGCTGCCAGGGTCGCCACGGCCACGACGCCGAAGGCCAGAGCGAGAAGGCCCGCAAAACGATGCTTCATCACCACTCTCCGTCACGAGAACTTACAAAAGGGGTTCCGAGGTGTCAATTCAAAACGCTCAACCGGACTTGCGACTTTCTGACGGGAGTTGAGATGGAACGCTCTTTTGTAAGTCTACTTCACAGGCCCTGCAGCAGGATGCGTGTCCGGCGGATCAAATCCGGGCTCACCACTGAGCCCACTGGTCGATGACTGCTGAAAGCTCGCGGGGGACAGAAACGGCGATGGCCCGCATGTCGTAGTCGATGCTTTCTGGAGCGATGAGGAAAGGCGCGGGAAGGAAGAGGTCCATCGACTCGTCGAACCGGAGCGCCACGTCATACCTTGGTGCTCCGCTGTCCGTCCGGTCGGCCCGGTAGCGAACGATTCGTCCGGCGACGCGAATCTCCTCGCCGGTGATCAGCTGCAGCGTCAGTTCAGGCCGCGGCCCGAGGTCGAGGCCCTCGGTACTTTCGCGTGATCCGGCGCGGCCGATCGTAGCTTCGGAGCAGCGCACCATTCGACGAGATATCGAGCAGCTCGGCCCGTTCGGCAGCCGCAAGTCGTACCGACGACACCCAGGGTACTTCGGTCGGAAGCCAGCGTGGAGCACGACGGCGTTCCTCCTCGAGCTTTCGTTCCCGCAACCTCCGGCCGTCGATCTCCGCCTTGATCGTGCGGGCGCGAGACAGATACTGGAAAACGTCCGACGCGAACATCTTGGGATCGCAACCCGCCAGGAGCGCCGGTTCCGACCTGCCGATCCACAGACGCCGCGACTGAGAACGGTCCGGAGACGAGGTGTCGAAATAGGGAATCGTGATCGTCTGAACGTGGCCGGCGTCAGGCAAAATCGCCAGGCATGCGCCGAGATACTCCTCGTCGTTGGGCGGCATCAAGGCATAGAGCAGGATCAGGTCGGGGACCTCCAGGTCGATCGCTCTGAGCGCGGCCTCCTTCGAGTCGACGACGGCGATCTTGACGTTCGCCAGGCGGCGAAGGGCTCGTTGAAGTGCGGCGGCCTGCGCCGCGTCGGGTTGTATAGCTAGGATGAAAGCCATCGATCCAGTCCCGTCTCGACCTCGTTTTACACGAGCATAAAGTCAGCTAGAGTTCTTTGAGCTGGTATCACATTCCGTGCCTATCCCGTGCTCTGAGATCTAGGGCCCACAACTGATTCCTGGACGGCCTGTTAGGAAATCGAGATCTGGAATTTGCTCAGTTCTGGCGCATCGGAAGGGTCGATTCCGTGTTCCGTCCTGGAGCACGCGTGTCTGGGTGCGGAACAAATCTGTGGGATGGCCTTTCAGATCGCGGGGAGCGGGAAGTTCGCTTTCGAGACCACGTAGTCGCGCGACTCGTAGGCCAGTTTGCGCACTCGCGCGAGGTCGACGTCGACGAGTTGCCCGCCTTGCTTGCGGGGCAGTTCCGCCAATGAACACCGAATCCACGTTCGATGAGTCCATGCCGCGCACCACGACGCCGATTGGATCGTTGATCGGGAGCACGTTGATGCGATCGGTCCGAAGCATGATGACATCCGCTTCTTTGCCAGGCGTCAGCGTGCCGACCTTGTCGTCAAGACCGTTGGCGCGGGCGCCTTCGATGGTCGCAAACTCGATGACGTCACGACTCGTGAGCACGTCGGGAAGGTTGTCCTCGCCACGCAGCCGTCGCTCGTTGACGAGCGAACGCTGAAGCGTCAACACCGATCGCATCTGCGCGAACAGGTCACCCGACATCGTCGTTTCTACGTCCACGCTCAGGCTGGGTCGGAGACCACGGTCGAGGCAGCGCTGGATTGGTGGCATCCCGTGTCCCATTTGCATCTCCACGGGGCACGCTAGCGACACGGTCCCACCGGTGTCGGCGATCATCTGCAGCTCGTCGTCGCTGAGCGTGCAGCAGTGGATGTACGTCGTGTCGGGTCCGAGCAGACCGGCGTACCCCATCGCGCCCAGCTTTCCCTGCTTTCCGGCCATGCCGACACCGACATGGACGCTGATACGAACGCCGAGCTCGCGGGCCAGTTCCCAGTCGTGTTTGGCGACGTCGAACGTCGTAAATTCGGGCCCGCGCGGAGCCAAGGCGAGCGTGACCAACTGATCGGTCGAAGAGAAGTACTGCTTCGCAAGTCGTCGGCAATCGTGTGGATGCTTCAAGCGGCTGTTGTGCCACCAGGCAGGCATATCGAGATTTGGGGTCCCGTAGGCAAACACACATCGTAGGCCCGACTCACGAACGGCGCTAATGGCTGCGTCGGAATGTTCGGGCGTGTTCTGAATGTGCGACCAATCGAGCAGCGTAGTGACACCTGCGTCGATCGCACCCAGAGCACTGACCAGGTTGCCCGCGTACGCATCCTGCGGCCGATAGACAGGCGCCAGAACGCCGAGAATGTTGGTGAAGTATTCGTCCAGCAGCGCATCCGGGGCGATGTTCTTGAGAATTCCTTCCCAGATGTGCCGATGCGTGTCGACGAATCCGGGCATGACGATCATGTCCGAAGCATCGATGGTTTGCGCACCGGCAGCATTCAGGTTCGGCCCCACCGCGGCGATCTTGCTACCGTCAATGAGAACGTCCGCGCGCCGGTGGTTTCCCAAGTTTGGATCAAGGGTGAGGACGCAGCCATCCTTCAATAGCGTCTTCTCGCCAGGCATCGGACACGCTCCAACCGCCTTCGCCGGGCTATGGCGGAGGAAGATTCGTTATTGCGGCCGCAGACTCGTTACTCGACCGTCCCTCGCCTCGTCGCCGCCGCAGCGAGTGGGCGGCCATTGTCCCAGAAAAGAGTGGTCGAACGTTTCCAAAAATGCACGCGACGGCATAGTTCTTCCCGGCCGGTGTCGCTCGGACCGCCTGGCACTTCGTTGGCAAAGGCCAGCTGGACAGTTCTTGATCGTGCTCAGGTGGGGAGGGCTCTGAGATGCTGGCAACAACGATTCTGATTCTTACGCTCGCCGCGCCAGCCGCGGCGCAATCCGCGCCGCAGACGCCGAGCGCGTCCGACCGCGCGCAGTTCTCGAGCGTGGAGCTTCGTGTAACCGATCGAACCGGCGCGCCACTCGAATCCGCACGCATCAACATCGACGGAGTCACCCCGTACGAACGTGAGACCGGTTCGCTCGGCCGCGTCACATTGCTCAAAGTCCGATGCGGAACCTATGTCGCGCGCATCGAGCGCGACGGTTACGCGCCGCTTGATCGCGAATTCACCGTCGTTCCCGGTCGCACGATTGTCGTTACCGCCTCTCTCTCGCCGGCACGCCCGCGTCCGGTGGCCGTTCTCGGACAATTGACCGCAGCGTCCATACCCGGCTTCGTAGACTCGCAATACATCGGACGCTGACCGGACTGCTCTTCGAGGCACCGGGAATCTGGTAGGTGTCTTGAGAAGACAGCTGGATGCTGTTAGCATCCCAAGACCTTTCTGCGGAGGATTGGATGCTCGAGCGAGTCTCAGCTGCAGTGGCGATCGTTTTGATGACGGCGGTTGCGGTTGGTGCGCAGACGCCGGCCAAAGTGCCTGCCAAGACCTCGACGAAGACGTACGCGCCGCCGAAAACGCCGTGGGGCGATCCGGACTTGCAAGGGAACTTTACCAACAAGTACGAGCAGGGAACGCCGTTCGAGCGGCCGGCGGAATTCGAAGGCAAACGGATCGAAGACATTCAGGGGAAAGAGCTCGAGGCGCTGATTCAAAAGCGGCAGCAGACGGCGATCGAGCGCGCCCCGTTTCTATCGGGCGATCCGACTGGCACCATCGCAGGACCGATGGAGTTTCGCGACATCTACGAAGTCAGCAAAGCATCGCGGCCCTGGTTCGTGGTCGATCCTCCCGACGGCAAGATTCCTCCCGTCACCCCGGAAGGCCAAAAGCGAATTGCGGCGCGTCCCAGAACCGGCAGCAGTTTCAGCAACGGCGTGTATGCCTCCTACGAGGACCTGAGCCTCTACGATCGCTGCATTACTCGCGGTTATCCGAACTCGATGCTGCCGGCCATCTATGGCGACTCGTATCAATTCATCCAGGGACAAGGTTGGGTGGCGATCCGCATCGAGATGATTCACGAGACGCGCATCATTCCGCTCACCGACCGTGCCCACGTCAGCAAGTCGCTCGGCCTCGACATGGGCGACGCCCGGGGCCGTTGGGACGGCAACACTCTCGTCGTGGAGACCACGAACTTCAGGAACCGGAGCGTGTACCGCAACGCGAACCCGGAGACGTTGCGGCTCGTCGAACGCTTCACGCCGACCGGCCCCAACTCGATGGAATGGTCGGTGACCGTGGACGATCCGACGACGTGGACCAGGCCGTGGACGTTTGCCATGCCCCTGACCAGAAACGACCAGGAGCCGGTGCACGAGTACGCGTGCCACGAGGGCAACTACGCGATGACCAACATCCTGAATGGTTCGCGGGCCGCAGAGGCAGCCGCGGCCAAGGCGGCAAAATAGGATCGGCTCGCCAGCGGCCCCTATTTGCCGTCCACCGAGAACGCAAGCAGAACGTTTCCGGGTATTCCATTCTGCGCGTATCCCGAATTGACGATCATGATCCCCCCGCTGATCGCGGGGCCGCCCACGTTTAGAGAACCGCCTCGCGCCGACACACCATTCACCGTCTCGTAGTCGCGAACGGTGTCGAAATCCCAAATCACGCTGCCGTTGGATGTCGAATAGGCACGCAGGTGTCCGTCCACCGATCCCGAGAACACCGCGCCGGGAATCGCGCTGACCGCGGCAGATTGAGCGGGGCTGCACCGTTTTCGTGTGCCGCACTCGGCCGGGGGCGTTTGCCACACGCGCTCGCCGTTGTCGAGGCGCAGCGCGAAGATCCCGCCGCCGCCCTTCGGGTCGGGTTCGGTAGCCAGGCTGTTGGGGACCGAGATTCGCGCAATGTCCGACAGCGCCACGTACATTCGAGACTGGTCGGCGGCCGATCCCCACTGCACACCGCCATTGATTCCGCCTTTGCCGACGCGCGTCTGCCACAGAACCTGGCCTTCCCGATCGGGATCGACTGCATGGACGAGCCCAGATTTCTGGCCGGCAACAAGTGCGCGTTGTCCGTTGGAGAGCGTGACGAGAATCGGCGGCGATGCAAAATCGAAGTCGGGTCCGTTGGCTTCGGCGCAGTTGACGGCGTCCGGCGCGCGGCACGAGGTGTTCCAAGCATCCGCCGACGTCAGCTGCCGCGACCAGCGCATTTTTCCGGACGAGAGATCGAACGCCACGAACGCATCGCTCGTGTTCGTGGCAGGATCGCTGTAGTTGTTCCCGGTCGTCACGTACACGGCATTACGGCGGACGTCAATCGCGGGACTTGTCCAAATCGGCGCGCCTGAAGGTCCCCATAGTTGCGTGCCGGAGCGGTTCTTCTTTCTCGGCAAGGATTCTTCCGCGATCGTGAACGTCTTCCAGATTTGCTTGCCATCTGCCGCGTTCAGCGCGACCAGGCTGCCGCGAAAGCGGCAACACTCGTAGTCGGCAGCAGCAGCGGCGCCCTCTTCGCCCGAAGCCACGCCGACGTAGAGCCTGCCGTCGTGAAACGTCGGAGAGCCCGTGACTCTGGCGGAAGGGAAATCATCCACCTTCGTTGTCCACAGAAGCGCTCCGGTCGCGGCATCGACGGCGTAAACGTTGCCGGATCGGTCGCCAATGAAAGCTGCGTACCGCCGGCCCGAGCTCGTCGCGATGCTGGCGATGGTTACGGCAGCCCGTACGGCGGAAGCGGCTTGAAAGTGCCAGTGGATACAGCCGGTGGCGGCGTTCAAAGCGTAAACCGTGCCGCTTTGCGAACCGACAAACACACGGCCGCCGGCCATCGTTGGCTGCGCATCCGCGCTCAGCTCTCCGGGGAACCCGAAAGCCCACTTGAGCTTCAAGCGTGGAATGTCCTTCTCGCCGACCCCCGCCATCGAACCGTCCTGATACCGGGTGTTTGCGGTGTTGACGCCCCATCCGTTCCAGCGCGGTCCGGAGAGCGGGTTGCCGAATCCGCCGGCGTTCAGACGACACATTGATTGCGGCGACGGTGTCGTGCTGAACGGTTGAACGAACGGCTTGCCGGCGGCGAATTCTGCGACGGCCCGACGTTCTGCTCCGGTTCTGGCCGCCACAATCGACAACATGGTTCCGCTTTCGAGTGCGGCGAGAATGTCCTCGGCTGACTTCGCGCGCAGACTCTCGCGGCTCGGACCGCGGTCGGTTCCAGCATCGTGGCACGACGCGCAGAGTTGCCTGAAGAGCACCGATCCATCCTGGGCGGCAACCGGGCTCGCGAAGACGATCAAGAGAGCTGAGCAACCCAGCCAGTCGAGTGAACGGAACTTCGTTCTCATCGTTCGGCCCTCCTGCGCGGCGGTTCCCGACAAGGCGATCCAGCACGGTAAGCATACGCCGATCGGCGGCTCGCAGAGGAGGCAGAGCCCGCCGAGCACGGGGTCAAACGCAGAGCCCGCCGAGCACGCGGAGAAGCTAGGTAAGTCTCTGCGATCTTGGCGGTCTCCGCGTTGAAAGCGTCCCTTGCGAGCTCCGCTCTCTCTGCGGGAGCGTGCGTGCAAGAAGAGGCGGCAGAGCCCGCCGAGCACGGGGTCAAGCGCAGAGCCCGCTGCGCACGCGGAGAAGCTAGGTAAGTCTCTGCGATCTCGGCGGTCTCCGCGTTGAAACCGTCCTCGCGAGCTCCGCTCTCTCTGCGGGAGCGTGCGTGCAAGAAGAGGAGGCAGAGGCCGCCGAGCACGGGGTCAAACGCAGAGCCCGCCGAGCATGCGGAGAAGCTAGGTAAGTCTCTGCGATCTTGGCGGTCTCCGCGTTGAAATCGTCCTTGCGAGCTCCGCTCCTCTCTGCGGGAGCGTGCGTGCAAGAAGAGGCGGCAGAGACCGCCGAGAACGGGGGCAAACGCAGAGCCCGCCGAGCACGCGGAGAAGCTAGATGGGTTTCTGCGGTCCTGGCGGTCTCCGCGTTGAACCCGTCTCTGCGGCCTCCGCCCGTCGCTGCCGCGCGATCTCGACGACCTCGCGAATCGTGTCCACGACCAGTGCGGGCTGATCCAGCTGTATCCAATGGCCGCTGTTCGCCGCCACCACATGCCGGCCTCGCGTCGACATCTGCGCAAGAACCTCATGGGCCGCAAGAATATTCGCCGGTTGATCGGCACTCGACATCACCACTAACGGCAAGTCGGCCATCGCGGCTCGGGTGATGGTTGGCGCTTTGGCGCCGAGGATGCCGAGGTGATCCGCCATGGCTCGAAAACACTTCGGTTGGCACCAGAGCGCCTGCACGACGGGATGAATGTGCGGCGGCAACTTCTGCACTTCACCCACCAACCGCTCGAGCGTTCGCGCCGTCGTCGGGCCGAACATTTTGACGAAGTTGCGCGGAATGCCAGGTGCGCCTCCCGTCAGCATAGCGAGACACGCGCGAACGAATCCGAGACGGGCGAGCAACTCGCCCAGACGTGAAAGATAGATGCCTCCCTGGAGCATGCGTCGCTGCCGGCGTGTCAAGTCCATCCACTCGCTTGGCGGATCGACCAGCACGAGACCTGCTGTCTCATTCGGGTACCCAGCGGCATATGCGAGACAGACGAACGCGCCGAACGAGTGGCCCACGAGCACGTAGGGCAGAGAAAGCTTGGCGGTCTTGAGGAGCTTGTGCAGGTCTTCGACGATCTGGTCGAACGTCCGTGGAGCAGGCGAACCGTCGCTCCAGGCAAGGCCGGCCCGATCGTACGCACAGACTTGGGTGAACTGCGCGACGTTCGGTTGGACGAGAGTCCAGCTCAGCGACGAAGCCGCTATGCCCGATTCAAGGAGAACAGCAGGACTTCCCGAACCCAGGCAGACAGTATGAAGGCGGTAGTCACCGACGTCGACGAGTTGTCCGGGCGGAGGAAACCGGCGAGCGCCGCGCCTTGAACCAACGGTTTGATAGAGGACACCCAGGACCGCCAGACCGAGGAGCACGAGAGCGGCGACGCCCACGGCTTCATTGTGACCGAACGCCGGCGGACGGTTCAGCGATCAGACCCGGACCAATACATCACGTACTTCTTGCGGATATCGCGAACGACCCCGGGGTAAACCCCAGCGCGACGTGCGTTCTCCTCGGCCTGCTGCAGGGCCACACGAATGGTAACCGCAGCATTGATCATGTCGTGCCGAAACCCCGCGCAAGCCGAACCCGCGTCGCTTCCGGAGGTCTTGTCTGCCCAAATCCCGAACCACTCGCGGCCGTCCGACGCGCCGCTCCCGTTTTGCCCTCCGCACGCGGCGCGATACCGCCGCCACTGCGTGTCGACAGCATCGGCTCGTTGGGCCAACGCTCGAACGGTGGTCTCGAATTGTTCCGCTCCACGCTGGCGGGCAACATCGGTATCCGATTTGGCGGATGGGTTGAAGGTCGCTTCGAGGGCAGCGTTTCTCTCCGACGGGCCCGAGTCCTGGAGAACCACTGAAATCTGTCCTTGCAGAAGGCGCTTGGCATGGTCGATGGCCAGGGCGAAACCCAGTGATTCGGCCGGCGTAACTTTCGATGTCGTGATGCCTATCACGCGACCGTATTTGTCGACCAGCGGGCCGCCGCTGTTTCCGGGATTGATCGCCGCGTCGGTCTGTACGTACATCAACCCACCGACGGAGCGAATCGCGCTGACGATTCCGCGCGTCACCGTGCTTTGCAGCAGACCAAGTGGCGATCCGATGGCAAGGACCTCCTCGCCAATCTGCACGCCCTTCGCGCTACCCATGACCACTGATGATTGCGATGGTGGAACTTCGACACGAACAAGAGCGAGGTCACCGTCGCTCGCCGTGCTCGTCACGTAAGCCGGGCTGGCCTGGCCGTTCGAGAACCGGACACGCATCGAAGTCCCGCCGTTGACGACGTGCTTGTTCGTCAAGACGATTCCCGGCCCGACGAAGAAGCCGGTACCGGCGGCGACGTCGGTCTCGATTGTGACGACTGCCGGCATCACTGTTCGCACGATCTCCTCGCGGCTCATTTCGATTTTGGGCCGAGCGGTGGCAGCGTCATCGGGGCCGAGCGAAGTGGCTGAAGTCGTGTCCTCGGGCCGCTTCAAATCGGCGTTCGTGTACACCTTCGACTTAGGCGTTGCGCCATCACGTTGCGATGACCTGGCCGGAAGGTCACCGAGCGCTTTTCCTTGTGCGACCAGCCGCCCTCCCGGTGTGAGGTCGACGATGACGTTCAGGACCGAAAACATGAGCATCGTCAGCAGGAGTGTCGGGCCGGCCTTGGCGCTCACACGAATGGCCGATGCATCGAACCTGCCGCGCCCGGTTGCGCAAAAGCTGGCAGATTTACGAGGTCGGTGACGATTGTGATTACAAGAGTGTCCCACGGTGACGCATTGCGCGCCTTCAGGACGGACTCAACGACGAGTTGAACCACGGGGGCCTTGCGAGGCGGTGTGTACGATGGGATGGAAGTCGGGGCTGCTCGTCTTCATATCGGCTCGCGCCTGCTTCAATGCGTCGCGCAGGTTCGTTTGCCGTTCGTACCAGAATTGAGAGAAGACGGCGCTCATCCGTCCTTCGGCGAAAAGCATCATGAAATAGGCGGTGACGAAGCCGCCAATCATCGGGATCAGCAATCGCGGGACCGCGATGAGCTGTTTCAGGATGTCGTATGCGGTCTGGAAGGGACCGGTCAGGACCTCTCCAATCAGTGTTCCCAGATGCACGGCTAATTGCAGTGGGTTGAGCAGCGCGGCGACGGTCGTGGCGCCCGATGCAGCAATCACGACCGCGGTGCACGAGATCAGGTAGGTGTAGTACGAAAGACGACCGATCACCATGGCGCCCTTCACGTGGCCCGCAAGCGCCTCGTGTTCCGATCGACAAGCGGTCAGCTCGCGGTCGACGTTCATGGCGCGGCGCTGGAGCAACGCCACGTGACTCGGGTCGGTCGGCTCGGTGAACACAACGGTTGCATCGGGCGCAAGATTGCCAGGGGCGTAGTCCTCGGTGCCGTGCGCGACTCGCTCGAGGACGCTCAAGTGCAGCTTCGGCTGGACGCCGTTCTCCTTGCACATCTCGCTCATGTTCCGCGGCTTCCACCGATAGAACATGCCGAGCCCCGCCCGGGGGTTGTAGAGCTTGTCGTCGACGTTGGCGTGCTCGCTGAACGATTTCCGCTCGTCTTTGTTCAACCGAAGGCCCTTCTCGTTCTGGCGCAAGCCTGCCCGCTCGGCATGAGCCAGCATCCAGTCGAGCGCGACGAGCGACATGCCCTGCTTGGGATAGCCGCCGCCGACGTTGGAATGAGCGCCCGCAAACCAAACCTGCTCGATGCGCCCGTTCGCTTCCTGGGTCTCGTCCCACAACAACGGATAAAACGAATGGCGCTCGTCGTCGATGGCCAGGGCGTGGCACGCGCGGTCGACGCTCGGGCTCAGACGGTAGTCGGGAAACTTGAACCGGTAGAACGTGGTGTTGAGAATGTCGCTCAAGTGGAAGGGCAGACCAACCGCGTCGACCGTGTCCCACACGCCAATGAATCGAATTCGGACTTCCACCTCTCGTGAATATTCCAGCTTGAACGCTCGGCCCTTGTCCCTCGTTGCTTTTCCAAAGAGCAACTCCGCGAGCCTCGTACGGAAGCACGCCCGGTAGGCTCGATACGCCTTCTTGACGATGGTATTGAGGCGCTTGGTCGTCTGTGGCCGCACCTTCGCCGGATCGATCAAGCCGCAGGTTGCGATGAGGCCAACCAGCGTGCGCACGGTGAATGCGCCGCGGCTGAAGCCGAACATGTAGATCTCGTCGCCTGGATCGTAAATGCGAACCAGTTCTTTGTAGAGTTGTTTGACATTGCGGCCGAGACCGTAGCCGGTTGCGCCTGCAAAGATTTTGATCGGCTTGAAATTCTCGGTACCGACACCGTCGTCGTAGAGCGCAATCTGCGGAGTGACCGAGGGATCGAAACGATGGGCGGTCAGGTCCACCGCTTCGAACAGCTTGAAGACGTTCGTGCCGCGGCCTTTGATTGCAGTATTGCCTGTCCCGTCCGAGCAAATCACAATCCGCTTTGCCATACCAGCGCCTCCCAGCCCGCGCTCGGAGTCACACCTCTATACAACGTCGAACCTCTGGGACTCGAACATCATCTGCTTACGCGGTTCTTTACAAGTATCGGTCGTCGCGTTTTCCGCCTTGCGGCCACGAGGGTAGCGTATGATCGGCCCGCCTCCCCGCTTCTCTGCGAGGGACGTGTGTGAAGGAGATTCCGATGAAACGAGCGACGGCGACGTTCATGACGCTTACGGCCACGGCCGCCATGATCTGCGGCTTGGCGGCACAGCAGCCCGGCTTCAAACGGACCGTGCTGCAGCAAGGCAACCTGTCTGTGCCGGGGCGTGAAGTGGTTACGGCTGTTGCTGAGTTTCAACCCGGGGCAACCGTCGGTCGACACACACACCCTGGTGAAGAAAGTGGATACGTACTTGAAGGCACGATCGTGCTCGAGCAGGAGGGCAAACCCAATGTCACGTTGGCCGCGGGCCAGACGTTTCTGATTCCATCGGGGACAGTGCACAACGCGACGAACAATGGCTCATCGCAGGCTCGAGTCCTTGCGACGTATATCGTGGAAAAGGGAAAACCGCTGGCTACGCCCGCTCCTGCCAAGTAGTTGGGGATTAGCGGGCCGACACCGTATCGATCAGCCAGACATCGTCAACCTTACGCAGCTTGAACTCCCACGACCGTCGCTCGTCATGAAGGTCCCTGTTGCCGATTCGTGGCACGTATCGCGCAGTTCCGGCACATGAAGCCACCGCTCGGACGTCTCTGACGGCGATCTGGCACGAATTGAAGACGAGATCCTGTCGTTCGAGGCTGTCGAACGCTTTGCCTAGCGCCTTCGCGTCGACGCTCGGCCAGATCGCTCGTGCCGCGCCGGCGTCCAGATCTCGAAACGCCGTTCGATATTGGCTCAACACCGTTTGAATCGCTCCCGTTTCGGATGCCGGCATTCCCGGCAACGCGGTTCCATTCGTTTCGCTACGAAGAGTCCCGGCGGCGCGTGCGACCAACGGACCCGGTTCCACGGGAACACCGGCGGGCAGCGTCAGACTGCCAAGGGGCGGCGCGACGCGAGGTTCTGGGATGTGCACGGGTTCAGTCACTCGGGCAGTCGAGGGCGGCGGAGCGCTCTGAACGGGAGGCGCCGGTCGTGGTTGTATTTCTTCGGCACGCGACGGGATAGGCGGCGGTGGGGAAGGTGGTGTTCGCGAAAGAGCGCTGTCGCGCCGATCGAGATCCTCACTTACGGTTGCGACCGGAGACTTCGTGACGGAGCCCTGTTGAGCCGAGCGACGTGACCGGCTCTTCGAATGAAGGAATCGTTCGACTCGCGAGCAGAGCAGTTGCAGCCGTCGTTTCGGAGGACTCACGCACTGAGTTCGTGCTTTCAGCGGGCCGATCGCGCAGAGATCGCGATCTGGCCGTCGTTGTTAGTGCCCGTACTCCGTACGAACATCAAGACACCAAGCGTGGCCACCGCGGTAACGATGGCTGCCAGGAGTGGTGCCTGCCACGTCAACTGTCTTCGAGCCTGCTCTTCCAGTTGTAGCGGAGCGTGTTCGAAGGTCATGTCCGAAACGTCGACCGCAGGTGCCTCGGCGCGCCGGGGCTGGGGCACCTTCGGCGTCTCGGTCGCGAACAGCTCGAGAGCGTTTCGATGCTCTTCGTCCGTCAGCGGGATCAGAACTGGATTCTTCGAGGGTCCGGCCATGACATCACGGTTCGAACGAATAGTCGAGTGCGAAGGTCGAAATCCAACGCGCATTCAGCCCGGCGCTCGTAAAGGGTTTCACGACGTTGGCGCTGAAAAGCAGAGTCGCGGCGATGTTCCATTTGAAACCGATGACGCCAGCCACTCGCTCCGTGGCGCGGTCGACGCTGGTGAGGCGAATGGTGTCCACCCCTGCGAGGCTCGGATGCGGCCCGGTGGTTTCAGTGAGGCGTCCCGCAGATGACAGACGGCGACCAGCGATCTCCCCAACCAGTGTCAAACGAGACGTACCCAACACGGTCACCGCCCCTCCGTAAACGAGCTCGTCGGAAAGGCCGCCCATCGAATATCCGACGTCGCCATGGACGGCGACGCGGTCGCGTTCGAGTGAAGCGATGACGCGAGGTTTGATCGAGGCCTCGCCGGTTCCCAACAGGTTCTGTTCGTCGCCCGTTGGCAACCTGGCCTCCGCTCCGATCGCGAGTCCGCTTCCCGAATTGCGCACAACATTGTACTTCCCGCGAATCAGGAAATCGCCGGGTCCTGATGCCGACGCTGATGCGATCGCCTGGACGAGCTGGCTTCCGCGATACGTGTCGACGCGCCGGCCGTCCATCGTGATAGCGACGAATGGCAGAGCTGCGCCGATGTCCAATCGGTCGGTGACGCCGATATTTCCCAAAAGCGTCATCGTGTTGGTGTGCAAGTCGAGCGTGACCGCTTCGACATCAAATGGCTGAGTATCGCCGCGGAGCCGGCTGGCCGTCGCGACGAGCGTTCCGTCCTTCAAGTTGCGGCCATCGATTGTGTCGAACGATGCGGTCTGGTAGGTCAACGCGAGCGAGCCCCGAAGCAGGCCCGACGTCAGCGACCGCTCGACCAGAAACGGCCCGAAACTGTCGCTCGACCGTACGACCGTTCCCAGATTGCGATCCAGACGGTAGGTGAAGGCGCTGGCGGAAGACGTCACCGGTAATTCGGAGAGCTCGAGAAGCAGGAGCGTCGAGATCGTGTCGCGCGTGGCCGCCGCGGCTCTGGCGTCTTGGACGAAATCACCCGTCGGGATCGATCGATTGGTGAGAAGGAACGACAGGACTTCGCTGACCGTCTGCTGTGCTTCGGCAGGCGCCGGAGAGGCGGCGACTGCGAAAACCATGATGAATGCCAGCGTTCGAACGCGCATTAACCGTCCGTCCTTATTTCTGGTCCTGATCGACCGTGAACGTCTGGCCGGCGACCGTCAGTGTGCCCGTCCGCTTCTTGCCGCTGTTGGCGGCAACGTTGAAGCGGACGGTGCCATTGGCGCTGCCCGTGGATCCCGAGGTGATCGTGATCCACGAGTCGTTGCTCGTGGCCGTCCAGCTACAGCCCGTGCCCGCCGAAACCGCAATCGGTGTCCCCGCTCCGCCATTCTCGTTGATCGACTGCTTCTTCGGATTGATCGAATACGTGCAGCCTGAAGCCTGATTGACCGTAAACGTGCGGCCGGCAATCGTGAGCGTGCCCGTTCTGGCGGCGGAACTGTTGGCAGCGACCCTGAACGTGACAACGCCGGCCCCGTTCCCATTCGCACCTGAGAGAAGAGTAATCCAGGAATCATTGCTTCCGGCGGTCCAGGCACAGCCCGCCGACGTTGATACTGCGACGCTGACGCCATTACCGCCGTTGTCGCCGATTGATTGATTGTTGGGAGCGATCGAAAACGAGCAGCTTGGCGCGGCCGCGGCCTGGTTCACCGTGAAGGTCTGCCCCGCGATCGTGAGGTTGCCGCTGCGCGCATTGCCGTTGTTGGCCGCGACGTTGAACCTCACCGTTCCGCCGCCACTGCCGCTCGTTGGCGGGCTCAACGTGATCCATGACACCTGGCTTGTTGCCGTCCATGCGCACCCGGGCGATGTCGAAATCGTAATCGTCGTTCCGGTGCCGCCACCCGCGCCCATCGACTGATTGTCGGGAGCGATCGAGTACGAGCAGCTTGGCGCGGGCGGGGGTGCAGCCGCCTGGTTCACCGTAAACGTTTGCCCGGCGATCGTCAGGTTGCCGCTTCGCGCGCCGCCACTGTTGGCGGCCACGCTGAATGTCGCGGTACCAGGCCCGTTGCCGCTTGCCGGCGAAGTCAACGTGATCCAGGACGCCTGGCTTGCCGCCGTCCACGCGCATCCGGCGGATGTCGAAATCGTAATCGTCGTTCCGCCGCCTCCTGCAGCGCCGATGGATTGGTTGTTCGGAGCAATCGAAAACGAGCAACTTGGCGGTGGCGGCGCTGCTGCCGCAGCTTGAGTGACGGTGAAAGCCAAGCCGGCGATCGTGACGGTACCAGTCCGCGCGGCGGCGGTGTTCGCAGCGACATTAAATGTCACCGCACCGTTCCCCGTACCGGTTGCGCCCGCGACGACCGTGATCCACGGCGCCTCGCTCGTGGCCGTCCGCGAACAGCCCGCTCCGCCGCTGACAGCAACCGTGATCGCGGCGCCAGCGGCAGCCACAGCCTCGCTCGAGCGATCGAGCGTGAACACACAGTTCGGCGACGCAGGCGTGCTGGAGGACTGGGTCAGGGTAACCGTCTGGCCCGCGACGAGAAGAGCGGCGCTGCGCGTCCCGCCGCCGTTGGGATCGACGCGAAGGCTGACATCGCCGCTTCCGGTTCCGCTGGTTGCAGTAATCGCAATCCAGCCGGCCTCGACAGCGGCTTGCCAGCTGCAGCCGGCCAGCGTGTTGACCGCAATTGTGACGGTTCCTCCGCCGGCCGCAACCGTCTGGGTGGCGGGCGTGACTTCATATCGACATGTCGCGGGCTTCTGCTGGACGGGAACGTGCTGGTCGTTGACGGCAATGTCGCCCTGCCGCATCGTTCCGGCCGGGTTGGCGGCTGCTTGAAATTCGATCCGGCCGCTGCCCTGACCGGACGCAGGTGTGAGACCCGAGATCCAAGACGCGCCTGACGAAGCGGTCCAACTGCATTCCGGTTGCGTTGACACCGTAATCGCGTCCTTGCCGCCACCAGGGTCGATCGTGTTCGCAGGCGCCTCGAGGGACACTTGACACTTCACCGGAGACGGTCCCGTCGACGTGCTGGACTTGGATTCGCACCCGATAGTCGCGAATGCGAGGGCGAGCGCGAGCGACGACGCGAGAACGCTTCGGGCAGGTGAGCGAGGCGATGCCAGACTGGATCGGCGGGGTTGAGCGAAAGCCTGACCCCCCGGCGGTATCATTCCAACCACTCCCGAGAAACGAGATGACGTCTGCCCCGGTCAAGGGTGCCGCTCCGACGGCTCAGATGGCCGGACCTACCACAACAGAGCAATGTCGATACCATCAGCCCATCGGTGACTTCGTGGAGCGCCGAGCCGCCTGCTTCCTGCCGTTGCCGCAATCCTTCGCGGTATCCCACGGAAACGCGTGGAGGCAAAGTGTGTCTTGAACTCATACGCCACGACTCAGCAGAACGTTGACAGGTTGTTGGCGCCTTACCGTTTCGTTGACAACCGTTGACAGCAGCAATAACCTCCCCACGTTCAAACTCAGCATTCGTTCGGAGGAACTTTACGATGGGACGTCACACTGCGCCGATCGTTTTTTTCGGAGCCATCATCGTTTCCGCGACGTTGGCCGCTCAATCGCAGCAAGCTCCTTGGCGAGGAGCGGGCGTCCAACCGTGCGCCGGGCCTGACGGGGCCTTCTATCAGTGTCCTTCCGCTCCTCGAGTCGTCGCCGTTCGCGCCGGCCGACTGTTCGATAGCAAGTCTGGTCAGATGCTGACTAAGCAGTTGGTGTTGCTCCACGGCGACCGGATTACAGAAGTGGGATCCGAGGGCGGGATCAAAATCCCTGGCGGAGCAGAAATCATCGACCTCAGTCGGGCCACGGTTCTGCCGGGCATGATCGACGCGCACACTCATATGTTCAACAACCGCGGACCCAAGCAGAGCAGTGAGGAAGCGACGATCATTGCCATCCAGAACGCGCAAGCCGATCTGCGCGCCGGATTCACAGCCGCCCGCGACATGAGCTCGCATGGCAATGGATACGCCGACGTCGAGATTCGCAACGCGATCAACCAGGGACGCATCGACGGCCCACGATTTCAGATTTCGACTCTGGGCATCGGCTGGAGCGCGACGCCCGCGACCGCACCGGAAAACCCTCTCGAACGGAAGGTCGTCCGGTCGGCCGACGAGGCACGCGCCGCCGTACAGGAGCAGATCCAGCGCGGCGCCGATTGGATCAAGCTGTTTCCCGGCGGCGCCTATTCGTTCACTGCGACCGGGGAAGCGCAGTACGTCACCACGTATCCGATGCCTGTCCTCCAGGCGTTGATTGACGAGACGCACCGGCTCGGCCACAAGACCGGCTGCCATGTCTTCGGCGGGGAGGGTCAGAAGAACGCTATTCTTGCCGGCTGCGACACCATCGAGCATGCCTTCGGTTTGACCCAGGACCAGGCCGACATGATGGTGGCGAAAAAGCTGTATTACGATCCGACGCTCGTCCGCTACATCGAGCCGTATATGGACGACAACGACAACAAGAACACCGGCGGGAAGTACCGGATGATTCCGATCTTCGAAAAGGCGGTCTCCATGGCGATCGCCACGAAGGGGCTCAAGATCATGGTTGGCAGCGGCGTCGATGGAGCGACGTACGTCCATGGGACGCAGGGCCTGGATCTCGAGGCCCTGGTAAAGCGTACCGGTATGAGCCCGACGCGGGCGATTCAGTCTGCGACGATGATCAACGCCGAGGCGCTGGGATGGCAGGACCAGATTGGTTCGATCGAGAAAAACAAGTTCGCCGATCTGATCGCCGTGTCCGGCGACCCGCTCTCGGACATCACCGAACTGCAGCGCGTCAAGTTCGTGATGAAGGGCGGGAAGGTGGTGAAGAACGAATTGGTCGTTAGTCGTTAGTCGATAGTCGATAGTCGTTAGTTGTTAGCTTGGCCGGGCCGCAGAGAGGACTAATGAAAAGAAACGATCGCGATACCTACGTGCTCTCGACAGGGCGGGAGATCATAGCGACCCACGGCATCATCGGCATCGCCCGAATCTATGGAGAATTCGGCGAGGAGACATTCGAATCTTTCGAGGTCACCGAGGGCTTCGGAGGCCATCTCGACGAAATCGGCGAGGGCGCCAGTCGCCGCAAGGGAGACACGCCCTTTACGCCTGCTGAAAGGGTTGAGCTCGCGGATTTCATGATCGCTCAATGGCAGGATTTGAAGCGTCATGCTGCGGCGGCGATCGGCCCGGCGCGTCGTGTCACTTCGAGCGCTCTTGATGTCGATCACGGCATTGTCCGCATGCGTCTCGAGTGTGGCCACGACGCAGAGCTTCAGCTGGCCGATCCGGTGCTCGCCGTTACTGAAGCGTACTCGCTGCCAAAGGTCGGCGACGAACGACCCTGCCCGCACTGTCGAAACACTGCAAAGTAACTTCTCACGTCAGACTTCAAACTTCAGACTTCATAACTTCAGACTTCTCAGTTCCCACTGAGGCCGCCCCACGGCGAATTCATGTGATAGGTCGCAGCCGGGCCGACCATCTCCACGCGACGGATTTTGCCGTTCTCGATCAGGAACGCTTCACTGACGAGAATGCTGCCTGGCCGGTTGAAGCCCGGATACCGATGCTTGGTGCCGTCCGAGAGCGTGCCCTCGTTCACCGTGCCCTGGTCGAAGACCGAGTGTGCCCAGACGACGCCGCGCTCGGCGTCGACCAGCGGATACCGGCGATGGTGAATGCTCTGTACGACGTAGTACAGGCCCATCTTGAACTGCGACAGGCAATCCATCGAGAACAGGTTGAGAGTTCCCGGCGTTTCGTTGGCAGGCCTGGGCACGTTCGTCGTTGGCGCCCCGTTCTCGATGCGGTGACAGTCCGGGGTGAACGGGTAGGTGCCCGTGCCTTGAATGCCCTTGCCGTCGTTCTTTTGGAGGCCGGTGAAGTAGCCGTCAGCGATGGCGATCATCTCCTGCCGGGAGAGCCGCTGTGCAGGTGGAATCGACTTGAACCAGATATCTTCGGCCTTGCCCGACTGATCCATCGCGGCGATGTTGTTGGGACCGCCGCCGCCCGGGCGGAAGTAGATTGATTCGATCTCGGTGATGCGTCCCAGCTCGATGCGGAGACGCAGGCTCATCAGCAGCGGAGCGCCCGCTTCCTGCATCGTACCCATGAACCCGACCTGGCCGAACTCCGGATCGGCGAAGACGTGCTTGTAGTTGCCGATGCCGGCGGCCGTCTTCCAGAAACCGTCGCCGACCTTGAGCACCTGATTGTTTTCCGTGTACACCACGTCCTCCGACAGCGGAAGCCGCTTGGGATCGTGCGCGACGACGGCAGCCAGGTACTGATCGATCAGGCCTTCCAGGCACGTGCGATTGCAGTTCAGCGGAATCGGTCCGGTTGAAGCGCCAGGATGCCCGGCGAGGATCACGGCTCCGAGAGTGAAAGCGCCAAAGGCTGTCGCGCGCATGTAAGCTCCTCCTCCAATGCCGGGATTCTATCGAATTCCGCAGTGTCGCTATAATCGGCTGAAACCGTGGATCTTCCATGAGAGGCGACTCGACGCGCAAACGCACATTGTTGGCGGCGCTCGGTCTCCCCCTGGTGATCCTCGTCTCTCGGATGGCATCGGTGACCGCCGCGAGCGAGCCGCTGGTCTACGCGGCCGAGGTCGACAGCCTGATTCATCCCGCCTCCGCCGAATTCATGCGCGACACGATGAACCAGGCGGATCGCGCGGGAGCGGCGCTCCTCGTCTTCACGTTGCGCACTCCGGGCGGCCTGGTCGACTCCACTCGCGAAATCGTCTCGCAGATGATCGCGGCGAAGACCCCAGTCGCGGTCTTCGTCGGACCGTCGGGGGCCAGGGCGGCATCGGCCGGCTTCATCATCACGATAGCGGCCGATGTGGCGGCTATGGCGCCCGGCACTCACATCGGCGCTGCGCATCCCGTCGATGGCGGCGACGAACGGACGGATCCGACGAGAACCAAGAAAGCAACTGAGGACGTTGCCGCGTACGTGCGCACGCTGGCTGGAGGCCGGCATCGGAATGTCGAGCTCGCGGCCGAAGCGGTCAATGAAAGCCGCGCGTTCACCGAAGGCGAAGCGCTTGCCGCGACTCCTCCTCTGATCGACCTCGTGGCCTCCGATCTCACGGATCTTTTGAAGAAGCTGGACGGTCGAACAATCACACGGTTCGACGGTGCGACCGTCACGCTGAACCTCGCGGATGCTCGTATCGTTGCGATCGAGATGACCCTGCGGCAGCGCATCCTTGGCGCCGTCGCACACCCGAACATCGCGTACCTGTTGCTCACGCTAGGCACGCTGGGACTTACGATCGAGCTGTGGAGCCCTGGCGCGGTGTTGCCGGGAGTTGCGGGTGCCGTGTGTCTGCTGCTCGCCTTTTTTGCCCTGTCCGTCTTGCCGGTCAATTACGCCGGACTGCTTCTGGTCCTCTGCGGCTTGACCTTCCTGGTCCTCGAGATCAAGGTCACGAGCTACGGCCTCTTGACGGTCGGGGGACTTGTCAGCCTCGCGTTCGGATCGATGATGTTGATGGATTCGTCGAGCCCGGAGCTGCGAGTCAGCCTCAGTGTCGTGCTCCCCGTGGTCGTGGGCCTGGCCGGCATCGGGATTTTCTTGGCCAGGCTCGGCATCGCGGCCCAACGGCGACAGCCGGTCACGGGAGCGGACGGCATGATCGGCGAGATTGGTGAGGCGTTGACGTCCATCGAGCCAGGAGGTTCGGGCCGGGTCACGACCCATGGCGAGATCTGGCGGGCGAAATCCTCCGAACCGATTGCCGCCGGCGCGCGGGTTCGCGTCACCGGCATTGAGGGCCTTATGTTGACGGTTGCAAAGGAGTGAGGCAGATCATGGCGATTCCGCCGGTGCTGATTCTATTTCTCCTCGTCGTCCTCTACGTGATCAGCTCGATCAAGATCCTGGCCGAATACGAGCGAGGCGTCATCTTCCGACTCGGCAAGCTGCTGCCCGGCGCGAAAGGTCCAGGCGTCATCCTGGTGTTTGCGCCGATCGACCGCATGGTCAAGGTGGGCCTTCGGACGGTGGTCTTCGATGTGCCGCCACAGGATGTGATCACCAGAGACAACGTCTCGGTGAAAGTGAACGCCGTCGTCTACTTTCGCGTGGTCGATCCCCGCCGCGCAATTGTAGAGGTCGAGAACTTCCTGTACGCGACGTCACAACTGGCGCAGACCACGCTTCGGAGCGTGTTGGGACAGGTCGACCTGGACGACCTCTTGTCGCGGCGGGAGCGCCTCAATCAGGAGCTGCAGCAGATCCTCGATCAACGTACCGATCCCTGGGGCGTGAAGGTGTCGGCCGTGGAGGTGAAGCACGTCGATCTGCCGCCCGACATGCAGCGCGCGATGGCCCGCCAGGCCGAGGCGGAGCGCGAGAAGCGCGCGAAGATCATTCACGCAGCAGGGGAGCTCGAGGCATCGGAAAAGCTCGCCCAGGCGGCGGCCGTCATCGCGGTCCAGCCCACCGCCATCACGCTGCGCTACCTTCAGACGCTGACCGAGATTGCCGCCGAGAAGAACTCTACGATCCTCTTCCCTTTACCGATCGAGCTGCTGCACTTGTTGCGGCAGGCAACCGGTTCGGGGCCGGAAAGTCGGGGCGGCCCGGTCTCCACGTAACGGGTCGCTGTTCACCAGGCTCACGGCTGACGGACGGGCCGTTCGAAGACGAGCGGCCGGAGCGTCAGCGTCCAGGACAGCGGAATCGACTCGGGGTTGTAGCAGATCTTGTCGTCGCACGCCTGATACTCGAGCGAGCCTTTGACAGTGAGTGTGTCCTTCCCGCGCCACGCCGCCTGTGCTTGGGATGAGGCCTCCACCACGACGTCCTGTTTCAACGTGAACGGTTTCTGGAACACCGGCACGCGCTCGTTCAGCGGCTTGAAGAAGTAGATCTCCGACGTCGGGTAATCGATCGGCATGAGCCGCACGAATGGTTGCGGCTCGGCGCTGAAGCCGATCACGCGGTATCCCGATGCTCCCGGCGCGTACACGTGCATGCCGCGATGCGGCACGATGTCGAATGCCAGCGTGAATCGATTCCCGGGAGCAATCGAGGAGTCGCTCGGAAACGCGGTGACGTCGAGATGCGCGGTCGAGATCGTGGTGCCCGTAACGGGTGCACCGCCGTTAAGCCGCATCATCACGCTCGAGACGGTGTTCCGCTCGTTGTAGACTTCCTCGAAGAAGCGTGCCGTCACCCGGCCTTGCCGATCGAGCACGAACGTGCCCGGAAAGGCCATTCCCACCATTCCTGCGTTTGGTCGATTGGACGTGACGTATTTCTGGATGTCCTTCGCCAGTTCCGGGTCGTCCTTGTTCGAACCGAGCGCCTCCTCGGGGAGGGTGTTGAGGATGCCGAATGCTTTGATCGTCGCCGAGCCGGCGTCCGACAGCAGCGGGAAGGTGATTCCGCGCTGTTTGCTGAAAGCCGCAAGAATCTCTGGTGGGTCGTAACTGACGACCGCCAGCCCGAGTCCCTTGCCCTGGAGTTCGTTGAGACGGCCCTGCAGCTCGACGAGCTGCGTCTTACAGTAGGGTCACCAGTCGGCCGAGCGGACGAACACGAGCATGGCGCCCTTGGGTCCCATGATCGACTGCCGCGTCCACTGTTTGCCGTTTTGGTCCTTGAGTGCGAAGTCCGGGACGCGCTGGCCAACTTGCGGACCGAGCTTGGACAAGTCGATCGGCGCGCGCGGGGATGTGGGTGTCTGATGGCCCTCAAGAATCTGAATTGCGAGAACGGCGAGCAGCCCTACCGTTAAAAGCACGCCGATCGACCGTTCGGAGGTCATTTTCGTGGATTGTAGCGTGCCGCAGAGGCACGTGGCAGAATTTCGGCCGATGCAGCAGAATCCTGCTGGTTCAGACGCGCGCCGATGAACGGGTCAATGTATCGACGAATCGCAGCCGTCATTGTCGCGCTGCCCTGGGCGACCGCAGTGTTCGCCGCAGATCGGACGACCGTCAAGGATTTCGACTTTCAGCTGCGTGCGGGATCGGCGGCGGTGGACGCAGGAGTCCGGTTGCCCGGTGTGAACGATGACTTTACCGGCCGTACGCCGGACCTGGGCGCCTACGAAGTTGGACGGCCTTTACCGCACTACGGTCCCAGACCGTAGCTGCGGATGCAGGAGCAGACATGAGATTCACTTTTGGAAGTGTGACGACCGCGAGTTCGGCTCAGGCTGCCTTTCTCATCCTGACTTGTGTGATGTCGATTTCTGTGATGACCCAATCACCCGCGACCATGCTTGCGCCAACCGGAACGCTGCGCGCCGTGTTTCTCAGTACGAATCCCGTGCATGCGCGCGTGAATCCGCAATCGGGGGTTCATGAGGGGCCGGTGCCGGACCTCGTGAAGGAGCTTGCTCGCAAGCTGGGCGTGCCCTTCACCGTCATTCCGGCGCCAGATGCGAAGGGCGTGATCGATCAGCTGAACAATCACACCGCGGACGTCGGTTTCCTGGCTTACGACGAAACCCGTGCGCGTGAAGTCGAATTCGGCGCGCCGTTCATCGTCATGTTCAACAGCTACGTCGTGCGCGCCGATTCAGCGATCCAGAAGAGCGGAGACGTGGATCGCACAGGCGTCAAGGTCGGGGCCGTGAAGGGTCAGACGCAGGAATTGTTCGTCAGCAGCCACCTGAAGAATGCGCAGGTGAAAGTCTTTCCAACCATGCCGCCCGCTCCGGAGTTGGAAAAGCTCTTCGCTGCCGGTGAAGTCGATGTATTCGCGGTCAACCGTCAGCGAGCGCTCGATGCACAGACGGCAACTGCTTCGAGGTTGCGCGCTCTCGCTGACAGCTTCCTGGAAGTCGAGCAGTGCTTCGTCGTCGGTAAGAGCGACCGTTCGAAACTGGACCCCATCGAACGATTTGTTGCCGAGGCGCGTTCGTCGGGCTTCATCAAGCAGTCGATCGAGCGAGCCAAGCTCACCGGCGTGGATGTTGCGCCGGCGAAGAATCGGTGAGCCGGCTGAGCCGGTACAACTTCGATGCCGTGCGAAGAATGAGGCTGCCGCCGGCCATTGCCGGCGTCGCCAGCGCCATTTCGTTCAGCGAGTTCTTGCCGAGCACCTTGAATTCCGGTCCCGCCTGAATGACGTAAGTATCGCCGTCCTCGCTGAGCGCGAACACCTTGCCGTTATAGGCCCACGGCGAGGCCGTAAACGTCGCCGTGTCGGTGTTGTTGATACGCTGCCGTGGATAGATCACCTTGCCCGTCAAAGAGTCGTTGCACGTCAGAAAACCGCGATCGTGCAGGATGTAGTAGCAGCCTCGATACACGAGCGGAGACGGGTGGAATGTGCCGAGCGTGGCATCGGACCACACCACGTAGTCGTTGCTGGTCTCGCTCGCTTTCAGCGAGATGTCGCCGGTGGCTCCGGGTCTGATGACGTATGCGGGCCGCAGCGGGCTCGCCGGGTATCCGGACATGACATAGAGCAGGCCGTTGGCCGCGAGCGGACTCGGCACTGCGAATGTGGACATCCCGTTCAACTGCCAGAGAAGCGTACCATCCAAGGCGTACGATCGGACGCCGCCGGTGGCGGCAGTCACAATCTCCGTGCGCCGGTCGTTCTTCCATACCAGGGGCGTCGTCCAGTTGCTGGTCTCGTTGCGATCGACACGCCAGGTCTGCTTTCCCGTGCGCTTGTCGTACGCGGCGATGTAGGAATGTTCTTCATTGTCATTGACGATGTACACATGGCGGTCGTCCACAACAGGCGACTGCGCGTGGCCGAACCCGGTGAGCGTCTCGACGGCGTCCATCGGCTGGGACCACACGGCCTCCCCGTCCATGTCGAATGCGAACAGCCCCTCGTCGCCGAAGTAGGCGTACACACGCTCACCATCGGTGACCGGCGTCTCCGAGGCATAGCTGTTCTTCAAGTGTCTCGATTTGGCCGGTACTCCGCTGCGCACGGTGCGCTCCCATCGCACACGACCCGTCTTGAAATCGAAATCGTAAACGACCCAGCGATGGGGTGCCGATGGCTTCGAGACGTCCATGAAGGTCATCGTTCCGCCGTTCGAGCGTGAGATGTACGACGCGACCGGCAGCAGCTTGTCGGCCTCAACCATGTTGATAGCCGTGGTCACGAAAACGTGATCGCCCCAGACCACCGGCGAGCTCCAGGATCTTCCAGGCACCTCGACCATCCAGACCACGTTCTGCGATGGGCTCCACACATCGGGCAACGACGGATTGTCGGCTGCGACGCCGCCGTCGGCGCCACGAAATCGCGGCCAGTTGTCGTCGGCCGACACGACGGCGACCGCGAGCGCCACGCACAGCGCGCCTAAGAGCCGTGCTTTCACGGGAGGCATGGTGGGTGGAGTAACGCTCAACAGCGAGCCGCCCCAGCCGAACGGCGACGAGGAGGTCACCGTGTCTTCGGCCACAAGACGCCCTGGTCCTTCTTTGTGATTGGGGCCAGCCCCTTGTACACGAACTTCTGAAGGCGTTGTCCGCGGTACGTCTCTGTCGTGTAGACGTTCCCCTTCGAGTCGGTGGCGATGCTGTGGACCCCGTAGAACATACCGGGCTGACGGCCGCCTTCACCGAAACTGGTCAGTAGCTCGAGCGAGTTGCGATCGAGGATGTGCACCCTGCGGTTCTCACCATCAGCCACGTAGAGGTAGGTCTGTTGCGGATCTCGGGAGAACGTGATGTCCCACACGGACCCGGAACCAAGCGTCTCCTTGTTGATGAACGCTTCCTTCACGAAAGTCCCATCCGTCTTGAAGACCTGGATTCGATCGTTGGCACGATCGCAGACGTACAACAGGCGATCGTTCGAGAGATCGGCGCAGTGTACCGGATTGCGGAACTGCTGCGCGGGAGGAGCCTTCGGATCGTACGGGCCAAGAGCGACATCGTCTGGCTTATTGCCATAGGCGCCCCAGTGCCGCTTGTACTTGCCGGTCTCCGCGTCGTACACAATCACGCGATGGTTGCCGTATCCGTCGGCGACGTACACTTCGTTCTCCGTCTTGTCCACGAACGTCTTAGCCGGCAGCCGGAGGTTCTCGACGTCGTTGCTGCCCTTGCTCTGGCCGGGCTTTCCAATCTGCATCAGGAAGCTTCCACTTTGGGTGAACTTCAGAACCATGCTGTCGTTGAAGTAGCCTTGGGTGCCGCCAACCTGGCTTTCGTCGTTTGCGGCCTGGCCTCGGCCGCCGCCTTGCCCTCGAGCCGCGCCAGGCGCCTGGCCCCTCCCGTTGCCGCCGATCCAGACGTTGCCTTTGTAATCGATGGTGATACCGTGGTTCGACACAGGCCAGTCGTATCCCTGTCCCTTGCCGCCCCAGTTTGCGACCAAGTTGCCCTGCTGATCGAAGGCGAGAACAGGCGGAGCCGGCCCGCAGCATTTCGCTATCGGCGGATTCGTCGTCGCGTGCACCTCGTTGGCTTCGAGCGTGTCTTGGCGATGAACGATCCAAACGTGGTCCTGCGCATCGACCGCAACGCCGATGGTTTGCCCGAGACTCCATCCGTTCGGCATCGGCTTCGGCCAGAGCGGATCGACTTCAAAACTCGGTGCCCGATTGGTGGCGGCTTCCACGGCGGCTCGTTTTTCGAGCACGGTCGTCGACTGGAACAGTGCCACCAAAAGCGCGAGCAGGGCCGCACCGATAAAGAGCTGACGTCCCATGGCGCTCCTCACAATCTGAAAGACCGCATTCTACGCTGAGAGTGAGGTCCGTGGCGCACTTGGTTGCCGCTCGACGTCACAGCGGACCGGTTTCCCACGAATCAGGACATTTTCGATCAGGACTGGTTGTAGACCGAAGGAACAGAGCCACTGAAATTATGATCGCAGGTCACGAACTCGTCGGCACGCGTATGGTCGGCCAGCTGCCTGCCGACGACATGGTTCGGCTGTGGATCAAGGTATCGTCCGGCATTGTCAAGCACGGCTTCGTCATCGAATATCGCGATCTGGAGCCGCCGCGAACCGGCATCTTCGATGGACTCCGAATCGTCATCGACCCCGACGTCGGCTTCGAGATGCAATGCTTCCTGCTCCTTCACCTATTCGGCCATTCGGTGCAATGGGTGGCGCCGTCGCTCGAACACAAGCTGACCGACCTCCAGCACACCCAGGATCGCGCCCGCTTCATGCACGTGTTACACGACTACGAGTTCGAAGCGGCAGGTTTCGGGATGCAACTCATTCACGAGGTCGGCGTGGTGCAATTGGATCAGTGGTATAGCGACTTCGTCGAGACCGACTGGCGATACGTTGAGCGCTATTACCAAACCGATCGGATTCCGTCCTGGGACGAGTGTGTCGTCAGCAACTGCTCCCTGATTCAACCGACGCCCATTCCTGAGCTGCGCCATCGCCAGGTGCAGGTCAGGTTCGCTTTTTAGGGTCGTGACGTTCGGTCGTGCATCAGACCTGATTGAGCGCCACGAGACCGCCAGCATCGAGGGTGTCAGGTGCTTGAATGATGTCTTACTTGACGGGAGCGAGGCGTTTGAGCTCCGTGAACCATTCCAGAACGACGTTCAATTGCGTCGCCGGTGTCTGCTGACCGACGGCCTCGACCATCAAAAACCGTTCGTTGTCGGGACTGACGTCGTAGTTGGCGCGGCCACTGTTGTTCACGTACCGTTCGTCGAAGAGCGGCTTGGGTCTCCCTGCCGCAAACGCCGGTGTTGTTGCAATGTCCACGGACATGAGTTTGGTGCCGACGCGATAGAAGAGCTCTCCCCCGCGCCGCCCCCATATCGGCTCCGAAGCGCCTTCCGTCGAGATTTGCCACCTCCCACCGGGTCCGGGGAATGATTGCACGTAGACTTCTTCGCGGCCCGACTCATCTGAGAGATACGCGAGCCACTTTCCGTCGGCCGAGATCATCGGCACGCGCTCGTTATACGGGGCCCCCAGCAACAGCCGCGGCTTTCGGTCCCCGGCGAGGGAAAGGACCCAAATGTCGCGGGCGCTAGAGCGGCTCATTTCGTGGAAGGCCAGCAGCGTTCCGTCTGGAGACCACGACTGCGGAACCTGGCCTTCGCCATCGGTCGTGAGCTGTTCCTCGGCGGCGCTTCCATCCACAGGCTTGACGAACAAGCCTCTTACCTTGTTTCTCTGCGACGCGAATGCAACTTTCTTCCCGTCGGGCGTCCACGCCGCGTTTGTGTTGTTTCCGTCGAACGTCAGTCGCCTCAGCGTGTCGCGGGTGAGGTCGTACACCCACAGATCGGTCTTCGTCCCTTCGAGTTGAACGACGATTTGCCGGCCGTCGGGAGAAAGACGTGGCTGGGCATAGGGACGCGGCGGGGCTGCAAGAGGCTGACTCGCTCCTTTGCGATCGACCCATACGAGCTTGCGGTCGGGCCCTTCGGTCGAGCTCGGAACGTAGACCAGCGATCCGGTGTTGGAGAAGCTGAACTGCGCACTGAGATTGCCGTTCACCAGCACGCCGTCGACAATCGCAAGAGGGTCGCCCGCCAGTGCCAGACGCTTCACGTCAAAACGAGCGGCGAACAGGTTACCCGCGTTGGCATAGACCAGGTGCCCTGTGGGCACGTATCGAGGAGAAGCGCCGCCTTTGAGTAACGTGCGGCGTTGGCCGGTTTCGAGCGACTGCGCCACGATTTCGGTGTTGTCCCAATCCGAATCCGACTTACCGGCGCTATAGAGCACCGTCCTGCCGTCGGGCAAAGTGCTCGGCCAACGGTGCGCTGCATCGCCCTTGCCGGAATCCAGAGTCGTGACAGCCTTTGGTGGTCCGCCAGTGGCGGCAACTTGCCACAGGGCCGACTCGGGCGTTGGCGCGAAGATGATCGTGTCATCCGCGCTCCAACACGCACCGCGCGGATTGGGCGCATCGGCCAGAACGATTGGTGCACCACCACTCACCGAGACCTTTTTCAGCTTTCCTTCAGCGAAGAACCCGAGCCACTTTCCATCTGGAGAAAAGAATGGCGTATGGGCCCCCTCGGTCCTGGGGATAGCAACGGCGTCGAGCCGATCGAGTTGGCGGAGAAAGAGCTGGTCGGCGCCCCGCCGATTGTCCGCGACATAGGCGAGGTGTGTGCCGTCGGCTGCCAGCGCCACGATTGGAAGCGCCAGGCCGCCAGGCCGTTCTGTCGGTGGAAGAGCCACGATGAAACGCGCCGTGGGCCGAGGCGCCGTCTGCTCCGAGCTTCTCAGAGTCCAGCTGATGATTGCTGCGGCGGCGGCCCCAATGGCGAGCGACGCCAGGACTAACGGAATCGCCCATCCCAGCTTCAGGCGGTCAGCGATGCCGTGCTCTGCGTCGTGGCTTGCGGCATCCGTGGCTCGAATGTCTTCGAGCTCGATCCGGGCGTCCGCGATGTCGTGCAACCGCCGTCTCGGATCTCTCTCGAGGCAGCGCCGAAGAAGCTTTGTGATCGCAGGAGGCGTCGTCGGTCTCAGCGACTTCCACTCCGGCTCGCCACGCAAGACCGCCGCGAGTGTGTCCGACACATCCTCGCCCTCGAACGCCCGCTTTCCCGTCAGGATCTCGTAGAGCACACAGCCAAACGCCCAGATATCGCTCCGTTTGTCGGCCGGTCGACCCTTCGCCTGCTCCGGCGACATGTAAGCCGCCGTCCCCAGGATCACGCCTGACATCGTCATCGCCGGTGTCGTGATCGTTGGTGACGCCGAAGCATCGAACCCACCAGGCCCGCTTGCCCTACCAGGCGCATCAGCGTCGAGCAGTTTTGCCAGTCCGAAGTCGAGCACCTTCACCGTGCCATCTGTCCGCAACTTGATGTTGGCCGGCTTCAGATCGCGATGAATGATGCCTTGCTCGTGGGCCGCTTCGAGGGCTTGGGCTATCTGGAGTGCGATCGGCAGCGCGTCATTTATTGGTATGCGGCGGGGCCCCACCCCCACCGCCTGTCGCGCCTCGCGATAGCTCGGCGCGGCATCTTGTGGCGACTGTCCGCCTTCTGCATGAAGGCCGTGAATGACTTCGGCGAGCGTCGGGCCCTCGACCAGTTCGAGCACGAGTGCGAGCGGATCTCCTTCCCGCCCCTCATGCCCTTCCAGGCCATAGATCGCCGCGATGTTCGGATGGTTGAGCGACGCAAGAACCTGCGCTTCACGTTTGAAACGGGCAAGCCGCTCAGAATCGAGGGCAAAGAGCTCCGGCAGAACCTTCAGAGCGACCGCACGGTTCAGTTTCGTGTCGCGTGCACGATAGACTTCACCCATTCCGCCGGCGCCGATGGCGCCGAGAACCTGGTAGACGCCAAGGCGAGCACCGGCCGCTAACGCCATCAGGGTTCCTCTACGGTCTGGGCGCCACTCGCGGCGTTTTCCCGACCTCCGTCGTCTCGCGTTCGGTGGTGCGGGCAGCGCTAAGAATGTGCGCCAGGCTGTAATTGCCTTCGTGGCACGCGTACTCGAGCACCGGCTCGCGATCGTTCATCGTCAAGGGCATGGCGAAAGTCCACGGTCTCGTCCACGTCGTCAGGTCGTCTACTGTAACAGTCCACTCAATCCGTCCGGGCGCCGTCCGTGTGAATCGCTCGATCAGCCGCAGCTTCCGGGCATTCGCGTTTCGGTACGCGCTCCGGTCGGTGAAATTGGTGGTCTCGACGACGAGGGAATCGCCGTCCCAGTGACCGCGCGCATCGCCCATGTCGAGATGGATGTTCGTCCCGAGGTGCTTCCGGCCGTCGAGCGGAATCACGCGCGTCTCGTGAATGAGCTCGTAGCGGATGGCAACGAATCCTGGCGCCTGCACGATCTCGTAGGAGTTGCCAAGGATGAACGGCATCATCGAACCGGGAAGTCCGCGCGTGATGCAACGGTCGAACAAACTGAGATCCTCCGGACCGTCGAACGGGCCGTCGCCAAAGCTGCTGCGCGTCAATCCCCTCACGTTGACGGAATCGAGCAGGTCGCTCGCCGCCATTCGCTGCCGCGCTTCTGCCGTCAGGGGAGGAATCCTGCCGTCGCTCGGATCGATAACAAGCCACGCCCGACTGGCCTTCGTCACCTCGAGGTTGTCGCGAAATTGGTAGGGCCCGACACCGAGCGGCCGCTCGAGAACTTGCTGCTCCCGTTTGGCCAGAACCGCCGCCAGCTCTGCGCCGGTCACGTCTTCGACACGACGACCTTCGAATTCCATCGGTCGCTCGAGCGGCGTGTTCTGTTCGTACTTGTTGGTGAAGTGTCCCTGGAGGTTCGGATCGCCCCAAGGAGTTCTGGCCGCTGGATATGAGTGGCCTGATTTCGCCGGCTCTTGCCCGGCTGCCGACGTCAGATGCGGCGGCAGGACGATCGTCAGCCCGAGCGCGGACAGCGCGAAGAATCGCCAAGACATCTCGTCCTCACTTTCTTCACGTTCTTCCCGGGAGCCACGCGCACGGGGATCCTAGCACGAAGCAAAAGCTGACTTTGCCCGGCTTGGCATGTGCGTTGTACAACATCGGTCTTCCAGAGGCTTGACGATTATGAGTGTCGCGCCGCTCGGCGAGATGTTCGGACGCCTGATTCGGGCTGATCGGCAGGGACGCGCGGCGAAGACCGTTGAAACGGTCGGATGGCTGTACCTGGTGGAGGGCATCGTGACGATCACCGCGCCGGAGGTCGTCGTGTGGCTGCTTCGCCTGCCGCCGCTCAGCGATCAGGGAGCAGGCTACATGAGACTCGCCGGCATGCTCGTCAGCGGCTTCGGGATGGTCTATGTAATCAGCGGCCGCTTGAATGCCGAAGGATTCGTCTTTGCCACGCTGCTCGATCGCCCGCTCGTTCCGGTCGTGGTCGCCATTCTCTGGTACATGAACAGCATTCCAGGCGCGCTGGCCCTGGCGTTCTCGGTCGAGGATTTCGCCAGCTTCCTCTGGACCTTGAGCGCCTGGCGCGCGGAAGTGCGGACCGCGCAAAGCCGCAGCGGACACTCTGCCAGGGAGGTATGATGTCGCCCACGTAGTCAGTTTCGGGATGGGCCTAATCCCGGAAATCACTTGACTGACGTGGTAGGTCAGCCCTTCCACGAGAGCGAGGCAGTCGGTTACCACGTCAAGTCAAGTGATTTCCGATCTAGAGGAAGAGATCATGCTCCCCGCCAGGCATGTGTTCGTCGTCATCGCGGCTTTTGCCGCTTCGTCTCTTGCCATGCTCGCGCCCCTGTCGGCCCAGCTCGATCAGTCGCCGCCGCAGGCGCCGGTGCCGCCTGTGCTTCGCAACTACCAGCCGGTGACCGCCGACAGACTCAAGAATCCTGAAGAGAGCAACTGGCTGATGGTGCGGCGCACCTATGACGGTTGGGGCTACAGTCCCCTCGATCAAATTACTCCGGCCAACGTCAGCCGCCTGCGTCCCGTCTGGGTATTCTCGACGGGAGAAGCCAGAGTCCACGAATCGCCGCCGATCGTCAACAACGGCGCGATGTTCGTGACGACGCCGAACGGCCAGGTGATCGCGATCGATGCCAAGAGTGGCACGCTGCTCTGGCGCTACCGCCGCCCGCGTCCGCCGGGCGCACTCGTGCCTCACGAGACCAACCGCGGCGTCGCGCTCTACGGCGACAAGGTCTTTTACGGCGCCGGCGAAGCAGCGCTCGTTGCGCTGGACGCCAGGACCGGCCGGGAGCTGTGGGCCACGACGGTGGCCGACAACAAGGCGGCGTACTACGTCACGCTGGCGCCGCTCGTTGCCGACGGGAAGGTCATGGTTGGGGCGTCAGGCGGCGAGTTTGGCATTCGCGGATTCGTTGCGGCTTTTGATCCCGAGACGGGGAAAGAGTTGTGGAGGACGTACACGATCCCGGCATCGGACGAACCAGGCGGCGACACATGGCCGAAGGGCGAGCAGTGGAAGACGGGCGGTGCGCCGGTGTGGGTCACCGGCAATTACGATCCGGAAACGAACCTGGCGTTCTGGGGAACCGGCAACGGCAGCCCGACGATTGGCGATCAACGGCCCGGCGACAACCTTCACACGACATCGACGGTCGCCCTCGATGTCGCGACCGGAGCCATCAAAGGGCACTTCCAGTACCATCCGAACGACTCGTGGGACTGGGACGAAGTATCGCCGCCGATTCTCGTCGATTACCGGCGCGGTGGACGAACGGTCAAGGGCCTGATCGACGTCGCCCGCGACGGTTATCTCTGGTTCCTGGAGCGGAGCGCCGGACCGATTCGTTTCGTCGAGGGGAAGCCGTACGTGTACCAGAACGTCTTTCGAAGCCTCGACCCGAAGACCGGCCGGCCTGATATCGATCCGGCTCGGAAACCTGGAACCGGCAAACAGGCTGAATACTGCCCGAACGCGCACGGCGGCAAGAACTGGCCGCCGATTGCGTTCAGCCCAAGGACGCGCATGATCTATGTGCCGGCCAACAACAACCTCTGTGGATCGAGTGCGGGCGTCGAAGCCGTCTACACTCCCGGCAGAGCCTACGTGGGTGTACGCGGTCTCGGGGCCTTCGCAGCGCCCGGCGCCGATCACTTTGGCGAAGTGCAGGCGTGGAACGTCGATACCGGCGAGCGCGTGTGGACGCATCACTACAGCAAGTCGCCGAATTGGGGCTCGATGCTGGTCACAGGCGGCGGCCTCGTCTTCACGGGAGGAACGAGCGATCGCAAGTTCCACGCGTTCGACGCGACGACGGGAAAACTACTGTGGGAATTCCCAACCAACTCAGGGATCGTTGCGCCTCCCACGTCGTTCACACTCGAGGGCAAGCAGCACGTCGCGGTTGAATCCGGTTGGGGCGGCGACTCGCGCGGCATGCAGGCCGCTCTCAATCGGTTGTTTCCAGGTGAATATCCCGAGGTACCTGAGGGCGGCGCCGTGTGGATGTTTGCGGTCGAATAGCTGACAGCTGATAGCTGACAGCTTCAAGAATGTAGATTGAAGGAGGTCGTGATGGCTCGCATGTCTGCGCGTCTTTCAGCAGTCGTTCTGAGTACGTTCGCTGTATGGATGGTGTTGTCGGGGCAAGCCTCGCATGGCCAGGCGCCCGCGGACACGGTTGCCTTGACGGGTGCCCGCCTGATCGACGGTACTGGACGACCCCCGCTGCAACAGGCGACGGTCGTCATCAAGAACGGACGGGTCGAAGCCGTTGGCGCACCGAACGCCGTGACGATTCCTTCCGGTGCGACGCGGATCGACGTGGCCGGCAAGACGATTATTCCGGGTCTGATCAATGCGCACGGGCACTTGAACGCCGATGTGTCCAATCGTCCCATTCGCGACAAGCTGACGGGGCAGCTCCGCGTGTACGCCGACTACGGCGTCACGACGGTCGAAGTTCTCGGCACCGGTCCGAACGATCTCACCGATGCGATTGCTCTCCGGGACGCACAGGACCGCGGACCGCTCGATCGCGCGCGGGTATATGCAGCGGGTCCCAGCCTGCGTGATCTCAAGACAGCCGATGAGGCGCGGACACGCGTGAATCAATTTGCCGACGCGAAGGTGGACATCATCAAGATGCACATCACGGGAGGCCCGAACGACACACCACCTCCTGTTTATGCAGCTCTGATCGATCAGGCACACAAGAGAGGGCTGCGGGTGGCGGCGCACCTGTTCTACTTGAAAGATGCCCACGGACTGGTGGACGCAGGGGTCGATGTCATCGCGCACAGCGTTCGCGATCAGGACGTGGACGCAAAACTGATCGCCGACATGAAGCAGAAGAACATCGGATACATTCCCACGTTCACACGCGACGTGGCGAACTTCGTCTACGAGAGCACGCCTCCGTACTTCAGCGATCCGTTCTTTCTACGTCACGCCGAGGCGTACAAGAGAGAGATGACGCTTCTGAACGATCCGGCCCAGCAGGAGAAGATGCGGAACAGCAAGGACGCTCAGGACATGAAGAAGGCGCTGCAACAAGGCATGCGGAATCTGAAGATCCTCTCGGATGTGGGCGTCATGATCGCCATGGGCACCGACAGCGGCGCCAATCTCGGCCAATGGCAGGGGTATTTCGAGCACACCGAGCTGGAGATGATGGTTAAGGCCGGCCTCACCCCGATGCAGACGCTGGTCGCGGCAACCGGCGGCGCCGCGCGGGTCATGAAGCTCGATCAGAACCTCGGCACGTTGCAGCCCGGGAAGTGGGCCGATCTCGTCGTGCTGAAAGCCAATCCGCTCGACGACATCCGCAACACTCGGCAGCTCGACTCGATATTCATCGCGGGTCGTCGGCTTGCCGATGTGCCGTGACGACGGGCTGCAAAATGCAAAATGCAAATGCAGAATGCAAGACGCGGCTGCCTTTGCATTTCGCATTTGACGGGACCAGTTGATGGAAGGCGTATGCTGAACGACTTTCGCCGGCGCATGTGCGGTAATTGTCGGTCTGGTTGCCGCCTTGTCGGCGCAGCAGCCCGATGCCGGCCGGGGCGGGCGAGGTGCGCCGGCCGGGCAGACCGTCGAACGCATCCGGCCGTTGAAGACCGACCTCTACATGATCACGGGCGGCGGTGCCAACACGCTGGTTCGTGTCACGAGAGAAGGATTGATCGTCGTCGACACGAAGAACCCCAGCGACGAAAATTACAAGCGTCTGATGGAAGAGATCTCATCGGTCTCGAATCTTCCTGTCAAGTACGTGGTGAATACTCATCACCACCCGGACCACGTTGGTAACAATCAGAAGTTCATCGACGCGGGAGCGCAGGTCATCGGGTTGGATGCGCTCAAGACGCGCATGACGAGCGATCCCAGGACAAGGGACATTCCCGGGCCGCCGACGCAGACGTTTGCGAATGACTACGACCTCAAGTTAGGCGGCGCGGAGGTTCAGGCACACTTCTTCGCGCGCGGACATACCGGCGACGACACGATGGTGTATTTTCCGGACTTGAAAGTGGTGATGGTCAGCGACGAGATCACCAACAATACGCCGATCGTCGATTTCGCTAATGGTGGAAGCGCCGTCGAATGGACGCAGGTGCTCGACGGAGTCCTGAAGCTGGACTTCGAGCAGGCCATTCCTGGTCGCGGCGAGCCCAAGACCCGTGCCGATGTGCAGGCGTTCAGAACTTCGATGGCGACATTCGTTGGCCGTGCGTCGGACGCCATCAAGGCCGGCGCCACGAAGGATCAACTTGCGTCGCAGGTGAAGACCGACGATCTTGGCTGGCAGTTCAATCCGCAGTTCTACGGTCAGCTGTACGACGAGCTCACGAAGAGATGAGAGAGGAAGCAGGAGACTTTCCATGAGAATCCTTACGCTCCTCGGTTTAGCGGCTACCTTCGCGGTTCCCCAGCAGCCCGCGGCACCGCGGCCGGCCGGATGCGACCCTGTTGGCAACGTTCAGTTCATATGCGGCGCCATCGGGCCTGAAGACCTCGTCACGGTCCCTGGCGGCGAGTGGGTGATCGCCTCGGGCGATGCGGCTGGCGGCGCGATTCAGCTGATTAGCGTGCGGGACAGAACGGTCACGCCGCTCTTTCCCGTCGCAACCCCCAAGGAGCGGCTGGACAAGAAGACCTACGATTCGTGCCCTGGCCCGATCGATCCCACCGAAAAGGACATGTTCAGGGCGCATGGCGTCGCGCTTCGTGAAGGACGAAACTCCCTCCACACGCTCTACGTTGTCCATCATGGCAACCGCGAATCGATCGAAGTATTCGAGCTGGATGCTCGCAGTAAACAGCCCGCCCTGACGTGGATCGGATGCGTCGTCGCGCCCGATCCGATCGGCCTCAACTCCGTCGTCGGTCTGCCCGATGGCGGTTTCGCGACGACGAATTTTCTGCCGCGAGGCGCCGCCAACGGAATGGCGCGGCTGCTGACCGGTGAAGTGAACGGCGAACTCTGGGAATGGCACACAGGCAAGGGCTGGGCGAAAGTACCTGGCAGCGAGGCATCCGGCGCCAACGGCATCGAGATCTCCAAGGACGGAAAGTGGTTTTATATGGCGGCATGGGGCAGCCAATCGTTCGTCCGGATGTCTCGGGGACAGACGCCCGTGAAGCGCGACGAGGTCCCTGTCGGATTCCGTTTGGATAACGTCCATTGGCTGCCCGACGGTTCGCTGATTGGCGCCGGCCAGGAAATGCCGGCGGGCGGAGGCTTCAACAACGCCGTCTCGCACGTCATCAAGATCGATCCCATGACGATGAAGGTCGAGGAACTGATTCGCTATCCGTTCAACGAGACGTTCAACTTTTCGACGGTCGCCATTCAAGTCGGGAAAGAGATCTGGGTCGGGTCGGTGCGCGGCGACCGAATCGGGCGATTCCAGGCAGGACGATGACGTGGCAACTCGTCGAGCTGGCAAGAGACGCAACAGGGTCGGACTGACGGTCGCGCTCGCGCTCGGCGTACTGATGCCGGCAATCTCGGTGGCGACGAGACTCGCTCGCGCGCAGGAGAATGGCGCCGCCGGGATCACGTTTCAAGACCTGCTTCAGGGATACAGAAACCCAACCCGCTGGCCGACTTACTCGGGTGATTACAGCGGCCAACGTCACAGCCCTCTTCAGCAGATCACCCCGGAGAACGTTCATCGACTTGCCGCCCAGTGGGCGTTTCAAACCGGGATCATTCCGCGCCGTGGGTTCGAGGGAACGCCGTTGGTCGTCGACGGCATCGTCTACCTGACGGGTCCGTTCAACAGCGCATGGGCGCTCGATGCTCGCAATGGACGTTCGCTCTGGCGCTATCGGCGTGAGTTGCCGGGCGACCTGACGTACGGAGCCATTTCACCGGTCAACAGGGGTTTTGGCCTGCTCGGCGATCGACTGTTCATCCCCACCGCCGATGCTCACCTGGTCGCTCTCAACGCGAAGACTGGAATGGTGGCTTGGGACGTCGTCCTTGCGGACTACAAGATCGGCTACGCCGCGACTGCGGCACCAATCGTGATCAAGGACAAAGTCATCGTTGGAATCTCCGGCGGCGACTTTCCGACGCGCGGCTTCATCGATGCCTACGACCCGAGCAGCGGCGCACGCCTGTGGCGGTTCTACACCATCCCCGGTCCTGGTGAGCCGGGTAGTGAAACCTGGCCTGCGGCGGATGCCATGGCGCGCGGGGGAGGCGCCACGTGGGTCACGGGCAGCTACGATCCGGATCTGAATCTTCTCTATTGGGGGACCGGCAACCCCAATCCGTTGTACTACGGTGAGGATCGGAAGGGCACGAACCTGTACACGGCGTCAATCGTGGCGCTCGACGCCGATACGGGAACGCTGAAGTGGCACTTCCAATTCACGCCGCACGACACGCACGACTGGGACTCGAACCATGTGCCGGTGCTGGGCGAGTTCACGATCGACGGCCAACCGCGAAAAGTCGTCATGGTTGCCAATCGCAACGGGTTCTTCTACGTGCTCGATAGAGCGACCGGGAAACTGCTCGTCGGCAAACCATTCAGCGATACGACCTGGGCCCGGGAGCTTGGACCTGATGGCCATCCGATTGTGCTCAACGACGGCAGCAAGGGATGTCTCCCCGATCAGTGGGGAAGCACGAACCATATGCCGGCGTCGTTCGATCCTGTGCGGCGGCTGTTTTTCGTCACCGTCCGGGAGACATGTGCCACCTACTTTCCGACCAAGGAAGAGATTGTTCCCGGGCGCATCTCGAACAGCGGCACGGTGCAGCGCGATGTCGAGCGCAGCTACGGCGTCCTGCGGGCGATCGATCCGACGACCGTGACTCGAAAGTGGGAATTCAAGTATCCGACGCCGACGATGGCGGGCGTGATGTCCACGGCGTCGGGCGTAGTGTTTGCCGGTGACAACGAAGGTAACTTCATGGCCTTCGACGCGGCCACTGGCAAGAATCTGTGGACCTATCCGACCGGGTCACCGATTTGGGGCGCCGCAGCGATGACTTACATGCTCGGCGGCCGGCAGCACGTCATTATCGGCTCTGGAACGACCGTCACGGATTTTGCGCTGCCCTCGCAATAGTGAATTCTTCTCGTGTGGCTTCCGCCTTTAGGCGCGAGAGCCTTCGGCTTGAACGATCGGCTGCTGCCGGAAGCTGCGCCATCGCGGTGGCGTGTATCACACGCGTGACTTCCGCCTGCGAAGAGGGCCGTCGGCATTGAACTTCGAAATGCAAAATGTCTAATGCAAAATGCACACTGCATTCTGCATTTAGCATTCTGCATTAGTCCTCGTTCTTTACGCCGTCACATCCACACACACCGTATTCAGCCGGTAATAGAGCGTGCCGAGGAATGCACCCATCTGGACACGTGGGATCAGAGGAACAGATGTCATGCTGACGATCTGGATTCGGCCTTGCGTGCGCGCCGACCAGTCGAGCAGTTGAAGCTGATTGTTGTGGGCCATGGCGCCCACGTCGTGGAGAATCAACGTCCCGATCGCGCCGACCGGCGGCAGGACCAGCGGGTCGCCCGGGCACCACGTGGTCACCGGCTCGCGAAGATCGGGCAGAAGCGTCTTGAGGACGTTCCAGACCATGCCGTCTATGCCGATTAACAGCACGTTGACACGCGGCATACCCATAAGCTGCAGGCTGACGTGGGCGGCCCGCGCGCGTCGCCAGTCTTCAGCGCTTTGTGATGGACCTATGCCCGGACGTACCGGCCCCGTAGCATCGGCGAAGCCACTCAATTGGTAAGCCAAAGATGCCTCCTCCGCAGGAACAGTCGACCACGAGCGCGAATTTACGCTTGGTTCTGAGGGAGGAGCAATCGGGAAGAAGGACAGGTTCCGCTAGGGAAAATCCCTAGGTCGGCGGAGAACTTCGGAATTTTGGAGTGCCCGGAACGTCACGCATTTTCCAGCCACCCTTGCAGGACGGCGTACTTCACGATATCTATGCGGCCTTTCAAGCCCAGTTTTCGCATCGCGTTGGCCTTGTGGGCCTCCACGGTCTTGACGCTCAACGTCAGCCGACCGGCGATTTCCTTATTGCTGTAGCCCGACGCAATCAATCGCAGTACCCCAGACTCCCTTTCGCTCAGCGTGACCGCCGACTTGCTTTCCCGCTTTCCCTCCCGGCCGAGGAACCCCGCGGTGACGCGCGCCGTGAGCGTGGAGTCCAGATACTGGCCACCCGCTGCGACGGCTCGGATCGCGTGCAGGAGTTCCGACGGCGCGCTTTGCTTCAGGACGTAGCCTGAGGCGCCCGCGCGCAGCAGCTCCTGCAGGTACGCATCGTCTGCATGTCGTGTAAGGGTGACGATGGCCGTTTCGGGTTGTTGCTGTTTCAGGCGCCGGGTAGCGACCAGGCCATTCATGCCGGGCATCGAGATGTCCAGGACGACGACATCCGGTTTCAGGGCGATGGCTCGCTGAATCGTGGTCTCTCCGTCGCCGGCTTCCGACACGACCTGCATGTCGGCTTGACCGTCGATCAGGAGCTTGAGTCCATGCCGCACAGTGACGTGATCGTCGGCGAGGAGGATTCGAAGTGGGACGGCAGTTTCACCCATGATCTGACTTGGTGGACCTGGGTGCGGCATCCATCCGTACGAACACGGTGGTGCCCTTACCGGCCGCCGATTCAATCTGCAGCGAGGCGCCGACCAGTGCGGCACGCTCCTGCATGCCGAGCAATCCGAATCCCTGTGTTAATCGCCTGCCGTTGGCTGCCGGCGGCTCGAATCCCACGCCGTCGTCTTCGACGATGAGCAGTACCGAATCGGAGCGGCGTTCGAGGATGACGTCCACGTTTTTCGCTTGAGCGTGCTTGGCGACGTTCGTCAACGCTTCCTGTGCGATTCGATACAGCGTCGTTTCGGTTTCCGACGCCAGCCGATCGTCCAACAGGCCCGACGTGTGCAACTCGGCAGAAATACCCACGCGCGCCGACCAGTGTTGCAAGTAGTTCGCCAGCGCCGCCCGCAAGCCGAGGTCATCCAGGGCGGTCGGTCTGAGCTCCCAGACGAGTTGATCGACGTCACGGTCGAGTTGGTACGCGATCGCTTCCAGGGCTTCGACTTTCGTCCGCAGCTCGGCGCTGTCGCCACAGGCCTCTTTCAGCGCACCGATTCCCCGTCCAAGTGCCGTCAGCTGTTCCCCGAACTGATCGTGCATTTCGCGCGCGATACGGCGGCGTTCGTCTTCCTGGGCAAAAACCAGACGAGCGAGCAGTTCGGTGCGAGCCCGTTCGGCGTCGGCCTGTTTCCGCTCGGTGAGATCGAAGTGGGTGCCGACGATTCGAACGACAGGTCCTTTCGGCACGCGACGCACGGGGAAACCGCGCGACAGCACATGGATGTAGTGACCGTCCTTGTGTCGCAATCTGAATTCGCCTTCGTAGGTCTGAGCGCCGCGAACCACGCTTTCGTTCAACTGCTGGGCGCGCGGCGCGTCGTCGGGATGCAGCAGGCGTTCCCACGCGCTCACGTGCGGTTCGATCTCCTCGTCGGCGTAGCCGAGCATCTGCTTCCACCGTGCCGAATAGACGACCGCGCCCGTCTCGAGATTCCAGTCCCAGACTCCTTCCTGAGCTCCTGCGAATGCGAGCGTGAGCCGCTCTTCGCTCTCGCGCAGTGCCGCTTCGGCGCGCTTTCGCTCGGTGATATCCCGGACGATGACCTGAATCGCCCGGCCTTGCTGGTCTTCGAGCTCGGTGCCCGTGACTTCGACTTCTGTCACCGCTCCGTCGAGGCGAACGATTTTCGCTTCGACGAGAGGCACTGATTCGCCAGGCAGCAACCGTTCAATCCGTTCGCGGATGAGCGGATGACTGTCTGGGTGAAAGATCTCGAGCAGTGATTTGCCGAGGATTTGTTCGGGGGCCGAGGCGCCGAACAGTCGGGTGGCTGCGGGATTCAGAAACGCGATGCCGGCATCCTGGCTGATGAAGATCCCATCGGGCGAAAGTTCCACCAGACGGCGATGCCGCTCATACGTCTCGCGCATGTCCCCTCCAGATTCGCTCGGGAGGGCTTCGGGGAAATCGAATCGACTCGACCGAGCCGATTCACTGAACGACGAAGCGCTCCTCGTGCAGCAGGGTACCGTCCTTGGCCCTGAGCTCGACCTTCCACTCGCCCGAGCTTAGGTCCTTGATGCTATGCCGACTATACGTACGATAGCCCATTACTGGATTGGCTCGGATTTGGAGCTCTACTCGTTGCTGCAGGCGCTCGCCGTGGTACCAGCGATGTTGGATGGTGGTGTCGTTCGACGACTTCAAGCGTGTGTAGAAGACGAGCGGTCCGGCGCTCACGGTTTCGCCCGCGGGATCGCAGCGCCAGTCACCGGCCGCGCCGGTCACCGCGCTGAAAGAAGGAGCCTTACAGAGCTGCGCATTTGCCACCGACGGCGCTTCCGAGGCGACGGTTGAGCTGGAGCCAGCCGTTGCTTCGACCTTCTTGGGACGCGCGGGATTTGCGACTTGCGTCGCCAGACGCGATGTTTCGGCGGGCGTCTGGGGCGCCTGCGCCTGTGTCTCCCGGCTGGTCGTTTCTGTGGGTGCCTCCGCTTGTGAATCGGACTGTGTTCGCATCGTGATGAACCACGCCAGCGCAAGCACGCCGACGGTTGCCACCATGCTGACACCCAACCACCCGTACGACGAAGATGAAGCTGGTCGATCGACAGGCGATTCTTCGACGCTTGACTTCGAACCGTGCGCGATGTGTTCGGGTTGTGGCGCCGGTGGCAGCTCGAAGGATCTGCCGCGAGCTGAGCAGAAGTCCTCCAGGTTCGTTCGACTCGTCACCACGAAGGGATGATCCGGCTCGAGTGCCGCCTGCGTGATCGCATACGCTTTTCGATAGCAGTACTCCGCCTCGTCCACTCTGTCCGCGCGGTCGCACACGACACCGAGATTGTTCAGCGTGTTGGCAAGGTCTGGATGCACCGGGCCCAGAGCGGCTTCCTGGAGAAGGGCGGCTTCGTTCAGAAGCCTTTCGGCGGACGCGTAGTCGCCGGACGAGGCGGCCAGTTCCGCAGACTCGATGAGCGTCGGGATTTCACGCGTCTCCGTCATGGACTCTCCGTCTTGAGTGAAGCACCGCGATGCGCCGATACATCGTTTATCGGCCATTGTAGTACGACAATCGAGCATTCCACTGAGAACGCAAGCGCATCGGCGCGTCGTTCTGTCGTCAGCTGGAAGTTTCGTGCACAATCGGCCGGCCCGAAGACCGACAAGAGCCGGCTGATCCAACTTGGAAGGGTGAGATGTCTCAGATAGCCCCAGACATTCCCGAACTTGCGCACATCCCCGAGGTAGTCCGGCCGCTCCTCTGGACGCGCGCCACCGTGCGAGCCGCCGGCTCGATGACCATGCAGCTGGGAGGGCTCGTTTTCTTCGGCGTGTGCACCGCGGCAGGCGTCTACGTTGGCTGGCAGGCGCTGGGTGCGCTGGCCGCCTTCGCTGGTGGCCTGGTCGCCGGCGGATCGGCCATCTCGGTCCTTTTCAAGCTATTTCTTCCATTGCAGACCCGCCGGCTTCTTTCTCTCGTGGAAAAGGAAAGGGATTGGGCGACCGAATTCGCTGAGGTGATTCGGGCCCACGACCGACTTCAGGCGCTGATTGCACAGGCTAAGGACTAACAGGTTGCTGAAAAAGCCAGCAACCTGAAGTCTGAAGGAAGAAGTCTGAAGGAAGAAGTTCTTCGCGAATCGATGATTACCGCGGTCCGTAGTGAGGCGCCGGACGCCCTGTCTCGAGCGCTCCCAAGTCTGGCGCCTTTCCAGAAAAGTCCTCGTTGACATTCGGCAGCACGACACCGCGATCCACGGCGACCGACTCCGGCTTCAGCCTGAAGTCCAAATCCTCGGCCTTGTAGACCTTCTGGACCGACTCGACGTCCTGCGCGTCGAGCGGCGGGACGTTCATGAAGACGTCGTAATCCACCAGCAGACTGTGCTGGTCCTGTCCAGTGGCCCGGCTGTATTCGGCAAGGCTCGCAAACCCGCGTGTTTCGAGCGCGGCGCGCCGCTGCGGATCGTTGTAGTCGGCGCGCACCGAGGCCGGGGGCGAGTTCCATTGAAACGACACGGCCGCGCCGGGGTTGGGGCGGAAGCCGTTGTAGTCCGACGATGTGTAGTTGGTGAATGTCGTGACGCTGAAGATCGCCGGCGCCGTGTTCTCGCCGAGGAACAGATTGTTTCTCCAGTGTGTGTTCGCCGTGCCCTGCGCGGCGGTCTCGGACAGGATGGTGTTGTTGTACAGCAATACGCCTGCCGATCCATTGGTCAGTCGCGTCGAGCCTCCCGGCAGGTGATAGGCGATATTCCCCACCCAATACACGGGACCCCCGAGCGCCGGCTGGTTGCAGAAGGCGTGCGATGCCGAGTTGATCATCATGTTTCGCATCACACGGACGTTGTGCAGGCTCCCGTCGGTCTCGAAGGGATTGTCGTGAAAATTCGTCATGTAGTTGTTGTAGAAGTCGATCGAAACCGGCCTCTTGTCCCAGAACGCCTTGGGCGGATACTTCGGGCCATCGGCGGCGGCCGACCCGTCGGGATTGCCGTAGGTCTCGACGTCGATGCCGTCGTGAAAATTGGCGACGTAGTTATAGGCGACGACGTGGCCAGGTCCGTAGACCTTGACTGCCACGTACGACGCCATCACCGGCGGAAACTTCTGCCCTTCGACTCCGGCAAACTTGGCCCAGAACTGCGGGTTTGCCCAGCCGATGACATGATTCGGATCGTCGCGCCCCACGAACCGGTTGTCGGCGATATAGAAATTGCTCGAGCCCGAGTAGTTGGTGAACACGCCGGCGCCGACATCCTCGAATCGACAGCGCTTGACGGTGAGGCCTTTCGATCCGGCCACGAACTGCGTGCCTGCCCAGATCGCGATGTCCGAGTTCCGAAACGTCAGTCCTTCGAAATAGGTGTAGTCCGCCGCCTTCACGTCGAACAGCGCGAAATTGCCGTTCCCGTCGAATATCGCCTCGCCGTCTCCGGCACCCTTGATCACGATCGGCTTGTCGGCGGTGCCGTCCGCGGTCAGGTAATACGTTCCGTCGAGGGGCACGGTGCGATTCACCGCCGGGTCGTTCGTATATTCGAAGCGGTTGTACTTATAGGTCCCCGCGTGTACGAGAATCGTGTCGCCCGGTTGCACGCGCGGGCGGCCTGCCGTCGCCCAATCGGTTCCGGAGCACGTCAGGTTGTACGCGCACATCAGTCCTTCGAACGAGGGCTCGAGTTTCTGCCCGGCAAAGCCCGGCGGGTACACGTGAAACACACGGCCGCCTGCAGCCGGCTTGGGCTCCGGACGCGTTCTCACGGTCACGAGCTTCTTGGCGTCTCCGTGGACACCATCTGGATCCGTGAGGACGAACTGCGCCTCGTACGCCGTGTCGGGCTCGAGGTCCAGGATGCTGCCTGCGAACATGTTGGGGGCAATGACGTCGAGCAGGGCGCCGTTGTTGATCCGCTCGCCCTGCAGGCGCAGGAGCGGCAGCCCGCGTTTCCATTGACGCTCGCCGGACTTGCGGTACGTGACCTCGACGGTGGCGTTGCGATTGTCATCGCCGTCCACGAACCACTCGAATCCCAGGTTGATCAGCGTCGGTGGATCGACGATGAACTCTCCGGGCCGGATGTCGTTCCGTTCGGCCGCTCGTACTGCGGGATACCAGACAACTGCCGGACCCGCCAGGAGAAGTCCGGCGACGAAACAAAGACTCGCACGCCGCATAGCAGACGAATGATATAGCCAATGGCGGTTTCTAGCGGCGGGACGATCGAGTGGCGGCCCGGTCGATCACATGTTTTTGAGCCAGTCCGACGGGGCAAAGGTGACGTTGTTGTAGCGGCTTCGCAACGAATTCTTGTTTATGGCGTGTGTCAGATCTGCAGCCGGAATGGCATGGTCCCCGTCGCCCTCGACCCAGGCACTTTCCCAAAGCGTGGCGAGGCCGAGCGCCCCTTCGGCGATGCAAGCCGCGGTGTCGTCTCCGACGAGGTTCCAGAGATCGCTGATGTGGTTGTGTCCCTTCGTCGCAATCCACGCGTTCACGACGGCCTCTGGCGAAAGCCGTTGAATCGTCCGATCCATCAGGTCTACGACAAGGGCGGCGGCGGCATCACCACCCGCGATGTGTGCCGTGACCCGTCGAGTTCCAATCGCGGTATTCACCTTGTTCACGAGCTCGGCTGCAAACCGGTCGAGCATTTTGGTTTCGTAGTCGCCGTGAACGTTGCTGTCTTCGGGATGGCCGGGCCGGCCGTGGTGAAATCGCGAGACGTGAAGAGGCTGGCACGCATCCCCGACGTAGTGGGCCATTGTGCCCGCCAGGGCGATGTAGTCACGCGTGTCGCCGAGCACAACCGCGCGGACCATCAAGTCGTACATCTGCTTCACGCGGAAGGGAAGCGCACCACGATGCTGGTCGCTCGGCGGAGTCTGAAGGCTGTCGTAGAACTGCGTCCATGCCTGAGGAGTCCGGCTCGAGGGCGTGGTCTTCCACAGTTGCATGAGTGTCGGACCTGTCCCGTCCGTCCCGCCTGGCTCGTCCATGTCGGCAAAATGATTCGCTTTGTCCTTGCCCCGCGTCGTGCGCCAGACCAGATCGGCGACGTCGGCCAGAGCGACAAAGTGTGTCGTGCTCCCGGTCGGCAGGTTGCCGCTGGAAATGGATTGATCGCTCACGGCGATCGTTTCGAGGTTGGCGTTCAGAAGAGTGTCCAGGTTGGTGTTGGACGAAAGCCGGCAGGCCGTGGCCGCAACCTTGTAGTGACCGACCTTTCCCCAATAGAGGCTGTGTCCGAGCTCCCAATCGCGGACGAGCTCGACGTCCAGCTCGCGACAGACGGTGGAGAGGCAACTGGCCAGCGCAAAGCGGACGTTCCCAGGGCTTCCAGGATTGAGAAACACCTGACCACCCCACTGCAACGCAATCGGCCGGAGCTCGTTGTCCACGAGCGGGGGTGTCCGACTCGGGATGATCGTCGGGTCGTTCTTCGCATCCCAGCACCAGACCGTACCGGAATCGCCGGGACGGGTGTTCACCCGATCGCCTTTGTATCGCGGACCGATGAGCATTTCCGCCACATAGTCCATGCCCCCGACGGACCGGTAGCGGTAGAAGAGTCCCTGGATTTCCCCTTCGAGCGGACCTGACGCGCCGCCCTGGCCGCGCACCGGACAGCCGATCACGTCCAGATCCAACGTGTCCACGTTCAGGTCGATCAATTCGCCGAGCCGCCCGATCCCGTAGACTTGAGCCGTCCATGCCTCGACGTCGCTCAACTTGAAGAGACCGGCGTCGACGTTGATGTGCGTTCGAATGCCCGGCCAACCCGGGTAGGCTTTCTCGATGGGTACGCTTCGGATCGACTTGCGATAGCTTCTCGCCACTTCGACACGCTCGCCGCGCGCGATCGTGTACGCTGCGGTGCCTTCGTCGCCAACCACGTGCGCGCCGGTCAGGGCGTACACATACGAACCATCCGTCACCAGGCAGCCGATGGAACCGATTCGTTCCTGACCTTGTTCGTCGGTGAGAATCGGAAAGCCGCCGCCGGTGAGGTCGGAGGGAAACGCCAACTCGGGCGCAGGTCCTGGCCCGACAGGGTCCAGCGGCGCGTAGATGACGCATGTCGGGACCACACGACCGTCCGGGAGATACAACCTCGGCGGTACGAACTGGCCGGGCCGATCTCGAAATTCGTCCTTCCGCTGCCAGTGGCTGACCATGACCAGAACGCACGGCCAGGACCACTTGCGCACGCTACTGTTTCCCAGCGTCCGCTCTTCCGAGTCCGTTGGATCCTGCTGTCCGCGCGGGTCGTTGAAATCCGGATCGGTGTCGCGAATTCGATATCTGCCGACGGCCGTTCCGATGACGTTGTCGAGATTCGCCAGATGGACGTGGTACTGGTCCCGAGCCTCGAGCAGATCGCGCAGCGAAAGGGATGCAAAATCGATTGTGCGGATGAAGCGTGAGGTTCGCATGCGGCCTCTCCGAGCCGGGATTTTCGATCGGCTCGTCCCTGCTTGTCTAACGTCGTCGAAATCGATTTCGAACGCAGGGCCGTTCTACCCGGCCAGAGAGGCAGCCGGTGTTCGCTTCAGCCGCACGCGGCGTGACCGACGATGTACCACAGCACGATTACGCTCAGGGGTACTCCGAGTATCCAAGCCATGACATAGCGCATCAAGCACCTTCCATTCGAATCAGACTCCGTTTCAGGCGGAACGCAAGAAAACGGCCAGCCAAGTTGTGGTGCCTGGCTTCGGTATGTCAGCTGAGCGCACCGGGGCTAGAGGAGATGGGCAACGCATTGAACAGTGTGGGACGTCCGGGGTGATCGTTCTGAGAACTCCAAGTCCGCTGAATCCTCAAAACCCCAGTGAATGGCTTTACAGCACAGGTTGGACGCCTGGCATTGGAGTTGCTCCAAGACGGTCAGCTTCCGTGATTTCGCGCTCTGCGGAATCAACAACAAGCCTACCCAACACGTCGGAAGGCCACCGAGCCTTCCGACCTGCCATGTACTGAACAACGTTAGGTTTTCCCGGCAGACGCGTTTCCTTCATTTGAAGCCGGCGGCGCGGCCTGTGAGGAGACGCAATGAAGCACGACACCGACCTAATGCCTGAACCGGAACCCGATCCGCTCGTGGAGCCCGAACACGGTTGCGGCAGACAAGACGAAACGATTACCTACGACGAAGACGGCGCTCTCACGCTCGCCCTCGCAATGCTTCGAAAGCCGTCGGCCGACGACCCTGTCGTACCGTGTCCCGTCAGCAGTCTCAACGGCAGCTGGTTCATCCACATCTCGCCTCAGGGGCAGCATTCGCAGAAGACGATCCGTGGGGCAATGCGCATTGAAGTCGCGCAGCCGAAGATCCGCATCTCCGGCGACATCTATGTCGACGACGGCACCGGAGCGAATCACGCGAATCCACTCGATCCGCTGACGCCGGAGCCGCTGATCATCGGCAAGAACTGGTACCCGCAGTTCGAGCACGATCAGTACGCGTGGTACTTCCGCAGCCTTGGCGTCACGTATACACACGGCGTGCTGACCTTCAGGTTCGAGAGAAACATCTGGGACCCGCTTACTCAGGAATTCACGAGTAAGGATACCGGTGTGATGAAGGTCGCATGCGGCAAGAAGTTCACCCACGTGAGCCTGCCGCAGCCGACCATCCAGATGTCTGGAACCGCCGAGATCGGCGGCGAGACGTACGATATCGTGGCGCGCAAGACGTCCATCTTCTACCGGGGCTGTAGCGTCGAGGTCGACGTGATGCAGCCGCGCAGTTTTCCTGTGACGGCCAGCACCTGCGCCGGTGCGGCCCTGTCGTTTACGAGCATCTACCGCACCGCAGGATGGGATTGCCGGGTCAGAATCAGCCAGACCGACATTCCAGACGACTCCGAGCTGACTGCCGCGGAACTCCAGGCGGCGCTCACGACGTTCCGGGATCCACCGACCGACAAAGGTTGGCGGCTTTGGCTCCTCATCGGGTCGAGCCAGGGGTCGCTCTTCGGCATCATGTTCGACGATGTCGCACCACACCGCGAAGGGGCAGCCGGCTTTTTCGACGTGGAGCTGGGCAACGATCCGGTGATTGAAGCCAGCGCCAGGGACAAGAAGCTCGGGGAAGTGCCATCGGCATTCTTGCGGACGCTCGTGCACGAAGCCGGGCACGCGCTCAACCTATTTCACCCGAAGCACGATATTCACACCGTTCCGATCGGCACCACCATCATGAACCAGACGGGTGACGTCATTGGATTCGCCACGACGACGAATCCCTACCCGTGCAACGTCACGTTCGCATTCGACGACCACAATCGGACATCGCTCATCCACTCGCCCGATCCACAGGTGGCTCCCGGCAGGAAGCCCTTCGGGTGGGGACACGGGGATCTGTCGAGCGGTCTGGCAGCGCCGATCGATGCGGCAGGTCTCATACGAACCTTGATGCCGGCGACGGGTCTGACGCTCGACCTGCAAATGCCGGACACGATCTTTCGTGGAGAATTCGTCTCTGCCCGGTTTGTCCTGACGAACCGCAGCGCCGGTGCCAGGCGCGTGACCACGGCGCTCAACCTGTCGCAAGGCGACCTGCGGCTCCGCGTGACGCCGCCCGGAAGCAATCCCCGGGACGTCCGAGACGTCGTCATCGCCTGCGGCGACCGGACGTCGGCCGATCTGGCGGCGGGACAGTCGATGGAGGGCGTCGCGCAGGTCTTCTACACGACCGCGGGCAGAACGTTCCGGCAGACCGGCCGGTATTACGTTTCGGCGGAGCTGGACACCGGCGAGTCGGGTTTCGTCCAGAGCGAACCCATCGAGGTCGTCGTCCGCGCACCGTTGACCGACGAGGAGCGCGAGATCAGCCAACTGATGATGAACGACGGCGTCGCGCGCAGCCTCGCGCTCGGCGATTTTGGGTTCAACGCCGAAACCCGGCGAAAACTCGAGGTGCTTGCCGAGAAATACGGCAATACGACGAGCGGCGCTGCCGCAGCCTTGGTTGTGGCCAACAGTCTGTCCCGTCCACTGAGGAACCTGAGGACGGGCAAGGTTGCCCGCAAAGCCGAACCCGAACGAGGACGGCGGGCCATGAGCATTGCCGCAAAGGGACGCGCGCCCGCGGACTTGGTCGAGCTGGCGGTCGCCGTTGTGTCGCCGGCCGACCCGAAAGCGCCGATCCTCCAGCAGGTCGGCGGCGCCATCGGGAAGGGCAACACTCGGAAGGGCCGCAAAGGAGGCCGGCGGACGCCCGCTTCGCCCGCGTCCTCGGGAGCGAAACGTCTGGCGGATTTGCGCTACGCACTCGTACGATGAAGGCGTGGGCCGGATGCCAGCTGATGGGGATCTGATCGTTGACTTCGAATTGCCCTCAAAGGTCAACCGCGGGGAATTCGTCTGCGGTGTCGTGCGCATCCGCAACAAAGGCAAGGCCTCGCGCGACGTCTCGGCGCGTCTGAATCTTTTCGAAGGAGACTTGCGAGTACGCCTGACGGGACCGGACGGCCGCGGCAGGAGGATCCACGGTGCCTATCAAGTGGATTCGGCGCCGCGCCGCGTCTCGCTCGAGTCCGGGCAGGCGCTCGAATCGGGTGTCTTCCTGTTCTTCACGAGCGCCGGTCTGACTTTTGCCGACGCGGGGGAGTATCGGCTCCAGCTCGAATACGATCCGTCGGTCCGCGAGACGCTCGTCAGCGACGAGCGGCCCCTGGTTGTGCACGAGCCGGGCAGCGAGAAAGAGCGCGCCCTGGCAACGATTACACTCAACGTCGATCTCGGACGTGCGGTTGCCCTGGCCGAGCCGTCGCCTGGGGAAGGGAAGGCCAGGCTCGAACAGCTGACGACGTTGTTCAGCGCCCGCACGGAGGGTCGCGTTGCGGCGTTGGTGTTAGGAGCGGGAAAAGACAAGAGCGCTGCCGGCCGGCTTACCGAAGCGTTTTCTGACATGGACGACCTCGAGCTGGCGCATTGGGTGTCTGCTCTGGCTACGCCGGTCAGCTCGCGCGGGCGTGCACTGACCGCGGTTCTCGACGATCCGAGGATGAGCAGTCGTCGGGCCAGTCGCGCACACGCGATCGTCTCCGGACAGCCATATCGAGTCGAGGCTGGCGGCTGACTCGACGATACTGCGCGCATGAGAACATGCAACCTGTTGGTTGCGCAAACCAGATGCGGGCTGGTATCATGCAACCATGAGGTTGCATATACCGATGGTGAGTACTGACCGCATTGAGAAGAAGATCCTGCTCCGGGCTTCCCGGGCGCGCGTCTGGCGGGCCCTGACCGATGCTCGGGAATTCGGCACGTGGTTCGGCGTGAAGCTCGATGATCCGTTTGTCCCCGGCGCCGTTTGCCGCGGAGTCATCGTCGGGACCTCGGCCGATCCCGAGGTGGCCAAAGCCCAGAAAGAGTACGAGGGCAAGCCGTTCGAGATCACCGTCGACCGGATCGAGCCTGAACGCCTTTTCACGTTCCGGTGGCATCCGTTCGCGGTCGAGCCCGGCGTGGACTATTCGGCCGAGCAGACGACGCTGATCGCCTTCGAGCTCGAGGAGGTGGCGAATGGCATCATGTTGACGGTCACCGAATCGGGCTTCGATCGAATCCCGTTGGCACGGCGCGCGCAAGCGTTCACGGCGAACGAACAGGGTTGGACCATGGTCGTGACGCTGATCGAGAAGCACCTTGCCAAGACTGCATAGAGGCAAGACAAAAGAATTGACAGGCTCCGCTGTCGTCTTTGCAGCATTGGGGGACGAGACCAGGCTGCGCCTGGTCTCGCGCCTGTGCACGGGCGGCCCGATGTCGATCGCGAAACTGGCTGACGGCTTCGCGATCAGCCGTCAGGCGATCACCAAGCACCTCCGCGTCATGGAAGACGCAGGTCTACTGCGCAGCACGCAGGAAGGGCGCGAGAGCGTGTGGCAGGTGGAGCAGAGGCGTCTCGCGGACGCGCGCCGGTATCTCCAGATGATCTCGTCGGAATGGGATCAAACGCTCGGACGCTTGAAAAGCTTCGTCGAGCGGTAAGTGTTTCGTTCGTACGGACCGAGGTGGCCATGATCGTTCGGCGTCGTTCGAAGCAGGAGGCAAAGGTCGACCAACAGACGGTTCATGAATGGCTGGCCCTGGCCGAGCGTGGAAATCTTCCGGCCTTGAAACGCCTCCTCGCGAGCGAGCCGCGGTTACTGGACGCCCTGGGCCAGGGACCGTACTGGGAAGGGAACTTCAGAGCGCTGCACTACGCAGTCAGCCGCGGTCACCGCAGCGTCGTTCGCTGGCTGCTCGCGAAGGGGTCTTCCGCAAAGCCAGTCGGCGGCGAGGCAGACTGGGCACCCATTCATTTCGCAGTTCTCCCGCCAAGAGACGATCTTGTCCGCCTCCTGCTCAATCATGGCGCACAGATGGACATCTTCACGGCCGCCGCCCTTGGCCGGGCGGATGTCGTCCGGCACATGCTGCGCGACGATCCCAATCTCGTGGCAAGCCGAGGCCCGGACGGCGCGACGCCGCTTCATTTCGCCGGTTCGCCGGGTGTGGCAAAAGTGATCCTGGCGGCGGGGGCTGACCCAGCGGACCGAGACAGATTCCACGATCAAACGGCGATGGAATGGGTTATCGAGAGACCGAAGGTTGCCGCGGTGCTGGCGAAAGCGGGGGCGAGTGTCGACATTCACCTGGCCTGCGCGATGGGCGACGTCGACCGGGTTCGAGCATTCGTTCGCACCAACCCGGACGCCGTTCATGCACGAGTGGAGGGGCCGAAAAAGACGATTGCCGGCGAAGGTGAAACGCCGTTGACCGTTGCCGCGCGCTACGGCCAAAGGAAGATTGTCGAGTTCCTGCTCGCGCAGGGTGCGCTGGCGACGAGCGCTCCGTCGGCCCTTCCTGGTGCGGTCCACAAAGGAGATCGGAACCTCGTCCAGCGGCTGCTGCGGGCCGGCGCCGATCCGAACACCCTGGGCCCTCACGGTCACGCGGCGCTGCACGCGGCGGCGGTGTATGGAAACGCGGCCATGATCCGCCTGCTGCTGTCCCACGAAGCCCAGCTCGATCTCAGGGACACGGAACACCACGGCACGCCTTTCGACTGGGCCGTGTATCACGGACACCGGCGTGCGGCCGGCTTGTTGAGAAAGGGTGCCGGCCGGTCGAGACTGCCGAGGAGGACTAACGGAAAGAGACGAAAGTGAACTGCTCGAGCATGGCCGCCTCTGCCGGTGGCCGCAGGATGCCGTTGGCAGCAAAGTCTTCCGCCTGCGGATAGCTGGTGGCCCGGATCCTCGTGGCCGCCTTTGTGAAGTCGTAGGTCGTGTGCCGGAGCTGGACGTCGGGTCCAAGCAGCAGCCAGTCGGCTCCAGGCTCGCCAAAGGGCATTCCGACGCTCCCCGCGTTGATCACGCGAGTGCTGCCGATTGTGCGATCGAACTGCATGTGGGTGTGGCCGCAAACAACCACGGCCACGTTGAGTCCCTCGAACACGGGCAACAGCGGAGCTTCGGGCGTCAATCGGGTGAACACCTCCACTTCACTCCGCGGCGTGCCATGGCAAAAGAGCACATCACCCAGGCCATCGATCGCCAGACGAAGCGTCATCGGCCAGCTCGCCAGCAGTTGCTGGTAGTCGGGATAGAGCTGCCGTGCCGACCAGCGCATCAGCTCTCGAAGCGGCTCTGGCAGAACGAATCCTGAGGTCGTGCCCCAGTAGGTCACCTCGCTCGGATCGGTTGCCGCCATCTGTGCGAGCATGGCCAGCTCGCCGTTGCCGTAGATGAACTGGACGGGAAGCTCGAGGCCCAACAAATACTCGAGCGTTTCGCGTGGCATCGGACCCGGAAAGACATCTCCTCCTACGACAATCTGGTTGACGTCGTGTTGACGGACCTCACTCAGGACCGCTTCGAGCGCGGGAAGATTGCCGTGGATGTCGTTCAGCACTGCGACGCGCATGGCTGGATGCCTCCGCTCGATCATAGGGCGGTTCGTGGCTCGCCACATGGGAAGGAGCGCGAGGGCTTCAGCCGAGCGAACGGAATGCCGCACCACGGTAACTTTGTTCTCCGCTGAGGCTACCTGTGGAAGCGTCTCGATTGAAAATCAAAGCGAAGAGCACGTTCACGGAGCGGTATTGTCTTTGCCAATGCACGCGGCATGAGTCGCGCTTCCCTCTCATCGACGTACGACGAGCCAACCGTCATGTGGCGCATGCGGCGGGGTCGCCATCTCACGGCTCACGCCGTGATCGGACTCCAGGGCACCGGGGCGTGGGTGATGTGGTTCGTCAACGACCGGCCGCTCGGAATACGCGACTTCGACGACTGCGAGACCGCTATCCGATGGAGCGATCGCCTCAAGGCGCAGAACTGGTCGGTAGGATGGCGCCTGATGACCGATGGGGAGGAAAGGACCCCCTCCCGGTCCTGAGAAGGTCTCTAATCGCGGGCCACTAGCGCTGCGAAGTCCTCGTAGCGCATCCCGAAATGCTGCTGAAACGTATTGCTGAATTGCGCGCCGCGCCCGAGGTCCTGCAGTAGGGCCACGAGGGCGGGCGTGCCCCGGAGCTCGATCAGCCGCTGCACCGCCCGTGCGCTGTATGCATAGGCCACCTCGGCTTCACTCGCGGAGAGCCCCACGAAACTCCGATGAAGACGCGACAGCTCGGGGCGGGCGTCCGTCTGGCTCAGCGTCGTCTCCGCATCCTCTATACCTCCCGGTTCGAGCGCGGTTGCCAGTCCCTCGTTGACCCACGTCGGCACGGTCCGGCCGCCGAGCGTTGCCACCAGCGCATGGACCACCTCGTGGATGAGCAAGCCGTCGAGGTGCGCCCGTCCTTCGATGGCACTGTCGAGTGGAACGCGGATACGTCCGTCGTACCCGGCCGCACTCCAGTCGGCGAGCCGGGTGATGTCGCGGAACTGTTCGGTTGTGTACAGGACGGCCGTAATCGGCTGTGGCGGATACGCGTCGAGAGCCTCGACGACGTGTGTATACGCCGCCTCGAGTTGCTCGACGACATGCCGTGCGATCGGTTCATCGGCGGGCCTTTCGAACAGGACGGTGAAGTGCCGCCCGCGCGTTTCGGAAAAGCGATTTTCGAGCTCGCTTTCCTTGCGCCACTCGAAGAGCCGCTCGGCAAGCTTTTTCGCGTTCGGTGAGCGCTGCAACGCTGTCTCGTAGACGGCGATTGCTTCCCGCAGTCGACCCGCGCGATAGTGCAGTTCTCCCAGCCACTGTGCCGGCGCCACGTACGTTGGGTCGAGCGCCAGCGCTCGTTCGAACCAGGATCGCGCCGCGTCGTTCTGTCCGAGCATGAATGCGGCAATGCCGGCGCCGAAGCAGACGCTGGGATCGCGGGGCAGCATCGTTGACGCTTCGGTGAGGACGGCTAATGCGTCGCCGAAACGCTGGTGCTCGAGAGCGGCCGCGCCTTTGCGCGCAAGAAGGTCAGGGTCCCGTGTGGGCGGCGTACTTTGAGCCGTTGCGGTCAACGGGACCGCGAGCATCACGATCGCCGACGCGACTGGGGGACGGAGTAACAGGGCAAACCGCGCCGCTGCAAGAAGAGCACCCCAAAACCGCGAGCAAACAGCGGGCTTTTTCTCGAGATCTTCGGATCTTGTTCTTGTGCGGGACTACTAAAGTCCGCCAGGGCCGCGAGTGTAGTCGGCCTAACCCCGTCCGAAGCGGGCACGCCAAAGAGCGGCTAATAGTTCATTCATCAGGCGAACTGGCCCGACACTGTCAGGAACAAGGTGCCGCCGTGTCCGGCGGGGCTGTGAATCGACACCACCATCGACGTGCCCTTGTCCGGATACAGCCGCACGGCAAATGCCGCAACGTAGAAGTCGAAATTCGTTCCAATCTCCGTGTATGCGTACGTCAGCGGAACGAATAACGAGACGTTCTGACCTGCGCTCGTGTAGTTGACGAAGGCTTCCAACTTGCTGCCGGGTGGAGAAACATCCACTTGAACGCTCAGCGTCTCGACGATCGGCTGACGATTGGCAGGGAAGGTGACTGCCGGAGATCCCGTCATGCCAAAAGTTTGAAGTGTCGCCATAGGCCTCTACGATATAGGAGCCGACCATCTTGGCGTCAGCCTGTTCGCCGGCTGGATGTGAATCGCGATCTACCTCAGCTGTCACGTTTCCTCCAAGACGAGCTTCCAAAGCCGAAAGGAGATCGATCATGACGGACCGCACGACAAAAGCCCTGTTATTGATGATTGCCGTTGGCCTCTGGGTAAACCTGGCCGCCATGTGGTTCCGTTCGGTTCCGTTGCGCGCGGCTGATGCGGACAGCACTGTGATCATGCGGGACGTTCACGCGATCGCCACCGGAACGTGTATGAACAAGAAAGTCTGCTGAACACTCCCGCCTCCGACAGGGAATGACAGTCCGGGTCCTACAACGTTCAGGGACCAGGAATCGATGTACTTGCGACAACCGAACACTGACGACGAACCCTACACACCAACCTGGAGGCGGAGCTCCTCCCAACTGCCGACGCCGCGAGTCGTCCTGTGGAAGCTTCGGAACGACGTGGACACCCTGACGGCCGAGTTGCTCGATTATGGGACCGAGATCGGCGTCGAACTCCAGTTCGTGTGGAACGGCGCGCTCCTTCACGCTTGGTACTTCCGCACCAACGATCTGGCTTTGGCTGAAGCCGACGACTCGCGCAAACGGCATGAAGCACAAGGATGGAGTGCTGAATAACCGGCGCGTCAATACTGTTTGGAGACGGCAGCGATCGGTACTCCATTGCTACTTGGCGGCTGCTACGAAGCTCTAATCCCGGCTACAGCGAGATTCGACATGACAGCCCCATCTGCGTCGGGGGCACGCAGCGTCTCTTGGTGTCTGAAGCGGCCCCGCCTTGCTATGGAATCGCTGCCGATTGAATAATCCCCTCAAGGCGCATCGCTGCAGATAGCGAACCAGGCTCAGCGCCGCGCACGTCGAACTTCACTCGCGTCCGTTCAGTGAAGATCCACGTGAAAAACTCGGCCCTCGTACGGGAGCCTTGCGCGAAATCTGCCACAGCTCTTACAGCGCGATGGTTAGCGATGAACAGGTGCTGAGTGCTCTCAGGGCGGAACTGATAAGCCGGGATCATAAAATGGCTGTCTCATCCAAGGTCCAACGATCATGACTGAGCACGGCCCGGCTCTGCTCCTAGCGTTGCTCATCGGCGTAATCGCCGGCTCGCGGACGTTCACCGCACCGGCAGTAATGAGTTGGGCCGGCTTCTTGCGCTGGATCGACATCGGCGACAAATGGTCGTCCTGGATGGCGCATCCCGTCACGGTGGCAACTCTGACCGTGATGATTCTCGTCGAATCGGCCGCCGATCAGCTGCCGACCTTGCCAAACCGCACGACGCCACCGCAATTCACCGCGCGGCTGATCAGCGGTGGCTTGGCTGGGGCGGTGCTGGGGTCGGCGTCGCATTACACGTGGATCGCGCTGGGCTTCGGTGTGGTCGGCTCGGTGATTGGCACCTTGGGCCTTTTTCACGCGCGGAAAAGTCTGGTAGCGGCCACCGGCGGCCGTGACAAGCCCATCGGATTGCTCGAAGACGCCGTTGCTCTCGCCGGAGGCTTTTTGATCGCCTACCTGGCGAGCACCATCCCTGGAGCCCAATGAGCCGGAAATCCACCATCGCTGCCTATTCTGCTCGCGTCATTGCCGTGCCATTTCTCGCCGCGCGGGAAAGGAGTTCGATGAAACGCCTTGCTCTCATCGAAGTGATTTTCAATGCTGAGTGACTCACCGCCACGAGGCAAACCGATCAACACCGTAGCCGATCTGACCAACCAACTGCGGCATCTTCCACGTGCGCACCGTAGCCTGTTTCGCGGTCAGAACACGGATCAGCCGCTTTTTCCGAAGATTGCTCGGGTTGCCATGGAGAAAGGTATTCAACTATCGAAAGTCACCGACATCGAAAAGCGAATGCTCGAGCGGTTCCGCCGCGAGAGTGTGCCGATGCTCCCCAATGCGTCGGGTCTATCGGATTGGGAGTTGCTCTCGATTGCTCGTCACAGTGGCCTGGCAACGCGGCTCGTGGATTGGACTGCGAATGCTCTTGTGGGTTTATGGTTCGCGGTGTGGTCGAACATTCCCGAGGGTGAAGATCACGCCGTGCTGTGGATGCTGAATGTAAAACCGGAAAACGAAAAGCCGCCCGAACGGGTTGACGACGTATTCAACCTGAATCGAACGTATGTGTTTCAGCCGTATCACCTGGATCGTCGCATCGTCGCTCAATCCGCCTGGTTCTCAGTACATCGATATGCTGAAAAGCACGACTCGTTCTTACCGCTGGAAAGCCACCCGCAATACAAAGGTGACTTGACCAAGTTCCTGATTCCGCGCGAAAGTGTCGATGATCTTCGCCAAGAACTCCGAACGCTGGGCATTACGCAGGCGACGCTCTTTCCAGATTTGCCAGGATTGTGCGCGGATATCGAGGCCGAGGGCCTGGATTCCTGGAAGCCGCTGAGCATCATCTGATGACTGAGGAGTCCTGATGCGAGAGGACGCGCGACGTGCCTGAGGCCCGTTCGGTAATCTGGGAACTCTACAAGGGCGCCGATCGTTTGACGTGTGAGCTCCGCAATCATGGCAATCATGGTGTGGAGATCGTGCTGCTGCGAAACAATGCCTGGCTTCACAGTCAGATATTCGCGGATGAAATGCGCGCGCGTTACCAGGCGGAGAAGGACAGGCGGACCGCTGAACAGGAAGGGTGGAGCTGAACGGCGCCCACATGTGATGTGGTCACGGCTACAATCTCGCCGACAGTATGGATGATCAGCGTCTGCAGACCGCATTCTTGAGAGTCGCGCTCGGAATCGGATTTCTGTCCGCCGTGGCCGACCGTCTCGGCCTCTGGGGACCTTTCGGAAGACCGGGCGTCGTGTGGGGCGATATGTCGCACTTCATGCCGTTCGTGGCAACGCTCAACCCTTGGTTTCCAAGTGCCGCGATTCCGCTTGTCGGGTGGATCGCGACGATCGTCGAGACCGTCCTCGGCATCCTCCTCGTGCTCGGCTTCAAGACGCGACTGTCCGCGCTTTTGAGCGGCTGGCTCCTTTTGGCGTTTGCGACCGGGATGATCGCTGGGATCGGACCGAAGTCGGTGCTCGACTACTCGGTGCTTGCGGCCTCGGGTGGCGCCTTCATGTTGGCGACCGCCTGCCGCTACGCGTGGAGCGTGGACGAAGCCATAGGCGGCGGATTTTCCGGCCGTCCGTAAGCGAGTTCTGAGACCGAGATCGAGGTATACCGGGCGATTCTCATCGAACCATCATGCAGTGGTAGCGTTCGTGCGCCTAATCGACGCGGCAAACCTGGACCGTATGGTTTTCATAGGGGCAAGCGAAGTTCAGATGCTGAGATCGTTCCGATAGAACCCAGGAGACGCCATAAATCTGTTTGAGACGGTGGAAATCGGTTTCCTGCAGATGTTCCCACCCGCTTTCAGCCGTGAGCTGTTCCAGCCAATGGTCCGGCGTCAGTGAATCGGGAAACATGGTCACGGCTCCCGAATCCTTAACGGCATCCGCCAATCGGCTACGCTCGGCAATCGCTCGAAACCCGTGTTGATCATTCTTGTTCATATACTGCGGATCGACGGCAAAAATGGCGTCGACCGGCGTGTTGTCGCGAATCCAGTCGAATGCCAGGAGCCAATCGTTCGTTGGACGCTTGTTTGGCCATTCGATGTGGGGACTACCAGGAAGTATCTGGCGTTGAGCGACGGTCATCGTGACGCATATAGGCGCTAATAGAGCTATCCATCGCAGCGGCTGCCGACGCAAGACATGCCTGCCAAGCAGACCACCGAGAAAGAGAAACATCAGGATGTAGAGAAGATGGAGGCTGCGCATGGGCTGGAGCCGCGCTAAACCCTGGAAATAGACCGGAATGGTAAGCACAAATGCCAAAGCGATGTAGAACCAGGCATACGCGATCAAGGAAAGGCTCATGACGCCAACGGCGTCATTCGGTTCTTTCTTGGATGACCGCCAAATAAGCCACAACAGGAAGAAAGGCGCTATTGCGCCCAGCCATTCATACCATTCCCACTGCAAAAGGAAGAAGTACGAGCGCGTACTGACGGCTTGTTGGTACGCGCGGGACGGCACAGGATTCAGGTTGATGACGGGCAGAGCCGCGGGCAGTAACAAAGAGGCGATGTTGAGTGAGAAATGACGGCGCTTCATCCACCACAGGCACCACAGGATCAGCGTGTAAGTAACTCCCAACGCCCCCATCAGTGGATGAACGCATAGGGCTACGGCGCTCCACAAAGCCCACATGATCATTCGGCCCTTCAGAGCCCCCAGAACCGCGAATAAAACAGCAAAAGTGACTATCGAACGGGATGTGACGTATTGATCAGCGATGTAGAGCGCAGTACCGGCGACTGGAAGCGTCAACAAAGCTGCGACCGTCGCGACCGCTGCCCACCGTGCTTCCGGTTCCTGAAAACATTCAACACTCAAGCGCCAGCACGCCAACAGCATCAGAAAAATAGACGCAAGGTACCAGCCGAAGATCATCACATCAAACGGCAGATGCGTAGCGCGGACGCTGGCGGCAATCAGTTCGTCGAAAAGGCTCAGTCTCGCATGGTTGAGGAAAAACTCGGAACCGAACGGATACAAGCTCGGATTGAGCAGCTTCTTGATGCCCGGAGTATAGATCTCAGCGTCTTCGATTCCGGGGTGATAACCGTGGACGAACAATGCTCCGACAGTCAAGAGAACTAGACCAAGGTACGGACTTCGCTCCGTCCTTACTCCGGCTTTGCGCATACGAGGTCCAACGCGTTTTCTACATCCATCGCTGAAATCTTTCGACCGTCGGCATCAAAGATTCTGAAGCGCATCAAGCCACTCTTCTGCAAAACAAATTGGCAGGAGGTCCATAAGACCCCAATCCCGTAGCGAACACTTCTCAAAAAGTGGATCGAGGACGCATCCTCGAAATATTTTGTAGGGCAAGAGACTTCGCCTATCGAATACCCGAAAAGGATGGCCTGGGCGAGCATCTGGTTGTCGAAAACAAAATCGTCCGAGTTCTCGAGCACCGGCAACGAAAGAAGCGTATTGCGGCTAAAACCTCGCAGGCCTGTGTGAAACTCGGATAACCTGCTGCCCAACAGAAGATTTTGAACAGCGGTCAGCATTCGATTGGCGACGTACTTGTAAACGGGCATGCCGCCTTTGAGGGCGCCGCCGCCGAGGATCCTTGACCCCAACACGACTTCGTAGATGCCGTGCGCAATCATGCCTGCAATGGCTGTCACAAGGCGCGGGTCATACTGGTAGTCGGGATGAACCATGATGACGACATCAGCGCCCGAATCGATAGCGGCCTGGTAACACGTTTTCTGATTGCTGCCGTATCCCTGGTTACGTTGATGAGTGAACGTGATCAATCCAAGGCGCCGCGCGGTTAGGACCGTTTCATCGGAGCTGAAGTCGTCGACGAGTATCTTGATGTCAACGGAAGAGGGCAGCTGCCGGACGGTTTTTTCCAAGGTTTTGGCAGCGTTGTATGCCGGTAGGACGACGGCAATTCTTTTCTCGTTAATCATGATTAGTCGATAGATGCTATGTAGGCGCCGCGCGGACGGCTGAGCAGCACGACGGCCACATTCGACCGAGTGTAGCGCACCCCTTGCTGATGCTTTACCGCGAATAATGCCTTGCCGTGCCATCCGCCACCAGGCATACCATGGTCGTGTCGTCAGCGCGTTAGGGCGAGGAAGGAGTCGCGCGTCGCCATGCGGTTGCTAGCCGTTCATCCTGGCTGCCTGATGTACTCCAGGATCTATCTTCGCCTGGAGCCGCTCGGTCTCGAGCTGGTGGCCGCGGCCGCGCGCCGCGCCGGTCACGAGGTCCAGCTGCTCGACCTGCAGGTCGAGACGCACGAGGACTACTTCCGCCGGCTCGACCGGTGGCGGCCCGATGCGGTGGCCTTCTCCCTCAACTATCTTGCCAACGTGCCCGAGGTCCTCGATCTTGCCCGGGCGACCCGGGAGCGCCTGCCCGACTGCTTCATCTTCGCCGGGGGCCACAGCGTCTCCTTCACCGCCGACGAGTTCCTGCGCCACGGGGACGGCGCCCTCGACTGCGTGCTGCGTGGCGAGGGCGAAGCGTCGATCGGCGCTCTCCTGGACGCCGCGGGCGGCGGCAGGCGGGCGTTCGAGTCGGTGCCAGGTGCCGTGACGCTCGACGGGGAAGGCCCGCCGCCGGTGTTCGTCGAGCGCCTCGATGATCTCCTGCCCGCGCGCGACCTGCTGCGCCATCGTCGCCGCTACTACATCGGCCAGATGGACCCGTGCGCCTCGATCGAGTTCAGCCGCGGCTGTCCCTGGGACTGCACCTTCTGCAGCGCATGGACCTTTTACGGGCGCAGTTACCGGATGAAGACGCCCGAACGGGCGGTGGAGGAGATCGAGCAGATCCGCGAGCCGGGACTGTTCATCCTCGACGATGTCGCATTCATCCAGGCCGAACATGGCATGGCCATCGGCGAGGCCATCGTCAGGAAGGGCATCCGGAAGCGTTACTGGCTCGAGACTCGCGCCGACGTGCTGCTGCGCAACAAGGAGGTCTTCAAGCTTTGGTCGCGCATCGGGCTGGAGATCATGTTCATCGGCGTCGAGGCCATCGACGAGGAGGGCCTCAAGACGTTCAGGAAGCGCGTGAGCTCCTTCAAGAACTTCGAGGCACTCGAGTTCGCGCGGAAGATGGGTGTCGACGTCGCCATCAACATCATCGCGGATCCCGCCTGGGACCGCGAGCGTTTCCGCGTCGTGCGCGAGTGGTGCCAGGAGATCCCGGAAATCGTGAACATCAGCGTCAACACGCCGTACCCCGGCACCGAGACCTGGGCCACCGAATCGCGCAAGCTCACAACCAGAGACTACCGGCTGTTCGACATCCAGCACGCGGTGCTCCCCACCCTGCTGCCGCTGCCCGAGTTCTACGAGGAGCTGGTCAAGACCCAGCAAGTGCTCAACATGAAGCATCTGGGGGCCAAGCAGCTCTGGGGCATGACGAAGACGGTCACCGGCCTGCTCGCCCGCGGCCAGACGAACTTCTTCAAGATGCTCTTCAAGTTCAACAGCGTCTACAACCCCAAGCTGCAGCTCGCGGACCACGCCCGGCCCGTCAGGTACGAGATGTCGCTGCCGCCGGCGCCGCGGGCCAAGGTCGACGCGGCCACCCTCTACGTGCACGGAGGCCAGGGCCGCCGTGGCCGTCAGATCGACAACGCCACCGAGCAGTTCGTCGAGGACACTCGCATGGGTGCCGCCGACTAGAGGGGGCTTCCGCTGAGGCTACGGCGGGCAGCCTTCGCTCCGCAATCACGAGCGAAGACTGGTGACCCTAATGCCAGGTAACCGGAATCCCTTTCCTACTGGGCACGTCCGGCCCCATCACGTCGCGTGGAATAACGACACGCCTTATCTGACGTTCAGCTTGCGCAGGTTTGCGACCGCGGCGATCAGCAATCTCGGATCGATCGGCTTCGCCAGATGGAGTTGAAACCCGGCCTGGATGGCGTGCTGACGATCGACGTCCCGCGCGAAGGCCGTGAGCGCCGCGGCTGGAATCGAAGCGGTCCTGGGCGCATTGAGGGCGCGAAGCTTCTTGACGAGGGAATAACCGTCCTCGCCGGGCATGGCGATATCGGCAAGCAATACGTCAACGTGTTCCCGCTGCAAGAGCTCGAATGCCTGCGCGGCCGATTCTGCGGTCAGAACAACCGCCTGACGATCTTCGAGGTGCGCCGCCACGACTCGGCGACTCTCATCGTCGTCGTCGACGACGAGCACTGATGTGCCCTCGAGCGACGGCGACTCTTCCGGCCTTTCCGCCACAGATGGGAGGTTCCCAAGCGGCACGAGCGCGTCTTCGAAGCCGGCGTTTACCGGCAGGTGGACGACAAATGTCGCACCTTGGCCCTCTCCGCCGCTGTGGGCGGTCACGCGGCCGCCGTGGGCCTCGACGATCTGCTTGACGATCGACAACCCCAGACCAAGGCCGTCTTGATGTCGCGTGACCGAACCGTCCTCCTGGCGGAAGCGCTCGAATACCGATGGCAGGAATTCGCTGGAAATTCCGCGGCCCGTATCGACCACGGCGATTTCTATCATTTCGTCACCCTGGTCGAGCCGCACATGGACCGCGCCGCCCTCAGGCGTGAACTTGACGGCGTTCGACAGCAGGTTCAAGACAATTTGCTGGAGACGGCCGCCGTCCGCGTAGATCGCAGGGATGGCCGACAAGACTTCGACGTCGACACGGATCCGCTTGGCATCGGCAGCCGGCAGGACGACTTGGAGTGCGTCGCGTACAACCTCCTTCACATCGACGGGCGCTCGTTCGAGCCGCAGTTTGTCCGACATGATGCGTGCGACATCCAGCAGGTCGTCGATGAGCTGCGCCTGTCGTTTCGCGCCGCGATTAATAGCCTGGTAGGCGCGGTCGCGTTGCGCGTCGTCGAGCCTGCCCCGGCAGAGCATATCCGCCCATCCCACGATGGCATTGAGCGGTGTACGCAATTCATGTGAGACAGTTGCCAGGAACTGATCCTTCACCCGATTTGCCCGTTCGGCGCTGGTTCGCGCCGACTTCTCGCGCTCGAGAAGCTGCTTCCGCATCTGCTCCAACCGCGTCATGTCCGCCAGCGCCCAGGCGAGACGTTCCTTTTCGGCGACGAGCGCTTGTTCGGCCCGTCGTGCAAGCCGCAACGCTTCAACGGTTTCACCGTGGAGCCTTTGCGTTTCAGCAATGTGCCGCTTTTGATCGTTCAGCCGTCCGACGAAAAGCTGGTACGTGCGATACGTCAGATGAACCGGCGCCAACATCAGCAAGGCTTTCCAGTGCCCGCCGCGGTCGAGAATTACCGCGGCCATTGCGCCGGCACTCCCGGCCACCATGAACCCGATGCCACTCCACAGGAAATCGTCCTTCCAGACGCTCACAACCCTCCGGCCCGTGGACAAGGCAATTGCGCCGGCGACCAGGCTGGTATTGATGGCGAAGTACGTCCCGATCGCGCCGACGAGGGGTTTCGCCAGGTCGGAGGAATTGAGGGGTCCGATCTGACCGCCCAACCACATGTACACCTGACCGGTCACAACCATCGTGACCGCCTCGGCTGCCGTACTGAAGACGGTTCGGTAGAGCGGGTAGGGTTCCTTGACCTTGTACGTGCACTGAGTCCAGGCACCCGCCACCGCAACAACCATCGCGTGCCGCGGGCCGAGCACCAGGAGGGACATGAGGTTGGCGGCATACGACATGGACAGGGTCGAGCCGCTCATGAGGGTGATCGGCAGATTGACCTTCCACGCCGAGGTCAGACACGATGTGAGGACGAGAATGCCAAACAACAGAGGACGGGGATTGGTTTGCGGGAATAGCAGCGCAAACTGGGTGAAGCCTAAGACCGTGACGACCGCGACGTACAGCTTCGCCGCCAGAGGCAAGGGGCGCCAGGCCAGGCCGCCCGACTGAGAGGCGCCCGCGGCAGAATCCATCCCGGTCGCCATCTCACGTGTTTCGTGGAGATCCGGTCGATCCTGAGCTTCCATGTTCGTCAGTGGTTGCCCCAAATGACGGGTACGCACGCGGGATCGTTGCATGTGGTGCCCCACACCACGGTGTCCGCATCCATCGTTCCCCACACCACCGTGTCAGCGTCAAGCGTTCCCCACACGACCGTGTCGGCGTCGAGCGTTCCCCACACAACCGTGTCCTTGTCGCTCGCCGTAAGGGCGTCTCCACTGGCGGCAACGCTCCACGCCACGTTACAGTCGTCGCCGCCGCACGCGGTTCCCCAAACGACATTGCGAACGCCGCCAGTCCAAGTGACACTCGTGCAGATCGGATCGGAGCAAGTGACGCGCCAGGGCTTCGAACCTCCGCCGCTGTCGCAGCTGCCGCCGGAGCAGAGCTCACCCCATTCGATGGGCTGGCCGTTTTGCGTTGTCAGATCACCCCAATTGACAGATGTGGACCACGCGCTGACACCGCTCGTCAAACGCCCGCCTCGCAACAGCTGGTTCCCCCAAATCAGTCGTCGTCCCCACCCGGAAAACGAAGGGGAGGCAGCGGATGACGGCGCGGCGAGATATTGCGCGAGTTCGACCGCGCCTTTCGCATTGAGGAAGCCTGCCCCTTGCGTCAAGGCGTCGGGACCGGCGTAGACGAGCGCTGTGTACTGGAGAATGGCCTTGACCTGGTTCGGCGTCAGTGCCGGATTGGCCTGCATCATCAGCGCAACTGTTCCGCTGACGACCGGGGCCGACATGCTCGTCCCACTCAGGCTCAGATACGGCAAATACGAAGTTGCAACCGTGCCGCTTAACAAGTAGGCGGCGCCGAGCGTGTACAAAGAGCTCTCGGGATCGCTCAACGATTCGATTCCGACACCAGGCGCGACGAGATCGGGCTTGGCCGAGTAGTCGACTGCCGTTGGGCCGCGGGAGCTGAACACGGCCATCGCATCGTCCATGCGGTCGATCGTCCCGGCATGACTAGACGCACCGACCGTTAACACCCAAGGAGCGTTGCCGGGCGCCGTGGTACCGCCGTACTGCGCGCGGCCGGTCGCGCTGCGGCCGTTGTTGCCGGCAGCCGCTACGACCACGATACCTGCGGCGACTGCGCGTTGCGCAGCGAGCGTCAGAGGATCCACGTTGTAGGACTCGTACACGCCCGTCGCTACCGAGAGGTTGACCACGCGAATGTTAAGGACATTCTTGTTAGCAACGACATACTCCAATCCCGCGATGATGTCGCTGATGCGCCCAGTACCCGACGCATCAAGGGCCTTGATGACGATTAGACGCGCACCAGGAGCGACCCCTGAGCGCGCTCCGCCGGAATCAAAGCCGTTGCCCGCGACGATACCGGCAACGTGCGTCCCATGCCCGTGATCGTCGTAGGCCGTCGATCTCCCCGCGACCAGATCCACGAATCGATCGACGCGTTGAGCCTGGCCACCGCCTGTCAGGTCGTCATGCCACGCACTCACGCCCGAGTCGATGATCGCAACGCCGACCCCGAACCCGTCGTAGCCCAGCTCCTGCCGTACGGCAGTGGCGCCGATTGTGGCGCCGGTCCGTTCCATGGAACCGGCGACGAGCCGGTCGAGCGAGAGGTGATCGATATGCGGATTGTGTGCAAGCCCGTTGAGCGCCGCGTTGGGCATTTCGGCGACGTGGCTATTGATGCTCGGAAGCGTACGTTTCAGCTTGCCGCCACCTCGTTCAATAATCCGCCCGACCTCCTGAAGGGAGGCGACATCAACGGCACGCACGATGATCTGAGATTTCCCTGGAACGGACGCGCGCCGTTCCACGAGCGAATCACTCTTCGCCGGGCGCGGCGTCGTCTTGGCTTGTGCAAATGCCGTTGGCTCGTATGCGACCGTCATCAAGAGCGCGGCGATTGAAAACACTAGCGCACGGTGGAGACGAACCGTTTCAGGAAGCGTTCGCAAAACTTCCGAGCGCGCTTGCCCGGATAACTTGAGTCGATTCAGCATGATCTCTCGTTTCCTCCGTGCGCAAGCACGCCGCGCGATTCAGCTGGGGGTGATGTTCGGTCGATCTCTCGGTTCCAAAAGGGCCGAACGTTAAGCTGTCAAGACTGTCAGTCGCGACTTCTGGACTCGTTCCGGGGTCACGTCTCAGTGCTACACGAATTTCGTTACCGCCGAGCTTGAGTGTATGAATACGGTAGAGTTAAGAAACCTGCAGGTCGTGAAAAAGTTGGCTTGAAAAGGAGTCAGACATGCGCACGTTGGTCGTGTTCGTCATGGGTCTCTTGCTGGGGTCGACCCTCGCGACGGGTGTCGCCCAGGAGAACAGGCTCGTGGGTGAGAACTATCTCAATCACGTGGCCATTGCCGTGGACGACTTCGATGCCGCCTTTACCTTCTACACGCAGAAGATGGGGTTTCGGGAGGCGTTCACCGTCCGTGATGCCACCGGAAAGCCGACGCTCGCCTACGTGCAGGTGAATCGCAACACGTTCGTGGAGCTCCAGCAGGCTAATGCCAACCGCCGGCCGGGACTCAATCACTTCGGGCTGCACGTGCAGGACATCAAGGCAGTGTCGGCGACCTTGAAGGAGCGCGGCGTCATGGTGGACGAGGTCCGGGTTCGGCCGGACGACGCCTCGGTCACCAACGCGACTGATCCGAACGGCATTCGGATCGAGATGTTCGAGTTCGGCCCCGGCTCGCCGCAGGGCAAGGCGATTGCGAGCTGGAAGTAATTAGCGTGGCCCTTACGGGGCTTGCCCAGCCGGACGAAGCCAGGACATCGCTGAGTCACGATTTCTGAAAAGCCGAACCTCGAGCTTCGCCGCTTCGGCTAGTGACGCAAACTGTCGAGCTACGCCGAACGTAATGGGCTTGCTTACGATCATCGCAACTTTCACCCGGCCGACATAGGCGGTGTGCCGCGCGACAAGGTCGATAAGCTCATGCAGGTCAGCCATCGTCGGTGTGGACTCCGCAGCGGTGAAATCGCACAGGCCGTCCAATCCAGGGCGAAACAAGGGATCGATCATCCACGACATGACGCCGGCGATGTATTCGGCCTGGGTGATGTCGCCCGCTCCCCGAATTTCAATGATTCCACCCTGCGGATCGATTTGGTACGTAAATGACATCGGGCTTATGGGCGCTGTGCACCCTCTCCAATCCACGTCATTATTCACCTCCTCGGGTCTCGCTCGTCACCGAACGGTCAACGCGGTGGCCCAGACCGTCCTCAAGGCTGAGTCGGGTCAGGGCCGCATCTCCGCGATCCCAGGTATCGACCGCGCCGCTGGGCTTACCCACGATCAATCCGGTATTCGATCGACCACTCGCCCAGATCCTCAGGCGCGAGCGGCGCCCTCGGTCCATATGATCCCAGCCATGCCTCCGGGCTGCCCGTGAACGTGCGGCGGAACCTCGGTAGCTGGTCGTCGGGATCCAGGAGGTCCGACTCGGACCCGCTGATCTCCACGGCCAGTTGGCCCTCCATCCAGCCATCGAAGATCACCGCGTTCAACCCGATGCGGTTCTGGCCTGGCTTGTCCGACAGCTTGAAGTCGCCCGTCTCAGGGATCCGGCGCTCGAGCGACTGCCTGCCGTTGTCCGGCGACTCCACTCGCGTGGCAAAACACCTGGGCACGGCTCACTTGCTTCTTCCGGCGATACTGTCCGACTCCGGTTGTGAAGAACGGCGTGGCGGTCGTCCATGACGGTTCGCCCGCGTTCGGGTGCCAGACGTGGTAGGCCTGGTTGAAGTAGCATGCGCACCGCGTGATGATCGAGGAACTGAACGCCAGCGCTCGCGGCCGGCGGCGGAGCGGTGACGCGATCGATCGACCAGTTCATGTGGTTTACGGTTCCCGCGGGCGGGGCCGAGGTCCGCCACACCGAAGTCGCCGTAGATCAGAGAGTCAACGAATGCAATGAAGTTGGCAGGCATGAGAACCTCCGGATGGGTCTTCCGGCGTTGACGGTGAGACAGTAATCGAGGACCGCTTTGAGATATTGCTGGGCCTGCATCGGATTCTTGAAGTCAAATTGGGTCCACTTGCCTTGGCTGGCTGGCTCCAAACCGGTCGATTCATGGTGCCTTCAATGACTCAAACAACGATTGCGTGCATCGGAGCGAACAAGGAGTCTGTCCGTCGGAAGCTGATCAGCGGCTACTAGAGAGTGGGAGTTCCTCCGGTGACCCTGCACGCGAAAGGCTGGTTGGCCGATCGGTGGTACGTCCCAACGAAATTGGACGTCTTTTCCAGCCGCGGATCGGTCATCCTGCGAGCAGCGTGAACCGATTCAGGAAACCTAGATGCCAGCGATGAAAGCTGCGTAAGGGCTCGCAAATCGCAAAACCGTTCGGCACGGCGTTAGTCCACCAGCAACGCACACAACGTCGACTTGCCAATGAGATCGCATCGACAAGAGTTCAGTCGTACTATTTCCTCATGGCTATCATCGTGCAGAAGTACGGCGGCAGCAGCGTCGCCGATGTCAGCAAACTCAAGTACGTCGCACAACGCGTGGTGCAGACGACCCGCCTGGGGCATCAGGTGGTGGTGGTCGTGTCGGCGATGGGCGACACGACGGACGAGCTGCTGGCCATGGCCAAGCAGGTGTCGCCCAATCCGGAACGGCGCGAGCTCGATATGCTCCTCTCGGCCGGCGAGCGCATCTCGATGGCCCTGCTCTCGCTCGCGATTCGCGAGCTCGGCAGTGATGCAATCAGCTTCACAGGCAGTCAGTCAGGCATCATCACGAACGATCGACACATCGATGCGCGGATCATCGAAGTGCGTCCGTTCCGCGTCCAGGACGAGCTTGCTCGCGGACGGATCGTTGTCGTGGCGGGGTATCAAGGCGTGTCGTACAAGCGGGAGGTCACCACGCTGGGGCGCGGTGGCAGCGACACGACAGCAGTGGCGATGGCCGCCGCACTCGACGCGGAGTATTGCGAGATCTGCTCGGACGTCGATGGCGTGTACTCTGCTGATCCGCGCGTCGTGCCGGCCGCCAGCCGCATCGCGACGCTCTCCTACGAGGAGACGCAGGAAATGGCGGAGTCGGGCGCCAAGGTGCTGAACGCACAGGCCATTGAATTCGCCAAGGAGAAGGGGATCGCCATCTACGCACGCGCGACTCACGGGCCGTTGCCGGGGGCAGACCCATCTTCCGACGGAACGGTAGTTCGCAAGAGCCCACCGCGGATGCCGGGCACCGTCGTCGGCATCGCCGGCGAACGTGACGTGCTCATACTCGACGGCTCTGCCCCACCCGCCGACGTGCTCGCGCTGCTCGCCGATCGCCGCGTGCCTGGTAAACAGTTGCACGTCTTCGGCGAGCGCACCACCGTGGTCATCTCACGAGAGAACCTGCACGACGAGGGGCAACTGCGGGATGCTTTGCAGACGCGTCTTGGCGGACACGCACATTTGATCGACGGGCTCGCGGCCGTCAGCGCAATTGGCGCTGGCATCAACGCGACTTACGACAACGTTCGCAGCGGAGCGGCAACGTTGAACGCGGTCGGCATTGTGCCAGCCGGCACCGCGACTTCGTCATTCCGCATCACCTGGATAGTGTCCGACGATCGGGCGAAGGATGCGGTGCGCGCCTTGCACCAGCATTTCATCGAACAGCAGCGCCCGCTCGTGCCGTGAACGGACTGAAAAGTTCGCCGGACAAATGAGGCGTCGCCGATTACGTCAACTTGGGCAATGGTGTGCCCACCGCCAGAATCACCGCCCAGGATTGTCAGTCTATGCCGGCCCGTTTGTGCGGGCGCCTCCTCGACGTTCCCCGCCTATAACCGCAATGGATGTCCCTTTGGTTCGACGCCAGCCAGGTGGCGCCAGAGCATCGAGGCAGATCGGCCGATAGTCTTGCTAGGGCGTGCAGGTCGTCCGCTTGTCGCGGGCAGCAGAAGGTGAGGCCGCAGCATGAAGGGACTAGCGATCGGTCTGTTGGTGTGCAGCTTGTCGGTCGTGGCAACGACGCAGGACTCGGATGATTACAACCCGACCGACACGGGTAGCGATCTGCGCCGTGCATTAAACGAGCCTGCGGGCCTCCGCAGTGGAGTCGCCTTTGGATACATTCAAGGCGTGGTGAACAGCATGGAAGTGCTCTACCCGAATCAATCGCTAAGCTGCTCTCCAGACGGTATGACGGTGGGTCAGATGGTCGATGTCGTGAAGCGATACCTCCACAACCATCCGCAGACCGGACACGAACCTGCGGTTATCGTGATCGCCACGGCGGCGCGCGAAGCATTCCCTTGCGAGAAAGCAAGGAAGCAACCCTGATCCTGCGATTTAGCCGAGCCAATACGACTCGACCAACTTTCTAGCAATTGATCAAGCGCGTCGATTTGCACGCTGAAGTCGTTCGATTTCGCGTTCAGACGCGGCAACGTCCTCCGAAGTCCAAGGCCCTCCGCAGGCTCGTCTGGCCACATTGCAAAGACCCTGACGGCGAGTCTTTCCGACGCGATCTGAATGTGAATCAGAAAAGACCAAGCGTGCTAGCGCGCCTACAAGCGCTAAATGCGGACTATGCTCATGGGGGAGAAGAAGCGCAATGAATATCATCGGAGCGGCCATCGCCCTTGGTCCGGTCTTTCTGCTCGCTCACGGCACGCTGGGGAGGGCACAGGGGCCGGGCTCGCGGGCACCAGTTGTTGCCGACGCGAAGCCAGGTGAAATCCGCGTCGTGGTTACAGCAGCGATCAGGACGCCACTCGAAGCAGTTCGCGCAAAGGCTGAGAAGGCCGTCGGGCGCGCCCTGTTGATCGAGTACGGATCGGCGCGAGGCAATCTCAAAGAGAAGATTCTGAAGGGTCAGGCGTTCGACGTAGCCCTTCTGCTCCCCGACGTGAACGAGGAACTGGCGAAGGCAGGGAAGATCATGCCGGGGGTCTCCCAGATCGCCCGGGTGGATGTGGCCATTGGATTGCGTGGCGACGTGACGCCCGACCTGAGCACACCGGCAGCCGTGAAGAAAGCGATGCTCGGTGCCAAAGCCCTGAGGTGGTCGGACACCGGCGCGGCGCTGTTGACGGTCAATAAGATTCTCGACACGCTGGGGATTCGCGAGGCGACCAAGGCACAGCACGCGATGCCAGGCGACGTCGCCCTCGGGCCGGGCGAGTACGAAATCAACATTTACCCGTTGAGCGAGATCCTGTCGAATAAGAACGTCAGAAATGCCGGACCGGTCATCAAAGATTTGCAGGTGCCATCGACTATTACTGCCGTCATCTCGACAAATACCTCTGATGTCGCGTCTGCGAAGGCGCTGATCGAGTTCCTTCAAGGACCGACAATGGATCCTTTCTTGACGGAGAGCGGCATGAAGCGCTGAATGGCACCGGCCGTGCGGCTGAGAAGGAGCTGGAGAAACATCATGAGAAACGTTGGCTCCAGAGCGGCGGTGTTGGTCGGCGCGACGCTCTTGCTGACGACAGGCCTCGTTCGGCTGACCGGCCAGCCTCTTCCCGAACGCCCTGGCGCGGCGCGTCCGGTGCAGTTGTCCAGACCACGAATCTCCCCTTTGCCCGAGTCGCAGTGGGCCAACGAACACAAGCAGCGGGTCGCGAGGTTCTTGCCCACCGGTGCACCCGGCAACAGTTTCAAGACGCTGCTGAACGTGCCCGAGCTGGTCAATCGCACGATGACGTTCCACAACTACATCACCATCGATTCCGGCCTATCACCGCGAGTTCGCGAGCTGTTGATCCTGAGAACCGCGTGGCTCCTCGGGAGCGATGTCATCTGGCGAGAGCGAGTGCCGTTCGCGCGGAAGGCGGATCTGACCAATGAGGAACTGCGAAGGATTGCTGTTGGTCCAGCCGCCACCGGCTGGGACCCGTTCGAGGCGAACCTGCTCCGGGTGGCGGACCAGCTGTTTCGGAATTCCTTTCTGAACGACGCTGCCTTCAACGCAATCGCGGCGCGCTACAACACCTGCAACGTGATGGATGTGGGGATGACCGTGGCGAATTTCGTGTCCCTTGCGCTGCTCTACAACAACCTTGGGGTCCAACCCGATGATGCCGTCGCTTCCGATCGGATGCCTCTCGACATTCCATACCGCATCGACGTGCCAGAACGGGAGACCGTGACACTGACGGCCCCGCGAGTGGCTCCGGGACCCGGCACAGGCGCCAACAACCCGCGCACGTTCGGATTGTGTCCGAAGCTTGCGGAAGCTCGCAACGGCTCCGGCTATGTCAACAGCGTGTCCATGCTGGGGAAGAACGGGCTGGAGCGTCACCGCGAGCTCCTGATTCTTCGTATGGGCTGGGATTCGCAGTCGGAGTACGAATGGTCGGAGCATGTAGGACGCGTGGGAGGGAGCCGCAAGATGGGATTGCCGATCGAGCGGATCCCGATGGGGCCCGATGCCGCCGGTTGGGATCCTTTCGAGGCCAACCTTCTGCGCTTTGTCGATGAGATGTACCAGGACTCTGTCGTGTCGGACCGGACGTGGAATGCCCTGAGGCAGCGCTACGACGACCGCATGATGATTGACGCGACGATCACGGCAGCCAATTACCGGATGGTCTCGCTGGCACTCAACATGCTCGGTGTCCAGAGCAATCCTGGGGAGGAGAAATTACCGCCGGTGCCGCAGCGCCGAGCGGGCCGATGACGGCACTAACTGGCCTTCGCCGACAACACCTCGGGTTTTGCGAGAGATTTGCACCGGCGGATGGCGTACCGGTGGAACTTCCCGTGCCGCTGGCCGTATCTGCATCCAGCATGAGGGCCGCTGTCACGACGCGCTATGGACTTCCGGAGGTGGTGGAGGTCCGGGAGGTACCGACACCGACGCCCGCCGACAACGAGGTGCTCGTCCGCGTTCGCGCGTCGAGCGTGTGCTTTGGCGACCGGATACTCCGGAGCGGCCCACTCTTCATTCGGCTACTGAGCGGGTTTCGACCCAGGCACCCGATTCTGGGCGTCGATCTCGCCGGCACCGTTGAAACCGTCGGACCGGGTGTGACGCGGTTCGCGCCAGGCGATGCGGTGTATGGCGCGCGCGGCGAGAAGTTCGCCGCCCATGCGGAGTTCGCGTGCGTGGCGGAGGATGGGTTCATCGCGCGTAAGCCCGCAACCATGACGTTCGAGGAAGCCGGCACCGTGTTCGTGGGCGCGGCGTGCTCGCTATCCTTCCTGCGCAGGGCGAACGTGAAGCCTGGCGAACGCGTTCTCGTCCATGGAGCGTCTGGCAGCCTGGGCGTGTTCGCCGTACAGCTGGCGAAGCATTTCGGCGCGCACGTGACCGCCGTGTGCAGCAGCGCCAATGTCGACCTCGTGCGATCGCTCGGGGCCGACGACGTGATCGATTACACGGCGCAAGACTTCACCGATGGTGGACCGGTCCACGATGTGATCGTGGACGTGCTCGGCAAGGCCGGATTCCCGCGCAGCTTACGCGCGCTGAAGCCCGGCGGGCGCTATCTGCTCGTCGGCTTTTCAGGGGGACTCGGGGGGATTGCGCGCGCGCTGGTGACTGGCGGGTTAGTACACCTCTGCGGACGGGCGCGATTCCTCACCGGCGCAGCCGATCCGAAGCAGGCCGATCTCGTCTTCCTACAGGAGTTGATCGATGCCGGCAAGCTGCGCACCGTGATCGGGCGCCGATATACGCTCGACGAGATCGCCGAAGCGCACCGCTACGCCGATACCGGTCACAAGATTGGCAACGTCGCGGTGCTGATCGGAAATCAGACAGAGCATCCTCGGGCCGTTCCGGTGCACATTCTCCCCGACTTGCTCAACTCACCTTAGCCTCGGTATTCGCCTCAAGCGGTCGTGGCACGTCAGGGTTTTCCGTTGTTTCCCGCGAAAACGGCTCACCGGCCAGCCCGGGAGTGACCTCCAAAGGCGCTTCCGCCTCAGCCATTTCATTTCCATGAGCTGTTAGCGGACAAAAGATCGCATTAGGGATCGAGGCCGGAGGAGTTCGATTCGGGCCGTCGCCTGCGCGACTTCCTCGGGCTGGAACTGGAGATGCTGTCGTGACGGACAGAATCACCGTGCTATGCACGACATGTTTCGACGCGCTGAACTGCACGCGCATCCTGGCGATCCTGCCGCAACGTATCTGCGACCGGTGCGGGAAGCTGTGCCTGGGATACCAGACGGTACTGGATTGACGAACGAAATGGAGATGTTTACATCGGAGTGAGCTTATGAAGAAGTGCCCCTTTTGTGCGGAAGATATTCAGGACGCGGCGATTGTTTGCAAGCACTGCGGGCGCGATTTAGTCGTCCAACCGCCAGCCGCCAAACCGATAACCCGCACCACCGAACCCGATGCGATTGTCAACAAACAGAACGCTTGGGTGTGGTTTCTTGTGGGACTGGCGGTGTTATTGGTGATCGGAAGACTGTCAATGCCGACTGGTTATGGTTCGTCGCCGTCGCAGTCGGCGACGGCGTTGCAGTCGTCGTCGCAGCAGTCCCTTAAAGACCGTGCGTGAGACCCTGTGAACACGCCGACGCTGGAGAAATTCCTTCTGACGGCGGTAGTCCCGAGAAGCTGCTTAGATCGACTCTGGTAAGCTCTCGATAACACCCTGGAAGCAGGGAGGCTCCGTGACATCATTCCTCGGGCGAACATGTTTCGCTAGGGTGGCAGCCTACGGCCTCTTTATCAGTTTGAGTCCTGCAGTTGCTAGCGGAGAATGCCCTTTTTACACACTGTCACAGGCAATGGCCGATCCCATAAATTCCGTGGTGTTCAACGGTACGGCCCGCGAAGCACTACAGGAAGATACGGCGCAAGTCCTGACATTCGATGTGGAGCGCGTCTGGAAGGGAGATCCCCCAAAGCGGACGGTGCTCTATCAGTTGAATACGGGCGAATCCATCAAATTCTTGGCAGATGCGCGGTACGTCGGCGGGTCGGTCGGTGGTGGCCGAAACAGTGAGGACTTTTCAGATTCGAGTGCCGCCGAACAGCGGCTGCCCCCGACGGCCCACATGAGCAGAGCGGCGGCCGCGGGTGAGCCGCATTACGTTAGCCAGACACGACACAGTTCAGCTTTCATAGGAGACTGCCAATGCGTATGCTCGTTCACGTCAAGTTTCCACATGAGCCCTTCAACACGGCGGTTCGAAATGGCAGTGCGGGAAAGACGATAGAACGCATCCTTTCGGAGACGAAGCCGGAGGCTGTTTACTTCACCGAATACGACGGCCGACGCGGCGCGATCCTGATCGTCGACATCAAGGAGCCCTCGCAAATTCCTGCTTTGGCCGAGCCGTGGTTTCTCTCATTTAGTGCGGACGTCTCCGCCCATATCGTGATGAGTCCGGAAGATCTTGGCCGTGCGGGCCTTGACGCCCTTGGCAAGAAGTGGGCGTGAGGCTGGCTAACATCCGGCTGCACCTGACGGCACCGCGTAGGCCTCGTTAAACTCAGGCGGTGTGAAATCGCGTGTGGTGCGGTAACGGTCCGGCAATCGGTCCGGGTCATCGGCGGTAGTTAGCGCGCGGTCGGCTTGCATTTCAGTCCAATGTCGCCTTCGCAACTCGCCACTGCCTGAGCGGACACGCGGCGCCGCAGCCCTAACCGCGTATTTCAGTCGTGGAAAGATATTGAAGGACGGCAGCCGCTTTGCATTTCGGTCGACGCTACGCGGGCGATCGCAGCACGAAACGCCGCTTCGTTTTCGGCTCGGTGACAGACTGATCGAGATTGCCGAGGTTGTCGACTGTTGCGCGATTATTGCCGCGTGAGCGCCGCCGTCCAGGGTCGAAAGACTCTCGCGATCATGCCGGAGCGTTCGCGGGAGCCTGGATAGGTTCGACGCGATAGCCGAGACTTCGGAGCTCCCGGATCATCTTCGCAGCACGGCGTTGTGCACGGTGTTTGGTGACAGCCGGTCCGCGTTCCTCGTACGTGACCTCGTCGTGCAGGATCTTCCACACCAGGCGGCAGAGCCGGTGGGCGATCGCCCCGATCGCTTGGGCGTGTCCGAGTCGGACGACCAGGCGCCGATACACGAGCTCGAAGATACTGCCTTTGGCCTTCACCGCGGCATTGGCCGCCTGATTGAGGAGCCGACGCATGTGCCGATTGCCGTTCGGCGCCCGATGGCTGTGATTGATGCCGGCGCTCTCGTCGTGGCCGGGACACGCACCGACCCACGACGCGAGACGCTTCGCCGTCGGGAACGTCGCCGCCGTGGGACCGACTTCGGTGATGATCTGGTGCGCAGAATCCACGCCCAGGCCGGGCACGGCCGCGAGCCGTTCGACGGCGTCCTGATGGACACGGAGCAACTGCGCCAGTTCCTCATCGAGCTGCTGAATGTGCCGCTCGATCACCTCCAATTCATCGAGCGTCAATGCCAGGAGCCGTCGGTACACCGGATGCAGATCGGTGCATGCGCCGAGCGCGTCGCGCAACTGGTCGGGCGTGGCGTGGAGCCGCCGACTGCCGAGGCCGGCGACGGCGCCCGGGTCCGTTTCACCACTCGCGACGGCGCGCAGCATCCGGCGGGCGCTCGGCCCGATCAGGTCCGCCACCAGACTCGAGAGCTTGATGTGCATCTCCTCGAGCAAGCACTCCAGTCGGTTCTGCAGCTGCACCCGGTTGCAGGTCGATTGATACTTGCGCCGCGCGACCGTGCGCCACAGCCGCTGCGTCACGTCCGGCACGAAACTCAAGGTCAGCTCCTGGGCAACCAAGCGTTTCACCAACCGTTCGGCATCGGGAAAATCCCGCGCCTCGTTCGACTGTGCTTGCGCGAGATGCAGCGCACCGGCACGAGGGCCCCCGTCGGTCTGCCGCATCCGCGGCTGCCAGACGCGCTCCAGCGCCTCCCACACCGGCCGCCAATACTGCGCCGTCGATTCCATGACGATTTCGACGACCTCGCGCTCGACGAGCCAGTCGGCCAGTCCGCGCAACTGCGTCGGGCTCGTCCCCAACTGCCGGCGTTCGAATCGCCAGGGCCCGGCGACGTCGACGTCGGCGATCACCACCGCCACCATCTTCTTGTGGACATCGATTCCCGCTATCCTGTAGGCCATAAGCGTCTCCTGGCGGGAGCGGAGAACGTGCCCGACCTTGCTGACTCAGGGTCTCAGGCTGTCGCCGCTCCCCTCAGGGGATTCGTTCGACGCCCACGTATTCGCTCCAGTACGCACGTTCCGGATCAGCCAATTGACCGGCTTCAACTTCTCCACTGGGCTGTCGATCTCGCCGCTCGCGCCACTGGCATTCTCGCAACGGCGCCGCAGACTTTCATCCGTTTTCGCGAGTTGATCTCAGCGCGTGGGCACGCGCTGCTTCAACTCTTCTTGCCAGTTGAGGACGACTGTAGTCGTTGACGGCGCGGTGTCCTGTGGACCGGCTGTCCGACGTGGAATCAGAAACCGCTGGCCGTCCGGCGAGACGGCGAACACGTGATAGTGCCCACCGGTCACGCTGATGTGCGGGAGATCGACGTACCCGAGTCGAAGAGCTCTTGAGGGGCGCCCGGTTCGAATGTCGCTCCGGTCGACTGGACGGGAACCGCCGCGAGTCTCGGGTTCGCGACGCCGAAGCCGGGTGCGCTGAAGAAAAAGATCTCTTTGCCATCGCGCCGCCATCGAGGAAACAAGCCGCCCTTCGTCGACACCTGCCATCGTCCTTCGCCGGATGGAAACGACTTGACGTAGATCTCCGGCCGTCCGGTCTCGCCCGACATGTATGCGATCCATTTGCCGTCCGGCGAAATCTGGCTGTGAGTTTCCTCGAACGAAGAATGCAGAAAAGGTGTTGGCTTTCGATCGCCGGTGACCGGCAGCAGCCATTGATCCACGCCGCCCTTGTCATACAGCCAGTAGAGGATGACCTTCCCGTCGGGGGACCAGGCTGCAGGGATCTTCCCCACTTCCGATTCGACCAGGAGTTCTTCCGCGCCGGTTCCATCCGATGCCTTCCGGTACAGCCCCGGCTTGCCGTTGCGAAACGAGCCGAAGACGATGAAGCGCCCGTCGGGCGACCAGATCGGGCTCGAGTTCTCCTGCGAGGCGTCAAACGTCAGGCGCGTGGTTGTACCGCGCGGCTCGAACACCCAGACATCGCCGCCCTTGTCGTCGTGCCGGTGGACAGCGACACGCGTGCCGTCAGGAGACAGATCGACACCTCGATAGGTGCCGGGCGCGCCGACGACTTCCAACTGTTTGCCGTTTCGATCGAACCACGCGAACTGGACGTCCTGAGCCGTCGCGCCGGTGCGATAGGCGAGGACGCCGGTGTCCGAGATGGAAAAGGCCGGCGCACTTAAGTCCGAGGGCAGGGATTGCGCGATCCGTACCGGATCGCCCGTCAGTTTCAGCGTCTTCGCGTCGAACGGCTGCGCGAGGAGCGTGCCCTGGCGGACGAACAGCAGATGTCCCGTTGATGAGTAGATCGCCGCACTGTCTGCAGCGAGCAGCGGACGGTCGTCGGTCGAGTCCAGCGAGGCCAGGCGCACGCCCGATTTCTCCGGCGTCGCTGCTGCGGCGAAATAGACGAAATGGCGTCCGTCGGGCAGGTACCTGGGGAAGACGTGCGCGAACACGCCGGCCGCAGGCTTTGTAATTGCTCCGCAGCCGTTCGGGCCGACGCGTCTGATCCCGGTTTGGGATGACACGAGCACGACGCCTTCTCGATTCCACGCGCCTGCGGCCGCGAGGCCGGGTTCGTCGCAGAGTGTCTCGGCCCCGGAGCCTGAGATGTCAACGCGCTTGATCCGAGTGAAGTTCGAGCCAAACGCAATCCACCGGCTGTCCGGCGACCAGAAGGGGAGGTTTGCAGCGTCGGTCCCCGGCAGCGGCTGGGCCGTCAGGGAATCGAGTTGGCGAACCCACAACTGGACCTTGCCCGATGCATCTTTCGCGGTGAACGCAATCTTCTTCCCGTCTGGCGAGACGATGCCAGCATTGAACGAGGCGAGGCCTGTCGTGTCATCGAACGTCATCTTCTCGGGCGGCTGAATCGAGAAGCGCACGATCTCCGGCGCCGCCACCGATCTGAGTCGAGAGATTTCGAGCGCGCCGAGCGCCAACGCGATCAGCGCGAAGCCGGCGGCGGCGATCATCCACGGCAAGGGTCTGCGCGCACGCGTCGGTGCGCGTTGTAACGCCGGCGCGCCAACCGTCGTCGACGTCGCTGTGGCCGCAGGCGTCTCGATCCATTTCAGCGGGACGCCAAGGTCGGCCGCCGATTGCCACCGGTCATCGGGATCCTTGGCGAGGCAGCGCTTGATCACGGCGTCCAGCGTCGGGGCGAGGCGGGCTGCAGCGAGGAGACCGGCGCCGGGTCGCGCTCGAGAATCGCTCCAATCAGGCTGACCTGGCTCTTGCCCTCGAACGCCTTCCTGCCGGTCACCATCTCGTAGAGGACGGCTCCGAACGCGAAGATGTCAGTGCGCGCATCGGCCTCGCGGCCCTCGAGCTGCTCGGGCGCCATGTACTGAAACGTGCCGAGGATCGCACCCAGCGCGGTCAGGTTCGGCGGTGTCGTCGGCAGCATCGACAGCCCAGCGCCGGCAACCAGAGGGCGACCCGACTTCGCCAGCCCGAAGTCGAGCAGCGTCGCCGCGCCCTTGGTGAGCATGATGTTGCCGGGCTTGAGATCGCGATGCACGATCCCAGCTCGGTGGGCCTTGTCGAGGGCGCCGGCGATCTGAATCGCGAACTGCAGCGCCTCGGCAAGCGGCAGCGCGCCCCTCGTCAGTCGGTCCGCCAGGGTCTCGCCTTCCAGGTACTGCATGACGAGGAACGACGTGCCGTCCTGCTCACCCACGTCGTACAGCGTGCAGATGTGCGGATGATCGAGGTGCGAGATCGCGCGGGCTTCGCGGTCGAACCGCTCGCGGAACTGCTCGTCGGACGCCAACGCGGCCGGCAGGATCTTGATGGCGACCGTCCGGTCGAGCCGCGTGTCGCGGGCCTTGTAGACCTCGCCCATCCCACCTGCGCCGAGTGCGGAAAGGATTTCGTACGGGCCGAGCCGGGTGCCGGGCGTGAGGGCCAAACGTGTGGATTATACGGGCGCGGCGGCCGCGCGGACGGGATTACTCTCGGAGACGCCGCAGTGTTTAGTCGGCGGACGCTTCGAGCAAGCTTGAACCGCGTGTCATGAAGTCCACTCGTCGATCGACCGCGCTCTCGTACGCCGCGTGTGAGCGTTTGGTCTTCTGGGCCCCAATCCCGTCACGTCAGAGGGGCGCGTGGTGTTAGCGTTCTTGATGGCCGCGGGAGTCGGACTGTTCGGGACGATGTCTGGCCTCGTGGCCTCGTGGTTTATGAGTCCCGCGGTCGCAGAGACCGATTCTGAGTTGGCGGAGATAAGAGATACCCTAAACGAAATCCGCCAATCTTTGAACAAGGGTCAACCGACGCCGTTTCGTGATTAGCACAATCATTTCACCTGATCTTTGCTTTCGCCTTCCGACGTTCAGCCCAGTACTTCTTCATCCGGTCTGAGACCGCCTTTCGAGTAGCAGCCGACATCGTGCGCGCCCGAGTCGTGGCTTTGGTCAGCGACTTGCGAAGGGCCTTCCGCCGTTTCTGTAGCGCCAGCTCCGGGAAGGTTCGCTCGATGGCGATAATCTCCGCGCGTAATTCTTTCAGGGCTGCCTCAGCGCCGGCACGCGCCAGATCTCGAAGTCTTTCTGGAGACAGTTGGCTTGGCATTTAGTCTCCTTGTCATGTGACGCACTCGTTGATTCTAGTCCAGCAAATAGATTCGAGCAGGTCCTTAGCCAGGTTCTTACGGTTGCTTGATTAGACCTATCTAGCGCTCGAGTCAGGTGTCACTGACCGGTCGCTCAAGTGTGGCCGACGAAGCAACCTGGGGATCCCGGCTGGTACTTGCCGAATCGGTTGTCGTCGCCGGCGATTACGATGTTGTCGTCCGGATTACTAAACACTGCGCGACGTCTTGGGGAGAAATCGGAGAACGGCGCTTGGCAGACGGGCCCAGCGATTGGCGCCAGCGGTCTAATCTCGGAATTCCGGCTTGATGTCGGCAGCGGCAATTCGTCGGCTTTGCTCGAAGGAATCCTCGAAAGTTCCTGTGTTCACGGGGCTTCGCCGAGAGGCAGTTTGGACGCATAATCTCGCTCCACTCATGCGATGAGCGGCTGGCGTCAACACGCTTGCGACCCGATGACCACGGATTGGCGCTATCCACCCATACCACGTCAGACGGCTCGCAGGCACTGAAAGCCATATGACCCTCACAATCACCCAAATACGACTCGCGGTTGCGGCATTCGTCGTGTCCATCCTGGGCTTTGTATCTGAGGTGGACGGCCAAGAATTCACGATCGGGATCATCGACTTCTACGGACTGAGCCACGTGTCGGCGGGTCAAGTCCGAGAAGCCCTGACATTCAAGGAAGGCGACAATATTTTCCCGGGTGACCATGGACGCCCTGCGGTTGTGACGGCGTCGGAGGACCGCGTGGCGAGGGTGCCTGGCATCGCGCGTGCGCGGATCAACCTTGTGTGTTGCGATCAAGGCCGCGTCATTGTGTTCGTCGGTGTTGAAGAGCGGGGTACGACCACGACGATGCGTTTTCGCGACGCACCTCTGGGCACGGCCCGCCTGGCAGCTGACATCGTCCAGTCGGGTGAAGAGTTTTCGAAGGCGTTATTGTTTGCAGTGCAGCGAGGCGACGCGGCGGAGGATCGTTCGCAGGGACATGCCTTCACCCACGATCCCGCGACGCGAGCCATTCAGGAACGTTTCGTCGTGTATGCCAAGCGCGATCTGGCGCAGTTACGTCTCGTCTTGCGGAGTTCATCCGACGCCGCCCAGCGAGCCTTGGCGGCGCAGGTCCTGGGTTATGCCATCGACAAGCAGGCGGTAGTCGATGATCTGGTGCAGGCGATGAACGACCCGTCCGAAGACGTTCGCAACAACGCCATGCGGGCGTTGTTGGTGTTCGCCGACACCGTGCCGAGCGTCAGCAGGTCTATCCCGCGTATTCCGGCCGAACCGTTCATCGCGTTTCTGAACTCGCCAGTGTGGTCCGACCGAAACAAGGCGTCTGGAGCGCTGATGGCGCTTTCGGCGAGCCGGGATCCCGGGCTTCTCGCAACGCTGCGGAAAGGAGCGCTCACGTCGCTTGTTGAAATGGCGCGCTGGAAGAGCACGGGACACGCCCTCTACGCGTTCATCATCCTGGGGCGTCTCGCCGGTTATTCGGATACGGGCGCATACGACCTCTGGGATCGTGGGGAGCGCGAAGTCGTCATCGAGGCCGCTATCAAGGGGCAGTGACCAGCCGTCAAAACACCGTAGGAACATTAATCGTATTTGCGATCTTTGCTATTTCGCACGGCCCGTATAACCCTGCGCGACGGTCGGAATCGCGATGATCGCGTTTCGCGCGCTCGCTGTCCCCCACGTGCCGTAGAAGACGATGCCGAAGAGCGTCTTCCGGTCCTTGCCGCCGAAGAACGTGCCGTGCAGGCCCTGCGGACCCGGAATCGTGCCGAGGAACTTGCCGTCGGCCGCAAAAACATCCACCGACTTGCCCGTCGCCACGTACAACCGTCCCTGCTGATCGACCGCGGATCCGTCGCCACTCTCGCCGCCCTGCAGCGTTCCGAACTCGCGCTGATTGGTCAGCGAGCCGTCGGCGTTCACGTCGAAGGCGTAGACGATCGTGCCGTTGGTCACATACAGCGCCTTCTCGTCGGGGCTGAGAATGATCCCGTTGGCGAGCGGCACGTCCTTCCCGTACTGGGAGACGACGCCCTTGGGGCTGGCGTAGAAGACGCCGCTGTTTCTCGCACCGGTAACGGAGAAGTAGACGCCGCCGTTGGCGTCCGCCGTGAGATCGTTGATAACGCCGCCGATGCATTCAAGCGGCTCGCCGTTGAACGTGTTTGCGAGCATCCGGCGCTGCGGCTCGAGCTGCTCGATGCCGCCTCCGAGTCCGCGTTCGGCGACGAACAGCGCGCCGTTCTTGCTGCGCGAGACGGCGCCCGCGGTATTGATGTTGCCGTGGGCGACCTTCGCAAGGCCGGTCGCCGGATCGAACTGGATGACGTCGCCCGCGTCGTTGTTCGCGAACAGCATCGTGCCGTTCTCGCCGGCGATCGGGCCGTCGACGTTGTTGCCTTGCCACGACCAGACGACCTTCCAGCTCTGCACCGCCTCCAGCACTCCGGGAATCGAGGTCGTCGGCGGAAGCATCGGCTCAGGCGGCGCAGCGGTGGCAGTCGCCGCGTTTTCCGCACTCGGAATCGCGAACGGCTGCGGCGGGTTCTTGCACTGCGAGAGCGTCGTCTTGTAGTTGGCGTTCTGCCACGCCTGCTGACTGCTGCCGCGATCGAACGTCCCCGACGGACCCTCATTACGTGCGTCTGTGTATCCTTTCGCGCGAACGTCCCAGTTGCTGTTTGTGCAGAGCTCGCACTTGTCGCCGACGAACATCGCCGCCGCTTTCTTGTCGTTCTTGAACTGCCAGAGCAGCCAGTTCGACGCGACGTTCGCATATTCGCCGCCGCCCGGGTGATCCACGGTGGCGGTGTGGCCCGCGCCGTGGCGGGCGCCGTAGAACGCCGGTACGTTCTTGATCAGCTCGAATGTCGTGAGTGACGCGGGCGTGAGGAAGTCGCGTTCGGCGCCGTTGATCAGCAGCACGGGACCCTGGACCTTCTGCAGCGCGTCCTCGTTCGACTCCGCCCTGGCGCGCTGCACGCCGGAGTTGAATACGCCGATGGTCTTCACGCGCGGGTCCGAGCCCAGGGTGATGGAGAGAAACCCTCCGCACGACTGCCCCATCACGGCGACGTGCTCGAGATCGACTTTGCCTTTGAGCGGCGAGCCGTCGCGCGCGTGTTCTTTCTCCGCCCACGCGATCGCTTTGCGCAGATCGTCGGCGTTCTGCTGCCGTGACGCGGCGCCCGGCTCCGGCACGCTGCCGATCACCAGGAAGCCGTGCGACGCGATCGTCGTGAAAAAGCCCGAGTAGCGCGCGCTGTTGATAGCGCAGCCGCCGTCGCCCCACGCCATCACCGGCAGTTTGTCCTTGCCGGGGAATCCGCCGAGATCCTCCGGACGGAAGACGACGTGGCCCGGCGAGCCGAGGGCGGGCTCCGACACGACTTTGTATGGGCCCGGGATCGCTTTCGGCGCGCCTTCGAGCGGCAGCGTCGTCCTGACCAGGTCGGCCCTGGGTCCGGGCGCCTGGGCGAACGAAACACACGCGGTGAGGACGAGTGCGGGAGTGAGTGCTGATTTCATGCGCCGTAGCTTAGCAGACGGGAACGCGACCGGCGCTCGCGGCAGTGCTACCATTCCGGTCCTAGATCATCGATGGCTGACAGGCGACGGAACCGCGAAGATCCCCCAGCGGTTGCGAGGTTCGGGTGGCGATACCACCATCTCGGCATCCCACACTCCTCGCCGCGAGACGGCGAGCTGCACCTGAAGAAGCTCGGTGTTCATGTCTGCGGCTTTGAGACCAGTCCGTACGGCGTCGAATGGATGCGCTTCGACACGCACTGCCAAGTGCCAGAGATCGTGAAGACCGTCCCGCACCTGGCGTTTGTCGTCGAGAACTTGGACACCGCGCTCCAAGGAAAGCAGATCCTCATTCCGCCGAACTCGCCGTCACCCGGGGTGCGGGTCGCGTTCATCTTGGATGATGGGGCGCCGATCGAACTCCTAGAATTTGCTCCAGATTCCGACTAGCCGGGTAACGAGTAACGCCGGTTCGTTTACTGCGGGCGGGGTAAACGAAAGGTGACTCTCGAAAACTTTCACTCCGCATCCGTTACCGGTCGGAGCGGCCCGGTTCCGGTACGAGGACGTGGCTTGGGTGCGGCCTCTGCGCCGGGTGGTGCGCTGAACGGCTCCGCCGGGATGCGCTCGTAACGCACGTCGAGGACCTGGAGTTCCTCGGTGCCGCGCGGCGCGTGAAGGACTACACGGTCCCCTGGCCCAGACTTCATCAATGCGCGCGCCAGCGGTGACTTCCAACTGATATGGTTGCGATTCAGATCGATCTCGTCGGCGCCGACGATGCGCACCACCCGCTCCGTGGCGGCGGCGTTCGCGTACCGAACAGTCGCACCGAAGAACACGTGGCTCGCGGCGCGCCCATTTCGCGCGGCTTCTGGATCCACCACCTCCGCCGCATCGATACGTCTCGTGAGAAAGCGAATGCGTCGATCGATCTGACGCAGCCGCCGTTTGTTGTACTGGTAGTCGGCGTTCTCACTGCGATCACCGTTGCTCGCCGCCCAGGCTACCACCTGCGTCACGGCTGGCCGTTCTTTGGCGAGCAGGAACCGCAGCTCGTCTTTCAACCGCTGGAGTCCGCCCGGCGTAATGTAGTTCTTGACTCCTGGGTTTGACTCCTTCGTGACCGACATGCTGATGACGATCGTAATCCACCAGCCGCGAATCGCCGTTCACAATAGAGGAAAACCGGCTCCTGCGGAAGAGACGTCGGGTGTGTCGACAACTCTTGCAAGCGGAGTCAGTCGAGAGGCACCGCCGTGGCTGCTCGGCCGGCGCGGCGGATTCAGCTGTCGTGCAGATGCTACGCGAGCGCTGAGCCGACGTGCTCGAACTGGCCAACTACTTTCTCAATCGGCTCCATCGGCATCACTCCAAGCGCCAGCTACGGCTAGAATGGCGAGCAAACTTTGTATGGCAAAGTCGACACGCTCATCCGCTCGATCCATGAACTCCAGGCCCACGACGTACGAGGGCTTTCGATTTCCTCCCTTGCGAACAGTTGTGTGAACCACCCGTGCCGTCAGGATCATGCACGCAAGCGGGTCTGCTGCCGGAGTAAAGCGGAAATCGTGTGTCGAATCGACCATGAAATCGAACGTGCTGTGTATCGAGAATCCCGTTTTGCTGAAATCCAGCAGCAGCACCGGCAGATCGAGTGCGGCTGCCTCGGCGTGAACTTCACCGCAAAGTTCCACGCGCACGGCCTGTCGGCGGTCACCAGATGAAGAAGCCGTAATGCGGTGATCGTCCGGTTTGGGTAAATGGTCCATCGGATCGGTTCTCGCAAACACGTCGACATTCCAGATATCGGCGGGGCCAAAGCGCATCCCCATATACCTTCCGACCTGCGGAATGGGGGTCGTGTCAGAATGCGAAATTCCGTGCTCGCCTCATCGAGCGGCACCGTCCGCAACGCCACCAGTTCGTGCTCGTTAGCGGCCAAGCGCTCAAGCAGAGCTTTGATTTGCTGTCGCGCGTTCGCGAGTTCGTCGTCTGTCTTCATGCCGTCAGCAACACCTTCGTCCTGTTGTCGGGTTTTCCGTGGAAAAGTTCATGCGGCGGTGAGCTTTGTCAGCATTCAATGACAGCTTCTTTCGTCCGGAACTGGCCCGACGTCCGGGAAGTGGCCAAAATGCACGCACAACTCACATCTTCGTGCCGGGCGCGAAATTTGGATGTTTTTGCTTCTTGGTGGGCCCAGAACAATCGGGTCGCGCGATGAAGGTGACGCGCGTGAGATGGTCGGTGGTCGTCCCTGTCCTCGTGATCGCGGGGTGGCTCTCGCTGTTTGTGATCTTCATCGGAATCGGTGGTCTCTGATCCGCCCACGATGCCCAACTCCAGATGTCCGGCCTGTCGATCGAAACATGCTCAATGGCTTTCTGGACTGAGCAAACACGCACAAATGGACTACTGCCGCTGCGGTGATTGCGGCCATGTCTGGAACGTGCCGAAAGACAATCCCGACGATCCACCACGCCACGTCACGCCCCTGCCCGAAGACCCGGAATAGGTGGTCCGCGCTATCGGTGTTCATCGGAACGTCTCGCGGTCCAGTTCGTGGGGTTAAGGCCTTGAGTACAGACGGCTGCGCGCCGGGCTGGTGGGCTGGATCTGCGCATAGGAGACGCCGATGAGCACACGCAACTTCTGGTGGATGGTCCTGGCCTTTGCCATCGTGGAGTTCGTCGGCACCATCATCACGGTTCACACCGGGTTCACCTGGTGGCCGGTGGTGGCAGCCGCATTGATCGGCGTCGCGGCGGGATTCTTGATGTGGCAGCAGCCGAAGCGATGACCATATCCGTGTCGGTCTTCAGCATTAACCCACCACGTCGCGCGGCGTCTCACCCAGCGCGCGCATCGGCCCGAGCACGTTAGCGCGCACGAGCTCCAGGCGCCGCCGCAGAGTCCACGAGTTCGACCGCGAGTTCCGGGATGAGGCCGTGCCGGCACTCGGAAGACCACGAGGTCGACCTCGAGCGCCGCGACTTCCGCGAGGAGATCGATCCGATCCGCCAAGAACGCCAGCTCACCGCCCCACATGATCAGCCGCATCAGCCGCGCGTTGCGCTTCGAGTTCGAGGACGCGGTGTTCCAGCGACTGGCAGCGTTCTTCTAACTGCTCGTTGTGCTTCTCGAGCGTCTTGGGCGTGATCGCGGGTTGGCGAGCGCCAACATGATCTGGTCCACTGTAGCGAGAGGGAACGCGCCTGTATGCCTCTATTCCGGGCGGTTCATGAACGGCGGATTATTCGAGGGAGTGATTCCTTCACTAACGTTGGCGTCCCCAACGGGATTCGATACCGACGGGAATGGCGTTTTACCGAAGGTTTCGAGCAGCCTGATGACGGCGTAGAAGTCATCTTGTAAACACAACCAACGTAAACACAACGGCTTTTATCGTGGGTTGGAGCCTGGCAGTCTTTAGGTTGCGCCGGGCATCTGTTTGCAATGGTGGCGAGTGTGCAGCGCGCCAAACCTCACGAAGTCTTCGACCGACACCGTACCGAAACCGGTGCTCACGACGTGTTGGCCACTGGCGACCCGTCTACGACATTCCTGGTCGAACCTGGCGAGCGCCCCTTCCACGCGGACGCGCGCCTCAGCCGGCGTGGCCGGTCCGCTCGTAGGGTTCATCGCCTTGTGGGCCTTAAACCCCTTCGGAAAGACGCCCTTCTTCAAGATCCGGTTGAAGAAGAACAGTCTGAGCAGCGGGCGCAGGAAAGCGGGGGGCATCGGGATCGACGGAGTCCCAGAAACGACGTTGACCGCTTCGTCCAAGCCACGCGCCACATGCTCCACGACCTGGCTCGGCGACCATTTCCCCGGCGCGCGCGGCGTAGTCCAAGTCGCCGCGGATCTCTCCGCGGCCGCGAGAAGGTCCATGAAGGCGGCGCGATTGGCCGCAAGCGCGTCATTGACATCCGCCATGGGACCTCCAGTGCGTGAACCGGTAATCGACCTGAATGAGACACGGGGCCAAAAGACAACGGTCAGCGCGTGAGCCAGCCTGCAAATGACAACCACGTGGCTGTGCTTGCAATGAGCTCGCGCGTCGCATACGTCCACTGATGTTTGGAGCCCTCGTTGCACCGCTCATGTTCGGGCACGCGTGGCGAATATCCCAAATCCGAGACGCAGCTCTAATGGTGGTGTTCGCTGCAGTCTGGGCCACATACTTCAAAACGTCTAAGATAGTCGCCGCCACGTACAGGCGATCGCCGCCAGAGCCGTCTAACGCGCCGCTGCAGCCGAGGAGCGGCGCACAAAGTTCAAGATGATTCAAAGCTGCGGCAGATTGCCGCAGAATTGCGACAGCACGAAGCGCGCAACAGCTCGCCATTGACGCCAGGACGCTCGGCCGATGACGAATCTGCGGATTGACCCTTCACCGCGATCGCCGAGCTCTTCTACGTGATCGACGACTCGGCGACGCTCGTGACCGGCGGCAAGCTGACCGACGAAAAGCGGACCAACGCGGAAAAGCTGTCATCATCGTGCCCGAGAACACGCCGCACTGGTTCAGTGCGATCGACGGCACGGTCGTGTTGATGTCGCTCCATCTGCAGCATCCGCCGCGAGCGACACCTTGAGCGTGTTCGGTCGGAAAACGCTCCAGGTCAGAAGATAACGGTCACGATGATGGTGTCGGAGTAGGCACCGACCGACGCGTCTTGCGCCGCCGGCGCTCGGCCGTAGGTCGTGTAGGTGCGGGTCCGGACGTTGTTGTTGCTCTGGATCGAGGAGCCTCCCGTGCCGTCGCCCCAGATCTGAGTGCGTGCGGAGTTTCGATAGAGGTTGTAGTTCAAAGCGTTGGTGCCGTTCTTGAGCGTGCGGGTCGTGTAGGTCGACGAGGAGCCCTTGCTGAGCGTGACCTGGATATTTTCCCGCGGATTGCAATCGATTTGAATCGTGCCGGTGGCGTCTTCTGGCGTCGCGCTGAAGACGTCGTAGGTGCCGAACGCCACGGCTGTCGTCGTGATCGTGCAGGCGGCCCGCGCCGGCACCGCCGCCGCGGCCACGAGCAGCCACGAGACGCCGGCCGCGCGGACGAAGCTCTTCATCGTCCTCCCTCACTTGCGACTGGGCAGATGATCTCGCCGAGCGTGACACTCATCGCGGTCAACGCGGGGACTTCGAACTGACAGCGGTACACGATCTCTCCGGACCTCACTTCACCGCGGTGGCGACCCTGCGGAAGATTCGCGAAATAGAATTGGCCGTCGCGCCCCAGCGGAGAACCCGCACCATTTTCGAGAACGAAGTCACCCGACAGCGGCGACGTCGCCCCTGAGGGAAGCAGGCGTCGAAGGCGCCCTACGATGCGGCGGGTAGGTGTGGCCGCGAAGCTGACCGTCGCTCCGCCGCGCAGGCCCGGCGACACGATCTGATCGACCGATTCGAGGATCGTATCGAACGGCACATCCTCGCTGGCGATCCTGACGGCGTTCTCGTGATAAGAAAGGAGGTTCGGCGCGAGCAGGTCTCCCCGCGAGTTCGTCCGCCCCACGTACTGTCCGTCCACGTACGTCTTCACATTCGACTGGCCCGGCACTCTGATCAATGCAAAGGCATCGTCGATGGTGCGCGTCGGGTGGACGGCATGGCCGACGAAGGCCAGCGCGCCCGAAACACCAAGCGATGTCTGACGCGCGTCGCCGAAGTCGTACGAGATTGCGTCCACACGGCCGTACCGGCTTTGCGCCTGAAAGGCACCGGACACCGAGCTGAACGAGCCGTCCTGCCAGGCGAAACGGTAACCGAGTCCCTCGCCGACCGGCAGCGCGCGCTGGACGCTCGCGCCGGCGATGGTCCCGCTCCGATCGCCGTTCGAGCCCGACACGGCGGCGGTCGTCCGCCTCGATGCCACGATCGTCAGGCCGGTGTATGCCTGTCGTCCGGGAGCGAGTCCGCCGCGCACCTCGCTGACCGACACCGAAGCGCTGAGCCTCGTGGCGAGCCTAACGGACGCCGTGAGGCTGGTACGCCGCTGCTCTTGGTCGGCCCAATCCCGCCGCACATCGTACCCGACTGTCGCCGAGGTCCGCGGCCCAAGTCCCACGCCGGCGAAGCCACCCGCTTCGAGCCGCTCGGGTATCTCCGGCTGATAGGGCGACCCGTCGATGAAGCTGCGCGATCGTAAACGGAGGAACCCGCCTGCACTCGGTCCCGCGCTGCGATACGAATACGCGATGAGTCCAGCCAGGCCGGTGCTGCCCAGTTCGCGCATGCGACTGGCCGCCACGCTCATCTCGAACTCTCCCCAGGGCAAAGCCAAGCCAACTTGCGGCCCGCCGCTCAGAAGATCGGCAGTGGCATCGGCCTGCCCCCCAAGCGTGACCCCGTCGGTCAAGCCGAACCGATGGGTCGCGGTGGCAATCCAAGGACCGCCGGGCAGACCCGACACCTGATCGCGACGCTGGCCGACGCCGTACGAGAATGCGTGCAGCCCCTCGGCCAGCACGGCTTCGGGCTGGTAGAACGTGTCTCCGAAGGTACGCTCGCGACCGAGCGCATCACGGACCACGACGCGCGTGACACCGTGGCCGACCGTCGGCGTGAGCCCCGCGACGGTGAAGGGCCCTGCGCCAACGGCTTCGCGCCTGACGAGCTGATCGTTGACGTACACTTCGACGGTTGCAGGAACGGCTGTCGATGCAGAGAACTGCAGCGCCGGCAATGGAACGAAGTACGGATCAATCGCAAACGCACGTGAAAAAGTGACGCCGACGAGAGGCGTTGCACCGCTGATGCCACCGAGCCCGACGACATCGTCGCCGACGACCCAGCGATTGAGCCGCTCCGAGTCGTCGAAGACGAACCGGATCGGCCCAGGCGTCAGCCCGCTGACCGGCGACTGCACGGCGCTTGCTGTGAAGTGCGTGTTCTTCGCGCTGACGCCAAGCTCGCCCGCCACGGTTGTCCCCTGGCCAGCGTCACTCGTGAAACTGTAGTTGAGGAACGCGCTCGGCGCGCGCGCAACCGGCACCCTACGGTCGCCGCGGTGACGCGCGACATCGATGGTGCGCCCGGTGAACGCCGCGGCGCCGGCAGTCACACGTATGGTGATCGTGTCCGCGTCCAGCGTCGCCTCCACCCTGGGCCGGAGCGTATCCAATCGGGCGAAGGTCGTGCCGCGATCGACACGGACTTCCGCGCCGTCGGCGACGAATCCCATGGTGCGCAGTTGGTCGAGCGGCAGCCAGATCTTCTCGGCCTCGATCAGAGCGACGACGCTTCCCATGTCCTGGTCGTTGACGACCAGACGGGCCGGAACGCGCGAGGACTGTGCGCAGACGACTACCGCGAATCGGAGGCAGACGGCGGCGACGAAGTACCTGGCCGCGCCCGATCGACGACACCAGAGGATGGGTCCATGGCTCATGGCCGGCACGGTTGACCGCCCGGCAGCGCTCTTCGCACAGTCGTGTCGCCCGCATGAACGGTCACCTGAAAGGACGTAGCGTCCGCACAAGCGGCGGGAAGCTCGACGGGGAAGGTCCGAGCGCTGTCGGCCAGTACGTACCAGCCCGGGACTTCTTCGCTGAACACCGTGCGGCCGGTGGCGTCGGTCCCCGTGACCGTAATCGCCTCCACCATCACGTGACTCGTGCCGTCGTTCCGTACGGGAACCACCAGCGTGGCGCCTTCGCGCACGAGCGGACCGACGACAGGGACTGGAATCGGTCGGTCCGGCTGCATGAACACGGGCACGTTGAGGCGGGTGAGCACCTGCACCGTGTTCGCGGCCTGCGCTTCGGTCGACGGCAGCTCCTCGATCAGCAGCCGGAATGCGAGCTCACGGGGCGCCTGGTTCCCTGCAAAGCCGACGCGCACCCGGCCGTCCGCTCCCGGCTCGAGCCGCATCACCGACGGAAAGAAGATCACCTCTTCGGTCGGCTCGAGGACCATCGCCTGGTCCGCCGGCTGGGTCCAGCGGAATGCCGTCAGCTGGATCCGAAGCGGCTCGGACGACTGATTCTGAAGCGTCACGAGCTCCGCTGGGCGGCGCTTCGAGAGGTAGATCTTCGTGCGGTCGATCGAGAAGTCGCTGGCGTGAAGGCCGACTGTTGCGGCGACCAGACCGAGAACAGCAATTGTGGGGCGAATCGTCTTCATAAGTCGAATGCCGCGCGAGAGCGCTGACAAGTCACCGAGCGTCAGGAACACTCGGTGGCTTGGTCCATCAGCGTTTCGTCTTCGCGTGCCTCGTGAGCCCCGCCGGTGTGATTCGGCGCGACTAGAAAGTAATCGTGGCCGTAATCGTGTCGCTATAGCCCGCGACCGTGGAGTCCTGCGCGGCAGGCACACGTCCGTAGACGGAAATCGATCGAGGCGCCATCGACGGCGACACGCCCGGGTTCAGCAGCCCCGTGCCGCTGTTCCCCCACACGGTCGTGCGCGACGCGTCCTTATACAGCTCGTAGGTCAGAAAGTCGCCGCCGCCGCTCATGCGACGCGTGGAACCGGAAGCGGACAAGCCCAGGTCGAGACCGATGTTGCTGCTCGCGCCCTTCGTGCAACGGACGGTCACCGAGCTGCCCGCATCGAGCGGCGTCGACGCGTTTACGACAAGCGGATCGTAGTCGCCGAAGCTCAGGGCGACCGAGCTGATCGTGCACTTCGAAACCACATTCGCCGTCACCGCGAAGCTGGACGTCGCCGTCTGAGCCGACGCGGCCCGTGCTCCGGCAACCGTCACAACAGCCACCATCAGTGCAAGTTTCAGTGTCGAGAGATAGCTTTTACGCACAACGTTTCTCCTCGAATGAGTGAGCGCGGCGAACATTGCCGCCCGAATCAGCTAAGAGCAACGGCTGTGCCGGTCGTGCCTCACTGGAATCCCGAACAAAACGCGCCGATCTCGCGCGTACGCGGGGTGTGGTGACGAAGAACGCCAAGGGTCGGTGACAATGTTTGTCGTTGAACCGACCAGACCTTCTGTTGTCTCATCGGCCGCTCGGACGGCGGCAATCAGACGTGCAGGTGTGCAGGCGGGTCTTAAGACCCGCCTGCTAAGTGTCGAACCGCGAATCAATATGAAGAAGTGATGATCGAACCCCCAGAGACGCGGGGAACGAAACTAGACCTCGCTGTCCTCGCCGATCTTCTGATACGGCGCGCTACTGCAGGTGACCACGGCTTCGGATGGTGGTAGTCGATGTCTGCGCCTCGAACAGTCGGAGCGGTGGTCGATGCACATACGAGCTCGCGAGCATGACGCACGGCCCGAGCGCTCGAAGTGCTTGAACACGTCTGTTGCCGTTTCGAGCCCTTGTGACAGTGTCTCTCGCGTCACGAATACATCGACAAGATTGCATTTATAGGGGCGGAGGTATCCTTCGTCGGACAGCCCCCTTTCTCAAACGATTCGCGCGTGCTCGAGGTCACGAGCTGGTGCGTACGTTGTGGGCTCCGGCAACGCCATCCAAGGGAATGGTGGTGGTCTGTGGCAGCTAATGACGACGACTACGACTTGATGACCGAGTTTTCGAAACCGTCCACTACACCGGCGAGGTCCGTGATTGGCGCGAGCTGCCCGAACTCGGTGAAGGGGATGATGATGAAGATGCGCCAGATGAAGATGAGTCAGATGATTAAGGGTGAGGTCTCCGCAACCACCGATAGCTGTATCTCCTGACTTACTTGTGGGGACCGGCCTTCGGCGGTTTCGGTTCTGGGGGGTAGACAGGGATGCCCCATACACACCCTTGGTTTGGCTTATCAGGAGCGCCGGGGGCCAATAAAAGAATCGTGAGGCCTAACCAATCCTCGGGGATCCGGCCGACGAAAAACGGTCGCAAAATATCGCATCCCGTATCGTCCATATGACACTGATTAAACGCAGCATTGGTTGGAACGCGGTAGTGAGTGTCGCCTGACCACGTGGGACCTGAAGAGTTGCCAGCGATGGCAAACCACGCGAAGTTGGGATTCGCCATAGTCCGGAGATCACCGTGGACCACCTCCAATGTCTTCCCTGGACCAACTACGTACCACCCCCTCTTTCTCCACGGCACAGCACCGCAAGTGCGATCGAACCACACCAACGCTACATAGGCAGTGTCCGTATATGAATTTTGAAACGATAGCGGCATCTATTCGTCCCCGGTCGGTTCACCGGAATACTCGCTCTTCGTAACGCTGGGCGGAAGCGGTGCTCCGCGTGGTTTCGCCTTCGGAGGCGACGTTAGGAACAAACGCGTGATCTTGCTCACTAAGTCTTCCTGCGAAGTAATCGGGAAAAGCGACGGCGGCATCTCAGGTATCGCGATTGGAAAAACGGCGCTGCGTTGCCGAACTATTTTCTTCTTGGGCGGCGGCACTGAGACACGCTTGGTCGATACTGGCATTTCTCACTCCGAACACAACCCGCAATACATCGCACAAAACCCCAACGTGAATACTGACGGCGAAGTATACGGTCGCCGCTCGTATCAGTCAACGCGCTGCTATTTTTTGCGTTTCGCAGCATTGATCCTTTCCTGCAGATACTGGGAGAAGTAACCATCGTAACGCCGTTGCAAGTCTGGGAGCGTCCAGTCGCTCTCGGTGATCGAGCGACGGCATTTCGACGTGCCGCACCGGCAGATCATCTGAAAAGTAATATCGGACCCTATCGATGGTGACACGACCATCGCATAATCGAACGTCACTTCTTCGCCTGTCAGGATAGCCCGCAGCGCCACGAGAAATATCTGTCCCCTGAATCCAACATTAGGGCTGCAGCTGTGATTGAAATAGTCCGTATCTTCCGGTTCACCAATGCGTGTACCAAGAACGAATCGCTCCTCGATCTGCATCGTGTATCGCCGTAACCTCGGGGGCAGAGTCGGGATTTCATCGATACGGATGACGTCACCGCCAAAGATCGCAACACGTTCGCCTTGTGAAATCGCTTTTCTCGCGAAAACACCCTTGGCGTGAGTGCGCGACGACTTCACGACAAGCTTGTTGCTTATCCAGCTGTTGTTCAACGCCATTGGAGAGGATATCCCCTAATCCGTCGTCATCTGGACACCCTTCGGTGAACGCTACGGCGTAAGTGTAATCCGAACCGGTGAATGGCCTGGTCCCAGTCCGAGTTTAGACGCAGTCACGGTCCCGTGGCGCCTAGATGAATTATCTCGTTAAAAATGATCCGAATCGTCAGTGTGTGGCGCCCAATGAATTATCTTGATATAAATGATAAGAATGACATATTTATTGTTGAAATGTTGGCGTCAACCTATCGTCAGTCTGGTGAGCGGATCGCCCTTCGGCGCCGACCCGTCGAGCTAGAGCCGGAAACTGAGATGGGATGTCCATACTGTCGTTACGCGGGGGTGCGACGGTCGACGAGACGCTGGTATGAACGACTATGGGCGCTCCTCTCCAAGAAGAGGCCTTATCGCTGCATCCAATGCGGACGGCGTTTCTGGCCTACTACCGCCTAAATTACGATTTTGATCGGTTTGTTAGCGCACCAATCCAGATCGTGCGCTGCGTCGCCGATGACCTTCAAGGGTCTACGAGAACCGTGACCTACGACCCTTTCATCCGCCCAGCCGACAGACCGCAACCGCAGCGTCGGCCACTGTGGGCGCTTCAGAAAGCCGATTCCATCTATACCTGCGAATTGGTATTACACGATGGCTTCGGCAGCGAAGCACGCGTCCTAATCGACGGGGACTTGTTGGTCAGCCGACGATTCGAGCACGAATGGCAAGCGTTGCAATGGGCGGAACAGGAAAAGCTGTTTATCGAGAACGGCGGTGAATGAACTTCCTCAGTGAAGAACTTGCCGAACCATCGGGATCGGATTCACCGGCTTCCGATAATCGTCATACAGCGTCAAGCAATCGGGACACCACGTCCAGCGCATTCCCACCGGCTCGTCGCCAACGGCTCATACCGACACCCACCACGCGGCACACAGACGGTTTCGTGGCCGTGGCGGCGCCTGTTGCTGTCGCTGGCGTTGGCGGCGTCGAGTGGTTGTGCGGCAGTCACTGCTGCTGCGCCATCAACTTGGCGCGGTCGTTGGTTCCGACCTTGCAGCGACGCTCACCGGCTGTCGTAATCGCAACGACATCGAATTCTCCATCCGGCAACTCCTTGACATCGTCGAACGAGAAGATCGCCACCGCTCGGTTCCGCGCGCCTACGTGCAAACGTTTGCCGACGCCGTGGCGCTCGGCATCATCTGCGACTACCGCGTCGTCGTGGCGGTCATCGATCCTGCGGAAGTGGACAGCTACGCGATGCACCACGGCATCACGCTCGTCAAAGGCGATCAGCAAGCGACGCGTTGGGTGGCGACCCAGATTGCCGTCAGTAAAGCCATTCAAGCGACCGGCGCGACGCGAGTCATCACCTTGAAGCCCAACGCGCCGTGACGGCGATGCACGCGCTACTGGAACGCGCAACCAACGCGACCGACGATCAGACTGCTGCAACGACATCGACGCCGAAATCCGTTGCAACATCCTTCGCAACGCGGGCACAAACGCGGGCACAGCGACCAAAAACCCAACTCGCCTGAATCGCCGCAAGTTGTTGTGTGCTAGGTGGCGTCCCCAACGGGATTAGCGCCCTTTTTACGCGGGCGGGTCGCGCGGCCTAGCCGGGTCTAGCCCTAGCCGCCCGGGGCGCCCCGCCGTCGTCGATCTCTTGGCCAGCGTCATATCCATTGACTTTTCAGAAACCGCCGGTCTAGTCTCGCGTGCGTCCGAAAGACAGGAGGGTCTGTGGCTAAGACGGTCGGTTCGGGATCCAGGGCCAGCGCGGCACGTCGCGCCGTCGTCAGGAGGGTCGTCGTCAGAAGGAAGGTGAAGCGGGCCGTTGCGGCGAAGCTGATCAAGCGCGTCGTCGCGAGGGAGAGGCTCAGGCGGGCCGTTGCGGCGAAGCTGATCAAGCGCGTCGTCGCGAGGGAGAGGCTCAGGTGGGCCGTTGCGGCGAAGCTGATCAAGCGCGCCGTCGCGAGGGAGAGGCTCAGGCGGGCCGTCGCGGCGAAGCTGATCAAGCGCGCCATCGCGAAGGAGAGGATCAGGCAGGCCATCGCGAGGAGAATGGTCAAGCGTGCCATCGCGAGGAGCATGGTCAAGCGCGCCGTCGTGAGGAAGAAGGTCAAGCGCGCCGTTGCGAAGAGGAAGATCGAGAGCGCTCTCGCGAGCGCAGCTGGATCGGGGCGACTGTGATCGCCGTCTCAGCGCATCCAGTTCAAAACGACAGTCATTCCCGCCGGAGCATCTGCGGACGGGCGGTCGAGGGTGTTTAGGACGTGGCCGACACATGAATTGGAAAGTGCGGCCACGTACATCTTTCTTTGAAGATTCTTGACGCAGGGCGGGCCGGGGCCTTTACCGCCAGGTTATAATAGGCCCTATTAAATACCGAATAGCTCTCTACTAATTCGCATTCCTTAAAGTTCTTCCGCTAAAAGTTCTCCCAAAATCAATGCTTTATTGATTCGGCTGGCGCCCGTTTGTACGGGTTGCTGGTCACAGGGAGTTCGCCTGTGACTCGGTTGAAATTCGCAAGGCTCGACACTGATCCACCACTTTCGCAATCGGCGCTCGCTCTCCTTTCAGGACTCTCCCAACCACTTATTTCTCTAATCGAGACCCGTCGCCAAAATCCCACACCGAGTGAACTCGATGCACTTGCGCGAGTGCTTGGCATTTCGCCGCCCTCGGCCTTGCTGCAGGAGGTGGTCGATCGTGAATTCTCCATGGCGTTGACGGAGCAGCGGCCATGACGCTCCGTGCTGTTGCACTGTCGCCGGATGACGAGTTCGCGACGCCGCATGCCACCGAGGCGGAGCGACTAGTGGTGCAGTTCATGGTGGCGCACCCGGCGTGCGTGCCCGCAATTCTTGAAGCGGGTTTCACCCCGGACTTGTGTTTCAAACACGATTATCGCGAAGTCGCAAAAACAGTTCTCAATCTTTTCAAAGCTGGCGTCGAGCCGTACTGGCATATCGTGCAGTCAGCGCTGAAGAGCAGCGACACGCGGCTTGACGATCCAGTCTCCTTCCAAGAATTCGATGCCGCAGTGCCTAGACCGAATGAGACTGGTCTAAAGCACTTCGTTGGTGTACTGCACGACCGTGCGCGACGTCGCCAACTGCTGGTTGCGACGACCAATCTTCGCGCCGAACTCGCTGATGTTGACATACCGTCTGAGGAAGCCTTCCAGGCGTTTGAGAGTGTTACGAGTGCAACACGCGCGGCTGATACCGCGAGTAGGCTTCAGGCTTTCTCCCTCGCGGCACTAAAAGCGCAGGCGTTCCCCCAACAGCGTGTTCTTCTCACCAGAGCCAGCACGCCGGTTTTTTGCGCCGGGCATTTATGATGACCTTATTCAGATTCGTACTACTGCCGCGACTTCAAGAGGGCGCCGCACATGCGTGAGCTGACGACTGATCGATTTCCTGTTTAGCTATGTCTCGCCGGAACATCGTGTTCCGCCGACCATCCACTCGGCCGATTCGAAGATGACGACGCCGCTTGGAGCGGCTGTCGGCGGTTTGAGACGATGTACTCGGAGCTTGTCGGCCGTCGATTCCGCCGGAACAACTGCTGCGGCGTTGCTTCTGCAATACCTGTACAGCGTTCGCAGCGAGCGACTGCTCATCGAGCAGCTGGATTACAACTGTTGTTTCGCTGGTTCGTCGCTTGGGCTGGATAACCGATTTGGACCACTCACGTTTTCGAAGAATCGCGACCGGCTCTTGCCGGCGATGTCGGGACGGCGTTCTTTGATGCGTGTTGCCGAACGCGGACTCACCGGTTGTGTCGGACGAGCACTTACCGTCGATGCACGCTGCTCGAGGCCTGGCCAGTCACAAGAGTTTTCGGCCGAAGGACACGACCGATCGGCATCGGATGATCCCACAATCCGACGGTGAATTTCCGCGGGGAGCGTCGGAAGAATGACACGCATCAATCGACGACCGATCTGATGCGCGGCTGTACAATAAGGGCGTCGGCCGTCCCGCGCAGTCGCCTATCTGGGCATGTGCTGATGAGAATCGCTCGGGCCTGGTCGTTGATACCCGGTCACGCCGCGGACGGTAGGGGAACTCGATGCCGCTTTGGTGATGATCGCGGACCGACCTGCGGACGTGTGACGCTCGGCGGCGACAAGGCTACGACTATCCGAATTCGTCGCCGACCTGCGGCAGATCGAGTGACCCGCATGTGGCCAGAACACCACGAATCGACGCAGTGCGATCGATGCCCGCACCACGCGACATGCCGGTACGCGATCGCCAACGACGCGGAGCGCGTCGACGAGTGGCCGCATATCGGGCCGTCCGCCAAAGCATGCGACCCAGAACTTACTAGCTGGCTTGGCGACGTGTGCAGTTTGTGGCGGCGGACTGGTGGTCGAGACCAGCTCGCGGAAGCGCGGTCGGATTCCGGAATATGTCTGTTTTCGGCACCGCTGGGGCTCCTGTCCGAATGCGTTGCGTATCTCAGCCACGGCCATGAACGAGGCTGTGCTCCAGGCCATCGAAGAGCACGCCCTGACGCCCGAAGCCATCGAGCACGTCGTAAAGCTCACCGAACGGGATGACGTCGCCGAGCAGCGGGCCATGCTCGAACGCGAAGGGAAGGACCTGGACAAACGCATTGCGAATCTGGTGACCGCGGTGGAATCCGGGAAAGACGTGGCCTCGCTGGTGGCAAAACTCCGCGAATTGGAATCGCGCCGTACTGCTATCGCGGAGGAGGTTGCGAATCTCCGGCCGGTGCCACGTCTCGAGCCCGCGGTGATCGAGAATCGGTTGGCAGAATGGCGCCGTCTCTTACGACAGTCCACGACGCAAGGCCGCGCCGTGATTCAACGCATTGTGCGTGGCCGCATTACTTTCATTCCGGAGGGTGGCGGCTATGAGTTCGAAGCGGAGACGCGATTCGACAAGCTGTTCGTTGGTCTCGTGAGTCAAGAGCAACCACGACGGCCAGGACGGGAATCGTTCATCAAACCTGGCGACATCACCGGTACGGAAGACATCGGACCGAGCGATGAGGATTACGGCCGTCTGTTGGAGCGCGCGTATAAAGGGAGTACGTCCCCAACGGGATTCGAACCCGTGTTTTGGCCTTGAAAGGGCCACGTCCTAGGCCTCTGGACGATGGGGACCCGGATGAGACAACCGCTGATGATACTACGGGTTCCGGCTACGCGACTCGCCAGACTGACTTGTTGTCGCTGTTGGCCCCTATTGTGCCCCCTGCGCCGACTCCGCGTGTTGATGCGTGTCGCGAACGCGGGTGCCGTTCCTGCCGTGCCAGCCGACCCTCGACCTAACATCAGTTGGGTTGTGGACCAGTCAGGGCGAGGTAGATCCGGTCAACAGCATTGCGGAGTTCGATTAATTGCGGATTCGTCGCCGCCGCTTCTGCCGTAAGTCGTGCAGGAGCGCCAACGTCGATGATGCCTTTCGTGATCAGCGCCGCCGCGATAAGCACTCGATCCCGAGTTGCGGCCTCAGTCATAGGGAACCTCCAAACCCCAAGCCTAGACCGGGCCAAAGTCGCTGACAACTACCCCATACGCGCGCTGCCCGTGTGACTGGCAGGAGTGAGCCATTCCATTCACTTGCCGCCCTGCTCGATAACGCACAATAGCGGGATGGCGTTCCATCGCAAACCGTAACATCGACGTTGCGCTCAAGCGGTCTGCGAAACCTTTATCTCGCGGCAGTCGGAATGACATCAGAGCGGCACTGAAGGCACTGGACGACCTTCTGCACTTCATCGAACAGCACTACTGCGACACGGAACGCCATCACGCCTTGAAAGGGCCACGTCCTAGGGTCTGGACGATGGGGATCTGATGGAAACCTCTGCGGGTGAGAACCTTGACTGATGACACGCGTCTAACATCCCGTGGGAGTGGAACGTCTCCCTCTTGTGGCAGAATGAACGACTGATCGACCGACTTCAACCCCGGAGGCGCGTATGGGTCTGATGGATTTCATCAAAGGTCAGCTGATCGAGATCATCGAGTGGACCGATGACTCGCGCGACACGCTCTCGTTCCGCTTCCCGGACCAGGACAAGGAAATCAAGCGCGGCGCGCAGCTCATCGTGCGCGAGTCGCAAGCCGTCCAGTTCGTGTACCTGGGCCAATACGGCGACCTCTTTGGCCCCGGTAAGCACACGCTGACGACCGACAACATCCCGGTACTGTCGAGGCTCAAGGGCTGGAAATACGGATTCGAATCACCGTTCAAGGCCGACGTTTACTTCGTCACCACGCGGCTCTTCACCGGTAACAAGTGGGGCACGTCCAATCCAGTGATGGTCCGCGACCAGGACTTCGGCATCGTCCGCCTCCGCGCCTTCGGGACCTACGACTTTCGGATCGTCGACGTCCCGAGGTTTTTGAAGGAAGTCGCCGGCACCGACGACCATTTCCGTCTCGATGAGTTCAGCGATGCCATGCGCTCCCGCATCGTCAGCGTCTTCAGCGACGCGCTGGCGTCGAGTAAAGTTCCGGCTCTCGACATCGCCACGAGATACAGCGAGCTCGGCGAAGCGCTCCTGCCTCTGATCAATCCGGTCCTGAAGGAGAAGTACGGGCTCGAGATGGGAAGCTTCATTCTCGAGAACGTGTCGGTGCCACCGGAGGTCGAAGCGGCGATCGACAAGCGCGCCGGGATGGCCGCCGTGGGAAATCTCAACGACTACGTCAAGTATCAGATGGCGCAGGGTTTTGAAAAAGGCGGCGCGGGCGCCGGAGGCATCGGTGCGGAAATGGCCGTCGGCATGGCCATGGCGCAACAGATGATGAATCAACCCGGCGGCATCGCCGCACAGGCCACGGCCCCGGCAGGGGCGACAGCAACTGCGACCGGATTGCCCGAGACGCTCAGTCCTGCCGACGCTGCCAAAGTCCTCGGCGTGTCGGAAGCCGACGTGATCGCCAGCCTCGAAGCCGGCGATCTGAAAGGCAAACGCATCGGCACGCAGTGGCGGTTGACGCGCGCGCAGCTCGCCCAGTTCCTGCAATGAAGCCACACGCGACCAGGTATCAACGACGCTGAGGACTGGCGCTTCACGTGGCCGATCTCAACGAGGCGCCGCGCGAGGCGCCGGCAACCGACGCCGTCTCGACGGCGCAACAGAAGTTCCACTGTCCGGCCTGCGGCGCCGAAGCCAACTGGAATCCTGCCAAGCAGGCGCTGATTTGTCCGTTCTGCGGCACCGAGTCTCCCGTCACCCTTCAAACGCGGGGCGCCGACACTGTGATCGTCGAACACGACCTGGTCGCGGCTCTGCGAAACCTTCCCGACGAAGCGCGTGGATGGCAGACGCAAAAGGTCTCGGTTCGATGCCAGAGCTGTCAGGCGATCTCGGTCTTCGATCCCGACAAGGTCGCCCAGCGCTGCGAGTTCTGCGGATCGGCGCAGATCGTGCCGTACGAGCAGGTCAAGGATTCGTTCCGTCCCGAATCGCTCCTGCCTCTGAAAGTCTCTGAATCGCAGGCGCGCGACTTGATTCGCGCCTGGTACCGGCGCCAGTGGCTCGCGCCGAACAAGCTGAACGCGAAAGCGCTGACCGATACGGCAAAAGGCGTCTATCTACCGTACTGGACGTTCGACGCCAAGGCGCACGCCATCTGGAGAGCCGATTCCGGCGTGTACTACTACACCCGCGAGGGCGGGAAGAACGTGCAACGCGTCAGATGGACGCCGGTCTCGGGTGAACTGTCACACGCCTTCGACGATGAGCTGGTGGCGGCGTCGATCGGGGTTGATGCCGGCCGTTTGCGCAGTGTGGAGCCGTTTCCAACCGATGGATTGATTCCCTACGACGGGGGATACCTTGCGGGATGGGTCGTCGAGCGCTATCAGATCGACCTGGTGAACGCGGCATCCCGATCGCGGCAGCAGATGGAAGCGACATTGCGGCAACTCTGCGCCGCCCAGATTCCTGGCGACACCTATCGCAACCTCGACGTGAATGCCACCTTTACCGACCAGCGCTTCAAGCACATCCTGGTGCCGGTCTGGTTGCTCTCCTACACTTACGGCGCCAAGTCCTACCAGGTGTTGGTCAACGGCGTGACGGGAAGGATCGCTGGAGGACACCCGTGGAGCTGGGTGAAGATCACGTTGCTTGTGATTCTCGTGCTGTTCATCATTTACCTGATCGGCAATTCCTCGTCTTCGTAGATCGGCTACGAATGTTTCTTCAGCCAGCGCGTCACGGCACTCAGTCCAGCCTCGACAAGGCCCAGAGCCGGCACCTCTTTCAACCAATCAGTGCCGGACTCGAGCGAGCCAAACGAAGCCTCCACCTCACGCTTCACTCGCGCCAGCTCCAGCGGCAGGGCCGGATCGATCGTCCGCGGTTCGCTGGCGTGCTGAAGCTGACTCACGAGCTGCCCGGCCTGCTTCATGTCCAACACCGACAGCGGCGAGCCGCAGTGCGTGCAGACCGAGCCGCTGGCCAGATCGACCGGCGCGCCGCAGTTCGAGCAGTTGACTGTCTGGACGTTCTGGCGCAACTCCTGCAGTTGCTCGGGCGAAAGCGGCTTGATGAAGTCCTTTTCCCTCAGGAAGTCGAAGAACGTGACGAACCGCCCGTGACTCTTGTCGCACCGCCAATACTTGAACCGCGTATTCCGCTGCATGTCGTGAGTCAGCGCCAATCGCGAGGCGCACCGGGGACAGCGGAGGATGTCGCTCAATCTGGACTTGCCGGCCGCCGAGTGCTCGCCGATCAATTTGAAGAGCTGAAGCGTCGCACCAGGCGAGAGCTGAAGGTTTTCATGAGTGTCAAACCAGAAGGCTTGGCAGGCTGTACATGTGTCGATGAGAACCGTCGCACCTAAACGGCCACCAAGCGTCATCGCCGTCATGCCGCCGGAACAACCCGGACACTTGACGGACATTCTGGGAGTTTGTTGCAAGACCATCAAATGCGAAACAGAGGCCTTCCATTGGGCAGTCCGGGCCAGGGGATCGCGATCAACATGGCGAGAGTCGCCAGGCCGAAGCACAAGAACCTTCTGTGTCGCTTCACTGCCGGGCTCTTCGCTTTGCGAGCGAGGGCACGGCCAAGGTGCGCCAGCACCACCGCCGCCAGCATCAACACTACGTGCTCGACGGCGAAGAATCGCAGCCCCGGGTTCCTCATCGCCGCTCCGAAGTCTTTCATCGCTTCAGCAGTGAACGGACTGAGCACGAGATAAAGCAAAAGGCCGAGCAGCATCTGGATGTCCAGAAGCGTCATGAACACCAGGCCCCAGATGTCCGCGCGGCTGCGCCCGCCGATCTCGGATCGGTCCGAGAACGCGGTAAACGTGGCAGCGAAGCCGGCGACGACCGCGAACCAGCGAAGCCACGAATGAAGGTCCAGGACGAACGTATACATGGGGAAACCTTACCATGTACTGGTGCTGCGTGCGGGGTGCTGGGTGCTTGGTGCTGGTGCTAGGTGCTCTGGTGCTAGGTGCTAGGTGCTGCCTGTCATTGACGGGCGCGGAGCAGTGCCTGGCGAGCTTTCTCGACGTCCTCCCGTGCGCGTTCCCAATTCCTGCTGGCTTCTGTCTCGCGCGCTCGGGCGCGTTCCAGATCGGCCTCGGCCTTTTTGATCGCCGCTTCCTTTTGGCGGGCAGCGTGGGCCAGCTCGCGTTCCCGCGCTTTCGCCGCGTCGGCTGCGGCGCGCAACTCCCGAGCCTCTTGCTTCGGATCCACCGGCCTCGCGGGTTTGACCGCACGCGCGGCTCCACTCGAACCGGTCGTCGCGCGCGGCTTGAGCGCTGTCGGCAGGGACACGCCGGTGAGCATCTCGAAGCCACCGGGTTGTAAAGGCTCGGTGAGCCGGCCGAGATATTCTGGCGGCTCGGATGCCAGCGACAACGCTTCGAACGTTCGCATCAACTGATCGCGGCTCGGGTGCGCACCCGCAGCGTCCGCGTACCGAATCGCCTGATCGACTGCCGCCGTCAGCGCCTCGCGGTGTGCCTCGGATGCCGAGCGCACGTCCCCTGTTCGCCCTTTCAGTGCCGCGATCTGCAGCCGCCGCAGGTCCGCGCCCGCTCGCTGGGCGCGATCGAACGTTGAGCGCGCGTGCCAATAGACCTGGTTGACGGCCCACGGCACGATGGTCGGTTTCTTCAGCTGCTTGACGCGTTGGGCGTCTGCGCCTTTCAGCTCGCGCGCCAGCGCCGAGCGCGCCGAGATGAACTCTTCCAGCGGCTTGCGATACAGGTCGTCGATCTGCTGGTCGAGACTAGGCACGGGTCATTATGGACTCTGGACAGGCAGGAGGGGCGGGGAGGGCAGGAAGGGCTGCCTCTCCTGCCCTATCTACGGGTGACTCACTTCAATGCTGTACGTCTGGGCAACCGGCCATGGCGTGTTCGTTGACACGCCGACCGGATCGAACACGGCGAGACAGTATGGACCTTTGATGAGAATCGAACCCTGCAGCACGGTGTGACCGACATTGTTGTTCGTCACAATCGAATTCGTCTGCACAGGCTGGCAGACTCCCGAGACGTTTTGTCCGTACAGGACGCCGATGACGACGTTGCTGCCCGGCGTCAGGGAGTTGAGCTTGACGTTGATCTCGCCCGTATTTCCGATATCGAACAATTTGATATCCGAGTTGGATGGCTGCACGGTCCCGGTGAATTGATCGATGACGTTGTCCGATGGCTGGGTCGGGCCTCCGCAGGCGGACACAAGAACGACGATGAGTGCGACGGTGAGGCGGCTGCGCATTGCCGCGATCTTTCCTCACTCGGGCCGCTCGGCGCAAGTCGGACGTTTGTCGCGCGCGCCGCACCAGGCCACGAGGCCCGAGGCACCAGACACGTCAGGATTGCGTATCAGTCCCGAACCTGCTGGATGTGGATGCCACACTCGAGCTTCTGGCCTTGCCAGCGCCCCGAGCGTGGATCTTCGGGATCGAGGGGGACAGTGGTGCAGGGCTCGCAACCGATGCTCGTGTAGCCGACGTCGTACAGCGGAAGCAGCGGTATCTCGTGCGCTTGCGCGTACATCCAGACGTCCTTCGTCGTCCACATCGCAAGCGGGCTCACTTTGCTGAGCGACCTTCCAGACGGCAGACGAAACGGCTCCACTTCGGCGAGATTTGCCCGCGACGGGGACTGCTGACGGCGCAAGCCCGTGAACCACATATCGTACGAGTCGAGCGCCGAAAAGAGCGGCCCGACCTTGTGGCGGGCGCAGCAGTCGTCCGTGCTCGTCTGCCAGAGACCAGGCTTCGGTTCGGCGGCGCGAAGATTCACGAGGTTCAGGTTCCAGCTTGCGGCGAGCTCGTCGCGATAGGCATACGTCTGGGCGAAGTGATGCACGGTGTCGAGGAAGAGGACCGGAATGTCGGGTCGAACCTGCCTCAACATGTGCAGGACGACTACGTCTTCGGCCTGGAAGCTGCACGTGATGCACGGCCGGCGTGCGTCGCCCAGGCTCTCCGCGATCACTCGAGCGGCCGCGGGCACTCGGCTGTCGGTCGACGACTGGCCGATCATGTCAGGATCTCCTCGAGCGCTTTCCGGACGGCCTCGAGTGCTTCAGCCTCGGACGGGGCGCCGCGCGCCAGTCGTACCAGCCGCTCGGCGGCGCTCGGCTTGGCCCCGCCCCCGTCGCGCTCCCGGACCGGATTCACGATCATGCCCGCTCCGGCGGTGAAGTTGGTCGCCGGGTCGATCAGAATGAAGCTACCGGTCGCACGATTCTCGGCATATCGATCGAAGATGAGCGGACGGGCGGTGGTTACCGTGGCTCGGCCGATCTGATTCAACACCATGCCGTGGTCCACCTCGGCGCTCACGACGCGCGTCGTCTGCTTGGCGAGGTACACGCGAGCCGGGTCGAGCGGCCGTTCGTCCATCCACACGATTTCTGCTTCGAAGCGCTTTCCGACGTATACGTCGCCGGCCGCCAGCATGTCGCCGCGGCTGATGTCCAACTCGTGCTCGAGCACGAGGGTGACCGACATCGGCGCGCGGGCCACATCGAGATCGCCGTCCCAGGTGGAAATTCGAGCGACTCGCGTGCTCAGACCCGACGGCCAGACGGTGATCGTGTCGCCCCGGCGGATGGTGCCGGTTGCAATCTGTCCGGCGTAGCCGCGGAAGTCGTGGGTCGGCCGAAGCACGAGCTGAACGGGAAACCGGAACGGCTTGGCCGTGAGATCGCGATCGACCTGGACAGTCTCGAGATATTCCAGAAGGCTCGGTCCCTCGAACCACGGCGTGCGTTCGCTTGGCGTGATGACGTTGTCGCCGTGCAGTGCACTGAGCGGAATCGGGTGCAGCGTCGCACCCTTCAACAGGTCTTCGAAGTCGTCGCAGATCGAGTCGAAGACGCCGCGGTCGAAGTCGACGAGGTCCATCTTGTTGATGGCCAGCACGAAGTTCGAGATGCCGAGCAGCGAGGCGATCCGTGCGTGCCGCCTGGACTGCACCCGAACGCCGTTCCTGGCATCGACGAGAAGGATGGCCAGATCCGCGGTTGATGCACCCGTTGCCATGTTGCGGGTGTATTGCTCGTGCCCGGGAGTATCAGCCAGAATGAACTTGCGCCGAGCGGTCGCGAAGTACCGATACGCGACGTCGATCGTGATGCCTTGCTCGCGCTCGGCCTTCAGGCCATCAGTGAACAGTGAAAAGTCGATGCGTCCCGCGCCGCGATTCCGGGAAGCGGCTTCAACGGAGCTGACTTGATCCTCATACACCGAGCGCGAATCGTGCAGCAGCCGTCCGATCAGCGTGCTCTTTCCATCGTCTACACTGCCGGCCGTGCAGACGCGAAGCAGTCCCGACATCAAAAATACCCCTCCCGCTTCTTCAACTCCATGGACCCGTCCTGATCGTGATCGATGACGCGAAGCTGACGTTCCGAATGGCGCACGGCAATCAGCTCTTCGATGATCTTTGGAACCGTGTCTGCGTCGGATCGGACAGCGCCAGTGCAAGGTGAACAGCCCAGCGATCGCATCCGGCACTTGACGAGCTCGGGTTGCTCGCCTGGCAGCAGAGGGACGAACGGCTGCTCGAGCACGATCAGCGAGTTGCCGCGAACGACGACTTCGCGTTCCTTGGCGAAGTACAGCGGAACGACGGGAATCTGCTCGACGTGGATGTACTGCCACACATCGATTTCGGTCCAGTTCGAGAGCGGGAAGACGCGGATGCTTTCACCGGTTCTCACCCGTCCGTTCAGAAGGTTCCACAGTTCCGGCCGCTGGTTCTTGGGATCCCATTGGCCCTTCGCGTCGCGCAGGGAGAAGATCCGTTCCTTGGCACGCGATCGCTCCTCGTCGCGCCGAGCGCCGCCGAAGGCGGCGTCGAAATTGCCCGCCTCCAGAGCGTCGAGAAGCGACTTGGTCTTCAAGAGTCCGCAGCAGCGCTGCGTCCCCACCAGGAAAGGCTGCGTGCCTTCGGCAATCGCCTCTTCGTTGGTGTGAACGATCAATCGTGCGCCGATCTTGGCCGCGTACCAGTTCCGGAATTCGATCATCTCGCGGAACTTGTAGGTCGTGTCGACGTGAAGGAGCGGGAACGGAATCGGCCCCGGATGGAAGGCCTTCTGCGCCAGGCGAAGCATGACGGAGGAGTCTTTGCCGATGGAATAGAGCATCACCGGGCGTTCGAACTCGGCGACGACCTCGCGGATGATGTGGAGGCTTTCCGCTTCGAGCGCCCGCAGATGGTCGACGTGCGGTGACACCACTGGGTTCAACGTATTTCGAGTAGGAGCAGTTGTCGGCATCGTCAGCATAAAAAGAAAAAGCCCGGGGTTTGTCCCCGGGCTTTCGATCCTTCCGCGCTTGTAGCGTTGACTAGCGGATGTCTGTCATTCGAACAGGAAGGCCGATGGCGCGGGGACCCTGAAGGTCCTGGTACAACTGCACACGCACGGCCGAACCTGCCTGAACATCAGTGACATCAACCTCTTAGAACCTGCGTTTCAATATCTTACATCTTGACCCGCTGAAGTCAAACCGGGCGGGACCGGCGACCGGCTTTCGTCCAGGGCCCGTTGTTTCGAGAAGAAACGATAGAGAAGGATCGCGTCGATCACCCCTACGGCGGCTAGAACCATATATGCCGCAGGGCTTTCGACGATCTGCAGCTCGCGCAGGAGCGTCGAGATACCGAAGCCGACCACCCAGGCATCGAAGCTCATACAGACGCGACGGAAGGTTTCGGCGCGCACGTGATGGATGAGCCAAACACCGATGGGGACGCCCACCACGACGCTTGGCAGAATCACCGGGATCAGGAGCATGCTGCTGATGCTGTAGAGCCCGACATACCAGTAGGCGATAGCCGTAAACGTCGATTCGGCCAGCCGGATGAACCCGAGCGCTGCCCGGAACTCGTTCTTGGCGAGTCCCTGGTTGTTCAGCATCACGGCCAGCGGCGGCCCCGAGATCGTGGTCACCGAATACAGCACGCCGAGCCCGCCGCCGAACACCAGGCCGACCGATTGTTCGGATCGAATCGGACGCCGAAAGCCCGCGGCCTGGAGCAGGATCAGCGGCAGCAGCACGACAAAGGTGTAGAAGCGCAACTGGGCCGGACTGACCTGGGCGACGATCAAAGTACCGAGCGCGATTCCAGGCACGAGCCCGATCACGATGGGAACCATCCGGCGCCACACCGTCGGCAATGCTCCTCGGTTCACCCACAAGACATAGGCGTTCAGGGCTACCTCGATCAGCACCATCGCCGGATTCAGCACGCGGTTGGCGAGGAACAACAGGGCGAGCGGTACGGTGATCGACGAGAAGCCGTACCCGAGGGCGCCGTTGACGATGGCGGCCAAGAGTGTGATGAGGGCGAGCGCGACTGTCTGGGCGGACATGCGCACCTATCATATGATCCTCATCATGCAAACGCGCGAACGGCTGTCGGAGGTCGTGGAGGCCGAAGGGCATCTGATCGACTCCCAGCTCCTCAACGTCGTCTTCGACACCGTGATCAAGGGCAACGCGTCTTTCGAGGTCCTGCGATTCACGATCGGACGTACGAACGAAGAGCCGTCGTTCATCGCGATGCGTATCACCGGTCCGGATGAGCCCGGACTGCAGCGCGTGCTCGAGGCACTCGTGACGCTGGGATGCCGAATCGCCAGCAGCCACGACGCTGCGGTTCAGTCAGCAGACAAGGATGGATGCGTGCCCAACGACTTCTACTCCACGACCAACCAGCGGACATTCGTCCGTCACGGCGGCAAGTGGCTCGAGGTCGATCGTCAGCGAATGGATTCGGCCATCGTGATCGAAGGCGAACGCGCGGAGTGCCGCAAGCTCCGCGACGTCCGCACCGGCGATATGGTCGTCTGTGGAGTGGAAGGCATCAGAGTGACGCCGGAATTCCGCGAGCGCGACCGGCTCGGTTTTGCGTTCATGACGAACGAAATTTCGTCGGAGCGCCGCGTCGAGGCGGGCGTCGCGCGGATTGCCGAGATGATCGGCGACATCAAGCGCAGTGGTGGGCGGATCGCCGTCGTGGCCGGTCCGGTCCTCGTTCACACCGGCGGGGTGCCGTATTTCTGCGAGCTCATCAACGCTGGTTTCGTCCACGTTTTGCTGGCCGGCAACGCCCTGGCCGTTCACGATGTCGAAAACGCGCTGTTTGGGACCTCTCTCGGTGTCGACGACACGGGCCGGGCCATCGAGGGAGGCCACCGCCATCACATGAGGGCCATCAATACCATCTGCCGCGTTGGCGGGCTTCGGCAGGCCGTCGAGCAGGGCGTCCTCAAGAAAGGCGTGATGTACGAGTGCATCCGCAACGGCGTGGACTTCGTGCTGGCCGGCAGCATTCGCGACGATGGACCGCTGCCTGAGACGGTCATGGACTTGATCGAGGCTCAGGATCGCTATGCGGTGGCGTTGGAAGGCGTGAAGCTGGTGCTCGTCCTGTCGACGATGCTCCATGGCATCGGAGTGGGGAACATGCTGCCGTCGTGGGTACGGATGGTCTGCGTCGATATCAATCCAGCCGTGGTCACGAAGCTATCCGATCGCGGCTCGAACCAAACCATCGGGATCGTCACCGACGTCGGCTTCTTCTTGCATCAATTGCACCGGCGGTTGGTCAAGTCCGCCTGACGCCTCAGAAAACAGCCGTGGCTTCCGGCTGAAGCCGGAAGCTACAACCTTAAGACGGAAGCCACAACTGCAGCCTTCTTCGGCCACAGCCCAAGGCCAAATTTCACGAAATCCGGTTCGACTGAATCTCATCGTCCGTGAAGATCGACATCCGGTCCTCGAAGTCGATCATCACGACGCCTAGGCCCTGCACTTCGAGCAGCCAAGATCGTCTATCAAGCACCACTCGAGAATCGCTCCGCCTTCGGTCGGGATCCTGGTGGGGCTTGATCGGTGAAGCGAGTTTCAGTCTGAACATCGCCGGTTTCTCGTCGGGTTCGTACGAATCGCGCCGAGGATGATACAAACTCATGGGTCAATCGCCCGGCAATGTGAGCATAGCCTTCATGCTCTTGTTATCGGGATCGGCGCTTCGGATGTTGCGATGAAACTCAGGGCAGATTTGGGAAACGGACAGTCAGAATCTCTCGAATCCTTCGCTGTCGGCTACCGCTTCTTGACGTTACCCCGACCCCTTCGGATCGACTACGGACCGGAGACGACGACCGAACCGGTGCAGGAGGGAATGAAGGCTCGTTCTCGGAACAGATTCGCCGCGCGTTGCGCCCGTGGCTCGAGCTGAACGGCGTGATCAAGAAAGTGGACCGCAAGCGCAGCGGACTGCGCAAGCGGCCCTAACCGATCGGAATGCTGCCGAAAGAGAAATTAGAGGGCGGCCGTAAGCGAGCCAGCGATGCTGGTGAAGATGTTGTTCACCGCTGATCCAGCAGTTGTGACAGCGGCAACCGCGACAAGCGAGATCAGGGCGACGAGCAACGCGTATTCGATCAGGTCCTGGCCTTCCTCATCACGCACGAACGCACGCAAACGATTCATGAAATGCATCTGAGCCCTCCGGCGCGTTTCTCACGCGCTCTCGGTCGTGTGTGGGCGACCCACCATCGCATCCAACGCACGACACACCACGTGGAGAGACAGAAGGGCAATGGCCGTGCCAGTGACGGTTGGTACGATGACCTGTGAATGCAACCGCCAGTGCGCATACGCGTTTAGCGCCAGCGGGCCAAGGCGGTCGAAGGGCTCTCGCTCGGTCGCTACACCGGTCGTCGGTGTCTACATCCGTAACAGTTCGAGCGAATTTCGTTCGGCTCGAAAGGGGCCAGGTGCAGGCCATCAATATATAAGTCGATTCAAGTTGTTTTAACCTGTAACTAAAGTCGAATACAGCCGAATAGGGGCGAGTGAGGAGATTCGCCGAGAAGGGTTGACGGTTCCGACGAAAGCGGGCGGGCCGCGGGACAACGAAAAGCTGTGGGCTATGGGCGAGGCACATTCTTTTCACGTGCGAACTGAAATACCACGGCGAGTTTGGCGTGGAAGCGCGGATCTTTGAGAATGGCGAACTGCTCGTCGGCTATCGGCATCAGACGCGCGCGCTGTCGGAAACGATCCGCTCCCCGACGGATCGCTCCAGCGGAGAGGCCGGTCAGTGAACCTGCCCGGAGTCGGGCCGGAGCTCCGACAGCGGGTGTTTTGCAGCCTGTCGACCCAGGTTATGGGTTCGATTCCCGGCTTCTGCCACGCGGCTCCCGCCTTCGGCCTCTCCAAAACATTGACGATTCCACCCGGCTCACCTGCCGGATGTTAGCAATCCTTCGCTGGGACGTTACCTACAAGCGGACTGTTGCGCGACGGAAAGGACGGGCGTCTCGCCAACTGCCCCACGTCGTGTTTGCGCTCCTCTCCGGCGTCCAACTGGGTTGGCGCCGGTCGGTCGCGTCGAAGTCTCATGCGACTCGTGTGGGAGCCCTACCGGTCACACCTTCGCCCACACTGCCGCACAGGGGTTCTACTGTATACCTCTGCGGCCGATCGACGGTCTGGAGAAAAGAGCAGGCATTGTTGTCCTACGAGAGGCCGATCATCCAGCCCATTGCCCTGCAAATGAGGTCACAATGAACCGGTTCACCGCCATCCTGTTTCTGACGCTCGCCGTCGCAGCATGCGGGAACCACGGCTCCGGAGCGCCCGTGCCCACAGTAACCAGCCCGACAGCATCCCGCCTACCGACGCCGTCACGGAACGGTGTCAGGGGCACTGTGAGCGACACCGCGTTCAGACACCTCAGTGGCGCCCGAGTGGAAGTTGTCGACGGCCCGCAGGCTGGTATGTCGACGACTGTCGACGCGAACGGGGCGTTCTCATTGTCGGGGACGTTTGACGACGCGACCCGATTCCGCGCTGCCATGGAAGGCCACCTCAGCGCAATCCAGACTTCCCAAACTAATCTCTTCGGCGGGCGGTATGTGAATTTCTCATCTCGAGGTGCCCGCCCCACCTGTGAACATGACGGGTGACTACACGCTGACCTTCATTGCCGACAGCGCGTGCGTCGGCATCCCCGACGACGTGCGAACGCGAACGTACGGAGCGACGATTACTCCGTCGCATCCCGCGACCATTCCGACGGCCAATACGAACTTCCAGGTCGCGCTCAGCGGTGCGTCATTCCTTCCTTCCCAGGGGAGCTTCCAGATTGGCGTCGCCGGGGATTTCGTCACCTTCTGGTTCGCCGACCCGGCCCTCGTGGAGGTGATTGCCCCGAACACACAACTCGAGCTTTACGGTGGCGGCGGCGCTTCGGTGGGGACGTCAGGCGTGTCCACGATCGCCGCGTGGGATGGCACCTTTGAGTACGCGCAGACTGAGTGCGAATCGAAGAATCATCAGCTGATCTTGACGCGGCGATAGCGACGTTGCGCCGCAAGATCAATCTTAGATGTTCGATTCCCGGCGACATCCCGATGTCCGACCTGACCAATACAGGCAATACGGCGCTTCGTCACGACGACTCTGGCCGGCAGTTTATTCAGAACTGGAAAACGCCAAATCCCGCGGGTCAATGCTATGTCGTCGTTATGACAGCGAACGACGGCTCTAGGTTGGTGGCGTACTTCAGAACCAAGTAGAAGTCACCGGACGGATGAAGGAGAGCTGCTCCGAAACGCCCGCTACGGCGCAACGCGATCCGTTGGCGCGCTGTCGTCGAACTTGATCTGGCGAAGCGCTTCGAGTGATGTCCGCTCCGTTTGTTCTGCCTCGTCGGGCGATTTGTGGTGACCGGGGCGGGGATCGAACCCGCGACCCTCGCATTAAAAGTGCGATGCTCTACCACTGAGCTACCCGGCCTTGGTCGTTTGTCGCTCGTCGATGGCGTTGCATCGCGGCGGATGACGTGCTCTCCGGCATGGCGAACGGCGAACGACGAACGACGAACGACGAACGACGAACGACGAACGACTATTGTACCGTGAACGGCACAGACGCCTCGGTGGTTTCCCAGGTCATGACGATCGATCCGCCAGGACCTGCGTCGTTCTTCTTGATCGCGAAGGTCAATTGCTCGACCGGTGTGTCGAGCGGCCGCTTTTCAAACGTGATACGTCCGAGATCGGCGCTCGAGTTGTAGTTGGTGTGAAACCCACTCGGCTCCTTGCTGATGATCAACGTCCACATCTCGTGTGTCGGCAGCACCCAGATCGTGTGCGAACCCGGCGGGACCGTGAGATCTCCAACGCGGAGCGGGCGCGTGCTCTCGAGCGTCGTGGCCTCGTCGGCTCCTGGACACCACACGCGACCGTAGGCAACCAACGCTCCAAAGATCGTTCGGCCGCGCATGGATGGCCGCCCGTAGGTGATGGTCAAGTCGCTGCCGTCAACCGATGCGCTGACCGATTCGTGCGGGCTGACCCGCCGCCCTTGACGTGCGTGTACGACGCTCAGCGTGACCCCGAGAGCACCGACCAAAAGCATCCCGAACAGAACGAGCTTTGCGGTCCGCATGACTATCCGCCTTTCAGAAAGCGACAACGTTCAGCCACCGAGTCATCGTAGATCGGTGCTCGCTATTCGGCAATTCAAAGAATCTTCATACCGAGTGCCGAGAGTACGAGCTCGGTGCCGAGCTCGGCGGTCGTGTTCCGGAGATCTAGCGTGGGATTCACTTCAGCCATGTCGAGAGAGAGGAGCAGTCCCGAATCGGCGACCATCTCCATGGCCATGTGCGCCTCGCGGTAATTCAAACCTCCGCGAACCGGCGTGCCGACTCCTGGCGCGACCATCGGATCGCAGGCGTCGAGGTCGAACGACACGTGGATGCCAGCCGTCTCACTGCCGGCCAGCTTCAGGGCCTGTTCCATGATCCGCGCGATGCCTTGCCGGTCGATGTCCTTCATCGTGAACACGTGGATATGCGAATCGCGTACGGCGGTTTTTTCGCGCTCGTCGAGATTGCGAACGCCGAAGAGCACGGTGTGAGCCGGCAACACTTTGGGGGACCAGCCCGCGATGCGCGACAACTCGGCCGGCTCCGGACCGAGCAACGCGGCCAGCGGCATTCCGTGAACGTTCCCGCTGGATGAAGTGGCCGGCGTGTTCATGTCGCCGTGCGCATCTATCCACAGCAAGCCAATCGGCAGATCCTTCGTCTGGCGCGCCCATTGAGCCGCGGCTGCAACCGAACCGGCGGCGAGGCTGTGATCGCCCCCCAGCACCAGCGGTGTCGCGCCCGCTTGGAAGGAGTCGAGCGCCGTTTCGTACAGCGTCTGGCACACCCGGGCGATCGCATGAATGTACTTCTGGCGTTCGTCACGCCGCTCCTGGGTTTCGGGAATCGGCGCCGCCAGATCGCCGCGATCGACGACGGCAAGACCGAGATTGGTCAGGCGTTCCCCGAGCCCCGCAATGCGAAAGGCCGATGGCCCCATGTCGACGCCACGACGACCCGCACCAAGGTCCAATGGAACGCCGATGATATGGACGTCACGCATTGTGGTCGCGCTGTTACTTATGAGCTGGCGATTTTAGCTTGTATGAAACCGAGATTCCTTCCTGCCCGGGCGCGACGATCGTTGTGAACAGGGCAGGATCGTTCTGGATCGCCGCAAGAAAATCGTGCATCTCCGTCTCCTTGTTGACGGCGTTGTGCGCGAGTAGCAGGCCGCCCGAACGAAGCCTCGGATACGTTAGATCGAAGAATCGTTTGTAGTCGCGTTTCCAGGCGTCGAGAAACACGAAATCGAAGTCGCCTTTGATTCGCGGAATCTCTTCGAACGCGTCCCCCGACACGACGGTGACGATGTCCGCAAGACCCGCCCGCCGAATGTTCTGCTCGGCGGTTCTGGCACGCCCGGCATCCACTTCAATCGTCGTCAAACGGCCGCCGGTCTCGCGCAAGCCCAGGCCGATCCAGATGGCGCTGTAACCGCTGGCCCCTCCAATTTCCAGAGCGTGTCTGGCGCCGCTCGAGGCAATCATCACGCGAAGGAATCGGCCGTCCGCCTCTGAAACGGCAAGCTGCTCGGAGTCGGCCGCTTTGATTTTGCGAAGAAGGTCGAGCAGATCGGGCGCCAGCGTTGCAGTCGGGGATTGCGCATGTTCGGCGGCAGTCGCAAGCAGCCAAATCAGAATTGCAGCTATTCGGATATGGGCAGTCATTTGGTCAAGTAATCCGTCACCTGCCTCCCCGTCGCACGGCCGTCTGCCACGCAGTCGGGGATTCCCACGCCGCGATAGGCACTTCCTGTGAGAAAAATGCCCTGATGTAGGCCCAACAGTCGCGCTATCGCGGCAAGCTTCGAGCCGTGACCGACTTCATGCTGCGCGCCGGCACGTTCCCACCTGTACACCTTCGTGAAAAGCGGGTCGGCGCCGATGCCGAGAAGTGGTCTGAGACTAGCCAGAGCTTGTTCGACCAGCTCGGCGTCCGAACGATCGAGCGCTCGCGGATCTCGCGCGCCTCCGACAAAGGCGCGCATCAACACGCGATCGGCCGGTGCCCGATGCGGCCACTTCGACGACATCCACGATCCAGCCAGGATCCCGCTCTTTTCAACGCTCGGGACGACGAAGCCGGAGCCATTCAGTGGATGGGCCACATCGGAACGGCGAAATGCCATCGCCACGATTCCGGTCGAGACGTACGGAATGCCATCGCACAATTCCGCCAGTTCGGCGTCGATTGGGCGTAGCAGTCCGGCCGTCACATACGCGGGTGTCGCGAAGGTAACCGTTCGTGAACGGACACGGTCACCGTTCGCCGTTTCGACGAAGAATGTTCTGGAAGGCGTGTCGAAGGCGACGCACCGGACGGGGGCATTGAGCCGAACTCTCTCGGCCGGTATCGCGCCCAGCAACGCGCGAATCATCTGACTCAGTCCACCCGGCAACGATCGAAATGCGCCATCGGTGTCTGCGCCGGGACTCCGGCGAGCACGGAAGGCCCGAAGCACACTTCCATGACTCCGCTCGGCGTCGACGAGCCGCGGAAACAACGACTGAATGGAGAGCCGGTTGACGTCGCCGGCGTGAATGCCAGCCAGAAGCGGCTCTGCCAGGTAGGTCGTGGCTTCTCGACCGAATCGCCTGTTGATGAAGGCGCCGATCGATTCATCATCACTATCGCGGCGAGGCTGCACGAAGAGTTCCCCGGCCATGCGAAGCTTGCCAGGCCAGGAAAACAGGCGAGTGGCAAGAAACGGTCCGAGGCGGGTAGGAATTCCGAGCACCGATGCGTCCGGCAGGGGGTGCAGTCGGCCCCCGCGTTGGATGTAGGCCAGCCGGGGCTTCTTCGTGGGGACCAGGTCGTCTTTCAACCCCAGCTCTTCGCACAGCCGGATGCCGTCGGGCTTTTGCACGAGCAGCGCATCGGGTCCTGCGTCGATGGTGTATCCGTCGATGTCCTCGCTCAGCACCAGGCCGCCCGCCCGCGCACAGCGTTCCAGGAGAACGAAGGGGACCTGGCGCCGGTGCAGCTCGTACGCAACCGTCAGGCCCGCGATGCCTCCGCCGATGACGATAGCGTCAAAGGCCATTGTGCGATTTCACTAAGTCTTCTAACAAGGCCACGAAAGTCGGCGACGTGTTCAAAGACTCGGTTCGCCGCAGTGTGGCCCCGCACTCGCGGGCGGCCGCTGACGCCTGGACGTCGATGTCGAACAGAATTTCCGTATGGTCGCATACGAATCCAATCGGGATCGCGAGGAACCGGCGTCCGCCTGACGCCGCGCGCGCGCGAATGAGCTCGCTCAAGTCGGGACCGATCCACGGCTCGGGCGTTCGCCCGGCGCTCTGATAGGCGATTTCATACTTCTTCACACCCGATCGTTCGGCTACGCCACGAGCGGTCTCAGCCACCTCCTGAGCGTACGAGTCGCCCGCATCGATCACTCGCGCGGGAAGGCTGTGAGCCGTGAAAATCGCTTCTTCGTCATTCCCCGGCCGCGCCGCGCACACGCGTTCGGCGAATGCTTCCAGAAGCAAGGGATGCGTCGCAAACGAGCGGACCGCGACGAACTGGGCGCTCGAAGGCAGCGCCTTGAGCGCCGCATCGACATACTTCTGCACGCTCAATGTCGAGAACTGCGGGGCCAGCGGGATGCCGATGATCCGATCGGCGCCGCGTTGAACCAAATCCGCCAACGCGTCGACAATAAACGGCCGCCAGTTTCGCATGCCCACAGCCACCGGGACGCCTGGTCCAAGCCTGGCGCGCAGCGCAGTCGCTTGGGCCATCGTGATATCCGTCAGCGGCGATCGGCCTCCGATTGCGGCGTAATTGTGACGCATTTCGGCCACGAGTTCGGGAGAGGGTGGACGTCCGCCGCGGACGAGCTTCAAGTACTCCGGCATCTCGTCGAGCGAGTCGGGAGTGCCATGGGCCATCAACAGAACGCCTGGGTTGGTCATGGGTTACTGGATACCAGGCTCGTGCTCGGTGCTTGGTGCTGGGTGCTGGGTGCTGGTGCGAGGTGCTGGGTGCGAGGTGCTGGGTGCTGGTGCTGGTGCTGGGTGCTGGGTTCTGAATGCACAGTGCTAGGTGCTTGCTCCGACGTGTATCGTACATGGTCCTCATGCCCGCAGGTCGCACGAGCACCGAGCGTGTCGCACGAGTACCGGCATCTCGCACCTAGCACTGGCGCCTCGCACCAGCACTCGGCACCGAGCACCTCGCACCGAGCACCTCGCACCGAGCACCTCGCACCCAGCACCTCGCACCAGCACCGAGCACTCAGCACTTAGCACCGAGCACCCTTTTTCGGTTAGGTCCGCGTTTGTTGATGCACATATCGCGCGAGCGCCTGGACGTGCTCGAGAGGAGTCATCGGCAGAATCCCATGACCCAGATTGAAAATGTGGCCGGGCCGGCCACCGGCTCGGGCCAATACATCGTCAGCGGCGCGTAGGATTCGCTGCAAGGGTCCGAGCAGGACGGTGGGGTCGATGTTTCCCTGGATCGCGCGATCGGGTCCGATTCGCGCCCACGCCTCATCGAGTGGAATCCGCCAATCCGCACCGATCACATCGCCTCCTGCCTCGCGCAGTTCGCCGAGGATTGCGCTGGTGCCGACGCCGAAGTGAATCGTGGGGACCTTATGGACCGCGAGGCGATCGAAGATCTTTCGGGTGTGCGGCAGGATGAACTCTCGATAGTCGTGCGCGTTCAGAGCCCCCACCCACGAATCGAACAGCTGAACCGCATCGACGCCCCCCTCGATTTGAGCAACGAGATAATCGGCCGCCATGTCCGACAGTAGATCGCAGAAGCGGTGCCATGCAGCAGGCGAGCCGTACATCAGCGCTTTCGTGTGCGCGAAAGTATTCGAATGTCCTCCTTCGATTGCGTACGACGCCAGCGTGAAGGGCGCTCCCGCAAACCCGATGAGCGGTAATCGAGATGGGAGCTCGCGCTTGATTTGCCGGATCGCCTCCAGCACGGGAGACAGCGCCTCGCGAGGTTCGAAGCGGCGAACGAGTTCGAGGTCCCGCTCCGACCGCAACGGGCTTTGGATTGCCGGACCCTCTCCCTTGACGAAGTCGAACGGGATGCCCATGGGCTCGAGCGGCAACAGCAGGTCCGAGAAGAGAATCGCCGCGTCGACCTCGATTCGACGCACGGGTTGCAGGGTGACCTCGGTGGCCAGGTCCGGTGTGCGGCACAGATCAAGGAGCGAATAGCGCTCGCGCAGCGCGCGATACTCGCTCATGTACCGTCCGGCCTGCCGCATGAACCAGACAGGCGTCGCGTCGACCGGCTGCCGCCGACAAGCTCTGAGAAATCGCGATTCCGGCTCGATCAGTGGGTCACCTTGAGGAGGTTGCGCGCCAGCTTCACCAGGTCCTCGAGCCACAAGGGCTTGAACCGCAGCTCGGCACCAAGCGCCTGCACTTCGTCGGAGATATCTTCGTCGAGAAAGTAGTCGCCCGTGACGATGGCCACTGGCGTCTCTCGATGGTGCTCTTGCGTGCGAAGTCGCCGCAGAAACCCCAGACCGTCGATCAGGGGCATCCGCAGGTCGAGAATGATGGCGTCGGGGCGATTGGTTTCAGCCTCGCGGAGGCCGCCTTCGGCCGTCTCTGCTGTTCGGACTTCGTACCCTTCCAACGACAGCATCCGGGCGAAGGTGGTGGTTACGCCCTCATCATCGTCCACGATGAGAATCGTCGCTGCCTCAGAATCGGACATCCCGATGAGTGATGTTATTGTATCCGACCGAATGAGCTCGAACGGTCGCCAGGTCCGTGTGAACCCTTGAGCCAATGAAATTTAGGGCACGCGGCTTAAGACCGTGATAAGGATGGGCTCGGGGAAAAGCATGCTAGACTTACCGGTTTCGTCCGGGGTGATTCCTCAACGATTCGGAGGCGTTCGGTGAGTCCGATCCTGGTCCGGCCAGTTCGCGAGCAGCTCGAGCATGATCGGATTATCCGTCTGCTCCAAACCAAGGCGCGACGACGGTATGACGCTGGTGCAAACCCGGGAGCCGAACAGAATGCGGGCGTCCGGTCCGGAGGGGGCATCATTTTTCCCGACCTCGTCCTTTTTTCGCAGGGCCGTGGACGTAAGTTGGAAGCCGTCATCGAGGTCGAGACGGGCGAGTCGGTCAACCATCTCGAGGCGCTGGCCCAGTGGGCACACTTCAGTAAGCTGCGCTCCGAGTTCTACTTATACGTGCCGGCGGGTATGGTTGACGTCGCCCGTCGCTTGTGTGAAGACAATCAGATTCATGTCAACGAGATCTGGAGTTACCACGCCGTCGGTGACCAGGTGCGTTTCACGCTCGTACATCGCAGTCGCGACGTCGCCCAGGCCGCGAGCCGCCCGGCGCGCCGACCGACAGCGGGCGCCGCACGTCGAAAGCCTGCGCCTCGCTTTGCCAAGTCTGCCGGCCGCTCGGCGAAACCGGCCCGAAAAGCGCGGCCCCAGAAGCGTCGATAAGTCGAGAAGCCAAAGCCGACCGTGCCTTTTGTGAGAGCCTCGCGCGACAAGCGCGGATACGAACATTTCTTCCTGGTGCAAAATGGCGCCGACTATCGCGGCAAGGGCCGGCCTTCCGTCCTCTATTGGTTCCGGACGCCACCCAATGTGAAAGTCGGACGGGCGCCGTTCGACGACTCGGCCGCACGGGCGCTCGAAGCGCAGCATCCCGACATCGCCTTCGATTGGAAGGCGCTTCGAAACACGCCGATTCCTACCGTTCAGCCGGAGTACTGGCGCGAACGCCGGCGTGCCCAGCGAGCCGAGCGCCGCCTGCGGGAAGCCGACGAACGCGAGTCCGGCGCCGCAGTGGTTGTCGACGAGGAGCCGGGCGTCGAAGAGACTGTCGTGTTGGCCGACACGGTCGGCCGGGACGTTCAACCAGTGGCTGAGTCCTTCACTGCAGCAAATGCGGGCGTCAACGCTGCCGTCACATCTTCTGGCGACACTTCAGCGGGTCATCGGCGTCACCGCCGGCGGAGGCGGCGCGGAGGGCGGCATCGAGCAAACCACTCGACCGCCGACAGCGGGCCACCGCAGGCTGCCGCGCCCGCTCCTTCGTCTTCATCCCTGGGCGATCCAACGATTCAAACTGAAGGCTGGCGGGGCAGTCACGGCGACCACGAAGGCGAGTGACGTAGCCAGGGTCCCCGGCTATAATCGGCCTTATGAATTTGCAAAGGAACGGGTTCTGGTCCGCTGCGTTTCTGTGCATCCTCGCAGCTGCCTTGTCTGCTCAGGCGCCAGCGTCTCCGTCCCAGGCGCCGGCACCCCAGACGCCGCCTGCGTCTCCTCAAACTCCGACGCCAACGTTCAGCGTGCAGGTCGATCTCGTGACGACCGATGTCCTGGTTCGGGACAGCAAAGGGAACTTCGTTCCAGACCTGAAGAAGGACGAGTTCGAGGTTTACGAAGACGGTGTCCTCCAGGACATCAGTTCGATGACGGTCGTGACCGGCGGCCGCGTGACCAACGCGCTCATGCCTCCGGCAGCAGCGCCCCCTGAGGGCATCATCCTGCCGCCGACTCGACCCCGGAACGACGTGTCGGGACGTATTTTCGTGTTCTTCGTGGACGACCAGCACCTGCGGTTCCATGATACCGGCCGTGTGCGCCAGCTCTTTGAAAAGTTCGGGAAGGAGCTGCTTCACGAGGGCGACCTGTTCGGAATGGTGTCGAGCGGTCCCTCGTCCATCTCGATGCAGATGACGTACGACAAGACCCGCTTCAACGACGCGGTCAAGAAAATTACCGGCAACGAACTGAAGCCAGACGACATCATCAACGGGTCTTCCGGGCCCGGTGGACCGAGCGAAGTGAGATACCGTGCCCGCGTGGCGTTCTCGACCGTCGAGGAGACGCTGAAGAACCTCGAGGCCGTGCACAATCGCCGCAAGGCGCTCGTCTACGTGAGCGACGGTTACGACTTCACGCCATTTCAAGACGCGCGTCTCGGGCTCATGCGCCCCGACTCGCCCTTCGCTCAGAATGAACTATCGCGATCGCAAAATTCCCAGGCGGCGGGCGACGGCAGCAACGATCCGACTCGAGATCTCGAAGGAAAGAAGCAGTCCGAAGAATTTGCCGACGCCGATCTGGCGCGTGAGCTCTGGGACCTGACGCGCACAGCCAATCGGGCGAACGTGACGATGTATACACTCGACCCTCGAGGACTCGTTGGCCCGCTGTCCGACCTCGACGAGAACGTCGATCCTCAGCAATGGGGCGAGTTCGTCCGGAAGTCTCAAGACAGCTTGCGCGTGCTCGCCGAAGAGACGGGCGGTATCGCCATCGTGAACCAGAACGATTTCGGGAAAGCGATCCGCCGCATCGACGCCGAGACGAGCGACTACTACGTGCTGGGGTACTACTCGAAGAATCCGGACCCGCTCAAGCGACTCAGGAAGCTTGAAGTGAAGGTCCGTCGGGCCGACACCAACGCCTGGTTCCGAAAAGAATACTCGCTGAAACCGCCGCCGGCTCCCACGAGCCCGACGAAACAGTAGCCGACGAGTTCAGGTTTTCCGCCCCGGAGCCTCAGCGCCGTTGCGCGCGCGCCGGAGGCTCGATCGACGCAACCCGGACCTTTCGAGTTGCCCGCCTGCCCTTCATTGCCTGATCGATCACGGCGACACGAGTCCGCATGACCGCTTCGGTCAAGTAGGCTTCGTCAATCTCGGCTCCGATGAAGTTGATTCCAAGGCGCGCGCACGCGATCGCCGTGCTGCCGAGCCCTGTAAAAGGATCCATGGCGACTCCAATCCGCGAGACGCCGTGGAGACGTAGACACTGTTCCGGGAGCCTGGAAGGAAAGGTCGCTGGATGCGGCCGGTCGCGGTCCCTCCTTTGGATTGTCTCGTAAGGGATGAACCAGGTGTTCCCGCGGCAGCGAATGCCTTCCGCCGCACCGCGCCATCGTGTGATGTTCGACTGGTCCTGATAGGCAACGCCGAGCGCAAGACGATCGAGCGCGGTCGAACCCTTTGGCGAGAAATGAAAAATGAATTCGTGGCAATCGTTCAAGAAACGATCGCTGTTGATCGGCTTGTAGTGACCGACGGCCAAATCTTTCGTGAGCCCGGCGGCAGCACCGGCCGATTCCCGGTCGATGGCGATGGATTTGACCCAGTGAATGATGTTTTGCAGCTGGAGATGCTCTCGGACCGCCTGCGCGACGTCGAGCGCGGTCCACGGGTCCTTCGGCTTGGCGCCAACGTTCAGGAAGAGCGAACCATTGGGCGCGAGAACCCGCGCTGCGGCCGCCACCCATGAGCGCGTCCACTCCAGGTAGTCCGCCCTCGACATCGTGTCGTCGTACTGGCTGTAGTCGATGCCGAGGTTGTATGGAGGCGACGTGACGACGACGTCAACGCTCTGCGGCGGCTGCTGACGAAATACTTCGAGGCAGTCAGCGAGGTAGAAGCGGCTCGAGGCGCCCGAACGACCGGGAACCGTCGCAAAGGGCTTGAGGAGGACTGCCATCGTGCTTGCCCGTCTTTTCGGATGGCAAGGCTGAAAGCATTAGCACAACTGTGAAGACCGGTGTCTTTCAATAGCACAGTGTGCCCAAAAGGGCACACCTGGCCGGAACGCCTGACTTCTTATGAGGCCCCTATGAGGCCCCTATGAGGCCTTAGATGCGAGGGAAACCAAGGAGGACGGCGCGAAGCGGTCGGCAACGATCGTGTGATTCCGGCGATGTGAGTGGCTGCCGCAGGACTTGCCCTTTTCCTCGATGTACATCACTTCCCGGCTGGTCGCAACCTCGCGGTACTTGCCGACCACGCAACCGCAAGTAAGTGTCGTGAAGCCGAGAAGCCGAACGAGACTCATCACCTCTTTACCTTCCTGCGGATAACTATGAGCAACATCCGTACCTGATCGAACATCGTTTCCCTCGCGCAATTTCTCGGCGCAAAGGTCGGCGTCCCATATAACCCTGGCTTTTTTCCACCGCTCGGGGGACTTCACGATGAACACTGAGATACGATTCCGGTCGATGACGAAAGCAGCGAGTTCAATGTCTCTCGCAGCGGCTGCCATCCTTGCCTTCAGCGGAGGCGTCGAGGCACAGATGAAGTCGAGCGCACCCGCGGACCTCCTGCAAGAACTGTCAGTCAAGGCCGCGATGGAGGCGTCGAAGACTGGAGAACAGCAGACGATTGACGATCAAGTACGGATTTGCGAAGTACCGGCGCCAAGTTTCAAGGAACGCGCTCGTGGCGAGTTGCTCAGGCAGACTTTCGAGCGTTTGGGTCTTCGGAATGTGCAGGTCGATGCCGCCGGAAACGTTCGCGGCGATCGACCGGGTGCGGCGAGCAGACCTCGCCTCGTGATTTCCGCCCACCTGGACACCGTGTTCCCTGAAGGTACCGACGTCAAGGTGAAGCGCGAGGGTGCAATACTTCGTGGCCCCGGCATCGGTGACGACTGTCGTGGCCTCGCCGTTCTCGTGGGAATTGTCCGGGCGATGCGTCAGGCAAACGTGCAAACGACCGGTTCGATCACGTTCGTCGCCACGGTCGGCGAGGAAGGACTAGGAGACCTCAGGGGTGTAAGGGAACTCTTTGGTGTCGCGGAACAGGACGATCGCCGAAGTGCCCCGGCCCGCGGCAGCGCGCCGGGAGCCGGCCGACCGGCCGACATCGACCGGTTCGTGTCGATCGATGGAACCGGGCTTGGGATCACGAATGTAGGCGTCGGCAGCATCCGCTACCGAGTGACGTTCAAGGGTCCGGGCGGCCACAGTTTCTCGGCGTTCGGACTTCCCAACCCTATCGGCGCCATGGGTCGCGCCATTGCGAAAGTTGGCGAGTTCCAGGTGCCCTCCAACCCTAAGACCACATTCAATGTCGGCCGGGTTGGAGGCGGGACGTCGATCAACTCGATTCCGTCGGATGCATGGATGGAAGTGGACATGCGGTCGCCCGACTCCACGGCTCTCAGCGCGTTAGAGGCCAGATTCCTCAGGGCCGTTGATGCGGCAACCGCCGAAGAAAACGAGCGATGGCGAGCGACGCAAACCGTGACGGCCGCCAAGGAGCGTGTCGGGTATCGTCCTGCGGCCGCGACACCGGCTGATTCAGCGATCGTGCGGACGGCCGAGGCCGTTCACAAGGCACTGGGGCTTCCGATTTCACTGAACGAAAGCTCGACCGATGCGAACATTCCCATGAGCCTGGGAATCCCGGCCATCACAATCGGAGGAGGTGGCCGTGGCCTGGCCGCTCATTCGGATCACGAATCGTTCGATACGAGCGATTCGTGGCTAGGCACACAGCGGGCGCTCCTCCTCACGATCGCCCTCGCCCAGAACTAGGGCGCTGCCTTTCCCGCCACTCCTGTCCCTCCCGCCTCTTTGATCCGCCGGAACCGTTCCAGATCAGTCAACCGCTGCTGCGACGCCGCGCGCTTGGCGATCCAGAGGCGCACGAAAAACAGCAGGTGAATCGTGCCGACCACCGTCACTTCGAGCCGAACTGGCTCCGCAAGAAGGACGGGGACGAAGTTCAACAGAGTCGCAAGCGCAAAGTATGTTGCGAAGAGCGGATCGGAGCCGCCCCGGTGAGCCTGTCCGTAGGCCATCGCCACGCGCTCCCAGTCGCGTGCTGGCTCGGTCTCCATTTCCCCGTAGAACACCTGGAGGTAGCGGCCGATTCGCTCGACGCCGGTGTGCAGCTGGAAAATCGCTTCGAATCCGGCCGCCAGGAGCAGCAGAGGCAGTAGCGTGGCGACAGGAAGCGCAGCGAGTGCCGCGGTGGCTATCGTGGAGGCTGCCCACACGGCGAGCGACGCGAAGAACAAATAGACACGCTGGGAGCCGCGCTCTCGAATTGTCGCGCGCAAGGCTCGAAATTCTTCAATCTCGCGGGGCGTCACATCATGTCTCCCCTCAATTTGGTAATGCCGCGGCGTCTCGATTCGGATCACTCAGGCCCTCAAGGACGCGTCGAGGACGCGCACGAACAGGCCGATACGCCAATTGTGTAATTCCGGACGCGTACAAATGGTCTTTGCTATACATCGTTGCCTGCAAACTGCAGAGGCTGACCGATAATCCCCTTGTCGTCTATGAATTATCTGCTACAATTTCTCTCATTCGTCCCCCCGCTCTCTGGATTCGGTTGGTACATGTGAATACAAAACCGGCTGTTCGGCTCAGTCTCGTTACGCTTGTGGCTCTTCTGAGCATTGGCGTCAGCTCGACCAGTGCGGCGACGAAGACAAAATCCCAATCGTCGGTTTCAACTCGCGCAGCGAGCGCATCACCGTCCCGCAAGCGACCGCTGTATTCCTCGCAACGCTCGCTCGCGCAGCGCGCCAGACTGGCCCGTGCCCGCGCCTTGGCGAGCGAGATGGCCGACACCACATTGCCACGCTACAAAGTCGATGCGAGCGGCGATCTGGTGCCTGATGTTCGTGCCGCGGCCGCCGTCATCTACAATCCGGAAACCAACGAGATTCTTTGGGAAGAGAACGCGCAGGATCAACGTTCGATCGCCAGCATAACCAAAGTGATGACGGCGACGGTGTTCCTGGAGAACGATCCGGATCCCTCACAGGTGATCACCATCGATCGGACCGATGTGTTCCGTGCCTCGACGACGCTCCTCCGGAGAAACGATCGGGTCACCGTGGATGATCTGCTTCATCTGCTGTTGATTGCGTCCGACAACGCGGCGGCCCGAGCGCTCGCCCGGGTCTCGCCGCACGGTTCGGACGGCTTCGTTCAGCGGATGAACGACAAGGCTGCGGAGCTTGGCCTCACGAACACCCACTACGCCGACCCCTCCGGACTCCTTTCGGAAAACGTTTCGTCCGCCTTCGACATGGCTCGTCTGATCACTCATGCGTCGGGTGACGAGCGTATCGCTTCTGTGATGAGAACGCCGGACTACACGTTACAGACAGCAGCCGGGCGCACGTTGACCTTCCGGAGCACGAATCACCTGCTCGGTCGAAGCGACGTCGACGTCCGGGCTGGAAAAACGGGGTTCATTTCGAAGTCCGGGTACTGCCTGGCGACTTTGCTGCGCTTGCCGGACTCCGACCGCCAGGTCGCCGTCGTCGTGCTCGGCGCCCGGTCGAATGCAGGCCGCTTCATGGAGACGCGCAATCTGTTCAACTGGCTCTCCGTGAAAGCGTCGACGCTCTTCGCTACCGAGACGACCGTTCCTGCGTTGCCCCAGTAATAATCTCGACCTAACCCACGTATCCGCGCTGCATGGCCGCTGCGTCGAGCGGAAGCGTGGCGATTGCGTCGACTGCCAGCATTACCGGTCTGTCTGCACTCCGGCTGTCGTAGGCCTTCAGATAACGCCGGCACACATCACATCCATACACGCGGTAACGTCCTTCTCGCGTCGCAAACGATGTGATGCGGGCGCGATCCTCGTTGGTGCAGAAGGGACACGCGAGTGGATCGAAGGGCCATTGAGCGACGCAGCGTCCACAAATCAGACGACGATCGGCTGCCGGTGTAATCACTGAAAATTCCGGCTCCCATCCGCAATACGGGCAACGCCCGGAGGTTGGCAGAGGCGGCTCGCCTTGCTGCATGAGCACCTCTGCGCACCGCGCCAGAAAAGGACGAAGCGCGAGAACCAGAACGTGGTCGAAGCCCTCCGGCATCGGGGGTGACTCGGGGGTTGTCTGGTCGCGGCCGTTCGCGCTCGACGTTGCCTCGTACCAGGAAATAACCATCGGTTCGAGCTGGTTGCCCAGGCGTCCAAGGGCAACGATGCTTTCGTAGTCGGCCTGCTCGAGCGTCTCGAAACGGCGGAGAATATCAGCCGTCTGACGAAGAGTCAGACGAAAATCGGTCCAGTCGAGCGGGATATCCGCGAAGCGCACGACGGCACGGCGCGCGGAGTACTGCGCGCGCAGCCATTCTGGATCGGCCTGAATCCAAGGTAATGGAACGCGGGACTGCACGCGGCGCTGCATCTCGAGGAGCGCGATTTGCATGTCCACTGCGGAGGCCAGCTCGGGCTGAGCGGCTTTCAGATTCTTGAGTTCCACGATTTCTCGTGGCTCCGGACGGGGAAGTCGCGCCGGGCGCTCAGGCACTGCAAGATTGTACAGTCCTCTGGCCACAGGCCCTAGGCCCGAGTCCTGAGCCCTGAGCCCTAAGCCCTAAGCCCTGAATGATGCCGCGCCCACCATTACCTCCCCAGAGCGTCCTGATGATTGGGTCCGAGGCCCTTCCATTCTCGAAGACGGGTGGGCTTGCTGATGTACTCGGGGCGCTGCCGCTCGCCCTCGCGAAGGCAGGTTGGTCGGTTACCGTCGTCAGCCCAAAGTATCGTGGCGTTGATGCCGGAACCCTCGTCGATCAATTTCCTGTAGGTGTCGGCGGTTTTACGCGGGACGTGGGCTTTCACGAGGTTTCCCTCGGTGAACGGGCGAGCGCGGTGCTCGTCGACTGTCCAGACATGTTCGACCGGGAGGCGCTGTACGGCATCGGCAACAGCGATTACGCCGACAACGCCCGGCGGTTCGCCATGCTGGTTCGCGCCGCCCTCGAGTTCGCGGGCCGGCGTGGCAGGCCTTCCATCGTCCACGCCCACGACTGGCAGGCTGGCCTTGCGCCCGTCTATCTCAAGACGATGTACGCGTCACACCCAGTGCTTGGAGGGACTGCCAGTGTTTTGACGATCCACAATCTCGCGTACCAGGGTCTGTTCGAGCCTGACTGGTTGCCTCGCCTCGACCTGCCTTGGAGCCTGCTGACGGTTGACCGCCTCGAGTACTGGGGACGGATCAGTTTTCTCAAAGGCGGGATCAACGATGCCAATCTGATCACCACCGTCAGCCCGCAGTACGCACGCGAAATACAGACGCCGGAATTGGGCTTCGGATTCGATGGCATCCTCCGGCGCCGGTCGTCCGATCTGGTCGGCATTCTGAACGGCATCGACACCGATCGATGGAATCCAGCGAGCGATCGGTTTTTGCCGGCGCCGTTTCAAGCTGACGACTTGAGCACCAAGGCGCTGGCCAAGCGGGAAGTCTTGCGGCGGTACAGCCTCCCGGTGGAGCAAACAGCCTTTGCACGCCCGCTCATCGGCATGATCTCCCGCATGGTCGATCAAAAAGGATTCGATCTCCTGGCGTCGGTTGCCGACGAGTTGCCGCGGATGGAAGCGACGTGGGTCCTGCTTGGGACCGGTGAGGCGCGATATCAGGACCTGTGGACCGGGCTTGCCGCTCGTCATCCGGATCGAATCGGCGTCCGCATCGACTTCAGCGAGGAGCTCGCTCATCTCATCGAAGGAGGCGCCGACATCTTCCTGATGCCGTCGCGGTTCGAGCCGTGCGGACTCAACCAGATGTACAGCTTGCGGTACGGCACTGTTCCGATCGTCCACTACGTCGGCGGGCTTGTCGATACGGTTCGGGATTTCACGCCAAAGGGAGCGACCTCGACGGGATTTGTGTTCAGGGAGTACACTCGTGCGGCACTGCTCGCAGCCCTGCAGCGCGCTCTGGCGGTTTTCCAGGACACACCGCGATGGCAAGCGCTTCAGGTTGCCGGTATGCGCCGGGACAACTCTTGGGACCATTCCGCCCGAGAGTACGTCAAAATATACAGGCGGGCCCTGAGGCAGGGGGACGAAAACAAGGGCTAACGGCTAAAAGGGAGAAGGGCTAAGGGAGAAGGGCTAAGGGAGAAACGATGGCAAGCGACAACGTCCAGACCTTTACGGATGGCAACTTCGAAGAATCGGTCCTCAAGTCCGGCACGCCCGTGCTGGTGGACTTCTGGGCGCCGTGGTGTGGCCCATGCAAACGCTTGGCGCCCACGGTCGAGGCGCTAGCCACCGATTACGCAGGAAGGGTCACCGTCGGCAAGTTGAACGTTGACGACAATCAGGACACGGCCTTCAAGTTTCAAATCCGTGGAATCCCCGCCATGCTGCTGTTCAAGAATGGCAAAGTGGTCGAGACGGTCGTCGGCCTCGTTCCGAAGGACCACCTCAAGACGGTGATCGACAAACATCTGCCAGCCGTCGAAGGTAGCGCCGTCGCCTGAAGCGCGCATGTCTTCCCGACAGGTAATCATCATCGGATCCGGGCCGGCCGGCCTGACGGCCGCGCTGTACACCGCGCGCGCCAATCTCGCGCCGCTGCTGATTGAAGGAGTTGAAGCGGGCGGCCAGCTCATGATGACGACTCTGGTCGAGAACTACCCCGGGTACCGCGAAGGCATTCTCGGACCTGAGTTGATGGCCGAAATGAAGGCACAGGCTGCGAAGTTTGGCGCCGAGATCGTTCAGGGCGATGTGCGGGCCGTCGATGTCCGGGCCAGACCGATCGTCGTGCGCACCGACGAAGCCGAATACCAGGCCAGCAGCCTGATCATCGCGACGGGCGCGTCCGCCAAGCTGCTGGGTTTACCGTCCGAGCGGACGTTGATGGGCCATGGCGTCTCGACCTGCGCCACCTGCGACGGCTACTTTTTCCGCGGTCACGAAATCGCCGTCATCGGCGGCGGCGACTCGGCGATGGAAGAAGCAATCTTTCTCACGAAGTTTGCCACGAAGGTGACGGTAGTCCACCGTCGCGACACGCTACGTGCCTCGAAGATCATGCAGGACAAGGCACGCGCCAACCCCAAAATTGCGTGGATGCTCAACAGCGAGATCGACGAGATTCAGGACACAGGGAAGGGCGAAGTCTCCGCGATGGTCGTACGGTCAAAAACTGATGGTACCCGGACCGTCGTTCCCGTCAGTGGCGTCTTTGTCGCGATCGGGCATACGCCGAATACGTCGTTGTTCCGCGATCAGCTCGAGCTGGATACGAACGGGTACATCCTCACGCACGATGGGTCGAAAACGAGCCTTCCAGGTGTCTTTGCCTGTGGGGACGTTCAAGATCACGTTTACCGGCAGGCAATCACGGCCGCGGGCTCCGGCTGCATGGCGGCGCTGGACGCCGAGAGATACCTCGAAGGAGTCCCGCAGTATCTGGCCACTCCGAGCCTCGAGCTCAAAACGTAACCAAGAACAACAAACAACGCCGAGGACGGAGAGCACGCCGAGAGTTGTCCTTCCGTGCCTTCGTGGTTCCGTCTCTACATCCATCTGACAAATGAAGCGAAGTACCAGGATTCCACTCTCGCTCGCGGTCTCTGCGTTGATCGTTGAGTTTTTCAGCAATCTCGCGACGCTTCAATCGATCCAGCCCCCGCCCACCACAGCATCTCCATCGTAGAAGACAACGGCCTGGCCGGGCGTCACTGCGAGCTGAGGCTCATCGAAGGAGAGCTCGACGCGATCCGCTTCGAGCGCTCGCGCGGTGGCCGGCGCAGCACGATGACGATGACGGATCTGTGCGGTGACCCGGAGCGGTGTGTGTGGTTCGTCGACAATCCAGTTCACGCCCGACGCCTTCAACGATGTTCGCTCGAGGGCCGACTTCGGCCCAACGACGACTTGCTGAGCGGTGGGGTTCAACGCCAGCACGTACCTCGGCTCTCCGTTCGTCGAAGCGGACAGCCCAAGGCCACGACGCTGACCGACAGTAAAGCGATGAATGCCGTCGTGACGTCCAAGGACACGGCCGTCTTCATCGACCAGCACGCCGCTGCCGGTAGCCTCAGGTGCCCGCGCTGCGACAAATGACGCGTAATCGTTGTCGGGAACGAAACAGATTTCATGACTGTCGGGCTTGTCGGCCACGGGGAGCCGGCGGGCCCGTGCGTACTCACGAACTTCAGCCTTCTCGCGATCCCCGACAGGGAAGACGGCGCGCGCCAATTGTGGCTGCGTCAACGAAAAGAGGAAATACGATTGGTCCTTCGCCGGGTCGGTGCCGCGCCGGAGTGCGTACCTTCCGGTGTCCTCGTCGCATGTCACCCTCGCGTAGTGACCGGTGGCGACGGCGTCGGCCCCAAAGCCCCGTGCTCGCTCGAGCAAGGTCGCAAACTTCAAATCGCTGTTGCAGTGAGCGCACGGAAGGGGAGTGCGCCCGGCTGCGTATTCACGTACGAAATTTGTAACGACCCGTTCGTCGAATTGACGCTCGAGATTCAGGATGTAATGGGGGATGTTGATGGCGGCCGCCACGCGCCGCGCGTCGTACAGATCCTCCAGCGTGCAGCAGGTTCCGAAGCTGCGCTCACCACCGATCTCTCCCGACGCGTCGTACAACTGCATCGACAGACCGATGACGTCGTGGCCTGCCTCGGCGAGTAGAGCCGCGGCGACCGACGAATCGACGCCGCCCGACATTGCAACCGCGATGCGCATATGGCTCGAATCAGATTCAGTGAACCACGAAGAGCACAAAGACCACAAAGAAGTGGCTGAACTTTCCGGGAGGCCGCACTCACAGGCTCCCAGATGCTTGTGGCACGGGCTTGCGCGTCAGGCCGCGGAGCTTCTCGACGATGCCCGGCAGCACGGCGACGACACGATCGACTTCTTCCTCGGTCGAGAAAAGGCCGAGACTGAAGCGCAACGAGTTCTGAGTGCGATGAGCCGAAAAGCCCATCGCCCTGAGGACGTGCGAGGGCTCGAGTGTTCCAGACGAACAGGCCGATCCGGTTGATACCGCGATGCCCTCGAGATCCAGGGCGATCAGCAGGCTCTCCGCCTCCACCCGCTCGAAGCTGATATTGGTGGTGTTCGGCACACGTGGGCTGCGCGTACCGTTGACCATCGTCCCGGGCACGCTCCGGATGATCTCTTCTTCAAGGCGATCCCGCAAGCGTCCGACGCGCATCCCTTCGGCGTTGAGCTTGGCTTGCGCCAGCCGGGCCGCCACTCCCATTCCAACCAGCGCCGGCGCATTTTCGGTCCCGGCGCGCCGGCTTCGCTCGTGCTTGCCGCCGGTGAGAATCGGCTGCATCCGGGTACCTCGCTTGATCCACAAGGCTCCCGCCCCTTTCGGCCCGTTGAACTTGTGGGCGGAGAGCGAGAGCAGGTCGATGGCCATCGCTCGCACGTCCACTGGAATCTTTCCAACGGATTGCACGGCGTCGGTATGAACGAGCGCGCCATGCTCGTGAGCGATCGCCGCCAGTTGGGCCACCGGCTGAATCGTGCCGATCTCGTTGTTGGCGTGCATGACTGAAACGAGGGCGGTCTCGTTCGAAATGACGGTGCGCAGTCGCTCGGGATCGACGATGCCCGTCTGGCCGACCGGGAGCAGGGTCGTCTGCCACCCGCGCCGCCCGAGTGCCTTCAGCGTGTTGAGCACGGCTTCGTGCTCGATCGCGCTGGCAATCAGATGCTTTCGGCCGGTCGGCTCGAGCGCCTCGGCCACGCCCCGGATTGCAAAATTGTCAGACTCAGTGCCGCCGCTCGTGTACACGACTTCCGAAGGCTCAGCGTTGATGAGAGCGGCGACGGCCGTCCGCGCCTCGTCGAGAGCGGCTTTCGCCCTCTGTCCGAAGTGGTGGACGCTCGAGGGGTTGCCGAACTGGTCCCGTGTCATCGCCACGACGGCGTCGATGACGTCTGGGCTGACCGGGGTCGTGGCGTTGTAATCGAAATAGACGCGCATCGCTGAATTTCACATTGTAGCATTGGCGCTAACCTTTAGTAACAAAAGGACTAGACAAGCTTTGAGGGCTCCCATATACTTGCGAGACTTTTGAGCCGAAAAACTGCACATCTGAGGACCCGGCGCCCCTGGTAGGCGGAGTAGAGCGGAGGATGACATGTGGAAACGCGATGAAGCGGTTCGACCGGCGAGTGGGCCGGCGGCGATGACGCCGCAGTCCCAGCCGCCGGCCCCCGCGGGAACAACTCCTCGCCTTGAGGCGGGCCAAAACATGGAGAAGGACATCGTGAACATCGGGAAATCGGTTGTGATCAAAGGTGAGCTGAACGGCAGTGAAGACCTGACGATCGAAGGTCACGTCGAAGGGACCATTCAGCTCAAGGAACACGTCCTCACGATTGGGCCGAACGGCCGAATCAAGGCGCAGGTGTTCGCGAAGTCGGTCATCGTGCTCGGCGAAGTGACGGGAAATGTCACTGCCAGCGATAAGGTCGACATACGCGATAACGGATCTGTCGATGGCGACATCGTCTCTCCGCGGGTGGCGATTGCCGAAGGCGCGCACTTCCGCGGCAGCGTCGACATGCAGAAGAAGGCCGCCGGGCCGGAGAAGGCCAAGCCAGCTGGGTCGCCGCAGCCAGCCGCGGCGTCCACGCCGGTCGCCGCCGCTCCTGTCGGAGCTGGGTCCGGTCAGCGCGTTGGAGCCTAAAACAGGTTCAAAAGGTTCAAGGGTTCAAACAGGTTCAAGAGGTTCGAGTTGAACCTTTGAACCTTGAACCGTTGAACTCTTTTTTCTGTTTCCCCCAGTGGGTCTCCTAGACCGCATCGCACCCCGAAAGCCAGAATCCGACGCGCCGGTCCCCGTCGCGCCGTCCGATGAGGTTGTGTTTGCGACCAAGGCCTTGCGCAAGTTCCTGGCCTGCCTGACAGCGCGGGAGTCGCCGGTCCTGCTCGATCTCGGACCGGTCATCGGACCCAACGTCAGCTTCTTCGGGGAGCAACTCGGGTGCAAGATCCGAGTCGAGGATATCTTCGCCGACCTCGACCGGCACTTGAGGACAGGGGATATTGCGGCGATTCCAGGTTTTCTGAAATCCCGCTTTGCGGCGTTGAAGGATCCGGTCGACGGTATCCTCTGCTGGGATATCTTCGACTATCTGGATCGCGCCTCCGCACAGGCGCTCGCCGATCAGCTCACGCGCCTGCTCCGACCGGAAGGCGCGTTGCTCGGCTTTTTCGGTACGACGCAGACGCGCGACACCCGCTACACCAAATACATCATCGTTGATCAATTCAAGTTGAAGTACCGCACGTATCCGGCAGCCCGCGGACGGCAATCGATCCTGCTCAACCGCGACATCATTCGCCTTTTCTCGACCTTGCGCGTTTCGGACTCGTTCTTGCTGCAGAACAATCTCCGAGAGATCCTCTTCCGAAAGCCAGCCTGGGCGTAGGTTCACTGCCGATTGCTAATTTCTGAGTGTAAATTGGCAATCGCGGACCGTCACCCGATTCCGGCGACGTGCGCGCCGCATTCGAGTCGGTAATCCTCAATTAGCAATCAGCAATCAGCAATTTGCAATAGAGTATTTCCATGGCTCGGCCGGTCATTGCGCTGCTGACCGACTTTGGATCCCGCGATCACTACGCCGGCACGATAAAGGGCGTGGCTCTCGGAATTTGTCCGGACGCGACTCTGATCGACATTACGCACGATTTGCCACCCCACGATGTGCTCGCGGGTGCGCTCGAGCTCGCAGCCTGTTATCGGTATTTCCCATCCAATACGATTTTCCTGGTGGTGGTCGATCCCGGCGTCGGCTCCGCGCGGCGGGGCATTGCCGCCGAAGCTGGTGACTATCGATTTGTCGCGCCAGACAATGGAGTGCTGACGGTTGTCTTCGACGAAACGCCGCCCAAGCGGATTGTCGAGTTGACCGAGCGGCGGTACGCGCGTGCGACCGTGAGCCGCACCTTCGAGGGTCGTGACCGATTTGCGCCGGCGGCGGCGTGGCTCGCCAAGGGCGTCGAGCTTTCGGCGCTGGGGCGGCCGGCCGGTGCGGTGCAACGCGTCGACGTGCCCCAGCCGCGGATCGAGCACGATGGCATTGTCGGCGAAGTGTTGCGCGTGGACCGGTTCGGCAATCTGGTCACCAACATCGATCGAAAGACGTTCGACAAGATTGCCACTTCAGAGGGTCGCGGCGCGCTCGAGATTCAGGCAGGCTCACATCAGATCGGCAAAGTCGTGTCGACCTACGCGGACGCAGGACCAGGTGAGCTGTGCGCGCTCTTCGGAAGCAGCGAGCATCTCGAGATTGCGGCAAACGGCTCCAGCGCCGCGACCGTGCTCGACCTGGGCCGCGGCGCAACGGTACAAATCGCTCGCCGTGCGTGATAGCATTTCTGGCCTTTTTTTGGGAGCTGCCGTTGATCGACTTCGATCTGACTGACGACCAGCGTCTGCTCGAGCAATCGGTCCGTGAATGGGCCGCGCGTGAAGTCGCGCCGCGGATTCACGACCTCGATCGCGAGCATCGATTCGACCGCGCGGTCTTGTCGGGCATGGCCTCGCTCGGACTTCTCGGGATTGCGGTGCCCGAGGAGTACGGCGGCGCCGGGATGGACTACATTTCGCTCGGCCTGGCGAGCGAAGAGCTCGAGTACGTCGATACGTCGCTGCGCGTCATCATGTCCGTGCATGCCGCCCTCAACTGTCTCTCGTTGTTGACCTGGGGCAACGAGGACCAGAAGCGCCGCTATCTCGTGCCGCAGGCGACCGGCGCGAAGCTGGCGGGCTACGGCCTGACAGAGCCGTCCGCCGGCAGCGATGTCCGGGCGATTCAAACCACTGCCATCAAGAAGGGCGATCGGTACGTTCTGGCCGGTGAGAAGACGTGGATCTCGCTTGCGGATCTGGCCGATAACTTCCTCGTGTTTGCCTGGACCGATCTGCAGAAGAGGAAGGATCGCGACCCATCCGGCATCAGCGCCTTCATCGTGGAGCGGACATTCAAGGGATTCTCGAGCGGTCCGATGAAGGAGAAATGGGGCATTCTCGCCGGCAACACCGGGTATTTCACGATGCAGGATGTGGAAGTGCCGGAGGAGAACCTGCTCGGGCGAGCAGGCGAGGGGTTCAAGATCGCGATGTTCGCCCTCGACCAAGGTCGCTTCACGGTGGCCGCCGGTGCGACGGGCCTGATTCGCGCCTGCCGCGACGCCAGCGCCGCGTATGCCAAGGAACGCCGCACCTTTGGCGTCGAGATCGGACAGCACCAGCTCGTGAAGGAAATGCTGGCTCAAATGGAGTCCGACTATCAGGCGTCGCGACTGCTGTGGTTGCGTGCGGGATGGTTGAAGAACCATGGCCGCCGCAACACGCGCGAAACGGGACTCGCCAAATGGTTCGCGTCTGTGGCTTCCGAACGCGCTGCTGGTGATGCCGTTCAAATCCATGGCGCCAACGGCTATTCCGACGAATACCCAGTCGGCCGGTTCTACCGCAATTGCAAAGGCGCGGTGATCTACGAAGGAACGCGTGAAGTTCACAAGCTGATGCAGGCGGACTACGTGCTCGGCTACCGCGTCGATCGACCGACACGGTGCGAATTGCCGGCCTTTCAGAAGGAAGAAGGAACCTATCGGAAGGAAGAAGTCAGAAGTAAGAAGGAAGAAGTATGACGCGGGGTGTCCATTTCTGTATACTTCTTCGTTCTTCCTTCTCACTTCTAACTTCTCAAGTTGTTATGGACTCAGATCTCTCACTGGAATTCCTCCGCGTCGTCGAGCAAGCGGCAATTGCCTGTGCGCACACGATGGGACAAGGCGACCGCCATCATTCCGATCAAGTGGCGGTCGAGGCGATGCGACAGGTGATGGACACCGTCCCGATCGACGGGACGATCGTCATCGGCGAAGGTGAGCGCGACGAGGCGCCGATGCTGTACATCGGCGAAAGGGTCGGCATGCCCCATGCCCGAACGGCGCCAGCGTCCTCGTCGGAGTTCGACGCGGTCGACATTGCGGTCGATCCGCTGGAAGGCACGAACCTGTGCGCTACCGGGGCCGCCAACGCCATTGCCGTGTTGGCCGCATCGGACAAGGGCGGGCTGTTACACGCTCCCGATCTCTATATGGAGAAGCTGGTCGTCGGACCCAGCTCCAAGGATGCGGTCGACATCGACGCACCAGTCCACGACAACCTGCGTGCGATTGCACGCTGCCTCGATCGCCGCGTGGAGGACCTCGTCGTGGTGGTGCTCGAGCGAGAACGGCACGAGCGGCTGATTCGCGACATTCGCGCCACGGGCGCTCGCATCCGGCTGATCGGTGACGGCGACCTCTCGGCTGGAATCGCCGCCGCTGTGGTCGGATCGGGGGTCCACGCGGTGATGGGAACGGGCGGGGCACCAGAAGGAGTACTTTGCGCCGCGGCCATGCGCTGCTTGAACGGCGAGATCCTCGCGCGTCTCGTCGTGAGCAAGCCGGAGCACGAGGAACGCTGCCGCGCTATGGGAATCAAGGACTTCAAGCGGATCTATCGCGCAAAGGATCTGGCGCCCGGCCAGGAGATCATCTTTGCCGCAACCGGCGTCACCGACGGCACGCTGATGAGGGGCGTGCGATTCTTCGGCGACGGCACGCGAACGAGCTCGGTCATCATGCAGAACACCCCGCATCGCATCCGGTTCATCGACAGCATTCACGTGAACGAAGAGGGCGACGCGAAAATTAGATTCTAGGTGCACCCCGTGCACCCTGAAGGTGTCGAGTTATACTCATCCCTCCATGAAAGCGTCCGCGGAAGCGTCGAGCCTCCCGGCAAATCCTCAAATCCTCAAATCCTCAAATCCTCAAATCCTCAAATCCTCAAATCCTAAGATTCACGATTCGCTAGAGGGGTTCTCCCGGTCGCGCCGATCCAGCCAGCCACGCCTTGCCTTCGGCGTATAGTTTCTCGACAGCTGGTCCACGCAGGCCTGGCAGGTCGCCTTTCACGGCGAAGCCGTTCTTCGACTGGAGGTACGCGAGATGACGATAGCCTTCGGGAAAGCGCGCCAGCACTGCGGCATCGAGCGTAAGGACCGCCGACGGATCAACAGGATCGAGGCGATCTTTCTCGTAGATGGGTTGTCGTCTGACGATGGCCCATCGGCCGTCGCGCTTTTCGAAGAAGTCGTAGAAGCGTCCGGTGCAGACGACGTCGGCCAGGACGCCGTCGACCAAGGCGCGCTGGTTGATCGTCATCTTGACCTGTGAAATGGCCCGCGCGGCCACCACGTCGCAGGTGAATCCGCCGAGAAAGTGCAGGATGTTGACGCCTTTGTTGAATCCTTCCCGGCTGACTTCGATGAATCGCGTCGCGGGCCCCTGGAACCAGGTGGCCGTCATCCATCCATCCGAATGCCAGACGGTCGCGAAGCGGTCCCAGTCGGCGGCATCTCGCCAGAGCACCCAGTTCTCGACGGTCTCACGAATGGCCAGGCGATCGGCAGCAGTCTGATCCATTCCTGCTCTCCTGCACCCTGCAAGAAAGTCACCTATGAACCACAAAGCGCACAAAGGTCACAAAGGATGTCAATGAACTTTGTGTTCTTCGTGGCCTTTGTGGTTCGAAACGTCAACTATCCTCAAATTTTCTTAATCCGATTCCTCATCACTCCGATTTCCTCGACTTCCGTTTCGACGACATCGCCGTCGTTGAGGTATTCGGGTGGCGTGCGGCCGAGGCCGACGCCTTCGGGCGTCCCCGTCGCGATGATGTCGCCGGCTTCGAGCGTCATGCCGCGCGAAAGGAATTCGAGTGTCACATCGACGGGAAAAATCATGTCCGCGGTCGTACTGTCCTGTTTGACATTGCCGTTGACGCGCAGCGAGATTCGTTTGGTCTGTGGGTTTCCGAATTCGTCCGACGTGACGACCACCGGTCCCATGGGGCAGAAACCGTCCAGGCTCTTGCCCTTGAACCACTGCATGTGCTTGAGCTGAAGATCTCGTGCCGAGACGTCGTTGATGATGGTGTAGCCGAACACGTGGTCGAGAGCTTTACTTCGCGAGATGTTCTTGCCAGGCACACCGATGACGACGCCGAGCTCGGCTTCGTAGTCGACCTGTTCGGTCGCACTCGAGTCCCAGGGCACATCGTCGAACGGACCGTTGACGGTCGTCGGCGCCTTGGTGAAAAAGACCGGCACTTCAGGAATCTTGAACGGACGGTCGCGGGCGCGCGACGACTCCTGGGCGTGGCTGGCGTAGTTCAACCCCAGACACAGGATGTTCTTGCGCGGCCGGGGAATGGGCGCGTGACAGCGGACATCCTGCAGGCGGTGGCCGTCGCTCTGGGAGTCCGGACGGCTTAGGAGAGCGGACATACGTCGCCAGGCATCCGGTCCCGCCTGGATCAGTTCCAGCAGGGTTTGAGGGGGCGACCCTGACCATTGACTGGCGATCTGCCCCGCGTCGACGACGCGGTCGTCTCGCAGGACGCCCAGACGTTCGGTTCGATCGTTCGGCAGTGAAAACGTGATGTATCTCATGACGGGATCCTTTATCCGAGGTTGAATTCTATATGCAGTGCCAACGTTCGCGTCCGCCGAGGGGACAGAGACCGCGGAGAACGGTTTCAACGCAGAGCTCGCGAAGCACGCAGACCCCAAAAGCCTCTGCGATCTTGGCGGTCCCTGCGTTGAATCTTCTCTGCGATCTCGGCTCCGCCGAGGGGCAGAGACCGCGGAGAACGGTTTCAACGCAGAGTTCGCACGCAGACCAAAGCCTGCGGTCTTGGCGGTCCCTGCGTTGAATCTTCTCAGCTCCGCCGAGGGGGCAGAGACCGCGGAAAACGGATTGAACGCAGAGCTCGCGAAGCACGCAGACCCAAAGCCTCTGCGGTCTCAGCCCTCTCTGCGCTGCGCAGATTCATCGACGATCTAAAACCTTGGATCGGCCCAGATTTACGGTTGTGAATTGCAATATCAGCGTGTTGACATGCCTTTTTCACCTGCTATACTCGCCCGCGTTTACGCTATTTTTTCGTGAAGTTTTCGGACCTCGCCCGCCCTGGAGAGGAGGCGTGATGAAGCGCGTTCTGAGTGGTCTGTCGAGTGCAGTCCTGATCGTTCTCCTGACCGTCACGACCGTCTGGGCACAAGGTGGCGCCACGGCTCAGATCAGCGGGCTCGTGAGGGATGAAAGCGCCGGTATCTTACCTGGCGCCGACGTCACCATCACACAAACCGACACCGGCTTCAAGCGAAGCGTGGTCACCGACGCCGCCGGAGCGTTTGCCTTTCCGAACATTCCAATCGGGCCCTATCGGTTGGAAGCGATGCTGCAGGGGTTTCGATCGTTCGTGCAAACCGGAATCGTACTTCAGGTCAATAGCAGTCCGTCGTTCAACGTCACGCTCTCGCTCGGCCAGGTGGCGGAGACCATTACGGTTCAGGGTGAATCGCCCCTGATCGACACCGGGAAAATGGGCATCAGCCAGGTGATGGACAACAAGCGGATCGTGGACCTGCCGCTCAACGGGCGCAATCCCGCCGACCTCCTTCAGTTCCTTCCGGGCGCCGTGGCGCAGCCCGCCCTTAATGCGACGAGCCGGAGCATGGGGGGCAGCAACGGTGGCCTGTCCTATTCTCTGGCCGGCGGCCTGTCATTCGGCGTCTCCTACACGCTCGATGGCGCCACGCACAACAACCCGTACGACAACTTGAACATGCCGCTCCCGTTTCCGGATGCGCTGCAGGAATTCCGGGCCGAGACCAGTTCTTTGACGGCCCAGAATGGCATGCACTCTGGCGGTGCAGTCAACGCGGTGACCAAGTCGGGCACGAACCAGTTCCGGGGTGATGCGTTCGAGTTCTTCCGCCATCACAGCCTGAATGCCACCGATCCGTTTGCGGCCAAGAATCCCGACGGCTCTCGGAAGGACGACGGGCTGAAGCGCAATCAGTACGGGGCGACGCTCGGCGGACCGATCAAGACGAACAAGCTGTTCTTCTTCGCCGGGTACCAGGGCACGAATACGCGCGTGATCCCGACAGACAACCGCGCGTTTGTCCCGACGGCCGCCATGCTGGCGGGTGATTTCACTGCGTACTCGTCGCCGGCTTGCAATGGAGGGCGTCAGATTAATCTGCCTGCGGCGCTGGGTTTTACCGGTAACAGGATCGATCCGTCGCGGTTCAGCAAGGCAGCGCTGAACATCAGCCGCCAGCTTCCAACGGCCGAGGATCCGTGCGGCCTTGTTCAGTATGGTTTGCCGAGCGCAACTGATGAAGGCCAGTTCGTCAGCAAGGTCGATTATCAGCTCAATGCCACGCACTCGGTTTTTGGTCGATACATTCTGACCAGTCAATTCACGCCTCCACCGTTCAGCCTCGATTCGGCAGATGAGAACATTCTGGTGACGCGGATTGGGGGAAGGGACAACCTGGCGCAGACGATGACGCTGGGCGAGAACTGGGTGCTCAGTCCGTCCACGCTGAATTCGTTTCGTTTCACGTTCAATCGCACCGGCATCCACCGGACGAGCACCGACTACTTCTCTGCGCCCGACGCGGGAATCAACATCTACAGCTACACTCCACATTACATGTTGCTGACCGTCGGCACGGGCGCCGGAGCGAACGTCAATGGCTTTCAACTCGGGGGAGGAACCGAAAGCAATTCCACGTTCTCGACGAACGCCTGGCAAATCAGCAACGATCTGACGCTCGTTCGCGGTGCGCATCAATTTGCGTACGGCGTTAACGTGGCGCATTGGACGTCGCTGTCGCAGGCAAACGTTCGGTCACCCGGTCAGCTTTCGATCGACACGACGTCGACTGGCCTCGTGTTGTCGGACTTCCTGCTCGGGCGAATCGCTGGGACGAACGGCCTGGTTCAGGCGGCACCGAACACGCTCGACATGGCGCAGACCTACCTCGGGCTCTACGGTCAGGACACGTGGCGTCTCGGCTCTCGTTTGACTCTGAACTACGGCCTGCGTTGGGAGCCATTCCTTCCCCAACAGCTCGTGAATGGCGCCGTCTATCAGTTCGACCGCGGACGCTTCGACCAGAAGATCAAGAGCACCGTCTTTCCCAATGGACCGGCCGGGCTGTACTTCCCTGGCGATCCCGACTTTCCATCGCAAGCCGGCATGCAAACCGACTGGAACAATTTCGGGCCGCGTGTGGGAATCGCGTGGGACATTGCCGGCAACGGCCAGACCGTGGCGAGAGCCTCTTACGGCAGGTCGTACGAGTTCGTGAACGCCCAATTTCACCTGAACACATCGGTGGCGCCGCCCTGGGGCTCGGAAGTACGGCTCAACAATACGCCCGGTGGTTTGGACGATCCGTTTCTCGGCAGCGGCCAAACCAACATCTTCCCTGTGACGTTCGATCAGAACGCGCCGTTCTCGAGAAATGGACCCTTCCTGAGCTTGAGCAATGACATGGTGTCGACGAACGTCGATCTGTGGAACGTCACGTTGGAGCGTCAACTGGGTCCGAGGTGGGTCACGTCCGTCGGTTATGTCGGAAGCCGCACGAACAACATCTGGGAGTCCACGCCTCTGAATAACGCCATCCCAGGCACTGCGCTCCTGAACAATCGGCGTCCGCTGTTTCTGGCGGATTCGGTGAACGGCAGCTTCTACGGACCGCTCGATCTGTATGTGACGGACGGTAAACAGCGCTACGACGGCATGATCCTTTCGGTGCGCGGAACGGGCAAGTACGGATCGACCGTCGCCGCGAACTACACGCTGTCGCACTGCTTTGGCTCACCCGATGGATTCGGAGGCGCGACCACGAACGTCTCATCCGGCTACAACAAGCCAGAGGACCCCGCCTACGACGACGGCAATTGCACGGTGGACAGGCTCCATAACTTCGCAGTGACCGCTGGCGTTCAATCACCGCACATGACAAACGGCGTCCTGGGAGCCATCGCATCGGACTGGCGTCTGGTCGGTAGCTTCAGAGCAGCAACGGGTCCCTGGCTGAACATCACGACCGGCCTCGATATCGCGCAGAACGGTCAGGCGGGCACGCAGCGGGCGAACCAGATCCTCGACGATCCGTACGGCGACCAGTCGATCAATCCGGCGAACGGCGCTCGGATATTCCTGAATCCCTTGGCGTTCGCGCAGCCGACGGCGGGCACGCTTGCAACGTCGGCGCGCAATGCCGTCCGCGGCCTCGGGCGACGAAACGTCGATCTCAGCGTCTCGAGGCTCGTGCGTCTTACGGGCGCTCAGAACATTGAAGTCCGGGTCGAATCGTTCAACGTCTTCAACTGGTTCCAGTGGTCCCAACCGAACACCGTGAGAAGCTCGCCCACGTTCGGTCAAATCACAGGTACCGCACTGGGCGCCGAAGGTGCGCCGCGCATCATTCAGTTGGCGGTGAAGTACGCGTTCTGACGTAGAGCGCTAGGCAATCTCGCGACGGTCTTCCGCCTTCGCTGAAGCTACGGCGGACCGCCATAGCCTTGGCGGAGGCGGTCCGACCGTCCCTTTTCTTCAGGAGGGTGCAAATGGGTCAGATCAGGCGAGCCATCATCACCAATGGTCTCGTGCTGCTGACGACGGTCCTGATGGCTCGTCCGGCGTTCGCGCAAATGGAGTTTTCCGGCGAATGGGCGCCAGTCCAGGACGAGGACAACACCGGCAACCCCTACGTCGGCGAGTTTCTCGGCATACCGATGAGTCGCGCCGGCAGCCTGCGAGCGCAGGCCTGGGACGCGTCCCTCTACACGCTTCCGGAATGGCAGTGTCGGCCGCACGGCGCGATGTACATCTCGCGTGGGCCGTCGCAGGTGCGCATCTGGAAGGAAGTCGATCCGGTTTCCCGGCAGATCACTGCGTATCACGCCGAGTGGCTTCGATCGGTCGACAATCCGTACTACCTGGACGGCCGTCCGCATCCGTCGTCGGATCTCGTGCCGCACACGTGGGGTGGCTTCTCGACCGCCGTTTTCGAAGGCGAGCTCCTGAAGATCACGACGACACATCTCAAAGAGGATTACTACCGCCGCAACGGCGTGCCTTCGAGCGACAGAGCGACGCTGACGCAGTACTGGATTCGACGCGGCGACTATCTGACGTGGGTCACGATTGCCTACGATCCGCTCTACCTCACCGAACCGATGATCCGAAGCAGCGAGTATCGGCTCGCGTTGAACCAGCAGATTCCTCCATATCCGTGTACGGCGGTCGAAGAAGTCGATCGCCCGCAGGGCGTCGTGCCGCATCACCTGCCCGGGACCAATCAATTCCTCAAAGAGTACGGCCAAAAATACAATCTCCCGCCCGAGGTGACGATGGGCGGTGCGGCGACGATGTATCCGGAGCTGGCCAGGAAAATTCAAAGAGCACGGAACGAAACAAAGTAAAAAGTGGAAAAGTTGAAAGTGGAAAGTAAGTGGAAAGTAAAAGCGCATGTAGGGTCCGGCTTCAGCCGGACCTCAGGGGCGGTTGTGTTTCTCGGGCTCGTGGTCCTTGGCGTGAGCCCGAGTGCTCGCCAGGATCGTCAGCCGCCGACGCCTCGTGCTGGCGGTTCGGAGCTCGAGATCGTCCCGGTACGCGACCACATCTACGTCATCGGCGGGGCAGGCGCCAACGTCGTGGTTTCGGCTGGTCGCGATGGATTCTTTCTGGTCGACAGTGGGCTGGAGTCGAACGAGCGATCGGGTGATCGCGTCGGTCCACGAGCTGCAGCGGTGGATCGACTTGAAGGCGGCACCGGTCGAGCGTTTTGGCGCGGAGGGCAACGCGTCGACGGTCCTCGAGCCGTACTACCGCAGCGCTCCTCCGAAGCCAATCCGCTACATCGCCAACACGACGATTGCGTTGGATCACATTGGCGGCAATGCAAAGGTCGCGGCGGCCGGTAAGACGTTCACCGGCGGCAACGTCACGGGCCAGATTGGCGGGATCGACGAAGGCGCAGCGATTCTGGCCCACGAAAACCTTCTCAACCGCATGGGACAACTCAAGCTTCCGAGCAAGGCGCTGCCGACCGACACCTACTTCGGCAATCAGATGAAGCTGAGTCACTTCTTCAACGGCGAAGGGATCGTGCTGTTTCACGCTCCTGCCGCCACGACCGACGGCGACAGCTTCGTCCATTTTCGATACTCCGACATCATCGCCACCGGCGACATTTTCAGAATGTCCGCGTATCCGACGATCGACATCGAGAAGGGCGGCAGCATCCAGGGCGTCCTGGACGCGTTGAACCGCATCGTCGACATGTCGGTGGCCGAGTTCAGGACCGAGGGCGGCACGATGTTCATCGGCGGACATGGACGGATCGGGGACCTGGCGGACCTCACGTACTACCGCGACATGTGCACCATCATTCGCGATCGCGTCCAGGACATGATCAAGAAGGGGATGACGCTCGCGCAGATCAAAGCGGCCAAACCGAGCGAGGACTGGGACGGTCGCTTCGGGACCGACCCGACGTGGACGACGGACATGTTCGTCGAGGCGATCTACAAGAGCCTCACCAATCAGAAGCGCGGGAAGTAGGGCCGGCGAGATTAGAAGGGCAGGAGGGGCAGGAAAGGCGGGAAGGGCAGGACATTGAGAAAAGTCGGGCGCTACATGGTGCGAGCATTCGTTACAGCGGCAGTCGTCCTGATGGTCGCCACAATGGGCCTCGCCCCGCAGCGAGGGCAAGGCGGTCGCGGTGATGGTCCAGCCGCCCAGCCGCCCACGCCGCAAGCCGCCGCTCCGATTGACATCACCGGGTACTGGGTATCGCTCATCGTCGATGAATGGCGCTTCCGCGTCAGCCCGCAAAAAGGCGACGTCCTCTATCTGCCGCTGAACAACGACGCCCGTCAACTGGCGAACGCCTGGGATCCGGCAAAGGACGAAGCGGACGGCAAGCAATGCAAGGCATACGGCGCCGTGGGCGTCATGCAGCGGCCCGGTCGATTGCACATCACGTGGGAGAACCCCAGCACGCTGCGAGTGGATGCCGACGCAGGAACGCAGACGCGGACGCTTCACTTCGGACCTGCAGCCGCAGACAAAGGGCAGCCTTCGTGGCAGGGGTATTCCGTGGCCGAGTGGCAGCTGCCGGGTGGGCGGGGCCGGCGGGGAACTCTTCTGGACACGGGCGGGCTTGGACTGGTCCCTGGGGGAAATGTTCAAGGATCGCAGGCAAGAACTGGAACCTTGAAAGTGACCACGACAAACCTGCTGCCGGGATATATCCGCAAGAACGGCGTGCCGCACAGCGAAAAAGCTGTCTTGACGGAGTACGTCAACCGTCTCACCGGAGAGCAGAACGACCTGTACTTGTCAGTGACGGCAATGGTCGAGGACCCGACCTATCTGACACAGCCGTTCGTCAGAACGTACACGTTCAAGAAACTGCCCGATGCGGCGGGGTGGGATCCGACGCCCTGCTGGAACCGATAGGAAGTTCGAAGTGAGAAGGAAGAACGAAGAAGTATGCAGCCTTCTTCCTTCCTCTCCTTCTCCTACTTCTCACTTTCTTGTTCCAGCTCCCTCCAGAACCCCAGCGCCTTCTGCACCGGCCGGTCTGAGAAACTGAATAGCACCGTTTCGCCTTGCGCCTCGTGTGAAACCTGTTTCCAGGATGGCACGACGAAAATATCGTGCTCCTGCCACGTCAACGAGGTGTCGCCGACCTGACTCTTTCCGTTGCCCTTCGATCACGTAGTAGACCGTTGCGTCCGTGGACCGCGACAGGGCGCCGTGAAAGCCAGCAGGCAGCAGCTGCAGGAAAGCGCCAATCGTTGGCATTGGATAACCGCCGGTGGCTGGATTGACGAACTGCATCTTGACGCCATGACAAGGATGGAGCGGACCGTTCCGGTGCATGCGTTCAAGCGTTTCTCGGCTCCGCGCGTACGGGTACCTGAACAAAGGCGAGGACTTCCGATCCGTTGAAAACTCCAGCGGCAGCAGATTCTCGCCGAAACGCGACAGGCCGTCGCCTTCCTGGCGGGTGACGGGCTGCGTTTCGCTGGGGTGGTGCTCGGCGAAGCTCGCGTCGAACGTGTTGACGATCGGAATATCGAGGCCATCCATCCATACGACGGGTGTCTGGCCGGGATTGCCGTGATCGTGAAAGGTCCAGGAGGGAGTCAGGATGAGGTCGCCGGGCCGCATCGTCGCGCGCTCGCCGTCGACGGCGGTGTACGCACCTTCGCCTTCGACGACCAGACGCAGGGCAGAGGCCGTGTGGCGATGGCTCGGCGCCACCTCGCCAGGCAAGATCAACTGCAGGCCTGCGTAGAGGCTCTGGGTGATCCGCGAGGCACCTTGGAGCCCCGGGTTTTCGAGCATCAGCACGCGCCGCTCCGCTTCTTTGGCCGTGATCAGGCGGCCGGCTTCCATCAAGAGCGGCCGTAGGTCCTCGTATTTCCAGATCGCCGGGATCGCGGCCGGTTGCGGTTCGGGGGGAACGATGGCGCCCAGGACATTCCAAAGTGGCGCGGCGTTCTTCTTCCCGAGTCGGGCGTTGAACTCTTCCCGCTCGGGCGAGCTCTTCGGCTTCACATAGAAGGCTGCGTGATCCATTTCTCGCTCCTAGATTTCCGCTCGCTCGAATCGATGACTTACCGAACCTTCACTTCCATCGTGCCTATGGCCTCGATCGAGGCGACGATGACGTCCCCGGGCTTGATTGGGCCGACGCCTTCCGGTGTGCCGCTGAGGACGACATCGCCAGGGTAGAGCGTATAAAACGAGGATGCGTACTCGATCAATTCGGGCACGCCGAGAATCAAGTCACTGGTGTTGGACTGCTGCCGGAGCTCGCCGTTGACCGAGACGCGGAGATCGAGTGCGCCAGGGTCGGGAAGTTCGTCAGGCGTTACGAGCCAGGGGCCCAGAACGGTGTAGCTGTCCGACGATTTCCGCAGGCTGCGTTCTTCCGGCCCACGAATCGTGATGTCGAGGCCGATGCTGTAGCCGGCGACGTAGTCGAGCGCGTCTGCGCCGTGAGACGTTGCTGGCCGGCTTGCCGATCACGAAGGCCAGCTCCACTTCATGGTCGTTCCGGCGATCGAGCTTGCGCAAGACGATGCCTTCGCCCGGGCCCACCAGTGAGCTGGTGGCTTTGAGGAAAACGCCGGCCTTCTGAATCACTGGAATGTCGTTGCCGTGGTGGAGTTGAGGGTTTTGTCGCACTTCATCGAGGTGCTTCTGATAGTTGACCGGCGCGCCGATCAGCTTGCCGGGATTGGCAACCGGGCTGAGCAGCGTCAATCCCTTCAGTGGTACCGACGCCGATCGCCCGGCAACGGATCGGATTTCCCGGGTCAGCTGCTCAAGATTGGAGATGAGAACATCTCCTGCCGGCAGCGGATACCGAAAGGCCGGCAGTACATCGAGCGCGGCGCTGACGTCGCGAACGGTTGTGCCGTTCACGAGGCCGAGGCGATTATCGTCAAATCGGCAAAGCCGCATAAAATGCTTCAGCCTGAGCGACGCGACCAGTTATACCTCACGGATGGTTCCGTGCCTACACCGCTCTCGGAGCGACTCGCGTCACGTGAGGTCCCACGACCGCTGTCAAAGTAGAAGGAGTTAGCAGGAGCTATGAGTTACCGCAGCCTGGAGGAAGCACTACAGAGCGTCAAGAGTCCAGTCGAACTGCTGAGAAATTCGTCGATCGGTCCCTACGCCTTTCCCGTCGTGCGTTCCGAGTTCACGAACTGGCGGGACGAGCAACGCGCGTGGCGCGAGAGTTGCGCGCTGCTGGACCTGTCGCACCACATGACCGACCTCTACGTCGAAGGCCCGGATGCGTTGAAAGTATTTTCCGATCTCGGCGTCAACAGTTTCAAGGATTTCAGGGTCGATCAGGCCAAGCAGTTCGTGGCCTGCAACCCGGATGGATACGTGATCGGCGACGCGATTCTGTTTCCGCTCGGCGAAAACAAGTTCAACCTCGTCGGACGTCCGCCGGCTCACAACTGGGTGCAATACAACGTGGAAACCGGCAAGTACAACGCCAAGGCGGAACGGGACGAGCGATCGTTCGTGAACCAAGGCCACCGGAAAGTCTTTCGGTATCAGGTTCAGGGTCCCAAGGCTGTGCAGGTCATGGAGAAGGTCACGGGCCGGCCGGTGCCGAACATCCGATTCTTCTATATGGACAATTTCAAGATTGCCGGAAAAGACATCCGCGCGCTGCGTCACGGGATGGTCGGGCAATCGGGATGGGAAATCTTCGGTCCCTGGGAACATGGCGACGCAGTTCGAGACGCCATTCTCCAGGCCGGCCAGGAGCACGGCATGCGTCAGGTAGGCTCGCGTGCGTATCCGACGACCTGCCTCGAGTCGGGTTGGATTCCCTCGCCGCTCCCTGCCGTATATGTTGGCGACGCGATGAAGGGATACCGGCAGTGGTTGACGGGAAAGAGCTACGAAGCCATGGCGTCGCTTGGCGGCAGCTACTACTCGGACAACATCACCGACTATTACCTCACGCCGTACGACCTCGGATACGGGCCGTTCGTGAAGTTCGACCACGACTTCGTCGGACGAAAGGCCGTCGAAAAGATGGCAGAGAACCCAAAGCGCAAGAAGGTGACGCTGGTGTGGAACGGCGAAGACGTGGCCCGCGTCATGGGCTCGCTCTTCCATGGCGGCGGAGACATCGCCAAGTACATCGATCTGCCGTTGGCGAACTATTCGACGTTGCCGTACGACAAGGTCCTGAAAGACGGGAAGCCCATCGGGATCTCGACGTACACGGGCTACACCTACAACGAACGCGCGATGGTTTCGCTGGCGATTCTCGATGCCGACAAGAGTGCAGTCGGCTCCGAGGTGACGCTGGTCTGGGGCGAGGAAAAGCGCGGATCGTCGAAGCCGACGGTCGAACGGCACGCGCAGGCGCAAATCCGCGCCACCGTTGCGCCGACGCCGATCTCCGAAGTTGCGCGCGTCGCGTATCGGCCGGGCCAGGACTCATAGGCGCGTAACGCATCGGCGTGCTTCGACCAGGCAGGAAGCACTCTGCTCAGGATGGATCCTCAAAACAGAACGCCTCTGCAGAAGGTCATTCCCAAGATTACTTGGTTCGTGCGGCTCGAGGCGCAGCACGTGCGAGAGTTCTTTTTTCGTAGAAGGCTGCGCTCTTACAAGAGGTGGTGGAATCACCTTGCGAAGCAAGCCGCCATGTCCGAGATTCTGACCGGCGCATCTCAGGAAGACGAATTCGATCACTCGGGAAGAATCGAAGCAACATGGCTACTGGAGACGATCGGCAGGGATAAGGTGGTGCTGGATGTCGGGTGCGGAATTGGAAGAGTAGAAAAATACTTGGCTCAAGGTTGCCGCGAACTCCATGCCGTCGACATTTCTTCGGTCATGCTGAGCAAAGCGTCCGAGAGGCTTCCGTTTCGCAATGTCTCTCTGAAGCTCGGCAATGGAAGAGACCTGGGAATGTATCCGGACGCAAAATTCGACGCAGTGTTTTCGCTGCTGATGTTGCAGCACCTGGAGAAAGAGGATGCGTTCTTGTACCTGTTGGAGATCCATCGGGTGCTTAAGGAAGCAGGCACATTCGTCGTCCAGTTCCCGAATCTACAATCCGACAAACATTTTGACTCGTTCTTGATGTATGTCTTTGTTCCGAAAGACCAGCGGCCTGCTGCCAGGGTGAGGGGATATTCACGTGATGAGATCCAATTCATTCTTTCGAAAGTCGGGTTTCGGATATGTGAGCTTCGAGAATCGGGAGCGGACTGGATTCTGGTGGCCCGGAAACAGTAAAGGAAAATAGCGATTAGTGCAGACTATCCTCGACGAAGGTCGTGGGATCTGGAGAACCTGATGGACCTTGGACTGAAGAACAGAGTGGCGGTAATCACGGGTGGCAGCAGAGGGATCGGCAAGGCAATCGCGCGCGCGCTGGCGGCAGAAGGCGTCGACCTGGCGTTGATCGCTCGCGGTAAGGAGCAGTTGGACAAGACGGTCGCGGAGATCTGCAAGGCGGCAGGCGTACGCGTGCTCGGAGTGCCCGCCGACATCAGCAAGACCGAGTCCGTGCAGGAAGCAGCCGCGGCGGTCAAGAGCCAGTTTCCTACCGTTCATATCGTGGTCAACAACGCCGGCGGACCGATTCGTCGTATGGATCGGCAGATCAACTGGCCCGACACCGATTGGAGCGACGATCTCAACTTGAAGTTGTTGGGTATGCTCCGCACGACCCAGGTATTTCTGCCACAGCTGGCTCGCGACGGAAGCGGCCGGATTATCAGTATCAGTGGAGTTGCCGGGACGAGCGTCTGGGTGCCGGCCCTCACGCACGGCCTCAATAACTCGGCCATGAACCATGCGACGAAGTATCTGGCTCAGGATCTCGCGGCAGAGAAGATCACCGTCAACGCAGTCGAGCCCGGACTCGTCGGTACCGAGGCGCGCGAAGCGTGGGCCGAAAACATGGCCAAGCAGCAGGGGAAATCAAAGCCCGAATTTCTCAGCGAATTCTGCCGGAAGATGGGAATCCTGTCGGGACGATGGGCGGAGATGGACGAGGTCGCCAGTGCCGTGGTCTTCCTCGCCTCGGATCGGGCGCGCTACATTACGGGGTCACATCTGGTGATCGACGGCGGGTTCAGCGTCAACGCGCGGCCGGCCTAAGACGCAACACGCAATTTGAGAATCTGGGATTTGAGAATCGAAGAATCGGAGGAACCAAATCCTCAAATCCTCAAATCCTCACATTCTCAAATGCAGCATTCGTTCATTTCGCCGGCGGAATGGGATCCGGCACCTTGTTCTTCACCGGTGCCAGCGTCTTGAGGTACGCGTAGATCGCCTTCAGGTCGTCGTCGCTGAGCATTGCGTACATCTGCCACGGCATCGGCGGCAGGATCGGTCGCGAGCTGCCCAGGTGCGCCCCGGACTTCATGGCGGCCAGGAACGACCGTTCGGGCATGCTCATTCCCGTATCCGGATCCGGCGTGAGATTTGCCGCGAACGAGACGCCCCACTCACCGCTCCACGCGGTCAGGTCGCCGATCGTATGAATCACATAAGGGCTGCCTTTGGGAGTCTTGAATCCAGCGGTGACCTTGACGTCCTCCCGATGACCGGAGAGCGCCCGGCTCATATCGGGCTCGGGTCCACCCGGTCCGATCTTCTTCGGAGAATGACAGTCGTGGCAGCCCCCGACAGTGACCAATACCTTCCCGCGCTCGGCAGGGGTTTGCGCTGGAGCAGCCGCCGGTGCTGTAGTGGCCGGCGTTGCGGGCTGAGCGGGCGGTTGACTGCAACCGGAGATCGCGACCGCGATCGGCAGGCACGCCGACAACACCGCGACGCGATACTGGAAAACGCGCATGGGCTCTACCTCCTGAATGTGAGCTGATGATGCAGGTCGAAGGCTGACACTGGAAGCGACGAGGGGAACTATAACAGCTTCCAGCTTCCAGCTTCCAGCTGCGCCAGCAGCCCGCGTGAGATTCCGAGAGGCACATAACTGACAGCTGGTAGCTGAGAGCTGGAAGCTGGAAGCCTCAAGACGAGAGCCGATATACTCAGCGACGCTCGCACGAAAATCGAGCGAGCGGAGGCGGGAAGGCTTCAGCAATCTGCCGAGGCCGAGAGTCTACGCTCGAGGCCGAGGAACAGCGTCAGTTCGGCGAGCGCGTGGGGGTGGGGCCCCACGCGAAGTAAGTGAGGAGTCATTCATGAAGACGGGTTTCCGTGTCCTATCGTCAGCCGCCGTCGCGGCGGCTCTCGTGGCTGCAGGTCACGCGCAGCAAACGCCTCCGAACGCTCCAGGCAGCGGGCGTGGTCCGCAGCCACCAGCCGCACGAGGAGCGACGGCGCCTCCGCCAATCATCTGGCCGTCACCGCCGCTGCCCTCCGAACCGATGGTCTACGACACCGCGATCCAGCACCAGATCCGTGTCGTTCCGACGAAAGGTCTCAACCAGCCGTGGAGTATGGCGTTTCTTCCGGACGGCGCGATTCTGATCGCTGAGCGACCCGGGCGCTTGCGAATCGTCCGCAACGGGGTGCTGGATCCCAAGCCAGTCCCAGGACTGCCTGCGGTTCAGGCTCAGGGTCTTGCCGGCTTGATGGACCTTGCGCTCCACCCGCGATTTGCAGAGAACAAGCTCATTTACTTCACGTATCACAAGCCGGCAGGCGCCGCTCCGGCGCCGGGCAATGCGCCTGGTGGCAACCCTCCTGGGACCATCACGCTCGCCCGGGCCAAATGGGACGGGAGCGGTCTTGTCGACGCGAAGGACCTCTTCTCGGCGGTGCCTTCTGGCAATGCGTCGCGAATCGTGTTCGGCAAGGACGGAACGATCTACATGACCGTCGGCTTCGGCGATCCTCCGCCGCCGTATACGAATGTGGCGGGGCTGCCGCCGCAGGATCCGAACAGCCTCTCCGGAAAGGTGCTCCGGTTGAAGGATGACGGCACGGTGCCGTCCGACAATCCGTTCGTTGGCCGTGCCGGTTACCGTCCCGAGATCTACACGATGGGGCACCGCAACATGATCGGGCTCACGGTGCAGCCCGACACAGGTGCGATTTGGGAAAGCGAGAACGGGCCCAACGGCGGAGATGAAATCAACGTGCTGCAGGCCGGGAAGAACTACGGCTGGCCTCTCGTCAGTGCCGGGCGCTTCTATCTTGGGCCGCGGGTAAACGAGAAGTTCTATCAAGAAGGCATGGAACAACCGCTGGTGTTCTGGGTGCCGGCGATCGCGACCTCGGGCCTGACGTTCTACACGGGCGACCGCTTTCCAAACTGGAAAGGCCATGTCTTCGCCGGCGGCATGCGACAGGGTGAAGTGCCACGATCCGGCCACCTGGAGCGCATCGACTTCAACGACAAGTGGGAAGAGCTGCACCGCGAGTCGCTCCTCCGCGAGCTGCAGCAGCGCATTCGTGACGTTCGTCAGGGACCCGATGGCCTCTTGTACGTGCTGACCGCGGAAAACGATGGGGCCCTGCTGAGGATCGAACCAGCTCCGGCTGGCAATGAAGTCACGCGACGGTGAAGCCCCACATGCGGTGTCGTCTCGCTGGGCTGTTGGCGCTCTTGATGAGCACATCAGCGGGAGCACAGTGGCTGAACCACCCAGATCCGACGATTCCGCGCCTGGAAGACGGCAAACCCAACCTGTCGGCGGCGGCACCCCGCACATCGGACGGCAAGCCTGATCTCTCCGGAGTGTGGCAGGTCGAGCCATCGCCTCCCGAGGAGATCCAGCGCGTTTTCGCCGGGAACTCGACCGGCACTGCGCCGTTGGATCCCACCGTCCCTCGTGTGAAGTACCGCCTGAACATCCTGGCGGACTTCAAACGTGAAGAGGAGCCGATGCGACCCGAAGCCGCGGCCCTCTTCCAACAACGCCTTCAGACGCTCGGCAAGGACATCCCTACGTCGCACTGTCTTCCGGGAGGCATTCCGTTTTCAACCCAGATAGCGCCGTTCAAGTTCGTTCAAACGCCGCGCCTCATCGTCATGCTGCTCGAAGACAACAACCCTCCGCGACAGATCTATCTCGACGGACGCAAGCTGCCAGTCGATCCGCATCCAACGTTCATGGGCTACTCGTCGGGGACGTGGCAAGGCGATACGTTGGTCGTCGATTCGGCCGGCTTCAACGACAGAACCTGGCTCGATGGATTCGGCCACCCGCACAGCGAAGCGCTTCATCTGGTCGAGCGGTTCAGGCGGCGCGATTTCGGTCACATGGATATCGAGGTGACGGTGGACGACCCGAAGATGTACACCCGGACGTTCACGATCAAGTTCACGGCGAGACTGTTGCCCGATACCGACATTTTGGAGTCCGTGTGCGCGGAGAACGAAAAGGACCGCGTCCACCTGGACCGATAGGTCTGTTCTATTGGACCGATAGGTCTGTTCTATTACTAGTGTGACTCGGCGACTGCAGCGGCGACCTATCTGGCCGGCAGCCTCGGGATCTTCTGGTCGGCCATCGCCGCCTGCCACGCGAACGTCGCCATGAAGATGGCGGACTCCTTCAGTGCGTCCTCGCTCGTGCGCTCCGGGAAGTCCGCGTTGGTATGACGCGTGCGCTCGTCGTACGAATGGAAGTCCTTGATCACGTTGAAGCCGGGTAGCCCGGCCTGGTTGAATGGCACGTGGTCGGTGGCGCCGATCCCCTCCAGAATGTTTCGCGTCGCGCCCAGGTCCTTCAACGGCTCGAGCCAGCGATCGAAGATGGCCTTCGCTTCACGATTCCCTTCCATGTAGAAGCCGAGCGTCTTGCCGGCGCCAGGGTCGTCGTTCAGATACACCGCGAGCCGATCCTTTTCCGACTGGTTGTTGTAGTGCTGCGCCACATACGCGCTCGCGCCGAGCAACCCTTGCTCCTCGCCGCTCCACAGTGCCGCCCGAATCGTGCGCCTCGGCTGTGCGCCGAGCGCGCTGAGGATTCGCATCGCCTCCATCACGGCCACCGCGCCGTCCGCGTTGTCGGTGGCGCCGCTCGCGGTGTGCCACGAGTCGAGGTGCGCGCCAACCAGTACGATTTCGTCGCGCAGCGCGGCGTCGCGTCCCGGGATTTCGGCGATGACGTTGTAACTGCTCCGATCGTCCTCGACGTATCGCGTCCGGAGCTCGATCCGTAGAGAAACCGGATGTCCACCGGCCAGCCAGTCGCGCGAGCATGTTGTACTGTTCGCCGGCCACGATAATCGACGGCACGGCGTCATTCGCTGTGTTGCGATTGCCGGTGACGCCGACAGTGCCGTCCCGGTACGCGCTGGGTCTCAGCGCCACAGCGGCACCCGCCTGGACGAGCAGCGGCATCAAATCGCTGTTCGGCGTCGTGCTCCTCGCGCCCGGGAGCGTCGGGTTGCCCGTCGCGACCGGGCGATCGTCGAGACCCGGCTGCGGCCGGTCGTGGTCGACCAACTCGGTCAGCGGCAAGTGCGTCAGGACGATGGCGCCGCGAAGCTGTGCCGCCATCGCCTGAATCTGCGACAGCGTTCTTGTCGCCGACGTACACGGCTCGTCCGCTCACGACGCCGTTGGTCGACGGCGACCAGGCCTCGCCGTAGACCACGAACGGGAAATAGCGCGGCTCGGTCATCTCCACGGAAACATGTTCGAGCTGCCAGCCGCGGCCGAACTCCCACGGCTCGAGATGCGGGTTCGTCAGTCCCCATTCCGCAAATCGATCGCGCGCCCACTGCGCCGCCTGTTTGTGAGCCGGGGAGCCCGTCAGCCGGGCGCCGATTTCGTCGGTGAGCGTTCGATACGACGCGAGCGCGCGCGACCGCTGCAGCCCCTACCGTCCGGATTCGTGCGACCATGTCGTCGGCACCGCTCTGCTGCGTCAGTGCGGGCGAGACGCCAATCGCGAGGGACAAGAACGCGGCAACGAGCAGGACGCGACGCTTCATCGAACTCCCTCCATGGCCGAGGGGCGGCCCGCCGGGCGCGCCCAACAAGAGCGTTAGCATAGCTCTGGACGTCCGCGTTTTCGGCTATTCTTGGCCGTCGAGCGAGGTCACCATGAGGCGCACGCACAACTCACGACTGTCACGACGCACTTTTCTGAGGACAACGGCCAGCGCCTCGGCTGGTGCGATGCTGATACGAGACCCGCTCTGGGCCCAGGGCGCGCGGACTGGCACCGCATCGGGATTCCCGAAAATCCATCAGCCGTACATGATCACGCCGAAGCAGGCGTTGGACTGGCACGAATTCAAGGCCGAGTGCGGTCCCACGTACGCCGGCAGCACGGGGTGGAAGCGCTACACCGACTTCCTGATCTCGAAGATGCTGGAGTTCGGCGCCGTCGATCTCGACTATGTGGAAATCCCGTACGACCACTACATCGTCGAAGACTGGCCGGATCGGCGAACCCACTTGCACGACTCGCCGAACGCGGTCGAGAAGCTGATCACGGACGGAACACCGGTGCCCGTCGTTGCCTCGTACGGGATGACATCGGGCTTTACCTCGCCCCAGGGCATCACGGCGCAGATGATGTACTACGACCCGGCGCATCCGGCGGCGGAGTCGCAGATCGCCGGCAAAATTCTGGTCTTTCAGACGCAGAAGCAGCCGGCGCCGCCGTACAGCAACAACTTCCTCGATAACTACACGGTCACCGACCACGAGTGGCGCTCGAGCGGCAAGTGGCCGGAGCTGTTCACGCCGCCGCCGCTCACCGAGACGACCTCGTATTACGGGCGCTGGGTGTGGAGTCAGTTGAACCGCTTCGCTGAGCTCGGCATCAAGAGTCACGCGGCGGGCATCGTCATGGTGTACGACCTCTCGCCAGGCATGGCGTTCGGCCTCGCACAGCGGAGCGTGTACACCGAGAACGGCCGCGCGGGACTCGGAGCGTCGTACATCAACTGCCCGACACTGACGCTCGATCGGGTCAACGGCGCAAAGGTGCTTGCCGACGCGAAAGCCGGAAAAATGGCGACGCTCACACTGCGCGCGCGCTTTCAGCGCGACAAGGGGAAGGCCGTCATCGCGTACCTGCCGGGCAGGAACTACGGCACGTCGCAGGACGAGCAAGTCCTGCTCGCCACGCATACCGACGCGATGTCGCTCATCGAGGAGAACGGCGGCTTGGGCATGCTGGGCATCATGGCGTACTTCAACCGGCTCCCGAAGAGCGAGCGTACGCGCACGCTGATCTTCTATTTCGATTGCCGCCATTTCATGCCTGGTGGAGAGGCCAGCTGGCCGCAGTACGACTACTACACGATGCATCCGGAACGGCTGAAGACGATCATCGCCACACTCGGTATGGAGCATATGGGCGGACGCCAAACGATCGAGACAGGCCCGGACGGCAACACGTACGCGTACTCACCCGCGCGTCCTGAAGACGGCGGCGTCATCACAAGCCTGATCGACGTCCACAACAACAACATCTGGCTGGTCGAGGCGATCGCCCGGGCGGCGACCGACAATCAGTGGCCGCGCGTCGACGTGAAGGCGGGCGCCAGCGCCGGACCCGGCGTAAACGGTGGCTTCCAGGGTACCGTGAAGAGTCCGATGAACAAGGGCCGCGGCTACAAGATTCCCGGCTGCGGCCTCGCCGGCGACTGGCCAGGCGCCTGGACGCAGACCTACTCGCAGGTCGATACGGAAGCGGGTCCGCACGGATTCGACGAGAACTACTTCGTCGCGCAAGTCGCCGGCCTTTCGCAGATTACCGGCGAGTTCATGCAGGTCAGGCCGCTCGTAATCGATCTCGGTTGGGGTGAACTGAAGACAGCGCTCGTGACGCTGAAAGACGCCGACTTCGTTGCCGCGGGTGACGCCGGCACACATCGACAGAGGCTCGTGTCGCAATACGTCGATGCCTTCAGAAAAGTGGAGCCGGGCAAGCATCAACAGGCGAACAGCGCGCTGAAGGATCTCACCATGAGTATCTCCAGTGTAGTAGTCACCGACACGCAGGCGGCGATTAATCGGCTGATCGACACGCAACTTGCCAAGCTCTCTTGATGTCTGCCCGGCCGCGTCGCGTCATTGAGCGGACGATATAATTCCTGCGTGACAACAGGTCCTCCGTTCCGAGCCGAGCACGTAGGCAGCCTGCTACGTCCCGCACAGCTGCTCAAGGCGCGCGCTGAAGCCGAAGGCGATCAATATCGACAGGCCTCCGGCCCTCTGAACTATTCGCAGTTGAAAGAGATCGAGGACGCCGCAATCAAGGACGTCGTCCGGCTCCAGGAAGACGTCGGTCTGGAGATTGTCACCGATGGAGAATTCCGGCGCCGCTCCTGGTTTCAGGATTTCGTGCTTTCACTCACGGGAACCGAGATTACGTTCTTCGATTCGGCCGTATCAGCGGCGATGCCGTTTCAGGACGACAGCTCCGTCGACAAGCTTCCAGGTCACATTGTCCGGGTGACCAGGCGCCTGAGTCGGACAAAAGGAATCTTCACGGAGCACTTCAAGTTTCTGAAAAGCCTCACTTCCCGAACTCCGAAGATCAGCCTGCCGTCCCCGAGCATGCTGCATTTCTGGGGCGGCCGGCCTGCGATCGACTCGACGATCTACCCCGACATCGAGGAGTTCTGGGACGACGCGGTGAAGATATGGGTTGCGGAGATCCAGGAGTTGCATCAGCTCGGCTGCCGCTACGTCCAGATCGACGATGTGACGTTTCCGTTGATTTGCGATCCGCGAGGCCAGGAGGCTTTGCGCAGGCGTGGTGACGATCCGCATGCGATTCTCGAAACCTACGCGACCGTGCTCAATCGTATTGCCGCCGGCGCTCCTTCAGACGTCACGATCGGCATGCACATGTGTCGCGGCAACAATCGCGGCAAGTGGATGGGAAGCGGAGGCTATGAGTACGTGAGTGAAGTCGTGTTCCGCAACGTGGCGATCAAGAACTTCTTCATGGAGTACGACACGGAAAGGGCGGGAGATTTTCAACCGCTCCGTCACGTTCCCTCGGGCAAGAAGGTGATTCTGGGCCTGGTCTCGTCCAAGACGCCCAATCTCGAGTCGCGCGACGACCTCAAGCGGCGCATAGATGCTGCGTCCCGATTCCTGCCGCTCGATCAGCTATGCCTGAGTCCTCAGTGCGGGTTTGCGAGTAATTTCATGGGAAATCCGCTGACCGTCGACGACGAGCGCCGGAAGCTCTCGCTCGTTGTCGAAACGGCAAAGGAAGTCTGGGGCTAGGATACTGGCTGGAGGGCGGGAAAGGCGGGAAAGGCGGGAAAGGCAGGAAAGGCAGGGAGGGCAGGAGGGGCTGGAAGGGAGCGCCTGCGGCCATGCCGAGCCGAGGACATGGGAATCCGAGGCGAGGCATCGGCGTTAGTTCGCGGCGGGGGTGCCCGCCTTCGCCAAGGCTACGGCGGGTCCGCCGTAGCTCGGGAGGATTGGACCCGAGCGAAGGCTGGAGGGCCCCGCCGCCAGTGAAAAAAGAGGACAGAAGCAAGGGCCATGGAACTGCAATCGCTCGGCTACGTTGGAATCAGGGCGCGCAGTGCCGACGACTGGGCGACGTTTGGCACCAAGTTCCTGGGCATGCAGCTCGTCGATCGCACCTCGTCCACGCTGACGTTCCGGATGGACGATCGGCGGCAGCGGGTCGTGATCCATGCCGATGGCGGAGAAGGCGCGGCGTTCTTCGGATGGGAAGTGGCCGATGGTGGAGCTCTGGATGCGCTGGCCGCGCGCCTCGAGGCTGCCGGTGTCGGCGTTCAGCGTTTTCAGCGCGGCCTCGCCGACCAACGGCGAGTCAGAGACGGGATTCGTTTTGACGATCCTGCTGGGAACGTGCTCGAAGCCTTCCACAGTCCGGAGATTGCGTCTGATGCCTTTCAGCCGGGGCGCGCCATTTCCGGATTTCGCACTGGACCGCTCGGGATGGGCCATCTCGTGATGAACGTCGAGCGAATCGATCAGGTGCTGCCGTTCTATCAGGACCTTCTTGGTTTCCGGCTCAGCGACTACACGCTGCGGCCTTTCAAAGCGTACTTTTTCCATCTGAACCCTCGTCATCACAGCTTCGCCGTGATTGAAACGGGGACGAACAGCGTGCATCACGTGATGGTCGAGCTGTTCATGCTCGACGATGTGGGGCAAGCCTACGATCTGGCGTTGGGGGATCCAGGGCGCATCGCGACGACGCTCGGAAGACACTCCAACGATTTCATGACTTCGTTCTACGCGCACACGCCCTCGGGATTTTTCGTCGAGTATGGGTGGGGAGGCCGGTCGATCGATCCGGCCGCTCACACGCCCGTTGAAATGACCTGCGGTCCGAGCTTATGGGGTCACGATCGCTCCTGGCTGACTCCCGAGCGGCGGGCTGAAGCACGCGAGCTTCGCCTTCGCGCGGCGGACGAAGGTCTGCGCGAGCCGGTGCAGGTGATCGACGGCAACTACACGCTCGCGCCAGGTACGTGTCCGTGGTTTGATTCGATTCGAGTTGCCCGAGGCCGAGAGTCTACGCTCGAGGCCGAGGAACGAGCGAAGTTCAGCCAGCGAGTGGGGGTGGGGCCCCGCGAGAAATAAGAAAAGATGGCACCAAGCATGCCGGACAAGCCGATCAAGGTCTCCGACGTCATCGACAACGCGAAGGTTGGCCCGCTCCAGGTGGGCCTGTTCATTCTTTGCGCCATGTGTCTGATTCTCGATGGCTTCGACGTTCAAGTCGTCGGGTACGTCGCACCGACGATCTTTCAGGAGTGGCAAGTCCCTCGATCCGCGCTCGGGAATGTGCTCGCGGCCGGGAACTTCGGCGTGATGGTCGGCTCGCTCGTCTTCACGATGGTTGCCGACAAGATCGGCCGTCGCCCGGTGTTGATTGGCGCGACGATCTTTTTTTCGGCGCTGACTCTGCTGACCTCGCGTGTGACGACGGTTGCCGAGCTGACACTGATCCGATTCGTTGCCGGGATCGGTCTCGGCTGCATCATTCCAAACGCGACGGCGCTGATTGGCGAATACAGTCCGGCTCGTTTGCGCGTGGCGTTCATGGCGTGTATTTCGGTTGGTTTTACCGCTGGCGCGGCCGTGGCCGGCTTCGTGTCCGCGTGGCTCATTCCCGCCTTCGGCTGGCGATCGGTGTTCTATTTCGGTGGTCTAACGCCGTTGGTCATCGCGGTGTTGATGTTTTTCTGGCTTCCCGAGTCGCTGCAGTTTCTGGTCCTGAAGCGCCGCAACCTCGATAAGGTCGGGCGCTGGCTGAAGCAGATCGAACCCACCGCGCCAATCGGTGCCGCCACGCAGTTCGTGCTCGACGAAGAAAGTAAGGCAGGCGTTCCCGCCAAGCATCTCTTCAGCGAAGGGCGCGCCAAGACGACGATCCTGCTGTGGGTGATCAACTTCATGAACATCTACAACTTGTATCTGTTGGCGGGCTGGCTCCCAACCGTGATCACGCAGTTGGGCTATTCGGCGCAGACCGGTGTCTGGGTCGGCACAGCGCTGCAGGTCGGTGGGACGTTGGGCACGTTCTGGTTGACGTGGGTCATCGGCCGCCTCGGTTTCATTCCCGTGCTGACCACGTGTTTTCTAGTCGCGTGCCTCAGCATCGCGGCAATCGGGCAGCCCGGCGTCGGACTCTGGCTGCTCTTTACCGTGGTCTTCGTCGCAGGAGTCTGCATCGTCGGCGGACAGCCGATGATCAACTCGATGGCGGCCCTCTACTATCCGACTTCCGTGCGTTCCACGGGGATTGGCTGGGGTCTTGGCGTCGGCCGGGCAGGCGGCATCATCGGACCCTGGCTCGTCGGTTACTTTCTGAGTCTGAACTGGTCGGTACAGGAGATCTTCCTTACGGCAGCGATTCCAGCCTTGATTTCGGCCCTCGCGATGTTTGCCCTGCGTTGGGTCATGAAGCCGTCGAGTGCTGAGGTGGCGGTCGTAGCGGCTCACTGAAACGACCTGCGGGGGTGTGGGCGGAGCGCTACGTACGTTGACGCCTTCATTCCGCTTGCGGTAGCATCCCTCGGTTTCGGCAGCAACGCCGCCCAGCCAGTGCCCGCACGCGTCTCGGAACGACGCCCGGCCGCCAACTGCTGGCCACCGACACACCTAACTCGATAGAGGATTACATGGCCACGAAGATCGTCGACACTCTGCTTCCTACCACTATGGTCGGGTCGTATCCGCGGCCGCACTGGTTCAAGCATCAGCTGCTTGGACGGGACATCCGAGTCGCTTTCAAAGAAGTCCAGCACGAAGAGGCGTACAACGACGCCGTGGCCACGGTCGTCCGCGATCAGGAAGAAGCGGGGCTCGACATCGTGACCGACGGCAACATGTGGTACGACGACTACGTCGGCGTGATCGGATCGTTCTGCTGGTACATGTACGAGCGCATCGGCGGATTCGACCCGGCGCGCGAGCAGCATCCCAGCACCGTCGATAAAGAAAAGACGCAAGGCGGCGAGATCATGGACGACTGGGGCGGCGTCATCAACAGCGGTCCGGTGACGCGCGGCCCCATCCGGCTCGCCGATCTCTACAAGATCGCCAAGCGACACGCAAACGTGCCCGTGAAGGTGTCGGTCGGCGCCGGCCCCGCCAATCTCGCGTGGCACGCCTACTTCAATCACTACAAGGACGCCAAGGACCTCACGATGGCGCTGTGCCCCATCTTCAACCAGGAGATGAAGGACCTCGTGGCCGCCGGGGCGACCTATCTGCAGTTCGAAGATCTGGGCGCGTGGTGGCCGCTTTTCAGCGGCAACAAGGACGACTACAAGTGGATTCGCGAGTCGGTCGAGCGATGCTGCGACGGCGTGAACGCGAAAATCGGCTGGCACTTCTGCTTCGGCAACGCCTGGGGCAACGACATTCTGAGCGCCAGCTTTCCGGACGGTTATCAGACGGTGCTGCCGCATTTCTTCGGCACGGCCGGCATCGACGAGTTCGTGCTCGACTACGCCAACCGTGACATGGCGGGGATCGATTTCATGAAGAACCTGCCGAAGGACACAGGATTGCAGGTCGGCGTCCTGGACATCCGCACGGCGGCGATCGAGACGCCGCAGAAGATCGCCGACCGGATTCGGAGAGTCATCAAGCACGTCCCGCCCGAGAAGGTGACCTTGAGCTCCGACTGCGGCATGAAGCCGCTGGCGCGGATGGTCGCGAAGATGAAGCTTCACGCGCTGACCGAAGCGGCGCAGATCGTCCGCAAGGAAGTTGGCGGCAAGTAGAAAAACGAATAGACAGGGGACGAACATGGCTGACAAGAAGATCATTGCAGTGGTGGGAGCGACAGGATCGCAAGGCGGCGGGCTCGCGCAGGCGATCCTCAACGATCCGAACGGTGGATTCGCCGTGCGGGCGATCACGAGAGACGTCAATACCGACAAAGCCAAGGCGCTCGCCAAACAGGGAGCTGAGGTGGTTCAGGCCGATCTCGACAACGAGGCAAGCCTGGCCAAGGCATTTGCCGGCGCCTCCGGCGTTTACGGCGTGACCAACTATTGGCAGCTCTTTTCGGTGGACAAGGAGCAGCAACAGGCGACCAACATCGCTCGTGCAGCCAAGACGGCGAACGTCAAGCACGTCATCTGGTCGACACTGGAAGACACGCTGAAGTGGATTCCCCTCAGCGAGGGCACGAAGAAGATGCCGATTCTTCAGGAAAAATATCGTTGTCCCCACTTCGACAGCAAGGGCGGGATCGATCACATCTTCACGGACCTCGGCCTGCCGGTGACCTTTCTGTTGACCTCGTTCTACTGGGACAACTTCTACATGTTCGGTATGGGCCCGAAGAAGGGATCCGACGGCTCGTACACGCTGACGTTCCCGATCGGCAAAGCCAAGATGGCGGGCATCGCCGCCGAGGATATCGGCAAGGCTGCTTACGGCATCTTCAAGAAGGGCAGTGAGTACGTCGGCAAGAGAGTCGGCATCGTCGGCGAGTTCCTCACAGGCGAGCAAATGGCCGAGAAAACGAGCAAAGGTCTCGGCGCGAAGGTCGCCTACAACGCTGTCAGTGCCGACACCTACCGGGGATTCGGATTCCCCGGTGCGGACGACTTGGGCAACATGTTCCAGATCTATGACGAGTTCGAGGGGCCGTTCTCGGCGGTGCGCAGCGTCGACGTCACCCGGTCTCTTGCCCCGTCGTTGATGTCGTTCGACCAGTGGCTGGCGAAGAACAAGGCCAAGGTGGTCGCGGCAGGGGAGCCTGCGCCGGCGGCTTCTTAGAAGATCGAAGGCGGGAGAGGCAGGAGCTTTCCAATTTCCTGCCCATCCCGCCCCTCCCGCCCCTCCCGCCCATCCTGCCCGTCCCGCCCATCACTGTCCGCGCCGCCCTTCCTGCCCCGTTTCCTTCCTGAAGTAAACTAAAAGGTCGCCGGCCACGCTTTCGCTGAGCCCGGTCTACTGCACACAATGGCGAATCTTGGATACGTTGGTCTGGGCGTCATGGGCGGCCAGATGGCTGACCGGTTCCTGACCAAAGGGCATACCGTCACCGGCTACAACCGCACGAAATCGAAAGCGCAGTGGCTGATCGACAAGGGGATGAAGTGGGCAGATTCCCCGCGCTCGGTTGCCGAAGCGGCGGACACCACGTTCGTCATGGTGACGAACTCTGCCGCCCTCGAGGCGGTGGCGAATGGTCCCGATGGCTTGCTGGCCGGCCTCGGTGCAGGCAAGCTGATCATCGACATGAGCACGGTCAGCCCGGCTGTCAGCCGGAATCTCGCTGCCAAGGTGCGCGAGAAGGGCGCCGACATGGTGGACGCGCCGGTGTCGGGCAGCGTCATTACGCTCCAGCAGGGCAAGCTGTCGGTGATGGTCGGTGGGAAGGCAGCGACGTTCGATCGCGTGAAGCCACTGCTCGACGATGTGGGTCCGAAGGTGACGCATGTCGGCGACAACGGTCTCGCGCTCTCGATGAAGATTGCGACCAACCTGAGCCTCATGGCTCAGATGCTCTCCTTTTCCGAGAGCGTGCTGCTCGCAGAAAAAAGCGGCATCGCGCGCGAAGTGGCCGTGGACGTGCTGACTCACAGCGTAATTGCCTCGCCGATGGTGCAGTACCGGGGGCCTTTCGTCCTCAACATGCCCGAAGAAGCGTGGTTCGATGTCAACATGATGCAGAAGGACATGCAGCTCGCCCTTGAAATGGGCCGGCAGCTCGACGTCCCGCTGCCGACGACCGCCATCGGCAACGAGATGCTGACGGCGGCTCGAGGCATGGGCCTGGCGAAGCGGGATTTCGCGACCGTTTTCGACGTGCTCGCCCGTATGGCAGGAGTACAGAAATGAGTGTGGCCACCAACAAGCAAGCATCCAGCAGTGGAATCGGGCCGGTTCCTCTCGAGAATCTGCTGCATATGTACCGGCAGATGGTCGCGATTCGCTTGTTCGAAGAGCGGGTCAACGATCTGTATACCCGAGCGTTGATGCCGGGACTCGCCCATCTCTACATCGGCGAAGAAGCGATTGCCGTCGGCATCTGTGAGTTGCTGAATCGCGACGACTACATTACGAGCACGCATCGCGGTCACGGGCACTGCCTGGCGAAGGGCGCCGCCCCCGATCGCATGTTTGCGGAGCTTCTCGGCAAGGAAGCGGGTTACTGCAAAGGCAAGGGCGGCTCGATGCACATCGCCGACCCTGAGACGGGAAATCTCGGCGCCAACGCGATTGTGTGCGGCAGCGCAGGCCTGGCGACCGGCGCCGCGTACGCGTCGAAGTATCTCGGCAATAAGCGTGTGACCGTGTGCTTCTTCGGGGAAGGCGCGCTCAATCAGGGCATCCTGTACGAGGAGATGAACCTCGCACAGCTCTGGAAGCTGCCGATCATCTTCGCATGCGAAAACAACATGTACAACGAGTACACCCACTATTCCGAGACCACGGCCGGTGAGATTCTTGCCCGGCCGGTCGCTTTTGGACTGAAGGCGGTGGAGGTCGATGGTCAGGATGTCCGCGCCGTCTACTCAGCGGCCGCGCCGCTCATCGCCCGTGCGCGCGAAGGCGGTGGACCGGCGTTCATGTTGCTGAATACCTACCGGTACCACGGTCATCACGTCGGAGACATCGCACGCACGTATTACCGTCCGAAAGCAGAAGAGCAACAGTGGGTGAGCGATCGCGATCCGATCAAGATTCTCAGCGATTGGCTGGCGAAAGAAGGGCTGGCTACGGCGGGTACGCTCGAAAAGATCGGGACCGAATTGACGGCGGAAATGGACACCGCGGTCGAATTCGCGGTCTCGGCCCCATATCCGAACCCTGAAGAAGTGAATCAGGATATTTATGCTTGATACGCAGACTGCTCCAACGGTTCGCGGCGACATCGGCTTCGGCGACGCGGTGCGAGAAGCCATTGCCGAAGAAATGCGTCGCGATCCCACGGTCGTCCTGATGGGCGAGGACGTCGCCGAAGCCGGCACCACGTTCAAGGTACTCAAGGGGCTGGTCGAAGAATTCGGCAAGGACCGGATTATCGACACGCCGATCTCGGAAGCGGGGTTCACCGGCATCGGTGTCGGTGCGGCGATGACGGGCATGCGGCCGATCGTCGACATCATGTTCGGCGACTTCTTGACCCTGATCATGGACCAGCTGGTCAACCAGGCCGCGAAGATCCATTACATGTCCGGCGGCAAGTGGAAAGTACCCCTCGTCATCCGCGCGACGATGGGCGCCACCCGGCGGTCGGCCGCGCAGCATTCGCAATCGCTGCACGCCTGGCCGAGCCATATCCCGGGTTTGAAGGTGGTCGTGCCTTCGACACCCTACGACGCCAAAGGCCTAATGAAGACGGCGATTCGGGATGACAATCCGGTCGTGTTCTTCGAGGACAAGATCAGTTATTCGAAGGTGAAGGGGCCGGTCCCGACCGAGGAGTACGTCATCCCGCTGGGCGTGGCTGACGTGAAGCGCGAAGGCCGCGACATCTCGATTATTGCGACCAGCAGCATGGTTCAGACGGCGCTCGGGGCAGCGGGCATGCTGGAAGAGATCGGGATCAGCGCGGAGGTCGTCGACCCGCGGACCACATGGCCGCTCGACGAGCAGACGCTCATCGAATCCGTCAAGAAGACGTCACGCTGCATCGTCATGGACGAAGGGTACGGGCGGTACGGCGTTTCGGCGGAGCTGGCGGCGGTCGTCGCTCAAGGCGCGTTCTATAACCTCGATGCTCCGGTGACGCGGTTGACGGCGATGCACGTGCCGATCCCGTTCTCGCCAACCCTCGAAGACGCGACCGTCCCTTCGGAGCGCCAGGTGGTCGATCTGGCGAAGAAACTGTGCGGACGAACCTAAACGGTGTTAGCGAATTCTCACATCCTCAAATTCGAAAGTGAGGAGGCAGTTGTGGCAATCAGAACCTTCGGAACGATGGCGGTCGACTGGGAGCAGCGGATCGATTTCGACCGTCTGCGTCGGGAGCGCCTGGCGCGCGTCAAGGAACTGCTGGCCAAGTCCGAGATGGGCTCGGTGCTGTGCTTCGACATGAACAACGTCCGGTACATTACCGCGACGCACATCGGCACGTGGGCCCAGGACAAGATCAGCCGCTTCACCCTCCTGCCGCAGGGAGACGAGCCGATCCTCTGGGACTTCGGATCGGCCGCCCGGCATCATCAATTGAATTGTCCGTGGTTGGGCGAGCGCTCGCGGGCGGGCATTCCCTTGATGCGGGGCGCGATGACCCCCGAGATGGGACGTTCCGAAGACGTCGCACGAAAGATCAAAGTGGAGCTCGAGAAGCGCGGCCTGCACAAGGAACCCGTTGGAGTCGACGTCGTCGAGCTCCCGGTGCTGTTTGCGCTTCAGAAGGAAGGCTTGACCATCGTTGATGGTCAACAGCTGATGTCGGATGTCCGTGAGATCAAGACCCAGGACGAAATCTCGTTGCTGACTCAGTCGGCGGGCATGGTGGACGCTGCCTACCACGAGCTCTACAGGGCCATGAAGCCTGGGATGCGTGAAAACGAGGCTGTCGGGCTCGTCGCGAAGGTCCTGTACGACCTCGGCTCGGAGTACGTCGAAGGCGTCAACGCGATTTCCGGCGAGCGCTGCAGCCCGCACCCGCACGTTTTCTCCGATCGGATGCTCCGTCCCGGCGACCCGGTCTACTACGACGTCCTGCACTCGTACATGGGGTACAGGACCTGCTACTACCGCTGTTTTGCGATCGGCTCCGCCTCGCGCGCGTTGAACGACGCCTACAAACGCTGCCGCGATTATCTCGACGCGGCCATCGAGCTCGTGCGGCCAGGCCGTACAACGTCCGAGATTGCCGCTGTCTGGCCGAAAGCGCAGGAGTTTGGCTTCCCGAGCGAAGAAGCGGCGTTCGCGCTGCAGATGGGCCACGGCATCGGCCTGGCCATCTGGGAGAAGCCGATGATCAGTCGGCTCGTCTCCCTCAATCATCCGCATGAGATCAAGCCCGGCATGGTGTTCGCGCTCGAAACCTTCTGGCCCTCCACCGACGGCTGGAGCGCGGCGCGCATCGAAGAGGAAGTCGTCGTCACACCGACGGGTCACGAAGTCATCACGCGATTCCCGGCGGAGGAACTCCTCGTGGCGGGCGCTCCGTACGTGACGGTCAGCGGACCGCTTCCGACGACGCGCGAGCTGGAGGCGCCGCCGAACAAGGAAGTCGTCGAGATGATTGCCGCCAGCGCGAAGGCGGAAAGCGTCGGCGCGGGACGATAACTGACAAACATAGAGCTGAGGGCTTAGGGCTGAAGGCTAAGTTCAAGTGCGCTTGGCCCTTTACCTTCGCCCTGAGCCCTCAGCACTACTTGATCACTAATACACACCTATGGCAGTTAGCGTCGTGATGCCCGCGCTCGAGATGGCCCAGGAAACTGGAAAGCTGGTGTCCTGGCGTAAGAAGGAAGGGGATCGCGTCGCCAAGGGCGAGACCCTCATGGAGGTCGAGACCGACAAGGCGGTCGTCGAAGTCGAAGCGCAGGTGGAAGGCATCCTTGGCGGCGTAACGGCGAACACCGGCGACGTCGTGCCCGTCGGGCAGACGATCGCGTGGCTGCTTCAGCCGGGCGAGAAGCCGCCAGCCGCGACAGCGCAGGCGCAGACGGGACGGAAGATGGAGAGCAGTCCCGCGGCACAGTCTGCCACGCCAGCACAGGTCGCACCGGCTGCCGCTGCCGCAGGTCCGGTTCAAGTCTCACCGAAAGCGCGGCGACTCGCCAAAGAGCATAGGGTGGATGTCAGCAAGCTCCGTGGTTCGGGCCCCGGCGGCGAGATCGTCGCCGAAGACGTGCTCGCAGCGGCGAAATCGAAAAGCGCGGCGCCTGCTCCGGTTCCCTCGGAGCGCGAAGGCGTCAGTCGATCGGCACCGAGCGAGACCCTGAGCTCGATCGGCCGGCTGATGGCCGAACGAACGACGCAGAGCTGGACGACGGTTCCGCATTTCTTCGTGACCCGAGAGGTGGACGGCAGCGCCCTTGTCGCGGTGCGCGAAAAACTTGGCGCGCCCATCGAGCGAAGCCGCGGGGTGAAGCTCACCTATACCGACCTCCTGGCGGCGCTCGTGGCGCGCGTGCTGATGCAGCACCCGCGCATGAACGCAAGCTGGGTTGGCGATCGGATCAAAACCAACCCGGAAGTGAAGGTCGGACTCGCCATGGCCGTGGAGGATGGCGTCGTCGTCGGCGTGATCAACAAGGCCGACACCGGCGAGCTGGCCGACATTGCCGTCCAGCGGCGCGATCTCACCGAGCGGGCGCGGGCGGGGAAGCTGACACCGGCCGACATCACGGGTGCCACGTTCACGATCAGCAATCTCGGGATGTACCACGTCGATCAGTTCACGGCGATCATCGTGCCGCCCCAGGCTGGAATTCTGGCCGTCGGTGCCATGACCGACCGCGTTGTGCCGATGCCGGGCGCGCTGATCCCGGTCGGGATCCGCCCGATGCTCACGCTGACGCTGTCCTGCGACCATCGGGTTCTCGACGGCGCCCGGGGCGCCGCGTTCCTGCACGACGTCGTCGAGGCGATTCGACAGGCCGACAAACACCTCGGGTGACGCGTCAAGGATCTCGCCGCTTTCATCGTGATCTTCGTGTCTTCGTGGTTAAGAGGTGAGAAGCGTGGAAACTCACGAATCGGTCGAATCACTCACGCTCAAGCTCAGTGGCTACACGAGGCCAGGCCAGGAGCTCTTTCGAAACGTGCTCTTCGACCGGCTCTATGCATCCCTGCCGAAGGATCCGCAAGCGAAGGTTCAGATCTATAACGCAGAAATCGCGCCAGGCGGATACACCAACTGGCATTGCCACAACGGTGCGACGTTCTTCATCGCGCTGCAGGGCATCTTCGAGGCCGAGTTCGAGGAAGGTGTTCTGGTGAAGGCCAAGGCCGGCGACGTGTACTCCGAGCCGATCGGCAAGTTCCATCGAGGTCACAATCCCCATCCCACGGTTCCGTACTTGTGCATCGGAGTCTGCATCACCCCGCCCGATCGCGACCACGTGACCAACGTTTCTGAACGACCTTGGTAATTGTGGTTAATGGCCGATAAGACGGTCGATCGTGCGGCTCGAGCCAAGCCCGGTGTGGGGCATCCAGCGCCAGAAGGTGCGTTCAGGACTCTATCTGTTGTCGAGGAGGACCTTTGAAGAACGACATGGTTGCGCGCATCGTGGTGTGCACCTTGACAGGTGTCGCTTTGCCCTGGAGCGCGATGTCAGGGCCGTCGTCGCGAACCCCTGTGACGGCGGTCGGCTCGGGTGCGGAACAGGATCAGGTGCCGGTCGTTCTCGTCGGCGCAGGTGATATCGCAAACTGCGATATCACCGCGGGCTCCGGAGCTATGGCGACGGCGCGTGTGCTCGATCGGATTCCAGGAACCGTGTTCACCGTCGGCGATCACGCGTATCCCTCAGGAACGGGGAAGCAGCTTCAGGACTGCTACGAGCCAAGCTGGGGCCGCCACAAGGCGCGGACGCGGCCGGCGCCAGGCAACCACGATTACCTAACAGATCGCGCGCGACCCTACTTCGATTACTTCGCGGGCGCTGCCGGTCCCGAGCGCCTGGGGTACTACAGCTACAAGCTCGGCGACTGGCACATCATTTCACTGAACAGCGTCATCGATGCCGACCGCCGTTCACCACAAGTCGAGTGGCTTCGCAAAGATCTCAGTGAGAACCGTACCGCCTGTACGCTCGCCTACTGGCACAGTCCGGTGTTCAGCTCCGGGCCTCACGGTAGCGAGACGCAGATCACGACGCGCATGCTGGAGGTCTGGCGTGTGCTCTACGAGTTCGGCGCCGACGTCGTGATCAACGGGCACGACCACATCTACGAACGGTTCGCGCCGCAGAATCCGAAGGGCCAGGCCGATCCCGAGAAAGGGATCAGAGAATTTGTCGTGGGTACCGGCGGCGGCGGTTTGTACAACTTCAAGCAAATTCGCCCGAACAGCGAGGTTCGCAGCAACCGATCCTACGGTGTCCTCAAGCTGACACTCGGCACCGTCGACTATTCATGGGAATTCGTACCCGGCGCGGGCGAGCAATTTCAAGACAGCGGAACGGCCGCCTGCGTCCAGTAGGCCTCGAAGCGGTGCGCCTAGCGTCAAGCCGAGTGGCCGCGCCGTGGTCGAGCACGCTGACATCTGATCGGTGCTCAGGGAATGACAGGCGGTGTGTAGGTGAGCGTATAGTTCAGAATCCACACCAGGAACAGCACGACCGGCACGTGCACGACGAACTGCAACGTCGAGTAGCCGACGATGTCTCTGGCTTTGAGACCCAGAATACCGAGAAGCGGCAACATCCAGAACGGATGAATGAGATTGGCCAGTGCCTCGGTCGCATTATAGGTCTGCACCACCCAGCCGAGATGGACTTGCAGCGACTTCGCCGCATCCAACAAGTACGGCGCTTCGACCAGCCATTTGCCTCCCGCCGACGGAATGAATAGACCGAGGACGGCCGAATAGATGCCGACCAGCAGGGGGTAGGTGTGCTGGTTGGAGATCGCCACGAAGAACTCCGCCAGTTCTTTGGCCAGCCCGGACTCGGTCATCATCTTCACGATCCCGGCATAGAGCGGGTACTGCACGAGGACGCCTGCCACGGATGGAACCCCGGCCGAAACCGCGCGCATGAAGGACCGGGGCCGCCAATGCAGGAGCAGACCGGCGATCAGGAACAGGAAGACGTAGTGATTGAGGTCGAGAATGATCGGAACGCCCTTCTCGGCAACTTCGCGGACCAGATAGACGATTCCGCACGCCGACAGAAAGATCGTTAGCAGCGGGCTGTATTCGAGCCACTCACCCGGGTTCTCGGGCCGGCCGATGTCGGGCCGAGTCGTCGAGTGCTCGACGCCCATCTCCTTCATGCCTCGCGCCTGCGATGGCTCCGGCGCCGAGTAGTAGCAGATCGCGTACGACACGATGCCGAGGATCAGCGCCATCAGCAGGCTCTGCCAGAGGCCGAGCGTCTGTCCAAGAGGAATGATGCCGCTGATTTGCTGAATGGACTGCGGCAGGGAAGCGGGCGCCGCCATGATCAGCGCGGCGGACGAGGACAGCCCGAGCGCCCAGATGCTGCCGAGGCCGAGATAAGCGGCCGCGCCAAGTGCACGATAGTCGGCGCCGCGAACACGATGCGTCACCTCTCGTGCGAGCAGCGCACTGAAAATCAGGCTGAAGCTCCACGAGATCAACGACGAGAGCATGGAAAAGAGGGCAACGAACGCGGCCGCGCTCTTGCCGTCTTTGGGAACTTCGGAAAGGCGGCAGATGATTCGATAGACCGGGGTCGACGTCGCGACGGCGTAACCGGTGATGATGATCATCGCCATCTGCATGGTGAAGGCGACCAGATCCCAGAACCCGGCGCCGAACCACTGCGCGGTCTGCACGGGCGAGCTGCCCATCGCCAGGCAGCCCAGGAACACGATCCCTACGGCGACGAGCGCGAGCGCGAAGGCGTCGGGGAACCAGCGTTCGAACCACTCGGACAGGCGCAGGCCGGTCCGCGCCAGCCACGAATCGGTCGATCTCTCCTGCTGCAGCATGCGACCGGAATGATAGCTCAGGGCTCAGGGCTCAGGGCTGAGGGCTGAGGGCTGAGAGCTGAGGGCTGAGAGCCGGGGTTGGTGGCTGGAAGCTGCGAGGTGACTATGTTACCCTCGGCCAAAATGAAGCTGCCGCTGACTCTCGCTGCGTGTTTAGTGTTCCTGTGGATTTCGTCCGGTCGAGCGACTGCCCAGAGTGCCGCACCCGACGGCGGCGCTCTTTATCAGACCCACTGCGCAGCGTGCCACGACAACGGCGCAGCCCGCGCGCCCGATCGCGAAACACTCAAGACGATGTTGCCCACGCGCGTGCTCGCCGCGATGGAAACGGGCCCGATGATCTCGATGGCGACCGGCCGCTCGGTGGCCGAACGCCGGGCGATCGCCGAGTTCGTGACGGGAAAGACGTTCGCGAACGCGTTCGACCTGAAGCCGCCGCCGCAGGTGATGTGCATGGGCCCCTCTCCTGAGTTCAACCCTGAGTCTGGCGCGCGTTGGAACGGATGGGGTGTGACGACGTCGAATGCGCGTTTTCAGGAAGCGCCGATGGCCGGCCTGACGGCCGCTGACGTGCCGCGCTTGCAGCTCAAATGGGCATTCGCGTTTCCCGGCGATCTCCAGTCCAACGCCCAGTCGACGATTGCCGGTGGCCGCGTCTTCGTTGGGAGCGCTGGTGGAGGCGTTTACTCGCTGGACGCGTCGACTGGCTGTGTCCACTGGTTTTTCGAGACGGGCGCTCCGATGCGAGCCGCGATCAGCATCGGTCGACTCGACATGCGAACAGGCCCGCGATGGGCGGCGTTCTTCGGAGACGGTGCGTCGAACGCCTACGCACTGGATGCGGCGACAGGTAAGCTTCTGTGGAAGACGAAGGTCGAGAATTTCCCGGTCGCACGCATCACCGGGTCACCAACCCTTCATCGCGGCCGCCTCTACGTGCCCGTCGCATCGGCCGAAGAAGGATCCGGCGCGTTGCCCACCTATGAGTGCTGCCGCTTCCGTGGCAGCGTCGTCGCCCTGAACGCCGAAACGGGGAAGGTGGTGTGGAAGAGCTACACCATTCCGGAAGAAGCGATTCCGACACAGAAAAACAGGGTCGGCGTCCAATTGTGGGGGCCATCGGGTGCACCCGTATGGAGCAGTCCTGCCATCGACGAGAAGCGCAACGCGCTTTACGTGACGACCGGCAACAACTACAGCGACCCGCCCAGCAAGATGAGCGATTCGTTCCTGGCGCTGGATCTGAAGAGCGGGAAGATCTTGTGGTCCCGGCAGATGACGACGAAAGACGCGTACACGTCGGCGTGCCGGCTGCCCGACAAGACCAACTGCGCTGAATCGAACGGTCCCGACCACGATTTCAGCGCCTCGCCGATCCTCGTCACCCTGTCGAACGGCCGTCGCGCGCTGGTTGCCGGCCAGAAGTCCGGTATCGTGCATGCGGTTGATCCCGATCGCCAAGGTGCAACGATTTGGCAGGTGCGGGTGGGCCTGGGTGGAACCATGGGCGGCGTGCAGTGGGGATCAGCAGCCGACGAATCCAATGTGTACGTAGCCGTGTCGGACATCGGCCGGATCATGCTCACCTACAACCAGTTCACAGATGCCGATCCGAAGCGTGGCGGTGGAATGTTCGCGCTGAGGTTGGAAGACGGCGAGAAGGTCTGGTACACACCGCCGGCCGGATGCGGCGAGAGGAAGCGATGCAGCCCGGCCCAGTCGGCCGCGGTCAGCGCGCTTCCCGGCATTGCCTTTTCAGGCTCGGTCGACGGCCACATGCGAGCCTATTCGACGACGGACGGATCGGTAGTGTGGGACTACGACACGATCAAGACATACGAGACCGTTAATGGAGTCGCCGGGCGAGGCGGCTCGTTGGACGGACCCGGTCCCGCGATTGGCGGTGGGATGATCTTCTTCAACTCGGGGTACCATACCGGTGGCGGTGTGCCAGGCAACGTGCTGCTGGCGTTCTCGGTGGATGGGAAATAGCGGTGGTGCTTCCGCCTGAAGGCGGAAGCCACAGTCGGCCACCAGTGCTGCAATTGGCCACGATGTAGCTTCCGGCTTTAGCCGGAAGATGAGGAGATCGACGGAACTATATGCGCACCAATACCTCCCGGCGTGAGTTTCTGAAAGGCGGCATTGCCGGCGTTACGCTGGCAACCGTAAGCGTTCCGGCACGACTCGTTGCCGCAGACAAGGTCGTCGGGCTCATTTTTCCGCCAGCGAACTACCCGGTTCCTCCCGAGGCCCAACAGTTGTATCCCAGCATCCGGTTCCTGTCGGAAGGCGTTGGACTCGAGCGCATGACGACGGCCGAATACGATCGAGTGATGGATCGCGTGATTCCGGCAGCGACCAAATTGGCCAAGGCGGGCGCCGAAGCCATCTCGGTGAACGGCTCGTCGCTGACTTTCTACAAAGGCGCGGCGTTCAACCACGATCTGATTGAAAGCGTCAAGAAGGCGACCGGTGTTCCGGCGACCACGCAAAGCATGGCGCTTGTAAACGGCCTTCGCGTCTTCGGTGCGCGCCGTGTCGGCGTCGCCACCGCGTACACGCAAGAGGTCGATCGACGCCTCAAGATCTTCCTCGAGGAGTCCGGCTTCGAGGTACTGGCAATCAGAGGCCTGGACATCGAGCGATTCGAAGACCGTCCGCCCGTCACCCAAGACGACGTGCTGAAGCTGGCCGTGAGTGTCCGCGAAACTGTGCCGCAGGCCGACGCGATGGTGATTTCGTGCGGCGCCCTGCGAACGATCGACATCCTGGTGCCCTTCGAGGAGCGCTGCAAGCTGCCGGTCGTATCGAGCAATCCGCATGGACTATGGGACGCTGTGCGATTGGTCGGGCACAGCGGCAAGGCGCCAGGCTTCGGCACGCTGCTCGCCAAGGGTTAGCTGTACGTAGAGAAACCTACCAGCGCTGCGAGAGACTTGCGATCAGGCAGCCGTTCGGACGGGAGGGCTGCCCGTATGCGGGATCGGGGCGCGCAAACTCCACGACCTTACCGGGCATGCGAAAGTCGACGATCGTGGCGCGACTGGCCTCCGAAAAGCCCTTGTCCGCTGTGATCGTTCCGAGTTCGGTGAGCGTCTCGAACAGCCACTCGTCGAACCCCTTGGGCCACTCGTCGTAGCGGAAGCCGAGGTATAGCGCGACGCGCGGATGGTTCCGAATCACCTCGCGAATCTCATTCAATTCGCACCTGGGCCCGGGGTAGCTGTGTTCGACCTTGATCACCGGAGTGCCGTCCTGCTGGCGTGTCCCCGCTCCGGGATCCGAAATCGGCACACCGCCGTACCACCAGAGAGCCGGTAGGCTCAGGCGCGGCGCCATCAACACATCGCCAGGCTGGCGTCTCGCCATCAGCCAACGGACGGCCGAACGATCGTCGACCTCGCGGTTCGTTTGACGGGGGCGACTGATCAGGAAGTCGTCCTTTCCCCGGTTCACGATGTCGAAGCAGAGGACGAAGGCCATGACGCCCAAGACCATTGCGACGCCGGACCAGATCCAATTTCGACGTTTGGGTCCGGCCAGCCAGAGTCGTTCCGCGCCATCGACGAAGAGCGCCACCGCAACGTAGAGCGCCGGCACCACCCACAACGACAGACGTTCGTGGAGCGGCACGATCCGGAGTCCGGCCAGCGCGAAGGCGGAAAGCGGGACTGCCGCGAAGAGCACGGCGAATGCAGGACGGGAGCGGGCCGTCAACAGGATCCCGCCCGCCGCCACCAGCCAGAAAAGCATCCACAGTTCGGTGCCGCCCGGCTTGGATGCGAACGGTCCCATTTGAGTCGCAAGCCACTGCAATCGCCCGAAAGCGTCTTCGGATGCGGGCGGCATGGCGAAGGCCCAATATTCCTGGAGGTACCTGTTGGTCAGGTTATGCCGCAGGACCAGGGCGTAATTCAGTCCGAAGGAGACGAGCCAGCTCACGCCGAGCACGACGAACTGCGATGCCGCACGCCAGCCGTTTCGGTGGAGCAGCACCACGATCATCACCAGCACGCATGCGGGGGCGACCAGCAGCGCGCCGTTCGAAAACCACTGGGCGACGGCCGCAGCCAGCCACCACGTGACGATCCGGCGCGTACGTGTGCGGCCGTCCTCCTCAGGTTCGAGCGCCCAAAGCGCCAGCGCTGGCAGAAGAAGGCCCCAGAACGTGTCGGCCGAGTACTGTTTGAGCTCGAGATAGTAGAAGGAGATCCACTGCGCCACCGAGCAGAGAAGCACGAAGACGCCGGCTGCAATCGGCCGCATCCACCGACGTCCGATCCAGACCGCGGTTGCGACGGTGGCAATTCCGAAAAGTACCGGCACCAGGCGCAGCGCCAGCTCGCTCGTTCCCAGCGTGAGCAGCACGGCACGCTGCACGAACAGCCAACCAAGCGGCGCGCTCTGCCCAAGCCACAAGGTGCCCGTGAGCTCGGCGAACGTCCGGTCGCGCAGGTTGACCGCGATCATCTCTTCGTCGAGCCACAAGGGACGCGCTCCGGCCCATTGATAGATCTGGAGAGCGGCGCCGGCGACACCGATGACCGTCGCCGCATCGAGCCACGCCGGCCATCGGGACGAAGTGACGTGAGAGCGCATCAAAAGCAGTCAGACCTTGACGATAGGCCGAAATGCGCGCAGAACCGTGCATCTTGCGTGCCGCGCCGGCCGCCGGCTGTGTTCTGAGCGTGATGCAACCTAGGCGGCAATGCTCAACAATTTGGCGGCGTTTCCGCCAAGAATGGCGACCCGGTCCGCATCGCTCAGTCCGGGCGTTCCGAGGACATGGTCCACGGCAGTCGTGGTCCAGGGAAACGGGTAGTCGGTGCCAAGCACGATCTGACTGATGCCGGCTTGCGCGACGAGGTGGCGCAAGGCCTCGCCGGTGAAGATGAGCGAATCGAAATAGAGCTGCTTGAGGTACTCGGTTGGCCGTTTCTTCAGCGTTTTCGTGCACTGCTCGGGAAACGTCAGGCAGCCGTGATCGGACCGGTCGGCGTACGACGGCAGATAGCCCCCTCCGTGCGCGGAGCAGATCTTCAGCCGGGGAAACTGATCCAGCGTTCCCTCGAAGATCAGGTGGGAGAGGGCGATCGTCGTATCGAGCGGATTGCCGATCACGTTCGTGAGCACGCCGTTGCCCTGGAGGCGCGTCCGCAGCTCCGGCGTCCCTTGTGGATGCATGAAAACCGGTACTCCGAGCGATTCCACCTTCGCCCAGAAGGGGTGGAACTTGGGATTGGCGAGCTCTTCGCCGGCGACGCTCGCGCCGACTGACACGCCGCGCAAGCCCAGTCTCTTCACCCCGTCTTCCACCTGTTCGGCAGCCAGGTCGGGATGCTGCAGCGCGGCGGTGGCGAACCCGACGAATCGATCCGAGTGCGCGGCGCAGAACTCCGCCAGCTTCTCGTTCTGGAACTTGATGAGCTTGCGCGCCACTTCGAGGTCCGCGCCGTACCAGGTCGGATTGATGCTCAAGGCTTCCACGTCGATGCCCTGCGCGTCCATCTGCTTCAGGCGATCCGTGCCCATGACGAGCGCAGGGTTGTTCGCCGTGGTCTGGCCCATCATCTCCGCGACGCCGGGCACGATGCAGTGGCAATGGACGTCGATCACCTTGACCCTTCGTCCGCCCACCGTCACCTGCCGTCGTCCGGCCGCGGCGCTCGACTGAGCACCGGCAGCAATGACCTTGCGCACGCTGCGATCGGCCAGCAGTACACCCGCGACGGCGCCGGCCGCGTTCTTGACGAACGTCCTGCGATTAGCCATGGCTCCTCCTTAACCAGTCCGGGGCTCCGCCCCGGACCCCGGCTCGGTCCCGCCTGCGCCAAGGCTACGGCGAGGCTCGCCGTAGCTCGAAGAGCGAAGGCGGCGCTCGCGGGGGCCCCGATGCCCCGCTCCGCTCCCTCGCGGGCCTCGCGGGCGCTATTCCCGATGCCACCAGCGCAACGGTCTTTTCCGTTTGCTCGACCCGTGATTCGAACGGCCTGCCGGGGGCGATTCTAGCAGGAAGGGACTATCTTAAGCTGCGTGTCCGAAGCCACAGTCCCTCCGCTGCTGGAGATGCGCGGTGTCTCCAAGACATTTCCAGGCGTCCGCGCGCTCGAGGACGTGTCGCTCGAGATCAGGGCTGGCGAAGTGCACGTGCTGCTCGGGCAGAACGGTGCAGGGAAGTCGACGCTGATCAAGACGCTGTACGGGGCGTATCACCCCGATCGCGGTCAATTTCTGTTCAAGGGCGTCCCGGTTCGCATTGGATCGCCGATCGATGCCCGGCGATTGGGCATCGCCGTCATCTTCCAGGAATTCTCGCTGGTGCCGTACTTGAATGTCGCGCAAAACATCTTCCTCGGCCGCGAGTTCCGCGGGCGCCTGCCCGGCAGTATCGACCGCACGCGCCTTCACGACGAGGCGCGCCGCGTGCTGACCACACTCGGATTTGATCTCGATACGCGCACCCCCGCCCATCGACTCGGGGTCGCCCAGCAGCAGATCGTCGAGATCGCGAAGGCGTTATCGCAGAACGCGCGAATCCTCGTCATGGATGAACCGACCGCGGCGCTGTCGGAGCCTGAAATCGAGAGGCTCTTCGGCCTCATCCGCAAGCTCAAACAGGACGGCGTCGCCATCGTGTACATCTCGCACCGGCTCCACGAGATCTTCGAGATCGGCGATCGCATCACCGTCCTGCGCGATGGACGCAAGATCGCGGAGCTCGATCCAGAGCGCACCGACCCCACCGAGCTCGTGCGCACGATGGTCGGTCGCGAGGTGAGCACGACCTACCGTCATCAATTCTGTACTCGCCCGGGCGAGACGCTGCTGGAGGTCAGCGCCCTCGAAGCTGCGAACGGCGTCCGTGCAGCCAGCCTCACGGTCCGCCAGGGAGAGATCGTGGGACTTGCGGGTCTGGTCGGCGCCGGCCGGACCGAGCTCGCGCGTGCGATCTTCGGAGCGGATCGCCTTGTAAATGGGAACGTCCACGTGAATGGCAAACCCTTTCACGGCGGGCCAACGGCGGCCGTCGGAGTTGGAGTGGGCCTCGTTCCCGAGGATCGCAAAGCGCAGGGACTGGCTTTGATCCGCTCGGTTCAAGACAACCTGCTTGTCGCAGGACTGGGCCGGATGTTTCCGAAAGGCTGGTATCGTCCGGCTCGGGCATCGAGCATCGCCGCCCAGCTGATCGGCCGCCTGCACGTCAGCACTCCCTCTCCTCGGCGGCTAGCAAAGTTCTTGAGCGGCGGCAATCAGCAGAAAGTCGTGATCGGAAAGTGGCTCAATGCCGGGTCCCGGTTCTTCATTTTCGACGAGCCGACTCGAGGCGTCGACGTCGGCGCAAAAGCGGAAATCTACAACTTCATGGAAAATCTCGTCGCCGAAGGCGCCGCAATTCTCATGATCAGCTCCGAGCTCCCCGAAATGGTGGCGGTCTGCGATCGCGCCTACGTGATGCGCGACAAGACCATCGTTGCCGAGCTCGGGCGTCAGGACCTGACGGAGGAAAACATTCTGCGGCTTGCCATGCACCATTCGTGAACGCGTGGGCGGGAAAGGCGGGAGGGGCAGGGAGGGGCGGGAGGGGCAGGGAGGGGCAGGAGGGGCAGGAAGGGCAGGAAAGGCAGGAAGGGCACGAAGGGCAGGAAGGGCAGGAGGGGCAGGAAAGGTAGGTAAGATAGGACAGGCTGGAACAAATCGCGTACTCCCATCCAGCCTTTCCCGCCCCTCCCGCCCAACGTCCTCGTGATAGCATGACGGCCTTCGCGAGTTTTTAGGAGCCTGGGCCATGTCTCCATCGACGACGGACGTGAGAGTGTCGGCGGCGGCGAAATCGGTGAGTGTCAGCACCGTGGATTGGCGCCAGTGGGTGCCGTGTATCGGGATGGCCCTCTGCTCGTGGCTGTCGTTCGTGGACCGTCAAGTGCTCGCGATCCTGTCGCCGACGATCCTCAAAGACACTGGCCTGTCCGCGCAGAATTTCACCGACGCCGCCTCGTTTTTCTTCCTCGCCTACACGTTGAGCAACCCGATTTGGGGATCGATTCTCGATTACGTCGGCCTGCGCGTCGGCATGTTGCTGGCGGTCGGCATCTGGACGGCCGCGAGCATGTCGCACGCGTGGATGAGCGCGTTTGCCGGCTTCGCTCTCGCGCGAGCCGTCCTCGGATTCGGTGAAGGTGCGACGTTTCCCGGAGGGTTGAGGACGGCTGTCGAATCGCTGCCCGCCACTGTGCGTGCTCGCGGGATCGCGTTGTCCTTCAGCGGAGGCACGATTGGCGCGGTGATGATGCCGCTGCTTCTTGGCCCGCTCGCGGTCCGCTACGGCTGGCGGACGGCCTTTCTGGCCACCGGCGGCCTCGGACTTGTCTGGCTGGCCATTTGGACGGCAATCGCCCGTCCGCCATTTCTTCCGAAGGTTGCCCATCGGCCCGCGAAAATGACCTGGCCCAACCTGTTCGAGCGCCGGGTCTGGGCGCTCGTCTTCAGCTATGCGCTGCCCGCGATTTCCCCGGGGCCCATTCTGACGATCGTCGCGCTGTATCTGAATCAGAGGCTCAGCCAGTCGCAGTCGGACCTCAATCAGCTCGTCTGGATCCCGCCGCTCACCTGGGGCATCGGCTATTTCTTCTGGGGCTGGGCGGCCGACAAGTTTGCCGAGAACAATCCACGACCCATCGGGATGTTCCTCCTGCTCACCGTTGCCTCCCTGACACTCGGCGCCACCACATGGACGACGTCCGTCCCACTGGCGATCGCATTGATTTCCTTCTCTACCTTCATAGGCGGCGGATTTCAGATGCTCGCGCTCAAGGTCGGCTCGTACGCGTTTCCACGTGAGCAGGCGGCGATGATGTCTGGTATCGCGTCAGGATCGTGGTCGCTCGTGAACTTCGTGCTGTTGCGGGCCATCGGGCCGTGGTCGAACTGGATGAACGACCAGCGGTGGGAGGAAATCTTCTGGCTGATCGCACTGCTCCCTGCGATCGGCGTTGCCGTCTGGCTGCTCCTGAGCCGCGGCCAGTCGAAGCCCGCGGCCTCGGTCTAGGCCCGTCTTGATCACGCGGAAGCCGCTTGCAGCCGCCGCCGCGCTGCCCGGCGTCGGATACCTGCTCGCAGCGCAGCTTGTTCTGTTCTCGATCTTCGATCCCAGCTTTGCTTCGGTTCCGAACCTGCTCAACATCGGCCTGCAATCTTCGATTCTGCTTCTGCTCGCGCTTCCGATGACGCTCGTCGTGATGAGCGAAGGCCTGGATCTTTCGATGGGCGCGGTCCTCGGTCTGGCAGGTGTGGTCCTCGCGATGGTCCTGGTACGAGGCGGCGCCCTTCCGATCGCCCTTCTGGCCGCGCTCGCCACGGGGCAAGTCTTCGGCCTCGTCAACGGACTTCTCGTCGTCTTTCTGGGGATTCCTCCGTTCGTCGCCACGTTGGGCATGATGGGCGTCGCACGTGGCATTGCGCTCGCTGCGACCGGCGGTCAGAGCGTCGTCGGGATTGGCGAGGCGCTTCCTGCGATGTACTCGAGCAGCTGGGTGGGTCTGCCTTTTTCCGTCGTGGTCGCCGCGTGTGCGTACCTGCTGTTTCACTGGGTGCTGTACTACACACGCTTTGGCACGTATGTGTTCGCCATTGGTGGCAATCGCGAATCGCTGACCCTGGCGGCCGTCAGCACCAACACCTACCACGTGGCGATTTACGCGCTGGGCGGTCTGATGGCCGGCTTTGCCGCGCTGCTGCTGACCGGACGGATGAACGCCGGGCACCCGATCGCGTCGATTGGCATGGAATTCGATGCAGTCGCCGCCGTCGTCGTCGGTGGAACGTCGTTCGAGCGTGGCAATGGCTGGTTGCCCGGAACGCTCCTGGGGGTCCTGACGATTGGCGTCTTGAAGAACGGCTTGAACGTGTTGGCCGTGCCTTCGTCGCTCCAGGTTGCGAGCATCGGCCTGCTGGTGATCGTCGCGCTGCTCATCGACTCGCTGCGAGGCCGTACGTGATCGCTCCTGCGACGACGGCTGCGCGGCCGGGGATATCGGCCGACGTTGAGGCGCTTGGCTACCGCGTAGCCGGCGTGCTGCTGCTGTCCATCGTCCTCGCAGTCTCGAGCGACGCCTTTCTCACGGCCTCGAACGTGCTGAACGTGCTGCGGCAGGCGAGCTTGACGTTCCTGATCGCATCGGGCGTCACGTTGGTGATCATCGCGGGTGGCATCGATCTGTCGATCGGCGCCAACGTCGGCCTGAGCGCTTGCATCGCGGCGACAGTCATGAAGTCGTCCGGATCGATTGTCCTGGGCGTGGCCGCTGGTCTGGCTTGCGGGACCGCAATTGGTTTTCTGAACGGGCTGATGGTGACGCTGCTCAGGCTGCCGCCGTTCATCGCCACCTACGGTATGTTGTGGGTGGTGCACGGGGTCACGTTCTGGTACATGGCCGGCGAGACCATCTACGGATTTCCTCCTGGTTTTCGCACGCTCGGCAGCGGATACGTGCTGGGGATACCGGTGCCGGTGTATCTGATGGTGTTGGCGCTGGCCGCCCTTGGCGTGTTCATTCGCTACACGACGTACGGGTACGAGCTCTACGCGATTGGCGCCAACGGCGAGGCGGCGCGACTCTCCGGCGTTCCCGTCAGCAGCCGAAAGAATCTCGTCTACACCATCAGCGGCGCGATGGCCGGCCTGGCGGCGATCGTGTACCTGGCACGACTGAACTCGGCCGAGGCCGACATTGGGGAGCCACTGTTGCTGCCGGCTATCGCCGCGGTCCTCGTTGGAGGGACATCGTTGCTGGGTGGTGTGGGTACGCTCTCGGGGACGCTGGTGGGCGCGGTCACCTTGACGCTCGTGCTGAACGGGATGAATCTGCTGAGCATCAATGCCAACTGGCAGCCGCTCGTGACGGGCGTCGTGATTCTGCTCGCGGCGTGGATCGACATTGTGACGAGGCGACGGGTCGAGTCGAAGGCCTGACCGTGGCGCTACACTGCGACGCGGCACCCTGGGATTATCCCGTTCTCGCGACTATTCGTTAGACAGACTCCAACAACCGACGTCCTTTCTTTGTTCATCGCTCGGAGGGCCACGCAACGATGTGCTGTTTCACAGGCCATGTCAGCGATGTGTCTGGCACGAACATCTTTGCAAGGATCAACGCCGACAGGGAGTATCTCGTCTATGAGATGACTTTCAGCTCGGACGAAGACACTGCGATGGTTCTTCCCATTCCGGTCGCTTCCGGCGCTACCGAAGACGCAGTGGAGTTTGTAGCGCTCGACGATTACCCACACTTCTTCAGTGACATTGAGGCTCACTTTCAGCGCATGTTGTCGGGCGCTGACTTGCTCGGAGGCCTGAAGCCACGGGTCACCCTCAAGGTCGAGCAAGTTGGAGCATTTGAAGCCTCGTTCGTTCCGAGCATGGATTTGTTGAATCGGTTGGACCCGCGCTTCCGGATCCCTCAACATGTCTGGAACCAACTCCCGGCGTACACGTCGTTCGGGTTTGTCGTTTTCAAATTACGACCTGGTAAACGCGTGAACGTCCACCCGATGGCGTTCTCGTTTCGGACGAGAGATCCTTCGACAGTCTTTTTCCCGACGGTACATATTCATGACGGGACGGTTCACGAAGAAGCGACTTTTGATCACATCTTCTATACCCAGAACGAGCCCAAGCAGACTCGATCATGGCCAACCGAGTTCTGGATGCCCGGCGACAAGAAAGCTTCCCGATACGTGAGCGTTCGCCGGTCGCACGGCTTGGTGGATGGCCAGGCGCCGTGCTTCCGGGCATCTCTCATTGGAGTCTGGAGGAATTCAGACATCCTGGTTCGAATATGATTGCGCCGTGTTCGCGTGGCAATCGGCCTTTCCTTATCGAGTTGCCTCGAGGCCAGGGGTTAAGCGTGACTAACGTGTCAGAATAGGACTTCATCCGATGCCGGCGAGAATCATGCTCTCTCTGCTCTTGGCTGGCGGAGCCTCCCTCTGTAGCACCCACGCCTTTCCGCAGGCTCGGCCGGTGTTCACGCAGCATGAGCGCCAGTCGCATGCGGCTGCTCGTCCGAACCCACTCTGCAGGCCCGAACCGTACGAGACCCCCATCACCTATTCCGAAGTGACGGTGTTCGATAGCCGCGAGATCGTGTACCAGATTTCGACGATAGTTCCCTGCCTAGGCCAAGTCGCCGACCCACCGTTGGCACACCGATGGGACCCACAAAGTGGCACAGCGGCTGTCTTTCGGTCCACGCTCTCGGCACAGGAATTCGAGCAGCTCAAGATCTTTCTCAATCGCGCAGACGTCCGGGGCATCGAGTCGTTCATGAACGCGGGTCCAGGGGTGGGTGATTTCAAAGTCGCGATCACCCGTCCTGGTGGTACTCAGAATATCGAGGTGGTTTCTCTAAGTCCGGGCCATTTCCAGCTTGTAGATGACCCGTCCCTGGTCCACCTCATCTGCAAGGCCAAAGAGATGGCCCGAATTGCGTCACGCTCTGGTGAGCTTCCAGAATGGTGTAGGAATGCCAAGCCTCTTAATCTGGAGAGTGGGCCGAAATGACGTTTCTGCCGGAAGCGTTTGTTTGGGGTGCGTGACCCGAACGTCCGAAGCGCTACCCTTGAGCCGCTCAACCAACAGCAAAGGTCTGAATGCGAAGAGTCACAGGCATCGGCGGTATCTTCATGAGCGCCAAGGATCCGAAGTCGCTATGCGCTTGGTACAAGAAGCACCTTGGAATAGACGTTCAGGACTGGGGTGGAACAGCCTTCACCTGGACTGACTCGGGAGGCAACCCGACCAAGGGGACCACGATTTGGTCAGTGGGTTCAGCGGAGGGCAACCACTTCGCGCCAAGCAAGTCCACCTTCATGGTCAACTATCGAGTCGAAGATCTCGCAGGACTTCTCAAAGCGCTGCGCGAAGAGGGCTGTGACGTGCTCGACAAGACCGACGACTCGGAGTATGGAAAATTCGGATGGGTCATGGATCCAGAGGGCAACAAAGTTGAGCTCTGGCAGCCGTCAGAAGGGCAATAAAGTTCAGTCGCCGCACAGTGAGGCTGACAATGGGCAGGTATCCCATGCGAAGCAGGGCCTTGGACTTCGACGCGGTCCGAAAGATTGCTGTGGCGCTGCCGGATGTCGAAGAAAGCACCATCCACGGTGCTCCGTCGCTGAAGGTGCGTGGGAAGCTTCTGACGTGCCCGGCCATTCATCAGTCGGCCGAGCCGAACACGCTCGCAGTTCGGATCGGCTTTGATCAACGTGCCGAGTTGATGGCCAACGAGCCCGAAATCTACTATGTGACGGATCACTACGTGAACTATCCAACGGTGCTCGTGCGACTGCAACGGATTCACCACGACGCGTTGCGGGATTTGCTGGGCATGGCACGCCTGTTCGTGATTTCGAGGAGCAAGAAGGGCGGATCAGGAGCGCGGAAACGTGCGAGCTCCCGCGAGACCGCTCGCTGAGCACTGCCAATGCGTTGGGCCGACAAATTTCCGAGAACGGTGCTTTCTCAAAAATGCCGACGCGAAGACAAAAACGACTTCCCGCGCAGCCGACCGGTCAAGGATCCGGCACGATCAATCACTTCCGACCTCACCCCTGGCATGGTTTGGAGGCTGGTCCTGATCCGCCTGAGGTTCTCAACGCGTACATCGAGATCACGCCGTTCGACCTCATGAAGTATGAGGTTGACAAAGTATCCGGGTATCTTCGCGTCGATCGACCGCAGCGCTCCTCCGCACAGCACCCGACACTGTACGGGTTTGTCCCACGCACCTACTGTGATGAGCGCGTGCGCGGCCTCGCGCCGACGGCAAAACGAGGCGATGGCGATCCATTGGATATCTGCGTACTCAGCGAACGGGCGATTGCCCGGAACGAAATCATCGTCCGCAGTCGGGTCATCGGCGGTCTGCAGATGATCGACGCGGGAGAGGCCGACGACAAACTCATCAGCGTGCTGGAGAACGACTATGTGTGGGGCCGGGCTCGCAATGTCAGCGATGTACCTTCTGTGCTCGTGGAGCGCCTTCAACATTACTTCTTGACCTACAAACTCGTGCCGGGTCAGCGCGTGCAGGCGCGTATTGCGAGGGTGTATGGAAGGGCGCACGCTCTCAAGGTCGTGCGAGCGGCGATGGCTGACTACGATGACAACTTCGCGCTCTAGATCGGGATTGTGTGGCGGCCCAACCAGGAGCTGCACCTGACCGGCGGCGTAAGTCGGAGACCATGCGTAGATCAATCATTCGTCCGGTGTCTCTATGTGCCGGCGTGGCACTGTTGGCAACGGCCGGTGCCTCCCAATCGGGCCTGCACTTCAACGCGGAGCGCGCCATCGATGAACTGGTCACCTCCGCGCTTGCCAAGCACGACATTCCCGGAATATCCATCGCCATCGTCGAGGAGGGCCACATCGTCGACGCCAAGGGGTTCGGGACAATTTCACTGACCTCCGACCGGCCGCCAACCGCCGACACCCAGTACCGAGTGGCCTCCGTGTCGAAGCCGTTGACGGCGACCGGGGTGTTCCAGTTGGTTCAAGACGGAAAGGTGAAGCTGGACGAGCCGGCGCGCCGATACTGTCCTGAGCTAACTGCTCTCGACGAGGCGCCCACAGTTCGACAGTTCCTGATGCATCGAAGTGGGATGCGTCATACGACAGATCGCGAGGACGTGACTATCATGGGCGCGTTTGTGCGGCTCGGCGCTGCACTCCTGAACGTCGTCCGCGAGCCGCTGCGGTTCGCACCCGGTACGAAGACCCTGTACACGTCATGGGGGTACGCGGCGCTCGGCTGCGTTATCGAGGGCGCATCGGGTCGCTCGAACGCCGACTTCATGAAAGACCACGTCTTCGCGACCGCTGGCATGACAGCCACGACGTTCGATCACCCGGCGTACAACTCGCCGACGTTCAGTCCCGGATATCGCGGTGGACTGATCTACGGCCTCCGCCCTTCGCTGGTCGTTGACACTCGGTTCAAGATGCCAGCCAGCGGCATTATTTCGACCGTTAACGACCTGGCGCGCTTTGCCATAGCGATCTTCGAACGCAAGCTGGTCACGGAGGCGCCCGCGACCGAAATGTTCGACATTCGACCCGATGGCGAGGGCCGGGTGGTTTTTACCGCTGGGTGGTCGCTCGATTCGACAGGACTCTCAAAGGGAGGGAAGTCGCCCTATGGGCAGGCTTTTGATTTCAACGGATCGATGGAGGGCACGACAGCCTATCTCGATCTTGTTCCTAGCCGGCAATATGCCGTCGCGCTGCTCGCGAATCGCGAACGAAGCGTCCTCCAGGTCCAACCGATCATTTCTGAAATCCGCCGCTTGGTGCTGGCGGCACAATGATTGATCTTCGGTTACGGTGCGGGGGATGCTGCAAAATCAACTTCGCGTCGACCGTCGCGGTGTCGCTCTGAAATGCCAACGGAGACGGAATCAATGGAAGTTCGGATTGTCGACTTTCCTGAAACCAAAGTGGCGGCGCTCGAACATCGCGGGCCGCCAGAGTTGGAGCACAGCACGGCCCGACGGCTCATCGAGTGGCGGCGGCAGAATCAAATGCCCCCTTCCGACAGACATCGGAGCTACGGAGTTCACTACACTGATCCCCGCACAACGCCCCCGGCTGATCATCGCGTCGACTTCTGCATATCCGTCGATCACGACGTCCCGCCGAATCCGCAGGGTGTTACGAATAAGGTCATTCCTGGTGGCCGCTGTGCGGTCGCAAGACAGGTCGGTTCGCGCGCGCACAATGCAGCAGCGGTTCACCTTTACGAGGTGTGGTTTCCCACGAGTGGAGAAGTCCTCAGAGAGTTCCCGATCTTCTTTCACTACGTCAATGTAGGGCCTGAAGTGCAGGAGCACGAAATGATCACCGACGTGTACCTGCCTCTACAATGACAATCCGCCGCGGTTCGGGCGGATTCTGTGTGCCGCTCAGAACGGCCGACGAGTTTTAGTTGGTGCAGTGAGGAACCGAAGTGCCGATAAGCTCTAGTCCTGCTGCGCCTCTCGAACCCAGGAACCACGGCAGCCGCTTTGCCTGGCGCGCGGTTAGCTTCCTTGCCGCTGCTTGTCTCGTTGTTCTTGGCGCGCGCTATTTGATCAATGATGCCATCCCGTTCCTCACCGACATCTCTTCAGGCAAGTTCGGTCGTTTCTGGCCACGTCGAGTCTGGCTGTTGACCCATATCGCTGGGAGCGCCCTCGCGCTCCTCGTCGGTCCCTTCCAGCTCTGGTCCGGCCTGCGGCAGCATTCAATGCTCGTTCATCGCTGGAGCGGCCGACTGTATATCGTTGGGGTGCTCATCGGTGGCTCTGCCGCTTTTTACCTTGCGTCGCATGCGGGGCAGGGCGCTACTTTCGCCATCAGCCTCGGCACCTTGGGGGTCGTGTGGTGGTCGACTACTGGAATGGCGTATGTCGCGATTCGGCTCGGCCATGTCAGTCAACACAAAGAGTGGGTCTTTCGGAGCTACGTGGTGACTTTCACGTTCGTGACTACCCGCACGCTAGCGGAACTCGGCATCTTGCCAAGCCTCGGGCGCGACCCTTTCGCAACGTTAGTCTGGCTGTCCTGGAGCATGCCTCTTCTTGCGACGGAAGTCATCCTGCAGGGACGGAAGATGATGGCTCGCAGAGGTGCTGTCTAGCGCCCAATTAGAGCCGACGCGAGATCTTCCCGCTCGGCGCGGGTCATCGCCGATGCGTTATGCGGTCATTAAGACAAGCCGGATCATCGCGTCCCGACCGGTCGCGGCATTGATCTTGAGCCCCTTTCTGAACCGATTGCGCATCTCGATCAGGAGGTCACGATGCGCCATCTACTGTTCGCGTGTTCGCTCTCGATTGTGTGGCCGGCCACGATTCATGCGCAGATCATCCGGGAGCCGGTCTCGTTGACGGCTCCTGTGGAGCAGTCCTCCTATTACTTCTCACAGGAGCCTGACAGCCCTGATGCGGCCCCGGCCGCCGAGGTTCACCACGTTTCAGAGAGGCTTCCTGAGTCTGCAATATGGGGACACACCAGGACAATGGGCCTCCTCCGAGATTACCGGTTTCAGGCAAGCCCACGAATCGTCCATCCCCGGAATCCCTTGGCTTTCGGAACGCCTTGGGAGAACCGCGGGCTTGGTGTGAACAGGCAGCAACCACCACAGGCCAGTCGGGAACGCTCAACCAGTCGGAAGGTCTTCGGTGCGATTGTGGGCGGCGTAGGCGGCTTCTTCGGGGGACTGTTTCTCGGTGCAGCGATTGAAGGTGACCGCTGTAACTGCGATGATCCTGGGTTGTTGGGGGCTCTGATAGGCGGTCCAATTGGAGGGGTCGCCGGCGGCGTCTTAGGCTACAAGTTTCTCTTCTGATGGGCCGCGTACTCGCTCAGCACGAAATGTTAGACGGCTGAACAACCGATCGATGTCTGACTGGGCCGGCGAACTTCGAGCGTGGCTACACGCAACGCTGGGGCCTGTTGCCGGTGACGGAGAGGATCCGGCGCGAAACAAACGGCTTGTTGGCGCGCCTTCAGTTGAGAGATCTATAACTCAGACCTCCCGCTGCCAGTGCCCGCGCCGGCGCCATCTTCGAATTGATAACCATCGTGGCAAGACATGACAAATGGCCCCGACAAGGTTGAGTTGAAATGAAGAATGTCCAGCTAGTCAGGCTTGACCATGCAATCGAGGAGGCGATTGCGAATCACCCGGAGTACATGGACGCACTGGTCCAGGGCAATTGGGCGAGGGTGGCCGATCTCGTACACCGACTCGTAGGACGCACGCTGGTCGCGGTCCCTGTCAGCGTGGACGAGCTGCAATGGGGTGGGTACTTCGTCGTGGATGAGGGCACACGCGAAGTGGTTGGCTCGTGCGCGTTCAAGACTCCGCCGACCGACGAGGGGGCGGTCGAGATCGCCTACTTCACCTACCCAGGGTTCGAGGGGCGGGGATACGCGACGGAGATGGCAAGGAAGCTTGTCGAACTGGCGAGCAGATCGGCGGCGGTCCGGCGGGTGATGGCCCACACGCTCCCGGAGACGAACGCATCGACCCGGGTGCTGGAGAAGGTGGGGATGACTTTTGTGGGAGAGGTAATGGACCCCGAGGATGGACGTGTGTGGCGCTGGCAGGTGCAGACCGGGGCCGCGGCTGAAACGCATGACGTTATGCGTACGTAACTGGCTATCGTTCAACGGTCGCTCACTGTCGGAGTTGCTCGTGAAGTCAAACAGTGCGTCAGCGTCAGATGAGCAGTCAGCCCTTTGGGTTTGCCCTAAGTGCGGCGCGCGGCTAGTCAGCCGGAACCTGTGGCACTCATGTGGCCGGTTCACGCTTGAGGCCCTGTTTGCGAAAGCCCCGCCTGACGTCCTCGAGCTCGCCCGACGGTATGTAGACGTGCTCTACTCCCTGGGCGATGTCCAGGTAATCCCACAAAAGACGCGCCTCGTGTGCGTGGCGCGAGTGCGCTTCGCCGGACTATCCCCGCGCAAGAACGGTTTCAGGGCCGGCTTCGCGTTGAGGCGCTGGCTGAAGAGTCCTCGTATCGCTAAGCGGGCGGACTATGGCCCGAGATGGCGGGGTCACTTCGTAGACATTCGGTCGGCTGCGGACCTGGACGATGAACTGCGGGCTTGGCTCCGTGAGGCGCACGATACTGTCGGGATTCAGAGCGACATTGGTTCAGCCCGGCCACATGCCCGTGAGAGGAGGAAACCGTCCTCTGCGACGTCGACGCAGAACAAGCGTTTGCAGCTGGCGAAGCCGCGGCGTGACCCATTGAAGCGAGGGAGCCATTGAGGGCGCCGCAGCTCCGCAGCTGAAACGCAGGGCGTTAGGCCGATATGACTGATCGATCGCAACACGACGCCCGATGGGCGTTTGCGAGTGGAACACTCATTACGATCAGTTTCGCCATCGCAGTCGTCTGGAGCGCTCGGTCCTACGGCCAGACAGTGGGATTCGCATTCGGCGTCAATTGGATTCTGATGGCATGGGCGATCTCGTTGGGTCGTGTCCTGCAGTCCCGAAGCGGTGCCTGGGACGGGCTATCGGTCCGGCTGCCGGCTTCGTATTACGGAACGCGTCCTTTTGAGAAGCGCGGACGCGTTTACGACTACCTCGGAGTCCGTTGGTATCGGCGATTACTGAGTCCTGTCCTCTGGTCTGTAAATCCAGCTCTTCTCAGATCGCGCGGCGCCCGACAGACGATGATTCGAGCGACACAGAATCCCGAGGCGGGCCATCTCCTCATATTCGTTGTGATCGCCGGTATCACGTTGTGGACGCTGGTCTCCGGCTGGTGGGACACTGCGGCATGGCTGCTGCTGTTTAACCTTCTGCACAACGGGTATCCCGTGCTATCTGTGAGGCAGCTTCGTGCCCGACTGGACCGCCCCGGAATGAGCAACCGGCAAGATAGGTAACAAAGTTAACCGGGAACATGGGTAACACTTTGGTTCCCGATGAGAGTGACTGTGGTAGCTGTGGGAAACCGCGTTCTGTGCGGTTTTCCAAGGAGCGGTGGGCGCGTTCTGTGCGTCCATGGCTCCGGCAGCTTCCACAGGCGGCGCGCCATCTTAGCCTCGAATGATGTAGTCCCGTTCGTCGACCCGTCCGACCAGGACCCGGCAGAAGTGAATGGACCAGAGGCCGTCGGCGACTTCTTCGAGGCCAATCGTGTGCTGCTTGAGCGCATTCGCGATGAAGAGCAGGCGCTTCTTGAAGCGGAATGTGCCCGCATTCGTGATGCGCTTGACGATGAAGTGTCCCGGATATTCGATCGGTGGCAGCTCGCCCGTGTACGCGCGCCGTGAGGGACGGTAGAGAGACGTCGGCGTTCGGCCCCGCAGGAACGTGTGCGGCCGTTCGTTGTTGTACACGGTACGGAATCGATTGAACGCGCGTTGCTGCGCGGCCAGAGTCGCCCGTGGCGGGCGAATGGCGTCTCCCTTCAAGGTTTTGTGCATCCGTTCGTGCGCCCCGTTCTGCTGCGGCTGGCCCGGTAGGATGCGTTGATGCTGAATGCCAAGCCGAAGCCACCAGACGTTGAGTTGCGAGAGGCCGTGAATCCCGGTCGTGGCGAAGGGCACGCCGTTGTCCGTGCGGATCGCCCGCGGCAGGCCGTACTCCCGAAACAACCGATCGAAGACGGGACGGACACCCTGACCTTTCGTCGACAGCAGGCCGTGACAGGCCATCAAGAATCGTGTGTGCTGATCGGCGATCGTCAGCGGATAGCAGTAGACGCCATCGCGAGTTCGAAATTGCCCTTTGAAGTCCGCGGTCCACAGGTCGTTCGGCTGCGTCGTCACCGCAGGGACCACCCCTGGATGCAGGTGGGGACGGCGCCGCCGGCGTTTCTTCACCAGCCCCTTGCGGGCCAGCAGATCACCGGCGGTGCTGACGGCCGGCCACTCGGCGTCCGGATGCCGCGGCTCGAGCCAGTCCAGGAGCTTGTCGGGCCCCCAGGTCGGATGCTTCCGCCGCGCGTCGCAAATCAGGTGCGCGGTCTCTTCCGAGATGCGATGGGGACACTGATGCGGCGCTCGGCTGCGATCACCCAGCGCCGACCGGCCGCCTTCCTCAAACCGAGCGAGCCATTTATAACCGGTCTTGCGACTGATCCCGTATCGCTCGCACAACTCGGTCATCGTGTACAGGGCCAACCGATCATCACGAATGAATCGTTCTCGCTGTTCCATGGGTGCTGTCTCCAGCCAGGGCATCCACCAACCTCCGGTGGTCCCCAGCCTAGTGAATGTCACCCATGTTCCCGGTTTAATGTGTTACCCATGTACCCGGTTTGTACCCTCCAGGGGTCTAACAGGCCAGTGCAGCCGACGAACGGCGCTCACCACGAAGCCATTGCCCATGAGCCACGACCAAACCTTCCGGGCCGTCCTGTTTGTTGTCTTTCTTGTGGTCCTTCCCATCGGCATCTACCACCGGCTCAAGTCACAAGCGACACGGGAAACACTCGATCGGCGGCAGGAGGGCCTGTTCATTCTGGCAACGTTGCGGCCCGTGGGCGCTGTGTTCTGGCTCGGGCTGATCGCCTGGATGGTCGACCCAGGTTGGTTGGCTTGGTCCTCAGTGTCTCTTCCAGTCTGGCTCCGATGGACAGGAGTCGGCGTGATCGCGATTGCGTGCGGGCTGCTGGTGTGGACCTTTCGCTCCCTCGGAGGGAACCTGACGGATACAGTTGTCACTCGACAAAAACACACGCTCGTGTTACACGGGCCCTACTACTGGATCCGGCATCCGTTATACGACTCGGCCGCGTTGGTCATGGTGGCAGTTTCTCTGATCGCGGCGAACTGGTTCCTCTTCGTGACCGGCGTTGTGATCCTTTGTCTGCTCATCATCCGAACTCGGACCGAAGAGGCGAACCTGGTGGTCCGGTTTGGAGACAGCTATCGAACTTACATGGAAAGGACCGGGCGCTTCTTGCCTAGAATTGGCGCGAACCGGCGTGGCGCTTAAAGATGTTCGTCCTCGCTCGCGCGGCAACCTATTCAGTGCTCTTCATCGGCGTCCTACTCATATTCCTTCCGGACCGCATCCTGGGCTCGACAGGAATCATTCAACCTGGGGCTAACGGCGCTTGGCAAGTTGCCGGGATGCTTCTGGGAGCCTCCGGCGCAGCACTCGCGCTCACGTGTATCCTCACGTTTGTGTTCGTCGGCAGGGGGACTCCGGCGCCGTTCGATCCGCCTCGTCAGCTCGTGGTTCAAGGCCCATATCGACTCATCCGGAATCCGATGTACCTCGGAGCCGGCCTTGCCTTAGCTGGTGCCGCGCTCTTTTATCAATCGATTCCGCTCCTCGGCTATGCTGGTTTGTTCCTCGTCATCACCCACCTGTTTGTCGTGTTGTACGAGGAGCCCACACTGCGGCGAACTTTTCCTGGAGATTATGAAGCGTACTGTCTGCGGGTCGGTCGGTGGTGGCCGAAACATTGAACGCGATTCAGATGCAGGGGCTCCGAACAGCGGCTGGATCCGACGGCGGCCGTTGGGAGAACCAGCCGATTTCGATCGGTGAGCGGCCACCGCGGGTCAGCCGCATTGCGTCAGGCTCACGGTAACGGGGTACAGATGGAAAGAAAGCGTGTTGGCATCATCTTGTTTGAGGACGTCGAAGTCCTCGACTTTTGCGGGCCATTTGAGGTGTTCTCCGCGACCCGCGTGAACGAGGAGAAGCGCCGCGAAGAACCCTCGCCCTTTGAGGTACTGCTGGTTGCGGAGCGTCCAGGCCCGGTCACGACAACGGGCGGCATGATGGTCTTGCCCCACTACACGTTCGAGAAGTGCCCACGCCTCGACATCGTTGTGTCCCCCGGCGGATGGGGCGCCCGGAACGAGTTGAAGAATCCGGTCATGCTCGATTGGTTGCGCGCCCGTGCCGCGGAGGCTGAAACGGTAGCGGCGGTTTGCACGGGCTCTATGTTGCTGGGCTTCGCCGGCCTTCTGGACGGGCTGCACGCAACCACTCACTGGCGCTCGCTCGACTGGATGCGTGATTCTTTTCCCTCGGTGACCGTCGAGTACGGCAAGCACTTCGTGGAAGATGGCCGCGTGTTTACGTCTGCCGGAATCTCAGCGGGCATCGACATGTCGCTCAAAGTCGTGGCGCATTACTTCGGCGAAGGCGCAGCCAGGGCAACCGCTCGGCACATGGAATACCCCTATCCAGACAGCGATGCGCGCCGCATCTCCATCGGAGCCTAACCTGCGCTGAACCGACGTTGGGCAGCACTCGATGAACCATGGCCCGACTAGCACCGGTCACGATTATTAACGTCGGTTACCGCTCGACCAACTATTGGGTTGTAAGCGCGGGCACGTCTCGGTTGCTGGTTGACATCGGCTGGCCCGGCACCCTCGGAACTATGAAGGCGAACCTCAAACGGATGGGCGCGCCGCTCAGCGAAATCCGCTACGCATTTGCCACCCACTATCACCCGGACCATGCCGGCTTGGCCGAGGAATTGAAACGGGAGGGCGTTCCCCTCCTCGTCCTCGATGTCCAGGTTGAGGCGATCCCACTCATGAAGACTTGGACGAAACCGGGCGACAATTACGTCGAGATTACTGGAGAGGGCAACATCATCATCTCATTCGATCAGAGCCGCCAGATCCTTGGCCAGATGGGAATTGCCGGAGAGATCGTGCATACACCTGGTCACTCCGATCATTGTGTTTCGCTTCTGCTCGATGATGGTTCAGTCTTCACCGGCGATCTCCCGCCCGAGGGTGGGGCGTTCGACAATCCCGTCGCTTTGGCAACCTGGAGGCGATTGCGAGAACAGGGCGCCACTCGGGTGTATCCCGCCCATGGCCCGACAAGATCGATAGACGAGACGTCAGACAACCAATTGCTTCAATGAAGTACGCGCCTTCGCAGGTTGAAGCGCGGGCGTTATACCGCCTGACTACTGGATTCCGGAGACAATCCGATGGTGATGGTCAAATCGATCCCTCAGGGTGTGCAGGCTGTCTTTCCGATGTTGGTCTGCAAGAGCCCGGAAGCCGAGATGAACTTCTGCGCGTCGGCGTTTGGCGCGATTGAGCAGGTGCGACGCCCGGGGCCTGATGGCTCGCCAATCCACATCGCCATGCGTATCAACGAGTCATTTCTCGTCGTTCAATCCGAGTTCCTGGACGTGGTTGCCAGCCGCGCACCCACTGGCGATGGGAGCTCGCCCGTTGTGATATTCGTGTACGTGGCAGACGTGGACCAGGCGGTTGAGCGTGCAAGTGCCGTCGGTGCACAAATCCTGATCCCGGCGCAGAACCAGTTTTGGGGAGACCGGACGGCGAGGATCATCGACCCATCCGGCCACGTGTGGATTGTTGCATCGAGAATCGAAGAAACCACGGAGGCGCAGCGGGGCGAGCGCTGGTCGAACATTCGCGACGAACGCTCGTGAGACCGCCTCAAAAGGGGCACAGGATGGACATCTGCTCGTCTGTTTGCCTCCTACTCAGCCTGACCGCCGGGGTCGTAGCGCATGAGCGGCCGATTTGGCCGGGCGTTGGATTCCGATCGGAGTGAGCTCTCAGCCTGAGTAGCCGCTCGTGGTCATCCAGGCCACGACGTCTCTTACCGTGGAGAATACGTCGTCAAGTGGCCCGGCATCAGGCGTTCATCAGTGGACGTCCGCTCCACAGCAATCAGGCTCGGGAACTTCATGGAAGGGAGCAACACTCGTGGTCACGTTCCCTGCAACGCCTAACGGTGTTCGCACTGAGTCTTGGTCGCTCAACCGGATCGGCAACCTGACAGTGATAATTGAAGTGCGTCGGCCAAACGGACGGCGGCTCTTGGACAGTTTCGTGTATTCACGCTAACCTGTCGCGGCGGCGTGCGGCTCAGCGCGAGTCGTTAGCCCGATAGAGATTGCGATGCCTCCTCTCGAGCGTTCAGCATTCGATGGCAAGGAGATCGAGCCAATCTTTCTTGGAACATCGGTCAAAGATTGCTCTATGGCTGAAGGCGTGCTCGATGCCGCGGAGGTCGAGTACGCGGTGGAAATTGAACGTATACAAACCGGCCCATTTTCCTCGGATGGAAGTGGAGCCGTATTTTACGTTCCGGCTGGTCAAGCGCAGGACTGCAGGCGGCGCCTTCACGACGCTGGTTTGTCGTTGGGTGTGATTCAACCGTAGCTGCTGAGATCGAGGCGCCGCGGCTGGGCTTGCGAATTCTTCGGTCTCGTCGATGGTGCTCTGAAGGTTGGAGTCACATTTCCAATATGAATTCATACGATCCGGACACCTCACCTGGGCCGACAGACTGGCTCCAAACCGACGAAGGCGAGCGCATCGGGCTGGTTTCTGCTTACCATCAGCGCAAGAAAATCAGATTGCCTAATGCACAGCTTCATGCGGTCATTCACGTCGTCGTGGAGAACCAGCTCGCCCTGGAGAGGAAATGGTCGTCGAGACGCTGGCCCGTCTTCAAAGGGAGGGTCTCAGTCGGCACGACGCTCTTCACGCCATCGGGTCAGTACTCGCCGAGAACCTGTACGAACTGATGCGGGAAGGGGATTCAACGGACGAATCGTATCGAAAGTATCTCGCACGGCTTCCGGACCTCACAGCAACAAACTGGCGAGCCGGCTAGCGGACGGTATCCGGCGGATTACGACCAGATCACGATCAACGCGGAGACCGCAGAGCCCGCAGAGACAACATTTCATTCCAAGATTGATACTCCGCGATCTCCGCGTCCTCTGCGTTCAACGTCGTGACCGGTACTGATTCAGCCAATACACGCCGCTAGATAGGTCCAGGAGGTACTGGCAAGAGCACCGTGGGCCTCGTGCTCGCCGATCGATTGGGAATCCACATGCGTGATTGAAACGGTCCGTCTCCACCGCTTGGACTCGTTGTAGCCTGGTCGTTAACGGACACAACGAACGGAGTGCCAACGATGCAGCAGTTCCTGATTGCGCCGGCCGCCGGTCGAGCGATCTGGCCGATCTTGTTGATCCCCGGCTTCGTCCTTGTCCTTGTGGCCGGCTTGTTGGGTGCGTCTGTAAAGGGGGCACGAACGGCTACGTTCGAAGTCTCCCCTGCTGGTCTTCGCCTGCGGGGTGACCTGTACGGTCGCCTGATACCAGCCGATCAGGTGCGCGGATCGTTGGCATCGAGAGTCGACTTCGCCACCATGCCCGAGCTCACACCGGTGCGGCGGACGATGGGAACTGGTTTGCCCGGCTACAAGTCGGGGTGGTTTCGGCTGCGCAATGGGGAGCAAGCCCTGTTGTATCTCACAGATACGAGTCGGGCAGTCTATGTTCCGACAACCGCAGGCTACAGCGTGTTACTCAGTCCTCGAGAGCCCGACGAGTTCCTGGCGGCGCTGCGCAACATCGGTGGTCAACGATAGGTACGAATCCCAAAATTAGCCGTCATGCGAGGATCTGTTGTCCCGCTTAGTCAACAGTCGTCAAGAGACAAGACAGTGACCGGCCTGACAGACGACCGTGTTCTCCGCGAGCAACGCGAGTACTACCAGGCCAGGGCCAGTGAGTACGACGAGTGGTTCTTCCGGCAGGGCCGGTACGATCATGGCCCGGAACACCGGACCGCATGGTTCCGAGAAGTGGCACTGATTGAGGCGGCGCTCCATCAAGAGCTGCAGTCCAGCGAAGTTCTGGAGCTCGCCTGTGGGACTGGGTTATGGACGCAGCAACTCGCGCGGCAGCATTCTCGTGTTGTCGCCCTCGATGCCTCATCGGAAGCGATTGCGATCAATCGCCGTCGTGTTCAGTCGAGTGCCGTCGAGTACGTCGTGACGGACCTCTTCACCTGGCAGCCAGGGGCTCGATTTGATGCGGTGTTTTTCAGCTTCTGGCTTTCTCACGTCCCACGAAACGAATTCGAAGGGTTCTGGGCAAAGGTGGGCGCATCGCTGAAGCCAAAGGGCCGTGTGTTCCTTATCGACAGCCTCCTCGAACAGGCGTCGACGGCCCGTGACCATGCGCCAGTCGACCAATCTGGCTTGGTCGAACGGCGACTCAACGACGGGCGCGAGTACAAGATCGTGAAGATCTTCTACGAACCGGACAGCCTGGAACGACAGCTTTCGTCGCTTGGTTGGAACGGCTGGATTCGCTCGAGCGGTCAATTCTTCTTGTATGGTTCGCTCGGAACCTGAGGCGAGAGGGCATGACCCGCTTCGAATCATCTCGGCTCAGTCCGAAGATCTGGGTCGATATGTTGACCTGCTCGAGGAAGTTGCCGACTGGCTCGCGCAGCGTGGAATCAATCAATGGCGGCCTGGCAGCTTCCGCCTCTCCGCGAACTATTACGCTGAATCCATCAGGCGGGGTGAAGTGCAGCTGGCATTCTGTGGCGATGCGTTGGTCGGCACCTTGCGGCTGCTGTTGCGTGAACCGATCGTGTGGCCAGAAATCGCAGAAGATGATGCTGTGTACGTGTACAACCTCGCGATAAGTCGCGAGTGGGCCAACCACCAACTCGGTGGTCACCTCCTGGAGTGGGCAAGCCAGCGAGCGTCGGCTCTCGGCCGGACGTGCGTTCGACTCGACTGCGTTGCGGAGAACGCTTTCCTGCGCGATTACTACACGCGGGCTGGTTTTGTGGACCGCGGAGAGGTTGATGCAGAGTTTCCCGCACCCGTCGGCACGCTCCGGCTGCGACGGTTCGAGAAGCAGATTCTGAGTTCACTTCAATGGTTCGCAGACGAACCGCGGGGCTCCTTGGAATCGCTGCTGCCGTCATTTGCTGGTCGGCGCTATTGGTCTTCGGCGCACTCCGGCCGTCATATTCACACGCGGCAAATGCGGTCAGCGAGCTGGGAGCGCTCGGATCGCTCCACGCGCTGCCCTGGAATCTCATCGGCTTCATCGTGCCAGGAATCTTGCTCGCGATGGCCGGCGGGGCGATTGCCGCATCGGTGGATGCCAAGCCGCGTCGCACTGTCGCGTTCTGGCTGTTCGTCATCTCCGGATTGGGCTTCGCGGGCACGGGATTGAGCCCGGCCGAAATGGAGAACGGTGTGGCTCTCGTGACTTCTCCGTTCACGAAAGGACACTTCATCATGTCCTTGATCCATGGGATCGCTTGGTTGATCGCTGCACTCTTGCTCGTTCGCCCCATGCTGCGGCGTCCTGACTGGCGAAGTGTGGCTTACATCAACGTCGCCCTTGTCCTAGCTACGCTCGTGGCATCTTTTGCTTTGCGGGGCCGGTTTTCGGATGCGCTCGTTCAACGGATCGCTGGGGCGATTTACTTCGCGTGGTTTGTCGTGATGTCGGTGAGGCTCATCAGGATTGACAGGGACCAGTTCCAAGTTACGGGCGGGTGAGCGGCATTGCGCACCACGCTACGGTGGCACGTAGATCAGGTCTTGACCTTTGTGCGCACGGTCTACGAGCATCCCGACAACAATACCAACGCCCGAGAGAAGCAGCGGGGCTCCCCATTTGGCGGAGGGCAGGACGTAACCTTCTCCTGAGCCGGCTGCAGCTAAGACCGCCAGCGCCGCGGCCAAGCCGATGCCGCCGCCCGTCAAGGCGCCGTTCGTGAGCGTGTCGTCGACTTGCGTCACGATGCGGGAAATGTCCGAACTCGCGATGGTCAACGGCTGTCCGGCTCGATCGGTGAGGGCCAGTTCTCCTTGGCCGAGGCTGTTGAAGGCCCCTTCGAGCCTGACACCGCTCTTCAATGTCACGACCAGCGGGGAGCCCAATTGAAGACGTTGGACGCGGTCCCAGCTTCCCGGGACGATCCCAGCTCCGGCAGGTATCGCTTGGAGCGCGCTGGGCGACGTTCGATTCGTCAACGCGCAAGCGGCGCTTGCCAAAGATATCGTCAAGGCATAGGCGATGCAGGCCGTTGAGCACAGGGGCTTCCCGTGCGCTACGTTGATCATGTGGACCTCCGTGAAAGCTCTGTCAGGACAATGCGAATTCTGGGTTTGCGACGGCTCACGCGGTCCTAGGTGGCACGAGGGTCGGCTCCCGACACCGCTCACGGACCTCGACGCCTGGAAGATCGAATGAGGATGCGGGCCAATTGATCCCTCATGTCATCGTCACCGGCGGGCCGGGTGCGGGCAAGACGACGCTGCTGGCTGAGTTTGCCTCCAGGGGCTATGCAACTGTCGAGGAATCCGCTCGAGCCATCATCGCCGAGCGCCTCGCGCGTGGCGCGAGCCGTCGACCAGACGCACTCACCTTCGCCCAGGAGATCCTGCGACGAGATATTGAGAAGTATCTGAGTCAGCCTAGAGCTTCCAAATGGGTCTTCTTCGATCGGGGGCTGGTCGAGGCGCTTGGCATGCTTCACGAGGCTTCGCCACTGCCTTCTCTCGGCCTAAAATCCATGCTCGCTGCTTACCCATTCCACGCCACTGTGTTCGTGTTGCCGCCGTGGGAGGTCATCTACGCCAAAGACGCCGAACGCGACCAATCGTTTGCTGAGGCCGTTGACGTCCACGCCAGGGTCGAGCAGTGGTACCGTTCGTGCGGCTATGTTCTCAACGAAGTACCGCGCCTTCAGGTGGCTGAGCGAGCCGAGCATGTCCTGCGTGTTCTCGCGGACAGCACCGCCTAAAGTGAGGCCATGCTTTGCCGGGTGCCGAGCGCGCGTACGTAGTCGGGTGGTGTCGTTGTGCTGAAAGGAGCGATGATCATGGATCGCCGTGACGTGCTGAAGTGGATGGGGACCACAGTGACGAGCGCGACCCTCCAGCCCGCGCTATCACCGATAGCGGTACAAACCCGTGCTGACATCGTCCGCAGCTTCGATCCGGCGTTCGCCACGGCCGTCGCAACCACGGACGCCATTCGCAAGAAAAGAATCTCAGCGCGCGAATTGCTGGACATCACGTTTCAGCGGATCGATCGTTACAACCCAAAACTCAACGCAATCATCTGGCAGTTTCGAGAGCAAGCTGTGAAGCGCGCGACGCAAGCCGACGAGGCTCTGGCACAGGGCAAACCATGGGGTGACCTGCATGGCCTACCGGTGACGATCAAGGAATCGTTCGCGTACCGAGACTCGCCGAATACCTGGGGACTCACGAGCTTGAAAGACACGAGAAGTTCCCGGACCGCCGTTGCAGTTGAACGACTCGAGGCGGCCGGCGCGATCGTCGTTGGCAAGACGAACGTGCCTGTGCTTCTCGCCGACTATCAGAGCTTCAACCCCATCTACGGGACGACGAACAATCCGTGGGACCTGACGCGAACACCTGGCGGATCGACGGGAGGAGGCGCGGCCGCGCTGGCCGCGGGCCTTGGGTGTCTGACGCTCGGCAGCGATATTGGCGGCTCCATCCGCGTTCCCGCGCATTTTTGTGGTGTGTTTGGTCACAAGCCATCGCTCGACCTCGTCAGCGATGCCGGTCATCGACCGGGGCCATGGGACGGTTCGCCCGGCGTACCGATGGACTTGGCGGTGGCTGGTCCGCTGGCCCGCAGCGCCAACGACCTGGCGTTGGCCTTGCGCGTGCTCGGTGGAGCCAGCGGCGACGAGGCGAAGGCCTGGAGCTGGCGCCTGCCCGCACCACGTCACAAACAGCTGAAGGATTTCCGGGTTGGATACATGTTCGACGACACCTTCGCTCCGGTCTCTTCCGATATCGCCAGGCCTTACGAAAAGGCGCTGGACGCGCTTGGCAAGGCCGGAGCGAAACTAGAGCGAGGCTGGCCGCCGGGATTGGATCTGCAGGCGCAGTTCAGAACGTACCAGTACCTACTTTTTGCCCTCCTCAACGCCGACATGAGTGGACCGGAGCGTGAGGAATCGCGTCGGCGCTTCGAGAACGATCCGAACGACATCTCCGCCGCGGCGACGGTCGGGCCGCACGCACGATGGCTGGGTGAAACGCAGCGTCGCCTCGCGTTTCGAGCCGTGTGGCAGAAATACTTCGAGAGTCACGATGTATTTCTACTCCCCACCGGCTTTACGGCAGCGTTCCCTCACGATCACACTGAGCCCGCCCTCGCACGTGCGATCGAGACTCCCGAAGGGAAACGGCCATATTCTCCAAACATTCTTTACTGGATTTGTGCCGCCACGTTGGCCGGGTTGCCGGCGACGGTAGCCCCGGTTGGGCAAACGAGCGCCGGTCTGCCGGCCGGAGTCCAGATCATGGGACCGATGTGGGAAGACGGGACTCCCATCGAATTCGCGAGGCTGATCGAGAATGTTGTCGGTGGGTTTACTCCACCCGGAGACTTCATTTAATTTGAAGAACCAGTACTTCGGAGACGTCAACGACTATCGCAAGTACGGTCTTCTCCGGTGCTTTCAGCGAGCCGGTTGTCCAAAGCTTCTTGTCGCGTGGATGCTCACGGGCGACGACGGCGGCCGGGACGGCGGCCGTCGTTGGTACTTGGAGTCGCCGGGACGGTGGCGCGAATACGACGGCGTCCTATACACGGGCCTCCAAAACATTCTTCGACGACAACGGCGGCCGGATGTGACGCTGCTTGAAGATGTTGGGCTCTTGCCGCGCGCCTCGTTCTATTCTGACATCGTTCCCGACGGTCGTTTGGCTCGCGGAGTCTGGCGGGACGGACTCCTGGCCGCAGCTCGAGGCACCGACCTGGTCTTCCTCGACCCGGACAACGGCTTGGAGATTTCATCGAGGCCGATCGGGCGGAAGGGTTCGTCGAAGCACGTGTCCTGGGTTGAATTGGAGGCCCTCTGGCGTGGCGGCTGCTCTGTCCTGGTGTATCAGCACTTTTGCCGGGAAAGTCGCATCGGCTTCACATCGCGAATCGCGAAGGAGCTCTCGTTGCGAACCGGAGCGAGAGTAATCGAGGCGTTCAGAACGCCTGACGTTCTCTTCGTATTCATGGTTCAAGAACGACACATCAGTTGGCTCTCGCCCGTATGCTCTGAGCTGAATCGACATTGGGCAAGCCAGATCACGCCGATGGGGCTGGCCGACAGCGCTTGGCGTCGTGATGGACGACGCTAGAAAAGCCGCCCCTGTTTCTGCTGATTGTCCGGGAGCGTTTGCGTCCTGGAATGGAGCAAGCCTACAACGAGAACGAGCTCGAGCTCGCTACTGCCTGCGCCACGTTGAAATGTCCACACCCCTACCTCGCACTCGCCTCCGTGGCCGGACCGAAAGAGGTGTGGTGGCTGAATGCGTTTGCGTCACAAGAGGAAAAGGACCAACTCGGAGCGGCGTACGCACGAAACGAAGCTCTCATGGCCAAGCTGACGGAACTGGGCAAACGCAAGGAAGGCTATAGGGAGACGCTCAGCACGACATCCACAGAGTATCGGCCCAATCTGAGCGGAGGCGTGATATTGCGGATTGCCGGTGCCCGCTTCTTCGTGATGACTATCGTTCGCGATGAGCGCGAGGTTGCCGGAGCGGTGTTCGAGTCTTCCGATCGTGAGCGGTTCGTCGTGGCACCAGCGAACACTCATGCGGCAGCCGTGCGACTCGCCGCCCAGGCGTGGGCCTGGCTCGATGATTCTTGCTGTCCAGCCGCAATGGAGCTTTCCTGCTGAAGCCTGGATCGCCGCGGATCCCGACTTCTGGAGTTCCAATCCTGCTGCGCGCAACATGTGATGTGGATTCACGGGTGATGTGCAAATTTGACGGCCGACCAGTTCACGCAGCCAGTTATCATCGGGGCCAAGTGACGACAATGCTCCGGCAACAGAACGTCGACGTGCCGAAGAGCCAAGACTTGATTGTTTTTCTGAGGGAGCGGTCGAGGAGTGTTGGACGGAGTCAATGAGCTACACATCACGAACAGGCGCGGTGCTTTTCGCCAAGAGTCCCGATCGGGTGGCGGCGTTTTATTCGGTTGTACTTGGTCTTAGCGAAGCCGGTCGCGACGACGATCACATCTTGCTGGAGTCGCCGGGATTCCAATTGGTGGTGCATCGGCTCACCGTTAAGGGATCCGAGGCGCGTGAGATTACTGTGCCGCCCACTCGTCGCGCAACGGCCGCATTCAAGCCGGTCTTCTTCGTGCCCAGCATCTCGCGTCTTCGAGAGCTGGTCGAGAAACATGGCGGGGTCATGGAGCCAGCCGACCGGGAATGGTCGTTCAACGGCCTCACGGTGTGCGATGGACTGGACCCTGAAGGGAACGTCATTCAGTTTCGCGAGGGTGCGTGAGCGCGGCAGCGCGCGTCAAGAAGCGCCACATTGCCGCGGTCGTCACCTACTCCACGATCAACGCGGAGACCGCGGAGTTCGCAGAGCGTCCGGGTACGAGATAGGTTCAACTACCTCTTCCGTCTTCCGTGCGGGTGAGCAGGCTGAAGCGAAAGGCAGAATCCACAAGGTGTCGGGATTCAAGGTCGACGTGAGCCGCCGCTCTTGGAGAGTCCTTGCACAGTTCGACTACTTTCCACCGGAGCTGGTGTCCTTGGCCGGCGCGCTAGAGTGTGGGCTTGAAATGTCCATCTACCCTCGAGACCTTTATCAACTTGCTCGAAGTCGGCGGAAGTCGCGCAATCGGTCTGGAACCCCTCAACGTCCACGAAGCGGGAAAAAAGAACTCACGACATTAGCTTGACTTTGTCAGATCGCCTATGGAGACACGGCGGGAAACCTGCTGCGGACGCGAACCTGTGAGCGGTGCGACGCGCGCGTCAGACGGGAAACCACCTCGCAGGGCCGAGTCCGCCGCAGGTTACGAACCTGCGGCATTCTGTACACACCTCCCGAAGAGGTGGTTTCCCGCGCCGTCGAACGGTTCGCGGAAGCAGCAGGTTTCTGGCCGGGAATCAAGGATCTGACAAAGTCGAATTAGGGACGACAGAAAGGGCATAACACTCGCGTAAGTCATGCCACAGATGAAGACCTTCGACAACGAATGGATCGTGCAAGCATTCGAGAACCATCCGAGCTTCTTCACCAAGAGGATGTTCGGCGGACTGGCCGTGTACCTTTTCGGCCGTCAGATGATGGTCCTGGTCGAACCAACCAAGACTGGCCGATGGCAATGGCACGGCGTCCTGATCTGCACGGACCATGCGCATCACCCCGCGATCATCGGCGAGTTCCCGCAACTGACGCCGCACGACATCCTGAAGAAGTGGCTCTTCATCGATTCGCGACATGCGGATTTCGAACCGACGCTGGAGCGAGTGGCCCGGGCGATCGCCCGGGACGACCAGAGATTCGGGATTCATCCTCGCCCGCGAAAGAGGCGGGTGGCGCCGGCACGGCGCCGAAACGCATAGAAGATGATGGAGCTGCTTTCTCTGTCGAACTTGTGCCTCGCGGTACTGATCTTTGTCTATAGCCTCAATCTTGCTCCGATGATGTTCGAATCTTTTACGTCCGATCGGATTTGGGCCTCAAACCCACCCGAGTCGTTCTACATGTTTCTCGGGCCGTATGGACAGAAGACCGCTCACTATTGGAGGATTGTGTCGCCCCTGGCCTGGTTGTTGTTCGTGCTCAGCTTCATCTTCAATTGGGGTGACTTCGAAAGGGAGTTGAGGTTGACGGTCGCCTGTGTCCTGTACCTGGCAGCTCAAATATCCACGATGGCGTACTTCGTTCCCGAGCAGGAAGGGTTGATTTCGAATGCCGGCTCCCTTTCGCGTGAGGTGCTGAAAGCACGGGCAGACCGATGGATATTTCTGAATTACTTCAGAAACATCGCCGGCGTGCTTGCGTTCATGTTCTTGTTGTTGGCCCGTTTCACAGGGAGGCATCCGTGAAGAAACACATGTTCGTCGCTCTACTTCTCGCGTTGGCGACCGCGGGCACTGCGGCTGCGCAACCGGCCGCGTTCAACGACATCGGGGTGACCATGGGTCACTGGCACATCGCTTCAAAGGACGTGGAAGCGAACAAGAAGCTCTTTCTGGCCATGGGCGGCAAGCTGTTCACGCCCGGCGGAAACCCGCTGATCATGCTCCCGGGGATCTACATCAACTTGAACCTCGGGACCGAGAAAGGGGAGGGGGGCACTGAGGGTTCAGTCGTGAACCATGTCGGCTTCATCGTCAACAACGTCCAAGAGCGGGTTGCCCAGTGGAAGGCCGCGGGCGTCGCCGTGCTTCCGGGCAACAACAACCGACTGGATCAGGCCTTCGTCGTGACGCCGGACGGTGTGCGCATCGAAATCCTGGAAGACAAGATGCAGTCGATGCCGGTCCGGAATGAACACGTCCACTTGTCCGTGCCGGAAGCCGAGATTCCCAAAGCTCAGGCTTGGTATGCGAAGACCTTCGGTGGGAAGACCGGCACCCGCAACGGCGCTCCCGTCGTGGACCTTCCAGGTGTTCAGTTCCGTTTCGCCAGGGCGGATGCAAAGCAAGCGGCGACCAGAGGACGCGTGCTCGACCACATCGGGTTCGACGTGAAGGACCACGCAGCCTTCGTGAAAAAGCTCGAGGCGGAAGGGATCAAATTGGACGAGCCGGTTCGCAAGAGTGCCGCCGGCAACACCATCACGTACATCACCGATCCGTGGGGTACCCGCATCGAGATCGTCCAGCGGGCACCGCTCGGTCCGCCGGTGCAATGAGTCGGCGGCTAGAGCAGAGAGAGCGGGTCCTTTGCGCCGGCCGAACTAAACGCCGTTACGGAGCGTCAATGGGACGGCTGATGCACTTCTACTGCCGGAGATCTCCACTAGGTGATCGCCGAGGCCATTGCCCGTCGATGTCGACCATGCCGTCGTTTCGACAATTCCACAGCAGTATAACCCATGTGACTGTCCGGGCTGACTTCTCGCTCCACCTCACGTCGAGTCGACCTCGACATCACGACGGGAGCTGGCGGCCCAACAGGTTGGCTCAGGTCCGACCGTCCTTCCCTCGAGGCGTCTCCCATCGGGAACGCCGCCCGCGCTGGCGACGGAGATGAGTCGTCTGTGGAGTTGATGGCGCCCGCGTTGGGTGGCGCTGATTGCTCGGGCCGATGTGCCACCGCTCGCGGATGTGGGAATGGTCCATCTCGACGCGGTGCGAGGGTGGACCGAGTGAACGACGGTATTGCAGCGAAGTGCGAGAACGGCGTTGCTCTCGTGACGAACAATCCATGGCTGGACATTCCGGCGGACGACTACGTCGGCCACATGAGCAGTCCAGAGGTCGCCCAGTATCAGCTCCTCAACCTTCTCATGCGCGACCTACTGGACAGCACTCGGCCGCGCGCCTTGCTCGTGCTGGGCTGTTCGATGGGCAACGGGTTCGAGCACATCGACCCGCGCGTGACTTCTCGCGTTGTCGGCGTGGATGTCAACCCCTTGTATCTCGAACGGCTTGTCGAGAAGTTTCCGCATCCGGACTTCTTGATCGATGTGCGGTGTGCTGATTTGACCGTGTACCCGTTCGAACCTGACGCATTCGATCTTGTTCATGCCGCGTTGGTGTTCGAGTACGTCGAGTGGTCACTCTTGTTGCCCCACGTCGTGGGTACGCTCAAAACCGGCGGGGTACCGAGCACCGTGCTGCAACGTCCATTGCCGGCGAATGCGGCGGTCACGCCGACACGATTCACCAGTCTGTGCTCCCTGGAGTCGGTCTTTCAGTTTGTCGAGCCGGACGTCCTCGTGGCGCAGGCGGCGGCTCTCGGGCTTCCGCTCGAGTCTCGGTGGATCGAACCACTCGAGTCTGGCAAGGCCTTCGAGGTTCTTCGCTTTAGGAGGGCAGTGGTGTAGCACGTGCGCTGAACCGACACGCCTAGTCTTCTGTGGCGTGAGATATTCGTTGGCCATATCACTCGCCGCAACTCGGGCGCGCTAGGGTCGTTAGGCAGCCATCTCGCAAACTCGTTGGTTCTGCGGCGAAAGGAAGCCGATCATGAGACTGTTGCCAATTGCGCTCGCGACGTTGTTTCTGTGCACCTCCGCCTCGGCTCAGTGGCTGAAGCAACCGACACAGGGAATACCGCGGCTCGCGGATGGAACTCCGAATCTCGCGGCCCCTCCACCGCGAACAGCTGATGGGAAGCCGGACCTGTCCGGGCTGTGGTCGATTCGCGTCAACACAGGATATCTGGCCAATGTGGCCGCTGATCTCCAACCGAACGAGGTGTTGCCATGGGCGGCGACCCTATTCCGGCAGCGTCTGGAGGAATATGGCAAGGACGATCCTGGCACGATCGGGTGCCTGCCGACCGGGCCACGACAGATCATCAGCATCGGCCTGTCTCAGTTCGCAAAGATCATTCAGACACCAACCGTGATCGTCTTGCTCTTTGAAGATCTTGCGTATCGTCAGATCTTCATGGACGGCCGCGGGCTACCGATCGATCCGAACCCGAGCTTCATGGGTTACTCGGTCGGACGTTGGGAGGCTGACGAGTTGGTTGTCGACAGCGCAGGGTTTAACGATCGGACTTGGCTCGACTATGGTGGGCACCCGCACACCGAATCGCTTCGCATTACTGAGCGCTATCGTCGTGTCGACTTCGGGCACATTCAGCGTAGGGTTACAGTAGAAGACCCGAAGACGTTCACGAAACCGATCACAACCCCATCCGATCTGGTCCTGGCCGCAGACACCGAGTTGCTCGAGACAGTCTGCGCCGAGAATTCCAAGGGCACAGCTCACTTGGTTGGGCGGACGTCCGAGGAACGAAACGTCAAGATCGCTGCTGAAACTTTGGGGAAGTATGTCGGTGCCTATTACGTGGAAGGCGGGACCATACTAGGCGCGCGGCGGTTGGACATCACGCTGTCCGAGGGTGAGTTGTTGCTGGATTTCGACGGAAAAGGGAAAGTGCCGCTCGTGCCGCTGTCCGAGCTCACGTTTTCGCCGCGGCTGGGAGGAACCTACGAGTTCGTTCTCGATGGCCAAGGGATTGTGACGCACTTGCTTGCGCATGGGGCAGGCAGCTTCGTCAAGGCCGTTCGAAAAGATTCCAGCTCCGTAGCGAAATAGACCGTTGGACAACCCGTGTGTAGTAGTCGTCACCGGAGCCGGTGGTACCGGGGACCGATGGGATCATTTTGCCTCCGCGGCTGAGGCACGGCCGGCCGCGTCGCGCCTTTCAGCGCTTTGCTGACGAGCCGTGCAAGGAGAATAGCTGGTGAGACCGGCAACCGCTGCCCTGGCCCTGATTGCGTCTCTGGTCGCATCGCCGGCGATGGGGCAGTGGCTGAATCATCCGAGCCCGGGGATTCCGCGGACTGCCGACGGCAAGCCCGATGTCGCCGCCCCCGCTCCAAGAGCGCCGGACGGCAAGCCCGACCTCTCGGGCATCTGGCACCGCACGGCCGACCGGTATTACAACGACATTGCCGCCGATCTGGCGACTGGGGATGTTCTGCCTTGGGCGGAGGCCGTCTACCAGCAGCGGAAAGCCGATTTCGGCAAAGACAGCATGGAGGTGCGGTGCCTGCCTTTCGGTCCGGCTGCGAGCACCACTCCGTATCTCGATCTCAAGATTCTTCAAACGCCCGCATTGATCGTGATGCTGCTGGACAATCTCACCTATCGTCAGATTCATCTGGACGGCCGCCAGCTTCCCAAGGATCCCAATCCCAGCTGGATGGGGTACTCGGTCGGCCGCTGGGAGGACGGCACGCTGGTCGTGGAGAGCACTGGTTTCACGGATCGTTCGTGGCTCGATTACAACGGTCATCCTCACACCGAAGCCCTGCGCATGGTCGAACGGTTCCGCCGCCGCGATTTCGGCCACCTCGACCTCGATATTACGTTCGAGGACCCGGGCGCATATGCGAAGCCGTGGACGGTGTCCGCCCCCTTGGACCTTTTTCCCGATACGGAGCTGCTCGAAGCAGTCTGCAAGGAAAACGAGAAGGACGTCTCGCATCTGTCCGGCGCGCCCGACGGCCAACCGACAGCGACGATCAAGGGCGTTCCTGAAATCTGGGCAACATTTGCCGGTGCCTACGAGATCCAGGACAAGGACAAGGTCAAGACGGCTGTGGTTTCGCTTTCAAGCAACGCCCTGTTTCTGAACCTGGATGGCACGGGCCCGCAACAACTGCTAGCGATATCCGAGACGACTTTTTCCCAGAGCGGCAATGTGATTCAGTTCGTCGCCGACGGCCAGGGCACGGTCACACATTTCCTGATCCTGACGGTCGAGGGGGAAGATCGTGCGGTTCGAAAGAGGTAGCCCATGTCCGAGGTGCTCCAACGATCGCTCGAAACGCTCTTTCGCGAGCTCATCGAGGGGCCGGACGGCGGTCCCGCCTGGATGTTGAACCGCACGGACGCTGGTCTGTTTCGGTCTCTCGACAAGCTGACGGCTTCTGCTGCTTCGGCGGCGCCGGCGGCCGGCGGCGCCAGTATCGCGGCTCACGTGGACCACGTTCGTTACGGTCTTTCGTTGTTGAATCGATGGAGCTCGGGCGAGCGTGATCCGTGGTCGACGGCCGATTGGACGGCCAGCTGGAACCGTTCGATTGTGACCGATCAGGAATGGGCGGCGCTGCGCCGGGCCTTCGAGGCCGAGGCGCGTGCCTGGCTCAGCGCACTCGGTGCCGCGCGCGATTACTCCATCACGGAACTCAACGACGTCATCGGCAGCATCACTCACCTCGCGTATCACTTCGGCGCCATCCGGCAGATCGATCGCTCGGTTGTCGGACCCTCGGCAGGAGAGGGCTGAAGCTGCCCATCTGCAGCTTGTAGAGGACGGATGCGATCCATAGACCTCATACGCGATAACTTGAAGAAGAGCCGGGACCGCGTCCTCCTGCGTGTCGAAGAGATGAAAGAGCAAAGCGTGGTGTTCCCGACACCCAGGGGAGGCTGCCACACGCTTTGGGTGCTTGGGCACCTGGCGTACATCGAAGCGCTGGTTGTTCGCACGTTCATGCTCGGGGAACCGAATCCGCTCGCACAGTGGGAGCCGTTGTTCGATGGTCCCGATCCATCCGGGGACGTGAACGAGTACCCGCCGTTCGACCAGGTCCTCGCGAAATGCCGAGAGGTGCGTGAGTCGACGATTGCGCTGCTCGAGTCGCTCATCGAGGACGACCTCGACAAGGCGAGTGCGAACGCACTCCAAGGCTGGGCCGATACCTTTGGCACCTACCGCCTTTGTCTCCAGTACGTCGCCGACCATTGGTACATGCACCGCGGCCATCTGGCCGATGCGCGCCGTGCGGCCGGCGTGAATCGAATGTGGGTGTGAAATCGTGGTTCCACATGGTGTTCACTAAACGTCTTCGGGAGGGAATCAGGCGGGGGAGAATCAGGTGCAGCGTGCGCATCTGGACACGTCCTCACGTCAAGGTCGGTGGTCGTTACCCGATGGACGACGGTCACATCGTCGTCGACTCGATTGCGTCGATTGACCTTGCAGACATCACCTACGATCTGTCCCGTGAATCGGGCTTCGAGAGCGTGGAGGATTTGCTGCGAATCGCAAAACACGGCAGCGGCGATAACGTGTATTTGGTCCGATTTCACTACTTGCCTCCAGGCGCGTGGGACGGGCCGAGGTGGAAACATCGCCAGGGGACCGGGTCTTCATGAACTGGAATGTCAATCGCCGACAGTTTCTCGTGCAGACGTCCGGTTTTCTCGGTTGGGCGGCGGGTGCGGCGTGCCGATCGGCCAGAATCGACACGCCTCGAGAACTCACCGACCTGACTGCTACCGCGGCTGTCGCGAGGATGCGCAACGGCGAGATCAAGGCGGAAGACTATGCCCGCGCCCTGCTCGATCGCGCGCAGCGTCTCGAACGCTTGAACGCCTTTCGCGTCCTCGATCGTGAGGCGGTGCTCGAGGCGGCCCGCGCGGCCGATAAGTCGCGCGCGTCCGGTACTCGTTTGCGTCTCCTGCATGGACTCCCGGTCCCCGTAAAGGACAGCGTGAACACCGCGGCGCTCCCGACGTCGAATGGGACGCGGGCGCTCCGCGAGTTCCGGCCGAAGGCTGACGCGGCCGTACTCGTACGGCTGCTCGCGCAGGGAGCCATCGTCATGGGCAAGACGAACCTGCATGAGCTGTCACTCGGTTGGACGAGCAACAACGCCACATTTGGCGCCGTGCACAATCCGTACGACCCGGCACGCGTGCCGGGAGGAAGCAGCGGCGGATCCGCCTCCGCGGTGGCCGCTCGCATCGCGCCGCTTGCCATCGCCGAAGATACGCTGGGGTCGATTCGCATCCCGTCCACGATGTGCGGGCTGGCCGGCTTCCGGCCCACGTATGGCCGGTATCCGGACGATGGAATCATGCCGCTGAGCAGCAGTAAGTTCGACCAGGTCGGGCCGGTGGCGCGGTCGGTGGAAGACCTCGCGTTGTTCGACACGGCGATCACCGGCGACGCGTCGCCGCTCAGTGCCATCGACCTGAAGGGCGTGCGAATCGGCGTCGCCGACTACTTCCTGAGCGATCTCGACCCGGAAGTCGAACGCGTCTCGGCAGAGGCCCTCGAGCGCCTGAGAGCTGCGGGTGCAACGCTTGTGAAGGCCGACGTCCCCGATGAAGTGAAAAGTACGTTACCTGTAGCACTCACAGTCATCACGTATGAGCTTCGTGGCGCGCTGTCGCGCTTCCTGGAGGCGCAAGAGACCGGCGTCACCCTCGATCAGATGGTCGAGCAGGCCGGAGCCGATATCAAGGCACTGCTCAAAAACCAGCCTCCTCCCCGGGAAGCGTACGACTCGATGCTCGCGCAACGTCAACGGATTCGAGAAGCGATTCGCGCGCACTTTGCTAAGCACGACATCGTCGCGCTCGCCTTCCCGCCGGCGATGATCGCTCCGCCCAAGATTGGTGATGACGGCGACGACACAATCCGAGGGCGCACCTTTCCGCGCACGACAACATTGGGAAGAAATGTCTCGCTCAGCAGTTGTGCAAGCCTGGCCAGTCTCGTCCTCCCTGCGGGCACGACCTCCACTGGGCTACCGATCGGACTCGAATTCGACGCGCTGCCGGGTGAAGATCGCCGCTTGCTTGCCGTTGGATTGTCCTTGGAACGGGCGTTGGGACCTGTCGCAGCTCCGAAAGTCTGAATGGGCGCCTGGGGATGACAACCATTCTCACGGCCGTAATCACGGGTGTCGCGGTACTGCTGGCAGGCAATCTCCCCTGGGCGGGATTCGGTCCCATCGCTGGACTCGGCCGACTGAACCTCCAGTTCTGGACCGCGGTGCCGTGGGCGATCCTGCCGATGGCCGTGTACTTGTGGGCCTATTGGCGGTTCATCGGCGGTGCGTGGGGTGCAGGGGCCGGTGCCGCAGAGCGTCGTGCGAACCTTCGCGCCAATAGGCTTCCGGCCGATTTGTGGGGCATATCGCTGGCGGCTGGCATGCTGGGGTTCGGTGCGCTGGTTGCCTTCCTCGCCGTTGCCGCCCGCCTCGTACGGCTTCCTTCGTCTGCACCGATTACGACCCCAGACGGCATGCCGGCCCTGACCGCATTTCTGCTACTCGTCGTGGCATCTATCGTCGCTGGGGTCACGGAGGAAGCGGCCTTCCGCGGATACATGCAGAGCATGATCGAGCGACGCTGCGGCGTCACGCTCGCAATAGTCGTCAACGGCACGCTCTTCGGCCTCCTGCACTTCGGTAATCACCCGCGCGACGTGCTATTGATGCTCCCGTACTATGTCGCCGTCTCTGCAGTGTATGGCGGACTGACGTGGGCCGCAGATTCGATCCTTCCAGCCCTGGTGCTGCATTCGGGGGGTGACATCGTCGTGCTCACCCGGTGGTGGGCGACCGGCCGGCCCGAGTGGCAGGTCGAGACGACTCCGCCGACGCTCGTTTGGGACGGTGGGGTTGATGCACCGTTCGTAACGGCGGTGATCGCTTTCGTCGCGCTTGCCGCTTTCACCGCCATGGCGTACGGAGCGGTGCGCAAGTTGCGGGAGCGAGCGGCGACCACGGAGCACGTGAGCGCCGCGGCCGGCTAGATCAGGCCAGCGGTGAACAGCGTCTGGTCGTCGACGAAGCACAGCTTGTTGCCGAACGGATCGATGCAATAGAAACTGCGTTCGCCCCACGGCTGGGTCTCGATCGCCTTCCGGATAGTGGCATCGGGGCGAGCCGCAACCCGCTGGTAGCACGCATCGAGATTCGACACCGCCAGGTAGATGTGATCGGGATTGGGGCTCGCATCCCACGGGTCTCCGTCCGCTCGGGGATCGAAGCAGGCCAGGATGACGCCGCCGCATCCGAAGTAGTGCCGTCCGGGCGAGATGCGCGCACCCGGTTGTCCGAGGACGGCCGCATAGAACGCTGCTGCCTTCTCGATGTCCGAGACGGGGAGAATCACGCGAAACACCTTGATCGATGCGACCGTTGCATTCATGGCCGCAAGCGTAATTCGGGCGGCCGCAACGCTACAACCGGGTACTTTGAAGTACCCTGTCGCATCCGGAGAGTGTCATGAACAGGCGAGACGCGAGTTACGTGGAGCGCGATCGATGTCCGCTCTACACGGCCATGCGGGTGATTGAGGGCCGATGGAAACCGATGATTTGCCGGCGGCTCGGTGAACGTTCGCGCGGATTCGGTGAGCTTCATCGCGCGATGCCGGGAGTGACCGCTAAAGTGTTGCGTCAGCAGTTGCGGCAGCTTGAAGCTGATGGTGTCGTGGCATACACGGTCGGTCAGGCGCCCAGACTTCGGGTCTGTTATCGTCTGACGCCGTACGGCCGAACGCTTGGCCCGGTGTTCGAGGCGCTCTGGACGTGGGGTGTTCGGCACCTGGCCCGGGACGCCGAGGCTCAACTGGCGCAGTAGGAGCAGCGACTATGTCCAGTCCTCGAAGCAACCCGGCAAACGGAGAAATCGGATTCCACCGTCGTGTGGACTTCATCGATTGGTACTGTGAGCTGCGCGGCAAAGGGCCGACGGTCGTGCTCATTCCATCTGGAGAGGGTGATTGCGCCTCGTTCGAAAAGGTCGCCGCCTCGCTCTCGGGTCGGTTCACCGTGCTGACGTTCGACATGCCTGGTTTCTCGCGCTCGAGCGATCCGCCAGACTTCGCGAACTATTCGACGAGCCGAGCGGCACATGAAGTCGCCGGGCTGGTGCAGGCACTCGGGCTCGGCCCAGCCACGTTCTACGGCTGCAGCTCAGGCGGCCACGTGGCCCTCTCTCTTGCAGGCGAACATCCAGATCTCGTCCGGAGCGTCGCCATCCATGAAGTCCCGTTATCGGCTGCGCCAGACATCCGACGGTTAACGGCGCTCGATGACCGCGAAATCGTGCGAACCTGTCAGGACATTTTCCGCAACCTGATGAACGAAAATGCCGAGGCCTGGGACGCGTTGGGAGAGGCATACCATAAGCGACTGGAGCGTAACTACGTGACCTGGGTGCGTCGATACGTTGGGCAGGATCGCCTCTTTCGCCCGTTTTCGGTTGAGGAGTTACGCCGGCGCCCGGTCACGTGGACCATCGGTGGTTTGTCGGCGGCGTTCATGTTCTTCGACAACGTCGTCACAGCGCAGGCGGCCGGCATCCCAATCGGGCTGTTGATGTGCAAGCATTTTCCGCAAGTCAGCATTCCCGATGCGTTGGCCGATCACATCAGCAAAGTTGCTCGCGAGTGATTGCGACGTTAAGGATGGCGGGATGGGCTGGAGGGGCGGGAGGGGCTGGATTGACGAAACCGATCGTCGATCTCGACCTATACGTTCAGGTAGCATTCGACTTCTAGACCGCACCACGAAGCCGCGAAGACACGAAGCGCCACGAAGGTCGTGCCACGGAGTCACCGAGCCACGGAGCCGCCGCTGCGCGGCGCCGCGTCGAGCCCTCTCTGACTTGGGTCTCTCCGTGACTTTGTGACTCTGTGGCGAAACTGGCTTCCGGCGGCTGCTCGTCTTCGTGAGATTTCGTGGGCTTTGCGCCTTCGTGGTACAAGTGCCTCGATGTTCAACCGAAGTGAAACCCGAAAGAAATGAGCACCTGGATTCGCAATTCAGCGATGAGCTTGTTCGTCGCGACGGTCGCCGCAAGCACAGGTTCGACGACAGCGCCCTCTTAAAATCCCGCTCGATTTGACTGGCACACCGTTCACATCGGGTTAGATTATCGGCATGCTCGAGACCGCCGCGGGTCTTCCATCCGCCCCGCGCGATCGCATCACCGCCGGCGGCTGGCGCATCGTCTTGCTCGCCAGCCTCGGCGGGACCCTCGAGTTTTTCGACTTCGTCGTCTTCGGCATCTTCGCGCGCGACATCGCCGAGGCGATCTTTCCTAATACCTCGCCGCTCGTGTCGCTGATGGCGTCGTTCGCGGCCTTTGCCGTCGGCTATCTGGCGCGGCCGATCGGCGGCATCGTGCTCAGCCATTACGGAGACCGCCACGGCCGGCGCCGTGTGTTCTTGTGGTCGGTATTCGTGATGTCGTTAGCGACGTTCGGCATGGGGCTCGTCCCGACGCACGCGCAATGGGGCGCCGTGGCGAGCGCGTTGATGGTCACGCTTCGGATCGTGCAGGGATTCTGCCTTGGCGGCGAATTGCCCGGCGCGCTGACCTACGTGGTCGAAACGGCACCGCGGATCGCGCCGTTCGTGTGCGGGGTCGTGTTCGCCTGCGTCACGATGGGTGTCGCTGCCGCGACCGGCGTCAGTCTCTCGCTGCGAACGCTCCTGGCGCCCGACCTCGTGCCTGTGCTTGCGTGGCGCTTTGCATTCGTTCTTGGCGGCCTCGGCGGCATCTTGAGCTTCGTGTTGCGCCGATCGCTCGAAGAGTCGCCGGAATTTGCGCGCATGCGCAGCCTGGCTTCCCGCCAGCCGTTCCGGGAGCTGTTGCAGACACACGCCACACCGGTCCTCGTCGGCTGCGCCGTGCTCGCCGGGACGGCTTGCTTCAATGGTCTCTTTTTCTCACACCTGCCGGCGCATCTCGCGGGCGTGCTCCAGTACGACCCGCGTGAGGGCGTCTACTCGCAGACCGTCGGCGTCATCGCTTCCGCCGTCGGGATTCTCGCCACCGGTTGGCTCGGTGATCGCATCCGGCCCCGCTATCTGCTGCGATTGGGTGTGGCGCTCCTCGTCGTGCTGGCCTATCCTTTTTACGCCGCGCTGGAGATGCGCGCTGCCAACCTGACGCTGCTTCTGACTCTGGCGGGACTCGTCGCCGGACTGACGAACGGCTCTTTTGCGTGCCTGCTCACGGATCTGTTTCCAACCCGCATTCGTTTCACGGGCGTCGCGTTGGTCTTCAACATCAGCTTCACAGTCTTCAGCGGTACGGCGCCGCTCGTGGCGACGACGCTGATTCGCGACATGGGTACAGCAAGGGCGCCCGCTCTATTGATGATGAGCTGTGGCGTTCTCGCGCTGGTGGGAAGCTTCTGGACCGAGCGCTACGGCGGCCATGTGCTTGTGAGGGACCGGCAACGAAGCGCCGCAACATAGAATTCGAAGCGACAGCTGCCGAAATCGAGCTAGCGCCTATGGACCGACCCGAACGCACGGCTGCGATTGAATACCTGCGTCGTAAGGGCACGGAGGCGCCCGTTTCGAGGCTCGTTGCCGGACTGCGATCGACTTTCCAGAAGTTCGAACAGACAATCAACCGCGTCCCCGAGACCTTGCGAGACCGTCGACCCGACGCCGTATCGTGGTCCGTTCACGAAGTCGTGGACCATCTCGTTGAAAGTCACCGCCCAGCCGTCCTGCAATTACGCGAACTGTGCGCTGGCGTCTCGCCTGACGGTAGGCCGATTCCCGCCCGCTTGATGTCCGCAGCTCCGTTCGATCGGCCGTGGGGCCTTCTCGTCCGCGAACTCATGGACATTCATGCGAACATTCTCCAGCTGACGCTAGATGCTGGAGACGCAACGCCAATTATTGCGAAGGCGCCGTTTGTGATGGTTGTGAAGGCATCTGGCTCGAACGCTCCAGAGATACTCGAGTGGGTCGAGGCGCTGGACTGGAAGGCCTACGTGCAAGCGATTCGTGTCCACACACACGAGCACTGCGCCCAGGTCGAGCGAACCGTAGCGGCCCTCGGCCCGGAGGCACCTTGAATCATGAGAGCTTCCGTGTTTGTTGGAACGAGCCTCGACGGCTTCATCGCCCGAGCCAACGGCGATTTCGATTTTCTAGATGAGGGAGGAGGCGAACCTCACGGCTACGACGAATTCATGGCCACGGTAGACGCGTTGGTCATCGGCCGCAAGACGTTCGAGACAGTCTTGGCTTTCGAGCAGTGGCCGTACGGTAAGAAGCCCGTCTTCGTGCTCAGTACCCGTCCCCTCCCTCCGGCGCCCCCCGAAGCGGTCGTTGAACATCTGTCAGGGGAGCCAGCTGAAATCTGGTCGCAGCTTGCCGCCCGCGGCATCCAGCACATTTATGTGGACGGGGGAATCACCATTCAAAGGTTTCTTCGGGCGGGATTGGTTCAGCGGCTGATCGTCACGCGTGTGCCCGTGCTCATCGGGCAGGGGATTCCATTGTTCGGCGCGCTGCCTCACGACGTGATTCTCCGACATGTGGCCACGCGGCAGTACGCTGGCGGCCTCGTGCAGAGCGAATATGTGGTCGCCTCCGAATGAAATGAGTCAATCGTTGACGAAGCACGCGACGGCTTTACGAGTCATTGATCTCACGGCCGATCGTTCGGACCTGCTGGACGCCGCGGCTGGATTGCTCCACAGCGCCTTCGAAACGCGGAGTACGGCCTGGCCCGATTTCCAATCGGCTCGACAGGAAGTGGTCGAGTCGCTGACCGACGGCCGAATCAGCCGTGTCGCCATCGACGAAGGGGGAGCCGTTGTGGGGTGGATTGGCTCGATGCCGTCGTACGGCGGCAACGTCTGGGAGATCCATCCGCTCGTTGTGGCGGCCGGATCTCGCCGGCACGGTGTCGGACGTGCGTTGGTACAGGACCTGGAAAAGATCGTGCGCCAGAAGGGCGCCGTCACGTTGTGGGCCGGAAGCGACGACGAGCACTACGAGACCAGCCTGAGCGGCGTTGATTTGTACCCCGATGTTCCAGGGGCCATCCGAGGCGTTCGGAACTTGAAGGGGCATCCGTACGAGTTCTATCTGCGGCTCGGATTCACCATCGTGGGCGTCATGCCGGATGCCAACGGACCTGGTAAGCCCGATATTTTTCTTGCCAAGCGGCTTCAATCCTCGATGAACGATGATCGATGAAGGGATGACTTCATTTGATTGGCCCTATGTCGAGCCCAATAGTCAGACCGGCGCGTGAAGACGATGCGCCCTTTATCGGCTGGGCGATCCTTGCCGCGACGCGTTCACACATGCCTCGTGGCTGGTTCGACATCGCGCTAGGGCTCGATGAAGATGGCTGTCTCGAAGTCACCCGTACGCTGGCACGAGCCGAAACCCGTTCCTGGTGGCACTATTCGAATTTTCTGATTGCCGAGATTCGAGGTGCACCGGCGGCCGCTCTTTGCGCGTTCCGCGCCGGCGATGGTTATCCGCTCTCCCAAGCGGCCATGAACGAAGTGACGGAGAGGCTTGGCTGGGGCGAAGCCGAGATTGGAGCGATATGGGCCCGCTCTGCCTACCTGTTTACCTGTGCGATCGATGCCGATGACGACGTGTGGGTGCTCGAGAATATGGCGACACGCGTGGAGCATCGCGGCTGCGGACATGCTTCGGCGTTGATCGATCGAGCCTTGGACTTGGGCCGGATGAGTGGCTTCCAGCACGCGCAGCTCAGTCTGTTCATCGGCAATCTGGCTGCGCGACGGACGTACGAGCGCGCGGGCTTTCGCCTGGCTGAGGAGAAACGCAGCGCCGAGTTCGAGCGCGCGTGTGGCGTCCCTGGCCTTTGGTGTCTCAGACGCTCGCTCTAGTTCGACTTGTCAGTAGGTTGTACTGAGCAGGCTGGCGCCATGATCCGATTGGAATGAGAGACCTGGAGATGGCAAGGATGGTGACTCGGCGTGAGTTCTTAGGTGCAACGTTAGGCACGACGACGCTCCTCACGAGTTCGGCGTTTGCACAATCGACGTCACGACGTCCGAATGTGTTGTTCATCCTGGCGGACGACATGGGCTACGGCGACCTGAGCTGCTACGGTCGTCCCGACTACCAGACGCCTGTCTTGGACAACCTCGCCCGTCAGGGCATCAGGTTCACGAGCGCGTACGCGGCAGCCCCTGTGTGCACGCCAACGAGGTGTGCGTTCGTCACCGGGCGCTATCCACATCGGCTGGCAGTTGGGCTGAAGGAGCCGTTGACGGATCCGACTTCCGACATCGGGCTTCCACCCGAGCATTCCACAGTCGCGTCATTGCTGAAAGCCAACGGCTATCAGACGGCTCTCGTTGGCAAGTGGCACTTGGGTTGGAAGCCGGAGTTTGGCCCCAATCGTCATGGCTATGAGGAGTTCTTCGGGATTCTGAGTGGTGCCACGGACTACTTCACTCACCGAGCCGAAGACTTCAAAGGTTCCGATCTCTGGGAGAATCTGACGCCTGTCCAACGCCCAGGTTACTTGACCGATCTCCTGACGGAGAAGGCTGTCGAGTTCATCGGCCGTCCCCGAACCAGGCCGTTTTACCTCAGCCTTCACTACACCGCGCCGCATTCGCCGTGGGAAGGACCGGAGGATTCGGCGATTGATCATCAGCGGCATGGCAGAGGGCCAATGGTCGAAGGTGGATCGTTGAAGGTGTACGCGTCGATGGTCAAGAGCATGGACGCCGGCATCGGCCGAGTACTAAACGCACTCACGCGCGCCAAGCTGGATCGGGAGACGCTGGTGATCTTTACCAGCGACAACGGTGGCGAACGATATTCTTTCAACTGGCCGTTCTCGTCCGGAAAGATGTCCTTGTGGGAAGGAGGCACCCGCGTGCCCGCAATAGTCCGATGGCCCGGAGTGATACGACCAGGTCAGACGACGGAGCAGGCGGCCATCACCATGGACTGGACGTCAACGATTCTGGCAGCAGCCGGAACCGCACCGGACGCGGCGTACCCCCTGGATGGCGAGAACCTGCTTCCTGTCTGCGCCGGTACGCGGCCTGCCTACGACAGAGCTTTCTGCTGGCGCACGACCTCTCAGGGGGCGGCCCGCATGGGTCGCTGGAAGTACCTTCTGGAATCGGGCGGCGAGCACCTATTCGATCTGTCGAGCGATCCCGGCGAGAAGGTCAATCTGCGAAACAATCAGGTCGAGGTATTCGAGAGGATCAAGAACCTGTACGGGGAGTGGAACGCGCGGATGCTGCCACAGCCGTAAGTGATATCCTTCGCGCTCACTTCTCTTCCGCTCGCGCCGCACTGAGGATGTTCGTCAGCCCGTAGTTGCCTTCGTGACACGCGTACTCGAAGGGTAGCTGCGTCTCGTCTTTGGTGAGATTCATCGCAAACGTCCACGGCCGCGCCCACGTCCGCGCATCGTCGAGTGTGACGCTCCACCCGACCTTGTTGTCGGCAACCGGGGTGAAGCGTTCGATGACGCGGATGCTGGTACTCGCGCCGCGGTCTGGTGAGCCGTAGCCGACGATGTCCGAAGCGACCCGACCGTTCAAATTCGTGGTTTCGACGACCAGCGTGTTCCCCTCCCAATGTCCGCGCGCGTCGCCCATGTAGGTTCGGATGTCCCTGCCGACGTGTGGCCGTGAGTCGATCGGGATGATGCGCGTTTCGTGGATCATCTCGTACCGAATTGCCACGTAGCCGGGCGCCTGGACGATCTGATAGGAATTCCCGTAGATTCCCGGCATCATCGAGCCTGGTACGCCGCGCGAGATGCAGCGATCGAACAAGCTACGGTCCTCGGCCGAGTCTGACTCGCCTCGACCGGACCGTGTCGCGCGCAAGTCCGCCGCGCGTGTTTGTGCGTCGGCAATCAGAGGTGGAATCTTGCCGTCGGCCGGCGTCGTGATGAACCACGGTCGACTGTTCTTGGCGCCGTAGTACTCGGTACCAGTGCACCGGTCCGGCGCCGGTCTCGCCGCCGAACGTCGGGGCAGCGTTAACCCCGTCCTCATGCCGCTGCTGGGTGATTTCGGCAAATTGGGCAGGCGTCACGTCCTCTAGCGCCTTTCCTTCGAATTGACTCGGCCGTTCGAGCGGAATGCCCATTTCATCCCGGTTCGTGTAGATGCCTTGCAAGTCCGGATCGCCCCAGGGAGTTCGCGGGACCGATCGTTTTGCGGCTGGACTGCCGGCCGGACCGGAGGACGCTTGCGCGGCGAGGTCGACCGAGTTCGGTACCAGACCAACCATCACGCTCGTTAGTACTACACTGAGCGCACGTCGTCGCAGGGTCATGGGAACTGCTCCTTTTGCTGCTACTGTACGACTTTCGGAGGCTGCAAGGCGCTCGAAATTCATGAGGCCTCCGCATGCTGTCAGAGGAACAAGGGGGGACGGTCGTGGGGCGATCCGGCAGGGGATCTGCCACTTCCATTCGTCAGACCATGCCCTAGAGCTCAACCAAGCTGGCGCGACGCCAGCTTCGTGCCATCCACGCGCGCGCGGATTTTCGCGAACGCGATGTCGCGCGACGTGGAGGCGTCGTCTCCGAACGGCGCGAAACCGCAGTCATCGGTCGAGGCGAGCGACGGGACCGGGATGTACTTGGCCGCGAGCAGGAGGCGATCTTGAACCAGCTCCGGCGTCTCGATTATGGGATTGATCGGGTCGGTGACGCCGACGAACACGAGTCGGCCGGGCTGGTGCAGATCCCGCAGGATGCGCAGCACGTGCTCCGGATCGCGCTCGCTGGCGAGCTGCAGATAGAAGCGTCCGACGCGGAGGCGGAACAGGGCCGGCAGCAGGCCGGCGTAATCGACGTCGGCGCTGTGCGTCGAGTCGCGATCGCCGCCGGGACACGTGTGGACGCCGATCCGGAGCTGCTCCTCGGCCGTGAAGTGGTCGAGGATACGGTTGTTGAGCGCCACGAATTGCTCGAGCAGCGCCCCGCTCGGATCGAGCTTCAGTGAGAGACGCCCTTCGGTGAAATCGATCTGCACGCAGTCCGCGCCTTGGTCGAGGCAGCCGCGGATGTCCGCCACCGCTTCGCGCTCGAGGTCGCGGAGGAACGCCTCGCGCGGATAGCCGTCGATGCCGGCCGGCGGATACAGAAGGTTCATCGCGGACGGCGAGATGACCGCCTGCTTCACCGGCCGCGTCGTCAGCCGCTTCGCCGCGGCGAGATACGAGGCCGCGCGGTTGGCGTAGCGGAACGGACCGGCTGTCAGCCGCGGCAACTGGCGGGTATGCCCGTCGGCAAACGGCACGACGACGCCGTCCGAGGCGAGATGCTGGAGCCCTTCGAGCGGATAGGTGACGAAGCTCGATTTCGTCTGCTCGCCGTCGCTGACGACCGGTGATCCGGTTTCCTCGAACCGGCGCAGCGTGTCGCGCAGCGCTTCGCCTGCGATCTGATTGAAGCGATCCGTCGAGATCTGGCCCGCTTGTCTGTCGGCCCAGGCGGCGATGAGCGACGCGGGTCGCGGAATGCTGCCAATCGGTTCGGTGGGTATCGTCATGCGGCTCTCCGGACGCGTAAGCCGTGCATCCTAGCCGCAACCGCCGCGCTGTGCACTAATGCGGAGGCATTAGTCTCATATGTCCCGACACGCCCCAGCTACCCGGCCTGCCCGCGTCAGCCGCGGCCGACGAACGGCATCTTCGTGGCCATGACGGTCATGAAGAGCACGTTGACGTCGAGCGGCAGGCTCGCCATGTAAACCACCGCCCGGGCGGCATGCTGCACATCCATGCGGGGCTCGACGGCGACGCTGTCGCCGGTCTGCGGCACGCCGCCAGCCATCGCCCTGGCCAGCTCGGTATCCGCATTCCCGATGTCGATCTGCCCGCACGCGATATCGTGGGCTCGGCCGTCGAGCGCGGTCGACCTGGTGAGGCCGGTGATGGCGTGCTTCGTCGCGGTGTACGGCGCCGAATGCGGCCGCGGGGCGTGTGCGGAGATTGAGCCATTGTTGATGATCCGTCCACCGCGCGGCCGCTGCGCCTTCATCAGTCGCACAGCTTCCTGCGTGCACAGGAACGTTCCAGTGACGTTGACGTCGACGACCCGCCGCCATTCGTCGACGCGAAGATCCTCGATGGGCACGGCGCGCGCGCCGATGCCAGCGTTGTTGAACAGCAGATCCAGACGCCCGAACGCCTCCCGGATGCGCGCGAACAGATGCTGCACCGCGTCGGCGTCGCTGATGTCGGTTGGTACGACCAGCGTCGCCGCGCCGGATCCGGCGGCCTGCCGCGCGGTTTCTTCCAGCGGTTCGGGTCGGCGCCCGGCGAGGACGGCCGAGAAGCCGGCCTGCGTCAGCGCGATCGCGGCGGCGCGGCCGATGCCGCTGCCCGCCCCGGTGATGAGCGCAATCTTCTGCATAGTGATTCGTTATTGGCGCATGAGCGTATCACCGCCATGTCCAGGATTATCGGGCTGATTCTGTTCCCTCCTAACTCTTGGCGGCGCAGAGACAGAGCGTGGGAAAATAGGTGCCGATGGTACGGGCCGTCACGCGACGCGAGCTTCTAGCAGCCACGATGGGCGGCGGTCTCATGACCGCCGTTCTTTGCTCATCGAAGGAACTTCGGGCGGCGCCGCGCTTACATGTCACGGGATTCGAACTTCTCCCGGTACGAGCCACGGAACGGACCGTGTGGCTGATCGTTCGTGTGCGGACGGATGTAGGACTGACGGGACTTGGAGAAGCTTCCGACGCATTCGGGTTTGCCAACACGACGACGCAGGATGCTGCGCGGATGGAGTCGGAGCTCCGCAGGTTCGTCGGGCTCATCGAAGGGAAATCACCGCTGGATATCGGCGCCTATCGTCAGCAGGCCGAGCGCCTTGTCACGCAGGGAGGCTTGGTGTCGGCTACCGCGTACAGCGCCATCGAGCAGGCGCTCTGGGACATCGTCGGGAAGTCGCTGGACGTGCCGACCCACACGTTGTTTGGCGGTAAAGCGAGAGACTCGCTGCAGGTCTACGCCAACATCAATCGCGCGACGAAGCCACGCACGCCGGCCGGATTTGCGGCCGCCGCGCTCGCGGCAGTAGGCGAGGGGTTTCGAGCCGTGAAGGCCGCGCCGTTCGACGGCTTTCCGTCACCCGGTTCACCGGCTGCCGCCATCGAGGCGGCCGTGGAAACTGGTATTGCTTCCGTCGCTGCCATGCGGGATGCGGTTGGACCAGACGTCGAGCTGATGGTCGATTGCCATAGTTTCTTCGACGTCGCGCTTGCGGAGCGAGTGGCTCACAGGCTCGAGCCGTATCGATTGGCCTGGTACGAGGAGCCCGTGCCGCCGGAGAAGGTCGAAGAGACGCGCGAGATTCGTCGCCGGATCAAGCAACCCATGGCCGGCGGCGAGATTCTGTTCGGTGTCGCGGGATTCACGCCGCTCATCCGGAATCAGACCGTCCAGGTGATCATGCCCGATGTGAAACATTGCGGTGGACTGCTGGAATTGACCCGAATCGCCGCGGCTGCCGAAACCGAGGACGTTTCGGTCGCTCCACACAACCCGAGCGGTCCGGTCTCAACGGCTGCGAGCGTTCAAGTGTGTGCCGTGTTGAAGAACTTCCGTCTCCTCGAATTCCAGTGGGGTGAAGTGGCGTGGCGAAAGGATATCCTGGACCCTCCGGAGCGCTTCGAGAACGGGATGATTCGAGTAACGAATCGCCCAGGTTTTGGCGTCGAACTCAACGAAAAGGTTGTGCGCGCACACCTCATGTGAATAGCTCGAACCGAACGCGGACGCGCGTTTCCGGGGGGAACTACATGTATCGGCTTGCCCTTCTTTGGTCGTTCGCAATCGGCGCCGCCCTGCCTTTGGCACAGGCGCCGGGCGGTAACGCGGCACGCTCGAATGTCGTGCTCATCATCACTGATGACGTCGGTTATGGGGACTTTGGGGCCTACGGGGCGCCCGACATCAAAACTCCCAACGTCGACTCTCTGGCCAGAGATGGCATCCGGCTGACCGACTTCTATGCAAACGGAGCGACCTGCTCGCCAACCCGGTCGGGTCTCATCTCGGGCCGGTATCAGCAGCGCTTTGCGATCGAGGCGCCTCTTGGCGGCGAACATTCCAGGGACGCCGCGCGCGGGTTGCCCGCCACGGGGAAATCGCTGCCGCAACTGCTGAAGAACAACGGCTACGCAACCGCGCTCATCGGCAAGTGGCATCTGGGATACAAGCCAGAGTTCAGCCCTGGCGCTCACGGATTCGAGTATTTCTTCGGCTTCAAGAGCGGCTACACCGACTACTACCAGCACACCTCTGGCGAAGGGCAGCCGGACCTGTTCGAGAACGACCAACCGATGGAAGTGGCCGGCTACATGACGGATCTGATTACCGAAAAGTCCGTCCGTTTTATCGAACAGAATGCACAGCGGCCGTTCTTCATCGACGTCGCGTACAACGCTGCGCACTGGCCGTACCAGCCGCCGGACAAGCCGTCCAAGGCCATCGACAATGCGAGGCACCTCGGGCCGTTCGACGCCGACACGAGCACACGCGAGGATTACGTGGCGATGCTCGAACGCGCAGACCAGGGCGTCGGCCGAATATTGCAGGCGCTCGACAGGCTTGGTTTGAGACAGAACACCATCGTGATCTTCACCAACGACAACGGCGGCGAGTGGCTGTCACGCAACACGCCGCTCTTCCACCATAAAGGCACAGTGTGGGAAGGCGGGATTCGCGTGCCGGCGATTCTCCGCTGGCCGGGACACATTCCGGCTGGCCGCGTCTCGGCTCAAGTCGGAATCACGATGGACCTGACGGCGTCGATTCTCGCGGCGACTCGGACGCCGGTGCCGGCCGATGCTCGTCTCGAAGGCATCGACCTCCTGCCCATACTCGAAGGCCGGACGCCCGAAGTCGAACGGACGCTCTTCTGGCGCGTGACCGGTCCGCGCACGCAGGTGGCCGTTCGATCCGGCGACTGGAAGCTCCTCTTCGACGGCAGGCCGATGCTGTTCAATCTACGCGCCGATCTTGGCGAGCGAAACAACCTCGTCGGGCAGCGCGGCGACATAGCCAGAAAGCTCGAGCCCCTCCTTGCGGCCTGGCAGAAGGATGTCGACGAAGAGGCGAAGCGCGGTTGGGCTTCGCAATAGCGAGATCGATGCACTATCTCCCGTACGCTGAGGTCAGGTCGGTTCCCAACGTGATCGTTGATGGGGCCAGAACCGAGAACACCGTCCTGACGTTGTCCCACTGGCCGAAGAGCGGAACGCCGCCTGAGCTCAAAGGCGATACGTCGGCCGAGATCGTGTTCAACTACCACGACTCGCCGAAGTCCCACATCGAAGCCGACGCGGTCTCGAACAACCATTTCGATGAAGACGGGCTGGTCGGCATTTTTGCGATGCTCGAACCATCAATTGCGGAACGCCATCGGCCTCTATTGCTGGACGTTGCTCAGGCAGGTGACTTCGGGATCTTCCAACAGCGTGATGCGGCCCGTATCACGTTCACGCTTTCAGCCTTTGCGGATCCGGAGACATCTCCGCTGGCCGGAAACACGTTCCAGCGTTCCTATCCAGAGTTGGCGAATGAGTTGTACCTCAGGCTGCTGGAGCTGTTGCCCAAGCTGCTCACGGGCGTGGATGAATACCGATCGTTCTGGGAAGTCGAGGACGCGAAGCTGACGACGAGTGAGGAATTGATCGAGCAGGGGGACATCGCCATCGAGGAACGGCCCGACCTCGACCTCGCGATCGTTCGCCTTCCCGAAGATCTGACGCGCTACCGGGTGCATCGATTCACGCAGCAGAAACTGGCCGAGTGTCATCCCTTTGCTCTCCACAACCGGACGTCTTGCAGCCGGCTGCTTCTTCTGCAAGGCCGGCGGGCCGAGTTTCAATACCGGTACGAAGGCTGGGTTCAGATGGCTTCGAGAAGGCCCGCGCTTCGTGTGGACCTGTCCGGGCTGGCTAACGAGCTGAATCAAGAGGAAAAGGCGGCAGGCCGGTGGGTCTTCGACGGGGTCGATCAGATCACTCCCCGGCTTCACCTCGAAGGATCTTCAGCCACGTCGATTCCGTTGGATAGGATCGTCAGCCGCATAGAGTACGTGCTACGCACTGAGCCACCGGCTTGGAACCCGTACGGCTAATGTGGCTGCGCCCTAATAGAACCTTCGCTAAGATCTCGAAACAATGACCGATTGGGCTACTGGCGTTCAGCTCGGTCCCTACACGCTGGTGTCGCCACTCGGCGCCGGCGGGATGGGCGAGGTGTGGAAGGCTCGCGACACTCGCCTCAACCGCATCGTCGCGATCAAGCGGTTGGCGGCCCCTTACAGCGACCGCTTCGATCAGGAAGCCCGCGCCATCGCGACGTTGAATCACCCACATATCTGTCAAATCCACGACGTCGGCCAGGGGTATCTGATTCTCGAGTACATCGAAGGCAGGCGCTTGCAGGGTCCACTGCCAACCGATCAGGCGCTTCGCCTTGCCATTCAAATTGCCGGTGCGTTGGAACACGCCCATGGCTGCGGCATCCTCCATCGCGATTTGAAACCGGCGAACGTGATCGTGACCCTCGGCGGCGAAGCAAAACTGCTCGATTTTGGCCTGGCCAAACTGGTGAATGGCGACATCGATCTCACGCGGACGCTTGAAGGCGCCGTCATCGGGACGGCGGCCTACATGTCGCCGGAGCAGGCCGAAGGCAGGACGCTCGACTCCCGGTCCGACATTTTCAGCTTTGGCGCGATGTTGTACGAGATGCTGTCGGGCGTGCGGGCGTTCGGCGGAACGACGACTCTGCACGTGCTCAATGCCGTCCTGCGCGATACGCCTCCTCCGCTCCAGGCGGCGTCCGGCCTGGAGCGTATCGTGCGCCAATGTCTCGCCAAGTTGCCGGCGTCGCGCTTTCAGACGATGGGGGAGGTGCGCGCCGCATTGGAGTTGGCATCGCGCGAGCTCGTGTCGCCGGCGACGCCGACACAGCCGTCCATCGCCGTGCTGCCGTTTGCCGACATGAGTCCGGGAAAGGATCACGAGTGGTTCAGCGACGGCGTGGCCGAAGAAATCATCAACGCGCTCACGCACGTACCAGGTCTCGTGGTCATCGCACGCACCTCGGCATTCGCGTTCAAGGGGAAAAATGAGGACATCCGCCGGATCGCGGAGACGCTCGGGGTCGCCCACGTGCTCGAGGGAAGCGTCCGGCGAGCGGGGAGTCGTGTTCGCGTGACTGCGCAGCTCATCACCGCCGCAAACGGCAGCCATTTGTGGTCGGAGCGCTTCGACCGCGAGATGGCCGATGTGTTTGCGGTCCAGGACGAGATCGCCAGCGCGATCGCTGCGACGCTGCAAGTCAAGCTGGCGGGAGCGCCCGCCACCCACCGGCGCTACACGCCCACTCTCCCTGCGTATGAAGCCTTCTTGAAAGCCCTTCACTACGCGCAGAAGCTGACACCCGATGCGATGACGCGCAGCCGGGAGCACTTCGAGCAGGCGATTGCGCTCGATCCTGGATTTGCACTGGCACATAGCATGTACGGTTTCTACTTTGCCCAGCTTGCCAACTATGGCCTCCTGCCCGCGCACGAGGCGATGCCGCTCGTGCGCGACAAGGCACGGAGGGCGCTGGAAATCGACCCGTCTCTTCCCGATCCGCACGCAATGCTCGGGATCGTTGCCGGTCTGTACGACTATGACTGGAAGGAAGCAGAACACCAGTTCAGGCTCGCGATGGCTGCAGATCCCATCCCCGCGCAGGTTCGGCGAGCGTACGCGCTGTACTACCTGCTGCCGACCGGCCGTTTTCGAGAGGCCGCAGATGAGTGCGAACGTGCGCTCAAAGAGGACCCGTTGGACCTGATGGGCCGCCTGCGGATGGCGCAGTGCTTCCGAGCGGCGGGCCGACTTGAAGACAGCTTTCGGACGCTTCAGGAGGTCCTGGAGCTGGACGAGAATCTGTGGTTCACCCACTTCGTCCTGGGCGTGGAGCACATGCTGTTCGGAAATGCCTCACAGGGGATGATCCACGCGGAGCGTGCCTATATCCTGGCGCCCTGGAGTCCCAGCGCGATTGGAGGCGCTGCGGCAGCTCTGGCTCGCGGCGGCGAGACGCAGCGGGCAGAAGAGCTGCTCGGAAAACTGAAGCCGGGCGACGCCTACGGTGCGCCCATTGGACTCGGGACATTCCATCTTCTGTGCTCCGAATTTGAGCGGGCGGTTGACTGGGTGAGAAAGGCGATTGAGCAGCGTCACCCGGCTGTCTTTTTCTTCCTGAACGTACACGGACAGGCCCTGAGGTCCAGTCCTTCCTGGCCGGAGTTGGCGGATTCACTGAATCTGCGAGACGGGCTGGTCAGCTGATTTCCGATGGAGGATCAATGCATCCAGATCTGAGCCTTGCTCGAGTCCTGCCCAAGGCCACTGCTGGAACCGCCGTCACGCTCGGGCTTTTGATGCTCGCCGCCGGACTCGGGCTTGGCTTCGCACTGCTGACGAGCGCTCAGCCGCCGCTTCAGTTTGCGACAGCGGCTGTTCTGCTCGTCACGGGAGCGGTCAACCTGGCGTCCAGCCGAGGATTGTGGAACGAGAACCGAGGGGCACTCGCGGCGAGCCTCGCTGCGACTGCAACGTTGGTGGCGTATTGACGGCGCTCGGCGACTTCGGTGAACTGCTCATTTACGACGCGCTGTTCTTGCTGCTCCTCGCTGCGCTCGCATACCGGCGGCGCTCGATCTCGGCAGCGGCCTGATTCGACCTTGTTAGATCGTCGTCCTCCGGCCTGATACCTACTGCTCCCGCGCCCCGCGTCGACGGCGCGGGAAACCGCATCTCCAGGAGGTGTGTACAGCGCCGGCCAGGTCGGCGACCTGGCCTGGACATACAGGCGGAGTAATCTCCCATGACCGTCATGCAGACCTACCGAGCTCACCGCGTCGTCAGAGCGGACCGTGGCGGCAGCTCGTGGCCGGTGTTAATCGAAACCGACGCGGGCGTGTTCTACACCAAGCTTCGCGGCGCCGGTCAAGCTCCGGCGAGCCTCGTGTCCGAGATCATCGTGGGGGAATTGGCCGACGCGTTGGAATTGCCCGTTCCGGCTCGTGTGTTGATCGACATTCCGCCTGCCGTCCCCACGGACGATCGAGACGCAGAGCTGGCGCGGCTGCTTCACTGGAGCATAGGCCGAAATCTCGGGTTCCAACTCTTGTCGAACGCACGCAGCTTCAGGCCGATGGATCTGCCGCACGTGGATCCGGAGCTCGCGTCGAGGATCGTCTGGCTCGACGGTCTGGTTCAAAATCCCGACCGCACGGTCAAGAATCCGAATCTGCTCTGGTCGCACGATCAGTTGTGGCTGATCGATCACGGGGCATGTCTCGGGTTTCAGCATAGCTGGCCGTCGGTGACGGAGGAATCACCCCGCGCGACTGGCTGGCAGGCTCGTGGCCATCTTCTGCAATCCCGCGCGACCTTGCTTTCAATCGTCGACGAAGCACTCGCTGCACGGCTGCGTCGGGGAGTTCTCGAAGCCGCGTTAGCAGCCGTTCCAGACGACTTCTTGTCGGATGAAGGCGACGAAGCGAAGCGGCGCCGGAGGGCGGCGTACGTGGCATTCCTCTGGAAGCGGCTAAAATTCCCTCGACCTTTTGTGCCCGCCGATGCCTTTGCGGCCGGCTAGTATCGAGACACCATGAAGTCCCGGCGACGATCGGAACGGCGGCGTGAAGAGCGGCGTCCCGTCGGCGCCGTGCGCGCGGTGATTCGTGCCATCAACGCTCGCAGAGTCGATCGAATAGCGGTGCTCCTGACCGACAATCACCGATGCATCGACTCGCTCGGCAATGTGATTCGCGGCGGCGATCAGGTGGCCGCGGGCTTCGCTGCATACTTCAAGATGGTGCCAGACTATCGAATCGACGTCGCACACATGCTCGCTGAAGGAAACACGGTCCTCGTCTGGGGCTCGGCGCAAAAAGTGACGTGTCGAGCGCTCATGCGCAAGTCGTCGTTCGAGGGCAAAAGCGTCAAGGCCACAGAGCGGAGCACGCCATGAGTCGCGCGTTCTTGATTGGTTTCGCACTGCTGGCGATGGCCCAGACCAGCGGGACGCAAGGGCCACGTACGCACGATCTCACGCTAGCGCCCGGGCACATCCACTGGGGCTATTACGATTCTCGAGTACCGCCCGTGCTGCGGATCGCCTCAGGCGATCGCGTGCGCGTCGAGACGATGGTTGCCGGCGGATTGCAGCGAGTGAGGCTGGCCGGGGCTGCCGAGACCGAGATTCCCGAAGCGTTGAAGGCCATCGAGCTTCAGGTCACCGAGCGAGGTCCTGGCGCGCATCCACTGACCGGCCCGATCTTCGTCGAGGGCGCTGAGCCAGGAGACACGCTCGAGATACGAATCCTGGGCATCGAGTTCCTGCATCCTTTCGGCGTCGTGGCGTTCAATCCCGGCGGCGGAGTGATCCCGAGCGACTTTCCGTACGCGCACTTTCGTTTGCTGCGCTGGCAGCCTGGTGCCGACCGCGTCGAGTTCAGTCCCGGCATTTCACTGAAGCTAGCGCCCTTCTTCGGCTCGATTGGTGTCGCGCCTCCGCCTCTCGTCGGAAGGATCTCGAGCCGCCCGCCAGGCTGGCATGGCGGCAATCTCGACAACAAGGATCTGGTCGCAGGCTCGATCTTGTATCTGCCTGTGCACGTGCAGGGGGCTTTGCTTTCGATTGGCGACGGCCACGGCATGCAGGGCGATGGCGAAGTGACCGGCACCGCGCTCGAGACATCACTCCGGGGCACCTTCGAGGTGCGCGTGCGCAAGGGTCAGCGGCTTCGCTGGCCGCGCGCGGAAACGCCCACGCACTACATCAGCATGGGGCTCGACGAGGATCTCGATGAAGCCACACGGCTGGCTACCCGTGAGCTGGTCGAGTTTCTCGCCGCCGAGAAAGGGATTTCACGAGACGATGCGTACGTGTTGTGCTCGTTGGCTGCGGATCTGCACGTGACGCAGGCTGTCGATCAAACGAAAGGCGTGCACGCGACGATCGCGAAATCTCTCTTCAAGTAGCGCGTGGCGCGACACCGGAAGTCGTTGAAAACGCGTGGCGGTCGTAGACTATCCGTGCACTCGATGCGTACTGTCGTCTATTCAACGCTCGCGCTGATCGCCTTCGCGTCAAACTCGGTGCTCTGTCGGTTGGCTCTTCAAACGAGCGACCGTGGATCCTGCGACGTTCACCACGATCAGAATGATCTCTGGCGCCGCGATGCTGTTTCTGGTCATGGCATGGACCGGACGGGATACCCCGCAACGGACCGGTTCGTGGGCGACGGCAGGGATCCTCAGTCTGTATGCAGTGCCATTCTCGTTTGCCTACACAGGGTTGACCGCCGGCACCGGGGCGCTGATCTTGTTCGGGTCGGTTCAGGTGACCATGCTGATTGCGGCGGTGCGATCGGGCGAGCGGCCGCATTGGGGAGAGTGGATCGGCTTGATCGTGGCGCTCGCCGGGCTGGTGTATCTGGTGCTTCCGGGCCTCAGCGCACCGCCGTTGACGGCGGCGGCGCTGATGGGTGTCGCCGGCTGCTGCTGGGGGATCTACACACTGCGCGGGCGGACGGCCACCAATCCGCTCGCGCAGACGGCGAGCAATTTCGTGCGCTCGGTGCCGATGGTTCTCGTGGCCAGCCTCGTCATGCGCGATCGATTCCATGCCGAGCTCCGGGGCACGCTACTCGCGGTGGCGTCGGGCGCGCTGACGTCCGGATTGGGCTACGTCGCGTGGTACACGGCGCTCCGGGGCATGACGGCGGTGCGCGCCGCCGTGCTGCAGCTGGCCGTGCCCATCCTGGCCGCGGTCGGCGGCGTCGTTCTTCTGGCTGAATCGATCTCCGCGCGTCTGGTTCTTTCAACAATCATGGTTCTGGGAGGAATCGCTCTGGCGATTGTCAGCCACGAGAGCTTGTCACGACGAGGTCAGGTGTTTACCGTGCCGGTTGCGGCCTCGCGAAGGAAGCGCTCCATGTCGGGGCCGCAGCCTTGAGTAATTCGAGCAGGCGCGGCGGCACATCTGATTCTCCGGTCAGCGCGCGAATCTCCAGGACGTCGTCGAAGCCGAGACCGCTCGGGCAGCGCAGCGCCCATTGGATCGCCTCGTCCAGCGACGCGACTTCGACGATGTAGAATCCGCCGACCAGCTCTTTGGATTCGGTGAACGGGCCGTCCACGACGGTCCGCTGGCCGTTCTTCACTTCGATGCGCGCACCCTTGCCGCCAGGATTCAGACCCTCGGATGCGACGAGCACGCCCGCCTTGTGCATCTCCTCGTTGAATTTCATGTACTCACTGAAGAGCTTCTCGTCCATGGGCGCATCCGGATCGGATGGCTTGCTGTTCTTCCCGGGCTGAGCTGTCATGATGAATCGCATGGCTTCTCCCAGTTTCTATAAGTCGTCCGCCTGTACTACCACGACGAACGAAGGGAGGCTAGATCGACACCGACTCTGCGTGGCCGTTGTGACGGCAGTTGTTGGGGTTGTGTCCACATTAAATGTCGATGCGAAACAGACGCAAGGTTCGGCTTTCTGTCGAGACCCTGGATTCGCAGCAAAGGGGGACTCCAGCCCCACACAGCCCCAGTTGAAGCCGCGGGACGATGGCTTTCGCAGACCCGACTTCGAGGAGTTTCGCCGTCATCTGCAAGACGCTGTGGCGCGCAAGGATGAAGAAGCCGTCCTGAGGATTGTCGATCCCGGTGTGCGAGTCGATTTCGGCGACGGTGGTGGTCTCGAGGCGTTCAAACGTCGGATGAACGCGCCTGGGGAGAATTTCTTTGAGGAGCTCACCCGGGTATTGAATCTCGGCGGGCGATTCCGAACACCGGGCGCGTTCGACGCGCCGTATGTCTATTCCGACTGGCCCGACGGCTTCGATGCATTCGCATGCGCGGCGGTTCTCGGCAGCGGCGTACGACTCCGGGCGGCTCCTGATATCGGCGCCCGCCCTCTGACAACCGTGGACTTCGCTATCGTCAAGCTGTTTCCAAAGGAGCCGGCTGCCACAGATTGGCGGCGCGTCGCGCTGGCCAGCGGGCTCACCGGCTATATCGCCTCGAGATATGTTCGAAGCCCGATCGACTATCGCGCCCTCTTCGAATTCAAGGAGGGCCGGTGGTGGCTGGTGGCGTTCGTCGCCGGCGACTGAACCGAGCCCAACGATGGGAACTCGGCTTGTATGAATACATCGATGGGCTCGAACCGTCTAAGTGGTCATGAGCGCATTGCTATTGTCGCTTTTCATCATCAATCTCGGGATCTCGCTCGGGGCTGGTGTGTACGAATCTCGGATCGTCGTTCCTCAATGGCTCGTCCGTTCCTCGGACGGTCGGACTCACTGGAACGTCGCTGCGGCGGTGGCCGCCAACGTGGGCCTTCGCTTCTGGGTTTATGTCACGACCGTGCCGTTGACGATCCTGACATTTGCCAATCTGTTCGCGGCCTTGCAGGCCGTCGGTCCTGCCCGTAACTGGTGGCTCACTGCGGTTATCGCGGCCGCGCTGGATCGGGCGTCGACGTTCGGTTACTTCGTTCCCACCATGCTTCGACTCACACGGCCTGACGGCCCAACAGGTGACGACGCCGCCCGCCTGGCCACCAAATGGGCGCAACTCGATTACATTCGGCACGGGTTGACGTTGGCGGCTCTTGTTTCGGCGCTGTTTGCGTTGATGTTGCTGACGGAGCCCGGGCGCTAGTCGCCCTAACTCCTACCTCAACTCGAGCGGTTTCAACACGTCGTTCTTCTTGACCCCGAGTTCGATCGGCCGTGGTGCACCGCGCTTCGGAACTGTGACTTCGACCCAGAGCTCCTCGCCCGCATTGCGGATCGACGGATCGGGTACGTGCTCCGGGATGAAGTACGCGAGCGGTTGGCTGAGGACTGTCACGCTTCTGCCGCCCCGCTGCACGTCTTGAACGTACAGACCGGTGGAGTCGGATGCTGGCATCGCCACGAGCTGGCCATTGCGCACCGAAAGCTCGACCGGTCCTGCTGGCTTCTGGCCGTCGGTGCCGACCTCGATCCTCAGCCGCACGTACCGGCCACGAATAGGCAGGTTGGGATCGTAAGGAGCCGTTCGAACCCAGACGCGCGGCTGTGTGGCGCGGTCGAGCAGCAGCTTTGCCCCCAGACTCGACACGAGCGCGACATGGAGCGCGGCAACGATGAGGCCCTTGCGCACGAGCACGTTCACGCCTGCCTCCTTTGCATCTGAAGGACGAGAAGACGTCGAGCGCGTTCGAGAGACCAGCCGCCGGCAAGAAACAAGAGACCAAAACCCACGAGGCTGGCCGACCGTTCGAGCTTGTCCATGACCTGAGAGAAATAGAAGGTCAGGACGGTGAGTGCAAAGACTGCGGCGCCGATGTTGATCCGCTCGCTTCGCGCTTCCTGGACACCCCACGCGGCGAGGCCCATCGCACCGGACGCCCACCAGAGGTAAACGGACCACTCGCCAATCAGCGGACGAAGGTTGATCAAGACCAGCACCCAGGCAATGGCGACTGCGTTCGGCCATGCCGCCTTGCGCCGTAGAACGACGGCCAGGAGGAGTGGAAGGCCGAGCGCGGCGGCCCAGCCAACAACTCGCAAGGTGGGCGAAAGCGCTGTCGTCGTGAGCCCGTAGGGACGTGACGGATCGAAGAAAGCAAGCCAGAGGCCCGCTGGCACCATGGAGATCCCGCCGATCCAGAGCAGGACCTTTCGGCGCGTGTCCGCCTGCTCGCCGAGAACCGCGGTGAAGTAGGCAAGCGCAAGCAGGAAGTGGCCACACGCGGGAATCCATGCGCCATCCAGGTAGAAGCGCTGACCGATCGCCACGACCCATTCGCTGCTCAACCAGGCTGGCACAAGGATCGCGACCAACGCCAGCTGAGGCCATTCTTTGAGCGATGCCCAGGCGATCGCGGCACCGGCCGCCCAGAGCAACAAACCGCTCGGCCAGTGCTCGTCGAGGTTGAAGATCTGGCCCGTTAGATAGATTCCGGCGCCGAGCGTGACAGTTCCTACCGCGTGCAACGCCGTAGCAATTTCAGGAAACCGTTCCGCCGTCAGCGCCCCTCCGACGTGGAACACGGCGACGAGCGTGAGCACGAGCACGAACCGGATTTCCGGAGACAAGGTGTCCCAGTGTGCCGACACAAACAGCAGGACACCTGCGCCGAGCATGAGGGCACCGAAGACGAGCGCGATCCAGATGGGCCACCGCAGGCGTGTCGAGCCCGAGTGGGCCATCTCGAATGCCCGGATTCGTGCTGCTGTTTCTTCGTCTATGACGCCCGCATCCGTCCACCGCGTCAGCAGCCGTGTCCAGCCGTCGACCACTTCGACCTCCCAGTTCTGGATCCACGATAAGACATCGTCTGTCGGATGTCGTGACGGAACCTTGAGAAACCCTGAGAAACGGTGAATGTATGGGAAGCCCGTTACAATAGTTGCGTGACATCAACACGAACACTCGTCCTCGTTGTCGTTGTGGCTGGAATGGCTTCCGCGTGTGCACGAAAAGTCGAAGGCGACAGAATCGCCGTTTTCACCAAGAACCAGACGAATCCGTTTTTTCAAACCGTGCGGCTTGGCGCCGACAGCGCGGCCAAGCAGATGAACGCCAGCGTCATCCACTACATCCCCACGCAGCCCGATAGCATCCCGGAACAAATGAGCCAAATCGAAGACGTCGTGACCAAGCGGCCGAACGCTGTCGTCTTCATCCCGGTCGATTCGAAAGCCATGGTTCCGGGCGTTCAGAAGATGAATGCTGCAGGCATTCCCGTCGTCAACATCGTCGATCACTCCCTCGGAGGCGATCTTCTCAGCTGGATCGGCTCGGACGAGTTCAGCATGGGGCTTTTGACCGGCCGTTATCTCCTGGAAAAGCTGCACGGCCAGGGCAACGTCATCATCATTGAAGGCGTGCGCGGCTCGCTTGGGAGCATGGAACGGGTGCGCGGCTATCAAAAAGCGCTCGAGGAGTTTCCTGGGGTGAAGCTGCTCTCGTCGCAGCCGGGCAACTTTCAGCGATTACAGGCTCTGCAGGTGACCGAAAACCTGCTGCAGGCCCATGCGGTAGTCGACGGGATTATGGCTGCCAACGACGCGATGGCGCTTGGCGCGATCGAGGCGCTGGACGCCGCCAACCGCAAAGCGCTCGTAGTCGGCATGAACGGGACCAAGGAAGCCATCGACGCGATCAAAGCGGGGAAGCTTCTGGCCTCGGGCGAGTTCAACGGGTACCTGCAAGGTTGTATGGGTACGATGGCCGCCATCCGTCACGTGCGCAAGCAGCCCGTTCCCAAGACGTTCAACTTTCCGCCCCGTGTGATCGACAGCACCAACTATCAGGGCTTGGATGTTCCCGAGGCGGAACGCCAGTGCCCGCAGTGGGAGAGTGTCATGAAGGGCTGAGGGCTGAGGGCTGAGGGCTGAGGGCTGAGGGCCGAGGGCTAAGGGCCGAGGGCTGACCGCATGCTGGAAGCACGTCGTCTTGATTTCTGATTTCTACGATCACCCTGACCTCTACGACGCGCTGTTGCCGGTCGACGCGCATGTGCCTTTCTATGTCGACCTTGCACGGCAGCAGCCGGCGCCGTGCTGGAGCTCGCCTGCGGCACAGGGCAGCTTACGATCCCCGTTGCGGTGCTCGGTCTTCCGGCCGTGGGACTCGATCGGTCACGCCCAATGCTGAACGTCGCGAAAAGGAGAGCATCAGCAGCCGGTGGATCGGTTGCGTTTGTCCAGAGCGACATGCGTGATTTCGCGCTGGGCCGCGAGTTCAATCTCATCTTCGTGGCCCGCAACTCGCTCCTGCACCTGCTGTCGACAACGGATGTGCTGGCTGCTTTGACAGCGGTCACGTCATCTGACTCCAGACGGCGTCTTCGCATTCGACATCTTCAATCCCGACGTCAGGATGCTGGCGCGGCCCTCTGGCCAGCGCTTTCCCGTCATGGAGGTGACCACAGCTACCTTCGGCCCGCTATGTGTGGAAGCAACCCACGATTACGATCCGGTCACCCAGGTGAACCGCGGGACTTGGTATATTTCGGCGCCCGATAAGCCAGATGCGTGGATCGTCCCGATGGTCCTCAGGAGCATTTTTCCTCAGGAGCTGCCGTTGCTGATTTCGGCCGCTGGCCTCGAGCTAATCAGTCGGTTCGGTGAGCTCTCTTGCGCGCCATTCGGCCCAGGGAGCCGGGTACAGCTGTGCCTGTGCCGACGACGCCCGCGAACTTATTGATAATCGGGTCAATCTGTGAGCTATCAGATCGCCGTACGTGTATAACGTAGTCTAAACATGGACGTTCACCGCACTCGCCTGACGTTCGTCGTGATATCTGCGTTCGTCGGTTCCGTGACCTTCGCACAGGTTCGTGGGCAGACGCCATCGGCAGGCTCCTGTGAAGCGCTCGCGAGGGTCGCCCTGCCCAACTCGACGCTGACGTCGGTGCAGAGCGTGGCTCAAGGCGCGTACAACCCGCCGGCCGCACGTGGTGGCCCGGCTCCGGCGCCATGGACGGACTTGCCTGCCTTCTGCCGCGTCGCAGCCACGACGAAAGCCGTGGATTCGGACGTGAAGTTCGAAGTGTGGATGCCCGCACAAGGGTGGAACGGCGAGATTCAGCCTGCTGGAAGCTCGTTCTGGGGCGGGTCGATCCCCGTCGGGAGGATGCGCGAGATCCTGAAAGAGGGCACCGCCACCGTTGGGACGAATCTGGGCATCGAGGGCTTTGCAGGCCCCAGCTTCGCGATCGAGCATCCTGAGAAGCTCGAGAACCTGAAGATGCTTCCGCTCCACGTGAGCATCGAGCACGCCAGGAGCCTCGTGACGAAGTTCTATGGAAGTGGGCCTCGCTTCGCGGTAATGGACGAGTGCGGCGGCGGCGGTTCCAGGGACGTCATGGCCGTAGTTCAGCAATGGCCCGGGGATCTCGATGCGGCCGTAGCCGTGAACTTCACGAACTATGGAACGCGGCACGGCATCGCACAAATGTGGCTTCACGAGGCGACGCACCGGTCCTCCGCGCACTTCATCCCGAACGAAAAGCTGCCGGCGATCCATGCGGCCGCGCTGAACGCGTGCGACATGCGCGACGGCGTCAAGGACGGCGTGATCGAAGATCCGTCCCGGTGCAACTTCGATCCAGAAGTGATGAAGTGCACGGGCGCCGACAACAACAACTGTCTCACGGCGGCGCAAGTGGATGCCGCGCGCCAGGTCTACCAGATGCCGCGGCACTCCAGAACCAAGGAGCCGATCTACGGTTACATGTCGCCTGGGAGCGAACTGGACTGGGCGTCAATGATCGGACGGCCTGAACCGTATCCGTATTCGCAGGCCTACTATCGATACATGGTGTACCGGGATCCGAACTGGACATACGCGAACAGACCGGCGAATTTCGATACCGACGTGGATCTGGCTGAAGCACCGCAAAACCTCGTGATCAACCACACGAACCCCGATCTTTCTGGCTTCATCAGCCGCGGTGGAAAACTGCTGCTCGTCGGCGGTTGGAATGACAACCTTCCGGTGCAGAACGTCATTACCTATTACGAGCGCGTGCTCGCCACGATGGGCGCCGACAAGGTCCGCAACGCCGTACGACTGTTTGTCGTTCCTGGGATGCACCATTGCTTCGGCGAGACACATCCCGGCAGCTACAAAGTCGATTTCGACGCGGTCGCAGCCGTCAGGCAATGGAAGGCGACCAATCGCGCACCCGACCACATCGTCGTGACGACCTCCGGCGACGGATGGCCGACGCGCCGCCGTCTGGTTTGCGCATACCCGCAGGTTTCCAGGTACAAAGGGAGTGGAAGCACGGACGATCCGTCGAGCTTTGCCTGCCAGGCTCCCTGATCGCTGACTGGTAACTGCTGTCGCCTATTTGCCGACCATGTGCTGAAGCGATTTCTCGTTCTCCAGGCACACCTCGTCGATCATTTCGATGTTCAACTGAATCACCTCATGCACCGTGACTGTCCAAGGTCTGGCATACGTCTTTGAATCGTCAACGGTCAGCTCGATCTCGAGGTGGCCGTAGTCCGGTCGGCGGATCCGCTCGGTGAGCCGAGCCCCTTCGCTGAGCGGGCTGCCACTCGAGTCGAGCCACAGGTCGCCTCGCAGACCGATCGTGTCCACGACCAGCGTGTTGCCCTGCCAGCTCGCCGTCGAATAGCCGTTCCATGAAGGCGTCGGATCGATGGGCAGCGCGCGCCCATCCGTGAAGATCTGGCGGTAGCTCGTACTGAACTCGTTGAGCACGACGATGAAACCGCGCGTCTGAATGATTTTCTGCCGATGAGGAAGCGTCCAGATGCGGGGTGGATTCGAGGGCAAGCAGCGTACGTGCGGGTCGTCTTTGCCGAAGTCTGAGGTGCGCTGTCGTACCAGCGCCGCCGCCCACGGCTGGTACGGGAGGCCGCCGGGCAGCTTGTAGCCAATGTTGACCGCCTGAAATGACGGGAGGTCCTTCTCGATGCAGTCCTGGCCGTCACGAATCAGATCAGGACACGGCCTGTCGCTGCCCATCATCCAGATACCGGAGAAATCCGGTCGCCCATCTGCAGTTCGAGGTGCCGGCGCATGGAGATTCGGCTTGCCGTCCCGCAGGCGTGGAACACCAGCCGTTTCGATCGTGATCCATTGAGCGGAGGAAACGGTCACGTTCATCGCCAGGGCGACCACAAGAGAGCGCAGTTTCATGGGAACAAGCTTAGCCCCCGTCGCTGAATGCTGCACGTCTGCCATTCGAAATGGCAAGCAAGAACAGGCGCGAGCAATCTTGGCCCACGAGCTCGTACACATCGACGGCCGAAACGCCGCGTCCGCGCGCCAGCGCCTGGTCTGTTGAGGCGAGGGGCGTTTCAGCGCGTGCCCTGATGAGGGCGCGTGAGATGTGCAAGTGTTGTCCCGTGATTCGGCTTCTGCTCGCCTAGCAGACGTTCCTGGCGCAGCCGCAGAATCTCGTCGCTGGCAGCGAACCGCGAATTGACGAGCGGACGAGGCGCGACTCCGAAGCCAACCAGGACCATCACGAGCGCCACAAACGTCCACGCTTCGCGTGGCGTCAATCCGAACTGGAGGGCGGAATGGGCCAGCGGATCCGACCGGCCACAAAAGAGCGAAAAGTACATCCGAAGCACCGCCAAGCCGGTCAGTGCCGACGCAATAACGACCGCGAATCCCATCACCGGAAACGCGTCGACGGCGCCATTCACCAGGAGCTCCTGACCCACGAAGCCGAGCGTGCCCGGGAAGCCGGTGCATGCGAGCCCCATGGAGAGGAAGCTGATCGCCAGCAGCGGCATGCGCTCGTACCCTCCGTGGTACGTGGTGAGATCGAGCCGCCCCCGGCGCGCTTCGAGGACGAGGACGCAACGGGCGAGTCCGGCAAACGCTAACCCGGCAGACAACCACACCAGCAATCCGCCCGCTAGCGCGCTTACGCTCGTGCAGTCGAGGCCCGCCATCACCAGAGCGGATTGACTCATGAACAGGTACCCGCACGCCCGGCGCGCGCTGGCCTGAACAAGCGCGAGAGCCGCCCCGTACATGGCCGTCCCGAGAGCCAGGATGGCGATCATCCGCAGCAAATCGGGCGAAGCGCGCGGCACGATCAGCACCACGGTCATGTACGCACCCACCTGCGGTGCATTGAACAGAATGGCCGGCCCCAGACGCCCGTGATCGAATACTTCCGGCACCCACGCGTGAAACGGCACGATTCCTTTCCGCACCAGCGCCGCGATCACGATCAACCACATGCCCGCCGTTTCGATCGTCGTATTCCGCACACCAGGCCCGACGAGCAGCGCAACCCCGACACCAAAGAACAGCGTCGAGATGCCCAGATACATGGCGACGATCCGGCGCTGATACTGATGCGCCGGGTCCCCCAGCGCGGAGAGGAACGTCCAGAGGGAGGCCACCGACAAGAGGAGCAACACGACCGCGCTCTCCGTGAGAAAGGATGCGAGGGTGACGAGGGTGGCGAGCGCCGTTCGGCGCAATCCGCCCCGATCGAGCGCCGCGCGAGGCGTTACCGCGACAGTGAGCAGCCAGAGGCCTGCTGCGAACGGCAAGAGGACAGCCGAGAAGGTGTCGATGCGGATGATCGCCTCTCCGCCTGCGACCCACGTGAGCGCGGAAGTGCGGATCGACAGGATGCGCAGGCGGGGCGACAAGGCGATGACGAGCGACGCCATCACCATGGACAGCGCCGATGCGACCGCCAGGCGCCGGAGGCGCTCCACGTCAAGACGAAGAAAGGATGCTCCGATCACGCTTGCGGGCAGGGCCACAAGAGCGGCGAGCCAGAGCCAAATGTCACTCATCCTGATCATCGCCTTCCTCGACCACCAACGGCCGTCGCCTCGGCACGACGGCATCGCACAGCCACGCATCGAGACGCGTCAGTTGTCGCGCGAACCGCAGAAAAGGCGCGACAACGATTCGATCAAGGATGCTGTCGAGAAATCCGCGTTCGACGGCTATCAGAAACAGGCGTCGTCGGACGCGGTCCGATGCTACGGCTTCGAGGTAGCCGCCGGCTGAAGATGGACTGTCGCCGATGGCGTCTTCGATCCCGTGTAGATCGTGGAGCACGTTCGGCGCGCTCAGGAACTGCAGCAGTCGAAAGCAGGCGTGCCCGGCCAGATGGATGAATGCGATGGTGTACCAGCCGATTGCGATTTCGACGATGATGATGCCGACTTGCGTGAGGGAAGCGTACGCAAGCGACGATTTCACATCGCTCTGCACCCGCGTCGTGATCCCCGCGAACGCGGCTGTCGCCGCGCCGAGAGCTCCCGCAAGGAGGCGGGCGGCGGGCGCCCGTTCGAGCAGGGGCGCCGCCCGCAGCAACAGAAAGCATCCGGCGTGAATCGAGAGCGATCCATAGTAGACAGCGCTCGTCGGCGTCGGTCCCTCCATCGCGCGCGGCAACCAGCTCGAGAAGGGCAGGAGCGCACTCTTGCCCGCGACGGCCACGATGAAGAGGACGGCAATGATCGTCGCGTTGGTGCCCGTCAGCCCGATTGTCGACGCCGCGCCGGCGCCTCCAAACAGGAGCGAGAGGCTGTCAGAACCGGCCACGTGGCGCAGTAGGACTGCCGCCGAAAGCATGGCGGCGTCGCTGATGCGGTACACCGAGAGCACGCGCAAGGCATTCGACACCGCAGCGGGTCGCTCGTGAAAAAACGCGACGAGCAGCGCCGAGCTGAGGCCGACAAATTCCCACCCGATGAAGAGGACCCCGACGTTGCCGGCCAGCGCGACCATGAGCATACCAGTCACGAACATCGCCAGCAGGACGAAGTACCGGTTGTAGCCGGACTCCCGGTGCAGATATCGATTCGAAAACGCCGACACGACACCGGCGATCGCCGCCGAGAGCGCAGCGAACCCAAGTGAGAGGCGGTCGACCAGGAACTCGATGGCGATGCCGCCTTCGTGGGAGGCAGACCATGCGCCGTACGACAGAAGCTGCGTGCCCGTTCCGGTCGTTCCGTACACCACGAGCGCCACAGATAAAGCGGCGCACGAAATCGTCATCGAGCCGCCGGCGAGCGGGCCCGTCCACCGCTCCGGCAGTGGGCGGTTAACGAGCGACGCGCCGCCGAGCAGCGCGAACAGGACTGCCGGCGATCCGACCCCGACGAGCACCAACCACGTGAGAGGGACGCTCGTCGTCATGCCGATGGCCCGGCCTGTGCCACGCGTGTGTCCTGCGTGGCCGAGGGCACGATCGCCACCGGTGGAAGGAATCCGCGTTTGCCCTGATACCACGCGGCAGATTCGCCCGCGACCACTGCAAGGACATGTTCGGGCGTATGTGGGAAGAAGCCCGTAGAACGCAGCTCCCACAAGGCACCAGACCCCGCATCGAGGCAGGCGAGCCAGATCCAGCGGTTTCGCACGAGCCGTTCGATGTCCGGGTTGCCCTGGACGACGCGCCAGATGCGATCCCGAGCGCCTTCCACGACGATCGCCAGCCGCGTGGGCTCGTGGATCTCGACCATCTGCCATGGAAGGCCGGTTCGCAGATCGCTCTGCGCGCCGTCCATCACGCCGAGCAGCGAGGTGACGTTGTGCGGCAGTTTGGTGCCGCAGCCGTAGCCGGTCGGATCGACGTAGCTGAAGTAGTACTCGAGGCTGATGCCGGCGACGACGGGCACCACCGCCGCCAGGATGCGCGCGAGGATCGCGCCATCGTGATCCAGAGCAGGATCGTACGACGCCAGAAACGCGCGCCGATCGAGGAACAGCCCGCGTGTCCGCGTCCGCCGGCCGATGATGCAGAACGCATTGGTGGCATGGCCGTACTCCGGTCGCGGCTGTGCCAGGTCTGCGGCGCGTCCTTGCACGTGGGCCAGCGCCGCCAGCGGTGGATACCAGCGCGGGACCGAGTGGAACCGGCGGCACCGTTCGTGCGCCTCGCGCCGCCTCGCCGTGTCAATCGCTTCCGCGGCGCGCTCGAACAACGGTTGGCAATCGGCAGGGATGAGATCCTCGTCGAAGAAGGTGACCGCGTTGTCGCAGGTATTGCGCTGGGCTCCGACGAACCAGGTGGTCGCGTCAATGAACAGCCCCTCGGCGGCCAGCAGTTGGCGGACGCGCGGGTCATTGGCCATCTGTGAGAAGGCCCGGGCGTTCGGTCCGCCGCGCCCGCCTCCACACGCACCGCAGTCGTGAGCCGACTCGTGAGGGTTGTTGAGGCTGATCGATCCGTGGCCGATGACCAGCACCAGAGACGACAGTCGATCGCGAATCCCAATATCTTCGAGGACACGCCGCACGATATCCGCCATCTCCCGCACGGTGAACCCGGAATGTCTCCCGATGGGCGGTGCAGCGTCCTCGCGATTCAGCTGCAGGCGGGTTCGCAAGGCGGTGGTCGACGTTTCCTGCACGCGGGTCCATCGGGACGAGAGCCACGGGAACATCACGCGTAAAACCAGGGGGATCAGCGCCAGCCAGCCGAACGCTGTCATGAGCACCGCACCTCGGACGGGCAGCCGGCTCCCGAGATGCACGTTGTAGCCGAGGAATCCAGCGGCGCGCCGTTGCAAGCGGCGCGACTTTCGTGTGAGCTGATCGGCGTCCGGTTCGATTTCAGCCACGTAGTGGTGGGGATGGATCGCGACCGGACAGAGCGGCCGGGGGTGAGCGTCTGACGCGCCCTGGTGATACATCGCCACGTTGAAGAACCCTGCTGTGCTCAACGTCTCGCAGGCCGGGTCGACTTCTTCGAGATGACGGCGAAATGATTCCTCTCGCTCGTCGATGCAGAAAACCGCTTGGAAGGTAGGCGGTCCGGAAAGCGCCCGAGGCGCATGACCCATCAGCGCGTCGTACAGGCGATGACGAATCGCTCGCTCGAAGGCCTGGTGCAGAATGCGGCGTTGGCGCACGCCGTCGAGCTCCCGCAGTTCGTGCTCTAGCTCCGCCACGTTCCCAACGGTCCACTGCTCCACAACCGACGCGTCAAGGCCGCAGAGCTGCGCCACATGAAAGAGCGGCCACGCACGGTCGAGCGCCGTGGGGGCTGGCGGTTGCGACAGCCGGTTTCGCAACCAGGGGCGCAGGACCGACAGCGGGCCGGCGAAGGAGAGCTGTCGAGCAGCGTGTTCGAGCGCCGCCCGCTCGAACAGCAGGCGGACGGCGAGGTATCCGCGCAAAGTCACCGTGAGGTCCCGTGCCGGCACGCGATCGGGCCGCTCTTCGATCTGACGCACGATGCCGGCCCATCCTCGAAGAGCCAGCAGTTCGGCGCTCAGATAGTCAGCGCGCTCGTCATCGGCGACACCGAGCTGGGCGAGAGAGTTCGCAATCGAGTTGAGCGCGCTCCGCTCGGCGGCGCGGTCCTCGGCGACGAGCTGTGGGAGCGTTCGTGCCCAATGGCCGCACAGCGCAGCAAGCGACGTGCAGTAGATTTCCAGAAAGCAGCCATGGATGCCGCGGCGCCTTTCGGGCATGGCCCAATGCGCGAGACCCTGATCGAGATAGCCCGCCAGGAATCGAATGAGCGGTGGATGGATCCAGGCATCGGTGTCGAGGTTGTGCACGGCCTGGAGCCAGTCGCGATGGCGAACCGGCGTGGCCGAGTCGGGAACCGGCGGCTCGGCGGCGCGACCGACCGCCTCGACGCAGGCGTTCCAGAGACGGTGCACGGCTCGCCGCTCCTCACCCATGCGATCGTCCAGCTCGCTCAAAGCGGCCGACGCGGACCGGGCGTTCGCCGGCACGTCGGTCCGGAACCGAGACAATGCGGCCGTTTCTTCCAGGATCCACAAGAGCTCGCGGTCCTTCGCGGCAGGAATGCCGTGCAGCACGACGGCCCGCCAGAGATCGAGGCGGGATCCGACGCCAGCCACATCCTTCCCGCCCCTGGCGCCAAGGTGTTCGATGAGCAGCGTCTCGACGTCCCTGGCGAGAATGCGGCCCGATGCTAACTTATCGCGATACCGCGACTCGGCCAGGAACGGTTCTCGCCCCAGTCGTTCGGCGGCGTGCGCGACCGCCTCTTCAAACGGCAGGTGCTCGAATGCATGCAGCGTGTTGTGGTGGATGAAGATGCTGATGGGCCCCTGGGCCGGCAGTAGGGGCGCCAGGTCATCGATGACGCAGGACAGGGGATGGTCGGGCGAGCCGGCATCAGGTGAACTGGCACGGGTCAGCATCGACAGCTTGTTAGTATAGCAATATTAGAATATTATAGTCCACTCATGCCGCACAAGCGGAGCGGAGGAGCCAATGAAGCCGTGATCCCGGGTGAGCTTCAGACGTTCAAGGCGCAATTCTTCCGCGCGTTGGCGCATCCCACGCGGATCAGAATGCTGGAGATCCTGGTGCGCGGGGGACGCACGGTGCAGGAACTACAGGCCGCTCTGATGCTCGACCAGCCGCTCGTCTCGCAGCAGCTGGCCGTGCTGCGAAACCAGGGCATCGTCTCGGCACGGAAGGAAGGATTGTCGGTGCGCTATACACTGCGCGACCCGCTCGTCGGCGAGTTGCTCGATCTCGCCCGCCGGATCTTCAACAACCATCTGGGCAACACGCGAGGGCTGCTGCGTGAGCTGCGGCGTGAGGGGCGTCGAGGATAATCAGTACGAGCACACGCTTCGACCTCGAAGGATCGACCCGGATATCTGCTTACGGTCGGTTACCCGTCGTGCGGACAGTACCGAAATACCCCGGGCGAGCTTTGACGGTGACCCGCCGATTCTTGACTCGTACTTCGAGCCGATGCCAGCCCTCGTCAGTGACGCCGCTAGGGGAGAAGCTCACGAGATACCGGTGCCTGAACTCTTCGAGAATACGTACGAACGTCGAGCTCAAGTCCTTCGTCGACTCGATCTCGACGGTCGCGCCTCCAGTCTGATCGGCCAGATCGTGCAGGAACTGGTCTTTCCCGGTCCCGCGCACGGACACCGCGTAGACCACGATGTCCGATCGTTTGGCTGTCTCCAGGACCTTCTCGGGTGACAGCCAGCTGGACGTATCAATGCCATCGCTGAAGACGATTAGTAGGCTGCGACCGACCTCCAAACTTTCCACCACCATCGCCGCATGGACGCCGTCGGTCAGTGCCGTGTCGCCGAACGGTTCGACCTCGCCTATCGCCGCTCGAACGCGTGGGATCTCGTGCGTCAACTCCTCGCGCAGTACCACCATGTGACTGAAGGTCAACAGGGCGGCCCGGTCCTCGCTCTTCAGACCATCGAGGAGCGCCCGACTGGCGTTCTGCAGGTGCGTAAGCCGTTCGCCGGACACACTCTGACTCATGTCGAGGGCAAGGATGACGTTGAGGGGGATTTCGTCGAAGCTGACGAGGTCCACCTGCTGAGCAATCCTGTTGTCGAGGACCTCGAAGTCACTGGGTCGCAGCCCCCGCACGACCTGACCTTTGTCCGTCACAAGCGCGTCCACGCGCACGGCCTCGAGCTTCGTCGAGAACGTGGCCGTCTGTGCGTAGGCAGAGGGAGGGCCGACGAGTGGAAGAAGCGCCAGGGCAGAGGCCCATCGTGCCTTCATCGACGGGCCTCGACCAGAAACATGGCCGCCCTCAGTTTCGCGAGCTGCGCCTCGGCGCTGCGGCCCTGTTCCACGTGGTACGTCCACCATGGATCGGCGCGATCGAACTGGTCGGCGGGCGGACTCAATACCGATTGAATCGCGTCGAGCGCGGCTCGCCGGTCGCCTGAGCGATTCGCAATCTGGCTCAGGGCAAGGCGGGGTGACTGGGCACGAGGGAAGATCACGGCAGCACGCTCGTACGTCTCGCGCGTGCGATCGCGGTCACCCAACGCGTCCAGTTCGCCGCCGAGCAACAGGTGCCCGTAGTAGAGAAGCAGCTGATCTTCAGTCGTCGAAATGGCCTTTCGCAGCTCATCGGCCGCGTCGGAATGGCGACCCATGAGCGCGAGGACATGGCCCAGGCGGATGCGCGCCTCGGTCAGATCGGGACCAATTTCCAAAGCCTTCCGAAAGGATGCTTCGGACAGACGTAATTCGGAACGCTCCGACTCTATGTTGAACGTGACCCCTTTCGGCAGCGAGACGGCGTGGAAGACGGTTTGTATGCGGCGTGACGCGAAGGTTTCATGGAGACACCCGTTGAAAAAATGAAGCTCGGCGTCATCTGGAAAAAGCGCCAGCGCGCGTTCGAGGTGACCGAATTCGTACTGCTGGATGCGCTGCTGGTACGCGGTCGTCACGCGATACCAGGAGTGGACCATCTCGTCACGAACGGGATCCGGCCTGTTGTTTCGCGAATTGGCTGGCGTCACCTTGTCGAGAAGCAACCGCGCCGCGCGCCAGTGCTCGGAAGCGCCTTCAAACCCCAGTCGGCGACCATCCTCGAAGTAGATCATGAGTCGCTGGGTTCCGCCCGGCGGGCGCTCTGTTGGGGATCTGACCTCGAAAGGCACCCGTGCGCCGATGTCGGTGTGCAGCAAGGCTCCGCGCTTCAGGATGCGGTTCCCATCGTTGCGAATCTTCTCGTTTCGGGCCAAGAGGCGGAGCCGATCTACCTGAGGCTGCGTGTAGAAAACTGGCATCGGCGGGCCTGACCTGTTCGATTCTCGGAAGAACATGGTCACCCTCTCGTCTCGCATCAAGATCAGCAGAGTGTTGAGATCGATGAGGAGTTCGTCAACCTCTTGTGGTCCCCACGGCCTAATCTCACCGAACGAGGCGTCCGACTCCCCGGGCTTATGCCGTTCCACGGCGTCCAACCACTTCTCCAATCTGTCAATCGTGACGTCCCGGTAGGATTTCTGAAACTGAAGCTTTGCAAGCTGGCCCTGAGGCATGTTCGAGGCGGCGGTTTGAACGGAGTGGATAGCGACAAGCGTGACAACCGACCACGCGATCCACGTTCTCATTGTGCCAGCCCCGAATCCTTCACCGCCTACGACTGCATGAGGATCGATCGGAACACCTTGGCCAGGACATCGTTAGGATCCTGAACGGCGGCTTTTGCTCGCCATGCAACGAACCCGTCTGGTCTTACGAGCGCACAACCCGACGACGTGAGGCCGTATGCGGTCGCAAACCGGCCTTCCGGATCACGAGCGTCCGGCCCTCCGACTAGATGCGCGTTCAGTTCGAGGCCTTTCGAATGTTTCCGAACGGCGCCGGCCGCGTCGAGCCATGCTCCACCTTCTGGGGCCGCCAAAAGCACGAAGGAACCGTCGAATAGATCGATCGTCGAAATGTCCCGGTTTCCTCGTTTGAGCCACAAGTGAGGGGCACGCGAGCCGGGTCGGCCAAGCGATCCGTGTGGGTGTTCATGGCCGGTTTCGGAGAGAGCGTCGCCATTGTCGGCCAAAATAGCGGCTGAGTTGTACAGGTAGCCGAGCTCGATGTGAAAATCGTCGACCAGGGGTTGGAAGTCCTTCGCGCCAAGGTAGGCAGCGGAGCGGGTGACGTACCGCGTGTAGGCCTGCTCGACGGTGAATTTGCCGACGGGCCTCCGCTCGACTTCATACGTGTCGAGCAAACCTGGTCCGGCCACTCCCTTGTGCACGAGCGCAAGCTTCCACGCCAGGTTGTGGCCGTCGTGAATGCCAGTATTGCCGCCGTAACCGCCATTTGGCGGCATCAGGTGCGCGGCGTCTCCCGCGAGAAAAATGCGGCCGTTGCGGAACCGCCGTGCGACGTCGGAAGTGGCTCGCCAGCGGGCGACGCCGTCTATCTTGACTTCGAGGTCGGGCACACCCGCCCCTGCTCTCACGAGCTCAATCAGTCGTTCTTCGCGGATGTCTGAGGCGGGGCTCGATGCCTCTGGGCGGGACGTGTCGCCGGCAGTGTTCACGACCAGGAAGCCGGAGTTCTGTTCGCGATCGAGCCGAAAGAAACCGGACAGCGCGGGATTTGTGACGTAGATCACGCTCAGGTTCTTGCCAACCAGCAGTTGTGCCAATGGAGCGCGGAAGTAGATGGTAATGCTGTTCGAGAAGACACCGCGACCGTCGAACTCGATCCCGGCCAGTTCGCGGACCTTGCTGTGCGCGCCGTCAGTGCCCACCAGGTACTGCGAACGCAGCCGGCGCTCGGTGCCCGTGTCGAGGTCCTTCACCGTGGCCGTCACGCCGGTCGCATCCTGGTCGACGCCGACGATCTCGGTTCCCTCGAGCACACGGGCCCCGGCTTCCTCGGCCCGGGCTCTGAGGATCGGCTCCAGGCCTGGCTGCGTCACGAACAGCCGCCGGCAGGGACTGAGGGCGTCCACGCCTTCGTTGAGACTCGGGATGAAGCCAGCTATCTGCTTGCCGGCGAGCGAGTCCATCAACACAACGGCGCCTTCGGGCTCGAATTCCTTCAATGATTGTTTGCGCACAGCTTCCTCGATCCCGGCCGATCGAAACATTTCGAGAGTCCGCATGTGGAAGAAGGCCGCGCGCGGGACAGGGGAGCCGCCCCGCAGGCGTTCCACGGCGAGCGAGGCGATCCCGTGTTGCGCCAGAAACATGGCAGTCGAAAGGCCGACCAAACCGCCCCCGGCAAAGAGAACGGGAACCTCTGAGTCCACTGCGGAATCCAATCGCCGGCTCATATGAAGATCTCCCGTTACCTTCCGCCTGCTACGTCGATGAAGGCGCCGGTGGTGAAGGAAGCTTCTTCAGAAAGCAGCCAGAGGATAGCCTTTGCCACCTCTTCGGCGCTTCCGCCACGTTTCATCGGCACGGATGCTTTTACGCGATCGACGCGATTCGGCTCGCCGCCACTGGCATGGAACTCCGTGTAGATGAAGCCCGGTCGAACCGCGTTCACCCGAATTCCTTCCTCCGCAACCTCTTTAGCCAGACCAATCGTCAGCGTATCCATAGCGCCCTTCGAGGCGGCATAGTCCACGTACTCGCCGGGTGATCCGAGCCGCGCAGCGCCGGACGAAACATTGACGATGGCTCCGCCGGCCCCGCCGCGTTTCGTGGACATTCGGCGCACGGCTTCGCGGGCGCAGACGAAGGCGCTGATGACGTTGGTCGAAAAGACTCGCTGGATGCGCTCCGCGTCCATCGTTTCCACTCGCATCTGCGTCTCGACGATGCCGACATTGTTCACGAGCGCCGTCAACGTTCCGAGCTTGTTGTCGCACGTCTCGAACAGCCGCAGCACATCGGTCTCGACCGATACGTCGGCCGCCACTGCCAGCGCTCGGCCTCCGTGAGCTTCGATAGCTTTGACGACGCGTTGCGCGGAGTCTCGATTCTGCCGATAGTTGACGCACACGGAGTAACCGCGTTGCGCAGCTAATCGTGCGGTAGCCGCGCCAATGCCCCGGCTACCGCCGGTTACGAGCAGAATGTTGTCCAAATCTTTTCGATTCCCTACTCGAACGCTGCGAACTCGGGACGATACTTCACAAACCCTCCGGACGAACCGAGTGCTCCGGTCTGCAATTCGAGCACCATGAAGACCTCTGGTGGAACGTCGAACTCGCACCGCAGACCTCTGGTAGCTGCTGGCACGAACCCGAATCGGGGGTAGAACTCTGGATGACCGATGACGACAACCACATCGGTCCGCGAGGCGCGACAGCTGTCGAGTCCTGCCCGCACGAGTTGTGAACCGATACCTTGTCGCTGACACTCCGGCAGCACGGCCATAGGACCGAGACCGGACGCGACGACACCCTTCGGCGAGCCCTCGATTTGAAGAGGCGTGAAGAGAATGTGCGCGACGACTCGTTCTCGAGCCGACGCGACGAGGGAAATTGAATGTGGCACTCCGCGCAACGCGTCAACCAGGGACGCTTCGTTCGGCCGTCCGAATGCCTGTTCATTGACAGTCCGAACTCCCTCTGAGTCACGAGGTTCTTCCGGCCTGACGACAACGGCCAGTTCCGCCATGTTCAATTCCGCGCCCTTGCCAGATCGGACACGATGTCCCAGTTGAAGCGAACGAACCGGTGCAACTCGCTCTCGAGGATCCGCTCCTGGTCGCTGTGTGCGCCAAAACCCCTGGCTTCGTCTTCAATGTCGGTGGCCGGCGCGATGCCGAAGCATTGAATTCCCTTGGCGCGCAGTTGCGCCATGTCGGTCCCCCCAGTCGACATGGTCGGAATGGTCATCGTCTCGTAACGGCTGGCGACAGCCGATTCGATGGCTTTGAAAGCCTCCGAATCGAGCTTCGCGCCGATCGTCGTACGAGGTCGATCGACCCGCGGTCCGTAGCTCACCTCGACGGCAGGATCGTTGACGACTTTGCGGATGACATCCAGAAAACGGGCCGGGTCTTCGTCCGGGACCATTCGCACATCCAGCGTGGCCTTGGCTTCGGACGGGATCACGTTGACGCGATAGCCGCCACCGACGATCGTCGGTGAAATGGACGTATGCAGGAGCGAGGCATGATTGGGTTCGTTCTTGAGGAAATAGGTGAAGGCCGTGGCGGCCTCTTTCGAATCCGGCGCGAGGACAGCTCGATAGCGGGCGGCTTGATCGGACGGCGAAATATCGGCGAGTCGTCTGAAGTACGACGTGGTGATCTCGTTCGGTTGAATCGGTGCCTGCCAGCCGGCCACCGCGGCGACAGCCGCCGATAAATGGGCGATCGGATTACTCTCCAGCGGCACCGATGCGTGCCCCGACGTGCCTCGTGCCGTCAACTCGACCGTGCGCGCATGCTTTTCGAGTGCCTGAACACCGACGAATCTCAGTTTTCCGTCAATCCGCCTGGTGTCGCCGCCTTCGGCCAGGCAGTACTCGGCATCGATCTCTGCGAAATGCCGGTCGACCATGAAGTTGATGCCAACGTTCGACCCGCCTTCCTCTCCGGCCTCCGCGAGAAAAATCACGTCGCGGTCGAGCGGCACGTTCTGCCGCTTGAGCATGAGCATCACCATCAGAGAGGCCGCGAGGTTGTCCTTGTCGTCGAGCGCACCCCTCCCATAAACGTATCCGCCGTCGCGTGCGCCGCCGAAAGGCGGGAAGGCCCACTTCGTTGCGTCGACAGTCACCACATCGGTGTGTGCCATGACCAGCAGCGGCCGCTTCCTCCCGTTGCCTTTGAGCCTGGCCACGAGGTTGGCGCGTCCGGGCTCGAGCACAAAGGTTCGAACTGGAATGCCCTCCGATTCGAGCACTTGCTCGAGATAGTCTGCGGCTCGCGATTCGTTTCCGGGTGGACTACTGGTGTCCAGGCGCAGCAGCGCCTGGAAGTGCCGGATCGTTTCTTCCTCGACTCGAGTCCACTCTGGTTGGGTTTGGGCGCTCGCGCCCGCCAGGCACCCGATGCCCATGAGGATCGCAGCTAAGATCGGTCGCTTTTTCATCCGAACCTCGAGATTCAGAAGTTTACCGAAGATCCCTAATACTGTGGCTTCCGGCTTAAGCCGGAAGCTACTCTAACTTCCGGCTAAAGCCGGAAGCTACATATGAGACTTGTCGCGGGTCCGATTGAAGGCGCGGTAGTTCTTGGGCGAGTCCATTCTCTTCACTGTCTTCCAGGCGCGAATGGCGACAGCCATCCTTGCCCCGGGATTCGCGGCCATGAAATCGCTGAGGAAGTTGATGTATCGGCCCACCGGCACTCGCCGGTACGTGGTCTTGGTGCTATTGAGGCGCATGTACTCCTTCACGAGGTCGCGATATGTGATGCGCGCCCCACGCGTCAGTTGAGCTTCGCGCCAGCGATTGAGCCGATATCGTGAGCCGGATCGACGCTTGAACGTTGGATCGAGCCTTCGGGCTTCCCGCTCGAGGAACGCCTTGGTGTCGCGATCGTTCGTGTAGAGGATGACGCGTCGATCGAGCCGGAGTCCACGGTCGACGTCCTTGATGCCTGACCGTGACGAGTCTCGTCTCGTAGGGCTCGTGACCTTGCCATGGGTCAGGAAGTGCCTGATGGCCTTTTCGAGCTCGTCCTTCCGGAGTCTGTGCGCAGCCGGCACACCGAGAGACTGCGCAAATCTCTTGATCTCGGTTGCGTACCAGTAGCCGTGGTCGAACTGCCGCAGCGTCATCTCTTTCGAAAGCTTGCTCATAGGGTCCCGCGCGATTTTATCGCAAGAGTTGTCGACGCCTTTCTCTCGGGCACGGCGGACGGCGCTATGCTGTAACGATGCCACTGAACCCTCTTTCCCGCGCGGCTGTCACGATCCTGTTCGTCTGTGCCTTTCTCGCCTTTGCGGGCCAGACAATGTCAACGCAGGCGCCACCAGCACCGGCTAATCCGGCGATCGCTCAGTACAAGAACACTCTCGCGGCTGAAATCGACGGGATGAGGGAATTCACGCAGCAGATGGTGGACCAGGTCTTCAGTTTTGGCGAGCTCGGTTTTCAGGAGATCGAGACATCGAAGTACTTGACGGACATCCTCAGGAAGAACGGCTTCCGTATCAGCGAATCGGTGGCCGGCATACCGACGGCATGGACGGCAACGTGGGGATCGGGCAAGCCGGTCATCGCGCTCGGCTCGGACGTCGACTGTATTCCGCAGGCCTCCCAGAAGCCCGGCGTGGCTTACCACGATCCAATCATCGAGGGAGCACCTGGACACGGCGAGGGCCACAACTCGGGTATGCCGCTCAACATCACCGCTGCCCTCGCGCTCAAGAAGATCATGGAGCGCAATCGGCTTCGCGGCACGATTCTGCTGTGGCCAGGCATCGCCGAAGAGCTGCTCGCGACCAAGGCCTACTTCGTTCGAGCCGGCGTGTTCAAGGACGCCGATGTCGCCCTGTTCGCGCACGTCGGAACCAATCTCGGGGTGACATGGGGCGACGGCACCGGTACCGGCCTCGTGTCGGTCGAATACACCTTCAAAGGCGAAAGCGCCCACGCGGCAGCTGTGCCGTGGCGCGGGCGTTCCGCGCTGGACGCTGTCGAGTTGATGGACGTCGGGTGGAACTTCCGTCGTGAGCATTTGCGCCTTCAACAGCGATCCCACTACGTCATCACCAGCGGTGGCGACCAGCCGAACGTTGTGCCGCAGACGGCAGCCGTCTGGTACTACTTTCGTGAACTTGACTACGACCACATCAAAGAGATGTGGGATATCGGCAACCGAATGTCCCAAGCTGCAGCCATGATGACTGACACAGAAGCCAGCATGCGCGTGCTTGGATCCGCATGGCCCATTCACGCGAACAAGACGGTCGCTGAAACCATGTACGCCAACATCAAGGCCGTCGAACTCCCGCAGTGGAGCGCCGACGATCAGAAGCTCGCCGTCGCGCTCCAGCGGGAGCTCAAAGTGCCTGAGGTCGGCCTTGCCAAGGAGCTTCAGCCGTTGCGAGGACGCGAGGCGATACCTGACGAGGAGAAGGGATTTGGCGGGTCGGACGACATCGGGGACGTGTCGTGGAATCTTCCGACGGTGACGCTCAACTATCCCGCGAACTTTCAGGCCGGTCCGGGCCACAACTGGGCGAACGCCGTGGCCATGGCGACGCCAATTGCGCACAAAGGCGTCACTGCAGGCGCGAAGGTCCAGGCGATGACGGTACTGGATCTCATCTTGCGGCCCGAGCTCGTGAGCGATGCGTGGGCGTACTTCAACGACGTGCAGACGAAGGACAGAAAGTACACACCTCTCATCCGGCCGGAAGACAAGCCGGCTGTCTGGCTCAACGAGCAGACGATGGCGAAGTACCGGCCCGAGATGAGGAAGTACTATTACGACCCGACGAAGTTCAAGAGCTATCTGGATCAGTTGGGCATCAAGTACCCTACGGTTCGCTGAATCGATGACCGACCGATGTAGCTTCCGGCTTTAGCCGGAAGAGCGACAACATTCAATCAATTGCTCGACCGTGTACTCGCTCGACCCGATGAAGCGATAGTCTGCTACCGTTCGCACGAGCCCGGCTCTGATTGGGTTCTCGAGGATGTAGCGAATGATGGCCCGCGTTGGTTCGTCGTGACGAATGACATGCTCGTAACCATAGCGCTGCCATAGCTGCCTGCCGAACGCCTTCTTGAAGTAGAACGCAGTGCACTGCTTCATTCGGGCGACAAATGCTTTGAGGTCCGCGTTCTCGTGGCGCCCTTCGACGGCGGTGTGCAGATGGTCTGGCATGAAGCAGTGGGCAAGATCTGCGAAGCCCATTGTTCTTGCCGATTGCAGGAAATGCGATTCGACCAGCGCGACGTGGGCGGCGATGTGAAAAAGGGGTTGCCGCTCGTAGGTGCAAAATGTCAGGAAGTAGCGATGGGGTCCGAGATAGTCGAACGCATCGAGGTGTTTGGGGTAGGCGTGCACACAGATGAGGTGTGCACGATGGAGGCCAGCCAATCTTCCGGCTGAAGCCGGAAGCCACCCAATCTTCCGGCTGAAGCCGGAAGCCACCCAATCTTCCGGCTGAAGCCGGAAGCCACCCAATCTTCCGGCTGAAGCCGGAAGCCACCTATCTTCCAACTAAAGCCGGAAGGCACCTATCTTCCGGCTAAAGCCGGAAGCCACCTACAAGAATCTCAGGATCTCGTCGATACTCTCCAAGACTCGGTCCGCCGCGTCGAAATTGCTCGCGCGGGTAAGAGGTGTGGGCACCACGATGCACTTGATCCCGGCCGCCTTGGCCGCAGTCAGGCCCCGTAGAGAGTCTTCGACAGCAAGGCACGCTTCCGGCCCGTATCCACTCTTTTCAACTGCCTTCAGATACGGCTCGGGGTCGGGCTTGACCTGCTTGTAGTCCTCTCCAGTCAGAACGAAATCGAAGTATTTGAGAAGACCGGTGTTTCGATGGATGACGTCGAAATGATCTTTCCTGGAGCTCGTGACGACGCCCATCACGTAACGGCCATGGAGGGACTCCAGAACTCGATCTACGCCGTCGATGACGAGGGGCGCTTCAGCCAGCAATTGGCCATAGAGCGTGTTGCGTTGGTTCCTCAGCGCCTCGATTTCGCCGGCACTGAATCCCTTTTCTGCCGCAAGGTGCCAGGCTCCTTTTCCGTGGACGAGGAACATTTCCAAGTATTGGTCCGGCGTCAGCGGAATGCCGATCGTGGCGAGAATGCGCTGCGTCGCTTCAAAGTAAATGTGCTCGGTGTTGACCAGCACGCCGTCGTTGTCCCAGAAGATTGCCTTAGTTGAAGAAACAAGCATTTAGAGAGACGTCCGGACGAGGATCATCAGCCCTGAAGCCCAGGCGAGCTTTGTGGCGATGAATCCCTTTTGAGCCTCGAGCTGCGCAATCAGTGGCGGAATCCTTGCGGCGTGCCCATCCGGCCATGCCGGCTGCGGCAGTAGATCATCGATGAAATAAATCCCTCCTTCTTTGAGGAGGGCCAACGTCTGTTCCAAATGGGTGAACTTGCCCGGCCAGGCGTCTGCATAAATCAGATCGAACTGGCGACCGCCCGATTGGTCGAGAAACACGCCACCGTCGCCGAGGTGAAACGACACGCGAGCGTCGTGTCCGAGATGACGACGGGCGACGTCTTGCACCTTCGAATCGCTGTCGACTGACGTGAGATGAGAGCGTGCGTCCATGCCGTCCAGGAGCCACGCGGTCCCTACGCCCGTGCCGGTACCCAACTCGAGAAAGTCGCCACTCGGTTTCGACGCCGCAAGAGCCCGAAGAAGGGCACCGGTCTTCGGTTCAGACGCCAGCGTGAAACCGATGCACTCGGTATCAGCGTGGATGACGCTCAAGACCGCTGGGGCGCGACTGATCTCTTGGTCGTCCATATTCTGAAAGCCATTGTGTGGCGGAGTCCTCATCCTACCGTGTCGCATCGAAGAGGCCAAGACATCGAGTTAGTCCAAGGAGCCGGCGGTTGCGAGTGTTACACTCGCGCGACTGAACGCCATGTACGAAACGCGAGAGCTGAACCAGAAGGACGCCGCGCCAGATGTCGAGCGGCGGGCCTTCGCCAAGATCACCTGGCGACTGATGCCGTTTTTGATCGTGGCCTACGTGCTCAACTACCTCGATCGCAACAACGTGGGGTTTGCGGCGCTGACGATGAACCGGGAGATCGGACTGACGACCCAGCAGTTCGGCAATGCCGGGGGCATCTTGTTCCTGGGCTACTGCTTGTTCGAGGTTCCCAGCAACATGGCGCTGTATCGAGTCGGCGCGCGTGTCTGGCTGTCGCGGATCATGATCTCCTGGGGCCTGGTTTCGGCCGCCACGATCTTCGTGACGGGACCACTGAGTCTCTACTTCCTCCGCTTTCTTCTTGGCGTCGCAGAGGCGGGGTTCTTCCCCGGCGTCGCCTTCTATCTGGGCACCTGGTTTCCCACCGAGTACCGCACGCGCGCGATTGCGTGGTTCATGGTCGCGATCCCGGTGTCGTCCGTCGTCGGCGGGCCTGTCTCGGGGTTGTTGTTGGCGCTGGACGGCATTGGCGGTTTGGCGGGTTGGAAGTGGCTGTTTCTGCTCGAGGGCCTGCCGGTGACCGTCCTCGGAGTTGCCGCGCTCTGGGTTCTCGCCGATCGACCCGAGGGGACGCCGTGGCTCACCGAAGAAGAGCAGCAGGCGGTGCGCGCCCGCTTGTCGAGCGAGCGGCGGGAGAGGGAAGTCCGCCACTTCCTGACGGCCCTGAAGGACCCGCGCGTGATCGTTCTGGCAGGGGTACAGTTTGGATTTCTGGTCGGCTCATATGGGGTTGGCCTCTTCCTGCCTCAGATTCTCAAAGAAGGACGGCTGTCGGACATCGAAATCGGATTCGTGTCAAGCGCCTGCTATCTCGTTGCATCCATCGCCATGATCGGGTGGGCGACACATGTAGACCGGCGTGGCGGCAGGGTCGTGAATCTCACTCTTTCGTGCCTGCTCGCGGCTGTGGGATTCCTCGGCGCCATCCTTTCGAGCGGGTTCTGGATGTCGATCGTGTGGCTGACGGTGGCGCTGAGCGGGATTAATGCGGCTCGCGGGCTGTTCTGGACGATTCCGCCGCGGTTCCTGACGGGAATCGCCGCCGCTGGTGGTCTCGCCTTCATCAACTCGATCGGAACGATGGGCGGCTTTGTTGGACCGACCGTGATGGGTTGGCTGACCGAGCGAACGGGATCATTTCTCGCCGGACTGGCGGCGATGGCGGGATTCCTACTTCTGGCGGCCGGGCTGTCCTGGTCGTTGAAATTCTTCGTGAAGCAGGACTAACGGTTGACCGCCCCGTGCTATTTCTTGAAGGTAATCGTCTTCAAAAACGTCCGATCGGCCTTCAGTTCGTCCTGTCCCGTCGGAAACTTGTTCGCCTGCAGCACGTAGGCAACGATGTCGGTCGCGCTCTGCGTGTTGAGGCTGCCGACGTTGTCCGCCGGCATGGACGTGCGAATGCGATCGACGAGGTCGCCAATGCTTTGACCATCCCACCTATCGAGGAAGTCGCCGCCGGCCAGTGACGGTGCTTGGTCGCTTCCGCTCAGATCGGCCAGGTGGCACGCACTGCATGCCTGCGTGTAAGTCGCCTGTCCGCGCTGAGCCTGCGCCTGATTGTAGATACCGTCAGCGGGGGTCGCCGGCTTGGGGGCGTCCTGCGATTTTGGCTCGGCTGCCGAAAGGGCGTAGCCGGTCGAAAGGCCGAGTGCCGCCACTGCGATGACTGAAGCGATGTGTCTCAGTGCAAACATGATTGGTGTCCCTCGACTACTTTACTCGATGTCAGTCTCGGTTCGTCGTCGGTGACGGTGCGGCCTCTCCGGCCTTGTCGTCCGCCCGCCCGGCGCGCAGAATCGCGTCGAGGCCGAGATTTCCCTCGTGACACGCGTACTCGTACGGCCGTTGGCTGTCGTCCTTCTTCGTCAAGCTCATCGCGAACGTCCACGGCCGAGTCCAGGTATGCGGATCGTCGAACGTCACCGACCACTCCACGACGTCGGGTGACATTGGTGTGAATCGCTCGACCATCCGAAGGTACTCACTGGAACCACGGTACGGCGTCTTGTCGGTGAAGTTCGTGGTCTCGACCACCAGCGTGCGGCCATCCCAGCGGCCGCGCGCGTCACCGAGATACATGTGAATGTTGGCGCCGACGTGCGGGCGTCCATCGAGCGGGATCACGCGCGTCTCGTTGACCATTTCATAGTGAATCGCGACGTAGCCTGGACCTTGATGAATCTGGTAGGCGTTGCCATAAATCGCCGGCATCATGGACCCGGGCAGGCCGCGCGTAATGCATCGATCGTACAGACTGCGATCTTCGTACGAGTCGGCCGGTCCGCGGCCTCCCCTTGCCGCGCCCCGAGCGGCAGCTCGTTGCCGGGCTTCGTCGGTTTGGGGGAGAACCTTGCCGTCGGGCGGATCGGAAACGAGCCACGCCCGGCTGTTCTTCGGGAAGTGATTCTCGAACCAGTGCAGCGGGCTCCTCAACTCCCACCGCTGCCGATCGGCTTCGACACGCTCGTCGCTGCGCTCGTTCCTGAGGTCGGCCAACTCATTGTCGCTGATGTCGTCGAGCCGTCGTCCTTCGAATTGCGCCGGCCGCTCGAACGGAATCAGGCTCTCGTCGTTGTTCGTAAAGACTCCGGAAATGTCTGGATCGCCCCATGGGGTTCGAGCCGGCGTGTAGGGCTTTGTAGGAGCCTGGCTCTTCCGGGTTGGCGATGAAGGCTGAGCATTGGCGCCGGAAGCCAGAAACGTGGCCACGATTACACCGATGACGAGTCCACAGACCCCGCCGCTCCTCCGGCTGCGCATGCTCGGATTATAGGACAGCACGGCGACCCAGGACCGCTTGGTACATAATGCGCGGTGCTTGCGAGCGACAGCGCTGGGGCGCTGCACTTCCGGCTGAAGCCGGAAGCCACACAGGTGCCTTGAGGCTGTGAATTTTTCTCGTGTGGCTTCCGCCTTTAGGCGGAAGAGGGCCGCCGGTTCAGGCTCGAGTGTCGAGAGGGCTCAATCGATGGACAATCAGCTCGTTGGTTTCATCGGTGTTGGCCGCATGGGCGGTCCCATGTCGTCCCGGCTGCTGGACGCCGGCTATTCGCTTTGTGTTTTCGACACCAATCCGGATGTCGTGAAGCCGCTCGCGGCGCGTGGAGTCGAGGTGGTTGGATCGCCCGCCGAAGTCGCGTCGATAGCACAGATCGTGCTGATGAGCCTTCCGACACCGGCGATCGTCCAGAAGGTGGCTCTTGGGGACCAAGGGGTGGTGCAGGGATCGAAGGTCAAGACCCTCGTTGATCTCTCGACGACAGGCCCCGGAGTTGCTAGCGCAGTGGGCCAGGGCGTGGCTGAGCGCGGCATCACGCTGGTCGACTCGCCGGTCAGCGGAGGAGTGGCCGGTGCAAAGGCCGGCACACTCGCTGTCATGGTGTCGTGTCCGAAACCCACGCTTGCGCAAGTCGAGCCGATCCTCAAGAACCTCGGGCGTCTCTTCTACACCGGCGAGAAGCCGGGCCTGGCGCAGACGGCGAAGCTTGCGAACAACCTCCTGGCAGCCGCCGCTTTGGTGGTTTCTTCCGAAGCGTTGGCAATGGGCGTGAAAGCCGGCCTCGATCCGAACGTCTTGCTCGACATCATCAACGCCGGAAGTGGGCGCAACAGCGCCACACAGGACAAGTTTCCACGTTCGATCCTGCCGGGGACGTTCGATTTCGGGTTCGCGACGGCGCTGTCATACAAAGACGTCAAGTTGTGCGTTGACGAAGCGGAAGCGCTCGGCGTGCCCATGGTCGTGGGCTCCGCCGTTCGCCAGATGCTGGCCGTGACGAACGCCCGATTCGGGCCCGCCTCTGACTTCACGTGCATTGCCAAGGTTGTGGAGGAATGGGCGGGAGTCGAAATCAGAAGTAAAAAGTAGAAAGTGGAAAGTGGAAAGTAAGTGGAAAGTAAGTGGAAAGTAGAAAGTAACCCGAACTTCGCGGTGTGCGCGCCTGCGCCGGCTTTGCGCGATTATGTGTCGCACTACGTTGGTTTCCGCGCTCGCGGGTTTGCTTCATACACTCATTCGGGCCTCCCGTCGCATCATGTTCTGCTCGCCATCAGTCTCGCCAGGCCGATCGATCTCGTTCGATTACCATGCGCCGATCAGCCTCCGGCTGCCTTCACGGCCTATGTAAGCGGCCTCCAGGTTGGCCCCACGATTGTGAAATACGAGGACCGGCGAGACGGTCTGTTCATCCACCTGACGGCGCCTGGCGCTCGTGCCGTTTTGGGTGTGACGAGCGCCGATCTTTCTCACCGCATCGTGGATCTTTCGGACATCTGGGGCCAGGCTGCGGCACGCCTCGTGGAGCGTCTAATGGCGTCTCCAACTTGGCAGCAGCGCTTCGCCATTCTGGATCAGGTATTCCTGAAGGCGCTGCGTCCTGTTCCTTCACCACCGGAGCTGGCCTGGGCGTGGAGCAGGCTTGCGCAAACGCACGGACGCGTCTCGGTGCGCCAGCTCGCGGACGAGATAGGGTGGAGCCGGCAGCACTTCCGGGAGCGGTTCCACGCCGAACTCGGCGTGACGCCAAAGACGCTGGCGCGGATCTTCCGCTTCGAGCGCGCTTTGCGACTGATCAAGAGCCAGCGGCATAGCCTGGCATACGTCGCGGCCGCATGTGGCTTCCATGATCAGGCGCATATGACGCTTGAATGGAACTCTCTGGCGGGCTGCACGCCCCGGACCTGGATCATCAACGAGCTTCCATTTTTCCAATACGCCGAGCCGCGGACCGGCGAATGATGGTTCGCGAAAGGAGCTCGTGATGAGGTTGGAACCTTATATCAGTCTCAGCTTTGATGGAAGGTGCGAGGCCGCGTTCGAGTTCTACGAACGCTGCCTGGGCGGCAGCATCCTTTTCAAACTCACCTGGGGTGATTCGCCTCTGGCGAAAAGCGCGCCGGCGGAATGGGGCGGGAAGATACTGTATGCCAGGCTCGCGATCGGCGGTACGGCCCTCTTGGGAGCCGATGCTCTTCCGAACACCTACGAACCGCCGAGGGGATTCGCTGTGTTGCTCGAGGCCGGCGATCAGGCGGACGTGGAACGCGTATTTCAGGCGCTGGCGGAAAACGGGACCGTACACATGCCGCTCCAGGAAACGTTCTGGGCTTTGCGGTACGGCATCCTTACCGATCAATTCGGCATACCCTGGGAGATCCATTGTGAGAAACCCCAGTAGCGCCTGCATGCGCCTTCCGCTCCTCGCGTTTCTGCTCGCTGCTGCCTGCAGCGCGCCGCGCGAAAACGCGGCCGACGCCATTCGCGCGCAGATCGCGAAATACGCTGCGGCACTCGATGCAGCGGATGTGGGGCTCGCCTCGCAAGTGTGGTTGACTTCACCGGAGGTTTCGTTCATCAATCCCGCCGTCCACTCGCACGGCTGGGAGGAAGTGAAAGGGGTCTACGAGTTCTTCGGGACTGCGTTTTCCGAGCGCAAGCTGACGGTGCGCGATGTCGCCATTCACGCATATGGCGATGGAGCGTGGGCCGAATTCTACTGGCATTTCGACGCCAAGCAGCGCAGCGATGGGGCAGAGGTGAAGACCGACGGTCGAGAGTCCCAGGTGTATCGGAAGGTGGACGGCCGGTGGGCGCTGGTTCACGTGCATTACTCTGGTATGCCGGTGCCTTTGAGGCAGTAGGCCGCAATTGAACGCTAGCGCGTACATTGGCAGAGCGGATCAGCCGGACCACCTGTGCAACGGTGGAGGGAGAAGCATCGATGTCAACGGTCACCGCACCTGCGCTGACGAAATACAAGATGTACATCGGAGGAGCATGGGTCGACCCCGAGTCCAACCAGTACTTCGAAAGCGACAACCCTTACACGGGGCAGCCCTGGGCGCTGATTCCGCGCGGCACGGCTGCCGACGCGGATCGCGCGGTTCAAGCCGCGCGCAAGGCATTTACATCCGGTGATTGGCCGAAGCTCACAGCGTCGCGACGCGGGGCGCTGCTGAGAAAGCTCGGCGATCTAGTTGGCGAGCGAGTCCGTGCGCTCGCCGAAATCGAAGTGCGCGACAACGGCAAGCTCTATGCCGAAATGGGTGGGCAGGTCGCGTACATGACGCACTGGTTTCACTACTACGGCGGGCTGGCCGACAAGATCGAAGGCTCGGTGATCCCGCTCGACAAGCCGGAGTACTTCAACTACACGCGCCCCGAACCGCTCGGTGTGGTGGTGGCGATCGTTCCCTGGAATTCCCCGCTGCTGCTTGCCGCCTGGAAACTGGCTCCCGCGCTGGCCGCAGGCAATACGGTCGTGATCAAGCCGTCCGAGTACACGTCCGCCTCAATCCTCGAGTTCATGAAGCTCATCGAAGATGCGGGCTTTCCCCCCGGCGTGGTGAACGTCGTCACGGGGTTTGGCGCCGAAGTCGGCATGCCTCTGGTCGAACACTCGCTCGTGGCGAAGGTCGCGTTCACTGGCTCCGATGCGACCGGTCAGCGAATCTACGAAGCGGCGGCACGCGGAATGAAGCGGGTCACGATGGAACTCGGCGGCAAGTCGCCGAACGTAGTCTTCGACGATGCCGACCTGGATCAGGCGGTGATGGGCGTCGTCTCGGGTATTCTGGCCGCGACCGGTCAAACCTGTGTGGCGGGTTCGCGGCTGCTCCTGCACGAGGCCATTCACGACGTGTTCGTGGAGAAGCTCGTCGCATTATTCAAGACCGCGAAGATGGGCGATCCGATGAGCTCGAGCACTCAAATCGGACCCATCGCCAACAAGCCCCAGCTCGAGAAGATCCTGAAATACATCGACATCGCGAAGAGCGAGCATGCCACGCTCGTACTGGGTGGCGAACGCGCCTCCCGACCGGAATGTGGAGAAGGATGGTTCGTCGAGCCGACCATCTTCGACGCGGTGAAGAACACCATGCGCATCGCGCAGGAGGAAGTATTCGGTCCAGTGTTGGGCGTGATTTCGTTCAAAGACGAGGAGGAAGCTGTCGCCATCAGCAATGATGTCGCTTACGGACTTGCGGCCGGCGTCTGGACGCAGAACATCCGGCGCGCGCTGACGATGGGAGAGCGCCTACAGGCTGGCACCGTCTGGGTGAATACCTACCGAGCCAATAGCTACATGTCCCCATTTGGAGGCTACAAGCGATCCGGCTTCGGCCGTGAAGGCGGCAAGGACATGATCCACGAATACCTGCAGACCAAGAGCGTCTGGATTTCAACCGCGACGGATGTTGCAAATCCCTTTGTGCAACGGTAGGGGGCAGGAGGGGCTGGAGGGGCAGGGCAGGAGGGGCTGGAAGGGCTGGAGGGGCGGGAAGGGCAGGAGGGGCTGGAAGGGCAGGAGTCGTTCGATTCAATGAGCCGTATCGAAACGCTGGAGGGCAGATGCGCTCTCATCACCGGGTCGGTCCAGGGCCTCGGACTCGCGGCCGCCCAACGCTTTGCCGGAGCTGGCTGCCATGTCGTCCTGAACGGCTTTGCCGATTCCCGTCGCGTTGACGCCATTCGATCGCAGATCGAGAACCAGCATCGTGTTCGCACGATGTACTGCGGCGCGGACCTTCGCAATCCGAACGAGATCGAGCAGATGATCGCGGCGAGCCTGGGCGCGTTCGGTTCGATCGACGTTCTCGTCAACAACGCGGTCGTCCGGCACTCCGCGTCGGTCGAGGCATTTCCGGTCGAGGCATGGAATGACGCGCTTGCCGTGAATCTGTCGGCCGCGTTTCACACCATTCGATTGGCGGTTCCTGAAATGAAACGGCGAGGCTGGGGACGGATTATCAATGTGTCGTCCATTTATGGTCTTCGCGCGGCAGCCGATCGCGTGGGCTACGTCACCACCAAGACGGCGTTGATCGGCATGACGCGGGCCGTCGCGCTCGAGACGCTTGGTCAGAACATCACCTGCAATGCCCTCTGTCCGGGGACGACACAAACTCCGATCCACGACGTGAGAATCTCCGAAATGATGGCGGCCGACGGTGTGACCCGCGTCGAAGCCGAGCGACGCTTTTTCATCGGCAAGCAGCCCACCGGCCGGTTCGTCCCAGCCGAGAACGTGGCAGCGCTGATGGTGTTCCTGTGCGGTCCGGAAAGTGGCGACATTACCGGCGCAGTGCTCCCGATTGACGACGGGTGGTCGGCGAGCTGATCCGCAAATGTCATCACTTTCCCGCTTACTCACTCGAAAGCTCCTGTCGTGGTTCTTTCGGCTCACCGGCCGCTTCTGGCCTCTTGATGAGCCATGGCAACGTGTCACCTTCAGAGTGCCGATCGCGGCGTTCGGGCCAGGCTCAAAGCGGCAGTTCGGTCACTACCTGGAAGGCGAGAGCGGGGTAAGAATTCAGTCGATCGACGAGCTCGTTGAGTGGCTGCTGAACTGCCAGTACGTCACCGATCGCAGCCTGTTCAACGAAATCGATCTCTGGCAGCACCCGAGCAGCTTCGAGGAGTTGCGGCGCGGCGATTGCGAGGATTTCGCATTGTGGGCCTGGCGCAAGCTGGCCGAGCTCGGAGTCGACGCCGAGTTCTTCGTCGGGCGAATCTTGAGTGTCGAGGAGCCGGACGTCGACCGTCAGCATGCATGGGTGGTGTTCCGCGTCGGCGACGTCCAGTTCCTTTTCGAGCCGGCAGCAAGGAGCCGAGAGCTCATGATTCGGGAATTGGCCGACGCGATGCACGACTACGTGCCGCATTTCGCGGTAGACGGCCTTCTTCGAACGTTTGCGTTCGGCGGCTATGTGGCCGACTCGGACCGCCGTCGGCGGCGAGACGAAATAGTCGGATCCCAGATCCCGACTGGCAGGTCGCCATCGCTGCGTTAATCCCCGGAAATCACTTGACTTGACGTGGTAGGAGAGCACCTCAACGAGAGCTAGCGGTCAGTTACCACGTCAAGTCAAGTGATTTCCGATCTAACTGAGAAGCGAACAGGTGTACGAGCGCCGCCAGCACCACCTATTGCCCGGGCCGGCCTTCCTGCGCCGCGCCGCGCGTCACTTGTTGTGGGCGTTACTGATCATTGCGTGCGCGGTGCTCATAGGGACGGTCGGCTATCACAGCGCAGGCCGGTTGGATTGGCTCGATGCGTTCCTGAACGCGTCGATGATCCTGAGTGGCATGGGGCCGGTCGATCGGATGGAGAACACGGCGGGCAAGCTCTTTTCCGCGCTCTACGCTCTCTTCAGCGGCCTGGTGTTCGTCGGAGCATCCGGAATCATCATCGCCCCGTGGGCGCATCGACTCTTCCACTGGATCCACATCGAGGGTGGAGCGTAAGTAGCCTTCGCTCGTCGTGGGGCTTCCGGCTGAAGCCGGAAGCCACACAGGCCGCCGGCATTGAACTTCCGGCTGAAGCCGGAAGCTACACAAGGCACCGGCATTGAACTTCCGGCTGAAGCCGGAAGCCACATAGGCGATTGATTCGACTGTGGCTTCCGCCTTTAGGCGGAAGAGGGCGGGTCTTCTGCCGTGAATTGGCGCCCGCGTGTCTCGGGGCCGAGCCAGATCATCGTGATCGACAGTACGCCAGACAGCAGCATGGCGACCGTCATGGCGTTCACGAGCCGGACGCCATTGTCCTGCATGATGCCCAGAACGACCGGCATGACGGCTCCAATGGCAGCGCCGGCGTGATAGGTGAAGCCGGGACCCACACCGCGCGCCGATGTGGGAAAACGTTCGCTGACATATGCCGGGGCCATCCCCCAGATCCCCATGCCGAACGCTCCCATCATCAGCGCCCCGATCCATAGCGTTGTGGCAGTTTGCGCGTGCAGATACAAGGGAAGGGACGCCATGCCCAATATCATCGTGATGGTAACCGCGCCACGCCGGCCCAAAACAGTTTCCGACAACCGGCCCCATCCTGCGGTGCCGACAATTGCCCCAATGTTGAAAGCCGCAAGATACGGGAGCGTCTCACGTCCCGATTCCCGGAGGAACGTCGGGTACCAGTAATTGACCGAGTAGTACACGCACATGAAGGACCCGATAACTGCCGTGGTCTGAATGGTGATGCCGAGCAGGTCCCGCTGGAAGATGCGTGTGAACGACATCTTGGGTTCCGGCTTCAGGCGGCCGGAGCGCGCCGCGTCGCGCAGAATGCGTTGTCGCTCGAGCCACACCGGACTCTCCTGAACGTTTCTCCGAATCCACAGCGTGAGCAGGGCGGGCACGATGGCAATCCAAAACATCGCTCGCCAGGCCAGGTCGGGCGTTCCGCTGAAGAGCGGATAGACGAACTGAAACGTCGCGGCCGAAAGAAGGTATCCCCAGTACCACCCGCCGAGCAGCAACCCCGAGGCCAGGCCCCTGAGCCGTGTCGGCCAATGCTCCAGGACGAGCGGCATGCCAGCCGCCCATTCGCCGCCCATGCCGATCCCGAACAGCGCGCGCAGCGCGAACAGCATCGTGTAGGAAGTCGAAAACCCACTTAGGAACGCGAAGATCGAAAACCACAGAACCGACAGCATCAGCGGAAGCCTGCGGCCCCATTTGTCGGCGATCGTCCCTGCAGCCGCGCCGCCAACCAGACGCATGATCAGCGTGACGGTACCGAGGAGGCCCGCGAGCGCCCGATCGACTGTGAAGCTTTTCTGGATGTCGATCAGGATGAAGGTCATGATGTTGAAGTCGAACGCATCCACCACCCAGCCTAGAAAGACGGCCCAGAAGGCGCGCCACTGGTCTCGACTGACCTCCGAGTACCACGGTACCGCAGGCGCTTCGACGCGGACGACGTCAACGGCTTGTTGAGCGCTCAAGTTTTTACTTTTGGCTGGCGGCGGCCTTCTCGTCGGCCCTGGCGGCGCTGAGCATGTTGGCCATACCGTAGTTGCCTTCGTGGCAAGCGTATTCGTAAATCGTCCGGTATCCCGGCTTCGCAGTCAGGTCGAGCGCCGCTTTCCACGGTCTGGTGTACATCGCCGGATCGTCAACCGTGAACTCGTAGTGGATGGTGCCGGGATCGGTTCGCGTGAAGCGCTCGGTCAAGCGCAGGTTTTCACTGTGGATGGCGCCGTTGCCGTTCCCGCCCAGGCCGGTGTTGTCGGTGAAGTTGGTCGACTCGACAACCAGCGTGTCTCCTTCCCAGTGGCCCCTGGAGTCTCCCATGTATTGAAGGATGGACTTGCCCAGGCGCGGACGCGGGTCGAGCGGAACCAGGCGGGCTTCGTGAATCATCTCGTTGCGGATAACCACGTATCCGGGCCCCTGCATGATGTCGGTGCCATTCCCGTAAATGACGGGAAGAATGGATCCGGTCACGCCACGCGTGATGCATCGATCGTAGTTGCTGTGGAATTCGTATGAGTCCTGCTCGTGCGCAAGCCGGACAGCCCGTCGTTCCGCCGAAAGCTTCTGAGCTTCTGGTGTCATTGGCGGGATTCGTCCATCAGCCGGTTCGACGACGAGCGACGATGCACGAGAGGGCTTGGTAGGCCGGTCCAGCCAGTGCCGGGGGGCGTTATTGGAGGCGCTATCCTGAGCAAACGGGGTTTCCGGGAACTCGCTCTGATCCTTCGCGATTTGCTCGGCGTTTGTGCGTTCCCGCGCGGCGTATTCTTCGTCGTTCAGTGTCGTTCGTCCGGCGAATTGGGGTGGCCGTTCGAATGGAACGCCGATCGAGTTGTCGCTGGTGTACGTGCCTTGAAGATCGGGGTCGCCCCAGGCAGTTCGTAGCGTGGTCCATTTCTTTTGTGCGCCGGTTGGTCGCGTCGTCGGTGTCGGGCTTTGAGCCGCCAAAGACCAGACGTGTATCGATCCGAGTCCCACGGCGATCGCGATGGCGTTGATTGACATCGACAGCCGATTCCGCATCTGACGCTCTCCCGGTCTCAACTAGCGAAAGTCTCTCTCGGAGCGAGTTGCTAAAAAAGTAGTAAGGCTGGAACGCAAGAGACTTGAGTGAAGAATCACGATAATATCGACATCCCAAATCGCCATCTCAGGAGGTATCCAACATGAACATTCCCGGATTCACCGCTGAGACGACGCTCTACAAAAGAGGTCACGACTACCGTCAAGAGGGCTCGGTCGTCGCTTGCACGATAGGCGCTGTTTTGCCGGCCTTGCCCATAGCATTTTACAGCCCAAACCGCCTTCGAGGTTTCTGCGCCAATCGACTTGGACTGTTTTGGCCACCAGGAAAGGAATCGAACACGTACGGCTGCTTACTGCCCGACGGCCACGGTGTCGTTTGCGGCGGCGACACGACAGACCAGCAGACCAGCTGCGACAGGTTCTAAGTTTAGATCGACGGAGGTTTCCGAAATGAGCATTCCAGGATTCACCGCAGAAGTCACGCTCTTCAAAAGGAGAGGACTCTACAGCGATCAACAGATGGCTGTTGTCGCGTTCAGGGATGAAGGGCGCATCGTCCCTGCCAAGCGTGTCCAACTTTATACCCCGCGCCAGGTTCGGGCCCTGTGCAAGAAGCTAGGCGGTACGTTTTGGCCGGCAGGCCAGGACTCGAACACCTATGGTTGTGTCGCAGGTCGGGGCGACGACGACGCCGTAGGCATCATCTGTGGTGGCGCTGCACCGGGCTGCGATACATTTTGAGGCAGCAGGTTGGCTCAGGGCACGGCGCGCAGTGAAACGTGAAGCGCGTGGAGGCCATCGCCGGCGACGCGAGCCGCGCGTTCCTCGCTTTGATAGCCGTCCTTGGTTAGGCGTACGTGCCTGGTCCCCGGTGTCAAATGACGGATGGTGACTGGTGTGAGGCCCCAGCCGATTCCATCGATCGTCACTCGCGCTCCCGCTGGTTCCGAGGTAATGAGCAATTCGGTGATAAGTGGTTGAGTGACTCGCGGCTCGATGTCGGCGGTCGTCGGCACCGGCGCGGGTTGCGGAAGAGGACCAACGGTCGCGACTGGCGCGTCGGGTGTCTGTTCGTTTTCCGGTGTTATTCGTTGCGCTTCATCCACCGGCGCTGTTGGCTGCGGCGGTGGTTCGGGATCGACGGTGCTGTTCGACTGCACAGCCGCCGGAACCTTGTCCTCTCCTCCTCGCGTGACCAGGCCCACCACGAGCGCCGCTCCAATCGCGGCGAGTGTCACCAGAATGCTCTTCCGGAAGGCGGTCGTGGGAAGACTTGGCTCTTCGGGTGCTACCGGCGGAGGCTCGGCAGCATGCATCGCACGCTCGAGTTTTGCGAGAGACTCCTGATCCAGGTGAACGGCTCGGGCATAAGCACGAACCTTGGCGCGCCTGTAGAGTCCCTCCGGCACGACCGAGAAGTCGTCGCGTTCCAATGCCTGCAGATGACGCAGAGGAATCTTGGTCTCGCTCGCGATTTGCTCGAGCGACATCCCGCGGCGTTCGCGGCTTTGCCGGAGGAGCTTGCCGAGCGCGATGCTTTCATCCGCCTTCGTCGTCGCAGGCGTGTCGTGAAAATTCGTATTGGAACTATCAGAGACCGGCGTCGCCATTGGAATCAATGCCCGAGTTGCCGAACCATCAATCTGGCAATTCCCATACCATCCAACACGGGAACGATGCTGGGTAAAGTCTAATCAAGAGGCTGACTCTCCGCTCGCCGACCGCTGTGGCCGGGTACGCGATGCCTCAGATATAGGTCAAATGTCTGCCGATCCCTGAACTACCGAAGCTACGCTCGAGCCGCCGGCCAGTCACCCATCCGTGTTCTAATGTGCCCATTGTGCGTGCGTTGATTGGTGCCTTCGGCTTAGCCGTCGCCGCGGTGCTCGTTGGGACTGCCATACAGGATCCAACGCTGGTGACCAACCCGCCAGAACACTTTTCCATGCGAGTGGTGGCGTCGGGACTCGAGGGTCCCTGGGAGCTCACATGGGGTCCGGATGGACAGTTGTGGGCGACCGAGCGGAAGGGAAGGCGGGTGATCCGCATCAACCCTGCGGACGGTACCCGAAGCACTCTGCTCACGGTGCACGAGGTGCATCAGAGCGTTCAGCAGGACGGACTGCTCGGCTTGGCGCTGCATCCGGACTTCCTTCGCGGCAGCGACGACGTGTTTCTCGTGTTCACATACGATGATGCTCCCGGACCCACGCTCGCGCGGCGGTTGGGCATCCGGAAATATCACTACAACCAGGCCACGCGCACGATCGGGAATCCTGAGGACGTGATCACCGGCCTGCCCACGCACGACGATCACGTCGGCGGCCGGCTGGCGATCGGTCCCGATCGCAAGCTCTATCTGACGATTGGCGATCAAGGGAGCAACTTCGGCTCAAACCGCTGCAATGCCAATCACGCTCAGGATCTGCCCACCGCGGATCAAGTGAAAGCGAGGGACTGGTCGAACTACCAGGGCAAGATCCTGCGCATCAATTTCGATGGGTCGATTCCGGCGGACAACCCGGAGATCAACGGCGTGCGCAGCCATGTGTTCTCTTACGGCCACCGCAACCCGCTCGGGCTCGTCTTCGGACCGAACGGATTCCTGTACGAATCGGAGCACGGGCCAAGCACGGATGACGAGGTCAATCTCATCGAAAGTGGCCGGAACTACGGCTGGCCGAACGTCGCGGGCTATCGCGACGACAAGTCGTACGCGTACGCAAACTGGTCGGCGTCGAAGGGCCCGGCTTGTCGAGATCTGCCTCCGGGCAATACTGTGCCGGCGTCGGTTCCCACTCAGAACGAGTCGGCGTGGAACGATCCTCGGTTCGCGCCTCCGCTTCGAACGTTCTTTACGGTTGAGACCGGCTACGAGATTCGTGGCATTGGCAGCGCGACAATCGCTCCAGGGGGAATCGATGTCTACACATCGAACGTCATTCCAGGCTGGCGCAATTCGCTGCTGGCGCTCAGCCTGATCAGGGGCGCGGTCTATCGTCTGAAGCTGTCGGACGACGGTCGCTCGGTGGTGGGAGCGCCAGTCGAGATGTTTCCAACAGCGAATCGATATCGCGATATCGCTCTGAATCCGGACGGACGGACCATCTATCTGGCGACCGATCCTGAAGGTCCGAGCCGCGATCCGTCGGGAGCGCAGCGTACGCTGGCGAACCCGGGCAGCATTCTCGAGTTCACTTTTTCGAAGAACTAATTCACGTCGATTCGCGTGTGGCTTCCGCCTTTAGGCAGAAGACAGCCGCCGGCAGTGAGCTTCCGGCTGAAGCCGGAAGCCACACACGCGATTGCTGCTGGAGTCACCCCACAATCTGCGGAATCAGCTCGCCATACACGTCGGTCAAGCGCATGTTGCGGCCGTTGAAGCGGTAGGTGAGCTTCGTGTGATCGATTCCCAGCAAATGCAGGATCGTCGCGTGCAGGTCGTGATAGCTGATCGGCTGTTGCTCGGCCTTGTACCCGAACTCGTCGCTGGCGCCGATGGCCTGCCCGCCCTTGATCCCCGCGCCCGTCATCCAGACGGTCATCGTCCCGGGGTTATGGTCGCGGCCCACGCCGCGCTGGGAGATCGGCATCCGGCCGAACTCGCTGTGCCAGACGACGAGCGTGGAATCGAGCAGTCCGCGCGCCTTGAGGTCGGTCAGGAGGCCGGCGATTGGCAGATCGGATTCGGCGGCGTGCTTCGTGTGATTGTCTTTGACGCCCTCGTGCGCGTCCCAGGTGTCGTACGACTGGTTGCCCATTCCACCGTGAAAGAGCTGGACGAACCGCACGCCGTTCTCGACGAGACGCCGCGCAAGCAGACACTGTCGGCCGAAGGGTTCGGTGACCGCGTTGTCGAGGCCATACAGCTTCTTCGTTGCTTCCGACTCGTGGTCGATGTCGACAACCGTCGGCGCACATTCCTGCATGCGGAACGCCAATTCGTACGATGAAATGCGAGCGGCCAGATCCGAGCTGCCGGGATGTGTCGCCAGGTGCTGTTCGTTCAGCTTCGCGAGTGTGTCGAGCCGCGCGCGTTGCTGGTCGGCCGTGACGCCGAGTGGCGGTTTGAGGTCGACAATCGGATCGCCGCTCGCACGAAATGGCGTGCCTTGGTACGCCGCCGGCAGGAACCCCGACGACCAGACCTGCGGTCCACCGATAGGCCCCCCGCGATAGTCGTGCAGCACGACGAAGCCCGGCAGTCCGGAGCTTTCCGATCCGAGGCCGTAGGTCAGCCACGATCCCATGGCTGGAAAGCCGGAGCGAATCTGACCGGACTGCATCTCGAGGTGGGCCAACGTGTGATCGTTCGATCTCCCGTACACCGATCGCAGGAATGCGATCTCGTCGACGTGCTTGGCGACATTGGGGAACAACTCGGAAACGTCCATTCCGGACTGGCCGTACTTCTTGAATGTGAACGGGCTCGGCATCAACGGGCCGGGGAAACCCTGACGAACGACCACTTCACCCTTTCCGCTGAGCGGCTGGCCCGCGTACTTGGTCAGCGAGGGTTTAGGGTCGAACGTGTCTACCTGACTGACGCCGCCGCTCATGAACAGCGAGATGATCGCCTTGGCCCTGGGCTTGAAGTGCGGAGACTTCACCAGGAACGGGTTGCCGTCTCCCGCTGGCACGCTGCAGGCGTCGCCGGCGAATGCGAGCAGGCCGTCCTGGTTCAGCAGATAAGCAAGGGCCAGACCGCTGATGCCGCCGCCCGACTGGAACAGGAAATCGCGCCGGGAACAAAAGTGTTTGGACATTGGGTCACTCGATGTAGAGGAACTCGCTCAGGTTCAGCAGGACGTTCGTGAAGTCCACCAGGGTTCGCCCTTCAACCAGCTCGCGGGCAATCGTCATCTCCTTCGCTGTCGGCGGCCGCGTCAACGCCAGCCGATACGCGGTATCGATCTGCTTCGCCGTGTCACTGCCGGCCATCGTCTTCACACGATCCGCCAGCAACTGCGCCTGACGCGCCACGAACTCGTTGTTCATCAGCGTCAGCGCCTGCGTCGGCACCGTCGAGACGTTGCGGGCCCCGTACGACATGTTCAGGTCCGGCAGGTCGAAGACCTGCAGCATCGGGAAGGGGAGATTGCGTTTGTAATAGACGTAAATGCTGCGCCGCCACACCGCCGGGCCGTCAGGCTGATTGTTATAGATGCCGTGGATGCGGCTGAAGCTGACGGCTTTCAGTAACTCATCCTGGATGTGCGGAAAGACCGGCGGACCGCCCATCGTCACATCGATGGTTCCGGCGGCGGCCATGATGCTGTCGCGCACGATTTCCGCGTCGAGGCGCTGGATGCGGAATCGCCATAAGTAGTCGTCGTTCGGATCCTTGGCGGCGGACGCGGCGTCGTTGTAGCGGGAGGCCATCTGATACGCCTCCGACGTCATCATCAGCCGATGCATCTGTTTGATGCTCCACCCTCGGTTCATGAACTCCACGGCCAGCCAGTCGAGCAGCTCGGGGTGCGTCGGCGGGTCGCCCATCTTCCCGAAGTTTTCCAGCGTTCCGACGATGCCACGGCCGAAGTGGTGGGCCCAGATGCGGTTGACCATGACGCGGGCGGGCAAGGGATTCTCGCGCGAGGTGAGCCATTGCGCCAACGCGAGCCGGCGGCCGGACGTGTGGCCGTCGGGTCGTGGAACTTCGGTGGGCGGGTTGCCGTACGTGGCGACCGTCACGAAGCCCGGCTTGGTCTCGTTGCCCTTGGCCTGCCAGTCCCCGCGAATCAGGAAGTAAGAAGGAGGCGGTTCGTACCGGCCCGGGCCGGTGTGGAGGTAGCTTCCCTTGACCTGAGTTAGAAGGGCAGCACGTTCCCTCGCCGCGACAGTTCCCTCCGTGACGCGTTCCGAATTGAAGCGGTAGTCGCCATCGGTCACGATGTCGGCGGCAGGCAACGGCTTCGGCCGCTCCTCGTCGAGCTTGTTGATTTCAGCCTCGATGGCTTTGCGCCGGCCGAGATCCTCCGGCGTCATCGCTTCGTCGACCTTGATCGCAATGACTGCGCTCTTGAGTACCTGGTCGGCGAGCAGCTTCTCGCCTTCCGTCCGCTCGGACTCGGGCTTGGCGACCGCTTGCTGAACGTTGAGAGGGAAGTCCCGCTTGATGGCCTCGGCCCGCAACCGCTCGCGGTAGGGCGCCTCGATCTTCCGGATTTCCGCGCGCAAAGGGGCCTGCTTCGCGCTGATCTCCGCGACTTTCTTGTCGTAGGCGTCGACCTGGTCCTTGGGCGCCAGTGGATATGGCGTCTCGACGTATCCGAACAAGGACGCCTGCATTGCGTAGTAGTCGCGCTGCAGAATCGGATCGAACTTGTGATTGTGGCAGCGCGCGCACTGAAGAGTCAGGCCGAGCGTGCCTTTGCCGATCGTCGCGATCATGTCGTCCAGATAGTCGAATCGGTACTGCGGATTGTCTCCTTCACGTACGTCGACGCGAGGACCGAGGCGCAAGAACGCCGTGCCGACATAGCTGTCGGTCGTCCGGGTGTCCATTTCGTCGCCGGCGATCTGCTCGGTCAGAAACACGTTGTACGGCTTGTCAGCATTGAGAGAACGAATCACGTAATCGCGATAGCGCCACATGTTCGGCCGGTCGTGGTCGTTCTCGTAGCCGTCGGTGTCGGCGTAGCGTGCGAGATCGAGCCAGTGACGGCCCCAACGCTCGCCGTAGTGCGGCGAGGCGAGCAGCTTGTCGATCAGCCGTTCCCAGGCGCCCGGGGCGTTATCGGCGAGGAACTCCGCCGTCTGTTCCGGAGTCGGCGGCAGTCCGATCAGGTCGAGATACGCGCGACGGAGCAGTGTGAGCTTGTCGGCTCGGGGTGCCGCTTTCAGATCCTTTTCTTGTCTCGTCTTTTCCAGAAATCGATCGATCGGGTTCTTGAGTTGTGCGGGACCCATCGGCACCGGACCTTGAACGGGCAGCTTGAAGGCCCAGTAGTCGCGAGCGCCTTCCGGGAGCGGCGAGTTTTCAAGGGACGCAGCGGCAGTGGTCGGTTTCGCCGGCGAGCCAGGCACGTCGGCCGTCGCGCTCCAATGCGCGCCATCGTCTATCCACGCCTTGATCGCCGCGACCTGCTGGGGCGTCAGCGTTCTGCCGTCGAGCGGCATGGCAGGCTTCTCGAGTCCGGCGACAAGGCGGTACAGCTTGCTGTCGTCGGCCCGCCCTGGAACCAGAACCGGTCCGTGCTCGCCGCCCTTGAGCGCGCTGTCGCGCGTACTCAGATCGAGCTGCGCGAGGTGCGTCGAAGCGTTGTGGCACGTCCAACAGGTCGACTCGAAGATCGGTTTGATGTCTTTTTCGAATGAAGATGGCTCCTGGGCGTGCGGCGCATCCGTTGAGAAGGCCGATACGCCAAGGACGATCGCGGCTGCAGTCAACAGACAAAAGGCTCGCCTCAAAGCTCGACTCCTTTCCCTCCGAATGGAAGGCGCGACCGACGCCTCAGGGCTGTCTGATCCCGGTATGTTAACACCCTGTCGAAGGCCGTTACGGTTGAAGCCGCGGCTCAGCCCAGGGCCCGTGATAGGACGGGACGGTTTGTGCTAGAGTCTCGCTGAGCCATGCACAACACCACACTCATCTAAACGCGCCGCGTCTCGCTCCGGTCCTTCCGGCGCCAGCCTCTACGGCGCTCGACTATCCCGTCACAACTGACTGCTATTCGTGTTTCCGGCAGGGCCGGATGCACTGGATTGTTCTCGCCAGGGCGAGGTCGAGGGTTGACTGATCATGCAAACGACGGAGCTTCCCGTAGAAGACGGCACCGCGGACGTCGCACGCTCTCGCCGAACGGCGAGGGCGCTGTGGGCATTGACGCGCGAGGCGCTGGCAGGCGAACACCGGGACTACACCACTGGGTCCATCCGCGACGCGATTGTGCTGCTGGCGATTCCGATGGTGCTCGAGCTCTGCCTCGAATCGGTTTTTGCTGTGGTGGACATGTTCTTCGTGTCGCGGCTGGGCGCCGATGCCGTGGCAACGGTGGCTCTGACCGAGTCGATGCTCGTCCTGTTGTACGCCGTGGCGATGGGCTTGAGCGTCGGCGCCATGGCCGTGGTTGCGCGGCGAATTGGCGAGAAAGATGCCGACGGTGCCGCGAGGGCCGCAGTACAGGCGATTCTGCTCGGCGTCATCGTCGCAGTTCCTGTAGGCCTGTTCGGCGGCGTGTATGCGCGCTCGCTGCTCGAAGTCATGGGGGCGTCCCCCGGCGTGGCGGCCCGGAGCTCGTACGCCTCCATCGTGCTCGGTGCCAACGGCGTCATCATGATGCTGTTTCTGATCAACGCTGTCCTTCGAGGTGCCGGCGATGCCGCGATTGCGATGCGCGTCCTGTGGATCGCAAACGCGATCAACATCGTTCTGGATCCCTGCTTCATCTTCGGGCTCGGCCCATTTCCCGAGCTGGGGGTCGCGGGCGCCGCGGTGGCGACGACAACCGGGCGGGGCATTGGCGTGCTCGTGCAACTGTGGTTTCTCAGCCGGCCGGGCAACCGCGTGGCGATCAGAGCGCGGCACCTGCGATTCGATCCTCACGTGATGATGAGCATGGTCCGGTTGTCCGGCAGCGCCGTCGGTCAAGGTTTGATTCCAAATCTAAGTTGGCTCGGCCTGGTGCGAATTCTGTCCACGTTCGGCAGCGATGCGCTCGCCGGGTTCGCGATCGCGTTTCGCGTCATGGTGTTCGCATTCCTTCCGGCCTGGGGTTTGGCCAATGCGGCGGCGACGCTCGTGGGGCAGAATCTGGGCGCGCGTCAACCGGAGCGCGCCGAAGCGTCGGTGTGGCGAGCTTGCTTTTACAACATGGTGTTCCTGGGCGTGGTAGGGCTGATCTTCGTGGTGCTGCCGGGTCCAATTGTGGCCGCGTTCACCAGCGACGAGGGGGTTGCGTCGAACGCCGTCGCGGCGCTGCGCATCATCAGCGCTGGATTTCCGTTCTATGCGTACGCCATGGTGCTGACGAACTCGTTCAACGGGGCCGGCGACACGCTGACGCCCACGGTCGTCAACGTTTTCTGCTTCTGGCTGTGGGAGCTGCCGGTGGCCTACGCGCTCGCCCACGTGCTCGGCTTCGGTGCGTCGGGCGTCTTCTGGTCTATCGCGGTGGCGTACTCGACGATGGCGCTCGTCAGCGTTGTGCTGTTCCGGCGCGGTCGCTGGAAAGATAAGAAAGTGTAGCGCAGGGGTTTTCTCGTGTGGCTTCCGCCTTTAGGCGGAAGAGGGCCACCGGCATTGAACTTCCGGCTGAAGCCGGAAGCCACAGGCGATTGATTCACCTGTCATCGACTAGGCGTTTATGCGCGCGGCCTTGAGCGCCTCCAGTACGCGCGGCGCGCGGAACGGCACCCGGCGCAGTCGAACTCCGGTTGCATCGAAGACAGCGTTCGCCACGGCCGCGAGCAGTGGCTTGCATACCGTCTCGCCTGCGCCGTACGGCGGCAGGTCGGGCCGGTTCGGATTGGGATCGCCGTTCACCAGCACGACGTCGATTCGCTCCGGCGTGTCCGTGTGCCTCAACGACGGATGCGTGACCCAGTCGACACCGGTCGTTTTTTCGGCATCGAACTGCACCTCTTCGTGCAAGGCACGGCTCAACGAGTGCAGCATGCCGCCTTCGATCGTGCGCCGCAGCGCCTCCGGGTTGATGACGAGCCCGCAGTCGTGCGCGCACACGAGCCGCTTCACGAAGACGCGACCGGTGCGGCGATTCACCTCTACTTCGGCGATCTCTGCGACAACTGTCTGATTGCGGTAGCTGTACGCCACCCCACGGCCGGTGAGGACCTCGCCGCTGCTGATCGGCTTCGGCGAGGGGCGGGCATCCCATCCGAACGCTTCCGCAGCCGCCTTGACGACGGCTATCGAGCGCGCGCGCTTGAATCCGGTGTCGTCTTTGGTGTCCGCTGTGAGCATGCGCAGGCGGAATTCGACCGGATCCGCCTTGGCGGCGGCTGCCAGCTCGTCGATGAACGATTCGGCGGCGAAGGTAATCTGCGGACCGTTCGGATCGCGCAGGTTGCCAGTTCGCAGGGGTGTCTCCCACGCCAGCGGCAGACTGACGACTTGCGATACGAGGCGCTTGTTCGGAATGACGTACATGTCCGACGGCGTTCCCGCCGAACCAGGGCTCGGTCTTTCCTTTCGCACGCCCATCAGCTGCGCGATGAGGACGGTATCGGCCTCGTTGTAGCCGACGTGGTTGTAGTCCGCCGAGCGTGCGTCGTAATCGAGCGCCACGATGTTGCCACGCGCATCCAGCGCGCCGCGAATCTTGAACGCGAACGCCGGGCCCTTGGTATCCCACCCGGTTTCCTCGTTTCTCATCCACTGCACGCGAACCGGCCGACCGATCTCCTTTGCCAAAAACGCCGCCTCGAACCCGGCATCGTCTGCCGCGGTGCGGCCGTACGCCTGAGGGCCATCCATCCAGACGACCCGTACTCGATCTCGCGGAATGTTGAGAAACTGCGCGACGCCGTTGCGCAGCCCGTACGACTTCATGTCGTTCGAATAAATTGTCATCTGGCCGTTCGACGGATCGGCCATCGCGTGAGCCGGCGCGAACGCGGTGTGCCCCTGGAAGGGCACCTCGTAATCGGCCTCGACGACCGTGGATGCGTTCGTAAAGCCAGTGTCGGGATCGCCCTGCACGACGGGACGCTGCTGCGAGGTCGGCGTGGCGTCCCGCATGTAGCTGAAGAGTGCGTCCGAGGCAGGGAACGGCGGTGTCGCCGGCTTCTGCCAGTTCGCCTTCAATTGTCTGGCGGCCCGTATGGCCTGTTCTTCCCGCTCGCAGACGACGGCGACGTAGTTGCCTTTGCTCACGACCTTGACGAACCCGGGGATGCCGCGCACGGAGGACTCGTCGATGCTGATCAGCTTGGCCCCAGCCACTGGCGGCTTCACGTTGCGCGCATGCACCATGCCCGGCAGCTTCACATCAACGGCCCACTTCAGCGACCCGTCCACCTTGGCGGGGATGTCGTAGCGCTGGGGCGACGTGCCCACGATTTTCAGATCCTGAACCGGTTTGACCTTTGCCTGGCCAGTGGTGGCGTCGATGCTATTGCCCGTGAGGGTGACGTTGAATCGCTTGCCGCCAATCAGCTCGCCGTAGGTGATCTTCTTGGTGGCGTCCGACTTGACCGCGATCACCCCAGCAGTGACGGTAAGGTCGTCGACCGGAACAGAGAATCGAGTGCCCGCCATAGAGAGAAGCACGCGCCGGGCCTCGGCCGCGACCCGTCGCATCGGCCAGCCGTCGGTTTGAATGGCATCCGAGCCTCCCGATCCGCCTTGATCGACTGTGAGGTCGGTGACCCCCATGATGCAGGCGGTCTTCTCGTAGGGCATGTCGAGCTCGTCCGCCATCATCTGGCGAAACGCCGTGCCCGTGCCCTGGCCCAGGTCGGTTTTGCCGACGTAGAACGTCGCAGTGTTGTCCTGATGGATGACGATCCAGGAATCCAGTTGCAGGAAATCCGGATCCGGATACGGACCCGCCGCTCCCTGCGCGCTCGCAACCGATGCGAGGGGTCCCGCGATTGATGCGGCGCCGACGCTCACGACCAGGAGTCCAGAGCCTTTCAGGAACGTGCGCCGTGAGAGCCTGCCCTCGATCTGATCCAACAGCGCTTCGACCTGCTTCGGAACGTTCGTGAAGGTCGTCATGACTAGGCTCCCTTCGCTCCTGCCCGGGCCGAAGCGGAGCCGGACATCACAGCCGCCGCCTGTTTGATGGCGCGCTGAACGCGGTAGTACGTCATGCAGCGGCATAGCGTCGCGTTCATCCCCTCGCGGATCTGCGCGTCGGTCGGTTTGGGATTCTTGTCGAGTAGCACTTTCGCGGACAGAATCTGGCCGTTCTGGCAGAACCCGCACTGAGGCACTTGCTCGTCTATCCAGGCCTGCTGCAGCGGATGAAGCTTTCCACCATCGGCCAGTCCCTCGAGCGTCGTGATCTCACCCTTCACGCCGGAGCACGGCGTGATGCAGGACCGTACGGCGGCGCCGCCGATTATGACCGTGCAGGCGCCGCATTGGCCCAAGCCACAGCCGAACTTCGGACCGCTCAGGTCGAGGTCGTTGCGAAGAACGTAGAGCAGCGGCGTCGAGGGCTCGACATCCACCGTATGCGTCCGTCCGTTCACCTTCAGTGTGATGCTCATGATCAGAAGCCTATCGCCCCTTTTACTTTTTCTCGACAGTGATTTCGTTCAGCCGCACCGGTTCCGTCCCATAGTTTTCGATTTCCATGGCGTTCTTTTTCTTGTCGAAGGTGATTTTCGTGAATGCCGCCAGCTTGCCCTGACCTTTTCCTTCCTTGGGCATCAGAATCTGGGCGAGGGTAAAAGGATAGTCGACCGTTCTGGGCTGATTGCGAATCTCCCAAAAGCTCATCAATCGGTCGGTGGCGAAAACAATCTTATCGCCGCCGTCGGGAAGCGCCTCATGGTGCGTGTAGTGCAAATCCCAACCCAGGCGATAGTTGTTGGGATCCGGCCCCGTCCACCCAGGAATGCGAATCCGGCCGTTAATCGGAGCCTTCTGCAGTGCATCCACAAGCGCGTCCTGTCCTTTCGGTACCGTGTCGAGCAGCCGGGCTCGTTGCTCGTCGGACGACCAGCGATCGATGGTGATCTCGAGAATCGCGTTCGCGCCGGTCAGGTTGTTGCTCATGTTGACCGCGAACGTCCGCAGGCGAATCGGCAGCTGCGGGAGTTCTCCGCGGACCGGCTGCGTGGACGCCAAAGTCAGGATGACCGTTGTGACGATTGCAAGTGAGGCCTGAACGAGGCTGCGGTTCATGTCGAAGCTCCTTTGTCTTTCTCGTACTGCGTTCCAAACGCAGGTCAATTCGGCCCATTCTACACATTGTGGCCGGTAGCGCAGCCGCGTCAGAGGCTGTGAATCAAGCGTCTGTGTGGCTTTCGGCTTCAGCCGGAAGTTCAATGGCTGACGCGCTTCCGCCTAAAGGCGGAAGCCACATGAGAAGAATTCACAGGCCCTTCGGGGCTGCCTGTCTCGCGGGTTGAAAGGCATTGAAGCCTGCGCCACACAGCTAAGCCGTGGCAAACTCGGGCCAGCTTAGATCGAGAGCCAGATTGATCCCGTAACCGGCCGCGAATCACGCTGTAAAAACTACCAGGGCGATGAGCGGGCCCAGCGGGCCGGGGCTGGTCGGTCACCGGTCGTCGGGTCGCCGAACGATCGCTCCGCCTTTCATCACGAACTTCACGCGCCGCAGCGCCGTGACGTCCTTGGTCGGGTCTCCTTCGAAGGCGGCGAGGTCTGCCAACGCGCCCGGCTTCACTCGGCCGATTTCCTGATCCATGTGCAGCACCCGCGCCGCGATTGACGTGGCGCTCTTGAGCGCCGCGAGCGGAGCCATGCCGTAAGCGACCATCAACTCGAGCTCGCGGGCGTTGTCGCCATGCGGGAAGACGCCGACGTCGCTACCGCTCAGGATCGTCACGCCGGCGTCCAGCGCTGCCTTGAAGCTCGCGCGCTTTTCGGACGATCGCTGGCGGTTCCGGCTGTTGTCCCTTCTTCCACCCGGCGTACTGCGACGTGGCGTCGGCGACCGCGAGCGTGGGGCAGAACGCGACATTTCGTTCGACCATCAACTTGAAGACTTCAGCAGTACCGCCATCGCCGTGCTCGATCGTTTCGGCGCCTGCCAGGATTGCTCGTCGCATGCCTTCCGGCGTCGTGGCATGAACCGCTACGGGCACGGCGGCGCTGCGAGCGGTCGCGACGGCAAGATTCATTTCCTGCTGCGAGAACGTCGGATGTGCGCCGGCCTGCGGACCCCAGGTGTAATCCCCGTACATCTTGATCCAGTCCGCGCCCCGGCCGATCTGATCGCGGACGACGCGCGTGAGGCTGTCGACCCCGTCGGCTTCCTCGGCGCCCTGTGGGACGCGCCATTCCAGGGCGAAACCTTTCGGCGCGTAACTGCCGGTCGCGACGATCGCTTTTGTCACGACGAGCATGCGCGGCCCGGGAATGATGCCCCGATTGACCGCCTCCTTGAGCTCCACGTCGGCATATTGCGCCCCCTCGGTGCCGAGATCGCGAATCGTCGTAAAGCCCGCCAGGAGTGTTGCGCGGAGATGGTTGGTTGCGCGCGCGACACGCAGGGCAAGGCCTTCGTGGGCAACCTGATCCTCCCACTTGGTCTCGTCATAGGGATGCAGGAGCACGTGGGAGTGCCCCTCGATCAGCCCCGGCGTGAGCGTTGCGGCCGGCAGGTCGATGACTTGCGCGCCAGTCAAGGCGAGAGTGTTTGTAGGCCCAACCGCGTCGATTCGGTCGCCTCTGATGCTGACCGCCCAGCCCTCGTGGACGGAGTCGCCGTCGAAAACCCGTGCGGGTCTCAAGACGACGAGCGGCGCTTGGGCCGACGCCCCGGCCCACCAGTCGAGCATCGCCATCGCGATCAGCACGGAGAGCGCCTTCTTCATGGCCAGATCCTACGCTGTATCCCTTCGAATGCGGCAGTATCCGCTGCAAGCTGATAGGATTCGTCAGGTTTCTGAATCTGGAGGACCGTGATGACGATGCGATGGGCGTTTGCGTTGATCCTCGTAGGCACGATTGCCGTGCCGAATGCCGCGCAAGACAAGCGACGCGACGACCTCAAGAAGCCGCTCGTGCTTTCCAGTCAGGGCAGCTTCTTCGTCGGCGGCGAAAAGAAGTCGTTAGCACCCACTCCTGCCGGCGGCGCCGAGTCAGGCGGACGCGGGAACCCGCTGGGCGCTGGCGACATTACAGTCAACCAGCTGTACGTGCAGTATCAGATTCCGCCCCGTGGCGATCAACACGTGCCGGTCGTCATGGTGCACGGCTGCTGTTTGAGCAGCAAGACGTGGGAAACGACACCTGATGGACGAATGGGCTGGAGCGAATACTTCGTTCGAAGAGATCGTCCTGTGTACCTGGCCGATCAGTCCTCGCGCGCGCGTTCGGGCTTCGACCCAACCAGCATCAATGCGGTCCGCGATGGAAGTGCTCCACCGAGTCAACTTCCAAATATTCTCACGGCCACTCATCAATTCGCCTGGACCGGCTTTCGTTTCGGTCCAACCTTCAAGACTGCGTTTCCAGACGGTCAGTTCCCGGTGGAGGCCGTCGACGAGCTCTACAAACAGATGATTCCCGATCTCAATGCCACGCTCCCGAGTCCCAATCCGACGCTGACGAATCTCGGAGCGCTGGCGGTCCGGCTGCGCGGAGCTGTCTTGATGGGACACTCGGAATCCGGGTTCTTTCCCGAACAAGCGGCGCTGCTCAACGCCGATGGGATCAAAGGCCTGATCTCGATCGAGATGCCGTGCGTCATGAACCCGTTCGGCGCTCCAACCCAGGAGCTGACATCAGAGCAGATTGCGGTCCTTGCCAAGATCCCGACGCTCGTGATGTTCGGCGATCACCTTGGAGACGTGCAGGGTCTGCCAATGAGCTGGGCGGACTTCTATCAGGGCTGTGAGAAATTCGTTGGCCGTCTCAAAGCCGCCGGCGGAGACGCGGAAATGATGTACCTGCCGAAGATGGGGATCCGTGGCAACAGCCACATGCTGATGCAGGACCGAAACAATCTGGATCTGGCGGACCTCATCCTGAACTGGATCGACGCACACGTCGAAAACAAAAAAGGCGCTCGCCCGTAAACATCAGGCTCACTTTTCGCCGTCGACCAGCCGGGCGCTGGTGCCGAATTGCCGGTAGTTCGTATAGGTGGCGGTTGTCACAATCCGGGACGAAAAGCGCTCGTACGACTCGTGCATCGTCATTGGAACGAAGAGGCCGAGCTTGGGGTCGATCTGGTAATCGACCGTGATTTTGGCCTGTGATGTCGGGCTGATTACGACGTTCAAGTAGGTTTTCACGATGGTTCCCGCTGCCGGATCGAGCCACGCGCTGCCTCTAGTGATCTGGTCCGGCCCGGCAGGTGTCCTGACTAGCAATGAAGGGGCGCGTTCGACGAAGTCGATCTTCCAAACCTCTCTTTGGCCAACGATTTCGCGCCCGCGCTTTCGAAACGTCAAGCGTTCCCGATTGGGCAGAGACAGCAGATCGAGCGTCAGCATCGGCACATTGATCGTGCGGTAGATGAGATCGCTGCCCAGGTTGTACTCGGCGTTTTGCTCGGCGATCCGTCTCGCTTGTTCGACGGCCTCGTCCGAGCCATCCAAAAGCAGATGTTCGAGCCGCGCTTCACGTCCGCGCACCGGCTGACCATCAACCAGGAACGTGTCGCGGAATCCGGACCATACCGGAGCTGCGGGCAACCGCAGCATCCCGTAGTCGGACGTCAGCACGCGCTTGGATTCCGCCCGCCCTCTAGCGACGATTTGCTGCTCGTATCGCTCCTCGGCGACCAGTAGCGACAAGCTCTGAACGTAGTCGTCCAGGTATTTCCCCAACCGGTCGACCAGATCATTCAGAGTTGGCGGCTGAGGGCGGGAAGCTTGGCCCGAACCAACTGATATTGCGACGATCGCAAGCGCAAGTATGGTGTTTACCATGGCATCTGCCGCTTGCTGTACTTCCGGCCGATCTCGGCGGTCTCCTGACTCGCGGGTCCAACCATGACACCTTCCTGAATCATCGCCACGACGTTTCCAGGGTTCATCGAGTTCAGGAAGAAAATCTTGTTGGCTTTGCAGGCGGCAAACACCTTCGCCCGAGCGGCCAACATTTCTGGAGACGTCTCGGCGACGTTGCCGCGACCCCGAACGCCGAGCGACAGCGCCATGTCGCCGGGGCCCCATTCGGCGAAGCCGATGCCAGGAACTTTCAAATTGGATTCCGCGTTGGCAAGCGCGTACTTGTCTTCGAGCTTCAGTCCGAACAGGAGCTCACCGTTTGGATTGAGCGGCCAGGCGTCCGATTTTTCCAGATATTCGTCCTGTGAAACGCCCCAAATTTGTGCCGCCGTCGGCACGCCGTGAACACCGCGCCGTCCCTCGGGGACCCCGTGATCGACACCCTGCTTGTGAATCGGGAGGCGGACGGCTTCGATGAAAGCCTTCACGGCGCCGGGGGTATCCGCGTGCGTGAGCATCACGCCATGCACACCGGTGGCAAGTACCTGGCTGAACATCCAGGCATTGGCGCGGACCGTCACTTCATCGGTGCCGTTGACCGGCACGTTGACGATGACTGCGGGCGTGCGGTGGCCGCTTTTGGTGGGCCCTCCGGCGACGAGCCCGCGCATGTAGTCGGCCAAGCCTTTGATGTCGTACGGCGCATGCTCCATGTCGTAGCTGATGTAGTCCGCATACGTCTGGGCATCCTTCATCCCAGACTCGTACCCGCCCGACGTGCCGGAATGCGATCCGGTGTAGTAGATGGGCTGTCCCTGGTCGAGCAGTTCGATCGCACGGTTGATGCGCTTGGGCTTCGGCGCCTGCGCGATCGTGACGCCGACCGCGAAGGCGAGAGAGAGGGAGGTCGCTACACACCACCGCAGCGTCTTGGGTGCTCTCATGACGTCACTCCTAAAGGCAGCTCTCAGCTATCAGGGCCCGGTGTGTGGCTTCCGCCTTTAGGCGGAAGTGAGCTGCCAGAATTGAGCTTCCGGCTGAAGCCGGAAGCCACACAATACAACAAGAGCTTCAATCGTGGTGGAGCGCCGTGACCGGATCGATCAACGTCGCGCGGCGGGCCGGGACGTAGCTGGCGAGAAGGGCGACGACGGCCAGCAGCAATGCGGACCAGCCGAAGGTTTTCGAGTCGTTCGTCCCTATGCCGTACAGGATGGCGGCCATGGCTCTGGTCAGCGAAAACGCGCCCACAAGTCCCAATGTCAGGCCGATGGCGGTCATGATCACGCCTTGCCGCACGACGAGCTGAAGAACGTCGCGTGGCTGTGCGCCGAGCGACATCCTGATACCGAACTCGCGCGTCCGCTGGCCAACGCTGAATGCGATCACGCCGTAGAGACCAATTGCCGCCAGCAGCAATGCCACCAAGGCAAAGGCGGCGAGCAACGTCATGGCCAGCCGGTGCATCGCCCGGCCAGCCGCTCGGAAGTCGTCCATCAGCCGGAGCTCGAACAGCGCTTGGTCCGGGTCGATTTCCGAAACGATGGTGCGCAGCGTTGAAGCCGCCTGCGTTGTATTGCCGGACGTTCGCACGACGAGCGACATGGTGGGTTTCGGCCCCTGAGACATCGGCAGGTACACCTGCCCGAGCTGGCCGAGCATGAGCGTCACCGCGAGCCTCTGTTCGACAGGTCCGACGACGCCCACGATTTCGCGCGGCTCTTGTTTCGAACCGAGCTTGACGCGCTTGCCGATGGGATTCTGGTTCGGCCAGTACCGGTCTGCCGTCCACCGATCCACGATGAGCACCGGCTGGGAGTCGATGCGGTCGAGATCGTTGAATGAGCGACCCGTTAGCAGCGGGATGCGCATCGTCCGAAAGTAATCGTTGATGACCGACTCGTACAAGACAATCGGCACGTCCGCTCGTCGCGGCTCGGGTCGATCTGTTGGCAGCAACCCAGTGGCGTGGATGCTGTCGCCAGCTGGCAGTTCGCTTATCCCTGAGATGCTCTCGAGGCCCGGAAGAGCTCGCGCCCTGTCGATGACCCGGTCGAAGAACGCCCGTTGTTTCTCGACATCCGGGTATTGGCGTTCCGACAGCGCGACTCGCAGCGTCAGCAAACCGCGAGCGTCGTAGCCAGGATTGGAGGAACGCAGGCGCAGGAAGCTCTGCAACGCCAGCCCGGCGCCGACAAGAAGCACCAACGTGAGGGCAATCTCACCGACCACGAAGGAACTTCGGAGTCGCTGGTGCGCACCGCCGCCCAAGGCTGGTCCAGTCGCCTTCAACGCTTCACTGACGTTCGTCTTCCAGTTCGTCACCGCGGGAGCGCAACCGAACAGAAGACCGGTGATAACGGATACACCAAGATTGAAGCCCAGCACAGTCCAGTTGAGGGAGATGAGGTCGGAGTTCGGCAGCTCTTCTATCCTGAGCATCGAGATGAATTGGATCCCCCAAATGGCCGGCAACAAGGCGACGGCCCCACCCAGGAGTCCCAGGAGCAGGCTTTCGATTAACAGTTGACGGGCAAGCGCCCACCGGCTGGCGCCAAGAGCCGCCCTCACCGTCATTTCTCGTTGACGGGCCGTGCCTCGGGCCAGCAACAAGCCCGCGATGTTCGCGCAAGCAATCATCAGGACGAAACCGACTGCACCAAACAACACGCCGAGCAGGGTTTGCGAGTCTTGAATTAATGCCTCTCCAATCGGTTGGAGGCGAAACGTGTTCCCCTCGTCGTCTGGGTATTCACGGCCAAGGCGGTCGGCAAGATCTCCCATTCGTTGCTGGGCCTCAGTCAGGGAAAGGCCCTGGCGCAACCGGGCGATGACGGGATAGCTGCGGCTTCCGCGCTCGAGGAGCTTGGTCGAATCGAACACGAGAGGGACGTAAAGTTCTTCACGGCCGTCGGTGGGGAGACCGCGCGGGAGCACACCGATGATGCTGCGCGGCACGCCATCAACGACCATGGTCTGCCCGACGATCCCTGCGTTTCCCAGAAACCGCGAGCGCCATGCTCTTTCGTTGAGCACCACCACTGGCGGAGCGTTCGGACGGGTGTCCTGCTCGGTGAATGCCCGCCCCAGGCGGGGCCGCAGGCCGGCGACGTCGAAGAATCCGGCCGTGGCGAACACGGCATTGAGGCGCTCGACGCGATCCCCTTGGCGGACGTTCACGCCTTCGTTGGTAAAAGCGCCGACGTCCGAGAAGAGCCCGCTGTCTTTCCAGTCCAGAAAGTCTGGAACCGATGCCGGCAGATTCCGCATGCCACGCTTCACGTTGTCGGTGTGAACCACGACGACTCGAGCGGGGTCTGGAATTGAGATCGAGAGCGCGGCTTGAACCATGCTGAACGTGGCCGTGTTCGCGCCGATGCCGAGAGCCAGCGTCACCACGACGATGGCCGTGAAGCCCGGATTCTTTCGGATCATCCGAAAGGCGTAACGGATGTCCTGGCCGAGGGTCGCAATGTGGAGTGACCTCACTTCGCTCTCCAACTGACGAGGCGCTCGATCTGCAAGGCGATCATATCGTCATCCGCGCAGGCCGATCGCCCTGTTCCGCAGTCTCGTATACTTTCGGCCGTGCGCGAACCTTTCTCGTACGAACTGGCCAGATGGGTTTCCAAGACGTCCTTCAAAGACCTTCCAGACGACGTGGTTCAGGCCACCAAGCTCCGCGTGATGGATGTCGTTGGTCTGGCGCTCGCGGGCGCCGAAACCGACTTCGGTCGATCGACTCGGGCTGCGGCCGTGGCGATGTCGCCACACGGCCCGTGTCGTGTCCTTGGCACTGGCGATCGTGTGGGCGTAGCTACGGCGGCATTTGCGAACGGCGCGTTTTCCCAGGCGTTGGAATACGACGACACGCACAACGAGTCGATCGTTCACATGAGCAGTCCGGCGGTTGCCGCGGCTCTGGCCGTGGCGGAGCTTGGACCAGTCTCCGGACAGGATCTGATTGCAGCCATTGCGGTCGGCAACGAGATCTCCTGTCGGGTGGGCAGCGTCGCACCGGGTCAGTTTCATCGACTGGGCTACCATCCGACCGGGCTTTTTGCGACTTTTGGTGCGTCGTACCTTGCCAGTAAGCTCTTGCGCTTGAACGAGAGTGCGATGGCCAATGCCGCCGGCATTTGCGGCAGCTTTGCGGCCGGTCTGCTGGAATGCTGGGTCGATGGAACACAGACGAAATTCCTGCATCCCGGATGGGCAGCGCAGAGCGGGATATCCGCCGCGTTTCTCGCCCGCGCAGGGGCGACAGGTCCGGCGCGTGTTTTCGAAGGACGCTTTGGTCTGTTCGCCTCGCATCTTCAGGATCAGGCGATTCCGCGCGACCTGGCGCGAATCACAGACGAGCTCGGGACGAAGTGGGAAAGCCGGCACTCGTCGTTCAAGCCTTTCCCCGCTGCGCACGTTCTTCATCCGTATATCGACGCGCTGCTGCGCTTGAGGAAGACTCACACCATTGATCTCGGCAACGTGGAATCCATCGACTGTCCGGTCGCGGCGTTCATCGTCCCCATCGTGTGCGAACCGACAGTCGAAAAGTTCGCCCCGGCCTCCGATTCGCACGGTCGAGTCAGCCTTCAATACACGCTGGCGGAAGCGCTGTATCTGGGCGAGCTCGGAAAGAAGGCTTACGACGAGAGCAGCCTCAGGAATCCTGAGATTCTTGAATTGGCGCGACGCGTGAGATACCACGTCGATCCGTCATTCCCGGGTCCGGGTCGATTCAAAGGCGAGGTTCGCGTCAACTTGACGGGTGGTCAGTCGCTTGTCGCTGTCGAGGAGTACAACCGCGGCTCGGCTGAGAATCCGATGAGCGAATCGGATCTGCGGACCAAGTTCGACGAAAATGCGAGTGGATTCCTGTCGCCCGTCGAGCGCGTCCGGCTTGCGGAAGAAATCGAACGCCTCGACCACCTGCCAGATTCTCGGACAATCGTCGACTTGGCGGTGCGATCTTAGAAATTGCTAATTGCTGATTGCCAATTGCTGATTACTATCACTGATCGACGACGAAGTGGGCTTTTCAATCGGCAATCAGCAATCGAAAATCAGCAATTTACTTCCTGCCCGCTTCCTCCGCCCTTGCGCCCGACAGGATGTTCGTGAGGGCGTAGTTCCCTTCGTGACAGGCGTACTCGTAGAACCCGTAGCCTGAGTCTAGTCTCAGCGGAAACGCGATTTCCCAGGGCCGCGTCCATGTTTGCGGGTCGTCGATTGTGACCTCGTAACGGAGCGTGTCGGGTCCGGTCCGGGTGAATTTCTCGACAAGACGAGCGGCTTTGCTGTGCAGATTGGCTCCGCCATTTCCACCCGCCCCTGTCCGGTCGGTGAGGTTCGTCGTTTCGACCACCAGTGTGTTGCCTTCCCAATGGCCTCGCGAATCTCCCATGTACTGATGAAACGTCGATGAGAGATGCGGCCGCCCGTCGAGCGGAACGATCCGTGTTTCGTGGATCATTTCGTTGCGGATCGCCACGATCCCCGGTGCCTGGACGATTTCATTCCCGTTGTTGTAGATGACTGGAAGGATGGAACCGAGTACGCCTCGTGTGATGCAGCGGTCGTACAAACTTCTGTCTTCATAGGAATCCGCCGGTCCCCGCCCGTATCGCGCGCTCTGACGCTCTGCCGCCCGCTTCTGGGCGGCTTCAGCCTGCGGCGGCAGCTTGCCGTCCGGTGGATCGACGATGAGCGAACCCTGGCGACTTGGCTTGCCCCGCTCCAGCCAGTGTGGCGGCGGCGACACCGGCCCGCCCACGGTTCCTCGCGCAACGACTTCGGGAGGAACGTTGTTGATGTCGAACTCGGCGTTGTCGTCCTCCGTCTGCCTTTGCGCGGCAGCAAGCCTGGCTGTGAACTCTGTGTCCGTCAACTCGTTGCGCGTCCCCAACGAGTCGGCGCGCACGAGGGGGACGCCGACGAAGTCGGTGCCGGGCCACACGCCCTGCAGATCGGGATCACCCCACGGTGTTCGTGGCGGCGTCCAGGTCTTCGCGGGTGAAACCTTCTTCGAGGACGACTCGCTTGCCTGCGAACTCTGGCCGGCCCACGAAACCGAGACGACCAACGCGAGTCCCACAGTCGCTGCGATACGCACGGCCCACCGATGTCCCATCTTCATACGTAACCTCGACAGGCCATTATACGGCCGCGATTCGGGCAGAGCCCGGAGTGTATGATCGACGGCCGCTTTCATCGACACCTTCATGTGACTTGGAGTGCAGATCATGGACAAACAGACGTTCGAACGTGGGTTGGAAATCCGCAAGTCCGTTCTCGGTAAGGAATTTGTCGAGAACGCCCTCAACTCGGCCGACGACTTCAACCGCCCGTTGCAGGAATTGGTCACTGAGTACTGCTGGGGTGCTGTGTGGGGACGGGAGGAGCTGTCGAAGAAGACTCGCAGCATGTTGAATCTCGCAATGATCAGTGCGCTCAACCGGCCGCACGAGCTCAAGCTGCATATTGCTGGAGCGCTGAAGAACGGCGTCAGCCGCGAAGAAATTCGTGAGGTGTTTCTCCAGGTCGCGATCTACTGCGGTGTGCCGGCCGCCGTCGATTCGTTTCGCAGCGCTCGAGAGGTCTTCGCGCAGCTGGACGGCAAATGAAACGAGGGAGCGCCTGCGGCCACGCGGCGCCGGCGGCCATGCGAAGCCGACGGCGACGCGTCAGCGTCAGTTCGCGCCGGGGGGCCGCTCGCAAGGCTACGGCGGGCCGCCGTAGCTCGGCGAATCGGACCCCGAGCAAAGGCAGGAAGGCCCCGGCGCCAGTTGGAGAAGTTGGGCGGGAAGGGCAGCGCTGCGGCCCGCGGCCGTTCAGGTGCGCCGTGTGGGCTCAACGTCGAGTCTGACGACCCAGCTGTCGAGACCCGGGCCGGCGCCTGGATAGATCGTGGCTACCTGCGGATCGTGTCCGGGGACGATATGGTCCGGGGAGTCTGCAAGTTTCTTGATCGTCGCGTACCCTTCCAGTACATCGCCAACGCAATAGGTGATCGGAAACACCCTGCCGTGGTCGATGTGTCCGTACAGGTGTGACGCGTCGGACGCGAGGACCACGTGTCCCCGCCGCGTCTTCACCCGCACGCATTGCAGACCCATCGAGTGACCACCGATCTTGTGGACGGTCAGGCCCGGCGCGATCTGCTCCGTGCCGTCGTGAAACACGACTCGTTCGGCGAACACTTTGCGCACCATCGCCACCACATCGTCCACCTCGAAGGGGATGCGCATGTGGGCGTGGCACATGTAGCGGCCCGTTGCGTAAGCCATCTCGTCACGCTGCAAGTGATAACGGGCCTTCGGAAACATCTCGTAGTTCCCGATGTGGTCGTAGTGCATGTGCGTGACGATGACGTGTTCGATGCTGTTCGCCTGGATCCCGATCGACCGAAGACCTTCATCGATCGGTTTCAGCATCGTGCGGCCGCGCTTGGTCGCCATAGCGGCGTCGAATCCCGTATCGATGACGTACTGGCCGTGCGGGCCGACAACAGCCCAGACGTAGTAGGCAAGGGGTTGAAGGATGTCGTGCGGATCGCCGCCGATGAAGTTCTCCGAGGATTGGCGGTCGTGGTGCGCGTAGCGTAGCGCGTAGACTTCATAAACGTCGTCGAGCATGGAGTGGTATTATCCCGCACCGCGATGTTCATCGGGCATTTTGCGCTCGGCTTTGCGGCAAAACGCGCCACTCCCCGGGTTTCACTTCTGGTGTTGTTCGTTGCTGCGCAGCTGGCCGATCTCCTGTGGCCTGTTTTCCTCTTGCTCGGCGTCGAAACCGTTCGGATCGAACCTGGCGATACAGCGTTCACCCCCCTCGATTTCGTCAGCTATCCCTACTCCCACTCTCTCGTCGCTTTGATTGCGTGGGGTCTTCTTTTGGGCTTTCTCTATTCGACAAAAACGCGCGATCGCCTTGCGTTTATGGTGATCAGCCTCCTCGTCATCAGCCACTGGGTGCTGGACTTCATCACCCATCGTCCAGATATGCCGCTTTACCCAGGTGGACCGAAGTTTGGCCTAGGCCTCTGGAACTCTGTTGGAGCGACCGTGGTCGTTGAGGTCCTGATGTACGCGGCAGGACTATGGCTCTACGTGCAGGCGACCCGGCCGCGGGACAAGATCGGCCATTGGGCCTTCATGGGCTTCGCAGTGTTTCTCCTGATCGCCTACGCCGCGAATGTCGTCGGCGGACCACCGCCATCGGTGCAGGCCCTGGCGGTTTTCGCGATCATTGGCGCTCTGTTGCTGTTGCTCTGGGGTTGGTGGGCCGACCACCATCGAGAGGGTCTGGGGCATTGATCTTCCGGCTGAAGCCGGAAGCCACACACTATGGAGCGCCGGAAGCCACACACTACGGAGCGCCGGAAGCCACACACTACGGAGCGCCGGAAGCCACGCACATTCATCCGTTCTTTGCTATCGAACTCCAGTTCTTTGCGAGATGCTCAGCGGTTCGCCAGGCGAGTGCTTGAGCCGTGAGCGTCGGATTTCTGGCTCCACTGGTTCCCATCACCGAAGCGCCCAGGATTCCGAGATTCGGTGCTTCGTGTGAGAAGCCCCATCGATTGACGACGTTGGTTTCGGCGTTGTCTCCCATTCGCGTCCCGCCGTACGCGTGAGTCGACGGCGTCATCGAGCCGATTGGCGTCCGTTCAGTCGCCACCGCGCCGGCAGCCCGGTACCATTGCTCCATCTTGTCCTGAATGAACGCCGATAGCTTTCGTTCGTTGTCTTTGTAGTTGCCAGTAATCCGGCAGACGGGTGTGCCGAACGAATCTTTCACGACGGGATCGAGGTCCAGATAGTTGTCTTCGTAGGGCAGCGTGGTCTTCTGTAGATAGGACGTGTTGGTTCGATCGGCGTTCTGCATGACAAACGCCTTCCACTCGGAGCCCCACGATCGCGTCTTCCCGAATGTCGTCATGTTTGCGGCTGCAATCGGTCGCCGGTCCGAGAACACCCACAGATTTCCGCCGCCGATGAAATCGAGGCCCGAGTGGTCGAAATTGTCGTCGGCCCAGTCATCGATCGCGATGCCTTGCGCCGGCAATCCGTACCAGCTGTTGGTCTTCCAGGGAAACAGGGCGATCACACCGGCCGTCTGGTTGTGACTGAAGTAGTGCCGGCCAACCTGACCGTGGTTGTTCGAAAGACCGTTCGGATACGCTTTCGACCTAGAGAGAAGCAGGAGGCGCACGTTTTCGTACGTGTAGCTCGCGAGCAACACGGCTTTGGCCGGCTGGACGTACTCCGTTCCGTCGATGTCGTAGGTGACTGCAGTGATTCGGCCGCTGTTGTCGACCTCGATACTTGTGACGCGGGCCCTGGTCACAACCTTCAGCCGGCCGGTAGCCTGAGCCCTTGGGATCGTCGTCACCGCCGTCGAGTTCTTTGCGTCGACGTGACAGCCGCCACGATTGCAATATCCGTGGTACATGCAAGCCGAGCGATTCTGATATCGCTGTGAGTTGATGGCCGCTGGTCCCGGAAAGGGATGCCACTGAAGGGACCGTGCCGTGGCAGCCATCAGATCAGTGAATCCACTGCCCCGGAGCGGAGGCATCGGATACGGACGCTTGCGCGGTCCTTCGAACACGTTGCCCCGTCGATCGATCGTTCCACTGATATTCCCGGCGGCGCCGGAGACTCCCAACTCGTATTCGACCTTGTCGTAGAAGGGTTCGATCTCCTCATACCCGAACGGCCAGTCCTCGACGGTCGAGCCGGTCGGGATTCGCGAACGACCGTAGCGGCGGGTCGTCTCACTGACGACTTTGAAGTCCCACGGATTCAGACGCCAGCTCTGCGCCCAGTAGTGGAGGGAAGTCCCACCGACGGCGTTCATCATTGGATGCAGCGCGAAACGCGGCAGATTCGGGGTCGTGGCGTTGGGCCGATGTGTCGGGATTTCCTGATTGGCTTTCTGGGCTGCCTGCGGCCAACCGCGATAGTTGTTCCGCAGTTCGTCGGGAGCGAAATCACGCTTCGTCAGCCACGTGCCGGCTTCGAGCCCGACGATGTCGAGTCCCGCCTGGGCGAGAGGAAGCGCGGCAACGCCGCCAACCGCGCCGAGACCCACGATGACGACATCGGTCTCCTTCAGCCTAGTCGCCATGCTTCATCTCGATGTGTTCGGCATCGATCCTGGCCGATGCCCTTGTGAACATCTCGTAGTCGTACGCACCTTTGTGATTGGCCGTGACGTCGGCGCCGAGCCGTTGCTCGTCCGGGCCGACGCTCGTCCGGACACCCGGGTAGCCGATCAGATCCCAGCCGACGAAGTTGGCATTGCCGCCGTAATGTGGGTCGCAGAAGGTTCCCTGAATGGTGTGCGAGCGGACCATATTGAAAAAGGCCGAGCTTTCGGGAAACCCGGTCGCGGTGCCTGCTTCGAGCTCACTCAAAAGGTCGTCTTGGTCCGTCGCGGAAAGCTCGGCGAACGGTCCGCCGCGTGCCGATCGAGCGTACCGGTCCAGCGCCGCCAGGCCGCTGGAGTAGGCCTGAAGTGAAGAGGCCAGGGCACTTCCGAGCGCTCGATCGATGTAGTGAGCGGCGCGAGCTTCCGTCGCGCCTGGGCCGCTTGCGTCCGTCGGGATCAGCCGCGACACGATGGCTTCGAGGACGTTCGATTCGACGGATGTGAGATGTTCGAAAGCTTCTCGCACAGCAACCGCGCGAGTCGGTGCGGCAACCTGCGCCTCGACGGCGAGCGCAGCTTTTGGTGCGACAACAGCGGCCGCGCCGGCAAGTCCGACGCGTCGCAGCAACTCGCGGCGTGAGATGAATGTAGTCATGGCATCCGGGCCATCGACTCGAGCTCCGGCAACAAGAACTTCCGGAACACCGGATAGTTCTCGATCATAGGAAAGTGGCCCATTCCTTCCATGATGACCAGTTTCGATCCTGGGATTGACTTGGCGACCTCGCGCGTCATATCAGGGGTGCAGGAGTAATCGTACGACCCCGTTAAGAGTGACACCTTACAACGGCTCGTGTCGATCCGCTTGACCTCGTCTCGGCCGTCCCAATCGATGCTGTAGTAGTGGACGTCGCCGGCATAAACACCTGGTCCCGACTGGCTGTAGTACCACCAGTTCTCACGTGCGCTCGCTTCCGGACTATTCGGCGCGCACAGGCCGTAGGTGTAGCTCGCCACGAGCTCGCCGCCGTGAATCGCCGGGTGATGCAAATATTCGTTGTACCGGCCCGGTGTGTACGCCGAGCTCTCGAGTCCGATCACGCCGCGCAATTCCGTCTGATAGTCTGCAGCGATCTTCAAAACGATGGCGCCGCCCATGGAGCATCCCATTACGACCGGGCGGACGAGATCGAGCGCCTGCCAGAACGCTCGAATCGTCGAGACATAACAAGCCGTCGTCAGCCTGTATTTTCGAAGCCACCAGCCGTCCGGGGGATTGGACCGTCCGTGGTAAGGCATGTCGAAGGCGATCACGCGATAGAGGTTGGTGATCGCCGGGTCGTTGAGCACGTGACGGTATTGGCGGCTGTCGGCGCCCGCTGTGTGTAGGCAGAGAAGCGGAACGCCGCTGCCGGCCTCCTCGAAAAACACACGATGGCTCGATCCTTCGACCTCGACACTCATGTACCGGCCGACGATAGGTTCTAAGGCGGGCATTCTTTGCGCTCTCAGCTAGGTTGGACAGTCCGCATGACGTTCATCGCTCGGTGCAGGGCGCGGGCGTTCTGCATGGCGACCAGGGTGTCTCCCTCCAGCACGAACCCCGGCACGCGCATCAGCATCGCGAAGAAGTCGTGATACAGAGGCTCCGGCTCCTTTGCGAAGAACCTCGCCCAGATCTCCGGACTCGCCCGGAAGCCAAACGTGCAACGGACATCCAGGCGAGGCGATTGCGTGATCTCGACCAGTTTGCCTCGTTCGAAGCGCAGGATGTAGCGCCCTTCGCCGCAGGTCAGCGAGAAAGCCGTGGTGAACCAGTCGCCGATCGCCTCCATTTCCGGATCGGCATTGATTCGCTGCTGCATCCGATTCAGCCAGGGAACCGTGAAGGCAAACGTGGAAGGCTCCTGACTCATCGCTGATCGCTCTCAATGTTTTCTAATGAAGTCCAGGACAGCGCGGTTGAATGCCTCCGGCTGCTCCCAATACGACGAGTGACCGGCTTCGGGGACGACGACTGACTCGGCGCCTTTGATCCTGGCCGCGAACAAGCGGAGCAGCGGTGGTGGCGCGTACATGTCCGCGCCGCCGGTCAGGAGGAGGGTGGGCACCTTGACCGTCTCGAGCAACCCAAAGGTCATCCGGTTCTTCATCGGCTGCGCTGGTGGCGGTGGCGCCTGTGGCCGGCTCGCCGCCTCCAACTCGAGCCAGCGGCGTGTGCCGTCAGGGTTGGCGGCGCGGTAGGAAGGTCCCAGCTCGCGAAGGTCGGGCGGAAGGGCGGTGAATGAAGCCGGCCGAAGCCGGCGTCCCAATTCGAGGTACTCGTCGTCTTGTACCCCTCCGATGCTGTTGGCCATCACCACGCTCCGAAGCCGCGAGGCAAACGAGACCGCGTAGTCGAGCGCCACGAAGCCACCGGCGGCCGTGCCAACCAGGTGAAAGCGGTCGATGCCGAGATGCTTCACGAGACCCTCGAGATCGTCGGCGGCGGTGCCGGGCTGGGGCCCGGACGGCTCAATCACCGTTCGGCCCCAGCCCCGCCGATCGAATGCGATGAATCGGTACCCGGCCTCGGTGAGTGCGCCAACCTGGTGCTCCCAATTTTTCACGCTGCCCGTCGCCGCGTGCATGAACACAACTGGCACACCGCTGCCGCCCGAATCTGCGTACCACAGCCGCACGCCAGGAAGGTCGACAGCCGACTCGCGCAGTGCAGCAGACGATCGGGCGGAAGATTGTGGTACGGCGAGGACCGTTGTCGCGGGTATGACACCGGCTTTCAACGCCAGTGCGGCAAAGGTTCCGATACCTGCCAGTCTCGACAAAACAGAGCGCATCACGTGCTCCTTCCGCGACCCTGGAGGCCTGGCCGCAAGGGGGTGGGGCTCCGGGGACGTACATTCAATGCGCGTGTGGGTGCTGCAGATAGTGCAGCCGCAGCAGGTCCTTTCCGTAGTCGTTCCCGTTGGGCGTTCTTACCACGGTGTGAATGTGATCCGGCGTGGGCAGGTTCGGGTCCTTGACGAGATGTCTCAAGCCAACGGGGCGCTGATGGTCGAATTCGATGAGCACGACCGGGCTGTGGATGCGGTAGTAGAACACGCTGCCCGGGTCGGTCTTGCCAATCCATGCGAAGAACGTGCGGTCGAGGTGGTCGCGGACCTCGTTCATCTTCACGCGCGCGTGCCCGTCATCCATGTTGTCGACATAGAGTGCAATCAAATCCAACAGCTGCCGCCGCTGCGCATCGGAAAGTTCCGGCGCGCGGATGCCCGCGTAGTCGAGCACGACGTTGTCCTTCCACGCTTCGGTGAGGTTCTCGTCGCCGGTCTTCGAGAACTTGAGAATCGCCTTGGCGCGCTGGCCTTCGCTCAGCGCATCAATCAACGCTAGGCCTTTGTTCTGTTCATCCTGAAGGACGGACGTGCCTTTGTACTTTCCAGACCGCGCGATGACTGGCTCGGAACCGGCGAACAACGGCGTCATCACCACCTGATCGCCGAGCACGAAGTAATTGATGATGGCGTGATGGCCGTCGAGCTGCCAGCCCCAGGGCTCCGTCGATGATGGCATGCCCATGACGGTCATGTAGTATTGCCATTCGCCGTATTCGTCGAAGTTGTTGTCGGTGAGTTCGCCGAGCGTCTCGTTGAGACGCATGATGTCGCGCGTCTGCTTCAAGCCCTTCGCGCTCAAGCCGGCACGCAGCAGGTTGAAGGCCTGTTCGCGCTGCGCCTCGGTCATCTCGAGAAAACTGACGCCCTGACGCGTGTAGAAGCTCTGGTTCATCCACTTGCGCCACTCGTCATCGTCGATGGCAAACATGGTTTTGTCGCGCTGAGCCTTGGTCAGGCCGGCCAGAAACATTTCGGCGGCGCGACGTACTGGCGCGGTGGAGACGCCGGTCGAGCGGATGCTGAAGAGCCCGGTCTCGAGTTCACCGTTTCTGGTGATGCCCTTGAACGGTTGCGCAAGACCCGGCGTTTCGGCCTCGATCGACAGACGCCGAAGTTCCTCGGGCGGGCGCTTTCTGGGGGCTTGTGGCGACGACTGCGATGGTGCAGCCGACTGCGTCTGCACGATCGGCTGGAGCATGATGCCGGCGAGAAAGACAGCGGACAAGCCAGTGAGCAGTGCAACGCGCGACATCAGACCTCCAACCATTCCAGGCAGCCCTAAAGGGTAATGCCTTTCGGAAATTAGTGACCACGTCATTAGACGAGTTGCATGTGCATCGGTCCGTTGATGGATTGCGCCTTCAGCAGCCGCGGCCACGCCTGCATGGGCTGGCGCACCGCCCGTGGACAGCTGCGGGCGCGCCGCGGGGGCGTGACATACCGGCGCATGCGCGCGTAGCCGCGTTTCATAATTTGCTGGACTTGGTGATCGGTCAGGACGCCGTGGCCCAAGTCGAGATACAGCCACATCGGCTTGACGCAGCGCTCCAGGAGTTTCGTGAAGCTCACGCGCAAGACGGGCAGCTGGCCGCCGGCTGCGCGCCGGCGCTCGGCCGCGAGCACGGCGCTGACCAGGACCAGCGCCGCAATTTCCTGCGCCGCCGTCCCGATCGTGTGACTGTGGAGGACGTCGGTCCGGCGCACCTGGCATTTCAGCTCGCGGAAATACAGCTCGTGCTCCCAGCGCTGCGCGTAGAGCTGCGCCAGCTCGATCGCCGGCGCCGTGCGCGGGTCGACCAGACTGGTCCACAACCGCAGTTCGTGCGGACGGTGGCCGGCACGCCCCACGCGGACGCGAATCTCGCGGAGGTCGAACCACTCGAGAATCTGGGCGGGGCGCTGCCGCGCGCGGTGCGCAATCTGGATCAGGCGCGTGCCATCGGGCAAGCGTTTGCGGACGCGGGGCTTGGTCGATCGAGAGGCGCGCAGCAGGAAATGGCTGCCCACACGAGTGCACGCAGCCCGCGCGTGCGCCACAAACGCCGCCACCCCATACAACCGATCGCCGAGCAACAACGCCCGCTTGGGCAGGTGGGCCAACAGGCGCTGGGCCAGGGCCCATTCCGATTCGCCGTGCCGCCCGATGGCGGCCGCGAGCGGATTGTGCAGGCCCACTTCCAGCAAGACCGCGGCCGTCATCTTGGCGAACGCCGCGCGCCCGCGGCGGGTCCGCGCTTTCACGACGCGCGTCAGGATTTGCGGCGTGTTGGTCAGACTGAACTGCGTGCCATCGAGGGCCACCAGACGCCAGCCCCGCCAGAACGCCTCGCGCTGCCGCCGCGTCGCCAGGGGTCGCAAGACGCGTCGCATCAACTCGGCAAAAATGTCCCACGGCAGGCGCGCTCGCCGATCGGCCCACGAACTGTCGGCCAGCGAGGCGTCGAACAACTCCGCGAAATGCTCGGCCAAGGTGCCGGCGCCCTGCATCACGTGGAAGGTCAAGGCGGGCAGCAGGTCTTTCACTGGGACGCGCGGTTTCCGCCCGCGGCGCAGCGGGACGGTCGGGATTCCGCGCGCCCCGACCATCTGATCCCACGCCGCCAGAAATCCGGACCGTGCCGCGGACTTCGCTCGAGGATGTGTGGCCATCCCCAGCGTAAGTACAGACTTCTGTGGAAATGTACAAGGCTTTTCTCACGACAGCGAATTTCCGAAAGGCATTACCCTAAAGGGCTGCGCTACTTCTTTTTCGTGACTAAGTATTATCGATCCTGAGGCCTTGTCGTTTCTAAACCCATGCATCGGTTGGTGCGGTTTTCTGATCGATCACCTGGCCTGTATTGACGGTACCGGCGATCTCGACCAGCATGGCCTGGCACTCGGTCTTCGCTGAAGTCTTGTGTTCCTTGCCCTTGGGAACGACGAACATTTCACCCGGACCCACAGAAACCTCTCCATCGCGAAAGTGGATCGCCATCCTGCCGTTGATCACGACAAACGCCTCGTCGGTATCCGGATGATTGTGCCATACGAATTCGCCTTTGAATTTCACGAGCTTGAACTGGTAGTCATTCATCTGGGCGATGATCTTGGGCGCCCAGTGCTGTAAAAGCAGACCGAATTTTTCAGCCAGATTGATTGGCTTCATCTCCATAGAGCTCCCCAATCAATGAAACACGAACAGGTCTATCGGCGGGCGGCTCTTACTGGGGCCTAGCAAAACCGTCGGCGCCAGGCTGGGTGCCTGAAATGAACGCTTCGCTGATGCCGCCGGGTGTATCGGGAGGAAGCACGGTGCCGTTCGACTTGTCCACCGTGAGAAAGACGATGTTGCCAGGTGCCGAGAACGCCGGCGGCTGATCCTTGTCCGGCCGGCCGTCGATGTAGGCCTTCATGAAATCCGTCCAGATTGGCAGTGCCGCGACAGCCCCCTGCTCGAGACCTCCGAGCGACTTCTTCTCATCGAAGCCAATCCATACGCCGACGGTCAGGTCGGGATCGAACCCGATGAACCACGCGTCCGTGTTGTCGTCGACGGTTCCGGTCTTGCCCGCAAGCGGCCAATCGATGCTGGCCGCCGCTTGAGCCGTGCCCCGCAGAACGACGCCCCGCAGGAGATTCGTCATCACAAAGGCAGTATCGGCGCTGATCACATCGGCGGGTTCGCCACGATTCTCTTCAAGAAGATTGCGGTCGCGGTCCAGTACTTTCAGAACCGAGAAGGGCTTCATGCGCACGCCCTGATTGGGAAAGACGGTGTAAGCGCTCGTCACCTCCAGCAGCGTGCCATCGCCCGCGCCCAGCGCAATCGGCAGGTACGGCGGGAAGTCCTCCTCGAAACCAAATCGTTTTGCAAGTGCGAGCACGTTCTTGGGGCCGAGCACATCCATCATGCGGATCGCCGGGACGTTGCGCGATTCCTCGAGCGCATGGCGCAGTGTGATCTCGCCTTCGAACTTGTGATCGTAGTCGTGGGGGCTGTAGATCTGCCCGTTGCCCGCCGGATAGCTGACCGGAGAGTCGATCAAGATCGAGGATGGCGTGTAGCCGCGATCGATCGCAGCTGTATAAACGATCGGCTTGAAAGTCGATCCAAGCTGCCGGTAGGCCTGCACTGCTCGATTGAATTTGCTGCGGTTGAAGCTCCAACCGCCGACCATGGCCTTAACCTGCCCCGAGCGATTGTCGATCGCCACGATCGCAGCTTCAGCCAGCGGCGTCTGCTCGAGCGTGACCGTCGCCGTATGCGTCGCCTCGTCGACCTTCGAGATCTGGACCTCGATCAAGTCGCCCGGCTTGAACAGGTCGGCCGCCGTCGCTCGACGAGTCCAGGCAAACCCTTCGCGGGCCAGCTCGGCCTGGTACGGACCGATGCGCAGCCGTGCGGCCCCGGTTGCGGCCGGCTTACCAATCGCTGAGACGACCGCGGGAACGACATCCCCAGCCGCAATCGGGCGTGCCCATCGGTCGTCCTTGAAGCTCTCGATCGTCTGGCCTTCGGCCAGCACATTGCGCTTGGCGCGTCGATAACCGTGCCGTTTGTCGTAGCGGCGCAAGCCGCGCTCGATCGCGCCGTTGGCAGCGTTCTGGAGCCCGACGTCGAGAGTGGTGGTCACGGAGAGGCCGTTCTCGTACAGAACTTTCGCACCGTACTCTCGTTCGAGATGCTTCCGGACCTCCTCCACGAAGAAGGGTGCGATTCCAGGCGGTTGATTCGGCTGACCGCGCGTCACAATGGTCTTTTGTTTCGCGGCATCGGCCTGGGCCTGCGTCAGGTAGCGTTCGTCCGCCATCCGTTGAAGGACGACGTTCCGTCGTTGCGTCGCGCGCTTCATGTCCACGAAAGGACTCTGGCGCTCGGGCAGTTGAAACAAGCCGGCGATTAACGCCGCTTCGTCCAGAGTCAACTGCTTCGTGGTCTTGTTGAAATACAAGCGGGACGCTGCCTCCACGCCGTAGGCGCCGTGACCCAGGTACATCTGGTTGCAATAAATGGTGAAGATTTCCTTCTTCGTGTAGCGCTTCTCGATCTGAATCGCGAGGATCGCTTCCTTGATCTTTCGTTCGAAGGACTTCTCATTGGTCAAGCCAAAGTGATCGCGCAGGTTTCTGGCCAGTTGCTGGGTGAGCGTGCTGGCCCCTTGAGCCCTTCGCCGCTCCATGATGTCGGTGACCGCAGCCACGAAGATGCGCCAGATGTTCACGCCGAAATGGCGGTCGAATTCGGCATCCTCGGTGGCGATGATAGCTTGACGGAGAAGTGGGTTGATGTCGTCGTAGCTGATAATTACGCGGCGTTGCGTCGCAAACTCGCCAATGACCTGGCCGTCGGCGGCGTAAACGCGCGTAATCGTGCTGGGTGTGTAATCGTCGAGTGCCGAGACCTGCGGCAGATCGCCGGCGTAGGCGAAGAGCACGCCACTGAGGGTCCCGAGCATTGCCACGACAATGAACAGCAGGGCGATGCCGGCTCGGTGAGCCACGCGCACGATGTAGCGAGTCATCGAATTGCTAATTGCTGATTGCTAATTGTTGATGAGAGGTCGCTAATCTTTATCGGAACTAAAGTACCAAAGAATCGCGGGCCGCGATCGGAAATCGACTATCGAACGTCGGCCCCGAATTAGCAATCAGCAATCAGCAATTCTGTGTATTTACCGCCTCCGTCCTCCACCGCTTCCCGACGATGATTGAGCGTCAGAACGCGGCACGGCTCTGGATGAGCCGGCTGATGGCTGGCTTGCGGAACCCGTTGGCTGGCCTGTGGAAGCCGTTGGCTGGCTGGCGGGCGCCATTGGTTGGCTGGCGGCGGGCGCCGACCGATTCCGTCCGGTACCGCCGAAGCTCGAGTCTCCTGAACTCCCGCGGTCCTGCGTCGGCGCCGCCGCAGGTGCCGCTCGAAAACGCGGCCCGGCGTACGCTGGCCGACTTTGGGGCTGCTCCGCGGGCTGCGATGACGGCACGGGCATCGCCGGCACTGCCGGAGCCATCGTCTGTGGCAGCGGACGCGGAAACGGCATGGCGCGAGGCAACTCTGCCTGCGTGTTGTTTGGCGGAGCCCACCGCGGCATCGGGGGCGGTGTCGGAATGCCCTGCGGGCGCGTCTCGGTCAGTGACCCCGCCGGCGACGCTGTTCGCGCGCGAGGGAACGCGGCTTCGGGGCCCCCTGGCGTCCTCGTGAATGGTGCGTCCGGCGCCGTCACTGTCGGACGGGCGAACGATCCGCGATCGCCGAACGTCCGAATCGTATCGGGCGATTGTTGCCGAACGTTGCTCAACGAACTCGAAGCTTCTGTGGGAACTGCGCGCCGGCGCACGAACGATTCAGGAGCAGCGCCAGCCGGGTCGGACGGAATCGCTCGGCGCGCCGCGTTTGCTCCCGTTCCGCCTGGGGACGGCGATTCAGGAAATGATCGTAGAGGTGTATTTCGCCTTTGAGCCGCGACGCCGCTCGAAGAAGTGTCGCCAGTGCGTCTCGACCGTCCTCGAGGATCGCCGGGCGCCGTCTGCAGAGCGGTGAACGTTGTGGCGCGTGGAAGATGAACAGGTGAGACCGCGTGGTGATTGACGGAGTACCCGCGGTAACCAAACGACGTCCGTGGAACGACCACCCATCCCGCCCGGAAGCTGTTGACTCCCGCCGAGAGTCCGAAAACCGGCCGGCTGTCGAAGCCAAGCGGGCACCAGCTGACGTAACCGGGCGCGGATGCCCATGAGACCCAGGCCGGTCCCCACGTTCGTCCAGGGATCCAGAACCACGAACCGCGGGTATGACCCCAACGGCCGTAGTGGTGCGTCGGCCAGGCCCAGACCGTCGCTCCGATCCACGTCCAACCGTACGACCGCATCGGTGACCAGTAGCCGTCGTAGTACGGCTGCCACGTGGCATCCACGTCCGGATACCACACGTTTCCGTACGACGCATCGGTACTGCCACGAGCCATTCCGATCGAAGGACCCGGAATACATCCGAAGGTCGCTCGGCAGGTACTGTGCCGACATCGTACCGACCCGAGCTTCACGCCGCTCGGCCGCCCAGCGATCGAATGCATCGAAGCGCGCCGAGTTGAACGACAGCGTCGAGGAAATCGATCCGTTGTCGAATGCCACCATTCGCTCGCCAGCTCGGATGGATGTGGCTCCACGATCGGTGACGAGAGTCGCGTAGCCTCGGAGAACGGTCAGTTCGGTCTGGCTCGCGTCGCGAGGACCCGAAGCCGCGATTCGGAATTCGCCCGGGCTGTCGGTGCGTAGTGAGGCGACCGGTGTGTCGATCTGGTAGTGAGGTGCCCGGTTTGGGTCGTTTACGCCGGTGACCGTCAGCAGAACGCGACCTTCCGAAAGCCTCAACAAGCCAGCCGCAAGGAACTCGATGACCGACGACTCGTCGACGTCCAACACTGTGCCGTCGGGAAAGATGATTTCGATGCGTCCGGCGGTGCTTGCGATCCGGTCACCGGCTAAGACCGGAACGTTCGCGGTCGCCAGTTCGGCCTGGCCTTCGCGTTCGAGGGTGACTGCCCCGTCGATGTACGCGATATGAGGCGGCTCCTGGGGATCTGCTGGCTCGGGCGTCTGCGCGTTTAAAGGCCCTACAAGGAGCAACAACGCAACCGCCGTATTAGGAAAGTATGAAAAAGTTCGCCAGCGGGCAGGCATTGTGAAACCCCATAGCGGGTGGGCAGGTTCGGCTGGCAGATTCGAGTATAGCACGGTGATTCACCTTAAAAGGTTCAGCTCCCGTCAGTAACGGAGTTCCGACCGCTGCGGAAGTGTGCAACTGTTACAATAGATGACTCAGGTTTTATACTTAGACAAGTATCAATCTACTGGGCTAGCCAACCCTGTCGCGAGAGGATCTCATGAGCAAAATCATCGGAATCGACTTAGGCACCACGAACTCGGTCGTCGCTGTGATGGAAGGTGGTGAACCGGTTGTCATCACCAATCCCGAGGGCGCGCGACTGACGCCGTCGGTTGTCGCATTCACGAAAACGGGTGAGCGCCTCGTCGGTCAGGTCGCCAAACGCCAAGCCGTCACCAACCCGGAAAACACGGTGTTCTCGATCAAACGCTTCATGGGACGGAAGTTCGATGAGGTGAATGAAGAAATGAAGATGGTGCCGTATCGAGTGGTTCGCGCCTCGAACGGCGACGCGCGCATCAGTGCCGGCAAGGAGTACTCACCACCGGAAATCTCCGCGATGATTCTGCAAAAACTGAAACAGGCGGCTGAAGAGTATCTCGGACAGCCCGTAAGTCAGGCTGTCATCACGGTTCCCGCCTATTTCAACGATGCCCAGCGGCAAGCGACCAAGGACGCGGGACAAATCGCCGGTCTCGAAGTCATGCGGATCGTGAACGAGCCGACGGCAGCCGCGTTGGCCTACGGTCTCGACAAGAAGAAGGACGAGACCATCGCGGTCTACGACTTCGGTGGGGGCACCTTCGATATCTCGATCCTCGAAGTGGGCGAAGGAGTGGTCGAGGTCAAGGCGACCAACGGCGACACACACCTGGGCGGCGACAACCTTGATCAGCGCATCATGGACTGGATCACCACCGAGTTCAAGAAGAGTGAAGGCATCGACCTCAGCAAAGACCGGATGGCGTTGCAACGCCTCAAGGAAGCGGCAGAGAAGGCCAAGATGGAACTGTCGACCGTGATGGAGACGGACATCAATCTGCCATTCATCACGGCCGATCAGACCGGTCCCAAGCACCTGCAGATGAAGCTCACGCGGGCGAAGTTCGAGCAGATCGTCGAGGACCTCCTGCAAAAGACCGTCGGCCCGACCAAGCAGGCACTCGCCGATGCCGGCCTCGATCCCTCGAAGATCGACGAAGTCGTCCTCGTGGGCGGTTCGACGCGCATTCCGAAAGTTCAGACGATCGTGAAGGAACTGTTCGGTCGCGAGCCGCACAAGGGGGTCAATCCCGACGAAGTGGTCGCCGTTGGCGCCGCCGTGCAAGCGGGCGTGCTCGCCGGCGACGTCAAGGACCTTCTGCTGCTCGACGTGACGCCGCTCTCGCTGGGCATTGAGACGCTTGGCGGCGTGCTGACGACGCTGATTCCGAGGAATACGACGATTCCAACCCGCAAGAGCGAGATTTTCTCGACGGCCGCCGACAGTCAGACGAGCGTCGAAGTGCACGTGTTGCAAGGCGAGCGGCCTCTCGCGCGCGACAACCGCACGCTCGGCCGGTTCCACCTCGTCGGACTGCCCCCGGCGCCTCGGGGTGTGCCGCAGATCGAGGTGACCTTCGACATCGACGCCAACGGCATCGTCAATGTCTCGGCGAAGGACCTGGGGACGGGCAAGGAACAGAAAATTACGATTACGGCTTCGAGCGGTCTCAATAAAGACGAAGTCGAGCGGATGATGAAAGAGGCGGAATCGCACGCCGACGAAGACAAGAAACGGCGTGAAGAGATCGAGTCGAGGAACCGGGCCGATCAAGCCGTGTACGGCGCCGAGCGCATGCTGAAGGACTCTGGGGACAAATTGAGCGCCTCGGACAAACAGGCCATTGAAGCGGCCATCGAGGCGGTGAAAAAGGCCGGCGAATCGAACGATGCGGCGGCGATTCAACGGGCACTGGATCAGTTGACGTCGGCTCAGCACAAGGCGGCAGAGTCGCTGTACCGGCAGACGCAAGGCGGTGGGGCGCCGGGAGGCGGTGAGGCTGGTGCGTCGGGAGCGGGTTCGACGGGCGAGGCGGGTCCGAAGAGCGACGTCATCGATGCCGAAGTCGTTGACGAGGGAAAACAGTGACGATGTCAGAATTTAAGGATTTGAGAATTTGAGAATTTGAGGATCTGAGGATTTCGTTTCTCAAATTCACAAATCCTTAGATCCTCAAAATTCATATTTCGATCGATGGACTTCTACATCATTCTCGGGTTGCAGCGAAACGCCTCGCTTGGCGAGATCAAGCGCGCGTATAAGCGACTAGCGCGTAAGTATCACCCCGACATCAACCCGGGCGATCGGATGGCTGTTTCGCACTTCCGCCAGATCTCAGAAGCCTACGAAACTCTGAGCGATCCGGACCGCAGGCGTCACTACGACACAGTGGGCCAACCGGCGGCTGCTCAGGGGGCCGCGACGTTTGGATTCGAAGGCTTCGATTTTTCCGTGAGTGCGAGCGGGTCGGCGGCGTCGACGTTTGGCGACCTGTTTGGGGATTTCCTGCACCGGAGCGGCGCACCGGGGCGCGCGGCCGCTCGTGGGACCGACCTGCATCAGACGCTGACCGTCAGTTTCATCGAAGCCATGCGAGGCGGGCAGTACAACCTGACCGTGACTCGCCAGGAACATTGCCGGTCGTGCAAGGGGCTTGGACGTTTGCGAATGGCAGAGCGTCGGTGCGCTCACTGCCACGGCACGGGCTCGGTCAAGTCGGCCCGCGGGCATATGGTGTTCTCGAAACCGTGCGCGCAGTGCGGTGGTTCGGGGCGCCAGGATGTGACGCGATGTCCGACCTGTGGCGGTGGGCAGGTCGAAACGCGGACCGAGCCACTGACGATTGCCGTGCCGCCCGGACTGGCGGAAGGGGCGCGAATTCGTGTGCCCGGCAACGGCAACGTCGGCCGCAACGGCGGCGAACGCGGCGATCTGTACATCACCTTCCACGTCGAACCGCATCCGTTGTTTCGACGCGAGGGCAACGATCTTCATGTGGTCGTGCCTGTTGCATTGCATGAGGCGGCGCTTGGGGCGAAGTTCGAGGTACCGACGCTGGACGGAGTGGCGCGGGTGCGGGTCCCGCCTGGCACGCAGTCGGGCCAACGCTTCAGGCTTCGCGAGCGGGGCGTCCCTGCTCCGGCCGGCGGCCGGCCCGGCGATCTGATTGTCGAGGTCCGAGTGGTACTGCCCAAACTGCTGGATGAGCGATCGAAGGAACTGTTGAGGGAGTTCGGGCGGATTAATGCAGAGGACGTGCGACGTGACGTTTTGAAGTAGCTAGGACGTAGAGAGCTCAGACGGACCTATGAAGAAGCCCGGCAGCGCGTACTACATGATCAGTGCGGTAGCGCAGAAATACCAGATTCACCCGCAAACGCTACGGCTGTACGAACGCGAGGGTTTGTTGAAACCCTCGCGCACCGAAGGCAATACACGGCTGTACTCGGAGGAGGACCTGGAGCAGCTCGAGACGATTCTGTCGCTTACCCGAGACCTTGGCGTGAACCTCGCGGGCGTCGAGATCATTCTCAACATGCGCCGGAAGATTGAGTTGATGCAGCATGAAGTCAACGAGTTCATGGAATATGTGAAGCGCGAAATGACGCGCGGGCTCGACGATTGGGAGCAGCGTCTCTCGACGGCTCTCGTGAAATCGTCGCCGACCGATCTCGTTCGCACGACGTCATCGTCATCCGGCACGACAACACATCCCGCCAGCGAATCCGCGCAGAAAAAAACTTCGTAGCAATCCCAATAAGCAATCTACAATCTACGTTCCGCAACTCACAACGAAGATCGCTGAACGCCTGCTTGTCGATTGCCAATTGCTGAATGCTGATCGTGAATTGTCCTCTTTGCGACGGCACCGGTTGGAAGCCGATCGACGAAAACGGCGTTCGCCGTGTCGTGAGATGTGACTGCTGGCGCGAGCGCTCATCGGCACAGGCACTCGAGCAGGCCGGCATTCCAGCCCGGTACGCGGCTTGCGAGTTCTCGACGTTCGTGACTTATCCCAACGATCGTCTCCTGAACGCCGTGGCGTCGGCGAAGCGATTTGCCGAGGCCTTTCCAGTCGTCGAGAAGGGCCTGCTCGTCATCGGGCCACCGGGAATCGGGAAGACACACCTCGCGATTGCGGCAATGAAGCATGCCATCAGGACCAGCGGCGCGCGCGGAAGGTACTACGACACGCGTGGGCTTCTGACCCAGATTCGCAGCACGTACAATTCATTCACGAAGACGGCAGAAATGGACGTCATTCGACCGGTCATGAACGCCGAGTTGCTGATTCTGGACGATCTCGGAGCCGAACGGCTGACCGATTGGGTCGAAGAGACGATGAATGTCATCGTGAACGCACGCTATAACGCGAAGCTTCCGACGATCTTTACGTCGAATTATGAAGATATTCCCGGCTCTGAAGACTTGAACTCTCTGCTGGTACGGGTCGGATTCCGGCTTCACTCCCGACTTCGCGAGATGTGTGAGTTCCTCGAATACGACGGCCCGGACTACCGCGACCTGCCTCCAAACGCCGACGCCGAGGACATTTACAAGTTATGGAAGGGCCAGCCTCGCCGGAAGCTGCCGTCTCGCGCGTCCGCATCGGCGCGAGCCCAGCTGCGAGAGCCGGTGCGCGATGGGAAAGCCGATCTCAAGTGGCCAGGCGGCCGTGCGGGCAGCTAGTCTGTGGGTAGCTCAGAGATGCAGTATGTGAAGCACCCAGCACGCAGCACCCAGCACGCAGCACCAGCACCCAGCACCCAGCACCCAGCACCAGCACCCAGCACCTGCTTCGGGTCTATATCTCCACGTTCCGTTCTGTTCGGCGATTTGCAACTACTGCAACTTCAATCGAGGGCTCTTCGATGCGGATGTGAAGCGCAAGTACGTCGACGCGCTGATTCAAGAGATTCGCGGTGCCGCATGGCTTGCGATCCGCGAAAGTCCTTGCTGACACCATCTATTTCGGTGGCGGCACCCCTTCCTTGCTCGAGCCCGAAGAAGTTCAGTCCGTCATCGAAGCATGTTGTGAGGCATTTGACGTGGCCGCGGATCGCGAAGTGACGCTCGAGGCCAATCCCGAGTCGGTCACAGAAGAACGGTTGAGGGGCTATCGAGCGGCCGGCGTGAATCGGCTCAGCTTTGGCGTCCAATCGTTCCGAGACGACGAGCTGCGGCGTTTGTCGCGTCTGCACGACGCCGTGCGGGCGCGTACGGCTTTCGATGAAGCCCGCCGGGCAGGATTCGAGAACGTCAGTCTCGACCTGATGATGTGGCTGCCCGGTCAGCACGTCGGCGAATGGCTCGACTCGGTCGGCGCGGCTGCTGCGCTCGCCCCCGAGCACTTGTCGCTGTATCTGTTGGAGGTCTATCCAAACGCGCCGCTCAAAGACGAAATGGCACGCGCACGGTGCTCGCAGGCGCCGGACGAGGATGCGGCAACCATGTACCTGGAGGCCATGGAGCTGCTGGACAACGCGGGTTACGAGCAGTACGAGATTTCCAACGTGGCGCGGTCCGGCCGACAGTCACGTCACAACGTCAAGTACTGGAGTGACGGCAACTGGCTCGGGTTTGGCTGCGGCGCCCATTCGACGTTCAACGGCGTGCGCTGGAAGAACCTGTCGTCGACACAGGACTACATCGACCACGTGTCGCGCGGACTGCCGGCCGCGACCGATACCCGTTCCCTCTCCCCGGCTGAGCGGCTGGGCGACGCGCTCTTCATGGGCTTGCGCTTGACGGCAGGCGTAAGTCTTGACGTCTTTCGTGTGCGGTACGGTGTCGATGTGTGGAGGCGGTACGGCGATGCACTGGCGCCGTTCATACAAGACGGCTATCTGCAAAAACAAGGCGACCGGTTGTGGCTGACGCGTCGGGGAATGCTTCTTGCCAACGAAGTGATGGCTGTTTTCGTTTGACTCGCCGCGCCAGCATGCGAGAATGTGGCGTTTTCTTGCGGCTTCTCCAGGCGAGCCCGGCCAAGGCCGCGGCCGCGTTGGCCAGCCGCGAGTCATGGTCACGAAGTGAGCACCGGTCGTTTTGACAGGGGCGGTGGGAGCTTCGTCGCTGAGTACCGATAAAGTAACACCCCTTTCGCCAAGGAGGCCGCGATGTTCCGATCCCCCGCCACGCCGGTGTACCTGGGCCGGCCAGGATGGATTGCCGTAGCGCTTGTCGCCGGAGCACTTTCGGCGAGCACGGTATCCGCGCAGCAGGCCCAGCCCGCCCCGACCACACGAGTGTTCGCGTCGGACGCCGGCATGGTCCTCAACTTCATAAAGGCCGACAAGACCGCGGACTTTGAGGCTGTCGTTGCGAAGCTGAAGGAAGCCCTGCAGAAAAGTGAAAAGCCCGAACGGAAACAGCAGGCCGCCAGCTGGAAAGTGTTCAAATCGCCCGAACCAGCCGCCGGCGGCAATGCGCTCTACGTGTTCATCATCGATCCGTCGGTCAAAGGTGCGGACTATACGGTTTCGAATATCCTCGCCGAGTCCTTCCCGGCCGAGCAGGTGAACACGCTTTACAAGCAGTACGCAGAGGCGTACGCGCAGGGCCAGAACTTCGTCAACCTCGCGCTCGTGTCCGACCTCAGCAAGTAGGGCACTCTTGCATTTGAGAATCTAGGGATTTGAGAATCTAAGGATTTGAGGATTTGAGGATGTGAGGATCTGGCATTCGAGAAGTTGTTCTCGGATGCTCGAGTTCTCACTTCCTCAGAGCCGCTGCTCCTCAAGCCCGCCCTGACTCAGCTCAGAATTTCAGATTGAGTCCTGCATAGAAGCGCTGTGACGGCGTGTTCAGCGCTTCGCTGTCCAGTTTGAAGATCCGATAATCCAGTCGCAACCGCAGAGGCCCAGCCAACGATATCTTGACACCGCCGCCGGTGTTGAATGCGAACCCCTGGTCGTTGCGCGTGCCGAGGGTCTCGCTGTACCACCCAGCGCCCGTCGTGAAATACGGCTGCACGCCGTGAATGGCGAAGGGCGTTTGAAGGAGAACGTTCCCGACTCCGGTCTTCAGGGAAGGCGCGACGTCTGCCAAGTCCTCATGGGTCGAGGAGTATTCGAATTCAAAGGCGACGATGAGCAGACCCAAGCCTGCTGAAAAGCCACGGACCTGTCGATTGGCCGGCGTGGTCGTGGTGCCGATGAATAGCGTGACATCGGCGAGCGCTGGCGCGGCTCCGATCAACGACATCCACGCGGCAATCGTGAAGGCGCGCAATCCCATTCTCATCGACACGTCTCCGCCCTCCTGTACGCATCATAGCTGGTCGAGGCGCCGTCGGCTGTTACCGTTGGGGTCGCCGTGGCCAAATGATAAAGTTTCATCCGGATGGACTTCCGCCTGACGGAAGAGCAAGAACTGCTCCGCCGGAGCGTGCGCGACTTCGCAGAGGTCGAGATCAGGCCTTACGTTCGCGAATGGGATCGAGAACAGCACCTGCCGGCTGAGTTCGTCCCGAAGCTGGCGTCGCTCGGCTTGATGGGGATCCAGATTCCAGAGCAGTACGGCGGGGCTGGCATGTCGGCCATCGACTACTGCATCTGTATCGAAGAGCTCGCACGCGTCGATCCAGCGGTCGCCTTGTCCGTCGCCGCCCACAATGGCCTTTGCGCCGCCCATTTGTTGATGTTCGGAAGCGAAGAGCAAAAACAGCGATTCCTGGTGCCTCTGGCGCGCGGGGACAAGATCGGCGCGTGGGGATTGACCGAATCGAGCTCCGGAAGCGACGCCGCCGGAATGCGCACGGCGGCCAACAGGCAGGACGGATCGTGGGTCCTGAATGGATCCAAAACCTTCACGACGCACGGTCGCGTCGGAGACGTGGTCGTGGCGATGGCGATGACGAACCGCGCCGCCGGACCGAAAGGAATCTCCGCCTTCATCATCGAACGCGGCACTCGCGGAATGACGGCAGGAAAGAAGGAAGACAAGCTTGGCATGCGCGCCTCGGACACGAGCGAGGTCCTGTTCGATAACTGCCGGATTCCAGCCGACCAGCTGCTCGGCAAAGAGGGACATGGATTCGTGAACAGCATGCAAGTGCTCGATGCCGGACGCATCGGCATCGCCGCATTGGCGGTCGGACTCGCGCAGGGCGCGTACGAGACCGCCTTGGCGTACGCGAAGCAGCGGCGGGCGTTTGGCAAGACGATCAGCCAGTTTCAGGCGATTCAGTGGAAGCTGGCCGACAACGCCACGCGAATCGAGGCCGCGCGGCTGCTGACCTATCGCGCCGCGTACCTGAGAGATCACCGCCGCCGGACGACGCTCGAGTCGGCCGTGGCGAAGCTCTATGCGAGCGAAATCGCCGTGAAAGCAGCCGATGACTGCGTTCAGATCCACGGCGGCTACGGGTTCGTGAAAGACTATCCGGCCGAGAAGTACTTTCGCGACGTGAAGCTGACCACGATTGGCGAGGGCACGAGCGAGATTCAGCGCCTCGTGATCGCCCGGCAGCTGCTGCAGCGATAGGCTGCTATCCATGTCCGCCTGCGACCCGATGTCTCCTCTCGTCGAAAGAGTGCTTGCCGGTGATCCCCGCGCCATTGCCCGGGCAATCTCTCTGATTGAGGACGAGAGTCCGGAAGGCGTGAACCTGATCAAGGTCATCTTCAGACATTCGGGGCGCGCCTACGTCATCGGGGTAACAGGACCGCCCGGCGCCGGCAAGAGTACGCTAGTCGATCGTGTCGCCGCGGAGTTTCGCACGAGCTCCAAGTCGGTCGGCATCATCGCGGTCGATCCGACCAGCCCCTTCAGCGGAGGCGCCGTGCTGGGGGACCGGCTGCGGATGCAACGACACGCCGCCGATGAAGGCGTGTTCATCCGGAGTATGGCGACACGCGGCCAACTCGGCGGACTCGCACGCGCGACCGCTGACGCGACGGCCGTTCTGGACGCCGCCGGCAAGGACTTTGTCATCATCGAGACGGTTGGCGTTGGGCAGGACGAAATCGAAATCGCGCGGACCGCAGATGTGGCGATCGTCGTGCTGATGCCAGGGAGCGGAGACGAAGTGCAGGCGCTCAAAGCCGGCATCATGGAGATCGCCGACATCTTCGTCGTCAACAAGGCGGATCGAGATGGCAGCGACCGACTCGTGGCGGCCATCGAAGCAAACTTATCCCTTCAATCTTTCGGCGCAGAGGAGTGGCGTCCGCCGATTGTGAAAACTGTAAGCACGACCGGCCAAGGCATCGGCGACCTTGTCGAGGCCATCGCCAGGTTTCGAACGCATGCCGGAAGCGAGGAGTCTGGAAAAGCGACCGCACGACGGCAGCGATTGCGCGACGAGCAACGCCTCTTGAACCTGGTGTCGCAGGCGTTCGTCGAGCGGCTCGCGCGCGACGTGCTCGCCGAGGGCGAATTGGCGGCCATCGTCGATCGTATTGTGGCGAGGGACCTGGACCCGCATACTGCGGCGGGGCAATTACTGGCGAGGGCTCTCGAAAACCCGAAGCGCTCATGACCATGAAAACGCGAAGCGCGCGAACGAGCAGTCTTTGATATGAAAGCCGTTCTGGATCACGTTGGAATCGCCGTGCAGGACATTGCCGCGGCGCTCTCGTTTTATCGGGACGCGCTCGGGCTGGAAATCGAAGCGCCCGAGGAGGTTTCTTCCCAACGGGTTCGCGCTCGCTTCATCCCGGTCGGCGGATCGAGCCTCGAGCTGCTCGAGGCCACGGCTCCCGATTCACCGATTCGTTCGTTTCTCGATAAGCGCGGACCGGGACTTCATCACATCACGCTCCGGGTCGACGACGTCCACGCCGCGGTCGCCCATCTGAAAGCGCGTGGCGCGAAGCTGGTAGACGAGCAGCCGCGCCCCGGCGCCGAGGGTTCGTTGGTGGCGTTCATTCATCCTTCGGCGGCCCATGGCGTGCTGGTCGAGCTGAAGCAGTCGGCGGTAGCCGCCGACTCCCGGCCGCATGCCAGCGCGGCTCGACGGTCCGAGATTGCCCGCTACGCGCTCGGCGACGTGGAACTGATCTCCGTCAATGATGGGTTCTTCGGCCTGGACGGAGGAGCGATGTTTGGTGTCGTTCCTCGCTCGCTGTGGTCTCAGAAAGCCACGCCGGACGCCAGGAACCGGATCACACTGGCGATGCGGCCACTCATCGTCCGCGGGAACCGGACGATGATCATCGACGCGGGAGTCGGCGACAAAGAGAACGCCAAGTTCAGCGACATTTGCGCGTTCGATCGGTCGCGACACCTCGATCACACGCTGGCGGAGGCCGGGTTATCCGCAGAAGACATCGACATCGTCTTGGCCACCCACCTGCATTTCGATCATGCCGGCGGCTTTACCGCACGAGACGCGAGTGGGAAGCTGCGCCCGCGCTTTCCGCGGGCGCAGTACATCGTCCGACGGGGCGAATGGGAAGACGCCACACATCCGAACGCGCGCAATCGTGCGAGCTACCTATCTGACAACTACCTGCCGTTGGCTGAAGCGGGCGTGCTCCAACTCGTGGACGAGGATCGAAGCATCATGCCAGGTGTGCGCGTGCAACGAACAGGCGGCCATACGATGCATCACCAGATGGTCTGGATCGAGTCGGCCGGCAAGACGGCCGCCTTCGTGGCTGACCTGATTCCAACGACGGCCCACCTGCCCGACGCATGGATCATGGGGTACGACTTGTATCCGCTGGACACGCTCGCGGCGAAGCCGACGTTCGTCAAGCAAGCGATCGAACGCAGTGCCCTGGTGTTCTTCGAACACGATCCAGCGGTGATAGCGGGTTACATCAGGGAGGAAGACGGAAAGCCTCGCGTGGTCCCGGCGTAGCCTGGGGGACGTGCGGGTTGGGCCCACGACAAGGATAAAAATGACCGTTCAAATTGGCATCATCGGCGGAAGTGGCTTGTATAACATGAACGAGCTGACCGACCGGGAGGAGAGGACGCTCGTCACGCCGTTCGGCGAGCCGTCTGGTCCCTACGTCATCGGCACTCTTCGGAACAAGAAAGTCGCCTTCCTGGCGCGCCATGGCATCGGCCACCGCATCATGCCTTCAGAGCTGAACTTTCGCGCGAACATTTTCGGGTTCAAGCTGCTTGGCGTGGAACGAATCCTCTCGGCGAGCGCCGTGGGCAGCCTCAAAGAGGAGTACAAGCCGCTTGACATCCTCGTGCCGGATCAGTTTTTAGATCGAACTAGAGGAAGGATCAGCACATTCTTTGGTCGCGGGCTGGTTGCGCACATCGCCTTTGCGCACCCCGTCTGTCCAGTTCTGTCGAAGGTCGCGGCCGATGCGGCGGAGAAAGTCGGTGCGACGGTGCACCGTGGCGGTACTTACGTCAACATGGAGGGACCTCAGTTCTCCACGCTGGCGGAGTCACGGCTCTATCGCTCCTGGGGGATGGACGTCATTGGCATGACGAATCTTCAGGAAGCGAAGCTCGCGCGGGAAGCCGAGATCTGTTACGCGACGTTGGCGCTGATCACCGACTACGATAGCTGGCATCCGGATCACGATTCGGTGACGGTGGAGCTGATCGTCGGCAACCTGCTGCAGAACGTGGCGACGGCGCAGAAGGTCATCGCCGAAGCGGTCGGCCATATAGAGGGTTCGCGCACGTGTGAATGCGCAACGGCGCTCGCCTCGGCGCTCATCACGCAGCGCGACATGATTCCAGAGCGAACGAAGCGGGAGCTGGATCCAATCGTGGGAAAGTATCTGAAGTAGGTGCGCTCGAGTCTCACACCGAAGCGAGGCATTCCTCCCAGAACTGTTTCGTGCCGTGATGGAGCCGGGCGCCGACCTGGGTGATGACTTTCATCGCCAGGAAACTGCCCGCGCGTGCGGCTTGTTCCGCCGGCACGCCGTGTGTGATCCCGTAGAGAAACGCCCCGGCGAACATGTCGCCTGCACCAGTGAGATCCTTGGGCTCGCATGCGAACGCCTGAACATGCGCCTCGACGCCGTCATGTCGAACAAAGGCACCATGCGGACCGTTGGTCACAACTGCAGAGGGGACGCTTCCCTTGAGCTTTGCGAAGGCCTCTTCGGCGGTGGTCGCGCCAGTGACGGCGCAGGCCTCCGTTTCGTTGCAGAAGAACAGATCGGCGTGCTGCAACGCGGCCTTTAACGCCTCCCCGAATACTTGAGGAATGAACGCATCGGAGCAGGTGATGGCGATTCTGGTTTTGTGCTGCCGGGCGAGTCGGACCGCTTCCTGAATGGCGGTCTGGCCGGTGTCGGGATTGGCGAACACATAGCCCTCGATGAACAGCCAATCGGAGTTCTTGATGCGTTGTTCATCCACGTGCTTAGCGGACAGATGGCTCGCCACCGCCAGGCAGGTCCGCATGGTGCGCTCGGCATCCGGCGTCACGATGCACACCGACGTGCCCGTCACCTCGTTGACAATGATCGGATTGCCGATGTCGATACCAAGTTCCTCGAATTCGTTGGCGTAGAACAGGCCATATCGATCGTCGCCGACGCAGCCGATGAAGGCCCCGTGGCCGCCGAGCTGGGAGAACGCGATGATGGAGTTTGCCACCGAGCCACCACTCACGAGTCTAGGCTCCTGCTTCTGAAAACGCTCGAGCAGCGTCCGCTGGGCTGCCGGCTCGACGAGCACCATCGTGCCGCGCTCGTAACCAAGCCCGGCGAATTCGGCCTCCCCAAGCTCGAGAAAAATGTCGACGATGGCGTTACCGAGGCCGCACAGCTGATATGGTCTGGACATGTAGTTGTTTATCCCCGCGGAGATGGCAAGGCGTCAGATAATACAACGCCTTGCGAGAACTTCGTGAGCCCAACGCGTCCGCAGATCAAGGCTGACCGGCGAGGCCTGCGACGCCGGGCACGCCGGATGTTTGGGCACGCAAGGCTGCAGGAGCTGCAGCGGCCGCCGTTGGTGTTGGAGCCGCCGCCGTGGCCGGAGCCGGCGTGGAGCTCGCAGGCGCTCCCGCTGGTCCAGCCTGCTGCAGCGCTTCGAAATCGACGAGCGCGAGATCGTACGCAAGCACGGCCGACAGTTCGTTGGTCTTTGCTTGAGCCAGGTCACGCTGGGCCTGGATGACGAGGAAGTTGGTGGATAGCCCCACTTCGTACCGCTTCTGTTCGGCGTCGAGGCGCTGCTCGGCCAACTCGTGCGCCGCCCGGGTCGTGTCAATCCGCTTCGCGTTTCCCTCGATCTTCCACGCGGCTTCCCGGAGCTGCTGCACAACGCGGGATTGCGTGGCCTTGAGGCGTTCTTGTGCCTGCGTCTTTTCGAGCTGGGCGCGGGCGTAGTTGGCCTCCTCCGCGCTCTTGCCGAGCGGATACGAGACGCTGAAACCTACGGCCCACGTTGGGTAGTTCCGCTCGAAGAGCTGGTTCAGCACGTTTCCGAAATCGATCGCCGACCCAGAGCCAATGATCGTGCCGGGAAACCCGCCCGATCGGATGACCTCCGTCCCACCGAGGCCGCTCGCCAGATAGCTTGCGTTCAGGCGCACATCTGGCAGCCGCTGGCTCGCTGCATACTTGACGTTCGTTTGAGTGTTCTCGATGTCGAACTTCCCACGCTGGAGATCTGTGCGATCTCGCAGGGCGCCGGCGATGGCTCCGTCGAGGTCGATGGGCACGATGTTGATTGGCGGCGAATCGACCGGTTGGATTGCCACCGTCCAGGAGTCAGGATCAGTGGTATCGAGAATCAGTACGCGTAAGCGATCCTCGGCGATCTTGACCAACGTTTGAGCCACGATGAGCTGCTCTTCGTTCGAAGCCACCTCGGCCTGGGCCGATACGAGATCGAGCGGAGGCGCTTGTCCGACATTTACCCTTGCCTGATTGACGCGGACAAGTTCGCGCGCCAGGTCGAGAGCCGTTTGCCGCGCCTCCAGGTTGCCGTTCGCAGCAGCGAGGTTCCAGTAGGCGGTTTTGACGCTGGCCGTGGTGTGGACCACGCTCTCCTGTAGTCTCGTGCCGGCGATGTCGCGATTGACCCGCGTGGTCGCGAGTTGCTGCCTGGCAAAATCGATGGACAAGTCGCGAACGAGAGGTTGCGACAGATTGACCGACAGGCCTGACTGCAGCAGCGGATTGTAGCTGTTCAGAAAGCTGTTGCTCTCGGTATGCACAGCGTTCCACGAAACGCCGTACGTCGTCCCGAACCACGGCAGGCGCTGGCTCACGCCGGCGTTCGAGGTCACCGCGTCGTTGGCGGTCGGTGTTGGCACCAGGAAGCCGACCGGGGGCTGGAGCTGATTGTTTCGCTGAATACCGGTGTTGAACGAGGGCTTGAACGCCCCGGCTGCGCCGGCCACGCGCGTGTCGCTGATTTGAGGATCCAGCCGATCCGCTATCAAGTCCGGGTTGTGCTCGAGCGCCAGCCGGACCGCTTCGTCGACTGTCAGCGGCAGCGTCCGCCGCCCAGGTTGCGCGGTTTGGGCGGCCGCCAATGTCGAGAACGCCAAGAGAGTCGAGGTTACGACAAAAGAACGGAAAAACGTGCTACGCATAGTTCACCTGTCTGAGGAGTCTTTCAACAAACCCCTCCACCCGATATTGATCTGAACGGATTCCCGCTGCGGCTGTGGTCAGCGGTCGCTTGCTGTCATAGCCTGCGCGGTCACCGCCGCCGGCGTTTCTTCCTCCGCGAGTTCAGGCTGATGGCGACGGCTGAACAGCCGCAGCCGCGACGCGTCGTCGAACAGCGTGTAGGCGACCGGTGTGACTAGGAGCGTCAGCAGCAACGCAAGTGACTGACCGCCGAACACTACCCAGCCGATCGCGTGGTTAGTACTGGAACCGCTTCCTGTCGAAACGAGGAGTGGAACCATCCCGGCGACGAACGCAAACGTGGTCATCAGAATGGGTCGAAGTCGATCGCGGCTGGCTTGAACGATTGCCTCGTTCGTTGACAATCCACGTTCACGCAGCTGATTGGCGTGGTCGATTTGCAGAATCGAGTTCTTCTTGACAACGCCAAAGAGCACGAGCAGCCCCAGTGCCGACAGGATGTTCAGCGATTGTCGAAAGATGATGATCGACAGAAGAGCGAAGGGAAGCGTCAAAGGCAGCGACAGCAGAATCGTGATGGGATGAAGCCACGATTCAAACTGCGCTGCCAGGATCAGATACATGAAGATCAGAGACAGCATGAAAGTCAGGACGAAGTCCTGACCCGCCCGGCCCAACTGTTTTGACTGACCGGTCAGCGCGCCCCGGTACTCGCCCCCGGCGTTGAGCTTTTGAAACTCGGCGGCCATCGCATTCTGCACTTCGGCCTGTGACGCGGTCGGCAGGAGGTTGCAGAAGACAGTCACCTGGCGTTGCCGCGCCAGGCGGTTGATCTCGGAGGGCGCCGTGCCCGGTGTGAAGTCCGCGACGTCGTCGAGGGACACACTGCCGATTCTCGAGGATGGGACCGTTAATGCGGCGATTGCAGCCTCGGTGGTGCGGTTCTCGGCCCTGGCGCGCAGGTGCACCTCGTATTGTTCGCCGCCTTCGTTGTACGTCGTAATTTGATCGCCGCCGACAAGGAGGCGCAGCGCCTCTGCGGCATCGGCCACTTGAACGCCGAGGTCCGCCGCCTTGGGACGGTCGACCTGCACCGATAACTCGGGCTTTCCGCTATTGAACGAGGTGTCGAGGTCGACGACACCCGGAATCGCTTTGACGCGCTCCACGAGTTGCCGGCTGATCTGCTCCAATTTCTTCAGATCCGGGCCATTCACCACGAACTGAACCGCCGCGTTTTGTGCGCCACCACCGCCGATGTTTGCGATTTGTTGAACCGACGTCCGCAGGTCCGCGGCCAACGGCTTGACGATGTCGTTGCGCACGATCTCCATGACCGTGAGCTGGTCGCGCTTCCGAGCCTCGATTGGCCGCAGGCGAACATAGATACTCGCCAGGTTTCGCGTCTTTGCCGGATCGCCCGCGACCGTGACCACTGTGAAATCGACTTCCGAGAGGCGCTGTCGAACTGAGTTGGCGATCCGGTTGGCGATGATTTCGGTGGATTCCAGGCTCGTGCCTTCGGCCGCGCGGACGTTGATTTCGAACTCGGACTGGTCGTCCTGCGGAATGAAGTTCTTGTTGGTGATGGAGAAGAGCGGGACGCTCGAGAACAAGACGACCACCGCGATGGCGGCGACGACGAACCGGTGGGCCATCGACCATTCGAGGAGTCGAGTGTAGAAGACGTCGATGGCGTGGAAGATTTTCGAATCTTTCGATGAGTGCTGGTCCTTGCCGTGGCGCTTGACCTTGAGCCAGCGCGCCGCGAGCATCGGCGTCAGCGTGAAGCTGACGACCAGTGAAACCATGATCGCGAACGCCATCGTGAGACCGAAGCTCTTCATGAAACGGCCGACGATGCCGCCCATGAAGCCGACAGGGACGAAAATTGCCACGAGCGACAGTGTCGTGGCGAGAACCGCCAGACCGATCTCTTTCGTTGCCTCGATGGCGGCCTCGATTTGGTTTTCGTGCTTTTCCTCGATGAACCGGTAGATGTTTTCCAGGACGACGATCGCATCGTCGATGACGATACCGACCGACAATGTCAGCGCGAGCATCGTCAGCATGTTCAACGTGAAGTCCATGTACCACATCAACCCGAACGTGGCGAGGATTGACGTGGGAATGGCGATCGCGGCGATGACCGTCGACCTGAGGTTCGTCAGGAACAACAACACGACGACAGCGGCGAGAATCGATCCGACGATCAGGTGTTCCTCGACGTTGTTGATGGACGCCTCGATGAAGTCGGACTGGTCACGAACGACCCGAAGGTTGTAGCCGGTCGGAAGACTTGTCTTCAATGCTTCCAACCGCGATTTCACCTCTCGAGCCACTTCCACCGTGTTCGTGCCGGATTGCTTCCGGATGTTCAGAACGACCGCCCCCTCACCGTTCACGTTGGCGGCGGTTTCGATGTCGGCTTGGCCGTCTTCGATACGCGCCACATCGACGATGCGGACCGGATGCCCGTCTTTCTCGCGGATGACGATGTCGCCGAACTCGGCGACGCTTTGCACGCGCCCGCGGGTCCGGAGTGTGAGCGACTGGCCGCCCTGATCGACCCGGCCACCGGGAATCTCGACGTTCTGAGCCAGCAGCGCGCGGGAAACGTCGGTGACCGTCAGGTTGTACGCACGCAGCCGATCGGCGTCCAGCCAGATGTTGATCTGGCGCTGGCGTCCGCCCAGGACCAGCACCTGGCCGACGCCGCCCACGCTTTCGAGCTGACGCCGAAGCACCTTGTCCGCGTATTCGGTCACGTCCCGGATGGGCCGACTAGCGCTTAGCGCCACGCTCAGCACGGGCGCAGCGTCCGGATCCAACTTGTCCACCCGGGGTTGCTGAATCGTTTTGGGAAGGAGCGGTAGAACGCTATTGATTTTGTCGCGAACTTCCTGGGCAGCGATGTTCGTGTCTTTCTCGAGTAAGAAGCTGATCATCACCAGCGATACGCCTTCTGACGAAGTCGAACGCAGCTCGTCGATGCCGCTGATGGTGTTGACGGCTTCTTCAATCTTGTCGGTGACTTCGGTTTCGATCTGCTCGGGAGCGGCGCCGGGCTGGACGGTGGTGACCACGATGGTAGGGAAGTCGATCTTCGGAAATCGATCGACGCCCAGTCGGGTAAACCCGAATATCCCGACGACCACCAACGACAGAATCAGGACCGTCGCAAAGACCGGTCGCTTGACGCAAAGTGCGGCGAGCCACTGCATGATGAGACCTCAAGCCAATGTCGAACCCAGAACCCCGAGAACGATGACGATCAGTTGGTAATCGGACTTCCGTCCGTGAGCTGAGCGACATTCGCGGTCGCGACGCGGTCGCCGACGGCAAGCCCACTCGTGATTTCTATCGATTGATCGACCGATTGGCCGACTGTCACGACACGCTCTTCCACGTAATCTCCCTTGACGATGTAAACGCGGCTGGCGCCGGCGCTGGCCCGCACCGCGGTTGCCGGTACGAGAATGGCCGGTGTCGGCTTCGACTGTTGCATTTTTGCGGTGGCGAACAATCCTGGCTTGAGCTCGCTTTTGGGATTGGGCACGACGGCTTCGACTGTGAGCGCGCGGCGGTCCGCCTGCAGAGTCGGCGACACGTAGCGGATGGTTGCAGCGAATTCGCGGCCCGGATAAGCGTCCACCTCGAAGGCGATCGGCTGCCCGACCGCGACGGCCGATATGAACTGCTCGGGCACCGTCAGCTGAGCGCGGAGTGGATTGATCCGGACGACAACCGCCACTTTCATGCCCCGCGTGACGTAATCGCCGACCGAGACCAGTCGCTCCGCGACGAGGCCAGTAAACGGAGCGCGCACCACCGTATCCGCAAGCGCCTTGCGCGCCAAGACGACGCGCGCCCGCGCCGCTTGCAGGGACTGATACTGCTGAGCTGCGCCGTTCTTGGCGACCTCATAGAGTTGTCGCGCCGCTTCCATCTGCGCGCGTCTCTGATCGTATTCCGACTGGGAAACCACCTTTTGATCGAGGAGTGAGCGAATGCGCGCGAATTCGCTTTCCGCAAGCTCGAACGCGGCCTTGGCGTTCTGAACCTCGGGAACGGCATTCACGTCGAGGGGCGCGCCGGACGTCAACCCGAGCCGGGCCTCGATCTGGGCCGCATTGGCCTCGGCTTCACCGACCTGCGCTTCAGTTTCTGTTGGCGACAAACGAATCAACTCGGCGCCCTGAGGCGTGGCCGTCCCACGCTCGATCGGTGTCGCGACGACCCGGCCCGCTGTTTCGGCGGCGACGCCGGCCTGTTCTTCGGCCATGAGCGTCCCGGTTGCGTGAATAAAGCGAGCGATCGGCCGTTCGACAACGTCGACGGGCGCGACCGATATCCGGTTCGGGGCGACGGTCTCGCGATCTTTGGTCTTTCCGTCCGCCGCGCTGCAGGCGTTGGTTACGAAGGCAACTCCGAGCCATGCGATGAGCGCAAAACTCGAGGGGGAGATCCGGTTCATCAGACAACTCCTCACTTGGACACGCCGACCTGTTGCGCCCCGGCAGTGGCATAAAGCGCCGCGACCGAGTGCAAATGAATCCCTGATTGAAGGCCCGCCAGGACGACATTGATGACGTCGCGGGCGAGTTCATCGGCTATTTCGGTGGGCCCCCTGTCCGACAGCCGCATTCCCGCGACGCCCAGCACGGCGATAGTCAGCAGGTGCAGGGCTACCATCGGATCCACCGACGGCGGAAGTGTCTTTTCGTCGATGCAGCGCTGAACATGCGCGACCAGGGAGCTTTTCATCTCGCGGACGAATTCGAACCGCTCGTACTCCCGGACGATGCGAGGCACCGAATGATCGACGAACATCAACGTGAAGTACTGAGGATGGTTACGGCTGAAGTCGTACAGGTTCTGAAAGAGGACTCGGATCCGATCCAACGGGTCGAGCGGCTGGAGCTTGTCGGAATAGGGATCGACGGGTCCGCCAAGCAGCCGGAAGCCCTCCTCGGCGAGAGCAAAGAAGATGTCGTCTTTACTGGGGAAGTAGCTGTAGATCGCCGCCGGGCTGTACTCGATTCGCTCGGCGATCTTCCGGATGGAAACGTTCTGGTAGCCCTCGGCGACGAACAACTCTCGAGCGGCGTCGAGAATGGCGCGCCGCACAGCCTCGCGGTCTCGCTCCTGCCTCTCCTTGATTCCCATGGCTTTACTCTAGTTGAACGGTGTTCAATTGTTCAACGTCGTTAGACGCCGTTGGGCCACCGCAGGTTTCATTTCATATAAAGTATTTAGAAACAGTTAATTAAGTGGTCACTCCGGTTGCAAGTTTCAGCGAACCCCAAGCCAAGAGATAAATGGCCGAAGCGGCAAGAAGGGTGACGTTGAAGCCCCAGTTCATGGCCATGAAGATGGCGAGCGTGGCTCCGAGAACAGAGAGCGCCCCATTGATGCCCCACGCCCAAGTCACCATCTGAGGCGCCCGAGCCCGTAACAGCCTGAGACCGGCGGGCATGGGGACTCCCAGAAGGAGGCCCATCGGCAAGAGCAAGGCGACGGCGATGGCAATACGGGTCGGTCGCGCGAAGGGGACCGCCCAGTTGACGACTGGCGTCAGGATGACGATCACGAGCGCCCCCATCGCAGCGACCATGACCAACGCCACTCCCGCCCATCGCGTCAGCGCTTCGTCGCCGATCCGACGGCTCCACGCGGCGCCAAGGCCAGTGCCGAGGAGGAGCGAGAACAGAGTCACGGTCAGCGAGTACACGGGATGGCCCAGTAACAGGACGAACCGCTGAAGGACAGCGACCTCAATCAACATGAAACCGGCACCGAGCGATCCAAAGTAGACGAGCCAGCGTAACCAGCCTCGAGGAAGCGGCCCCCCGGCGATTGCCAGCGGACAGACGATGAACAGAACGACCAGGACCGTCGAAATCCACATCAATGTGAGCAGCGCGCTCAAGCCACTGCCGAACAGCATGGTGCGGCCGAACGCAATCTGAACCTGATCCTTCAATTTGGTCGAGTGAAAGTAGAACGGCCGATTGTCGGTCGTCGGCGTGATGTCGTCTTCGTATTCGTCGTAGAACCTGTCGCGATCGGTCGCGCGAATCAGGCTTACGTAGTCGGCAATGTTCTTCCCATCGATCCACTCAGGTTCGGTTGGCAATCCGTCGAACGTCGGAGAGTACAGCACCTGGAACCCAAGGCGATCCGATGTGTCATGAAGGCGGGCGAGCTCGCTTTTCGTGAAGGGCGATTTCTTCAGCAGGAACGTGGCGACGCGATCGTGACGGACGATCGCGAGTCGTGAGGCTGCATCGATACCGCGCGATTCGCAGGCGGCCTGTGCGAGCGAAATGAGGCGTAAGCCGTCGAGTACCCACCTGGTAATCGAGAGCACTCCGTCGTCAGTCAAGTGATCGAGATAGTCGTTGAACGCTTCGACCGTGTACAGAGTGTTCTCGGTCAGGGTGTACGCGCCTGCTGCGGTGGCAGCCCAGGTGTCGACGAGAGAGGCCTGAATGACGTCGTAGCGGTCGGGTGTCCTCCGGACGAAACTTCTCCCATCGTCTATGGCGATTCGAACTCGTGGATGAGTGTAGATACCGCCTGAGAACTCACGAAAGCGATCCCGCATCACGTCGTTGGCGATGATTGGATTGATCTCGACGCCGTCAACGTGGCGAGCGCCGAAAACCAGGGCCGACACCAGATCGCGACCGCCGCCGGGTCCGATCACCAAGGCGGAAAATCCCGCCGGCTCGGAAGCGGCTGCCAGAGGAGTTTGATCCGATCCCGGACCGTCCAATTCCGAGGTTCCAGTCGACTGATTCTGTTCTTTGAGGTGGTATGCGAGAGCCGTCAACTCGTATCTCAGGTACTGCACGTTGCCAAGGTCTGGCTCGACGTGCAGGATCGGCGTCGAGGCAGCTGAGTCGATATCCATGTAACGCGTGTCTGGAAGCGCACCTTTGTATTTGAAACTGAGCGACCAATCATCGTGTGTCCGTTCGTAGACGCCGATTCGCGAAAACGAATTCCATTTGCTGAAGAGCGTGCGGTCGCCGACGTGTCCCTTCGCGTCGGTCACGTCAAACGTCACCAAGCCAGAAAGCTGTCCGGCAATCAAGGCGACCATCGCTGCTGCCCCTCCGCCGGTGTAACGGAGGCGTAGAGCCGGCGGCGCGAACAGGACGGCGGCTATCAGTGCCAATGTCGCTGCTGACAGAACGACGCCAGGAGCGCCGAGACGGTCCAGAAGCGGAATCAGCGCGAGGCAGCCGGCAGCGGCCCCGGTCAGATCGGCCGCGTATACGACGTTGATGCGCGCCAACCGAGAAATGGCCAGCGTGATGACAAGACCTCCGGTGAAGAAAGGCAAAGCCGCGAGGCCGTAAATCAGGAGCATCACCTCCAGATTTCGCACCGAATAGTTGAGTCCCACGCGAAGCCGAACGAGCACGAACAGAGCGGCAACGGTGCACGCGGCGTAGATCGCGGCCTGGCGCGCAAGCAATGGACCCGTTGGATAACGATCGAGCCAGCCGCGAGCGACGTAGGCGAACACTCCGCTCGCGCTCAACCCAAACAGCGCGATCGAAATTGCCAGGAACGCGAAGTGGTAGTACATCACCACGGAGAAGATCCGGGTCAGCGCCAGTTCGATCATGAGGAGCGTCGCCGACACAAGAGCCACGGCAATCACATCGCGTCGCATGGGGCGAAAGTGTAGCATCTGAAACGACCGAAGCTTCTCGCACGGTTCGTACCTTGATACTGATCAGCGCCCGATCACAGTTCAGCTAAGAGACTGCCTGAGAGGATGTCAAAGCTTAGAAGCGCGTTCGTTGTCGTCTCGATTGGATGGTTCGCGCTGATTCCACTCGCGACGTTCCTGGCCGGCCGAGCGTCTCCGCAAACGTCCGCTGGGAATGGGTTGGCCCTCGTGACCTATGTGATTGGCAGCTTGGTGTGTCATCAGCGACCTGAGCGCTCATTTCACTTGTTTGGTGTTCAGATGCCGGTCTGTGCTCGCTGTCTGGGCATCTACGCGGGCGCGGCCGCGGCGGCTGCACTGTTGTGGTTGTTCAGCGATCGCCGAAGTCAGCTCCTTCGCCGCGAAAGCGCTATTTCGTGGCCGGGCTTCGGTGTTGCAAGGAATGCGCTTCTCGTCTCCGCGATACCTATCGCCGCCACTCTCGCGTACGAGTGGACGACCGGAGACACTCCGGCGAACTGGATACGCGCTGTGAGTGGTCTCTCACTCGGTGCGGCTGTCGCCTGGATCGTGTGCACGGTGGAATCCGGCCACGACAGAGTGGATACTGTAAACTAACCAGTCGTGCCGGCGACCGTCGAACAAACGCAATCGAGCTCACTTGTCTTGTTGTGTGTGGCCTCCTGGGCGATCCCGGGTGTCGGCCACTTGTGGCTCGGGCGACGGTCGAAAGGACTGATTCTACTGATTGCTCTGCCGCTCATGTTTGCCATCGGCTTGGCGATTCACGGCCGGCTGTTTTGGCCGTTTCCACTCGACTTCTCCGAACCGCTGGCCGGGCTCATGGCGTTCGCCGATCTCGGGATCGGTATTCCGTACTTCGTGGCGACTGCCTTCGGCTACGGTGCAGGTGATGTGCGTGCCGTGACGTATGAGTACGGCAACACGTACTTAATCGTGGCCGGACTCCTCAACCTTCTCGTCGTCATCGACGTGTACGATGTGGCCGTCGGCAGAAAGTAATGCAAAGTCACCTTCTGCTTCTCATCGTCTTCGCGTTGTTCGTCTCCCTCGTTTTTGCGATTCTCACGAAAGACGATGTGCGAGAGCAGTTGCGACTGGGAGGCATGCTGTTCGCCGGCTTTGTGGTCGCGGCGATCGTGGCGGGCTGGTTGATGTATCCCTTCCCCCTCTAGCGGATCCATCTCGAGAGAGGTCATGCCCTACGACAACTTGCTGATCGAACGGGACGGCGCCGTCGCCATCGTCACGATTAATCGCCCGCGTGTGCTCAATGCGATCGATGCACCGACCCTCGATGCCTTGCGTCGTGCCATTCTCGACCTGAAAAGCAACGAAGATGTTCGCAGCCTCATTCTGACCGGGGCAGGGGACCGGGCGTTCGTCGCCGGTGCGGATATCAACGAATTGGCCGTCCAGACTCCGACGACCGGACGCGAGCACGCGTTGAAGGGCCAGCACGTCTTCGACCTGATTGAGAACATGGGCAAGCCTGTCATCGCCGCCATCAATGGCTACGCTCTGGGCGGCGGCTGCGAGCTGGCGATGGCGTGCACCTTGAGGCTTGCCGCCGACAACGCCAGGCTCGGGTTGCCCGAAATCACGTTGGGGATTCTTCCTGGCTACGCCGGCACGCAACGGTTGTCGCGGCTTGTCGGGAAGGGCAAGGCGCTCGAGATGATTCTGACCGGTTCTCCGATTGGAGCGGAGGAGGCAGCTCGCGTTGGTTTGGTCAACCGAGTCGTCCCGGCAGCCGATCTTCTGGCCGAGGCGCGAAAGCTGGCTGCGGAATTGGCGGATCGGGCCCCTGTCGCCACTCGCTACATCATCGACGCTATCAATACGGGGCTCGATATGCCGTTCGCGGAGGCCTGCGTGCACGAAGCGACGCTTTTCGGCCTTGTGGCGGCGACCGAGGACATGCGCGAGGGGACGCGGGCCTTTCTGGAAAAGCGCAAGCCGGTGTTCAAAGGAAGATAGGGCGCCTGCGGGGTGGGGCCCGGGCGCTAGTGGAAAAGGTGAAGCGGCGTTCATGACTGGAGCACGAGTCATAGAAGGAACGGGTTCGGCTGCGGGCTTGCGTTTCGCGCTCGTGGTGTCCCGCTACAACGACTTCGTCACCGATCGCCTGCAGGCTGGCGCTATCGCAGCACTAACAGCTGCCGGCGCCGCGGCTGAAGACCTGGTGGTCGTGCGTGTCCCCGGAGCGTTTGAGATTCCGATTGCCGCTCGCCATGCCGCGCAGCAGGGCGGCTTTGCGGCGGTCGTTTGTCTCGGCTGCATCGTCCGGGGTCAAACGCCTCACTTCGAATACCTTGCGTCGGCGGTCGCTCTGGGGATCGAAACGGCGGCTGGAGCGACGGGCGTCCCGATGGCCTTCGGCGTGTTGACGACGAACTCGATTGAGGAAGCCATCGAACGCGCAGGCGAAGGACCTTCGAACAAGGGATGGGAAGCCGCTGCCGCGGCGATTGACATGGTCGCAGTCGTCGCGGAGCTCAAACAAGCGACGTGAGGAAGCATCCTCGTCATCGAGCCCGAGAAGCGGCGCTGCAGATCCTCTACCAGTGGGAGATCGGGAAGGTTGATATCGAACGAGCGGTCGAAACGTTCTTCTCGCGCCAATGGCCTGACGAAACTCCGCCAGCCGACGATTTCCGCAGTTTTGCGTCGACCTTGGCGCGCGACACCGTCGCCAGGCTTGTCAGCATCGATCCTCTGATCGCCGAGACGGCAGAGCGTTGGCGGCCGGAGCGTATGGCGGTCGTCGATCGATTGATCCTGCGCCTGGCGGTCAATGAGCTGATGACAGACCCCGACACGCCGCCGGCCGTCGTAATTGACGAGGCTCTCGAACTGGCGCGCACCTTCAGCACCGAAGATGCGGTGAAGTTCATCAATGGGATGCTTGATGCCATTCGAAAGAAACTTGCGACCGAGAGTACCTGACCGCGGCGAGGTGTTTGCGAGCCCACATGTCCTCTGAAGACGAACAGATAGAGCAGCGTCGTGCCAATCTGAACGAATTGGCCAAGTTAGACGTGGAGGTTTACCCGCACGCGTTCGAGCGGCGGCACACCGTGTCGCAACTTGCCGGAGGATACGCGCCGCGAAGCCGCGAAGAGCTCGAGGCCGAACGTGTGGATACGGTCACGAGCGGACGCATTCTCGCGATTCGATCGTTCGGCAAGGCGAATTTCCTGGTCTTGTCCGACGGCCTGTCGAAGATACAGGTCTACATTCGTCAGGACTCTCTGCCGCAACTCGACTTCCAGGTCTTCAAGCTCCTCGATTTTGGCGACTGGGTTGGCGTGGAGGGCCATCTCTTCCGCACGAAAACCAACGAGCTGACGATTTGGGCATCGCGTCTCCACTTCCTGGCAAAGTGTCTCCTGCCATTGCCCGAAAAGTGGCACGGCCTCACCGACGTCGAGATTCGCTACCGGCAGCGTTATCTCGACCTGATTGTGAACCCCGACTCCCGGCGCGTCTTCGAGACACGCAGCCGAATCGTCACAGCACTCCGTTTGTTCATGACGGCCCGGGGGTACGTCGAGGTCGAGACGCCGATGATGCAACCTGTCGCAGGCGGCGCGCTGGCGCGCCCCTTCGTCACGCACCACAACACGCTGGACATGTCTCTTTACCTTCGGGTCGCCCCAGAGCTCTATCTCAAGCGGTTAACGGTCGGTGGTATGGAGCGAGTGTTCGAGATCAACCGGAATTTTCGCAACGAGGGGATTTCGACGCAGCACAACCCCGAGTTTACGATGATGGAGTTCTACGAGGCTTATGCCGATTATCAAGCGCTGATGAAGCTGACGGAGGAGATGATTCTGGACGTCGTCCATGCTGTCCACGGACTGGACGAAGTCCCCTTCGGCGATCATCAGATCTCGTTCAAGGCACCTTTCGCCCGACTATCCTTGCGTGAAGCCGTATGTGCCGCCACGAGCCACCGACTTGGCCGCACTGTTGCCGAAGCGGATCTGCGGAATCGAGAGACTGTTGCGGCTCTTGCCAAACAGCTCGGTGTCGAGATCCAGGCCGGTCAGGGAGCTGGCAAGATCACAACGAGCCTTTTCGAGGCGCTCGGTGAAGATGGCCTGATCCAGCCGACGTTCGTGTACGATTTTCCTACGGAAGTTTCGCCACTTTCGAAGCAGAAACCCGACGATCCCGACACCGTCGAGCGGTTCGAGCTGTACATCGGTGGCTTTGAGGTCGCGAATGCCTTCAGCGAGTTGAACGACCCAGTCGAGCAGAGGCGGCGCTTCGAGGCCCAGTTGAACGACCGTGCCCGAGGGGATCTCGAGGCCCACGAAATGGACGAAGACTACATCCGGGCGCTCGAATATGGGCTTCCGCCGACCGCCGGCGAAGGCCTCGGCATCGACAGGCTGGTGATGCTCCTGACCAACAGTCCGTCGATTCGTGACGTGATCCTATTTCCGTTGCTGCGAAAGCGAGATTGATGGACGTTCCGTTCGAGCTTCACATCGCCGTCCGGTATCTGCTCGCCAAACGCAAGCAGGCGTTCATCTCGGTCATTTCCGCCTTCACGACGATCGGGGTCATGGTGGGTGTCATGGCCGTCATCATCGCGCTGGCGATCATGACGGGGCTCCAACAAGAGCTGAGAGACCGCATCCTGGGTTCGACTCCGCACGTCTACGTCTGGAAACTCGGCGGCATCGTCGACGAGCGTGCCGAGTCCGACAAGCTTCGTCAGCTTCCCGACGTCATCGGTGCCGCGCCGGCGATTCTCGGCCAGGGCTTGGTGTCCGCGTCGCAGGAGACGGTGCCGATTCAAGTCAAGGGCATCGATCCCGATCTCGAACCTCAAGTGACCGACGTGAAGCAGGCCATGCTGAGTGGCGATCTCGACGGGCTTAGAAATGGCCATGGGGGGCTCGACGGAATCGTTCTGGGTAAGGACCTGGCGGCAAAGCTGAGGGTGGAGGTCGGCGACGAAGTGTCGTTGTTGACGGCGCAGGGAACGCTCTCGCCGATGGGCATGATGCCGAGGCCGAGGCGAATGCGGGTGGTCGGAACATTCAGACTGGGTCTGCTCGAAGCAGATTCGACGTTCGGGTACGTCTCGATCGACACAGCGAAACGTCTTTTCGACAAGGATCAGGTGGATCACATTCAGCTGCGCCTCGACGATGTGATTGCAGCCCCCCGGATTTCTGAAGCCATCGAGGAGAAGCTTGGGAAGGACTACCTGAAACAGGATTGGACGGAAATGAACCGCTCACTCTTTTCAGCCCTGACGCTCGAGAAGATTGCGATGTCTCTGGCGATCGGCCTGATCGTCGGCGTCGCCGCGCTGAATATCGTCACCTCGCTCGTCCTGCTCGTCATCGAGAAGAATCGTGATATCGCGATTCTGAAGACGATGGGGGCCAGCGCCAAGAGCGTCACGGCGATCTTCGTGCTGCAAGGCCTCTTCATCGGCCTCGTCGGCACGGCCGTCGGCGCGGTCGCCGGCCTGGTGGTGTGCTACATCTTCGACCATTACAGGTTGATAAGCATGCCGATGGACGTGTACCAAGTGTCACACCTGCCTTTCAAGGTGCTACCGCTTGACTTCACGTTGGTCGTCATTGCTGCCGTTGTGGTTTGCCTCCTCGCCACCATCTATCCGTCGAGGCGGGCGGCGCACCTCGACCCGGCAGAAGCGCTGCGCTATGAGTGATCGATGACGAACGTGAAACGGCAAACGCTGAACGCGAACAACGAACGACGAACGACGAACGACTAACCTATGTTTCTGGAAGTCCGCGCTTTGCGAAAGAGTTACACGGTCGGTGCCACCTCACTGACCGTGCTGCGCGATTTGGACCTCGCGGTTGCCGAGGGCGAGATGGTCGCAATCGTAGGGGCGTCGGGCGTGGGTAAAAGTACTCTTTTGCACGTCATCGGGGGGCTGGACCGGGCCGACGCGGGAACGGTGACGATCGGAGATACCGAGCTGACGCAGCTGCAGGATCAAGGACTGGTCGCATTCCGCAACAAGCAGGTCGGGTTCGTGTTTCAGTTCCATCATTTGCTTCCTGAGTTCGACGCGATCGAGAACGTAGCGATGCCTGTGCGCATCGCGAGGCTCCCGGCGTCGCAGGCGTACAGCCGGGCAGACGAGTTGCTCCGGCGCGTCGGTTTGAGCGAGCGGTTGACCCACCGGCCCGGCATGCTGTCGGGCGGGGAACAACAGCGCGTCGCGGTCGCACGCGCGCTCGTCATGCATCCGGCGGTGCTCCTGGCCGACGAGCCGACCGGCGATCTGGACGAGCAAACCGCCGAATCGCTCCATGCCCTGTTACGAGAGATGCACGCGAGTTATCATTTGACGTCGATTATCGCCACGCACAACTCTCGGCTCGCGGCTGCTTGCGACCGCGTGTTGCGTCTCCACGAGGGGCGGCTAGTCGCGGCGTGAGAAGCAGCGTCCCTGCCTCTCTCCAGACCATTCAACGAAAGGAACCAAGGTGAAATCAGCGATCGAGATTGCGAACTCTGCTCGACTCCTCCCCATCACCGAGATCGCCCGCAACGTCGGTATCCTGCCCGACGAACTGGTTCCGTTCGGAGACGACCGCGGCAAGGTGAAGCTGTCCATTCTGGACCGGCTCGCCTCCAGGCCCGACGGCAAACTCGTTATCGTCACGGCGATCACCCCGACCAAGGCTGGCGAAGGCAAGACGACGACCAGCATTTCGCTGACGCAGGGCCTCGGCAAGCTCAAGGCGAAGGTCATGCTGTGTCTTCGTGAGCCGTCGATGGGCCCGGTGTTCGGGATCAAGGGCGGAGGAACCGGCGGCGGTTATGCCCAGGTTATGCCGATGGAGGATATCAATCTCCATTTCAACGGCGACTCGCACGCGGTAACCGCTGCGCACAGTCTTCTCGCCGCTGCGCTCGACGCATCCATTTTCAACGGCAACATTCTGGGCATCGATCCAACCAGTGTGACCTGGCCCCGCACGGTGGACATGAACGACCGGGAGCTGCGATACAGCGTTGTCGGTTTGGGAGGCAAGACTCACGGTGTTCCACGCGAGAACGAGTTCGTGATTACGGCCGCCTCAGAAGTCATGGCCGTGTTCGCGTTGGCCAACGACCTCAACGACCTCCGCCGCCGCCTTGGTCGCATCGTCGTGGCCTCCACCTACGATGGCCGACCGGTTACCGCCGACCATTTGAAGGTCGGTGGCGCGATGACCGTCATCATGAAGGAGGCGATCAAGCCGAATCTGGTGCAGACACTCGAAGGGCAGCCGGTGCTGGTCCATGCGGGACCGTTTGGCAACATCGCTCACGGCAACAACTCCATCCTGGCCGACCGCATCGCGCTCAAGCTGGCGGACTACATCATCACGGAAGCGGGTTTTGCGAGCGACCTCGGGATGCAGAAGTTCTGCGACATCGTGTGCCGGACTGGCGGTTTTGCGCCGAGCGCGGCCGTGCTCGTCACCACAGTCCGCGCGACAAAGTCGCATGGAGGTAAGCCGTTCAACGAGCTTGCGAAAGAAGACCCCGATGCGGTTCGAATCGGGATTGAGAACCTGACTGCGCACATTCAAATCGTCCGGCAGTACGGGTTGCCTTGCGTGGTGGCGGTCAACCGCTTTCCCTCGGATAGTGATAAGGAGCTCGCGCTGCTTCAGGACCTGGCGACGAAGGCGGGCGCAGAAACCGTCGTCGCCCACGATGGCTTCTCGCGCGGGGGCGAAGGGGCCGTCGACCTGGCTCAGGCCGTCATCAAGGCGTGCGAGAGGCCAAGCAAGTTCTCGTTTCTGACGCCAAACGAGACTCCGGTGGTCGACCAGATTCAGGCGATTGCCACGCGTCTATACGGCGCCGACGGCATCGATCTGCAGATGCAGGCCCAGAAGGATCTCGAACGGCTCAATAAGCTCGGTCTCGGGACCGCGCTGGTCTGCATGGCGAAGACCCATCTCTCGCTCTCGCACGAACCCACGCTTCGAAATCGTCCGAAGGGCTTCATTTTGCCCGTGCGTGGTCTGGTGCCGAGCGCCGGGGCCGGCTTCGTCGTGGCACTCTGCGGCGAAATGCAGCGCATGCCTGGTCTCGGAAAGACCCCGGCGTTCATGAACATCGACGTCGACGCCGACGGGCGAACGGTCGGGTTGTTCTAGGAGCAGGCCTCCCCGGATTGGCGTCTGCAGATGGCTTTGGGGCGGAGAAGCGACGACTAATCGGCAGTTGACGTGCTTCGAGCCGGCCGGTTGGCCAGAAGCTGGGGCCCAGTGAGTCCTTAATAGGCCACTCGAGGTCAAGGGATCAGCTTACGGAGCGCCTTGTTCTTGTCACGCTCGCCATTTCATCTCCGATGGATAGGACATCTGCCGTGGGTCGGGGTTTCAACCGGCGCATTGTGCCGCGTCGACCGTGGCAGCATTTGTGAATGGATCCCAGCCGGAACGACCGATAAAGATCCTATGCTGCAGCGGGATTGAGTCGTCCGAGGGGAACGCGATCGGTTCCAACGAGAGTGGGGCGCGAACCCCAGGACTAGCAGTGACTTATCTTCGAAGGGTCGTTGGTCGGCGCCGAATCGATGCCGTATAATGTGGTCAACAATCACGTGACCCCACATTTATCGGCTTTCACGTAGGTACCCCGGATGTTCGAACGGTATACCGAAAGGGCTCGGCGAGTACTCTTCTTTGCGCGTTACGAGGCTAGTCAGCTCGGCAGCATTTCTATTGAGACCGAGCACCTGCTGCTCGGGTTGATTCGCGAGGGCAAGGGCCTCACAAGCCGCATCTTCGCCCGCTCGCACCTCTCCCTCGAGAACATTCGAAAAGAAATAGAAGGACGCACGGTTTTCCGCGAGAAGGTCTCGACCTCCGTCGAGATTCCGTTCAGCGCCGAAACCAAGCGGGTTCTTCAATTTGCGGCTGAGGAAGCCGATCGGTTGCTTCACAACTACATCGGCACCGAGCACCTGCTGCTCGGCATTCTCCGTGAGGAGCGTTGTGTCGCCGCGTCCATCCTCATGGAGAAAGGGATGCGGCTCAACACGGTCCGTGAGGATATCGTCCAGCTCCTCAACGAGAAGACGACGCTCACGCGCGTCAAAGAGACGCCGTTGCTCGCGGAGTTCAGCCGCGATCTCACCGAGTCGGCGATGAAGAACCAGTTGGACCCGCTCGTCGGCCGAGAGCACGAAGTCGAGCGCGTCCAACAGGTGTTGTGCCGCCGCACCAAGAACAATGCGGTTCTGATCGGAGAGCCCGGTGTCGGGAAGACGGCCATCGTCGAGGGGCTGGCTCAGAAGATCGTCTATGGCGACGTCCCGCATTTTCTGGCCGACAAGCGCATTCTCGCGTTGGATATCTCGTTGATCGTTGCCGGGACGAAGTATCGGGGTCAGTTCGAAGAACGCCTGAAGGCGATCATGAAGGAACTGACCGACAACCCGAACATCATCGTGTTCATCGACGAGTTGCACACGTTGGTCGGAGCGGGGTCGGCCGAAGGCTCGCTCGATGCGGCCAATATCCTCAAGCCTGCGTTGTCGCGGGGGGAGATCCGCTGCATCGGGGCGACGACGCCCGCCGAGTACCGCAAGTACATCGAGAAGGACCGCTCGCTCGAGCGCCGCTTTCAGGCGATCAAAGTGGACCCGCCCGGAGAGCGGGAGACGATCGAAATCCTGGTCGGCGTCAAGGACCGGTACGAAACGTTCCATCACGTCGAGTACACGCGCGACGCCATCGAGGCCGCGGTGTACCAGTCCAATCGCTACATCACCGACCGGTTCCTGCCCGACAAGGCGATCGACCTGGTCGACGAGGCAGGCGCCCGTGCGAAGTTGCGCGAGGCCGGCTACAGCGAGGAATTCGGCGAAATCAACCGCAGCATTCGCGTAGCGGTCGAGCAGATGGAGAGCGCAGTCTCGCAGAAAGACTTCGAGAAGGCGCAGTTCCACCGCGAGCAGGAGATGGCGGCGCGCGAGAATCTGCAGTACGTGCGCGAAAAGTTCGACGTCAAGTCGAGCGCCCGGCGCGTGATCGTCGGCAAGCAGGAAATCGACGAAGTCGTCTCCAAATGGACCGGCGTACCGATCGCTTCCATCAATCAGGACGAGGGCGACAAGCTGCTCCGGATGGAAGCTGAGCTTCACCGGCGTGTCATCAGTCAGGAGAAAGCGATTTCAGCGATCTCGCGCGCGATCCGGCGTTCGCGTGCGGGCCTCAAGAACCCGAATCGGCCGGTTGGCAGTTTCGTATTCCTCGGGCCGACAGGCGTGGGCAAGACCGAGCTCGCGCGGGCGCTCGCCAATTTCCTTTTCGGCAGCGATCACGCGCTGATCCGCTTCGACATGTCGGAATACATGGAGAAGCACTCGGTATCCAAGTTGATCGGGTCGCCGCCGGGATATGTGGGTCACGAGGAAGGCGGCCAGTTGACCGAGAAGGTCAAGAGAAATCCCTACTCGGTGGTCCTGCTGGACGAGATCGAGAAGGCGCACCCGGACATCTTCAACATCCTGCTGCAGGTGTTCGAAGACGGTCACCTTACGGACGGACTCGGCAATCGCGTGAACTTCAAGAACGCGATTGTCATCATGACCTCCAACATCGGCGCGCGGTTCATTCAGAAACGGAGCTCGCTGGGATTCCAGTCCACTGACACCGGGGAAATCGCCCGAAGCGTCTCGGATATGGTGCTCGGCGAGGTCAAGCGGACGTTCAATCCCGAGTTCATCAACCGCATCGACGAGATCATCGTCTTCGAAGCGCTGAACGACGACGACTTGCGGCGCATCATGGGGCTGCTCGTTACGCAGCTGAACGAGAACTTGACGGACCGCAAACTCAAGATCTCGCTCACTCCGGACGTCGTGGATTGGATTATCGAGATTACGTGCAAGGATCGGTCGTACGGGGCGCGGCCGCTGCGTCGGGCCATCCAGCGCTACGTCGAGGATCCTCTATCGGAAGAGCTGATCCGCGGTCACCTGCGAGGCGGAGAGGTCGAGGTGTACCTGGAGGCCGGTCAGCTTGCGTATCGGCCGGCCGGAGAAGTGGCCGCGGGCAGGAAGCTCGCCTAATACATGGGGTAAGCTCGTAAAGTGTCGATTGGGGTGCGGTATTAGGCCGTTGTTCGATCCACCGACCTGATTCCCGGCTCCTTCACGTGGCAGAATCCCGACCGTACGATCATCTCCAACGTCTAATTTTCGGTAGAATAACGACTTCCGGGCACGTCTGCCCGAGAGCCTGCTGATGCGCAAGTTTCCGAGCACATTAACCGCGCTGTTCGCCCTCGCTTGGGCCTCGCCGCTCCTTGCACAACAGCCCGCTGCGGGCAGTTTTGGCCCGCCCCCAGCGATTTGCGGACAAACCTTAGCAGCCCCGCTCGCGCAGCCGCCCGCGGGATCTGCTCCTGTCGTGTATTTGATCGCGCCCTGCTGGGAGGCCCAGGGGAACCAAACCGTCATCGAGCCGGCCACCTACCTTTATTACATTCAGCTCAAGGCCAGCCAACCTTCCCAGGGCGTCTGGATGCCCTACGACGACACGACCGAGAAGACGATGCTCGAGGACTTCCATCGTCTCTGGAATACGAACTTCCTCGACAACCTGTCGATCGAGGTCGACGACTACAAGTTCGCCAACGGCGTGATCGGAAAGATGGTCACGTACAACATGGAGGAACGGCAGCGGCTCAAGATCGGACCGGACTTCACCGGCACCAAACAAATCGATACGACCAAAGTCGACGAGAAGCTCAAGGAGCTCAACCTGCAGATGCGGTTGGACTCGTTCCTCGACGCAGGCTTGATCAAGAAGGTCGGCACCGTCGTGCAGGACATGATGAAGGAGAAGGGCTTCCAGAACGCCGAAGTCACCCCAGAAATCAAGGAATTGCCAGGCGGACCGAAGCTCGTCCACCTCACCTACAACATCGACGAGGGTCCGAAGATCAAAATCCAATCGGTTGAGTTCGTCGGCAACACGGCGATCAGCGACAGCACGCTCCAAAAGAGGATGAAGGAGAACAAGGAGCGGCCGTTCTACATTCGGATGTTCACTGGCCGCAGCACGTACCAGGAAGGGAAGTACGACGAGGACGCGGAGAGAGTCGTCGAGTACTACCGCGATCAGGGATACATCACGGTCCGTGTCGGGCAGCCAGAGCTGAAGGTCGTCAGCGATTCGAGCGACAAGAAAACGCGCTATGTCACCCTCAGGATTCCGGTCACCGAGGGCAATCGCTACAAGGTTGGCGATCTGTCGTTCGAGGGGAACGAGGTCGTGAAGAGCGACGCGCTGCGGCCGATGTTCAGGCTGGCGTCCGGGGAGTACTACAGCGAGAAGGCAGTCCGCAAAGGTCTCGAGAAGGCGCGGGAAGTGTACGGCGCCGGCGGATACTTCGAGTTCACGGGGTATCCGGATTACAAGTTCCGCGATCAGCCCAATCCGGCTGAACCCGACGCGCCGGCTGCGCTCAAAGCCGAGGCTCCGGCTCCCCGAACCGGTCCCCCGATCGTCGACGTCGTGATGCGCATTCAGGAAGGCAAGCAGTACTTCGTCAACCGCATCACGTTCACAGGCAACACGACCACTCGCGACAACGTGATTCGCCGCGAAGTGCGCCTGGTCGAGGACGGCGTCTTCAATACCGAAGCGCTGAAATACAGCATCAAGCGGCTGAATCAACTCGGGTACTTCAAGCCGCTCGAGGGGACCAAGGACGTCGACGTCCAGAAGACCCCCGGCGCCGACAACAAGGTCGACGTCAAGCTGAAGCTCGAGGAGCAGAACCGCAACCAGTTGACGTTTGGCGCAGGCGTATCCGAGTTCGAGGGCTTCTTCGGCCAGCTGTCGTTCTCGACCTCGAACTTCCTCGGCCGCGGCGAGAGCCTCACGTTGTCGGCTCAATCAGGATCGCGCGCCCAGCAGTACCAGCTCTCGTTCACCGAGCCGTTCCTCTTCGATCGCAACGTTACCGGGGGATTCAACCTTTTCAAGCGCAGCATCCGCTACGTCGGCCAGTTCACGCAGGAGTCGACCGGAGGTGTGATCACATTCGGTTACCCCCTGGCACCCTTCACGCGCTTGTTCACGAACTACAGCTACGAGCAGGTCCGCGTCACCGAGATTAGTGACATCTACACCGATCCGCTCGTGCTGGCCCGCAACCCGTACCTGCGCGACTCGCTGTTGATCGGACAAGGCGGGGAGCGGACTATCAGCAAGGTCGTGCCGAGTCTCGTGCACAACACCGTCGACAATCCGATTACGCCGACCACCGGCCGGCGCTACACCCTCGCAATCGATCTTGCCGGTCTCGGCGGAAACACGAACTTCTATAAGCCGACGGTCGAGGGTGTCTGGTACCTCAGGCAAAACTCCCGGATGTCACTCGGATTCCGTGGACAGTTCGAGTACATCCACAGCTTCCATGGAACCAACGAGCTGCCGATCTTCGAGAAGCTGTTCCTGGGTGGCGAGTACAGCGTGCGCGGGTTCGACCTCAGGACCATTGGGCCCCGCGATCCGATAACTGGTCTCCCGCTCGGGGGCAACAAGAGCATCCTGTTCAATATCGAGGAGCTGATTAATATCGCCGGCCCCGTGCGACTGGTCCTCTTCTATGATGCGGGCCAGGTCCAGGCCGGGCCCGAGGTCATCGGCCCGGCGCCGTTCACACCGGACGGTCGATTCTTCGGTGCAATCCTTCGGCCGGGCCAGAACTTCACGTTTGAGGATTTCAAGACGTCGACAGGCGCTGAAATCCGTTTCTTCATGCCGGTGCTGAACGTCCCGTTCCGGCTCATCTTCGCTTACAATCCGCGACGAGAGGGCGTCCTCAACAATCAGTTGCAACCGCAGAAGGCGTTCCAGTTCCGATTTGCGGTCGGGTCGACGTTCTAGGGGCCGAGGATTCGGTCTCAGGTCAGCCACGATTGATGATGTAAAATCTGGGACTTAGCGTGTTTATGGAAAGGATCTAGCGTAATGAGACGTTTCTCTATTTTCGCGTCGCTTGCTCTTGCGTTGAGTGCGACGCCTGGGTTCGCTCAGGCGCCTGCGCAGACTGCGCCGGCGCCCAGGCCCTCGACACAGACGCCCGCGCAAACTGCGCCGGCGCCTCGTCCGGCTGCGCCTGCTCCGCCGGCACCGGCGCAACCGCCAGCCCCATTCCCCCAGGGCGCCAAGATCGCCTTTGTCGACTTTCAGCGTGTCGCGCAGGAGTCGGCAGAGGGCCAGGCCTCTTCGGGAAAGATCAACGCGCTGGTCCAGAAAAAGCAAGCCGAAGGAGCCGAGAAGGCGAAGCAGCTTCAATCGAATCAGCAGAAACTTCAACAGAGTGGCGGCGTGATGAGCGATCAGGCGCGCACTCAGCTCGAGGCAGAAATCGCACGGCAGCAGCGCGAAGCCGAGCGCTTCCAGCAAGACGCCCAGGCAGAGGTCGCCGAGCTCCAGCAGGAACTGCAGCGTGAGTTCGAAAGAAAGATCGTGCCGCTTCTCCAACAGGTCGCGCAGGAGAAGGGTTTGCAATTGCTCCTCAGCCGTGCGGAATCCGGTATCGTCTGGTGGGATCCGGGTATCGATCTGACCAGTGAAGTCGTCAAGAAGTTGGACGCGGGAGCGCCCAAGCCTGCGGCCGCCGCTCCAGCCGCCGCTCCAGCCGCAGCTCCCGCCACTGCGCCACCAGCCGCCGCTGCTCCAGCGACTCCGGCGGCGCCCAAGAAGTAGCGAGAGCGGCTAGTGGCAATGCAGGATGCCGGATGCGAATGTGAGCGGCTGCTAGACAGGAAACGTTTCAATTCGCATCTTGCATTACCACTGCCCTCCCGTGGTCACCATATCTAATCTCCCCGTTCTTCTCGACCGGCTGTGCTACCGGTATCCGTCCCTGCTCGTGGACGCGATAGTCGAGCACGAGCCCGGCCGTCTCGTCGTCGTCAAGAACGTCACGGTCAACGAGGAGTTTTTTCAAGGGCACTTTCCCGGCACTCCGTTGATGCCGGCCGTGCTGATGATCGAAGCACTTTCGCAGGTGGCGGCGATCCTGCTGCTGCAAACGGATCGTCCCCGGCCGAACGCTCGCGTCTACCTGCGTGGAATCGACGATGCGAAGTTTCGGCGGCAGGTGGTGCCTGGGGACCGGTTGAGGCTGGAAGTGAAGCTGGGCCGGCGACGCGCCTCGCTGGCCCGCGCGCACGCTGCGGCTTTTGTCGGCGACGAGCTGGTTGCCGAGGGCAAGCTGCTTCTCGGAGTCATTCCCGACCGAACGGACATCGATCCAACCGCAATCGTCCATCCGCGCGCACAGGTGGGCGAGGGCACGGCCATCGGCCCGCACGCCTTGATCGGTCCCAACGTACGGCTCGGGACTCATTGTCGCGTCGGAGCATCCGCCGTCATCGACGGATGGACTGAAATCGGTGATGACACCGAGATTTATCCGTTTGCTTCGATCGGACTGATTCCTCAAGACTTGAAGTTCCGGGGCGAGAAGTCGCGTCTGGTCATCGGACGCCGCAACATTTTTCGAGAGTTCGTCACGATCAACCGCGGCACACGGGGCGGCGGCGGCGTGACGATGATCGGCGACCGCAACGTGTTCATGGCATACGTGCACGTGGCGCATGACTGCCAGGTTCGCAACGATACGATCTTCGGCCCCCATGCGACGCTTGGCGGTCACGTCACGGTCGAGGACTTCGCCAATATCAGCGCAGGCTCAGCGGTCCATCAGTTCTGCCGGGTCGGTCAGCACGCGTTCATCGGCGGCTACTCGGTGGTGACGAAGGATGCGCTGCCATACGCACGCACCGTGGGCAGCCGGCCGGCGAGGATTTTCGGCGCCAACACCATCGGGCTGATGCGCCGCGGTTTCTCCCCCGAGGTCGTGGAGAAGCTGAAGGGAGCGTTCCGTTACCTCCTGCAATCGAAGCTCAATACGACGCGCGCTCTTCAGCAGATTCATCACGATCGGTCGCTCGGCTGCGAGGAAGTTCAATACCTGATCGACTTCATCCGCACGTCGCAGCGCGGCGTCATCCTGCGTCGCGCGACGCGGCGGGCGGAGGAAGTGCTCACCGACGAGTGAGCATCGTGCCGCCGTACTGAGTGTCGATGCGACTGGGCTTGATCGCCGGCAACGGCCGGTTTCCCTTTCTGGTGCTCGACGCGGCTCGCCGCGCCGGCCACGACGTCACCGTCATCGCGATCAAAGAAGAGGCATTTCCCGATCTCGCCGATGCGGCCGCCGGCCCGCCCGCGGCCGCTCTTCACTGGGTCTCGCTGGGGCAGCTTGGAAAATGGCTGAACCTCTTGAAATCCGCCGGAGTGTCTCAGGCGGTCATGGCCGGACAGGTCAAGCACACGAAGCTGTTCGCCGATATCGTGCCCGACATGACGGCGCTGGGCGTCATCATGCGCTTGAAGCAACGCAACACCGACGCGATCATCTCGGGCGTGGCCGACGTGCTGCGCGAGAACGGCATCGAGTTGATCGACTCGACGGCTTTTCTGGCGCCGCTGCTCGCCCGAGAAGGCGTCCTGACCGCGCGAGCGCCAAATCCCGAGGAGCAGGCCGACCTTCAGTTCGGAGGTCGGATGGCCGATGCTGTCGCCGGCCTCGATATCGGCCAGACCATCGCGGTGAAATCCGGTGCGGTCGTGGCCGTCGAAGCCATGGAAGGGACCGACCAGGTGATCGCTCGAGCGGGCGCGTTGGCGGGAGCCGGAGTCCGGATTGTCAAAGTGGCGAAGCCGAATCAGGACATGCGATTCGACGTCCCCGTCGTGGGTGTGTCGACGATCGCCGCCATGAAGGCGGTCGGCGCAACCGCGCTGTCGGTGGATGCCGGAAAGACCCTGATGATCGATGGCTCTGCGATCGTCAAAGCCGCCGACGAGGCGGGCATTACAATTGTCGGTCGGTCCGGCCGACCGGAGTGATTCGAGCGTCTCGGTGGCCATCAGGTCTGCGCAGGTGACATGTCATTCCGAATAGCGGTCATAGGCGTCGGATATCTCGGTCGCCATCATGCGCGAATCCTTTCAGACCTGCCCGGTGTGGAGCTCGTCGCCGTCGTCGACACCAATCGCGCGCGGGCGGAAGAAATCGCCGAAGCCCGCAAAACACGCCCGTTGGTTGACTATCGCGAAGTCGTTGGACAGGTCGACGCGGTGACGATTGCGGTACCGACCGAGCGGCACCTCGAGATTGCTGCGCCGCTGCTCAAAGCCGGCTTGCCGGTGCTTGTCGAGAAACCGATGGCGCGATCGCTGGCCGAAGCCGACGCGATGATCGCGGCCGCGAGGGAAGCGGGTGTCCTATTGGGTGTTGGGCATACGGAGCGGTTCAATCCAGCCGTTGCCGAGGCGCGCCCGTTGCTGGCTGATCCGCGCTTCATCGAGGTCCACCGTCTGGGTACGTTTCCGGAACGAAGCCTCGATATCGACGTCGTCTTCGACCTGATGATTCACGATTTGGACGTGCTGTTGTCGCTGGTGACTTCGGATGTCGAGTCGATCGAAGCAGTCGGAGTACCTGTCCTGACCGGGCGAGTAGATATCGCCAACGCACGGCTTCGGTTTGCGAACGGGTGTATCGCCAACCTTACCGCTAGCCGGATCAGCCGGGACAGGGTCCGGCGGATTCGCTTCTTCCAGCATTCGGCGTACCTGTCAATCGACTATACGGCGCAGAAGATCGAGGTCTGGCGTCTTGTGAAGAAGGACGGCGCGATGCCTTCGATTCAAGGGGGAGCCGTCGAGGTCGTTCAGGAGGAGCCGCTCAAGCGAGAGCTCGTGGATTTCATCGACGCCGTTCGTACGGGTCGGGCCCCTGCGGTATCCGGTCAGGACGGCCGTCGCGCGCTCGAGCTCGCGACCCGGATCGTCGAGAAGATGTCTTTGTCCTATGTATAGCGACCTTGCCGAGTTCCTTGCCGATCTGGACAAAAGACGGCAGCTTGTACGAATCGCCGATCGCGTGAGTCCGACACTCGAGATCGCTGCAGTAACCGATCGTGCGTGCAAGTCCCCGCATGGCGGACCGGCGTTGTTGTTCGAGAACCCTTCCGGTTTCGACATCCCGGTGGCGACAAACATTTTTGGATCTCTGGAGCGGATGCAACTCGCGCTCGGTGTCACCAAGCTCGAGGATCTCGAGAAGGAGATCGACGATCTCATGACACCGCCCGCACCGAAAGGCGTCATGGACGCTTTGAAGCTCCTGCCAGTTGTCGGCCGGCTAGCGGACTTGATGCCGAAAACCGTGAAAGACGCGCCGTGCCAGGAAGTCGTAAACCGCGACGGAACGCTCGACGATCTGCCGATTCTCACATGCTGGCCGGGCGACGGCGGTCCATTCATCACGTTGCCGCTCGTCTTCACCAGAGATCCGGAGACAGGCACACGAAACATCGGCGTCTACCGAATGCAGGTATTCGACGGTCGCACGACCGGGATGCACTGGCAGCGGCACAAAGGCGGCGCCCAGCACTACCGTGTGGCGGAGCGTCTCGGGCGGCGCCTTGAAGTTGCGGTGGCGCTCAGCCCGGAGCCTATCCTCGCGTACTGCGCGACGGCGCCTATGCCGGAAGGCCTCGACGAGTTGCTGCTCGGTGGTTTTTTGTCGAGACGCCGGATCGAGGTGGTGAAATGCGTGACGGTGGATCTCGAGGTTCCGGCCAGTTCGCACATCGTGCTCGAAGGGTACGTCGAGCCTGGCGAGCGTCGTCGCGAGGGCCCATTCGGCGATCACACCGGTTTCTATTCACAGCCGGATGACTATCCCGTCTTCCATCTGACGTGCGTGACCCGTCGCTCACGGCCGACCTACCTGACCACCATCGTCGGTATTCCTCCGATGGAGGATTACTATCTCGGCTTGGCCAGCGAGCGGATTTTCCTGCCGATGATTCGAAAGACGGTGCCGGAGATTGTGGACATGCACTTTCCGGCGGAAGGCATCTTTCACAACCTCGTCATTGTGTCGATCGACAAGCGCTATCCGGGACATGCGCGCAAGATCATGAATGCCTTTTGGGGACTTGGTCAGCTGATGTTTTCGAAAACCATCGTCGTCGTCGACAAGGACGTCAACGTTCACGACGTCGGCGAAGTGGCCTGGATCGTTGGCACGCACATGGACCCGCTGCGGGACGTGCAGATGACCAGAGGTCCGGTCGACGACCTCGACGACGCTGCGGATCTGCCTGCCTTCGGCGGCAAGATGGGGATCGACGCGACGCGAAAATGGGCGTCGGAAGGCTACAGTCGAACCTGGCCGGCTCGGATCGCGACGACTGAGGAGGCGTCGCGTAAGGCCGCTGAAATCTGGAATAAGATCGGTCGCGTGTGACTGTTTCTCCTGATCTGACGTCCCGGCTCGCCGAGGGCCAGCGCCTCGCCGACGATGAGATCGCCGAGCTTGCCGCGACCAACGACATCATCAGTCTCGGAACGGTCGCCGACGAGAGCCGTCGGCGTCGCCACGGCACGAGCACGACGTTCGTCCGAGTGAGCGACGTATCTGCAGACTCGGCTTCACCGCCATCATGGCCGCCGGCAACCGGGGAGATCCGGCTTGTCGGTCCGCCCGCAAGTCGAGAAGCCGCCGTCGATCGCGTTCGGGATGTCGCCTCGCGGGCGCATGGAACGCCCGTGTCAGGCTTCTCTCTCGCCGATCTCGAGCAACTGGCGGCTCGAGGCGGGTCGACGCTGCGAGCGATTCTCGAGGAGCTGCGAGCCGCCGGCCTCGAGCTCGTTGCCGAAGCACCCTTCGATCTTTTGCAGGATCCCCGTCGCTCAATAGAGGAAGTGAACATCGCCGGTCTCACGCTTGCGCGTCTGACGATTCATCAGTTGCCGACAGCTGATAGTCCGAAACTGCTCGCGCGGATCGCCGAGCTGCAACGCGGCGTGGGTGTGATTCGCACCTTCTCGCCGCTTCCGCGCCGCTTGAACCCGGCCGTGCCGACGACGGGCTACGACGACGTCAAGCGAGTAGCCTTGGCACGACTGCTCGTCGACAACATTCCGACGATTCAGGTGGACTGGTCGTTGTACGGGCCCAAGCTGGCCCAGGTGGCGCTTACAGTTGGCGCCGACGACGTCGATGGCGTGTCGCCGGAGGAGGAGACCGGACAAGGCCGCCGGCGAGCGCCGCTCGAAGAGATTCGGCGAAACATCCGCGCGGCCGGCCAAGAACCAGTCGAACGAAACGGCCGATTCGAGCCGATCGCGCAATGACGCGCGTGCGGCTCGGCGCGGTCAGCTATTTGAACGCAAGGCCGTGTGTCGTCGGATTGGATCACCATCCCCGCTTCAGTCTCCGGTTCGACATTCCGTCCCGCTGCGCGGCGTTGCTGCACGAAGGCGCCATCGACGTCGGGTTGATCCCCACCATCGAATATTTGCGTGGTTCCAGTCGTACTCAGCCCTATCAGATTGTTCCCAACGTCGCGATTGCCTCGTTCGGGCCGGTCGCTTCGGTCGCCCTCTACACCAAGCGGCCGGTTTCAGATATCCGTTCGATCGCACTCGACACGAGCTCGCGGACGTCGGTGGCTCTGACTCGGGTGCTTTGCGCAAATGCGTTTCGAATCAATCCCTCACTCGAAGCGAGTGGCCCTGATCTGGGCCTCATGCTCGCGCGGTGTGATGCCGCCTTGCTTATTGGGGACAGCGCGCTGCTATCGGAAGGGCGGAAGGATGTCGAAAAGATCGATTTGGGTGTCGAGTGGACCAACTTCACGGGTCTGCCGTTCGTGTATGCGTTCTGGGCGGGGCAGCAGGACGTTTTGACGGCCGACGATGTCCACGCGTTGCAGGAGGCCAGGGACGCCGGTGTCGAGCAGCCCGAACGAGTAGCAGCGGATTACTTCGCCGACCCGGCGCTTCAGGCGATCGGTTCACGCTACCTACGCGATAATATCAAGTACCACCTCGGCGACCAGGAGCTCGCTGGATTGACGGCGTTCTATCGTTATGCCGCCGAGCTCGACCTCGTCCCGAGTGCTGGCGAGCTGCGATTTTACCGATGACCGTCGACAAGATCGTCGAAAACGTTCGCGCTGGGGGCCGCGTCTCGGGAGACGAGGCGCGAGTCTTGTACCTCGAAGCACCGACGGCTGTTCTCGGTCGTTTGGCGGATGGCATTCGCACCCGCAAACACGGTGATGGAGTCGTCACCTACATCATCGACCGCAACGTCAATTACACGAATGTCTGCGTGGCGAAGTGCAACTTTTGCGCGTTCTATCGTCCTGTCGGCTCTCCAGAAGGATACGTTCTGGGTTTCGAAGAGCTGTTTCAAAAGATCGACGAAACGGTGGCTGTCGGCGGTGTTCAATTGCTCCTGCAAGGCGGACACAATCCGGATCTGCCGCTGACCTGGTACGAAGATCTTTTCCGAGCGGTGAAGGAGCGATACCCGACGTTCAAGCTGCACGCGCTGTCGCCCCCAGAGATTATTCATTTGTCCCGGTTGTCGCAGCTGCCGGTCCCGATGGTGATCGGCCGATTGATCGCCGCTGGCCTGGACAGCATCCCCGGCGGTGGCGCCGAGATCCTGGTGGATCGAGTCCGGAAGTTGTTGCATTGCTACGGCAAAGCCACCGCGGACGAATGGCTCGACGTGATGCGGCATGCGCATCGGGCCGGCCTACGAACGACGGCCACGATGATGTACGGCACGGTCGAGACTCTCGAAGAAAGGCTGGAGCATCTGCTGCGCCTGCGTGATGTGCAGGATGAAACTGGTGGATTCACGGCGTTCATTACCTGGAGCTATCAGCCGCAGCACACGGAACTCGGTGGAACCGAAGCCACCGGCATCGAATACCTTCGTACGCTGGCGATCTCGCGGATCGTTCTCGACAACTTCGACAACCTGCAGGCGTCGTGGGTGACGCAAGGCGGAAAGGTTGGGCAGCTGAGCCTGGCTTATGGCGCCAACGACATGGGCAGCGTGATGATCGAAGAAAACGTCGTACGGGCCGCCGGCGCGAGCTACTGCATGGACGAGCTGGAAATCGTACGCAACATCGAAGATGCAGGCTTCGTCCCCAAGCGACGCGACATGCACTACCAGATCCTCGGCGATCCCATCGTCCGCGAGCGTGAAATCCCCCGCATGCTCGAGCTCGCTACTGCACGAGCGGAAGGCGATGTCAGCATTCCCGACGAGCTGGCTAATTACCCGGCCAGGAGCCGAGCCGGGAAGCAGCTTCGCCTCCTTCAGAATTGATCCGCTTCCGCGCGCCTTGGGTCGTTCCTATCAGCCAGCCTCCACTCAGGGACGGATGGGTCGATGTCGATGCTGGACGCATCGTCGCCTGTGGCGCGCGGCGGACCGCGTCCGAGTCAGTCGAAAGCATCGTCGATCTCGGTGACGTCGCGATCGTTCCTGGGCTCGTCAACGCTCATACCCATCTCGAGCTCTCGTATCTGCGGAATCGAGTACCAGGCGGCTCCTCCTTCGTCAGTTGGATTCGAGAGGTGATGTCTGCTCGGCGTGGGTATCCGGATCCGCGCGCTCCAGAAATTCTCGATTCAATCGATCGTGGAATTGCTGAAGCGACTCGTTGCGGAACAGCAGTCGTTGGCGACATCAGCAACACGCTGGTGCCGTTCGAACCGCTGGTTCGAAGCTCACTTGCCGGGGTCGTGTTCTATGAGCTGATCGGCTTCAAGACACCCGATCCCGTCGAGGTCGTCGATCGCGCACGTCAGACTATCGAGGGCCTGTCGCCAACAGACCGGATTCGTCCAAGCCTGGCGGCTCATGCGCCGTACTCAGTGGCTCCGTTGATGTTTCAGGAAATCCAGCGAGCCCTGAGTCGTGCGCCTGGTGCGCCGTGCAGCGTTCATCTGGCGGAATCGAAGGAAGAGCTCGAGTTCATTCGAAGCGGCCAAGGCGCATGGCGCATGCTGCTCGAAGAGGTTGGCGCCTGGGATCCGGCCTGGGTCGCGGCGGGCATGAGTCCGGTTCAATACCTTGACGGGCACGGGTTTCTGGGTCCGCGCGTGCTCGCCGTTCACGGCGTGCAGCTGACCTCGGCGGATCTTTCGCGTCTGGCAGCGCTCGGGACGACCCTCGTCACCTGTCCTCGCAGCAATCACTATACAGGCGCCGGGATACCGCCCATCGAGCAGTTCTACTCCTCTGGCGTTAAGGTTGCCGTCGGCACGGACAGCCTCGCGAGCACACCGGATCTCAACATGTTCTCGGAGATTGCGGCGATGCGTGCACTCGCCCCTTCGGTGCCGGCCGCAAGACTGCTCGACAGCGCGACGAGGCAGGGGGCGCGTGCCCTCGCTTTTGGCGCCGACTACGGGACTATCGAACCTGGCAAACGGGCCAGGCTGCTCGCAGTCGACGTTCCGTCGAGGATCGACGATGTGGAAGAATACCTAGTGTCGGGAATCCACGCCGACCAGGTGCGATGGATTCAAGCTTGAACATGAATCGCATACGCGTCTACCTGTCGTTCGTGCGCTTCAGTCACTCGGTATTTGCCCTTCCGTTCGCCCTCGCGGGTGTCCTTCTGGCGGCGCGGCGGGTTCCTATCACGATAGCCAACCTCGGCTGGATCGTGATCGCCATGATTGCGGCGCGAAGTGCGGCCATGGGCTTCAATCGCCTTGTCGACGCGCGGCTCGACGGCTTGAACCCACGAACCGCAAATCGAGAGCTGCCCCGCGGGGCGATGAGCAGCCGAGAGGCGACCATCTTTGTCGTCGTCACTTCTCTCGTGTTCATCTACGCCACGTGGCGCTTGAACAGAATCTGTTTTGCGTTATCGCCGGTCGCTCTGGGTGTCGTGTTCTGGTATTCGCTCGCGAAACGCTACACGCACTGGACCCAGCTGTTCCTGGGCCTGGCCATGGCCGTCGCGCCAGTCGGTGGATGGCTCGCGGTTGGCGGTCGAGGCGGCTGGGAGCCCTGGCTGCTGGCGATTGCGATTGGCACGTGGGTCGGAGGGTTCGACATCTTGTACGCATGCCAGGATCTCGAGTTCGACCGGGCTCATGGTCTCCGCTCGGTTCCGGCCCGCTTCGGGGTGCCTGCGGCCTTGAAGATCTCTCGAGCGATGCATGCGATCACAATCGCTTCGCTGATGGCGCTTCCTCTCGTGACGCCGCTCCCGTGGTTCTATCTCGTGGGTGTGTGCGGCGTCGCGGCGATGCTGGCCTACGAACAATCGCTCGTCCATCCGGACAACCTGTCGCAAGTGAAACGCGCGTTCGATTTGAACGGGTATGTGGGCATCCTGTACCTCCTGATCCTCGCCGCGTCTATTTATGGCGGTTGATACGCGCAATTCCGTAGCCTTCGCGATCACCGGAGCGAGCGGTGCCATTTATGCGGTGCGTACGCTTGCGGCGCTGTTGTCGCAGCACGTTCACGTCGAGCTCGTCATCACCGAGTACGGTCGTCGTCTACTCAAGGACGAGCTCGGTGACGAAGCCACGGTTGAGAATCTCCTCCCATATCTGTCCTCCAAGTACGGACCGGACGTGAGGCTGGGTTCGGTGAACCTGCACAGCAACCGTGACCTCGGCGCGACGATCGCAAGCGGAAGCCATCACTGCCGCGGGATGGTCATCGTGCCCTGCTCGATGAAGACCCTGGCCGGCGTGGCTCACGGTTTGTCTCGGAGCCTCGTCGAACGCGCAGCTGACGTCATGCTGAAGGAAGGACGACGACTGGTGATCGTGCCGCGCGAAACTCCGATGAGCCTGCCGCAACTGCGCAACATGGTCCTGTGCGCGGAGGCCGGTGTCATGATTCTTCCCGCGATGCCGGCTTTCTATCAGCTGCCTAAGACGCTTGACGACCTGGCTGACTTCATCGCCGGAAAGATTCTCAGCGCGCTCGGCTTCGAACATGCGTTGTACCCGCAATGGACGGGAAGAGTGCAGGGAACTTAGGTCTGGTCCGTTGCCGGCAAATCTCTCCAAGTCTCCCGACCGCATCGCCGGAATGTTCGATGCGATTGCGGGCCGCTACGACCTGCTCAATCATCTGCTAAGCGCCGGGATCGACCGGGTATGGAGACGTCGCGCGATCCGCGCCCTTGCGCTGTCGGGTAGCGAGCGCCTACTCGACCTTTGCACTGGAACGGCGGATGTGGCCATTGAGGCACGAACGGCGGTGCCTGCCGCGGCACGTGTGGTGGGCGTCGATTTCGCCCGCGCGATGCTGAAGGTGGGCCGGAAGAAGGTCCAACAGAACAGGTTCGACGACACGATTTCGCTCGTCTGCGGTGACGCGACGTCGCTGCCCGTAGCGACGGCATCGGTCGATGCCGTCACCATTGCCTTTGGCATCCGCAACGTCGAGCGCCCGGAGGCTGCGTGCGACGAGATTCATCGGGTGCTCCGGCCGGGAGGACGTCTCGCGGTGCTCGAATTCGCGATCCCGCGGTCACCCCTCGTGCGGTCGGCCTACCTCACCTATTTCCGGCTCGTGCTTCCGCGTATTGGCCGGCTGCTCTCTCGGCACAGCGCGGCCTACGACTATTTGCCTGCCTCGGTGGGTGCCTTTGCAACACCGGACGAGTTCGAGAAGACTCTAAAAAATCATCAATTCGTGCAGGTTAGGGCCGACCCGTTAACGCTGGGCATCGTCTTTCTGTATACAGCACGCAAGCGCTAGTGGCGATATACTGCTTGTAACTACCTGATGTATCTCGATTTCGACGAGTATAAGCCCGACATTCAGCCGATCGGGCGGGCCATCTCCTGGCGCGAGGGGATACTGCTGTCCATCATCCTCCACCTGGTGATGGTAATCGTGTTACTGACGGTGCCTCGATTGTTCCCCGCCGATCCAAACGCGCGAGCCCGAGCAATCAAGCTGCCCGAACGAACCGAGGATGCGCCACGATTCGTCTTCGTTCAGCCACGCCTAGACCTGAAAGCGCTTCGCCCCCCCGATCGTGGGCCGGCTTCCGACATGGATCGCAACGCGCGTGCGCGAGAGCGCCCGCCAAAGCCGAACGACCCGCTTCCGTTCTCACGCGGCAACACGCCCGAACCGGTCGAGAGCGTGGAACAGCAGGTTGCCCGCGGGAAAGGTCCGCAGCCCGAGCCGGCGGAGCAGCGGCCGCCGCAGGAGCAACGTCCGGGCGAGGCAGAAACCGAGGGAGCCCCACAGAACAAGCTGCCTGAAGGGCAATCGGCGCTGGAGATCCCGCGCCCGCAACTTCCGCAGAACGGCCTGGGGGGCCGAGTCATGACACCCGGCGGCAGCCTCGGCGAAGCGCTCAAGAATCTGCAACGCTTCGTGCAACGTGACATGTTCGATAACCCTGGTGGGGGAGGCGGGCAGTTCGGGCCGGAGATTCAGTTCGATACAAAGGGAGTCGAGTTCGGCCCGTGGGTCCGTCGCTTCGTTGCACAGGTCAAGCGCAACTGGCTTATTCCTTATGCGGCGATGAGCATGAGAGGTCATGTGGTCATCACGTTCAACGTGCACAAGGACGGATCGATCACCGACCTTTCGATCGTCGGTCCATGTCCAATCGATGCCTTCAACAACGCCGCGTTCGGCGCTCTCTCGGCTTCCAATCCGACGCAGCCGCTGCCGCCGGAATATCCTTCTGACAAGGCATTCTTCACCGTGACGTTCTTCTACAACGAAGTACCGCCGCGGTGACCCGCTCTCAGCGCCTCGGGCTGCTCGTTCTGTTCTCCGTATTTGTCGTCTACGTCGCGGTGCGCCTGACTCTCTAACCGCCGCAAACACGATCTCTTGCTGCGCCATGTCGATCAGGCCGCTACTGGTCGCAATTCTTGGCCCGACGGCCACCGGCAAAAGCGCGCTGGCGCTGGGGCTGGCGGAGCGCTACCACGGCGAGATCGTCAACTGCGATTCGACCGCGGTGTATCGAGGATTCGACGTCGGCACGGATAAACTGCCACTCGACCAACGTCGTGGGATTCCGCATCACTTGATAGACATCGTCGACCCAACGGTCGAGTACTCGGCCGCGCAATACGCCAAGGATGCGGCAGCCCTCGTCCGCGATATCCACCGGCGCGGGCGTCTGCCGCTTGTCGTAGGCGGAACCGGCTTCTACTATCGTGCCCTGACCCGGGGCCTCTTTCCCGGTCCTGGAAAGGATGAAAGGCTGCGAATCAGGCTGGCCGCAATTGCGGATCGCCGCGGCGTGTCCTCGTTGCATCGATGGCTGCGGCGCGTGGACGCCGCGTCGGCCGACCGTATTCAGCCGCGCGATCTGAAGCGGATCGTTCGCGCGCTGGAAGTCTTCTACCTCACCGGTCGTCCTTTGACCAAGCATTTTGAAGACACGAAGCCGCCGCTTCCGGAGTTCGACGTCTTGTCGATCGGCCTGCGGCTGCCCGCCGCTCAAATCTCCGAACGTGTCGAACGACGGGTGGACGAGCAGTTCGCGCGCGGGCTTCTCGACGAGATCCGCGGTCTCTTGTCGAGCGGCGTGCCGGAAACGGCGAGGCCGTTCGGGGGCCTCGTGTACAGGCAGGCGCTCGAGCACCTTCACGGCGTTCGCGATGAAGCGTCGACCCGCGCCCTCATCACTCAAGAGAACCGTCGATACGCGCGGCGCCAGTTGATCTGGTTTCGTAAAGAGCCTAATCTAGTCTGGCTCGAAGGTTCCGGCGAGTCCCCAGACACCTTCGCTGCTGCGAGCGCCCTTCTGCATGGCAGCCTCGAACGCCAAACGTAAAACTCAGAGCAAGTGACATCTCTTTCCGAGCCGAGCCGCACGCTCCCTTCGCCTTGTCCTGCGTTGCTGCCGTGACGGCATTCCAAAGAGCCATCGTTGTCGTGTTGGATAGTGTCGGAATCGGTGAATTGCCGGATGCGGCTGCATATGGCGATGCGGGAAGCGACACGATCGGAAACATCGCGCGACTAATGCCGTTGAAACTTCCGACACTCCGCGCTCTCGGCCTTGGCCGCGTGGCGGCCATTGGCGGGGCAGTACCCGTCGACGCGCCAGCTGCCGCTGTCGGCCGCATGGCCGAAGCATCAGCCGGTAAAGATTCCGTGACCGGTCATTGGGAAATGATGGGCATCGTGCTCCAGTACCCGTTTCCCGTCTTCCCAAATGGTTTCGAGCCGGACTTGATTGATGAGTTCTCGCGGCTGATCGGGCGGCGCATCATCGGAAACAAGGCGGCATCCGGGACCGAGATCATCAAGGAGCTTGGAACCGACCACATGCGAACGGGCTCGCTGATCGTCTACACCTCGGCCGACAGCGTCTTTCAGATTGCCGCACACGAGGATGTCGTGCCGGTGCCAGAGCTGTACCGGCTGTGTCGGGTCGCCTACAAGCTAGTCTGCGAAGGCTTGGGCGTTGGCCGAGTGATCGCGCGTCCGTTCGTTGGGGAGCCCGGAGCCTTCAAGCGTACCGCCAATCGACACGACTTTGCGCTGCCGCCTCCGGACGAGACGCTGCTCGACCGCGTCAAAGCCGCACAGCTTCCGGTGATAGCGATCGGCAAGATTCAGGATCTATTCGCCGGTCGCGGCATCACGCAAGCCTTTCATACCGCAAGTGATGAACAAGGTATGGACGAAGTCGAGCGGCAGATCGGCTCCGTGTCCCGCGGGCTCATCTTCGCCAACCTCGTCGACTTCGACACGCAGTACGGGCACCGAAATGATGTCGAGGGTTATGCACGTAATCTCGAGTGGTTCGACGGCCGCTTGGCACGGTTGTTACCGCGCCTCAACCCGACCGACGTGCTGGTCGTCACTGCCGACCACGGCAACGATCCCACCACGCCCAGCACGGATCACTCACGGGAGTACGTGCCGCTCGTCGTCACGGGGTCTCGCATACGAGCGGGAGCGGATCTCGGTACGCGATCCACGTTTGCGGACTTGGGGCAGACGCTCGCCGAGCTGTTTGGCGTCGGTCGTCTCGTTCATGGCACGAGCTTTCTTCCAGAAGTCGTTGCGTAGTACCAAGGTGGAAAGGATTACCGAGGCATGAACTTGCGTGAGCAGTTGGAGGCGCGCGAGCGCGAAATGCTCGCCCCGCAGTCGGCCAAGAGCGCCGACACGCGCGGTCGCCTGCGGCCAGAAATCGAGGACGACGTGCGTCCCGCCTTTCAACGGGACCGCGACCGGATCATCCACTGCAAAGCCTTTCGTCGGCTCAAGCACAAGACGCAGGTGTTTTTCGCGCCCACTGGCGATCACTACCGGACGCGGCTGACGCACACGCTCGAGGTCTCCCAGATCGCTCGGACCATCGCCAAAGTGCTTCGACTCCACGAAGAGTTGACCGAAGCGATCACCCTCGGGCACGACCTGGGGCATACGCCGTTCGGCCATGCGGGTGAGCGGGTCATCGACCGCTTGATGCCTGGCGGCTTCAGTCACTATGAACAGAGCTTGCGCATCGTGGATCTCCTCGAGAACGACGGTCGGGGCCTGAACTTGACCTGGGAGGTGCGCGACGGGATTGCGAAACACTCGAAAGGGAAGTCCGGAGCGCCGATCGGGATGAGTGAGGCGATGCGTGCGAGCACTTTGGAGGGTCAAATCATGCGGGTCGCCGATCTCATTGCCTACGTCAACCACGATATCGACGACGCGACGCGAGCGGGGCTGCTGCGGGTCGAGGATCTCCCGCGGGAGCCCATTCGAGCGCTGGGGGACTCTTCCTCGGCCCGCATCGGGACGCTGGTCAAGGATGTCGTGACGGCGACGTTTCAGGCTGATATGAAGGAGATCCGAATGAGTCAGCCCGTACTGGACGCCGTGCTCGATCTTCGACAGTTCCTCTTCGAAGCGGTGTACGAGAATGGAATCGCGACAGCAGAGTTCAAGAAAGCGGAAGGCATACTGAGCGGACTCTGGACCAAGGTGCACGAGCGGCCGGATGAATTTCTTGATGTCCGGACGGTGCAAAAGGAGGGAATTGACGCCGCCGCCCGGGACTTCGTTGCCGGGATGACCGATCGCTATGCCGTGCGCCTATTCGAGCAACTGTTCATCCCGAAGCCGTGGGCGATCGAGTGAGGCCCAGTGAGAAGCCCAGTGAGAAGCAACGAAGGGTCGCATGGTATATTGGGAGGTTCCATGCTGCTCAATCTGAGCAAGATCCGGACGGCGCACGAGCGCTACAAGAAGGTCTACGGCATCGAGGCCTTCGCGGGCGACCAGGATGTCTTCCGGGTCGTCCAGCCGGTGGCGCTGGCTTTTGATATCGACAAGGACAAGGGTCATTTCCGCCTGGTGGGCCAGGTGCAAACGACGCTGGAACTCGCCTGCAGCCGGTGTCTCGAACCCTACACAATGGAAGTCGCGCCCTCGTTCGATCTGCGCTACCAGCCCCGCACGGCGAATACTGGCGAAGGCGAACGCGAAATCGAAGAAGACGACCTTACGACGGCGTTCTACGAGAACGAGACGATAGACCTCGGACAGCTGATGCGTGAGCAGTTCTACCTGGTGCTACCGATGAAGCCGTTATGCCAGGAGGATTGTCGCGGGCTCTGCTCTGTGTGTGGAATGAATCTGAACCGAGGGACCTGCACGTGCCAGCCTGCATGGGAAGACCCTCGGCTGGCAGTACTGAAAGCGTTGAAAAAGAACTCTTGAACGTTCCGTGCTCTCCTGCGGTTCGAGGGCACTGAGGTGATGTACATATGCCGAATCCCAAAAGACGACATTCCAAGACGCGGACGGCGAAGCGCCGGACGCACGATGCGCTCAAAGCCGTGGGCTTGGGCGAGTGCCCCCATTGCCACGAGCCCAAGCCGCCTCATCGTGTGTGCACGAATTGCGGGTACTATCGCGGCCGTCAGGTGCGCGCAATCGATGAAGAGTAAGCACTTCGTTTGTACCTCCGAGCGATGATCTGGATCGCCGTTGATGCGATGGGCGGCGACCACGGCCCTCGCCACGTCGTTGACGGGGCGCTGGCTGCGGTTCGTCACTTCGACCTCGGCGTCATACTCGTCGGCCGCCTGGCAGCGCTCGAGCCAGAGGTCGAGCGCCATCCCGATGTCGACCCAACGCGCCTGAAACTCCTGGATGCGGAGGACGTTGTCGGAATGGAAGAATCGCCGGCTGCTGCCCTGAGGCGCAAGCCGCGTGCTTCGATCAAAATGGCCGCCGAAGCGGTTGCCCGAGGTGACGCCTCTGGCCTCTTCAGCGCGGGTCATACGGGTGCGACGGTCATGGCGACCCATGCCGCGTTCGGCATGCTGCCTGGCGTCGATCGGCCGGCGCTTGCCGCGACGATCCCGACCGAGCGTCAGCCAGCGATTCTGCTCGACGTCGGCGCCAGTGCCGAGTGCCGGCCGCAACATTTGTTGCAATTTGCCGTGATGGGTACCGTGTACGCCCGAGTGGCCTTCAACATTCCGACGCCTCGCGTCGGTTTACTGTCGACAGGGAAGGAAGCCACCAAGGGCAACGAGCTGACGCGCGAAGCACACCGGCTGCTGAACGAGTCTGCGCTCGCATTCGTTGGCAACGTCGAAGCGCGGGACGTATACACCGGCGACGCCGACGTCATCGTGTGCGATGGGTTCACTGGCAATGTGGCCCTCAAAATCAGCGAGGGACTGGTGGAGGTCGTCGAAAACCTGTTGAGTGACGAGCTGTCGCGCACGATCCCGATGCGGGTTGGATCGTTGCTGACCCGGCGCGCTCTCAGGCGTTTTCGTCGCCGCGTCGATTACTCGGAGTACGGAGGGGCACCGCTGCTCGGCGTGACGGGAGTCACGGTGGTCGGCCACGGGAGGTCGAGCGCACGTGCGGTCCGAAATGCCGTAGCCATGGCGTATCGATTCGCGGCGAACAACTTTATTGAACGGGTCGAGCGGGAGATTGCGGCCTCGGCGGTGTCCCACCATTGATTGCCTTCCAGTTCCCCGGACAAGGGTCCCAGAAAGTCGGCATGGGCAAGGCTCTATCCGACGCGTTCCCAGTCTGTCGCGAAACGTTCGCGGAAGCAGACGACGCGCTGGGTGATCGTCTCAGCCGGCTGTGTTTCGAAGGGCCGGAAGACGAGCTTTTGTTGACCGAGAACGCGCAGCCGGCAATTCTTGCCGTCAGTGTGGCGGCGCATCGCCTTCTCGCGTCTCATGGATTCGCGCCGGCTCTCGTCGCCGGCCACAGCCTCGGGGAGTACTCCGCCCACGTGGCAGCCGGCACGATGTCGTTTGCCGATGCGCTGCGGATCGTTCGCCGGCGCGGACGCTACATGCAGGAAGCGGTGCCGCTTGGAATGGGAGCGATGTCGGCCATCCTTGGTTTGGACGCTGACAAGGTCGCCCAAGCGTGTCAGGAGGCGGCCGAAGGCGAGGTCGTCAGCCCGGCGAACATGAACGGGCCGGGACAGGTCGTCATTGCCGGCCACCGTGATGCCGTGAAACGGGCGGGTGACCGCGCCAAAGCAATGGGCGCCAAGCGCGTGATGGCGCTGTCGGTCAGCGCGCCGTTTCACTGTGCCCTTATGAAGCCGGCCGAGGAGCGATTGGCGCCCGAGCTGCGCGCACTCGAGGTTCGAAGCCCGCGCGTACCAGTCGTGGCAGATGTCGATGGCAACTTGAAAAGGGACACGCGGTCGGCGATTGAAGCGCTGGTCGACCAAATAACCGCACCAGTGCGATGGGAAGACGTCGTTCGACGTCTTGCGTCCGAAGGCGTCACAACGTATGTTGAGGTGGGCGCGGGCTCTGTGTTGACCGGGCTCGTGCGCAAGATCGATCGCGACGCGAAGGCGGTCAATTTCGGCACGCCCGATGATCTTGCACAGGTCGAAGCGCTCCTGGGAGCGCCGACCAACGACTGAACGACCGGCGACGTACGGCCATGACCAACGACCAGCATGTTCGATCTGACCGGTAAAGTCGCAGTCGTGACAGGCGCCTCGCGTGGGATCGGGCGAGCGATTGCGACCGCTCTTGCAGCGCAGGGGGCAACAGTGGTCGCGGCGGCGCGCGGCGACCACGCCGATGCCGTGGCCGCCGAGCTGACGTCGCAGGGGCGCCGCGCAGAAGCCGTGGCGCTCGATGTGACCGACGGCGCCGCCATCGAGCGGTTGCCCGGCCTGGTGGTCGAGCGTCACGGTCGCATCGACATCATCGTCAGCAACGCCGGGATCGCGCGAGACCAGCTGCTGATGCGGATGAAGCGAGAGGACTGGGATGCCGTGCTGGCGACGAATCTGACTGCCACGTTCGGTTTGGCGCAAGCGGCGATGCGGCCGATGCTGAAACAAAAGAGCGGTCGGATTATCGCCATCAGCTCCGTGGTTGGACAGATGGGGAACGCTGGGCAGAGCAACTATGCCGCGTCGAAAGCCGGCCTGATCGGCTTTGCCAAGGCGCTGGCGCGAGAGGTGGCGTCGCGGAGCATCACGGTGAACGTCGTGGCACCCGGTATGATTGATACCGACATGACGAGGGCGATTAGCGAGAAGACGCAGATAGACTGGGCCGCACAGATTCCGCTCGGTCGTCTCGGAGCGCCCGGCGACGTGGCCGCCGCGGTGTGCTTCCTTGCGTCCGACGAGGCGGCGTATATTACTGGGCACGTTCTAGCCGTGAACGGCGGGATGTACATGTAGGGAGGGTTGAATGGCCGTAGCCGACAAAGTGAAGAGCATCATCGTGGAGCAACTCGGAGTCGACGAAGAAGAGGTGACGCCCGATGCGTCGTTCGTCGACGACCTCGGAGCTGACTCACTCGACACCGTCGAGCTCGTCATGGCGTTCGAGGAGGAATTCGGGATCGAGATCCCTGACGAGGATGCCGAGAAGATCACGCGTGTCAAAGAAGCTGTGGAGTACATAGACTCGCACGCCAAGTCCAAGAAGTAGCCTCGCCCGGCACGGCGAGTGAGTGAACGCCTTCAGGCGGCGCCCGGTGCGGATACGCCGAGCGGCAAGCGCCGGGGTGGGACCCCAACGACGAACGAACGTCGGGTCCCACGAGCATTGAAAACAATGGTGAACAGGCGAGTCGTCGTCACAGGCATTGGCCTCGTGTCGTCTCTCGGAATCGGGACTGAAGCCAACTGGCGGGCTCTGGCGGCCGGCCAGAGTGGCATCGGAACGATTACCAAGTTCGACGCGTCGGGGTTCTCAACGCAGATTGCAGGCGAGGTCAAGGGTTTCGATCCGCTGCAATTCATCGAGAAGAAAGACGTCAAGAAGATGGACGTCTTCATTCAGTACGCGATTGCGGCGTCGCAGTTCGCCGTCGACGATGCCCGGTTGGTCGTGACGGCCGAGACGGGCCCCCGAGTCGGAGTGTTCATTGCGTCTGGAATCGGCGGGTTCACGACGATCGAGCGCGAGCACAGGGCACTGCTCGAGGGCGGACCCCGCAAGATTTCACCGTTCTTCATTCCCTCCGCGATCATCAACCTGGCAGCCGGCCAAGTGTCGATTCGTTTTGGAGCCAAAGGCCCGAACTCGGCGACCTGCACGGCGTGCTCTGCCTCTGCGCACGCCGTCGGCGATGCGTTCGAGATCATCAAGCGGGGCGACGCCGACGTGATGATCGCCGGGGGCTCGGAGGCCGCCATCACCCCAATGGGCATCGGAGGATTTGGCGCCATGCGTGCGTTGTCAACGCGAAATGACGAGCCCGAGCGAGCCAGCCGACCGTTCGACAACGATCGCGACGGCTTCGTGATCGGTGAAGGCGCCGGAGTTCTGATTCTGGAAGAGCTTGAAGCGGCGGTCAAGCGTGGCGTGCACATCTACGCCGAGCTCGTGGGCTACGGCATGTCGGCCGACGCGTATCACATTACGGCACCGTCAGAAGATGGTGACGGGCCGTTCCGCGTCATGAGCGCGGCGCTCGAGAGCGCGGGCATCGGGACCCATCAGGTGTCTTATATCAACGCGCACGGTACCTCGACGCCCCACGGGGACAGAATCGAGACACTCGCCATCAAGCGCTGTTTTGGCGACCACTCGGGAAAACTGGCGATTTCGTCGACCAAGTCGATGACCGGACACTTGCTCGGCGCCGCGGGTGGGCTCGAAGCAGGCATCACCGTCCTTGCGGTCCACAACCAGTGCGTACCTCCGACGATTAACCTCGACGCGCCGGACCCCGAGTGCGACCTCGACTACGTTCCGAACACGAAACGGGCGCTTCATGTCGAGTACGCGCTCTCGAACTCATTCGGCTTCGGGGGAACCAACGCTGCATTGCTGTTCAAGCGCTATCACCCGTAAATGAAAATCGCTGCGTGTATCAAGCAGGTCCCTGCGCGGGATTGGCAGCCACGCCTTGACGAAGCCAAGACCTGGATTCGTGAGGCCGACGCGACCTACGAGATGAACGAGCCCGACGCCTACGCGCTCGAAGAGGCGTTGCGGCTCAAAGAGAAACACAGCGGCGAAGTCGTTGTTTGTTCAGCCGGTCCAGCCAGGGTCGCGCAAGTCATCCGTGAAGCTCTTGCCCGCGGCGCCGATCGGGCGATCCACGTCGAAGACGACGGCCTCGGCCGTGCGGATGCCTTTGGTGTGGCCACTGCCCTTGCGGAGGCCATGCGCGAAGAGCGCTTCGATCTGATCTTGACCGGTCTGCAGTCCGACGACATGGGTTTCGCCCAGACAGGCGTTGTATTAGCTGAACGCTTGGGCTTGCCGCACGCGACGATCATCATGGAGGTGGCCGCGAACGTCTCGGCAGACCCGGGGCAGCCGAGCACGTTGCGCGTGAAGCGCGAGCTCGAAGGGGGCTGGTTCCAGTGGGTGGCGATGCCCCTTCCCGCCGTGCTGACGATTCAGAGCGGAATCAATCAGCTCCGTTATGCCACGCTCAAAGGCATCATGGCCGCGAAAAAGAAGGAGATCAGGAAAGCCTCGGCATCGTCACGAGCGTCGGCCCTGCAAACGATTGTTGGCTTGCACGCTCCCGAGAAGCTCAAACAAACGCAAGTCATTGGCGGTTCGCCGGCCGATGCCGCGAAGGAGCTGGTTCGCAGGTTGCGAGATGAGGCGAGGGTTATTTGAACCGAAACAAAACCACGAAGTCACGAAGCACACGAAGCTTCAAGGTTGGAACGACAGCGAGTGAGTCTTCGTGGCCTGCGTGTCTTCGTGGTTGACAGGCTGAGCTGATGATCCTCGTCATATGCGGAACAGCGCGGCGGCAAGTTGAATCGAGCGACTTGGGAAACCGTCGCCGCCGCACAACAGATCGCGGGAAGTTCTGCCTCGACGGCGGATGAGATTGTCGTCGCTCTGCCGGGATCTGGTATCGACTCACTCGCGCGGGAGCTCGCGGGAACGTCCGCTCCCGACGTGAAGGAGCTCGTCACGATCGACAGTGCGGCTCTCGAGTTCTACACGGCTGATGGTTATACGGCTGCACTTGAGCAGGCGGTTGAACAGTTGTCGCCGACTCTCGTCGTACTTCCCCATACTTATCAGACGCGAGACTTTGCACCGATGCTGGCGGCCCGAATGGGCCGCGCGTTGATCACCGACGTGACGGCGGTCAAGGGCGACACCAGCCGCCGCGTGTTCGTTCGGCCGATGTTCCAGGGAAGGTTCACCGCCGATGTCGTGCCTGAGGGACCAGCGCCACACGTGATCACGTTCCAGATCGGCGCTTTCCGTGCGGACCACGTTCGACGCGGATCGGCGTCCATTCCTGTTCGCGCACTGCCGGTCACGATCGACGCTTCGGCGATTAGGCAGAAGCCGGAGGCGCCGTTTCAGCAAGCCAGGCAGTCTGTCGACTTGTCGCAAGCCGAGCGCATCGTGTCGGTCGGGCGCGGTATCAAGGGGCAAGAGCACCTGGGCATCGCCAAACAGCTCGCAGAGGCGCTGGAGGCCGAGCTGGGGGCCTCGCGGCCGATTTGTGATGCGGGTTGGCTGCCCATGGAGCGGCAGGTCGGAAGCTCGGGCCAAACCGTTGCACCCAAGCTCTATGTTGCGCTCGGCATCTCAGGTGCGATCCAGCATCTCGTCGGCATGAAAGGGGCGCAAACCATCGTCGCGATCAACAAGGATCCAGATGCGCCGATCTTCGAGGTAGCCGACTACGGGATCGTCGGGGACTTGTTCGAGATTGTCCCGGCGCTGGTGGCCGCCCTGAAGACGTAAATGCAGACGCTGGCCCTCTGGCTGCTGGTCATCGTCTTCGCTGGCGTTTTCGCGGCCCAGGTCGCGACGCGCGTCCGGCTGATTGCCGCAGCGCCCAACACCTTCTCGGTCGACCAATTGGGCTTCCGTCTTCGCAGATTCCTGGTCGACGTACTTCTCCAACGCCAGACGATCGCCGAACGGCCAATCACCGGATTGGCGCACGCGCTCGTGTTCTGGGGCTTCGTTGCGTTCGGTGCGTATACCGCCGCGGAATTTCTGGCCGGGCTGGGAATCGTCGACGTGACCCACGCCGAATGGTTCGATGCGTATCGCTACGTGTTGACGGTGTTCGCCGCAGCAGTCCTCGCTGGGATCGTGTACTTGGTCGTTCGCCGCGCCGTCTTTCGCCCGGTTGCACTGGGCGAGGCCATTTCCGTCGAGTCAATCGTCATCGGCCTGTTCATCGCCACGCTCATGATCACGTTCCTGCTGACCTTCCGTTTGACAGAGCTCAGCACGGCGGGGCGGGTGAATTGGTGGCTGCACATGTCAGTGATCCTGGCGTTCCTGGCTCTGATTCCCGCATCGAAGCATTTCCATCTGGTGCTCTCGCCAATCACCGTCTTTCTGAAGTCGCCGGTCCTCGGAACCGTTCCGAACCTGGACTTCGAGAAGGAGGAAGTAGGCCTCGAACGGGTCAAGGATCTCGGCAGCAAGAGCGTACTGGACGCCATGACGTGCGTCGAGTGCGGTCGTTGTCAGGTGAACTGTCCAGCGTGGGGATCGGGCAAGGAACTGAATCCGAAGACGATCGTCCTGCAGACGCAGGCAGCCCTTCTGGAAGGCAACCGGGATAAAACGCTGGTTGAGGTGTACACAGACAAGGTGTTGTGGCAGTGCACGACCTGCGGGGCGTGCGAAAACCAGTGTCCGGTCGGCATCGAACACCTGCCCATTTTGATCGGTTCGAGACGCGGCCTGGTCTCGAACGGCGAGGCGCCGGGCTACCTCGGCGGCGTCTACAATCACCTCGAGCGGCGCGGGAACATCTGGGGACTGGGCTACGACCAAAGGCAGAAGTTCATCGACGCTGCGGGAATCGAAATTTTCGACCCGTTGCGCCATCAGGTGCTCGTCTGGCTCGGGTGTGCCGGCGCGTTCGAGGCCGACTACCAGAACTCCATGCGTGCGCTCTTCGGCATCCTGCGCGCCAGGGGCGTGGCGTTCGGAGTGCTCTCGAAAGAACGCTGCACAGGGGATCCGGCCAAGCGGACGGGCAACGAATACATGTTTCAGGAACTTGCCAAGGGGAATATCGAGACGTTGGAGTCGGCGAAGCCGACGACGATCCTGACGTCGTGTCCTCACTGTGTGAAGACGATCGGCGATGACTACAAGCGGTTTGGCTACGAAGCGAAGATCGTGCACTCGGCTGCATATCTCGACGAGCTGCTGCGGGACGTGAAGGCGAAGGACTCTGAAACGAGCGAGGTGACCTTTCACGATCCCTGCTACCTCGGACGCTACGCAGGAACGGTGGATGAACCGCGGGACCTGCTGGTGCGATTCGGCGGCGACATCAAGGAACCGGAACGGAATCGCGAGAATCCTTTCTGCTGCGGCGCCGGCGGCGGTCTCTTGTTTGCCGACAAGGAAGAGGAGCCAGGTTCGCGAATCAGTGACGTGCGCTTCAAGCAGCTTCGGAAGACGGGAGCGGGCACCGTTGTCACGGCCTGTCCCTTCTGTTCGATCATGCTGAAGGGAGCCCAGGCGAGCGCGGGTGCCGAGGGTGGAGAGATGCAGTTCGTCGATCTCACGACCTTCGTCAAGAATCGAATGTAATCACCGGCAATCGACAAGTGGCTGATGCTCCATGGCGAACGTCGTTCAGCAAGCGTCTCCAGGCGAAAGCAATTGCAGTGGTCGGATATCGCCTGATCGCCGCGCTCGGCTCGACGCTGCGATGGCGGACTGAAGGGCTCGATCATCTCGATCGGATCAGGGCCAGTGGACGTCAACCGATCATGGCGTTCTGGCACGGCCGTATTCTCCCCGCCACCTACTACTTCCGCCGCCGCGGCATCGTGGTGATCACCAGCGAGAATTTCGACGGCGAGTGGATTGCCGGCATCATCGAACGTTTCGGCTATGGCACTGCGCGTGGGTCGACCTCGAAGGGCGCTCGCAGGGCCTTGCGTCAGCTCACGCGGGACATTGGCGCGGGAAGGCCGGTCGGCTTTACCCTTGATGGTCCGCGCGGTCCGGCGCGCGTCGCGCAACCGGGTGCAGTCTGGCTCGCCAAGGCGACAGGGAACCCGGTTTTGCCGTTTCACCTGGAAGCCGACCATTCATGGACGCTCAACAGCTGGGATCGTACCCAAGTCCCCAGGCCGTTTGCGACTGTCTCCATTGCGATGGGGGAGCCGCTCGAGGTTCCCAATGATGCCGACGAGGCGGGCATCGAGTCGGCGCGGTTGCGACTCGAAGAGCGGCTGCGGACTCTCGAGAGCCGGGCACTTGAGCTGATTCGGACTGGCGACTAAAGTGGTGCGTCCATGTCGTTGATTCTGATTGCCTCGCACCGCTTCACTGAACACGAAACCCCACCGGGCCATCCCGAGCGTTCCGAACGGGCGGAGGTCATGGATGTGATTGCGAATCGGTGGCGGGAACGCGGCGGTGAGGTCGTCGTGCCCCGAGCGGCCACGCTCGAGCAACTGGAGCGCATCCATGACGCCGCCTACGTGCGGCGAATCTTCGAGACAGCCGGCCATGCCGTGTCGCTCGACCCCGACACGTACACCTCTCCCGAGACGAGTGACATCGCCCTGCTTGCAGCCGGCGCCACTGTCGACGCTGTCGAAAGAGTGATGAGTGCTTCGGACCGGTCGGCGTTGGCTATGGTGCGGCCGCCTGGTCATCACGCCGAGCGCGCAAAGGCGATGGGTTTTTGCTTTTTCAATAGCGTCGCCGTCGCCGCCGCTCACGCCCGCACCCTCGGCGCTCGCAAAGTCGCTATCGTCGACTATGACGTTCATCACGGCAATGGGACGCAGCACAGCTTCGAAGCCGACCCCAACGTGCTATACGTGTCAACGCATCAGTATCCCTTCTACCCGGGAACTGGCGCTGCCGGCGAGGTTGGCGTTGGAGAAGGGAAGGGCTTCACGATCAACTGCCCGCTCGAAGCCGGCGCCGTCAGCGAGGATTACCGGATCGCCTTTGCAGAAGTCATCCTCCCGGTCTTGAGGCAATTCAAGCCGGACCTCGTCCTGGTCTCCGCCGGCTTCGACGCACACGAACGCGATCCACTGGCCAACATGCGACTGACGACCGACGTGTTTTCCGCCATGACCATGGAATTGAGAGCTGTGGCGGCGGAGTTCGGCAAAGGCCGCATGGTACTCGTGACCGAAGGGGGATACGACCTCCGTGCTTTGGGCGGATCGCTCGACGCCGTGGTGCAGACGCTCGCCGGGCCGATTGGTCCCGCGTCCTGGCCGAAAAGTGATGTCGCCGCGGTCCGGGGCCAGGCGTCTGCCGACGCGACGAAACGCGCGCTCGCGTCGTTCTGGCACTTTTAGCAAGTCGGGTACCGCCGATCGATCTCCCTTCGTGGACTTCTGAAAATGTGTGCCGCTTGTCGGCGCGCTCACAATTCCCCGGGGTCAGACCGGGTCGGCATCGATCGGGATTGCCGCCATCAGCGCCGGCGTCGATCCACGATTGACCCAGGCGTGATTCGTTCCACGCTGCACGACGACATCGAACGGCTTCAGATCGACTTCACCGTCGTCCAGCATCAACGTGATCTCGCCTGAAAGCAAGATGATGTAGTCCGTCGTCTTGGTCCTGTGCATTCCCGGTCCGCGTTTGGTGTCGACCCTGGCGTGAGTCGCTCCGAGCTGCTCGAATATGCCGGCCATCAGGCGTTCGATTTCTTCGCCGCTCATTCCGGCCAACGCGGAGGAAGGTGGAAACATCAGAAACCGAAAACACCGATCCGTTTGCGGGTGGCTCGAGTGCGGCGGTCCCTTGGGTTGGATTGGCCCGCCCGGCGTTACTTGCCGGTGATTTGTCGGTGACCCACAATGCGACATCGGTGGGCAGTTGCTGTGACGGTCTCACCGGGCCATCGAACTGAATGACCGATCGGCCTGTTGAATCATGGCCAGTTACGACGCGTCGAACCGGTGACAACACGTCAGTACCTCCTTTGGGGATTGAATCGAGCGGAGTAGTGTAGCGTATCCTTGTCTGGCTACTGGGCTTCGCTGGCTCGGTAACCCTGGCGGCGCATCGGCATCAGGGACGAGGGTGCGCGCCGAGGCTGTCCACGAGGAGGTCGATCATGAACGCCGCGCTGATGGCTGTTGTCACGCTGGCGATGAGCGCATCGCTTGCGGCTCAATGGTTGAATCATCCGACGCCCGGAATCCCACGGACGGCCGACGGCAAGCCGAATCTCGCGGCGCCTCCGCCGCGCACCTCCGACGGCAAACCCGATCTTTCCGGCTTGTGGAACAAGGTCTCACCGAAATACTCGCGCAACATCGCCGCGGACTTGAAGCCCGAAGACATTCAGCCGTGGGCGCGGGCCTTGGTCGAACAGCGGAGGGAGGAGCTCGGCCGGCAGTACATGAACGTCCTCTGCGTCCCGCTCGGTCCTGGCTACGCGACGTCGGCTGACAGCACCGGCGCGGAGATGATAAAGATCGTCCAGACCCCCGCGCTCGTTCTCATTCTGAATCCCGACCTCACGTATCGCCAGATCTTCCTCGATGGCCGCGAGCTGGAATCCGCTCCCAATCCAAATTGGATGGGGTACTCGGTCGGGCACTGGGACGGCGACACACTCGTCGTGGAAAGCTTCGGCTTCAACGATCGCACGTGGCTCGATCACGATGGCCATCCACACACGGAAGGTCTGCGCACGACCGAACGCTACCGCCGCCGCAACTTCGGCAACCTCGAGGTCGAGGTGACGTTCTCGGATCCGGGTGCCTACGCGAAGTCTTGGACCGTCGCCGTCCGCGCCGAACTGGCGGCTGATACGGAAATGATCGAGTGGGTGTGCAACGAAGGCAACCGGGGCCTCGAGCATTGGGTCGGCAAGGCTTCGGATGAACGAAAGGGCGAGGTTCAGGTTGCCCCGGAGACTCTGGCGAAGTACGTCGGTACGTACGAAGAGCAGCGGCCCTACTGGAGAGCCGCCGCTCGCATCGTCGAGATCACCCTCTCGGACGGCAAGCTCCTCGCCGACATGGACGGTAGAGGCAAGGTTCCGCTGATTGCCTCGTCCGATACATCCTTTTCAGGCCTCTATGGCCTCGGCGTTGAGTTCATTCAAGGCGGCGCCGGCGGACTTTTCGTCAAACACGTCTCCGGCAATTACCGGTTCGCACGAAAGTAACATCGAATCGGTGGCCGTCACTCGACAGTCAGCGGCGAATCGATTCTGATCCTCAAAACCGAGCCGGGCGGCAGATCGACGTCCTTGCCTTCGGTCGCCGCCACCACGCCGCCTCCGCCGATCAGAATGCCGGCAAGCACGCCTTTCCCGCCGCCGATAATGCCCCCGATGATCGCGCCCACACCGGCGGCCGTCCCGATCTTCCCTACCTCGCCCTTGACACCTTCGCTCTCGAGCGCCTGCGTCACCGTCGCGTGAATGGGATACGTTCGACCCCGAATCGTGAGCTGATCGAAGATCACTGTGAGGCTGCCTTTACGATCGATTCGGCCGGCTTTGTTGACTGAGCTGACGACGCCGCGCATCGCGGAGCCGGCTGGCACCAGAACCTGATCGCCTTGCCGCAAATCGACCATCGTCGTCGCGTTGAAACGGTCCTCGGGTTGTGCCGTCTTCGAGCTCAGAGCATCCTGAAGCCGGACATCCAACTCCGTTCCAGCGGGTAACTCGCCCAGGGTTGACTCGTCTGCAGGTGCTCGCGAGGAGCGACCACTCGTCTCGCCTCGTGCGCGGCTGGTGATGGTCTCGATACGGTTGCGCAGATTCTCGTACTCGCTGCGGGATACCAGTTCGTTCTTCCGGAGCTTCACGCTCAGATAGGTAACTTCGTCGCGCGCGTCGTCGAGCTCGTCCTGAAGTTGGGACGCATCGGGTGCATTCCTGCTTCGCAGCTGCCCGACGGAGTCGGACGCCTCATGAATGGCGTCCTGAAGGCGCTGAATCTCTGATGTGGTTACGGCATCGACCTGAGCAGTCGGTCGATTCGTATAGCCCGTAACTGGTTGATTCGCATTAAACGTGAATGCCAGAGCTAGAACTGGCAATGAAAGCATTCGTGTCGGCAACATGACTCCCCCCATCCAGCCATTGCCATTCATGTGCAAGATTCCGGCCCGGCCTGGATGAGCGCGATTGCCAGGCCGAACAATCAGCGGGCAGGCTGCTGCGTAAGTGTCGCGAGCGCACGTTGGATGCTGGCCCAATGTTTATGGTCGCGCTTGCTTTGCGCTGCCGGTTGGGGTCCGTAGAAGGTCAGGATGTTCTGCCGCAATCCCTTTGGAAGGTTGACAAAAGATCGATGTTCGAGCTTCGAGAGGAGCTCGGCGTATGTGTCATCGGCGAGCGCGTATTCACCGTGGCGGGAAGGGCGTCCGGTGTCGAAGTCGGTGTTCGTGAGTTCGAATCGGTCGTCGGCGATGTCTGTTAGGGCGGCTCGATATCGAGCGGCGGCTTGGCGAAAGCTTTGCGCAAACAACAGCTCGACGTCGGGTGTCGGCGCCTCGAACGACAGCGGCTTGAGCGGTCCGATCTTCGGCAGCAGCCGGTACATGAACCCGAGAAATCGCGCGAGCCGCGATGGCTTCTGATAGGCCGTGCCGTAGTCGCGCTCGTAGTCCGAGCGACTGTATCGGAACACGAAACCGCTGCGCTCGATATCCGGCAACGCCTCGAGGATCTCGTCATGCTTGTCCCGCCAGGCGGCTTCCGTCAGAGCGGGAATGATTTCGCTGACACAATAACGATAGGTTTCGATTGCACGTTGGGGATCGGTGAAGAGGTCGCCCATCGTGAGCCCGTACGTGCGTTCGAAGGCGCGTTCGAGCACCTGGCGCGCAACGCGGAACCCGATGAGGCTCTGATACGCCTGCGGCAGATATTGGCCGCCGGCAGCTTGAACGACATCGAACGAGAATTCGACGATGATGTGTTGTTTGGGTGCGTCGTAGTAGGTGATGGTGTCGCCTAGCTTGCTTCGTAACTTCGGAAAGGCGAGTGGGACTGCGCGATTCGTCGCGTCAGGATGCCCTATATTGTCGTCCGTGTAGTGCGCGAGCGCGCCCAGCGCGAATGCGTATTCGTCGATATCGCGCGATTCCCGGATCAGCGCTTCGATGAAGTCTCCCGCTCGGACGTAGTGGAGCAGGTTGCTGAACAGCTTGTTGCCGAAGGGGTAATATCCCAGATCCTGAATAACGGAACCGCCGTACGCAAAGGACCGTGCCCGGTTCAATGAATCGGCAGACGCGCCGGGAAAGCGCCGCAGCAGCAGAGGACGAATCCCTCGGTCCCACGCGGTATCGATAGTCGCTTCGTGCGCGAGGACTGAGTACGCCAGCGCATCGTCACAGCCAACCACCAACAGTCCAATAACGGTCGCACAGCGGACGCAGCGGAACACACTGTGGCAGGTGCATTCACCATGCCAGCGATGGTTGTAGAATCTGGCTCACATTGGAGCTGACCATGACTCGAAGCTCGTTCGTTCTCGCGGCACTAGCATTTACGGCCGGATTGTTTTGTCACTCTTGGATTGGAGCAGCGGCTACCGCACAGACTCGTGGTGGCAAGGTGACCGAGCTCAAGCGTGTCGACCTGGAGGATTGGTGTAACGGCAAGGAAGTCACGGTCTCGATCGAAGAGATCGCGCCACAGCATCAGAGCAAGCACTATCACCCAGCCTATTCCTTCGCGTACATGCTTGAAGGCTCGCAAACCAGAAAGATCGAAGGTCAGCCGCCTCAGACCTTCCACGTGGGTGACGTAACGCAGGAAGACCCGATGCAGGTATCGGAATCTGACATCCTCACTCCGACCAAGGTGCTGCTTTTCAGAATCCGCGAGAAGGGCAAGCCCGCGAGCACGAATGTTCAGTAGATGGCGGTGGCAGTCGAGTACAGCGATTTACCGAGACGGAGCTGAAACAAGGAGACGCGGAGGAACGAAGTGTTCCTCCGCGTCCGCGGCGCTCCTGTGGTGGAGGGGCTTCCCTCTGTCTCAGAAGTCGAACGTGATACCGATTTTGGCTACCCGTGCGGCTAGCACCGATGTCGGCGTGAGCCACGTCGTGCTGGTCGGACTGTAGGTCTGGTTGTAGGTCAGAATCGGCGCCGAGTTGAAGAGGTTGTAGAAGTCAACCTGGAACCTTCGCCTTTGGTAGCCCCGAACCTGAACAGCTTCGCGACGCGAAAGTCCAGCTTGGTTGATGCGATCGCCGTAAAGCGATCCCGGCTGAATCATGTTCACGGTGACGTTGGCGACGTTGCCGGCCGGCAGCCGGCCGAGCGACTGCGCGATGACTGAGGCCGGCACCGCGTAGTTCGCGGCGAGCTGCTGCCCCGGCTTGCTCTGGTACGTCGCACTCAGTCTCGACGTCTACCTTCGGAATCTGGTAAGAGCCCAGCCCTCGGAATTGCGTGAGGAACCCGGACGTGACGTGGCAGTACTCGAGTCGGAGTGGGCCCGATCGGTGCGGAACCAGCCGGATTGTTCAGAATCGATGCGGCCGGGGATGGAAATTCCGATCCCCGTGGAGATGGACGGGAAGGTGGCTTTCCGGCAGCGCGTTCGACAGCTCACAGAAATCCTGGACGGTCTGGCCGGTGCTGGTGCCGCCCTGGAACGTGAGGCCGTGAATCGGCCGGACGCTGAAGTTCACGTCGACGCCGCTCCAGTACTGCGAGTGCGTTGCCGTAGTTGGCGAGCGGCTGAACCTGTTGTTGACTTGCCCGAACTAGGTCGGAGCGATGTCATAGAGGCCGTTGACGGGGTAACCGCCGCCATTCGGCAACCGCGAGTCGACTGGCGCCGTGATGTTGTACTTGGTCCAGTCCGACGGCTGCACGGCGAGATTGCGCGTCACGTACTGGCCGTAGAACCAGCGCTTGTTGTACTGCACCTCGACCGACACGCGGTGCAGCCAGCTGCTGCTGGACGGCGATGCCGACCTGCGTGTCCCAGGGCCGCAGATCGTTGAGCAGCTGATCGCTGTAGATCAGCCCTGGATTCAGCGTGCCGAAATTCTTGTTGCGCAGATGGTGCCGCAGAAGTCTCCGCCGCCCGCGCGGAGATCCTGGCTGCTTCGGTGTTCAGCACGTCGCAATCCACAGCGTAGTTCCCGTTCGCGTCGGTCCACGACCGCGTGGTGTTCGTCACGATGGCGGTCGTTGGTGCAGCGCCGGTGAAGATGCCGGCGTTCTGCGCCGGAGACAGATACTTGCCCCAGTTCGCCTTCAACGACGTCTTCCCGTTGCCGAACAGATCGTAGGCGGCGCCGACTCTCGGCGTGAGGTCCTTGAAGTCGACGCCGTCCGACTCGCGGGATGACCGTCGCGACCGGAATGAACCGCGTGCCGCCGATGTGCGACTGGCGGGTAGTAGCTCCACGCGTGGTCGTAGCGCAGCGCGCCCTGCACCGTCAGCTTGTTCATCGTCCACTGATCCTGCGCGAAGAACGCGTCGAACCTGGTCCGCCACTGGCTGTCGAACATGCCGGAGAGCTCCCAGAACTGATTCGGCACGCCGTTGTTGAACTGGTACACGAGACCCTGGGAGTTGGCGAAGTTCGACTGCTGGTTGTCGTTGTCGTAGAGACCGTTGTAGCCGGCCTTGAAGTTGTGCGAGCCGGTCACATACGAGAAGTGCGCATGCCAGGTGTTCGCCATGATCCAGCCGGTCGACGCGAGGAACGTGCCGCCACAGAGCGGGCTGCCCGCGCGATAGCAGAGACCGGGAATGCTTCCACCCTGTTCCCGGACCTGGATGAAGTCGAGCGTCGGGCTTCCCGGGCGACGAATTGCCGCCCCAGCGCGCGCCGTACGCGCTGATCCCGACATCGAGCAACGCCTTGTTCGACAGCGGGCGATGTCCAGCTCGCCTGCTGAATCCGCTGCGGGCCGTGTGAGTAGATCGCCGTCTCGGGCGCCAGCGTTGCGCTGGAGCCGGCGCCAGCCTCGACCCAGCCGTCCGGGTTCTCGCGGCACGCGCCGGTTCCGGTGGCACCCGGCCACGCCGCGCCGTTGCAGCTGCGCTGCTCGTCCCAGAACAGATTCAGCTTGTTGCGCTGGGAGATCTGCCACGTCAGGCGCATGCTGGCCGTCCGGTTCGACGATCGCTGCGGGCCTGGAGCGCCGTGTTCGGGCACGTACGTCCAGCGTTCGTGGCATCGCCCGCGTTGGCGTTGGCGTACATGCCAGGCACGGACTGCGCATTGCCCAGATAGCGGACGATCGCGTAGAACCAGAGCCGATCCTTCAGGATCGGTCCGCCGACGGCGAAGCTCGTGGTCGTACAGCTTCATCAACTCCCCGGGCACTACGCAGCCCCGTCGCCTTCAACTGCGTCGCTGTAGTTGCTCGCCTTGCAACGAACTGTTCGAAAAGGACTCGACGAACGAGCCGTGGTACGTGTTGCCGCCCGTTTTCGGGATGACGTTCATGTACGGGCCGCCGGTTTCGGCTTCGCCCAGACCGCCAGAGCTCCGGAACGTGACTTCCTGAAGGTTGCCGGTCTCCACCGTGTAGCCGGACACGCCGCCGCCGCCGCGCGACGCGCCGACGTTCATGCCGTCCACGAGAAGACGCCCCTCCTGAATCGGACCGCCGTGAATGCCGAAGATGATCATCGACGGCACCAGCTGTACCTGGTTGGGGTCGCCGGTGATCCCGGGCTGCAGCAGCAGGATGCCGTTCCAGCTGCGCGCGGCCGGTGCTGCTGGCGATCGCCTCACCGCTCAGCACGACCTGACGTGCGGCGTTCTGCACGTCCACGATCGGCGTCTCACCGGTGACGGTGATCGTTTCCGCGACGCGTGCCGACCTTCAGTTCCGCGTTGACCGTGATCGTGCCCGACCCCGTCAGTTCGAGCCCCTCGCGTCTCACCGTGCTGAAGCCGGTCAGCGTGAAGGTGACCGACTAGGCTGCCCGGTCGCAGGTCCACGATCCTGTACTGGCCGGTATCGTCGGTGATGACCGACCGCACTTTTTCGATCAGCGCGGAGCTCGAGGCCTCCACAGTGACGCCCGGCAACACAGCACCGGAAGCATCCTTGACCACGCCGGCTATGGAAGCCTGCGCGTGCGCGGCCGTTGGCCAGAGGACGACTAGAGCTGCGAACAGAGCCGCCGATCTCAGGAGTCTCGCCATCGTTGCACCTCTCTTTTTTGCCTGTGCACCGCCGGGATGGAGACGGCCCGCCTCCTTGTACGCCGTGAAGTCGTGATGAACGGGTTTGAACACTACCCCTGCATCTGTCGCGCGTCAAGAAACACCTTCAAAAGAAACAGACCGGAATCCGCACGGCCCGGGGCGGAATCCATGAAGTTGGTCCCTGCCGGCGCACTGCGGTCGAGGTTGGGTGCTGTTTCTTGACATTGAACATCGCATGGTAAGGTGGGCGAAAAAGACGGTCGACCTGGAAGATTCCCGCGTAGGAGGAATCCGTGAAAAGGCACTCACGCTCGATGTACGTGTTCGCCGGCGCCGTTGCGATGGTTGCGGTCGCCGTCTCACAGCGGTTGGCGGCTCAGGGTGGTCAAGGAACGTCGTCTGGCGCGAGTGCTACGAAATCCGCCGCGCCTGCCAAGACATCGAGCAGCAAGTGGAACGTGCCACGGACGCCGTGGGGCGATCCGGATCTGCAGGGGTTGTGGCCCAGCATCGACATGCAGGGAACGCCATACGAGCGTCCCCCTGAACTCGCTGGCAAAGCGGTCCTGAACGAGGAGGAATTTGCGGCTCGCGCAAAGGAGCAGAATGCGCGGCGCCGGGGCTGGGGAGAAACGGGCGTTCCCCAGCGTCAGGCCTCGCTCATCGTGGAGCCTGCCGACGGCCGGTTTCCCCCGTTAACGCCAGAAGGCCAGGCGCGGTTCGCGACGGCGCGCAGCACGTACTACCTGGACTTTCCGGACGCTGTCGTACATCACCCCTTCAACAACTTCGAGGACCTGGGACCGTACGATCGGTGCATCACTCGCGGAGTGCTCTCTTCGATGATGCCCACGGCGTACAACATGGGCAACGAGATCTTCCAAGTTCCCGGCTACGTGATCATCCGAAACGAGATGATTCACGAAACGCGCAGCATTCCCCTCGACGGACGGCCGCACATCAATTCGCGGATTCGGCAGTACATGGGAGACTCTCGCGGACACTGGGAGGGCGATACGCTCGTCATCGAGACGACCAACTTCAACGGAAAGGTCGGGATGACGCGTAACGGCAATACCGCGCCGACCAGCACCGACCTGCGCCTTGTCGAGCGCCTGACTCGCACGGACGCCGACACGATTCAGTACGAGGCGACGGTCAGCGAATCCGCGCATTTGGGTCCGGCCGTGGAAGGTGGCTCTGCCCCTCAAGCAGCACCCCGAGTACGGAATGTTCGAGTATGCGTGCCACGAGGGAAACTACGCGATGAAGAACATCCTCAGTGCGGCACGTTCGGACGAAGAGAGCGAGGCGGTACCGTTCCCGGCTCGATAATCCGTTGACTTCCCTCGGTTTTCGTTCAGACTGGGATCCACTTGCGAAGAACGTTTGCGGCGCTCGGTCTCGCTCTGACGGCGATGGCTGCCGTCGTGCAAGCTCAGGTTTCTCAGCCGGCCGTTCCAGGTGTTGGCGCGGCCAGCCCGCTCCCGCCCCGCGCCCTCTTCGACAAGTACTGCGTCACCTGCCATAACGCCCGGCTCAAGACGGCCGGCCTGATGCTCGACACGATCAACGTTGATCGGCCCGGCGACGCCGCGGAAACATTGGAAAAAGTCGCGAGCAAGCTCCGCACGCGCGAGATGCCGCCAGCCGGCGCACCGCGGCCGGACGCCGCTGCGTATCGAGACGTGATTGCCGCTCTCGAATCGGCACTCGATCGAGCAGCCGAGTCGCAGCCGCATCCAGGACGTGTGCCCGTTCACCGGTTGAACCGCACCGAATACGCGAACGCCATCCGCGATCTGCTCGCGCTCGAGGTCGACGGACGATCGCTCGTTGCGGACGAGCCTGTTCCCACCGGGTTCGACAACGTGGCAAGCGTCCTCACCGTCTCTCCAGCCTTGCTCGAAAGCTACATGTCCGCAGCGTCAACCGTCTCGCGTCTGGCGCTCGGCGATCCGACGCTCAATCCTGTCGTTGACACCTTCAAAGTCCCGACGGCGATGGTGCAGGACGATCGGGCAGGGGAGCGTCAACCCTTCGGGTCGCGCGGCGGCACGACCGTCCGCTATCAGTTCCCGCTCGATGGCGACTACACGATCAAGGTCGTACTCAAGCGACAGCTCTACCTCTATCTGATCGGCATGGGCGAAGCGCATCAGATTGACGTGCGGCTGGACGGCGCGTTGCTGAAGCGCTTCATCATCGGCGGCGAGGGCAAGGGGATGACCGCGCCAGAAAGCTTCGCGGGCAACACACAAGGCGATCCGGGCTGGGAAGTCTACATGCACACAGCGGACGAGGGCCTCGAAGTGCGTGTGCCGGTGAAAGCGGGAACGCGGGACGTCAGCGTCTCGTTCGTGCGTCAATACTGGGAGCCTGAAGGCGTCCTGCAGCCGCCGCAGCGCGGCTTCGCGCGGACGACGAACGAGTTGTACTTCGGCGAACCCGCCGTTGATCGCGTCCTCGTCGGCGGACCGTACGAGGCGCGCCGGCCCAACGACACGCCAAGCCGGCGGCGAATCTTCGTATGCCGGCCGACCACCGGCGCGTCTGACGAACCATGTGCCAGGAAGATTCTCTCGACGCTCGCGCGCCGCGCCTACCGCCGTCCGGTCACGGAGGCAGAGGTTGCGACGCTGCTGGAGTTCTATGGAGCCGGGCGCTCGGAAGGCGGATTCGAAGCCGGCATCCAGATGGGGCTCCGTCGCATCCTTTCTGCGCCGAACTTCTTGTTCCGCGTCGAACGCGAGCCTGCCAACGTGCCGCCTGGAACGCCCTACCAGATCGACGCGATCGATCTCGCCTCGCGGCTGTCGTTCTTTCTCTGGAGCTCCATCCCTGACGACGAACTGCTCGACCTCGGAATACGCGGAACGCTCCGCAATCCGGTTGTGCTGGAGCGGCAAGTCCGTCGGATGCTGCGCGATCCGCGCTCGCATGCGCTCGTGGACAACTTTGCCAACCAATGGCTCAAGCTCGGCAGGCTCTCGGGCGTTGTTCCGGACGTCGACGAGTTTCCAGACTTCGACGAAAACCTGCGCGACGCGCTGCAACAGGAGACTCGTGAGTTCATTGCCAGCCAGCTGCACGAGGATCGCAGCGTCGTCGATCTCGTTGCCGCAAACTACACGTTCGTCAACGAACGGCTGGCGCGCCACTACCAGATTCCTCAGGTGTACGGCAGTCACTTCCGCCGCGTCACGTTCGATGACGGTATTCGAGGCGGGCTTCTCGGTCAGGCCAGTATTCTGACGGCGACGTCGTATCCCAACCGGACGTCGCCTGTCCTTCGCGGCCGTTGGCTGCTCGAGACGATGCTGGGTGCTCCGCCGCCGGCGCCGCCGCCGGACGTGCCTGCGTTGAAGGAAAATGGCGCTGAGGGCGAGCGCCACTCCGTACGGGAACGCCTCGAGGTGCATCGGAAGAATTCGGGATGCGCGGTGTGCCACGTCCGCATGGATCCGCTCGGCTTCTCGCTCGAGAACTTCGATGCGCTCGGCAAGTGGCGGACCATGAGCGACGGCTCACCAATCGATGCGTCCGCGTCGTTGCCCGACAGCAGCCGTTTCGACGGTGTCATTGGTCTGCGAGCACTACTCATCAGTCACCGGGAGGATTTTGTGCGGACGTTCACCAATCGGCTGCTGGTGTATGCGATTGGGCGAGGCACCGAGTATTACGACTGGCCAGCGGTCCGCAAGGTGGTTCTCGATGCCGCGGCTGACGACCATCGCTGGTCCGCGATCATCATGGGCATCGTCAAAAGCAGGCCTTTCGGGTGGAGCACTGTAGGGGACGGTCTTTAGACCGTCCCGCGCGGGCGGGTCTAAAGACCCGCCCCCACGATCCTAGATCGGAGAAGCCCGCATGATCATTATCAGAAAAGCGATTCCCCGGCGCACGGTGCTTCGCGGCCTCGGTGCGACCGTCGCCCTGCCGCTCCTCGACGGCATGGTGCCGGCGCTCACCGCGCTGGCCCAGACACCCGCCAAACCGATCAACCGCTTCGGCGTGATGTATGTGGTCAACGGAATGATCATGGAGAACTGGACGCCGGCCGCAGAAGGCACCACCTACGAGCTGACGCCGACGCTCGCCGCGCTCGCGCCGTACCGCGATCAGGTGTCGATACTGACTGGACTGGCGTGCGTGCCCACGCCCGGCCGGCCTGGCGGCGCGCACGCGAAAGCCAGCACGCGTTTCCTCACCGACGTATCGCCTCCCACCAGCGAGACATGGCTTGACGCCGGGGTGTCAGTCGATCAGCTGATTGCCCGGGATGCTGGTCAGCACACCCAGCTGGCTTCGCTCGAACTGGCCATCGAATCGGGTGAGACAGCAGGCGCGTGCGACGTCGGCTTCGCGTGTGCGTATACAAACACCATCTCCTGGCGCAGCGCCAACACGCCGCTGCCCACCGAGAACAACCCGCGCGTCGTCTTCGAGAGGCTGTTCGGCGACAGCGTCAGCACCGACCCGAAGGCGCGGCGCGCCAGGATCGCTCAGGACAAGAGCGTGCTCGATTCAGTGATCCAGGAGGCGGCGACGCTGAAGGGGTCGCTCGGCCAGAACGACCGGGTCAAGATCGTTGAATATCTGGACTCCATCCGCGACGTGGAACGTCGAATCCAGCGGGCGGAAGAACAGAGCGCCCGCGAGCTGCCAATCGTCGAACACCCGGCCGGCGTGCCGGCAGCATTCGACGATCACGTCCAGCTGATGTGCGACCTCCAGGTGCTTGCATACCAGGCGGACCTGACGCGCGTCGCCACGTTCATGCTGGGGCGCGAGTTCAGCGGCGTGACGTATCCGCAGATCGGAGTGCCCGACGCGCATCATCCGATTACGCACCATCAGCAGGAGCCCGAGAAGATCGTGAAGGTGGCCAAGATCAACGCGTATCAGGTGACGAAGTTCGCGTACCTGCTCGAACGGATGCGCGCCACACCCGATGGCGACGGCTCGCTGCTCGATCATGCGACGTTGATCTACGGAACCGGCATGGGCGACTGCAATGCGCACGATCCACGCAACGTTCCCGTGCTCTTAGCGGGTGGTGGCGCTGGTCATCTGAAGGGCGGACGCCACATTCGGTATCCGAAGGAGACGCCGCTGGCGAACCTTCACCTGACGCTGCTCGACAAGTTCGGCGTGCCGCTGGACCGCATCGGCGACAGCACCGGCCGGATTGATGACCGGGCGCTTGCCGGGATCTAACAGGTTGCTGACAGAGTGGGCAACCTGAAGTCTGAAGTGAGAAGTCTGAAGGAAGAAATGGAGAAGCGTTTACGGGTTATCGGCATGTTCGCGGTCGTCGCGGTGGCGATGCTGGTTCCGCTGTCCGCTGCGGACGATCTTCGCCTGATAGACGCTGCTAAGAGCCGGAACATCGAGGCAGTCTCAGCGGCGCTGAAGACACCCACCGACGTGAACGCGCGCCACCGCGACGGCGCCACCGCTCTCCATTGGGCCGCCCATTTCGATGACGTGGCGATGGCGGAGCTGCTGATTCGTGCCGGAGCGCGGGCGGGAGTGGCTGACGATACCGGCGTCACGCCAATCTACCTCGCCTGCACCAACCGGAGCGCGGCGATGGTGGAGTCGCTTCTCGCTGCGGGCGCCGATCCCAATGCCACGCTTCTGAGTGGCGAGACGGCGCTGATGACCTGCTCGCGCACCGGTGACGCGCGTGCGGTGAAAGCGCTTCTAGCGCGCGGTGCGGACGTGAACCGCAAGGAGCCGTTTCACGACCAGACTGCGCTGATGTGGGCCGCCGCGCAACGGCACCACGAGGTCGTGGCGGCGTTGATTGCCGCGGGTGCCGACATCAAAGCGCGTTCACGGACCTACTCGCAGACCGTAACCAGCGAGGTCACGCAGCGCGCCGGCCGGGAAGAATTGAACTACACGGTGCCGCGCGGTGGGAGCACGCCGCTCCTGTTCGCCGCCCGATCCGGTGACGTCGAGTCCGCGCGGTTGCTGCTCGACGCAGGTTCGGACGTCAACGACGCGCTGCCGAACGGCATGACGGCGCTCGTTGAGGCGGCGCACAGTGGTCACCAGGAGGTAGCGACGTTGCTTCTCGAAAGGGGTGCCGATCCCAACTCCGCGGGGGTTGGTTATACGGCGCTGCATGCAGCCACGCTGCGACGCGGGCAGGATCTCGTGAAAAGCCTCCTCGCGCACCGCGCGAATCCGGACCTGCGGATGACCAAGGGGACACCGGTCAGACGGAACAGTCAGGATTTCGAGCTACCCGCCACGCTCGTTGGTGCGACACCGTACTTTCTCGCGGCCAAGTTTCTCGAAGCCGATATCATGCGGGCTCTTGCTGCGGCCGGCGCCGACACGCACGCGACGATGCCGTCAGGCGATACGGCGCTGATGGCTGCTGCCGGCATCGGCGCCAGCACGCAGGCCGATCGGCGGGGCTTGAGCGTACTCGACGGCGGTCGTGTAGAAGATGAAAGTCGTGTTGTCGCCGCCGTCGCCGCCGCAATCGCCGGCGGCGTCGATGTAAACGCCACCAACCGCTCAGGCAACACCGCGCTGCATGCCGCCGCGCTGCTCGGCTACGACCATGTGATTCAGCAGCTCGTGGACGCCGGCGCCCGGGTGGACGTGAAGAACTCGCAGGGACAGACGGCCCTGTCCCAGTTGACCGCAAGCACCGGCACCGGTACAAGCCTCAGGGCGCCTGAACGATCCAACCGCGGTGCGCGCGAGAGCACCGTCGCTCTCCTGCGCAAGCTCGGCGCGTCCGACTAGAACGTCCGACAATCCCCTTCGGGCATCAGTCCTGTCGGAGCAGCCGAGCGGGATCGATCACCAACACGCGGCGCGCCGGCACGTAACAGGCTGCGATGGCGACAACCAGCAGGCCGAATGCCACCGCCAAGAGGGTGAGCGGGTCCCACGGCGAGATTTCGACCAGCAAACCACGAATAAGGCCGCCGGCCGCATAGACGCCGGGGATTGCGATCAACATGCCGACGACGACGAGCAATGCGCCTTCGCCGAGCGCAAGCCTGAGCAGTCGCTGATGACTCGCCCCGAGCGCCAAGCGGATCGCGAGTTCGCCCTGACGACGCACGACTGCTCCAGAGATCATCCCGAACAGGCCCATGGCGACGAGGAGCAACGCACCGAGTGCGAAGCCGCCAATCAACACCGTACTCATGCGCTGCTGGCGCAACGCGTCAGCGACGATCTCGTCCATCGTCTGCACTGACGAGACTGGAATCCGGGGATCGATCCGTCGAATCGCCCGGCGAACCTCCGGGACGAGCGCCTGCGGATCTCCATCGGTCTTGACGACCCAGACCGGCATGTACTGGACCCAGTCTTCGGCGCGAATGAAGAGCTGCGGTCGTCCATCCTCGTGCAGATTGGATAACCGCGTCTGTTTGACCACCCCGACGATTCTCAGCGACTTCCCTTTGAAGGGGATTGCCGCCCCGATCGCCGTTCCCGTCGGAAAGAAGCGCCTGGCCAGATGCTGGTCGATCAACGCTTCCTGGACATTGTCGCGGCGCGCGCCCGCGAACGTCTCTCCGGCGAGGATGCGCATGCCCATCGACTCCGCGTACCCGGCACGGGTCGTGATGATGTCGACGAGCACCGAGTCGCGCTGCGCATCCCCGGTATTGCCGGGCGCGCCCGGAACAGCGACCGTCTCCCGCCACGCCCAGACGCTGTTTTGCGGCGCCGACGCGCTGAGCGGCAATGCTGCCGTGGCGCTCGCGTTCCTGACCCCAGGCAAGTTGATCAGCGCAGTGTGAACCCGCTCCTGGAAGGCGAAGGCATCGGCGCTCGTCGGGAACAGCCGCGGACCCATAGCGACCCTGAACGTCAGCACGCCTGCCGGCCTGAAACCGGGATCTGCGGCGAGGAGCCGCTCGAAGCTGCGCGCCACGAGTCCGGCCGCGCTGAGCAGCACCAGCGTCAGCGCGACCTGGGCTACGACGATTCCGCGCCGCAACCGGTGCGAGCCACCTGCGCCGCGGACGCTCGTCGCAGGCAGTGACGTGAGCGAGGCACGCCACGCCCACGCTGCGGGCAGTGCCGCGGCGACGGCGCCGAGTACGAGCCCCACGGTAATCACCACAGCCGCGACGCTCCAGTCGAGAGCGATTCATTCCGACGCGGGAGATCCAGCGGCGCGAGCGCAACCAGCATGCGTGCACCCCACGAGCCGACCAGCGCGCCTGCCGCCCCACCTATCAGGCCCAGGATCCCGCCTTCGATCACCATCGCGCGCACGACTGCCGATCCGTTGGCACCGAGCGCTCGCGAGATCGCGAACTCCCGTTCACGTTCGGCAGCACGCGCGAGCAGCAACGACGAGAGGTTGACGGTGAGCGCAAGGACCAGGAACACAGCCGCCAGGCCCAGCGTCAGCAGGATCGGGCGAACAGGGGCAACGAGATCGTCCTTCAGCCGAACCGGATAGAGCTTCACCGGCGTCGCCTGATGGTTGCGAGCGTTCACCACACGCGTGACGGCGTCGACCGCCACCGCGATCTGTTCGGAAGACGTGCCCGCGCGAATCCGAACCAGCGCGGCAAACGTTGCCAGGTTTGGGTTCCGCGCGTCCTGGTCGGCGAGATGAAATCCGAACGGGAGGTAGACGTCAGGCTCTTGCGGCGGCCCGAGAGTCGAATGTCGAACGAACCGAAAGGTTGGACCCATGACGCCGATCACCGTGTACGGCGAGCCACTCAGCCAGACCTGCGCGCCGATGATCGACGGATCGCCTCCAAGGCGTGTCCAGATGGCATGGCTCAAGACGACGACCGAGGGGCGATTCGGCCCGACTTCGTTTGCGGCAAAGCCGCGACCGAGCATGGGAGCCACGCCCAAGAGCTCGAACAGGTTTGGCGACGTGAGGAGCATCAGGATTTGCAGCGGCTCACCGTCAGACCGAGCTGACAGCGTGGGCACGGAGAGCTGCAGACCGGCTGCACTCTCGATCACACCATCAAGCGCGTTCTGCAAATCGGCCACGTCGGGACCGGCGAGCCAGTCCCGCTTCAGGCCGGCAGACGTGGACTGATCGCGCCAGACGAAGTACAGGTTGCCGGGCTCGTGATACGGCATGCGCTCAAACAGGACCTTGTCCACGGCCGTGTACACGACTGCGAACGCGCCGAGTCCCACCGTCAGTGTTCCGAAGGTTGCTGCAACGAATACCTTCGAGCGGAGCAGGCGACGACGCGCGAGCTGGAGGTCGCGACCCCAATTGCCGGTGCGTCGCCACGACGCGGCAGGCCGCAAACGCTCGCCAAAACCGTTCCACAGGGCATCAGCAAGTGCACGTAGCCACAGCCACGCCAGCCCCGTCACGCCGCTGCGGTTCAGGGTGACGCCTGCCTGGTTCCGGTACGCCTCCACGACACCGATGCCCATCTCATCGCGGAAATCTGCGGGGTACAGGCGGACCAGCAGCCGAAACCAGCGCTCCGATACGCGGAGGAGGTGGCCGTGTGTCACGTCGCCTTCTTCTCGAGGAGGCCGCCGATTCGGGCGGCCCGTGTGAGCGCCTGCAGCCGCCGCGCTTCGGCCTTCGCAACCCGAAGGCCGCGATCCGTGATGCGATAGCAATTTCGCCGTTCATCGTCGGTATCGCGTGATCGGGCGGCCTGGATCAGCCCGCTCTCGACCATGCGCGCCAGGGCACGGTACATCGTGCCGACATCAGGGACAGCGGAGGCGTCCCGTGCTTCGATGTCTTGGACGATTCCGTAGCCGTGTCGCTCGCCGGCGCCAAGGCTGAGCAGGATATGGAATTCCACCGGCCGGAGTGGCAGGCATGTCTCGATGCGGTCGCGATCTGTTGCCATTGTGCAAAGTATATGCGCAGCGCATATATGTATCACACATACCAGCCGATTGGTCAACCACGGAAATGCCGAGGCCGCTGCGTGCCGATCCTCGCCTCCCCTTGACGTTCGAAAGGAGCGCCTGCTAGACTCCTTTCGTCAGTCGAAAGGACCCGTGTGGCGAAGGACAGAAGCGACGTGCTGCAAGGAACGCTCGACATGCTGGTTCTGCGAGCCTTGCAGCTCGAGCCGATGCACGGCTGGGGCATTGCCGAACGCATCGAGCAGTGGTCGGAGCACGTCCTGCAACTCGGGCAGGGGACGCTCTACCCGGCGCTCTATCGCCTGGAGCGGCAGAAGTTCATCCGCTCCGAGTGGCGCGTCACCGACAACAACCGCCGCGCGCGCTACTACTCGTTGACCGTGTCCGGGCGGCGGTACCTGAACGAGTCGCTGGCGCAGTGGCGACGCATGTCGCGCGCGATCAACCTCGTTCTCGACGTCACGACCGTGAGCTGAGAGGGACTGATGGGTGCGCTCGCTGACGTGTTGCGGCGGCTCCGTTCGCTCGGCCGCCGGACGGAACTCGAGGACGGGCTCGATGACGAGATCCGCTTCCATGTCGAGCAGCAGACCGAGAAGAACCGGCGCGCCGGCATGACACCGGACGAAGCGCGGCGGCAAGCGTTGATCCGATTCGGCGGCGTGGAACAGGTGCGAGAGCGGACGCGGGACGAGTTCCGTGCCGCCCCCATCGAGAATCTCGCGCGCGACGTCCGCTACGGCCTCCGCTCGTTGCGCCGCCATCCGGGCTTCTCGGCGATGGCCGTGCTGTCGCTGGCGATCGGCATCGGCGCAAATGCGACGATCTTCGGCGTGGCTCACGCGGTGCTCTTCCGCGAGTCCCCTCTCGATGACCCCGAGACGCTCGTCAACATCTACGAAACCGAACGCGGGCGCGGGTTCAATCCGATGTCCCACCCGAATATCGAGGACCTGCGCAAGGGCACGACCCATGTTTTCCGCGGGATCGCAGCGTCGACGTTCGCCATCGCGTCAATCGATCGCGGGGGCACGGTGGCCACCGTCATGGGCGAGGCCGTGACGGGAGGCGCGTTCGCGCTCCTGGGCATCGAGCCTCAGCTCGGCAGGGCCATTCAGCCCGAGGACGACGTCGCGCGGGGCGGCCATCCGGTGGTGATGCTCAGTCACGGCTACTGGCAACGCGCCTTCGGCGGGGACCCGCAGGTGGTCGGACGCACGCTGCAGATGGGACGCCGCAGCTACACGATCGTCGGCGTCGCCCCAGCCGACTATCGCGGTGGCCTTCCGGCGGTCACGCCCGCCTTCTACGTCCCGATGGCCATGCAGGACGAGCTAATGGGCATCGAGATGCTCGACAAGCGCGACTGCCACAGCTTCTCAGTGAAGGCACGGCTCGCACCGGGTGTGACGCGCGCGCAGGCCGAGCACGCCGCGTCCCTCGTCGCGGCGTCTCTCACCGCCGCACGGCCACAAGGGTGGGTTCCCGGTGAGCAGTTTGCGCTGGTGCCGACCTCCGACGTGCAGGTCCACCCTGGAGTGGATCCGCTCCTGCGCGCGGCAGCCTGGCTGCTGATCGCGGTCGTGGGGCTGGTGCTGCTGCTGGCGTGCGCGAACCTCGCGAGCTTTCTGGTGGCGCGCGCCCTCGATCGGGGGCAGGAGGTCGCCGTGCGGCGCGCCCTCGGCGCGACCCGAGGCGCGCTCGCGCGCCAGGTGCTGGTCGAGAGCGCGCTGCTCGGGCTCGGCGGCGCGGCGGCCGGCCTCGTCCTGGCGCTCGTGCTCCTCGACGTTCTGCTGTCGGTCGACTTGCCGTTGCCCTATGGCATCCGGCTCGACCTTCACCTCGGCCTCGACTGGAGGGTGCTGTTCGACTGGAGAGTGCTGGCGCTCACGGCTGGCGCAGGCGTGTTGGCAGGGGGCCTTCTCGGACTCGTCCCGGCCGTTCAGGGTACACGCGCCGATCTCGGCTCCGCGCTCAAGACGGGCAGCCGAGGGAGCGATGCGCCCGGGCCCCTCAGGTGGCGCAACGTGATGGTCGTCGCGCAGATCGCCATATCGCTCGTGTTGCTCGTTGGGGCCGGTCTGTTCCTGAGGAGCTGGCAGCAGACGCTGGCCGTGGACCCGGGCTTCGGCCAGGCTCCGACGTCGATCCTGTCCGTCATCATGCCGGTCACGCGGTCGACACCTGACGACGCCGTGCAGCGCATGCGGCGTCTGCTCGAACGCTTTCAGACGCTGCCGGGCGTCGAGGCCGTCGGCCTCGTCTGGCCGCTGCCGCTCGAGCTCTCCTCCAGCTTCACTGACTTCACCATCGACGGTCGCGTTCCGCCCCCTGGCCGCGAGGCCTTTCGCGCCGACAGGGCGTTCGCGGACGGCGGGTTCTTCGACGCCGCCGGCATGGCGATCGTGGCTGGCCGCACCTTCAACGATGGCGACCGGCGCGACAGTCAGCCCGTGGCCATCATCAGCCAGGCGATGGCCCGCCGCTACTGGCCGGACGGCGACGCGCTGGGGCGGATCCTCCGCCGGCCCGGTCCGGCCGAGCCCGACCTGGTGATCGTCGGTGTGGCGAGCGACATCAACGTGCGATCGCTCGGGGAAGCTCCCCGCGACGTCGTCTACGAGACCTATACGCAGGGCAACGGCCTGCCGGGGGCCAGCTTCGTCGTCCGCACCGCCACGGATCCGGCTCGAATGTCACTGGCGCTCGCCGACGCCGGCCAGCAGGTCGATCCGGACTTGCGGGTGATGCAGTCGACGACGATGACGCAGCATCTGGCGATGTCGAGACTGCCGTCGCAGATAGGCGCCGTCCTGCTCTCGGCGTTTGCGGTGATGGGCATGGCGCTGGCGGCCGTCGGGGTGTACGGGACGGTGCGCTACACCGTGGCCAGGCGCACCCGCGAGGTCGGGATCCGCATGGCGCTCGGGGCCGACGCCGCCGGCGTTGCGCGGCTGCTCGCGACGCACGTCGTGCGACTGGTGCTGGTCGGCGTCGTGATCGGTGTGGCCGCGTCGCTGCTCGCGGCACGCTTCCTCGCGACGCTGCTCTTTGGCGTCGGGACGTTCGATCCTGTCGCCCTGATCGGTGCGCCGCTCGTGCTCGGCGTCACGGCATGGCTGGCTGCCTATCTGCCCGCGCGGCGCGCCAGTCGCGTGGACCCGCTCGCGGCTCTGCGCACCGACTGATCGACGGCCACTTGCCGGATCCCGACGCTTCTCGGATCGAAACAGCCGTGAATCGGTTTCTCGCCCGAGATCACCTTGCGTCGGGGCCCTTCTCACCCAGGAGACTCAGACTTCGATCGATGACTTTCGACCACTGGGCCGACGAGGTGTTGTCGTATGCATCGTGCCAGTTCCACCATTTGTACGGCGGGGTCTGCGGGTAGCCCTCCGGCGAGTCCTCCCACTCCTCCTGGCGCCCGAGTGCCGTGATGTCGAGGTAATTCCAAGTGCTTCCCATTTGCTCGTCGCCACGGTTGTTGATGAAGTAGGTGCGAAACACATTCCCCTCGTCGCGGATGAAGGCATTCGTGCCGTGCCACTCGTCCACGCCGAAGTCAATGTCGAAGCTGTCCGTGATGGTGTACCAGGGTATCGTCCAGCCCATTCGTTCCTTCAGGCGCTCGATGGCTGACTGCGGCGCGCGCGAGGCGAACGCGAGCGTCGTATCGCGGGCGTTCAGATGGGCGAGATGGGCGACCTGGTCGGCCACGAAGGAGCAGCCACGGCAGGCATGTTCGGGCCAGCCGTACACGCCGGGCTCGAAGAAGGCCCGGTAAACGATCAGCTGACGGCGGCCTTCGAACAGGTCGAGCAGGCTCGCCTTGCCTCTGGGACCCCCGTCGAACTCGTACTTTTTCTCCACGGCCGTCCACGGCATCCGACGACGCTCGGCGGCCAGCGCGTCACGGGCGCGTGTCACGGCCTTCTCCTTTACGAGAAGCTGCTGGCGCGCCGCTTCCCACTCCTGCGGCGACACGATTGGGGGTGTATTCGTCGAGAGCTGCGGTTTCGGGTTCTCCATGTTTCTCTCCTTTGTTCCGGTTGTTCTTGCTGCGGACCCTGCTCACGAGCAGAGCGGTCATGCCACCCGTCGAGGTGACGCCCGCCGTAACGAGGGCCGCTGTCGTCAGGCATACAGGACACATCACTCGCCTCCCCCTGCGGTAGGGCTCGCGGTTCCTGGCCGTCACTCTGCAAACTCGCGTCCGGCGATTTGTGCCGGGCCACCGAACGAATCCTTCGTCCGCGATCGAAGCGTGAATGCCGTGCGGCCCTCTGATAGATCTAGCGCGCACATGGAAAGGGTGGGAGTGACAATTGTGGCGGGATTCCGATGGAAGCGCTTATCACGGCCCCGCTGCAGTGAGCGACCTCATGCGTGGCCGTCGTTGTGCTTCGCGAGCCGACAGGAAGAATATCTGCGCTTTACCGATCGGGCAGCTCGAAGAGGACGATATCCGACTCTTCTCGGGCCCGATCGAAGATGATTTCACGACCATCCGCAGAGAGGTCGAAGTCGCCGATCGCAAACTCGCGACGGAGGTTGGTCAGTTGCTGCTCGCGACCGGTCTTGAGATCAACGAGCCAGAACTCCTTGTGAGAGAGGTCTCCTTTCATGATGACCAATGCATCTTCCCCAGGCAGAAAGGCCAGACGCCTGGCGCCACGGCTCAGGATCAGTTTCGGCAGGTCGTGGGGCGTGCCGTCCGCGTTCACCGCCTTCATCGAAAACGTCGTACCCACATCCGCACCGGAATAGACGAGAAACCGTCCGCTCTTAGACCAGATCGGATCGATCGAGTATTCCTTCGCGAGCGGAACCGGCGACCCGCCGCCGACAGGGATCTTGAACAGCTGCGGCTCGCCATCCCGAATGGCCGCGATGGCCAACCACTGCCCGTCTGGCGACCACGCCGGCGCTCCTCGCACGTCCAACTCTTCGGCGACCCGGCGCGCGCCCGTTCCGTCGGCATTCATCACGTGCAGTTGGGTCAGTCCACGTCTCTGCACCAAGAAGGCGAGGCGTTGACTGTCGGGCGCAATTGCCGGTCCGCCGAGAACACGCCCGGCGAGACCATTCCACAGCTCTGACGCTGCTCCTCCGTCCGCGATCTTCCAGAGGGCATCCGTTCCAGCTTTCGGGGCACGATAGATGAGGTATCCAGGCCCCACCCGTGGTGAAAGACCGCGTCCGGTGGGGAGTGAGATTGGCGTGGCGCCAGATTCGTCGATCACGTGATCGCCAATCGGCACTCGCCACAGACCGGCCGTCGAGCGTGAAACAGTCGCGACCAGGCGTCGACGGTCGGCACTAGCCGCAAGCGACACGTACTCCTCGACCCCCCTGCTGATGCGATGCGGGACTCGGTGTTGGATATCCATTGCGTAGATCCAAGGTCCGGATCCGTCATCGTCGGTAGCAAGATAGAGCAGCGTCCGATCGTCCAACAAGGTCGGAAAGGTGACACGTGAGTCGTGGAAGGTCAGCCGCTCGGGCTCACCGCCGGTCGAGCGAATGCGCCAGATGTCCATTTCATCGAGTGGGAGGCCGTGGACGAAATAGATGAAAGCGCCATCTTGCGACCAGATGGGGAAGTGGTTATGGAAGCCTGGTCGCGCGACATAGATCTGACGCCCCACCTTCTCGTCGAGCTCGGTGACGAACAGGGGATCGCCTGGTGACGGTGGGTGGTACACGATGCGTCTCCCGTCGGACGACCACTCGAGCTCGGAGACGCCTTCGCGATAGGGCCGCAGCGGGCCGCCCATCGTAGGAACCGCCCACCCGGCATCGACCAGACTGCCCTTTGCCGAATCCGGCACGCGACTCCAGAGGATGACCAGCGACCCGTCTGGAGAAAAGCCAAGGGTGCGCGTCGCCGGATTCCGCAGCTCCTGCACACTGCCGTTGGTGAGGTTGTGCACGTCGCCGGTTCCGACCTGGCTCACCCAAACGTCCCACCTTCCATCGCGCTCGGAGAGAAAAGCGACGAACTTTCCATCGCGTGAAATGGCTGCGTGATGCTCCGCTCCCTCGAAATCCGTCAACCTCGTGAACTTCGCTCCTTCGAGCGGACTCCGCCAGAAGTACTCCGAGCGCTGCAGCTGCCAAGTCGCCGCGCCGCCGATGACCAGAAGACCCGCAACCGCCGCGGCCCCCCAGGCGAGTCGGGCCGGACGAGCGCCCGTCTTGAGGGCATCAGGACTCACACGCTCGGGAGGCACCGCCCCGCCCGAGGAAACAAGAGTACCAAGCGCTTCGTCGATTTCGAGGCGCGCGTCGCCGATGTCGCGCAAACGGCGCTTCGGATCTTTCTCGAGGCAGCGTTCCAGCAGGTGGCGGATATTCCGCGGCGTTGCCGGGGGCAGCGCGGTCCAGTTCGGCTCACGGTCGAGAACCGCCGCGATCGTGTCGGAGATTGTCTCGCCGGAAAACGGCAGCCGGGCAGTCAACATCTCGTACAACACACACCCGAACGCCCAGATGTCGGTCCGCTTATCGATCGCCTTCCCGCGAGCCTGCTCGGGGCTCATGTATGCGGCCGTGCCTGCGATCATGCCTTCTCGTGTTTCGTGGACCGTGATCGTCGGCAACTGCGAGACGTCGCTTCCCGAGCCCTGCTCCGCAAACACTTTGGCCAGCCCGAAGTCGAGCACCTTCACGGTGCCGTCAGACGTGTTCTTGATATTCGCCGGCTTCAGGTCGCGGTGGATGATGCCCTTTTCGTGCGCGGCTTCGAGCGCGTCCGCGATCTGGCGCGCGAGCGTGAGTGCTTCCCGAATCGGCAACGGACCCGATGCCAGACGCTCGGCGAGCGTCGCGCCTTCCACGAGTTCGAGCACGAGGCCGCGGACGCCTTCGGCTTCCTCCAATCCATAGATCGCGCCAATGTGCGGATGGTTCAGCGTCGCCAAAACTCGCGCTTCGCGTTCGAAGCGCGCGAGCCGATCCGGGTCTGAAAGGAAAGCGTCCGCCACGACCTTGATGGCGACATCGCGGCCCAGCTTCGTATCGTGGGCGCGATACACCTGGCCCATCCCGCCCGCACCGAGGACAGAGAGGATCTCGTGCGAACCGATCCGCCGGCCCACAAGCGACGCCCCATGCTCGTCGGCCAGGACGTGCGCCGCCACTTCTCCCACCGGCGCCGCGAGAAACCCCTCCGCCCTCTGGGCGTGCGCCAGCAGTGCCTCCACCTCGCGTCGCAGCGCTTCGTCGCGTCCGCATGCGGCCGCCACGAACGCGGCCCGCTCGCGCGCGTCGTGGTTCAGCGCTTCGTCGCACACTTCCTCGATGCGCCGCCGGCGCTCGAGATCTGTCACTTTCCTTCACCTTCGAGCTGCCGAAGCAGCCAGAGCTTTGCCAGGCGCCAGTCGCGTTTGACGGTGTCGGGCGACACATGAAGCACCTCGGCCGTCTCCTCCACGCTCAAGCCTCCGAAGAACCGTAGTTCGATGACCCGGGTCTTCCGAACGTCGACCGCCTCCAATGCCTCTAGGGCACGGTCCAGGGCGACCACATCCAGTGCGGGCTCCGGCGAAGTGACGAGCCCTTCGCTTAGCGTCACTCGCTGTGCGCCACCCCCGCGTTTGCGATATCCCCGCCGCCGCGCGTGATCGACGAGCACCCGCCGCATCAGGCGGGCTGAAATCCCGAGAAAGTGCGCGCGGTCCTGCCAGCGGACGTGGCGCGCGTCCGTCAGTCGGAGAAACGCCTCATTGACCAGGGCGGTGGTCTGCAACGTGTGGCCGCGCCGCTCTCGGCGCATGTAGCCACGGGCCAGTCGGCGTAGCTCCGCCTCCACGAGCGGCGTCAGCTGCTCGAGGGCGCCATCGTTGCCGTCGCCCCATTCCCGCAGCAGCTCCGTGACCGCCCCGGGTGACGGTGTCGCCATTACATTTTCGAACGAGGCGAGTATCGCACACTCTCCACGGCCGGGTTAACGCTGAGCGCGGTCATTTTTGGAGCGTTTTCGAGGATCTTCACCCTGCAGACCAGCATTCCCGCATTCCAGCATGCAGGCGGCAACTACTCGAGAGTCCCGTCACTAGCTCAGGAGGATCTCATGTCGAAAGTTCATGTGCTGAATCGGTTCCTCATCGGAACCGCACTGGCGGCGGGAATCCCAGCCGCCCTGGCCTGGGCCACCACCAACTCCGAGTCGACATCCACGCTTGTCGGCCGGGCCACGTTCAAATCATTCAGGGTGGAGCGCAAGCAGCTTCCAGCGAGACAGTCCGCGACCGGTCTGTGGGCCGGAGAGGCGGATCGCGCTCGAAGACGACGACCGATCTGGGAAGTGGAAGTGGAGGCGAGACCCGGGCTTGACGTTGCCACACAAACGATCACGTTCCAGCCGGGCGGCCACAGTGGATGGCACAGTCACCCTGGCCCGGTCTTCATCTCTGTGCTGTCGGGGACGATGACGTTCTACGAATCCGACGATCCCGACTGCCAGCCCGTCGTTCGCACTGCCGGTGAGGGGTACCTCGACACCGGCGAGCACGCTCACATCGCCCGCAACGAGACCTCACTTCCAGCGACCAACGTCGTCACGTACTTTGTGCCGCCGGGCGAGGCGCTCCGAATCGACGAGCCCGTTCCCGGAAACTGTCCTTTCTAGACAAAGCCCTTGTGAGAACTCTCTCCACGCTCACTGTTGGCGCGCGAGTTCATGCGGGCGGCCTCATGGCCGCGGCAGAGAGGAAATGTGATGACGCGAACATCCCGAAACCTGACAGTTGGCGTAATCGTGACTCTCGGGTTGTTGGCAGGTATTGGCCGGGCCGTCTGCGCGGACCAGGCTCCAAGCTCGACGGTTACTCTACCGGTCCACGATCAGGATCTCGAAACCGCAGATAGCATTCCAAGACCCCGAACCGTCTCACAGGTGCTGGATTGGAATCAGATCTTCGTCGACACCCTCGCTGCAACGAATACAGCCAACTCGTCCAGTCAGCGGCTCGGGGCGATCGTTCACACGGCGATCTTCGATGCGTTCAATGGCATCCAACAGCGATACGCACCCATCTTCGTTCACGATAGGGCGCCTGACGGCACCTCGCGGCGGGCGGCGGTGATCGCGGCGGCATACACTGCGCTGGTCGGCCTCTTCCCATCTCAGCAGCCGGCGCTGGATGCCAGCTATGCAGCTTCCGTTGCAGCGCTGAGCGATGAATGCGACGACGCTACCCCCACCCGATCGCACCGACGATGGCAAGCGTGCGTGAGTCGGATCGAAAGGGGCATCGTCTGGGGAACCGAGGTCGCGCAGGCGGTGCTCGCCTGGCGCGCGACCGATGGATTCAACGCGAGCTACCCTCCGTTCACCGGTGGGATGGCGATCGGCCAGTGGCGGCCAACGCCGCCGGCGTTTGGACCGATGAGCGCCCAGGGATTGACATTCACCTCGATGTTCGCGCTGGTCAACAACACTCAGTTCGAGCCTGGACGACCGCGGGTTCTGAGCAGCACGATGTACGCGGACGATTTCAACACGGTCAAGACGCTCGGTCGCAGAACCGGATCGACACGCACCGAAGAGCAGACGGCGCTCGCGCTGTTCTGGGAAGGCAATGCCAGCGTCCACTGGAATCAGGCGGCGAACCAGATGGCCCGCGACAACCACTTGTCCATGTCCGACAGCAACCGGCTTCTTGCCGTCCTGAACATCGCGATGGCCGACACGGCGCTCACGATCTGGAGCAGCAAGAGATTCTACGGCTCCGTTCCGACCGAGGTGACCTGGCGCCCGGTGACAGCGATCCCGCTGGCTGATATGGACGGCAATCCCGCCACGGCTCCCGATCCCGACTGGCTGCCGCTCGTCACCACGCCGTCGCACCCAGAGTATCCTGCCGGTCATCCAAGCCTCAACGGGGCGGCTGCGACGGTTCTCCTCAGCCACTTCCGCCGCGGACGACAGACATTCACGCTGACCACGACGGGACAGCCGAGCCGCACGTACACCGCGATCGCGCGAGCGCGCTCGGACGGCAACAACGGCCGCGTCTGGGGCGGGATGCACTATCCAAGCACAGTCGCTGTCAGCGACGCCGTAGGCGAGGCGATCGCAAACTACGTCAATCGAAACTCCATGCAGCGCCTCGGTGGTCAGCGATGAGCGTGATGGGACATTGAGGGGCGGATGTCCTCAGGCTCGGTACGCTGCGAAGGATGTAGACGTTCCGCTGGTCCCGTCGAGCTCGACCGTTTGAGGAGAATCGCGGAGTCAGGCTCGGGTGAATGACCCGGCAAACAGCGCTTCGATGGCGCGCTTACCGTTCTCCTGGAGTGATCGGGTTCCGGTCCCCGTGAAATGCGGATGGGTGATCGTCGGGTTGGCGCCCCGATCCAGCCGCAGCCAGTCGTCTCCGGTCCAACGGAACCAGCTCTCCTTTGCCTGATCAAAGACGTGTAGCGGCTTGTTGCACAGCTTCGCGAATTCGGCGCCCCATCCCGTGCCGCCGCGCACGGTGTTGTCCTCGAGGATCGTGCCAACGACGTAGATTTCCTGACCGTTGTTGATCTGATACCAAAGCGTTTGCAAAACCTTGCGGATGGTCGGGCTGTCGGTATACCGGCGATGCATCAGGCGCCCGACATAGGCGAGGCTCACGTCGCCGGCGAGCAGTTCCTCGTGATTGAGCACACGCACGCCGCGGCTTCGCGTGATGGAGTGGCCATCGAATGTGAAGTTGACCTCCTCGATCCCGCGGCGCTCCGCGCACGCGCCGAATTCCGCTTCCGCGCCAGGCGCGCCACCACTGAACAGGATGCTGTCGGATGGCGTCATCGTGCGATCATAGCATTGCCATGTCAGCCTCCCGCCCGGCTCGCGCCGGCGACTCGATTCAGGACGTGTGTCGTGTATGTAAAGCCGATCGCATGCACACCGTCATCGTGGTTGATGAGGGAGGACAGCCGATTCGTGTGGCGTGCGGCTATTGCCGCAGTGAGCATAACTATCGGGGTGGACCCGCGCACGCGGCATCGAGCGCACGTCAAGGCCCGACTCCTTCTCCATCCGCGAAGATCGCGGCTACCGGTCGTGCACCGTTCCAGATCGTGAGCGAGCGAGAAAGGACAGGATCTCGGATGACGATCTCGAACGACGATTCCGGCGATCTCGAACTGCTGCTGCGGCGCATCATTCGCGAGGAAACCGGGATCACGCCGGTCGTCCCCGCGGACAAATGGCGCGGGGGCATGCTCGTCCTGCGGCCGGGCACCGCGGGGCTGCAGGAGAAGAGCTGGCCGATCGAAACCTTCTTCCACAAGATCGTGATGCTGCGGAACCGGCTGCGCACGCTCGAACAGCAGGTCAACTCGTCCGACTTGCCAGACGATGTGAAGGTGAAGCTCCAGAGCTACATCAGCGGCTGTTACGGATCGCTGACCAGCTTCAACATCCTGTTCGCTTCAGAGGACGATCAGTTCAAGGGCAGCGGCGCTGAGTAACGATCCTTCGTGGATCGCCCCGTCGACTCTGAACCTGATGGCGGGAAGCGAACTAGCTGATGCCCAAGGGGTGGCGCACCACGGCGCCGCTCAGCGTCTCGCTTTCCAGCGACAGATAGAGCTCGCGATCGGCCACCGACAGCGCAAATTCCATCCGCCGGTCGAGGCGTCCGACAACCGCGGCGATGAGGCCCCGGTCTATCGCGTACAACTCGATTGCCTCCGCCCTGTGAATTCGTTCGCCGGCCACCCTGTCGACGAGTTGGGCGGGATCTTTGTGCGTGTACACCACCACGCGCGGCGCAGCCTTGCAGGCCTTGTGCAAGCGGGCCGCGTCCGGCATGCCGACGTCGATCCACACCCGGAGGTGGCCGGTCAAATCGCGAACCGCGATCGACGGCTCCTCCGGCTCCGATAGCCCTCGTGAAAAGGCAATGCCGTCGGTGAATTCGAGCGCATAGGCGAGGATGCGTGCAACAAGGTGCGCCTCCGGCTCGGAGGGATGCCGTGCCACCTGAAAGATCAGTTTTTCGTACACGTGGCGGTCGCCATCGGCCAGGTCGATGTCGAACTTGTAGATCGTCGCCGTCAGCGCCAGAAGTCACCTCGAACCATCGCCAGCATGACACGCGGGCCCCCCGCGCGGGAACCGGCGATACACTTGGAAGGTCACATGATTTCGTTGACCCGCATCTGCAAGCAGTACGGCCGGCAGATTCTTTTCGTCGACGCCTCGTTTCAGCTCAATCCGGGAGAGACCGTGGGGCTGGTCGGCCCCAACGGATCGGGCAAGACGACGCTGTTCCGCCTGATCACGGGCGAGGAAGCGCCCGACGACGGGGACATTTCAATCCCGAAGAAGCTGACGGTCGGCTACTTCCGGCAGGACGTTGAGGAAAACTCAGGCCGCTCGGTGCTGGACGAGGCGATTCTCGGCAGCGGCCGCGTCGGTGATCTGCATCACGAACTCGAGCGGCTGCATCATGCGATGACCGGCCCGGAGCAGGCCGGGGACATGGATCGCATTCTGGCCCGCTTCGGCGAGGTGCAGGAGGAATACGAGCATCTGGGCGGCTACGCGCTGGAGGCGCAGGCGCGCGAAGTCCTGCACGGCCTCGGGTTCGACGACGAGCGCATGGACGCCGACATCGGCGCGCTCTCGGGCGGGTGGAAGATGCGCGCGGCGATGGCGCGCGTGCTCCTCAGCAAGCCCGACGTGCTGCTGATGGACGAGCCGACGAACCATCTCGACATCGAGTCCATCGTCTGGCTCGAGCGCTTTCTCAAGTCGCGATCGGGCGCGCTCCTGATGACGTCCCACGACCGCGAATTCATGAATAGCATCGCGACGAAAATCGCCGAGATCGACGACGGCGAGATCACGATGTATTCGGGCAATTACGACTTCTACGAGCGCGAGCGCGAGATCCGGGAAGCCAACCGGGAGGCGGCGTATGCCCGGCAGCAGGCGATGCTGGCGAAGGAGCAGCGGTTCATCGACCGGTTTGCCGCGCATGCGGCGAAGGCCGCTCAGGTCCAGAGCCGGGTGAAGGCGCTCGAGAAGATCGAGAAGATCGAGCTGCCGAAGAGGCGGCGGGTGGTGCACTTCGACTTCCGGACGCCGCCTCGCTCGGGGGAGCAGGTCGCCGTGCTCGAGGACGTCACCAAGACATACGGCCGCCGCGTCGTCCATGACGGATTGAATCTGACGATCCGCCGCGGGGAGCGGTGGTGCGTGATGGGGAAGAACGGCGCCGGCAAATCGACGCTGTTGAAGATGGTGGCGGGACAGCTGGCGCCGGATGGCGGTCAAATCCGGCTCGGCGCGAGCCTCAAGATGGGCTACTTCGCGCAGCAATCACTCGATCTGCTCGATCCCGATCTGACGGTGGAGGAGCAGCTGCGCCAGGATTTCCCGAACGAGTCGATCGGCGCCCTGCGAAATCTGGCCGGGGCGTTTCAGTTTTCCGGCGAGGACGTGGATAAGAAGGTCCGCGCGCTGTCCGGCGGCGAAAAGACGCGCCTCGTGCTCGCGCGCATGTTGCTCGATCCGCCCAACCTGCTGGTCCTCGATGAGCCGACCAACCACCTCGATCTTGCGACGAAGGAGATGCTGCTCGAGGCGCTCAAAGAGTTTGCCGGCACCATGTTGTTCGTGTCGCACGATCGAGCCTTCCTCCGCCGGCTCAGCAACCGGGTGCTCGAACTGGGTGGTGAAAGCGGCACCGAGGCACAACCGCACGTATACCCCGGGTCCTATACGGAGTACGTGGAACGAACCGGCCACGAAGCGCCGGGCGTGCACGCGTGACGCGCCGTTTTGTCTCGCGTTCGACCAGGCACCTCAAACGAGCTGGACATATCCTGCGATTGAGGCCGACACGATAGAGCCGGAATCAATTTCCAAGCGTGCTCCTTCAACCCGTCGATGGTCGCTCCGGCTTCAGGCGCTCCCTGGGGCGCGCGACGCTTGCCAAGGATCCTTTTCCCTTCGGGCCCTACAAGGCTGCGTTACTTGGCAGACTTGAGACCCTCCGCACACGAGAACTCGCGCAGTTCGTCGTTCGGCGGCGATGCCTTCCGATACGTACGAACCTGGGTGAAGGGTTCGAGCAACGCTTTCGGATCCGTGGTCGTCGATCCGATCCTCGAGGACGCCAGGCGACGTAAATCTGATGCTCTCGTGCACGGTCAACTGATCGCTGTGCGGCGAGAACAAGTCGAGCAGCGTGTCCTCGCGCAGGGCCACGGTGTCCACGACGAGCGTGTCCCCTTCCCAATGCCCCACGGAATACCCGGCGAACGTCGGATCGTCGAGCGTTCGCTGTGACGGCTTGCGGCCGTCCAGATAAATCCGGCGATACACGTCGTTCAGCTCGCCGTAGATGGTGACCTTGTCTTTCGTGTGCTGAATTTCCATCCCGTAGGCCATCCCCATCATCGAGGGCATGCCGGCAGAGAGACAGTTGGCGTTCGGATCGGTGTCAGACGATCCGGCCATGCGCGACTTCCGCATGACCTCCCATTTGGCCAGGTACTCGGCCGTGAGCTTCGGCGCGGTCGCCGGCCGGCCATCACGCCCGTCGATAACGGCCGCCGGTCGCGGTGGCGCCGCCGCGCTGCCGGGGCGCCGCGGCGCGGCCGCGTGCGGCCGCATTGGGATTGAACGGGAAGTACACACCGGTAAAATCCGGATGCGCCGGCGTCGTCCTGCGCGCGAATCGATGCCGTCGATCCAGGCAGCAGGCACACGAGCGCCGCGGACAGCCAAGCGATGGTCCTCGACATGATGTCCTCCTCCGTGACTACGGAAGCGCGGGCGGCGCGTTCGAGAGCACGGTCCCATCGGCGAGCGTGACGCGCGTGGCGAGGCCGGTGTGGCTGCCGTCCCTCGCCGGGCTGAAATCCACGGTGATCGTGTCGCCGACTTTGAAGATGGTCTTCGACCAGCCCGCACGGGCCAACACGCCCGGGGGACGGCCCTCGATCTCCCACGCCGTCTTGCCGCCCTTGCCGTCGTCGACCGACAGAAAGATCCACACGTGCGGGTTGGTCCACTTCCACTGCGTGACCGTGCCTTTGAGCACGACCACCTTGTCGGGGTCGAACGCCGAGTTGCTGTGGTGCGCCACGGCGGATGTCGCCGCCAGCAGCGCCGCGATGACAAACAAGCCGATTCTCATATGCGATCCTCCGCGATGGCGCGATGACATTATCATCGGATACTTGCAGCGACTATTTCTTCGTCAGCACAAACTTCCTCACGTCGTTGAGAAAGTCGGCGGTCTTCCTGTCGATGTTGACCGTGACCTCGTCGCCCGGCTTCAGCGTTTTCTTCGTCCAGCCGCGCCGGCCGAGATAGTTCGGGCTCATCCCTTCGAACCCCCAGGCGTCGAGGCCGCCCTGTGCGTTCGGGACGATGTCGGACGGCCTTATTACCGTGCCCGAACAGATCTGGACGTGCTGGCTGTCCTGGAGACCGAGCCGGGAGCCGAACCCCAAGCAACGTTTCTTCTAACGGGATTCGCGTCCACATACCTTCTTTACTGGGTGTCGGTAGTAGCGTGCATCTGTATAATGCGCGTGGCCAGTGAGCCGCATGAAATTCGGGTAAGGAGGCACTCTGTATGGTGCGTCTGACTCTCGCCAGCCTGGCTGTGGCAGCAATTGCCGCAGCAGCCGAACCACCCTCCACCGTCACTTTCACGAAGGACGTCCTTCCAATCCTGCAGAAGAACTGTCAGAGCTGTCATCGGCCTGGGCAGGTTGCCCCGATGTCGCTCCTGAGTTATCAGGAAGCGCGACCTTGGGCGCGGGCAATCAAGAACGCGGTGACGCTGAAGAAGATGCCGCCATGGTTCGCCGACCCGGATCACGGCCATTTCACCAACGATCGCTCGCTCAGCCAGCGCGAGATCGACACGCTGACGAAATGGGCGGACACTGGCGCCGCGGAAGGCGATCCGCTTGCAGCCCCGGCGCCGATTGATTGGCCGAAGGACGGATGGATCATCCAGCCGGAAATCGTCATGGATCTGCCACCCCATGACGTGCCGGCGAAGGGCGTGCTCGAATGGGAGCTGATTGCGTTCCCGGCTCCGTTCAAGGGAGACACGTGGCTCACGTCAATGGAGATCCTGCCTGGTGACGCCTCGGTGGTGCATCACGTCTGCTTCAGCTTTCAAAAGCACAACGCCTCGACGGTGTACAACCGCTACGAGTGGGTGAACGTCCCGCGCGACCCCACCGGCAACCCGACGCCCGGCAACAACGGGTTCGGTGAGCTGCCGAACATGATGACCGCCATCCGCCACGTGGGCAGCACCGACGTGGCGCTCACGCCCGGGCGTCCGACGCTCAGAGTGAGCAACGACTTCTGCTTCATCCCCGGCAACAGCGTCGACGATTACCGGGGGTGGAACGCCGGAAAGCTCGTGCCCGCCGGCTCGGACATCATTTTCAGTATCCACTACACGACCAACGGCAAGGCGACGGTGGACCGAACGAGGATCGGTTTCACGGTGGCAAAGACGCCGCCGGCGAAGAAGTTCCTCGTTCAGGGCGCGGGTGAGGATACGCCCGTCATTGCGCCGAGCGCCGCCCAATCCAGGGCCGTGTTCGCCTCCGCGTACAACCCCGACTTCGCCATCCCGCCGAACGACGGAAATTACCTGGCTCCTCCGATGGACATCTCGATCCTCAAGGACGTCGAGCTGGTGCGGCTACGGCCCCACGCCCACGTGCGCGGGAAGACCGCGGTGTACAGGGTCACCTATCCGGATGGACGCGAGGAGGTCCTGCTCAACGTTCCCCACTATGACTTCAACTGGCAGGTCGCGTACGACATGGCCATCCACTTGCCGCAGGGCGCCCGGATGCGGATCGAGTTCCGATACGACAACTCGCCGGGCAACAAGAACAATCCCGATCCCAACCGATGGGTCTATCAGGGGTACCAGAGCTGGGAAGAAATGATGGCGCCCAATCTGGGATTTCTTGTAGATCGCGATGCCGACATCGCCGGCCTAATGACCGTGAAGAATTGAGGCCAGGGGCAGATTAGAGGGTCACGCGCGCCTGGGTTGGCGCGCGATAGGTGCGCTTACATCTGCCTTCGGCCACGCGGTAGTGCCCTCGGCTGTGGGAAAGACATTCCGGCTGTAGCCAAACAGCCCCCCGATCTTGGTTTCAGCCCTCCAGCCTTTCCGCCATCCAGCCTTGCGCTAACCCGCAAACGGCTGATCGATCGCCTCGCTCGGCTGGGTGAAGAACGTCGCCCCGTTCTCGGTGATGTAGAGACAATCCTCCAGCCGAATCCCGAACTCGCCGTAAATCGCAATCATCGGCTCGTCGCTGAAGCACATGCCCGGCTGCAGCGGCGTGTTGTTGCCGCGCACGAAATTCGTCCACTCGTGGATGTCGAGCCCGATGCCGTGGCCGGTGCGGTGGGGGAGGCCCGGCACCTTGTAGTCCGGTCCGAAGCCGGCGTCGGTGATGACCTTGCGGGCGGCGGCGTCGACCGCCTCGCACGGCACGCCTGGCTTCGCCGCATCGAAGGCCGCCTGCTGCGCGCGCCGTTCGAGGTTCCAGACGTCGACTTGCCGTTTCGTCGGCTTGCCGAAGACGACCGTGCGCGTGATGTCGGAGCAGTAGCCGTCCACCGTACAGCCATCGTCGATCTGGACGACGTCCCCTTCCTTCAGCCGCTGCGGCGTCACGCTGCCGTGCGGAAACGCGGTGTACTCGCCGAAGCTGACGGCGACGTCGGGATTGCGCACGCCGATCGCGCCGTAGGCGGCGAGGATGTTCTTCTGCAGCTCGCCCTGGGTCATGCCCTCTTTCAGCGTCGCCAGCCCCGCCTTGTAGGCGGCGAGCGTCATGTCGTTGGCGCGCTGCATCAGTGCGATCTCCGCCGGCGACTTGATCATGCGGCAGCCGGCCGTCACCGGATCCGCGCTGACGTAGTCGAGCGCCGGCGCTTCGGTCCTGACGCCGTTCATGATGAAGAAGCGCAGTCGCTCCTCGACGCCGATCCGGCCGGTGGCAATGCCACGGTCCTTGAAGATCTGCGCGATCGCCCGATACGGGCTCTCATCCTCCTGCCACGTGCGGATGTCGGTGCCGAACTTAATCAGTTCGCGCGCCCGCGCCTCCTCGAAGCTGGGGCAGACCCAGGCGAACTCGCCGCGGGCAGGAATGATGGCGGCAAACGGCCGCTCGCTCTGACCCCAGGGGACGCCGGTGAAATAGAACATGCTCGTGCCGCCCTCGACGAGGAGCGCGTCGATGCGGTTCTCGGCCATCAGCCGCCGCGCCTTCTCGATTCGCGCCCGGCGCTCATCGAGCGTGATCGGCACGATGCCGTCGGTCATCGGCTTCAGCGCGCGGATCGATGGCGCCACTGCGTTGTCCGCCTGCGCTTCGATCCGCTCGTTGCTGCATGCGGAGGCGCCGGCGGCGAGGCCGGCGGCGGCGGAGTATTTGAGGAATCTGCGGCGGTCGGCCTTCATAAGCTTCTCTCTCCAGAGCGTAGCGCAGGCCTTCAGGCCTGCCGCTTGCCCCGCCTCTGGCAGCCCGAAAGGGCCACGGAACTGCGTGTCGGGTTTATGCTAACCGCGAGACGGCCCTAATGTTGCCATCGTCCTTGATCCTGCCAGCAGACATGTTCCACGTCAGATACTCGAACGGGCCGCACAAGTTCTCGGCAAGCGATTGCGTATCGACCTCCTATGAGTTCGAGTGCACGATCGAAACCAGGGCGGTCACCTACGACTTCGCACGGCTGATGCAGGACGGACGTGAAGTCAAGTGCAGCGAGTTCGGCTCGGCGGTGATTCAGGCGATGTGAAATTGGCTGACCGCACAACCGGCGGGCGTAGCGATCATCTGCGCCCGCCGTCGTACTTTGCGCCCGCGCGGTCGGAATGGCTCGCATATCACACGTCAATCAAAGGTAGATCGATGCGCAAGCAAATCGTCAGTCATCAATCTCGGAAGCCCTCACCCGCCGACACGAGTTGGCTCCATCTGGAAGATCTGGCTCAGGTCGAGATCACTTCCGAAGACTCCGCTCACCCTGTGGAATCGGCTCTCACCCCCGGAAACGGCTCGGGCTGGCGAGCGGCGGAGCCGGGAGAACAGATCCTCCGCCTGCTGTTCGACAAGCCGCTGAGGCTCAGGCACCTGCGCCTGATGTTCCGTGAAGAAGAAGCCGAGCGGACGCAGGAGTTCGTGCTTCGCTGGTCATCCGACGGCGGGACGTCGTACCGGGAGATCGTACGCCAGCAATACAACTTCAGCCCGACGGGAAGAACCAACCAGGTCGAGGATTACTTCGTCGAGCTCGATGGAGTCACTGCGCTCGAGCTGAGCATTGTTCCCGATATCAGCGGAGGGAGTGCACGCGCGTCGCTGGAACAGTTGCAGCTTGCATGAGCCGGAGAGATTTCTCGAGTTGACATGCCGGTCGCCGTGTCCCTGTGCCATGGCGAGAGACACCTGGAGCAGCATCACGATTGCTCCGACCAACGAGGTGACGCGTCTGCGAGTGCGAGTTGTGCTCATAAGACTCCTTTGCCTGACGGTTCGTGTCACTCACCATACGGGCCCGACGTAAGCGGGGAAAGGCTGGAGGCTGAGATGATCGCCGCGATCTACAAACGTATAACTAGTGCGAATAGCGGGCGCGTGCGTGCTGCTTCGAAGCGGAAACTGACCGTTGTTCCAGGTTTCGCGGCTTCTTGTTAATAGTCCAGACATGACTGCAAACGATGCAGCGACAAAACCAATGCCGAACGCTCGGGTGCTCGGAGTACGACAGCACACGAGTTTCGGTATTTCTGCATGTCGGGCATGCAAGGGAGGTGAGGGACGCATCGGGTCCCATATCGACGAAAAAATCGGGACGCATAACAAACAGCCTTTCTTTCGCGATGTGAAGGCTGCTCGTCAGGGTTTGCCGCGCCAAAGATCGGGCAGGCAGCAGTCAGAAGGCGATGCCGGACGGTACTACGGCTGCCGCGAAGAATCTACTGGGAATAACTGACGGTGAGCTACGACCCCTTCAAGCCGCCGACGCCGCGAACGAAGCCGCGAGAGGAGGTTTTCGCGTTTTCGTTTGTGAAGGACGTTCCCACCTTCACTGGCTCGCTGCGAGCCGTTGACGACGAGCGGTGGGAGGTTCTCTACCGGGCGAATAACGATTTGTATAAATCCCAGGTATTCGCGACCCGGGTACTCGCTGAGCACGACCTGATACGAACCCGGGGTGCATTGGAGGCGACGGGGTGCCGTCCCTCAGGGGTGAACGTCGAGAAAGGCGGTGACGCGTGAGTCAGGAATATCAACGTGGCGGGGAGTCGATGCGCCTGGCCGAACGTTGCACCGAAAGAGCACGAGCGACAACATCACATAAGCCCAGGCGGCACTCAAACCAATCGACCCTGCCAACACGGCCGCGATCACCGAGAGTTCCATGTGTTCACCATACGCTCGCGGGGTGGACATTTTGCGCATCGCACTACCCAGCGAGCTCTGGAGCACGGACTGCAAGAGCCCGGCCATCGTTCCACGCTATGGCACCCTGCTTGCTGTCGATCACGGCGAGCAACGCTCGCGACCCGTTCTGGGCTTGCAACACCAATCCTGCCCAGCGACGGGGGGCTCCGGCCTCCCGACACGTCTCAACGGTGAAACCATTTGAGATGAGCACTCGTCTTCGCGCGCGGAGAAATTGCGTGCTGTTTCGTTACTGGTCTTGGGAGTGCGGGAGAGCGTACGATTCTGGGTAGCAGATGTTCAATCTCGCAACTCGCGTCGACTACGCCTCCCTTCAACGCAACGCGCTGGGGTTGTGGGACGAAAACGGTTCAATGTCCCAGGACTGAGGGATCCGCACACGTTCTACGAGCTCTGCCCAAAACCGTGGCGAAGCCGTCCAACGCTAGCGCGTGCATTGTCCCAAACGAGCATTGTCGCGAAAGTCTCGTGGATGTCTCGCTCAAAAGCGCGAATGAATGCTCGGGGCAGCCTATGCCGTCCAGCGCATCGCGGTCTCGAAGCGATGCTCCTGTGTGGTTGCGCCGAACTCGACGGCCTTCGACAAGCTTCGTCGCCAATGGCGATCCTGATGCGTCAGCGAAGTGGGACTATTGCTCTTTGAGAAACGCGAGCGTATGCGTCACGCATTCGTCGGCATTGGCGGCGGCGATGTGGTACGCGTCGCTGCGAATGACGACAAGTCTCGAGTTTGGAATCAGAGTCTGGTACGCCCGGGCCCTTTCCACCGAGTGCATCTTGGTCCGGTCCGCAGTAATCACCAGCGTGGGTGAAGCGATTCGCTGCAACACACCTTCCTTCGCCAGATCGAAATTCGCCAGCGCTTTCCGGAGTCCCTCGGTGCCTTCTGGATCTGCCGTCTTGAAGAGCATGTTCCAGTATTCGATCATCTCCTTCGAGGCATGCGAACCCAGCCTGTCCAGCTGGGGAACCGGCGATGGGTCAGCGATGGCGAGCGGCGACGCGGGACCACCGACGACGACGAGCGAACGGGTACGCTTCGGATAGTCGGCCGCGAACCGCATCGCCACTGCGCCGCCCGTCTTGGCCCCGATAATGTGCGCCGACTCGACCCCGGCTCTGTCCATCACCTGCGCCACGAAGGTCGCCAACGTCGCCAACGAATAGCTAAAGCCTGCCGGAACCTTGGAATGCCCAAGCCCTGGCAAATCGGGTCGGATCAGTCGGTACTGCTGGGCCATCCGAGGGACCCATCCGTACCATTGAACGCTCGACTCGTCATTGCCGTGAATGAGAACGACCGTGTCCGGGTTGCGCCAGGGTTCACCTAACCAGTCCTCCCGGTAGAAGAAGTCTTCCTTGTAATCGTCCTTGACACTCCTGACAGGCGCGCTCTGGCCGAACGCACGCACCGGAGCGAGTTCCGCAGCGACCGTCGACGGACCAAACGTTGCCGCCGCTCCGCCGGCGATCTGCAGCAAGTTTCGACGCGAGATTGTTGCGCTCATCGGTAGCACCTCTCGCATTTGACGGACCTGATGAACTCAGCTGTCCAGCCCAACGGCCAGGCTCGCCCGCGGCGGCTCATGATCGCGCCTACCGCGCCATTGTCTTGGCTGGCCGTCCGGTGGTCAACGTTTTCATGCGTGCCGACTGACGACTGCCGTGGAGGCTTCATTGTGGCAGCCCGCTCGCCCCTATCCCGTGCGCCCGGTGAAAGTCGTCGTACGTCGTGTCCGCCTTCAGGCGGACGGCGTGTTAGCATCCGGCCGTTCGATGCGCCTTGTCTGGCGACTTTGGTTTCGAGGTCTTCGCGCATGCCAACGATTCCCACGATCTCGCGGCGTCAATTCCTCGGTACAACGGCGGGGGCCGGCCTGGCGGTCGCCAAGCTGGCCGGGCAGGCACCACAGGTCGCTCCTCCCGCAGGAGGACCCGCGCCGGACCTGATACTCGTCAACGGACGCATCCACACGATGGACTCGCGAAATACCGTCGCGAGCACGGTGACCATCCGCAACGGCCGCTTCTCGGCGGTCGGCAATGCGGCGCGATCTGGGGCAGTCCTCCCGGCAACGCAGGTGATCGACCTTCGCGGGCGCACGGTCGTGCCGGGGCTCATCGACACACACCTCCATGGCCTCGACACCGCCGACCGCCCCGGCTACCACGCGCTGGACGTGGAGAGCGCGACCTCGATTCGCGAAGTGCAGGACGTGCTGGCCGCGCACAGAAGAATCGTCCCGGAGGGCCAGTGGATTACGGCGATCGGCGCCGCGCATCCGAACCTGTGGAGCGAGCATCGCTTCCCGACACTGAAAGAACTGGACGATGCGGTGCCCGACAGGCCGGTGCTCCTTTACCAGGGCTTCTACGGAGCAGCCGCAACCAATACGCTGGGCAAGAGGTTCTTCGACGCCGCCGACGCGGCGCCGCCGCTCCACCCGGATTCCAAGCGAGTGCATGTCTCCGAAACCGGCGCTATCGGCGAATCCAACGGTACGACCGGTGGCCCGTCCACGAACGCGCTGTACCTGCTGCGCCGACTGCAGAAGTTCGAAGACAAGAAGCGCAATGCGGTCCGCACGATGGCCTATTCCACGAGCCTAGGCCTGACCGCGTGGCTCGACAAATCGACCATCTATGCGCTCGGGCCTCTGCATCCGCGTCAGGGCTCGGCGAACGTCGATCCGTACCGGTCCCGCGACGCCTGGAACGAGGTCCACAACGAGGGCCGGATGTCGATGCGTGTCCAGATGGACTTCACGGCCTTCGCCGAGCGCGACGACAACGCGATGCTGAAGGAATACCTCAGGAACGCGTTGCCGTACTTCGGCGACGACATGTTGCGGACAGGCGGCATTGGCGAATGGCCGGCGCCCGCAGCCGAGGTCGAGCAGACGCGCGCGGCGCAGCGGCTTGTCGCACAAGCACGCTGGCGCTGTGACAATGACGCCGCGAATCTGAGGGCGTTGACGCAGCTGGTCGAGCAGCTCGAGGACGTCAACAAGGACGTCGGCATTACCAGTCTGCGGTGGAACGTGAACCTCCTGGGTAGCGGCGTCGGCTGGGTGACCGCCGACTTGCTGAATCGACTCCAGGCGCTCGGCTGCAGCATCCAGATGTCCTCGAACAATTGGGTCAACTCGAGCGACCCCAATGTCGTCGCGGGTCACGCGTACCGGACGATCAATCAACACCCGATCCACAAGAGCCTGTTCAGCAACGCCACCCACATCTCGCCGCTGAACCCGTGGCTGCACCTCTATTACGTCGTCACCGGCGTGAACTCGTACGGGCAGCAGGTCAACCCCGGTGAACATCTCACGCGTGAGGAGGCGCTCCGTCTTCGCACTCGCGAGAGCAGTTGGCATCTGCAGATGGAGGACAGGCTCGGCACCATCGAGCCAGGCAAGCTTGCCGATCTGGCCGTTCTGGATCGGGACTACTTCTCGGTGCCCGACGTCGACATCAAGAAGATCCGCTCGGTGCTGACCGTGGTCGACGGCAGGGTCGTCCACGAGTCGGCCGGCATTCGCGCACGCTGAAGACGTGATGCGAGGCGCGAGACCGCCGACGGTACACGAGCTTCTCCGCGGCGCGGGCACCGAGTGCACAGGTGATACGCGCCTGGAGATAGTCCTCGGCGTAACTCGTCCGATCGTCGACCGGAAGTTGCGTGCCGAGGATTACGCCGAGGCGCTCCAGAAGATTACGCTCGGGCCGGCGCGAATATTTTGCTCAGCCCCAGTGGATCGGGAGCGCACCGTGTACCACGAGGACGGACACGCGCTGATGTCGCTAAGGCGCAACGCGCCGTACCGTGATCGGATCGAGGAGGGAGGGACCACGCTCATCTCCGAAGGTCACGATCAGCGCGCACCGCGTCGTCTTCAAGTTCAAGCTCGAAGCGCTCGAAGGGGGAAGAGGAACTGAGCCTGCCGGCACCCGATCGACATGCGCCACGTCGCATTATCCTCTGAAGGGTGCACTAATTCAGGCTCTACGAGTCGGCAGACTTCGGCAGAGCAGCCAGGAGACCAATTCGTAGAATAGGCGGTAACTGGATTGCGCCGGAGGCTCCGTGCTGCTCTCGCTGTGTTACCTCGTGCTTCGGGGCGTCCTGCGGCTGACTCCCTTGCGCTGTCGCTCCGAGGATTTCAAAGAGCTGGAAATCCTTGGGCTTCGGCATGAACTGGCCGTTCTGCGTCGCCAGACGAGGCGTCCGGCGATCACGACGCTTGACCGGCTGTTCTTGGCGGCGGCGAGTCGGCTCCTCCGAGAGAACGCTGGCGATCCTTCATCATCTCGCGGGCCACACTGCTTCGGTGGCATCGACGCTTGGTGGCGAAACGGTGGACGTATCCACGTCCAATCGGTCGTCGGTCATGAATCAATGACAGCGGAGGCAGCTGGCATTTCATCAAAACAGGTGGACGAGGTCAGCGCCTGTGCCTCGTTGTACTGGCACGCGCCAGAAACAGGCCGCGTTTATGGGGGATTTCGTCGTGGAGGCGGCGGGAAAATCGAGGCCAAGGAGTCAGTCGACGCGGACGCTGGCTTGCCCAGCTCATAACTGACTGAGTCGGC
>CAVYZX010000003.1:0-229090 GCA_963773035.1 uncultured Acidobacteriota bacterium | reverse complement strand
ACAGCCGGTTCCAGCGGACGGCGTTTCACGCCGCCGCTGAACTGGAGCGTTGGATTTGCAGGGCACCGTTTCGGTCATCTGGTCGCTCGCTCGAGTCCAAATGAGGAACATGTCATGACTGAAAAGAAGGTGTGGCTCATCACCGGCGCTGGTCGAGGCTTGGGCGTCGACATCGCCAAGGCTGCCTTGGCCACCGGCCACGCCGTTGTCGCCACCGGCCGCGATGCTGCGAAGGTCGCGGGCGCGGTGGGCGACCACGACAACCTGCTGGCAACCAAACTCGACGTCACCCGCCCACAGGATGCGCAGGCAGCAGTCGAAGCGGCCGTCGCGAAGTTTGGCCGAATCGACATCCTGGTCAACAACGCGGGCAACTTCTTCGCCGGCTTCTTCGAGGAGCTAAGCCCTGAACAGGTTCGCAATCAAATCGAGACGCTCCTGTTCGGCCCGATGAATGTGACTCGCGCCGTCCTGCCGGTGATGCGCAAGCAGCGCTCCGGACTGCTGCTCACCATTTCCTCGACTGCGGGCATCGCCGGCCAAATGTTCTGCACGGCCTATGCGGCCGCGAAGTTCGGCATCGAGGGGTGGATGGAGTCGCTCACGCCGGAGATCGCCCCGTTCGGAATCCGCACGATGCTGGTCGAGCCTGGTTTCTTCCGCACCGAGCTGCTCACCAACGACTCGACGACCTACGCTCAGCCCACCATTGACGACTACGCCGAGCGAACCAGGGAGATCGTTGCCGCATGGAAGAGCATGGATGGGAAGCAAGGTGGCGACCCCGCCAAGCTCGCCGACGCCCTCGTGAAGCTCGTCGCGCTCAAGGAGCCGCCGGCCCGCTTTGCTGCCGGCGCCGACGCCGTGCAGACGTTCGAGACCAAGGCGAACACGCTGCTCGCCCAGGGCCAAGCCCACCGCGAGCTGTCCTCCTCCCTTGCGTACTAACACGCCTGACCACAGATGTTGCCCCAGGCAGCCACAGCAAATCAACTATGCGCTGCACCCGACGCCCTGACCCGCTCGGTTGAGCGCTGGCGTTAACCCGCGATAAACGCCGACGTGTCTACTGACCGGCGCGAGCCGCATCGTCCTCCCCTTTCACCGTGTCCTGGACAGTGCGCCCACCACTGCGCCCACCAGCTCTGGGACCCTGTGAGATATCCGGAGCGTTCTAGCGACTTCCGGAGACGGTCGCAGCGGCTCCGAGGACCCTGTACAGCCCAGAAAATGGAGCAAAGAACGCTCGATCTCCAGAATTCCAGATGGTCTTCAATCTTTTTGCGGAGGATAGTTGGCGTAATGTTTATACGGGTGAACTCAATGTGCGCCCACCAGCGGCGCCCACCTCTCTCGACAGGTTACTCAGCGAGCGTCGTGGGGAGAGTCGTCTGCCTGTCGGTCAACCCTTGGCGACTAGAACGAAGCCGCTGGCGCGGCGGCCGACGGGCAGCCGGGTGACTCGTAGGACGTAGGGCGTAGCGTGCGTCACAGGAGGTAGCAGCCTGTGACGACATTGCTGCAACGCATGCACGACGAGATGGTGCGACGGAACTACTCGCGCGAGCACCATCGAGACCTACCTCCACGCGCTCACGCACCTGCGACGCCACCACCGGGTCGCCGCCTCGATCAGCTCGGGCCGCGATGCAGCTCCGTCGGTATCAGGCGTATCTATTCGAGGAGCGGAAGCTCGCGGTCGGCACGGTGGGGCTCCACGTGGCCGCGCTCCGCTTCTTCTTCGTCCGGGTCCTCAAGCGGCGCGAGCTGAAGGAGGACCTGCCCACCCCGAAGCGCCACCGTCGCCTGCCGACGGTCTTGAGTCCTGACGAAGTGCGGCGACTCATTGCCGGCGCGAAGAACCTCTATCACCGCACGATGCTCATGACGCTCTACGGCGCGGGCCTACGCCGAAGCGAGCTTCTGCAGCTGAAGGTCGCGGACATCGACAGCCAGCGTATGGTGATCCGCGTCGAGCGCGGGAAGGGTGGCCACGCGCGCGAAGTGCCCCTGAGCCCGACGCTGCTCACGGCCCTGCGCGAGTACTACCGCTGGATGCGGCCGCAGACGTACCTCTTCCCAGGGCAGGAGCACGGCTGGCGCGCCGACAAGCCGCTCACGTCCAAGTGCATCTGGGACGCGGTGCGCTTCGCCGCCAGGCCGCCGGCATCGATCGGCGCGTCAGTCCGCACACGCTGCGCCACTCGTACGCCACGCACTTGCTCGAAGCGGGCGCGGACCTGCGCACCATCCAGGTGCTGCTCGGCCACGCCGACCTCACGCACACGACCGTGTACCTGCATCTGTCGCAGCGTCATCTGCAGGCCGCGCCCAATCCGCTGGAACAGCTGCACGTCGCCGCGCCCGTGGTCCTTCCCCGGTCACGGCTGAAGCGGAAGCCGCCGAGCACGCCGTGAGCCGGCCTGCCGTGGAGGTGGCCGATATCCTCCACGCGCAGGGTGACACCTTCCTCGCGCAGCATCCGTGGCTGAGTGTGCAGCAGCGATCCGTCCTCCGGGCGATCGCCCGCTGTCGCACTGCCGCCTTGGGCGGCCACGTCGATCGGTGTGACGCCTGCGGGCATCAGGCCATCTCCTATAACTCGTGTCGCAATCGGCACTGCCCGAAGTGCCAGGCGCAGGCGCGCGAGCGCTGGCTCCACGCGCGTGAGCGGGACCTGCTCGACGTGCCGTATGTGCACGTCGTCTTCACGCTCCCGCATGACGCTCCTGCCGCTGGCCTATCGGAATAGCGCGCAGCTGTACACGTGGCTCTTTCAGGCGAGTGCGGCGACGCTGCGCGAGGTCGCCGCCGACCCGCGACATCTCGGTGCCGAGATCGGCGTGCTGAGCATCCTCCACACGTGGGGGCAGACGCTTGGTCCGCCATCCGCACGTGCACTGTGTGGTGCCGGCGGGCGGCCTCTCGCCCGATCATGAGCGGTGGATCCATCCGAGGTACGCCGGCTTCTTCCTGCCGGTGAACGTCCTCAGTCGAGTCTTTCGCGGGAAGTTTGTCGAGGCGCTCCGACGCGCGTACGACCAGCAACGAGCTCGACCTCGCCGGCGGCAGCGAGCACCTGCGGACCCCGACCGCGTGGCGCGCCTTCGTCGACGCGCTCTTCGAGACCGACTGGGTCGTCTACGCCAAGCCGGCCTTCGGTGGCGCGCCCGCCGTCCTGCGCTATCTCGGGCGCTACACCCATCGCGTGGCGATCAGCAATCACCGGCTGCTCGCCTTCGACGGCGAGCACGTGACCTTTTCCTACAAGGACTACGCCCATGGCGACCGAGCGCCGCACGATGACGCTCACCGCCATGGAGTTTCTCCGCCGCTTCGTCCAACACATTCTGCCGCGCGGCTTCGTCCGCATCCGCCAGTCCGGCTTCCTCGCGAACACCTGCCGGGCCGCCCGCGTGGCACGCTCGCGCGGACCGTGCTCGCCACACCCTCGCCGGCGGCGCCGGCCACCGCGCACGGCGGCGCCGACGACCACGCGACCGCGCCCGCCCGCGCGACGTGGGCGTGTCCGCGGTGCGGCGCCGCGATGATCGTCGGGCCGATCCTCTCGGCGCTCCACCTCGCGACCGTCGACCTGGAGTTTCGATAGCTCATGACCACCGACTCCGGTCAGACGCCGGCGTCTTCACGCACGTGATCGCCCACGTGTCGGAACAGGTGCGCGTCGAACCGCCGATCGACCACTGCGCAGCGGCACGCACGGGCGCACGCGCCACCACCCGAGTGGGCGCTCGCCGTCGCTCGCGCGCCGCCGACTCTCGATCCACATCGGCCCACGCGCGGGGATCCTGATTCCAGCTCCATAGCCGGCCGCCGCGCCAGCGGCTTCCTTCAAGTCTCGTTATCGAAGGTGTCTCGGCATCCGCATCGGGGTGCTCGTCTGGCCTCGAGCGCCGAGACACCTCCGATGAACGCTAACGACTACTCAGGAGCGATTTCGTTCGCGAGCGCCATTCCATGCCGCATCCTGCCGTTTCGACTCACTGCTTCAGCCAGAATCGTCTCTTGAGTTCTTTTCCAAGTCCGTCGAAATCAGGATACACGTTCGAATAACTCACGCCGAGTTGTTCAAGCTCGGACATGATGGCGCCGGCCTGAGACCGCGGTAACGCGTACCTGCGGAAAAGACCCTTATTGACTAACGGCGTGTTCCGGAGCAGAACTTCGAAGTCCGCGTTGTTCTCGCCGTGGACGGTAAAGCAGCTACGCTGCACGGCGACTCTAGACGCAACTGTGCTCGGTTGAATGGCGAGTGGATATTCGCTCGGCACATGCCGATGGCTCTTGTGCTTTAGCTCGAGTGCCGTTCCAAACGCCTTCTTGATATTCTCGAGCGCCCATTGGCCTGCCACCCAAGTGTTTGGAAAATCGTCCAAGCGGGAGTCGGTCATCCTGTTTAATTCAATCGGGTGAATTACCCAGACGGCCATGTTCTCGGGGTCGCAGTATGTCGGTTTGGGTCTGTCGAGTGCCGCTTCAACGGTGAAGAAGCAGGCCACAAGCGGACTCTCAGTCCAGTCAAGGAGTCGCGTTGGCAGTCCGTGGTGCTGCATGAGGAAAAGCCACTTATCGAGGCGGTTGGTCTCTGGGGTCGGTCCGAAGGCAAGTGCCTTCAGACGGAACATTGTGGTCATGTGGAATTCGTCGTAGCGCAGTGTCTCGCCATTGACGGTTTTGGTTCTGAGCACCGAGGGAAGCGGTGGCTCCCCTGCATCAGCCTGTCCCCGAAACCAAGGGCGAACGTGTCCCACACAATTCCAGTCGCCGGTGTCTTGCTGAACCTTGTTGAGCAGCTCGCGTACTGAACCAATGGAAGTAGATGGGAAGCCGCTCATTGGAATCTCCGACCAATAGTCGACGCTGGCAACGACAGACTCAGAGAATCAATGACTTGAGGACTAATAGTTCGCCTCCTTTTGACAGCGGTGACATCGACACGCCGGGTCATGAAACATGCACAGCAGAATGAGATTGTCCACAGCAGGAGCGCCATCAAATTTCTCATCGATTCAAATAGAGGTACCTGGCCATAGTCAATGTACCTGCCCAACCACTTGTAGTCGAAGACTGCCTGATGTCGTCCCATGCCTTCGGTGTCGCGCACGAATCGAAACCACGGATGGTTGGGTAGTGTCTTCTCGGCTTCCGACCGCGGAACGATCTCGATAGTCCGGAACGAATCCTCAGGAAGAAACCTTCCGCGTACTGTCCCACCGCTCGGCCGAGCCTGTCACGCCGCTCGTTCGTAGTAAGTAAGGAGTCCGCCAAGTCGGTGGTAACAGCGAATACGCCGACCGGTCTTCTTCTCCGGGTCGCCGTCGATGAGTACATTGCCCAGCCCCTGATGATTTCGCTCGTGGTGATAATGGGCCACGAATTCGGTCAGGGCGCGGCGGAAGTGACGCTCCCCGATCGGGATGATCCGATCCAGGCACTCTTCTTTGATCGATCGCACAAAGCGTTCCGCATACGCGTTCGCGTTCGGCGCTCGCACGGGCGTCAACACCACCTCAATGCCGGTGTCGGCCAACAGCTGTCGCACTTCCCCGTTCCACTTCCGATCCCGATCGCAGATCAGCACGCGATGGTGACACAGCAGACCGATCTCGGCGGCCGTTAAGGTGCGACTGATGTGCCGCATGAAGAGGTCATTGGGATACGGTGTGGAGCCGACGATCTGCACGCGGCGTGACGCGAGGTCGATCACGAAGACGGTGTAGAACGTGACGAGCCCGCGCCACGTCCAGACCTCCGTCGTGAAGAAATCCGCGCCGGCGATCGCGCCCCAATGCGCTCGCAGGAACGTCTGCCACGACGTCGGCCGCTCCGGCACGGGCGGCACGCCCGCCGCTTTCAGGATCCGCGCGATCGTCGACCGACCGACCCGATGGCCCACGTTCTTCAGCGCGCCTTGGATCCGCGTGTAGCCCCACGTCGGATTCTCCCCCGCCATGCGCACGACCAGACGCCGAATCTCGGCAAGCACGCCGCGCCGACTCACCTGGGGTGTCGCGTACGTCCATTTGCGGGCGACCAACTGCCGGTGCCAGCGGAACAACGTGTCGGGCGTGACGATCGTGGCGATGTCGCGTAGCGCCTGACGGCCCAACCGGTGCGCTCGCACGGCCAGTCGCCGCCGCTCGTCATCGGTGAACCGCAGGCGCCGCCCACCCAGCTGACGGCGCAAGAGACGGTTTTCTTCGATCAGATAGGCGATTGCCTCCCGTTCGCGGCGCTCGAGCCAGCTAGTCAGGACCAGCAACAGCATCTGGAGGGCCGCGGGAGCGATCACAAGCGGGAGCTTATATCAGAGCCGCTGGGTATCGGCCCGTCACAACAGATCGATCGAGTTCTGGGACAGAACGGGCACAACACGTGCGACGCGGACGATTGGGTTCGGTGTAACGACTGTGGCCACGTGTTCTCGACTCCCCGATGGCCGCTCTAGCACGGGTGACGTTCAGCCGTCCGGGCCGGCTCGTTGATGTTGAAAAGTCGGCAGTCGGACGGGCCTGAAACCCGCACGCTCGGGTTGCAGCAGACTGAGGCGAGTACGTCAGTCACCGAATCCTGACCGGCGTCGGATCGTGGGTGGCCAATGTCAGCGAAAACGGGCGTCATGCCCTAAAACGAGGCAAAGCGATAAAACGCGAATCACGAGCGTGTTTCGCGGCGGTGACTTTCGGGCGTTTCCCACAAGATTTCCACACATCGTGTGTGTGCTTCCTCTTTCACACGCGGTCGCGCGACCTAAACATGCGATGGCAGTTACGTCCATCGATGACCAATGAGTCCCTGAGCCGCCAGACTGTTTTTCCACAGGGTCGGGCCCGGGGTCGGCGTAGACCGCGCAGGGACGGCGCGAGCACTTCGCGGTTTCGGTCGTGCGCAGATAGTCAACCTGGTTCAGCAGAACCGATGCACTCAACTCCACAATCGGGGGATCATTCTTGTCCAAGTGTCTCGGTCTACGGCGCCGTCCGATTCTAGCTGAGGTACGCGCGAGCAGCTTGTTACCAAGCCGCCTTGTACAGCCCCGGCTCGGCGCCAAGTTGATCGCGGCGGTAGATCTCGCCACCCGATTCAGCCGCCCACGTCAACGCCGCATCCAGGGCTTCGGTGAACGGGTGGATGGTCAGCGACTTCTTGCCTTCGGCGGTGACCGCCCAGAGTTCCTCAACTCGGTCGCGCGCGTTGTTGGACAGGGCGTACATGGGCGATCCCTGCCCGTCGTCACTCGGCTGATCAGCACATCGCGAGCAGTCATGCAGGAAGTGTAGCCGGTAACTTTGTGCCTTCATCCGATTGTCTGCGCGTCAACCGTGCTGTGTCAAACGGCACAACGCGCGGCGGCTCGGGTGCGGGTCACGCAGACGTGTTGGCGGTTGAATCAATCACTCACCGCGCCTATATATGATCCTGCACCTGCGAAAGACCGCTACGCTGAAATACTCGGACCGGATCGTGATCGCTCTCAACTGGCAGCGATAAGGTCGAGCGCGTTATTGCGAGATTCGGATCCTGGCTGATGGAGCAGACACTCGCCGTCGGACTGATGAGCACCGCGCTCGACCAACCGCCCGCGTCGAGCAGGGTCGCGCCCGAGGATGGCTTCATTGAGATCGCGATCGCTACAGATCAATTCCACGAATAGGGTACTCAGGTTCAGGGACGTAGTTTCGATCGAAACTGCCGCACTACCCAAGACTCGCCAACCCGGCGTGGGTACGCTTTCTCCTTTCCATCGCCTCGAGGAGACGCGTCACTGAAGGTGCCTCGTTCTCGAAATCCCAACGGAGACGCCCGGTTGTGTGGTCGTCATCCAACTGCCGCCCCGCTTGCATCAGGCGCTCGCACGCGGCCTCGACGCCGCAACGTTGTTCGACCGCCACCGTCAGTTCGTGCGCCGAGCGTCGTATATGTCCTTCGACATCGCCCTCGGGAAGCCGACCGGAGATCTTCTCGATCGCTTGGATCGCCGACAGGTCGCCCTCGAGATCCTCATGAAGCATGGTGCTGGCACCTTTCGACAAAGTATGGCGACGGGGCATCCCTTGTCGCCAACATCCTCGCCAGGAGGGAGTGTTGGCGGCTGAAGCCGAAGAAAGCCGCCTTGGGCCAGATAGAAAGTACGAAGTGAGAAGGCCAAAGGCAACAGTCCGAAGCCATCGTCCTTCTAATTGTTCCTTCTCCCTTCATGTCATTCACCCCTCAAGGAACGCACGAAGCTTTCGGCTGCGTGACGTGTCGCGCAGCTTGTGGAGCGCCTTGGCCTCGATCTGGCGGATGCGCTCGCGGGTGACCCCAAAACTCTGGCCGACCTCTTCGAGCGTGCGCTCGCTGCCGTCGCCGACGCCGAACCGCATCTTGATGACTTTTTCTTCGCGCGGCGTGAGCGTCTTGAGGACCGCCTCGGTCTGCTCCTGGAGATCCACGTTGATCACGGCTTCGGCCGGAGACATGACCTGGCGATCCTCGATGAAGTCGCCCACATGCGAATCGTTCTCTCCGCCGATCGAGGTTTCGAGCGAGATCGTCTCTTGCGCGATCCTTAGCACCTTCCGCACCATGGGCACGGGCATGTCCATCTGCTTGGCGATTTCCTCTGACGTCGGTTCGCGGCCGAGCTCCTGGACTAGCGCGCGGGACGTGTGATTGACCTGATTGATCGTCCCGATCATGTGGACCGGGATACGGATGGTCCGTGCCTGGTCCTCAATCACGCGGGTGATCGCCTGGCGGATCCACCAGGTCGCGTACGTCGAGAACTTGTAGCCGCGACGGTACTCAAACTTGTCGACCGCTGTCATCACTCCGATGTTGCCTTCCTGAATCAGGTCGAGGAACTGCAGCCCACGATTCGTGTACTTCTTCGCGATCGAGACGACGAGGCGTAGGTTCGCCTCGACGAGCGCTTGCTTGGCCTGCTCGGCCTGCGACTCGCCGCGGATGATCGTGTCGAGCGTGCGCGTCAGCTCATCGGGCGCCTGTGCGAGCGCGTCGGTCATCGATCTGAGCGTGATCTTCAACGCCCTGACCTGGCGCCGTGCGTTCTTGCGGTCCGCTTCCCTGAGCTTCGGCTTCTTGCTCTTGCGGTTCAGCTGCCGCTCAACCGCGTCGATCTCGCGCTGCACGTTCTGCACGGAGTCGACGGCGTGCTTCATCTCATCGATCAGCCGGCGCTTGACCGCTTCGGTGAACTGAATCTTGCGAATGTCGGTCGACACCTCGACGCGCGCCCGCATCGCGGCCCACCGCGCGCGGCGGTACTGCTGCTTGTCCCTGGTCGTCGCGCCCTTCGGCGTGTTCCGCAGCTTCTCGTCGAGCTGCTCCGACACCGCGCGCGCCTTGCGGACCGCGTCGATCTGTTTCTGCACCTGCTTCGAGCGCTCTTGCAGCCGCTTGTCGGTGATCGCTCCGTGATCGAAGATGACGAGCTCGCGGATCGTCCGGTCGCCGCGGTGCAGTTGCTCGCCGAGCGCGATCACCTTCCTGGCGATGAGCGGCGCGCGTGAGATCGCCGTCATGACGGCGTGCTTTCCGCGCTCGATGCGCCGCGCGATGGTAACTTCGCCCTCGCGCGTGAGCAGCGGCACGGTCCCCATCTCGCGCAGGTACATGCGGAGAGGATCGTTGGCCTTGTCGAGCGCCCCCGGCGTGAGGTCGAGCTCCAGCTCCTCGGCGCCTTCGGCAGTGCGATCGAGAGGCTTCTCGTCCCGCAGGTCCGAGTCGATGATCTCGCCGGCACTGCCGAAGGTATTGAACAGCGCGTCGAGCTCGTCGGAGGAAGTGATGTCCGACGGCAGCAGCTCGTTGACCTCATCGTACAGCAGGTAGCCTTTTTCCTTGCCGCTGGTAATCAGCTGCCGTACCTCGTCGTATTGTTCTTCGATCGACACGTGCGTGTCCTCCGATGCGCGCAGGTCACACCCCGTTCGACGCCGGGCGCGGTCGCGCTCAAGTGTGACTTCGTGCGCGGTCGGCATTTGAGCTGTTCGAGCGGGCTTAGGGAAATCCCCATATCCGACCCCGGCGAGTATTACAACTTTGTGTGCAAAGGGTACGACTTCTTTCTGCGTGGCTTGCAGACTTCCCGCGCCTAGCCGGCCTCTCAGTCGTCACAGACCTCTGGTTTCTTCATCAAATTAGCGCCTAAGGCGCATCGGCTCCATTTGGAAGTTCGGCGGCACATGCTCAGGCGCGCTTCGACTCAGCCTCCACAGCAGCGCGTATCCGGTCTCGCCAAGACGTCGCCGCCAAACGCGGGTCGTCCGCGTACATGATGGCTCCAGCGACGGCAATCAGACACGACGCGGGGTCCCCGTTGAAGGCAGCCCGCACCGTGGATTCGACGTCTCCACCTTGGCGTCCGATGCCAGGCAGGAGAAACGGTCGGTTGGCGAAACGCTGGCGCACGAGAGCCACTTCACCTGGTGCGGTCGCTCCCATCACCAACCCCACATTGCCGTTCTTGTTACAGCGGCTCGCCAACTCAGCGACGTCCATGAACAACGGCTGGTTCCCGCACTGAAGATGCTGAAGGTCCACTCGCCCCGCGTTCGAGCTGTGGCAGACAACGTAAACGCCACGGGCCGCGTAATCAGCGAATACTGACACTGAATCCACTCCGTGGTACGCGTGTACGGTCGCCGCGTCGAACTGCATAGCATCGAAAATCCCTGCCGCATAAGCAGTCATCGTGTTGGGCACATCGGCGCGCTTACAGTCCAACAACACCGGCACATCTGGCGGTACAAGAGCGCGGACCGTTGCCAGCGCCTCCCACGCCTTTGGCCCGTACTGCTCCCAAAAAGCCGAGTTCGGCTTGTAACAGCAGGCAATGTCTGACGTTCTGTCAATCACTCGGCGACAAAACTCGATCGCCGTCTCGACCTCAACGCCGATGACCCGTGGCTCTGGGTCCAGGCCGATGCAGAGCAGCGAGTCACGTTTAGAAGATGCCGCTCGAAGCTTGCTGAAGTAGTCTTCGCTGGACCTCATGGCATGAATGAATCTCGAGTTCGTGCGATTAGCGAAATGGTGGGCCGACCCACATATCTCGGCCGACGCTGCGAAATCCGCAGCATAGCGCGAAACTGGCCGAAGGCCAGAATCTTCGGAGCGTGTTGAACGGATTCGGGTTCCGAAGTTCAGGCCTTCAGCCGTCATGGCATTAGACCGGTATGCATAACGCGACGTGGCCTGCCGCGCCCGATCCGCGCTGAACCCCCGTCCAGGACATCGGCGGCGGCACGACCGACATCGCTGTCATCTCGCTTGCCGGGATCGTCTACAGCAAAGTCGTCCGCGTCGCCGGCAACGCGATGGACGAGGCGATCATCCAGTACGTCAAGAAGACGTACAACCTGCTCATTGGCGAGCGGACCGCCGAGGCGATCAAAATCGACGTCGGCTCCGCCTTCCCGCTCCACGAACGGATCACCATGGAAATCAAGGGACGCCATCTGATTGAAGCCGTCCTCGGGCCGAAAAATTCTTGTCACGGCTGACGGCCCTGCGCGGCGGGCGGGGTGGCTCCGTCCGCCACCCGCGTGAGGCTAATTTCGCAACGTGCTCTCAGAAGTTCAGTCGCAAAATAGGTAGAGCACCTGTTTAACTCTCACGGCGGGAAGCCCGGCCCTGCCGCGCAGGGAATCTCACCGGCGGCCGGCCGATTGGTTCATCGCGACGAGATTCACATGGCCCTACTTCAACTGTGGGAAGACAGCTTCGTGGAAGGTCGGTGTCCGAACTGTGACGATCACGTGTATTCCGCCCGGAGCGTACGTAGCGGCAAGATGATGCCCTTCGACAATCCCCTCACGGTCGTGCGCACGGAAACCCTCACCTCCACTACGCGCGCAATCGCGGTCGTGGACGGCGACGCCTCGATGTGTCACCTCCGGTCCTGCCGAGGGCGGAAGTGAACCGACGCCACTCACAGCCCGCAAAGCCGTCGTGCGCGAGAACCTGTGAAAGAAGTAGTTGCGACCGGGCGCCCTTCAATGATCGCATCGTTCGATCCTCCTCGCCGGGATGTCCATTCTGAGTCTCAGTGAGGTGATACGCGAACAGTCCCCAGTCGGATGCGGTCCGCGGCTCGATCACAGACACCGGCTTCCGGCCGCTTCAGGATGTCGACAATCATGCGCAGCGGGTCCAGCACCAGGCCCCTGATGACGGCCTTTCAGAGTCCCCGGCCGGAATCGGCTGCGACGGACACAACAGGCGTCAGTGCGCCGCACGGTGGTGCCGACAGTCGTCCTCACACCTGCGGCACCGCGAGGCTATTCGTCGACCAGACGAACATCACCCGCACGCGGTCCTTTCTGCGATTCTTCCGGCGTAAACTCAACGCGTTGGCCTTCCCGCAGTAGCTCAAATACCGCTCCGCGAACCGAGCCACGGTGGAAGAAATGTTCAATGCCGCGCTCGTCGCGAATGAATCCGAATCCCTTGTCGAGCAGGAGCCGTTCAATTGTCCCGCCCGCCATACTGCTGCCTCCGTCTGGTGATCAACATTCGAGTCATGATTCAATAAAGTGATAGAAGCCCCTCGCCTGAAGGCGAGGGCTTAGCGTCCACTAAAGTCGACTGAAGGTCCTGCGCCGCATGATGCAGACTGGGCTACTCGGTAATGCGAAAGCGCTCCTCGTCCTGGGGCTCGGCCCCTTGGAGCCGAATATATTCGGCGACGACCTCGTCGGTCACGTTGCCGCTGGTCGCGACAAAGTAGCCACGGGCCCCGCGAGCCGCTGGTTCACCGTCACGTCCTCGGGGTCCTCGTCACGCTGAACGGCTCACGGCCAGATCCACGTCGCTGGGAAGGATGATGAGGGGACGCGTCTTGATGATCGTCCGTCCTTTCGGTTGAGCCGCCAGACGCGCGAGGTCATTCTCAGATCGTAGCGCACGCCTCGATAGGCCCACCCGAGATTCCGTATTGGACGTGGAATTTAGCGCTTTCGGCGAGAGTGGGATCGACTGTGCCCTTGATGCTTCATCGGGTCACCAGCATTTCCACCATGTCCCATGAGGAGGCAGCCTCCACTTCCTTGACCGCAGCCCCCGAATCGGCAGGCTTCACCAACCCTCGCTGTCGTGTCTCCACGGCATGGTCCGCACCCATCTTTGATGCGGAGACCTGGATGACGGTCGTCGATCCGTCCACCGACCGTTCGAGCACGACAAACACCTTCAAACCTTTCGCTCCATGAGGGACCTGCCGCAGCCGTCCGCCGCACAACGGACACGGGTCGGGCTCTCCCGTCAATGACTCTTGCTTCTCGTCGTTCATCGCGTGCCTCCTTTCAGCACCCCTTCGCGCTCCCGCGCTCCGAGACGTTGGAGCCCTACGATCAAATCCGTATCGAGGGGAAATTGCCGAATGCGGCGTCGACGTGACTTCAGCATGATGGATAATGTAGCGACACTTGCTCTGTCTGACAAATCACACGCGTTTGGCGCCAGTAAGGCAGCGAAGCTCCTCGCGGGGTCAGGGGACAACGTCGCGTAGCATGTCACCCGAGCCACCGCTGAATTTCATCAGCCGACGGGACACCAGATCGGCTGCCCGCCAACGATCTCGCCCTGTTTTTACGGTGTCGAGACGCCGCGGCGGTCCGAGCTGATTGCAGCGACGCCCCCCATCGACGAGAACCCGTAGTCAACCTGCCCTTAATCAGCTCGCGGTACGGCTCGCAGGTACTCGCGCTCGGCGCCCGCCCCGGTGGTGGCGGACGTCCGGGGTCGGTGGACACCCGCTGGCCCGTAATGGCCGGTTTTGCCCCGAGGTCGGTGGACACCTCCCCGGAAATGGCCGGTTTTGGTTTTGATTCGCTGCGTCGTCCGCGGCCCTGTACGGCGACACCGGGCGGCTTTCAAATAGCCGCTGATCGTCTCGCGACGGACAGCGAGCGCCTGCTCGATGCTCCGAAGCGACCACCCGAGCAGGCCGAGCGCGAGGATTTGCTGCTGCTTGTTGTCGGGCAATGGTCCGCAACCACGCCGCTCAGCGTTCCGAGCGCGGCGACGGTCCCGGCAGTGTGTCGGAGCGGCCAAGCGATTGTTGCCACACAAACGGTGCTGCTCTGCTGACAAGGTAAATAGGGTCGCGGTCCAGCGCGCCCGCAGCCCAGCCGGCACCCAGACCGGCGCCAGCGGCTACTGCGCCTGCGCCGGCCCCTTCTTTGTTCGAGCGCGGAGGAGAAATAGCGACGCCACAACTCGTGGTCTTCCACCACCAAGACACGATAGGTCAACGGCAACCTCTCACGGCGACCACTCGATGACTACTAGCCGTACGCAACCGTCCCGAGCGGGGGCGGATCCGTGCGCTCCGCTTGAAGCGGCACACGGGCGATGATGGTTGTGCCCAAGTGGTTCGACTGAATTTCCAGCCGGCCGCCGTACGCTCGCGCCCGTTCGCGCATACTGGGGATCCCCACTCCGAAGAGGACCCCGTCACCGGGTTGCTCCGGCGACCGTGTGCCGGCCATGCCACGGCCGGCGTCTTGAATCTGCAGGATGATGTCTGTGGCCTGACGTTCGAGGCGAACTTCGGCTGTTTCGCTACCTGAATGACGGACGACATTCAGAAGCGCCTCTTGAACGACGCAATAGAGATCGCGTTCCAGCGCCGCCGGCAGGCGTTCCATCGTGGGTGGAGCGTCCAAGGTAATGCGCAGGCCGCTTCGTGATTCGAGTCCGTCGACGAACCACCGCACGGCTGACACGAGCCCGAGTTCGTCGAGCATCGGAGGATGGAGGAGATAGGAGAGCGTGCGGATCTCCCGGAGACTCGCATCGCACAGCGTCTGGCACTCTGCGACAAGCTGTGCGACCGACGGAGGCACCTCCTCACGTTCCAGCCGATCAAGATGCATGCTCATCAAACTCAGGTTCTGGGCTGTTGTGTCATGCAGCTCACGCGCGATCCGACGGCGTTCCTGATCCTGTGCATTGAGCAATCGAGTAGAGAGTTCCCGCGCTTCTTCGTGTGCGTTCCTGATCTCCGTGACGTCGATTGATGTACCCACCAATTGTTGAGGGCGACCATCCGGCGTCCACGCAAAGACGGAGACGTGCCGTTGCACCCACCGCCAGGTGCCGTTCTTATGCCTCATCCGAAACAGGTGCGTGAACACCTGGCCGTCTACGGCGCGGGCATACTCTTCGGCCAATTGTGGGAGTCTCGCCAGATCCTCGGGGTGCAAGGTGGTTGCGAGAAATCTATCGGCCATATTCAGAAATTCGTCCTCCGTATACCCCAGCATCGCCCAGCCGCCCTGGTTGACGTACACGTTGCGTCGCTCAAGGAGGTCATAGACAAACAGAACTCCGGGCATCGTCTTCGCAAGCTGTTGAAAAAAGCGGACACTCTGCTCGAAGAGAGCAAGCGAGGCTTGCTTGTGGCTGGTAACGTCGCCTTCGGGGCGCGCGTACAATTCACTCCCTTCGTTCGCCAATGGTCCACCTCGTATTCCACGTTTTCTCCGACATTTCCGATTTGGCTTCCCAGAATCGGCCACATCCTACTGCTGTTCGACCTTTCCTGGTTGAATGTTCTTGTCGCATCGATTCGCACCTGTCGCTGGCGAATTCCCAATTGAGCCGCAAACTACGTCCCCGAACCAAGCCGTATCGCGGTGATTCGGCCCGAATCAGTGTCCCAGCCAGGGTTCACTCAGAAACGGCGCAGACGGTGGTAGAGCAATCGGTCGACAGGTCGGAAGGTTCGGTCTGGCCCAGGGAGCATCCGTCGCACACACGTCACGCCGCTATCGGCGTCTGATACAGCCCACGACAGTGCGGCTGCCAGCGATACGAGCTAACGCTCGCGCGTGCGCAGCCCGCCTCAGGGCTCGGGTCCGGAGTGCGCCCGTCCAGCCCCGCATGCGTGCGATGACCGTTATAGTAGCCCTGGAACTCGAAGAGCTTCCTGTGCGTCTCGAATTCCCCATTCTCTCGCTGCATCCAGGGCTGAGGCAACGTTGCATGGGGCTGATGGGTGACCTACGCTGTCTCGCGCATGAAGGACCTCCTGCTCACCCTGCTTCACCTGGCCGTCACGACCGCGAAGCTGTGTGGCCCCGGCGGCGTGCGAGCCGTGATCGCGGAGAATCTCCTGCTCAAGCAGCAACTGATCGTCCTGCGCCGTGCTCGCCAGCGGGCGCCGAACCTGACGCAGAGCGACCGGCTGCTCTGCGGATTCGGGTCGCTCTTCCTCAGTCCAGGACGCATCCGAAAGGTCGCCATCGGCGTACGCCCTCGACGCTTCTGACGTTTCATCAAGCGTTGGTGCGTCGCAAGTACCGCCGACTGTTCTCGTCGAGCCCGTGCCCGAAGCAGCCCGGACCGAAGGGGCCGAGCGAGGCACTCATCCAGGCCATTGTCGAGCTCAAGTCGCGCAATCCTCGGTTCGGCTGTCCACGGATTGCGCGCATCATCTCGCACACGTTCGGGGTCGACATCAACAAGAACGTCGTGTCCCGCGTGCTGTCGAAACACTATCGCCCCGCCCCGGGCGGCACCGGGCCCTCGTGGTTGTCGTTCATCGGACACACGACCGACAGCCTGTGGAGCGTGGACCTCTTTCGATGCGAGTCCATCGTGCTCCGGAGCTACTGGGTGCTCGTGGTCATGGACCAGTTCACGCGTCGCATGATCGGTCTCGGCGTGCATCGCGGGGCCGTCGATGGCCCCAGCCTCTGTCGCATGTTCAACGCCGCCATTCGTGGTCGGGGTGCGCCGCGACATCTCAGTACCGATCATGATCCGCTGTTCGAGGCGCACCGTTGGACGGCGAACCTTCGGATTCGGGAGATCGACGAAATCAAGACCGTGCCTCATGTCCCCCTGTCACACCCCTTCGTGGAGCGCCTGATCGGCACGATGCGGCGAGAATTTCTCGACCAGGTGCTGTTCTGGAATACCTGTGATCTTGAACGGAAGTTGGCCGACTTCCGGGTCTACTACAACGCGGCACGAAGTCACGCGTCATTGGAGGGGCACACGCCATTGACCTTCGCCGGCGGACACAAGGTCGCCCGTGCCGAGCTGAACCATGTGCGTTGGGTCTCCCACTGCCGTGACCTGGTCCAGCTTCCAGTGGCGGCCTGATAACGAATTCGAGACGCACAGGCGCCGATCGCGAGAACGCTTTCGATGACGGCGGGCGGAACGCCTTCTCGCACGCGGCGCGCCCGCGCGTCCTCCGGAGACTCATCGACGAACCGCAGTTCCTTGCCGATGACGGCGCCGATGATCTCCGCCGCCTGACGCTTAGGGGTCCGATCCAATTCCAGAGTGGGACAGAACTCGCTTGACCAAAGGCAATCCAACGGCTACGATATACACATCATTTGTGTGTATAGCGCCGGGAGAACGCCGTCATGAACAAGCGGCTCAACATAACGTTGCCTGAAGATACGGTCCGTCTGATGGATCGTGTGGCGGGAAAAGGGCGGCGTAGCAGTCTCATCGACCGCGCCGTACGCCGCTACGTCAGGGAGGAGAGTCGAGCGAATCTTCGGAAACAACTTGCCGCCAGCTATAAGGCAAACGCAGAGGAGGATCTGCAGCTCGCTCAGGAGTGGTTCCCGTTGGAAGAACAAGCCACAAATCTCGGTGGCCGTTGATTCCCAAACGCGGCGAAATCTACCTGGTCTCTTTCGACCCTGCGGTGGGTGCTGAAATTCAAAAGTCGCGCCCAGCTCTAATTTTGCAAAACAACATCGGTAACCTTCACAGCCCGGTGACGATTGTCGCCGCCATCACCTCGAATGTGCGCCGTCAGGGACCAACCGGCGTTCTCGTCAACACACCCGAGGGTGGGCTGACCATGGATTCTGTTGTCCTGCTAAATCAAATTCGCACCGTCGACAAGCGACGACTATTGAAACGGCTGGGCGCCTGTCGGGCCGCAACAATCAGGCGGATCGATCAGGCCATCATGATCAGCCTGGCTTTGATCGAACTGTAGCGGCACGCGCCTCTGTGAAGTGTTGCGCGGCTCTTCCGGCGGATACACACTATTGTCATGGAACCGGTTCCCTTGCCCCTGGATGCCAGCACTCGAGCGGTCGTCCGCCATCTCGCCGCCACGCTCGCTTACCGCACGGCCAAGGTGCTGCGTGATACGCCGCCAGAATTTGCCAAGGGGTCCGTTGGAGCCTCGACGCGGCCCCCCATCCGGATCGTGAGCCACATGGCGGACCTGATGGCTTGGGCGATCTCGCTGGCGCACGGCGATTCGATCTGGAAGGCAGAAGGCAGCGATGACTGGAACGTGGAGACAAAGCGGTTCTTCGACAACTTGGCAACGCTCGATCACGAGCTCGCGGCCGATGGGGCATTTACCGGCTCGATCGAAAAGCTGATCCAGGGACCGCTCGCCGATGCGCTGACCCACGTCGGACAGCTCGCCATGCTTCGAGGCATGACCGGCGCACCGGTTCGTCCCGAGAGTTACGCGCGCGCCTCGATTGTGGCCGGCCGCGTCGGCCCGGGATCAGGCACCGCCAGCACGGGAATTCGACGGCGACGCCAGCGCGCGGTGACGAGCCGCCCCGTTGCGATCAGAGCTTGGCGAACGCGGCGTGGTAGCGGATAGTTCTCGCTTTTTCACTGACGCTGCCCGCCCGCAGTTCGATCGCCATGAACATATCGTCTGATACGTCGTACTTTCGGCGAAGACCTAATCGCGAGGCCGGCACAAGCCGAAACGCGAATAGTAAGCGAGATGTCCGACCACACAACGGCAACGTTCCCAGCTCGGCACAGCGTTCGAACCCGCGTAGTGTCTCAGTTCTCAGCCGAGGCGATTGGGCGCGCGAGTGCGTGGTCGTAGTAAACTTTCCGCCTCTGCCCCTCGGGAAGCTCGTTCGTCAGGGTCTTTTGACCTCGCGTATCACAGTCCTATCGCAATCGGCGTTCTCACTAGAGGTTGCTGGGCAGGTTTCCTCAACTCTTGCTGTAACGCGCGCATCTGGCAAGTGACTGGCACCATGGCTCCCGACAGATGTCCGTCGGACCTGCTACTTCCTCACGACATACCAATTGTTCTGAATGTCGTGCGCGAGTCGGGTTGTGGTAATCGATCGAAAACCTGCTCGTTGCACGTAGTCGCGTGTCTTCTCTTCCCCCAATAGCACCCAAGACCTCCCCGCCCTGTGCCAACGACACGGTCATGCAGTGCATGCAAGATATGGTGTAGAGGAATGTCCCAATCGGATGCTCGATATCTCTGTCCATGTGGCTTGTCCCGCTGATGTCCTGCATGAGGTAGACGCCTTCTGGCTTCAGTGCGCGATGAACACCTTTGAGTACATTGAGCGGCTTTGCTTGATCGTGAATGGCATCGAAAGTTGTGATGAAGTCGAAGGACTCAGATTCCGCATTCTCATCGAAGGTGCTCAAATCGAGGGCGATGAACTCGCTGTTGCCGAGGCTCTTTTGTAGAGCCTCGGAGCGCGCGAACTTGATGGCGTCGGTTCGGCGAGCCTGCTCGACGAATCCGGCCTCGTCCGCACCCCACATCGAGCACTCGAATGCCCTGTGTGAGGCGCTCCGTCAATCCCGGCACGAGCGAAGGATGTGTGACTCGAGCGATGACAGCACGGATTGTCCGCTGTCCTCCGCCATGACCTCGTGAAACCGCCGAAACCTCTCGTCAGGCACTTCGCCGCCTTGCCTGAAACACTCGACGATGTCGTCCTCCACAATCCCATGACGGCGAGGCCGTACTGTGCAAACACTGCCATGTTGTCGGCGACGGCCGCCCGAGTCAGAAAGGCTGCATGTTCGGCCGGCAGCGTGAAACGGCTGGTGGCTCGATCGATCGTCACTACTCGCGCCGTGACCATCGCGCCCAGCCATTCGCGTACATACCGTTCGTTGAGCCCCGCCCTCGACGCTAGGAATTCTTCCGAGGTTGCCGGCGGTGATTGCGTCATGACGTCGAAGAGACCGTACGATGGCCCACTGACACCATGAAGCAAAGAGCCGCGTCGTTGAGAGAGGTCAACAATCGGCCAGCGAACGCTTGCGCCTTCGTGGTATCGACCTCAACCGCAATGCCTTCTGCTGCCATGGTGCTTCTCTCCTAGGAGCGAGGACGCGGGGCAGTGCCGGAGTCGAGTTCATCGTGGAACACCAGAAAGTCCGTTGGGACGGGCACCGTTCCCAGCTGCCGCAGCATCGTCGTGAGCTGACCGCGATTGATACGGTCCATCCACTGCCATGGTGAGAAACTCCTCGCCCTTGTCGAATTTGAATCATCCAGGGACGCGACGCAGCTGGGTGGGCTCCCCATGAAGTGGTCCTGCTCAGGGCTGCGGCCGAGCTACATGACGACGCACTGGTCAGCGATCGAACGTGGTCTGCGCTCGCCGCATCGTACGGTACACTGCCGCTCATGGCGCTTGGCTTTACGGTGGGCGTTTACACAGCGACTTGCACCGCGTCGAACAGCTTCGGCGTCCAACGGGACGAGGAGCTGTCGGGTTTCCTGTACCCCTCCGATAGGCTCTTCAGATGGTGTCCATTCGGGCGGCGTATCAAACTCGTGAGTCGTCGTTGGGGCGACGACGCCGCGAACGATGATTCCATGGGCCAATCGCGTGAGGGTCTGTCGTGAGCGCCGTGCGTTAGGTTCATCCCCTGAGCGATACGTGAGATGACCGTCAAAGGAATCTTCTTTTCGCTACTTTCCTTGTGGGTCCCGCTTTGCGCTTGGGCGCAGGCGCCCGTGGCCATCAGCAAGAACGATTTGAACACGAGGCTCTTGCTGCAAATCAGCTATGAGCGGGAAACCGGCCGGCAAGATTTCATGAACGCACGGAGCCGCATCGTCGAATTCGAGCGGCAAGGAGAGTCGCTGCGCATGGTCGAAGAGCCGCGCGATTCGAGCTCTTCACCTCACTTGCTGGCCACGATCCCTATTCGAGGTGAGACAGAATCGCTCTCTCATGGTCGACTTCAACGCGGGCTTCGATAAGATCTTCAAGGAAGAGGACCGTACAGGTGAAGACTATTACGGTCGAGTCGACAGGGAGGACTATTCGTTCTTCCGGCTATTTCAACGAAAGATTCTGTGCCGTCTTCCCGTAACGGGCCCATGCTCGTCCTCACACAGCAGGCGCTCACTGAAGACGATGAACCCGTGCCGTGACTGACTACTTGAGCCCCTACCGCCCGAATCCGAATTTCAAGCCCTTCGAGATCAAGAACCTGGACCGTTTCGGCTTTTACGAAACCTATCCGGAGCGACGATCGGGCACGAACGGTTCTCTACGCCATGAAGTTCGACACCGGGAAGCCGATCAGTCTTTGCCTTGTCGTCCGAGATCCCCGCGCAGTATCGAGAGGCCATGCGTGACGGTGTTCTCTACTGGAACAAAGCGTTCGGTGTCCCGCTGCTGCAAGTGACCGATGCGCCCGAAGGAGTCACCGCGCCGAATCCCCGATACAACGTCATTCAGTGGGAGACTACATGGAGCTTACGCCTCGACTTCGCACATCCAGGGGGATCCGCTGACCGGCGAAATACTGCACGCCCAGATCTTCATTCCGTTCCAGCACCGTGGACGACGGCAGTCTGGCCGAGCAGAACGACCATCTGCGCTACATCGTCGCGCACGAGGTCGGTCACGCCCTGGGACTCAGGCACAATTTCGCGAAAGGTCCGGTCAGCACGGTCATGAACTACTTTCGTTTTGAACAGACCGTGCGAATCGGCCGCGACGTGATCCTGTCAGGCGACGAAGCCCTCGACTACGATCGACAGGTCATTCGCTACGTCTATCTCGGCGAAGCCCTTGATGTCGATACGCTCCCGCCTTTCTGCACCGACTACCAACCCGGTTGCGGCCCGTTCAGTTCGACGATCCTGTTGGGGCTCGAGCGATGGGCCGGAGTGATGGCCCCATGATCTCGTTCCGAGGGCGTCGAGGCGTGCCATTTCCGGCGCGCCTTGTCTCGACGACGTCTCCACTGATTCGCTACCAACACTCATGATAGAGCCGCGTCGGTAACGATCAACGCCGCTGCGTTGATTGACATCAGCTGAAGACGTCCCGCAAGTCCACTTTGGATGGCAGCCTGCTCCACGTTCAACGCTCTGCTGACTACCCCTGCGTTCCCGCGACTATCCGTAGCGCCGGGTTCGTGGCGGGCACGGTCAACGGCTGGCCCGGCGGTGCCAAGCCGGCGACCATCTTCTCGATGGCCGTGCGTGCGGTCTCGTCGTTCGCGCGCACGTAGCGCATGAAGGTCTGCGGGGAGTGTCCCATAATCTTCGCACCAGTTTTTGCATCTCCGCCAATCAATGGAGCGAGTGCCGTCGCGAAGGAGTGTCGAAAGCAATGCGGCGTGAAGTACATCGGCGCGCCGGTGTACGGGTCCTTCAGGCGCCGAGCCGCCACGACGACCTGGTAATACAGCTCCTGATACCACGGCACCATGGTTTCGTCGGGAACTCGGGACCGGTCGGATAGCTGGTCGAAGAGGTCGTGTTTCACGAAGGTCTTGAGTGCTGCGACGCCGTAGTCGTTGAGAGGAATACGGCGCCGGCTGATCGCGTGTTCCATGCGACCCGCGTTTCGGCGGTGTTTCTCGGTCGGCATCATCACCACCCGCTCGTTCAACCGCACATCCTCCGGTTCGAGCATGGCGATTTCACCGACGCGGGCGCCCGTATGCGCCATGACCGACGCGCGAATGAACGCCTTCGCGATTCGTGTGCGGTCTGCGGTTGGGCGGTATGCGACGACGTCATGTCGCATCGCGTGAACAACAGCGCGGACCTCCTCGTACGAAGGCGCACGTGTTGTGCCAAAGTCTGAGGGCGAGATGGGGTACTCCAGACCGGCACTTCGACAGGCTGACTGCAGCATCTGGCGGAACGAACCTACTGCGAAGTATCCAAACTTCGTCAGCTTCCCGCCGCCCTGGTAACGATCCGGGTACGCGAGGTACTGTCGGCAGGCATCCAGTGCATCCGGAGTCAGATTGACCACGCGGGGCTGCTGTTGTTCCGCGACCACACGCACCACCCCGTGCCCGTTGACCGTTGTGTAGCGTTCGACGATACGTTTCGCCGGAATGCGCAGCAGACCAGCCCGCAGATCAAACGCCCGGGCGTCACGGATCGACCAGAGTTCTTGAATGGTGATGCGTGCGAAGCCCAGCAGTGCCGCGCGCACTGACGAAAAGGAGGGGTACTGCCGCTTGGCCACCACGGGCGGAGTGCGCATCTGTTCCAGTAGCGCCATGACAACTGACATCGCCTGGGCCTTCTCGACCTCAGGAGACTTGGGTGGAAGGCGGTCCTTAAGCGTCAGAACTGGATTCACGACATCGGGGTACAACACCCCAAACAGGTTGGAGAGGTGCAGGGCCCGTGTGCGAAGGGTTGCAGACGACCAGCGGCGCTGTGCCTTTCCGCCGTTCTTCTTTCGAGCAATCGTTTCTCGCTTCCAGTCCTCGAGCGCGAGTTCGATGAGCTCGGACGTGACTTTTGTGGTTTTAAATCTGGATCCCAGCCTGTTCGACAACCATCCTTCCCAGAGTTGCAAGTTCCGCACGCGACCGCGATAGTCTGACGCACTCGCGCGCCGAGCCAAGTAGGTCCTGACATCTTCTGAGAAGAGTCCTGAACCGTGACGAGCCGCATCTCGACGGAGGTCGTTGATCGCCGTGGTGCGTTCGTGCTGGAGATGATCAAGTGTGGTCTGAAGGGAGTCGCGAACACCCTGCGGATAGAGCTGGTCGAAGTCTCCCGTGCCTCGCCGCTTGGCCCGTACACGCCATACCCAGTTCGGGCAAGCGTCAAGATCGGCCGCCGTTCGCAGCGTGCGGCGGGTGTGTGGGTGGACGCGTGTGATGCCGACGGGCAGATGCGGTGGGCGTGACGCCATGCGTGCCTCTACTCCTTGCCGCGCAGAAGATAGCGCAACACGTCGATTCCGGCGAACTGGACGCGCCGGGTCGTGGGATGGATCGGACGAATCGGAAATCGGTTGCGCTGCCGAAGGCGGAAGATCGTCGCGCGAGACATGCCGATCCATTTCGGAAGGTCGTCTAGTTCAATGACCGACGGCAGCTCGCGCGCTAAGCGCGCCGCGTATTCGCGTTCAGCCTCACTGAGAATCGCAGCCACAGGTCTCTCCCTCACAGGCTAGTACATTCTGGAATTCCGAGTCCAGCGGTTTCGGTTGCGAATAGGCCCCGCACCTTCCTCCAACCGGGTGAACAAGGTTCATACCTCCCCGAGTCGTAGCGTTCATGGGCGGCGCGACTCCCGTTTCGCCAAGGCGCGCGCGGGGATGTTGCACCGTGCGACCCGCTCGAGGGCCATCAACCGGCGTTGATATTCGGCGTCCGTCAGCGTGCCGCCGAACTCTTGGAGCTGACGCTGCAGCGCGAGACGTTCGGGTTGGAGAGTCGCGCAGCGCCTGCTCGACCACCTTTCTGCGGTCGGTGCGGGCGTCGTCACGTGCCGCCGCGAACTGTCTCGGGATGCCGCACCAGCGTGAAGCGATAGCACGCGTGAGGACGACCGCGTGTCTGCCCCGACTTCGTCCGGTAGAACAGGGGAGCCGGTCCGTCGCAGTGCCGCTGCAACATCCGTTTCACAGACGCGACGCTCATCCCCGACCACCTCGCAATCGTTGGGTAGCTGAGAAAGCAGTTCCACTCGCCCGCGTCGCCGTCTGGGCTCATCGCTCGGACGACGACCAGCGCGACAAGCCGTTCCAAGGTTGCGTAGGGCGCATCGTCCCCGTTTCGGAAACAGCCGGTCAAGCGCGAACACCAGCGGCGACCACCTCCTGTCGCCCGGCACGCGCGCTGGGATCGCCCGCTCGGGACGCCTGGGCCACGGGCAGTGGAGTCATGGCTCGTTGCCGCCAGGAGACGCCCGCGCCCTATCGCGCGATGACCAGCGGCGCCTCCTGACGACCCAGCGACGACGGCTCCAGCGTCTGTGCCTTGCCCACCGGGGCACGACTTGGCTCGATCGCGGACCGGTGCGAGACCTCGCGGCTCAAGGCGTCTCCGAGCTGCGACTTGTCGTCCGTGTAGATCTGGGCGTCGAATCGGCCGCGCGACACGGCCACGTACGCCAAGCGCCGATTCACGAGCGACTCGCCGCCCCGCTCGGTATCCACATGCACGAGCACCCGGTCCGCCGTCTGCCCTTGGCTGCTGTGGCTCGTCACCGCATAGCCGTGGTCGAGATGTGGATGGTCCTTCACGGTGATGGCCACGGTGCGCCCTGAGTCGAGCCGCACGTGCAGTCGGCCGCTGGCGTCCACCTGTTCCAGCGTGCCGAGCTCACGATTCGCGACATGGCGCTCCCGGTACGGCGCGGTGAATTGCACGCGGTCCCCCACCGCGAACGCGCGGTCCGCCTCGCGATAGAGCGTCACGCCCTGGAGCCGGCGCGGGTCGTAGGTGACGCGCTCGCCGCTCTGGCGGGCGACCGTGATCTGATTGTCCTGGGCATGGACCTGCACGACCCGTGCATACGCGCCCGGTTCGATGCCGAGCGCCTGGCTCCCCTTCACGTAGCGCACCACGTTCCCCGGCTCGTACTGCGCGGCCCATTGGCGGTCCGCGCCCGTGACGTCCTGGCGGGCGACGAGGACGCGTGCCTGGTGCTCGTGATCCTGAACGCGGCCGGTGGCCTGCATCAGGCGGTGGATGGTCTGGTTGATCTCCATCCGCGACTGATTGTCAGGCGACACGACCAACGTCCCGTCCGGATATCGCGCGTAGGCGTGCGCGATGGCGGCGAACCGCTCCTGCCGGTCGGCGATTTCGTGCACGCGCCCCTGGCTGCTCGAGGTCCTGGATGGCCCCGCGCACCTCGCCGCGCGACAGTTGCTCGACGACGTGCTTGAGGGCGGGGTCCTGCTGCCGGACGATCTCGTCCAGCCGGACGGTCTCCATCCCGGCCTCCTGGAGTTGCTGATAGGGGCGCCCGGCCTCGACCGCCTGATGCTGGCGGACGTCGCCCACGAGCAGCACGCGGTCCTGGGGACCGAGCCGCTGGAGGAACTCGTGCATCTGCTTCGTGCTCGCCAGGCTCGACTCATCGAGCACGTAGAGGTGCTTGGATCCGTCGCGCGGGGCATCGGCCTGCGCGAGATGGCGCTGCAAGTGCTCGTGGTGATGCCGGCGTCGGCCAGTTTCTGGGCGGCACGTGACGTGGGCGCAAACCCTTCCACGCGGTAGCCCTCCCACTCCGCGCCCTCGCGCACCGCCGCGAGCGCCGTCGTCTTGCCGGCGCCGGCGACGCCTTCGAGCGCCACGACTTGGTCGCGAGTCGCCAGGATCCGATCCACCGCCCCGCGCTGGTGCTCGCTCAGATGGGGCGAGGCCTGCTGGACCGCTTGGCGTGTCACGGCTGGTGGCGAGCGGCCGATAGGCCTGCTGGCCCGCGCGCATGGCGTGGATGGTGTCGCGCTCGAGCTCGACCATCTCCCGCGTCGTGAACGCGCGCCCAGGCACACCCGGTCGCGGCTCCACGCCGATGAATTCACCGGCGGCCACGCGATGGGTGACCTCGTCCTTGATGGCCGCGACGGTCACGTCCCCCATCGACCGGCGGAGTGCGTCCCGCACGAGTGCCCGTTCGTCGACGACGGCCTCGCGCTCGAAATTCCGGTCCCTCGCATACGTCACGGCGGTGCGCGCCGTCATCTGCGGCTGCGTGCTGTTCGCCGCGGCGCGCGCGCTCTCTCGCCGCCTGCACCACGCGGGCAGGCTGATGGCCGTGGGCCTCCGCGAGCGCGTGATGGCGGCGCTGCATCTCCTCCTGCGAGCCGTCGCCCTTCGCTTCGCGGGTCTGGTGCGCCGCGATCTGGGCGGCGCCTGCTCCGCTCCGCTGGGCCTTCTCGAGGTAGTCCTGAATCTGCTGGCGGCGGGGACTGGAGGCCTCGAGGTACGCGGGCGAGTAGCCGCGAATCTCCGGCTGCCCGCTGGGGCCGCGCTCGATCTCGTAGCCCAGGGCGGTGAGGCGCGCGGCCAGTTCCGATCGGTAGATGGCCGTCCCGTACTGCTGCGTCTTGTAGAGCTCCTGCGGCTGGAGCGCGCGCGTCTCGCCGTTGCTCCGCTCCGTGACGTTGAAGAAGACGACGTGCGTGTGCAATTGGGGCGCGGCGTACCCGTCGACGGGTCGCGCGCTGTCATGCTCGAAGCGGGCGGCGACCCACTTCCCGGTCGTCTCGGCGGGATGGTTCCCTCCGATCCGGGCCTGCACGTAGTGCTCCATCTCGTCGAGGGCCACCGCGACGCTGTCCCGATGCGCCTCGTCGCACGCGTGCATCGCCGCCGACCAGCGCCGTCAGCGACACGCTCTTGGGCGCCGAGACCGTCGCGTCCCATCCGGCGCGATGGGCCATCGTCTTCACGGCCTCGCCGTGTTCATTGGTGTACGCCTGGGCTCGTCTGGTGATCGGACGAGCGGCTCGCCCGTGACGCGGATGCTGACCGTCGGCGAGCCGCTGGAACTGATCCGCACGCACCTCCCCGGAGAGTCCCCACTGGCGCGCGAGCTGACCGTGCCACTGCCCGCGGATCTCGTCGCCCTGGGTGTAGTAGTTGTCGCGGGCGTTGCTGAACTCCTCCGCGTGGTACGTGTGGACCTGCGCGGCGCTGAGCGGTTTGGAGATCGTGATCATGGACGCGCTGCCCTCCGTTAGTCGTCCAGGGCCAGTTCGTGCGCGTGGCCGGATCCCATGGGCGGCGGCGCCACGGCGGGCATCCTGTCCGACTCGGTCGTCGTCGACCGTTGGCGTCCGGGGCACCGTTGCCGCCGACCTCGTGGGCTCCGCCTGTTGGACCGCACGGTGTCGGCGTTCGATGAACGCGGGAGCCTTCTTCGGGAGGTGGACGAAACGGGAAGCTCAGGCGCACGACGAGATTGCCCACCTTGAGGAACCCGCGGAGCGCCGCCAGCCCGCTAATCTCACTGGCCATCACCAGCGGCTCGACCTGGCGCTCGAGCCCGTAGCTCTGTTGCCCGCCTCGCGTGTTCGAGCGACTCTCCCGCAACCGTTCGATCTCGATGTCCCCGAGGGTGTCCGCGATCCACTTCGCCGCGTGCGGCTCACTGGTGCGCAGGAAGATCTTGGTGGCCGGCTGCGACAGCATGGCCTCGGCGTCGTGGCCGTAGCGCGTCTCGAGCTGGCTGCGGCCTTGGAAGCCGAGCACCACGGGATTGTTCGATTTCCGGTTTTCCGTGATGGCCGTGTGGAGCTGCGGCAGCCGCTGCAGGCTGGCGAGTTCGTCGAGCACGAACCACGTCGGATGGGGACGGGGCTGGCCCTGATTCATCAAGCGCAGCACCAACGTGTCCAGCCACAGGCTCGTGAGCGGGCACGAGGCGCGGGCCGCGTTTCCGGTGTGCTGGTGAGGAACAGCCAGCCGTGGGGCCACGCGTTCGCCCAGGTCGCGGCGCTCCAGCGGCGCGACGTGTCTCGCTCCGCCGGGAGGAGCTTGAGCGTGTCCGCCACCATGTTGAGCGACGCCAGCACGCCGCTCCGCTGGGCCGGCGCCTGCCGGTCGATCATGGCGGCGTACGCCGTCCCGGCCAGCCGTCGGTCGATCTCGTCTTCGTGGCACAGCCACCAGGCCAGCTGCTCCGGCGTCGGTCGGAGCGTGAGCAGGTGCGCGAAGATGCGTCGCGGCGCTTCCGTGAAGAACGCATTCTCGTGATGCCGGTCGGGGAACAACGACGTGGCGAGCGTGAGCGTTTCCGCCTCGTGCCGCCACTCGTCGGCCGGCGTCCAGTAGGGACTCCGCGCGTCGAGCGGATTCAGGATCGCGTCGCCGCGCTCCGGTGTGTAGAACTGCGGCGTGTATTCGAGCGCCGGGTCGTAGACGATCGCGGTCTCTCCGCGCGCCTCGATCTGCGTCAACATCTGCCGGATCAACGCCGACTTCCCGGTGCCCGAATCCCCCATGATGAGGAAGTGGCTCGACTCGATGCCGCGTGGGACGCGCACCCACGTGGGTCGACGGAACGGGCGCGCCGGCTGCACAAAGCCGATCCCGTCGGCGCGATACCGCCGATTGAAGCGTGCGACGGACACGAGCTCGGGCCCCTTGAGCCGGCGCCCCTGTCGCCGGTCGCGTGCGCGGACGACATCCTTCGGCACCGCGACCAACAGGCCGCCGACCAGCACGACCAGGCCGCCCCAGAGCGCCGGTCGCAGCACGTCCGCGATGGCGTGGTCGCGATAGATCCAACGTGTCCAGGAACGTGTGGAGCGCCGCGTGGGGGTACGAGGCGTCGCGCCACACCAGGCGTCGACCGCCGATCCGCACGGCCGCGTCGGTGAGCGCGAACGATGCCGGTCCGCCTCCGACCGGCCCTGGCTGCACCTCCTCGTCGAGTGCCAAGCGGGTCCCGGCGAGGCCCTCGACTTCCAGGAGGCGATACCGCCCGGTCGTCGTGAACCCGAGCGCGGCCATCAGCTGACACCGCAGCCACGTCGGCGCGTAGACCCGCTGGAGCGGCGTCCAGACGGTGTGGTACCGATACGCCGCGATCGCTCCGCTGCTCGCCAGCGCCACGAGACACACGGCCAGGGTCCAGACCGGCTTGGGATGCGGCCACGTGCCCGCCGCGTCGGTCCGGCCCCAGGTCTCGCTCATGGCTGCCTCCGCGCGAGACGCCGGCGCGAGGCGCTCCTGCGCCTTCCGGATCTTGTCCTCGGTCCGCGCGCTCGATCAGCCGCTGCACGGCGTCAGCCGTCGGCGTCTCGCCGGACGGCCAGCGCCGAAGTGCAGGTTCAGCAGGATCGTCCGCAGCGCGAGGAATTCGGCCAGGAGCACGTGGTCGATCGGACGGGGCGTCGGCCGTCGCGAGCACCACGTCATGCGACCCACGCCGTGACGGTCTGTCCCTTGGCCAGGCGCGCGAGCGTGGCGTATTCGTCGTCCGTCACTTTGATGGTGATGCCTTTGGTGCGCCGACTGGCCATCAGCGTCGTTCTCCTCGACATGACGACCCGTCATCAGGCACGTGACACAAGACTCAGCGAATCAATCGACTTCCCTTTGGAAGCCGCCGGCTGCTCGCCAGCAGCCGTGCCGATGGCCGTCGTCACGCGAAGTCGCTGACCCGTCGCGGGTTGACGAACCGCAGCGCTCCGGCTTCCCGGCAGAACCCCGCTGGGGGTGACGTGTCAACGTAACTCCCGCTGCGAAGCAGCGTCTTCACTCAGCGCTCGACGTCACCCGCAGCGCCGCGAACTCATTCCCTGCACAGCCGACATCGGACACCAGCGCCTTGCTGGCTACGGGCTCCACGGTCACGACGCCTCCGCGAGTTCGTACTTGTCGGCGGCCGCGTCGTACCGATGGACCCGCACGACCTGCCGCACCACGCGCCGACCCTGACGTCGCTCGAGATGCACCAGCAGCTGCAGGCATTCCGCGATGCCGAGGCGGACGGCCTGATACGGCAAGTCGACGCCGGACTGCAGCACGCAGGACGCGAACCGGCTCAGCGCCTGTTCGGCGGAGTTCGCGTGAATGGTCGACAGCGTGCCCGAGTGCCCGGTGTTGAGGGCCTGCAGCAGGTCGAACGCTTCCCCGCCGCGCACCTCGCCGAGCAGAATCCGATCGGGCCGGTGCCGCAGGGTCGCCCGCAGCAAGTCGCGAATGGTCACGGCCGGCAAGCCGGCCTGCTCGCGGCGCGCCTCGAAGCGGACCAGGTTCGACGCCTCCAGCTGGAGTTCCGCCGTGTCCTCGATGAGCACCAGGCGGTCGTCCGGCGGCAGAAAGGCGGCGAGCGCATTGAGCAAGCGTGGTCTTGCCGGTCCCCGTGCCGCCGCTGATCAGGATGTTGTCGCGCGCCTCGATGCCGCGTCGCAGGATGTCGAGCTGCGTCGCGGGTCAGCGTGCCGATCCGCACGAGTTCCTCCGCCGAGAAGTGCCGGCTGTGGAACTTGCGGATGGTCAGGGTCGTGCCGCCCAGGCTGACCGGCGGCAGCGCGGCCGCGACGCGCGAGCCGTCGGGCAGGCGCGAGTCCAGGAGCGGGCGCTCCTCGGAGACATCGTCCCCGAGGACGCGCGCCAGGTTGCGGACGGCGACGCGCAGGTTCTGCTCCCGGACGGTCACGTCCGCCACGGCTTCGAGCTGACCGTCGCGCTCGACAAACACCCGCCCCGATCCGTTCACCATGATCTCGGTGATGTGCGGGTCGCGAATGAGGTGCGCGATCGGCCGCAGGAACGGCAAGATCAGCTCGAAGCTCATGACCGTGGCGCGCTCGGCCTGTCGCGTCGCCGGCACGGACTCCTGGCTCGTGCTGCGGCGACGCCGCTGGCGTGGCCGCCAGCCACGCCTGAAACTCCTTGTCGCGGCGAAAGGCGACGCAGGAGCGTTTCGTTGACGACGTACTCCTGGGTGCTGTCCAGGAACTCGGCGTAGCGTTTCAGCAAGGTGGCCGTCTCCTCCGGCAGCTTGCAGGTGATGACCTGCCGGGCCGGCGGTTTGACTTGTCGCGGAATGAACGGCATGTGCGCTCCTCTGCTGGTCGTGGTCGTGGGCACGTCGGCCGACCTCAGTCGCCGTTGACGAACGCCTGGTCCTCGCGGAAGTAGGTGATCGTCAGCCCCAGGGGGTTGATCGGAATGCGGGCGTTGTCGACCTGGTCCGTCAGCACGAAGACGAGATGGGCGACGAACGCCTCGCGCTTGAGCTTCCGCCCGCGTCGCCGGCGCCAGGTAGACCTTCTCGAAGTCCACCGTCGCCCGGTACGGCGGCTGCCGGAGATCCTCCAGGGTGACGTTCTTCACCCGGACGTCGATCTCTTCCCCGCCGCTCGTGAGGAACCGCTCGATGAGCCCGGACTTCTTGTTGGCCTCGATCGTGGCGTCGGCGAGGCGGCCGTCGAGGAAGTAGAGCGACTGGGCGTATTGCTGGCGCACGGTCGCGCGCATGCGGCCGTAGTGCATCGTGACGAACTGCACGAGGAAGTACTTCAGCTCCGGCGCCTGCGGCGTGTAGGTCAGGCTGTCGTAGCTGACCGCCGCGGCGTGGCCCACGTCGTCAATCCGGATGACGAGGGGCTTGAAGTTCCGGAAGGTGCGCTGCGTGTGCACGTTCAGCACGATGAGCGCCACGATGACGGCCGACAGGCACGCCACCGCGACCTGCAGATACGTGTTCATCACCAGCGTCGAGCCGTACTGCTCGACGTAGCGGCGTCGGGCCTCGCCGTACTCGTAGCCCGTCGGGCGGCAGGGTGATCTCGGTCGTGGTCATCAGCGGCTACCCCAAGAGGCGCGGCAAGGCCGACTGCCCGGCCGATCCGGAAAACAGCGAATGCGTGAGCGACGGCACTTTCAGCAAGCCGTACGTGAAGGCGAACAACAGGAAGATCAGATGGAAGCCGCCGACGAGCAGGCGGTCCACCGTGTAGGGCGGCGGGAAGGCGTCCAGAAAGTTGATCAGGAAGCTGCCGAAGACGAACACGAAGGCCTGGGCAATGACCTGGTAGAAGGCGTACTGGAGCAGCGACTTCAGCCAGCCCCAGAACACCCACTCCATGTGCGGGACGAGGAAGAACGGGATGAACACCGGCCCCACGAGCACGGCGACGCCGGTGGCGACGAGGCCGAAGGCGATCACGGCCAGCAGCACCACGCGCGCGGCCGTGACGGCCAGGGCCACGAGGAAATACCCGACGAGCGCCGACACGTTGAACAGCAGCGGCTGCTCGAGCGAGAGGTACAGCTCGTTGAGGCGGTCGCTGAGGCGCTGCACCTGGGTCACCTCGAGCTGCCGCGCCAGAGTAGATCGGCTGGTCGGTCAGGAGCTGCGTGAAGCTGATCCCGATGCCCGGAATCGGGGCGCGGTAGTACGTGATCATCGTGAAGCCGAAGGCGATCGTCAGGATCAAGCTGACGAAGGGGCCCAGCGGCAGGCCGGCGCCGCCTTCGGCGCTCGTCAGGGCCGCGCGGATCCCAAACCACGCGATCAGGATGATCGCCACGCCGCGGAACAGGTTCGTCCCCAGGCGCAGGAACAGGTCCCCGTCGCGCATCAGCAGGTCGAGGATCGCCGCGGTGATGCTGGCAAACGGATCAATGCCGGCCATCGACGTGTCCTCGCTACGGAATCCGGAACGTCGTGAGCGCGGTCGTCGTCTGCGCGGTCGTGCGCGCCAAGAGCGGGCCCGCCTCAGTCAGGAACGCGATGTGCGCGTTGATGCCTTGCGCGGCGGCCTCGCGTCGGTCCGTCGCGTCGAGCAGCTGCTGCTCGAGCAGCGAGACCAGCACGTTGTTGGCGTCCTTGGCCAGCCGCGCCGACGTCACGGCCGTCGCGTTGATCTTGTTGAGCACGGCGATTTGCGTATTGCGCCCCGCGTCATTGGCGTAGGTGTCGTCTTCGAGATTGCGGACGGTGGTCTCCATCGACGCCTGATGCCCCCGCAAGTAGCCCAGGGCCTCGAGGCCGTGCGTCACGCTGCCGTCGGCGAGTTGCAGACGGTCGTACCGGGTGCGGACGCGCGCCGCCTCCTCGGCGGACAGCCGGCTGAGGGCGCCGGCGTAGGCGAGCAGCGGCTGCGTGGCGCGCGCGTACGCCGCGGCCGCGCCCTGGCCGGTGTTCGCGGTCAGAATCCAGCGGCGTCGTCGTGCCGTACGCGGTCGGGCGCCGTGAACGGCAGCCAGGGACTGGCCAGACTGCGGTACCGGGCCGTCATGTTCACCGGGAGGAGCTGCGACTGCTGCAGCAGCAGCAGGTACTGCGTCCGAATCTGCTGGTAGGTCGTGACGAGCTGCGCGAGCTGCTGCTGCAGTTGCGCGTAGCGCAGGACGCGCATTGGCGTAGTTGGTCGGATCGAAGACGACGCCAAACAGTTGCGCGGAGACGGGCGCGGCGATGCGCCAGGGCCAGCACCAGGCACCGAGCACGAGTCGACGAATCATGGACGACCTCCAGTCAGGCGGAGCGGGTCGCGATAGGCGGGCAGCTCCAGGTCACTCGACAGATACACCTTGATGCGATGGCCCTCCCGAATCGTCACGGTCGGGAGGAGGTTCAGAAACCGATCGAGCACCCGCGCGCTCGACTGCGAGACGCTGGCGGCCGCGCCCTGGCGATACGCGTCGAGGGCGGTCGCGTCGAGGCCGACGCTGCTCTGCCCTTGCGCGAAGCCGGCGATCGCCCCGAGGGCGAGCGACACGCCGAAGATCTGCGCGTAGTGGCGGTCCACCTGATCGCGCAGGCCGAGATCGCCGACCTGGTTGAGCCCGTGGAAGCCGTCCAGGTCGACGTGCGTCCCGTTGGGCAGGAGGACGCGGTGAAACGTCACCGCGAGCCGCGACTGCCCGAAGGTGTTCACCGCGCGCGCCTCGCCGAGCACGCGGGCCCCGGCGGGAATCACGAGATGGTCCGCGGCGTAGACGGGCACGCTCACGAGACAGTTGACGGGCCCGCTGAAGGTGCCATCGAGCCGATTGGTCAGCACCGTCTCGATGATCGTGCCCTCGAAGAGCGTGTACCGCGGTTCGCCCGAGACGGTCCGCGGCGTCGCGACACGCGTTGCGGAGGCGGGCGCGGCCGGCGGCGGCACGGGTGGCGCGGGCGCGGCCGATCGCAGCTGGCAGGCCCGGGATGCCGGCAGGGCAGCGGCGGAGCCACCTGGGGCAGCATCGCCGGGGCCGCGATCGGCGCATCGATCGCCGGCGCGTCAGGCGGGGCGCCAGCGTCCGCCGGACGCGTCGTGGTCGACCGCGAGAAGGCGACGTTGTCCGCAAAGCGGGCGCGGTCGTCGCGCGCGTCGCGCGTCGGGGACGCACTCGCCGTCGGCGCGGGTGCGTCGGCGGGCGACCGACGAGGCGCCGGGCCGGCCGCGCCGTCGGGGCTCGCGGCGACGGCGTCCTTCGTCAGCTGCAGCTGCGCCTGCTCGGCGGCCAGTCGCTGGGCCTGTTCCTGAATGCGGCGCTGATAGTCCTCGATCCGTTGCTGATTCGGATCGACGGCCGCGGCGGCCGGCGAGGGCGTGGCCGTCGCGCGCGGCTTCGCCGGCGGCCCGGAGAGCGCCAGAATCCCGACCATGACGACGGCGGTGCCGATGAGCACCCACTGCTGCAGGTGCCGCGGGACGACACCGGGTGGCAGCTGACGGCGATCGGTGACGCGTCCGGGCGGCGTGGGCTCGTCCGATGAGGTCGGGGGTTGATCAGTCATCGCGCGTCCCTACTTCCCGTCCACGCGCTGGAACGCGATCCGCGCGTTCCCGATCATCAGATAGCCGTCGTCGAGCATCTTGGGGACGACGTAGGTGCCGTGCTGCACCTCGAAGTTCACGAGGTTGGGCTGCGCCGTCCTTGAGCTCGTAGAGCGTCGGCAGTTCGCGCGCGCCCGACTGGATGAACGTCCGGTGATCGTCGTGAAACATGGCGCGCAGAAAGAAGGGCTTCGTGTCCGCCTTGAAGCGATACGGAAACTGCAGGCTGAGCGGGTAGCTCGTGCGAAACGCCGTCATGCCCGGCCTCCAGGTCGGCGCGCGCGGTCTCCGTGGCGCGCCGCGCCTGCTCGCGCGCGAGGTCGGCCTGCGCGCGGAAGTCCTCGACCTGCTCGGCGGGCACGAACTTCGGGCGGGCACGGGTGACGGCGGCCCCGTCGAGCGCGTCGGGTTCCAGGTAGACCGTCAGGTCGGCGTCCTGGCCCTTGTCCGCGGAGACTTCCGTCAGCAGAAAGGCGTAGACCTGCCCGCTGGTCGTGACGAGATTGAGATTCGTCTCGCTGCCCGCCTTGGCGGGCTTCACCGACACCAGCCCGCCGCGCACGTTGACGATCCAGAACTCCTTGTCGCCGCAGGTGGCCTCGACGACGTCCTCGCCGTCGGGCAGGACGATCAGCGTCGTGTAGTGGAGCTTCGCGCGGAGCGGCACGAGGTCGCGCGGGTGATAGACGACCGTCCGGGCGCCGCGAGGCGCGGGCGGGGCCGACTGCGCGCCGAGCGGACGCCACGGCGCCCACGACGATCAGACACAGCAGGACGCCACACCATCGAGTACACCATCGCGTCTCCTTTCGCGACCGAACCGTGCGACGACGGTCAGGCGCGGCGCACGACGCTGAAGAGCGCCGCGCTCTTGGGATCCACGTGGAGGTTCAGGACCTTCGCCACGTGGGGTTGTTTCAACAGCAGTTGCTGTCGCGGCACGAGCGTCGCGATGCGCGCGGCCTCGGTCGCGTTCAGATGAAACAGCTCCTGGTAGACCGCCTGGTCGATGTGCGGATTCGCCAGAAAGATCTTCGTCGGACAGCTCTCGATGGCGACCCGCAGCAGTTCCGACCGCTGCAGGTCCTCACTCGACTGCGTGGCCATCAGGACGCACGCGTTCTTCTTCCGCCACGTCTTGAGCGCCTCGGTGACGTAGGCGCGAATCGTGGGGTCGCGGAGAAACCGCCACGCCTCGTCCAACACGAACACCTTGAGCGTGCCGGCCAGGGCCGGGTCGAGGATCGTCGCGGTCGCGCGATGGAGGAGGTAGAAGAGCAACGGCTCCAGCACCAGGGGCACGCCGTCGAGGCCTTCGAAGTCCACGTACTGGAACGGCGCCAGCGTGACCGTGTCCTCGACGTGATCGAAGACCTGGGCGTACTGGCCGCCCTCGACCCAGCGCTGCAGGTGCTGCGCGAGCCCGCGCGGCAGGATGTTCGCCAGCGTGAACAGCCGCCGCTGATCGGGATCGAGCGCGTAGAGGGTCTCGAGCTGTTCGTAGAGCGCCTGGTCGTCGGCGCGGGTCATCGCGTACTGGCCGCCCGCCTGGATCAGGACCTTCACGAACGTGAACAGAAACTGCAGATTGGTCGGCGTCGGCGTCGAGACAGAACGGATTGATCGTGAAGCCGGGTCGGTCGAGGGCCACCCGCAGCGCCTGGCCGCCGAAGTACGTCGTGAGGCCCTCGTAGCTCCCGCCGAGATCGAAGATCAGCGTGCGCGGGCTGTAGCGCTGCAGATGGGCGATCAGGAAGTTGAGCAAGAACGACTTCCCGCTCCCGGTCGCCCCGAGCACCAGCGTGTGGCCGACGTCCTCGACGTGCAGGTTGAGGGCGTACGGCGTGCCCTGCGTCGAGTCGAGCACCGCGAGCGCTTCGCGTCCCAGGTGCGGCGTTGGTCTCGGCGCCCGGCGTCCTGCGCGAACAGGAGCGAGAGGTCCGCGTAGTTCGTGTTCAGCAGATGCATCGACGCGGACGTTGTAGGCGCCGTTCCCCGGCAGGACGGCCAGCCACGCGTTGAGCAGGTTGTAGCGCTCGTCGGTGACCTGGGCGTCGTGCGCGGCGAAGGCCTTGAGACAGGCGCCGACGCTCCGCTCGAGCGCCGCGGGGTCGCGGTCGTAGAGGACGACGGTGAGCGTGTACTGCCCGAAGTACCGGCCCTGCAGGGTGAGCTCCGTCAGGCCGCGCCCAGGTCGCGCACGACGGCGGTGGCGCTGTCGTCGACGAGCACGTCCGCCGGGGTGGCGCTCGTGTCGGTCACGTAGTTGGTGAGACTCACCTTGGCGTTGTGGAAGTGCCGGCGCTTCGCGTGAATCTCCCGGCGGACCGCCCCCTGCCCTTCCCGCTGCCATTCGCTGGCGAGCACGAGATTCGACGGAATCTCGTAGAGCGCCTGGAACAGCAGCGGAAACGTGTGCGCCGGCGGCTCCTTGAGCGTGAGCACGCGGACGTAGTGGTCATCGAGGCGCAGGTGCGTCCGATGACACTCGAGCGCCGAGTCGCAGCGTGTCGTAGTCGAGAAACGTGTCGTGACGGAGCCGGACGCCGTCCGCCTTCTCCGGCGTGTAGTTCAGGAGACGCCGGAAGAAGGTGAAGGCCTCGCCCTTCGACAGGAGGCGGGGCGCGACCGTGTCCTCGAGCTGCTGGACGAAGGCGTCGACCTTGTGGCGCAGCTGGACGCGCCGCCGGTCGAGGTCGTCGTCCAGGCGGACGATCGTGCGCGCGGTCGAGAACCACTCGCGGGACGACGGCGAGCGGGCTGGCGCAGGGCCCGACGAGCCTGACTCGCCCAGGCCGTCGCCGGCCGGTCGGGTTCCACGACCACGACGAGGTACAGCGACACGGTGAAGAGCTCCGCCTGTTGCGCCTGGAGGTACGCGTGCCGGCGCCGCAGCAGCGTGTCGACGGCGGGATGCGGATGCGCGTCGTCGGCGCGCGCGACGCGGTTCCGCTTGAGCACGTACTGCAAGAGGCGCGTCCGTTCATCCCAGAGCCGGAGCGCCACCTCGAACCGCGTGGTCACGGCCTCGCGCTGCTGGGGATCGAGGCACTCGTAGTCGACGCCCTCCAGGGCCAGGACGACGCCGAGAGCGCCGCTCTTGGTCAGGAACACGCCGTCGTCGACGAACCCGTAGAGCGGGATCAGGTCGCTCATCGCGCCGGCGTCCCGATAGTCCTGGGTGATCTGCGCGACGCGTGTCATGGCTGTCCTTCCCGTCTCACCGTGACGTACGAGACCTTGCCCGGGTCGTACCGCGGCCGGGCCGTCGCCGACCGCAGGACGATCCGCAGCAGCTGCGGGTCGCGCTGCGTGACCCACCGCGCGCTGAGCATACAGCGCGAGAAACATCAGCAGCCCGCCGAACAGACTGCCGAAGAGCGTGAACGTCGCGCCGCCGACCACGAGCGCGACGAAGAACAACCGCCGGTCGGCGCCGCCAATCGTCAGCGGCCGATTGATCGAGGCGTAGACGGGCTGCAGGCGAGGCGTCGCCATGGCCTTAGGGAAACAGCCACGCCATGAAGTTCACGGCGCCGATCGCCATGCCGACGCCGAAGACGATGCCGGCGAGCAGGCGCTTCGAGCCGCCTTCCCCGAAGGCGAACGTCACGCCGCCGACGACGATGGACACGAGACTCAGGCCGCGCGCGATCGGGCCGGTGAAACTGGTCATCAGCACGGTGACGGCGTTCTCCCAGGGCGAGCCGCCGCCTGCGCGTAGCTGGACGCCGGCACGAGCACGATCGCGCCGAGCGCGAGCAGGAGGACGCGCCGCCACGCGAGACGGCGTCGCGGCGTGTCGGAGGTGGAACGAACGGGGTCAGTCGGCGTCATGCGCGCTCCTTCGTGTGTGAGTGGACGGGTGTCGAGGCGCTGCCAGCCCTGCGCGAGCAGCGCGGCTTCGATGCGGTCGGCGTACGCGACGAGGACCTCGAGACTCGGTTGGAGATGCAGCAGCACGAGTTCGTGATCGAGTTCGAGACCGAGCGCGTAGCCGAAGGAGGTTTCGATCGCGAGCGCCGCGGAGATCGTCGGTCGCGCCGCGGGCGCGCCAGAGTTCGAGCGGACGCGGTGCGCGTCGGGGCGTGCGACGCGTGGCGGCTCGTCCGGTGATCCGGTCGTCGCCGTCATCGCGCCCATCGCGTCCTCCTGTCGGTGTGCGCGGCACTGACAGCAAGAACCGTGACAGGTCGCACGTGTGCGGGCGCGACCGCGTGCCTGCGCGACGTGATCGGCGCGCGCGGTGTGATCGACCGACGTGCCGAATCGCGTCGATTCAGGCCGAAAACGCCGCGAAGGACGGGACGCGACCGTGGACGGCGCGCGCGCGATCACGTCGTCAGCGACGACGCGGCGGCGCGACGTCGCGACGCCGACGAGGGTCAGATGTGACCCCAGAGGGTCAGGCCCCGAGGGTCAGATCTGACCCCGCGTCGCGCGTGGCGTGACGTCACGGCGTGCGGGCGCGCCGCCGCAAGCGGCGCTTCAGCGTGGAGAGCGAGATCCCCAGTTCCTCGGCCGCCCGCCGGCGATCGCCGTGATGGCGATCGAGCACCGCCCGGATGTACGCACGCTCGCGGTCGGCGAGCGGTCGCTGGTCGGGCCGTCCGCGCCGACGGCGTCGGACGCCGCGCACCGCGTCGGGGAGATCCTCCACGTCGATCTCGGGGCCGGTCGCGACGGCGCACGCGCGCTCGATCGCGTGCTCCAGCTCCCGAATGTTGCCGGGCCAGAGATAGTCGAGCAGGCGGTCCAGCGCGCGCGGCGTGTACCCGACGATCGGCCGGCGGAGACGCGCCGCCGTCTGGGCCAGGAGATCGCGCGCGAGCGCCAGGAGTTCCTCCGGTCGCTCGCGGAGCGGCGGCACGTGCAGATCGATCACGCGCAACCGGTAATACAGGTCGCGGCGAAACCGCTGCTGCGCGACCTCGTCGAGCAGGTCCCGGTTGGTCGCCGCGATGAGACGGACATCGACGGGCCGCGCCTTGGTCTCGCCGAGCCGGATCACCTCGCGCTCTTGAATGACGCGCAGGAGTTTGACCTGCATCGCCGGCGAGACCTCCCCGATTTCATCCAGAAAGAGCGTGCCGCCCGTGCGCCGCCTCGAAGACGCCGAGGCGGTCCTGCACCGCGCCCGTGAAGGCGCCGCGCGCGTGCCCGAAGAGCTCGCTCTCGAGGAGCGTGTCCGCGAACGCGCCGCAGTTGACCGCGACAAACGGCCCGTGCGCCCGGGGCGACGCCTGGTGCAGCCAGCGCGCGAGTCGCTCTTTGCCGACGCCGCTCTCGCCGGTGATCAGGACCGTGGAATCGAGGGGCGCCACGCGCGCCGCGAGGGCCATCACGTGGCGCATCGCGGGACTCTGCGGGCGGCTCTCGCCGAGCCGGCGACGCGGCGGCGTCCGCGGACGGGAGGGGGGCGGTGAGGATCTGGAGGCTCGTGGCGAGGAGCCGGAAGACGCGGGCGTGATCATCAGCGGGCACGGGGACCTCACCTTCGGGGACTGGGACATCGTGAGCGCGGGCGTCCACGCGAGCGCCGTACGCCGCTGACGCACCGGCAAGTGCATTGCTAGGCAAGATCCGTGACGCGGCGATCGCGCCGCAACGGACGCTCACCGCTGACGAGCACGTGACGGCGCGCTGAACGAGGGAATCTCTGTGGATCGAATGACTTGCGACGAGATGCGCGACCGGCCGCGGAGACGCGCGGCGGGACATTCCGGCTTCGCGCTCCACGACAATGGGTAGTTACTACCCATGCGGGCAGCGGTGACTTCGACGACGTTACGCTCTCGCAGCGCGCGGACGACGTCGTTCGGGTAGGCGCTTCCCGAACGGACCGTGGCGCATCGACGCGCCGCGAGCATCGGCGCTCGGAGGACGTCAGAGACACCCGCGTTCCCGCAAGCTCACGTAGCGCCTCGTCGGCCACGATGATGTGGTCGAGCACCTCGATGCCGAGCAACGTCCCGGCGGCCGCGAGACGCCGGGTGAGGGCGACGTCGTCCGGGCTTGGCGTGGGGTCGCCGCTCGGATGCGAGTGGCAGAGGATCACCGCGGCGGCGTTCGCGAGAATGGCCGCCTTGAACACTTCGCGCGGCGTCACGAGCACGGTGTCGAGCGTGCCCCGCCCCACCTCGTGGTACGCGAGCACGTGATGACGCGTCGAGAGAAAGAGGACGGCGAACACTTCCGACGGTTCGTGCTGGAGCAGCGGCACGAGCACCGCCGCCGACTCGCGCGGCGTCGTGAGCGCCCGCCCGATCATGACCGGTCGGCCCTCGTCATCCCGTCTTCACCGCGTACCGAACCGTCAGCTCTCGAAGTCGCATCGTCTCTGTCGGCATGGGCGTGTCCTCCGTGTGGGCGTGTCGGGGTTCCTTCGTGGCCGTGAGGAACCCGACGCGCGCACCGGCGGGACACGAGCGAGGTGACGGGCCGCCGAGGGCGTGGCGAGCGAGCAGCGGCCGTGCGCAGGTCCGCCTGGCGCGGGCCCACTGCGGGCGAACCGCTGCGTCGCCACGCCTGTCCGCCTCCGGCGGCGACGGTCCGGCGCGTCGCGTGCACGAGACAGAGACGACACGGGGAGGGACGGGCGATGCGTGGGACGACGAGGAGGAGGGTCGGACCGAGCGGTTCACCTCGCTGCCTGACAAGCCCTCGCGTGATCCCGATCGCTCGCCGTCGTCGGCCGTGTGTCGAGGATCGACGTCGCGCCGTCGTTGCCGCGTCGCCTGGTCGTGTGCCCGTGCGTCGCGACGCTGCGCCGCGTCTTCTTCAAGGGACGAATTACAGGGACGAATTCAAGGGACGTCTTACGTAGCTCAATCTGACCTCCCCCCCAGCTCAGGGTGAGCTGGGGCGCCAGCTCAGAGTGAGCTGCCTCGACAGCTCAATCTGAGCTACCGTCCCCGATTCCGCGGCGGTTCGACCGCCGCGGCGTCGCGCGCTGTCTTAGTAGCTCAGAGTGAGCTGCCGGCGTGCACGTGACGCGGTCGTGCGGCCGACCGTGCTGGAGACACGATGCACCTCGCGCATGACCGTCTGGTGACGATGGCGGTCGCGACACCGACGATGGGAATGCAGGACGGAGCGCCGGAGGCGCTCCGCCCTGCGGACACGACGCCTACGCGTCGGCGGTCACCGTCTGCTCGTACTCGGCGTACGCCTCGAGGATGCGGTCGCGGACCGCGTGCTGGGCCGTCGTGTCGACGACGGGACGCAACAGCGCGAAGCTGCGGCGCTCGCCGTTCACGCTGTACTGCCGCGCCGGGAACGTGACGTTCCGGCCGCCGGCGCCGCGGCGCTCCCAGATCGCGAAGCCGATCAGCTTGAGCCCGGCGAGTGGGCCGTCGGCGAAGTGGAGTTCCGCGTCGGCGAGCTTTCCCGGCGGGGTTGCCCTTGTCGTTCGCGGTGATCTTGACGGTGACGGTGTCGGCCTGGATGGTGGTCTGCATGGTTCTGCTCCTCCTGGGAACCGTGATTGGTTCCTTCGTGAGAAGTCAGGAACCATCACGCGTCCCGGCGAGGACAGAAGCGGCGCGCGAGGTGCCCGCGGCCACCGGCGACCGCACCCAGCGTGTCCAGGTTCCCTGGCACGCCGCCGTGGCGGCTTGCTGGGTGCAGCCGGTGGCCGAAGACGGGCGCCTGTGCGCCGCGGACCCAACGACCACCCGACCGGCGACACGCACACGTCGAGACCGCGTGAACACACGACCACAACGCCAGCGATGCCGGGGAGCAGAACGGCATTCGACCGACCCGGACGACAGAAGCCTTGGAATCGGTTGCTGGGTCAGCGCGCAGGGACGCCGATAGACGGACGCAGACTCGAAGAGCGCGAGGCTCAGCAGTGAGCGGTTTAGACGCCGCCGTGCCCGAACAGCGCGAGCAGCAGTCGAACGCCGACCGCCAGCGCGCCGAAACCGAAGACGAGCAGGGCGAGGCCCCCGAGGGCCGCAAAGGGCCCGAGGCACGCCCACGCGATGACACGAAGCAGCGAGGGAGATCGTGAGGCTGTTGACATGGACATCACCACGTCGAGTTGTCCGTCGCGACCGCCAGACGTCGCACGGTCTGACGCCACAACTCGATACCCACAATCGTACACCCGACCCGCGCGCGGGTAAACGCCGCGTTGCACACGAACGTGCGTCGCGGTCGCGGGTCCCCCAATCAGCGTGGGGGTGCCAGGGACGCATCGCCCTCGATCGCCTGAAGAATCGCCGACGCCGTCTGCTGCACGCGTGTGAGCGACTGCGCGAGCGCCTCGCGGTCGCCGCGATACAAGTGGATGTAGTCGCGTGACGACGTCGGACGTGTCGAGACCCACGGCCTCGCCGACGACGAAGGCCACGGCCTCCGCTTCGAGTTCGCGCGTGTCACGTGAGGCCGGTCGGTCGTCCGCGTGGTGCAGCAGTTCGTGCGCGTATTCGTGCACGAGGGTCGTGAACTCCATCGCGGGCGAGAGACCGTTGAGGAGCCGAATGCGTCCGCCGCTTGACGTGCCCAGGGCGCCGCCAAGGTCATCGACCGATTCGAGTGCGATGCCCTGTGCGAGAATCGCGGCCTTGAGCGACGCCGTCTTGGCGCCGGGATCACCTGAGGCTTCGCCGGGCTCCGGGAGCGGCTCGCCGTCGGTCTGCTCGACGTCGAACACGTACGCCGCGCGGAAGCCCACGACGGTTCGCGCGTTGTCGCCGTCGGACTCAGCCTCGCGTCGGCCGACGATCGGCGCCAGGATCGCGATGCCCTTCTCGCCCTTGCGAACGAAGCGACCCATCGTGCGCCACGTCTGAAAGCCCGCGACGCGCGTCGCGGTCGGGCGCTGACTCGCGATGAGAGCAGACGTTGTGCCAGGAGTACTTGTGGAACCGCGCCATGGTCTTGAGCAGCGCGGTGAGCTGGTCGCTGTGGCCTTCATCGAGAAGCGCCGCCAGCTTGTCGAGGGCGTCGGTCGTGATCTTCTTGAGTGCGTCGGCGGTCATGGTGTCCTCCAGTGGACGGGTTGTCCGTGGTTCCTTCGCGCCCTGAGGAACCCGACAACCCGTCTGGAGGACACACGGCTCTGCCATCGGCGCGCCGAACACCGCGGCGACTCTCACCGGGCGTGCCAGCGATCTGTGCTGGCGCGACGCGAAGCGGCCGGTGAGCGCTGCGGTGTGATCGTGCGTGGCACGACGGCGCGCCGATGGCGGAGCCATCTCGCCGACGACAAGGGCATGACCGACACCTTTTTAAGCGCGACCGACGAGGACGCGAACGGCGTCCCCTTGAACTGGCAACCCTCACATTCCTGCTGGCTACTATTCACAGGCGTGAGATGGCTCTGTGGCCATCGTCGAAGATCATGATTACCGGCCCAACTTGCCGAGTTTCTTCAGGATGAGTTCGACAAGTTGACCGGGAGAGAGGTCTTTCAAGGAGATGTACCCGACGGTATTCGTCATCCCTGGCACCTCCGTGTCGTCGAATCGAGCGGGGAGGACTGTACGCTCCATTCGCTACCAGCGCCCGGTCTTGGGCGTGCTGACGCTGGTGCGTGGTCCAAGGCTTTGCCACGTAGTGCTTCGACACGAACATCACCACGTAGCGCGACCGATTCTTGTAGATGTCCGCCAGGTGATCCACGAGGTTCTTGCCCCACAGACCAGCCGTCTCGAACTTGTCGTAGAAGACGCTTACACCCGCGTTCTTGAGTCCCTGGGCGACGGCCTCGAGGTAACTCGCGGTCTTCGACAGCGAACGACAACGCGACATCGTACTTTTCCACGACTCGCTTGGGCGCAGGGGGGGCGGAGGGGCCTGATAGAGCAGAACCGCGAGGCGATCCCGCCCCGCGAATCGGAACACCCAAAGACTGAACGCCCTGATCCATTTGCGCGAGGCGTGTCCTCCTCGTGGTCAACCACCGCCTCGCGTCAGCAGGCAGCGAAGCGTTGAACGTCGCCGCATCCTGACGCACCCAGGCCAGGTAAAACTCCTTTACTCGATTCAGTTCTCCCTCAAATGCCTGCTTCGTCGCGGCGACATTCTGGTCAGCGCGTTCCACCGCGAACACGAGTTCATCCTCCAGCAAGTCCGTTATTGCAGGTATCACTGTCGTGAAGGTGCTGGGCTGGCACTTGAAAAGCTGGCCGTCGCCTGTGTACGGGACAAAGTAGGCGGCTCGGATACCGGGCACGTAAAACGGCTCATCCCGGTCGAGGATGAAACGCGTGGGGTCGTGGCTCACATCCACTTGTGCTTCTCTCCAAACCTCCACGCTGGTCGCGCCTTCAGCCAACTCCGGGACGTCGAGCGCAAATTGTGCGACATACGCCTCCGTCAGGGCGTCGAGATCGCCGGAGCGAATTGCATTTCCGTCGGCATTCTCAATCGCCTTCTTCATCTGCTCCCGCTGGTTGTCACAGACCGCCCTCAGGTCGTAGTCGTGGAACAGGTAGTACGCACCATCGCGTCGTCGCGGCATCAGTCGATGCTCCGTTCGTGTCGATTCAACGAGGGTAGAGGGAACACGGTCGCGGCCGATTGGCGGTTGTTCTGGATGCGCGACGCTCTCACATTACAATTGCACACCTTTCTCCGCCGCTTGCTCTCGCAATGTCTCGTAGAGCCGCGCCGGGCCGAGCAGCACGTCCTTCAGTCCGTCTCGAACCGTCTCGGAACTCAGCGCCTGCGTGCTCATGGCGGTGTGGGCGTCCAGGGCGCCCATGATGGCGTTCAGGAGCTCGGTCTTCAGGTCGGGCGAGTTGGCGAACTGCTCCTTCGTGTTGTTGGTCGCCTGCTGCTCGAGCGTCTCGGACTCCAGCAGCTTGCCCTTGATCACGTTGTTCACGTAGACCAGCTTGTCCTGGTCGGTCAGGTCGCCCTCGAACAGGTCGTTCACCTTCTGGATGATCTCGTTCAGCAGCGCCTTCTCCTTCTCCTGCACGCTGCCGCTGCCGGCCTCGGTGATCGGCTCCAGCTTGGGGTTCTCGCCCTCGCCGAGCGGCATCGGCCGCTTGCCCTGGTTCTTCAGGGTGTGGTGCGTCAGCACCACCTTCGAGAGGTCGATGCCCTTCGCGCTCGCGGCCGAACTCCAGCAGCGGCAGCAGCCGCTTGTAGAAGATCGACCGCTTCTCGATGGCCGTGTTGCCGTAGTCGAAGATCTGCGACAGGAACGTGTAGAGCCGCTGAAACGCGCCCATGTCGCGCTTGAAACAGCAGCAGCGCGTTCAGCTCGTTCTGCGCGGCCTCGGCGGCCGCCTTGTCGTTCTTCGCCGTCGGCGACCTTCAGCGCCTCCTGCGCGGCCTTGTACGCTTCGTGCAGGCGGTCGACGACCGGCTCGAGCGCCGCCACCAGTTCGCTCTGCTTGGCGTTCGGGCTTCAGCTCCACCGCGACCACGCGATCGACCTCGAAGTCGTCGTAGTGCCCGGCGGCGTCCAGCTTGGCGCGCAGGTTGAAGACCAGGTTCGGGTCGGTCGCGTCCGCCAGTTCCGCCGTCGTCGTAGTAGGTCTTGAACGCCGCCAGGACCTCCGTCGGCGTCGTTCACGAAGTCCAGCACGTAGGTCGTGTCCTTGCCGGGGTGGGCGCGGTTCAGCCGCGACAGCGTCTGCACGGCCTGGATGCCGGCCAGCCGCTTGTCGACGTACATGCCGCACAGCAGCGGCTGATCGAAGCCGGTCTGGAACTTGTTCGCCACCAGCAGGATCTGATACTCGTCGGTGTTGAACGCCTCGCGGATGTCGCGGCCCTTGCAGGTTCGGGTTCAGCGTCGTGCTGTGTCTCGGTGAAGGCGTCGGGGCCGGATTCCGTGTCGTTCACCTCGCCCGAGAACGCCACCAGCGTGCCGATCGTGTAGCCGCGGTCCTTGATGTACTTGTCGATGGCCAGTTGCCAGCGCACCGCCTCCACGCGGCTGCCGACCACCACCATCGCCTTGGCCTTGCCCGTTCAGCAGCGGCGCGACGTGCTCGCGGAAGTGCTCGACGACGATCTGCGACCTTCTGCGCGATGTTGTAGGGGTGCAGCCGCACCCAGCCCATGATCCCCTTCAGGGCCGCGCTGCGTTCGACCTCCTTGTCGTCGAACTCCTTGCCCTCGTGGGCCAGCTTGAAGGCCAGCTTGTAGGGCGTGTAGTTCTGCAGCACGTCGAGGATGAACTCCTCCTCGATGGCCTGCCGCATCGAGTAGACGTGGAACGGCGTCGGGCAGGTTGTCGCGCGCCGGCTTGCGCGCGGGATCGGGCCGCGTGCCGAACAGCTCCATCGTCTTGGTCTTCGGCGTCGCCGTGAAGGCCACGAACGTGATGCCCGCGTCGTCGGCCCGCGCCGCCATCTGCGCCGCCAGGATGTCCTCCGTGCTGACCTCGCCGCCGTCGTCCAGCTCCTGCAGTTCCTCGGGCGACAGCACCGCCTTCAGCTTGGCCGCCGCCTCGCCGGTCTGCGAGCTGTGCGCCTCGTCGGCGATCACGGCGAACCGCTTGCCCTGCGTCGCCGCCAGTTCGCGCACGGCCTCCAGCGCGAACGGGAAGGTCTGGATGGTGCAGACGACGATCTTCTTGTCGCCGGAGAGCGCCGCCGCCAGTTCGCCGCTCTTGCTGCCGCTCTCGCCCTTGATCGTCGGCGACCACGCCGGTCGTGCGCTCGAAGTCGAAGAGCGCCTCCTGCAGCTGCGTGTCGATCACGTTGCGGTCGGAGACCACCAGCACGGAGTCGAACAGCTTCTTGTGCTGCGGCGTCGTGCAGGTCGGCCAGGAAGTGCGCGGACCAGGCGATCGAGTTCGTCTTGCCCGAGCCGGCCGAGTGCTGGATCAGATACTTGCCGCCCGGCCCCTCGTGCCAGCACGGCCGCCTGCAGCTTGCGCGTCGCGTCGAGCTGGTGGAAGCGGGGGAAGATGATCTGTCGTGATCTGCTTCTTCTCGTCCCGCTGGGCGACCAGGTAGCGGCCGAGGATCTCCAGCCAGCTCTCGCGCTCCCAGACCTGCTCCCACAGGTAGGCGGTGCGATGGCCGCCGCTGCGGGTTCACGGGATTGCCCGCCGCGCCGTCGTCGCCCTGGTTGAAGGGCAGGAACGCGCGTGGCCGGGCCGTCCAGCCGGGTCGTCATGTGGACTTCGCGGTTGCTGACGGCGAAGTGCACCAGCGCCCCGCTCGGGAAGGACAGCAGCGGCTCGGCGGCTTGGCCCTTGGGCTGCGGGATGGCGGTCGAAGCGGTACTGGTCGATCGCGTCGCCGATGCTCTGCGTGAAGTCGGTCTTCAGCTCGACCGTCGCCACCGGCAGGCCGTTCAGGAACAGCACCAGGTCGATGCAGTTCTCGTTGTGCAGCGAGTAGCGCACCTGCCGCACGACGCGCAGCCGGTTGGCGGCGTAGCGGGCGAGGATGTCGGGGTTGATGGCCAGCGCCGGCTTGAACTGCGCGAGCTGCAGCGGCTTGCCTGCAGGCCGAGCAGCTCGATGCCGTGGCGCAGCACGTCGAGCGTGCCGCGCTGGTCGAGCTGATCGCGCAGGCGGGTCAGCAGCGTCTCGGCGGCCTGCGCGCCGTGGTTCTTGGCGAGCGTCTCCCACGCCTTGGGCTGCGTGGCCTGCACCCACGCCAGCACGTCGTCGGGGAACAGCGCCCGCGCCCGGTCGTAGCTTGGCGGCGTCGCCCTCGGCGTACAGCCAGCCGTGGGCGGCGAGGTGCTCGCAGATCTCGGTCTCGAAGTTGATTTCCTTGTGCAGGCTCATGCGGCCTCCGTTTCGGCCAACCCGCGCACGTCGATCTTGCCGGTGACGGCGGCGGAGATCAGGGCGGTCCGGCGTTCTTGCAGCAGGTCGATGGCGCGCTGCGGCTTCGGCGGTGAGGGCGTCGAGCTTGCCGAGTCTCGCGTCGAGGAAGCGCAGCGATCGCGACTCTGCTCGTCGAGCGGTGGCAGCACGAGATCGTGAGTCTCGTCGCATGTCATCGATGTTGAATGTGCGTACCGTCGAGCTGCCACGTGACGAACTCGACTCGAGTATCGACTGCGAAGCTGCATCAGTAGTAGCACAGGAACTGCGAGATCGACTTCGGTCGATGATCTGCAGACAGGCACGATGCTGGTCCATCGCAAGGCAGCTGTCCGTTCGGACACTACGGCAGCTCGCCCGATCGTCGGCCTCGCCATCGATGCAACAAGATGTCGCCGGCTCGAGTCTGAGCGATCGACTCGTCGTGATCCGATGCTCGTGAAGTCGTCGCGTCGTGAATCTCGATCTCAAGTCGACCATCGTCCTGACGTTGCCGATCTGCATGAATGGAATCGCCCGTCGTCGACGAATGTCGGCCAGTCATCGTGCCGTAGCACATCGTCGTCACGTGCGACAGACTGCTTCAGCGGCATCACGTCCCAATGCTCCGGCACGTCGCCGAGCCATTCGATGCCGGAGGGCTTCATGGGGGCGTGCGGGTTCAGGCCCTTGGTGACGGCGTGGGAGATGACGGCCTGGCGTTTCTCCTTCAGCAGTTCGATCAGCCGCCGCTGCTCCGCCACCAGCGCGTCGATCTTCGCCGTCTCCCGGTCGAGAAACGCGGCGATCGCGGCTTGCTCGTCGAGCGGCGGAACCGGGAACGCGAAAGTCTTCGAAGTCGTCAGTCGAAGACGCTACTGCCCAGTTGCGAGCTCCATGCCCGTATGCGCCGAAGATTCGCTCGAACGTAGGCGAGTTCAGAACATAGTAGAGGAACGTATCGGTCGTGAACGTCTGCGATGATCGCGAATCGAGCACACGCGGTAGTCCGGACTCATGCACGCCACGACTCTGCGCGATGTCTACGCCGCCGTTATCGAGAGCTCGCATGTGATTCATCGCGAAGTCGCCGACTTCGACGAGCTGATACTTGGATGTCGTCGCAGCGATGACTCGTCCGCTCGTTGCATCGAAGTCGTCGACCGTCTGAACGCCTCTGCTGAGCGAATGGACGCCGTACATCGAGATCGTCGAGTTCGTCCGTCGATGCGTTCGTCGATGATCGTCGAACAGCCAGCGTGACTTCAGCTCGTCACGTCCCAATGCGCCGGCACCTCGCCGAGCCACTCCACGCCGCTGTCCTTGTACTTCGGGTAGCGCGGAAAGCTCACTTCGACAGCCCCCCGATCATCGTCAGGATGCGGTCGGTGACGACCTTCAGCTCGGCGTCGATCTCGGCCAGCGGGCGCGGCGGCTTGAAGACGTAGAAGTGCCGGTTGAACGGGATCTCGTAGCCGACCTTCGTCTTCTCGTGGTCGATCCACGCATCGGGCGCGTGCGGCAGCACCTCGCGCTTGAAGTAGGTCTCGACGTCCTCGCTGAGCGGCACGTTCTCGGTGTCGCGCAGGTTGGCGTCGGGCTGCGGCTTGCCTTTCAGCTTGCCCTTCGTGGCCAGCACGACCTTGCCGGCCGCGTCGCGCTCGGGGCGTTCGACGGTGATGGTGCGGTAGCCGAAGTCCTCGTTCTTGAAGATGCGGCTGATCGGCACGCCGTCCTTGGTGACCTTCCTGACAGTCGCCGAACAGGCGGGTGATCTCCTCGATGTGCTCGGGGCTCAGTTCCTTGCGCTTGCTGCCCAGGCTCTTCCGCATCTTCTGCCAGAAGCTGCTGGCGTCGATCAGTTGCACCTTGCCCTTGCGGTGCGGCGGGCTTGCGGTTGCTGACGATCCAGACGTAGGTGCTGATGCCGGTGTTGTAGAACATGTCGGTCGGCAGGCCGATGATCGCCTCGACCAGATCGTTCTCCAGCACGTAGCGGCGGATCTCGCTCTCGCCCGAGCCGGCGCCGCCGGTGAACAGCGGCGAGCCGTTCAGGACGATGCCGAAGCGGCTGCCGCCGTCCTTGGCCGGGCGCATCTTGGAGATCAGGTGCAGCAGGAACAGCAGCGAGCCGTCGCTGACGCGCGGCAGGCCGGGGCCGAAGCGGCCGTTGAAGCCCTGCTGCTCGGCCTCCTTGCGGACCTCCTTCTCGATCTTCTTCCACTCCACGCCGAACGGCGGATTGGAGAGCATGTAGTCGAAGTGCTTGCCGGGCAGGCCGTCGGTCGACAGCGTGTTGCCGAAGATGATGTTGGCGATGTCCTGGCCCTTGATCAGCATGTCGGCCTTGCAGATGGCGTAGGACTCGGGGTTCAGCTCCTGGCCGTACATGACGAGCCGGGCGTCCGGGTTCATGCTCGGCCAGGTGCTCGCCGGCGACGCGACAGCATGCCGCCGGTGCCGGCCGTGGGGTCGTAGAGCGAGCGCACGACGCCGGGCTTGGTCAGGGCGTCGTCGTCCTCGATGAAGAGCAGGTTGACCATCAGCCGGATGACCTCGCGCGGCGTGAAGTGCTCGCCGGCGGTCTCGTTGGAGAGTTCGGCGAACTTGCGGATCAGTTCCTCGAACACCGCCCCCATCTGGGCGTTGCTGACGGCGTCGGGGTGCAGGTCGATGTTGGCGAACTTCTCGGTCACCAGATACAGCAGCCCGGCCTTGGCCAGCCGGTCGATCTGGGTGTGGAAGTCGAAGCACTCGAAGATGTCGCGCACGGCGGGCGAGAACGCCTGCATGTAGGCGAGCAGGTTCTCGCCGATGTGGTCCTGGTCGCCCATCAGCTTCTTCATGTCGAGCGGCGACGTGTTGTAGAAGAGCTGGCCGGACTTCCGCAGCAGGAACGGCTCGGGGTTCAGCTCCGGCCTTCTTGCGCGTCGCCAGCTCGGCCAGCACGGCGGGCTTGGTGGCTTCCAGCACGCAGTCGAGCCGCCGCAGCACGGTGAACGGCAGGATGACCTTGCCGTACTCGGACTGCTTGTAGTCGCCGCGCAGCAGATCGGCGACGGACCAGATGAAGGAGGAGAGGTTGGATCGCTCATGGCGTGTTCACATGCAGCCCAGAGGTCCGCCCGGATTTACCGGCGAGCCGCTGGCGGCGTTATTTGGTCTTCGCAGACCGCCTGCGTTTGGCCACAGCGGCGGCGCTGGCCTTCCTCGCTCGGGCGACGCGCTCCGCCGGGGTCATGGTTTCGAGCGACCGGCGTCCTCCGATTCGCCCATCTGCGACATGTACAACGCGCCATCCACCAAATAGCGGGCTTCCCATCGCTCCTCATCGACCCGACGCAGCACGCCGACCATCGAGCGAGAGTCCTTCACCATCACAAAGCTCACGACTTCCTGGCGGGCAGGCTCCGAACGGGTTGGCGGTTTGAAATCGTGGCGCATCCACTCGGTCACGGCGTGATTGTAGTCCGACGTGACAGAGGAGCTCACCGAGCCATTACGTTGATACAATCGGGCCGTTCGCCCGGCGGCTATGGTCACGACACCTTCTATCGACATCACTCGGACTGTGTTCCCGGTTATCGCACTGCATGCAAACCAGCCAAGTAGGAGAAGCGGCTTATCCGGATTTCTTCGGTACCGCCTTCGCGGTGGCGCCAGGGATATTCATGACGGCTGCTCACGTGGTGGTCGCTGCCCAGGCCTATGGCGAGTTAGCTCTGGGCGGTCCTGCGGGTGGCGCGGGCCAGCCGCTCGGTGCCGCCCGCGTTCAGAACGTCGACGCTCCTGGCCCGACCGCGATGTCGCAATTCTTTTGTGCAATGTCTCCGACGTTACCCAATTGCGTACTTGGCTCACAAATCGGGTGCAGATGCTCACGGACCTGAGTTCGTTTGGTTACCGTGTTGAGCAGTCAGCCCGCGAGTCCGATGGACAACATGCGGAGGGGGACTGTGTTGCTTCTTGACCGTGGTGTCTCTACTGGCCGGGATCATCTGGTAGGAGAATACGCGGCATGGATGTCACACCTCATCGTGAGGCCAGAGCCGCCGGAGCGAGTACTCGTGCCGTGCGGCAGCTTCGCGTACGCCTTCGACGTAGCCGCCTTCCACGGGTGCGAGAGGAGCAGCCGCTCGACCCGCGCCCGTTCCTCTGGCAGCTCCGGCTGCGGTCCGCGCAACTCAAGGACGGCCGGAGCCGCCGCGCAGTCCTCCATCGTCGGATGCGTCGCGCCGTCTGCTTTCGTCCATTCCATTTTCGCGCCCGGTTGAATCGGACGCCCACACCGCCGACACTTGCCCGCGAACTTCGCGGCCATCTGGTGCGCTCGTCGGTAGAGACTCCGCGGCGTCCACGAGGCCATTTGCTAGCCGATGCGCTCCTCCACCCTGGAGCCAACGAGCTTGTACCAGACGCGTACAAAGTGCGCCCACCACTGCGCCCACCACCCGCGAGACGTCGCGAGATTTGCTGAGACTTTCAGCGACTTCTGGAGACCGGCCGGCGCGCGTCACACGACGAAATCTTCAATAAATACGGGCCTGTACTTGGAGTTTCCAGAATTTCTTCAACCTTCTTGAAGGGTCCGTTCTTCTGACGGTATTCCACGATGCGCTCGGCGGTCTTGGCGCCGATGCCCGGCAACGTCTCCAGATCCGACGCCGGGGCGGTATTGATGTTGATGGGACCTGCCACGGCGGGTTTCGCAGTTGCACGAGCCGAGCCGTTCGACTGAGCAGTTCCGGTTGCGTGTGACACGGCCGCGATACCCAAACACACGACGGCGGCAAGAAGCGTTCGAGACATCTCCAGTCCTCCTTGAATGAACGATGACAACCGATGAACGACCCTGGCCCTGCCGCAGTGCCCGATCGGAGGTCAGGCGCCAGGCATGTCGCCAAAGGGACGGCAGGCCAGAGTCGCTCTGCCGCCAAGGCAAGGACTGCTCCATCCTCGGCGATAGCGTCGGCGTCGATGTAAGCGTCTGAACGAACGCGACATCCAACGAGCGGACTGCCCGAGGCTCGCTGGCTCGACTCTTCGCCCTCGCGGCGCGACGCCTGCGGTTGCGAGGTGGCCGGTTGCCCGTCTCGCTGAATATGGGGCGACTCGGAAGTTGCGGGGGCGCGTTGAGATGGATCTGGCTGCCGGCGACGCGCGGACGCAGCCTGCCCCGCCTGATCAGCGGAAACTAATGCAGGCTAAGCAAGGGCTCGCGCTCGTTCGAAAGCCTTCACCATCAATCTGAAGCTGTGATGGTCGGGCCCGACGTCAGACAGGGCCGATGCGTCGACGACCTGGACCTTGGACGTCGGGTCGTCAACGCCTGCCGATTTCAACGCATCCATGTCAACCGAATGATGCAGATGGGCGCTGGGAATGAAAATGTCAGGCTTTCTCGAAGGTTGCATGTTCACCCATGGCGGCTTGGCGCGGACGGCGTCGACGACCGCCAAGATGATTCCTTTTCGGGCCGCGACCTGTGCACAATCGCTGTGGAATTGGTGAGCGTCGGGGACATGAACCTGTGCGTACACGCTCTGCACTCGGGCATTGGCAAACATGCCGGATCGGTTGTAGAGAGCTTCGGCAAACAAGCCGATAGATGCGCCGCGAATGATTCTCCCCGCTGAATTGCTCACTGGAAGTCTGAAGACACTGCTTCGCCGCGTGATGCCATAATCCATTTGGCGAAACGCAAAGCGGGCCGGCCGCAGAGTGCACAACGCCATGTTCTGGTCGTCGTATCGACCTTCGAACCAGACGCCGTCTCTGGTCCGCTCGAAGCGTGGCGGCGCGATGTCGGTGCGCGAGCGATCAATCCTGCCCAAGTAACAGAAGACGTGGTCCGAGACAAGCGGCCTTGAAATCTTCCGCTCCAATGAGCGATCGAGCAATGCAGGACTGTGTAGGGCGCCGGCACAGATCCAGACACGCGAAGCCCGGTGCCTCGAGTTGGCCGTATACACGCACACATTACGATCTCTGAGCTCGAAACGTGACACCAAGTCCTGCACAAAGACCAGGTTATTCACGCGCTCAGCCTGGAGCCGGCGCCACTCCGTTTTTGGTCGGATTGGTTTCCAGGGTACGAACAACCACGGCTTCCCCAATCGATCCGCGACGTCGGTGTTCGGGTAGAAACGACGAACCAGCCTCACGAAAGATGCGACGCTCGGTCCGTGGAGGTGCCGACTACTGCCGGTGGGAATGATGCCGTGCCAAAAGTTGCCCAATCCTCCAAGCCCAAGGTAAGCGGAAGGCTTGAAGGCGGTTCGGTTGTAGTTGTAATAGACGAATCGACCGTTCGTCGGCCCACCAATCGCGGGAATGCCGAGGACGACACCCAACGCCGCGAGACCCGAACCAACAACGATGTCGTCGAAAAGCATATTCTACCGGTGGGTTGCTGCGAGATGGCGATTTCTATTTAGCTCTATAACACTCTCCTGCTATTCCAGTTAGCTGCCAGCGGCGGCCCGCCCAAAACAGGCGGCTCAGACACGACAGGTCGTTCATTTACGGTCTCAATATATCCGCGTCGGCTCAGCAGTTCAAACAAAGCGCTGGCTCGACAGTTCGGCCGGCGAAGCGACGCCTGCGGTTGCGAGCCGCCGTTGCCCGTCCAACGGCTGTATATAATCGGGCCCCTAGGCCGTTCGCCCCGAGGTCCGGCAACGTTAGGAATGAATGAGGCCGCTCGACAGCGGGCAACCATGAAGATAGAGGCTCGAGCTTCTCACGGTGTCGTCATCCTGGATATCGCAGGGCCGCATGACCGTCGAGGCGGACCGGCCGGTCAGCATCGCCGACCTGGTCCGCGACCTCCTGCGTCAGGGCCGCCGGCACTTTCTCGTCAACCTGAAGGGTGTGTCGTCGCTCGACACGACAGGCGTGCGCGACATCGTCGAGGCATACGTCACCTCGACACGGCAAGACGGATCCTTGAAGCTGCTGAACCTGCCGGCGCGAGTTCGAGACGTGCTCACGGTGACGAGGCTTCTCACGGTGCTCGAGAGCTTCGACGGCGAGGCCGAGGCTGTCGCCAGCTTCGGCGCGATGGCGTCGAATTAGACCGGGGGGACTTCGTCCCCGCCGGACCCGTGCCCCCGTGGCGCGCCAACGACGCCTCTTTTCCTTGACAAAACAGGTGCGCAATCCGAGCATGTGAAGGAATCTTCTCCCGTCTCCCGAGCGGCGCTGGTCTGAAGGAGGGCACATGTCCGCGACCTGGAAACCGCGTCTCAGGGGAATTATCGTACCCATCGGTCTGGCGTTGCTCTGGCTGGCGCTCGCGCGCGCGACGGCGATCGATGCGCAGACGCCGACTCCACCGCAGGTCACCTTCTCGAAAGACGTCGCCCAGATTCTTCAGCGTTCGTGCCAGCAGTGTCACCGGCCTGGCGCCATCGCGCCGATGTCGCTCCTCACCTATCAGGACGCGAGGCCGTGGGCTCGATCGATCAAGACGAAGGTCTCGTCGCGTGAAATGCCGCCGTGGCACATCGACCGCAATGTCGGCCTCACCCAGTTCAAAGACGACCCGTCGCTGACCGACAAGGAGATCGCCACGATCGCGCAATGGGTGGACGCGGGGGCGCCGGAAGGCAATCCGGCCGACATGCCGCCGCCGAAGAAGTTCTCGGACCTCGATCAGTGGTACATCGGCAAACCGGACGTCGTTGTGACGATGGACAAGCCGTACCTGCTGCCGTCAACCGGTCCCGACAACATCGTCGACGTACTGGTGGATCCGGGATTCAAGGAAGACATGTACGTGATGGCCATCGAGAGCAAGCCGGCGGATCCGGCAAGCTTCAAGGTGGTGCACCACTTCACGACGAACCTGATCGAAGATCCGGAAGAGGATCCGACCGGCCTGTTCTTGAACGAGTACGCGCTCGGAAAGAACGGAGATGTCTTTCCGCCGAATTCCGGACGCTTCATCAAAGCCGGCACGAAGATCAACTTCAACCTGCATTTGAATCCGCGCGGCGAGGCGACGCCCGTCAGCGTGAAGCTCGGGCTGAAGGTATTCCCCAAGGGCCAGGTCCCGAAATACGTCGCGTTCACTCAGCACATGGGTGATGCGCCGGACCTGGACATTCCGGCCGGTTCGATTTCGCGCCACGACGGATACTTCCGGCTGCCGCGGCCGGCGCTGGTCGCGTCGTTCCAACCACACATGCACAATCGCGGCAAAGCGATGTGCATGGAAGCGATCTATCCCGATGTTCGCGCCGATTCGGCACGGCCTGGTCCCGCCCGTGTCGAGACGATCAGCTGTGTCAGCAACTATCAGTTCGGCTGGCACATCACCTATCCGTATGCCGACAACGTCGCGCCGCTGCTGCCGGCTGGCACGATCGTCCACATCACGTCGTGGCACGACAACACCGCCGCAAACAAGTGGAACCCCAATCCCAAGAACTGGGTCGGCGGAGGCCAGCGCTCGATCGACGAAATGAGCTTCGCGTGGGTCACGATCACCTATCTCGAAGAAAACGACTTTCAGGAGCGCGTGAAAGCGCGGCGACGCCTTCCACCGGTCGCGGGTAATTAGCTTCGGTGACGGCAGCGATCATGGGTAACGGCCGGCGCTGGGCGACGATCGGGCTGCTCTTCGGCCTTCTCGTGGTTGATTCGCGCGTCGTTGGCACGGCCGCACAGGGACCGCCTTCACCGCAAGGACCTCCGCAGCTGCAAGGACCGCCCACCGAGATCACGCAGGTCCGATTCAACTCAGGTCAAAGTATCGTTCCGTATTTCGAGGGCTGGATCCGGAACGCCGATGGAACCTTCGACCTGGTGTTCGGGTATTTCAACCGGAATTGGAAGCAGGAACTTGCGATCCCGAGCGGACCCGACAACAAGGTCGAGCCTGGCGGGCCGGACAGCGGACAGCCGACGTATTTTCTGCCGAGGCGTCAGCGGTTCGTCTATCGAGTCCGGGTTCCAGCCGACTTCGGAAAGAAGGAAGTCGTCTGGACGATCAAGGCCAACGGCCGCACCGAACAGGGATTCGGCAACCTGATCCCTGCCCAGGAAATCACCGAACGCGTGATCATGACCAACGGCAATTTCAATCCTGGCATTGACGATCCCAACAAGCCGCCGTCGATCACGATCGCAAAAGTTCAGACGGCCACCGTCGGAGTCCCTGTGACGGTGACGGCTTCCGTCAACGACGATGGCCTTCCGAAACCGAGGGCCGCTCCGTCGGCGCCCAGAGCGTCGGCAGCCACCGGTGGACAAGTGAACTTCGGCGGACAGGCTGACCGCTCCGGCGAGGCACGCCCGCGCGGGTTGAGAGTCACTTGGCTGGAGTACGGTGGACCGGGCAAAGTAACTTTCGAGGAACCCGGTCCGATCCAAGTCACTAACGGTCAGGCCGCCACAACGGTCCGCTTCGCGCTCCCCGGCACTTATCGGCTGATCGCCACGGTCAACGACGGTGCACTTTCGACGAGAACTGAAGTCGTCGTCACGGTCGTGAGCAACTGAACGAGCGGACCGCTCCGCTCACGATCCAGCCGTTTCGCTCAATTCGACAATGTGTGCCATGTTGACGATGAAGGTCTTGCCGGGCGCCTCGAGATAGCGGAACTGTTCGTTCACTCGCGCATAGTCGCTCAAGCGATCGCGACCCTGTGGCAGATAGATTTTCACGACGCCGGTCACCCGTGTGCCGTTCGACAAGGACACCGATACCGAACGCGTTGAAGCAGCCGTGTAGCCGGGATCGCGCTGAGGTTCGTCGTGGCCGGCGAGCGTCACCATGATGACGTGAGGGCGATTGAAAAGCACGGTTCGTGGTCGGCCGACTTCCCCGACCTCGAACGGGAAGAACCCTGGTTCCGCATTCAGAAGATCCTTGACCCGCTCCGGTCCCCAGTCGTTCGCCGTGGATGCCACCACGAAGAAACGGCCGCGCACCGATACTCCGCCCGACAGCGTAAGGACGGCATCGGCCTTCGTCTTCTCAATGCGGAATTCAGAGATCATCTCGATACTCCCATCCTGGTGCCGAACGACGCCTGTCGTCCGAGTTCGCGTTAGTACCGGACTGAAGAGGCTGTCAATTCGAAGCCCGACAATTGTAGATCGACAATCGGAGTAATCACGTCGACGGGAAGATTCCGCGGTTCGGCAGGAGCTGAACCACCTGGCGCATTTCATCCACGGCTCCGCGCATGTCTCTCAACTGCGTGAGACAGAGGGCGCGCTGGTTGTGCCCGACGACGTCCGCGGCGTATCGGGTGACCAGCTCGCCGTATTCCTTGACGCACTGCTGATAGTCGCCTGTCACCCTGTAATAAAAACCACGAGTGGTGTAGCGTTCGCGCTCCGTCATGCCGTCCAGATACTTGAGTGCCTCATTGATGTACTTCTCGGCATCCTGCAGCTGGCCCATGTTTCTCGACGAAACGGCTAGTAGCTGATAACCCACGCCGAACGTCGGGTCCAGCTCGACCGCTTTCAGAGCCTGCTGCCGCGCCTCGTCAAACTTGCCCTTGGACGCGGCGTCCTGCGCCGCAGCATAGAGTCGAACGACATCCAGGGATGTGGCCGACAGACTGGCCATGGCGAACAATTGAGCCGACTCTGGTGCCTCGTCGCCGAGGGCCTTGCGAACCGTCGTCACCAACTTCGTTGCTTCGCCGAGGACCTGCTCTTTGGTCGAAGCCCTTCCCGTAGCGCTGGCGATCGCGTCGCCGGTCACGGTTTGAGCCGCTTTGACCGAAATCCCGTAACCGTTGCCCTGGCGATCGATCGACCCTGAAAGGACGACGCCCAGGCCCTGTTTCACGGCGATCTCTCGCGCGGCGCCTTCATCGAGCTTCTCGGGCAGCTGAGCGCCGACCGTGCGCCCGATGCCGCTCCGGTCGTACGCGCTGATGAAGCCGGCGCCTTCCAGCGCCCGCTTGAGCATCGGCTCCAGCGTGCGGTCGAACGTCGCGTCACCCGTGTTGTTCTGGAAGTCTGCTATCACCACGGAAACGGGGTCGTGCGCGACCGGTGGAGGCGGCGGTCGCAGATACCACCAGATTCCGGACGACATCCCCAACAGCAGCAAGCCGATCACAAAAGCAAGCGGAAGGCCCACGACGCGTCTGATGGGAATCAGTTGGCCCTTGTCGTCGAGGCGATTGAGGTCGGCCTCCAACGCGGCCGCCGTTTGATAACGTCCGGCCGGGTCGGGGGCAAGGCATCGAGCAACAATGCGGTCGAGCGGTTCGGGAATATTCGGATCGAACGTTCTCAGTGACTCCGGAGCGGTATCGAGTCGCTTTTGCAATTCGGCGAGGGCTGTCGGAGCGCTCTCACGCCGTCGCGTCCCAATGAGAGTGTCGCGGAGAATCAGGCCAAACGCATAGATGTCGGCTCGGTGATCGACTTCCTGTCCCTTTGCCTGCTCAGGCGCCATGTATTGGATGGTTCCGACAACCGCGCCAACGATTGTTTCCCCGAAAGCACCAGGGACGGACCGGCCGGTGCCTTTGTGAATCTGATCCGCCGGCATACCGATCGACCGCGCGATGCCGAAGTCCATCAGCAGCGCATGCCCTTGGGTGTCGATCATGATGTTCGCCGGCTTGAGATCGCGGTGGACAATACCTGCCGCATGCGCAGCGACCAACCCCGATAACGCTTGTCGCAGCAGGGCAAGCGCCCGCGGCACCGGAAGTTGCCCGTCCACCCTCAAGATCGAGCCCAGATCGTTCCCTTCGATGTACGGCATCGTGATGTACCTGATGCCATCGATCTCGCCCAGATCGTGAATGCGGACGACGTTCTTATGCGTGACTTGACGAGCGAGCAACAGCTCGCGTTTGAAGCGGCGCTCGAGATCGCGCGCGATCCCGGATTCGCCGGGCATGTCCGGCCGGATCACCTTTAACGCGACTGAAACACCGAGCTCGCCATCCCACGCTTCGTACACCGCGCCCATGCCGCCGACGCCGAGCAGCTTCGTGATGCGGTACCTACTCCCGAAGCGCTGTCCGATCCTCAGAGGACTTGTTGTCCCTTCACTTTTCTCTGAGCGTTCGCTTCCGAGAACGGTCGTCGCCTCCGCGGCGTCGGCTGGACTGACTGGCGTGGCGTGGTCGACGGATTGACGCTGAGGCCCCCCAATGACGGTCGTGTGATCGCCAGGCGAGGTCGCCGGGAGAGGTGTTGCTCCCTCGTCGGCGGCCAGCGGTGCCGACCTTTTGGGAGGCGAAGGTGGTATGAGCGTGAAACGGCGGGACACCTCGAGCCGGCCGTTGGCGGTCAACCGATATTCCCCACTGTCCGGGTCCTGGACGACTTCACCACGACGAACCAGTCCAACGACGGTTTCAGAGACGTCGTGGTTGGAAGTGCCAAGCAGACGCGCCAAGGCGGCGAGGGACGTGCCAGTTCCCGAGGCAGTCTTTTCCACCTCGTAGATCAATTCGAGCACACGCGCCTGCTGCGCGAGGCGCTCACTGGACGACGACCTGCCGGGGGGCATAGCCAAGGTAAAGAGTTGCATGCGGCCAGCTTGTTGTCCAGAAAGGACAGGCCATTAGCCACCATTCCCGCCTATTAAGCCTAACGTTCGATTGAGGGCTATTTAACACGAACGGCTTGCTGACAGTCGGTTTCGAACGAGGAATTTCGCTAGAATGAGTCGGATGAAGGTCTGGGCCCTCTCGCTCGTCATCGCGATGGTGGCAGCAACGGAGGCCGCCGGCCAGCGGACCGGCGGCCGGTCTGGTGGCTTCGGAGGGAATCTGATTCTTCGTTCCTCAACCGGCGCCGCCTCCGCCTCCGAGGCCCGGCACGACCAGCATGCGACCCGGCCCTCTCACGCCACCAGCTATGCCGCCGCCGTTCTCCATGCGGCCGTTCCGAGCCTACCGGTGGGCCTGGCCGCTGATGTTCTATGGCGGCATTGGACTCGGGTACTTCGGCGACGAGTTTTATGGCGTTGCGTCCGGAACGGGCCCGGCGTTCGCCCCCGGCGAGGCCCCCGAAGGTGGACTGCAACTGGCCGTCGAGCCACGTCGCGCTGCTGTCTACGTCGACGGCATGCAAGTGGGAACGGTCGACGACTTCGACGGTTACTACCACCATCTCTCTTTGACGAGCGGCCCGCATCGGATCGTCATTCTGCTGGACGGCTACGAACCACTCTCGATTGATACCGTCATCACCCCAGGCAGGACGAGCACCTACCGCGGCTCCCTGATGCGCGCGCCGGGTCGATAGTCAGTCTTTTCAGTCACGGATACACCTGAGGTCGAGGCACGCGTCGGACAGCCCTTCCCTTTGGAAGACGCTTTGCTAGGAAAGCTGGCCGGAGGTCTACGCGGCTCAACAGGAGCGGAGCTATCCAGCTGAACGGTCTCTGTCGATGTGAGTGAACCTATGGTGCGATCGCCAGTACGAGTGGCCGGAATTGCCGATCTGCATTGCACGAAGAGCGCACAAGGCGTTTTTCAGCCGCTGTTTTCACAGATCAACGAGGCGGCAGACGTGCTGTTGATGGCCGGCGACCTCACGGATTATGGCCTGCCAGACGAAGCGCGCGTGCTGGTACGCGAGTTGACGGGCCTGCGGATTCCGGTCGTCGCCGTGCTCGGCAACCACGACTTCGAGTCCGGCCACGAACGGGAGCTCCGCCAGATTCTCGGCGACGCCGGGGTGATCGTCCTCGACGGTGATGCGCACGAGGTTCACGGCATCGGGATCGCCGGCGTGAAGGGGTTTGGCGGCGGTTTCGGACAGCGGGCGCTTGGCCCGTGGGGGGAAGCGATCATCAAGCAATTCGTGCATGCCGCTGTGGATGAGGCGCTGAAGCTCGAGACGGCGCTTGCCCGGCTTAGGACACAGACGCTGATTGCGCTGCTGCACTACACACCTGTGCAACAAACCGCAGAAGGAGAGCCGCCCGAGATCTATCCGTTCGTCGGCTCGAGCCGGCTGGAAGAGCCGATCAATCGCTATCCCGTCTCGCTGGTACTGCACGGCCACGCTCATCGCGGCCAGCTCGAAGGCAAAACCGCATCGGGAGCGCGCGTGTGCAACGTCTCCATGCCGCTGCTGTTACGGGCATTTCCGGATCGCCCGGCCTTTCGAGTGTTCGAAGTGCCCGCCGGCCAAACGGAAGGATCCCCATGGACCCCTGCCGTCCACGTGTAATCGGCGAACCGGCATCGGACTTCTTCATCGAAGCGTTGGCGCGCCTCGACCGGGCTGGTCTCCAGTACTTGATGGGTGGCGGCTTTGCCTATTCGTGGTACTCCGGCGTCGGGCGTGCGACGAAAGACCTCGACGTCTTCGTTCGGCGAGACGATGTGTCGCGGGCGCTCGAGTTGTTCAGGGAGGCCGGATATCGAACGGAGATCCCGTTTCCCCATTGGCTGGGAAAAGTGCACTGCGACGCCCATTCGATCGACGTCATCTTCAGCTCGGGTAACGGTGTGGCGAGCGTGGACGACCTCTGGTTCGACCATGCGCAGGCAGGCCGAATGCTGGGGCGTCCGGTACGCCTGTGCCCTCCGGAAGAAATGATCTGGTCAAAGGCCTTCGTGCAGGAGCGCGAGCGTTTCGACGGCGCCGACGTGCTGCACCTGTTCCGCGCTCTTGGAAGCGCTCTCGATTGGGAGCGCCTGTTGATGCGCTTCGGAAACTACTGGCGCGTCCTGCTCAGCCATCTGATCCTGTTCGGATTCGCTTATCCCGGGCAGCGCAGCCAGATTCCAACCTGGGTGATCGATGAGCTGATGCGACGCTTTGCCGCAGACGAGCCCGAGGCCGACCCACGTGTCTGCTACGGCACCATCTTGTCTCGCGAGCAGTACTTGTGGGACATCGAGCACCTCGGATACCGCGATGCGCGACTCGAGCCACATGGACAGATGACGCAAACGGAAGCCGACATCTGGACCGCGGCCATCGAGCCGAACAAGTAGTCTGGGCGGCGGACTAGCGGCCGGCGCTCGGAGCCGCGCGCTCCGAGCGATACCATTCAAGCGTGCGCTTGAGGCCTTCTTCGCTCGAGACAGTGGGCTGGTAGCCGAGCAACGATTTCGCCTTCGAGATGTCGGCCTGCGAGTCTTTCACGTCGCCTGTTCGCGGCTCCTGGCGGAGCGGCTCCAGGCTCGTCCCGACCAGGCGGTTCATCACCTTCAGCAGCTCGTTCAGCGACATGCGCGAACCGGTTGCGACGTTGATCGTCTGACCGTTTGCGTCCCGGGCCTCGCACGCCTTGAGCACACCATCCACGACATTCGCCACATAGGTGAAGTCTCTGGTCTGTTCGCCGTCACCATAGATCGTCGGCCGCCGGCTCTCGAGCAGTGCCGTCGCGAACAACGAGATGACGCCGGAGTACGGGGAGCCGGGGTCCTGGCGCGGTCCGAACACGTTGAAGTAGCGAATCGTGACCGTTTCCAGGCCGTAAAGCCGAGTGAACATGCGGCAGTATTCCTCGCCGACGAGCTTCTGCAACGCGTACGGCGATAGCGGATTCGGCGTCATGCCTTCATGTTTGGGAAGTGTCGGCGTGTCCCCGTACACCGAAGACGAGCCGGCATACACGACGCGCTTGACGCCCGCATCTCGCGAGGCAACGAGAACGTTCAGTGTTGCGTCGATGTTCGCGCGGTTCGAGGTAATCGGGTCCTTGACGGAGCGCGGCACCGAAGCCAAGGCAGCCTGATGCAGAACGAACTCCATGCCGTCGGTCGCCGTCTTTGCGAACGCCAGATCGGCGAGGTCGCCCTCGAGGAACTCCACGCCTCGAATGTGATCCAGGTTCCGCCGCTTGCCGGTGACGAGGTTGTCCGCCACGCGGACGCGATGGTCCCGGAGGACGAGCTCTTCCGTGAGATGCGACCCGATGAAGCCCGCCCCACCGGTCACGAGGTATGAAGCCATAGAAAGTCGCAGCGAAGCCGTAAGCCGAATTCTGTCCCCGCCTTCGCGCTTGCCCTCGCGGGCTCGCGCTATGGCGCGGTAACGACCATTCCTCTTGTCTCGCCATCACTGGCGAGATCCAGCGACCGACCCGGAGGCCTCAGACGGGCCGTCTGTCCGGGGCGCGCGGAAAACCGCGCCGCACTCGGGCGCCTCCCTATTTGGTCTTGCTCCGTGCGGGGTTTTGCCTGCCACCGACCTTACGGCCGGCGCGGTGCGCTCTTACCGCACCTTTTCACCCTTACCCGCCTCCGCCCACGATTCGATGAACCGAGGGCGAAGGCGGGCGGTATGTTTTCTGTGCCACTGTCCTTCAGGTCGCCCTGACCGGATGTTATCCGGCGCACTGCCCTGCGGAGTTCGGACTTTCCTCTCACCTTCGCGCGAAGCGCGAAAGGCGAGCGGTCGTCTGGCTTGCTGCGAACTCCTATCTTAACGTGGGGGTGGGAGGGACAGGAAGGGCAGGACAGCCTTTCCAGCCTTACCCGTCCGTTTCCTGTGAGATTTGGTATTGCTCGAGCTTCTTGTACAGGTTGCTGCGAGGCGTATCGATGACTTCCGCGGTCTTCGATATGTTCCAGCCGTTCTCGCGGAGCTTCGACACCAGGTACGCTCGCTCGGTGCTGTCCTTGAACTCTCGCAACGTGCCCGCTCGGCTCGCCTCGCCTTCACCGGCGTTGCCGGCATTTCTAGAGGCGCCCGCAACGCTTCGAGCGATTTCGGGCAGGTCCGAGACGTCGATCGTTTCGCCGGCTGTCATGATCATCAGCCGCTCGACGGTGTTACTGAGCTCGCGGATGTTCCCCTTCCACCGGTACCGCTGCATGGTCTCCAACGCGGCTTGTGAGATGCGCTTCGGTCGGACGTTGTTCTCGCGAGCGAAATAGTCCAGGTAATGCCGGACCAACAGCGGGATGTCTTCAGGGCGGTCTCGAAGTGGCGGGACCTGAATCGGGATCACTGCGAGACGGAAGTACAAATCCTCTCGGAAGTGTCCCTTTTCAATCTCTTCATCGAGGTTCTTGTTGGTCGCGGCGATGACCCGCACGTCGACCTTGATCGTACGAGCCGACCCAAGTCGTTCGACTTCGCCCTCCTGCAACACTCTCAGCACCTTGGCCTGTGTTTTGGGGCTCATGTCGCCGACTTCGTCGAGAAAGATCGTACCGCGGTCGGCCTGCTCGAACTTGCCGACCTGCTTCTCCGTCGCGCCCGTAAACGATCCCTTCTCGTGACCGAACAACTCCGATTCGATCAGCTCTTCTGGAATCGCCGCGCAGTTGACCTGGACGAAGCGCTCGCGGCCGCGCAGGCTGTTGCGGTGGATCGTTCGAGCCACGAGCTCTTTACCGACGCCGCTTTCGCCTTGGATGAGCACGGTCGCATTTGTCGGGGCGGCCCGACCGACCGCGGCCATGACCTGCTTCAGGGCGGAACTGTCCCCGATCATCTGGTGGCGGACTTCAATCGCTTTCTTGAGCGATCGGTTTTCGTCGCGCTGCTGGCGCGACTTCAGCACCTTCTCGATCCTGAAGAGAAGAACGTCGGTGTCGAACGGCTTGTCGAGAAAGTCTTCGGCGCCCATCTTAACCGCGTCGACGGCGGTGCTCGTTGTTCCGTGACCGGAAATCATGATGATGGGCAGCGTCTCGTCACGCGCATGGATTCGATTGAGCACCTCCATGCCGTCCGTTCCCGGCATCTTGATGTCAAGGAGAACAAGATCCGGACTCTCCCGCTCGGCGAGCGCAAGGCCGTCCTGGCCTGTTGCGGCGCCGATGACCTCGTAGTCCGCATACTCCAGCGTGACCCGTAGCGAATCGCGTATCGAAGCTTCATCGTCGATGACAAGGATGCGTGGTTTGGCCATCAGCTATTCTCAAACTCCCAGTTCCCAGCTACGTTATGCGGCCCCTTCAGGCATTATAAGAGCCCGAAACGCCTGCTCATCCAGAGTCTCGACACCGAGCTTGCGCGCTTTCTCGAGCTTGCTGCCCGCATCGCTGCCAGCTACGAGATAGTTCGTATTCTTGCTGACCGAACCCGATACGCGTGCACCCAGTCGCTCGAGCGCAGCGGCAGCATCCTCGCGGGTCATTGTGGAAAGTGTGCCGGTCAAGACGAAGACCTTTCCAGTGAGCGGTCCATTCTCCGAGCTGGCCTCCGGGGCCTGGCTCTGCATGTTGACGCCAGCGGCGGCGAGTCGAGCCGTCAGCTCACGGTTCTTGGATTCATCCGCAAACGATCGAATCGAAGCGGCGACGACCGGACCGATCTCCGCGACCGACTGCAGCGCTTCAAGAGAAGCATCCAACAGACGATCCATCGTTCTGAGAGAGCGCGCCAGGGTGGCAGCGGCTTTTTCGCCGACGTGGCGGATCCCGAGCGCGTAGATGAGACGCGAGAGGTCGTTCGACTTGCTGCGCTCGATTTGATCGACGACGTTCCGGCCGACTTTTCCCAGCTTGCGGGGAACAGCCCGGTCGGACCGCGGTTCCCGTGGCGTGACCACCAGATTTTCGAGCTGCTCGGCTCGAAGGCCGTAGAGGTCGGCAAAATCATGAACGAGGCTCTGGGCGATGAGTTGATCGACCAGCGATTCGCCCAATCCCTCGATGTTCATCGCGGTACGGGACGCGAAGTGTTCCAGGCTGCGTCTCAGACGGGCGGGACAGGACAGGTTCTCGCACCTCCACACGACTTCTTCTTCGTCGCGATGAAGCGCCGTGCCGCACATTGGACACGTCGTCGGCATGATCCAGGCGGTGGAGTCTGGAGGTCTCAGGCTCAAGATCGGTGCAACGACCTTCGGGATGACGTCTCCTCCCTTTTCCAGCACAACGGTGTCGCCTTCGCGGAGATCTTTCCGGGCGATGTCCTCGGCGTTGTGCAACGTCGCCATGGAAATGGTCGATCCAGCTAACAGCACGGGCTCCAACACAGCGTAAGGAGTGGCCGCGCCAGTCCGGCCGACGTTCACCCGAATCTGTCGAATCTTGGTATGGGCCTGCTGCGCCGGGAACTTGAATGCCGTAGCCCAGCGCGGAAACTTCGCCGTCGAGCCAAGCCGTCGGCGGAGCGCCAGGTCGTCGACCTTCACCACCACACCGTCCGTTTCGAAATCAAGCGTCCGCCGCTTGTCCGCCCACTCGTGGCAAAAGGTCAGAACTTCCTCAATCGTTTCGCATCGGCGCCAGTGCGGCTCGACCGGGAGGCCCCAGCGACTCATGGCCTCGAGCGTGGCGGAATGGCCGCCGAGTTCGAGTTCCCGGTTGGCAACCAGTTGATAGGTGAAGGCGCCCAATCCTCGTCGCGCAACGAGAGCTGGATCGAGGTTGCGCATGGTTCCGGCCGCGGCGTTCCGAGGATTGGCGAACCCGGGCTCTCCAGCCTCCTCGCGTTCTCGGTTCATTCGCTCGAACGACGCGTGTGGAAAGTAGACCTCGCCGCGTACTTCCACCCGCCCTGGCAGCGTCTCGCGCAGCCTCAGGGGAATGGCCCGGATCGTCCGCACGTTGGCTGTTACGTCGTCGCCGCGTGCGCCGTCGCCACGCGTGGCGCCGCGGATGAGCCGGCCGTCTTCATAAGTGAGCGCGATGCTCAACCCGTCGATCTTCATTTCGGCTACGTAGGCGATCGGCTCCTGATGGGAAGCCAAAGCCCTCTTGATCCGCTCGTCGAATGCCTTCAGTTCCTCCTCGTTGTAGGCATTGTCCAGACTGAGCATCGGCATCAGATGCTCGACCGTCTCGAACTCCTGGATGGGCCGTCCGGCAACGCGCTGCGTAGGAGAATCGGCGGTGACCAGGTCGGGATGGTCTGCCTCCAGCTGCTCGAGCTCGTGAAGGAGCTGGTCGAATGCTTCGTCGGAGATCTCGGGTGAGTTGTAGATGTAGTACCGCTCTTCGTGCTGGCGGATGGCGTCGCGCAGCTCTTTGATGCGTTCGGCGGGGTCACCCTTGGGCATGGTCGCAGTCGATCCGATCTACCTCAGGGTACACCGGGGCCGAGCTGATCGGTCGCCACTGCGACAAAGGCGTCGTATGCTGCACGTCCGAACAGGACGAGGCGAATCAGTCGCAGCGTGGTCGGCTTTTTCGAGTGCTCGCGTATCGCGTCGATCATGATGCGCGCACAGTCATCCAGCGGAAACCCGCCAACACCGGTTCCGAATGCCGGGAAGGCAATGGACTCGAAACGGCTCGTATCGGCGAGAGTCAGCGCGTTTCCGGTCGCCACTCGGATGAGGCGGCTCGATGTGGCAAGGTCCTGGCCCATGACGGCCGCATGGATCACCGCGCGAGCGGTCAGGCGTCCGGCGCCGGTCTTGACGCACTCACCCGGCTCGACGGGTCCTTGGGCCATCGCTTCGGCTTCAATCTCGCGCCCGCCTCGAGCCTTGATTGCGCCGGCAACGCCAGCACCCATCCAGAAGTGGTTGTTCGCGGCATTGACGATGGCGTTGGTCGACTCGGCGGCGATGTCGCCTTCGGTGATTTCTAACCTGAATGGAGGCAGGTTGAACGCGAGCAAGCTAGCGGTCGCGGGAAAGAATATAGTCGGGCAACGCGAGAAGTGCGTCGCGTTCCGAGCTCGGCGGAAACGCGTAGAGTGGTTTCTTCGCGCATTCGGCGAACTCGGACGCGCGACGGTACGCATAGTCGATCGATCGATGTTCCTTGAGGGAGTGTAGAAGCTCCTCCCACTGCCCCGGCACGACGGTCCGACTGCTGATGATGTCGCGCACGATCCGGCCGCCGACGCCGTCGTTCTGCCGCAGAAGATGAATCAGCGGCAACGTCATCTTGCCTTCGCGGAGATCGCCGCCAACCGGCTTGCCGAGTGTTTCCGCATCGCCGGTCACATCCAGAAGGTCGTCGACGAGCTGGAACGCAATCCCCAGGTTGAAGCCGTATTCACGAAGCGCCTGCTCGCGCTCGGAACCGACCTTACCCAACAAGCCCCCGATTTCTGCACATCCGCCGAACAGATACGCCGTTTTGCGCCGGATGATGTCGAAGTGCTCGTCCTCGGTGATGTCGGCGTCGCCGTTCTTCGTGAGCTGATAAAGCTCCCCCTCGATCATTCGCAACGTGACGTCGCACAGCAGGCGAATGACCTCGAGCGAATCGTGCGTGAGGGCGAGCGCCATCGACTTGATGTATAGATAGTCGCCCAACAACACGGTGATGTCGTTGCCCCACCTCGAATGCACGGCAAGGCGACCGCGCCGCAGGTCGGAATCGTCGATGATGTCGTCGTGGACCAGAGTAGCCGTATGAATGAACTCGACGACCGCGGCATACAGTACGGCTCTGTCGCCCTGATAGCCGGACAGCCGCGCGGCCATCAACAGCACGGCCGGACGCATCCGCTTGCCGCCGCTCGTCTGGATGTACTTACCGATCTTGGGAATGAGGTCGATCTGTGATTGGACGTGACGGCCGAATTCGTGGTCGACTTGCTCCAAATCCGCGCGGATCGGGTCGAAGATCTGAGTAAGGGCGAGAGGCGATTTTTGTGCCGGCACGAGAGCTTTAGTGTGCGTTCATCTGACCATAAGTCGCCAAGGGTGTCAACGCAACGCCCAATCAATTCACTCGATTTGAACGCGTTGACGCCGCTGACACTGTCATGGGCGGAACAGCGTCTCGAAATTCGCCACGGTTTGTGCGACCAGCTCGACACGGTCGAGGCCATACAGATCGGCAAGTGCCTGGACGACCTTCTCCACATGTGCCGGCTCGTTTCGTTTGCCGCGAAAAGGGACCGGTGCGAGATAGGGGCTGTCGGTCTCGGTCAATAGACGGTGGATCGGTACTGCCTTCACTGTGTCTCTCAGCGCCGCGGCTTTCGGAAACGTCACGATTCCAGCGATTGAAATGTAGAAACCGAGGTCGAGGGCGGCCTGCGCCAATGCGGAGTTTCCAGTGAAGCAGTGGAAGACACCGCGGACTTCCCCGCCGCCTTCGGCTGTGAGGATCGCGACCGTGTCGTCATCGGCCTCCCTCGTGTGAATGACGACCGGTTGATGCAGCGCGCGGGCAAGGCGAACCTGCGCGCGAAAGACGGCCTGCTGTACGTCGTGTGGCGAAAAATCGTAGTGATAGTCGAGGCCGATCTCACCCACGGCACGGGCCGACGGCGTCGCGTCGATCTGGTCGCGGACGACGACCGCGGCGCGCTCAGGATCGTCCGAGAATTGATGCGCTTGATGGGGATGGACACCGATTGCGACGCGGACTTCCGGCCACAGGGCATCGAGCTTTCGAGCTTGCGCCGCCTCGTTGAGGTTCCCGCCTTCGAGGACTACCAGAGCTCGCTGGACGCCCGCCTTGCGAGCACGATCGACGACAGCGTCGAGGTCGGGAGCGAAGCCTTTGTCGGCAAGATGGCAGTGACTGTCGATCACGCTAGGCGGAGCTATTCTGCGCGAAGCGCCTCGACAGGATCTACCCTCACGACGCGCCGGGCCGGCACGTAACTGGCCAGCATCGCCGCAGCCGCGAGCATGATAGGCACGGCGACGTAAGTCGCCGGATCCAGAGCGGTCACGCCAAACAGCAGAGAGCTCATCAATCGGGTCACACCGGCCGCGGCGGCCAACCCGATCGTCACGCCTATCGCCGCCAGGATCAGGCCATGACTGACGAACATCCGTGTCAACGCGCCGTCCTCGGCACCGAGCGCCATGCGAATGCCGATTTCACGAGTCCTCTGCGAAACCGCATACGAAATGACGCCGTAGATGCCCACAATGCCGAGGACGAGTGCCATTCCACCAGCCACGCCAAGCATGACCAGCGTGAACGAGGTTCGTTGCATGGACTGATCGTAGATGTCGCCGAGCGTGCGGACCAGAAATACGGGCAGGTTGGGATTCACCGACCACACGGCCTTCCGGGCGTCGGCCAGGAACGTCTCCGTTCCTGCGCGGCTCGTCCTGATCACGAACGCGCCGCCCCGGCTAACGCGAACCTGATCGTTCCAGAACGGTCCCATCAACACCGGCCAGTAGACGATTGTCGGGGCTGCCTCGTTGACGCCGTTGTCATAGACATCGTCGGCCACTCCTACGACTTCCCGCCACGGGTCGTTCATGCCTTCGCGAATCCGTTTGCCCAGTGCGGCGGTCGGACTGCCCCATAGTTCACGTGCGAGGTTTTCGGACACGATCGCCACGTTGCGAAGGCCGTAGAGGTCCGTCCAGGTGAAATCGCGCCCGGCGATCAGTGGCGTGCCCAAGGTCTGGAGATATCCGGGCGACGTGAAGCGGAAGCGACGGATCGGAGGAATCTGTCCGGGTGCGTAGGTCTTATCCTCAGCCCACAACACGTCGTTGGAGTTGAATCCTTCCAGAGGCGCGCCGTTCGCGAAAGCCACCGACTGGACGCCCGGGATTGCCGCAAGCTTGTCGAGAATCGCGTTCTGCATCCGCATGACTTGCTCGGGCTGCGACACCTGAGTCTCGGGAATCGAAATTCGCAGCAACTGGACCTGCTCGGGTTGTGTGAACCCAGGCTGTACGCTGCGCAACTTCTGGAACGTGCGGATCATGAGTCCTGAACCGACGAGCAGGACCAACGCGAGCGCGATCTGTGCCACCACCAGCACGTTGCGCGCCCGATGCCGCTCGCGGCTGTGGCTCAGCGCTCGCCCGCCGCCCCGCAGCGATGCCGAAATATGCGGACCCGCGTACTTGATCACGGGAATCAGTCCGAACAACAGGCCTGCTATCACCGAAACGACGAACGTGAACGCCAGCACGATGGGATCGATTCCGATCTCGTTCAGGCGCGGCAGGGTGGCGGGACCCGCAGCGACCAGGGCGCGCAGCGCCATATATGTCAAACCCAGGCCGAGTACTCCGCCGATCAATCCCAGTAGGAGACTTTCGAGCAACATCTCGCGTGCGAGGCGCCCCCAGCCGGCGCCAAGAGCGGCGCGAATGGCGAGCTCCTGTTGCCGCCCCTCAGCGCGGACCAGCAGCAGGTTGGCCACGTTCGCGCAAGCGATCAGCAGGACGAGACCGATTGTGCCCATCAACAGCCACAACACGTTGCCGATGTCGCCGACGACGTCCTGCTTGAAGGGCGTCACCTTCGGGCCAAGGCGCGCGTTCTTGAAGAGGCCCGAGTCGAATCCCGGCGGTGAGGGCCATGCGTCCAGCCAGATCGGCAGCATGCGAGCCACGTCGGCGTTGGCCTGTTCCAGCGTGACGCCGGGCTTGAGTCGCGCGATGCCTTGAAAGCTGAAATTTCCCAGGAACAACTTGTTCCTGTCGAACTGATGAGGAAGGATCAGCTCCGCATTCGGGATGAGGAACGTAAACTCCTGCGGCATGACGCCGATGATGGAGCGTGGCTTTCCGTCGACGATCAGGTTTCGGCCAACCACCGCAGGATCGTGCCCGAACCGTCGTTGCCAGTATCCATGGGTCAGCAGGACGGTCCCTTCTGCATCGGGTTGCGCGTCGGCGTTCGAAAGCCAGCGCCCGAGCGCCGGTTTTACCCCCAGCGCGTCGAGAACCCCGTCGGTCATGAAGAGCACCCTCACCTGTTCGGGCTCGGCGATGCCTGTGATGCTTGCACCGCCACCCGACCACAGACCGAACTCCTCGAAGGTCTGAGCATTCTCGCGGTAGGTGAAAAACATCGTGGGCGCACAGTTGACCTTCCCGGTGATGGATGGGATTCCGGGTGCCACGTGCCAGACGCCCACGATCCGGTCGGCGTCGGGGTAAGGCAGCGGCTTGATGAGGACGCCTTCCACGACGCTGAAAATGGCTGTGTTCGCCCCGATGCCCAACGCGAGAGTGATGAGCGTGATGGCAGTGAACCCGGGGGCGTGCACCATCCGACGCAGAGTGTGCTTGAGCCATTCCATGGTAGCTCCTACGTGGAGACTCCCCGTTCTGTTCCCAAGAAAGCCGTGGATCCTTAGACGGATCACTCGCGGGACTGGATTACTGTCGGCTCAGCGAACCCTCGTTCCGGGCGGCGGCGGGTTCTCGAACGACACCAGTGTCGGCTTGCCGCCCTCGGGACTCGCGGCCAGCACCATGCCGTTCGATTCAATGCCCATGAGCGTCGCTGGCTGCAGGTTGAAGACGATGGCGACCGATCGGCCGACGAGCGTCTCGGGCTCGTAACCGTCGGCGATACCGGCCACGAGCGTCCGCTGCTCTGTCCCAACGTCAACAAGGAGCTTGAGGAGCTTCCTCGATTTGGGCACGCGTTCGGCGCTCAGGACCTTCGCCACTCGGAGCTCGACTTTCATGAACTCGTCGATCGAGATGCGCGGCGCGGGGACGGAGCCCGGTGCCGGATCTGTTCCTGAGACGGCAGAGGGTGTCGGCGGTGGTGGCGTTGGAACGTCGGTCACGACTGGCTCCTTCTTGAGTGACGTCAAAAGCTTCTCCGGCACTTCGTGGCGCGGCCAAAGGGGCGCTTTCTGCTCGAGCAGTCGCTCCCCGTCGCCGCGCCAGCGGCCGTCGCGGTCGAGCTGCAAGTCTTCCGCTGAAGCGCCCACACGACGCAGGATTTCTGCGCTGGATGCCGGCATGACGGGCGTCAGGAGCACGCCGACGAGCCGAATGGCTTCGGCCGAATCGAACAAGACCTGCGCAAGACGGTCGGCCGACGCCGGATCCTTCGCGAGCGACCACGGGGCCGTCGAGGCGATGAATTCGTTGGTCGCGTCCACCAGCCTGTACACGGCGGCCACTGCCGCGTGCGGAGCGAGCGCGTCCATCGAGTGTCGATACTCCTCAGCGACCTGCTCGCCCAGCCCCGCGAGCGGGCCGGCGCCGACCCGTGAAGGGGCCACGCGGCCCTGGCAGTATCGATGGGCCATCGCGGTTACGCGGCTGACCAGGTTGCCGAGGTTGTTGGCGAGATCGACGTTGTATCGCTCGTCGTACCGCTCCCACGAAAAGTCGCCGTCACTGCCAAACGTAATCTCTTTGGTGACATAGAGCCGGAGCGGATCCGGCCCGAAACGCGACACCGCCTCGGACGGATCGACGACAGTGCCGAGCGTTTTGCTCATCCGTTGACCGTTGAACGTCATGAAGCCGTGGCCAAAGACCGCTCGCGGAAGCGCGACGCCCGCGCTCATCAGCATGGCGGGCCAAATGACGGTGTGGAAGCGGGTAATGTCTTTGCCGATGATGTGCAGGTCGGCCGGCCACCACCGCTCGAACTTCGCCCGATCGCTGCCGAGGCCGACCGCCGACGCATAGTTGATGAGCGCATCGAACCAGACGTACGCGACGCTCGACGAATCGAACGGAAGCGGAATTCCCCAGGATTGCCCCGCCCGGCTTACCGAAATGTCCTCGAGGCCGCCTTCCACAAGCCGCAGAATCTCGTTTCGTCGGAAGTCCGGCTGCAGGAACTCGGGGTGCGCGGCGAAGTGATCGAGGATTGGTTGTTGATACTTCGACAGGCGGAAAAAGTAGTTCTTTTCCTTAATCCATTGCGGCGTCGTCAAGTGCAACGGGCACTTGCCGTCGACGAGATCCTTCTCTTGCTTGAACGCCTCACATCCGACGCAATACCAACCTTCGTACAGACCGTCGTAGATGTCTCCAGCGTCGTAGATGCGGCGGGCCAGGTCGGTCACGCCGGTCCGATGTCGTGCTTCGGTCGTGCGGATGAAATCGTCGAACGAAATGTCCAACTGCCGCCAGGTGTCGCGAAACTCGCGTTCCATCTGGTCGCAGTAGGCCAGCGGAGACAGGCCCTCGTCTGAGGCCTTCTTGAACACGTTCTGCGAATGCTCGTCGTTCCCCATCAGAAAGTAGGTGTCGATTCCACAGAGCCGCTTGTACCGCGCGATGACATCGGCGATGATTTTTTCGTAAGCCGTTCCGAGATGCGGCCGGCTGTTGACGTAATCGATCGCCGTCGTCAGAAAAAAGCGATTCCCCATTACTCGACCCGATACGCCTTGATGGCGAGCGCCTGAACTTCTTTGACGGACAGATTGTTGGCGGCCGCCAGACGGACACAGTCCTCGAACTCCGGCGATGCGTTCATCAACCGGCCGTTCCGCCGTGCGACCTTGAACCGAACGGTCCCGATGGGTGTCTCGACACTGACTGATTCACGCTGCAGACACTCGCGGTCCACGTCAGCGTACCGTAAACCGATGGTCGTTGTTTCCCGAAACACGAGATCCGCAATCGTCGGCCGGATTGCCGGAGGCACAATCACGGTCAGCAGCGTTCCCGGCCTATTCTTTTTCATTTGAACAGGGACGTAGAACACTTCGAGTGCGCCGGCATCGTAGAGTTTGTCCATGAGGCTGCCGAAGATCTGAGGATTCATGTCGTCGATTTCGCATTCGAGCACGGTGACCCGATCTCCCGGCGATCGCTCGGCCGTCTGTCCTACCAGGATTCTGAGAACGTTCGGCGTGTGCGGAATATCTCGCCCTCCGGCGCCATAGCCGATTCGCTCCACCATCATCGGCGGAATTGCGCCGAACGACGAAGCATAGCTCGAGGCAATCAGTGCGCCTGTCGGCGTGACGAGCTCCTGCTGGATCGTTCCGCCGTAAATCGGGACGCCCTCGAGCAGCTTCACCGTCGCCGGCGCTGGAACAGGAAACACCCCGTGCGCCGAATGGACCATGCCTCCCCCGACATTCAACGGCGAGCACACAACCTGCTCCACGCCGAGCCATTCGAGGCCAAACACGGCGCCGACGATGTCGATGATCGAGTCGAGAGCACCGACTTCGTGCAGGTGCACCTGCTCGACCGGCATGTGATGAATCGCGGCCTCGACTTCGGCCAGGCGCTTGAACAGCGCTTTCGCGCGATCGCGGCCGGCGGCGGACAGCGCAGATCCGTCGATCAGCTTGAAGATGTCGGGCAAGCCGCGGTGGTGGCCATGAACCGGTGCTGGGTGCTGGGTGCTGGGTGCTGGGTGCTGGTGCTCATGCTTGGTGCTGGGTGCCGGGTGCTCGTGCCGGGCGTTGGCATCATGGACGACGAATTTCGTGGACGACACGCCGGCTCGCAGCACCTTCTTTGCATCGATCTCGTATCCCGAGACCGCGAGGCTGCCCAGAGCTCGTTTGAGCGCGTCGAGCGGCAGCCCGGCGTCGAGAAGAGCCCCGAGCACCATGTCGCCGGAGATCCCGGAAAAGCAATCGAAGTATAAAAGGCGCATTAAAGCATTTCTCAGCTCTCAGCTCTCAGCCCTCAGCCCTCAGCCCTCAGCTTTACAACTGCCCCATTTCCTTGAAGCTCCAGTAACGTACGTCCCCCAGGATGACGTGATCCACGACATCAATCCCCATCATCGAACCAGCGGCCGCCAGCCGCCGGGTCAACTCCACATCGTCTGGACTGGGATGAGGATCGCCAGAGGGATGTGTGTGGAAAACCACGACAGCAGCCGCACTCCCGAGGGCAGCCTCGCGGAACACGTCGCGCGGCTCCACGACCGTCGAGTTGAGACTGCCGATCGCCAACACCGTCGTCCTCAGGACGCGATGTTTGGTATCCAAAAGGACCACGCCAAACTGTTCGACCGGGCGCGATCCAAACGAGGGCAGTAAATACGCCGCGGCATCGCGCGGCGTGCGCAGTTGAATGCGCGCACTCGGCGCGTGTGTCAGCGTCCGGCGGCCAAGTTCCACGGCGGCCAACACCCGTGCCGCCCTTGCCGGACCGACGCCCGCGACTCGCGCCAGGTCGTCGCACGTCGACCGCGCCAGGCCGTGGGCGCCGCCGCGCGCCACGAGCAACTCGTTAGCGATGGCCAGCGCGTCAATACTGCGGCACCCGCTTCCCAGCACCACCGCGACGAGTTCATTATCACCGAGCGCGGAAACGCCGTGCCGCACGAGCTTCTCGCGCGGACGGTCGTCAGGCGAGAGGTTCTTCATTGTACCTAGAGCAGCTCTCAGCTGTCAGCTCTCAGTTGTCGGCTCTCAGCTGTCAGTAATTTGCCGGCTTCACCGCCTGCTGGTCGCCGTGTCCCTTGCCGTGGGCGTCAGGCGATTGATGAGACTGGTCAACATCTTCTTCGTCTCGACCAGAACTGGAAGCGCTCGGTCGAGCGCGTCCCCGCCAATAAACGAAAGGTCAGTGGCAACAATCAGCACACACTCCAGTTCGCAGGCAGAGCCCATCGCGACCGTCAGAAAATGGCGAAGCTCGCGATCGCCGCTCCGACCACATCCTTCTGCAATGTTCGAGCAAACCGAAACGCTCGCGCGTCGCAGTTGCGATCTGATGCCGAATTCCTCAGCTTGCGGAAGATCGGCTGTCACTTCGTAGACGATTCGCGTCAATCGGCGCGCAGTCTGCCACACTCTGAGGTTTCTGAAATCCTGCATGGACAGGTTCCTCTCGGTTCAAGACGGAGGGCTGACGACTGACAGCCGACGACTGACAGCCGACAGCTGATAGCCGACAGCTGATAGCCGTTCTTAAGCAAGAACCGCGCGCAGGTGGCGACTTCACCGTCGTATCGGGCCTCAGTATCGTGTTCAGCGGTTGCGCGCCCAATAGGCACCGATCGGAACGAGGGACTGATCTGGGGTCAACCGCTGGCTCAACTGAGCAGCGAAGAAACGACGATTCTTCCAACAGGCATGTACGCGGATTCTGCGGTCCCCTACAAAGGTCCGCCGAGTGCGGCGCAATACCCAGGGTGTGCACCCCACAACTCGATTCGCGAATGCGAAAATTTGGGGGATCGCGAAAGCTCCCGCTAGGTTGCACAAAGTTTCATTTGTTTTGACGTGGCTTCAACTCTCAGCCCGCCGTTTCCAGTGTGCTAACCAACTGAAAGCTGACAGCTGATAGCTGATAGCTGAAAGCTGATAGCTGCAATTAGATCGTATACTTCGACAGTTGTCCCAAGATTGGATCTCAAGGAGGCATTTCGTATGAAGCATCTGTGCGGCGCCACTCTTCTCGTCCTCGCTCTGGCGCTGCCTGCCCACGCCGACGTCACGCTCAAACAGACGACGGACGGCAAGGGTATGGGCATGTCGGGAAAGGCTCCGGGTGCGACCTACATCAAGGGCAACAAGATGCGAACGGATACAGTGCTCGGCGACAAGACGCAGTCGATCATCTTCGATGTCGATGCGCAAAAGCTGTACATGTTCGACTCCAAGAAGAAAGAAGCGGACGTGTGGGACATGGGTACGTTCGGGTCGGAGATATCCAAGAGTGTCGACACTTCGAGTACCAAAGCGTCTCTCAAGGCGAACGGCCAGACCAAGCAGATTGGAGGTCATTCAGCGGCCGGCTACGACATGGAGGTGTCCATGAAGTCGGCCCTGGGCGGCGGCAAAGACCTGAACATGACCGTCACGCTGCAAGGTCCGATGTGGGTGGTGAAGGGCGCGCCCGGAACCGCGGACTACAGCCGCTTCTTCAAGGCCGCCGTCGAGAAGGGCTGGATCTTCAGCGACCCTCGCGCCGCCAAGGTGCAGCCGGGCCAGGCCAAGGCGATGGCTGAGATGTACAAACAGATCGCCGAGCTGGGCGGCATCGCCTACGAAACGCAAATGCAGATCAAAATGGGCGGCGAGGGTCCGCTGGCCGCCATCATGAGCAAGATGGGCAATTTTTCGATGACGACTGTCGTAGACTCGGTGGAAACGGCGGCGCTGTCGGACGACCTCTTTGCCCCGCCGGCTGGCTACAAACTCACTCCCAAGAAGTAAGCCTCAGGCCCCGCGGCCTGAGGCCTGAAGCCTAGGGTTGCGTCTTCGTATCGCCTCCGCCGCCAGGCGCTGACCCGCCGAGGAACAATCGCGTTCCGTCAGAAAGAACAAAGTTGCGGCCGACCGCCTTGTTGGTGCCGTCCTTTGCCTGGTAGGCATCGACAACAAGGACGGTGCCGGGCGGCACGGTATTTTTCGTCACACCCATCCGGATCAGCTGGTTTGGACTGCCACCCTCAATCAACCATTCGACCTCTTTACCGTCGGGACCCTTCACGGTGATGTGGAACCACGAATGGGGATTCACCATTTCCCATTTGGTCATGGTTCCCTTGAGCTGAAGCGGCTTGTTCACGTCGAATTCAGCCGAAAATGCGTGATGCGCCCATGCGGACCCGGAGATCAGCAATCCGGCGGCGGCAACCACGGCGGCGAGCGTCGTTCGCATTGGCACTCCTCCTTACTTCGATCCCGTTGCGGCTTGGGCGGCAGCCTTCTTCTCGTCTTCTCGAGCTCCCGCCAGGATGTTCGCGATGCCGTAGTTGGTTTCGTGACAGGCGAACTCGAAAATGGGACCCTGGGTCTTCTTCATCGGCATTTCAGCGGTCCAGGGTTTCACCCACGTCGATTCGTCCTCGATCGTGAACCTGTAGGTGATTGAGTCGTCGGCTGTTCGTGTGAAACGTTCGGTCACCTTCATGTTTTCGCTGGCGCCGCGGAACGGGTTCTTTCCGTTGAAATTCGTGGTTTCCACCACGAGCGTGTTGCCATCCCAGCGGCCGCGGGAGATGCCCGTCCATTGCCGGGCCCCGGCAGGTGGCTGCGGACGACCGTCCAACGGGATGACGCGCGCGTCGTGAATCATCTCGGTGAGAATCATCACATAACCAGGCGCTTGCACGATCTGATAGTTGCTGTTGTACCCCGCATTCATCATCGGGGGGCCTGCACCCGCCATGATGATGCAGCGCGAGCCAATCGGCATGTTCTGCACCGCGTCGTACTGTCCGCCCTGCGCTCGTCTCGCAGCCGCACGGTCGGCCGCCCGCTTCTGGCCTTCAGCCGTCAACGAGGGAATCTTCCCGTCCGGCGGATCCACGATCAGCGATGTGCGCAGGTTTCGCGCAAACGTCGACTGACTTCGATCCAGACCGAACTGGGTGAAGTCGTAGTGCACATCCGCCGTCGTTCCGGGCGTGGTCTGCTCGGTCTCGCGTTCCGCGGCAAGCTTTTCGACGTCGGCAGCTTCCTCGAGCGTGTAGAACTCCTTCGTCACCTTCTCTGGGCGTTCCAGAGGTGTGTACGTCGAGTTGGTCCAGAAGCCCTGGAGGTCCGGCTGGCCGTCGGGCGTTCGGGGTGGCGTGTACACCTTTGCCCCTTTTCCATCCGCTCCCTTCGCCGGTGCAGGGCCCTGGCCAGCAACGGGAGTTGTGGCCAGCGACACCACGGCGATTGCAACCACCAGGGCACCGGCTGAAACCAGGAATCGATGACGCATTGAGATCTCCTTCAGTCCCTCGCGCTGGGGCCTACCCCAAGCGCCTGTGCTTCACTTCGTGCTGGGTTGCTTGCGAAGATGCCCATAGATGAGATCTTCGACGAATTCCACGCACCTGAATTCCATGAGCTGGGCGTTCTTCTCCACGTGTCGATACAAGGGCATCTCTATCTTGAAAGGTCGCGTGAAGACATTGGGGTCCTCGATGGTGGCCTCGTACGAAAGCGTGTCCGGGCTGCGGGCGGTGATTCGTTCGACGACGTGCAGCGCGTCGCTGTGGAAATTGCCGGCCCTGTCGAACCAGCTCAAGTCGTTGAACCCTTTGGTGTCGATCACCAGCGTTTCGCCCTCCCAGCGGCCGTTCGACCAACCCATCCAGCTGTCGGCCGGGGCTTCGACCTGGTTGTCCATGTAGACCGTACGCAGGGCGCCTGCGTACTCGAAACTCATCATGATGTGCTTCTGGCTCTGGATGATCTGAAACGGGAACGGCATGTACATCGCCCGAGGCACGCCAGGTAAGTAACACTTGATCTCGGGGTCCAGCTTCAATCGATTGGCGAGGTTCTCTTTCTTCTTCGCCAGCGCTTCGGGCTTGTACGGCAGCTCACCCCCTACGACAATGCCGAGCCCTCCGGGCACTGCGGAGATTGCCCCCAGCTCTCGAACCATGCTCGGACCCGCCGGATGCGCCTCGATATCCCAATTCGCCGTGTTCATGGCTTGCCAAATCCCGTTCAGATTGGGCTTGCCGTCGGCCGTACGTGGCGCCTTGTAAGCTCCCGCCTGTGCCGCGGCGGTCGCAGCGGTCAACGCAAGGCTGGCGGCAGCAACAAGCGTCGGAATCGTCGCACCGAGAAACCGATTTCGCATCTGACGGCCTCCTACCACGCTACTTGACGCCCGTCCCCGATCCCTTTTGTTCTGCAGCCTTCTTCTCTTCGAGCCGGGCTCCAACGAGCGTGTTGTACAGGCCGTAATTGCCCTCGTGACAAGCATGCTCGAATATCGGTCCAACGGTCTTTTTCAACGGTACTTCGGCAGACCAGGGCCTCGACCACATCGTCTTGTCTTCGACAGTAAACCGGTACTGAATCGCATCTTCGGAGAGACGCGTGAACCGTTCTGTAACGCGGAGGTTTTCAGTACTCCCTCTGAATGAATTCTTACCGTTGAAGTTGGTCGTTTCGACAACGAGCGTGTTGCCCTCCCAGCGGCCGCGCGAGACCCCCATCCACTGGCGAATCTTTTCATCGGGTTGCGGGCGCCCGTCCAGTGGCACGATCCGCACGTCGTGGATCATCTCGGTGAGGATCATCACATAGCCCGGGCCCTGCACAATCTGGTAGTTCGCGTTGTAGGCCGCGTTCATCAATGGCGGGCCGGCTCCTGCCATGATGAGGCACCGATCGTCGAGTTGGTTGCTTTCGGCCGAGTCCCATCGGCCGCCCAATCGCTTCTCCGCTTCCGCACGCGCCGCTGCCCTCTTGCGCCCTTCGTCGGTAAGAGGCGGAACCTTGCCGTCCGGCGGATCCACGATCAACGACGTCCGGAGATTCTCCGCGAGTGGCGCCTGGCTGCGATCCAAGCCGAATTGCGTGAAGTCGTAGTGCACGTCTTCGGTCGTGCCAGGTGTTGTCAGCTCGTTTTCGCGCTGCGCGGCCAGCTTGATCGCGGCTGCCGCTTCTGCGGGCGTATAGAGCTCCTTCTCGACGCCCTTTGGGCGTTCGAGGGGCGTATACGTCGAGTTGGTCCAGAAACCTTGGAGGTCGGGTTGGCCGTCCGGCGTTTTCGGCTGGGTGTAGGGTCCGGGCGAAGAGGTCCTGGCTGCTGTTCCCGTGGCCTGGCGACCCTGCCCTGCCACGGCGACGGGTCCGAGCCATCCGACGGCAACAAGAGCTGTTAGCACCACTTCCAGGACAGCCAAACGCCGGCTCATCTAGGCCCCCTTTTCGACTCTTTAACCGCTAGCGCCGATTATGGTCCTCGCGCGAGGGTTGTCAAGCGCTCGTGGGGCGCTCGTGGGGCCGCTGTCGCGGAGCGGCGAGAAGACTCGATTAGGTTTGCTGGACCGGCGGCGGGCGCAGCCAGCGCCCCTCGCAGACGATTTCAGCCCATCCGGTCAAATACACGCCATCTTCGAGCCATTCCACGACTTGAGCGCCCCCTGGCGCGATCACCTCGGCGGTGCGTGCGGCGCCGCCATACGATGCGGCCGCTACCAGTGCCGCGCACGATCCAGTGCCCGACGAGAACGTCGGACCACACCCTCGCTCCCAAATCATGATGCGGACGCGTTCGGGCGCCTCGACGTGGGCGAATTCGACATTCGTGCCTTCAGGAAACGAGGAATGATGCTCGATGGCAGGACCGAGCCGCCGAAAGCGCTCCCCATCGGGTAGCGGCCCGAGCACGACGCACTGTGGGTTTCCCATGCTCAACGTCACGATGTCCAGTCGCTCGCCACCCGCCATGATCGAGGTCTGTCGAACGTGGGCGGCGTTGCCCATTTCGGCTCGAAAGGTGTGCCGCGACTGGGAGCGTTCCGTCCGCGCCAGCCGCTTCACTCCTGCTTCCGTCCGGACGATGGCCGTCGAGCGAAGAGGTTCGGCGTTGCGCAGAAGGAGCGCGGCCAGTCCTCGCAGTCCGTTGCCCGACACTTCGGCGCGCCCGCCGTCCGCATTGAAAAGGGACATCGTTGCATCGTCGTACGTTCCTCCGTAGAGGATCAGGCCGTCAGCGCCGATGCCAGTGTGGCGATCGCACATCTCGCGTGCAAGCTGTGGCCGGTCGATCTCGACGAGCTCACGCTCCTCTATGTAGAGGAAGTCGTTGCCGTAGGCGTGTGCTTTGATGAAGGAAATCATCGTCATTTACGACAAAACGCGAGCAGATGCCAGCCGAAGCGTTGGACCCACGATCGTGGGAGCGAGTTGAAGGTCCCGACGAACAGGCCGTTGTACACGGCCCCCTTCCATCCCCTGTGCAGACGCGATTTGACAGGAAAACGCTCCGCGATGACCTGCACCTGATTGAATCCGGCGAGCAGTTGTTTGAATTCGCCGATGCTGAACTTGAGAATGACCGGCGCATCTTCATGTTCCAGCCCTACCTTCATCAGCTTCGACAGTGCATTCAGCCAGGAGATGCGGTTGTAGACCTGAAAGATTGCCAACCCGTCCGCCGTGAGCACGCGACGGCATTCGGCGACCAGCCGCTTTGGGTCAGCCGTGTACTGAACGACGCCGTGTGCGTAGACGAGATCGAACGACCGATCCGGAAACGGAAGCCGTTCGCCGTCGGCGACTCGAAACTCACCCGTTAACCCTTGTTGCGAGAAGTTGGCCCGGGCAAGGTCGATCGCCGACGGGGCGATGTCGACACCGGTGACCACCGCTCCCCCTTTGGCAAATCGTGCGAGGTCGACGGCTGCGCCGCAGCCGACCTCGAGAACGCGGCGGCCGGTGTATCCGTCAAAAGGGACGAGCCGCAGGAGATGATGGAGCTTTTCGAAATGATATTGATCGAGATCGTCGAAAAAGCCCCGAGTGCCGACCGGCTGCCGGCTGATTTCGAGATCGTGGATATGATGGTTCCAGTACTCACGGACTGCATCGATCGTCGCCACGGGCATTGACTATAACGTAGCCTTACGATCCAACTGAATGATTCGCGATCTCGACCGACTCACTGGACGGACGTTCGACCTCCTCGTCGTGGGCGGTGGTATTTACGGCTTGACGATCGCGTACGACGCGGCACAGCGCGGCCTGTCGGTGGCGCTCGTCGAGCGAGACGACTTTGGCAGCGGCACGTCGTTCAATCACCTTCGGACGATCCATGGAGGACTCCGCTACCTTCAGAAACTGGACCTCCGGCGCGCCCGCGAATCGATGAAAGAACGCCGGACCTTGGCTCGAATCGCGCCGCACGCCGTCCATCTCCTTCCGGTCGTGGTCCCCGTACACCGATCCTTGTGGACCGGCAAAACGGCCATGCGGGTTGGATTCATGGTCGATAGACTCGTCGGATTCGACCGGAACAAGGGCGTTCCGTCCGCGCTTCGAGTGCCGGCCGGCCATATCGTCTCGAAAGGTGAAGCCGCGATACGGTACCCCGGCCTGCGGCGGCGCGGTGCCACGGGGGCCGCAGTCTGGCACGACTACGTCACGCTCGAATCCGATCGCCTGACATTCAGCTTCGCGATCGCCGCGGACGAACATGGGGCGATCCTCGCCAATCATCTCGAGGCCTCGTCTCTACTGTGCGAAGGCAAGCGCGTGACCGGCGTGCGGGCGCGCGACAACGAGACACGGCGAGAACTCGAGATTGCAGCCCGCCTCACCGTCAACGCCACGGGCGCCTCTGTGGATCGCCTGCTGGAACCGCTGGGGCTTGCGACCGGGATGCCGCTCCTCAAGGCGATGAACCTCGTTACCACTCGGGCGGCTGGAGAGGAGGCGCTGGGCGCGCGCACGGCATCGGGACGTCACCTGTTTCTCGTGCCGTGGCGAGGCCGCGCGCTCCTTGGAACGTGGGAGTCGCAGAAGCCTTCCGAAGCGGGCGCTGCAGAGACCTCTTCCGTCGAAGTCAATTCGTTCATCGCCGAGTTGAACGAAGCCTTTCCTGCGCTTGATTTGAATCTCGGTGACGTCACGCTGGTTCACCGCGGCATCGTGCCGGCTGCGCGCGGCAGCGACGGCACGCTTCGACTGGAAGGGCACGAACGGATCCGCGATCACGCGGCTGATGGAGTCGAAGGCCTCGTCAGCGTGGCCGGGACGAAGTACACGACCGCACGCGTGGTTGCCGAGCGCGTCGTCAATCGCGTCATCGCGAAGCTGCGGCGCTCCCCTCTGCCGTGCCGGACTGCCACGACCTTGTTGCCGGGTGGAAGCGTTCGCGACTCGACGCTCACAATCGCCGAGGCTCGAAGAGACCACGACGCTGGCTTGCCGAGCGACACCATCCCTCATCTTGTGGCCGCCTATGGATCGCGGTACCGCGATGTGTTGGCGCTCAGCAGGGACAAGCCAGAGTGGTGTGCGCGCATTGGGGATGGCTCGCCTGTCATCGGAGCCCAATTGGTGTGGGCTGTGCGGAAGGAAATGGCGTTGAAGCTCTCGGACGCCATCATCCGCAGGACTCCGCTCGGGGCGCTCGGTTACCCGGGAGACGAAGCCGTGCAGCGAGCGGCGGCACTCATCGGCGGTCAGTTGGGATGGTCCGAGGAGCGGGAACGTCAGGAGATTGATCTGGTCAAGCGGTTCTATTCGATCACCTAGATCGGCCGCTCGCCAACCGTAGGGTCTTAGCGGAGGCGACGAACAAATCCCGCGCTCACGAACCAATCGCTGGTGCCGCCTGCGATGTGCCGGCTCACCCAGAAGTCGATCTGGTGTCGCGTGCCGAGTGCCAATTCCAGACCTGCCTGGGTCGACCAGACACCTGGTGTCGAGCTCAGCTCCGCCGATTCGGCAACGAAACCGACGAAGCCACCCAGAGCACCTGCAACTTTGCCGGCGAGCGACGCACTCACCGCAGGCTTGGCGCGCACATGACCATCGTCTTCGCGCACCGCTCCCAGATCGCCGGTCCCGCCAAACCCGAAGCTGTCCGTGATCGAAGCGGCTCCACGCGAGGCGAGCCTGCGGATCGGCGTATCCGCCCGAAACCGAAGCGCTCCCCACAGGCAGGAACACATAACCGATAAGCGCGGCGTCGACATGTGGCCGATTCACCAGACCGAGCTTTGCGCCGAGGCGGACATCCGCGCCGCCTGTCGTGCGCGTTTCCCCGCTCGAGGTGGATGTCAGATCGGTGGTTGTGATGAGACCATCCCACGTCACGGAAAAATCGAGATGTGTGTTGACGCCGGTGTGCAGCTCGGCTTGCGGCCACGTCAACGTCCTGGTGGACTTCGGACCGTCGTCCTCGCGCTCCACCATGAAGCCCGACTCGATTTGAACGCGTCCTCGACCAAGCAGCACGGGGCTGTCGGAAAAGCCGGGCCGATCCGCTGTTTCAGTCACGGAAGGAGTCTGCGCGTGCGCGGGAATTGCCCACAACGCGCACAGCAAGGCGATGGCCCACCATCCACGGCGCAGGACAGTGGACGCGCTCTTGTGCCTATAAGGAGTTCCTAAGAGTTCATCCTGCATCCCGTCACACCAGTGTTGCATGCACTGGGCAGGCTTCTTGCCACTTTCTTGGCCAACTGCTGACGCTGGAAGGCGGTTTCGGCAAGTCGTTCCTCCAAGGTGCAGCAAGCGTGGGTCTCGCGTACTACGCGCAATACAAGCTCACGCACGATGATTTCGGTAGTATCCGACGCAGTAGGAGCAACCTCGGCACCCTATGGCTCATGACGGTTCCCAACGTTTGCGCCGATGCCGACTGCTCGGTGCCATCAGCCTTGTGCTCGTTGTGTTTCTGCCTTCATCCGTCGAAGCGGACGGACCGGAGGTACAACTCTGGGGCAACCTCACGCTCGATTGGATCAAGAGCCATCGGTCGACCTTGGGAGTCGACCTCGAGCCGAAAGTGCTCGTGTCCAAACCGTCCGATGATCCGGGCTGGGCCACGCTCGACGTGACGCCTTCCTTCGAATATTCCCGTGGGAACTGGTTCGACATGATCGGCGAAACGCTCGTGGCCAGGACGAAGCAGACCGACGATGAGAACTCGACGGAAATCACTCCCCGTGTTGGATTTCGATTTCACATCCTGTCGAACTTGGAAAACGATTTCCTGAAAGAAAAACTGCCGAAGCGCCGGCTCGTCATCCGCAACCTCATTCGTCTCGAATGGCGGAACCTCTATTACTCCACCGACAAGCCCGACTCGTCGTCGCTGCGCCTTCGAAATCGCGTCGAGATGTCGTACCCGATGAACCGCCGGCGTTTGACAGATGACGGAGCGACTTACGTGACTGGAGATGCAGAGTGGTTCTGGACGGAGGATGACCCGGACGAGCGATACGCCAGCAAGCAGCGCGTTCGTGTCGGCATCGGTCACCGGCACAGCCGTCCATGGCGGGTCGAGGGCCTTTTCATCTGGGACCGGTCGCGGCATGCAGCCACCGACGGATTCACGACGTCTGATTATGCTCTCGACGTACGGGTGCGCCGAGTGTGGTGAAGGCTCAAGCTCGGCAAGGGGATGTCGCGAAACTGCAGGAGGGTCACCGGAGCCGCCGGATTGTTGACCTGGTTCGCTAGTTCGCTGGCGAGCAGTTCCAGAATGTTGAGAGGTCTGGACGTCGCATTCACCCCCTGGTATTTTGGCGTCTGCATGATCGTCGCAGCTTCTCTTTCGGCCATTCACGTCCTCGCATTGGCTCTCGGCCTGGGAGGGGTGTTCGTGCGCGGCCGGGCTCTTGCGGGTGTTCTGGACGAGACTGGATGGAGGCGACTGCTTGCAGCCGACAGCGCCTGGGGAGCGGCCGCCGGACTCTGGATCCTCTCCGGTCTTGGCCGCGTATTTTTCGGCGGCAAAGAAACGGTCTTCTACTGGAGGAATGGGTTCTTCTGGGTGAAGATGCTGTTGTTTGCCATCGTGTTCGTACTGGAGCTGGCGCCGATGATGACGTTCATTCGAGTGCGCGCGGCCCGGCGCAGCGGCCAGCCGCTGCCGCGCTTCCCCGTGAAGGCGTACCGCCGAATCAACACCGCGGAGATTGCGCTGGTGGTGACAATCGTCTTCGTCGCGGCGTTCATGGCTCGCGGCGCGTGGCTGTTCTAACCCATATGGCGCTCTGACTCGCTCGCCCTTGGACTCTGTCCCACGCCGGCGGCATTACGGCAAGGTAAAGGCGTTGAAGACGTACGTGACGCCAATCGTGAACCCAACGCTCGGATCGATCGACGTCAGTCCGAAGAACAGTGCCGCGTCGTAACGGATGGGACCCTCCGTGTAACGGCCACCCAGCTTCAAGACGCTGCGTGTTTCAGTCCCGGGAAAGGGACTGCCACTCCGCGTTGAAACGCGGCCATTGATTTCCCCAACCAGTTCGGTTTGCTGGGAGATCGCCCGTGCTCCCGAGACACCGTAGGTCAATACGTCGTTCTGACGAGCACCTTCCGTCGGATCGGCCAGGATGCCCACCCCAACGTTGCCGACCATGCGAACCGATCGAACCGTTTTGGCCACAAGAAGCGACATGTAAAAGTCGGTCGTGTCGAGGCCCAGGCCGCTTTCGTTGGAAGCTGTCGGCAGCTTGGTCGCGAACCTGAAGCCGATCGCAGGCCGGTGCTCCAGTTCGGGCCGAAGCTTGATCTTGGTGGCCACGGTGACATCTATAGCGTCTTGAGTGCTGTCTCCTGTGACCGTCAGCTTGTATGCCAGTGGCGCCGCTGGATTTCGTTTCGAGACACTCAACATGTCGATGACCCCGCCGTCGAGCTGAATCTCCGCAATCGAGCTGATGCCGACGCTGACTCCGAGGGTGGGCAGTCGCCACAGATTCCCCTCCAGTCCCGACACCGGATACTGCTGATCGTGTGCGAAATCCACGCCGCCCTCGACGAGAACACGCCCTGGCGGAATCGTTTCCGGGTCTTCCGTCACCAGCGGCCGCTGCTGCGCCGCAACCGGCCGGGCGAGGACGAACATCGAAAGCGCGACACACACCAGTCGGAGTTTCATGAAAGCCTCTCTTGACTCTGGGTCTTTGTCGTCTCAACCACCGGATAAGCTTCCGGCTGAAGCCGGAAGCCACACATGGCGGCTGAAGCCGGAAGCCACATGGCCGGAAGCCACACATGGCCGGAACGACTCAAAATCGTTTCTTGCTGTCCAGCAACAACGTTACTGGACCATCGTTGACGAGCGATACCTGCATCATCGCCTGAAACTCTCCGGTGGCGACTTCAAGTCCTCGATCGCGTAGCGCTCGAACCACGTCTTCGTACAGAGGCTTCGCAATCTGAGGGGCCGCTGCTCCGTCAAACGACGGCCGCCGTCCCTTCCGGCAATCGCCCGCCAGCGTGAACTGGGAAACTACGAGGATGCTTCCGCTGACGTCCTTTACCGACCGATCCATGTGGCGCGAGGGATCTGCCGCATCTTCGAAGACACGAAGATCGTGGATCTTGTTGGCAATGTACTCGACATCACCGGGGCCGTCTTCTCGCTCCACACCGAGCAAAACCATGAGCCCGCGGCCAATCTGCCCGACGGTCGCGCCATCGACCGCAACGGCGGCCGACGACACGCGCTGCACTACGGCTCTCACGCGTCAAAGCTGCAGCTCGCGGCTGCCCGGTCGATAGACGCGCAAGTTCGATTCTGAACGATTACTGCTTGCTGTTGGTGAATTCTCCGCGTTCGGCGCATTGGAATCGGAAGACGATGCCGCACGGGCACGCAATTCGGCGGGCGGGTTGAGCCGTGTATCGAGCAGATGCCGCGGCGCCACGTTGGCGAGTGCTTTCAGCATCGATTGCTTGACGCCGGGATGTTCTGTTTCGAGCTCCATGACCAGGCGTTTCGCGCGCTGGCGCTGTAGCCCCAGGTCTCCGCACGCCGGGCAGCAGCAGCCGATGATCGGGAGCTCGCACTGCTTGGTGTAGGCGCGCGCTTCGTCCTCTGCCACATAGACGAGCGGTCGAATGACGACATGCGCGCCGTCGTCAGATACCAGCTTGGCGGGCATTGCTTTGAGAGCGCCCGCGAAGAAGAGGTTCAGGAGCAGCGTCTCGATAAAGTCGTCGGCATGATGGCCCAGCGCGATTTTCGTGGCGCCGACTTCCTTCGCGATTCGGTACAGGACCCCGCGGCGCAGCCGCGCGCACAGCGAACAGGGCGTGTCGTTGGCGTCGAGGATGTCGTCGATCAGCTCCCCGATGCCAGTGTGCTCGATTCGGTACTCCCAGCCGCGGGCCTCGCACGTCCGGGCGATCACGTCGTGTTTGTATTCCTTGTAGCCGGAGTCGACGTTGACCGCCACAAGGGAGAACCGGATTGGCGCGCGCTGGCGCAACACGTCCAGGAGCTGGAGCAAGGCCCAGCTGTCCTTGCCGCCGGAGAGGCCGACCATCACGCGGTCGCCATCCTCCAGCATGCGATAGTCGACGATCGCCTTCGTCGTCTTTTTCGCCAACCGCGATTCGAGCTCGCTCCGATATGCCATGACGTGATTCTCCCACGCTTCGGTGAATTTGAGAATTTGAGGATCTGAGAATTTGAGGATCTAAATTCTCAAACTCTCAAATCCTCACATCCTCAAATCTCCTAGACGATGACGAGTCGTTTGACCGTCTCGGACCACGATAAGGCGGCGACCCAGTCGGCCGCGGCCGTGCCCATCTGTTCGGCGAACGCGGCATTCGCCATCACACGCGCGATTGCAGCCGCCAGCGCCTCGGGTGTTGGGCTGCAAACGAGGCCAGTCTTTCCGTCCTGAACCATTTCCGCTGCCCCGCCGCTGTCGAAGCAGGTCAACACGCTTTTTCGTGACCGAAACGCCTCAACCGTGACGAATCCGTAGTCTTCGGCGACTGGAGGAAAACAGACAGCGCGGCATCTCGCCAAATGGTCGAGCAAGGCTTCCTCAGTAACCCGGCCGAGAAACGTCACGCGACCCGTCAGGCCGAGCGTCTTCACCAGCTCCTCGAGCGCCATCCGCTGATCGCCGTCACCTGCAATCACGGCCCTTACGCCGCCGGCCGCGGGTTGCGCCAGCGCACGAATGAAGAGGTCGAGACGCTTGAGCGGTGTCAGTCGCGAGACGGCGAACATGAAATCGCCGTACCCCTCGCAGCGATAGGCTCGCTGAGGAGGTGGTGGGAGCACCACGGCCGAGCCGATTCCGAGATCATCGGCCAGCCGGCGCTGGACGGTGCGAGATTGGGCGATCACGCGCGTGACGTTGTGTGTCAGCAACCATCGATCGACGGTCCTGAATACGAGACGTTTGACCCGTTCTTTCGCACGTCCCCTGCTCGACAGCCCCGCTGAGAACCTCGGCCATTGATCGTAGTACTCACGCATCGTGTGATTCAGCCAGCACACGTGGGCCGGATGGCGTACCGCGTAGCTCGGAAAGCGCAGGCTGATGACTTGATCGATCCTTTGCCCGGTCGCGGCGTTCACATCGGTTCGCCATGTCTCGATGTACGAGGACGCCTGGCGGCCGAATTGACACTCGGGAGTAATGAGTAGGTGAGCGTCGTGACCGGCTTCGCGGGCCGCGGTTTCCAGCGATCGCGCGATGACCAGATGCCCGCCTTCGACTGAAGGTGGGCTGGAGGTGACGATGGCGAGTCGGGCCATTCGCTTTTAGCTTCGGGCTCGGCGATCGGCTTTCAACGTTCGGGCTCTGCGGTTGGACCAGAGGTGCCGGCAGTGCGGGTCGAAACGACGCGGGCGGGGACGCCGACGGCGATGGCTCCAGGTGGAACGCTTTCGCGGACGACGGCGCCAGCACCGATGATGGCATGGGCCCCGACTGTGACGCCGTCGAGGATCTTGGCGCCCGCGCCCGTCCAGGCGCCCTCGCCGATGGTGACGCCCGACGAAGTCCGTCCCTGCGCGAGGACCGGCACGGACGGATCAGAAAACTCATGACTCCCGCCGATGACGTAGGTGTACGCCGCCAACAACGCGCTTGGCCCCACACTGACCTGGCTTGCCGAGAACAGCTCGCAATTGAACCCGATATTGGCCCGGTCGGCCACGTCGATGTCGCCGTTCTTGCACGAGAGGATTGAATTGCGGCCGATGAACACGCCATTGCCTATGCGAATCCCCCGGTTCGAATCGCCTTTCGCATCGATGAGGCAGTTGTCGTCGATCACGACGTTGCTGCCGATATGAATCTTGTGGGGATGCCGCAATACGACGTTCTGCCCGAACATGACGTTGCGGCCGCACGATCCGAGCAGCCACGGGTAGAGCACCTTTCTCAGAACGAGACCCAGAGCTCCAGCCCGTGATTGTGCCGTCGCCACGACCAGTTCGTACTTCAAGAGCGATGCGAGACCGGAGCGGCCGATGACGAGTTCGGCGTACTTCGCCCGGCTCGACGTTTTCGGATCGAAGAGCTGTTCCTGGACTTTCGCGATGGACGGGTCCAAGGGAGTCGGGCTAGAGCCAGCCATGATCGCGATACCACTTCAAGGTTCGAGTAATGCCCTCTCGTAAGCCGACGGTTGGTGCGTAGCCGAGCTCCGTCCTGGCGCGTGTAATGTCGAACGCCCGGCTCTTCGTATAGAAATCGACGCGTCGCCGATACAAAGGCGGCTCGATCCCGAGCGGGATGCAGACCGCTTCACATGCCGCGCCCGCTATCCAAAAAGGCCAAACCGGCAGGTGCAGGGCCGGTGGAACTGTTCCGGCGGTGTCTGCGATCAGCGCGATCAGCTCGTTGAGCTTCGACACTTCGCCACCGGCGAGAATGTAGGTGCGGCCGGCCGCCGCCGGATGCTCGCCGCAAAGTCGAAGGCCTTCGACAAGATCGTCGATGTAGGTCAGATGGTAATAGATTTCCCCGCTGCCCAATGTTGGAAAGCGTCGAATCGTGTTCCTGAACAGTTTCAGGAGCCGTCGATCGCCTGGACCGTAGATGCCGCTCGGCCTGGCAATGGTGATCTCGATGCCCAAACGCGCCGCCGTTTCCCGCGCCAGTTCCTCGCCTTCGAGCTTCGTCCGCTGGTAGATGTCGCCTGGCTTGAGGGGCGCATCTTCGCCGGCCGGCGGGTTCTCGATGTCCCCATGGACACCGACGGTGCTGCACTGCACGACCCGGCGAACGCCGGCCCGCGCGGCCTGCTCGATGAGCTCGGCAACGGCCGTTGCGTTGACGGCGCGGTAGGTCTCGGCCCGGCCTCCTGCCTGCCGGTAGATTGCGGCGATGTTGTAAACGACGTCCGTGCCTTCGACGGCCCTGGCCAGGGCCGATCGGTCGCGCAAATCGCCAAGAACCGGTTCAATCCCTTCCTGCCGTAACGCAACAGCGCCATTGTCACTGCGAACGAGCGCTCGGACTCGGTACCCCGATGCAGCCAATCGGCGGGCCAGTTGGCCGCCTGTGAATCCCGTCGCGCCGGTGACGAGCCGCGCTAGTTGCACCGTTCCGCGACGAGTGTTACCGGTGTCCCGAACAGGCGCACCAGACCCAACTTGTAGAAGAGGCCTTCCAAAGCCACCGTGAAGCGCTGGGATCCGATCGCTTTGTGGAACGCGATGGGCAGAAAAAACTGACGGTGGAGGGACCGGATTCGAAAGCCCGACCTGTCCAGCTGGCGCGCGACGGCTTGCCGGCTCAAGACGCGGTACGGTTCGGTCCGGACACCAAGTGCATGCGTCAGCCGGCGAACAGCGGCTTGAAGCGCCGCGAAACTCATGGCGGACGGGTAATCGAAGATGACGAGGCGATCGGACACTCGGCACAACTCGGCCACCGACTCTCGCCAATCCGCTGCGTGCATCAACACGCGCAGGCTGATCGCGATGTCGAAGGAACGATTCTCGAATCCCAGATCGTGAACGTCACCGAGGGAGAACGCGACCGTCAGGTTTTCATCGATGGCCCGTCGTCGTGCAATGGACAACATCTCGTCCGAGGCGTCGATGGCCGTCACGCGGGCACCAGCCCGGGCCATCAGCATTGCTGCCCGCCCCGTTCCCGTGCCGACATCGAGCACGGAACGGTCTCGGATGTCTCCCACGAAGCTGATGAGGATACGAGCCTGTTCGCTCGCCACCAACTCACCGATCGGACCTCCGAAGCGGCGCTCGTCGAAGGATTGAGCGGTCGCCGGGTCGGCATAGACCGTGTAACTGTAGTGATCGCGCGATCGAGACTGGCTCACGCCACCATCCTTCATTCGCGCGGAGCGAGGTGGCTGCGCGCCGGCAATCCCTCGCCCTCCCGTGATAGTCCGCGGGCGCTGTCGGTTGCGTCGATGAGTCTGGATGCGGATGCGCGCTCGAACAGCATGTCGTAGGCCTGGCGGGTTCGTTCCAGATACGCCTCGTAGCTGTACCTTGTCTCGGCGAGTCGGCGGGCGTGCTCACCCACGGCGGCCGCGCGTTCCTTGTTTCTGATCGCCTCGAGAATCCCCTCACCCAATTCCATGGCCGTAGCGCCCGTCAGTATTGCCGTCTCGTCGGTCAGAACCTGTGTGTGAGTCAACAATCGCGTGGCCACGATGGGCGTGCCCGATCGCAGATATTGATAGATCTTGAGCGGAGTGTTGGTTCCGCGTGATCTGGGAGACACCAGCACCTCACAAGCGAGGAGGTATGCGGGTATCTCGTCCGCCGGCCGCTCGCCGGCGAAAATCGTGACGTCGGCGATGCCCGCCGCGCGAGCTTCCTTCCGAGCCCGTTCGATCTGATCGGGTCTGCCGCCCACCAACAGAAGTCGCGCCTCTGGCATCGTCTGGTGAACGTGAGCCATCGCGTGAAACAGCAGGTCCAGGCCCTGATAGGCTTCGAACGTCCCCGTGTACAAGACCACGGGTGCCGTTGGTGAGAGCTGGTACGCACGGCGGATCCCTTGGACTTGTTCGGGGGTCGGGAGATCGGCCGATGATCCGGGGGCGTTCTCGATCAGCACCGGGTGCGCATCGGGATCGATTTCGCGAACGGTGTCGGCCAACGCCTGACAGATCACGATGACCACACGGGAGCGGCCGATCATCAGGCGTTCGGCCGCCAGAAACACCTGACGCATGAGTCGCGACCTGCTGAATGCGAAGTTGGTCAACTGCTGGGGCAAGCTCGAATGCATGTCGTACAGATGCGGAAGACGCCACGCGGCAGCAAACGCCACTCCGATCAACCCGCCTTCTTCGTGCGAGTGAATCGCATCGTAGCGCTCCCGCCAGAGGCGGCCGAGCACCTTGAACGTGAGAAACACGTCAAGAGGGATCTTGGCGAGTGAGGGACCGATATCGACCGAGCGCACGAACGGCGGTCGGCGGCACCGAAATATCCGCAGTCCGGGCATCGTCACGTCGCGACCGAACGGGTACGTGACGAGATCGACCTGATGCCCGAGATCGATGAGCGCCCGGATGCGATGGAACTCACTGAACGGAGTACCGCGGGGCTCGAAGAACGGCTCGGGCGCAATCATGAGGATGCGCACGGTGTCGTGATTTTCTCACGAGCGCAGTCGGGCCGGCCACACCGCGTTACAACTGCCCGGCGGTGTTTTTCAACATATTGTCAGGTGAATCGTAGTACATTGTCGGTTTCACGACTCGCATGACTGCGGACGATTCCACCAAATCCTCGAAGCGTAGCTACGTCCTGATGGCGTTGAAGTTCGCCGTCAGCGCCCTGCTGCTGGGACTCCTTTTCTCCCAGGTGGATGTGGCCCGGCTCTGGGCGACCGCGCGCCGCGCGTCCGTGCCATGGCTCATCATCGCGCTCGCGGTCTATTTCGTCACCATTCTCGCCAGCACCTGGCGTTGGCGATTGCTGCTGGACGCTCAGGATGTTCACGTTCGAGCGAAGTCGTTGCTTCAGTCGTACCTCGTGGCGCAGTTTTTCAATAACTTCCTGCCGAGCAACATCGGTGGCGACGTTATACGAATTCGGGATACCGCCAAGCCGGCTGGTTCCAAGACATTGGCGACCACCGTCGTACTCGTCGACCGAGGGCTTGGGCTGATGGGCCTGGTCCTCGTCGCAGCACTGAGCGCAACAGTCGCCGCGAGGAATCGCGGTCCTGCCATGCCGATCTGGCCGTCCTGGCTCTGGACGGGTTTGCTCGCCGCACTCGCCGCGTCAGTGCCCGCCGTGCTCACGCCGGCTGGGTTTGGGCGGTTACTGCGCCCATTGACCGTCTTTCATCCCGAGTGGGTCGGCGAGCGCATCGAGAAGCTCACCGGCACGCTGTCGCGCTTTCGCGACCATCCCAGCGCTCTGGTCGGTTGCTTCGGCGGCGCCATCTTCGTCCAGCTTTGCAACGTTTCCTTCTACTTCATGGTCACCTACGCCTTACACATGGACGTCAGATTCTCGGACCTCGCCGTCGTCGTGCCCGTGTCTTTCATCGTGCAGATGCTTCCCGTGTCCGTCAACGGCTTCGGTGTGCGAGAAGCGACGTTTGCGTTCTACTTCACGAAGGTTGGACAGGATCCCGAGTCGGCGCTTCTGATTCCGCTTGCGGCAACGGCCATGGTGATGGTGTTCTCGCTGAGCGGTGCGGCGGTGTGGTTCGCTCGCGGCCATCACTGAGTCGCCGAAGACCGCCGGTGGTGCCTCAGCGAATGGGTTCGCATCGAATTCTTTCCAGGGCCCCAGCCAGAGCCTCGGTGCCGGAATGCAACTGCTTCGGCAAGTGGACGACCGAGTCGATCAGCCGACAGTGCGGCCTGTAAGCAGTCGAGATCGCCTCGGCGAGCATGGGCGCGATGTGCGGGATTCCTCTCCAGTTCTCTCCAGTCGACTCCAACGTAATCACGACGTCGAAGTCGCCGTTTCGGACCTGCCTGAGAATCGGCTCCGGATCGATTTTTCCCAGACGAATCAAGTAAGACAGCAAGAAGGGCTCGGTGAGCGTCGGCGCAGGATCGATCAGCGCCAGTCTGGGGACGGTTGAGAGAATTCGATGACCGCGAAGCGTCGTTTCAACGATTCGGAATTCGAAGTTCCGCGACTGGATTTCGCCAGCTCGGTTTTTGAGCCGATCGCGATTCTCGTACAAGGCAAGAGCCCGCGGCACAGCGTCGTGAAGCCCGATGAGAGTCGCTGTCAAGAGACCCACTGCCACCCGGCGGTGCGCCAGTGAAGCAATCCGCAACAGGCCCGCTACGGCGAGAGGCACCATAGCGAACAACGTGTCGAAAAAGTAGTTGATGTTGCCCCCCGCCTGGAGGTCCGTGACTGCGCCGACGGTCAACGAGATCGAGACGAACAGAATCAGCAGCGACCAGTCCGGCCGTCGTAGAAACCCCGCGGCAGGGAGAGCCAGCAGTCCCAGCAGCACGACCAGCTCGCTGACCACATCGCGCAGAAGGAGCCGCCAGACGTTGAGCTCGATGATGCCAGGGCTGAGCGCAAAGATGTGCGAGAACATCAGCGGTTCCCTGGCACGAACGATCAGATAGGGGCCGAACGCGAATACGATGGCGGGAACCAGGAAGCGACGGAGATCCGCCCACCGGCGCTCCAGGACGAGCCACGATGCCCCGGTGGCGAGCGCAGCCACGAAAGTAATCTTGAACTGCAGCGCAAGGCCGGCGCACGCCCCGGCCATCGGCATTGCCCATCGCGCCGGCGACAACAACAGGCGGATCGCCAGCAGTTCAAAGCAGATGCCCGGAAAGTCGCCGCGCAGCTGCAACACCCAACCCCACGTGCTGCGAATGGAGCATCCGAGCAGCGCTCCCCACGCCCAGGCCGACCGCGCCGGAATCAACGTGCGGGCGATGGAAGCCGCAACGCCAATACAGCATGCGAAAGAGCCGAGCACGACGAGGCGAGGGCCGTAAAACGGATTGGACGATTCGATGACCGCGCCAGCCACCGCGTACAACACGTACACCAGTGGGCTGTATTGCGCGGGCACGTACGGCGGCTGGGATAAGTCACGATAAAGGATGCCCGTCCTTCGCAAACGCAGCACGTCGAAGAGGATGTAGCTGTCGCCGTAGCCGGCTTCGGAAAGAAGAGGAAGCGACGAGACCTCGACGTACAGCAGCAGGATGCTGAGTAGTCCGCTGATCAAGACGAGAGCCAGCACCGAGCGCCTCATGAGGAGGCGCAGCCACTGCGGAATCACACACTCGTTCCGTGGGTATCGAGGGCCACTAGAAGTCCTGCCCCATTTTGGTCAGATATACGGTTAGCCATTGAAGGGCGATCACGATGGTTGTGAAAGAGCGCCACCGAACTGGGTAGCGCTCTCTCAGCTCGACTGCCGCGAGACCGCAACACATCGGGACCAGGAACAACCAAAGACGTCCCGATTCGGCCTTCGTCCTTCCAAAGAAACCCAGATAGAGAAACGACAACAGCACCACGAGAGAAGGCAATACAAGCCCGCGCAAGTTTCCATTCACCGCTCGAAGAATCGCGCGCCGTTCCGCGGCGAGCGACAGCAGCGTGAGAGGGATGCCAACCCAGATCGCGAATTCCAGATAGTCCAACCATGCGAAATAGAACGTCTCAAAGGCTCCGCCTTGCCAGTTTCGCCATCCCGCATGGTAGAGGGTGGCCGCTTCGAGCCTCGCGAAGAAGTCGTACCCGTAGGCGTATCTAAGCTCAAAACCAACAAGAATGAATCCCGCCGCCGCGGCGATCCCGGTCTTCAAGAGCGCGCGGCCGTGAGACTCTCGGCTTCGATCGAGCGTCGACTGCAACCTCTCTGCAACGGCGAATGCTGCAGCCATTGGTATCGCGAGGAGGAGAGCAAACGTAAAGAAGGCGCTCAAGTAGAGACAGGCTCCGGTGACAAACGCCCACGTCACGCTGCGTCTTGCTTGTGATTCAACGGCCATCCAGGTCGTTGACGTGAAAAGCAGTGGAAAGAGGCATTGGTCCGTGTGGAGAGTCATGAGAGTGACAGAGGGGACGACCAGGTACAGCAGGCAAGCGACATATGCCGTGGTGTCGTCAACGAATCGACGCAGCATGTAAAAGAGCGGAAGCAACGGAAGGTAGGCCATCAGCGGCCAGACGACCGCCGCAAGATTGCGCGTCGCCTTCAAACGTGCGTCTGCGGACTCATTTCGGGCCAGGCGGCGTGCTAGCCGCTCCGTGGCCATGTAGAACAGCAACGTACCCGGCGGCTTGGAATGCGCGTACGTTCCCAACTCCTCGCTCCGGAGCTTTTCTTCATATCCCACCACCACATCCGACATGCTGGGCTGTTGGACGGCGACTGTCGCGAACTCGGCATGTCCACTGGTGACGATGGTCCTGCGAATGCCGTCGAAACCTAGTCCCTCACTCCACGCGAAACCGTGTTGGAGTACGAACCCGGAAAGAATCAGCACCAAAATCGACGCGAACCGGCTCGCATTCAATGTTCGCGCGAGCAGCCATCCAAGCACCGGGACGGCGGCAAGACCTAGCAGCAGGTACCAGGGGCCCAAAGGCTTGGGACGCAGGCGGGGAAACCAGCCGGGAAGCCGCGCGAGAAGCGGCAGCCCGAGCGCAAGAATGCTGAGATGCACGACCGTCAACAGGACAATCGGATCCAGCAGGAATTCGACCGCGCGCTCGAGGCGTGAAGCGCTTTGTGTCGGGGGGTCGGCCTGCGGTGCGGCACGATGGTTCGGCAGCATCAACGTCAGCGCGTGGTGACGGCTTTGAACCTCAACTGGACGCCTAGATTGCGGTAATCGCGTGATGCCGGATCGCTGAGATGGGGCACAAACCCCGCCGACGACCGTGCGCTGAGCAGGTACGCGTAGCTTCGAAGACCACGAACCCCGGACGCCGGCACATCAAATGTCGAGAGCTTTTTCGGTTCGATTCTGACACTGACGGGAGATCGCCCCATTGAGAGTGTGACCGTCGTCCGGACCGCCGTTTCGGCCTCGACCACGAGATGGTCGATTGGATCGACGGATCGAACGATAATGTCCGCGCGGTCCGTCGCCGAAACCCACATGCCGGTTGGTTCCGGCGGATAAGCGTTCTGATCGAGGAAATACAGACGCAAGATGGGGTCTTGTCCGTAAGGAATGAGCGTCCGCGAGGCAGCCAGCCTCGCCGGTAGGTCGTTGGCCATGGTCAACTCGACGGGCAGAAGCCGAGCGGGACCGTGTTCGGTGGCCAGCCACGGAAATCCGGCGGCGACGAACGGGCTGACCAGCATTCTTGCCGTAAACAATGTTCCGCCAACCCACGACATCAGCCCCGGCCACGTTGATTCGATCGGTGAGACCAGAAAGAACAGCGTGGGATAGACACTGAGCAGGTATCGGTTGCCGGGTGGTCCTCCTCCCCCGCTCCACGTGAACGGCAGCACGAGCAGCAACACGACGACAGAGGTCACGAACGTGAGAAACGTCAAAATGCGCCACGGCTCGCGACGCGTGCGCGACAGCAGCCAGGTGACAATCGCCACGACACCGGGGAAGAAATACGGAACGAACCCAAAATGACGACCGACGAGGAAATAGCCGACGTTGCGCACGAACCGACTCGGCATTTCGGGTGACGTGAGCACGTCCTGAATCGCGTCGCCTTCGGTGACCGCGAAAGTGCCTTGTTGATCCCAGGTGGTCCACGACTTGTCAAACGGAAACGTACCGTAGAACGTTCGGCGGTCTCCGCCCTGATAGTTGAACTCTCCCGAGACGGCAGCGGTGAGACAAAAGAGCGCCGCGGCCGTCACAACGGCAAGGGCACCGATTGTCACGCCCCAGAACCACCGGCGCCGCAGCCAGGCGAGGACGACGAGTGGCGCGACCAGCAAGCCGATTGGCAGCGGCTTCGAGTACGTCGCCATGCCGAGCAGAAGGGCCGCGACGAGGTCGGTCCATCGGCCACCCAGACCGGCACCAGGATTCGCCTCCTTGTACAACCACAGAAAATACGCGACGAACACGACCGAAACGTTGAAGATCTCGGGCATCAAGAACGCGCCGTATACCGGCAGGACCGAGGCGCCCAGGAATCCGGTTGTGATCAGAAGTGACGCAAGCGTCGAAGATCGCGGAGCCAAAAAGAGATAACCCAGGATTCCAACGGCTGTGAGAAGCAAGACGTTGAACAGCAGCAAACCGTTCAGGCCCAGGATGCGGACGAACGGCGCGGCGAACAACGGATAGATCAGCGCCTTGCCGAAATACAGGCGATTGGCATCCGGATCGGGAAGCTTGACAGTCCGGACGAACGGAAACACCAGGCTTGGGTGGATCCGCAGCTGCTTTCCCCGTTTCAGAAAGATGCCTTCGGGACCGCTCTGATAGAGACTCTCGAACCGCTCCAGGTCGCGCCGCTCGAAGCTCAGGTTGCCGTCGAGGGCAGCGCTCAGTGCCGTGGCGACGTAGGTAGCCTCGTCGCTCTTGACGCCATAACCGGTGCGAGGCACGTCCACCGAGATCGCATACGACGCAGCGACGGCAAACAGCACCAGCATCAAAAGGGCCGGCCCACCATGCGCCGCCAGCCGAGGCGGGATGGTCATCGGATGGCGGTTCCCGAGGACAGAAATGCGAGGTCTGCCGACAGCAGGCCGCGCCGCCGCGTCACACGCGAGACCTCATGGAGCAGTGTGTACAGCTTCTCCATCTTTCGAACGAACACGTCGATGCCGTACCGGCTTCCGGTCTCTCTGGCCGCTGCCGCCAGCCGGGCACGGTCGTCAGGATGATCCATGGCCCAAACGATCCGGGTGGCGAGAGCCGCGGCGTCGCGCGTTGGAACGATCATGGCGTCCTGGCCGTCGGTCAGGATGTCGAGCAATCCGTCGGCATCGGTCGCGACGATCGGCTTCCCCATCGCCAGCGCTTCGAAGGCAGTGATTGGCGTTCCCTCCCAGAGCGATGGGAAGACGCTGAGGTCGAAGGCGGAAAGAGTCCGCGCGACATTGCGATGAAAACCCCCAAAGACAAATCGATTGCCGAGCTCCAATCCGGCCGCTTGTGCCTGGAGATCGTGGAGCAGCGGGCCTTCGCCGACCAGAAAGAAGCGGACGTTTGGCCGTTCGGTTATCACTCGAGCAGCGGCGTCAATCAGATACGAGTTTCCCTTGGACTCGTGAAGACGGGTGATCGTGCCAACCGCGAACTCCTGGGGCTCGATTCCAAGCTCGGCCCGCGCCGCCGCAACCTCGGCGGCGCTCCGGCTTCGATTGAACTCCTCCAGCGGCACTCCCAGATAGACCACCTTGACCTTGGACGCCGGAATCTTCCGTGCTTGAACGACGAATTCCGCGGTGCTCGCCGAGACGGCCAATGCAATGTCGGTCGTGGGCGCGAGCAGTCGGTCGGCGATCTTCTGGAACCACGGAGTGTCGGTGAGGTTCGCGTGTTCGTGCAGGATTGTGGGAATGTGGCGGACGGCTCCGGCAAGCCGGCCGAACGTCGTCGCCCCATAGCCGTGCAGATGAAGAATGTCGATGCGCTTCCGGTCGATTACCCGCAACAGATCACTCAGCGTCAGCGGATCGAACTTCGAACGTTCCAGATACGTGATGTCGATGCCCAGTGAGTCGAGGGTTTCTTCCGAGAGATCCTTCCTTCGAAGGCTGACGAGCGAGACATCGAACCGATCGCGGTCGAAGCGAGGAATCATCCAGCTGAAAAGCCGCTTGACGCCATGCATCCGCGACCCTTCCCACCCGAGATGGTCGCAAACCTGCAGTACGTTCAAAGGCCGCCTGTGCATCGAGACTGGATCGCGCGGCGATTATATCGCGAACTTTCGGCGCGTCTTCGCGTGTCTCGCCGAGGGTCAATCACTGAGCTGAATGAGCCGATCCAGCGAAGCCTGGTAAGGGTTGGGTTCTGGCTCGTAGCGGAATCGATAGACGGCGCGGCCAGGAAATCGATTGATCAATCGTGAATTCGCGTCACCTCTATCCAAGGCGAACAGCAGAAGCCCGGAGCCGAGCGGCAGCTCGTTGGCGATGAATCCGGTACTGAAAAGATATCCACGCGATGCCTGAACGAAAACGATCCCCGACGTGATGCCCTCGCGCTTCACGAAGTCGTACAGACCGGAATTGATTCCGCGTTGGTTGTGGTACGGCCCGAGCAGGCTGACTTTCGGGACGTACACGAGCCACCCGAAAGCGGATGAGAGGAGCACGGACGCCCCCACCATGGAGGCCAGAAGTGGTTCGCGCACTCGCGTCACATATTCCGCGAGGACCTGCGGCAAACGCCGGATACCGTCGATTGAAAACACCACCAGATGAGGCAGGAGACAGAAGTAGAAGCGCGCCCCGAAACACACGCCGTGGTACCAGAACAATCCGTACGCCACGGCCACGCTTGCCGTGATCGCCGCGCTCAAACGGTGAGCTGCCGACATCCGGCCGAACACCCAGAACACGATCACGAAGAACAGCGACGACAAGGGCCACCCAAACAAGTCCTGGCTCAGCACCGCCATGTTGAAATTCAAGTTGATTAACGCCCGCCAAGGGTTGTGTCCGGGTGTATCGAACGTCTCCCAGTTCACGCCGATGTCGCTGCCGAAGCCCATTCGATAGGCGTAATTCATCATGAGCAGCGGTGCTTGGAGCCATTCACCGACGAGCACGCGGTTGTAGGCGGAATACAGTGCGGCGCCCAGCATCAGGCCAGCCACCGATAGCGCCAGACCCTTGAGATGCCGCAAACGGCCGACCCACAAGGCATAGAGCGTCTGCCCGCCCCAGATGGCGAAGGCATCGAGTGGCCGAATCAACAGCGCACAACCAGCCGAGAGACCCGCCGCCAGAAACCAGCCGAGCCCGTTTGTGCGTGTGCCTTTCACCTGGCAGAGCGTTGACAGGGCGGTGAAGAGCAGCAGCGCCGTGTGCGACATGAAGCTGCCGCCCATGAACAGGAGGAACGGCGACACCACGCAAAGCACGACTCCCCACCTGGCTCGCTCGGTGTCGTACATCTCGCGAATCAACCCGTACATGACCAAGACGCACAGTCCCGTCAACACAGGATTGACCAGGGCTGGCGCTCCAACTTTCATTCCGATGGCGAGAAGCAGTGGCCAGCCCGGGGGAAACACGCTGAACCAGCGGCCGCCGTGCAGCATCATCCAAGACGAGGGAAAGAACTCGGGCGAAGCCGGAGCCGGCGCAAACAGATGACCTGAAGCGAAGATTCGAGCCTGGAAGTAGTACGCGGCTTCATCCTCGATATGTGGAAAAGGCTCCAGAACCAGATACGTCAGGGCGGTACTGATGATGGTGGCCAGCACAGCAACGGCAATCGGCCAGGCAAGACCGGACCCGCCGATTCGATCGTGAACCTTCCTGCTGAGGTCGGGCCACCAGGACGTCTGCCCGACCCACACAGCGCCGGCGATGACGAGCAGCGTCCCGCCGAGGCGGACGATCCATGGCAGGAGATGCTCGCTCGGCCATTTGCCGCTCACGGCAGCAAACACGAGGAGCAGCACGAATACGATAATGCGGCTGGCTGAAATGGTGGGCGGCAGCCGAGGCATGCAACCGGACGAGCGATTATAGCGTGCTCGGAGTCACATCACCCTTTCACCGCCGTGGACCCCGTTCTTTGCTTGACACTGCGAAAACTGCGCCCGTACAATCTTGGCTCCTCAGTTCTTTCGACCGCGGTCAGGTTCTCCCAGCCCTTACCGCCGTTACACGATTACACATAGCGGCACGGGCGGTCCGGCCGATAAATGAGATCGCTTGCTCTCGCAAATTGGCGAGAGAAGGCTCAGATTGAACCATGAATGTGCTGGGTCGTTTTCTGGTAGTTACGCCATTTGTCGTGCTCGGCTTCGCCTGCAAAGCCGACAAAAGCGAGAACTGGCTTGCGCCGACGGTGGCGGGCCCGATTCCGGGCATCACCATCACCACTCCGAAGCCAATTGAGCCGGGTTCCGGAGCGCGGGTTGCTGTCGATACCCAACCGATCACACTCATCGTCGACAACTCGTCGTCCAACGGTCCCCGGCCGCTCAGCTACGCCTTCGAGGTCGCAGCCGACGCCAACTTCACCACGAAGGTGTTCACCCGCGAAGGTATTTCGCCTGGGTCCGGCCGGACGAGTCTGCGACTGCCGGACGCTCTCGCAACGGGCCGCACCTACTTTTGGCGATCACAGGCTCAAGACGGCGCGAACTCGAGCGGGTTTTCGTCTCCGGTCAGCTTCAGCGTCTTCACCCCTGTCATCATCGGCGCTCCAGCACTGCTTGCTCCCGGCAACAACACCAAGGTGACGAGCAGTCGACCGACATTCACATGGTCGAATGCGCCCACATCGGGTCCTGTGGTTGGCATCACCTACGAAATCGAAGTCGGGGAGAACGATGCCTTTGTGCCGAGGTTCGTGATTTGGGCGACGCCTCAATCTGCTGGTCAGACGAGTACCCAACTGCCGATCGATGGTCCGCTCAGTAAGGTACTTCTTCTGGCACGTGCGAGGCTTCGACACGGTGGCCTCGAGCGTCGGGCCGTGGTCGGAGACTCGAGCGTTCCAAATGCCGGACCCACCGAGTACCGGTGGAGGTGGTGGCGGTGGCGCCCCCGTTCCGAGTGGTCCCGGCTGCCCAACGGGCCCGAAGACCCCCGATCAATTGGTGGCGTGTGTCGCTTCAGTGAAGGCCCGCGTGCTCGCCGCTGGCATCAACCTCAATCACGGTCCCGGTGAATGCGGCCGGTTCGAGGTCACGAAGCGCGTCGCATGGGAGCTCCGGGCCGACGGCGTGGGCCTCATGGCCAAGTTCGGTTCCCAGAACGGCTGCAGCGCAACGAACACGACAGACGAACCGAAGTATGGGGTGGATGTTGTGATGTACCCCGACGGGACGTTCGCCGATATTCTCTGTGGCGGCGGCGATGGCAATACGCCGTGCTGGGGGACAGGAACGGCAAGCCCCAGCCTGTGGCGAGCACCTTTCAATCCCAACTGATGCCCACCGAGAAACGAGCCGGGTTCTTAGAAGCGAATACGGGCTCCGAGGCCCACTTGGAAGCCGCCGGCCTTGAGGTTTTCGGCGTGGGGCAAGTCTACCGAGCCGCCGGCGTAGCGAAGGAAGACGCCGACGCCGTAGTTGCGCGTGAACATGTAGTTGCCGTCGACTCCGACATTGACGCCGACGGCGGTTCCGGTCTCTTTCGCGATCGTCGGAATGACGGTTTGCGTCGGCTCTGGCACGGTGACCGATTCGACGAGGTCCTGAGTGACGTTGATGAATGACGGGCCGATTGACACCGTGACGTCCATCTTCTCGCTGACGGGCATCCAGTAGGTAGCGAAGACGTGCACACCCGTCTCTTTGTGGTCCAGCTCGCCCAGGTCGATGTTTACGGTCGCCGGGCGATCGAAGAAGAGGGGATCGGGAATGAGCCCCGCGATCGCGCCGCTGGCATTGTGGTCGAAGAACGAGACCGATACGCCAACCGTCACTCGCCGCCAGACGCGATAGCCGCCGCCGATCTCGAAGAAGGCTCCGTCGGGAATCTGATAGGTCGAGTCGAGCGTGGCGGTTTCTTCGTAGAGCGGAAACGTCATGTTTTCGGTGATCGTGTGTGATTGGGTTTGAGCACCAACATTCACGTTGACAAAATACTGGGGCGGCAGAGGTGACAGGCTCTGTGCGAATGTGCTCCGTGCGCTCCCGAGGAAGAGTCCCGTCAGCACCATCAGTACAATCGTCGTCTTCGTCATCAGTTTCCTCGTCATTAATCTCCTCGCGGAAAAGTTTGATGTTACGAGATGGCCGTGCGCGGCGCGCGTGCCGAGAACGCATGGTAACACGGAGATTGTGAACAAAACCGCGCAATTTCGCTCCGATGGCATAAGAAAATTCAGGTATCATGAACGATACTCCCCCACGGCAGGAACGTTTTTCAGGAGAGATTGATGCACCGACATAAGCTTGCTCTAATTGTTTTTGCAGTCTTCGTTGCAGTGACTTTGGCTTGTAGTCGCCAAGCCTCCACGCCGACATCGCCTTCCGGTCCCGCACCAGCTGCCGCTGACGCCGCGGCTGACGGCTCGACATTGAAAGCCACGGCCCCTGTGCCTATCTCGCCGGTCAACGGCGTTCAGGTGTCCGACCAACAACCGACGCTCACTGTATCGCCCGCCACGACGAAGGTGGGCGCTGGCGGATTGCAGTACGAGTTCGAAGTATTCAATGAGTCAAATGCCAAGGTGGCCGGCGGCGTAGTCGGTGGAACATCATTCACGGTTCCCTCACCGCTCGATTTCGGCAAGAGGCACACATGGCGCGCGCGTGCAACCATGCAGGGCGCTTACGGTCCCTGGTCGACGTTCGCACAGTTTGTCTCCGCCGTGGGCGCCTACATTCGAGGCAACGAGATTAGGGATCCGCTTACGAACGGTTTCACTGTCGGCAACCCTGTCGGCGTCACGTTCATTCCTGGTCAAGGTGCCCGGCTCGAATCACAGAGCAGCTACATCGAATATGTCCTCCCGACGCCGCTTGTCGAGGGTGAGTGGTCTGCCGAAATGACCAACGTCGGCAATGGTGGGGAGCTCTACAAGACGAAGGTCTTCAGCATGTTGGCGGGCGACGGCGTGAACGTGACCGACAATGCGTATCGGGTCACCCTGGACAAACGGCCATCGGTCAACTGCGGGGCCTTTCGATTCACGATGCGTTCCCGCGGGCGGGATGCCGGAGAACCCAACGCGGGCTGTCAACAGCTGGAGCCGCGCCAACTTCTATCTCTTCAAGTTCGAATGGCGCGGCGGCCGGGCCACCGCGAGCGTCTTCGACGGCGGCGTCAACGGCTTCTTGAAGGCCCGCACTGGAACGAACTACCGGACCCCGTACGAGCCCACGCCGCACATCATTCGCCTCGGGTCGGTCGACGGGCGTGGCGGTGACGATACGCTTCCTCAGGTCATCATCCGCAACGTCTGGGTTTCCGCGAATCCTCGCCCGGCGTTCTAGCGCGCAGAAATAGGCTCGCCTAAAGGTCGCGCTCCAGCTGCTTCAATCGGCTGGAGCGCGAGGCTTTAGCGGTACAATTGATCCTTCCTGAATGTCCAAAGACGCCTTCACGCTCCGGTATCTCGCGCGGGCGGCGGCCGGGGCGCCTCGAGATCTCGTCAATACGCTGGTCGTCTCCAAGCTGCAGCCCATCCGGCCGACTGTGCTCATCTATAACTGCACGTGGGTGTGTGATGCCCGCTGCGAGATGTGCAACAACTGGAAGCACGGCGACCGCAAGTCGGACATGACGCTCGAGCAACTCGAGCCGGTTCTCACCCATCGGTTTTGGAGCAACGTCGAAAATCTGAACATCTCCGGCGGCGAACCCACGACCCGGAACGACCTGCCCGAGATGGTGGAGATGTTCCACCGCCACCTGCCGCGCTTGCGCAAGATCGGCATCAACACAACAGGACTGACACCGCATCGCGCCATTCCGATGCTCACCCGGATCGTCGAGTTCTGTGCCAGCCGCGATCTGCTCTTGAGTGTCCGGGTCTCGCTCGATGGCATCGGCGACATTCACGATCAGGTCCGTCATGTGCAGCGAGGCTTCGACAAGGCGTGCGCGACGATCGAAGCGATGCAGGCGCTGTCGCAGCAGCATTCAAGCTTTCAGTTCGGCATCGCCGCGACGATCTTCGCCACGAACCTCGAGGACGCCCACAATATTCTCGTCTGGGCCCGCGCGAAGAAGCTCGACATCGTCTTCAACATGCTGCGGTTCACCGACGCGATGCTGAACAACCGGGAGCTCGAGCAGACGATTGGCTTCCACGACCGCGAAGAAGAGTACATGCGATCCTTCTTCCTCGAACGAGTTCAGGAGGAATCGGTTTTCAGTGGGCAGACGTTTCTCTATCTCCACTACGCCGACATGATTGCCAATGGGTACAAGCGCACGATGCCGTGCCCGTTCCGCAGCCAGGGACTGCTCCTGAATCCATATGGCGATCTGTACTACTGCGAGAATTCGAACGCGATCGGCAACGTGCTGACCACACCGGCGGAGGAGCTGTACTTCCGCGCCGAGAACCTCGCCCATCGCGAAGAAGTGAAGCGTTCGATCTGCCCCACCTGCCTGAGCCCCTGTCAGGTGAACGTCGGAGCGATGAAGCAGTTCGTGCCATACGCGAAATTCCTCATGCGAGCGTATCAAGTGAAGCACGATCCCTCCCGCCATCTGGAAACCTTGCCGACCGCCCAGCCTTGACGCCGAGCGGAAATTCGCCGCACATCCTCACCCGTACGCTGTGGTTGATCGTGCGTATTGGTGTCGCCGCCGGATTGACCGGCTACATGTTGTGGAAGAGCCATCCCGGCGACGTCCTTGCCGCCGCGAAAGCTGCTGACTGGAGGCCGATGGCCCTGGCTGTGCTCCTGGTCCTGGTCGACCGGGCATTGATGGCGTATCGATGGGTTGCCTTGTTGTGTACGGTCGATTCGGACCGCCGCCCCCCGCTTCCCTCTCTGTTGAGAGTGTTTTTCGTCAGCACGTTTCTCGGGACCTTTCTTCCGGCGAGCATCGGCAGCGATGCACTTCGAAGCTATGGGGTTACCAAGCTCAACGTCGGAAAGGCCGAAGCGGTCGCCTCGGTCGTGATGGATCGAATCTTCGGCATCGCCTCGGTCCTGGCGATGGGGCTTATCGGCCTGGCGATCGCCGGCTCCTTGAAGGGTGGCCGACCTGTCGCGATTGCGCTCGGGACCGCCGGGATCGTGTGCTTGGCGGCGGCGCTCGTCGTGTTCAGTCGTCCAGGCGGAGCCTTCGCTTCGAGGCTCGTCTCTTGGCTGCCCGGCGGCGCTCTTCGCGCGGCCGGCGAGCGCGGGTTGCAGTCCATGCGCCGGTACGCAGAGTACCCCGCCGAGCTTTTGAACGTGTTCGTCTGTTCCCTGGCCGTGCAGGCGATTCGGGTCATTCAAGCGTATTACCTGGGACGGGGGCTCGGCCTCGCCGTCCCCCTCACCACCTACTTCGCCCTCGTCCCATTGATCCTGTTGGTGATGCTGTTGCCGGTCACCTTCAACGGCATCGGAACGAGCCAGGCGGCCTTCGTCTGGTCCTTCGGTCAGGTGGGAGTCGAGGCGCCTGAGGCCTTTGCCCTGTCGGTCTTGTTTGTCGCGCTCGGGATCGTCGGCAACCTGCCCGGGGGGTATCTCTATATCAGGGCTCAGGGCTCAGGGCTCAGGGCTTAGGGTTAGCCCTCCGCCTTTGCTGACCTTGCGACTCGGTAGATGGTGACGGAGCCGTTCCGGAAAGCAGGCTTGAACCACTGCGGGACGGTGTCGAGATGCTGCTCCAACTGCGGGTACTTGGCCCGCTCGGCCGGACCGATGAAGAGGTACTGAAGATCCAGAGCCGCAGCAAGTGAATGCGCCTTGGCCGGATCGTCTTCCGCAAAAACCTGGCGAATTCGTTCACTCGCCTCTTTGTACTTCTGGACGGGAATCATCGAAATCGGAAGGCCCGCTGTCATTCTTCGCTCGCCGAACGCCGGCATGTACGCCCAGGTCTCGGAGTCGCGTGCCGTCGGCTCGACCTGCACGAGCGCATCCGGCGGCGTGTAGGTTTTGATCCACTCCAGCGCCTCCAGCTCGTCGGGTGTCACGACGACCGTCCATCGGAACCCCGGACCCATCATCTGATTCGATGTGTCCTGGGTGTTGTAGAGATCGACGGCAGTCATCGGCGCTGCGGTCAACGCCAGAAGCGCCGCGGTGATCATCGCGGTCGCACGAGTCGTTCCGCCTGCGGCCGACAGTTCCTGCCAGGCAAAGGCCACAAGCGGCGCAAACGACATGAACAGAAGATGGCCGGCACGAAAGCCGACGTAAGCGTGCTGGTGGTCGACCACGTCCACGAAGAAGTAGAAGAGCACGCTCACGGCAATGGCCAGGCCGACGACGAGAAAATCGCGAGCGCCTCGATATATGCACAACAACACGCCGACCGCCGCTGCGATGAGAATCGGGCCGAAGCTCAAGAAAATTCCGACCACGGCATTCTTGACGGCGAGCGGATTCACTTGCAGGTAAACCAGCTGGCCGCCGGCGCGATCGACGTATTGCAACGCATCGGAAATCAGGACCGCGAGACCCACGGGAATGCCACCGGCGACCGCTCCGAACACGAGGGCTTTGATGCGCAGCCTGGTGCCGAGCGCCAAAAGTTGGTATGCGGCCACGACTGTCCCGACCATCAAGGCGATGAAGGAGCTGAGAAGCACGGCGACAGCCAGCAGGCAGCCAGCCAGAAGGTTCACGCCGAAGCGGCCATTGTCGCGTGCTCGCGCCACGACCAGCAGCGCCGACAGGCTCACGGCCCATGCGGTAGCGTGGTGCGGCTGGTAGAGAAGAAGGCGCTGTAACCCATCGACCTTCATGCTTCCGAATTTCCAATTGCTGATCGCGTCTATGTTCAACGTCCGCATCGCGTCGAGAGGGATGCCTCGTTGCCAGAAGACATAAAGCTGCTGCAGTCCTTCGAAGCTCGTGAAGAGCACCGCGGCCACGCATCCCAGTGCCGCAGCAGGCGGACTATGGACGAACTGCCGCACGAAGAGATAGAAGAACGCCATGAACGCGAGATCCAGGAGCATCGCGTTGCACAGCAGGATCTGCTCGAGCGACAGCGTGCGCTTTGCCAGGCGATGCTCGATTGAAGACAGGAGATCTGCCAGCCAGTAGTAGTGAAGCTGATCGCCGGCCAGGAATGGGTTCTTGGGAGGAATATCCCCCTTGCTGACTTCGCTCGCCACCGCCATGGCCCACACGAAGTCGGCGATGAAATAGGCGCGATACGCCTTTCCTTCAGGCCGCATCTCGCCAACTCGCGCGTACGGCAAACCGTTGACCAGGGGGACCATCGACAGCACGATCGCCAGTGCCGCAACGTCTCGCCAGTCCAACATTGCGAACCGAATCGATCCGACAAGCCGTCCGATGAAAATGGCCAGAAGCGTTGCCAGGACGGGTGCGATGGCCAGCACTGGCGCGCTTCTGATCCCGAGGACCCAGAACCCCAGGAGCACGACGCTCGTCAACGAAAATCCCCAAACCGGCCCGAGCAGCAGCGCCGTGAACCAGCCGTTTCGTTGCGGCTCCGACAAACGCCGTGCGATAATCACTCCCGGCAGAAGCGTCCAGACGAACACTGCGACCAACACGCCGCCCGCCGCGAGCGGAAGGATGGCGTAGAAGCACACTCCCAACGCCAGCAGCAACACCAACGCGAGCATCGCCGCACCAATCGAGAGTCGCGATCCGGGATTCGTCAGCACTGGCCGCGATTATCGTGACCGAAGATCAGGATGTCAAACCGCCTCAAGTCCGTCGGCCTCATCATCTTCAACATCGTCGTGGCGTGCGTCCTTCTCGAGGGCGTGTTTCTCGTCTTCCTCCATGTTCCGAGAGCCACAGCGATGGCGCCGCGGCCGGTTCGGCGACTCGTGCAGCAGATCTATCGGCACTTCAATCGGTCGCTCATTCAGTTCGATGAAGCGTGCGCCATCTACGATCCAGAAGTGACCTACACGCTGAAGCCCGGCACGTGCACGTTCGGGAATCTCGAGTTCGAGAACACGTTCAATGTCAATCGGCTTGGCGTGCGCGACGACGAGGCGTCGCTCGATGGCCCCGAGATCATCGTGCTGGGCGACTCGCACGCCATGGGCTGGGGGGTCCAACAGGGCGAAACCTTGTCGCACGTGCTGGCCCGGAAATGCGGACTGAAAGTCTTGAATGCGGCGGTGTCTTCCTACGGGACGGCCCGCGAGATGATGTTGCTCAATCGGTTCGATACGTCGCGCCTCCGGTATCTGATCATCCAGTATGCCGACAACGATTTGCCCGAGAACCGCGCGTTTCGGGAGCGCGGCGGACATTTGCCGATCACCCCTCGAGCCGACTACCAGAGAATCGTCGACTACTATGCCGGGCAAAGGGGCTACTATCCGGGCAAGTATCTGTTTCGGCTTTCAATGAAAGTGTTGAAGCTGGAGGAGCCTGAACCGGATCAACTCAGAATGGATCCGGTGACTCCCAAGGAAGAAGCCGAACTATTCTTGTTCGTCCTGACCCATGCGAGCCGCGCGCAACTCGACGGCGTCCAAATCATCGTCTTCGAGGTCAACCAGGATATTCAGCCGCGTCGTCCGTTTATCGCGGCGCTGAACGCAGCGAAGCATGGCGACGGACATCCTCCGTTTGTCAGGCGCCTGGTCACGCTCGATACCGCCACTGTATTGACCCCGCGAGATTTTTACGTTCTTGACGATCACATGAAGGCGAGCGGTCACCAGGCGATTGGCGAGGCGCTGTCCTCTCTCGTCCGCTCCAATGCTGCCGAGCGCTGACCGCTATCGCGGTTGCGTCAGAGGCTCGACGGACTTCGCCACATTGTGGTGGTCATCGCGGAGAAGTCGGACGGCCTATCCTGTAAATTCGCCAGCTCGTGGCGCGGATATTTAATCCAATAAAATCAAAATAATGACCATTATGACGTAATAAATACACATAAATTATCACGGGATAAATACAAATGAGCTCGACCACTCGGAGAGCGGTAGAATGGCGCACCAATGCATCTGGTGAAACGGGGGCGCGGCCGGCCCCCCAAGTTCGGACGGCCATCCCGGCCCGTGACGGTCACGCTGCCGGAAGATGTCATCGCGCGTCTCAGCGCGATCGACGCCGATTTGGGGCAAGCGATTGTGTCGGTGCTCGAGCGTCATCCCAAGATCGCTCGAATCTCGAGACGTTCGGCGGAGCTCTCCAACTACGGCGCAAACGCGGTCATCGTGGTGATTCCGGTCAGGGCGCTCAAGCAGCTGCCTGGCGTTCAGCTCGTGCCGGTCGGCCAGAATCGAGCCCTGATCTCTCTCGACCGGCCGTACTCGGTGTCACGGCTCGAGCTCGACGTCCGCGACATTCTCGTGCGCGGGGGCGTGAAAGGTGTGGAGCGCCAGACGCTCGAGGCGATTGCCGAGATTCTGCGGCGCGCACGGCTTTCGAAGACGGTGCGTGTCGAGGAGCGCACGATCATCGTCCTGGAGTCGAAACGGCGGAGTAAGGGCCTGAGACCGTCACCGGACGAACAGGGCTTCAGTCGAGCACGAACTCCTGGCGCCAGCTCGCGTCTTCCGTGACCGGCTTCTGCTCGTCCTTGACGAGAATGAAGTTCTCGAGCACCAGCGCGTCCATGTTCGTGCGCATGAAACAGCGATAGGCGTCCTCTGGCATGCACACGATCGGCTCACCGCGAACGTTGAACGAGGTGTTCACGATGACCGGGCAGCCCGTGCGCTGGTGGAAGGCACTCAGGATGTCGTAGTAGAGCGGGTTCGTCTCGCGCCGCACGGTTTGAATTCGCGCGGAGTAGTCGACGTGTGTAACCGCAGGAATCGTCGACCGAGGGACGTTCAACTGCTCGATACCCCAAAGAGAGCCGGTGTCGGCCGACGGCGGCACTCGGTGCGTTGAAAGAACATCGGCAACGAGCAGCATGTACGGGCTCTCGTTTTCCAGCTCGAACCACTTGCCGACGTGCTCCCGCATCACCGAGGGGGCGAAGGGCCGGAACGATTCCCGAAACTTGATCTTCAGGTTCATCACCGATTGCATCTTCGGCGAGCGTGCGTCGCCGATGATGGACCGTCCGCCGAGGGCGCGGGGGCCGAACTCCATCCGACCCTGGAACAGGCCGACGACTTTCTCTTCAGCCAGCAGTGCGGCAATTCGATCGGCCAGGGCAGCCGGTTCGACTCTGCATGCCGCATAGCCGCGCTCGTTCAGAAACTGCTGAATCTGGTCGCTCGTGAAGCGGGGGCCGAGATACGAGCCGTTCATGCCATCTGCATAGCGAGGGATCTCGCCACGCGCCGACTTCGACGAAGGCCGGCTCCACGTGCCCAGGGCTTCCGGACTCGAGCGCGGCTGCTCCAGGTACCGATGCCACAGACTGAGGGCGACGCCCAGCGCGCCGCCGGCATCGCCCGCGGCTGGTTGAATCCAAATCTGCTCGAAGACGCCATCCCGCAGGATGCGACCGTTTCCGACACAGTTGAGCGCAACACCGCCGGCGAGACACAAGTCGCGCATCCCGGTTTCGCGTCGGGCGAACCGGCTCATTTTGAGCATGACTTCTTCGGTGATGTCCTGAACCGACCGCGCGAGGTCCATTTCGCGCTGCGTCAGCTTGGCTTCGGGTTGACGGGCCGGGCCGTCGAAGAGTTTTTCGAATCGTCGGCCGGTCATGGTCAGCCCGTGCGGGTACGTGAAGTACTCCATGTTCATCCACAGGCTGCCATCTTCGCGAATCTCGACCAGATGATCCTTGATGGCCTGAACGTACTTCGGCTCGCCATAGGGAGCCAGGCCCATCACTTTGTACTCCCCCGAATTGACCCTGAAGCCGGTGAAATAGGTGAAAGCCGAATACAGGAGGCCGAGCGAGTGCGGAAAGCGCTGTTCCTTGAGGATGCTGATTTCGCGCCCGCGCCCGACGCCCACCGATGATGTTGCCCATTCGCCGACGCCGTCCATCGTGACAACCGCAGCTTCTTCGAACGGCGACGGGTAGAAGGCCGACGCGGCGTGGGACTCGTGATGCTCGCCAAAGAGCACTTCCCCGCCATAGCCTGCGACCTGCTCCCGGATGTCGTCGGCCATCCAGAGCTTGTCTCCTAACCACAAGGGCATCGCCATGAGGTAGGACCGCAGTCCTCGCGGTGCGGTCGTGGCGTAGGTCTCGAGCAGGCGGTCGAACTTGACGAGCGGCTTTTCGTAGAAACCGACCAGGTTCAGATCGCTGGCCTTGAGGTTGGCCTCATTCAAGCAGTATTCGACCGCACGGGATGGGAAGCCGGCGTCGTGCTTCTTGCGGGTGAACCGTTCTTCCTGTGCCGCGGCAACGATGCGGCCGTCTTCCACAAGACAGGCGGCCGAATCGTGGTAGTACGCCGAGAGTCCCAGGATGCGTGTAGGCACTCGACTATCTAAAACAAGGTATAGATGAACGGTGCGAGTGCGCTCGATTGCGAGAAGACGATCAGCAACCCGAACAAGACGAACATCACCACAATCGGTGCCAGCCAGTACTTCTTTTCCTGTCGAAGAAATTGCCAGAATTCGCTCAAAACACGGACTTTGCTCATGCGTCCCCTCAGTACATCCGCAAGTAGTGTTTGTGGTCGCGGTATCGCTCGGGATAAGGAGTCCAGCCCGGATACTGGTCCTGTCGACGCGCCAGTGGGTCCTTTCCGATGAGTCGCCAGATCATGCTGAGTGGCAGCAAAGCGATCGTAAACAGCACGGTCAGCAGTACGCGTGCGTTGACGTAGCCCAGCGCTCGCGCGAAACGCCACCACACCGCGCTCGGCCATTTCAGGAGCGGCGGATGCACCAGGCCGCACACGAACAGCACGACGCCGACGCTGCCAGCCAGTTCGGCGCCGAAAATCCGTCCTCGCCAAACCAACACGGCGGCAATCAGGCAGAGGATGCCGCCAACGGACAGACCGAATGAACGCTCGGGATTCGCTGGACCTCGACTGCTCATGCTCTCTTGCTGATTATGATGCGGAAGACCGCCTCCGTCCATGCAGCACGCACAATTCAACCCACTCACGGATGGCTGAACCGCAGCCGTTCGCGAACGGCCGAGGTGGTCGTGCCGGACCAGGAGAAGTTGCTGTCGCACAAGAACCATCGCCAGTTCTCGTAAACTGCCGTCAACAGGCAGGTTCCCCTCACGGTCTCCTGCACACCAGTCGCCTTGACGATGTCGAAGAACGTGCACGGAGCCACCACGTCGGCGGACGTTTTGTCGCTGTTCAAGGTGACCGACGACACCGAGAATTGACCGCCGAGTATTTGAAAAAGCTGTCGATTCTGCTGAACGTCGGTAAGCTCGGCCCGCTTGCCGCGACAACTGTCGCTGAAATTGCGAACACACTGCTCTGGCGTGACCGAGTACGTCGTGAAGTCGGTCAAGAAGTCCATTGAGAGTTTGCTGATCTCTGCAACGGAGTTGTTGTAGTGCACCTGTACGGTCGAAGAAGCGCTGTTCTGTTTCTGCTCCCCTGCGGACGTGTACCTCTCGGTGACCGTGAGCGTCAGCGTGTAGAGCACCGGCATCGCCGAAGCCTCCGGCGAGCCAGCCGTTGGCGGACGCCATCGAACCTGAGCACCCGTCCCGGTAAAAGTCCCGATCGCAGGTGAAGCGGACCATGTGTAGGTCAGCTGATCGAGCGGCGTTTCCACATCCTGCACGACGGAAGTCACCTGAATTTCGTCCGTAGTGTCGACGCGAGGACTGCTGACAGTAGTCGATTGAATGACAGGAGGCGTGTTGACGACGACCGGCGGCGGCGTTGTCGGCGTTGGGGTTGGCGGCGTCGGACTACCGCTATCTTCGCTGCATGCCACCGCAATCACAGCAAGCGCTGCGGCACATGCGGTTGCGGCAACCCATTGCCTGCGAACACCTTGAAGGACCTTCGGGCACACCCGTCTATTATAGTGCGCGAGTTGGCCCATCCGGTCTCCGGCGCGTCACCGCAGACTGATCCGCACTTGGCAACCCAGATCCCGGATATCGGTTGACTTTGGATCCACCTGTGCTGGTCGGAAGGATTGTGCAGCTTGCACCAGTACTTGAATCGGCGATGAATCGTTTTCGATCGCGATCGACAATTGCTTCGACTCGTTGGAGGCCAGCACGGTTTCCCAGGAACGTCCCGCGACGCTGAGATTTACTGTCCCGCTCGAAGGCCCGGTATAGAGGGTGATCACGAGTTCCTTTGCCCCAGCCGGCAGCACGAGCACTTCCCCGCGCTTTCGGCCTTTGGTCCAGAACACTCCCCCCTCCGGATATGTCTCATCGTCTGCGTAGACGATGTAGGCATTCGGGTGGTCGGGAATGCCTTCGATGGTTCGAGCATCAGTCTTGATCCGGAGACTCGTCGGAACGGTCGTCACAGGCGTGATTAGCACGCGCGAAACTGCCTGTGCAGTCGCGCGATCCGATAGGGCAATCCATACGGGAATCCTCACGGGGAGTTCGAACGCGAGCGTCGCTGGATCTGGCAGTGCTTCGCTCGTGCGGGCCAGAGGGTTGCCTTGATCGAGCGACAAGCGTAAATCCCCGGTACGGTGACTGCCTTCCTGGAACCAGACGCTTGCATGGTACCGACCCGGCGGAAGGTCGAGCGGTCCCGCCACCCGCCCTTGGCGGTCGACGCTCGATCTTGGGGAGCGCTGGATCGTCAGCGCGCTTGCACGGAACAAGTCGGTGGCATCGACCCAGCTCTTCATGGCGTAGTCGAATCCACGCAAGCCCTCCGGGTCGTAGGCGTTCAGCACGCGGATCCGGCCGCGCAGTGCGCTTTCATCGCGGGCAGACGGTTCAAACGATGTAACAAGAAGAACACTGACGGCGATGAATGTGACGACTTCCGCGATGGCCACCCAGAATGTGCTGAACTTCCTGGTTCTGGCGGCCATCGCAGCCGCCGCGAGAGCGGCTATCGCTGCGACGAGCCAGGGCCACGTACGAGCCAAAGGGCCTATCCAGTCTTGCTCCGTAAAAGTCGGCAGCGAGGCGGCGAGTGGAGCGCTGCCCTGAATCGCCTCGACGATCCTCGCGACGCCGTGCGGAGGACTGAAGAGCAGGGTTTCTCTCGCCATCACAAGTCCACCGCCAGCGACGATCAAGCTCAAGGAGATTGCAACTAGCGCGGTTGCACGCGCCATCTGGCTGCTGGCGTTGACGAGAACCGCCGCTATTGGCAGCGCCAGAAGCGGGAGGATCGGAACGAGAAACCGGGCTGGAGCGCTCGCTCCGCCCCACCACATGAAATACCGGCTGGAGTTAACCGCGTATGACAGGACGCCACAAATCACCACGATCGCCGCGGTTCGCCACCGCCGATCTCGCCACAAGATTCCTAAGCCAAACGCGGCCAGCACGTATACAGGGCTGTAGATCAGCAGACCGAATTTCTGATCGACGAACAGGCCCAGAAGGCTGCGAGGGATGTTCTCGAATCTGAGTGTCAGTTCGGGGGATCTGCCGTAGGGCGCTTGAGGATCAATCGTCCCATAGATGGCGTAGAAGTACGCAAACCATCCAAGCGTAGACAGAGCGATTGGTCCGACGAGCGCGACAGTCTCCTTGGTCCGCGCCCGGAGTCGCACGATGAGGGCGGCGGTAAGGACTACAAGAAAGACGGCGAACTTCGTGTGCAGCCACGGTAGACATGCGAGAGCCGCCCCACGCACGACCCACACCGCAGGCCGGCTCGGCGAGGACGACAGGAGCCACAGAACGGCCCAGGCCACAATGAGGGCACATGGAATTTCCGGGTACAGCATCCAGGCATGCGGTACGAAAGGCACTGTGAGGCACACACCGACCCACGTCAAAAGGGCGATGCTCGGAGCACCCAAAAGCAACGCCACGTCAAAAACCGCCAACGCGGCTAGTGCAGCGAGAACAGAAACGGTCAGCATGGCGCCGCGCACACCGGCCAGCGCGTAGCCTGGAAGAAGCAGCACCGGCAGGCCTGGTCCGTGAATCGAATAGATCGCCCCGTCTTGTCCTCGACGGATGTAGTCCGGACGAAGCTCCCCTTCGTAGAATGAGGCGTAGTCTGCGCGCGCGTGATTGTTTTCGATCTTCAGATCGCGATCGACCAGCAGGCTGTGCGTGATGATGAGGTAATGAGGCTCGTCTCCTTCGAGTCCAGCGATCGACAACGAGCGCAAACCGAAGGCGAGATAGAGAATGAGACTGGCGAGGAAGATCGCTCGACGATTAGGCAGAGGCACCCGCGGAACACGCCACGTTCGAATGGACGCCCATGCGGATACCACGCCAATCACGCCCGCCAGGGCCGCGAGCCAGCGCAGAGGCCCCGCCAGCACCAAGAGAATCGGTGCCCGGTCGGGGAGCCACGGCAGGAATGGCACGGCCCACAGCCACAGAATCGACAGCGGTGCGACGATCCGTGCGCGACGGGATCGTTGAGCCGCGGCGTTCGGTCCCGCGGCAATGAGGACAACAGCGCCGGCTAGAGCTGCAGCCAGCGAGATCCATAGCCTCGATGGCGAGGCCAGCAAGGCGAGCCGTTCGGGGCCGGTTGCCGTCCACGTGACGATTTCAGCCGTGGCCGGCAACAGCCAGACGGCAACGCCGGCGCCGAGACACGAGATCGTGATGAGGAAGGTGTTTCCGCGACCGGTCGGTGTATCAGCGGCGGTTTCGGACATCCGTGCGCTTCGCGGTCACGCGGGCTTTCGCAGGACCGCCATGTAGTGTGCGGAATAAATTCCGAGTGGCGACTTCTCGAGCATTCGCTCAAAAGGAGCGAGCAGCCGTACGACAAACCCAGGGACGAACTCCGGCAGAAAGGTGAAATACCGGATGTCGATCACGGGACTGTCAGTATAGCGCTCGAGTCGATTCGGCAGGAGCCATCGTTCGACGCCTTCGTCGATGCAGTTGAGCGACGGGAATACATAGCCCATATAAAAGCGAAACAGCAGATTCCTCGTGTTGATTTCGTGAACGAAAATCAGTCCGCCCGGCTTGAGGACGCGAAGGAACTCGGCAAATGCCGCACGTTGATCGTTGACCGACGCCAGGTGATGAAGCACATTGATCGTGTAGACGAAATCGTAGGATGCATCGGGAGCCGGTATGTCGAGGGCGGACCCGATGCGAATCAGGTCAGGAGATCCGACGTTGTGCGCGGCGAGGACCGCCTGGCCCGGCGACGAATCGATTCCGGCCACGTCGAATCCCAGCTGCCGCATCCGCGCGACGTACCATCCCTGCCCGCAGCCGACGTCGAGTCCCCTGCCGCCGGTGCCTCGTGCCGCGATGACTTCGCGCATGAGCTGGGTCTTCCTGGTGAGCAGCGCCTCGCGGCGCGCTCGCGGGATTTGCACGTCGTACGCGCCGGCGATCTCGTCGAAATGGGAAGGGCTCAACGGGCGCGACCGGACGTGAACGAGCAGGAAGACTCCGCCAAGTGCCGTGGAAAGACCCGTCGTGGCGAGGCGAATGGCCAGCACGACCGACGCGGCAGCCGCTTCGTCGAAGCCCGCGCTTCTCAGATCGGCCAGCAATCGGCCACCCACGACGAGGACCCCGCCCGGCGCCAGCAGAAGACCGCCCGCCAGTGTGGACGACGCATAAGAGATCTCTGCACGGTCGATTCGGTAAGGCACACCGGAATTGCTGGCCAGGATCCAGAATCCGAGGCCAGGTAACACCCATGCGGCAACGCTCGTTAGAAAGGTCACGACCCATGCACGCGTGCTCGGCAGCCGCGGGAACTCCGGTCGCGCTCGATCGCCGGCCAATTGCGCCAGAACGACTCCGATGACCTTCGCCAAGCCGAGGCACCACCGTCGCACGGCCGGAATGAAGGTTGCGCCTACAGCCATCAAGAGAATCGCCGCCTGACGACTGCCCTGCCCGGAACTGACGATCACCACTGCGACGATACAAGCCAAGGAGGCGACATCGAGCAGTCGTTCCCAGATGTTCACGACCGCGGTCGTGGCGACGGGGACATTGCCTCGCTGCCGATTGACGAACGCGCGAACGGCGATCTCCCCAAGAAGGAACGGAGCCAGCAGGAGACTCAGGCCTGCAAAGTAACCGATGTACGCGTCGCGAATCGGAATCCGCGTGTCGCTCCGTCGCAAAAGAAAGATCCAGCGGAGCGCTCGCAACCCCAGGCTGGCCAGCGTGAGAACGCAAGCGGCGGCGAGCCACACCCAGAAGCCGCGCCGCCAGAGCACGCTGGGGGGCAGGGCGTCGTTCGAGAGAATCAGCGCCGTTGCCACGAGGCCCGTGATGAGGACTGCGGCCGATGCTGCGAGCAGAAGGACCCACGCGATCGAGCGCGGCGACCGGTTACTGATGTTGGCCGACTCGCTCCACGGCTGGTGTCTGGAGAACTTCGCGAATGACGTAGGTCGGCTTGTTCTGCGATTCGTGATACGTGCGCGCTTGAAGCTCCGCCAGCAGACCGAGCGTCACGAATTGGAGACCCGTCTGAATGAGCAGGATGCCGAAGAACAGCAAGGGCCGATTGCCAATCGCTTGACCCTCGATCAGCTTCACGTACGCCAGCCATCCGGTCACGACGGCGCCCAACGTTCCCATCACGAAGCCAATCAGGCCGAAGATTTGGAGAGGACGCGTTGAATAGCTGAGCAGGAACTTGACGGTCAAGAGATCCAGGATCACTCTGACCGTGCGCGAGATCCCGTACTTCGACTGCCCGTGCCTGCGCGGCCGGTGATTGACGACGCGCTCTTCGATGGCGACGCCTTGCTCGCTCGCAATGGCAGGGAGGAACCGGTGCATTTCGCCGTAGAGCTTGAGCGGCTTGATGACCTCGGCTCGAAACGCTTTGAGCGAGCATCCGTAGTCGTGCAGGTGTACGCCGGTCGCGCTCGAGATCAGCCAGTTGGCAATCATCGACGGCAGGCGCCTGGAGAAGAAGGCGTCCTGACGGTTCTTTCGCCAGCCGCACACGATGTCTGCCCCACGTTCGAGCGTTTCGACGAGGCCCGGAATATCGCGTGGATCGTTCTGCAGATCGCCATCGGACGTGACGACGACCCGCCCGCGTGCGTAGTCGAACCCTGCCGAAAAGGCCGCCGTCTGGCCGAAATTGCGGCGGAACCGAATCACTCGCAGACGGGGATCGGCGCGCTGCAGTCGCTTGAGGATTTCGAAGCTTCCGTCCGTACTCCCATCGTCCACGACGATGATTTCGTACGAGCGCCCTGCCGCCGACAACACGCGCGTCAGCTCCTCGCAGAGCTCTTCCAGGCCCGGCGCCTCGTTCCGGACCGGAATCACGACACTGAGGTCAGTATTCATGGACGGGTCAGCTATCTGCCTTCAGCTATCAGTTATCGGCCTTCAGTCATCATCTCCGGGCTCGGCGTACATCGGCTCGCACCACATGCTCGCTTCTCGAACCAACTGAAAGCTGACGGCTGAAAGCCGAAAGCTGAGATGAATGATATGCGAATTAGAGGCGTCCGGCTGCCTGGCCTTTGCGCCATAGGATGTAGGCACCAAAGGCGACGATCAGAAGGACGACGGTGACCAGTGCAACCACCCGTCCGTTTTCGCGTATGAACTCAATGGCCTGCTCGCCGTACCAGAGGGCGAGCAAACCCTCCCCGAAGTAGCGCGCGCCACGACCAATCGCGATGGCCGATACGAACTGCACCGGCCTGATCTCCGCGACGCCGGCCAGCAGGACGAAAATCTTGAACGGCGCCGGCGGCGGCAGAATCGAGGGGATCAGCACCGCCATCACCCCGTAGCGTCGAAACGCCGAAAGCGTCCGGTCGACGCTTGCGGGATTGAAGCGCTTGCGCACCAGGGCGTCGCCGCCTCGGCGACCGAGGTAATAGAGCGCGAGGCATCCCACGATCGATCCGATAGTGGCGCTCGAGGCGTACAGCACGAGCCGGCTCTTGTGCTGGACGACCATCCAGATCACCAGCAGGTCGGCAATTTCCGGGAGCGAGAGAATGGAGGAATCGAGGACGGCGACCAGGAAGAGACCCGGTGCGCCAAGAGCAAGAGCGAGCGCCTGAATTCGATCGACGAGTCTGCCCATACAATAAGCGCGTGATTATACCGTCGCGCCACCACGTTCTACCGTGGGCGATCGCCGCCGTCGCAGGCATCGTCGGCGCGACAGTCGCCTTCTACTACCACCAACTCGGATTGACGCTGAGCCACTACGATGCTCGAGGCCACCTCGTCGTCGCACGACGAATTCTGGACAGCGTCACGCCAGGATGGCAGCAGATCGGCGCGGTATGGCTGCCGCTGCCTCATTTGCTGAACTTTTTGCCGGTGCAAATTGATTGGTTTTATCGGACCGGTGCCTCGGCAGTCGCAATGTCCGTCTTGTCGTTCGCGTTGGCGACCGGTGCGATTGGGCGAATCGTCCTCGACCTCACGGAATCATCGGCTGCGGCTGTCGCTGCGTCTGCGGTCTTCGCCCTCAACCCAAATGTTCTGTATCTGCAGGCGACACCGATGACCGAGTCGCTGTTCCTGGGGCTGACGTTGGTGAGTCTTGCAATGCTCATTCGGTGGACGGCAGCACACCGTGGTGACCCTGAAAGCCATCTTGTCGGATATGCGCTGACGCTTGCCGTCCTCACACGGTACGAAGCGTGGCTTGTCGTGGCCTGTGCGTTGCTCGTGTCCGGCTGGGTGTTATGGCGACAAGGCCGTTCACCGTTCGAAGCTGTTCGTCGAGTAGCAAGTGTCGCCGTCTATCCAGCACTTGCCATCATCATATTCGTCATCTCCAGCCGCGTGGTCACCGGTGAGTGGGTCACGATCAGTGGCTTCTTCGTTCCTGAAAACAAAGCCTCGGGTCTGCCACTGGCAGCGCTCGAAGAAGTCGGATGGGGCACTCGAGTTCTGACTGGACCGTTGACGATGACGGTTGCCTCAATCGGACTGCTGTTCCTGCTCATTCGTGCGATAGTGGACCGGCGGAGCGCCGGTTCGCTGATCACGCTGGCGCTTCTCGCGGGCGCAGCGCTACCGTTGGTCGCGTTCTTCAGAGGGCATCCATTCCGAATCCGGTACATGATTCCGATGATCCCGCTCGTGGCGATTGGCGCTGGCGTGTTCGTGGGAGGCTTCAGGCGAACCGCGATTCCAGCTCTTCTCGTTGTCGCCCTTGTCCTGTCGTATGAGGTTCGGCCGCTCGATTCGTCGGCGTCCATGGTTCTCGAAGCCCAGTGGGATCGGCCGAACGTTCCTGTTCGCCAGCGCGTGACCGACTGTCTCCACGAAGACTACGACGGCGAGAAGATCATGGCGAGCATGGGGTCGCTCGGTCACTACATGCAGGAGATGTCGCACGACGGTTTCGCCCTTCGAGACTTCCTCCACGAAGGAAACGGAGACATCTGGCTGGCCGCGCTCGATTGGCCGAAACCGTACGCCGGGTGGCTTCTTATCGAGGAGAAAGCCGAGGGTGGCGACATGCTGGCAAGGATTGCGCGGGAGAGGCCGTCTTTTCTGGAAGGATTCGATCGGATGTGTGAAGGCGCCGGCGTTGTGCTGTATCGCCGGCGCCCGCCGATTCATCGCCCGTGACGACTACCGACCGCCCAATCAGAAATTCACGCCTACCGTGAAGAGATAATTGAATCCGCCGAGATTGATTTTCGAGCCTGGGAAGCCTTGGTCCGCTGGCAAGTCGCCTTTGCCACCCTGCCACCGAATTTCCCCGCCGATACCAAGCTTTCCAATCGGTACACGCACGCCGCCGAGGATGACAGGCCCGACGGTTGTGTCACTTCCTGTGAACGTGCCGTTGATGATGTCCTTCTCATTAACACTAACGAAGTCGCCCGTTTCGCTGTATCGCCAGTTATAGATGACGACGCCCCCGCCTACGTACGGCGTAATCGCGTCGTGATGACCGAGCGGCAGATAACGAAATGTGGCCCACACCGGAACGATGCGAAGCTTGAGATCGGCAAGGATTTCCGAGCCGTTCGGGTAAGTCTTAAAAATGTCGGTCGCCAATGCCGTTTGCTGGTAATAGCCGACGCCGAGGCCGGCATCGAAGAAGTCCCCCAAGCCAACGAGATATTCACCTCCGACGGTCACGCCGTTGAATTCGCCGAAATCGAAGGCCAGGAAATCGGCATTCTGAAAAAGCACATCGTCAACGCCGCGATCGCCGAGATTCGTCTGACTGCCTGTGGGATTGAAGGCACCCAAATAGAAATTGACCGATTGCTGGGCCGATACGACCGGCGTGACAACAAAACCGCTGAGCACCCCGATTGCGCATAGCGACAACAGCAAACGACGGGTCATAGGCACGCTCCTGTCCCGCTGTCTAGCAGAAGCAATGCCAGCCCCTGCGGGAAAAGACATGACGAAAAGCCAGCAATTCCGCCTCGCGTGTCTCTCGCCGGTAACAAGAGCGTCCTTCGCAGTCGACAGTAAAACGCCCCGGCCAGGCGTTGCCTGGGGCTGCGACGAACGAGATATTCGGGAGGGCCCTAAGCGACTAACGATCGACCACGACGATATTCGTCTATCAGGGCCAGCATCGCGTGGTGGAGTCGGCCGTTCGAGGCGAGCACTTCAGCCGAGCGGGATGAGAACGCGTCGCCCTTCCAATTCGTGACTCGGCCGCCGGCCTCTTCGACAATCAGCGCCCCGGCGGCAACGTCCCAAGGCTTGAGATCCTGTTCCCAGAATCCATCCATGCGCCCGGCGGCAACGTAGCAGAGATCGATGGCCGCCGAGCCCAGTCGACGGACCGCACGCGCTCGACCGACGAACGCGCCGAACAGCCCGACGATTTCGTCGACGCGCTGGTGCACGTCGTACGGGAAGCCGGTGACCAAAAGGGCGTCGACCAGCGTATCGGCAGCCGACACCTGCAAGCGCTGCCCGTTGACGAACGCGCCGCCGCCTCGTTCGGCAGTGAACAACTCCTGGCGGTTTGGATCGAAGATCGCGGCAACCTCGGCGACGCCGTTGATTTCCAGCGCAAGCGAGGCGCAGAAGATGGGCAGACCGTGCGCGTAGTTCGTCGTTCCGTCGATGGGGTCCAACACCCAGCAGGGTCCTGGAGGGATGTTCTTGGCGCCGCCGAACTCTTCGCCGAGGACCTGATGATCGGGAAGCCGTTCGCTTATGAGCTCCCGGACCATCCTTTCGACGGCGACATCGACCTCGGTGACGAGATCGATGCTTCCCTTTTTGCTGATGTGAATGTCGCGACCAAAGTGGGCGAGTTGTATGGCGCCTGCGCGAACGACCGCGTCGGTGGCGGTGGAAAGGTACAGAGGATCGACAGCCAATCGGGCCTAAAGCTGATCGCCGTTGCGACCGCCCGGATTCAGCAGCTTCACCATCCGGACTTCCATCCCGCCTTGGGGCGCGCGCCGCAACAGCACTTCATCCATGAAATTCCGGATCAGGAAGATCCCGCGACCGCTTGCCTTGAGGAGGTTGTTCGGTTCAAGGGGATCGGCGACAGCATTTGGATCGAACCCCTCGCCTTGATCGCGGACCAGAATGCAGAGCCCCGGCTCGTCTCCCGGTGCACTCAAGAATTCGACAAAGACATGTTTCGACGTGTCGTTGCGGTTGCCATGTTTGATAGCGTTGATGACCGACTCGCGGATAGCCACACCTACCCAGTGAACGGCGTCGTCGTCGAACCCAATGGTTCGACCGAAGTGATCGCTCACGACCTGGACGAAGTCCAGCATTTCGACGGCACTCGTGAATTCGAGTCGAACCACCTGTCGGTTTTCAACCATCATGTACGGTGAGGGCCGCCCAGCCCCGCCAAAGCAAAGCGAAGGCGGCTAATCATAGCGTAAGATCGCCGTATGCCCGCCGCGACAATTGGTCCGGCCCGATGCGTTCGAGGCCGGTTCCGTGTTCCTGGCGATAAGTCCATTTCACACAGATACGCTCTGCTCGCCGCGCAAGCATATGGTACGTCGCGTCTGGTCGGGTACTCTCCAGGCGCCGACTGCCGGTCCACGTTGGCCTGCCTGCGACACCTGGGAGTCGAATCTGCGACTGATGCCGACGGCGCCGTCACGATACTCGGACGAGGATTGAACGGGCTCCGTTCGCCCAGTGTTCCCCTGGACGCTGGGAATTCCGGCACCACCATGAGAATGCTTGTCGGAATACTGGCCGGTCAACCCTTCGTCTCGACTCTGGTCGGGGACGCCTCGCTGTCGCGGCGCCCCATGAAGCGGGTCATCGAGCCGCTCGAACAAATGGGCGCCCGTATTGAAGCCACGAACGGCCACGCGCCGCTGGTCGTCCACGGCGGGCCCTTGCGGCCTATCGACTACCGGCCGCCGGTGCCGAGCGCTCAAGTGAAGTCGGCGGTGCTGCTGGCAGGACTCTATGCAAACGGCGTGACATCGGTCACCGAGCCCGCCGAGACCCGCGACCATACGGAACGGGCGCTTGCTGAATTTGGCGCCAGCGTCACTCGTAACGGTTCGACCGCCTCGGTCCAGGGGGTGCCGCGGCTCGAGGCGCGGAATCTGTCGGTTCCGGGCGACTTTTCGTCCGCAGCGTTCTGGATGGTAGCCGCCGCCGCCCTGCCCGGGTCGCAGATCGAGGTCGAAAATGTCGGACTGAACCCCACACGAACGGCGCTCATCGACGTGCTGCGGCGATTCGGGGCAAGCGTCAGCGTCCATCCGTCGCACCTGGAAGGCGGGGAGCCCAGGGGATCGATCCTGGTGGAGGCCAAGGAAATGCGCAGCGTGGAAATCCTTCCAGCGGAAGTCCCAGGACTCATTGACGAACTGCCGGCACTTGCCGCTCTCGCGGCGCATCACGGCGAAGTGATCGTGCGCGGGGCCGCCGAGCTCCGCGTCAAGGAAAGCGATCGGATCGCCACGCTCGTAGCCGGGCTGCGTAATCTTGGAATCCCGGCGGATGAAACGCCCGACGGTTTCACGGTCCACGGTTCCGGCATCCCTGCGGGTGGTGTGGCGCATGCCTACGACGACCACCGAATCGCCATGGCGTTGGCGATCGCCGCGCTTGGTGCAGCGGGTCCTTCGACGATCACCGGCAGCGAGGCGGTGGCCATCTCGTATCCCGGCTTCTTCGAGACATTGGAGCGGTTGACGGCGTGAAAGGCGACAAGGTGTATCTGGTTGGCTTCATGGCGGCGGGCAAGACAACGCTCGCGCGAGCGCTGGCCAAGCGCCTCGATTGGGAGGCGCTCGACATCGACGATCTCATCGAACAGCGGGAGCGCATGACCATCGCCGATATCTTCGCCAGACATGGCGAGCCTCATTTCAGGGCTGTGGAGCGTGCCATTGTCTTTGAACAATTGCCACAGCGGCATCTCGTTGTCGCGACCGGTGGTGGCACATTCGTCGATCCGACCAATCGCGCGGCGATCAACGCCAACGGCATGTCCGTCTGGCTCGACGCTCCTCTCGACCGCGTGATTGCCCGCCTTCCGTCCGACAAGCGCCGGCCGCTCGCTGCCGATCGTTCTGAGCTCGAACGCATGTACTATCAGCGTCGCGCGGCCTATCAGGAAGCCCACCGGCGGGTCGATGCTGGACGAGCTGGCATCGAGGCGCTGGTGGACGAGGTCGTCGATTGGCTCGAATCGTGACGCCTTTCGGTAGCAGCCCGATGTTTCGGATCAGTCAGGGAGAAGAACGATTGGCCACAGCGGCCAACGGATTGGCCTCTATCCTTTCCTGTTATACGTCGAGCCGTTCGCCGTTAGCATGTGTGCACTCTTCATGCGCTACCTGGTCCTGACCGACATCCACGCCAATCTGGAGGCTCTCGAGGCGTGCCTCGCCGACGCTTCCGCCAGGCAGTACGACAAGACCCTGGTGCTCGGAGATCTCGTTGGATATGGCCCCGATCCGAATGCCGTCGTGGACCGCTTGCGCGACTTGACGCCAGTTGCCATCGTCCGAGGGAACCACGACAAGGTGGCGTGCGGGCTCGAACGCGCGGAAGGCTTCAACACCGTGGCTAAAAATGCGGCGCGTTGGACGTTCGAGGTGCTGTCGGCCGAGCATCGTGCCTGGCTCGCGGCCCTGCCGTGCGGTCCTCAAAATGTCAACGAGCTGGTAGAAATCTGCCACGGGTCGCCCTTCGACGAAGACGCCTACCTCTTCGACGAGCTTGACGCTGCGCGCGCGCTCAAGGCGTCCGCCAGGCCACTCTGCTTGTTCGGACACACGCATTGCCCGGCCGTTTTCGAGCTGTCCGCGGAGGGCCTGGACACCGCGAGGCCGGAGGCTTCCGACAAGACTCACGTTGAGCTTATTGAAGGGTCGAAGTATCTCATCAACCCGGGAGCGGTCGGTCAGCCGCGCGACGGCGATCCCCGGGCTGCCTACGCCATCGTCGACGGCAACCGACGGCGGGTGGAGCTGTTTCGAGTTCCGTATGACGTGGACGACACGCAGCTGAAGATCGTCAAGGCAGGACTTCCCGACGTACTCGCTCAGCGGTTGGCGGTTGGAAGATAGTGTGGAAGGCGCGAAGGCTTAAACCGAGCCCGTCTCGCCGTTCCGCCCTTCCCCCTTCCCGCCTATCCTGCCCTTCCGGCCCCTCCTGCCCTTGCCGCCACTTTGGCAGCGCGTTCCTCGCGGCGCCTGAGCTCAGCTGCGTAGGCATCTCTGGCCGCCCGCGATCCCAGAATCCAGCCGAGAACCATCCCAATCAGGAGGACGGCGGGGATGAAGATGAAGTGCCCAGCGGTCACGATGCTCCGCTCCGCGTCGATCCGCTGCGCTGCAAGGTCACCATCTCCTTCTCAACCTTGTTCAACCGGCGGCCTATTGACCAGATGTAGGCGACCATGAGCACCAGGAAAAATGCGTACGCGCCAATGACGAGAGGCGCGGCAGGCAATTGCTCGCTCGGCGGCACCTCGTCAACTTGGACGAAACCTTCCGGCGGTGCCGGCGGCTGAAATGCGAACGTCGGAGAGACGAGAAAAGCGAAGACGAAGAATGTTGCCACCAACCGGCGAATCATTGTTACCCCTCGGCCTCCAAGTAGAGTCGATCCAGCGCGGCGCGCTGCTCTTCGAGGTGAACTCGCAGGGTGAGCAGCAACACGAAGAGGAGCAGAAACGCCGCCGTGCAGAACCAGACCACGCTCCACATGCCGGGTGAGCGCTCGCCGAGCGTCTTCATCACACTCGTTTGCGGATGAATGGTGCGCCACCAGTCCACGGACTTGTACACGAACGGCGCAGCCGCAGCGCCGAAGATTCCCATCGCCGCCGCCAACTTCTCGGCGCCCGGGCCTCCAAATCTCCGCACGAGGAGGTAGCCGATGAAGATCAATTCGACCATCAACGCCATCGTGACCCTGGCGTCCCAGGTCCACCAGATGCCCCAGGCTTTCTTCGCCCAGACCGATCCACTGGCGAGGCCGAACGCGCCGAAGATGACCACCAGTTCGGCCCCTGAAACTGCGAACCGATCCGCTCGAGCGTTGCCTTTGAAGAGGTAGAGGGCGCTGCCAATCGCGCAGACGACAATGGCCGCCGTCAGGGCCATCCACGTCGCGAAGTGGAAGTAGAAGATTTTCTGAACCAGGAGCATCGTCGATTCGTACGGCGCGGCATTGATGGCAATGGGCGCGTAGGCGAACATCGCGGCCGTCACAATCGCGAGGGGTGTAAAGAGCTTTCGCATGGCTGACCCATCGCAGCCTTCGGCTGCTCGGCTTTGCTTGTTACGACCATCCGCTCGTCGTCTATTCGATCATCAACGGCTCAAACATCCACAACGCGAGCGTCAGGAACACGACATCGAAAAACATCAGCATCGCAATCCACAGGAGGGCCATCGGCTCGTCTGTGGGCGACTGCACCAGAGCGGACGTCCCGAGTACGCCTGCAATGATGACCGGAACGGTAATCGGATACAACAGGATCGGGAGCATCACATCGCGACTGCGCGCCCGGACCAGCATCGCAGCGAAGAGAGTCCCGACCGACGAGAACCCCAGCGTTCCCAGGACCAGCAACGCCACCATGTGGACAGGACGTGCGAAAAGCGGAACGTGAAAAAAAAGAACGATCAGCGGCGTCACGAACAGCTCAGTCACGGATAGCAGCAGGACAATTCCTAGAAGCTTTCCCACGTAGATCGCCGACCGTGGCGCCGGCGCAAGCAAGAGCGCCCGCAGCGTCTCGCTGTACCGCTCCCGCTCGAACGTCCGGCCGAGCGCCAGATTGCCCGCAAACAGGACCGCGATCCACAGGATGCCGGCTCCGGCGCCTTCAATCGGAGTCCCCTCCTTGACGAACGCAAGTGCGAAAATCAGCACGCACGAAACCGCGAAGAAGAGGGTCGTATACAGAATCTCGCCGCTCTTCAGTTCGATGGCGAAGTCCTTTCTCAGCACGAGTGCGGCGACTTTGGTGAATGTCACGCGCCGCCCACCGTCGAGCGATAACGCCGGCGAAGATCAGAACTGCCCGGCTCGTCGGAAACCAGCCGCCCGTCACGCACGATCGCGATTCGCGTCGCCAGGCCGTCGGCAATGTCGAGATCGTGGGTGGCGAGGATGACGATCGCGCCATCACCGGCCAGTTGTCTGAGGCGTTCGGCCACGATTCTCACCGCGCGATCGTCGAGCCCGGTGAATGGCTCGTCGAGAAGAATCAGTTTTGGCCGATGCAGGAGCGCTCGCTCCAGTGCCAGACGCTGACGCATCCCGCGCGAGAACGACGAGACGTCGTCGTCGGCTCGATCGGTCAAGCCGGCGCCGTCGAGCGCGGCGTCAATTGCGTGCCGGACGTCGAGGCCATGCAGTTCGGCGAAGAATCTGAGGTTCTGCCGCGCCGACAGCTCTGGATAGAGGTGCAACTCGTGCGCGAGCAGCCCGATGCGTGCCCGCAAGGCCCCGCCAAGCCGTCGCGCGTTGTACTCTCCATAGCGAATCTCACCGGTGCTGGGGGTCACGAGCGTGGCCATCATCCCGATGAGCGTGGACTTGCCGGCGCCGTTGGGGCCGAGGAGGCCGATGATCTCGCCGCTGCCCGCCGACAGCGTGACGCGCGCCACAGCGCGGCGGCGTCCGAAGTGTCGTGAAACATCGACCAGCCGCACCTGGTCGAAATCGATCGTCACGCGGCGAGACCAGAGCGATCGGGGCCAGGGTCCATGTCGTCGCTGTCCAGGGAGCCGTAGATGCTTTCCAGCGCTGTTACCAGCTCCTGGCGTCGAGCCTCGTATCGAGCCTGACTGACGCGATTCGTTCTTCGATCGTGTTCGAGTCGAACGAGCTCGGTGAACAGCTTGTCCCGCCGCGTGATGAGGCGCTTGCGCTCCGTCGCCCGCGAATCGCCCTCCGGTCCGCGGTTCGACAACCATACCCCGCCAAGGATGACGAGACTGGCGAGCGTCAACGTCGTCCACCGGGGTACGGCGCTGTGATGTGGCAGGTTCGTCAGAGAAAGATTGATTTGTTGTCCGGCGGCGACGGCGCCTCCGGTCCCCGCGATGAACGCTTCGCCCGAGGCGGTCATTTCCTGTTGCGAGGAAACCTGCGCCGAGACGAGCTTAATGTCGTCCAGCTTCTTGATGACGACCGCGAGCTGCTCCAGCGCGGCGGGGAACCGCTGCGTCAGCTGCAGTGAGGCGCGCGCGACTGAAAGCTCGCAGGCGACTTGCACCAGCGTTCGTCCCGGCGCGAACGGGCTTTGGACGACGACATGCGGGCCATCGACGCTTGCCTGCGGTGACGAACCGCGCAACAAGCTCGTTCCGACGCACCCGGCAGGCATATCGAAAGCAAAAGGCGACTGGGGGTTCACCGGCACGCGCGCGTTGTTGACGATGTCGAGCAGGTAGTAGACGGCTACGACCTCGTCGCCGGGCTCGAGGATGATGCGCGACTGGTTTCCAAGAACGACCAGGCCGCTCACGGCAGGAGCACCCGGCTCCGTCTGCGGCTTCTTGTTTTTGTCGGTCGCCACCAACATCAGGCGAATGCCACCCTGGGTTGGAGCTGGAAACGACTCGGACTCCAGGCGCTCGCCGTCGACCACTGCCACGAACTTGAGGTTTTCTCCGGCTGGTAGATTTTTGAACTCGGCACGTCCGGAGTCGTCTGTCTTCACCGTGCGCGATTTGCCGCCGCCCTGCATTTCCACCGGGAACTCGGTGATGTTGTTCGAAAAGTCGCCGCGAATCAGACGGACCGAGACGGTTCCGTCCGGCAAATCGCTCACAGGACGCGGAATGCCGGACATCTGCTTGGGGTCGGGCATCTGGAACTGGGCCCGAGCTACCGCTGAGAAACCACAGAGGACACAAAGGACACAAAGTGGCGTCCAGCCGGTTCGTTTAAAGGTGCTCAAGAGCATCGACCTTCGCGTCCTTGGTGTCCTTCGTGGTAGTTCGGCACAGGCTATAGCTTGTTCCCGCAACCCTTACAGAATCGCGCGTCCGTGTCGTTAGCCGTCCCGCACGACCCGCACGGCTGGGCGACGGGTTGGGCGGTCGCCACCGTTCCAAGCCGATTCGTAAGATCTCGCTCGATCTGTTCGCGGTAGTTGGCTCCTGCGTCGAGCTGTCGCATCAAGCGAGCCGCGCGGGCCCGAAGCCGGCCGGACATTTCTTGCCAGTCGGCTTCCGACAACTTCCCCATCGCGCGATCGAACTCGAGCTCTTTGATGGCCCGCAACGCCAGCATCTTTTCGCGCTCGAGGGCGACTCTGGTTCGCCGGCCCACCATCGCGGTCCGGTCGTCTTCTGGAGAAACCAGCGGCCGCAGCATCCGAAGCGCTGCAAGACCGACCAAAGCAGTGGCGGCCATCAGGACGGTCAGCAGGACCACCGCAATGAGACCCTGGCCGCGTGTGGCAAACAGCGCGGCAGTCGCCGCGCCAAGAGCCGCCAGCACGAAGAACTGCCATGGCGCCAGGCCGGAGTCGCTACGGGTTCGCGTTGAGCCGGTCTTCAGCGGAACAGGCGACGTCTCAGTCGAGGTTTCTGAGCTCATCGTCGAGGCGTTCTTCGAGGTCGGCGTCTCGCTCTGTTTGTGCCTCGTTCGGTGAGGTCGGCGGGCGCGTCGACCACCGTACCGCGGCGAAGCCTACGATGACGGCGCCGGTCGCGCCGATCAGGTACGGGATCAGCCAGGCCAGCCGGTTGAATCCTTTGTTGATGGGCGCGCCGAGCATCTCTTCACTGCCGTAGAGCGTCACGAACGCCTGGATGATCTCGTCGTGGGACTTCCCCTGATCGATCATCGCGGCGAGCTCGCCCCGCAGCTTGTGCGAAACGGGACAAGGATCCTTGCGGCATTCGCCGATGCTGGCGTGGCCGCAGGTACCGCACGTGCAGACGATTTCATGCTGAAGCTGCCGCTCCAGCTCGTTGCGCGCGTAGAAGGAGCTTTGCACGCTTTCGTTGCCGCCTTCTCCATGCTGTGCGAATGCCGGTGTCGCTGCGAGCGCTACCAGCACGAGCGACAGCGCCGCCGTCGTTGCCGCCGCCTCGGTCCCCAATTTCGCCAAGGCGAACGAGTAGCTCCGTTCCGGCAAGAGTGCTATGCCGGTTCCAAGCGCAATGATGCCGAAGCCAAGCCAGATCCAGTTGACCAGCGGGTTGACCACGATCTGGAGAGTTGCCGACTGCGAGCCGAGCTGTTGGCGGTCGAACGCGAATACGAGATACAGATCTTCAGCGAACGTTCTGCGAATCGCGACCTCGGTCGTGGGTTCCTGCTCGTGTTTCCGGAAAAACCAGCGGGCCGGATACATCGTGTCGATCTGCTTGCCACCTTCGAACACGCTGATGTAAGCAGTGGCCATTTGCTTCTGGCCGTCATCGCTGATTTTTACGCCGTCGTTCCGCAGCGTGTAACGGCCGAGAGTCGTCTGCTCTCCAAGCTTCAGCAGCACCTGCGCGTCGCGTTTGTAGTCGTTACCGGCGAATCCCAGAAAGATGAGCACGACGCCAACGTGCACGATGTAACCGCCATACCGCCGCTTGTTCCGTGACACGAGCCCGATGAGGGCAGTCAGGAAATCGCTGCCAGTGTTCTTGCGGCGCACCAGGCCGCCCCGCCAGAACTCCTGCGTAATCGTCCCGGTCACGAAACCGCACAGAGCAAAACAGAGGCCCGACGCCCAAAAGCGGACGCCCAGCACCGCGAGCCCAGAGCCAACCGCCACAGCCGACAACACCGGCCACATGAACTGCTGTCTGGCGTTGGACAGCGTCGCCTTCCGCCACGCGAGCAGCGGTCCGACGCCGGTCAAGAACAGGAGGACCAAGCCCACCGGAGCCATCCAGCGGTTGTAAAACGGCGCCGCGACCGTCAAGCGATGTTTCGTAATTGCCTCGCTGAGCGTGGGGAACATCGTGGCGAACAGGACGAAGAGCGCGCAGAACAGCAGAATCCAGTTGTTCACGAGGAATGCCGCCTCGCGCGACATCCAGGAATCCAGCTCGTTGCGTGCCCGAAGCAGCGGGAGGCGATAGATGACCAGACCAAAACTGAACGTCAGGATCGCCACCATGAACACGGTGAACAAACGCGCGAGGACTGGATCCTGGCCAAACGCGTGCACGGACTGCACGACGCCCGAACGCGTCATGAAGGTGCCGAAGATCGTCAGAAAGAACGTGACGATGACCAGCGTGACGTTCCAGACCCGAAGCATGCTGCGGCGCTCCTGGACCATCACCGAATGCAGGAATGCCGTGGCCGTGAACCATGGCAGCAGGCCGGCATTCTCGACCGGATCCCAGCCCCAGTACCCGCCCCACCCAAGTTCTTCGTACGCCCAGATCATCCCGAGCGTGAGGCCAAATGTCAGAAACAGCCAGCTGACCATCGTCCATCGGCGGACCGCGCGGAGCCAGGAGTCGTCGAGGTGTCCTGTAATCAGCGCGGCAATCCCGAAGGCGAACGGGATCGTCATCCCCACAAACCCCGTGTAGAGCGAAGGTGGATGAATGGCCATCCAATAGTTCTGTAACAGCGGATTCAGGCCTTCGCCGTCACTGGGCCTCGTGACCAGGAACGTCGTGAACGGGTTCTTGTGGACGACCATCAGGAACAGAAAGAACATCTGCACCACTGAGATCGTCGCGACGACGTACGGAATCAGCTCGCGGTGCCGTTCGCGGTTGACGTGAATCGCAAGCGCGCCAAAGACCGACAACAGAAAGACCCAGAACATGATCGAGCCGTCGAGTCCGCCCCAGTACGACGTGATCTTGTAGAAAAGCGGCTGCACACTATCCGAGTAGTGCGCGACGTACTTGATCGAATAGTCGTTGGTCAGAAACGCGTTGATGATCACCGCGGAGGCCACGGTCATCAACGCCGTCACGAGGTAAAAGGCGCCGATGCCGCTTTCAATCAGCCGGCGCGATCCGCGTCGAGCGCCAGCGACCGAGATCGCTGCGGCATAACTGCAAACGACAAAGCTTGCGAGAAGAAGGAACGTTCCTAATGAAGCCATGAACTATGATCCTGATGCGGCCTTCGCTTCGTACTTGGACGGGCACTTGGCGACCACGCCGTTGGGATCGACGTGGAAACCCTCCGCCGAGAGCCGGCCTTTCAAGACCACCTCGGCTTCGCCTTTGAACGTGTCGGGGACGATGCCCGTATAGGACGCTTCAATTACGCCGCCTTGTGGGTCAGCCGAGCGAATCGGCGAGTTTTGAACCTTGAACCGGTACTCGAGTGAGTCGGCTTTCCGAAAAATCGAACCAGGAATAACGTATCCGTGCAGTTGCAGCGTCTTTCCTTCCCAGGCTTGCCGGTTCGGCAGGACTTCGCTGATGTGCATGAAGTACTCGGTGCCCCCTCGCAGCGTGGTCCAGAAGAGGCCGGCAAAAGCGAGTGCCAAGACAAGTACGGTCGCGCCAATCTTGATATATCGATGTGTCATAAGGACTTCCAGGATATGCTTCGCGACAGAATAGCCCGACTACACTCGCGATGCAACTTTGGCAACCGCGTACCAGCGATCAGTTATCCGTATGTTGCACCCCTGGCGCGACGGGCAGACTGCAGGACGGGGTAAAACTGCGTGAACACATGGTCTGTCTCGGCTTCACGCCGGTGACACCTCTGGCAACCGCTCGATTCTGGAAGGACCTGTGCTTTGGGTATGACGGCCCCCCCGACGCCAGTGAAGTCGAAGAATCCCCAGCCTCCCCCAAATCGTGAACCGTCCTTGACCGAGACCAGGAGACTGGATTGCTGGTGAGGACGAGGCGCAGTGTCGGGCTCTCGGGTGACCGCCTCCCAGACCATCAGCGTCCCGTCGGGGAAGCTACCAGTCTTCTCGTACTCTCGATAGCCGAAGGGATTGATGTAGACCCTATAAGCCGGTGTGCTAGTCGCACCTGTACCGACGCCGCTGGATTGGTGCAGAGACGACGGTGCCACGAGGGTCCAGTTTCGATAGCCCTCCGGGCGGAACAGCATGTTCCCGCGGTCGAAGACCGCCGCAGACCTCCACGTGGCCGGCGTCGTCTGTCGCATTTGGGCGAGCCCTGAGATCGATATGATCATGAAGACCGCGAACGCCGCTAATGAGTATGAGCGCCGCCAGAAGCCGAGCATGATTGCTCGTTCGATCCTGAGCGCCCATCCTGACCCGTCCCGCCCTTCGTTGATGAGCGACATGACCTCTCGACGCATGGGCACGCAGTCGGAGGGACCAAGCTTCTCACTGCGAAGCGATTTCAAGAGCGTTTGCGTGGTGCGAAGCTGCTCGAGAAACTGTCGGCAGTCCTCGCAGATCGGCAAATGGCCTGAGATCCTCTTCAGCTGAGCTTCCGAAAGATCGCCCCCTACATGGAGCGCGAGTATTTCCTTCGAAAAACCGCAGCTCACGCTTTGCCTCCCATCAAGCCATTGACGGCCGCTTTGAGCCTCAAGCGTCCTCGACTGATCTGAGAACGCACCGTCGTTTCAGAGGATCGCAGCAGGGACGCGACCTCTGCCGTCGACAGCCCTTCGACGTCGCGCAGGAGAATCGCCAGCCGTTCCTTTTCCGGAAGGCTGTCGAGAGCCCTTTGTAGAATGACCCGCTCTTGCTGTCGGGCTACGCCCATGTAAGGGTTCGCCGACTGGTCAATCGCTTCTGGTTCGCCGATTCCAACGAACGTGCTCCGCTGACGCTGTCTTTGGCGGGCGGCGTTGCGGCAGACGTTGACAGTGATTTGCATCAGCCACGGCTCCACGGGCTTCCGCAAATCCAGGCGGTGGAGGTACCTGAACGCCCGAAGAAAGACTTCCTGTGCGACATCCTGGGCCTCATCCCTTGCGCCCAAGAGTCTCGTCGCCAGTGTCATAACGCGGGTTTCGTATCGGATGATGATCTGCTCGAAAGCTGTCGAATCGCCCTCGAGCGTCATCTGCACGAACCTGGCAATCTCAGCGTCATGATGCGATAGCTCTTCCTCCGAGGCGCGTGACATCGCCAGAGGTGTCTGAACGAGCAATGAGCGGTCCGGCCTCAACTCCATGCGCTGGTGCCCTTCATACGTTAATACTCTGCACACCGCTGATTCGTTGAAACGCCAAGAAGGGCTATCAGAAGTTTAGGCGGATGTGACCAATCGGAGCAGGTCACAGACACAGCCCAAGGGCAGCCCGACGACGTTCGAATACGATCCCTCGATTCGAGAAATGAACCTCGACGCCAACCCTTGGATGGCGTAGCCGCCCGCCTTGTCCCTCCCCTCCCAGCTGGCGACGTACCATGCCACGTCTTGCTCGGTCAGCGTGGTGCAATACACGCCGGTCGTTTCCACTCGATTCCGTTCGGTTCGCCCGATACGCACGCTGACGCCGGTCATGACATCGTGACGACGTGACGAGAGCAGTCGCAGCATCGCTCCCGCGTGTTCGTCGTCCCGTGGCTTGCCGAGAATCTCGTCCTCGACGACGACCGCCGTGTCGGCGGCGATGACCACGAGCTCCTCCTTCCGATCATTCCGCTCCCGGTTCTCTAGGTTCATCTGCTCTATCGCTGCCGCCGACTTCTCCGACGCGAGGCGGCTGACGTAGCTCACCGCCACTTCATCCTTACGGACGCGCTCGTCGATATCGACGACACGCGTTTCGAACTCGAACGCCGCGGCACGTAACAACGCCGCGCGTCGAGGAGAAGCCGAGGCCAGCACGAGACGCACACGCGAATGATAGGATCGAAATGCTTGCGGCTTCGTCTTTGAGCCCTAAGCCCTAAGCCCTGAGCCCTGATCTTATGCGTCCGCTCATGCACGCCCTGCCAGGAGCACTCGCCGAGTTGCTGCGCGACGCGCCGCTCTCGCCCGGCAAGGTCGGCTTCGCGTGGCGCGCCGCCGTCGGACCAAATCTCGAACGTGTGACGTCGGTCCGGCTCGAGGCCCGCATCCTCATCGTCGAAGCGGCGGACGCGCACTGGGCACGCGAAATCGTGCGCAGCTCAGGCGTCATCCTGACGCGATTGAAAACGCTGCTCGGTCACGACACGATCGAACGCATTCTGGTCAGAGAACCTTGAACCCTGGAATTTGAAAGCCTGAGATGAAGGACTCCGTCATCGTCAGCGCCGTGCGAACACCGACCGGGAAGTTCCTTGGAGCGCTGAAAGACTTCTCCGCGCCGCAATTGGGCTCCATGGTGGTGGCGGAAACGATCCGGCGAGCCGGCATCGAGCCAGCGATTGTCGACGAGTGCATCATGGGCAATGTCGTCAGCGCCGGTGTGGGGCAGAATCCCGCTCGCCAGGCTGCCCTGGGAGGCGGCCTGGCCGACCACGTCGCCGCACTCACCATCAACAAGGTTTGTGGATCCGGCTTGAAAGCGGTGATGCTGGCGGCGCAAGGAATCGCCACAGGCGATGTCGACGTTGTGGTTGCGGGTGGAATGGAGTCGATGAGTCGGGCTCCTTATCTGCTCGAGCGCGTGCGCGAAGGACTGCGCATGGGGAACGGCCAGCTGGTGGACTCGATGATCCACGACGGCTTGTGGTGCGCGTTCGAGCACTCCCACATGGGCAATGCGGCGGAAACCGTCTCCGATATCTACAAAGTGACCCGCGACGCGCAGGACGCATACGCCGCGCGCAGCCACCAGCGAGCGGCTGCGGCAACAGAAGCCGGGTACTTTCGGGATGAACTTCTGCCGATCACGATCCCGCAGAAGAGGGGCGCTCCAATCGTCTTCGATCGGGACGAGGCTATTCGACCTGAAACGACGGTCGAGACACTCGCCAAACTGAAGCCGGCCTTCAAATCCGATGGCTCCGTGACGGCGGGAAACGCTCCCGGAGTGAATGACGGCGCCTCGGCGGTCGTGGTCATGGCCGCCGATCGCGCGAAGAGTCTCGGCCTCTCGCCGCTGGCGCGTATCGTCGGACAAGCGACCAGCGGCCTTCCACCAAGGCTCGTGCTGATGACGCCTGTTGAAGCCGTACAACGCGTGGCGCAAAAAGCTGGCTGGGCCTTGAAAGACGTCGACCTCTTTGAGATCAACGAAGCGTTTGCGGCTCAGGCCGTGGCCGTGCTGAACGAACTTCAGATCGATGCCGAGAAAGTGAATGTGAACGGCGGCGCGGTGGCCCTGGGTCACGCGATCGGTTCCACCGGCAGTCGAGTGCTGACGACGTTGCTTTATGCGCTGGCGCGTCGGAATCAGAAGCGCGGCATCGCGGCGCTGTGCCTGGGCGGAGGTAACGGCGTCGCGCTGGCCGTCGAAAGACTTTAGCCACCTGACGTTGCAGTGCTTCGTGCTGCGTGCGGGGTGCTGTGTGCTGCTCAGTGCCAGTCGCTGGGTGCTCCGTGCAATTGGGCTGTGATGGCACGAGGTGTCGCGATGATCAAAACCGTCGGCGTCGTCGGAGCCGGGACAATGGGGAGCGGCATCGCCCAAGTGTTCGCGCAGGCGGACTACTCGGTGCAGCTTGTCGATGTCGCGCGGCCGATGCTGGACGCCGCGCGGCGAAACATCGAGAAGAGCCTCGGAAAGTTTCTGGAAAAAGGGAAACTGACCGCAGCTGCGCGCGACGCCGCGCTAGCGCGGCTTTCGACGGCGACTTCGCTCGACTCACTTGCCGACGCCGACTACATCGTCGAAGCCATCGTCGAGGATGTCGAGGCCAAGCAGTCTTTGTTCGCTGGCCTTGATGCTCTCGTCAAACAATCGACCGTCCTGGCGTCAAACACTTCCTCAATTTCAATCACCAGTCTTGGAGCCGCGACCAAACACCCCGAACGAGTGCTCGGCATGCATTTCATGAACCCCGTGCCGCTGATGCCATTGGTCGAGCTGATTCGCGGCCAGTCCACGTCCGCCGCATCGATGCGCGTGGCCTCGGATCTTTGTGCGAGCCTCGGAAAGACCGCGGTCGAAGCGGCGGATTATCCTGGATTCATCGCAAATCGAATCCTGATGCCGATGATCAACGAAGCAATCTTTGCGGTGATGGAAGGTGTGGGGACGCCGGAGGCCATCGACACGGTCATGAAGCTGGGAATGAACCATCCGATGGGTCCGCTGACGCTGGCCGATTTCATCGGCTTGGATGTCTGCCTGGCGATCCTCACGGTTCTTCACGACGGCCTGGGAGATCCGAAATACCGGCCGTGTCCTCTACTTCGGCGCATGGTCGCGGCCGGACACCTCGGGCGCAAGTCGGGCCAGGGCTTTTACGCGTACCCGCCACAGTAGAACGACGATCGGCAGCATGATCGCGAGCTCCCAGACAAACGCGATCAGATTCGTGCGAAACGTTGAAGTCGACAATAGCGATCGCCGTTCGGTCCGCGGAAAGAGGTTCGCGCCCGAGAGGTAGTACTCCTTGCTGAACGGCCACAGAGCCTGGAGGCCGAACGGAGGCCGCGTATCGACCGCCAGCCAGTCCAAGAGCAGATGGGTGGCAAACGCGAGTCCGCACATCGCTGCGACACGCGCGACGCTGAGCCCCGATGGAGTCCGGTGTCCGGTTCGCCGAGTGACCCACCCTGTCACGGCCCCCGCGATAATGGTTACGACGATCACGGCGCCGATGCTGTGTGAAAAAGACCGGTGCGATTGAGATGCCAGATCCAAATCAGGGAGCACGGCCAGACCGACGCATCCAACGGTCAGCCAACCCCCCGATCGGTTGAAGAAAGAAGCGTTTGCCGCCGCAGTTCGCGGGCTGCGGCGGCCTGGAACAAGGTCAGAGCCCCACGCTGCGGCGAGTCCCGCGAGCGCGTGGCCAAGAGGGCTGGGCATGCGATCTTTTACCACCTGGCGCCTGTGTGCGGTTTGCGAGAACTGCTAACAAGGCCTTCTCATGGCGAAAGTCGTTGAGTCAAGTAAATAGCTGTAATAGAAGGTGTTAATGGCTACTAGTTCACAGCATTGCGCTTGACTTTCGCCTAGGTACGAACCTAGAATAGCGACGCTCTGTGCGACGCAAATAGACGCAAATAAAGGAGCTCTACATGCCGCCTGTCGAACGATTCGAGCGCGACGACCGTCAAGACCGTGAACGCATCAAAGCTGTCGACCTGGCTGTCGGACAGATCGAGAAGCAGTTTGGAAAGGGCGCGATCATGCGTCTCGGTCAGAAGGGCGCGATCCAGCCGATTGATGCGATCTCGACTGGGGCGCTCAGCATCGACTACGCGCTCGGCGTCGGCGGATTGCCGCGCGGTAGAGTGGTGGAAGTGTTCGGTCCTGAATCATCCGGCAAGACGACTCTTGCCCTGCAGGTGATCGCCGAAGCGCAGAAACTTGGCGGGATGGCCGCCTTCGTCGATGCCGAGCACGCACTCGACGCGGCGTACGCCCAAAAGCTCGGCGTCGATATCGACAACCTTCTCGTCTCGCAGCCCGACAACGGCGAACAAGCGCTCGAAATCGTCGAAGTGCTCATTCGCTCGGGCGGCGTCGACGTCGTCGTCGTCGATTCGGTTGCCGCGCTCGTCCCCAGGGCTGAAATCGAAGGCGAGATGGGCGACGCGCAAATGGGTCTGCAGGCGCGGCTGATGTCGCAGGCCCTGCGCAAGCTCACCGGTGTGGTCTCCAAGTCGAAAACGTGTCTCATCTTCATCAACCAACTGCGCGAAAAAATCGGCGTCATGTTCGGGAATCCGGAGACGACGACGGGCGGACGCGCGTTGAAGTTCTACGCGTCGGTGCGTCTCGACATCCGGCGGATCGCGAGCATCAAGGACGGAGACCTGGTCGTTGGCGGGCGGACACGCGTCAAAGTGGTCAAGAACAAAGTGGCCCCGCCCTTCCGCGAAGCCGAGTTCGACGTGATGTACGGCGAAGGCATCTCGCGCATCGGTGATCTCTTGGACCTTGCCGTAGACAAGCGGATCATCGAAAAGAGCGGCGCGTGGTTCGCGTATGGCGGCGAACGGCTCGGTCAGGGCCGCGAGAACGCGAAGCAGTTCCTCAAAGAGAATCCTGATATCTGCCGCACGATCGAGGACCGGGTGCGCCGCGAGCTCGGAATGGTTCGCGATTCGGAAGTCGCTGCAGCCGCTGTGTAACGAGCTGCACTGCGAATCTTCGTTGGTCAGTCGGAGGCCCCGGGCCGACGCTCTTGTCCCGGGGCGTCGCGTGCTATGATCGCGGTCTCTTTCTGAGCGCGAAATTCCTCGGGGGCGAGGTAGCTCAGTTGGTAGAGCACGTGACTGAAAATCACGGTGTCGACAGTTCGATTCTGTCCCTCGCCACCAGCAAATTTTTTCCCCAGCACAGACTTAGCGAGCCGCTCTTGTAGAGCGTCCGCATCACTTTTCGCATTTGTCCCCGTCAGCGCTTGCCGCGACGCCCCGAAGCGAGCCGGTAAACGTTCTGACGTCTTTCACAAACGACCACAAGAAAATTCCCTCGCGCGGCGTTGGTCCTTGAGTAGCGCGACGGAACGGATCGTAGTCAGTCATCGCTCTCTCGCAGTTCGCACCGCACTGGCGGTGGTTGCCATTTCGGGCGAGTAAAAAGGGTTCGTCGCGAAATTCGCTCGAACTGTTGCGGATGTAGACACTGACGACCGGTGTAGCGACTGAGCGAGAGCCCGTCGACCGCCTTGGCCCGCTGGCGCTAAACGCGTATGCGCACTGGCGGTTGCATTCACAGGTCATGGTACCAACCGTCACTGGCACGGCCATTGCCCTTCTGTCTCTCCACGTGGTGTGTCGTGCGTTGGATGCGATGGTGGGTCGCCCACACACGACCGAGAGCGCGTGAGAAACGCGCCGGAGGGCTCACATGCATTTCATTAATCGTCTGCGTTCGTTCGTGCGCGATGAGGAAGGCCAGGACCTGATCGAGTACGCGTTGCTCGTCGCCCTGATCTCGCTCGTCGCGGTTGCCGCTGTCACGACTGCTGGATCAGCGGTGAACAACATCTTCACCAGCATCTCTGGCTCGCTCAAGACGGCGCTCTAACGTCTCTTTACGGGCCAGCGTTCGGATTGGTTAGGGCCGCTTGCGCACTCCTGTGCGCTTGCGGTCCACTTTCTTGACCCGTCAACGGCCCGGAGTGAGCCCGTAAACGTTCGAACGTCCTTCATAAAGGACCACACGAAAATTTCCTCGCGCGGCATCGGTCCTGGAATAGCGCGCTTGAATGGGTCGTAGCCCATACCCCCTCTTGATCCTGAACGCGGACCAATTGTATTTTTCCCGTGCCACAAAACGCGTACTACTGGTGCCGAATGGCCACCACTCAGACTGATCTTCGGTGTCCGAAATGAGCCGTCGATGTGGTCGTGGTGTTGCCCTTCTCCTCAAGGGAGGCCCACGTCTGGTATCTGCACTGCACCGCATGCGGCCACGTCTGGACGCTCCCAAAAGAACTTAATCAACCTCCACCTGCCCCTCTCGCGAACGTTTGATCGCTCGCTATTTGACTCGCGCAAATTCTCGTCACACCGGTGCTAGCACACGCCGCGACAGACCGCACCGCTTCCATGGCATCAGTCGCCGCCTTTCTCGGGTTCGCTCGGCGTTGTCGGCAGTTCGCCCGGTCCCATGTTCCGAGGCGTTCCAGGTAACGCATCGCACATCTCTCGCCAAAGCATCTGTGTCAGTCAGCGTGACCAGATGAAGATGTTTTCGGCGTGTTCCGCGGATACGCCCCAATTCGCCGGCAGTCTCTGGGCCGACGCCATAGGCTTTGAGCACCTCAATTCGCGGTCTTCGGCTTGTTGTTGAATGATGGCTCAACCAACTCGAACATGAGGATCGCGGTCATTTCCGCCACGATTCCAGCAAGAGCGATCGCATCGTCGCGGAGCGTCGAGCGCCGCCCTAAAGTCGAAATCATTGAAACCGGGTCCGTTCTGGTACCCGGTTTTATCGCGATCAATAATCGACCGCAGGCCACGATCATCAGCGTGATCCTCGTCGTGGTTTCGACGATCATCTGATTCGCTCAAGGGGGGCTGCCACGTTCGACCTCAGCGACGACCCCACCTTCTTCGTCATCGCCGCCCTGTTCGTCGCCGTCGTGTGGGGCTGGTATATGCGCCCCGCAGAAATGGATCAAGCGCGATCAATAACAGTCACGGATAGATGGAGTGCAAATGCACACGAAGTTTATTCTCAACTTGGATCAGCGTGACGCAATCATGGCGGCGGTGGCAGCGATTCGGCGGCAGCTAAGGGACGCCGACGTGCCTCTGAACGCGCCTACCCTCATGGTCATCAGCACAAACCTCACGACCATCCACGCTGCGTTATCCGAGCTACCGCTCGCACCAGTTGCGTCTCAATGACTCACGAATTGCGACACTACGCACGGATAAACGAAAGGTCCTCTGCCGCTGAATAGGCATCCGCCCGGAATCTTCTGGAACGTGTGCCAGCCGTCGTATTCGACCACCAGGTGCCAATCGTACCGTCCGCGAACAGGCGGCCCGTTGCTCCGCATCGCCCGCACGTTTCTCGGCGCCAGCCAGATTCGCCGTTGCTTGCGCCAACTGCTGGCGTAACGCACTGATGAGTAATCCAGTCCCTTGCGCTGGCACCTCCATGGAACTAGACGGCATCGCGGACACAGGACCGGGGTCGAGCCGATCCGAATGACATATTTGTTGTTGAGGTGTTGGCGCTCCAGGTTGCGCCCAATGAATTATTTGTTAACAATGAGCCGAATGACATTTTTATTGTTGAAATGTTGGCGCTCCACATACGATCAGTCTGCGAGCGGATCGCGCTTCGGTACCGACGACTTGTCCGGCGATTCGCATCGGGAACGTTTATCGCCGATGTGTAAGGTTCGACGCCGACCGCCGTCTTCGAGCTAGGAGGACCGGCAACTCAGATGGGATGTCCATACTGTCGTGGCGCGGATGTGCGACGATCGGCAAGACGCTGGTATGAACGATTATGGGCGCTCCTGTCCAGGAAGAGGCCTTATCGCTGCATCCAATGCGGACGGCGTTTCTGGCCTACTCCCGCGTAATTTTGATGGGTTGTTAGCGCACCCAATCCAGATCGTGCGCTGCGTCGCTGAAGTCGATTAGATCCTCTCGTAAACCACGTACTCCGCAATCGCTGGACCGTACGGAATCAACGTACGTAAAGAAGTGTTTTTTGTCGGGTTTTCCGTGGAGAAGTTCATGCGGCGGTGAGCTTTGTCAGCATTCAAAGACAACTTCTTCCGTACGGAATTGGCCGACGTCCGGGAAGTGCCGAAAATGCCCGCAAAATTCACATCCTCGTGCCGGCGCGAAATTTGGATGTTTCGCTTCGATCCGCCCACGATGCCCCACTCCAGCTGTCCGGCCTGTCAATCGAAGCATGTTCAATGGCTTTCTGGACCGAGCAAATTCGCACAAGTGGACTACTACCGCTGCCGTGATTGCGGCCATGTCTGGAACGTGCGAAAAGACAATCCCGGCGATCCACCACGCAACGTCACGCCTTTGCCCGAAAAGCCGGAGTAGGTAGTCCGCGCCCATCGGTGTTCATCGGAACGTCTCGGTGTCCTGTTCGCTCGAGTTCATCATCGCGCGGCATCAGGCCCATTCCTGAGTGCGAACAGTGGATAAAGATGTATTGCCTGAATTAGTAACGGTCACGACGTTGAACGCAGAGGACGCGGAGATCGCGGAGTATCAATCTGGAATGACATGTTGTCTCTGATCAGATGAAAGGGCCGTCGCCCAATCGCGACACCGGAGATAAGCCCGCAGTTCGACCAATCTGAACGCGGAACTAACGCTGCCCGTCCGAAACCGTCCTCTCGGAGACCCCGAAATCGCCGAACTGTTTCATCAGATGGAATCGCGGGTCGCGCGGCACCGCGAAATGCTCCGTCAGAGTGTGCGTCTTGACTTCGCTGCCAAGAGGCTTCCATGACTCCGGCCCCGACGTTTCGTCGACCGGCACGGGGGGCTTCTGCACGATCCGGTATTCGTCCTCTGACGAGATGCCCTCCGCGCACTGGTCCGTGCAGCGCGCTCTCGCGCGTGACCCCCAGCACACAAAAGTAGACCATCCAAACGTAAAAAAAGGATTTCCAATCGACCAGAGCGAGCCGGCATTGAAGAGGCCGTTCCGAGACAAGCCGTAAGTCAAGAGCGACAAGTAGGCACATCGGGTCCCGAAGCACTTTCGCGCTAACAAGAACACGCCGACGAGAGTGCCTACATAGAGAGTCGCGCTGCCCACGGACTCAAAGAGTCTCGGAGCATGGAACACGAGCATCCCTGGGACCATCAACCAAGCAGTCCCTGGCGTGTTGTAGGCCAATAGCTCGAGACGTCCCCGCGATCGGGAAGAACGCCGTTGGAGAGAAACTTCGCAGCGCCGTCTATGAAATTGACGTGATCGAAGTTCATGAGCCGTGAATTCCAGCCCTGAAAGGCCAGAGAGACTCCGGCCGCTGCCACCAACAGAATGGCGCTCGCAGCGCACATCCGGTCTTTCCCGATCGGGCCACTCTGGTCTCCGCGCTGCAAAAAACGGTGGCAGACCGACGAGTCTCTACTCCTCCGATGGAGCGAACTGGACGCGAGCACTCGCTTCCTGGGCCGGTCGACGACTGAGGCGATCGGCCAGCTGACGCTCATCAGTTTGGCCGCACCATTTTCCCACCACGATGGTCGCCACACTGTTGCCGATCAGGTTCGTCACCGCCATCGCCTCTCCCATGAAGCGGTGAATGCCGAGCACGAGTGCGACCCCGGCGACGGGAATGGTTCCCACCGCCGAGATCGTTCCGACCAGCACGATCAAGGCGGCGCCCGCAACGCCGGCGGTCCCTTTCGACGTGAGCAGGAGTACGGCGAGCAACGTGAGTTGCTGTGTCAGACCGAGCGGAGTATTCGTGGCTTGTGCGATGAAGACGGCCGCCATGGTGTGGTAAATCGCACTGCCGTCCAGGTTGAACGAATAGCCGGCAGGAATCACGAGACCCACCACCGACCGGCGGACGCCCAGATTCTCGAGCTTGGCCATAATCTGCGGCAGAACGGATTCGGAGGATGAGGTCCCGTAAACGATGAACAATTCCTCCTTGATGTGCTTGATCAGCGACCAGACTGAAAACCCGTGGAACCGTGCGATGCCGCCCAGGACGATCACGGTAAACAACGCACACGTGATATAGAACGCCGCCATCAACGAGCCAAGCTGCGCCAGCGAGCCGACGCCGAAATTGCCGATCGTGAAGGCCATCGCGCCGAATGCACCGAGCGGCGCCGTCTTCATGATCATGCCGACGACCTTGAACAGCACGCGCGACAGGTTGTCGATGAATTCGAACAGCCGTGTGCCGACTCCGCCAAGACCGTGCAGCGCGAAGCCGAACAGGATCGAGAACAGCAGCACTTGAAGGATGTCGCCCTTTGCGAATGCGTCCACGACGCTCGTTGGGATGATTCCGAGCAGGAACTCCGTCGTGTTCTGCGTGGCGGCTCCACCGACAATCTCGGACACCGCTTTCGAATCCAAGGTCCCTGGATCGACATTCATGCCGACGCCAGGCTTGACGACGTTGACGACGACCAGGCCGATGATCAGTGCCAGCGTCGTCACCGCCTCGAAGTACAGGAGGGCCAGTCCACCGGCTTTGCCGACCGCTTTCATGTCGCCCACTCCGGCGACTCCGGCTACGACGGTGCAGAACACGATCGGGGCGATCATCATTCTGACGAGCTTGATGAAGCCGTCCCCAAGGGGTTTCATGGCGACTCCGACGTCCGGATAGAAGTGCCCCACCGCGACGCCGACGAGCGTGGCGATCAGCACCTGGCCGTAAAGCGTGCGAAAGAACGGCTTGTTCATAGGAGCGAACAGCGAAGCATAGCAGTACGTCGCGAAGCTGCAGCCGATTCGTCCACGTTCGGGGGAGCACGCACGGCTCGCACGGTAAGATGAGTCGGAATGGCCGACGGAAAAGACAGCGCTGACAGCGTACGTATTGACGTGTGGCTCGATGTTTCGTGTCTATTCAAGACACGATCGGAAGCACAGAAGGCTTGTAAGGGCGGAAAGGTGAGCGTCAACGGTCAGTCGGCCAAGCCACACCGCACCGTGCAGCCGGGAGACGAGATCAGCATCGGCCGCCCGTACGGACGAACGCAGCGGGTTGTGGTGAAGACGCTCGCGAGCAAGCATGTCAGCAAAGGGGCTGCGCGAGAGCTCTACGAAGACAAAACCCCTCAACCCACTGCCGAAGAGGTAGAGCTGAGACGGCTCGAGCGTGTTTATCGGGCTGCAATGTCACCGCCTCGTGCGCCCGACAAGCGCGAACGGCGGTTGCTCAGGCGGCTCAAGGGATTGGACTGAGGGGCAACTCTCCTGCCGGCCTACTGGCTGATTTCTTCTTCGCTCAAGAGTTGTGCGGCGGCATCCTCGGTGTCCGTTCGCGTACGCGCTTCCTGACGCCTTGCCAACCACCAGGAGAGCGCGAAGATCACGACGATCAGGCCAAGGGACAACCATTTCGGAATCTCGAATCCGATGTAGCCTTCGGTGTGGAGATACTCGACGATCAGCTTGACACCCACCCAGGCGATGATCACGAAAGCGCCGTCGACGAGCAGCGGATACCGCTGGACCATCGACAACAACGTGCCGATCACGAGGCGCATCATCACGATGCCGAGGATCCCGCCAGTCAACACGACCCACAGTTTCGGCGACATGGCCACGGCGACGAGGATCGAGTCGATTGCGAAGACGATGTCGGTAAGTTCGACCTTCACGACCGTCGACCAGAATGGAGTCATGCCCAGCATCGAAGAGGCTTTTGGCGGCGTCCGGCGCATCTCGGCGTCGCCCGAGCGGAAGAAGTGGTGGCCGCACAGGTACAACAGATACGCAGCCCCCGCGAGCTTCACCCACCCAAGCTTGATCAGGTAGACGGCCAGCAGCGTCGCGATCGCCCGGAAGGCGAAGGCCCCGACAATGCCGTAGCGCAGGGCCCGGCGCTGCTCCTTCTTCGGCAGGCCCAGAACGAGGACCGCCAGCACCATGGCGTTGTCGGCGCTCAGAAGCCCTTCGAGCGCCACGAGCAGGGCGACGGTCAGAAAGTCCGACGGGGTGATCACGAGTCTTTTGAGTATGGATCACAAGGAAAAGGTCCTTGGGCACACCTTGACACGACTCGTATCAAGGCCTATATTTGATCCGGCGCAAGGTGTAGGGGGCATGGCCGGCGATCAAGAGCTCATCTTTATCAGCATGGCGGCGCGAATGCTGGGCATGCATCCGCAGACGCTGCGTAAGTACGAACGTCTTGGTCTCGTTCGTCCGTCGCGGACGATCGGCAGCATGCGGCTCTACTCTCGAGACGAGCTCGAACGGCTCAAAATCATCAAGCGGCTCGTAGACGATGCGGGCATCAATCTCGCAGGCATTCAGCGGTTGTTGTCGATCGCGGAAGTCTTGCAACGGATTCGACCGCTCGCCCGGGACGAAGCACTGGCGGCGCGCGATGTTCGGCGGCGCCTCGTTCAAGAGCTTGACGAGCTGAGCCGCATGCTCGGCTTGGACTGACCATGGAATTCAAGGACTACTACTCCACGCTTGGCGTCGCCAAAACGGCAACGGACAAGGAAATCAAGCAGGCGTTCCGAAAGCTCGCGCGCAAGCACCATCCGGACGTCAACCCGGGCGACAAGTCGGCGGAAGCCAGGTTCAAGGAGATCAACGAAGCGTACGAAGTTCTGGGCGACCCGGAGAAGCGGAAGAAGTACGACGAGCTTGGCGCGAACTGGCGGATGTACGAGCAGGCCGGTGCCGGGGCGGGCGCGGGTCGCGGACCGCAGACTGGTAGTTGGAGCGTCAACACGGGTGGCGGTCCCGGAGGCGGCTTCCGCACCATGACCGAAGAGGAAATGCGGGAGATGTTCGGTGACGCCGATCCATTCTCGGATTTCTTTCACACCTTCTTCGGCGGGATGGGCGGAAGCAGCACGCATGGAGCCGGGCGCGGTGCACGCCGCGCACCTCAACGCGGTCAAGACCTGGAACAGGAGATCGAGCTCGAACTGGAAGACGCATACCGCGGAACGATGCGCCGCTTCTCGATTAATCGGGACGGCCATGCGCGAACCGTCGATGTCCGTATTCCTCCTGGGGTAGGCGACGGTTCGCGGGTTCGAGTGGCTGGCGAGGGTGTGCCTGGCACTGAAGGCGCTCAGGCCGGTGATTTGTATCTGCGCATCAGAATTGCGCCGAATCAGCGTTTTGAACGCAAAGGCAGGGACCTCTACACCCACGTCGCGGTGCCGCTGACAACCGCCGTTCTGGGGGGTGACGTCGAAGTGCGAACGTTGGGCGGCAAATTGCTGCGCTTGAAGATCCCAGAGACCACCCAGAACGGGCAGGTTTTCCGCCTGAAAGGTCACGGCATGCCCGCGGTTGGGAAATCACCCGATGCGGGCGATCTCTATGCGACGGTGGATGTCGAGCTCCCGAAGCAGTTGACGCCTGAGCAGCGCGAGCATTTCGAGGCGCTGCGGAAGCTGTTGTCGAGCGCGAAACAGACGGTGGCATGATGAACATCAATAAATTCACGGAAAAAGCTCAAGAAGCCATGCTCGGCGCCCAACACCTGGCCGAGCAGATGAATCATTCGCAAATCGAGCCCGAACACCTGCTCGTCGCACTCGTGGAACAGCCTGAGGGCATCATTCCCGAACTGCTCCGGAAGATGTCCGCCGATCCCACGACGATCGGTCGTGGTGCACGTGAGCTCCTGGCGCAGCTCCCTCAGGCCTACGGCGGCGCTCAACCAGGTCTTTCGCCCCGTCTGAAACTGGTGGCCGATCTCGCGCAAGCCGAAGCTGAGCGTCTGAAAGACGAGTACATCAGCACCGAACATCTGTTCGTGGCCATCGCGTCGGAGACGGGCCGCTCCCCTGCTGCCAAGTTTCTCCAGGGGCACGGCATCACGCGCGACAAGATCTTCGAAGCGTTGACAGGCGTCCGAGGCTCGCAGCGCGTGACGAGTCAGAACCCTGAGGGCACCTATCAGGCGCTCGAGCGCTACGGCCGCGATCTCACCGAACTTGCCCAGCGAGGCAAGCTCGATCCGGTGATCGGGCGCGACGAAGAAATCCGTCGGGTGATCCAGGTGCTGTCGCGCCGGACCAAGAACAACCCGGTGCTCATCGGCGAACCCGGCGTCGGCAAGACCGCGATTGTCGAGGGTCTTGCAGGACGAGTCTTTCGTGGCGACGTCCCGGAGGGATTGAAGAACAAGCGGATCGTCGCCCTCGATATGGGAGCGCTGGTCGCGGGCGCTAAGTACCGCGGCGAATTCGAGGAACGGCTGAAGGCCGTGCTGAAAGAAATCGTCGACTCCGAAGGGCAAGTCGTTCTCTTCATCGACGAGCTTCACACGGTGGTCGGCGCAGGCGCTGCCGAAGGTTCAATCGACGCCTCCAACATGTTGAAGCCGCTGCTCGCCCGCGGCGAGCTCCATACGATCGGCGCGACGACGCTGGACGAATACCGGAAGTACATCGAAAAGGACGCAGCCCTGGAACGCCGCTTTCAGCCGGTCGTGGTTGGAGAGCCCACGGTTGAGGACACGATCAGCATCCTGCGAGGACTGCGCGAGCGGTACGAGATTCATCATGGCGTCAAGTTCAAGGATGCCGCCCTCGTCGCAGCTGCGGTTCTGTCGAACCGTTACATCTCTGATCGATTTCTTCCCGACAAAGCCATCGATCTGGTCGATGAGGCCGCCTCGAAGCTGCGGATGGAAATCGATTCGATGCCCGCCGAGCTCGACGAGCTCGAACGTCGCATCATGCAGCTCGAAATCGAACGCGAGGCGCTTCGCAAGGAGAGAGACAAAGCGTCCAAGGAACGGCTCGGCAAGCTCGAAAAGGAGCTTGCCGATCTCAAGGAAGAGCGAGGGCGTCTGGCTTCGCACTGGCAACAAGAGAAAGATGCAATTCAACGGTCGCGGAAACTCAAGGAAGAACAGGAGGCCCTGCGCCTCGAGATCGAGCGGGCGCAGCGCGCCGGCGACTACGCCAAGGCGTCCGAGCTGCAATACGGCCGGGGACCCGAGCTCGATCAACGAATCAAGAACGAAGAAGCGCAGCTCGCCAAGCTTCAGCAGAGCCAGCGGATGTTGAAGGAAGAAGTGGACGAGGAGGACATCGCCGACGTCGTGAGCAAATGGACCCACATTCCGGTCAGCCGCCTGATGGAAGGTGAGGTCCAGAAACTCATCCACATGGAAGAGAGGCTTCACCAGCGCGTGATCGGCCAAGACGAGCCAATCAACGCGGTGTCGAACGCCATCCGGAGGGCGCGTGCCGGCCTCCAGGATCCCAATCGCCCGTTGGGCAGCTTCCTGTTTCTCGGCCCGACCGGCGTCGGCAAGACCGAGCTGGCGCGTGCGCTCGCGGAGTTTCTCTTCGACGACGAGCAGGCGATGGTCCGGATCGACATGTCGGAGTACCAGGAAAAACACACGGTGTCCCGGATGATCGGTGCACCGCCGGGATACGTGGGCTATGAAGAAGCCGGTCAGCTCACGGAGGCCGTTCGCCGCCGGCCGTATGCCGTGGTGCTGTTCGACGAAATCGAGAAGGCGCATCCCGAGGTGCTGAACGTGCTCCTGCAGCTCCTGGACGACGGACGTCTCACGGATGGCAAGGGCCGGACGGTCGATTTCAAGAACACGGTCGTGATCATGACGTCGAACCTTGGTTCCCAGTTTCTTGCCGAGCAGTCGGTCGAGGGAGGGGCGATTTCCGAAGGCGCGCGGCGCCAGGTCCTGGACGCCCTGCGCGCTCACTTCAAGCCAGAATTTCTCAACCGCATCGACGAGATCATCTTCTTCCACGCGCTCGGTCGCGATCACATGAAGAAGATCATCGACATCCAGGTCCGCGGCCTGATGAAGCGGCTCGAAGAACGGAAGATTCACGTGCAGCTGACCGACGCGGCTAAAGATCAACTCGTTCGCGAAGGCTACGATCCGACCTACGGCGCGCGCCCGCTCAAGCGGACGATCCAGCGTCGAGTCCTCGATCCCCTCGCCATGCGCGTCCTCGAAGGGGCTTTTGTGGAAGGGGATACGGTGACTGTCGATGCCGGACCCGATGCGCTGAGCTTCGAGAAGGGTGAGGCCGTCAGGGCATAGAATGGGTTGACGTGGCTCCTGCGAAGAAACCCGGTTCGCGCTTCAGGGCGCGCAGCAGCGATCGACGCGGCCAGCGCGGTATCGGTCAGCGTCCCTCGCCGTCCCTATGGTACGGGCTCGCCTTCCTGCTTCTGCTCGGCCTCGCGCAGATGTACTACCTGGCGCCAAACGGCCGATCGCTGCCCTATTCCGAGTTCAAGACTCATCTGAAGAACGGCAATGTGGCCGAGGTCTTCATCGGCGATCAGATGATTCGGGGCACGCTGACGCAGGCACCAAACGGCGACGCCAAGCAATCGAAGCAGTTCACGACGACCCGCGTCGAAGACCCGAAGTTAATCGAGGAACTCGAAGGCAAAGGCGTCAAGTACACGGGCGAGATGGCCAGCCGCTGGCTGCCGGAAGTGCTCGGCTGGATTCTTCCGCTGATCTTCTTCATCGCCATCTGGGGATTCTTCTTCCGGCGAATGAGCGGCTCGGAAGGCGGCGTGATGTCCTTCGCCCGCAGCCGCGCGAAGATCTACGCGGACGATGAAGTGCAGGTGCGTTTTACGGATGTCGCAGGCGTCGACGAGGCGGAAGACGAGCTGAAAGAGATCGTCGAGTTCCTGCAGAATCCCAAGAAATACACGAACCTTGGCGGCCGCATTCCCAAAGGCGTCCTCCTCGTCGGCCCTCCTGGTACTGGCAAGACGCTGCTCGCTCGCGCCGTGGCCGGCGAGGCGCACGTCCCGTTCTTCAGCCTGAGCGGCTCCGAGTTTGTGGAGATGTTCGTCGGGGTCGGCGCCGCACGAATCCGCGATCTGTTCCAGCAAGCCGAAGCCAAGGCTCCGTGCATCGTTTTCATCGACGAGCTCGATGCGCTCGGCAAAGTGCGCGTTCAGAGTCCCATCGGCAGCCACGAAGAGCGGGAGCAGACGTTGAACCAGCTCCTTGCGGAGATGGACGGATTCGACTCCCGCAAGGGCGTGATCATCATGGCCGCGACCAACCGCCCTGAAGTCCTCGACCCGGCGCTGCTGCGTCCCGGGCGCTTCGACCGGCAGGTTCTGGTCGACAAGCCCGACGTCAGGGGCCGTGAGGAGATTCTGCGAATCCACGCGAAGGACGTGAAGCTTGCGGCAAACGTCGACCTCAAGATCGTCGCCGCGCGCACGGCCGGCTTTGCCGGCGCTGATCTCGCAAATCTGGTGAACGAAGCGGCGCTTCTCGCAGCCAGGGCCAACAAGACGTCCGTCGAGATGAGGGACTTCGAGTCGGCGATCGACCGGCTCATCGCCGGCCTCGAGAAGAAGCGCGTCATGAGCGTGAAGGAGCGCAAGATCGTCGCCTATCACGAATCAGGTCATGCGATCGTGGCCAGCGTGCTGCCTGGGCTCGATCCCGTCCACAAGATCTCCATCGTGCAGCGGGGATTTGGCGCGCTCGGCTACACGATGCAGCTGCCGCTCGAGGATCGCTACTTGATGACTCGGCGAGACCTCCAGAACCAACTGGCTGTCCTGCTCGGCGGTAGAACGGCCGAAGAGATCGCGCTCGGTGAGATTTCGACCGGGGCGCAGAACGACCTTCAGCGGGCCACCGACATCGCCCGAGCGATGGTGACCGAGTTCGGGATGAGTGAGACCCTGGGAGCCATCAACTACGACGGCAACAAGCGGGCGCGCTTCCTGGATATTCCCATGCCGCAGGAGCGCGGTCTCTACGGCGAAGAAACGGCGCAGAAAATCGACACCGAGATCGAACGAATCCTCACCGATGCCCACAAGACCGCGCGCACCGTCCTCACCGAGAACCGGGACAAGCTCGAGACAGTCACGCACCGATTGCTCGAGGTCGAGGTGATGGAAGGCGACGAGCTGCGCAACCTTCTTGGCATCTCGCCCGAGCCGCAGCAATCAGCTAGTTCGTAATTGCTGATTGCTGATTGCCAATTTGCTGATTGAGTGTTTCATTGGTTTTCAATCTGCAATCGGCAATCCGAGATTTGCAATTTCTCTAGTCCGCGGCTTCCACACCTTCCACGCAATCACCAGCATCGTCAGTTCCACGGCCAGGAGGAAGGCCACGCACGCCGGCCATCCGCCGGCATCCCAGACGACCGCGGGCAGGGCGCCACCGACGCTCCCCCCGATGTAGTAGCACGTCGCGTACAGACCGATCGCGAGGCCGCGCCCCTGCTCGGCGTGGTAGGCAACGTGGCTGCTCGATGTTGCCTGCGCGAAGAACACACCGGTGGCGAACAATGCCAGGCCGGATCCGACGATGAACAGCGACGGCACCAGGGTCAGAAGTGCGCCGCTCGCACAGAGGGCGAGAGCGAAGACCAAGACGACGCGGTGCCCATACGCATCGATGCCGCGGCCCGCGAACGGGGTTACCGCCGCTCCGACCAGGTAGGTTAGGAAGATCAATCCGAGTTGCGCGGTCGACAGCGAGAAGGGCGGAGCCGCAAGACGGAACGGCACGTAGGTGAACATCGCAACCTGCGTGCAGAGCATGCAGAACCCGACCGCATACGTGGCCAGCAACTGAGGATGCCGCAGATGGGAGCGGACCGAGCTTTCCACGCCGCTTTCCTGCGACGGATGCCAGTTCGGCCGCTTTTCCGGCGGCAACCAGGCCCACAACCCTGCGGCCACGGCGCCACTGAGGAGTCCGAGCAGCACGAACGACGCAGCCCAGCTCACGTCGGCGGCCACGATGCCGCCGGCGAGGCGGCCAATCACTCCGCCGACGACTGTGCCGCTTACATAAGCGGCTGTGGCACGTCCAACGTGCGAAGGAGGCCACTCCTCGTGGATGTAGGCAATGGCGCTGGCAAAGAGGCCCGGCGTGGCGAGTCCCTGCGCGAAGCGCCAGGCAATCAGCTCGCGAAGGTCCCGCGCGGTGGCGGCCAATAGTGTGGCTACAGCCAGTGCCGCTGCCGATCCGACGATGACCTTTCGAAGTCCGAACGAGTCCGATAGCCGTCCTGTCCACGGCGCCGCAATCGCCACGGCAAGCGTCGGCGCCGTAATGGTCAGACTGACCGCGAAACTGCTGGCGTGAAACGTTCGAGCGAGGAGCGGCAGCAGCGGTTGCGTGGAATAGAGATCGAGAAACGCACCAAACCCGGCGAGCATGACCGGGAACGTGCGAGGCATTGTGACGTTTTACGCCTCAGGATGCCGGCTTGTCCTGGCTGCCCGGAACAGCGGCCTCGGCAGCCGCGAAGCCGATTTTCGAATGGGTGCCGTCGCAGAACGGCTTGTTGGTGGAGCCGCCGCATCGACACAGCGCGAATGGCCGCTTGGGAATCTGATAGGCGGCGCCATTCCAATCGACGACCGTGACGTCATCACCTTCAACGAGATACGGACCGTTCTGCCGGACCTTGATGTTCGCCATCCAGTCAACCTCCCCAACACGGGGCTCTGCCCCACCATCCCGGTTAACTCATTTTCTGCATCGACAAGAGGAAATCGCCGTTCGATTTCGTCTTGCTCATCCGGTCGAGCAGCAGTTCCATCGCCTCGACCGGTGAAAGCGGAGTGAGGACCTTGCGGAGAACCCAAATCCGGTTCAAGTCTTCACGCGGCAGGAGCAGCTCTTCCTTGCGGGTGCCGCTCTTCTGAATGTCGATCGCCGGAAACACTCTCTTGTCCACCAGCTTGCGATCCAGGTGGATTTCCATGTTACCGGTGCCCTTGAATTCCTCGAAGATGACGTCGTCCATTCGCGAGCCGGTATCGATCAGGGCGGTCGCCATGATCGTGAGCGACCCTCCTTCTTCGATGTTTCGCGCGGCGCCGAAGAACCGCTTGGGCTTCTGGAGCGCGTTGGAATCGAGACCTCCGGACAGGACCTTGCCCGAAGGCGGAATCACCGTGTTGTACGCGCGAGCGAGCCTGGTGATTGAATCAAGAAGGATGAGAACGTCCTTACGGTGTTCGACCAGCCGCTTGGCCTTTTCGATCACCATTTCCGCCACCTGAACGTGACGCTGAGCTGGTTCGTCGAACGTCGACGAAATCACTTCCCCGTCGACCGAGCGCTGCATGTCGGTGACTTCTTCGGGCCGCTCGTCGATCAGGAGCACGATGAGATAGACCTCGGGATGGTTGGCGGACACGGACTGGGCGATGTTCTGCAGCAGCATCGTCTTGCCGGTGCGCGGCGGCGCGACGATGAGGCCCCGCTGGCCCTTGCCGATGGGCGTCATCAAATCCATGACCCGCGCGGCGAGGTTTTCGGAAGCGGTCTCGAGCTTCAATCGCTCCTGGGGATAGAGCGGGGTCAGGTTCTCGAAGAACAGCTTTTCGCGGGCCTGTTCCGGCGCCTCGAAATTGACCGCCTCGACCTTGATGAGCGCGAAGTAGCGCTCGCCTTCTTTCGGTGGTCGAATCTGGCCGGACACCGTGTCGCCTGTCTGCAGATCGAACTTGCGAATCTGTGAGGGGGACACGTAGATGTCGTCCGGGCCCGGGAGATAGTTGTAGTCGGGCGCACGTAGGAATCCAAAGCCGTCCGGCAGGACTTCGAGCACGCCCTCCGAAAAGATGAAGCCGCTTTGTTCGGTCTGCGCCTTCAGGATCTGAAAAATCAGTTCCTGCTTCCGCATGCCGGTTGCGCCGGTCACGCTCATGTCTTTCGCGATCTGAGTGAGCTTCTGAATGCTCATGTCCTTCAGATCGGTGATGTTCAATCCTTCGCCGGCACGTCTGGGAGGAGGCGCGGCCTTGGCCGGGTCCTGCGGCGTCTCGGGTGTTACAGGTGCTTCCGGCGTGGTGGAATCATTCGCAGTTCGCGCCGGCGCGTGGCGCTTGTGGTTGCTTGGCATGAGCGTGTTCTGAAGGTTTGATGTTGAAACTTAGCGGGCTATGTCAGTGCGAGGTAGAGAGCCCGAGACACTGTCGAAACAAGGAGTGACCCGGCCAGAGTATAAGAGCCTCCATGCTCGTGTCAAATCCTCAAATTCCCAGATCCTCAAATTCTCAAATCCGCAAATCATCAGGTTCACAACTCGTATGGGTCTCGTCCAATTGCAATGATGCTGCACGCGATCGTGGGTTCGATGTGAAGGGCGCGGGCCCTGGCGATCAATTCGTCGCTTTCAGCGCCAGGGTTCAGCCACACCTCAGGGATCTGCTTGCGAGCGATCTCTTCGATGACGCGCTCGCCGACTTCGGGAGGAACGTAGAGCGTGGCCATGTCGATCGGCCCGGGCACGTCGAGAACTGAACCGTAAGCTCGCAATCCTTCGATCTCGGTTTCGTGCGGGTTGATCGGCACCACAGTGTAACCTTGCTGCCGGAACGCGCGAAGGGCACGATTCCCGAACTTTTTTCGGTCGCCGGACGCCCCGATTACTGCGACGACTTTGGACATGGAGTCCGATCAGCTCGCAGTCGCCGCCCCGACCGCCGGGGCATGCGCACCCACGAACTCCAACAAGCGCCGGCTACCTTCACGCAGGTTCTCCAGAGAGGTGGCATAGGAAATTCTCACGAACCCGGGTGCATCAAATGCTTCGCCGGGCGTCACGGCCACGTGCGCCTCGTCGAGAAGCGCCTGGGCGAAATCGCCGGACGTCCGCAGGTCGTGGACCGACAAAGTGTCGCCGACATCGATGAACATGTAGAAGGCGCCATCAGGCTTTCGGCATTTCAGCCGCGGCTCTGCAGCGAGCCACGCAAAAAGACTGTCGCGGCGCACCCGGTACTCTTCGAGCATCGCCGCAACTGGCTCCTGCGAACCGGTCAAGGCCTCGACGACGGCCTTTTGCGTGATCGAAGAAGCGTTGGAAGTCGCGTGGCTCTGAATGGCATTTTGTGCGGCGATGACGTCCGCCGGCCCGATCGCCCACCCTCCACGCCATCCGGTCATCGCGTAAGCCTTCGACGCCGAACCGCACATCACCGCCAAGTCCCGGCAATAGCGCGTCAAAACCGCAGGCAGATTGTGCGGCACCTTGTCGTAGATCAGCTTTTCATAGCACAGATCGAGAACGAGCCAGATGCCTTGGCGCGCCGTTTCCCTGGCGAGCATGGCCAGCTCCCCTTCCGCGATCAGCACGCCAGTGGGGTTGCAAGGTGAATTGATGATCACGCCGCGGGTCCGGGCCGTCACGGCCGCAAGAATGCTTTCGGAGCGGATGGCAAAGCCGTCTTCCGGTGAGGTCCGTACGAAAACAGGTCTGGCATCCGCGAGCTTGATCTGTTCCGAGAGTGTCGGCCAATACGGCGCGTGGATGATGACTTCGTCGCCAGAGCCAAAGAGGGATAACGCGGTGTTGTAGAGTGCCTGCTTCCCACCGGCGCTGATGATGACTTCGGACTCCGTGTACTCCACTCCGTAGTCGAGGCGATACCGCTCGCACACCGCCCGCTTCAGTTCCAACACGCCGGTCACTGGAGTGTACTTGGTGAAGTTCTCATCGATCGCCGCACGACCCGCCGCGCCAATGGGCGCCGGTGTATTGAAATCCGGCTCGCCAGCTCCGAGATCGATGACCTCGACGCCCGCTCGCCGGAGCCGATCGACGGTCGCCGTGACCTTCATCGTCTGTGAACCGGCGATCCGCGTCGTACGATCGGCCAGGCGCATCGAGTGGTTCTCCGGATCCAACACACCTCAGACGCGGCGCTTTTCGCGGAGGCGGGCCTCAACCAGGTCCGGTACCAAACCGTGGACCTGTCCGCCAAGCGCGAAGACCTCTTTGATCAGCCGCGAGCTGATGAAGGTGTATTTTTCCGAGGGCATCATGAAAACCGTTTCGATGTTCCCGTTCAGCCGCTGATTCATGAGCGCCATCTGGAACTCGAACTCGAAGTCGGACACGGCGCGAAGGCCGCGCACAATTACCTGCGCCTGGCGGCGGGCCACATAGTCGACGAGCAAGCCGTCGAAGGTATCCACCTCGACGCTGGATTGGCCTTTGAAGACCGCACGCGACATCTCGATACGCTCCTCCATCGTGAACAGAGGAGACTTTTCGGCGTTCACGAGAATCGCCACAATGATGCGATCGAACAGCCGGGCGCCTCGAGTGATGATGTCGACATGGCCGTTGGTCAGCGGATCGAATGAGCCCGGGTACACAGCAAGCGTCGACATAGCGGCAAAGTCAGTTAGGAATTTGGTAGAAGCTCAACGCCGAGTCTCCCGAGACCACGAGTCGCGAGCGAATCAACGAGCCCACGGCGTCGGGCGTCGCCTGCCGCCGTGCATGTTCCAGGACGAGCACGCCATGCCTCGCCAACACATGTCCCGCCAACGTGAGGATCTCGTCAAAGCTTGCACGGTTCTCGAACGCATACGGTGGATCGAGCAACACGATGTCGAATGGTTCGAACGAAGACTGTTCGAGAAGGTTCTTGAACGCGCGATCGGCTTTCGCCCGGATGATAGCACAGCCATTCTCGGCGCCACAGACGGACAGGTTCTCGGCGATCAATGCTTGAGCGCGGCGGTCGTCTTCGATGAAGGTGACCGATCTCGCGCTCCGGCTGAGAGCCTCGATGCCGAGCGCGCCTGTGCCGGCGAAAACATCCAATACTCGTGCGCCTGCAGTTCGCTCGGCAAGAACATTGAACAATGTCTCGCGCAGTTTATCGGACGTCGGACGCAAACCCGTCCATGTCGGCGCCTTGAGGCGCCGGCCTTTCAATGACCCGGCGATCACGCGCACGGGCCACTCCGATCGGTTCCGGTCACGCGATTCGAGGCCATCCGGTCCGTGCTTCTAACCAATCTCCACGAGCCTGAACCGTTCTTCCCACGCCCTGAGGAGCTGGGAGACAGTCCCGCCGTCCGGAGCCGACGACTGAAACCAGCTTGCAGCTTCCTGCTGTGCTCGCTCCAAAAGCTGCTGGTCGCGAATCAGATCGACGAGCCGGAAGGTCGGCATGCCGGCCTGGCGAGTCCCGAAGAAATCTCCAGCGCCGCGCAGTCTCAGGTCGCGCTCTGCGATTTCAAATCCGTCGGTCGTTTCGGTCATCGCTCGCAGGCGGTCCCGCGCTTCATCAGAGAGGGGCGACTGGTACAAAAGAAAGCAATACGACTGATGACGATCGCGGCCCACCCGTCCGCGCAGTTGATGAAGCTGGGAGAGCCCAAACCGCTCCGCATGTTCGACCACGATGACATTCGCGTTCGGGACATCGATGCCGACTTCGACGACCGTGGTCGCGACCAGCAGGTGCAGCTCGCCAGCCGCGAATGCCTTCATCACCCGCTCCTTGCCGTCGGCCTTCATTCGGCCGTGCAGCAATCCGATTCGGTACTGCGGGAAAACTTCTTGCGCAAGGTGGTCGGCCATGGCGGTTGCCGCCTTGACGTCGATCTTGTCCGAGTCTTCAACGAGCGGATAGATGATGTACCCCTGACGCCCCTCGTTCAGCTGGCCGCGAACGAACTCGTATACCTCTTCGCGTCTGCTCTCGGGCTTGCCAAGCGTTCGAACAGGAAGCCGTCCGGGGGGTTGTTCGCGGATGACCGACACGTCCAGATCGCCATATAGCGTCAACGCAAGCGTGCGAGGAATAGGTGTCGCCGTCATGACGAGCACGTCCGGTCGCAGTCCCTTTTCCCGAAGCATCGCCCGTTGCAGCACGCCAAAGCGGTGTTGCTCGTCGATCACCACGAGACCGAGCTGGTGGAATCGAACGTCGCCCTCCACGAGAGCATGGGTTCCGACGACCAGGTGAATCGAGCCCGCTTCAATTTCCGCAAGCTGTGTCCGCCGCGCCGCCGCGCCGATCGAGCCGGTCAAGAGGGCAAGTCTGAATCGCGACTGCTGCAAGAGGCGGGAGATGTTCAGAAAATGCTGCTCGGCCAATATCTCTGTCGGCGCCATGAACGCGACCTGCAAGCCATTCTCCATCGCAACGATGGCTGCGAGGAGCGCAACGATGGTCTTTCCCGCCCCGACGTCGCCCTGCAGGAGGCGGTTCATCGGCTGGGTGCGTTGCAGGTCGTCGACGATTTCCTTGACCGCCTGCTTCTGGCCCGCCGTGAGCTTGAACGGCAGCACCTGGCGCGCCGATTCGCGAATGCGTTCGTCGACGTGAAGAGCAACCGGCTTGGCTTCTGCGGCTGCGCCGTGGCGTCGCGCCAGGACGCCCATCTGGAACAGAAACGCCTCTTCGAAGATCAGCCGGCGTTGCGCCGGCGTGTCGAATCGATTCAATGACTCGATCGAAGTGCCGTCGGGCGGAAAGTGCGAGGCAAGGAGAGCACTTCGTCTCGACGGCAGGTCGAGGCGAAGGTGTACTTCGTCCGGAAGCTGCTCGGGAAGATCCAGCGGCAGACGCTGCAGCGCGTCGTAAACCAGCTTGCGTTGAATCTTGGCCGTGACCGTGCCGGTCTTTTCGTAGACCGGCACGATACGGCCCGTGTGGATGGTCTCCCCTTCTTCGTCGTCCAGAATCTCATACTGAGGATTGGTCAACTGCAAGCCGCCATAGCTGCGCATTTCGGCGGGACCGAAGAAGACGACTTGTTGGCCGCTGATGAAGACATCGCGGAGAAATGGCTGGTTGAGCCACGTCGCGCGAATCGAGCCACTCGTGTCGGTGATGAGCGCTTCGAAGATCTTGAAGCCTGGCCGGCGCGTGGATCGCAGGCCGCAACTCCTGATGCGGCCGACGATCGAGACCGTCTGTCCCGGCCGAATCGAAGCGATGGGCTGAAGATGACCGCGATCTTCGTAGCGGATTGGAAATCGGTAGAGAAGGTCCTCGCCGGTCAGGAGCCCGATGCGTTCGAGATCGGCCGCACGACGCGGACCAACGCCCTTGAAGTACTGAAGAGGCGTTGACAGCACATCGTCGCGAGATGACATCGACTATCGAACAGCGGCCGCTCCGCGCGCCGCGCTACTGAACGATCGTGGCGCGGCCAACCTCCACCTGAATCTCGCGGATACGAGCGGGCAAGGCGAACGGGGCATCGAGACCGATGCCAGCAGGGTTCGCCTGTGTGCGCGAGTAGTGGCTGATGATGTCCTGGAGGACCGACTTGGGTATGGGAAGGGCCGCGACGCTTGCCGATTCGAGCTCGAGCCTGCCGACACCGTCGCTCGTTCGAAGCAACCCAGTCGCGGCAATGGGCACGCGGCCGCTGAGATAGCTCGTCGCGTCCAGCGCCCCACCCGTCGCTCGCTGTTTCCTGACGGCATCGAGATCGATGACCGCGCGAGCCGTAATGCGCCCACCTCCGACAATCGAGATCGCCGGTTCGACGAGTCCAACCGGCATCTGGTCCTTCGCCTCATATGCCAGGTACGCGTTGAGCTCGTTCTCGGTGACGGTCGTGCGGTTCAGTTTTTGAGCTGGTTTCTGTCCCAATGCATTGATCGCGGCGACCTTCTGCACCATCGAGGCTGCGTCGGCACGAGAGGGCTCAATGCCGGCGCCGCGGACAGCCGAAACGACCGTCACCGCGACGAACGCGGTGCCGGCGAGCCAAAGTAACGCTTGACGAACCATGGACTTCAGGGCCTCTAAGCTGGAAAGATTGTACTACGATTGCGTGGAGCCTACTGCTGCTGCCTGGCCTTGGGTCGGTAGTTCTGGCGGGCCCGCGTGACGAGCTCGATCTTGCGGCGTTCCATCATTTCCTCGAAGATACGAAAATTCGCCTGCTGGCGGACGTCCAGAACCTGATCGATGGAATCGTACGCTTTTCTCACCTCTGCCGATGTGCGGGACTCGATTTCCTGCAGCACCCGCAGCTGATCTTTGAAGGCGGAATCCTCCACCTTCTCCGTTTGCGAAAGCCTGTTCAGTTCTCGCAGCGCCCGCATTCGCTCGATCTGCAAACGGCGGCGCACCTCCTGAAGGGCTTTGAACCGGGCCAGAAACTGTGGGAACTGCTCGTCGCTGAGCTTCAAACGGTCCTGTGCCTGTACGAGGGCGTACGCATCGAACATGCGCTGGATCTCGAGGGGCGACACGTTCGGGGTCTCGTCGCCGCCCGGTGGTGGCGCCGGCGCCTGCTGACCGAACGCGACACCACCGCCGAGCGTTACCGCCAGCGAGGTCGTCACGACAATCAACCATCTCTTCAGGTTCATGACGGACCGGAGCGACCCATTTCCCCTTTCAGCAGCTGATGAAGCTCGTGCCGCTCTCCATCGCTGAGCTGCGTGATTGCATCGTTGTCCACACCGACATGCGTCGTGAAACCGGCCTCGCTGGCGGCGTCCCAATCCAGATCCGCGGCCAGATCGCCAACGAGAGACAACGATGGATCGTCAGCCGGCTCGAGCGGTTCGGCTACGTCGGTGATGGACACCGTGGCACCGCCGATGGAGGGGGGCGAGGCTGGCTCGCGATCGACGCGCAACGTCACGGCGACGGCCAGAACGGCCATTGAAGCTGCGGCGACCCACAACCTCTTCGCTCGGAGCCACGACCAGCGCTCGAAACCTGCCTGATTGCCAATCCGTTCATTCGCAACCGCGTCGCGGACGCGGGCGCTGAAATGCTCCCAGTACAGCGGCGACGGTTCCGGTACGGGGACTTCGCTGACGGCGGCCATCGTCGCCCGCAGATCTTCCAGCTGGCGCTGGCACGTGGCGCACGACCGCACGTGCGAGAGCGAGGCTTCGCTCACACCGGTGACGCTGTTTTCGGCCAAGTCGATGAGTTGTGCGGATGTCAGATGGCTCATCACAGCATCTCATCTCCGAGCAGCTTTTTCAGGTTGCTCAGCGCGTGAAAGAAGTTGGCTTTGACCGCGCCGACCGAGCTGCCCAGGATCTCCGCAATCTGCTGGTGTGGCATCTCGTGATAGATGCGCAGAATCAACGTTGCTTTCTGCTTCCGCGGCAGTTGCGCGATCGCCTGGCGAACCCGTGTCGCGCGCTCCTGCTTCAGCACACGGTCGGCCGGCGACTCGGAACGGCGATCGACGTGCCGGCCTTCTTCGATCGGTTCGGTGCGCAATGACTTGATACTCACACGATTGAGACAGACGTTGACGCCGATTCGATACAACCAGGTCGCCAACGACGATTGACGGCGAAACGCGCCCAGCCCGCGGTAGGCTCGAACGAAGACGTCTTGTGAGAGATCGGCCGCGTCCTCGTGGTTGCTGACGAAGCGATAACACAATTGATAGACGCTGCGCTGATGGCGCTCGACGATCACGTCGAATGCACCCGGCCGCCCGGCGAGGCAGGCTTCGACCAACGCGGGTTCGTCGAGCTCGGCCAGCGACCTGTCGATGCGACCTTCAGGTTCAGTGCGCACCGCGCTCACGTCCCACTGCGGTTGCCATCTTTCGGGCACAGTCCACGCAAACGATGGTGCCATCGAGTTTTCCGGACCCATCAGTCGAGCGCCCGAGCATGTGTGTGACGGGCGTTCGTCTGCTCCAATTAGACCTCTTTTAGGTCTCGAAGTTACATATGGGACTGGTCGGCGAGAAGTTGCTCGACCTCTTCGGGTCTGGGAATCCCGGCCCGGGCGCCCAGGGCCCGGCAATTCAAGGCCGCGGCCGCATTGGCATAGGCCAGGGCTTCTTCCAGGCCACCCTCGGGGGCTTTGAGACATGCCGAGACGAAGGCGCCGCGGAACACGTCCCCCGCCCCCGTCGTATCTACGCAATCCACTTGAAATCCCGCCGTTCGGATAAAGCGGCCGTCACACCAGGTGAGGCTTCCCTCCCGACCGAGCGTCACACAGACCAGGCGTGCGCCAAATTCTCTTGCGATTGACTCGATGGCCCGGCTGGGCTCTTCATATCCGGTCAATGCGGTTGGGAAATCCTGCGCCGCGACAATGGCATCGATTTGGTGCAGGAGATCGCCGATTCCCGGCCGGACCTTCTCGACGTCGATCACCGTCGGAATTCCCGCGTTTCTGGCGTATTTCGCGGCCTGTGTTGCCGCGGCCGTTTCGTGGCAATCGACAATCAGCATTCGGCCGGACGTGATGGCGCTCTCCGATAACGATCCGAGCGGCATGGCCAGCTCCGGATCGCGGTCCCAGAGTACCGTCCGTTCTCCTGTCCGGGCATCGACCAGGATCACGGCGAACTGATTTGTTGCGCCGACGACCGTTCTCGCGGCGCTCACGTCGACACCCTCTTGAATCAGGCTGTCCCGCGACAGTAGACCGAATTCATCGTTCCCGAAGCTCCCCACGTACCGGGCCTTCCATCCGAGCCTTGCGCATGTGACGAGGGCCGTTGCGATTTGTCCGCCGGGCATCCGGGCGAAACGTTGCAGCCGCTGTTTTGAATTGCTCGACGGGAACGAGGCGACGACGGTGAGCAGGTCGATACTGTTGAGGCCGAATCCACTGACGTCGAACGGGCGGCTGCCTGGCGCTGCAATTCGCAGAGGAATGCGCACGGCGCCGATGCTAACACCTCAGTGAGCTGGTTGACCTTCGCCTTTCTTTTGCGTATAGTGCCTGTGCCTTATCCGCGCGGAAAAGGTCCAACGGCCGTCCCCATACCTTGATTTGAAAGGAGACTAGCGATGCTTCCTCTCACCAAACGGCAGCGCGAAATCCTGGACTACTTGAACGAGTTCATCCAGCAGCATGGCTACGCCCCGAGTCTCGAAGAGATCGGGAAGCGCTTCGGCCTCTCTTCGCTCGCCACGGTCCACAAACACCTCACCAACCTTCAAGAGAAGGGCTTCATCAAACGGGCCTGGAACCGGAGCCGGTCGGTGGAGATGGTTGCGACGAGAACTGGCGGGCGCGCCGTGGAACTACCACTTCTCGGGTATGTGGCCGCTGGCGTCCCCATCGAGGCGGTCGCATCGAACGAGACCATCGCCGTTCCGGAGGATCTCACCGGCAAGCGAGACACCTACGTCCTCCGCGTTCGCGGCGACTCGATGATCGACGAGCAAATCCGCGACGGCGACTTCGTTGTCGTCGAAGATCGCAAAACGGCGGAAAACGGCGAGATGGTGATCGCTCTGCTCCGCGGTTCCGACGTCACGCTCAAGAAGTTCTATCGCGATCCCGGCGGGAGAATCCGCCTGCAACCGGCCAACGCTGCGATGCAGCCGATATTCGTCGAACCGGAACACGTCCAAGTGCAAGGCGTGGTCGTCGGCGTGATGCGCAAGTACTAGAACCTTTTTCTGAGGCATCCTGTAAACTTGCGGGATGCCTGACCAACCCAAGCAGATCAACTTCACGATTGTCCCGGGCGACGACCAATCGGCCGCGCCACGTACCTATTCGAACTTCTGCTCGATTGCTCACACGCCATTCGACTTCACCCTCACCTTTTGCGAGGTGATGCCGTTGTCGGACAAAGAAATCAAAGAGGCCGAGCACGAGCACCTGGTGCGAGCTCCAGTGCGCGCCAAGATCGTCGTTCCGGTGCAGTTCATGCCCAACCTCATTGCGGCACTTCAGGAACACTGGCGCGTTTTTTCGGAATCGTACAGCGATGTGGGCTGGAACAAAGGGGCCGGGCCCGTCCATTAGGTGTAGGGGTCCGCGGGGCAAGGCTCCCGACAATTAGATGAAGACTGCACTCGAAACGCAGCACATCCTGGACAGGCTCGAGGCGCAGCATCCTGGCGCGGATACCGAGCTGCACCATTCGAATGCGTTCGAGCTGCTGGTCGCGACCATCCTCTCCGCACAGTCCACGGATCGAGGCGTGAACCTGGTCACGCCGGCACTCTTCAAGCGCTATCCAACGGCCAGGAAGCTCGCACGAGCGACCCCGGCCGTCCTGGAGCCGCAAATTCACTCAACTGGTTTCTTCCGGGCGAAGTCGAAGGCGCTCATCAGCATGGCGCAGGCCCTCGTGCGGGATCACGACGGCGAAGTGCCGGCCGATCTCGATGCGCTCGTCAAGCTTCCCGGCGTCGGCCGGAAAACGGCCAACGTGGTTCTCGGCCACGCGCTAGGCGTGCCCGGTCTTCCGGTCGATCGCCACGTCTTACGAGTGTCGAACCGCATCGGTATTGCACGGTCCGAAAATCCTGAGATTGTGGAGCAGCAGTTGTGTGACGCGCTGCCGCCAGAAAGATGGATCCGCACGTCCGATACCCTGATTCTCCATGGCCGTCGAATCTGCAAGCCCAAACCACTCTGTCAAGAGTGTGCGGTCATGGACGACTGCGACTACTTTCAGGGCGAGTTGACTGTCCCACGCACCCGACGTGGCACCGTAGGCCGTCGTCGTGCTCCTCGAGCAGCGAAGTCCGCGCGTGTGGTAACGGGGGCGAAAAAGTGAACCGGGCGACGTTCGAACAGCTCGTCGCGGACGCCCTCAAGGGGATCCCTCGTCGTTTTCGCAAAGCGCTCGACAACCTCGCCATCGTCGTGGAAGACGAACCCACGCCGGATCTTCTCGAAGAGATGGAAATCGAGCCGCCCGACACGCTGCTCGGCCTCTATCAAGGAACGCCGCTGACGGAGCGCCAATGGGGTTATGGCAATACGCTTCCCGATCGCGTCCTGCTCTTTCAAGGCCCGCTCGAGCGCGCTTCGGACGACGAGGACGATCTTGTCGTCGCGATCGCTGAAACGTTGATCCACGAGATCGGCCACTATTTCGGCATGAGCGAAGAAGAGATCGAGGAGATTGAAGAGCGCTACTGGCGAGACGACGACGTCCGCGCACAATTCCCGGACCGAAGAAATCACTGACCCTCATGCGGAAACGCTTCGGTCAGCACTTCCTGGAGCCGGCCTGGGTCGAAAAGCTGATCGTTGCCATCGCACCTCGGACCGATCAGGACTTCATCGAAATCGGTCCCGGCCAGGGTGCCCTGACTCGTCCTCTGGCCGTTCGCGCCAGATCGCTCGTCGCGGTGGAGATCGATCGGTCTCTCGCTGCCGGGCTTCGCAGGATGCGCCTGCCCAATCTGAAGGTCGTCGAGGGCGATTTCCTGCGCGTGAGTCCCGAGCACTTGAGGCACGAGCTTGCCGGTACCGCCGGGCCAGTCAGAGCGGTTGGAAATCTTCCGTACTACGCGGCGTCACCGATTCTCTTTCGCCTCATAGCTCTGCAGCCCCACGACGTGCGGCTCGCCGAAGCCATCGTCATGCTTCAACGTGAAGTGGCAATCCGGCTGACGGCGGTTCCAGGTACTCGCGACTACGGAGTATTGACGCTCCTTGTCGCCTATTCGGCAGAGGTCGAGCTGCTGTTCCAGCTGCCACCGGGTGCTTTTCGACCTGTGCCAAAGGTTCACTCCGCGCTCGTTCGCCTGCGCTTCCATCCGCCGGACCCGCCGGCAAAGAGTTTCCCAATTTTCGCGGGCCTGGTTCAGGCGGCCTTCAACCAGAGGCGGAAGACCCTCGCCAATGCGATCAAGGCATTCGCCGTAGCCGCGAAGGTTCCACTTCCGGAGCTGTTTTCGAAAGCTGGGCTGGATCCAAGGCGACGACCCGAGACGCTGGCCCTGGCCGAATGGATTCGGCTCGCCGATATATTTGCCGACGACTTCGGCGCAGCCCGGCTGGTGACTCCGACCGGAGCTGTGTTATAGTTTTGGCGCTAAATCGTACGTAGGTCGGCTCTTATCCCACCTCTCTTGATTCAGGCGCGCCCAGCAGCCTGAGCGAGCCGCGTCGCGGCTGCCTTCGTCGACCAGCGTCTGCACGGACCGGTCGATGCGGGTGTGTATTTTCCGTTGCTGATGCTCGAAGTTGTTCCGCTCGGCGGCCTGGGCGAGTTCGGCATGAACATGCTGGCGCTCACCTGGGGCGACACCACGATCGTTGTCGACGCCGGCGTCATGTTTCCCGATCCCGACATGCCTGGGGTCGACTTGATGATTCCGGATTTGACCTACGTGCAGCAGAAAGGGCCGATTGCGGCCCTCGTACTGACGCACGGCCACGAAGATCACATTGGCGCGGTGCCGTACGTCGTGCCCCACGTCGGCGGGCCAATCTACGGAACGCCGCTGACCCTCGCCCTGGTCGAACCAAAGCTGACCGAGCACGGCATCGATGTCCAAGGCGCCCGGCTCACCGAACTTCGACCGCCAGGCCGAGCCCGCGTAGGGCCATTCGAGATCGAATTCATCCGGGTGACCCACAGCATGCCCGATTGCGTGGCGGTGGCGATCCACACGCCGGCCGGCGTCGTGCTCCACACCGGCGACTTCAAAATCGATCAGACGCCGATCGACGGGCAGCATCTCGACGTGCATCGATTCGCGGAACTTGGTTCGGCGGGCGTGCTGGCGCTCTTTGGCGACAGCACGAATGTCGATCGCCGCGGCTTCACCGGCTCCGAGCTCGACGTGGTCGAGGCTTTCGAAGAGATCTTCGCCAGCACGAGCGGCCGTCTGATCGTGGCCGCGTTCTCTTCGAGCATCTACCGGATGCAAATTCTCGTCGATCTGGCGGTGCAGTTCGACCGCAAGGTGGCGTTTGTCGGGCGCGGCATGAACGAAAACTCCCAGATTGCGCAGCGCCTCGGGTATCTGCGAATTCCGGCTGGCGTCCAGATCCGCGATTCGGAGGTTGCGAACTATCCGGCCCAGGACGTGTTGTGCCTTGCAACCGGTTCTCAAGGCGAGGCAACTTCAGCGCTGTCGCGGATCGCCATCGACGATCATCGTCATGTGAAGCTGGACCGTGAAGATACGGTCGTACTGTCCGCCAGGGCGATTCCTGGGAACGAGAAAGCCATCGGCCGGGTCATCAACCACGTCGCCAGGCGGGGAGCCGAGGTCATTCACGAGGGGATCAAGCACGTCCATGTTTCCGGTCATGGCAGCGAGGAAGAGTTGAAGCTGATGCTTTCGCTGGTGCGGCCGCGGTACTTCGTGCCTATTCACGGTGAGTTCCGCCAGCTTGCGCAACACGCGCGCATTGCCGGCCGCATGTTTGCGGGCCGCGAGCCGCGCCCTGAAATCCTGCTGACGGAGAACGGCGACGTCCTCCAGTTCGACAACGGCGTCGCGCGCATCGCCGGGAAGACGACGGTCGGCCGGGTGTTGATCGATGGCACGCGTACTGGCGAGGTCGGGGACGAGGTTTTGCGGGATCGCCGCCATCTCGCCGAAGACGGCCTGGTCGTTCCGGTGATCGCGATCAATAAACAGACCGGCGCCTTGGAAGGCATTCCCGAGATCGTCACCCGCGGCTTCGTCATCGACGATGGCCAGATGCTGCTCAGCGAGGGGGCACGAGTCCTCGCAGAGGTTGTCGAGCAGGCGAGCATCGAGGAACGCACCGACCAGGGACTGATCAAAGAAAAGGTGCGGGTGGAGTTGCGCCGTTTCATCCGCAAACGTTCGGGCCGCCGGCCGTTCGTGCTGCCCGTCATCATGGAGATTTGACTCGTGGCCGGATCGACCGTTTCTCGGCGTGTCAGCGAGTTCGTCGGGGTCGCCTTGTTTGCGGCGGCGCTCATCTGGATCATCGCGCTGGCCAGCTACGACGCGAAGGACCCGGTCTGGTTCTTCAATGCCGGCCGGGCCGCACCGATCGCGAATTTTGCCGGTCGCGTCGGCGCATTCGTGTCCGAGCTCTCGTTTCAACTCTTCGGCTATGCCTCGTACGTTATTCCGGCCCTGCTCGTAATCACAGGTTGGAATTACTTCTGGTGCCGAACGCTCGAGGCCGCAGGGACCAAGGCCACGGGAGCCGTGTTGCTGCTGACGTGCCTGAGCACGTTTCTCGGCCTTGTATTCGGGGTCGTGGAACTCGCGGGAAAACCGTTCCAGGCGGGAGGCTACATCGGCGACCACCTTGCCGGAGTGTTGTCCGATTACTTGAATCGAACCGGTTCGATCATCGTCATCCTGACGCTGATCTTTCTGTCGCTGATTGTCTCGACGCAGTTGTCCTTCGGGCGCCTCTTCTCTGCCCTGATGCGTGCGATCGCCGGTGGAACCCGGCGCGGCTTCCAGTCCCTGCAGGAGTGGCGCGAAGAGCGCCGGCGTGAAAGGCAGCGCCGGGATGTGATTGCCAAGCACACCAAGCAGGGCGCGCCTGCTCCGGAGGTTAAAGTTCCCGTTGCTGCTCAAGTGGCTACACCCGCGAAGAAACCGAAACCGGCGCCGTCGGAATCATCGCTCTGGGATGCCGGCGAAGATCGTGCGCCGTCGGCGGCTCCAAAGCCGCCTCAAGTCGGACCTCGGTCCTTCGCGCCGCCCAAACCACCAAAGGTGAACCTGCCATCGCCTCCACTGCCGTTGCCGGATCCCGCGCTGGTCACCAAAGGCCCCGGCAGAGCGCCGCAAGGGCGAATATGCTCTTCCGCCACACGCGCTGCTCGATACGCCGAAAACGGAACGGAAGATCGACGAGCGGGAGCTGATGGATGGCGCCCGGTTGCTCGAGGAGAAGTGTCGAGAGTTTGCCGTCGAAGGCGCGGTGGTTCAAATTCATCCGGGCCCGGTCGTCACCACCTTCGAGTTCAAGCCTGATGCTGGCGTCAAATACGCCAAGATCACGAGTCTGGCCGACGATCTGTGCCTCGCGATGCAGGCAGAGTCGGTGCTCATCGACCGCATTCCCGGCAAGTCGACCGTCGGCGTGCAGATCCCGAACGACACGCGCGAACAGATCTCGCTGCGAGAGCTGCTCGAATCGGAGGTGTATCGACGGTCGAGCTCGAAGCTGACGCTTACGCTCGGCAAGACGATTCATGGCGAACCGTACGTCGCCGACCTGGCGACGATGCCGCATCTGCTGATTGCCGGATCGACCGGCACCGGCAAGTCGGTCGGCATCAACGCGATGCTCACGAGCATTCTCTACCGCGCGACACCGGACGACGTGCGTCTGATCCTGATCGATCCCAAGCGGCTCGAGCTCGGCATGTACGAGGACATTCCTCACCTGCTCACTCCTGTCGTCGTCGATCCGAAGCAGGCCTCCAATGCGTTGCGCTGGGCCGTCCGCGAGATGGAGGAGCGATACAAGACGCTGGCGGCCGAAGGCGTGCGCAACATCGACCAGTACAACCGCAACGTCCAGCACATGCTGGCGGAAAAGCACGGAAGCACCGACACCGAGCAGCTTCCGCGGCCGCTTCCATTCATTGTGGTGGTGATCGACGAGTTGGCCGACTTGATGATGGTGGCGAGCAACGAGGTCGAGGAATCGATCGCACGGCTGGCCCAGATGGCGCGGGCCGTCGGTATTCACCTGATCCTGGCAACGCAGCGGCCATCAGTCGACGTGATCACCGGACTGATCAAGGCCAACATGCCGACGCGAATCTCCTTCCGCGTATCGTCGAAGGTCGACTCGCGGACGATTCTCGACGGCAACGGCGCAGAACAATTGTTGGGAAAAGGCGACATGCTGATGCTGCCGCCTGCCTCGTCGCGTCTGGTCCGGCTACACGGTCCGTATATCTCCGAGCAGGAAAGCGCGCGGCTGGCCAGCTATCTGCGGAAACAGGGCAAGCCTACGTACGATGAAAGCATCACGGCCGAGGAAAAATCCGGGGCCGACGCCGTCGAAATGGACAAGGACGATCTCTACGACGAGGCCGCCCGGATCGTCGTGCAAAGCGGACAGGCCTCGATCTCGTACTTGCAACGGCGGCTTCGCATCGGCTTCAGCCGCGCCGCGCGCCTCGTCGACATGATGGAAATGGAGGGCCTCGTCTCCGCCACCGCCGGCGGCAAGCCGCGCGAGGTGCTGGTGGACAAGCACTACTTCGACGAGGTCGACGCGCAGCTTCGATAAATCTCGGGTGTGATCATGGTCAAAAGGTTCCTTGCGCTGGCGTTCGTGGCCGTTGTCGCCGCCCCTGTGAACGCGGCACTCACCGTTCAGGCGCTCTATGCCGACGCGATGGCGAAGGAAAACGCCGTCCGCGAGGCGTTGAGCGATCAATCGGCGTCCGAGACGGTGCTGAAGGCGCTTCGAACAGCGGTCGCCACCTACGAATCCCTGGTGCGGCGCTATCCGACCAGCAGCTATAGCGACAACGCGTTGTGGCAGGCGGCTCGGTTGTCGCTCGACGGGTTCGCCCGCTTCGGGCAACCGCAAGATCGAGATGCGGGTATTCGTCTGTTCAAGGCTCTGGCGGCCGAATATCCCACGAGCAAGCTCGCCAGTCAGGTCCCGGAGCAGCTTGCGGCTGCCGCCAAAGCCTCGCCAGCGCCGCCGGTCGTGGCGAAGAGCCGCGAGGCAGAGGAGAGCGCCGCCGATAAAACGTCGGGCGTGCAGGCCAAGCCAAAGACGGCAGCCTCGGTGCCCGTACGTGACGTCGCGGCGACCCGTGGAATCGAGCCGTCTTCGACACGGCGGATCGCGACGATCAGCGGAATCAGGCGCACGGTCATGCCCGAGGTCGTCCGAGTCATCATCGACGTCGATTCCGAAGTGGAGTTTCACGAAGAGCGGATATCAGGTCCGGCCCGGATCTTTGTCGATTTTCAGTCGACTCGTACGACGAGCGCGCTCGTCGAGCAGACCATTCGATTCGATCGCGACAGCGACGTCGTGAGGCAGGTTCGAGTCGGCCGTCACCCGAACTCCACGACACGAGTCGTACTCGACGCGACTGGCGTGTCCAGCTACAGCGTCTATCCCCTATACAGTCCGTATCGTCTGGTGATCGATTGCATTCGGGAAACACCAAAGACCTTGCAAGCCTCCGCTCCGGCTGCTCCATCCATCGTGCCGGCTTCCGTTCCCACACCGTCGGTCGTGCATAGACCCCAGCCCGTGCCTGTCGGTCAAACGGCTGCGGTGGTCGACTTGGAGAGCCGGCGTGTGACAGGACCAGCCGGGCGCCTGGCGGCATCGGCGCCGGGGGCGACGGCCGCGTTGGCGGACGCACGTGCGCTGCCGCTCGCCAGTCGCGCCGTTGCGACCGGCCGGAACAGCCGATTGCCAAACGTCGCTCCCGGAGCGACGGCTGCAATTCAGAACTCTTATCCGGGCCCGCTTCCGAGCCGTCGTCTCGCGCCCGGCTGGGGCCGGCAGTTGCCGTCAGTCTCTCCCCTCAACGGACCATCGGCGGCCATGGCAAGCACTGATGGTGCAGGCGCGGTAACCGTCACTCCGCCTGATGCGGCGACCGGGGCTCCCCCACCCCTTGTAGCGTCCGCCCCTGCGAAGCCTGCGGCCGGCCCACCACCGAACCCTCACCCGGGCGTTTCCATGGCGCGGCAATTGGGTCTCGGCGTTTCGCGAATCGTCATCGATCCCGGACACGGGGGCCACGATCCTGGCGCCAAAGGTAAAGGGATCACCGAAGCGGAGCTCGTGCTCGACGTCGCGCTCAGGCTCGAAAAACTACTCGAGGAGAATCATTCCTTCGAGGTCATCCTGACGCGCCGGTCCGACGACTTCATTCCACTCCCCGAACGAACTGCGATCGCCAATCGCGAAGGCGCCGACCTGTTCTTGTCGATCCACGCCAACGCCAGTCCCAACGCCGAGGCCCGGGGCATCGAGACGTACTTTCTCAATTTCGCCACCAACCAGAGCGCCGCTGCCGTCGCGGCTCGGGAGAACTCTGGTTCGGGTCAGGCCATGGGCGCGCTGCCGGACTTCGTCAAGGCGATTGCATTGAACAACAAGCTCGACGAGTCCAAGGATTTCGCGACGCTCGTTCAGCATTCGATGCTCGAGCAGTTGCGCGGCCCGAACAAGACCATCAAGGACCTTGGCGTCAAACAGGCACCGTTCGTCGTGTTGATTGGGGCAGCGATGCCAAGCGTGCTGGCGGAGATTTCGTTTTTGACCAATCCGCAGGAACTGAGGCTTCTGAAGAGCAACGCGTACCGTCAACGGATCGCGGAAGCGCTCTCGGGCGCTATCGCCAAGTATCAGAAGTCACTCGCGGGCGCTCCGGCGGTTGCGAAACAGCAGTGAAGTTACGGCCCGTGCGTACCCTCGGTCGCGTTGCTGAGCGGATCGCGGGACCGGAGGTAAAACAGCACGCCGGCCACGACGACGGCAAGCACGACTGCAATCAGGAACAGTACACCGCTCAATCCGATCGCGCCAATCACGACGTCAGCCAATCCGTTCTGCTTAGGCTCCACGATTTTGACGACGATTGGCGAGTCAGGAGCAGGATTCTGGAAAGTGTGAAGTCTGAAGTCTGAAGTCTGAAGGAAGACAGAACGAAGAAGGAGGAGCACGTCACACTTCCAACTTCGTGAATGCAAGCTCCGCCAGCGTTCGAACGGCGACACCGCTCGGTCCTTTGGGCAAGTACGGCTTCGATTCCTCCAGCCACGCCGTTCCTGCGATATCGAGGTGCGCCCACGGCAGCCCGCCCGTGAACTCACTCAAGAACAGTGCGGCGGTGATCGAACCCGCTGGACGGCCTCCGGTATTCGCAAAGTCGGCGATCTCGCTTTTCAATTGCTCTCGATACTCGTCGAACAACGGCATCGGCCAGACCCGATCGCCCGCGCGGTCGGCCACGCGTCGAACATGTTCCACCCAGTCAGGCGGCGTTCCGAACAACCCGCTCGTGATCTTGCCGAGGGCGACGACGCATGCGCCGGTCAAGGTGGCGACGTCGACCAGGTGTGTTGCGCCGAGCTGCCGTGCGTACCAGAGGCCGTCGCCGAGAATCAACCGGCCTTCCGCGTCCGTATTGATGACTTCGACGGTCTTGCCGCTGGCGCTGCGGAGGACATCCCCTGGCTTGATCGCTCGTCCGCCAGGCATGTTTTCCGTCGCCGGCACGACACCCACCACACGAATAGGCGCCTGCAGCATCGCAATCGCGCGCATCGCGCAAGAGACGGCAGCGCCGCCGGCCATGTCGTCCTTCATGCGCTCCATCCCGTCCGCGGGCTTGATCGAAATACCTCCGGTATCGAAGGTGATGCCCTTGCCAACCAGTCCGAGCACAGGCGTTGGCGGAGCGAAGGGTGGCTCGTAGCGAAACACGATCAGACGCGGCGGCTCGCTGCTTCCGCGGGCGACGCCGAGCAGGAGTCCCATCCCAAGCTGCGCAATCCGCTGCTCGTCGAGTACCTCGACCTGCACGCCCGCTTCTCCGGCGATCGCTGCGGCCTGCACGGCAAACTCACGCGGCGTAAGCGTATTGCTCGGCTCGTTCCCCAGCGCTCGGGCCAGATTCGTGCAGTCGCCTAACACCTGACCGCGAACGACTCCGGCAGTCGCCCGGTTCGCAGCGTCCTCGCCTTTCGCCGCGACAATCGTCCAGGTTGGGGCCGGAAGGATGTCGTGCTCTTTCGTCTTGTAACGTCCAGCGTCGAAGTCCGTCAGGATCAGTCCTTCAGTGACGGCCTGCGCCAGTTCGGCGGTGTCACCGACGATGTCCGAGCGCAGGAAGAATCCAACTCTTGCGATCCGTCGCTGACGCGCCCAGAGTCCAGTGGCCGTTGCCAGCCTGCGGGCCGAATCGGCGCCGAATATCGCGTGCTGACCGGCCCCGGCAAGGACGATTCGTCGCGCGCGCCACGACGAGTCGCGGGTGGTGGATACAAAGAAATCGTAGGCACGGCCTGAAAATTCTTTCGATCCAATGGCGCGGGAAATTTCACCGCCTGAAGCTGCGTCGAGCTCCGGCACTGCGGCTGGGCCATCGCCTTCGAACCAGGGAACAATCAAGAGGTCGACGTCAATTGTTTGGATCGGCGCGCCGATACACGAAATCGAAGGTGAAATTGTGATCGATGACATCACTCGTATTATCCCCGATGCGCCTTGCAAGCGCCCAGGGGTGGGCGTACAATTCTCATTGAACCCCGAGACAGCGGCCGCCAATGAAATTGCACCGACGCATGCTGCGACTCGCCGTGCTGACTCCTGCCCTCGCTCTCTTCGTTGCCTGGTCACCACCGCAGCAGACTGACGATAAAGAGACGAAGACCAACTCCGACAAACGGCCGAAAGTGACGCTGAAAGCGCAGCCGATGATCAGCATGTCTCCGTCGAAGGTGACGTTGCGGGCTGAACTGGTCGGAGGATCCAACGATTTCGAGGACTTCTACTGCGCGACGGTCGAATGGGACTGGGGCGACGGCACACAGTCCGAATCGAAAGCCGATTGCGAGCCCTACCAGCGTGGCAAGAGCGAGATCAAACGCCGGTTCACGGTCGATCACATCTTCCGGGCGGGCTACTATCAGGTGGCGTTCCGCTTGAAGCAGCGAGACAAGGCTGTCGCGAGCGCAACGACCACGGTTCAGGTTCAAGCAGGGCTCGACGAGCTCCGGCGCTGAGCCGGTTTCGTCTACTTCCCAAGCGGCCTCAATCCTCTTAATCCCCCTAGTCCCGTTAATCAACGACCAGCTCGAATTCGACATACCGCGAGCCATCGAGGCGGAACAGCCGAAGGTTCGCCCTTTCTGGCAGCGGTCGCACAATCAAATGAAACAAGTCAGGATACGACGCTTCAGCGAGGTCGGTCTGGGAAGGGATCGGCTCGGATTGCGGATGTGAATGATAGAAGCCCACCACGTCGAGACCGCGAAGCCTGGCGTTACGACGAGCGTCGATGTGGCCCTTCGGATCGATCTCGAACCGGGTTCGACTTTCTGAAAGATTGCGCGTCCGACGGGCTTCGACGATCGCCGGTCCCGACCCGATCAGCACGCCGCAGCACTCACTCGGCAGCGCCTCCCGGGCGTGGGCGGAGATTTCTTCGACGGCACCCCTCGAGATGTGAACGGGATTCACACGATCCGGTTCTTCACATCGCTTCCACGATCATGGCGATGCCCATCCCGCCACCGATACACAGCGACGCTAAACCACGGCGGAGTTTCTTTGCCTGCAGCGCATGGACCAGCGTCGTCAGGATGCGGGCACCGCTGGCGCCGATTGGATGGCCGAGCGCGATGGCGCCGCCATAGATGTTCACGGTTTCCGGGTCGATGCCAAGCTCCTTGACGACGGCAACGGACTGCACCGCGAATGCCTCGTTCAACTCGAATAGATCGATCTGGCCGATTTCCAGTCCGGCCCGCTGCAGTGCTTTCCGGACCGCCGGAACAGGGCCCATCCCCATGATTTTGGGATCGACACCGGCCTGTGCAAACGAAAGAATCCGCGCCAGCGGCTTTGCGCCCAGGGCCTTGGCTCTTGCCGACGTGCTGACAACCAGTGCAGCCGCGCCGTCGTTGATGCCCGACGCATTGCCGGCCGTCACCGTTCCATCCTTCTTGAAAGCCGGCTTCAGGCCCGCGAGCTTTTCCACCGTCGTCCCAGGACGTGGATACTCGTCGGTTGTTACGTGCTGCGGTTCGCCCTTCTTTTGCGGGACGACAACCGGCACGATCTCCGCTTTGAAGCTCTGCTGCTGAATCGCGCGCTGAGCGCGGTCCTGACTTTGCGCGGCAAATTGGTCCTGATCCGCACGCGAAATGCAGTAACGGGTCGCAATCTCTTCGGCCGTGATGCCCATGTGGCACGAGCTCATGGCGCACGTGAGCCCTTCGTCCAACATCACGTCCGTGACTTCCGCGTGGCCCATTCGATAACCCCATCGCGCGCCTTTCAACAGATATGGGGCATTCGACATGGATTCAGTACCGCCGGCCACGACGACGTCCACGTAGCCCATGTGCAGGGCTTCGACGGCATGGGCAACGGCCTGAAGTCCGGAACCGCAGACGCGGTTGATCGTTTCCGCAGGAACCTCGATCGGGAGCCCTGCTTTGATCGCCGCCTGACGGGCGACATTCATTCCAGCGCCCGCCTGAAGGACGCAACCGAGAATCACGTCGCCGACGTCGGCGGGCGATACCTTGGCGCGCGCGATTGCTTCGCGGATCGCGACCGCGCCGAGATCCACAGCGGTGAGGTCTTTCAGCTGGCCGCCGAACGATCCAATCGGCGTTCGGCAGGCGCTGACGATGACGGCTTCCATAAAAAAGGGCTCAGGGCTTAGGGCTCAGAGAGAACCAGGGCTGGGGCCCGAGGCCTGGGCCCTGGGGCCTCGGACGGTTCGTTTCTCGATTCTGTTCTCGTACCGGCGGCCTTGAATCACATGATGCACGAAGATTCCTGGCGTCACCACGTGATCCGGGTCGATCTGGCCGGGCTCGACCAGTTCCTCGACTTCGGCGATGGTGACACGAGCGGCCGTCGCCATCACCGGATTGAAGTTGCGGGCGGTTCGATGATAAGCCAGGTTGCCGAGCCGGTCCCCCCGGCGCGCGCGGACGAATGCAAAGTCGGCATGGAGCGGGCGCTCCAACACGTACGGCTTGCCGTCGATGATTCGTGTTTCCTTGCCTTCCGCGGCCAGCGTGCCAAACGCGGTCGGCGTGAAGAAACCGCCCACGCCCGCGCCGGCGGCCCTGATTCGCTCCGCGAATGTCCCCTGTGGCACCAGCTCGACCTCGATCTCGCCGCTGAGAAACTGGCGCTCGAACTCCTTGTTCTCTCCAACGTAGGTCGACACCATCTTCTTGATCTGCCGCGATCGCAGTAACACGCCGATTCCGAAGTCGTCGATTCCGGCGTTGTTGCTGATCACCGTCAAGCCTTTCGTCCCACGCGCATGGAGCGCCTTGATCAGGTTTTCCGGAATGCCACAGAGGCCGAAGCCGCCCATCATGATGACGGCGCCATCGGGGATCACCGCAACCGCGGCTTCAGCGCTTTCGAGCACCTTGTTCACTGTGTCTCCCCATTTGTCAGCTCTTTCCGCCAGCGGTTCGCGGCCACGAACACATCGTTTAGACGCTCGCCTCGTTCGAGATCCGATCGCAGATCCCGCAGCACGCTGATGAGGGCGTCGAGCGCATGACCGAGCTCGTCGGCGTTGGTTGCGGCGATGTCTTGCCAGATTCCGGCGGGGCTGGCCGCAAGGCGCGTGGTGTCGACGAGTCCCCGTCCGGCCAGCGTCAGGCCGTCGTCGCCGACGGCATCGCCAATGACCTGCATCAGGGCACTTGCAGTCAGCTGTGGCAAATGACTCAGGTAGGCCAACAACCGGTCGTGCGCGGCAGCGGAGAGCATGCGCGGTTCCGCCCCCAGGGCTCGTGCGAACGCCGACAGTTTTTCGACGGCCTCGCCGGCTCCATCTCCAACGGGTGTCAGAAGCCACGGCCGTCCCGAAAAGAGATCTGGCCGGGCGTGCTCGAGTCCGCCCTTCGCGCTGCCGCCGAGCGGATGGCCGCCGACGAAAGCAAACCGAGGCGGCAGCTGTTTCGCGGCGTCGAACATCGCACGCTTGGTGCTGCCCGTGTCTGTCACGACGGCTGGCTGCTGAACCGCTTCATCCAGACGCTCGAGCAGAGAAATGTTCTGGCGAACCGGTGCGGCCAGGATCACGACGTCGGCCTCGGCAAGCACGAACAAATCGTCGGCAGCGACATCAATCGCGTGAAGCCGCATGGCGCTTTCGAGCGTGTCCTTGCAGTCGACGCCGATCACCAGCGCAGACGGCCAGCGCTGCCGCGAGGCCAGAGCGATGGATCCACCGATCAACCCCAGACCGACGATGCCGATCTTGTTGAAGACCGGCGGCTCGCCCGGCTCGGGTCGGCCGGGCTGAATCACCTTCAACTCCATGACATTGTCGATTTCAGATTGCTTATTGCCGATTGGAAATGAGCAATCTTCAATTAGCAATCAGCAATTTCTTCTCGCTACGATCCCCAACCTCGCCGCGCGACCGTCTCGAGGCAGATACTGCGGCCAATGGCCGGGGCGATGATCCGGAGCTCGGCCATCAGCCGATCGAATTGCGATGGGAACATGGACTGCGCGCCATCGCTGAGTGCATGGTCGGGATCGCAGTGGACCTCAATCAGCAGGCCGTCCGCCCCGGCCGCGATCGCCGCACGGGCGACTGGTGCAACCTTGTCGCGGCGGCCGATTGCGTGACTGGGATCGACGATCACCGGCAGGTGGCTGAGCTTCTGCACGATCGGAATGGCGGCGATATCCAGCGTGTTCCGTGTGGCCGTCTCGAATGTCCGGATGCCTCTTTCGCACAAAATGACGTCGGTGTTGCCGCCGCTCAGCACGTATTCCGCCGAAAGCAGCCATTCCTCGATCGTGGCCGAGATACCGCGCTTGAGCAGCACAGGCTTGCGAACGTGACCGAGCTCGCGCAGGAGGGTGAAGTTCTGCATGTTGCGCGCGCCGACCTGGAAGATGTCGACGTACTTGTTCATCACCTCGATCTGGCTGGCATCCATCACTTCCGACACGAGCGCCATGCCTTCCGTGTTGCACGCCTGCCGCAGCAGTTGGAGGCCTTCTTCGCCAAGCCCCTGGAAGCTGTAGGGTGAGCTTCGCGGTTTGAATGCACCGCCGCGGAAGATCTTCGCGCCCGCCCGGCGCACCGCCGCTGCGGTGACACGGACCTGCTTCTCGCTCTCGGCCGAGCACGGGCCGGCCATGACGATCACCTCGTCGCCGCCGATGCGCACGTCGCCGACCGTCACGACCGTGTTGTCCGGCTTGAACGTGCGGCTGGCCAGCTTGTAGGGCTCAGAAATCCGGAGCACTTCGTGAACGCCGTCGAGCATTTCAATCAATGCCGCATCGGGTCGTCCCTGACCGACTACTCCGAGCACGGTTCGGGTGACACCGGTCGATCGGTGGACGTCCATGCCCATCTCGACCAGGCGAGAGACCACCTGTTCGATCTGGGCTTCGGTGGCTCGTTCTTCCATTACGACAACCATGGCTTCTTTGCCCTCCACGCTATTCACAGGCGGCGTCTTCATTGTAGTCGTTCGATGTGATCCGCCGATCACGTCGACTCTTTGCTCCCGGCGCGTCCAGCCGATACGTCCTGGCCAGTTTCCGCGCTCTGCTCACGATGCTCCAGGGGATCGACCCCGTCGTAGACAACGCGGCGTTCGAGGCGCCGCGCTTCGTCGATGATCCGTTCGAACAACCGGGCAATGGCTTCCGATCCGAGTGGACCCTCGGCAGCAATGCCCCGGACGTGCGCCAGCACCTCTTTTTCCCGATCGGGCTGGTAGACCTGAAGGCCGTGCTCTTTCTTGAGACGGCCGACCTCACACACGCAGCGCGCCCGCTCGTTCAAGAGCCTGACCAACACCTCGTCGACCCGGTCGATGTCGCGCCGCAAGTCATCAAGAGTTGAACTTGTCATGGTCTTCTATACCGAATCGTGAGCCTGGTCCTCGAAGAAGCGCGAAGCTGGTGCAAGCTCCACTCCCTTCAGCCATCGTACGTACTCTTCAACGCGGTCGATGAGCGCCGGCGAGCTACTTTCTCGAGCGATCAGCGATACAAGTGCGCTCCCGACAACCGCGGCATCGGCGAACTGCCCGACCTCGGCCACGTGCTCTGGCCTGGAAATTCCGAAACCCAGCGCGATCGGCATCGACGTATGTTCGCGAATTCTTTTCACGAGCGCGGCAGCTCCCGATGCCACCTTGTCGCGCGCTCCGGTTACGCCGAGTCGCGAGATTCCGTACAGGAAGCCCTTCCCCAACTCCGCCGCCCGTCTGATTCGAGTATCCGTCGTCGTCGGACTCAGGAGAAATATCGTATCGAGACCGGCGGCTGCGAGGGTCTCGCGGAAATCGTGCGCCTCCTCTATCGGTAGATCCAGGGCCAGCACGCCATCGACACCTGCGCTGGCGGCCTCGCGCGCGAATGTCTCGACGCCCATCCGAATCAAGGGATTGGCATAGCTGAAGATGACGACCGGCGCCCGGAGATGCGGCCGGACGTCGGCGACCATCTTCAATGCCGTTCGCAAGCTCCCGCCAGCGGCCAGCGCCCGCTCGGTTGCACGCTGAATGACCGGGCCGTCGGCGAGGGGATCAGAAAATGGCACGCCAACTTCGAGCACGTCGGCTCCCGCCTTGTCGAGCGCGCGCAGGATATCCGCCGACCGAGACAAGTCGGGATCGCCGGCCGTCGTGTACGTGACGAGGCCGGTCTTCTTGTCGGCGCGGAGTCGAGCGAACGTCTGATCGATGCGCGAGTTAGCCATGTCTTCGTTCTAGTTGGCTGCGGAGGCTTTCCCGAGAGCCTTTTCGACTGTGTTCACATCCTTGTCGCCGCGCCCCGAGAGGTTGACCAGAATCGTCGCCTGACGACCCAATTCCTTTCCGAGCTTGGTGAGATAAGCGACGGCGTGGGCCGATTCGAGCGCCGGCAGAATGCCCTCGAGACGGGCCAGCATCTGAAACGCTGCGAGCGCTTCCTCGTCGGTGACGTAGGCGTACTCGGCACGACCGATTGCTCGAAGCCAGGCGTGCTCGGGGCCGACGGCCGCATAGTCCAAGCCGGCAGAGATGGAATGCGTCAGCTCGATGTTGCCGTCGTCATCTTGAAGCACGAATGTACGGGTGCCTTGAAGAATCCCCGCACTCCCGCCGGCGAAACGCGCGGCGTGGCGGCCGCGGATGATTTGCTCGCCTCCCGCTTCCACGCCGATGAGTCTCACGTGCTCGTCCGTCACGAAGGCGTCGAAAATGCCCATGGCATTGCTCCCGCCGCCAACGCATGCGACGACCGCCGTGGGCAGAGTGCCGGCCTGCTCGAGGATTTGAGCGCGGGCCTCGCGGCCGATTACCGACTGGAATTCGCGGACCATCAGCGGATACGGATGCGGCCCGAGCACCGATCCCAACAGGTAGTAGGTGTCTTCGACGTTGGTGACCCAATCACGCATCGCTTCGTTGATAGCATCCTTCAACGTCCGGCTGCCGGCGTCGACGGGACAGACCTGAGCTCCGAGCAATCGCATGCGGAAGACGTTGAGGGCCTGCCGCTGCATATCCTCCGACCCCATGTAGACGTGGCATTCGAGACCGAGAAGCGCGCAGGCGGTGGCTGTCGCGACGCCATGCTGTCCGGCGCCGGTCTCGGCAACGATGCGACGCTTCCCCATTCTCACGGCGAGAAGGGCCTGCCCCAAAGCGTTGTTGATTTTGTGTGCTCCCGTATGGGTGAGGTCCTCGCGCTTGAGAAAGATCCGGCTGCCACCGCACACGGCCGACAACCGAGTTGCCTCGTAGGTTGGAGTTGGCCTTCCAACATAGTGTGCAAGCAGGCTGTCGAGCCGAGCGCGGAATGCAGGATCGTCGCGCACCTCGAGGTACGCACGTTCGAGAGCCTCGATCGGCTCCACCAGCGTCTCGGGAACAAACCGGCCCCCGAACTCACCGAAGTAGCCGCGAGAATCTGGATCGCGTCTTGTGATTGTGGGTCTCATCGCGTCTCCACTTTTTTCATCGCCACGAACAGCGCCTTGAGTTTGTCAGGGTCTTTCAGGCCGGGCGACCTTTCCACGCCTGATGACACGTCAATCCCCGAAGGTCCCACGCGACCGATCGCTTCACCGACATTTTCTGGCGTCAGGCCGCCAGCGAGGATCACGGCCCGCCGTCTCGCCACCGTCGAAGCGCGACCCCAATCGACGAGCCTCCCAGTTCCGCCGCGCCGGACGGGATCGTGTACATCGAGGAGCATCATGGTTTCGAGCGGCCACGCATCAATCGCCTCCTCGCTCGCTTCGGCCAATGCGACCGCTTTGAGAACCGGGCGAGTCATGGCCCTCGCATATTCCACTGATTCGTCACCATGCAATTGAACCGCGCCGAGTGATACCTTCGCCGCGACCTCGTTGACGTATTCACGCGACTGATTGACGAAGACTCCCACCGGAATGACCGCGGGCGGAAGCGTCGCGACAATCGCCCGCGCGGACTCCGGATCGATGAAGCGAGGACTGTCCGGCCAGAATACGAATCCCAGCGCGCCCGCGCCGCATTCGACGGCGAGTTCTGCATCAGCCAATCGCGTGATTCCGCAAATCTTCACGAGCACGATTCACCATCATCACAATTGTGGCGCGGGGCTAACACCCGTTCCCTTGGTGTCGCCCGCCGCGCAACCCGAGAGCAAGTCTCGAAGCGCCTTTCCGGGATCCTCAGTCAGTCATGAAGCGCTCGCCGATCAAAAACGCGTGATACCCGAGTGTCCGCAACCGGAGAAGGTCTTCCGGGGTGCGTAGCCCGCTCTCACTCACCGCGACAACCTCGGGCGGCATCACCGCGATGAGACTTTCGGATGCCTGCACGTCAACCTCGAGCGTCCGAAGATTCCGATTGTTCACTCCGATGATGTGAGCCCCCGCATCGAGCGCGACGTGAAGCTCGTCGTTCTTGTGGACTTCGACGAGTGCGTCCAGAGAGAGTTCGGCGGCCCGCTCCATCAGCCTGGCGAGCTCGTCCGGACGAAGGGCCGCAACAATCAGGAGGACAGCGTCTGCGCCGGCCGCTTTCGCCTCGAGCAGTTGATATTCGGAAACGATGAAATCCTTTCGCAGCAACGGGACGTCGACGGCCTTTCGAACGGCAGCCAGATGGTCGAGCGATCCGTCGAAAAAGGTCGGTTCTGTGAGAACCGACAAGGCCACGGCGCCGGCGCTCGCATAGCTTTTCGCAATCGTCACCGGGTCGTAGTCCGCACGCAATACCCCGCGAGACGGTGAGCGTCGCTTGCACTCGGCGATCACATTGAGCGCCCCGCTCGTCAGAGCACTTCGAAACTTCCGACCTGGGGTTCCTACCTGCTCCGCACGACGGGTCAGAGAAGCGAGAGGTTCGCGTTCCTGGCGAATTTCGACGGTCCTTCGCGTCGCGGCAACGATCGTGGCGAGTAGATCCGCGGTCGGTGGCGAGGTTTGCATCAGACACTCGCCTCCGCGGCTGTTCCTTCCGCTGTCGAAATCGATACCAACTGTGCGAGCGTTCGTTTGGCGTCGCCGCGGTCGATCGCTCTCGACGCGTGCAGAATGCCGTCCTCGACCGATGAGGTGACGCCGGCCAGGAACAATGCAGCTCCGGCGTTCAAGAGCACGACATCACGCGCCGGGCCTCGCTCGCCGCCTAGGACTCGTTCGATGATTGTCGCGTTCTCTCGAGCATTGGCACCTTTGAGCGCTGCTGGCGCAGCTTTGGGTAATCCGACATCGCTTGGGTGCAGATAGAAGGTATTCACCGATCCGTCCCGGCATTCGGAAATCTTCGTGTACCCGGTGGTCGAGATTTCGTCGATACCGTCAGCGCCATGGACGACCCACGCACGCTCGGATCCGAGCAGCATCAAGGCTCGAGCGAGGAGTTCCGTCAGTTCCGGACGTGGTACGCCCACCAACTGACGCGTCGCTCCGGCTGGGTTCGTGAGCGGACCCAGCAGATTGAAGGCCGTTCGCAACCCGAGCTCGCGGCGCGTCTGAGCCACATGCTTCATCGAGGGGTGAAACGTCGGGGCGAAAAAGAATCCGATGCGCGCCTCTGCAAGGCAGCGCTCCACCACTGCGGGGGGCGCCGAAACACGCACGCCAAGCGCCTCGAACACGTCGGCGCTGCCCGAGAGGCTGGATACCGATCGGTTCCCGTGTTTCGCGACCCTCACGCCGCACGCCGCGACGACCACTGCCGCACTCGATGAAATATTGAAGGTTCCAGCACGGTCACCACCCGTGCCACATGTATCGAAGACGCGCTCGTACTTTTTCGTGACCTGTACAGCGTGCGCCCGCATCGCCTGCGCCAGGCCGACGATTTCGATCGGTCGCTCGCCTTTCATGGCCAAACCGACGAGCAGGCCGGCCATGTGGGCGGGAGCTGCTCGGCCGGCCATGATCTCAGTCATCGCGGCAGCGGCTTCCTCGCTCGTCAGATCTTCATGGCGCGAAAGTTTTTCTAGCAGTTGTGGAAACATATCGAGCCGTTCAGCTAGTCGAGCCGCTTCTCGAGAAAATTTCGAAGCAGGCGCATGCCCTCTCCAGTGAGAATCGATTCAGGATGAAACTGCACGCCATGGATCGGCCGATCGCGATGCCGCAGCCCCATGATTGTGCGGTCCTCGCGTGTCCGGGCTGTCACCTCGAGCTCGTCCGGCAATCCCTCGTCCGAGACAACCAGCGAGTGGTATCGCGACGCCACGAATGGTCCGTCAAACCCTGCGAACACGCCCCGGCCGTCATGCTCGATGGTCGACGTCTTGCCGTGCATCGGCGTCGACGCGCGCACGACTGCGCCACCGAACACCGCGCCGATTGCCTGATGACCCAGGCAAACGCCGAGAATGGGGATCGAGGACCCGAGCTGACGGATGACGTCCATCGTGATTCCCGCGTGTTCCGGCCGGCCCGGGCCTGGCGAAATGACGATGCGCGCCGGCTGCAGCGCGGAGATCGATTCAATCGAGGCCGCGTCGTTTCGCACGACGCGCACCTCCGAGCCCAACTCTCCCAAGTACTGAACCAGGTTGTATGTGAACGAATCGTAGTTGTCGATGACCAGAATCATGGCGGTGACGTTTCCTTACAAGCCCTGCTGCGCCAATTCGAGGGCGCGAATCAGCGCCCGGGCTTTGTCGCGTGTCTCTTCGTACTCGGCTGTCGGATTCGAATCCATGACGATACCGGCACCCGCCTGGATGTAGGCCTTTCCGCCGGACATGATGACGGTCCGAATGGCGATACAGAAATCGAGATTGCCGGCAAAATCGAGATAGCCGACCGCGCCGGCATAGAGCCCGCGGCCCGACGGCTCCAGCTCGTTGATGATTTGCATCGCCCGCACCTTGGGAGCGCCCGAGACCGTGCCGGCAGGAAAGCACGAGACCAACGCATCGAATCGATCCCGATCGCTGGCCAGCCGGCCTTCGACGACCGACGTCAGGTGCATCACATGGGAAAAGCGCTCGAGACCCATGAACTGCGGCACCCGCACGGATCCGTACTCACAGACGCGCCCGACGTCGTTGCGCCCTAAGTCGACGAGCATCACGTGCTCGGCGCGCTCCTTTTCGTTGCGCTTCAACTCCTCGGCCAGGCGCATGTCTTCCTCGTCGTTCCGTCCCCGGCGGCGCGTACCGGCAATCGGATGCGTTTCGACGAGCGAGCCTTCAACGCGGACCAGCATTTCGGGCGACGAGCCAACCACCGAAACGCCGCCCATGCGAATGAAATACATGTACGGGGATGGATTCACGTAGCGGAGCGCCCGGTAGACGGTGAACGGTTCCACCGCGACCGTTGCTTCGAACCGCTGTGACAGGACGACCTGGTAAATCTCTCCCGCGGCGATGTACTCCTTGGCGGTCCTGACGTGTGTCTCGTACTCGTCGCGTGTGTAGTTGGATCGAAGCTCCACCCCGCCGGTCGTCTTAGCCGGGCGCTGCGACAAGGCTCGATCCAGCTCGCGTTCGAGGAACGCAATCTTGGCGCAAGCGAACTGATAGAGGGACTCGAGATCCTCGTCCGGCGTGATTCTGGCGTTGGCAATGATCAGGATGCGGTGCTGCACGTGATCGAACGCCAGCACCGTGTCGAAGAGCATGAAGCCGGCTGTGTCGGCGCCGTCGCTCGAAGTCCCGAGATCACCCAACACCGGCTCGAACCAGGATGCGGCGCCATAGCCGAGGAATCCCACCGCGCCACCGGTGAATCTGGGAAAGTCGGGAACGAAGGGCGATCGGAAGTCGGCCATCAGGCTTCGGAGCGTCGCAATGAATGGCCGATCGCTCTCGGTCAGCTTGCCGGCGCGTTCGATTGTCGTGCGCCCGTTCCGGGCGCGGAGGATCAGGAACGGATCCTTGCCGAGAAATGAATAACGCCCGACGTGCTCGCCGCCTTCGACACTTTCTAAGAGGAAGGCGTAATCGGAATGCTCGGCGATTTTGAGGAACGCCGAAACCGGCGTCAGCAGGTCGGCAACGATTTCCTTGCAGACCGGCACGAACGTCCCACGTCGTGCCAAATCCTTGAACTCATCGAATGACGTGATCTTCATCATTAAGCTCTCAACCCTGAGCTCTCAACCCTGAGCCCTCAGCCCTCAGCCCTCAGCCCTTACCCCCCGTGAACTCCGCTAGCTTTCGGATCGCAGCCTCTCGCATGACTTCTACCGGCGGACAGACGCCGGTCCACCATTCGAACTGCTGCCGCGCTTGGCCCACGAGCATGTCCAGTCCACCAAGCGTTGGACAGCCAGCCATCTCGGCGTCCTGCAGCAGCCGCGTCTTCTGCGGGTTGTAAACAAGGTCGTAGACCGTTCCACCTCTCAAATACTCCGGTGGCAACGGACTGCCCTCCGCTGCTGGGTGCATCCCGACGGGCGTACAGTTGACGAGAAGGTCCCAACTGCCTGGGGTAGGCGGCCAGCCGCCGATCGAGCCGTCCACCAGCGCGGCGACATCTGCGGCGCGCTGACGCTGTCGGGCGTGCACGGTGACGCGAGCACGCTGCGACGCAAGAGCCACGGCCACCGCGCGCGCCGCTCCTCCGGCGCCAAGAAGCGCCGCGCGAAGCCCCTCCAGCGACAGGCGGCCGGCAAGCGGCTGCAAGAAACCGCTCACGTCGCTGTTGTCGCCGAGCCAGTCGTTGTCAGTAGTGCGAATCGTATTGATCGCGCCGATCCGGGTCGCGAGCCCCGACGCACTGCCGACACGTTCGAGAAGGGCCACTTTGTACGGAATGGTGACGCTCGCCCCACGTACATCGAAGGCTTGCGCGAACTCGACGAAATCATCAACGTCAACTGCTGGCAAAGGCAGATACACCGCGTCGATGTTGGTGGCGCGGAACGCCGCATTGTGCATGGCCGGCGAGACCGAGTGCGACACTGGCGATCCGACCACGCCGTAAAGGGACGTCGATCGATCGACGTGCCGGAATCGAAATTCGTCTACCAGCGACTCCGGGGTCACTTGTCCAACACCGGAGAGGCCCCCGGCGTACGTCCACTTCGAACCGAAACGCGACGCGAGCGCCCGCGTGGCCAGTCCGTGCTCGCCCATTCCGATCAGGACGAGGTTGTTCCCTCTCGAGCGTGAAGCGATGTCGAGCAGTCTCACGCAGTCACTGAGCTTTCTGGTTTGCACGGCCAGCTTGACGACTTCCGTCCCCTGCGACAGCAGCGACCGGACGCGCGCGTCGAGATCATCGGGCATTCCGTCGAAATCGTGCGCCGACAGCACGATGCGCTTCCCCGCAGTGGCCGCGATCACATTGTCGAATCCTGCCCGAGCCTCGATGTCGACGTATTCCGCGCCCGCCGCCAGTGCCTCGCTCAAAAGACGCTTTCGCTCTTCCTCGGAGCCGGCAAACGCGCCTCCCTCCCAGGTGGGCCGGCACGTCACGATGACGGCTCGCTGGCGGTCCTGGAGGGCGCCGGCGACGTCAGGGTCGCTGACGGAATCCAGGCGGAGCTCGACGAGGTCGGCGTCTCTGATAGCGTCACGCCTCTTTCTCAGCTCCGCCGTTGTCGGCGCCGTCACAGTCACGCACAGGCTCGGGATCATCTTCGCCAATAACAAAAAAAGCCTCTTCAACCGGAGGGCTGAAGAGGCTTGGTCGCTTACGAGTCGCTGTGACAAATCAGACCAAGGCGGTAGCCTCCTCAGAAAGGCTCCAATAAAACCGCCACGCAAACACGGAACTCGCCACGGGGCGCCGGCCGAGCGTCAAAATCGTACAGAGCACGTCTGCTTGGGTAACCATCGAAGGACGCCACCATACCAGACGAGATTCGTCACTGTCAAACAATGCCCATTTCTCCTTGACCAGCAAGCACTTCTCCCGCTATAAACGGAGTTGAAGCATGAGCTTACGCCGACTCGCCTTCGCTCTTCTGATCGTCACTCTTGCCTTCTCCAGGCTCTTCGAAGCCGCCGCGCCCGACATGAGCGTGGACGAGATCCGTCCCGGAATGGTGGGAGTGGGCCGGACCGTGTTCGATGGGACGCGAGTCGAGGAATTTCGCGCCAGGATTCTCGGCGTGATCGAGAACGTGATCGGCGCACGCCGAAACTTGATCCTTGCGCGCCTGGAAGGTGGCCCACTGGCGAACACTGGCGTCATCGCCGGGATGAGCGGCAGTCCGGTCTACATCGATGGACGTTTGATCGGCGCAGTGTCCTACGCACTCGGTGCCTTTTCCAAAGAACCGATCGCTGGCATCACTCCAATCGCAGAAATGACAGATGCCACGAGCCTCACGAACTCGCGTCCTCGTGCTGCCCGCGTTCAGTTGGATTTTCCGCTGACCGACGAGAACCTGGTCGCAGCGTTCCGACGGGCATTGAACTGGAACCGGCCGTTCGCCGAAAGGCCGGGCGATGCCCGCTTCGTCGGCATCAGCGCTCCCGGCTTTGCGAGTGATGGAGTCGGAACCCTTTTGCGCCCGATCGCGACCCCACTTGTCATGTCTGGATTCGAGCCGGACGTCGCGGGGCTGCTTGGCTCGGCATTCCGCGATCAAGGCTTCATTCCGACTGGCGGAGGTGCCCGCGGAACGGCCGTCGGCGAGATGCCCTACGAGGGACCGCTGAAGCCAGGTGACGCAGTCGGTGTTGGTTTTCTGAACGGCGACCTCGAGATTGGCGCCACCGGGACGGTTACGCATATCGACGGCGACCGCGTATACGCCTTCGGTCACCCGATGTACAACCTGGGGCCGACCGAGTTCCCGATGACGAGGGCCTACGTCTATACGGTTCTTCCGAGCTTGGCTGCGTCTCTGAAGCTCTCCACGACTGGCGAAGTGATCGGCACGTTCCTTCAAGATCGTGCGACGGCCATTGCCGGCCGCTTGGGCTCGGGACCTCGGATGATTCCGATCACACTGTCGCTCGAGTCGGATCGCGGTCCGAAGCGCACGTTCCACTTTCGGTGTCGTCAACGACCAGCTCTTCACGCCGTTGATGACCTACGCGGCCATTCTCGACACGCTCGGCTCGTACGAGCGACAGAACGGGGTTGCGACCTACACCGTGCGCGGCAAAGCCGCGGTGAAGAAGTACGACGACATCGCCTTCTCGAACCTGTTCACGGGCAACACGGCATCGGCGGGAGCCGCCAGTTACATGGTGATGCCGATTACCTACTTGATGGCCAACGACTACGAGAAGGTGGAACTGGAGAGCCTCGAATTCACCGTGAGCTCGAGCGAGGAGCCGAAAACCGCGACGCTGCAACGTGTGTGGCTCGATGAGTCGCGTCCGAGAGCCGGACGAACGGTTCCGCTCAAGGTGTCGTTCCGAACGTTCAGGGGCGAAGAGGTGGTGCGGACGCTTCCCGTGACCATTCCTGCGAACGCACGTGGATCGCTGTCGATCCTGGTCACCGATGGTTCGCGGTTGGAGCAGGCCGAACAGCGCGAGGCGAGACTGCCTCAACAGCTGCGGAGCGTGTCGCAATTGATTCGGACCCTCAACAAGGGGAGACGAAACAACACGCTGTACGTCAAGTTGCTCGGTCAGGAGGCTGGCGCCGTGGTCAACGGCGAGGCGCTTTCGTCATTGCCGCCGTCCGTGCTGTCGATTCTCGAGGCGGATCGCAGTGGCGGCAGCTTCAACGCGCTGCAAACCGCAACTCTTGGCGAGTGGGAGCTGCCGACGGAACACGCCGTCACTGGTTCGCGGACGCTCACCGTCGCCATCTCGGCCAATTAGCGCACGGGTCTCCCCCACGTCACCATGTTCAAGGTTGGTTACCGCACGTCCACCGTTCTGGACTTCTCGTTTCGAGTCGGCTTCGTCCTTGTCGTCCTGAGTCTCATCCCGCTCAGCGCATCGTCGTCAAAGTTTTTCAAGGCGACGACGCAGGCCGAGTTTCTCAAGGGCGATGTCGAGAACCTGTCTATCGACGGTCAGGGACGATTGACGCTTGGCCCCGCCACCGAGCTGATCTACGAAACGTCGGCGCCATTCCTGTGGTCGCTCGTCGGCGGACCTGACGGCTCCTTGTTCGTCGGCACCGGAAACGAAGGCAAGGTCTTCCGGATCGATCAGCAGGGGAAAGGCTCCGTGTTTTTCGACGCACCGGAGCTCGAAGTTCACGCCCTGGCTCCTGCGCCCGATGGCCTTTATGTCGCCACCTCTCCTGATGGTCGAATCTACAAAGTCGATCGCGAGGGGAAAGACACGGTGTTCTTCGATCCCGAGGACAAGTACATCTGGTCCTTGGCCGTCGATGCCAAGGGAAACGTGTTCGCGGGTACCGGCGACAAAGGAGTGATCTACAAAATCGCTCCGGATGGCAAGGGAAGCCGGTTCTACGAGACCAAGGCCACGCATGCCACAGCGCTGGCCTTCGACCGGATGGGTAACCTCCTCGTCGGCACCGAGTCGCCAGGGCGTGTGGTCCGGATCGACGAACAAGGCAAAGGCTTCGTTGTCCTCGATTCGCCGTACGATGAAATACGCGCGCTGCACTTCGACGACAAAGGCATGCTGTATGCGGCAGCGCTGAGCGGACGGCCGCCGGGCGGTGCGCAGACGCCGACATCAGACGAACGTATTTCAACGCCCGTGAGCGAGCAGCCGCGTACTCCGGTTCCGTCGGTGACCGCGGAGATCACTTCCATTGCGGTGGTCGACGTCTCGTCCGGCAGCCCGACTACGACTACCGCGGCGCGGGACACACGCCGCCAGGCAAAAGGCGCGATTTACCGAATCGCCCCCGATGGGGTCTGGGATCAGGTTTGGGAGCTGAGAGACGACGCTCCATACGACCTTCAGATCGCCCCCGACGGAGGTTTGATCGTTGGCACGGGAAACAAGGGCAAGATTTACCGGCTGGAGGGCGACCCTGTGCGCCCGATCCTCCTTGCTCGTGCCAGCGCACAACAGGTCACCGCGTTCTACAAGGACAATCGTGGCCGGATGTATTACGCATCGGCGAATCCCGGAAAGGTGTTCAGGCTGTCGTCCGAACGCGCGACAAAAGGCACGTACGAGTCCCAACCACACGATGCCCAGATGGTCTCAACGTGGGGAGCGCTCAGCTGGCACGGGAGCGCAGCCAGTGGAAGTCAGATTGAACTGTTCACTCGCTCCGGGAATACGGAAACGCCTGATGAGACCTGGAGCCCATGGTCATCAGCCTACAAGAGCGCCGCAGGGTCATCGATTACGAGCCCGAAGTCCCGCTATCTCCAGTGGCGTGCGGTGCTCACCGGCACCGGCGACGGACCGGTGCTGACGTCGATCATCGCGGCCTATCTCCAACGCAATCTCCGGCCTCAGGTCACATCGATTACGCTGCACCCGCCGGGCATCGTTTTCCAGAAGCCGTTTACGACGGGCGAACCGGATCTCGCAGGATTCGACGACCAGACAACGCCAGATCGAAAGCTGACGTCAGCCGCCATGAGTGCACAAACGGGTTCGGCGTCGCCCGCCCTCGGTCGGCGAACCTACCAGAAAGGCCTGCAGACAATCGTCTGGAAGGCGGACGATGACAACGAAGACGACCTGATCTACGACGTGCTCTACCGTCGTGAAGGCGAGACGAACTGGAAAGTGCTCCGGCGCGGGGTCACGGACCCGATCCTGGTTTGGGACACGACCACCGTGCCCAACGGCACGTACTTCATTCGAATCGTCGCATCGGACTCGCCGTCGAACGCAGCCGGTCTGGCCCTGATCGGCGAATTCGACAGCACCGCTCTCGAAGTCGACAATAGTCCGCCTGCGATTGCGATTCAGAACGTCAAGTTCGAAGGCGGCCGTACATCGATTTCTTTCGATGTGAATGACGATCACTCGCCGATTCAGCGCGTCGAGTTCTCGTTGGACGGTCAGATATGGCGCGGGGTGTTCCCGACCGACGGCGTCGCGGATTCAAAGAGCGAACACTACGAATTGATCCTCGATGGTGAATTGAGCGAGCGGGGCCTCGTGCTGCGGGCGTCCGATTCGATGAACAACGTAGCAACTGGCCACGTGCCCCGTCCGGTTCGGCGGTGAGACCCATCAAATCAGGACCGCCGCAGGGCTAAAGCCCTGCGCCACAACCAAAAGTGGCCCAGCCCTTCCCCACAACCACAGTGGCGCGCCCTTCAGGGCGGCGATCGGTACAACTTCAGCTTTTACGGGTAACTAGGCGTGGGTGAGGCTTTCGGCGCGGGACTGTGAAGGTTCAAGCCTCGTGATGCTCTTCTTGGTCGCGGGTGGAAGCGGCAAGTCTACGCCAAGGATCTTCGTGGCACGCACGGTCGTGCTCGTGACGAGCCATACCATTCCTGCAGCCGCGTTGCGCGTCCCGTCAATCGAAGTGGGGTCGATCCTCGCCCGGCTAACAGCATCCATCAAGGCTTCGACCAGATCTACTTCCTCGCGCGTGGACTTCCGGCTGCTCATTCGAAGCCGGCTGAAGTTGGCGAGCCGCCCGTCGCGAGTGACGATGGCAGCCAGCGCGAACACGGCATCCTGCTCAGCGTTCTCACTGGCCGCCTGGAACCGGGCCGTTCCTCGCTGATGAGACGCCGGATCCATCACGATGGTGTTGGCGCTGGAGCCTGGTGTCGCCATGAGATCGACGATCGCAGCCAGTGAATCGGGCCGCTCGGCGGTCGCGAATCGCATCATGCTCAACATGATGGCGATGCAGAGCACGCTGGCGATGGCAGCGCCAATACCCGCGTATACCAGGTGCATGTCGTCGAAGATGCGCTGGACGCGGGCAAAGAGCGAGGCATCTTGTTCCGCTTTGCGAAGACCGACGACCTGGGCCGCGAGTGCGGCGCCTTGGTCGTGCAGGAGGCCATCGCGTCCGAGAGAACCGACCCGGAGTGCGGTTCCCAGCAAGCGAAAGTCAGCCAGCGCGGCCGCGCATTCATCGCACCAGTCGATGTGCGCCTCGACGGCAATTTGATCCGCCACAGGCAGCTCGCCATCGTGGAAGGCGTGAAGCCGGCGGCGCGCTGCGGCGCAAGTGAGCGGCTTCATAGTGTTCTCGCGTCTCGGAGCTCGGCGCGAAGCGCCCGACGTGCCCGCGTCAGCCGCGACTTGACGGTGCCGACGGCCAGGTCGAGCGAATACGCAATCTCCTCGTAACTCAATCCATCAACCTCGCGCAGCACGATGGCCGTCCGTTGCTCGAACGGCAAGCGGTCGAGCGCGCCCCACAGTTTCGTGGCCAGTTCTTTCTGGGCCAGCACGCGATCCGGCGTCGGGTCCACTCCCGACAAGACATCCCCGTGCGCCGCCACATGTTGATCGAGCGACACCTGATCCCCGCGGTGGCGCCGGCGCCAGAACCTGTGGCGATTTCGCGCCTGATTGACGGCAATGCGGTAGATCCAGGTGCGCAGGCTCGACTGCCCGCGAAATCTGTGGATCGTTCGGAAGACGCGAAGGAAAACCTCTTGTGAAAGATCGAGGGCTTCTTCTCTGTCTCCGAGCAGGTTTGCCGCGAGCTGGACGACCGTTCGCTGATGTTCGGCCACGAGCTCTGCCGATGCGTCTTCGTCCCCCTCGGCGCACCGCCGGACGAGCATCGCCTCCCGACCGCCGACCTCGGACCAACTGACGACGCGTGCGTGCTTCACCAAGAGTTCCCCAGAAGATGCCGTTGCCAAACCGGTAACTCCTCTCACTATAGCAGCACGTGCCGATGCCCGGAAAACCCTGTTTCTGATTAGACCCTGAGAGGTGGAAAAAGTTCCTTGAACGAGGACTAAATGGGGCCGGCGCGGTAGGATCGAGGGGTGCGGCGCACGCTTGTCTTTCTGGCGGTTCTGGCCGTAGTCGTGGTCGGAGTCGCGGTTTTCTATCAGATTACCGCCCGGGAACGGGACTATCGTGCCCTCCTCGCCCGAGGTGATGCCGCACTCCAAACCGAGCAGACATTTGGCGCGATCGAGGCCTACAGCGGCGCCGTGGCTCTTCGACCGGACTCCATGCTGGCTCACCTGAGACGTGGCGAAACCTACCTGCGGCGTGGCGAGTTGGAGGCAGCGGAGCGGGACTTTCAGACCGCCGCCGCACTCGATCCGACGGCGACACGCCCCCTCGACGAGCTGGGCGACGTGCGATACCTCCGGCGGCGGTTTCAGCCGGCGATCGAGGCCTATCAACAGTGCCTGCGGCTCGACGATCGCCTGCCTCGTGTGAGCTACAAGCTGGCGCTCGCTCACTACAAGGACGGCAATCTCGAAGGCGCTTTGATCGCCACCGACGAAGCGCTTCGCGTCAACGATCGGATGTCCGACGTGCACTACCTTCGCGGCCTCTGCTTTCGCGATCAGCGTCGCTTCGCCCAGGCGCAGCAGGCCCTCGAGAGAGCCGTGGCACTTTCTCCTGGACTGATTGCCGCGCGCGAAGAGCTGGCCGAACTTTACGGTTCAGTCGGCCGTCATGCCGACGAGCTCGAGCAGCTGCAAGTACTGGCCGGACTGGACCGGGATCACATCGAGCGCCACATCGCGATTGGATTGGCGCACGCGCGATGGTGGGCTGATTCCGAAGAAAACGTCGCCAGCCGGGCCGGGCACGCAGAGCTGGCGGTGCTGACGCTTCGGAGCGCGCTCGAACGCACTGCCGACCAGCTTCCGATCTACAGCGCTCTTGGTCGTGTGTGGCTCGACATCGCTCAGGCGAGGCAGGATCCGTCGGCGCTCAACAAGGCCGTCGAGGCGCTGGAACGCGTCGGCGCAAGCACTGCTGCTACGAGTGAGGCGCTGACGCTGTACGGTCGGGCGCTGCTCGAGAGCGGCCGCGTCGATGTGGCCGAGCGCGCCCTCCAGCAAGCGACCGAGCGATATCCGGTGCAACCGGCGGCGTTCTGGTTCTACGCGACGGCTGCCGAGCAGCAGAAGCATTTCGACGTCGCCCGGCAAGCGCTGCTTCAGTACGACGCGCTGACCGCCGACCAAAGCGGGCTCGCTATTCGCGCCTCGCGCATCGCCGCTCTATCCAGTCGCCTCAACGATTTCAAGACAGCAGCCGCGTGGCTGGAACGCGCGCTCGCCGCCACGCCGAATGACCGGCGTCTTCTTGCGCCGCTAGCAGAGGCGCAGCTCAAGTCCGGCGACCAGCCGGCCGCTCGGGCCACGATTACACGGGCTCTCGAGAAAGATCCCGAGAACGCCGCCCTTCTCGCATTGGCCCGGAAGGCACGATCTAGCAAGTCCGGTACAGCGCTGCAATCAGCCAGGTAGCGCGGCCGTGTTCACACCTGACCGAGCCGCTTGGGATCCGCCAGGTCGCGCAGCCCATCGCCCACGAAATTGAAGCCGAGTACGAGTGCCGCAACCGCGAGGCCCGGAAACAGAGTCAGGTGAGGAGCGTCGAGCAGATGCGCCCGCCCTCCGCTCAACATCGTTCCCCAGCTTGGAGTGGGCGGTTGAACCCCGAGGCCCAGGAAGCTCAATGCGGCTTCACCGATGATCGCGCCAGCCATGCCGAGCGTCGCTTGCACGACGACCACCGGGATGACGGTAGGAACAACGTGGCGTAGGAGCACGCGCGGTGTCGTGGCGCCCAACGCTTTCGCGGCTTGAACGAACTCGAGCTCGCGAGCGCGAAGCACCTGACCGCGAACCAGCCGCGCGTATCCTACCCAACCGATCACGGTGAGTGCGAGCAGCACGTGGCCGAGACTGGGTCCGAGGACGGCTACGAGTCCGATGGCCAGCAGCAATCCGGGAAAAGCCAACAGGATGTCGATCAACCGGCTAATCACATCGTCTACGACTCCGCCAAAGTAACCGGCTACAGCGCCCAACACCGTGCCAACCACAGCCGAGACACCGACCACGACGACGGCGACGACGAACGAGATGCGGGCACCGGCGAGCACTCGAGCGAGAATGTCGCGGCCAAGTTCGTCCAGGCCGAAGGGATGGGCCCACGTCGGGCCGGTGAGCCGAAGCGCCATGTCCTGATAGGCGGGATCGAATGGCATGAGCAAGGGGCCCACGATTGCCCCCACAGGCAAGCGTCAAGACAACGGCTGCACCTGCCTTCAGCACGGCGAATCCTCAGCTTCAGGAGCGGTCGTACCGGATGCGAGGATCGAGCATGCCATACAGCAAATCGGTCAGGAGATTCAGCGAGACATACATGACCGCAATGAGCAGGATACAGCCTTGAACCATGGGGTAATCTCGAAACCCGATCGACTGAATCAGCAAGCGTCCCACGCCGGGCCATGCAAAGATCGTTTCGGTAATCACTGCGCCGGTCAGCAAGCCACCAAGCTGCAAGCCCAGGAGTGTCACGATCGGAACGAGGCTATTTCGAAAAGCATGCCTCAGGACCGCCCGGGCCCGCGACACGCCCCGTGCCCGAGCGGCAAGAACGTACAGCTCGCGCAATTCTTCGAGTACGCTCGCCCGGGTCATCCTAGCGAGGACGGCCGCCAGCGGCGCCGCCAGCGTGACAGCGGGAAGGATCAGGTGCGCAGGCGTCCCGCGACCTGAGACTGGCAGCCATCCCAGCACGATTGAGAACACGATCGCCAACAACGGACCCAGCCAGAAATTCGGCATCGAAATGCCAACGAGCGCCGCCGTCATCGTCATGTGGTCGAGACGGGTGCCTGCCCGGGCGGCGGCGATCGTGCCCATTGGAAGCGCAAACACAAGCGCAACGAGCACTGCGGCGACCGCCAATTCGACGGTCGCCGGCAGACGCTCGGCGAGCGCCGACACGACGGTCTGATTCGTCCGCAACGACGTGCCCAGATCGCCTGTCACGAGACCTTCGAGAAACGCCCCGTACTGCACGATCAGCGGCCGATCGAGACCCAGTCTGTCGCGAAGAACGGCGATGTCGGCCGGTGCAGCGCTTTCGCCCAGCATCGCTTGAACGGGATCTCCGGGGATGAGATGAATGAGCAAGAAGACGACAGTGGCGACGCCAAAGAAGACCGGAATTGTGAGCAGCAGCCGGCGGGCCAGGAAACGGAACACGGTCAGTCAGTCATCGAGTCACATTCGCTGGGGGCTGAACAGGATGTGATGTCCCGTGAATTGTAGCATCCCCGGTTTGGGGCTATTCGGTGATTCCGAGTCGTCCCATCAGCTTCGTCAGGCCCTGACGCGTGACGCCGAGTTCTTGCGCAGCTCGAGCCCGATGCCCGCCTGCCCTGACGAGCGCCGCGCGAACGAACCGTTCTTCGAAGGTGCGGCGCGCGTCGTCCAGCCGCATCGCGTCGGCGAGCAGCGGTTCTCCAAACTGCGGTCCCAGAGCGGTCGGCGAGACGATGCCACGCTTGGCGCTGCGCACGATGAGCGACGCCAACACATTCTGGAGCTCTCGAACGTTGCCGGGCCAGTCGTAGCGCGCCAGCGCGGCCAGTGAGGCCGCCGACAAGACGGCTCGGCTGGCCATTCGCGCCGTCAAGTCGCGCCAGAAGTGCTCGGCGAGCACGGCCACATCCTCGCGGCGATCCCGCAGCGGCGGCACGACGATTCGGATGACGTCCAGGCGATACAACAAATCAAACCGAAACCGCCCGGCCGCGGCTTCCTGCCGCAGATCGCGATTGGTGGCGGAGACCACGCGCACGTCGATCCGACGCGCGGTGTTCTCCCCGATGCGGCGCAGTTCTCCGTCCTGGAGCACTCGAAGCATCTTGGCCTGGGCCCGCGGGGAGAGCTCACCGATCTCGTCCAGGAAGAGCGTCCCTCCCTGCGCCTCCTCGAAGACGCCCGGGCGTTCGCCCACGGCGCCGGTGAATGCCCCGCGGGCGTGCCCGAATAGCTCGGATTCGATCAGCTCTTCGGGCAAGGCGGCGCAATTCAACGCGCAGAATGGCCGATCCCGGCGTGGGCCGCTGCGATGCAAGGCCCGCGCAACCAGTTCTTTTCCACTTCCGCTCTCTCCTTCGATCAACACGGCGAACGGTGCGCTTGCCGTCCGATCGACGGCCCGCCGAACCTCCGTCATCGCGCTGCTCGTCCCCAGCAGCTCTTTCAGCGTCGCCACCGAGGCCTGTCGGCGCTGCGCGATGGCAGCCCACAGGACGGGAGCAGTCGCAGCCGCGACCGCACCCAGCATCGGGCCTACCCCCGACAGATCGTGCGCGGTGCCGACCGTCCATCGCGCGACAAGAGCGCCCAGAATGGTGCCACCGTAACGAATCGGCGCAGCAGCCTCGATTCGATCCTCGTGGCGGTGCGGGCCGATGGTCGTTCCGGCGCGAATCGCGCGGTCGACGATTGCCAGCTCCATCCGGCCGCCGTCGGATGTCAAGAAGCAGGTTTTGCCGTTCTCGACGACCGCGAAAGCCACGGCGATCGCGTGGATTCGGCTGCGGACCCGGCGGCACACTTCGAGCAAGATCGTGGACTCATCGCCCGAGGTTTGACACAAAATCAAAAGATCCACGATGTCCTCGAGGACCGAATCAGCGGGATCGAGCCCTCGGCGGCTTTCCGTCTGCCGAACGAATAAGGCCAATGCAGGAAGGCCTGACGCCGCCGCATGGCGGCTTACGATGTCGTCGATCGAAGTCGTTGCCGCGACGACATCGCGCATGAGCTCGAATCGGCTTCGAACGATCGGCGGAAGGACGGTTGGCGCCACCTTCCCGATACGTCCGAGAAGAGCCAAGGCAGTCGTGTGACGGCCAGCGCGACGGAGCGCTTCAACTAGGAGGAGCCGGCATCGAACCGCGAGGAGCGGATCGTGCGCCGACCGTGCGGCGGACACGCACAAGGCGGCGTCTCGCTCGACCGCTGAGACATCACCGACGGCCAAATGCGCAAAGGCAGCCGCATATCCGGCATCGGCCAGCACTTGTGCTTCTCCCGTCCGTTGTGCGTGCTCCAGGGCCTCGGTCGCCCAGGTTACGGCCAGGTCGAGCGCTCTTTGGCCGACGGCAACCCGACTGGCGAGGGCGAGCGCCGTGATCGCCGGCCGGTCACCGACAACGTCTCGACCGACCGAGCGGACCATCGACTGCGCTTCGTCGTATTTCCCGCGCCAGAACAAAGCTCGCGCAAGCGCGTTTGCCGCTCGTATGCACCTGTCTTGATCGCGCGCCGACTGGGCCGTCGCAATGGCTGCCCCAAGAACCGTCTCGGCATCTTCCACCCGGGCAAGCTCGATCGACACCAAGCCTTTTTGAATCGCGATGTCGACCAGTCGCGTACTGTCGCCGGCCATGCTTAAGCCGTCCGTCGCTCGGTCCAAAACCGCCTGCGCCTCGCGCAACCGGCCTCGACGCACAAGCAAACCGGCCAGCAACAACGAGCCCTCAGCCGCATACGACCAGTCTCTGCGTCTCGATAGAGCCCCGACCGCCTGACGCAACTTTCGTTCGCCAGGCGCGTGCCTTCCACTCGCGATCAGGCGAGCGGAAACCGTGAGCCGGTGTCGAAAGATCGCAAGCTCGTCGACCGAGATCGGCGGCGAATCGGCCGAGGGCGATACAACGGACGTATTGTCGATCTCGTACGAGAGGACTTGCTCTGCAGCGCGCAGAGGTTGCTTCGTCTGTGGCAGTCGGTAACGGCGCCACAAGAGTCGCGAAAAACGGCCGGGCCATCCTTGCGCCTGTGCGGCCATGCAGCGAATACGGAGCGCTTCGGCTTCGCTTACGGGTGGGCTCACGGCGGCAACGAGCGCTTCAGTGGCTAGCGGCTCCAGACGCACGCCGTCCACGCCACGAACCTCGTCCCTTCCGACAAACAACAGCACATGCGGGCGAGGAGTGCGCAGCGATGCGTTGAGTAACGCGAACCATCCAAGGTTCTGATTGGTTGAATCGATGAGCAGCAAACTTCTCCCCGCCAGACGCGGACCGAAGGTCGATGCGAGCGGCGCTGACAGAGGCACAAACCCTTGACGTCTCGCGATTCGCGCGAGATCCAGTAGAGCGGTGTGCTTCCCTGCGCCGTCGGGTCCCCAAAGCGCGGCGATCCGGGGCCGCAAGTCCTCACTCGGCTCGAGCAGCTCTCCCAATACAGCGACGGCCTGTCGTTCTACTTTCAGAATCCCACATTCTTCACATTGTGAAGTCAAGGCCGTTGGGAGAATCGTTCCGATGTGGATCGCTGCATCGCTTTGCCAGGCCTCGAATCGCTGGGACTGTCCAACGACTCCGTAGTCGATCAGGCGAGGCATGGCCGGATGATGAAGTTTTTGCAACGTGTCGCATCGCAGAGCCCATTGTTGTTGTTCGCGTTCGTCGCCCGAAGAACTCAGTACCACGATCACGCGGCCGCCTGTCGCCAGATCGATGGCCTGCTGCCTTTCGCACATGACGAATCGATCCGCGAGCAGCTGCAACGGCTCCACGACGTGCACGGCTCTGCAAGATCGTCGCCTCACCGATTTGCTGAAGCATCGCGGGATCCACCGACCAAGGCGCGCAAATATTTCGGATAGAATGAGGCTCCGATGCTGCGTTTTCTCACTGCTGGTGAATCGCACGGCAAGGCATTGATTGCAGTTCTCGAAGGCCTTCCGGCCGGCCTGGAGATCGACTTCGTCGCACTCACGGGCGAATTGAGACGACGCCAGGGTGGATACGGCCGCGGGCGACGCATGGCGATCGAATCCGATCGCGCGGAGCCTCTTAGTGGTGTCCGCCATGGTTTGACGACGGGCGCGCCCGTCGCCCTCATGATTCCGAACAAGGACTGGGAGAACTGGCAGCGGACCATGCATGTCGAGCCCGACGAGCCGCCGGATGCGACAGGCCCGGAACGTCCCGTCGTGACGAGGCCCAGGCCAGGCCATGCCGATCTGGCAGGTGTCGTCAAGTATGGTCACGACGACATTCGAAATGTCCTGGAGCGAGCCAGTGCACGGGAAACCGCTGCGAGGGTGGCCGTCGGGGCCATTGCCCGTCAGTTGCTGGCACATGTCGGCACGCAGATCGTGAGTCACGTGACATCGATCGGCCCCGTCTCGCTGCACGATCCATTGGCCGTCACCTTCGAAGATGCCCGGGCGATTCCCTCAGACTCACCGCTGCACTGCGTGGATCCCGATGCGGAGCGTCAGATGATCGCGGAAATCGATCGCGCTCGCGAAGCCGGCGACACCATGGGCGGGAGCTTCGAAGTCATCGCGCGCGCGGTCCCTCCTGGCCTCGGCAGCTATGCGCAGTGGGACCGCAAGCTCGATGGGCGCCTCGCGCAAGCCATCATGTCCATTCCGGCGATCAAGGCCGTCGGCATCGGGCGCGGGCCCGTTGCCGCCTCTCTGCCGGGCTCGAAGCTGCACGACGAAATTCTGCCCTCGAACGGCCGCCAGACGGCCGTCGGTGTGATTCGTCCGACGAACAATGCCGGAGGCTTGGAAGCCGGCGTAACCAACGGCGAGGACCTCAGGGTGTCGGGCTACATGAAACCCATAGCGACGCTGATGAAGCCCTTACGCTCGGTCGATCTGACGACGATGGCCGAAAGCCCGGCGACCATCGAGCGGAGCGACGTGTGCGCCGTCCCGGCGGCGGCAGTGGTCGGCGAAGCGATGGTCGCTCTGGTGCTTGCCGACGCCGTATTGGACAAGTTCGGTGGCGATTCCATTCAAGAGCTCACCGAGAACCATCGCGCTTTCTGCGCACGTACGACCGCTCGCTTCGCGAGGAAGTGAGACGACATTAAACGCGGAGACCGGTGAGCTCGCCGAGTGAAGTTCCTGCCATGTTCGCGTATCGGGCGCGTGTCACCGACTAGACCTGACGCCTTTCGGACATTCGATCTTCAAAAAATGGCCAGAGACAGGCTGCGGAAGCGAACCTTGCGAGCGCCGCGACGCACGCGACAGACGGGAAACCGCGAGTGCAGGGCCGATTCCGGCGCAGGTCACGGACCTGCGCCTTCTGCCTCCAGATCCCGGAACCGCGGTTTCCCGCGGCGTCGAGCGGTTCGCGGAGCAGTCTGTCTCTGGCCATTTCGAGTATCCGAAAGAGTTTCCGAAGGCATTAGGATCAGGCGCAAGCGGCGTGCTCGGCGGCCTCTGAGTTGAACGTGTTCATCAACGATGATCCGACCAATTCTCAAGTACGGCGACAGTCTCCTCCACGAGCCAGCGGCGCCTGTCGACGCGATCACACTCGAGATTCAGCGCATCATCGACGACATGATCGACACGATGTACGCGGCCCCCGGCATCGGCCTGGCCGCGCCGCAGATCGGTGTTGCCTCGCGCATCTTCGTCGTCGACGTATCGGCCGGGCGCGACCCGTCTGCACTGCTGGTGTTCGTCAATCCGGAGTTCGTCGAACGCGACGGGATGCAGTTGGAAGAAGAGGGCTGTTTGAGCGTCCCGGGATTCAACGCAACGGTCGTGCGCCCCGCTCGTGCCGTCGTCAAGGGGCTGGCTCGAGACGGACGGGAACATCAACACGACGCGACCGGACTCCTCGCACGAGCGTTCCAGCACGAAATGGATCATCTCGACGGCCAGTTGTTCGTCGATCGCTTGCGTGGGATCAAACGGGATCTGATCGTCCGCCGAATCAAGAAGCTCCAGCGCTCCGGTAAATGGTAACGGCCGGTCCGCTGCGCATCGTGTTCTTCGGCACGCCCCATTTCGCCGTACCAACTCTCGAGGCCCTGCTTCAGTCGCGGCACTCCGTAGTCGCTGTGGTAACGCAACCGGATCGACCGAGAGACCGCGGACAGAGAGTCAGCGAATCGCCTGTCAAGACCGTTGCCCAGGCTTCTCACATTCCGGTGCTCCAGCCCGACAAGCTAAGGGACGAGCGCTTTCTTCAAGCACTGTCTGCCTTGGCGGCCGACCTGGGCGTTGTGGCCGCCTACGGCAAGATACTGACGGAGGCTGTGCTTGGCACGCCTCGTCTTGGGTTGATCAACGTTCACGCGTCGCTGCTTCCCCGCTACCGTGGTGCCGCTCCGGTACATCGCGCGGTCATCAATGGCGATTCGGAAACCGGTGTCACGATTATGCGGGTGGTGAAAGCCCTCGACGCTGGTCCCATGTTGGCAACAGCACGACGACCGATAGGACCGGACGAAACCAGCGAAAACATCGAGCGCGACCTGGCCCGGCTGGGCGCTTCGCTTCTCGTGTCAACGATTGGCGACATCGTTGAGGGTCGAATCGTCGAGCAAACTCAAGACGACTCACTCGCGACGTATGCACCCCGGTTGACCAAAGATGAGGGTGTGATCGATTGGGGGTTGCCGGCCCAGAACCTCCACAACCTGATTCGGGGCCTGCACCCCTGGCCGCATGCTGTGACCTTTCATCGGAACGGCCGCCTCATTCTTCACCGTTCGAATGTGTTGGCCGACGTCAACGGCGAGCCTGGAACTGTGCTCGAATCCCAGGGAGACCACCTGCACGTTGCAGCCGGCCGTGGCGCTCTCGCCATCACCGAGATCCAACCGGAAGGCAGACGCGCTATGCCGACTCGAGACTTTCTCGCCGGGCATCAGGTCGCCGTTGGGGACCGGCTGACGACGCACTCATGATCGCGCCGGCACGTGTGGCTGCCTACCAGGTTCTGTCGGCAGTCTCGAGCGGTCGCGCGGACCTCCCCGACGCTCTGGCTGACGCACGAGGCGCGCTACGCGACGATCGCGATAAATCCCTGACCGCGGAAATCGTCATCGGTGTTCAACGGTGGCGAGCGACGCTCGACTACCTCATCGCTCATTTTTCGAAGCGACCGACCGAGCGCCTGGATCCGGAGGTGCTCGAGGTGCTTCGCTTGAGCGCCTATCAACTGCTTCATTTGACCCGCGTCCCTGCATCGGCTGTCGTCGACGATGCAGTGAATCTGACGGGCCGGGCTGGCAAGCGAAGCGCCCGAGGCCTCGTGAATGCCGTGTTACGAAGCATTTCAAGAGCGCGGACGGCGCTGCCTCTGCCCAACCGCCCCGATAGTCTCGACAACGAAGAAGCGGCGCTCGACTATCTGAGCATCACGCTTTCTCACCCCCGCTGGCTGGCTCGGCGCTGGTACCGCCGGTACGGTTTCGATGCAACAGAAGCCTGGTTGCAGTTCAACAATCTTCCTGCTTCGCTGACCTTGCGAGCGAATCGCCTTCGTAACACTCCTGACGAGCTCCGCGAGCGGCTGCAGCGCGAGAACGTGCTGGTGGACGACGCGCAATTCGCACCGGACGCATTGATCGTCAAAAGCGGCCAGCCGCTCAGGAGTCGGGGTGTCGGCGAGGGCTGGTTTGTCGTGCAGGACGAAGCATCGCAATTGGTCGCATTGCTGGCCAGGCCCCAGCCGAACGAACGGGTGCTCGATACGTGTGCCTCGCCAGGCGGGAAGACGACCGCTTTCGCTGCGGTCATGGGAGACACCGGACTGCTGGTGGCATGCGATGTTCGCGAGAAGCGAATGGAGCTGCTCAAACGAACGGTCACGGCTTGCGGTGCCACTCGAGTGCAGCTTGTCCGCGCGGACCTGATTCAAGGGCTTCCCTTTCGGGATGCGTTCGATTGTGTCTTCGTCGATGCTCCCTGCTCGGGCCTGGGGACGCTGCGTCGAGATCCGGACATCAAGTGGCGCCGGCGCGAGGAAGAACTGGCCGTTCTGGCCGCGGCGCAATTGGCGATGCTCGGTCGTGCAGCGGCGGCTGTCGCCGTCGGTGGACGGCTGATTTATGCGACCTGCTCGAGTGAGCACGATGAAAACGAGGCGGTCGCCGCCCGGTTCCTGGCAGCGTCTCCCCATTTTGTGCCGCTTCATCCGGGTACCCTCGCTGCCTCGATCCCTGATGCAGTCATCGATGCAGCAGGCCATCTTCGTACCTATCCTCACGTCCATCGACTCGAAGCGTTCTTTGGTGCGGTGTTCGTTCGAACCCGCGATTCCGGTTCTCGGTGAGCCCGGCGGTCTCGGCGGTAGCGTCGTGATACGATCTAGTCAATTCATGGCCATCAGAACCCGCGTCTGGAGCGCGGGGAAGATCGTCCTCGTGATCGGCGCGCTGATCGCCACTTACGCGCTATTCGCGGTGGCGTCGATGCGTTTGACGTTGAAGGCTGGCGAGGTCACCGTTCCGAACTTGACCAACCGCACGACGAGCGAAGCCACAGCCACTGCGACCAATCTCGGATTGACGTTGCGGGTTGACGATATTCGGCGTTCCGATCCGAAGGTTGCGGCCGGCCGAATCGTGGCGCAAGAGCCGGTGCCGGGTTCGGTCGCCCGGCGAGCGCGCAGCGTCAGGGTCTGGTTAAGCGCGGGGCAACGTGCGGCGGCTGTGCCAACGCTGGTTGGCGAGACGGAACGCACGGCACAATTGCGACTCGCGCAGGATGGGCTCGAGCTGAACGCCGTCTCCGAGATTCGAACTGGAGACTATCCTCAAGAGATCGTCGTTGCACAACATCCCCCCGGCAAGACGGTTGGCGGGACCGGCGTTGCGATTCTCGTCAATCGGGGTGCAGGCGGAGCGACCTATGTGATGCCTGATCTCATCGGAGTCAACGGGGATCGGGCGGCCGAGATTCTCCGAACGAGAGGGTTTCGCGTAGCGGTCGTGGGATCGAATCCTTACCCGGGGGTCGCTGCGGGCGTCGTGCTACGGCAGAGTCCACAAGCCGGCTTTCAGATTGGACCCGGTGAGCCGATTTCGATCGAGGTGAGCCGATGAGCGTGCTGATTGCACCGTCTCTCCTCTCCGCCGATTTCTCTGCGCTCGGCGAGGCCATTTCGGCCGTCGAGCGTGGCGGTGCCGATCTCATTCACGTCGACGTCATGGACGGCCATTTCGTGCCGAACATCACGATCGGGCCACCGGTCGTCCGATCGATCAAGCGCGTCACCAAGGTGCCGCTCGATGTTCACCTCATGATTACAGACCCGGATCGGTACATTGAAGCGTTCGCGGAAGCCGGCGCGGCGATGATGTCGGTTCACGTCGAGGTGCTTCCTCACCTTCATCGCACCGTACACGCCATCAAGGATCTCGGGGTCAAAGCTGGCGTCGTCATCAACCCATCGACACCAGTTGTTCTTCTGGAGTCCATCGCGCCGGATGTCGACTACGTGCTCGTGATGTCGGTCAACCCCGGGTTCGGCGGACAAAGCTTCATTCCCCGCAGCGAGTCCAAAGTCCGGGACGTCCGGGCTCTTCTCGACCGCGTGAGCAACCCTGCGCCCGTCGAAATCGACGGCGGAATCGATATCCGTAACGTCGGCCGCGTCGTCTCGGCCGGTGCCCGCATGATCGTCGCCGGCTCGGCGATTTTTCACACCTCCGATCCCGAGCGAGCCACGCGGGAACTCAAGAGCGCGGCCCTCGCTGCCGTCAGTTCGCCCGCCGTCAGGTGAGTCTCCACGAAACGGTCTCGCGTGTCCGTGTGCGTTACGCCGAAACGGATCAGATGGGCGTGGTCTACTACTCGAACTATTTCGTCTGGTTCGAGGTGGGACGGACCGATCTGCTGCGCGAGTCCGGGTTGACTTATCGAGAGCTCGAGGCCCAGGGCGTGAGCCTGCCGGTGATCGAGGCGCAATGTGAGTATCATCGCTCGGCCCGGTACGATGACGACTTGGAGATCCTGACCACCGGCGCCCTGCTGTCGCCGGTGAGGGTCGAATTCACCTATCGCATCGTGAAGCCCCAGGACGGCGCAGAGCTGGCGACCGGGCGCACCGTCCATGCGGTGCTCGACCGGGACGGCCGCCCATGCCGGCTTCCCGCGCGCGCAAGTGAGTTGTTCGCATGAAGGCTCTTGTCACAGGAGTGGCCGGCTTCATCGGCTCGACGCTGGCGGAGCGGCTGTGCGGCCAGGGCGCAGACGTCGTCGGTATCGATTCGTTCACCGACTACTACGCCCGGGCGATCAAAGAGCGTAACCTGGCAGGTTTGAAAAGCCAAGCGCGGTTCCGATTCGTCGAATCATCTATACAGGCTGCCGACCTCGCCAACCTCCTTGCCGACCGCACGCACGTTTTCCACCTGGCTGCCCAAGCCGGCGTTCGCAGGAGTTGGGGTCGCGACTTCGACCATTACACGGTGAACAACGTTCTGGCGACGCAGATCGTGTTGGAGGCGTGTACCAAGCATTCGCTGAACCGGATCGTGTACGCATCGAGCTCGTCGGTCTACGGCGACAATGTCTCATTGCCGATGCGCGAAGATGCTCTGCCGCAGCCGGTGTCGCCGTACGGGGTGACCAAGCTCGCGGCCGAGCATCTCTGCCATCTGTATCATGCGAGCCATGGGTTGCCCACCGTGTCGTTGCGCTACTTCACCGTCTACGGACCCAGACAGCGGCCCGACATGGGATTCCACAAGTTCCTTCGTGCCACGATTCTTGGGGAGCCGATCACGGTCTACGGTGACGGCGATCAAACCCGCGACTTCACGTTCGTGACCGATGCCGTGGACGCAACGGTCGCGGCGGGGACCAAAGGAGTGCCGGGTCGTGTGTACAATATTGGAGGTGGTTCGCGCATCTCGATCAACGCTGTGTTCGAGCTGATCGGTCGCGTGTCGGGTCGCCAGCCCCGCCTTACCACCGACTCCGAACAAAAGGGGGACATGCGTCACACTTACGCCGATACATCACTGGCTCGAGTGGATCTCGGCTTCGAACCCAAGGTTCCACTGCAGGATGGGCTGGCTGCCGAGTACAAGTGGCTGACAGAGACGTTGTGAAGCGAGCAACCCAACTCTTCTGTATCGGAGCCGTGGTCGCGGGCGTATTCTTCGCGTGCGGCGGCAGCGGTCGAAACGTCGTGCCGGCAGGAACGCTGGAACCGGACAAGTTCCTCTACGACAAGGGCACGACAGCGCTCGAAGCCAAGAAGTGGCTGACCGCTCGCGAGTACTTCAAGCGGGTCGTGGAGAACTACACGGCCAGTCCGTATCGGCCCGACTCGAAATTGGGTGTCGGCGATACCTATCTCGGTGAAGGCTCCGGCGAAGCGCTGGTGCTGGCGATCAACGAATTCAGGGAATTCCTCACCTTTTATCCGACCAACAAACGTGCGGACTACGCGCAGTACAAGCTCGCTCTGGCGCATTTCCGCCAGATGCGTGCACCCCAGCGGGATCAAACCGAAACGCGCGACACCATCAAAGAACTGGAGACATTTGTCGAGCGGTATCCGAACAGCGACTTGCTCCCGGAGGTCAGGACCAAGCTGAGAGAGGCAAGGGATCGGCTGAGCAAGTCAGACTACCTGGTGGGGTTCTTCTACTACCGTCAGCGATGGTATCCAGGTTCGATCGATCGCTTCACGGCCGTGCTCAAGGAGGATCCGGAGTACACCGAGCGCGACGAAGTCTATTTCCACCTCGCGGAATCGTACGTGAAGATCAAGCGCGAGGCCCAGGCGCTCCCCTACTACGAGCGAATTGTCGAAGAGTTCGTGCAGAGTCAGTACCTGGAGGAAGCGCAGAAGCGCATCGCGGTAATCAAAGCGACGAATGCGGCCAAAGAGCAGTGACTAGCCGGCCTTCCGGTCGCTCTGCCGATCGACGACCTGCAGCGGGCTCGTGCGCGGATTGAGGATCACATTGAACCGGCGGAAGTAGTCGAACGCCGACACGAGTGCGGCTGCCACGGCCAACCAGAGAGCCACTTCGCCCACCACGACGAACCCGCGAAGATGATCCCTGCCCAGAATCAAGGCGAGGATGGCGATGACCTGCGCGAACATCTTGCTCTTGCCGAGCGGTGACGCCGGAACGACGACGCCGCGTGCGTAGGCGATGCTTCGGAGCGTTGTGACGGCGAAATCACGGCCGATGATGATCGCCACCATCCAGGCGGATGCGAGCTCCATTTGCACCAGAGAAATCAGCGCCGCGGAGGTGAGCAGTTTGTCGGCGAGAGGGTCGATAACCTGACCGAGCGCGGTGATTTGCTTCCGGCGGCGCGCGAGATATCCATCGAGCCAGTCCGTGATCGACGCGACCGCAAAGATGGCTGCGCCGACAATTTCTTTGGAGATGCCAAGAATCAGGCGCCCTTCGAACTGCGTCAGCAGCACGACCACCAGGAGTGGCACGAGAAAGATGCGGCTGACGGTCAGCGCGTTCGGCAGATTCATGGCGCCATCGGAATGAACGATCTCGACAATGATAACATCGAGGGCTGCGAATGAAGGCGATACTCCTGGCTGGGGGCAAGGGCACACGATTGCGCCCGTTGACAATCCACACACCAAAACCGATCGTTCCGATCTTCAATCGCCCATTTCTGCACTACCAGCTCGATCTGCTGAAGCAAGTCCCTGAAATCGATGAGGTCATCCTCAGTCTGAATTACCAGCCGCGGCGCATCGAGGAAATCTTCGGCGACGGCAGCGGGACCGGCGTGGCGATTCGCTATGTCGTGGAACCACAGCCGCTCGGCACCGCGGGCGCGGTGCGCTACGCAGGGGAAACGGTCACCGAGTCGGTCGTCGTCTTCAACGGAGACGTGTTGACGCAGGTGGACCTCGCTGCCGTCATTGCCCTTCATCGCGAGCGGCGCGCGAAAGCCACGATCGTGTTGACTCCAGTCGACAACCCAACGGCGTACGGCCTCGTCGAGACTGACGAGCGCAGCAACATCAAGCGTTTTCTCGAAAAGCCGAAAGCGGACGAGATCACCTGCAACACGATCAACGCGGGGATCTACGTGCTCGAGCCGGATACGTTCGACCGAATTCCGAAAGACACTCCCTGGTCGATCGAGCGCAGCTTCTTTCCCTCCCTGATCGAACGCTGCGAGACGTTCGTCGCCTACGTCTACCGGGGTTATTGGATCGATATCGGCACGCCCGAGAAGTACATGCAGGTGCACCGCGACATCATGGACGGACGCTATCTGGCAGATCCCTTCGACAAGGCCCCTGGTTCGGCCTGGGTGTCGCCGGGTGCCCGCGTCGAGGACGGGGCCATTATCGAGGCGCCCTGCTTCATCGATCGCGGGGCGGTCATCAAATCCGGCAGCCGCATCGCGCCGTACAGCGTCGTCGCCCACGAGTGCCACATCGAAGAACAGTCCGTCATCGATCAGGCAATCCTGTGGGCAAACACGTCGGTCCGGCAGGAAGCGGTCGTGCGGCGCTCGATCGTTGGCCGCCAATGTCACATCGGGCGCAATGCCACTCTCGAGAACGGCGTCGTTCTGGGCGACAAGTCGGTGATCACCGACTACAGCAAACTCTAATCCCGGAAATCACTTGACTTGACGTGGTAGGAGAGCATATTCCACGAGAGCGAGAGAGTCGGTTACCACGCCAAGTCAAGTGATTTCCGATCTAAATCGATGTCCACAATCTGCAACCCTGACATTTTCAAAGCCTACGACGTCCGGGGAATCTATCCCGAGCAGCTCGACGACCAGACGGCCTATTCGATCGGTGCCGCATTCGTCACCTATCTGCAAGCCAAGAAGATCGCCGTGGGCCGAGACATGCGGCTGTCATCACCCGCGCTGACGGCAGCCTTCATCAATGGCGCCACGGCGCAAGGCGCCGACGTCGTCGACTACGGAATGATCCCAACCGACATGCTGTACTTCGCGGTGGTTCGCGATCGGCACGATGGCGGCGTCGCGGTGACCGCATCACACAATCCGAAGCAGTACAACGGCATGAAGATGGTGCGGAAGGAGGCGTTCCCGCTCAGCGGCGACGCCGGTATCTCCGACATCCGCAGCATGATCATGGAAGATCGGGTACCCGTACCGGCCGCGCCCCGTGGGCGGGTGACCACCGAGGACGCGCTCGACGCCTACGTCGAGCATGTGATGTCTTTCATCGACCCAAGTGCCATCCGTCCACTCAACGTCGTGCTCGATTCCGGGAGCGGGATGGGCGGTCTCGTTGCACCGAAGCTCTTCGACCGTCTGCCATGTCGAACGACTCGCTTGTGCTTCGAGGTGGACGGGCGATTTCCAAACCACGAAGCCAACCCCCTGATCGAGGAGAATCGTCGCGATATCGTGGAGCGCGTCATTCGCGACAAGGCGGACATCGGCATCGCCTGGGACGGAGACGCCGATCGCTGCTTTTTCATCGACGGAACCGGTGCATTCATCAGTGGCGACTTCATCACCGCTCTTCTCGCTGAAGCGTTTCTTCTGAAACACCCCGGCGAAACCATCATCTACGACCTGCGTGCCAGCTTTGCAGTGAAAGACATGGTCGCCAAGTACGGCGGGACGTCGTTGATGAATCGCGTCGGTCATGCCTTCTTCAAACGCCGCATGCGCGAGTCGAACGCGATTTTTGGCGGTGAAGTCACCGGTCACTACTACTTTCGGGACAATTTCTATGCCGACAACGGATTCATCCCGGCTCTGCTGATGCTGGAGTTAATGTCAAGGAAAGGGCTCAGCCTTCAGGAGCTGGTCGAGCCGCTCGGCCGGCGCTATTTCATCTCGGGCGAGATCAACACCAAGCTGCCGAGCATGGATTCGGTGCCGGCAAAGCTCGACGAGATTGCCGCAACCTACTCCGACGGTCATCAGTACACGCTCGATGGCATTTCGGTCGCGTACGCAGACTGGCACTTCAACGTGCGGCCGTCGAACACCGAGCCCCTGATTCGCCTAAACTTGGAGGCCGTCTCTCAAGAGTTGATGGAAGAGAAACGAGATCAGGTACTGGCATTGATTCGATCGTGAAGGAGATTTGACGGGAGAAGGCACGATGAGACGCCTAGCGTCGGTTCTGCTGTTGGCGCTGTTCTTCCGACCTGCCCTCCCTGCCCCTCCCGCCTTTCCTGCCCCTCCCGCCCTTCCTGCCCTACTTGCTCAAGGAGGCTTCACTGTCGATCAAATCCTCAGTCTTCCGACTCCCGATAACTTGATCGCTTCGCCCGTGGGATCCCGGATTGCCTGGACGTTCAACGAGCGGGGCGTTCGGAACATCTACGTGGCGGATGGCCCGGACTTCCAGCCACGCCGGCTGACGTCAAACACTGAAGACGACGGGCAGGAATTGTCGAACCTGTCCTTCTCATCGGATGGTGGGACGATCGTGTACGTCCGCGGCGGCGACCACGGCTCGAACCGGCCTGGAGATGCGCCTAACCCATCGGGCAATCCAATTCAGCCCAAGATGCAGGTCTGGTCCATCCCGGTTGCCGGAGGACCGGCCCGGTTGCTTGGCGAAGGCGACGAGCCGGTTGTCGCTCCGGACGGCAAGCGCGTCGCGTTCGTCAAGGACAGACGCATCTGGCTGGCTCCGATCGACGGATCCAAACCCGCTGCCGCGGCTTTCTTTGCACGAGGCGCCAGCGAATCACCGTCCTGGTCGCCCGACGGCCGTACGCTGGCGTTCGTGTCCAATCGCGGCGATCACAGCTTCATCGGGCTGTTCACACCAGATCAATCCATTCGATTCATGGCTCCGTCCACGGGTCGCGACTCTTCGCCGATCTGGTCTCCAGGCGGCGAACGAATCGCATTCGTCCGTCAACCCGGAGCAGGCGGGACTCCGCGCGGCCCACTCGTCCAGCCGCGACTGCCCTGGGCGATCGTGATCGCGGACGTGAATGCGCTAGCAACGGACCATCGGGTGGTGACGACGGCGATCACGAGCGGCGACAATCCGGTCGATCCGATTCTGCAGCACCCAGGCGGCCTGCGCATGTGGTGGGGTGCGGGCGACGCACTGCTTTTCATGTCGTATCGGGACGGTTTCCCTCACCTGTACTCGATCGCGAATGCAGGAAAAGCGGGCAAGCCGCTTTCGATCACGCCGGGTTCTTTCATGGTCGAGCACGTGGCGCTGACGCCCGACCGCCGTGTCGCTGTCTATACAGCGAACGCCGGCTCGGATCCGTCCGACTTCGACCGTCGTCATCTCTTCTCGGTCTCAGTGACCGCACCGACGCCCAGACCACTCACGAGCGGAACCGGCATCGAGTGGAGTCCGGTGATCACCGGCGACGGTCGGACGGTTGCGTACTTGAGCGCCGATGCCAGACGACCGCCGATTCCTGCCGTTGTTCCATTGGAAGGTGGCGCGCCGCGCCTGATCGCAATGGAGCATATTCCTGCCGACTTTCCAACGACTCAGCTGGTGACGCCCGAGCCCGTGTCTTTCACCGCAAGCGATGGCGTGGAGGCACACGGCCAGTTGTTCCTGCCGATCTCCGGAAATGGGACGGCTGGACGGACGGCACGGAAACCCGCCGTCGTCTACGTGCACGGCGGTGGACCGCGGCAAATGCTGCTCGGGTGGCACACCCGGTGGGAATATGCCAACGACTACGGTGCGAACCAGTACCTCGCCAGCCGGGGCTTCGTGGTGCTCTCGGTGGACTACCGGCTCAGTGTCGGCTACGGACAGGCTTTCCAATTTCCTGAAAAGGCGGGGCCGCGTGGCGCCTCGGAATACCTCGATATTCTCGCAGCCGGCCGCTATCTGCAGAAGCGACCCGACGTGGACCCGAGGCGGATCGGCATCTGGGGCGCCTCGTACGGTGGGTATCTCACGGCTCTCGCGTTGGGCCGCAACTCCGATGTGTTTGCGGCTGGCGTCGACATTCACGGTGTTCACGATCGTTTGCCGGCGGTCAACGCCACGCAGCTCGCGCACGCCCTCGTTGGCGACGGCATCACGGAAGCCGATTTTCGCCAAGCGCTCAAAACCCAGTTCGAGTCTTCGCCGATATCAGCCGTCGGGACTTGGAAATCACCGGTGCTGCTCATTCACGGCGACGACGATCGGACCGTGGATTTTCGCCAAACTGTGGATCTGGGACGGCGACTGAGGGACAAGGGCGTCAAGGTCGAGGAGCTCGTCCTTCCTGACGACGTTCACGATTCGCTCTTGTGGCGGAACTGGACGCAGACGATTTCGGCGATGGCGGAATTCTTCGAGCGAACGTTCAAGTTGACTGACGAACGGCGGGAGCGCTGACGAGCGCTCGTGCTATAACTAGGATCGGGCGGGCTTAGCATAGTGGTAATGTTCTGGCTTCCCAAGCCAGCTAGACGGGTTCGATCCCCGTAGCCCGCTCCAACCTTCGCTCACGCCTGCCAACGAACCGTGAGCTACGGTTGGCAAGCCACGCGAAGGTTGTCCGCCGTAGCGCTTTAGCGCGAAGGCGGACCTCAGTCACTCACTGCCCCGTCGCCCCGTGTCCAAAATATCGCCAAGATTCTTCGCGAGTTCGACGCCGGACTGTCGTTCGTCGAGTAACCGGATCGCGTCTTCCGTTGCCGCCGGACTCAGGTGCATCTAGCGCTGCGTCGTCGGGATCTCCGCATTTGCAAGTTGACGGGCTCGGTCATAATCTTCGACGATCGACGGCAACGCTGAAAGGTATCGCCATGAGACAACTGAGCCTGATCCTCCTGTTGGTTGCAGTCATCGCCAGCGACGCGGAAAAGATGGCGGCGCTCACAGCGTGTACCTGTGTCGGCACTGCAGCAGAAGGCGCCGCCTGGAACAACTATCACGGCCGCAGCGGTTGTTGCGTCCGAAGGGACCACGCCCGAGTACCTGCCGCGTCGATGGCTCCGTCGCCACGCCGGGAAACACCGTGAACTTCAGGCTGGGCCTGCCGCAAGCGTGGAACGGCAAATTCTTTTTCGAAGGCGTGGGCGGCTTCGGCGGCGCGATCGGATCGTTAAACGCCGGTCTCGAGAAAGGCTACGCGTCGGCGTCGACCGACACGGGGCATCAGGGTGTGGTGACCGACGCGAGCTGGGCGCTCAACAACCCGGCGAAGCGAATCGACTACGCCTATCGCGGCACGCACGTCGCCGCCGTCGCGGCCAAAGCGCTGAGCCAGGCGTTCTATGGCATGGCCCCGCGGTACGCGTACTTCGACGGGTGTTCGAACGGCGGACGGCAGGCGTTGATGGAGGCGCAGCGCTATCCGGAGGACTTCGACGGGATCATTGCTGGGGATCCGTCGTTCGGCACGTTGGGGCAGGTGAGACGCACGCTTGTCTATCAAACGCTGTTGTCGTCGCCGGAGCATTTCCTTTCGGCCGCGAAGATCGCGCTGCTCGCCAACGCTGTGATCAAGAGCTGCGATGCGCAGGACGGGCTGTCCGACGGCCTCATCACCGATCCGCGCGCGTGTGCGTTCAAGCCCGAGTCGCTGAAGTGCGCAGGGCCTGACGGTCCGAATTGCCTGACCAGCACGGAGCTCGAGACGGTCAACGCGATACACGGGGATCTCAAAGGACCGTTCGGCCGCACGCTGATGCGGTTTCCGCTCGGACACGAGGACGGCGTGACGGGATGGCAGGCATGGGTGACCGGCGCCTCGACGCCGGAGCGGCGCGCCGACGGCACACCCGCGCTGACCGGCAGAATGCCGGCCGGTTACGCCTTCCAGGATTCGTATCTGAAGTATCTCGCGTTCGACGGCACGGACGGCACGTTCGACTGGCGGACGTTCAACGTCGATCGGGACGGTCCGAAGCTCCAGCCGTTCATGGACGAGTACAGCCCGACCAACCCCGATCTGTCGAAGATCCGCGCGCGCGGCGGCAAGCTAATTCTGTACCACGGCTGGGCGGACCCGGCGTTGAGCGCGCTCGGGACGATCGCGTACTACGACGACGTCGTCAAGAAAGCCGGCGGCCGCGGCCAAAGCGATCGCTTCGTCGAACTGTTCATGGTGCCGGGCATGCACCATTGCCCGGGGACTGGGCCGGGACCGAACAGGTTCGACATGCTGACCGCTCTCGACGAATGGGTCGAACGCGGCGTGGCGCCATCACGCGTCATTGCCTCACATACCTCCAATGGAAGCGCCGATCGTACGAGGCCGCTCTGTCCATACCCGACAGTCGCGAAGTACGTGGGACGCGGCAGCATCGATCAGGCGGAGAACTTCCAATGCGCGACGCCTGAAGCCGCGCCAGGAGTGGCGTCGGCGTCACGTGCCCCGGCGCGCGCGTTTACGCTGGCGAAAACGCCGTGGGGCGACCCGGATCTGCAAGGCAACTACACGAACAAGTACGAGTCCGGCACGCCGTTCGAGCGCCCGCAGGAATTCGAGGGCCGGCGTCTCGAAGACGTGACAGGCCAGGAGCTCTTCGACGTCGTGAAAAAACGCCAGCAGACCGTGCTCGAAAACGCGAAATTCCTAGGCGGCGATCCCGAAGGACGGATCGGCAACTCCGCAGAGTTCCGCGACATCTACGAAGTGAGCCGTGGCAGCCGGGCGTGGTTCGTCGTCGATCCACCGGACGGCAAGATTCCGCCGATGAAGCCGGAGGCGCGCGCGCGAGTCACACGGCCCGGCGGCGGCAGCTTTGGCAGCGGCCCGTTGAACGGACCCGAAGATTTCAGTGTGTGGGAGCGTTGCATCACGCGCGGATTTCCGGGATCGATGTTGCCCGGCGCCTACGGCAACTCCTATCAGATCGTGCAGGGACCGGGATTCGTCGCGATCCGGTATGAGATGGTTCACGATACGCGGATCATCCGTCTCGACGGCACTCCCCATCCCGGACCGAATATTCACCTCGACATGGGCGACGCGAGAGGCCACTGGGAAGGCAACACGCTCGTTGTCGAGACGACGAACTTCAAGCAACGAAGCGCGTATCGCAACGCGAATGCCGCAACGCTTCGCGTCGTCGAGCGCTTTACGCCGACGTCGGCGGGCACGGTCGAGTGGTCGGTCACGGTGGACGATCCATTCACGTGGACGCGGCCGTGGACGTTCTCCATGCCGCTGACGCGGAACGACGCTGAGGCGATCGAGCAGTATGAGTGTCACGAAGGCAACCAGGGAGTCCACAACATTCTCAGCGCAGCTCGCGCGACCGAAAAGGCGAACGCCCAGAGCGCTCGATAAGAGTCGATTCGCACGGCCGTCGGAATCCGAATCAGGTTAAGTCGGTTGTCCGACATCCCCGATCGTGCTCGACCACCCGCTCGTCGCGTACGCGAGACGTCTTTTGACGGATCTCGTCCGCCCTGCTTCAGCGGCCGCGGGGTCCGCGGCAGCATCAATCATCAGGACCGGCTCGAGAGGACGCTTCCGAACGAAGGCGGACCGCGCGACGTGGTAGCTCTGATCGGAACCCCAAAAATTCCGTCGCATCTCGTCCAATTCCGCGCTCCGGTACTGCGCGAGCGGCTTGCGGTCTTCGTCGGCGGCGCGCATCGCGCCTTTGAGCCTGGTCAAGCCGGCGACGATCTCCCGGGCGGCGAATTTCGTGGCGATGCGACGAATCTGTTCTTCGAATTGTCTGAAGTTGTTCACGCCGTAGTTGTCCTGAATGATCACGTCATCGATCAGCCCGATCTCCCGACCCTGCTGGACGCTGATCGGCAGACATTGGTCGGTGAGCTGCTGTGCGAGGTCCGTGCCGACGCGCTTCGGCAGCGTGTAGGTCCAATACTCCGACCCGTAAAGGCCGCCCATGCCCTTGTAATGCGGATTGAGCACGATGCCTTCCCGCGCGAAGACGCGGTCGGCGGCGAGCGCCATCATGAGGCCCCCGGCACCGGCGCTGCCGTACATAGCCGCGATCGTGACGTGCTCGGTTGCCGTCAGGATCGACAACACGAGATCGTTCATCGCGTTGATGTTTCGCCACGACTCCTCGGCGGGATCCGGCGCCGCCTCGATCAGATTGAGGTGGATTCCGTTCGACCAGAAATCACGCCCGCCGAAGAGAACGATCACCCGCGTCGGCCGGCTTCGCGCGTACAGCACGGCTTCCGTGAGCCGGCGGCACTGATCGGTTCCCATCGCGCCGTTGTAAAAGCTGAAATGGACGTAGCCAACCGCATCCGATTCTTCGTACCAGATTTCTCGGAACGTCTCGCTGCGAGTGGTCGTGTCAAAAGGAAGCGGAACCTCCGGCACGTTGACGAGCTGATCGCCGAGAACAAGGGCGGCCGGCAGCTTGATATGCTCCTCATGCGGTCCTTTCTGTCTGAGATGTGATATCCAGACTGCGCCATCGACCGCGGCACGACAGATGGCGCCGTTGCGCTGTGCGATGACCTCGCCAGGCGGTCCGACCAGCGTGCCCTCCAGGTGCGCGCCGTACAGATAGACGGGGATGCCGCCAATCTCGTCTAGCAGACCGGGCGACCCGTCGGCCGAGTGAATTTTCCTCAGAATCGTGTGCGCAGTATCCGAGGCCCAGTCGATACGACGCTCGCCGGTTATGCGCGGCCGGAAGCGGCCCCGGACCTCAGGCGCCGAATAGTCGAGAGGTGCGGGAACGAACAGACCGCTCTCGTAACGCTCCACCGCATCCAGCATCGCCTTGATCGCCGCACGAGTCACCTCGTCGCGATAGAGGCTGCTTTGCTCCCTTCCCGCATCTTGAATTCGTTCGTTGCCCAGATCGGCCCAGAGTCGACGTGGACGGCGGCCTCGACTGCCGTCGTTCCCCACCTCGGTTCGCCGTTCAAAATGGCCCAGTCGAGCGATGCGGCTCCCCTGTCTCCAATGATGCCGGGGTGCAAGATGATGCACCGATATGACTCCCAGATCGATCGCGGGATGATCCGCGTCAGCATTGGGGAGAGGATCAAGTCGGGCTGGAAGGTCTCTACCGCCTGTGTCATCGCGTCCGACGCCAGGACGACGGCGACGCCGACCCTGTGCTGAAGCGCCCTGAGCGCCACGTGCGCATGCTGCGTGAGACTGTTGTAGGCGCTGGAAAGGAGCAGGATATTCATCGCCAGCGAGCGCGCTCAACGGTTGGATACTACTCGCTTCCGCCGGACACGCCAATCGGTAGATCGGTGCTGCGAACGATTTCGGCACGCTGTGGCTCTTCAGTAACGCGACCGTCCTGAACCTATCGCAGGCCCCATTCGATTCTTCAGTGGGGACAGGCCTCTCGTGCTACCGTGGCTAACGAATCGCGCATCACTTTGGAAGGAGACCGTATGAACAACAGGCGTGCACTATCAGCGGCCATCGTCGGAGTGATGTCGCTGTGTCCTCTTCAGGCGACGGGCGATGCCCAGACGCAGGAGAAGCCGATCGTGCAGATCCCCCAACCGGGGTACCGCAGATCCTGACGATGGAGGGCAAGTTTGTCCGGGCCGCGTACAACAACGAAGGGTACGTAATCCTCGGTTACCAGGCCTCCAACCGTTCGATCGGCGACGAATGGATGCTCCTCGAGGTCGGCATGACGGTGCGCGAGAAGACGCCGGACTACAGGTTGACCCGCGACGCCATCTCGCTCGAGACGCCTGATGGCAAAACGATTCCCTTGCCGCCGGTCACCGAGCAGCGGGGGAATACGCAGGCGATCGAGCAGCGGGCGAAGGTCCAGCGCGATTCCATCAATTACTTTCCGCCGAAGGCGAGCCGGGCGTGCGCCATCCTGTTCTTTCCCGACCTGGGATCTCGCGCGCTGCCGTACGACGTGGTGGATCTCAGCGACGACCGCGCGTGTGTCGGCCGGTTCTATTTCAAGATCCCGGGCGGAATCACGTATGGCCAGCATTGGCTCAACGTAAAGTTCCAGAACAGCCTCGTGCGCGTGCCTTTTCGGATCCTGACGGAGGACGAAGAGAAGCTCCTCTCGAAGAACTACAAGAGCATCGAGAAGCAGGTCAAAGAGGCGTTCAAGCCGAAGAAGTGATTACTCCTGCGGGATGTTTTGAATGATTTCGTCTCTTCTGGCATTCGTGAGCTGAAAGACCATCTACATCCGCCGAATCGAAGCCGGGGAGCGCATCGCCATCACCAGCTTGAAAAGACACAGTTAATCGAGTTCGATCACCGTAGCCCGCTCCAACCTTCGCTCACGCCTGCCAACGAACCGTGAGCTACGGTTGGCAAGCCACGCGAAGGTTGTCCGCCGTAGCGCTTTAGCGCGAACGCGGACCTCAGTCACTCACTGCCCCGTCGCCGCGTGTCCAAAATATCGCCAAGATTCTTCGCGAGTTCGACGCCGGACTGTCGTTCGTCGAGTAACCGGATCGCGTCTTCCGTTGCCGCCGGACTCAGGTGCATGTAGCGTTGCGTTGTGACAGGTCTGCGTGGCCGGCCAGCTCCTGGATGGCCCGCGCCCGAGTGGCTTTGCCTGCGATGCCCAGCAAGCGCTCGTACTGATCGAAGCCATGAGACCCCATCGTCTTCTTTGGATTGGGCAACAACTTGATCGCGCACGGCAGCAGCTCGAGCTCACCCCATTCCACAGCCTTCGGCAACGCGGTAAGGTGGGAGGCGACATGTCAGGGCGGATCGAAAAGCAGAGTGGTGCGAATCCGTAATTGCTCCGTGCCAGCGGCGTCGATGGCAATGCCTTCTCCCATCGCGCTGGCCGACACCACCGATGGCTCGATCGCGGCGCGAAAGCCATGGCCGCGTTGCCCGAACTCTTAAGTCGGGATGAGTGCGTGCTGCTCCGCGGCCGGGGTTATCCAAGCGCGCATAATGGGTTCGTGACGGCCGTGATTCCTGCGGAAGGCGCCATTCTCGAGCGTGTCCTCGACGCCACGTATCGGACGTCGCACAGCGGACTGAATCGCCAGGCGTACGGCAAGTTTCACGCGGCCCGGACGAAAACCTCCTGGGGCAGCCGTTACCAACGAACCTTCGCGCTGGTCGACGGTAACGACATCCTCGCCAGTGCGGACCGGTACGACCTGCCGGCAGTGTTCGATGGGCGGGCGCTGCGCGTCTGCGGCGTTGGCTCCGTGTCGAGTGAACCGTCGCGGCGTGGCGTCGGTCGCGCGCGTATGTTAGTCGACGCGCTCGTCGACGATGCGGCACGCGAGGGAGCGGAGATGGCTCTTCTATTCTCGCAAGCCGGCGTCGATGATGACTCGCGAATCGATTTCCAAGCGATTCCGTTGACTGACCTGACGCTCGGTGTGACCGAATCGCCGCGTCACGGCGCCCCGATGACCATGGTGCGAGGTGGCGAGGAACGCGACCTCGCGGCGATTGTGGCGATGGGAAGAATACGCGCCGAACACCTCCGCTTCCACCTCGATCGAGACATCGACTTCCTTCAGTACGCCATCACGACAAAGCGGCTGCTCGCGGGTCTCGGATCGAACGCACGCCAGCTGCATTTCTTCATTGCCGAAGAAGGCATCACCGCCGCGGCTTATGTGATCGTGAGCGTCGTCGAAAACAGCTGGACGCTCGAGGAATGCGGCGACCGCGACGCCTCCGGCGCACGAGTCGGCGCTCTCCTGCAAGCGATGATCGCGAGCGAACCGAGCGAGCAGCGCCCGAAGATCCGGGCCTGGCTGCCGCCGCGCTTCCTGCCTCCCCAGGTCACCGTCGCGTCCCGGATGCCTTCGACAGAAACTATCGGGGTGCGTATCCTTGGCTCACGCGCAGCGGTGCCGCCGCTGTCTGACGACGACGTCTTGTTCTGGCGCAACGACTTCTTTTGGGGCTGATCACGGTTCGCCACGTATCGCCATCTCTTCATTCGCCAGCCTATCGTCGTCCAATCTGGAGCAATCGGTTGTGACGCTTGGCAGCTGTCCTCGACCGCCCCTTGCGGATGTCATGGCCCCATGACGCCAAAGCTGCGCGGCGCATAGCGGCCAGCATAAGTATTCCCGTTGACCGTGGTCATCATCTGAGGAACGCATAGACGATGGCGGCTCCCATCGAAAGGCCAAAGGCCCAGGTCACGAACCTCCGCACGCGCCGATCATGAGCACGCCCGCGAGCAATCCAGGCGGCCCAGCGAGGGTCGAAATCGGGATCTGGTGCGACGGCCGGCGGAGCGTGATGCGCGGCGCCAACCGGAAGCTGATTGAGTAGTTCGGTGCCCATGTGTATCACCTACTGGTGGAAACCGTCGGCCACCGGTGGTGGCGACCAATCAACTATGACCACTATTGACCGGCCTATGCTGTCCAATCGGGGACAGTGCGCTGTACTGGTCCGAGGTACGCTTCGTCGTGATGGCCATCGATCGGAATTGGCGCTTTCTGGCCCTCGTGTAGGGGTGGCGCTGGTCGTTGTCGCCGGCGTGGCGTTTGGCGCGGCGGTGACGGTGGGTACCGGGGCCATGTTGTTGGCCCTGAGCTTGGTCCCCCCTGCCATCGTGCTCCTGCTCTGGCCCGGAGTCCAACCGCTCACGGCTGCAGAAGTGCTTCATGGCCGCGATCGGCGCGCCTGATTGCAAACAACATCGCGCGTTTCAACAGTTCGTCCCTGAGTATCTCCTATGCCCTATACATGTCGGTCGCTCACCTTCGCCTGGCTCATCACCCTTGCACTGTTCGCAGCGTCCGCGTCCGGAGTGTTCGTGGGCTGGTCGTTCGTCGCGCTGCTCGCGATCGCCTTTGCTGCCCCCTGGCTCGTTCTGAGGAGTCCAGCCGAGGCGAACACCGGCTCACTCCAACCATGAGCGCGGCTGACGACCGCGAGCGTTCACCGCTGGACCTCGGCGGAATCGACGGCTGGCGATGGAGGGTTTCGTGTTGCTGTCACCACTGCTCGTCAGCCTAGCGACGGCCGTCGTTCTGACCCAGGTCGCCACCTTCAGTACGACGATCTACCTGCACCGCTGTGCTACGCATCGCGCGTTGACCCTCCATCCGACAATCGCGTGGCTGTTCAGATTCGCCTTATGGATCACCACCGGCTTGTCGACGAAGGAATGGGTGGCCGTCATTGAAAGCACCATGCGTTTACAGATGAGGATGGGGATCCGCACAGCCCGCCGTTGAAGGGCTTCTGGCCCGTGCAGTTGGG
>CAVYZX010000002.1:0-342432 GCA_963773035.1 uncultured Acidobacteriota bacterium | reverse complement strand
GGCGGCTGACGGCGTCCATCCCCTTTTGGTGAAGAAAACCGGCTACGACGTGATTGACCCGGTCAGGACGTTCCCGGATGGGACCGGCGTGAAGCACGCGACCATTAGCGGCGGCGATACACGGTTCGACATCCTGATCGTCCGTCGGTGAGGGGTCGCGCTTCGGTAAGCGATGGGCCCATTCGGTGCCGACTCTCAATCTGATGGATGGCCCGCACTGACACGCACGATGCGGCCCTGCACCTCGTGGTGCTCGACATATCCACAACCGTGAGGGCACGCGAAGGACTGCTCCCTCGTGGGGTCGGAGGCGCTGGACTCATCCGTCACCTCAAAGACAATCGTGATGGGTTGGTGGCAGCGTCGGCAGAATTCGCGCAATGCACTCATGCGGCCCTGCTGTGGCATCTCCAGACAAGCCTCTTAGAGTTTCCGTTTCCGACCATGATTTCCCTAGGGTGTCACCTTGGGTGTCAGGCAGATCCGCGAGAGGAGAACCTCGCAAATTTTCTCGGGAATTTGGAGCCGGCGATCGGACTTGAACCGATGACCTGCTGATTACGAATCAGCTGCTCTACCAACTGAGCTACGCCGGCGCGGAGGAACAAGGATCGGCGGCAACTCGAGTGCACACCGGAAGGCGTATTTTATCACGGCATCTTCGCATCCACGGTAAGCTAGCGGCCCCATGGTTGCGACCCACCGACGAGAGATCGGCACCCGCGGACAGGGCGACAGCCACGACATCACCGACCTCGTGGCGCATGCCGTCACTCAGTCCAAATGTGACGCGGGCCTCGCGACGGTCTTTGTCGTGGGATCGACTGCTGGCGTCACGACAATCGAGTACGAGCCTGGCGCGGTCGCCGATTTCAATCGCTTCTTCGACCACGCGGCTCCGCGAGAAGCCGAATATCGGCACCATCTCCGGTGGGGCGACGACAACGGATCGAGCCACGTTCGCGCGGCGTTGTTGGGGCCGTCGTTGACCGTGCCGTTTGCGGCGGGGAAGCTGGCGCTTGGAACCTGGCAGCAGATCATGCTGCTCGAATTCGACACACGGCCGCGGCGCCGTGAAGTCGTCATTCAGGTGGTCGGCGAGTGAGCGCTCGATCGTGATCTAGCGTCGAGTAGTCCTTACTTCGACGGGTACGACGACCGCCCGATCGCCGGTGCGATCGATCCGATACAAAACCGTTACGCGAGACGAGGGGCAGCAGAGCGGATCGCTGCTGGCATACCGAGCGAACTCCGCGGAAATATCCGGCGGACGCAGCCTGACTGCTCCCGACGAACCGTCGAGTCGTGACGCCATTGGCGTTGGAGAAAGGAGACCCGCGAACCGCCCGCCCACGAAGACGAACAGGTGATATGCCTCAGGACGGCACATGCCGTCGGCTCCTCGCATTCCACCGACAATTTCGACGTCACCTTGGACGAGCTGCTGATCGAAGTTCAAGAATGGAATCCAACCTGCCGCGTCAACAGCGCGCTCGGCCGTGGTTGATACAGATGGTGTGAGATGGCAACGCCTGATGACCGCAGACCGTGATTCTTCGACGGAAGGAGGCGTTGGCAGTGGGTCGCCGGCCTTGTTCCAGCCCGTCAGCGTTCGATCCAACCAGATAGGGTCGGGCTTCTGCGCAACGACCGACGAGGCGATCGGCAACAGAAGTCCAATTGACAGCGCAACTCGACTGGCCACTGCGGAAATTCTCATAAAACACTCCGGCCTTCCGGATTCTGATTAGAGCGGCGCCAGAGCCCCATTGTATTGATCGTCGGTGACCGACTCCAACCATTGCGTTTGGGCGTGCACGTTGACGGCGAGATGAACGCCACGAGCTCCAGGTGCCGCACCGTGCCAGTGCTTTTCGTGCGGCGCGATGACGACCGCGTCGCCTGCCTCCACTTCTCGAGGCGGCTGGCCCCATTCCTGGACTCGGACGCGTCCCTCGACGATCAGGAGCCATTGAGCGCCGGAGTGCGTGTGCCAGTTGGTGCGTGACCCGGGCTCGAACTCAACGCGATACACCACGACCGGTGTTCCCTCTTGGGCTTCTGCCAGTCGCTTGGTTCGAGCTGAGCCGACGAACGATTTTGGATCGGCCGGTTGAGCGGAGAGACTCCCGTCATGAAAGACCTTCATGGCGGGATTATAGGCGTCCGACGTGTCCGAGCTTACCGGTGCCGGCTTGCGCCCCGGCCTACCTATTCCGCAGGCTCACGTTGAGCGGTGTCGTCTCGCCCTGCCGAACGTTTACTTCGGTCGTGAATGTCTCGTAGCCGTCTCTCTGTACTTCGACGCGATGCGTTCCCTCAGAGACCTGGACGACGAGCCGCTCTTCTCCGCGAGGTCCATCCCAGCGCTCGCCGTCGATCAGAACCGTCGCATTGTCGGGCTGCACGCGAATGACCAGCGAGCCGGAGACTGAAATCTCGCTGCCGCGTGAGGATTCCTGCCTTCGGGGTGGTGGAGGTGGCGGAAGCGGGCGGCTCCCTTGGTTTCGGCCTACAGGCTGGTTCGCATCCTGTCCATCGGGAGGTGGAGGTGGTGGAATTGGCCGCGGTTCAGAGGTTTCGCCAGGCGCCAGCGGTTCAAGATTCGTCTTCACCTTGAAGGTGGAGCCTGCTGCCAAGTACACGTTCTGGTGAATGGATTTGAATCCCTCACGATACAGCGTCAACTCGTGCTGGCCACGTAGAACATGGAGCCTCTGGAATGTGCCATCGAAGTCGTCGACAATTCCGGCGTAGTAGCCGTCGACGTAAACCTCAGCCTCTTTCGGTTTGACTTCGAGGCGGATCGAACTTTCATAAGAGTAATAGGGGTAGTAGGCGTAGGGGTAGGCCCCGAAGGGGTACGAGAACCCAAACCACGGATAGCCATACCAGAAAGGACTGGCGTAGTAGGGGTAGGAGTACGGATACGGGCGCCCGTAATAGCCTCCGACCCCGACAGCGACATGACCATGCCACTGAGCCTCTCCGGCTCTCGTGAACCCAAGGGTCATGAGGCCTACCGCGAAGAGCAGGACAAATCGTCGTTTTGAGGACACGGCACGCACCTCGCTGAGCAGGCTTTATGAAAACGCTCGAGCAATCAGAGTACCAGGTCTCGCGTCGAGCGGCCAGTACGCGCAAGTGACGGATCGAATTCGAGTTCCGCTGCCTAAGGCTTCCGAATCGCGATTGCAGATCGCGTCGCCGGCATGCGACACGCTGTCGCTCACAGAGGTCTTACGGTTGCCTCGAGTGTGTGGCTCGGTTACGATAAGTAGTTTGAGTCACCTCCAGTTTTCGCTTTAGTAGGGCATGTCCGAGACCGTTCCGACTGAGGCTGCCACAGCCACGGATCTCGTCGTCCGGGGCGCGCGAACGCACAACCTCAAGAATATCGACGTCTCGCTTCCAGGCGGGAAGCTCATCATCATTACCGGCGTCAGCGGGTCGGGGAAGTCGTCGCTGGCCTTCGACACCATTTACGCGGAGGGACAGCGGCGGTACGTGGAATCCCTGTCCGCTTATGCCAGGCAATTCCTCGAGCGAATGGAGAAGCCGGACGTCGACCGCATCGACGGCATCTCGCCGGCCATCGCGATCCGGCAGAAGAACAGCATTCGCAATCCCCGATCGACGGTAGGCACGACGACTGAGATTCACGACTACATGCGTCTCTTGTTCGCTCGCATCGGGCGGACCTTCTGTCGCAAGTGCGGGAAAGAGGTCGTACGAGAGACCGCGGAGGTCGTGGCCCGCCGGCTTGGAGAACTGCCGGCCGGAACACGTTTGCTGATCGGGTTCGATCTGCCTGTGGTTGCTCCACTTGTTTCGGGGAACGGCGACACGTCGGAAGTCGATGAACTGCACGAGTCTGGTGACGCTGCTGATACCACCGGCGTGGAGAATGCGCCCAGTGGGATACCGCCACAACCAGTGAATGCCGCGGCCATCGTTTCCACTCTGGAAGCCCTGCGCAGGAAAGGATTCGGTCGAATTCTGGTCGATGGAAAGGCAGTCACGCTCGAAGACGTCGACCCCGCAACCGCCGTTCATCAATCGCTCATACAGGTCGTCGTCGATCGGCTCCGGCTCGATGGGGAAGACATCCGGCAACGTCTGACCGATTCCGTCGAGACCGCGTATCTCGAAGGCGGCGGAGCGGCGTGGGCTTTGGAGCAGCCGATTGACGATGGTCGACCTACGGCGGCGGGGAGCACGCGGACGCACGTGTTTTCCGAGCGATTCGAGTGCCGCGGGTGCGGGCTGACCTACGAGAACCCTCAGCCTCGTCTCTTTTCGTTCAACAATCCTTTCGGCGCCTGCCCGACCTGCCACGGTTTTGGAAACATCATCGAGCTCGACATGGATCTGGTCGTTCCCGACGCGACGAAATCCATCCAACTAGGCGCCATCGAGCCCTGGAGTAAACCGCACTATCGGGCCCAGCTCGCCGACCTGAAACGTGCCGCCAAAAAGCGTCGCCTGCGTTTGGACGTGCCCTGGGCGGATCTCACGCCCGAAGAGAAGCAGTTCGTCGTCGAGGGGGACGAGGATTACGAGGGAATCCGTGGCTTCTTCCGGTGGCTCGAGCGCAAGAAATACAAGGTTCACGTCCGAGTATTTTTGAGTCGTTATCGCGGATATCTCGTGTGTCCGGACTGCGGCGGGACCCGGTTGCGACGAGAGGCGCGGGACGTGCGGATCGGCGGGCGGACCATCGATGAGGTGTCGTCGTTGACGGTACACGCCGCCCAGGAGTTTTTTACCGGGCTACAGCTGACCGAGAAGGAAGCGGCGATTGCCGAGAAAGTGCTGAAGGAAATCCGGCGCCGCCTGTTGTTCCTCAGCGACGTAGGACTCGTCTACCTCACACTGGATCGGCTGTCGTCCACTTTGTCCGGTGGAGAAGCCCAACGAATCAGCCTCGCCACGTCCCTTGGTTCCGCGCTGGTGGGAACCTTGTATGTGCTCGATGAGCCATCGATCGGTCTCCACCCCCGCGACAACCTCCGACTGATCGAGATCCTGCGGCAGCTGCGCGATCAGGGCAACACCGTGCTCGTCGTGGAGCACGACGCCGATATGATGAAGGTCGCCGATCACATCGTCGATTTGGGGCTTGGCGCGGGCGAGCAGGGCGGCCGCGTCGTGTACTCGGGATCGGTCGACGGCCTGATGCACGAAACGCGCTCGCTGACATCGAAGTACCTGCGGCAGGAGTTGGCTATTCCCGTTCCGCCCGGCCGACGCCGGGGTTCTGGACAACGGATACGTTTGATCGGCGCAAGCGAGCACAACTTGCGCGACGTCGATATCACGATATCTCTCAACACGCTGACGTGCGTCACGGGTGTAAGCGGATCGGGCAAGTCCACACTCGTTCACGACGTTTTGTACGCGGCGGTGAAACGAGCAAAAGGTGGCTGGGACAAGCGCGTCGGTGCGTTCAAGAAAATCGAAGGCACCGAGCTGATCACCGATGCGGTTCTCGTCGACCAGACGCCCATTGGCCGGACTCCGCGGTCGAACCCTGTGACGTACTTGAAGGCATTCGATCCGATCCGCGAGTTGTTTGCAGCGACGAAAGATGCACGCGCCCGAGGCCTTACGGCGAGCCACTTTTCGTTCAACGTGCCAGGCGGTCGGTGCGAGGCCTGCCAGGGTGAGGGGGAAGTCCGCGTCGAGATGCAGTTTCTGGCTGACGTGTTCGTGCCGTGCGACCAGTGCGACGGCAAGCGATTCAAGCCGCAGGTCCTGGACGTGCGCTATCGTGGCCGCACGATCCATCAGGTGCTCGATCTGACGGTTCGCGAGGCGCTGACGTTCTTCAGCAGCTCACCGAAAGTATTGAGACGGCTGCAAGTGCTCGACGAGATAGGCCTCGGTTATCTCCGGCTGGGACAGCCCGCCACCACCTTATCGGGTGGCGAGGCGCAACGTATCAAGATCGCGGCGCACCTCTCATCGCACAGCGGCGAGCGCTTGCTCTACATCCTCGACGAGCCGACAACGGGCCTGCATTTCGATGACATTGCGAAGTTACTGACAGCGTTTCGAAAGCTTCTCGAAGCTGGCCATACGCTGGTTGTCATCGAGCATAACCTCGACGTGATTAAGACTGCTGATTCCATCATCGATCTGGGGCCCGAAGGGGGAGAGGCCGGCGGCGCGGTTGTCGCGACCGGCACGCCCGAGCAGCTCGTTCAAAACGAGAGCTCGTACACGGCTCGCTACCTGCGACCGGTCCTTGCTCAGGGCCGATCGCATGCGTATGCTGCAGGACGTTGACCCGCACCACTAGATCGGAAATCACTTGACGTGACGTGGTAACCGACCCATCTCGCTCTCGTGGAAATGTTCTCCTACCACGTCACGTCAAGTGATTTCCGGGATTAAGTCAGGCTATGGCTTCCGCCAAGCTGCCGCGGACGTTCTACGATCGGCCGACGCTGGAAGTGGCACAGGATGTGATCGGAAAGGTTCTCGTCCACAATCGGCGTGGAGTCAGAACCAGCGGAATCATCGTCGAAGCCGAAGCCTACATCGGTGAGTCCGATCCGGCGTGCCACGCGGCGCCAGGACCGACGCGCCGCAACGCGCCCCTTTACGGACCACCAGGCCACGCCTACGTGTACCTTAATTACGGCATTCACTGTCTCGTCAATTTCGTCACAGAACGTGAACGAGCGCCGGCAGCGATCCTGATTCGTGCTCTGGATCCGGTCGATGGGATTGATGTGATGCGTAGGCGCCGGGCGAGGGTTCTGAACGGTCGGTTGCGAGAAGGTTCTAAAAACCTGCTGACCCACGAGCTCTGCCGCGGTCCTGGCAATTTGACGGTAGCGATGGGGATTACACTCGCTGAAAACCAAGTAGACCTCACAAGTAATCGACTGTTCGTTGAGGATCGCCGCATCAAAAGCGGCCGGATTGCATGGGGACCGCGGATTGGAATCAACGTCGGCACCGAGCATGAATGGCGAGTGCACCTCGTGGGTGAGCTGGCCGTTTCAGGCCGGCGTGGTGGCTGACGCGCCGATCCCGTCATGCACAACCCTTGACGGATGTGGGCTCGGCGAAGTACAAGTATTTCGTTGTGAACAAGATGGCTGGCTTGAACTGCTGTTGTTGCAAGGGCTCCCAGAGCCCCTTGGCCATCGGTCCCGTTTCGCGCGTTTGCCGAATCAGTTAGTTTCAGTTCGCTGAGGACCAGGGCCCGGGAGGTTGATAAATCTTCCGGGCTTTTTTGTTTTTTGCCCATGCAACAGCTATTGCCTCTCTTCCTCGATCTCACCGGCCGTTCGGTGCTCCTCGTGGGCGGCGGTTCCGTGGCCGCGGCCAAGCTGGATCAGCTGTTGGCGGCGCGGGCCGATGTTCGTGTCGTCGCTCCGGATGTTTGCAAACACATCGAAGAGGCTGGTGTTCGCGTCGAGCGGCGTCCCTTCCATCCAACCGATCTCGACGACGTCTGGCTCGTGGTTGCGTCGGCTACGCCGGATGTGAATCGGCAGGTGGCCGCTGCCGCTGAACGTCGACGCATCTTCGTCAACGCCGTTGACGATCCCTCCAACGCGAGCGCGTACCTAAGTGGCGTCGTCAGACGCGACGGCGTGACACTTGCCATTTCGACGAGCGGCGCGGCGCCAGCGTTGACCGGCCTTTTGCGCGAAGGGCTCGACCAGGTTTTGCCGCAGGATCTTCGTGCGTGGTTGGAAGAGGCACGCCAGCAGCGTGTGATCTGGCGCCGGGACCATGTTCCGATGGAGGAACGGCGTCCGCGGCTCTTGGAAGCATTGAATCAGCTCTACGATCGCAGTCCTAACAAGTCTGTGAATCAATCGCCTGTGTGGCTTACGGCTTCAGCCGGAAGTTCAATGCGCGCGGCCCTCTTCCGCCTAAAGGCGGAAGCCACACCAGAAAAATCCCCAGACTCTTCAGAGCTGCGCTACAAGGACGAAGGCTCAGTGGCCCGCGGTCACGTTTCGTTGGTCGGCGCCGGCCCTGGCGATCCGGGCCTCTTGACCCGGCGTGCCGTCGCCCGGCTGCGACGAGCCGATCTCGTGTTGTACGACGCACTGATCGATCCGCGGATCCTGAAGCTCGCCCGCCACGCCCAGCGGTTCTTCGTTGGCAAGCGGGCCGGTCGCGAGGCCATGAGTCAACGCGTGCTCAACGGTGTCATGGTTCGCGCCGCCCGGCGGGGCAAGCAGGTCGTTCGGTTGAAGGGGGGCGACCCATTCGTCTTCGGTCGTGGTGGAGAAGAAGTGTCGGCGCTACGCGAAGCCGGAGTCAGTTTCGAGGTCGTGCCCGGCGTCACCAGTGCAGTAGCCGCACCTGCGCTTGCCGGCATACCTTTGACCCATCGCGGCATTTCTTCAGCATTTCTCGTTGTCGGCGGTCATGATCAGGAAGCATTTACCCGGGCAATCGGGAAAGTCACTCCGAACGTCGCGACTCTGGTTATCCTGATGGGTGTAGGCCGCCGCGTCGCGCTGGCCCGCGAGCTGATCGCGCGCGGTTGGGCCGGCTCCACGCCGTCGGCAATTGTCCTGGATGCATCCAGGCCAACGCAGGCTGTGTGGCGGGGGACGCTCGACGAGATCGCGATCGAGCGTGTCGACGCCGAGCACGAGGGCGCGGGAACGATCGTCGTTGGAGAAGTCGTCGCGCTATCGGCGCCGGGAGCTGGCAGCGATCGGCTCCAAGCGCGGGCGGCGATGCGAGCGTATCAAATGAAACGAGATCATTATGGCAGCCGTTGACGATCCCAAAACTCTCGGGCGCGCACGCCTGACGTTTGCAAACGAGGGGGAGATTGACGAGTTCGTCTCGACTCTCGACAAGTTCGAGCGTGGCGAAATCTCTCCCGACGCATGGCGCGCATATCGACTCGTGCGCGGCACTTACGGGCAGCGTCAGGCCGAGGATGCGCAAATGCTTCGCGTGAAGATTCCGCAGGGCCTTTTGACGACTCAGCAGTTGCTCGCGCTCGCTGAAGTCGGTGAGCGCTACTCGCGTGGCTTCGGGCACATCTCCACACGGCAGAACGTTCAGTTTCATTTCGTCAAGCTGCACGATGCCGAGTTGGCGATGCGCCGGTTGGCGGAGGAAGGTCTGACGACCCGCGAAGCGTGTGGCAACTCGGTCCGCAACATCACGGCGTGTCCTTACGCTGGCGTCGCCGCCGACGAGGCATTCGACATCACCCCGTACGCCGAGGCGATGACGAGATATCTGCTTCGCCACCCGCTCAGCTCGACACTCCCTCGGAAGTTCAAGATTGCGTTCGAAGGTTGCCAGAATGACCACGTAGGTACGCCCATCAACGATCTCGGGTTTCGAGGTGTACTCGGACCCGGCGGTGGACGCGGGTTCCAAGTGACTGCTGGCGGTGGCACGGCGATCCTCGTACGTAGTGGAGCTGTGATCCACGAGTTCATTCCGGCGTCGGAGCTCTTCCGAGTTGCCGAAGCGATTCTGAGGGTGTTCCAACGCCTGGGGGACTACAAGCACAAGCAGCGCAATCGCATGAAGTTCATGATCAAGGAACTGGGGTGGACTCGGTGGCGGGAAGAATACGACCGCGAGCTCAGCCGATGCCGCCTCACGGGCGCGGTGCCGACGCTCGAGATCGAACCACCCGCTTCAGAAGCCAAACCCGACTGGCCTCTCGAAACTGCGCCGGAGATTGGAGACATCGCTGCACGGGTGACGTCCCACGTTGTGAGAGGCCCCGGGATCGTTCCAACGGTGTCGCCGCTTCTGCAGATTAGCGGAGACAAATACGCGCAATGGCGCGAGACGAACACTCGGCCTCAGAAGCAGTTCGGATTCCTGACCGCGATTGTCTCGGTTCCGCTCGGCGATCTAACCGGCGCCCAAATGCGAGTCATTGCGGAGTTGTCGCGCGCGTACAGCGACAGCACGGTCCGCGTGACGCCGGGGCAGAATCTCGTGTTTCGGTGGGTGACCGCCGGCAATCTCCGTAGTTTGTATCGAGCGCTGGCGGCCGCGGGGCTCGGGTTGGCCGGCGCCGAAACGATCGCCGACGTGGTGAGCTGCCCGGGCGCTGAATCATGCCGGCTCGCCGTGACGCAGTCTCGCGGTCTCGGCCGCTTGCTCGAAGATCATCTCCGCTCGCGGCCCGACATCATGGCGGCTGCCGACGGAGCGCAAATCAAGATCAGCGGGTGCCCGAATGGGTGCGGCCAGCATCACATCGCGACGATCGGTTTTCAGGGGAGCGTGCGCCGCATCGGATCGCGCGCAGTTCCGCAATACTTCGTGATGGTGGGTGGGGGGACGGTCGCCAGCGGTGCGAGCTTCGCGCGCACGGCCGCGAAGGTCCCGGCCCGCCGCTTGCCAGAGGTCGTCGAGCGTCTCATCGCCTTGTACACGCGCACGCGGCACGCCGGGGAAACGGCGCCCGAGTTTTTCGCGCGCATAGACGTGTCTCAGGTGAAGGAAACGTTGGCGGATTTGGAGCGGCTGAGCGAGCAGGAAGCGACCGCCGCCGATTTCATCGACCTCGGCGAGCTGAGCGAGTTCAATCCGCTGGTGATGGACGGAGAGTGTTCCGCGTAGCGGCAGGCAGAAATCTGAGGTCTGAAGGCTGAAGTGTTGAGCCTTCTTATTTGCGCCAGAAATGGGGCATCTGATATAGTCCGCGGAACAACTAAATACGCCCTTCTTATCAAGAGTGGCTGAGGGACAGGCCCGACGAAGCCACGGCAACCGCGCGACGTCCTTTGTCGCGGTTAGGTGCCAATTCCTGCCTTCGCGCCGGACACGCGAGGGGGAGATGAGGGAGGAAGATGTCCCCTGATACATTCCGAACGTCAACTCACACCGCATTCATCGGCCTGCAGTGTCACCTCTGCAAGACGATGTTCCCGGCGCTCGCCTCCTACGTCTGCGATCGCTGTCTCGGTCCGCTCGAGCCGGTCTACGACTACAAGGCAATCAAGATCACCACCGACGAAATCGAGAAGCGTCCGCAGAATCTCTGGCGGTACCGGGAGCTGTTGCCGATCGAGGGTGAACCTCGAACGGGTTTCCATTCAGGCTTTACGCCGCTCGTCCGTTGCGATCGTCTGGCGAAACGCCTGGGCGTTACGCGAGCTGTATATCAAAGACGATACGGTCAACCATCCGACGCTGTCCTACAAGGATCGGGTCGTGTCGGTCGCCGCCACCCGCGCAGTCGAGCTGGGGTTCAAGGTGTTGGCGTGTGCGTCGACTGGCAACCTGGCGAACAGCGTCTCCGCTCATGCGGCGCGTCTGGGAATGGAATGCTGCGTCTTCATTCCCGACAATCTCGAAGCCGGAAAGGTATTCGGATCGGCGATCTTCAAACCGACGATTCTCGCCATCGCCGGTACGTACGACGATGTGAATCGCCTGTGCACTCAGGTGGCCGATCGGTACGGATGGGGTTTCGTGAACATCAATCTTCGCGCCTATTACGCTGAAGGGGCGAAGACGATGGGTTTCGAGATCGTCGAGCAGCTGGGATGGCGCTATCCGCACCATATCGTTTCCCCGGTTGCCGGCGGCACGCTTCTGCCGCGGATCGTGCGAGGCCTTCGGGAGCTGCGGATCGTGGGGTTGCTGGATGGTGAGCTGCCGCGGATTCACGCAGCCCAGGCGGCCGGTTGCGCGCCGGTTGTCCGGGCGCTCGAGGAAGGACTCGATCATCCCGAGCCCGTTCGACCGGACACCATTGCCAAGTCGATCGCGATCGGCAATCCCGCCGACGGCTATCAGGTCATCGAGTGCGTTCGAGAGACGGGTGGATCAGGCGCTGCCGTCTCGGATTCCGACATCGTCGGCGCGATCGAGCTGCTGGCGGAGACAGAAGGTCTCTTTGCCGAGCCCGCCGGGGGGACAACGCTTGCGGCCACCATAGATCTCATTCGCCGCGGTGTCATCGCTCCCGACGAGTCGGTCGTTGTATGCGTGACTGGTAACGGCTACAAGACGGCCGAGGTCGTGCAAGACCGTCTGACGACGCCTATCCGGCTGAGCCGCTCGTTCAAGGAATTCGAATCCTGGTGGGACTCCCGACAGGCGCTCGCCTAGGAATTCGATAATATCGACGCTGCACCTCCCGTGAGAACGGTCTTCGCTGGGTTAACCCTTGCCCTCGCCTCCGTCGCTCTACTTTCCGGAGCGCCTTCTCCGCCTCTCTATCAAGCATCTCGCCCTCTTGTCCGTTCACAGCTCGTCTGGTTCGATCGGACCGGCAAACGGAACGCCGTGCTTGGAAGCATTGCTGACTATGGAGACCTCGAGCTCTCACCGGACGGCAAGAGATTAGCGGTGGCGGTTCTCGATGCGGCGCAAGGAACGCGGGACATCTGGCTGTACGAAGTGTCCACTGGCCGCCGAACGGTGTTCACTTCCAATTCGGCCGACGAGAACTGGAGTCTGTGGGCGCCTGACGGGCGTCACGTCGCCTTCAACTCGCAGAAGAGCGGCCATCTCGACCTGTATCAGGCATCGTCGACGGAAAGTGGCGGGCGCAAGGACGAGGTCCTGCTGGCGGACGAAGCGCCCAAGTGGCCTGTGAGCTGGTCTTCCGACGGGAAATACATTCTCTACGTGATCGACCATCCGCAAACGGGCAACGATATCTGGGTTCTGCCGCTTTCGAGTGGGCGCCCGTCGGAACGACAAAAGCCATTCCCATATATACAGAGCCAGTTCGCCGAGAACTGGGCGGCATTCTCACCCGACGGCCATTGGGTTGCGTACAGCTCGACCGAGTCGCCATCGGGTCGTCCGGAAGTTTATGTCGCCTCGTTTCCAACACCCGATCGGCGCTGGAAGATCTCGTCGAACGGCGGAAGCCAAGCCCGCTGGCGCCGCGACGGGCGAGAGTTGTTTTACGTGGCGCTCGATCGCACGCTGATGGCAGCGTCGGTCAATGTGAAGGACTCCAGCATCGAGGCAAGCTTTGCGCATCCGCTATTCGAGCTGCGCTTTCCGTACGGCCAGTATCACGCCTACGACGTCGCGCCCGATGGCCAGCAGTTTCTCGTCAACGCACTCATCCCGCCGGCTGGAAAGCCGGTTGTGGCTGACTAACCAGCAACAAAAGGTGCACTAGGTGCACCCTCTGAGTTTTCTATCTGCGAGTTCGAGGAGTCGATGAGCTGGAGACGACAGGAAGCTTGAATTCGAGGCTTCGGCCGTTCCGCAGCACGCGAACGGTTGCGGTTGTTCCAATCTTTGCATCGACGACGTAGCGGAAGAACTGCGATGGATCGTCCACGGCCTGGCTGTTGAAGGCAACGATGACATCGCCCGGCCGCAGTCCGGCTTCATACGGCGCTGAATTGCGGTTCATTCGAGAAATGAGCGCTCCATTGGTGCTGCGGACTCCCAGTTCCTCGGCCCATTGTTCGGTCAGTCTTTCGATGCTGAGCGGGCCGATTGATCCGCGCCGCACTTCGCCGTAGTTCTTCAGGTCGTCTATGATCCGGTGGGCGAGATTGCTCGGCACGGCAAAGCCGATGCCCTGATAGCCGCCGCTCTCGCTGAAGAGGCCCGTATTGATACCGATGAGCTCGCCCCGTGCGTTAATGAGGGCTCCTCCGGAATTTCCGCGGTTGATGGCCGCGTCGGTCTGGATGAAGTCTTCGTAGTCCGCAAAGCCCAGACCGGTTCGGCCAGTCGCGCTGATGATCCCGGCGGTGACCGTCTGATTGAGTTGGTAGGGACTTCCGATCGCCAACACCCACTCGCCGATTTTCAGCTGACTCGAATCCCCCCACGGCACCGCCGCGAGATTCGCTGCGCTTACTTTCAGCAGTGCCAGGTCGGTGGTCGGATCGACACCGATCACCCGCCCCTTGACCTCGCGCTTGTCGGGTAGGGCGACGGTCACGTCGTAGCCGCGAACGTTTTCGCCGATCACGTGATTGTTGGTGACGAGGTAGCCGTCGGCAGAGATGATCACGCCCGACCCAAGACTGAGTGATCGCCGATCGCGCGGTCCAAAGAACTCGTCGAAGTCGCCAAAGAGGTCGCGAAAGAATGGATCGGTGGGGACCGTCGCCCTTCGCGAGACCTGAAGGGACGAGATGTTGGCGACGCCCCGGACGGCCTGTCCGGCAATCCTCGTGAAATCTGGTGCACCGGTCGGTATCGGGTTAGGAACGGGCGCAGAGCGAGTCGGCGGCAGTTGAGTGTTGGCCGACACCGGCCGGCTTTCGGCGAGAGACTCGGTCGCGGGCCACAACCGGCCCGTCACAACCAGACCGGCACTGAACCCCGCGACCAGCAACGCGCCGGATAGGGCGAGATACTTGAACATGACAGCCGCCTCAGGTTACATCGATCCGGCGCGTGTCCTGTTCGACAGCCTTTGGAATGGAGACGGTGAGGATTCCGTCCTTCAGATCGGCCGACACGCGCTCGACGTCAATCGCTTCGGGTAACGTAAAGGCCCGCGAAAAGCGGCCGTGGCCGCGCTCGACGCGATGGAACTGCTCGCAGGCCACATCGGAGCTCGGCCCGGCAGCCCGGGCCCCGCGGATCACAATCCGATACTGCTCGGCGTGAATCTCGATTTGATCGCGAGACAAGCCAGGAAGTTCCGCGGTGAGCACGAACTGGCTGGAAGTCTCATAGAGATCGACCGGGGGAGTCCAGCCAGGCGCATCGGCGCCGACGAGTTGTCCAATCTGCTCGTGAAGTGCGAGCAGATCGTTGAGCGGGTCCCACCGTGTGAAAGCCACTGCTTCGCATCGTAGCATGACTGGCGCACCACCTGTGCTAGGATTCCAAGGATCTACGGGCCGCCGAAAGGCGCGCCGAGGACCCCTATGTCATCGATTCAAGCGACACGTCTCCGTAAGGGCATGCTGATCAAAATCGGCAACGATCTGTTCCGTATTCTCGACCTGCAGCATTTCACACCGGGCAACAAGCGAGGTTTCATCCAGGCCCGGATGCGCAACATCCGAACGTCGACGCTGGCCGACCAGAAGTTCCGCGCTGAGGAAGACGTCGAACGGGCGACGCTCGACGAAAGAGAAATGCAGTATCTCTACCACGACGGCGATCACTACCATTTCATGGACACGTCAACCTACGAGCAGATTCACATCAGCGCCGAGGCGCTCGGCGAGTCGGTTCACTATCTCATTCCCGACGCCCTCATTCGCGTGGAGTTCTACGACGTTGAGCCGGTGGGGATCGAGCTCCCGCAAACCGTCGATCTCGTCGTCAAGGAGACCGTCCCGGGCATCAAAGGAGCGACCGCGAGTGCGCAGGTCAAACCGGCGACGCTTGAAACCGGGCTCGTGATCCAGGTTCCGCCGTTCGTCAATGAAGGCGACAAGGTCCGCGTCAATACCGAGACGGGCGAATATCAATCGCGCGTCTGATCGGCCTTCTTTCGTTCTCGCCAGACGTCACAACGCTCTCGATGGGTTGATGGTCCTCGTCTTTGCGCGCGCGAACAAGAGGCAGTGAAGCTCATGGACGTCGTCAGGAAAGAGCTTGGGCGAGGGTGGATCGAAGTGATCACCGGGAGCATGTTCAGCGGAAAGAGCGAGGAGCTCATCCGCCGATTGCGCCGCGCTCAGATCGCACGGCAGAAAGTGCAGATCTTCAAGCCGATTCTCGACGATCGCTTCAGCGAGGACCATATCGTCTCGCACAGCGACATGCGAATCGCCTCGCAGAACGTCAGCAGCTCGGCAGAGCTCGTTCGGTGCGTTGACGAAGACACCGAGGTCGTCGGGATCGACGAGGGGCAGTTCTTCGATGCGGACCTGCCGGCTGCCTGCAACGCTCTCGCTGATCAGGGCCGCCGCGTGATCGTCGCAGGGCTGGACCAGGATTACCTCGGGCGCCCCTTCGAACCCATGCCTCAGCTGTTAGCGATCGCGGAATACATTACGAAGACGCTTGCCATCTGCGTGGTGTGCGGAGAGCCGGCGAACCACACCCAGCGTCTGGTCTCCAACAGCGATCGCGTCCTGGTCGGGGCAACTGGTCTCTATGAGGCGCGCTGCCGGCATTGTTTCGACCCGGCTCTGTCGAGCGTGGACGGACGTCGAGCTTGACCTTCAGGTCCTTGAAAGCAATTCAAATCCTCAAATCCTCAAATCCTCAAATTCACAAATCGAATTTGTGATTGAATCTCGGGCCGTGAATATCCAGCCCGTCGTGACCGGAATCCTGCTGGTGCTCGGGATCGGGTTTCTGATCGCGAATGCACGACTGATCCTGGAGTACGTCAAGTTCCTGCGCCGGCGCCGGCAGGCGCTCCTGATCTGGCCGAGCCCGAAGCCGCCGTACTATGTAATGGCGCTGGTTCTCGGGGTCATCTTCGGGCTGCTGGTGTTCTACAAAGTCATCTTCCTGCGGCGGCAGGCCTTCGGCGAAGTCATGATGTTCCTGTACTATGCGTATCTGCTGCCGCTCAACCTTCGCATTCGGCGCGGGTTCTACGAGGACGGTATTTGGGCGGACAGCGCCTTCATTCCGTATAACGAAGTCGGAGGCATCAGCTGGCGGGAAGGCAAACACCAGGTCACCCTGATCGTGATTTCACGCTTGCGAAATCTCGCTCGACGGCTTGCGGTACCCCTCGACAACTACGCTGCGGCCCGCCGTCTCCTGCGCGACAAGATCGCGAAACACGACATCCACTTCACCGGCACCGGTCTTGACCTCGGTGGGCATGACGAGCGCGAAGAGATATAGTCGAATGGCAGGGATGGCCCATCCTGTGAAGCTCGAACGTTTCGAGCCGATATGAACGACTGACGACGAACGACTAACGACGAACGACTAACGACGAACGACTAATTATGGCTGCACGAGCAACGTGGAAGGGCTTCCTGAAGATCAGCCTTGTGAATATCCCCATCAAGGTCTTTCCCGCCACGGAATCGGGTGCCACCCTCTCGTTCAATCAGCTCCACGGCGAGTGTCAAACGCGCATCCAGCAGAAGCGCTGGTGTCCGCATTGCAACCGCGAAGTGCCCAATTCGGAGATCGTCAAGGGCTACGAGTTCGAAAAGGGTCACTACGTGGTCTTGACGGAGGAGGACTTCGAGAACGTGCGGCCGGAATCGACCAGGGTCATCGATCTGGCGCAATTCGCCGACGAGTCGGCAATCGACCCGATTTACGTCGATCGCGCCTACTATCTGGCTCCGGACGGTCCGGTGGCAGCCCAGGCGTTTGCGGTCATGCGTGAAGGCATGAAGGGCAAAGTCGGAATCGGCAAGTTGGCTCTTTACGGACGAGAGTATTTGGTCGCGGTGCGTCCGCACCGCCGCGGCATCGTCATGTACACCTTGCACCATGCCGCCGAGATCCGGAGCGTCGATCAGGTAGAAGAACTGAATGCTGTCAGCGAGACCGTGAAGCCCGAGGAGATCAAACTCGCGCGGCAGGTCATCGGCACCTTCGAGGGTCCACTCGATCTGACCCACTACAAAGATGAATACCGCGAGGGTCTCCAGCGGATCATCGATGCGAAGATCGCCGGAGCGGAAGTCGTAGCGCCGGCGGCGGAAGCCCCGCCGAAAGTCATCAACCTGATGGAAGCGCTGCGAAAGAGCCTCGACACGGTCAGCAGCGCCAAGAAGAAGCCGGCGAAGGCTGCCGTCGCGAAGCCGGCGGCCAAACGAAAACGCGCTTAAGTCCTCGAATTCCTTCGAGCACGCCCGCGCGCGCGCTCCTCGCGTCGCGGTCGATCGCCAGCCCCGAGGGCGCCTCCGGGATCCACGCCATCCGCGATCTGAAACAGGGCCTCGCGCGCGCGATCGAACTCGCCCGGCCCCAGCATCGTCGCGAAATCTCTCTCGATTTGCTCCACCAGCTCGAGCACCGTGGCGAGTAGTCGCTTGCCTCGCGGCGTGAAGGCGATCACCGTCGCCCGTGCGTCGGTAGGGGAGTCCCAGCGCTTGACGTATCCACACCGTTCGATCTCGCGCAGCAATTGTCCCGCGGCTTGACGGGTCACGCCGGCGCGCCCGGCCAGGACGCCGATCCGCGTGCCGTCGGCGTCGAGGTTGGACAAGAGCGACGGGAATGCCGGCGAAAAGTCGTCGAATCCGCGCGCCCGCAGGCGCTCCACCAGCAGCCGGTTGTAAACCCGCAGCGTTCGCGTGAGGGAACGATACAGCTTCGTGCTCCGCGACTTTCGGAGTCTCTCGGTCCCTTTTGGCGGGAACGACACCTCGCAATAATACGAAACCTCATTGACAATTGATAGGAAAGCCGGTTGCCTATTTAGGCGCCGAGGGCGGGCGAGTCGCGGGCTATGCAAGCTTGGGTGATGTGTTCGACGAAACAGGAATGCTTTGCCGCTAGGCGTGCTGGTGGGCAGGATAGCCGCCGCGAGCCGCACGGCCAGGCCGCTTCCGCTCGCAATTTAGGTTGTCGGGATATGGGCCGGAGCCGGCGTCAGTTGTAGCCCGTGAGTTGCGCCATCCACCCAATCAGTCCCGGCCCGCTGGCGATCGGATCGCCGAGCCAGTCCGGTGGCACCAGCCACACAAACGCGAGGATGGCGATCACCCAGAGGTCGTAGGGGAGGGTGGCGCGTTCGTCGGTCCAGAAGAACGCGCGGTTGAACGCGCCCGCGAGACCTTTTCGAGTTGGCATCGGCAGGCTGTTGAGCGCAAGGTAGGTGTAATAGATCCGGTTGGCGACGGCGAGAACCGAAAGCACGAGAATCACCCAGAGCACGCCCGCCATCCGGTTCGTGAACGCCCCGATCATGAAGAGGACGATCCGCTCGGGGCGCTCCATGAACCCGACCTTGCACTTCTCGACCAGGGACTCGGCCCGCGCCCTGGCGTAGCTGGTCATGATCGAAAAGATCAGGGCGAGCGCAGCGACCATCACGTAGTCGCTCCGTCCGAGCTTCGAATACAGGAAGATCAGTCCCGTCAGCAGGGCCAGATCGGAGAACCGATCGAGTGTCGAGTCCCAGAACGCGCCGAACCGCGACTGCAGCCTCAGTTCGTAAGCGACCTTTCCATCGATGAAGTCGAAGATATTGGCGACGAGCATGATGACGCCGGCGAGCACGAAGCGTCCCAGGGCCAGCGCCCACGCCGCGGCGACGTTGACGATGACGCCGATGAGCGTCAGCGTGTTGGGATGAATCCGCAGCGCGACGCAGGCGCGAATGATCGCGCGCAGCGGAAACATGCAAATGGCCCCGATGGCGCCGGTGAACGTCAAGTGCGGGGGGCCAACAGCCGAGACGCTGTCCTGTGAAGCTGAAGCGCGCTCCAGATTCGGTCGCGCCGAGGGCCGGCGTATAATGGAGGGTTTAGACACAGGCGGAAACCGCGACATAGTAACGTATGGCCATCGAGGAACTCAAGGAGCAGATCGCTCGGTTGCCTGAGCAACCGGGCGTCTATCTCTACTTCAACGCCGACGGCGACACCATCTACGTGGGTAAGGCGCGTGCGCTGCGCGACCGCGTGCGCAACTACCTGGGGACATACGGCTCCGATCCGAAGACCGATGCGCTCCTTCAGGAGATCGCGCGCCTTGAAATCATCGTGACCGATTCGGTTGTCGAGGCACTGGCGCTCGAGAACAACCTGATCAAGCAGCGATCGCCCAAGTACAACATCCTGCTGCGCGACGACAAGAACTACCCGTACCTTCAACTCACGACCAACGAGCCGTTTCCTCGCGTGTTGGTCGCGCGGCGCGTCGAGCGGGACGGCAGCTTTTACGCCGGGCCCTTCCTGCCGGCGCACTTCGCCCGGAAGACCATGTCGCTCACGCACAAGCTGTTCGGCATGCGCTCGTGCAACGAAGTCATCACCGGCAAACGGGAGCGGCCTTGTTTGGAGTACGACATCAAACGATGCCTGGCGCCCTGCGTCGACAGCGTATGTTCGCCCGCCGAGTACAGCGGCGCGGTGAGACTCACGCAACTGTTCCTCGAAGGCAAGAACGAGGAGCTGAACAGGACGCTCAAAAGCCGCATGCTCACGGCCGCGGACGCCGAGCGTTTCGAAGAGGCGGCGCAGCTGCGCGATGCCATCCGCACCGTCCAAACCCTCCACGATCGTCAGCAGAAAATGGCTACCGCCGAGCTCGGTCACCGAGACGTCTTCGGTCTCAAGCGTGGTCCGGCAGGAGTCGTGCTCCAGGCATTCCAGGTTCGACGCGGACGCGTGGTAGAGCGCATCGATCTCGGGACGGCGGTCGACGCCAAGGAAGCGATCGCCGGATCGAGCGACGCCGAGGTGCTCGAAGCGGGTTTGCAGCAGTTCTACGAGCTCCGCGTCGCACCGCCAGATATCCATGTGCCCGCCGAGCCGAGCGATCGTGAGGTGCTGGAGACCTGGCTCGGCGAGCGGGCCGGCCGCCGGGTGCGGATCTCGGTTCCTCAGCGCGGCGAAAAGCGGGGCCTGGTCGAGCTCGCCAACCGGAATGCCGCACTGGTGTACGAGTCCCGCTTCAATCAAGCCGCTGTCGCCCAATACGAGGCGCTCGAGACGCTGCAGGCCGTGCTTGCGCTGCCAGCCGTGCCACGTCGAATCGAGTGCTTCGACATCTCCACGATTCAGGGCAGCGAAACCGTCGCGTCGATGGTCGTCTGCGAAGAGGGCCGGATGCGCCGGTCTGACTATCGGAAATACCGGATTAGAGGCTCGGGGCTGGGGACTAGGAGCTTCGGACGAGGGGCTGGTAGGCTGCGGACTCAGGACTCGAGGCTTGGGGCCGGCGAGCCAGCAGGAGCTGGAGCTCAACGTCCCGAGCCTCCAGCTTCGAGCCCCCAATCCCAATAAAGCCCGACGACTTCGCAGCCATGCACGAGGTCATCCTGCGCCGGGGCCGCAAGTTGCTCGAGCAGGGAGGCCCGTTTCCGGACCTGTTGCTGATTGACGGAGGCAAGGGCCAGCTCTCCGCCGCGTACGCTGCGCTCGAAGAGTTGGGATTGGCGAATCTCGTGGCCGTCGGCATCGCCAAGAAGGAAGAGCTGTTGTTTACGCGCGACCGGGCGGAGCCGATTGCGCTTGCCTCGAACGATCCGGCGCTCCTGCTCATTCAGCGCATTCGCGATGAAGCGCATCGGTTTGCCGTCACGTTCCATCGTCGAGCGCGCACGATCCGCGACCTCCAATCCGAACTCGATCACATCCCCGGCATCGGGCGCAAGCGCCGCCGGACCTTGCTCATCACATTCGGAAGCGTCGCCGGCGTGCGCCGGGCGACGCGCGAGGAGCTGATGGCCTGTGTCGGGCCCAAAGTTGCCGACGCCGTTCTTGCGTTTTTTGCAGGTCGGCCTTAACCTGTTCCACATCAACCAGGGCGCGCTGGGCACGCGGAGAAGCCTCCTCTCGCCGAACACAGCTTGGGCAGTCTCTGCGTTTGATGTGACACTTTGCTGGACATCAACTTCGCGCAAGCCTTCATCTCGTTTGTCGTCCTGCTCTTTTCGCTGACCGTGCACGAGATGGCTCACGCGGTGACCGCCGATTGGTGCGGCGATCCCACTGCCCGATTACTCGGACGCGTCTCGCTGAACCCGCTCGTCCATGCCGATCCGATTGGGACGATCCTGTTTCCGCTGATCGCGCTGGTTAGCGGCGTGCCCCTCTTGGGTTGGGCGAAGCCTGTGCCGGTCAACACGAGACGCTTACACCATCCCAGGCGGGACTACGTGCTGGTGGCCGGTGCCGGTCCTGCGAGCAACCTGCTCCTGGCTTTCGTCGCTGCGCTGGCGCTCAGCTTGTTCCGGGTGTCGCCGATGACACTCGGAGAACCGAACGTCTCGGTGCCTCTGGCGGCGCTGCTGGCGGGTGCCATCCAGATCAATGTATTGCTCGCGGTCTTCAACATGCTTCCGATTCCGCCTCTCGACGGCGGTAACGTCCTTTTCGGTCTGTTGCCCACGACACTGGCGCATCAGCTCAACGCCATCCGACCGTACGGGTTCTTGTTGATATACGCGCTGATGCTCAGCGGCGGGCTCGATTATCTCGTTGTCCCGCCATACCGACTGGTTCTTTCCTGGCTACCAACACGGTGAGCAGTTCAAAGAGAGCCCGCGTGGTTTCGGGTATGCGGCCAACGGGACGGCTGCACCTCGGGCATTTGGTCGGCGCCCTCAGTAACTGGGTGCCGTTGCAGAGTCAGTACGATTGTTTCTACTTCGTGGCCGACTGGCATGCGCTGACGAGCGATTTCGCGGACACCCGCCAGCTCACCTCGTTTGCGTACGACAATGTAGCCGACTGGATCGGCGCCGGCCTCGACCCCGAGAAGAGCACGTTTTTCGTCCAGTCGCTGGTCCCCGAACACGCCGAGCTCGCGCTGCTGTTGTCGATGGTGACGCCCGTGCCCTGGCTCGAGCGCGTTCCGACCTACAAGGAGCAGCAGGAGAGCCTGAAGGACAAGGATCTGTCGTCGATCGGGTTTCTCGGGTATCCGCTGCTCCAAACCGCCGATGTGACGATGTACGACGCGAACTTCGTACCGGTTGGCGAGGATCAGGTGGCGCATCTCGAGCTCGCGAGGGAGGTCGTGAGGCGGTTCAACAATTTTTTCGGCGAGGTTCTCACGGAGCCTGAGCCGCTCCTCACGAAGTTTCGTCGCTTGCCGGGTCTCGATGGCGGCAAGAAGATGAGCAAGAGCCTGGGGAATACGATCCACTTGTCGGACAGTTCCGACGAGGTTCGCAAGAAGGTCCTGAGCATGTACACCGACCCGAAGCGTGTGCGTGCCGACATTCCCGGCACGGTAGAGGGAAATCCCGTCTTCACGTACCACGACGCGTTCAATCCGAACAAGGCAGAAGTCGACGACCTCAAAGATCGGTACCGGGCCGGCAAGGTCGGCGATGTCGAAGTGAAAACCAAGTTGGCCACCGCACTGAACGCGCACCTCGAGCCGGTTCGCGAGCGAAGGGCGGCCGTTTTGGCAAAGCCGGGTTACTTGCGTGAGGTTCTCGAGCAGGGGTCGCATCGCGCGCGGATTATCGCGGACCAGACGATGGCCCGGGTGCGCGATGCGGTCAAGATCACGTACCGTTGAGTTGAGGAATTTTGGGAGACGAACTTCAGTGATGAATCAGCAACGTGGGGCGGCCCGGTGACCGACAACGTTCCCGACTTCGAATCCGCCATCGACGCGTTTCCCGTCAAGCTCGAGAATTTCGACGGCCCGCTGGACCTCTTGCTTCATCTCATCAAGCGCAACGAAGTCAACATCTACGACATTCCGATTGCGCTGATCACCCAGCAGTACCTCGGGACCATTCAGCTGATGCAGGAGCTGAACCTCGATGTCGCGGGGGAGTTCCTCGTGATGGCGGCCACTCTGATTCACATCAAGTCGAAGATGCTGTTGCCGCGGCCGGAAACGGCGGCGGGCGTCGAAGGCGAACCAGAGGATCCTCGTGATGCCCTGGTGCGAAGGCTGCTCGAGCATCGGAAGTTCAAAGCCGCCGCGGGCGTGCTGCACGAGCGCGAGCAGGTACGGGCTGCCCAGTGGCTGCGACCCGATGAGCGGATCGCCAGCATCGCAGGCGAGGATCTCGAGCCGGAGATCGAAGTCGATCTATTCAGCTTGCTCAGCGCCTTTCAGGCCGTCATCCAGCGGGCCAAACAACGGCCACGGGTGTTGCTGCCGCCCGAGCAGATTTCGGTGGAGGCCCGGATCGACCAGCTGCTCGAACGGCTGTCGGAGCACGAGGCGTGCGGATTCGAGGAGCTCTTTGCCGATGCCAACGATCGTGCGAGCCTGATCGTGACGTTTCTCGCGCTGCTCGAAATGATTCGTTTGAAGTTGGTGCGGGTGTTCCAGGCCGCCGGTTTCGGGCCGATTCGCGTCTACAAGCGTCCGAGGCCGGCGGATGCTCCGCACCCCATCGGGGACCCGGAGGCACATCGTGAGTGACGACAAGCTGGAGACGTTCGGTGACGAGAGTGGAGGACTGGCCACCGTCACCAGTGCCGAGCTCAAGGCGATTCTGGAGGCTCTGATATTTGCGTCCCCCGAGCCGCTCACCCGCAAGGCCATCGACAAGCTCCTCGCGTCGGAAACGAAAGAAGACGTGGACGCGGCGCTCGCCGAGCTGAAACGGGATTACGAGCGCCCCGGCGGTCTGCAGCTGGTCGAAGTGGCCGGCGGCTACCAGATTGTCACGCGTCCGGAACTGCACGAATGGGTGCGCCGGTTGTTCCACGAGCGCACGACGCAGAAGCTGAGCGTGCAATCGCTCGAGACGCTGGCGGTCATTGCGTACAAGCAGCCGATCACGGCCCTCGAGATCGGCGAAATTCGTGGAGTCAATACGTCAGGTGTGCTGGGCACGCTGCTGGAGCGGCACTTAGTCAAGATCGTCGGCCGTAAACATGTCGTGGGGCGGCCCTTCCTGTATGCCACGACCAAAGAATTTCTCATACGATTCGGCCTGAACGACTTGAGCGATCTGCCAAAAGTCGAAGACATGGCCGAAGCGCTGGGATTCGACGCGCCGCCTCTGGTGGAGCTGACGCCGGCTGAAGAGGCGTTGCCGCTCGAAGAGCCCGATCGGTCAGAGGATCCGGAAGGCACCCCTTCGTCCGGGTCCATTCATTGACCTTGCCTTGCGGCTTTCCTCAGCCTTTCGATTTCGTCTGCCCGAAGTTCCCGCCATTGACCGGGCTTCAAACGCGCATCTCGAATGGGTCCGATGGCGACTCGCTTGAGATGGGTCACGGGATGGCCTATCGCTTCGCACATCTTTCGGACCTGACGGTTACGTCCCTCGCGAACCGTGATCAGCAGGGTGGCATGCGCGTCGCGTCGCTCGCTGCCACGTCGATCGTCGCTGAGCAGCCGAACATCGGACGGTCCGGTTTTTCGATCATCCAGAATCACTCCCCTTGCCAGCCGATTCAGGTCGTGAGCATCGGGCACGCCCAGCACGCGCACTTCGTAGACCCTGGCGACATGGTAGCGAGGGTGCGTCAGATGCGCCGCCAGCGCGCCGTCGTTGGTGAGAATGAGTAAACCTTCGGACTCGTAGTCCAGACGCCCCACGGGAAACACGTAATCGCGAACACCCGTCAGCAGATCGATCACGGTTGGACGCCGTTGCGGGTCGGACCTCGTCGTGACGTAGCCGCGCGGCTTGTTCAACAGCAGGTACCTGTGCCGCTCGGGCAGTCGCACGCGGCGTCCGTCGACGCGGATATCGTCATGCGCGGGATCGGCTTTCGTGCCAAGCTCGCGCACTGGAGTGCCGTTGACCGTCACTCGACCTTCGAGCATGAGCTGCTCGCTCGCTCGACGTGAAGCAATGCCGGCTTGGGAGAGGATTTTCTGCAGGCGTTCCATTACAGAATTCACAATTTACAACCGTGAGTTGCACTTCTTCAGCGGGACAACAGGTCTCCCCAAAAACCAGCCAGCTCCATCACTTGGATCGCGTGGGGCGTTCGTTCGACGGCCGGGTGCGAGATGAGCCCAGTCATCAGTAGCCGCACCGGTACCCGGCCGCGCAGTTCGTTGGCCAGGTATTCAGACTCCGCAGCGGGAATGAGGTTGTCGTCAACGCCATGCAGCAGAAAAACCGGCGCCGACGGTTTCGGTGATCTGGAAGGAGACAGGGAAGCGGCGCTTCCATACAACTCGACATACGGGAGCACTTTCGAGCCAAGGTGGATGACGTCCCGATCGTTCACGTAGCGCAACAGAGTTGCCGCAGGCTCGGGCAGCGTGCCAGCCAGTGTTTGCACCGACGCGAATTCATCGTCCGATCGTTGTTTGTCGACTCTCTCGAGCGCCGAAGCCAGCAAGGAGCGTCTCACCGCGGCGCGCAGTGCCTCGAGCTGTGCGGCCGGCACAAGACGTTCGGCGACGCCGAGCAGTATGATGGCAACGCCGTAGTCGTGAGGCGGTCGAACCATCTGCGTTGAACGACCGTTGACCGGGCGATCGGGCCCGACCGGGCCGGTTTCGAGCCGAATCTGGCCCGCTGGAAGCGGTTCGATTCCAGTGCACAAGTACTTGAGGACTCGGGGCAGGTCGTCGTGTCCGCCTAGTGAGAAAACGAAGGCAATACGGTCGCGCAAGGAGGGCCGGCCTGCGGCAACGACAGAAAGACCGCCGCTGAAGCTGATGCCCATCATCCCGATGTGTTCATCGTCGACGTTCTCTTCGGAACTGTTGGCGAGATCGGACAACCACAATGCCGCGGCCTCGATTTCGTCTGTGACCGTCGCCGTTATCTCGAACCGGGACAGTTCAGGGATGTCCGGCGTGGCAACGGTCAGCCCCGATGCCGCGAGTTGGCGAGCCAGGTTCATGAGGCGCGGCTCGTCAATGCCAGCTGGATGGAGCCCGGAGACGAGAAGCACCATCCTTCTCGGCCGGCCGCTCGGCACGTAAAGTCGACCGGCCATTCTGGTTTTCGCGCCGGCGCCCGTTGTCGCTTCGATCTCGATCGAGCGTTCCGTGACTTCACGGGCCGAAATGTCTGCGGCCGACCGAATCACTCCCTGCATCTCGGCGGCTCGAACCACGAACACGACGCCTTTCAGGTACGGCCGAACGAGGAACGCGGTACCGAGCAGCGCTCCGATCGCCAGAATCAACGCCAGCAGACGACGGCTGCTCATGAAGCCGCATGTTACACTGCGAATCTCGGCAGGGACGGCGGGAGGGGTAGGAAAGCCTGGAGAGAAAGGCACAAGCCCAGGCTTTCCTGCCTGTCCTGCCCCTCCAGCCCCTCCCGGCAATGAAACTCCCAATCATCGCCATCGATGGACCGTCCGGAGCCGGAAAAGGCACTGTCGCGCGCACCATTGCAACCGCGCTCGGTTTTCGCCACGTCGACAGCGGCGCGATGTACCGCGCCGTTGGCTGGAAGGCAGTCGAGACTCACGTCTCGCTTGACGATGAGGAGGCGGTCGCTCGGTTGGCGGATCGCGCGCAGATCGATGTTTCGACGGCGCGGGTCACTATAGACGGCGTCGATGTTACAAAGGCGATTCGCACGCCCGAGATCGACCGGGCGGCCGCAGCCGTGGCCCGATTGCCGAGAGTGCGCGCCGTCCTGGTCGAGCGTCAACGGGAGATTGGCATTGGTGGCGGAGTGGTGATGGAAGGACGAGACATCGGCACGGTGGTCTTTCCACACGCCGACGTGAAGATCTATCTCGACGCGTCGCCGGAGGAGCGAGCTCGGCGTCGAGCTCAGGACCCGGCCCATTCATTAGGGGCTGCCCCCGTCAGCGAGGTCGGGACGGCGCTCGCGGCGCGCGACGAGCTCGACCGGACGCGCACCGCGTCGCCGCTCTATGCGGCGCCCGACGCGGTGATCGTCGATACGACCGACAAGTCGATCGAAAAAGTCGTGAAGGAGGTATTGGCTGTAATTCGAGAAAAGTCTGAAGTCTGAAGTTACTTTCTGTCCTTGTAGTCTTCCGACGACGCGGGATCGAGCTCCCACCGGTGTTTGTCGCGATCCTCGACTTTCTCGCTCCCTCTCAGCTCTTCGTTGTCGTGGTATTCAACACCCAGCGACTTGCCGATGTCGTCGACCACTTCTTGATCCGGGGTTGGGTTGTCGCCTCCGGGCGCTTCATCGCCGCTGAAGTACGCGTTTTCCCAGTCGGCGTCGATGTCGCCTCCGGTCAGTGCGGGCGTCATGCCGGTGTGCTCTTGGAGGCTGTCTCGGAGCCCGGCACCTCCCGTGCGAGCGGCAGAGCCGTGCCGGTCCATGTTCAGGGAAGACGGAGGTGTGGGCACGATTTCTTCCAACGTCCGCCGGACGCGGTCGAGGCGGGGCGTTTTGCCAGCAACGAAGGAGCTCGTTCGTGGAGCCCGCGGTTTCTTCGCCGGCTGGCGCTTGACTCGCTTCGCTCGTTTGCTGCGCTTGGCTGCGACTTTCCGAGTCGCGCGCCGGGAGGGTATCCTGCGCGTCGGGCGTTTACCCGAGCGAGCTTTTTGCTTTCTTTTGCTGGCTGCTACGGTCTTCCTGCCTCGGTTTCGAGCCTTTCGTTTGGCCATGAGCTCGTCCTTTCGGAACCTTGACAGTTTGGCGATAAGTGTCGTACTCTCTGATGCTTATCGAGAATCAGCGAACGCTTGCCTAGGAGCGGCCTAGGGGTCCGACGCTGACGCGGGCTCTGCCGGACCCCGCCCACCAAACGCCCCGGCAATCGATCGGCCCGTTCGATGCGCTCAGTCAGTCTGAGCGACGTCGACGGAACACAGGAGGACGCGCAAGGCATGGCGAACGTGGAAGACGACAGCACCCCAGCTCGGTCAGGCGCTACGAGCGCTGCAACGATCGACCGCAGCAACCGGGGAGATCGTGGCGGACTGAAAGCCCGTCCCCGCGACGACGACGACCAGATCGATCCCGCCGAGTACTCCCGGCTCTTGGACATCTACGATAGCAGCTTCCGAAATATCGCGGAAGGCGAGGTCGTCAAGGGCACGGTTCTCAAAGTCACCCCATCGGAAGTCGTCGTCGATGTCGGTTACAAGTCCGAGGGCATGATTCCGATCAACGAATTCCTCGACGAGACGGGGGAGATCACCGTTCAGGCAGGAGACATCGTCGATGTCCTGCTCGAGCGGACCGAGGATCGTGAGGGCTATGTCGTTCTCTCGCGCGAAAAAGCCGAGAAGATGAAGATCTGGGACGAGGTCGAGAAGGCCTACACCGAGAGGAAGGTCGTCATCGGCCGCGTCATCGAACGGATCAAGGGCGGCCTGGCGGTTGACATCGGCGTCCGAGCATTCCTTCCGGGGTCGCAGATTGATGTTCGTCCGGTTCGGAACCTGGACGCATTGCGGGGCCAGGAGCTTCGCATGCGCGTTATCAAGGTCAACAAGAAGCGAGGCAACATCGTGCTCTCGCGGAAGGCCTTGCTCGAGGAAGAGAACGCGGAGAAGAAGAAGCACACGCTCGAAACGCTGGCCGAAGGGAAGGTCCTCAAGGGCGTTGTCAAGAACATTACCGATTACGGCGCCTTCATCGATCTCGGCGGCATCGACGGGCTTCTGCACATTACCGACATGTCGTGGGGTCGCGTCGGCCATCCGTCGGAATTGTTCAAGGTCAATGATGAAATCGACGTGATCGTGCTCAAGTACGACGCGGCAACCGAGCGTGTGTCGCTCGGGCACAAACAGCTCATTACCGACCCCTGGGCCAACGTGATGGATCGTTATCCGGTGGGCGGCCGTGCGGTCGGCAAGGTCGTGAGCCTTACCGATTACGGCGCCTTCATCGAGCTGGAGTCGGGTGTCGAGGGCCTGATCCACGTCAGCGAGATGTCGTGGAGCAAGCGCGTGAAGCACCCATCGAAAATTCTCAACGTCGGCGACAACGTCGACGCGATGGTGCTTGGCGTCGATCCGACGGCCCGCCGCATCTCGCTGGGCCTCAAGCAGGTCGAGAGCAACCCGTGGCGGGATCTGGCCGACAAGTATCCGGTCGGCTCGAAGATCACCGGAAAGGTTCGCAATCTGACCGAGTTCGGCGCCTTCGTCGAAGTCGAAGACGACATCGACGGCTTGATCCACATCTCCGACATGTCGTGGAGCAAGCGCGTCAAGCATCCTTCCGAGGTCCTCAAGAAGGGGGATGTCGTGGAAGCGATGGTGTTGAACATCGACGCAGAGAACCAGCGCCTGTCCCTCGGCTTGAAACAGCTGGCAACCGATATCTGGGACGACTTCTTCTCCCGGCATCACCTCGGCGACACGATCGAGGGCAAGGTCGTTCGTATGACGAACTTCGGCGCGTTCGTCGAACTCGATGAAGGCATCGAAGGACTAATCCACGTGTCGGAATTCGACGACTCGCATGCTGCCGGGAAGGAAGAGCGGATCGAGCTGAAGGTGGGCGAGGCCTACCCGATGAAGATCATCAAGCTGGCGCCGGCGGAGCGCAAGATCGGGCTGTCGATTCGTGCGCTCAAGTCGGATGAGTTCCGAGCCGATTGGGAAGCGTATCAAGAGGGCTCGAGTGACGGAGGCGCGACGCTCGGAGACCACTTTCGGAACCGGCAATCCTAGGGACTGGAGGCTCGGGGCTGGGGACTAAGCGACCCCAGCCTCAAGCCCCTGGCTTCTGGCCTCTAGCTTTCGAGGGAGATGCAGATGACAGGCGGCAGCATGACCAAAGCCGAGCTCGTTGAGGAAGTGTCGCGGGTATCGGATCTCACCAAGAAACATTCCGAGGTCATCGTCGACACGGTCTTCAAGAGCATCATCGACGCACTACACAGAGGCGAGAAGATCGAGCTGCGCGGGTTCGGGAGCTTTCGGCTGCGCAAGCGGGAGCCGCGCAAAGGGCGAAATCCGAAGACCGGCGACAAGGTGGATGTGCCGCCGAAGAAAGTGCCTTACTTCAAGCCAGGCAAGGAACTCAAAGAGCTGATCAATCGGGAACCTCAGCCATCCGCAGCTTCGCCAGCGGGCGAGCCATCCTCACCGCCCGACGCTTTGGCGATCTAGTCGTTCGTCGTTGGTCGCTTGTCGTTAGTCCGCGCGGTGACCAACGACCAGTGACCGACGACCAACGACCATGCAACACCTCTGGTCCCCCTGGAGACTCGCCTACGTGACGGGAGCCGATGCCATCGGCGCCGTCGGATGTCTTTTCTGTGACGCGTCGGGCTCCAGCTCGAGCGATCACGACGAGCTCGTGATCATTCGCGCGCCTCTGGCCTATATCATCCTCAATCGATACCCCTACAATAACGGCCATCTGATGGTGGCACCGAAGCGGCACGTCGGGACGCTGCACGGCACGACACCCGACGAACTGTCGGAGATCATGCGGCTCACTCGTCACGCGGAAATCGCGCTGTCGGAGGCTTACAAGCCACAGGGCATCAACGTCGGAATCAATCTTGGACGTCCGGCCGGTGCGGGCGTCGTCGACCATCTCCACGTGCACCTGGTTCCGCGATGGACCGGAGACACGAGTTTCATGTCCGTTGTCGGCAACGTTCGAGTGTTGCCGGAGGAGCTTGGACAAACCGCTACGCGGCTGCGGCCGATCTTCGAACGGTTGGCGCGAGACGGTTCATAGCAAGGCCGAGCGGCGAAAGCCGCGAAGGCACAGGTCGCGGGGTGGCGCCCCGCGACACAGTAAAGAATGTTCCTCGAACTCACACCCGAACAGGAAGCGTTCAAGCGGACGGCCGAAGCGTTCGCCCGTGACGTGGTCGCTCCACGAGCGGCCGCAATCGACCAATCCGGAGACTATCCGCTCGACGTGATTCGAGCGGCGGCCGAACGCGGGCTGGTTGGCGTCACGATTCCCAAAGTATGGGGCGGCGCAGGTCGAGACTATGTCAGCTACGCGTTGGCGATCGAGGCCATCGCCAGGGCGAGCGCCACGGTCGCGGCCGCGCTTTCGGTCAACAACTCGCTGGTGGCGGAGCTGATCGCGTATGCCGGTCGTGAACAGCAAAAGGAGGAGTGGCTGCGGCGCCTGACGAGCGGAGACGCGATCGGGGCGTTCGCGCTCTCGGAGCAGAACGCCGGGAGCGATGCGGCCAATCAACAGACGACCGCAGTGAAGGCCGGCGGCCGATATCGGATCGCCGGCCGCAAGGTCTGGATCGCGAACGCTGATGCGGCGTCGGTTGCCATCGTGTTCGCTTCGACGCGACCTGGCCTTCGCGCAAAGGGAATAACCGCGTTTCTGATCCCGATGGAGACGCCGGGCGTGATCCGAACCGCACGAGCGGACTCGCTCGGAGTCCGAGGGCTCGGTTGTCAGGACCTCGAGCTCGACATCACGGTCAGCGAGGCGCACGTGCTCGGCTCCGTCGACCAGGGATTCGATCTGGCGCGATGGGCGTTGCATGGCGGCCGGATCGCCATCGCAGCTCAGGCGCTGGGCATCGGTGAAGCTGCGCTCGACGAAGCGTTGGCGTACGCGAAACAACGCGAGGCGTTCGGCCAAACGATCGCCAACTATCAGGCCATTCAATGGATGCTGGCGGACATGGAGACCGAGCTCGATGCCGCGCGCATGCTCACTCTCAAAGCGGCCGCGGCACGAAGCCGGGGAGAGCGGCCGATGGCCGAGGCTTCGATGGCCAAGCTGGCTGCGTCGGAAGCCGCGCACAAGGCCGCCGATAAAGCCATGCAGATTCTGGCATCGGCAGGCTACCGACACGGCTCCAGAGCCGAGCGGTTGTTCCGCGACGTTCGTGCGACGGAAATTTATCAGGGCACGTCAGAAGTGCAACGGATGATCATTGCCAGCCATGTTCTGGCTAATGAGCAAACGGACACTTGAGAATTTGAGGATTTGAGAATCTAAGGATTTGAGGATTTGCGAACTGGCCGATTTCAGGCTAGCCGAGGATCTGTTTGGCGATGGTTTGAAGCTGCATGTTCGAGGTGCCCTCGTAGATCTGGCCGATCTTGGCATCTCGATAGAGTTTTTCCACCGGATAATCCTTCACGAAGCCATAGCCGCCGAAGAGATTGACCGCGAGCGACGTCACCCGTTCGGCGACCTGCGACGCGAACAGCTTGCACATCGCCCCTTGAGTGACGAACGGACTTCCAGAGTCGCGTAGGCGGGCAGCGTTGTAGACCATCAGGCGCGCCGCTTCGAGATCGGTGGCAGCTTGCGCCAGCTGATGCTGGACCGCTTGAAAGTCGGCGATCGCCTTGCCGAATTGCTTCCGTTCCTTCGTGTACTTGATCGCGTGGTCGAGCGCTCCTTGAGCCAAACCAACCATCTGCGCCCCGATCCCGATTCGGCCCTCGTTGAGCGTCTCGATCGCCACCTTGTAACCTTGGCCGACTTCGCCCAGCACGTGACCGCGCGGTACGCGGCACTGCTCGAGGACCAGTTCGCACGTGCTGCTCGCGCGGATGCCGAGTTTGTCTTCTTTTCGGCCCACGGTGAAGCCGGGCGATCCTCGTTCGACGATGAACGACGTGATGCCGCGGTATCCGGCGTCGGGGTCCACGGTGGCGAAGACGATGAATATGTCGGCTTCGTTGGCGCTCGAGATCCAGAGCTTTCGGCCCGTCAGCACCCATTCTTCGCCGTTCCTGACGGCTCGCGTGGTCAACGCAAACGCATCGCTGCCCGAGCCGGCTTCCGAAAGGGCGTAGGATCCCACGGCTCCGGCGGCGAGCTTTGGCAGGTAGCGATGCTTCAGGGCGTCGTGGCCCCATCTCAACAGAGCGCTGGCGACCAGGGTGTTCTGAACATCAACCAGGACCGCGATTGAAGGGTCGACGCGCGACAACGCCTCGACGGCGAGAACGGCGTGAAAAAAACGCGCACCCCCACCACCAAACGATTCGGGGATCTCGATTCCCATGATACCGAGATCGACGAGCTTCCCAATCAACCCGTCCGCGATTTTCGCCTGCTCGTCCATTTCCCGGACGAAGGGACGGATCTCGCGGTCGGCAAAGGCGTAAACGCTATCGCGGAACAAACGTTCGTCCTCCGACAGCGTCGTCAGCGGCGTGAGTCCCAGCGCAGCTGTTTCGTCTGCAGCCACGGTTACGGATGTTAACACCTGTTAAAGACGGCTCTGCTTGGATCCATTTGCCAAAACTACGACGCCCGCCTTCATGGAGACCCGTTTCGTCTAAGATTAGGACATGCACAGCCTTCATCGAACCATCGTTGGCGGATGTGTCCTCGCGGGGGCAGCACTCGTGGCGCGCGGAAACGCGCAATCGTCCGCGCCACCCAGCCAGATCCGAGCCGCGAAATCGCAAAACGCCATCGCCGCGAAACAACAAAATGGCCGCGAGAATCCCCAGGCCCCTCAGCCAGGCCGCGATGGTGGCCAGCCGGCCCCTGCCACGGAGCAGAATCCGACGGACCAAGGTCAGCTGCCTCAGTTCCGCACGGGAATCAATTTCGTTCGGGTCGATGTCATCGTTTCGGATAAGAGCGGCACGGCCGTTGCGGACCTGAAGCAAACCGATTTCGAAGTCATCGAAGACGGGAAGCCGCAAGCGATTGAAACATTCAAGCTCATCAAGCTCGAGGGCGGCACGGTCCCCGGTCCTGACGGCCCGCCCCGACAGATCCGCTCGGACGCCGACGAGGAAACGGAGGCGGCCAAAGACGATGTTCGACTCTTTGGAATCTTCCTGGACGATTACCACACCAAGCTCGGGTCGAGCATGACCGTTCGCGATCCACTCACGCGCTTCATGGAGACCCAGATTGGACCGTCGGACATGGTTGGGATCATGCGGCCTCTCCAGTCACTGGATACGGTTCGCATGACGCGCAACCACTCGGCGATTGTTGGCGCTATTCAGCAGTTCAGGGGCCGCAAGGGCGACTACACGCCGATGAACGAACTGGAGCAGCGCTACATCTACTATCCGGCTGAAACCATCGAGAACATCCGAAACCAGGTCTCGCTCTCCGCGATCAAGGGGTTCATCATCCATATGGGAGGGCTGAAGGAAGGGCGGAAGGCGCTGATTCTCATCAGCGAGGGGTATTCGAACGTTCTTCCACCGCAGTTGCGCGATCCGGTGGCCGGCCTGCCCGGCTTCCGCAACCCGAACGCCGGAAATCCGAATGCCGGGAATTCGCCGAACGAGGATCGATATCAATTTTTCCAGCAACAGGATCTCGAGTTCTTCCTTCAGGGCGTTTACGAGGTTGCGAATCAGTACAACGTAGCCATCTACGCGGTCGATCCACGGGGGCTGGCTCCGTTCGAGTACGACATCGATGCAGGCCGCGGCGGCATCAACTCGCAGACCGACGCCAAGATGATGTCGACGACTCAAAACACTCTGAGAGGCTTGGCGATCGAAACCGACGGCCGCGCGATCTTGAACCGCAACGATCTCGACGTCGGCATGAAACAGATCATGCGGGACTCGAGTGCGTACTATCTGCTGGGCTACACCTCCGCACAGGCCAAGTCAGACGGGAAGTTTCATGCAATCAGCGTCAAGGTGAAACGCCCGGGTGTGCAGGTGCGCGCGAGGAAGGGATACTGGGCCTACAGCGCCGAAGCGACAGCCCGCGCGACCACCCCGAAAGCGGGACCGCCGCCCGCGGTAGAAGCCGCGCTTTCCACGGTCAACACTCAGGTGCGTGAGCGGTTGATTCGCACGTGGATCGGCACGTCGCGTGGTTCGAACGGAAAAACCAAGGTCACGTTCGTCTGGGAGGCGAATTCAAAAACACCTGGCACGAGTGCCTCTGTTACTGAGCAACCGGCGCGCGTGGCTCTGACGGCAGTGGCGCCCGACGGTTCACCATACTTCCGGGGCCGTGTTCCCGATGTCGCCGTGGCTTCCTCGTCACCAGGCGCGGCGGCAGCAGCTGCCGGCGCTTCGGCGCCTGCGGCGCGTGGACCTTCGCGTGCGACGTTCGAGGTCAAGCCAGGCAAGATGCAGCTTCGCGTTTCGGTCGAAGGCTCCGCCTCGCAAGTGCTCGACAGCGAAATTCGGGAAATCACGGTGCCGGATTTGACTGCGCCCAATGTCTATATCGCGACGCCGGAGCTCTTCCGGGCTCGAACGATGAGAGATTTCCAGCAAATCAAAGCAGATCCGGACGCCGTTCCGGTGGCCGTGCGAGAGTTCAGCCGGACCGAGCGAGTGCTCGTTCGGGTGAATGCTTACGGGCCGGGTGATATGCCGCCGCCGCTCAAGGCGCGGTTGTTGAACCGCGCCGGACAACCCATGAACGATCTTGTCGTGACGCCCCCTCAATCTGCCGGGGCGAAGTCGCAGATCGAGGTCCAGCTCAATGGCCTCGCACCAGGCGAATACATCATAGAAATCACGGCCGGCAAAGAAGGCGGAGACGCAGGCGGAGAGGCCGGCGGCGGAGCCCAGGAGCTCGTGGGCTTTCGCCTGACTGGCTGAATCGGCATGTTCGCTCCCCTGGCCGTCTTGGCGCTGCTGGCGCATGCCGGTGCGGTGCAGCCCGCAGTCGCGCGGGCGGCTGTCCCTCCGTTCCTCGGTCAGGCGGAGGGGAGCTCGCAGGCAGGTGAAGCAGGCCCTTCCGCGCCACGCGACGATGTTCCAGCCGCGGTCTTCGTAGACGTCATCGCCACCGACAGCCGAGGCAGAAGCGTCGAAACCTTGACGCAGGCAGACTTCGAACTCCGCGAGGACGGGACGCCACAGTCGATCGACGCAGTCCGCTTCGTCAAGAAAGCCAACCCGAGCGGCGCCGTCGAACCGGGCCCCACGATCGAGTCCGAGTCCGACGAGCGGGCTGCCGCCGCTGTTCCGAACACACGCCTCTTCGCGTTCTTCCTGGACGAGTACCACGTGAGCGCGGCCTCCGCTGCCCGTGTGCGCAGCGCGCTGCTGCGGTTCATTGATGAGAACATCGATCCCTCAGACCTCATCGTCGTCATGCGCCCACTCGATTCCTTGATGACGATCCGTATGACGCGAGACCGTGGCCGGATTCGTCAGGAGATCGAGGAGTTCGAGGGGCGGCAAGGAGACCACACTCCGAAGAATCCGACGGAGCAAAGCTACATAGCCGGGACGCCGGAGCGAATCGAGCAGCTTCGTGCCCAGGTTGCGACCTCAGCGTTGAACGCAATGACCGTCCATCTTGGAAGCCTCGGCCAGCGGGGACGCAAGACGCTTGTCGTCGTGACCGAAGGCCTTCCGAAGCTCGAGCGGCGCCGAGGTTTCGAGTCGCTTCCGACCGTTGACGGCGTCATTCGATCGGCAAACCGGGTAAATGTTGCCATCTATGTCGTCGATCCGCGTCAACCGCCGATCGACAGCGCGGCGACCGCGGGCGCGGACATTCTGCAGTCCTTGGCAGCTTCCACTGGCGGGCAGTACATCGCTCACGCTGATCTCCAGGTCGGCATGCGGCCGATCGCTGCGGATTCAAGCGGGTACTACCTCCTGTCGTATCGCCCGGGCCGAGTCGGCGACAACGCGTTTCATGAAGTGGCAGTGGGTGTCAAGAAACCTGGCATCGCTTTGCGCCTGCGAAACGGATACTGGGCTGCGGCGTCTGAAGAAAGTCTGCGCGCTTACCTTGCGGAGCCGCGGCGGTCGCCGCCACTAGAGCCGCCGCGCCGCATCAGCACGCTCATCAGGCCATGGTTCGGCGTTTCGCGTGGCACGGAAGGCCGGACCCGGGTGACGTTTGTATGGGAGCCGACGTCTCGTGTGCCGGGCACGCGTACCAAGTCGCCGTCCGCTTCCCGCGTGTTGCTCAAGGCCTTTGCCGCAGACGGCACGTCCCTTTACGACGGAACGGTGCTGCCTTCTGGCCCATTGCGCGCGGATTCGTCGGCGGACGCGCGCGCCGTGTTCGAGGTGCCGCCTGGCACGGTCCGCTTGCGGATGTCGATCGAGGATCAAGCGGCTCAGCCCATCGACACGGACGTGCGCGACCTCAGCGTCCGAGACCTCAGCGGTTCCGTCGTGCTCGGCACCGCTGCGTTCATGAGGGCACGAACCGCGCTGGACTATCGTGCGCTCGAAAACGATCCGGACGCCGCTCCCGTTGCCTCACGGGAATTCAGCCGCACGGAGCGGCTGATGATTCGCGTTCCCGCCTACGCTCCGAGTGGCGTGCCGATCTCGGTGTCGGCGCGTCTCCTGAACCGGGGAGGCCAGGCGATACGCGATTTGCCGGTCCAGAAGGGGACGGTCGGTGCGCCGAGTCAGATCGATCTACTGCTCGCGAGTCTGGCCGCCGGACAGTATTTCGTTGAAGTGATTGCGAAGAGCCCGGCTGGTGAGGTCAAGGATCTCATCGAGTTCCGCGTTACCAGCTGATCCCGATCCCTCCTCGTCTGACTTCTGATCCGTGAGCCTTGAGCCCTGAGCCCTGAGCCCTGAGCCCTGAATCAAGCATACATCCCGCGCATCTTGGTGACCGTCGCCACGCGTTCGATGGCGACGATGTAGGCGGCCGTGCGCATGTCGACCTTGTACTTCAAGGCGGTGTTCAGGACGGCGTTGAATGCCTCCGACATTTTGGCTTCGAGCCGATCGTTGACTTCCTGTTCGGTCCAGAAGTAGCCGTAGCGGTCCTGGACCCACTCGAAATAGGAGGCCGTCACGCCGGAACTGTTGGCGAGGATGTCGGGCACGACGAAGACGCCCCGTGCGTGCAAGCTTCTATGCGCGTCGGGATCCGTCGGTCCATTGGCGCCCTCAACCACCACTTTGGCGCGGATGCCGGACGCATTCTCGATGTTGATCTGGTTCTCCAGCGCGGCCGGGATCAGCACGTCGACGTCCAGCTTGAACAGTTCCTCGTTGGTCAGTGGCTCTCCGCCGCTGAATCCCGCAACGGATTTGTGCTGCGCGACGTGATCGCGGAGCTTCGAAATATCGAGCCCGTTTCGGTTGTACGCGCCGGCTTTCCAATCCGTGATCGCGACGATCCGGGCGCCGATGCGAGAGAGGAGCTCAGCCGACACCGAGCCGACGTTTCCGAAGCCCTGAATGGCCACGGTCGCGCCGTTGATGTCAAAGCCGACGTGTCGCGCCGACTCGCGGGTCACGATCATCACGCCGCGGCCTGTGGCTTCCCGTCGGCCGAGCGATCCACCCATTTCGAGGGGCTTTCCCGTGACGACCGACGTCGTGGTATGGCCGACGTGCATGCTGTAGGTGTCCATCACCCACGCCATCACCTGCTCGTTCGTGTTGACGTCGGGCGCCGGGACGTCCTTTTCAGGCCCGATCGCATCGACAATTTCGGCAACATATCGCCTCGTCAGCGCTTCGAGCTCTCGGCGTGACATCTTCGTTGGATCGCAGATGATGCCGCCCTTGCCGCCTCCGAACGGGATGTGGGCGACGGCGCATTTCCAGGTCATCCACGCGGCCAGCGCGGTGACCTCGTCGAGCGAGACTTCCGGATGGTAGCGGATGCCGCCTTTGGCGGGACCGAGCGTGATGTTGTACTGCACCCGATAGCCGGTGAAGACCTGGATCTCGCCATTGTCCATTTGGACCGGACAGGAAACGATGATCTGCCGCTTGGGATGGGTGAGAATTCGCCAGATTCCGGGTTCGAGGTTCAGCAAGCGCGCCGCAACCTCGAACTCCTGGAGCATGTCGTCGAACAGTGATCCTTGCGCGAGCGGCAACAGGCCAGCCTAACGTGAGCGTCTCGAATGCGTCAAGGTTGACAGGGCCGCGCCGGGCGCAAGCGGACAAACCGATATAATTTGAAGACGATGAAGGCAACGGTTGGAACGGACACACAGCGTTGGGTGCGCGAGACACTCGAGCCGGCACTAAAAAAGGCGCCCGAGCGTGCGCCGACGTTCACGACCGTGTCGGGTCGGCCCATCCAGACGCTTTACACAAGCGACAATCTCGCCGACATCGACTACCAACGAGACCTCGAAGATCCCGGCCGGTATCCGTTTACTCGGGGCATTCACGAGACGGGCTACCGCGGCAAGCTGTGGACGATGCGACAGTTTGCAGGATTTGGGACGCCGCAGGACACCAATGCTCGCTACAAGGACTTGTTACGCGCCGGTGGAACCGGCTTGAGCGTCGCGTTCGACCTTCCAACCCTCATGGGTCGCGATCCGGACCACGAGCTGGCGCTCGGCGAAGTGGGGAAGTGCGGGGTGAGCGTCGTATCGCTCGCTGACATGGAGACCTTGTTTGCCGGCATCTCCCTCGGCGACATCACGACGTCGATGACGATTAATGGGCCTGCCGCCATGCTCTTTGCGATGTACCTGGCGGTCGCGGAGAAGCAAGGGGTCGCCTGGGAGAAGCTGTCTGGAACTACCCAGAACGACATCCTCAAGGAATTCATCGCACAGAAGGAATACATCTTTCCGCCTCGTCCGTCGATGCGTTTGATCACGGACGTTTTCGCGTTCTGCTCGGCGAAAGTTCCGCGTTGGAACAGCATCTCGGTGAGCGGGTACCACATTCGCGAGGCTGGTGCGACGGCGGCACAGGAGCTCGCGTTCACACTTCGCGACGGACTCGAGTACGTTCAGTGGGGCGTGGATGCGGGCCTGGACGTCGACGCCTTCGTCCCGCGGATATCGTTCTTCTTCAACGCCCACAGCGACTTTTTCGAAGAGATTGCCAAGTACCGCGCAGCACGCAAGATCTGGGCGCATGCCATGCGCGAACGGTTCCAGGCCAAGGATGAACGATCATGGAAGCTCCGATTTCACAGCCAGACTGCCGGCGTTTCACTGACGGCTCAACAGCCGTACAACAATGTCGTGCGGACGGCGCTTCAGGCTCTGTCGGCGGTGCTGGGCGGAACGAACTCGCTGCATACAAATTCGCTTGACGAGGCGCTCGCGCTGCCCACAGCCGCTGCAGCAACGCTCGCACTGCGCACTCAGCAGATCATCGCCTACGAGACCGGTGTGGCCGACATCGTCGATCCGCTGGGTGGCTCGTATTTCGTGGAAAGGCTGACGAAGGATCTCGAGGACGAAACGCACGCCTATTTCGATCAGATTGACCGCATGGGCGGCATGGTGGAAGCGATCGAGCGGGGATTCCCTCAGAAAGAGATCGCCGAGAGCGCCTATCGATTCCAGCAGGCTGTCGAACGCCGTGAAAAGATCATCGTCGGGGTCAACGATTTCGTGACGAACTCTGAAACGCCGATCGAGACGCTGTACATCGACGAATCAACGGCCGATACGCAGCTGGGAGCGCTCGAAGATCTCAAGGCAAAGCGAGACAGCGCCGGTGTGCAAGGCGCGCTCGATCGGCTTCGCGCCGCCGCGCGCTCGACGGAGAACATCATGCCTCCCCTTCTTGATGCCGTCCGCGCGTATGCGACGGTTGGCGAAATGTGTGATGCGCTGCGCGAGGTGTGGGGAGAGTACGTCGAGGTCCCTGTCATCTGAGACGCCGGCGCTAGGTGCGGATCGACGTGAAAAGAATTCGAGTCGTAATCGCCAAGCCGGGACTGGACGGACACGATCGTGGTGCGAAGGTCATCGCTCGCGCCCTGCGTGATGCCGGCATGGAAGTGATCTACACAGGCCTTCGTCAGACCCCAGAACAAATCGTTTCAGCAGCCCTGCAGGAAGACGCTGACGTGATCGGTCTCTCGATCTTGTCGGGTGCGCACAACCACATTGCACCGCGGTTGATGGAGTTGCTCAAGGCGAAAGGGCTCGACGATGTGCTTGTCCTCGTGGGAGGCATCATTCCCGACGTAGACATTCCCAAGCTGCGCGAAGTGGGGGTGAAGGGGATTTTTCTGCCGGGCACACCTATGCAGGACATCATCGAATTCATTCGCACGAATGTTCGTGGAGCAAGCGCGACGACGTGACGCGAAATGCACAATCGTTCTGACCTCTAAAGGCTACAGTCCGGCGAGCCGATAGAAGCGACGTGCCCCGGACCCTGCTTCTGGCCGACGACAGTCCCTCGATTCAGCGCGTAATAAAACTGACGTTTGCCCACCAGGGCATCCAGGTCGTGGTCGTTGGCGACGGCGATCAGGCCATCGCGCGCATGGACGTGCATCCACCGGACATCGTCCTTGCCGATGTGGCGATGCCGGGCAAGAACGGCTATGAAGTCGCGAGCTACGTCAAGAAGTCGCCACAACTCGCACACATTCCGGTCTTGCTGCTGGCCGGAGCTTTCGAACCTGTCGATCAGGACCGGGTCACCGAAAGCACTTGCGACGGTGTGCTGGTCAAGCCTTTCGAGCCGCAGGCGGTCGTCGTCCGTGTGAAGGAGTTGCTGGGAAGCGATCCCGCCGAATCGGCGGGACCCACGCAAGCCAAAGAGAAACCGCAAGAGGTACAGCGCTCGCCAGAACCAGATCCTCGGCCGGTTTCACACCGGTCCGATCGAGGGGACGACGATGGCCGCCTGTTTGCCGATTCGCTGGACGACTTCCTTGAGAATGTCGATGCGGCGATAGCGAACTTCCCCAAGACCCGTCGCGCCGGACCGGGCTCTGCGTCGAATCCGGCGCTTTCCCGTGCGCTCGCCGAGAGCCAGGCTCTGCCCGAACTGGCCGAGGCCTTTGCAGCGCTGATCGCCGCGGCGCCTCCAGAAACGACCGGTCTGCAATTACAGGCCGCGACACCCTTTGCCTCGCCCTTAACAGCGTTTTCTCCCGACGCGCAAATCAGTGACGAGCTCGTAGACCGCATTGCCGCGCGCGTGCTGGAACGGATGTCAGACCAGGCCTTGCGCGAGACGGTCATCGATCTCGTGTCGTCGACTGCCGAACGGCTGGTTCGCGAGGAGATCGAGCGGATCAAAGGGTCGATTAAGTAGCGGCTTGCCGCTTCTTGCCCGCTGCGTACCTAACCCAGTACGATCACCGGATGCCAACATCGTTGACAGGCATCGATCCCTCGAACCTGCGCCTTCCGGAAAAGCCGGCGCTGGAAGGGCTCGAAGAGAAATGGACGGTCCGCTGGGAAGACCAGGGCGTGTATCGATTCGATGCCACGCGGCCGCGCGACGATGTCTTTTCGATCGATACCCCTCCGCCTACCGTCAGTGGGTCGCTCCACGTGGGCCACGTCTTCTCTTTCACACACACTGACATCATTGCCCGCTTTCACCGCATGCGCGGCAAAGCGGTCTTCTATCCGATGGGTTGGGATGACAACGGCCTGCCTACGGAGCGTCGCGTGCAGAACTACTACGGTGTACGGTGCGATCCCTCATTGCCGTACGATTCGTCATTCGTCCCGCCCGACAAGCCAGGGAAACAGGTGCTCTCGGTATCGCGGCCAAATTTCGTCGAGCTCTGCGCCAAGCTCACTGTTGAAGACGAAAAGGCTTTCGAGCAACTGTGGCGCCACCTCGGCCTCTCGGTCGATTGGTCGTTGACCTACGCGACTATTGATCGGCGAGCACAACGCGCTTCGCAGCTGGCGTTCTTGCGCATGCTCTCGCGGGGACAGGCCTATCAGATCGAAGCGCCGACCCTGTGGGACGTGGATTTCAGGACGGCCGTCGCGCAGGCCGAGCTCGAAGACCGGGAGATGGCCGGCGCCTACCATCGCATTCGCTTCGGATTGGAACCGGATGAAGCGGCGTCGGGCATATCGGGCCGTGCGTTCGTCGAGATCGAGACCACGCGGCCCGAGCTGATTCCGGCCTGTGTAGCGCTCGTTGCGCACCCTGACGATGCGCGCTATCAACACCTGTTCGGGAAAAATGCCGTGACGCCCCTGTTTGGTGCGCGCGTGCCCGTCAAGGCGCACGGGCTGGCCGATCCGCAGAAGGGCAGCGGCATCGCGATGATCTGCACTTTCGGCGACCTGACCGACGTGACCTGGTGGCGGGAACTGAGCCTGCCGGTGCGTGCGATCGTGCAAGCCGATGGAACGCTGCGTGCGGTTCAATGGGGCGAACCGGGTTGGGACACGGTCGATCCTGTGCGCGCCCAGCGTCACTATGACGGACTCGTCCGCCTGTCGGCTGCCAAAGCTCGCACCAAGGTCGTCGATGAACTTCGAGAGTCCGGAGACCTGATCGGCGAACCAAGGCCGATCACACACGCCGTCAAGTTCTACGAAAAGGGTGACCGACCGCTCGAGATCGTCACGAGTCGACAATGGTTCTTCAAGACGATTGAGTTTCGGGACGCGCTGCTGGCTCGCGGCCGCGAGCTCGAGTGGCATCCGGCGTACATGCAGACGCGATACGAGAATTGGGTGAACGGCCTGAACGGCGACTGGTGCGTCAGCCGGCAGCGATTCTTTGGCGTGCCGTTTCCGGTGTGGTACCCGGTCGACGGCGGCGGGCGCGTGCGCTACGAGGAACGTCTTGTCCCTCGCGAATCTCAGTTGCCGGTCGATCCCTCGACCGCGGTTCCGGACGGCTATCGCACCGACCAGCGCGGTCAACCAGGCGGGTTCGTCGGCGATCCCGACATCATGGACACATGGGCGACGTCGTCGCTGACGCCGCAGATCGTGTGTAAGTGGGAAGAAGATCCCGATTTCTTCGCGCGCACGTTCCCGATGGACTTGCGTCCGCAGGCGCACGACATCATCCGGACGTGGCTGTTCGACACGGTCTTGCGGTCTCAGCTCGAGCACGACTTACTGCCATGGGCTCACACGGCGATCTCGGGATTCGTCGTCGATCCGGACAGGAAGAAGATGTCCAAGTCGAAGGGCAACGTCGTGACGCCCTTGGCGTTGCTCAACGAGCATGGTTCCGACGCCGTCCGCTATTGGGCCGCGAGCGTCAGGGCCGGAAGCGATACACCGTTCGACACGAACCAGATGCGGATCGGGCGGAAGCTGGCGATCAAGTTGCTGAACGCATCGCGGTTCGTGCTCTCGACAGCTGAGCCGGTCGCCGCGATTACTGCGACGGTCGATCGCGCGATGCTGTCCCACCTTGCCGACCTGGTTGCCGAATCCACCGCGCTTCTCGAACAGTACCAGTACGGACGCGTTTTGGAGCGTGTTGAGCGCGAGTTCTGGGGCTTCTGCGACGATTACCTCGAATTCGTCAAAGGACGGCGTTACGGGGAGCAGGGGGCGGCCGGCGCGGGATCGGCGAACAGTGCGCTGCTTGCCGCGCTGTCGGTGTATGTGAGGCTGTTTGCCCCGTTTCTGCCCTTCGTGACCGAAGAGGTATGGTCCTGGTGGCGTGATGGGTCTATCCATCGAGCGCCCTGGCCGATGCCCGAAGAGCTGACGAGATTGGCCGGCGAGGTTACACCCGACGAACATCGGAAATGGGATTACGCCACGGTGCTGCTCGGTGAAGTTCGTAAGCGACGATCGGAGGCCAAGCAATCCATGAAGGTGCCGATCGTTCGGGCGGTGATAGCCGACACCTCGGACAACCTCGTGCACTTGGATGCCATCGAGGCTGACCTGCGATCGGCGGGGCGTATTGCGCTGCTCGAGCGCGTAGCGCAGCCCACTCTGTCGGTTGACGTGGAGTTCGGGTCGGCGGGAGAGAGTTCTTAACTACGGAGGACACGGAGGACACGGAGGATTTCTAGCCACAGAGTCACCAAGGCACAGAGGCGAGCGATGTGGCGCGCCGCGTTGCGGCGCCGACGAAGACCGTCACTCGCTTGAGATTCACTGCTCGATCTCTGTGACTCAGTGACTCTGTGGCGGAATGTTCTCGGGTTTTCCGGCGTGTGTGATTGCTGACACCACTGGACCCTGCAGCGTACCGCGACATCGTCCGGCGAGCCCTCGAGGAGGATGTCGGACGCGGCGACATCACGACCGAAGCGACGGTTCGGCCCGACCAGCACGCGCGTGGCGTGTTTGTCGCCAAGTCCGACTGCGTGCTCGCTGGGCTCGATGTGGCCCTCGAACCTTTCAGACAGATAGAACCGGATCTTGTCGTTAGGTCTCACAAACATGACGGTGACCGCTGTCGGCCTGGCGAGTCGATCGCCGAGGTCGCAGCGTCGGCGCGAACTCTGCTCATCGGCGAACGCACCGCCTTGAACTTCCTCCAACGATTGTCTGGTATTGCCACCAGCGCGAGCCGGTTCGTTGCCGCGTCCGGCAGCGGTTTGACGGTGCTCGACACAAGAAAGACCACGCCCACACTTCGCGTGCTGGAGAAATATGCAGTTCGCGCCGGCGGCGCGACGAATCACCGAGTCGGGTTGTTCGACGCCGTGCTCATCAAGGACAACCACATTCGATTAGCCGGCGGTGTGCGCGAGGCCGTTCGGCGGATGCGGGAACGTCAGCCGGGCATTCCCATCGAAGTCGAAGCGCAAAGCCTTGCCGAACTGGATGAGGCGCTCGAGATGCGGGTGGACACTGTGCTCGTCGACAACATGCCAACTGATGACATTCTCGAAGCCGTTCGGCGGGCCAAGGGTCGAGCGAAGATTGAGATCTCTGGCGGCATCACGTTCGATCGACTGCCTGAGTTGGCAACGACCGGCGCGGACTACGTTTCAGTCGGCGCATTGACACACTCGGCGCCTGCCGTCGACATCAGTTTCGAAATCGAGCCCGTATGACGCTCGAGCGAGAAGTGAGTCGGCAATTCAGGGACGGCATGGTGTCAGGCGGTGATCCGGTCCCTCCCGACTTTGCGGATGCGCTTCGGGAGACCCAGGGGCGTCTCTGGCCTTTTGCGCAGCATGTCGTCTTTTTCAACACCATAGGTTCGACCAACGAGGTCGCGATGAAACTGGCAGCAGATGCTGAGGAAGGCACGGTGGTCGTCGCGAACGAACAGACGGCAGGACGCGGCCGTTACGGTCGGACGTGGTTTTCGCCGCCCGCCACGGGGCTCTATGTATCGATCGTTCTCAAGCCTCCTGCGGCTGGTGCAGAACACGATCGAGTGACCAGCCTCCTCACGCTGGCGTCAGGAGTGGCGCTGGCCGACGCCATCGACACGGTGGCGGGGATCCGAGCGGAGATCAAGTGGCCGAACGATCTAATCGTGCGCGGCCGCAAGCTCGCCGGCATTTTGGCTGAGAGAGTGTCAAATGCACAGCGGGACAGCCTCACAGCGACACCGGTCATCCTGGGATATGGCATCAATGTCGGTGCGAATGCCTATCCACCCGAATTGAGCGATCGCGCGACTGACCTTCAGTCGGAAACCGGTCGACTCGTCGAGAGAGCCGCCCTCTGTGCGGAGACGCTCGCTGCGGTTTCACGACGCTATCGGGACCTGCTCGCCGGCCGGTTCGATGCTATTCTCGACGCTTGGCGGGCCCGCGCGCCGACAAGCCAGGGCGCGCACGTGTCCTGGAAGACTCCGCAAGGCATCAAGACGGGCGTCACCGCTGGAATCGACGATCGGGGCGCGTTGCTGGTGCAGGTCGCTCACGGCATCGAACGCATCGTTGGCGGAGAATTAACTTGGGCACATTGAGCACCCCGTGCACCCCGATCACCTTGTGCGCCTATGTTATTAGCCATTGACGTCGGCAACACCAACATCGTCTTGGGCGTCTTCGAAGGCGCACAGCTGCGCGCGACGTGGCGGCTCCTGACGCTCCGCGAACGAACGGCCGACGAAGTAGGGTTCATGGTCGTCGGGCTGATCGGTCACGAGCACATCGATCTTGCCGCGATCGACCAGGTGGTGCTCGCCTCAGTCGTTCCACCACTCACACCGATCATGATTGGAATGGTGAAGCGCTACTTCGGGTGCGACCCGCTGGTGGTGGATCCGCGAACCAATGCAGGCATGCCGATCCTGTACGAGCGCCCATCCGAAGTTGGAGCCGATCGCATCGCGAACAGCATCGCTGCGTACGAACAGTACGGACGAGTTCGCGGAGAGCCGCTGATTGTCGCCGACCTCGGGACGGCGACGACGTTCGACGCGATCACCGTCAAGGGAGAGTACCTGGGAGGCGTCATCTGTCCCGGGCCGCAGATTGCTGCAGACGCGTTGTTCCAGCGCGCCGCGCGACTCCCGCGAGTCGACGTACAAAAGCCGAAGACGGTCGTTGGACGAACCACGGTGCACGCGATAGAGTCCGGTCTTTTCTACGGATATCTGGGAATGGTCGAGGGCCTTGTGCGGCGGATTTCGGACGAGCTGGGCGGACGCCCGATTTCGATCGCGACCGGAGGACTGGCGCCGCTGATTGTCCCCGAGACAACGGTCTTTCACGCCGTCGAGCCGGACATCACGCTTCAGGGGCTGCGGATCATCTGGGAGCGGAATCGACGTTCCTGAGAGTGCAGATTTCAGATTGCAGACCGCAGACTACTGCCGGGACGTTGAAGCCTACCTGTGCCGGAAGAATGACGGTCACCTGATTCGCGTAGTCGGGCCGTCGTTCGATCTGGTTTTGGGTTGGGCTGCTCAAGGCGTTCCCCTCCGAATCGCGTTCAGCGGAATCGATCGCTGCTTCGAGCGATATCATCGCAAGGGTGGCCGTCGGCGTCCCTTGAAGATCGACTTCTGCGAAGCCGATGTGCTCGACGCGTTCGACGAGTGGCGCAGAGCCATCGGACTTCCGGCTGAGGCGACGGATGTCTCTCAGGAGTCGCACGAAAGCAGCGACCGGAAACGATCGACGTCGTCGCTTCCCGCCCACCTAGAGCGGGCGTTACTGCGACTGACATCGGCGCGAGCGCGGGGGACCATTGGTGAAGAGTTCGATCGCGTGATCGATTCGGTTGCCGGCGAACTCGACGTCGCCCGCCGGGCCACCCACGGGCTTCGCGGAGAAGCTCGACAGGCGCTCCTGGCCCGGTTGTCCGAGCTGGAAGGTAGTCTGCTCGAGACCGCGCGCGCGGCGCTTGACGAGCCGATGACCGCCACGCTCAGGCGACAAGCCGACGTCGAGCTCGCAGGGTTTCGCGATCGCATGAGGCCTGAAGCGTTGACTCGAGCCCGCGAACTGGCCTTCGATCGTCTGCTTCGGGAGCATTTCGGCCTGCCGGCACTGACCTTCGATTGACGCGGCCGCGAACTCCTCAAATGCTTGCCGTCGGCCAGACACTGTCGCTTGTGATCGAAAAGCCTGCCGTGGGCGGCCGCATGATCGCGCGAGTCGATGGCCAAGTCGTCCTGGTCGACGGCGCAATCCCCGGCGAACGAGTCGTCGCCCGCATCGAGCGGATCGGCAGGGGAGTCGCCTTTGCGCAAACGATCGAGCCGGAGCAGGCGTCTCCAGACCGGCGGGGCGTTGGAGCGGACCGTCTGTGCGGTGGCTGCCTCTATGCCCACATCGCCTACGAACGGCAGCTCGAGATCAAGGCGCAGGTGATTCGCGATGCGTTCGTCCGAATAGGGAGACTGGCTGCACCCGACGTTTCGGCCGTTGCTGCGTCACCCGTTCGGGGGTACCGCATGCGAGCACGATTGCACGTCCGGAATCGCCGGATCGGCTTCTTTCGCGAAGGGACGCACGAGGTCTGCGATGCCAGATCGAGCGGTCAACTTTTGCCTGAGACGTGCGACCTCGTCGAGCGTCTCGAGACCGCGTTGCGGGCTGCCGCGGGAAGTGCCAGCGAGATCGAGATTGCCGAAAACGTGGACGCTTCGGAGCGCGTCGTGCATTTTTCTGGACCGAGCGACTTGGAGGGCGACCGAGGCTGGCTTGAGCATGTGCTGGCTGCTGGCGGCCTGACGGGCCTGACCGTTGCGAGCCAGAGCCCCGGTATCGTGCGCGTGCTGTCCGGAAGTGCCTACGTATCGGACGCACTCGCGCTTCCCGATTGTCCGCCGATCAGGCTTCGTCGCCACGTCCTGACGTTCTTTCAGGGAAACCGGTTTCTGCTGGGCGATCTGGTGACGCACGTGATGGCTCAGCTCCCGCTGAACGCCAGACTCATCGATCTCTATGCTGGCGTCGGACTCTTTGCCCTTGCCGCGAGCCAAGCACGCGGGGCGATGGTTACGGCTGTCGAAGGCGATCGTGTGTCGGCTGAAGATCTGGCAGCGAACGCAGCCGCGGCTGGACCGTCGATCGAGCCACTTTATCAGGCGGTCGAGGTCTTCACCCGGTCGGCGCCATCAGGAGGCGATGTCGTGGTCGTGGATCCGCCGAGAACCGGAATGTCCAGCGAGGCCCTTCAGGGCCTTGTGCGTCTTGATGGGCGCCGCATCGTCTATGTCTCGTGTGATGTTGCGACGCTCGCGCGCGACTCGAGGCAGATTGTCGACGCCGGTTACGCGATCACGCGCGTCGACGCGTTCGACATGTTCCCGAACACGCCACATGTGGAGACCGTGGTGGTCTTCGACCGCGCCCGAACGTTCTAGTTATTGACCGGCTTCAAGAAGCGCCAGGCTCGCGAAGGCGGTTGCAGCGTCCTGCATGAACAGCACTTGCATCGAATCCGCCGGATAGCGCTTGTTCATCGAATCGGCGTGCCACGTTCCAGATTCTTGGTCCTGGTGCGACTTCAGCCATGCCAGCGCGCGAGACATGCCGGGATGCGAAGACGCGGTGCCCGCCTGTCCGAGCACGTACGTCGCAAAAGCCGTGGCAAAGCTGTTGCTGCCGTGTGAGGGCGGCGCGTCGGGATGCGGCGTCCATGGCCCGAGCGATTCGATGCTCCAACCGCCGTCGGCCTGCTGTTTTCCGAAGGTCTCTTCGATCAACGCCTTTCGGGACTGGTCGGGCAGGACGCTTCGCAGCTTGGACGAAGCCCAGAGCCGTGCCAGGCGATCGTGGAGCGGACGCTGCACGTCGGCCCCTGTCTCGAAGTACGCGATGAGCGCCGAAAGGTGCTCGCGTACCCCTGGCGTCTGGGTGTAGCCGTCGGGCATCGTTCCAATCGCGAGCGCCGCGAGCGAAGCGCCGAAAAAGTCTGCGATGGAATGTTCGTACGGATCCAGGTTGACTGGATACCATTGCCAGGCTCCCTTGGTCGCCCCTTCGTCGAGCTGCAGTGCCCACAACTGATCGAATGCTCGCCGAGTCTCGGAGCCGACGACCTTTCCTAAATCCTGCTGAGCCAGAAAGAGAGCGGCGAAAACCGTTTCGACACCCTGAAGGGCGCCTTCCGGCTTCGCACCTACGTTGGCGCGGAGCCGATCGAGCAGCCCCTTTTCGAACATCGTCGGTTGCGTTTCACCCAGCGCGCGCCGGAGAGCCGGGCGCGCGAGCAGATACGTCATGCCTGTGTGACAGGAGACGCAAGGACCGTCTGGTGAAGCGGCCGGCTTCCAGGCGAACCACGCTTTCTGACGAGCGTCGAGGTATTGTGCCGCGCGCTCTGGGCTCCATTCGGCGCCGAGGAGCGGCGCGAACGTGGATGGAAGCAGGCCCGCAACGAACACCAGAACAGGCAGAGCACGGTGCATGGCGCACCTCAAGTCTTGGGGTTTTGACTCATCTGAGCTGTCTCGACGAACGTCTCGAACAACGGCCGGAACTCGCCGGTCCTCCAGAAATTCTCGGGATGCCACTGGACGGCGAGGCAGAACGGCGCGGAGGGATCTTCAATCGCTTCGATGACGCCGTCGGGCGCGGTGGCTGAAACCTGGAAGTTCGGGGCGACCTGCTTCACAGCTTGATGATGACGGCTGTTCACCTCGCAGGTATCCGCACTGCCCAGGCGTTCGCTCATCAGAGTAGCGAGTTTGGTGTCTTTGTCGATCCACACTTCGTGGGCCAGCGCAAACGCTTCATGAGGTGGGACCGCCAATCTGTGTTCCAGCGCGCCTGGAACCTGAGTGGGAATGTCCTGGACGAGAGTGCCCCCGAACGCCACGTTCAGGACCTGCAAACCTCGGCAGATTGCGAAAATCGGAAGGTTCTTGGACCGGGCCTCACGAACGAGCGCGATTTCAAATTCGTCGCGTAAAGGTTCGACATCGACCAGGCCCGGATGAGGTTCCTCGCCGTACCGCGCAGGCTCGACGTCTCCACCTCCAGTCAGCAGTAACCCGCCGATACCGTTCAGCGCGTCGCCGGTGGTCATCGACCGTTCGAGAATGCGCACTTCACCGCCCACATGGATGACCGCCTGGCGGTAATCCTCAAGCTTCCCGCATGCCGTAATTCCGATCAGCGCCATATAGACGGCCTTTCACCCCGTACGACACACCGGACACAAAGGAAGCACCGTCTTTACCTTGTGTCTGAGGTGTCCCCAGGTGAGTCAGGGCAATGCTGCTACATCCGCGTGGGTACTGCAATCCCCATGAGATCGAGCGCCTTGGTGAGCTGGCTCCGGACGTAGGCGACGCCCGCCGCTCGCCACCGCTTCCTGTCCACACGCTCTTCGTTAAGAATCGGATACCGGTGATAGAAGGCATTGAAGAGCTGGGCCAGGCCGAAGGCGTATTTGGCCAGCACCGAGAATTCGAGCGAACGCACCACCTGCTCCACGACGTCGTCCAACCGCGCCGCCTCGAACACGAGCTCCCAGATCACGTTCTGGTCCCCAGCCAGCTCCTCGGCGTCGGTGGCATCGAGTGCCCGGAGAACGTCGGCTTCTGTCAGCTTTTCCCGTTCCTGGAGCTTGTGAAAGATGTTGTTTGCTCGAACCACCGCGTACTGCAGGTACGGCCCGCTTTCACCCTCGAAATTCAGAGCTTCCTCGATATCGAAGACAATCAGCTTGCCGCGTGAATATTTGAGCATGAAGTAGCGGATGGCTGCGACCGCAATGTCGGAACCCGCACGGGCACACTCGTCGGGCGAGAACTCCGGGTTGCGTTTCCCCACTTCGCTCGACGCTTTTGCGATCAGCAGGTCGAGGAGGTCGTCGATCTTCACTCCGAGTCCCTTGCGGCCCGAGACCTCGACGAAGGGTTTTTCGGCGCTTCCAGCATTGTCGTCGGACATGTATCCAAGCTGGCGGGCCGTGTCGTGTGACAGAGCAACCATTTCATACGAGAAGTGAATCGAGTTCCCGGCTTCTTCCTCGTGCCCCAGTGTCTTGAGCGCCTGGCTCAAGAGCGCCTGCAGGTACATCTGTCGCGAGTCGATGACGTTGTAGGTGCGCTTGGCCTTCCCGAACGAAGGCGCGTCCCTTTCACCAGGCTCGGACGTGGTCGACCACAGCGGTCGGCCGTCTTCGTTCCGGCCGAACCGCCGATAGTTGAAGTCGCGGCCGAGCAAGCCGAACTTCCAGAGTTGATTCGCGATGTCCTTGCCAACGTAGGTCACCACGCCGTTCGACCGAACGATGACTTTCTCTCGCCCTTCAGACTCGTCAGACTCGCGCGGCGGCTCGTCCGGCTTGACCTCTGATGATTCCTCGATTCGCATCACCCAACAGCCGGCCAGGCGCCCCTCGGTCTGCAGAAACATCGCGCCGCTCGCCTTTAGAATCTCAAACGCCCGCGCCCAGAACCGCAGACGCAAAATGTCGCTTTCGTAGGTCAGCAGGTCGTATCCAATCCCCAGGCGAGCCATCGTTTTCAGGTGGGCATGGACGATTCGGTCGACGATGAACGCCGCCGCCCTCGCAGATGCGTTGTCGCCACTCTCCAGGTCGTGCAGCACGGCGGCGCGAGTCCCGAGTCGCTCGCGGTCCTGCTCGTACCAATCGGTGACCTTGGCGTAGAGATCCCAGCAGTAGTAGTCGAAACGCGTCGAGTCGGCTATCGCGCGGACATTATCGAGAGAGTGGCCCTCGAGTACCTGCAGGCCGACGACGATATCCGCGACCTGAACGCCGAGGTCGTCAATGTAGTTCTGCACTTCAACCGGCACGCTACGAAATCGCTGAACGCGGGCCAGCGTATCGCCAAGAGCGGCGTTGCGTAGATGCCCGATGTGAGCCGCCTTGTTCGGATTGATCGCGGTGTGTTCGACGATCGTCTTGTCGGACGAGCTGAGCGGAGCCGGGATTTCGTTTCGGAGCCGCGCGATCAGAAACGAGGGCCGTTCGAGATAGAGATTCAGATATCCATTCGGCGCGGCGACAACGCGTTCGACTCCCGGCACCCCATTGATGTCCGCGGCCAGATCTTGAGCGATCGCCCGGGGCGCCTTGCGAAGGGCGCGCGCGAGCTGAAATGCCACGGGGACCGCCAGATCGCCAAGGGATCGATTGGGAGGCACTTCGACCGCAAATGGCGGGATGTCGGTCAGCCCGTAGCGCTGGCCGATGGCACGCGCGATGTGATCGTGGACGACACGTTGAACGGCAAGAATCATGTGCAGTTTAGGTCCGCCATGGGCGGACGCTGCGGTAAGCTCGTGTTACGATTACGGTTGGTGACCTTGGAGCGCCTCGAGGGCGCCGTACTCTGACGGCGTGTTCACGTTGGCGAGCATCCGACCGTGGTCGCCGAAGCCATTGATTTCATCCGTCGTGACGGTGCGAACGCGTACGTCGTTCAGAAAATCGATCATCTTCAGCTCGCCGTTGGCCAGTCGCACCGCCACAGGCTCGAGGCACGCGCGGGTGTACGCCGCGCACAAGGGATGATAACCGCGCTCCGTGCGGGGAACGACAGCGTCGGCCTCTCGCGTCAACGACAGCAGATAATCGAGAAACGGCGCCGACAAGTACGGCATGTCGCAGGCAACGATGAGCGTTGCCTCACCTTTGGCTTCTTCGAGTGCCACCTGGAGGCCGGCGAGCGGTCCGCAATCAGCCAACCGGTCGGCTACCACTCGCACCGACGCGGGTATCGGCGAGAGGTGCCCGCCGACAATCATGATGTCGGACGTCAGTTTCCTCAGTTCGGCGATCTGCCGATCGCGTATCGAGCGACCCTCGATGATGAGCGCGCCTTTGTCGCGACCGCCAAAGCGTCGAGCCCGACCGCCCGCAAGAATTGCCGCGCTCCACATGGCGCGTTGATCTTACCTCGCTCGAGGCCTTGACGCATGAGTGAAACCGGGATTGGCCGAGTTCTTGTCGCCAGCCTGCACCAAGGCATCGCCGACATTCTTCCCGATCGACTGAGCTTCTATGAGAACTGGCTGCATTCGAAAGGCTTGCGCGACGGCACCATCGGCCTGGCCCCGCTCTATGCTGTCCTGAGCTTTCTCCGTGAAGAAAAAGGAGAAGAGGAAGACCACCGGAGGTCCCCGGGTGACGTCTATCGAGCGATCACCACACGCGCCGGCGAGTACGCGGCCGACTGGACCGTCGACTCGATGGGTGGGTTCGAGCGCGCGGTGCTCAAAGCCGCACCCGAGTGGCTGCGCGGCCGTCTCCTGATGCGAGTCGGTAGAAGAGTCGTCCGCTCCAGCTATGGGGGCAGCCACGTCAGGTCTCGTCTCCGAAGAAGGACCGCGGATATCGCCGTGCGCGCCTCGATCTTTTGTACCGTGCGCGAACCAATCTCTTACCCGCTGTGCGGCTTCTACGCCGCCGCGTTCACCCGGCTCTTGACGAATTTCGATATGAGAGCCCGGGCTGAGGTGGTGGCGTGTCGCGCCAAAGGCGAACCGACGTGTGCCATCAGAGTCGATCTCCTGAACCGAAATCAGACCGAAGCCTGATGTCGCGCGTGGGGTTGTCTGGCGCGCGCAACAACCATCCACGCACGCTGACGTGTTACAATCACGCGCAGTGGCTCACGCGACTGAAGACGACGGCTTCCACGAAATTCAACTGAACGGCAAACAGTTGGTGTTCCTGGTCATGGCCGCAACGGTCGTGTCCGTCGTCATCTTTCTGTGCGGTGTGTTGGTGGGGCGAGGCGTTCGAGCCGACCGAGCCGAGACACTCGCCGACGCGGCGGGCGCCCCGGTCGCGGCGCCCGACACTCCAGCGTCGCGAGGACCCGTTTCCGCGCCGGCGGGATCCGATCCAACAGCGGCTGCAGCACCGCCTGCGGTCGACGAGTTGAGTTACTTCGATCGTCTCGACAAGAAGAACCAGCCTGCCGACGACCTGAAGGTGGGCTCGAAAGCTCCGGCGAATTCAGCTCCTCCGCCGACGGCTGTGGAGAGACCGGCTCGTAAGGAACCTGCCGCGATAGAGAAATCGGGCTCCGCCGGGGTGACGGCTCCGCCCTCTCCTGTCTCGACCGTTGCTGCAAAACAGCCCACCGCCACCGATTCAGTTGCGGCTTCAACGGAGCCGGCAGGCAATGGCTTCGCATTGCAGGTGACGGCGCTGCGCGAGCGTGGAGAAGCCGAGGCGATCGCCAAGCGTCTGTCGTCTCGCGGGTACGCCGCGTACGTCATGAAACCTGCCGCCGGTGCGCCGTCGGTCTACCGCGTGCGCGTCGGCAAGTTCAAGACGCGACACGAAGCGGAGGCGGTTGCCACCAAACTGCAGAAGGAAGAGCAGTTCACGCCCTGGATTACTCGCTAGCCATCACGTCGGGCGCGTTGCTCGCCCTCAGCTTTCCCAAGTTCGGTCATCCTGCCTGCGGCTGGATCGCGCTCGCCCCCTTGCTGGTGGCCTTGATTGATCGGTCCGCAGCCCGACCAGAGACGAACAACCCACTCGCCGGTCGAAAGAACACGTTGGTCCATGCCTTTGCGCTCGGTGCGACGACCGGAGCCGTGTACTTCGGCGGAACGTTGTACTGGATCACCCATGTCATGGTGACCTACGGCGGTTTGGATTCGTGGGTGGCGGTGCTCGTCAATGGGTTGCTGATCGCCTACATGGCGCTCTTTCCAGCGCTGTTCGCTGTCGCGATGCACCGGATCATTCTCCTCTCCGGCCCGCGCGGACTTCTGGTTGCGCCGTTCGTATGGGTGGCGACGGAGTTAGGGCGAACCTACACGCCACCAGGGGGCTTCCCGTGGTCGCTACTCGGGTACAGCCAGGTGACGGTTCTGCCTGTGGCCCAGCTGGCGAGTGTCCTGGGCGTGTACGGCGTGTCAGCGCTCGTGGCCACGGTGAGCGCCACTGCAGTGTTCGCCGTTGCCACGACGTCGAAGCGGGAACGGGTCGCAGCGTTGGCATCGGTGGCCTCGATCGTACTGCTCGTGGCCACGTGGGGCAGCCTGCGGGTTGCTCGCGGAACATTGACTGATGTTGGCGAGCCGCTGAAAGTCGGGGTCGTGCAGGGGAACGTCGAGCAGGGCGAGAAATGGGCTGCCGGCCGGGCCGCGTCGATCTTTCAGGAATATCTGCGCATGACCCGCCAGGCCATCGGCGGGGGTGCCGATCTGGTGCTCTGGCCTGAATCGGCCACGCCGTTCTTCTTTGACGAAGATCGTCCAGCCGCCGACATCGTTCGAACCCTGGTACGGCAGGCTCGTGTCTCAATGCTTCTGGGCAGCGATCAGCGGGAGGCGGGTGCGTCGAGAAAGTACTACAACGCGGCCTTTCTGGTTCAGGCTGACGGCACCACCGGCGGCGTCTATCGCAAGATCCATCTCGTGCCATTCGGTGAGTACGTGCCGATGAAGCGTGCACTCTTTTTTGCGACACCGCTCGTGCAAGCGGTCTCGGACTTTTCGCCAGGTGAGCGCGCGGTGTTACTGCCGCTTGGAGAGCATCGGATCAGCACGGCGATCTGTTATGAGGTCGTCTATCCCGCTCTCATGCGTCAGTTCATACGAGGCGGCAGCGAGTTGCTCACGACGATTACCAATGACGCCTGGTTCGGGCGGACGTCCGCGCCGTACCAACATTTCGGGCAGGCGGCCATGCGGGCGATCGAGCAGGGGCGTTATCTGGTCCGATCGGCCAACACCGGGATCAGCGGCATTGTCGATCCCTACGGGCGCGTGCTCGTGCAGACCGAGATCTTTCGGCCGGATATGTTCGTCGGTTCGGTAAGACTTCTCAAGACGTCGACGTTCTACGGACGCACCGGTGACGTTTTCGCGTACGCGTCGGTACTGGTCACGCTGGTGATGCTGGTACTCCCGAAACGGCGGAGTGTACAATAGACGTCTCTGAGCCACGAAGACACCAAGGACACTTTTCACATGCCTACCGTTGACGAGTTGATGCGTCGCTACGAGGACCTGACCAAACGCGCTGCCGATCTTCGGAGCTATCTTTGAAGCGGCCCGCCCCAACGAAGAACTGACCCGGCTCGAGGCGCGCGCCGCCCAACCCGATTTCTGGAAGGACCAGGCCGAAGCGCAGAAAGTGCTCCAGCGGCGGCGACGGCTCGAACAAGACCGCGAGTTGATCGAGTCGCTTCGCAAAAAAAGCGACGATCTAGCCGTGCTCGTCGAATGGTCCGAGGCAGGCGAAGCCGTGGACGCGGAGTTCAGCCAGGCGCTCGACGGCCTCGATCAGCAGGTGCAGGCGGGCGAGATCAAGAAGATGCTCGGTGGCGAGCACGATCGAAAGAACGCCATCGTCACCATCCATCCGGGCGCCGGCGGCACCGAGTCGCAGGATTGGGCGGAAATGCTGCTGAGGATGTACCTGCGGTGGACGGAGCGGCGCGGCTTCAAACGCGAACTGATCGACTATCAGCCGGCCGAAGAAGCCGGCCTGAAGAGCGCCACCGTCACGGTCGCTGGCGAGTATGCCTACGGCCTGCTGTCGGCAGAAGCGGGCGTGCATCGCCTGGTCCGCATATCACCTTTCGATCAGGCCTCACGCCGGCACACGTCCTTTGCGTCGGTCTACGTCTGGCCCGAGCTGCCGGAGGACGTGGATGTCGAGATCGACGAGAACGACCTGCGGATTGATACGTATCGATCGAGCGGCGCCGGCGGCCAGCACGTCAATGTCACCGACTCCGCCGTCCGGATCACGCACTTCCCAACGGGAATCGTTGTCTCGTGCCAGAACGAGCGATCCCAGCACCGGAACCGCGACTCGGCCATGAAGGTGCTCAAGGCCCGGCTCTACGACGTGAGGATGAAGGAAAGCCAGGCCAAGCTCGAGCAGATCGGCGGTGCAAAGAAGGAGATTGCCTTTGGGAGCCAAATCCGCAGCTACGTCTTGCACCCGTACCAGCTCGTGAAGGATCACCGCACGAAGGAACAAGTCGGCGACGTGAACCGCGTGCTTGACGGCGATTTGGATGTCTTCATCAAGAGCTACCTCATGAAGAAGGCGAGCGGCACGCTGGGCGAGGCCGCGGCTGATGAAGACGTTGACTAAGTGAGTAGCACACCTAAAGCCGCGCTGGTCGCGGCGGGCATTCTGTGCAGCCGGCTCGCCGGGCTCGTTCGGTTGCGCGCCTTTGCCTACTACTTCGGCCTTCAGTCAGACGCGGCCGACGCGTTCAACGCGGCGTTTCGCATTCCGAATTTTCTGCAAAACCTGTTCGGAGAAGGGGCGCTGTCGGCGTCTTTCATCCCCGTCTACGCCGGGCTTCTCTCGCGCGCGCGTCAACGGGATGCGGATCGAGTGGCCGGGGCGGTGGCGTCGCTCCTTGCGTTGGCAGTGGCCGTTCTTGTTCTCATCGGTGTCGCGGCCACGCCGCTGATGATTGCCCTGATTGCTCCGGGATTCCGCGGCGAGAAGCGCGAACTGACCATCGAGCTCGTTCGCGTGTTGTTTCCAGGGGCGGGTTTGCTCGTCTTCTCGGCGTGGTGCCTCGGGGTTTTGAACAGTCACCATCGGTTCCTGCTGTCCTACGCCGCGCCGGTGATGTGGAACGCTGTCTTGATTGCCACGCTCGTGGCTTTTGGCGGCCATTCTTCGTTACCGCGTCTAGCATGGCTGCTGGCCTGGGGATCGGTCGTCGGCAGCGCCCTGCAGGTGGCGGTGCAACTGCCAGTCGTGCTACGAGTGGCGCCCGATCTGCGATTCGCATTCGACCTCACCTCGGATCACGTCCGTTCCGTCGCTCGAAATTTCGCACCGGTCGTGGTCAGTCGGGGCGTCGTGCAGGTGAGCGCGTACATCGATGCACTGCTCGCCAGCTTGTTGCCGACAGGAGCAGTCACCGGCCTCATGAACGCCCAGGTTCTGTACACGCTACCGGTCAGTCTTTTTGGTGTTTCGGTCTCGGCGGCGGAGTTGCCGGCGATGTCGGGAGCCATGGAAGAGGAAGCAACGGGAGCTGAAGCGATTCGCAGGCGTCTCGATTCAGGCTTGCGACAAATCGCCTTCTTCGTAGTGCCTTCGTCTCTTGCGTTTCTCGCGCTGGGCGATGTCGTGGCCGCTTCGCTCCTTCAAACCGGTCGCTTCCTGCGCAGCGACGCGGTGTATGTCTGGGGCATTCTCGCGGGATCGGCAGTCGGGCTGTTGGCGTCCACGTTGGCGAGGTTGTACGCGTCGACGTGTTACGCGATGCGAGATACGCGAACGCCTTTGAGATACGCGCTGGTCCGCGTGGTATTGACGACCGTGCTCGGATATTTGTTTGCCATTCCGCTCCCACGGCTCCTCGGCATTGCTCAGCTGTGGGGTGCTGCCGGATTGACGATATCCGCTGGCATCGCAGGATGGGTCGAGATGCTGATGCTTCGCCGGTCGCTCGTTGCCCGGATCGGCGCGACCGGCCTGTCGGCCGGCTATCTGATTCAGTTGTGGGCGGCGGCGGCGGCGGGCGCCGCCGTCGCCTGGGCCATCAAGATCGCGGTGACGCCGGCGAACCCGATCGTCGCCGGCATTGTCATACTTGTGCCGTATGGTCTCGTGTTCCTTGCTGTCGCGCGTGCGTTGAACATTCCCGAAGCGTCGACCATCTTTATGGGTCTACAACACCTGAAATCCCGGTGGTCATAAGAGTAGAGCTAGCTCGCAGCCGATCCACGATTCGTTGAGCGACACTCACAAGGCTAAGCGGGCAGACCACAACATTTCGTGGATCGAACGGCTGTGCACCACTGGGTTTCTTTACTGCCCTTCGGCTAAACCATGTCCAAACAGACGTTTGCTCGCACACCGTCAATTCGGTCGTCATGGTAAGCTCGTTGCTCCTGTCTTGGTGCCAAGCGCCAGCGACTCTGCCTCCACTCCAGTCGCCATCTGGAATGGAAACGGAAGCGGCTCAGCAGGCTAACGAGTCGCGCGTAGCATTCGTTACATTTGCGCGCGCGCATTCGTATATAGGTGGCATGCAGCTGTGGCTTCCGTCTCATCGTTCCTCAAGGGGTTGGGCGACGGGAGCGGTCTAGGAAAGCTCAATTGCGCGATCCCACCCCTTGGGTCGCGGCCTTGTGGCTCTTGAACAGAAAGGACCAGTGATGCTCAAACGAATCGGATTCTGTCTTGCACTGCTAGTCTTGACAGGGACTGTCCCCGCATTCGCCCAAGTAAAGGGCGAAGTGGGCATTTTCGCGGGTTGGACTTTCGCCGACGGCGTCAGCGGCGATACCCGTCTTGCGGGGACGGCAACCTTGTACGATCGGATCGACCCGAAAGATTCATTTGGTTGGGGAATCGACGTGGGTATCTTGGTGGGTCCAGGCGAGGTTGGCTTCATCTACAGCAATCAACCCTCACACGCTCGAGGTCAGTGGAACGAACACGGTGGAAATCGGCGACATCTAGATCAATACCTACCATGGGTACTTTGCCTACAACTTTGGCGGATCCGACGCCAAAGTCGTGCCGTATGTGCTAGGCGGCTTCGGGGCAACGAGCTATGGAGGCGTGGACTATACGCGGCTCAATGGGGGGACCGGAACCATTGGTGGAAGGACGAAGTTCTCCAGCACGTGGGGCTTCGGGGTTAAGTCCTATCCCGGAAAGAACGTTGGAATTCGTGCTGGAATGCGCTTCACGCCGGCTTATATCAAGTCGGACCCTGAAGGCTTGTGGTGCGATCCCTACTGGGGGGCGTGCTATGTGGTCGGCGATGCGCAGTATGCTAACCTCTTCGACATCACCGCGGGTGTGACGTTCCGCTTCTGAAGAGGTCGCTATGAACCTGAGTTTCCGGGGTGCGTGCGTGCTGACGGCGCTCACGCTTGCTGCGTTACCCAACGCCGTTCGGGCTCAGTCGTACCCGAGAACACTGGTCGCCAGTGCGGCAGTATCCGGGGCCAACGGTGCGTTGACCGGAACCGTCACGATTCATGTCGATGAGCTGATGCAGGATGTCGACTTCAAGCAGGTTGCCGATGCACTTCAGTACAGCGGCTACCTGCAGTTCCTTCCTGCGCTGCGCAAGCTGCCGGAGATTGGCTACGTGCAGATCGGAGACAGGAAGACGGCCTTGAAGTACGCGCGTGTACGCCCGGGGGCCAGCCCGCTTCTCGTCCTCGGCACCGACCGTCCCATCTTCTTCGTGGGCGGCGGTGCACCGGACGCGAAGCCGAGGGCCGGTTACGAGGTCGGGGTCATCGAACTCGACATCGATGCCAAGGGGAACGGCAAGGGGACCATGGCCGGTGCGGCGCGTGTGAAACGAGGGCCGGACGGTGGACCGATCGTCGATGACTACGCGGAAGCGCCCATCCAGCTCATCGTCAAACCAAAGTGACTGATATCCGGCGTCCTGGGCCCGCTGCAACTGGCGGCCCCAGGACATCGGGTGATGTGGTCCTTACGGCTCGAGGACGTGCCCTACGTCCCGCCGCCCTGCACCGAGCGTCTCCCCAGCCACTGTCTTGACGAGGCGCGTCGCGCCTCGTCGCAGACGCCTAATCCCGAGGAACAAGGCGATACTGCTCGAAGCCAGGCCCCCCAGGCTCAACGCGATTACGCCGATATCCCACAGTGGTCGTCTGTTGTACCAGAACGAAAAGTCGAGACTATGCAAGCCGTTGTACAGCCAGCGTTCAACGCGGTCGAGGCGGTGGATACGTGCGACCACCTGGCTCGTCTCGGGATCGACATACACCCACGTTCGATCGGGATCGCCGAACTTCACCCGAAGGATGGGCAACGGTGTCTGCCGGCCGCGTGAATAGTAGTAGGAATCGTATTCGGGAAGGAGCTGAGCCTCCAGCACGGGCACGTCCGGCGCAGCGCTCTTCAAACGCGCCAACAGAGAATCGACGCTGAACGGTTCGTTGCGGACCTCGAGCGACTGGGCCGCGACCAGCACACGCTCACCCTCCGACCTCCCGGTGACGTTGTAGGGCTGGTGAAGTCGCTCGCGGCGCTCGAGCGCCAGGACCGGATCCTGTCCCGGTCGAACGACGTAGTACGGTTCGTCTTGAATGCGGGCGAATTCGACTTCCTTGATGGGGCGGCCGTCGAGGAGCCGCGACCAGGTTGCCGGATCCATTGACGAAAAACGCGAGAGATCGACAGGACCACCCGTCATCGTGTCGCGTCGAATCGTGAGCCCCGGATTGGTGCCCCAGCCGAACGGTTCCATCGACAACATGCCGCTGAAGACCCACGTCAGCGTGAACACGCCGAAGATCACCCCCGTGATGTAGTGCCATTGCATCCAGCCGGAGTAGGGGATGTACGACGACAAGCTGGTCAACCGGAAAGGCCGTTTACCCTTGAATTGCGTGACACCCAGCGCGAGACCGAGAATGGCAAGGACGCAGCCGAGCGCCGATGTCCAGACGACAATCTGGTACCAGAGGGGCTGATTGCGGCGAAGCGCCGCGAAATAGAACCAATGAGGGATGGTGCCGATCCAGGCGAGCGTGCGGCTCTTGCGGGTCGTGAGGACGCTCACCTCTCCGAGCTCGGCGGACACGTAGAGCTCGGTCCGCTCGGGATCGTCCACGCGAAACCGGTGCTGGGGCATGTCGCGGCCCTGCGCGATCGTCCATTGGTCGGGTCGAGTCACGAACTCGACGTACTCCAACTTGTCTTCGGGGAGGTTCATGAAGCGGCTGGCGATCCGCGTGGCGCCGTCGCGGTCGACCTCCGCCAGCAGATCACCGGCGTCGGCGAACACCGTTGTTGGGCCCGCAGACGAGGCGAATCGGTACGCCGGTCGGCCGAGGACGGTTAGCAGCGTCACCCGCCCAGGTGTGGTACCCAGGTCCGCCCGATCCAGCGCTTCGGCAGGACTTAGCCGAATCGCCTCGAGATCGAGGCCAGGCATGCGCTCGAGACGCATCTGCGGCGTCAGGCGCGGCATTCCGCCCGCGTACATCATCGTGATCCCGGTCGCGAACCACACGACGAACAGCAGGCTCAAGGCAATCCCAAGATAACGGTGGAGCAGAATCAACGACCTGCGGAACCACACCATTCAGGCCTCCGTTCAGGGCACCATGGTAGGCAATTCGGGCACTTTCTGCACGCAGACTTAGTGCCGGGCCCGGTCAAGAGCAAATCCGCTGGTCAAAACATGGCAATCGGATTGACTGGTGACCCGGTGCCCTTGGGTATCGGCAATGGCGCCACCGTCAACATGAACTCCCAACGATTCTGGGCGGCCGCGGTTTCGCTCAACGCGTCGAAATCCGCGCGGTCGAGGAGATGAATTCCCAGGATGGCGAGCGCGAAATCATGGAGCGCGATCCGCGGAAGATCGCCGGGCGGTTGAGGCATGTAGCCCGGCGTCTCCCAACCGAGCAGCGCGACGTCGCGCTTCTTGAGCCACGGAATGACCGAATTGTCGAGGCCTGCCGATCCCTCGTCGATCGGCCACGGTCCCAGTTGCGCCCGCCTCGTCCACCGACCCCAACGAACGAGGAGTGCATCACCGGGTCCGGCCTTGACGCCCGCTTTCTTTTCCCAGGCTTCGAGATCCTCCGGAAAGATTCTCGTTCCAGGCTCCAGGTACGGGACGCCCTTGAGCCTTGGAATGTCGTAGAGGATCCCGCGCGTAACGATGCCGTTTTTCATCGTCAGGATGGAATTCCTGGCGGCTCCGCCTTCCATCGTCACCAGTTCCGACACCGGATAGCCGTTCCACATTTTGCCGTCGAAGAATCTGTGGGCGAATGAATCGAGATGTGTCGTGCCGGCTCCGTGAATGCATGGGTACCCGACTCGGTCCGTCGCGCCTGCCGGCGATGCGGTAACCATCGCCCATTCGACCGGACATGGCACGTCAACCCCCTTCGTCGTAAAGGCGTTCGATGCGAGCGATACGGCGATGCCTTGCTTGACGAGGGCTGTGGCCGCTTTGCGCTTCGCCGGCGTAATGAGATTGAGCGTGCCCATCTCATCGTCTTTGCCCCAGCGTCCCCAATTCGAGACCTCGTCCCGCCATCGGTCGTACTCGGCCTGGGTCACGAGTGGGTGAGTCGGACGATCCTGAGCGCTGGCTGCTGGCGATACTCCGATGGTTGCTCGAACCGCTGCGATCAGGACCAGGGCGACCATACCGATCATCGGTGTTCTCATCGGTTCCCCTCTCTGCGACTGGCTCAGTGTTAAGAATCGCTCACGCCACCTTGGCGCGGATGGCAGGTAATCCGAGTGCCAGGAGCGCTTCCCAATTGCTTTGCTTCTGAATAGCCGAAAGTTCGAGTGGCGCCTGCGGCGCGATCTCGTGCTTCCTCAGCGACAGCTGCCACCACCCGACATCATGCCAAGCGCCGAGCTTGTAGCCGACATTGCGGTAGATGCCGAGCGGCTGGAAGCCGACCCGTTCGTGCAGCGCGACACTGGCCGGGTTCGGCAGCGCAATTCCTGCAAAGGCGTTGAAATAGCCCTGTGCGGACAGTATGCCGAACAACGAGATGTACAGCCCACGTCCGATACCATGACGACGAAAATCCTCGTGAACGTAGACGGACGTATCGACCGACCATCGGTAGGCTCCGCGAACGCGATGTCTCGTGGCGTAGGCATAGCCAGCGCACTTGCCGCCGATGCGGCAGACGAGCCAGGGATAGGACGTCAGCGTTTCAGCGATACGGCGGTGCATTTCGTCGTGGTCGGGTGGTTCCGTCTCGAAGGAAATCGCTGTGGACTCGACGATTGGGCGATAGAGATCCGTGATTGCGGCAACGTCTGCATCACTGGCGAGGCCAATGGCTGGACGCATCGTGTGCTCCTCCGACTGCTGAGAACGATACATCCCGAGCGCCCGTCTGCAAAGGCCCTTGTCGAACTGATATTTCTCATGCGCGCTGTCCGGGGTGTTTGTGGAACACTATTGAGCCTGGTACTTGGGCCACGGAGGTCTTTGCCATGCCCTGTCGGCACAACATCGCGGTTGTTCGTGCATTGCTCCTGGCGGCCGCGGTCGGTCTGCCGCTGCGTGCGTCTGCTCAAGTTGATTTTTCTGGCGAGTGGGCGCCTCGATTTCATGAAGATCAGCCTGAGCGGGTACCAGGCCCCGAGCTCGGTGACTATCTCGGCCTTCCCATCAGCGATGCGGCACGGCTCCGTGCCGACAGTTGGGACGCGTCGATTCAGACCTTACCGGAATGGCAGTGTCGTCCGCATTCGGCCGACTACATCTGGCGCGGGCCCTCGCAGCTGACAATCAGGAAGGAAGAAAACCCGCTTACACGGGAGATCACGGCGTTCCATGCGGAATGGCTCCGCTCGATCGACAATCCTGTCTATCTAGACGGCCGACCCCATCCCTCGCCCGACGCGCTTCATAGTTGGGGCGGCTTTGCCACCGGCAAGTGGGAGGGTGACATGCTGACGATTACAGTCACCCATCTCAAGGAAGGGTACATCCGCCGCAACGGCGTACCCCGCAGCAACCTTGCGACCGTCACCGAGCACTGGATACGTCACGGCGACTTCCTGACCGTCGTCACGATTGTGAACGACCCGGTTTATCTGACAGAGCCATTCATCCGCACGACCGACTACGAACTCGATCTGCACCAGAACGTCCCTCCGTATCCGTGCGAGATGGTTACTGAAATCGAGCGGCCAAAAGGCGTGGTCCCACATCACTTGCCAGGGACGAACGCGCAAGTGAACGAGTTTGCGCAGAGATATGACCTCCCGTTCGAAGCAACGCGAGGAGGGGCTGCGACTTCGTACCCCGACTACCGCAAGAAGCCCGCGTCTCCGAGTGCCGCTTCTACGCCGCCGGCTGCTTCGGCCCGCCCTGCGAGCGCAAACGCATCGGGCGAGATTCGCGTCACCAAGGTTCGCGAACACCTGTACATGTTGAGTGGAGCGGGCGGCAACATTACGGCGCTCGAGTTCCCTGAAGGCGTGACTCTTGTAGATAGCGGCCGCGCGGAGATGAGCGACAAGGTCCTCGCAGCCGTGAGGACCCTCTCGACGAAGCCGATTCGATACATCATCAACACCCACGTCCATCCGGATCATGTTGGCGGCAACGAAAAAATCGGGGCGACCGGCCACCAGATCACCGGTGGCAATGTCGCCGGGCAGCTTGCGGACGCGGCCGAGGGCGCCGAGATCATCGCCCACGAGAACGTGCTCGAGCGCATGACCGCCCCGAGCGTGAAGCCGGCCGTTCCGGTCGCCATGACTCCGGGCACGACGTACCATGAAGATCACCTGAAGCTGAGCACGTTCTACCACGGAGACGGCATCGAGCTGTTTTACGCACCGTCGGCGCATACCGATGGTGACACGATGGTCTATTTCCGCCGGAACGACGTGCTCGCCACCGGTGACGTGTTCTCGACGACAAGCTATCCGGTCATTGACGTGGAGCGTGGCGGCAGCATCAACGGCGAGATCGCCGCGCTGAATCACATTCTCGAGCTTGCGTTTCCTGATTTCCGTCTCGAAGGTGGCACGCTGATCATTCCTGGTCACGGGCGGCTCTGCGATTCTGCGGACGTGGCGTACTACCGCGACATGGTCACGATCATCCGGGACCGAGTTCAGGAGATGATCAAGAAAGGCATGACGCTCGAGCAAGTGAAAGCGGCCAGGCCGACGCGCGACTACGATGGCCTCTATGCGAACACTTCGGGTGGATCGACGCCAGACACGTTTGTTGAATCTGTCTACAAGAGTCTCACGTTGAAGAAGACTTAGGCGGGAAGGGCGGGAAAGGCGGGAATGGCAAGAGGGGCCTTCACCCGAGGCCGAGAGTCTACGCTCGAGGCCGAAGGACAAGCGTTAGTCGTTTCGCGCGTGGGGGTGGGGCCCCACGCGAGTAAGCAATGATGACAAAAGGCCACTCACTGAAGCGATTTGTCATGAAGGCCGGCGTAACCGCGTTCGTTGCGTTCGCATTACCGACTGTGGCTTTCGCGCAAAGAGGTCGTGGCGGTCAGGGTCCTGCGAACGCGAAGGCCGCCGCTCCTGTCGATCTCACCGGATACTGGGTTTCGGTCGTGACTGAAGACTGGCGCTACAGGATGGTGACGCCAAAAAAGGGCGACCATCCCAGCATCCCGCTCAACGCCGAAGGCGTCCGCGTGGCCGATTCCTGGGATCCGGCGAAAGACGAAGCGGCAGGTGAGCAATGCAAGGCGTACGGCGCAGCTGGCGTGATGCGAGCGCCGGGCAGAATTCACATCACGTGGCAAGACGACAACGCGCTGAAAGTCGAGACTGAAGCCGGCACGCAAGCTCGGAGCCTTCGCTTCGGTCAAGCCACCTCAACAGACAACTCGCCTTCGTGGCAGGGTGAGTCGGTTGCTCAATGGGAAATCGCCGGAGGTCGGCGGGGGGCACAAGATCGCGGCCCGCTCGGCGGCAATCTGAAAGTCGTCACCACTCGAATGCGGCCGGGCTACCTCCAGAAGAACGGCGTTCCGTACGGCGCAAACGCCACGCTCACCGAGTATTTTAGCCGGACGATCGAGCCGAACGGTGATTCCTGGTTGATCCTGACGGCGATTGTCGAGGACCGTCAGTACCTGACTGGTCGATTTGTTCGGAGTACCCATTTCAAGAAATTGCCCGATAATCATTCGACTTGGGAACCCGAGCCGTGCTCGACACGCTGAACCCTTGAACTTTCGAACCTTTGAACCGTTGAACGTCGGAACCTGAAACGTGGAACCTGAGACCTTGAACCTGTGAGGTAACGACCCCATGACGCTGAAAACGCTAGCGGTCCGATGTGGAGTGTCTTTGCCTGTTGCGATGGTGCTGGCTTTCTTGCTGGCCAGGGGGGTTGTTGCCCCAACTCCCCTCGACGCGGCGGCTTCTTGTGAGAGCCTCGCGACGCTGGCGCTGCCCGCGGGGACGATCACGTCGGCGCAGGCTGTTGCTGCAGGAGCGTTTTCGATGCCTGGCGGAGGGCGTGCCGGGCGAGGAGGCGCCCAATTGGAAGAAGCGGCCAAGAGCCTGCCAGCCTTTTGCCGGGTCGAAGCCACGCTGAAACCCTCGTCCGACTCCGACATCAAGATCGAGGTGTGGATGCCGACGTCGGGTTGGAACGGCAAGTACCAGGCTGTTGGCAACGGTGCGTGGAACGGCAATATCGCATATCCGGCGATGACGGAGGCGTTGCGGCGCGGCTATGCAACGAGCTCGACCGATACGGGCCACGTCGGCGGCAGTGCCAGCTTCGCGTTGGGGCATCCCGAAAAGCTGATTGATTTCGGTTACAGATCCGAACACGAAATGGCGCTCACGGCCAAGAAGGTTGTTGCGGCTTACTACGGGAACGGTCCGAGGTTCGCCTATTGGAACGGCTGCTCGGCCGGTGGCAGGCAGGGATTGAAAGAAGCGCAGATGTTCCCGGCCGATTTCGACGGCATTATCGCCGGAGCGCCTGCACTGGACTGGACTGGCCGGGCGGCATCGTCGCTTCGGGTTTCGCAGGCGATGCATAAGGACGAAGCGAGCTACATTCCGCCTGCGAAGTACCCGGCGATTCGCAATGCGGTACTCGAGGCGTGCGACGCTATCGACGGCGTGAAGGACGGCGTTCTCGAAAACCCTAGACTTTGCAAGTTCGATCCGAAAGTCCTCGAGTGCAAGGGAGCCGACGAGCCGTCCTGCCTGACCGCGCCTCAGGTGGAGGCGGCCCGGAAATCGTACGCCTCCGCCACGAATCAGAAGACGAAGCGAGAGGTGACGAGTCTCGAGCCAGCAAGCGAACTTGGCTGGGCCACCTGGGGTGGTCCCCAAGCGTTTGCCACCTCGACCGACCATTTCAAGTACGTCGTCTTCAAAGATCCGATGTGGGACCATCGCAACTTCAACTTCGACACCGACATCGTCCTTGCCGAGCAGATCGATAACGGGACGATCAACGCGCTCGATCCCAATCTCAAAGGGTTCCTCGATCGAGGAGGCAAGCTGATTCAGTATCACGGCTGGAGCGACCCACAGATCTCACCAGGTGCGAGCGTTTGGTACTACAAGAGCGTGCTCGAGATGAATGGGGGAGCGGGGAAGGTCCACGACTCCTATCGACTGTTCATGGTCCCTGGTATGGCGCATTGCGGTGGCGGGGAAGGTCCCAACACCTTCGATACGCTCACGGCCCTCGAGCAGTGGGTGGAACAGAAGAAAGCGCCGGATCAGCTCGTCGCGTCTCGAATTCGTGACGGGAAGGCCGATCGCACACGCCCGCTTTGCCCGTATCCCCAGGTCGCAACCTACAAGGGCAGCGGCAGCACGGACGACGCCGCGAACTTCGTGTGTAAGTAGGACAAGGCTGGAAGGGCGGGAAGGGCGGGAAGGGCGGGAAGGGCGGGAAGGGCTGGAGGGTAGCTCATCGCTCGGCTTCGCCGGGAATCGTAGGCTGCGCTCCAGCTGTCTCCTCCGCGCGCGCCCCGCTCAGGATGTTGGTCATCGCATAGTTGCCCTCGTGACATTCGTACGGCATCACCTGTTCGCTGTCGGTGATGGTGAGTGGCACGGCAAACGTCCACGGACGCGTCCATGTGGTCGGATCCTCGACGGTGACGGCCCATCGGATCTTGTCGGGCGCGATGCGTGTAAAGCGCTCGACGAGTCGCAGCGTCTCAGGATTGGACCCTCGGTAAGCGCTTCTCCCTCTGAAGTTCGTTGTTTCGACGACGAGCGTGTCACCTTCCCAGCGGCCGCGCGCGTCGCCCATGTCGAGGCGGAGGTCGGGTGGGAGATGAGGGCGTCCGTCCAACGGCACGATTCTGGTTTCATGGATCATTTCGTATCGAATCGCCACGTACCCGGGAGTCTGCACGATCTGATAGGAGTTGCCGTACACGGCGGGCATCATGGAATTGGGCAGGCCCCGCGTGATGCAGCGGTCGTACAGGCTTCGGTCTTCGTATGAGTCGGCCGGACCGCGACCGCTGAGCCGTCTGTTTTCCGCGCGCGCCGCGGCTCGACTCTGTCCCTCCTGAGTCAACGGTGGAACCCTGCCGTCAGGCGGATCGACGACGAACCAGGCGGTGCTGCCTTTTTCGTGCTGAAAGCTGTCCAGCCAGATCCATCGCGTCCCGCCGATTTCGCCGGCAAGTTCATCAGCCCTGGTTCGTTCTTGAATGCTTCGCCGGAGATTGGTCAGTTCCTGACCTTTCACATCGTCGAGCCGTCGTCCGGCGAGCTCGTCCGGGCGCTCGAACGGCGTGCCCACCTCGTACAGGTTTGTGAGGTTGCCCTGGAGATCGGGATCGCCCCACGGTGTGCGAGGCGTAACGTATTGCCTGGTTGGCCTGTTGGTTTGAGCGGCGAGTTGCGCCGAGCTCGTGAGGAAGAATGTAAGGCTGGCCGCCCAGAACCCTGTCAAAACCAGAGGTCGAGTCTTCATCGGACAGCTCCTTGAAGCAGGGCGCAGCTTGTGCACTCAATCTTATGCCTTTCGTGACGTAGAATGCCGCCGGAGGCGCGCGAGTCATGCGACAGATGGCTTGTCCCTTGTGGTGTCGCATCGGAATCCTGATCGGAGCGCTGATGGTGGCTGCCGAGGCGCGTCCACAGACGCCGGCGCCGGCGCAGGATGATGCGCCTCGAGGCGACATCGAAAAGGGCAAGCGCGCATACATGAGCTATTACTGCTTTGCGTGTCACGGCACGGTGGGGCAGGGTGGGAGAGACGGCGCCCGCCTCGCCCCTAACCCGCCGGCCCTCTCGACGATCGTGCGTTACGTGCGGAGGCCCTCCGGCCAAATGCCGCCGTACACGAACAAAGTGATCTCGGATCAAGAGCTTGCCGACATCTACGCGTTCCTCAAGTCGATTCCCGCGACACCGTCGGCGAAGACCATTCCGCTGTTGAATCGTTGACGTTCGTGCGCATCCTTTGCCTGGCTGCGTGTCTGACTTTGCCCGCCATGGTTGCCGCGCAGACCGACAATCCGGGGCCGGGCGTCCCGCGACTCATTGCGGAATCGCGAGCCGCGCGCCTCAGCAATGTGCGTTATGCGCTTCGGCTCAGCATTCCTGAATCGCCGAAAGATCCCATCGAGGGCACCAATCTCATCAGCTTCGATCAAATAGACCCTGCAATACCTGTTCTTTCGTCAGGTCGCGACGGGGTCCGCACATTTGTCAATTTTTCAGGCGACCCGCTCGTCATCGATTTTGCGACCAGCCGCGAACACGTGAAGAGCGTCACGCTCAACGGTCGGAGGACGGCCTTCACCTGGACGAACGGCCACATCGTTCTGCCAGGGGCGGAGTTGAAGGACGGGTCAAACCAGATCGAGATTGCATTTCGCGCCGGGGACGCGTCGCTCAATCGCAGCGCGGATTTTCTCTACGCGCTGTTCGTCCCGGCGCGGGCCCACCTGGCAATTCCCTGCTTCGATCAGCCGGACCTGAAGGCGCGTTGGTCGCTCAATCTCGAAGCGCCAGCCAAGTGGGTGACGGTGAGCAACAGCGCCGAAGTCGAGCGCCGCGTCACGGCCGATCGCGTCAGCGTCCGGTTCGCTGAAACAGAGCCGCTCTCAACCTATCTGTTCTCGTTCGTCGTCGGAGACTTCCGGACCGAGACCGCCGAGCGCGCTGGCCGCACCTTCCGCATGTTTCACCGGGAGACGGATGCCGGGAAGGTGGCAAGGAGCAAAGACGTCATCTTCGACCTTCATGCGAAAGCCATCGCTTACATGGAGGAGTACACCGGAATCCCGTACGCCTTCGGCAAGTTCGACTTCGTCCTCATTCCCGCCTTCCAGTTCAGCGGCATGGAGCACGCCGGAAAGATCCTCTACAACGCGCCCGGCCTGCTGCTCGACGAGTCTGCGACACAGAACCAGTATCTCAACCGCGCCTCCGTGATCGCTCACGAGACGGCGCACATGTGGTTCGGCGATCTGGTGACGATGAAGTGGTTCAACGACGTGTGGATGAAGGAAGTGTTCGCCAACTTCATGGCTGCGAAGATCGTCAATCCATCGTTTCCCGAGCTGAATCACGAGCTCCGCTTTCTGCTGACGCACTATCCGGCAGCTTACGAAGTCGATCGAACGCGTGGAACGAACGCGATTCGCCAGGAACTGGACAATCTGAGCGAGGCCGGCAGCCTGTACGGTGCCATCATTTACCAGAAGGCTCCCGTCGTCATGCGCCACCTCGAAAACCTGATGGGCGAGGTGCCGTTTCGCGACGGCCTGCGCGAGTACCTCGGGAAGTACTCGTTTGCCAACGCGACGTGGGCCGATCTGATCGACATTCTCGACCGGCGGACGCCGGCCGATTTGGCCGCATGGAGTCACGTCTGGGTCGAAGAGCGGGGCAGGCCGACCGTCAGCACGAACGTCACGAACCGCGATGGGCGCATTGAGTCCCTATCGTTCAGTCAGACTGATGCGATGTTCAAACGGCTGATTGTCTGGCCGCAACAGTTGCGGGTGACACTTGGCTACGAGAAGCGGATCGAGCAGGTGCTTGTGTCGAGCGATGCTGGTTCGGCTGTTGTTGCGCGCGACGCGATCGGCAAACCCGAGCCGTTGTACGTTCTGGCAAACGGGCAGGGCTGGGCCTATGGGCGCTTCGTGCTCGACGACAAGTCGCGAGCCTATTTGCTGCGGTCGCTGCCAGACGTTGGCGATCCGCTGACCCGTGGCGCCGCCTGGGTGACGTTGTGGGACGAGATGCTCGACGACCCACGGCTGGCGTCCGTGTTTTTCGATTTGGGGATGAAGGCGCTGCCCGTCGAGACTGACGAGCAACTTACGCAGCGTGTGCTCGGGTACCTCCGGGCAGCGTGGTGGCGTTTCCTCAGTCCTGGAGATCGGCAGTCGCGCCAGGCGAGAGTCGAGGCGCTCCTCCAGGCCGGCCTGGTTTCAGCCAAAACAGCCAGCTTGAAATCGGCCTGGTTCAGCGCGATCCGGGACGTGGGGATGAATCGCGATACCCTCGCGTGGCTTCAACGTGTCTGGGAGAAAAAGGAATCGATTGCCGGTTTGCCGCTCGCCGAACCGGACTATTCCTCGCTCGCGCAGGATCTCGCAGTGCGCGAGGTGCCGGGCTGGCGGGACATCCTCGAGACACAGAGACAGCGCATCGAAAACCCCGATCGCAAGGCCCGCTTCGAGTTCGTCACGCCGTCGCTCTCCGCCGATCCCGCCGAGCGCGAGCACTGGTTTTTGTCCCTTCAGGACGTCGCCAATCGACGGCGAGAGCCGTGGGTGCTCGAAGGGCTGAGCAACTTGCATCATCCACTCCGTGCTGCCGCTTCAGCCAAATACGTGCAGCCGAGCCTCGAGATGCTGCAGGAGATTCAGCGAACCGGAGACATCTTCTTTCCGACGCGATGGATCAACAGCACACTGGCTGGCCACAACTCGCCAGCCGTTGCCACGACGGTGCAGCAGTTCCTCGACGGACTACCTTCGACGTACCCACAGCGATTGCGGAACATCATCCTGCAGGCTGCCGACGAGCTCGTCCGCGCCGCCGCGGCGCAGTAGGGCAATCAGAAGTCTGAAGTGAGAGGTTGGAAGGAAGAAGTGAAAATCTACACTGGAGCGCTATCCACAGTTACCCTGGAGGACACATGCGAAGGACCGTAGTCGGCTGGCTGATCGTGATTGCCGGAGCCGCCGGGCTCATCGCCCAGACGTCGCCGACTGGCAGAACGGCGAATGCCGCTGCCGACTGGCCAACCTACAACCGAGATCTCGCCGGTACGCGATTTTCACCGCTTACACAGATCAATACCGAGAACGTCTCGAGGTTGGTCCAAACGTGGACGTATCGCATACGCCCTGAGGGCCCTCCCTCGCCCTTCGGTGGATCCGAAGCGACGCCAATCGTTCTCAACGGGGTGATGTATTTGCCCGCCACCAACCGCGTGGTTGCGCTCGAAGCCGACACCGGCAAAGAGATCTGGCAGTACGAGGTGACGGGTGGTGGTCAGGTGTCACGTCGAGGCGTGTCGTATTGGCCGGGCGAAGGCACCGAGCCCGCTCGGATCCTTTTCATGACTGGTCAGCGGCTGATCGCGTTGAATGCGGCGACTGGAGACTTGTCCTCAGGGTTCGGCAAGGACGGCATCGTCGATACGGTCGTGCCGTATAACTCGGCTCCGACGATCTTCAAGAACGTGGTGATGATCGGGGCAAACGTCAACGAGGTTCCCATTGGTCCGCCGGGAGATACACGCGCCTATGACGCGCGTACCGGGAAGAAGCTTTGGGATTTCCACACGGTGCCGCGGGCGGGAGAGTTGGGAAACAACACATGGGGCGACGGATGGAAGGGACGCTCGGGCACGAACATCTGGGGTTTCTCCATGACCGTCGACGAGCAACGGGGCATCGTGTACATGCCTGTGTCCGGTCCTGCAGCGAACTACTGGGGCGGCGATCGGCCGGGCAACAATCTCTTCGCGAACTCCGTCGTTGCGGTCGACGCACAGTCTGGCAAATACAAATGGCACTTTCAGACGGTGCATCACGACATCTGGGATTCGGACATGCCGTCGGCACCAGGCCTGGTCGATATCGTGCAGAACGGACGGACCATTCCTGCCCTCGCTTCCGTCGGCAAGACTGGTTACATGTTCATCCTCGACCGCACGAACGGAAAGCCCATCTTCGGCGTCGAGGAGCGTCCCGTCCCCAAAGGTGATGTGCCTGGCGAGTGGTATTCGCCGACGCAGCCGTTTCCGCTCAAGCCTCCGCCGCTCTCGAAGGTCAGTTTCAAAAAGGAAGACATGGTTACCGAGGCCGACACCACGGCCGAGCACGTACGGGCGTGTCAGGAGCTTTGGGATAAGAGCGGCGGGTTCGAAAATGCTGGGCCCTTCACGCCGTTTCGTTTCCACGAGGATGGCGCCCCGCCGAGATCGACGATTCAGTTCCCTGGCGGAACCGGCGGCGTGAACTGGGGCGGAACCGCTACCGATCCGCGTCTGGGTTACGTATTCTTGAACTCGCACGACACGTCCCTCGTCGGGTGGGTGGAGAAACGGAAGCCAGGCGTCGAGTACAGCTTCGATACCCGGGGTTCGGACGCTCCGTACGATCGAGCGAGCGTTGACGGACCGGGGCCTTTCCACACCTTCAGTGCGCAGATTAAGGACGCAAGCGGCAAGACGCTTGCGAACCTCCCGTGCCAACGGCCGCCATGGGCTCGCCTGGTTGCGGTAAACGCCAACACCGGCGAAATCGCGTGGCAGACGACCCTGGGAATCAACGAGCGCCTACCCGAAGGCAAGCAGAGTACCGGGGGGAGCGGCAGCGCCGGTCCCACTGCGACAGCGGGAGGGCTGGTGTTCATCGGTGCCACTGACGATCGAAGGTTTAGAGCGTTCGATTCGAAGACAGGAAAAGAACTCTGGGCCGCGAAACTCGACGCCACAGCAGCCGCCAATCCGATCACCTATCAAGGGAAGAATGGGAAGCAGTACGTGGCTATCGTTGCGGGCGATTCTGTGGTGGTCTTTGGGTTGCCGTAACCGCATCTGGGGCGGGAAGGGCAGGAAGGGCAGGAAGGGCAGGAAGGGCAGGAAGGTGCGATTACTAATTGCTCTCTTTGTGGTCGTGGCTATGAGCGCGGCGCAAGCGCAGGTCAGCAAGTTCGTTTCCGTCACGACCGAGATGCTCGTGAATCCAAGCCCGGACGACTGGCTGATGTACAGCCGGACGTACGACGCGCAGCGTTTCAGTCCGCTCAAGCAGATCAACCGTCAGAACGCCGGCCAGCTTCGTCAGGTGTGGACGCACGAGATGGGAATGGGGACGGTCGAAAGCATTCCGCTCGTCTATCGTGGCGTTATGTACATCGTCGTTCCAGGCTCTGGCGTGCGCGCGCTGAATGCCACGAACGGCGCCGTAATCTGGGACTACAAGCGGCCATCAGGCAACACCCGCACCAAGACGCTGGCGATCTACGACGACCTGATCTTCTATACCTCGCCGGACGGCTTCATCGTGGCTATCGACGCCCGCACGGGTGAGCTTCGGTGGGAGACGAAAACTACCGGCGGCCTCACGTCTGGACCGATCGTCGTGGAAGGCAAGGTGCTGACGGGGCGGACGTGCGGAGGGCAGCGGGCGAATTGCTACGTCTCGGCGCACGATGCGCGGACCGGCAAGGAAGTCTGGAAGTTTTTCACGGCGGCAGGCCCCGGCGAGCCGGGCGGTGAAACGTGGGGCGATGCACCAGAAGCCACTCGCGTGGCGTCGACGTGGGGTCTGCCCGGGTCCTACGATCCCGCGCGGCGTCTGATCTACTGGGGCGTTGCCAATCCGACGCCAAACACGCGGATGGCGCGCCACGGCGGCAATCCTGATGCAATTCCCACCTTTGCGCCCGCCGATCTCTACAGCAATTCGACCGTCGCCCTGAATCCCGACACGGGAAAAATTGCCTGGTACTACCAGCATCTGCCGGGTGACGATTGGGACGAGGACTACACGCACGAACGGACGCTCCTGCGAACGGCGGTCAACCCGGATCCTTCGTTCGTCAAGTGGATCAATCCTGACATCCAGCGCGGCCAGCAGCGCGACATTGCCGTGATGGTGGGAGAAGGCGGCGGCATCTGGGCGCTCGATCGGATCACCGGTCAGTTCCTCTGGGCATCACCGTTTCCGTACGACGTCCGTAACTTCATCATTTCCGACATCGACGTCAAGACGGGTATCACGCATCTGAACACCGATCTGCTGTTCAGAGAGCCGGGGCAGCAACACACACTCTGCTTCTGGAACACTCGCAGCTATTGGCCGCTCGCGTACCACCCCGGCCAGAATTCGCTCTACGTCCCGTTCGTGGACAACTGCCTCGACATGACGACAGCCACCCCGGCGGCCGATGGCAAGGCAGCGATACCTGAGCGCCGCGTCGGCGCTCGTCGCTCAGGAACCGAGCTGGACGCGTTCGCCGGTGTCGCCAAGGTGAACATGGCGACCGGAGAGGTCAAGAGGATCTACTCGGGTCGAGCCCCTGGCAACGGTGCGATGCTCGCTACCGCCGGAGATCTGGTGTTCTGGGGCGATGTCGGCGAAAAGTTCAGGGCGTTCGATGCCGTGAGCGGAAAGATTCTGTGGGAGGTCACGCTTCAAGGAGCGATTCAGAACAGCACCATCACGTATGCAGTCAACGGCAAGCAATATGTCGCCGTGTTCACAGGTGAAGGCGCGCTAACCGGAGGCCTCATCGAGCAGGCCGGTTTGCAGCCGACCCGCAGGCACAACGCGGTCTATGTGTTTGCGTTGACCGTAGACGAGGTAGGGCTGGAGGGGCAGAAGGGCAGGAAGTGCTGGAAGTGCAGGAAGGGATCATGCCAGAGAGCGCAGACGTCGCTTGCGCACGATCATCTGGCATTTTGCGATTCGTGCATTGCGTTGGGCGCCGCTCGTGGCGGCGCTTTGTTCGCCCAGAACGGCGCCCGCCCTCCTGACGCCGACTGGCCGATGTACAGCCGCGACTACGCGGGATCGCGCTATTCGCCGCTCACCCAGATCAACCGCGACAACGTTGCGCAGCTGTCGCAGGCCTGGTCCTATCGGGTTGCGCCTCCGGCTCCGGCGCGCGGCGTCCCTCCGCCCGCAAGCACCGACGCCGCGGGCTCAGCCCGCGGCCGCGGCAGTGCCGTCGATGCTTTTGGCAATCCTCCGGGGAATCCCGAGGCTACGCCGATCGTCGTGAACGGCGTGATGTATCTGCCTGCCGGAGGCACGAAGGTCGTCGCCCTCGATGCTGAATCCGGAAAGGAATTGTGGCAGCACGAGCTGCCGAAGGACACGTTCACGACGGCGCGCGCGGTGGGATTCTGGCCTGGCGATCGCGTGAATCCCCCACGGATTCTCTTCACCGCCGGACCGAAACTCATCGCGTTGAATGCCACCACCGGCGACCTGTCTTCGGGTTTTGGCAGGGATGGTTCAGTCGAGATCGGCGTTCCGTGGAACGGCGCGCCCACTGTCTACAAGAACGTCGTGGTGCTCGGTGCCACGGTCGGCGAATTGCCAGTGGGGCCGCCCGGAGATACACGCGCCTTCGACGCGCGGACCGGCGCGAAGCTGTGGGAATTCCATACCGTGCCGCGCCCCGGCGAGAAAGGCCACGAGACCTGGTTGGACGATGGGTGGAGGGGAAGATCGGGTGTCAATAATTGGGGCTGGTACCAGACGGTCGATGAAGCAAGAGACATCCTCTACATGGCCGTCGGCGGACCAGCCGCGAACTACTGGGGCGGCGATCGCCCGGGCAGTAATCTGTTTGCCAACTCGATCGTGGCCGTCGACGTAACGACCGGCAAGTACAAGTGGCATTTCCAGACGGTGCACCACGACCTGTGGGACTCGGACATGCCGTCGCCCCCCGTCCTCGTGGACATCAAGCAGAACGGGAAGACGATTCCTGCGCTCGCGTCGGTTGGCAAGACCGGCTGGATGTTCATTCTCGATCGCACCACCGGCAAACCGATTTTCGGCGTGGAAGAGCGTCCGGTTCCCAAAGGTGACGTCCCCGGCGAGTGGTACTCGCCCACGCAGCCGTTCCCGCTGAAGCCGCCGGCGCTCTCAAGGGTCGATTTCGAGAAAGAGGAGATGGTCACGGCGAGCGACACGACGCCTGCACACGCGCAAGCCTGCCAGGATCTGTGGGACAAGAGCGGCGGGTTCTATAGCGCAGGACCGTTCACGCCCTTCATGTTTCACGACGACGGAACACCGCCGAAGAGCACGATTCAGTTTCCGGGCGGCACGGGCGGCGTCAACTGGGGAGGCATCACCGCCGATCCGAAGAGTGGCTATCTGTTCGTCAACGCGCACGACACGTCGCTCGTCGGGTGGATCGAAAAGAAAAAGCCCGGCCTGAACTACGGTCGCGGTACCGAAGGGTCGCCACAGCCCTACGATCGCGGAAGCGTAAACGGTCCTGGGCCCTACTTCACGTTCAGTGCGCCCCTGAAGGACGAAAGCGGGCGCACGATTGCCAACCTCCCGTGTCAGCGGCCACCCTGGGCCCGGCTCGTTGCGGTGAACGCCAACACCGGCGACATCGCTTGGCAAACGCCCCTCGGCATCACGGAGGCCTTGCCCGAAGGCAGGCAGAATACAGGTGGCAGCGGCAGCGCCGGCCCGACCGTCACTGCGGGCGACGTGGTGTTCGTTGGAGCGACGAACGATCGCCGTTTCCGTGCGTTCGATGCGAAAACTGGCAAGGAGCTGTGGGTGACCAAGCTTGGCGCCACTGCGAACGCGAATCCGATGACGTATCAGGGGAAGAACGGCAAACAGTACGTCGCGGTCGTGGCGACGGATCTGGTTGTCGCGTTTGCATTGCCTTGACGCGTGCCCTCAAGAGCAACGAGGGGCAGGACCGGTCAAGTGAGGTGCTGACCGAGCACCATCGGAAGCGGACGAAGAACGCGTTTCATCGGATCCAAGATCATCCCTAGAGATTCGAGTGACACCGATCCGAGGAGTGTGCTGTCACCTCGCTCCCCGAAGATGACGGGCGAGGCGGCGCGTTGATCGTCAATCTGAAACGTTGCATCCCCTATGCGACGTGTGATCTCCGTGCCGTCCGCCAGCATGAACGTCCGCGAGCTATGCGGCTGGATCGCCAGACGGCGTAACACCGCCTCTGGAACGACGGAATACAGTGCCCCAGAGTCCACGAGGAACGTCACGCTGACCGTCCGCCGCGGCCGCGCAGGATTGGCCAAGCGCAGTCTGATGTGTATTAACCCCATGGCCGCTCGCTCATTGTAACGCGCGCATAAGGAAGGAATGTGCCGACGGAAGACACTGCCAAACGCCACCATCGCCGACGACGGTAGAGGAAATTGTGATCGGCCGGGCAACGTTCGATGGCAGAATCTGGTCGCGCTCAGAATGACGACGAGCCTATGCCGCTCGTAGCCGGCGCCTCGGGTGTGAGTTGTTTTTCGCGACACCCACTCAGCAGATCATGGTCGCCTCGTACGCAGTGGTGGGCGACTCGTTCGTAGCTGAAAAAGCGCGTCTTTGGTCCAAAGGCCGTTTTGTGGTGCGCCAGCATTGCGGCGGACCCAATCGAAGCTTCGATCTGCACCCGGATGGCCAACGTTTCGCCATGGCGGCGGTTCAAGAAGTTCAGACAGCGGAAAAGCAGGACAAAGTCGTGTTCATCTTCAACTTCTTCGATGAGCTCCGCCGCCTTGCCCCGGCCAAGCGATAATGGCTGCTCAGAGGATGTTGAGTTCGCCGACGGCTGTCGTTAGTACCTGATAACGGAGTTCACGTGAGATTCGAGGAGGTCTGGTGTCGCTCTCTCTGGAAAGTCGTCGTGTTGGTGACGTGGCGGTTGTCACTTGTCGTGGCCGGATCATCGACGGCCCAGAATCCGTTGCGCTGCAGAAGCACCTGGAGGAGCTGATCCCGATCAATCCGCACATCGTGCTTCACTTGGGCGACGTTTCGTTCATCGACAGCGCAGGCCTTGGCCTGCTGGTGCGCTTTCTGACACGGGCCGAGAATGCGCGAGGCAGTCTGAAGTTCTGCGGCGTGTCGCAAAAGGTGGGGGACGTTCTGAAAGTCACGAGGCTGCACTCAATCTTTCCCCATTATGAAACGGAGGCAGACGCCATCGCCGCGGCCTATCGCGTGCCGCGGACCAACGAGATGGGCTTTCTGGAAGCAAACGTCCTATGTGTGGACAAATCTGCCGATGTCCTGGCGTATCTGCGCGAGCTGCTCAAAGGGGCAGGACACAGCGTCATTACCGCGGCGAATCTACCTGACGCCCTTATCCTTTTGACGGCCACGCAACCGAAGGTGGTGGTGGTGGGCGCGGAGCTCCGAGCTGTCACCGGCACCCGCGCGACTGAGGAATTCCGCAAGCTTGCGGACGCGCGCCGATTGGTGGTACTCCCGGCTGATTTTTCCCACCATGATGCCGGCGAGGCCGGCCAGCAGCTTCTCGATCACGTGGCGGCAAGCTTCGGGTACTGGACAAGCGCCTGCACCGTCAGCGAGCTGACTCAGGCGAGCGGCTACTCTTTGAAGATCGCCGCGAGGGTGAGCTCCATGCCAGGAAGAAGCGCACTGCGCAGGATGTCCCCAGCCTCGCTCGAGAGCTCGACCGGTCTGTCGTACCGATCGCCGCTGCGACGGTAGACGCGAATCACGTCAAGATCAGGGTCGACGACCCAGTACTCGGTGACGCCGGCGCGCTCGTAGAGGCGCCGCTTGATCGTCTCGTCGCGCTTGCGCGTGGCTGGTGAGCCGATTTCGACGACGAGCTCGGGAACGCCCTTGGCATGCAGCGGCGTAAGTACTTGAGCGGCTCGTTCGCGCGAGAGATAGATCAAATCCGGTTCGACGATGTCGAAGTGCGAGAAGACGACATCGTAGGGGGCTACAAATAATTCGCCAATCGGATGTGCTTCGAGATGCGATCGGATCATCCAATAAAGGCCACCGACAATGCGCTGATGCTTGGTGTTCGGCGAAGCGGTCACATAGTGCTCCCCGTCGATCAACTCGTGCCGCTTCCCGTCGTCGGGGAATAGCAGAAAGTCGTCGTAGGTGAGCTTCACGCCTGAGCCGGCGTCGGTCACGTCGTCGTCTCCAGAACTACTGGAGTGGTCGGGCATGCGCTCATTGTAGCCCTCGTGCGAGCGATTCGAATGCCAGTGGAATCGCAAGGAATTGCCCGTAAATCTGTCGCGGGTGTCTTCGCTCGTGAGACTATTGCAATCGATACGCTCACCTCCCGTGGCTGAATCTGCGCTCAGTTCGACGATCAGAAGCCCGACTCCAACCGAACCCGTGCCGTCCGCACGTGGACCAAGTGGTTGGCGCGGTCAGTTTCCATGGATCGTCGCCGCCCTCGTCGCCATCGGCTTGGCATGGGTGGTCGCGCCGTGGAAGCCGCGGCAAAACGCATCGCCCCAGACGGCGCTCAGGCTCAGAATCGACCTTGGAGCCGACGCTTCACTGGCTGGTCCGGCTCTTGGAACCCCAAGTCCTAACATCGTCCTCTCGCCCGACGGCACGACGCTCGCCTTCGTCGCCCAGGCGGATCCTGAGAATCCACCGGAACTCTACGTTCGGCGCCTCGACCGGTTGGAAGCCGGGGCACTAGAAGGAACGCAAAACGCGAGCGGGCCGTTTTTCTCACACGACAGCCGCTGGATTGCGTTCTTTGCGGACGGGCGATTGAAGAAAGTCGCTGCGGCCGGCGGTGCCGTTGCAACTATTTGCGACGCTGCGAACGTTCGCGCCGGCCAGTTCACCGACGACGGCGCGATCGTGCTCTCATTCGAGAGTGGCGTCCTGACGTGGATGTCACCACCCGGTTGGTCGCCGGAACCGTTGACGACGCTCGCGGAAAACGAGTTGGCACAGTTGTCACCACAGATGTTGCCTGGCGGCCGGGCTGTTCTCTTTACCAGCATCACGCGCGGCGCAGACGAAGCGGATGTGGTCGTTCAACAAGTGCCGAGAGGCGCTCGGAAAGTCGTGAACCGTGGCGCCCACCATGGCCGCTATCTGCGCAGCGGTCACCTCGTCTACGTTCGAGATGGCACACTCTTCGCCCAGCCTTTCGATGTGCGGCGATTGGAACCAGCGGGCCCGCCCGCCGCGGCGATTGCCCGTTTGACCGAGCCTCAGTCGACTCCGGACGAAGCGATCCCATTCGACATATCGGACGTTGGCGCCGCGGTGTTCGTCCCTCCCCGGGGTGTTACGGACGAGGCCCCGATCGTATCTTTCGACCGGGAAGGAATGGCGACGTCTCTGAGTGCGACGCCGGTGAACTGGAGCAATCCGCAAGTCGCCCCAGACGGACGGCGCGTGGCCGTCGATGTTCTGGACGGTAAGCAGCTCGATGTCTGGATCTACGAGATGGACCAGGGTCCGCCGTCACGGCTGACGCTCGATCCCGCCGACGATACCAAGCCCGTGTGGACGCCAGACAGCCGGCGCGTCGCCTTTGCCTCGAGACGCGCTGACTCGGTAACGTTCAATCTCTATTGGGAGCGAACCGATGGAACTGGTGAGATAGAGTCGCTTGCCACCAGCCGCGACTCCCAGTATCCGGATTCGTGGCATCCGTCGGGAAAGTTCCTAGCGTATCAGGAACGTTCAACACGAACGAACTTCGATATCTGGATCCTGCCATTCGAAGGCACTGACGGGTCTACCCTCAGGCCAGGCAAGCCAAGCGTCTTTCTCAACAGTCCTTTCGACGAGCGAGAGGCGATGTTCTCACCAGATGGTCGCTGGCTCGCATACCAGTCCAACGAAAGCGGTCGTTACGAAGTGTATGTTCGTCCCTTTGCTGGAAGCGGCGGACCATGGCGGATCTCGACCGGTGGTGGCATCGACCCCATCTGGTCTCGCGCGCGGCCGGAACTGCTCTTCACGGGCCCAGACGGAAGGATCATGGCGGCTTCCTACAACGCACGAGACGACTCGCTTCGCGCCGACACGCCGAGAGTCTGGAGCAGCCAGCGCGCCAATCGGCGGCCACGGCTGCGAAGCATCGATGTTCATCCGGACGGAAATCACATCGTGGCCGCGAAAATGCCCGATGAAGGTACAACTCGAGGCGAAGTCGTGCTCGTCCTCAATTTCTTCGACGAGCTCCGCCGGATTGCGCCAGTGTCGAAATGAGTGCCCCATGAACAGACATCGCCAGCTCGCTGCGTGCACCGTCGTGCTTCTGACGGTGATGGCTTGTCCTGCGTTCGCCCAGGACGTGACTCTGCGTTACCGATGGACGAAGGGCGACAAACTGCGCTACCGGTTCACTCAACAGACGTCGACCGCGACCACCGGCGTGCCGGGTTTTGGCGACATGACCAGCGATCAGACTACCACCCAGACATTTTCGATCGTCGTCGACGATGTGGCTGCCGATGGCTCGGTAGTCCTTCGCCAGGTGTTCGAGGCGGTTCGGATCGAGGTCAACACGCCAATGGGGAAGCTGGCGTTCGACAGCGATAACAACGACGCAGCAACGGGTGATCCGTTCGGTAAGTTCTTGGCGGGCGTCATGCCCGCAATGATCGGTGAGTCGGTGAGGATGCGCTTGTTGCCAAACGGTGCTGTGCAGAGCGTAGAAGGCATGACAAGGATCCTGGACAAAATGGCCGCCGGAATGCCTCAAGATCGTACCGCCGCCGCCGCTTTCGGCATGCTCAAGAGTGGCCTGAGCGACGAGGCCCTGAACGGCGTACTGTCGCAGGGTTTTGCGCAACTGCCCGATCAAGCGGTCAAGATTGGCGATTCATGGAATCGGCAATTCGACGTCAACAATCCCCTGATGGGCAACGGCACCATCTCGACGACGTTCAAACTTGAAGGCGTGGAAAAGGCGGGAGTCTTCTCCATTGCGCGAATTGCGTTGAAGTCGACGACGAAACAGACCACGTCTCCAACCGCACCAGCAATAGGGCCGCTCAGCGTACAGCTAGGTGATGGTTCAGGCGACGGTGAGCAGTTGTTCGATGCGACGAACGGCAGGCTGCAGCGTTCCACTCAGCAAATAACGACGCCGATGACGATGAGCGGACCGGCACCCGACGGCAGCCAACTCAGCTTGCGAGCGATCACGAAGAGCACGATGACGATGGAGTTGCTCGACAAGTAGACGACGGCAGGCTCGAAATCATTCCTTGATTGCTTTGACGACGAAATAGTGCACGGCCTGCGGGACTTCCTTGAACCAGTGCGGGGTACCGGCCTGCACGACGACGACGTCGCCTTTGGTCAGGTGATGAACCTGGCCTCCTTGAATGTCGGTGCCTCGGTGTTGCCCCGGCGCAGTCTGCTTGCCGCCGACCATCGTGCCACCGGTCACGAAGGTCGCATTGCCGTCGGTGATGTACAGGACATCAGTCTCCTTGTCATGAATCTCGACCTGGCCGGGTCCGGTCCTTTGCGCGCCACTCACTGAAAGGTTCGGCGCGGTCATGAGCGACTTGCCTTGGGTTAGTGCTTCGGCCACCTTCTGGTGATCGAGATATGTGACGGCGGGCGATTGAGCCGCCGCCGTCAGCAAAAGCATGACGACCGACGCACCTACAAGCGAAATAAGTCTCATCGTCGCCTCCAAAGCGCTACTGTGATGCTTTTGCGCTGTTCGTCGAGTACCAACTTGAACGTGCGTTCCACGAGATCGACTTCCGTCTTGTAACCCTGCGGGTCGATGAATGGGTTGGGTTTCGTACCGAGCTTCTCCTGTTTCGACACCATGTTGTACATTGCCGGGTGTGAGCCGAGCGGCACATCGCAGGGGAGCGAGCGCAGCGTTTTGAACCCCTGAACGTATTCATCGGCAATCGCCGGATTGTTGGGGTTGTTCACCAGTCGCATCCCGGGGTTCACCCCCATGCTCCCAATAATCACGACGTCGTACGACCGCCCATCTTCCTGCACCTTCATTGTCCAAGTCGTGCAGCCTTTCGTGTGCCCGGGGGTGAGATGCGCCACAAGCGTCGTGCTCCCGAGAGTAACCTGGTCTCCGTCGTGGAGCACTTTGTCAATCGGATGGGCTTTGCCGCCTGGTTGTATCGCCTGCAGAGCGGCGACGTCCTGCTCCATCGCCATGACCTGTGCCCCGGTCAGCTGCTTGACCAACGCGTCGCCCTCCATGTGGTCGGCGTGTGCGTGACTTCCGAGCACGATCTTGATGTCCGTGAACTTGAATCCCAGCTGTTCGACAGATTTCTGGATCACGGGCACCGTTCGCTCGTACATCGTGTTGACGAGGATATGACCCTGCGGCGTCGTCACGAGGAACGCGGCGAGCGTTTCGGTGCCGACGTAGTAGATATTCCCAATGACCTTGTGCGGGGGAAACTGATTCTCCTGCTGCTCACGCGTGCCGACATTCCGTCGAAACAGCTCCTGCGGCGTCAAGACTCTGGTGTCTTGGGCGGAGGCTGGGATGACGCTGAAGATCGCGACGACGGCGACAAGCGCCAACTTCGTAGGCATGTCGGTCTCCTGTCAGGGTAAAGCGAACACAACGAGTGCTTCCGATCCGGACGGCAGTGGATCGTCGAGGGCGCTCGCACCCGCCGCGGTAATGGCGACGTACTGCTTTCCGTTCTTGCCTTGATACGTGATCGGCACTGCATGCGCGCTCATGTCGAGTTTGGTTGCCCACAACTCCTTGCCGGTCTTGGTCTCGAACGCGCGAAACCGCCTGTCGTTGGTCGCGCCGATGAACAAGAGGCCTCCCGCCGTGACAATCGGGCCACCGAGGTTCAATCGTCCTGTGTTCTGTTTTCCTGCAGGAAGCTCCTCGGTGATGCCTAGCGGTACTTTCCACGCGATATCGCCGGTGCGTGCATCGACCGCAACCAGGTTGCCCCATGGCGGTTTCTGACAGAGCCAACCGCGCTCGCCGCCCATGATGTTGCCGGTTCTTGGGTCGCCTTCCTTCCACTGAAACCTCGACGTCGGGCCGACGATGGAGTTGCGGCGATAGGGGAGTCGCGATCCTTCGGGCGTTCTTTCGATCCAGCCGATGCTGGCTTCGTCGTTCGTGTTGACGACGACGTAGCCGAGCGCCGGATCTGCCGCAGTTCCGCCCCAGTTTGCGCCGCCTATCGATCCAGGGAAGAGGATGGTCGAATACGGCCGTGCACCGGTGTCGCGGAACACATAAGGAGAGAAGGGGCCCTCGTTGTAGAAGCCGCCGCTTCGCTCGTACAAGTCGCGGCAGAACCTGGCGTGATCGGGGTTGGTGTCTACCGCGGTCACGATGTCGTCGGACTTGAAGCTGGTACGGGCGATAGGCGGGGGCTTGACGGGAACAGGCTGCGTTGGCGAGCTTTTTTCACCGGGAACGTTGCTCGGCGGCACGGGTCGTTCTTCCATGCCGAACACGGGTTTCCCCGTCACGCGGTCGAGGATGTACATGTAGCCTGTCTTCGCGGCCAGAGCTAGAATCGGCGTTCGCCGGCCGTTCACGGCGACATCCAACAACGAGGGCGGCGATGGCAGGTCGTAGTCCCAAAGATCGTGGTGCACGGCCTGGAAATGCCATCTGATCGTTCCCGTCTGGGCGTCCAGGGCGACCAGGGAGTTGCCGTATAGATTGTCGCCGTGCCGGTCGCCGCCCCAGTAGTCGTTCGGACCGGGCGCTTCGACTGCTACATAGAGGATTCCGCGCTCGGCATCGAGCGTCTGCGAGAACGCCCAGCTGTACGTGCCTGGCCGGTTTCTCCAGCTATCGCTGTCCCACGTTTGGTTTCCGGCTTGCCCCGGCTCGGGCACCGAGTGAAAGTCCCAGACCTTCGCGCCACTCCTGGCATCGAACGCGCGAACGCCCCCGGGCGCCCCGTTCGTTCCCAGAATCAGAAGATTGCGATAGACCGTCGGCGCCGAGTGATAGGGCGCCACCATGTCGATCTCGCCATCCTTGCCGAAAGCGGTAGCGACGGCACCCGAACGTGCATCGAGAGCGATGAGCCGGCGCTCGGACGTGAAGAAGATCCGGGGCACGTTGTTGGCGTCGCCCGGCCAATACGCGACGCCCCGTCTCGAGGGCGCGCCACCCTTGGTGTCGTAGCGCCAAACGGCTTTGCCTGTTTCGGGCTCCAACGCCGTCACGTGATCGGATGCCGCGACGTACATCAATCCGCCAACGACGATGGGCGTGAATTCGGATCCGCCGGAGAGCGTTCCCGCCGTCTGATCGCGACCGAGCGGGTACGACCAGGCGCGAACCAACTTGGAGACGTTACCGGTTGTGATCTGCTTCAGCGGCGAGTAGCGCGTGCCCGCGAGGTCGCGGTTGTACATCGGCCACTCACCATCTCCGCTTGTCGATTTGCTCGATTGAGCGAGTACGCCGGCGACGGTGAGCGACACGATGAACACCGCAAGCTGAAGTCTCTTCATGAAGTTCCTAGAGTGGAGTGCAGCCGGCGGGATGATATCAAATCGATCGCGCACGACGCCTGCGCAGGCTTGTCCGCGCCTATCGATCAAGCCGCATGCCGCGGGGGCGAGAGCGTCATTCCAGCCCAGCCATGGGAGGTCACGATTCTTGCAGGAGGTCCACGCGGAGGTGGTTGATGACTTTTGGCAGAGCTTCGGTTTTGGCCATGAGCCTCCTGGGCGCGGTTGCGCTGGGAGTTTGGATTGGACCGCACGTGACCAAGCAGCGAGCGATTGGTGAGACAAACGTCGCGAGCAGTCAGGTCACTCAGGTGGCGGAGGCGCAGCCCGCGGAAGCGAATACGAACGTCGCCGCATCACCCGCGCAGCCCAAGCCAAAGCCGCGCGCCCCGCGGAGAATCACGAAGCAGCGCGCGACTCCACAGCGCGCGACACCCGGTGTGATTTCGTTCTCACCGGAGGTGCAAAAGCGTATGCAGCCCCTGTTGAATAAGGGTGCAGACATGAACATCGCTTCTGAAGGGTTCAGGAGTGCGGAGCAGTTCGCAACCGTGGCTCACGCCGCACGCAATACTGAAGTCCCGTTCATGGTCTTGAAGCATCGGGTCCTCGATGAACGTCAGACGCTTGCGGCGGCAATCCACGCGTCGAAGCCCGATGTCGATGCTGCGGACGAAGCCAACCGCGCTCGTGCTCAGGCCAAGGGCGACTTCGCGAGCGCGGAAACGGAAGCCGTCGCGGCGCTTGGAGAGTAGGATACGTGCGACATTCGGGACCGGTCCGGGTTGAGGCTCGGGCCGGTCTCCCGACTCGGGCGCCTTGCCCGACTGAGTAATCCTCGAGACTGCCGGACAGCCTCTAACCCAGCCACCATTCCGCTTTCCCACGCAAGATTCGCTTGTAGTTTGTGGTTCACGCGCTGGCGACACCTAGTACCCGTCCGGTCGCCAATTTCATACAATAGCGACCTGTAACAGGGCATTGTCAGGGCTCAGGGCTCAGGGCTCAGGGCTCAGGGCTCAGGGCTTGGGGCCTTGGCAAGCGTGCGAGAAAAATCCTATGAGTAAGAAGCAGTCGGTCATTTTGGCCATGCTGCTCGTGAGCGTGGGCTTCGCTTCTCGGCCCGCTGCGGCGGCACCCTGTGAAAGCCTCGCGAGGCTGGCGCTTTCGCATGCGACGATCACTTTGGCCAATGCCGTAGACGCAGGAAGCTTCGTTCCGTTTCCTGCCTTGAGGGGCGCGGGTGGTGCTCCGCCGGCCGCGGGCGCGCCCGGCAGAGGGCGGGGCGCGGCGCCGTCTCCTTTTGCCGACCTGCCGGCCTTCTGTCGGGTCACAGCGACACTGATGCCAAGCACCGATTCAGAGATCAAGATCGAGCTGTGGATGCCCACCGCCAATTGGAACGGTAAGTTCGTCATCCCGGGCAACGGCGGGTTCGCAGGAGCGATCAATCCCACGTCTCTGGCCGCGGCACTCCGCAACGGCTACGCGGCGGCGACCACCGATACCGGCCATGAAGGTGGCAGTGGCCGCTTCATGCTCGACCGGCCGGAAAGGCTGACCGACTTTGCCGACCGTGCGGTGCACGAAATGGCCGTGCAGGGAAAAGCGATTGTCGCTGCTTTCTATGGCGACGCTCCGAAGTACTCCTATTTCAACGGCTGCTCGACCGGAGGCCGGCAGGCGCTCACGGCCGCCCAGCGGTTCCCGAACGACTTCGACGGAATCGTCGCCGGCGCGCCGGCCATTTACGCGTCGCATCAAACAGCCGGCCAGATCTGGATCTGGAACGCGACGCACATCGACGAAGCGAGCTTCATCCCCGCGAGCAAATACCCCGTTCTCCACGACGCCGTGATGGCGGCCTGCGATTCGCTGGACGGTGTAAAGGATGGCGTTCTGGAAAACCCGACGCGATGCAAGTTCGATCCGAAAGTGGTTCAGTGCAAGGATGCCGACGGTCCAACATGTCTGACCGCCGCGCAGGTCGAGGCCGCTCGAAAGATCTATGCCGGCCCGAAGAATCCGCGGACCGGGGAACGGGTCTTCTCGCCGCTGTATCCGGGCAGCGAACTCGGCTGGGCCTCGTCGTCTGGCGCACAGCCCGTGGGCTATGCGATCGACTTTTTCCGATACGTGGTGTTTCGGGATCCGAATTGGGATCCAAAGACACTGAACTACGACAGCGACATCGTGCGGGCCGATCAGGTCGGTGGCCAGCTCACCGCGATAGATTCCAAAATCCCGGAATTCTTGAGCCGCGGCAAACTGCTCATCTACCACGGGTGGGGCGATCCCGGGATTCCGCCCGGCTACACGGTCGAGTACTACAACAACGTCCTGAAGAACACACGGGCGAAGGACGTCCGCGATTCAGTTCGCCTGTTCATGATTCCGGGGATGGGACACTGTGGAGGCGGCGAAGGCACGAGCACGTTCGACATGCTCGGCGCACTGGACAGCTGGGTCCAGACTGGCAAAGCGCCCGATCAGATTGCGGCGTCCCGCGTAAGGAATGGCGCCGTCGATCGGACGCGTCCGCTTTGTGCGTACCCCCAGGTCGCGACGTACAAGGGCAGCGGCAGTACGGACGAAGCCGTGAACTTTGTGTGCAAGAATCCGTAGTGGACGAGGAGCGCCATGCGTAGCCGCCTCATTCCCGGCATCATGCTCGCGGCACTGGTCGTGACCGCGCGACCGGCTGTGGCCGCTTCGTGCGAGAGCCTGGCGACGCTGTCACTGCCGCACACGACGATCACGCTGGCCAATGTTGTCGACGCCGGAACGTTCGTCCAGTTTCCGCCCGCCAGAGGAGGAGCCGCCGCGGCGCCACCGCCCCCGGCCCGCGGTGCGGGAGCAGGCGTTGGCGACGGCGCAGGTCGCGGAGCGGGCGCCGGCGGCGCAGGCCAAGGTCGCGGCCGTGGCGGACCACCCTCACCGTTCGCGGATTTGCCGGCTTTCTGTCGAGTCCTCGCGACATTGATGCCGAGTCAAGACTCCGACATCAAAATCGAGCTCTGGATGCCCGTCGCTGGATGGAATGGCAATCTGCGGGGCACTGGAAACGGTGGCTTGGGTGGCGGCGTGGCCGTCAATCCTGGGGCCCTGGCCAACGGCGTCCGTCGCGGCTATGCCACAGCTGGTCACAACACCGGCCACGAGGGCGACTCCAGCTACGCCATGAGCCATCCCGAGAAAGTAAAGGACTTCGGCTGGCGATCGACCCACGAGATGACGGTTGCATCCAAAGCCATCATCACAGCCTTCTACGGCACAGCGCCCAAGGTGTCCTACATCGCCGAAGGCGGCGGAGGAACGATTGCGGCGTTGAGCTCGGCGCAGCGTTACCCCGAGGACTACGACATGGTCGCCGTGGTGGGGATGTCCTCGTATCTGTCACGACACACAGCTGGGCAGATGTGGGTGTGGTACGCCACACACAAAGACGAAGCCAGCTTCATCCCGCAAGACAAATATCCTGTGCTGCACCAGGCGGCGCTCAATGCGTGCGACCCTCTGGACGGCGTGAAGGACGGGGTAATCGGCAACGTCGAACGCTGCAAGTTCGATCCCGGCGTCACGTTGTGTAAAGGGCCCGACAGCTCGAGTTGTTTGACCGCGCCGCAGGTGGAAGCAGCCCGCAAGATCTACGCCGGTCCTACGAATCCCCGCACGAAGGAAGCAGTCTATTCACCGTTGTATCCCGGAAGTGAGCTGGGATGGGCCCAACTCGCAGGCGGCGCGCAGCCGCTCGGCATTCCAGTCGAGTTCTTCAAGTACTACGTTTTCAAAGACCCGAAGTGGGACTACAAGGCAAAGCCGATCAACTTCGACAGTGACATCAGCCTCTCGGATCAAGTCAAAGATGCCAACGCGGTCGACCCCGACTTGAAAGCGTTTTTCGGGCGTGGCGGAAAACTTCTTCTCGTCGAAGGTTGGAACGACACGGCGGTCCCCCCCAAAGTCGCGATCGACTACTACAAGAAGGTCGTTGCCACGGTGGGCGCAAAGACGGCGAAGGAGTCGATGCGGTTTTTCATGGTCCCCGGGATGGGCCATGGGCCGGGAACGACCGGATCGGACAACTACAACTTCGACTCGCTTGGGATCGTCGAGCAGTGGAAGCAGACGGGCAAGGCCCCGGATACACTCATCGTGAGTCATTTCAGGGACGGGATGGAAGTAGGCAAGCGGCTCGTGTGTCAATATCCTCAGGTCGCAATGTACAAGGGAAGCGGCAACACGGAAGACGCGGCCAGCTACAGCTGCAAGTAGCGCGCGATTGAGACGGTAACAAGCCTTGAAATCAGGCACGTCGCGTCAGGGTACCCGCGATCGGCGTTTGACGGCCGAGTACGTCGCCGCACGTGCGCTTGCGGAATCCGCGACTTTGAGCGAGGCCGTCCAACGGGTTCTTCAAGCCATCTGCGAGGCGCTCGACTGGGACTACGGCGCGTTTTGGAACGTCAACGTTGGCAGCGGCGTCCTGCGCTGCGCAGAGACTTGGCATGCGCCGACGGTCAGCGCTCCCGAGTTCGAAGCGGTATGCCGAAGCACGGCATTCACCAAAGAAGTCGGTCTGCCGGGTCGAGTCTGGTCCACAGGCAAGCCTGCGTGGATTCACGACGTGGTGGACGATGGAAATTTCCCGCGCGCGGCGATCGCCCGAAAGGAAGGACTGCACGCAGCATTTGGTCTCCCGATCCTGATCGGCGGATCGGTCGTAGGAGTGATGGAGTTCTTCAGCCACGAGATCCGCGAGCCGGACGAAGAGCTGCTCGGCATGCTTACACGGGTCGGCGGGGAAATCGGGCAGTTCATGCACCGGAAGCGCGCCGAGGAAGAGCTCGATCGATTCTTCGACCTGTCGCTCGATATGCTGTGTGTCGCCAACTTCGATGGCTACTTCACGCGGCTGAATCCTGCCTGGGAACGGGCACTGGGATACACGATAGACGAGCTGCTGGCGCGGCCCTATGTGGAGTTCGTTCATCCCGACGACCGCAGGTCGACGACTGCCGAGACAGATAAGGTAAGGGCTGGCGGCCAGGTGCTGTCTTTCGAGAATCGCTACCGGGCCAAGGATGGCAGCTATCGTTGGCTGCAATGGGCAGCCGTGCCATATTCGAGCGAGCGGACGATTTACGCTGCCGCCCGAGACATCACGGAACGCAAACAGGCGAAGGAAACGATTGCCAGGTACTCGCGCGATCTCAAGGCTGCGCGCAAAGCGCAAGCCGAAGACGCTTCTCGTCTGGCACGGCTCGTCAGCGAACTGGAGGTCCGCGACCTGCTCAACGTTGTGCAAGGCGCGTTGCGATCGACGGATGCCCCTGCACCGATCGAAGTGTTGTCGGCCCTGCCCCATTGGGTCGAGCTGCTCGTACCCTGCACGCGGGAAGCCGCCGAGCACGTTCAGCAAGTTGTCGCGCGGCTCGGCGCGGATTTGCCTGAAGACGTTCTGGACTCGGTGGGCTCTGCCTTTCGGGAACTGGTGATGAATGCCGTCGAGTGGGGCGGGCGCCTGGATCCGAAACGGAAAGTCCGGATTGCCTGCGTGCGGACCGACAAAATGCTGATGTACCGAATTGCCGATCCGGGTCCCGGCTTCAAGTTCGAAGATCTCGACCACGCCGCGATCTCACATCCTGGCGATCCCATCGAGCACATGTCGGTCCGCGAGTTGAAGGGCCTTCGCGCCGGCGGGTTCGGACTCCTGTTGGTTCGCGCCAGGGTCGACGAGCTCGTGTACAACGAGAAGCAAAACGAAGTCGTATTCATCAAGTACCTCGAGTGATCCGACGGTGCACGAAATGGAGATTGTCGAACGGGCGATCGGCGACCTTACGATTCTCGACCTGAAAGGACGCCTGGTCGCGGGCGACGGGGACGAGTTGTTTCGCGACACGGTCAGCCGCCTCACGGAGACAGGACGGCGAAAGGTACTCGTGAACCTTTCCGAAGTCACCTCCGTGGACAGTTGCGGCGTCGGCGTGCTGGTCAGCAAATACATCACGCTCTGTAACCGCGGTGGCCAGCTGAAGCTGTACAACCTGCGCCCTCGAAGTTTCAGAGTGCTGGATGTCACGAAGCTGCTCACGGTGCTGGAATCGTTCGAGTCGGAGGCCGAGGCCGTCAGCAGCTTCGCCAAAACGCAGGCCTGACAGGTGACTTTCATGAATGCGACGCGATGGGTCCTGGCGACCCTTGCGGTTTGTGGCGGCACGCTCATCGCTCAGCAGCCCGAATACACCCCCACCGACATCGAAGCCGGCCGGCAGATCTACCAGGCCAACTGCTCGTTCTGTCACGGTCCCGAAGGAGACGGTGTGCCCGGTGTGAACTTCGGAAGCGGACGGTTCCGCCGGGGATCGACCGACGATCAACTCGTGCGTATTGTTTTGGGAGGTATTCCCGGCACGGCCATGCCGCCGAGCAACTTCTCGGAGGGCCAGGCCGGCACCATCGTCGCTTATCTGCGTTCGTTGGCAACGTCTGGAGGATCGGGCGTGACGCTTGGCGACGCGGCTCGCGGCCGTTCGATTTTCGAGGGCAAGGGTCGATGCGATACGTGTCACAGCGTCAACGGTGTCGGCTCGCGTGTCGGGCCGAACCTGACCGAGATTGGCACACTCCGTCGTGCGGTGGAGCTTCAGCGTTCACTACTCGAGCCCGGCGCAGAAGTGAAAGCGGACAATCGGTCCGTGAGGGCCGTGACGCGCGACGGCACGACTGTTAGCGGACGTCTGCTCAATCAGGACAACTTCTCGCTGCAGCTTCTCGACTCGAGTGAACGGCTGGTGTCGCTCGACAAGGCTAGCCTGCGCGAGTACGCGATCGTGAAGGATTCTCCGATGCCTTCGTACCGCGACACACTGAGCGCTTCAGAGCTCTCGGATCTTCTTGGCTATTTGGTGACGCTGAAAGGGCGGTCATGACACACCTGGGGCGGGAAGGAAAGGAAGGGCAGGAAGGGCAGGAAGGGCAGGAGGGGCAGGACGGGCAGGATAGGCGGGAGGGCACACAGGAAAAATCCCACCTGCCTTTCCTGCCCCTCCAGCCTTTCCTGCCCCTCCAGCCTTTCCTGCCTCTTCTGTTCATCACGGCATTTGTACTCTTCGGCACCGACGTCGCGTCGCAAGCCCAAGTGCCGTTCGAGCGCATCCTACGCGCCGACCAGGAGCCGCAGAACTGGCTCACCTATTCCGGCACGTTCATGAGCCAGCGATTCAGTCAGCTGACGCAAATCACGTCGGCGAACGTTAAGAATCTCGAGCTCCAGTGGGTCTTCCAGGCCCGGTCCCTCGAGAAGTTCGAGACCACTCCGCTCGTCGTAGACGGTGTGATGTACACCGTACAGGCTCCCAACGATGTCGTGGCGCTCGATGCTGCATCGGGCCGCGTGTTCTGGGTGTTTCCGTACACCCCCTCGTCGCTCGCGCGCCTCTGTTGCGGCCGCGTCAATCGTGGCCTGGCTATTCTTGGCAACACCCTCTTCATGGCGACGATCGATGGTCATCTCGTAGCCATCGATGCCAAGAACGGCGGGTTGATCTGGAACGTCGCGGTTGCCAGACCCGAGCTCGGTTATTCGTTCACCGTCGCGCCGCTGGTCGTCAAAGACAAAGTCATCATCGGAACAGCGGGCGCCGAGTACGGCGTACGAGGGTTTCTGGCAGCGTTCGATGCCCGTACGGGTAAAGAGGCTTGGCGCTTCAACACGATCCCTGGACCTGGCGAGCCGGGCCGCGAGACGTGGGCCGGCGATTCTTGGAAGACGGGTGGTGGATCGATCTGGGTGACCGGTTCGTACGACTCCGATCTGAATCTGACCTACTGGGGCATCGGCAATCCTGGCCCAGACTGGAACGGTGACGACCGCCTCGGCGACAACTTGTACAGCGACTCTGTCGTCGCTCTCGATGCCGACACCGGCAAGCTGAAATGGCACTTTCAGTTCACGCCTCACGACGTCTTCGACTACGACTCCGTCCAGGTGCCGATTCTCGCCGACGTCCAGTGGCAGGGCCGGCTTCGCAAGGCGTTGCTGCTCGCCAATCGAAACGGATTCTTCTACGTGCTGGACCGTGGCACGGGTGAGTACCTGCTCGGAAAGCCGTACGTGAAAGTTACGTGGACCAGCGGTCTCGACGAGAAGGGCAGGCCCATGAAGGTCCTCGAGCTGAGCGAGAACGGCACGCTGGCCTACCCCGGCGTTCAAGGCGGGACGAACTGGTACTCTCCGTCATACAGCCCGCGAACTGGCCTCATGTATGTTCCGAGCTGGATCGACACGTACGCGACATTCACGAAACGTCCGGTCGAGTACAAAGAAGGTCAACGCTTCACAGGCGCGCTTCCGGCGATGTCGGTCCGCATCCTCCAGCCCAGCCCCGTCATCAATCGACGACTGCCTGAAGAAGGATATGGCGCCGTTCAGGCAATCGATCCGAAGACCGGCGAGAAGAAATGGGAATACAAGATGACCGACGTCACCGACAGCGGCATCCTGACGACGGCGTCAGACCTGCTGTTCTCTGGTGGACGGGAGGGGTATTTCTTCGCGCTGGATGCGACGAACGGCACGCTCTTGTGGAAGACCAGCGTCGGAGGGCAGGTTTCGAGCGGCCCGATGACATACTCAGTGGCTGGGCGTCAGTACGTCGCGGTTGCCGCAGGCAGCGCACTATTCACCTATGCGTTGAGACAGTAGGGCAGGAGGGGCGGGAAGGGCAGGAAGGGCAGGAGGGGCAGGAAGGGCGGGAAGGTCGCAGCCCGGACTGCAAATGAGGACCTATGCGCAGGCTGAGCGTCTTGGCGTTGTCGGCGGCGTTTTCGGTTTCGGTCGTCGCCGGTGCGGCGTTCGCGCAGACGACTGGGGCCATTACCGGTGCGGTCACGGGCCTGGGGGGCGACGCGGTCGCGAACGCGCCCATTCGCGCCACCGAGGTGGCCACAAAGAAGCTCTACACGACGACCAGCTCGGAGAAAGGTAGCTACACGATCGCACAGCTGCCGGCCGGCGCCTACGATCTGTCGGTCGATGTACCGGGGTTCAACTCGTACTCCCAGAAAAACCTGGCCGTTGCGGCGGGGCAAGCACTTCGCTTCGATATCCACCTGATCGAGTATCAGTTGGACACGTTAGGAGACGGCCGGGAATTCAGAATTTCGCTGCTGACACCACATGCCACGCCTTCCGGCCCCACTCCTCGCGCGCCTGACGGCAAGCCGGACCTGTCGGGAGTCTGGTACGCTCAGAGGACGGTCGATCCAGGCAAACCGGAGCCGTTGCCATGGGCCGACACGCTCCAGCGGGAGCGTGCGGCGAACAACTCCAAAGACGCGCCCGGCGCGCACTGTCTCCCGCGGGGACTCACGAACGCCGGCGCGTTGTTCCCGTTCAAGCTGGTTCAAACCCCCGCACTCCTGATTATGCTCTTCGAAGACGACACTCCCAGCCATCGTCAAGTATTTCTGGATGGGCGCGGGCATCCGAAGGATCCGAATCCGAACTGGATGGGGCATTCGATCGGCCACTGGGAAGGGGAGACGCTGGTGGTCGATACGGTGGGCTTCAACGATCAGTCGTGGCTCGACAGCATTGGTCATCCGCACACGGAGATGCTGCACATCACCGAACGGCTGCACCGTGTGGATTTAGGGCATCTCGAAATCGAATTCACGATCGACGATCCCGCGACGTATTCCAAGCCCTGGATCATCAAGAGGGTGGCCGATCTCGATACCAACGACGAGATTGGAGAATACGTCTGTATCGACAGGGATGCGCCGCACCTGGTTGGCAAGTGAAGCGAGGGTCGCGAGGCTAGATCGGTCCCACCTTTCCTGCCCTTTCGCTATTTCGTGGAAAACGCGAGGAGCACGTTTCCGGTGTTCCCGCCGATTATTCCATACCCGGACGGGATGAACAGCATCCCACCCACCACCGTCGCTCCCGGAACGCTAATCGCGCCGCCTTTTCCTGGCACCTTGTTGACAGTCGTGTACTGGCGCGCGGTGTCGAATTCCCAAAGCTTCTGGCCGTTTGCCGTAGAGAGCGCAGTCAGAGTGCCATCGTTCCCACCGATGAACGCCACTCCCGGGATGAGCGAGGTCGCGGCGTTGTAAGACACTCGCTTACCCGAAGGCGCCAGTGTCGTCGTCCACACCGGCTCACCGGTTGCGAGCTTGACGGCCGCCACCGAGCCGCCCGACAGACCGAAGTACGCGTTGTCGCTGTCGGCCGCTCCGCCCCACATGATTCCGAAGCGGGTGAACGCGGCCAAGGCGCCTTCTTTCGTATCCGTGTTCTGTGCGTCCGCGATGTGGCGCTTCCAAATCACTTTGCCGTTCTGATCGGGGTCGAGCGCAATGAGGTCGCCCGGCTTCGTCGCGACGAGCAAGACTCGCCGTCCGTTGGATAGCGTCCGTAGAATAGGCGACGCTGGGATGTCCAAGTCCGGTCCCTGGACGACCGGGCAGTTGTCGCTCTTGTTCGGACCATCGCATCCGACCAGGAACGAGTCGTTGGGAAAGGCCTGATACGACCAACGAACCTTTCCAGTGTCCATGTCGAGTGCCATGACGGCATCAGACGTCTTGGCGGCGGGTGCCGTCGTCGCGTCGCCGGTTCCGAAGTAGATCGCACGACGTCGAGCGTCGACGGTCGGCGAATTCCATACCGACCCGCCTGCCGGTGCCCACAGCTGCACACCCTTGGAATTCTTCCTGACCGGCTGTGGATCTTCAGGGATGACGTACGACTTCCAGATCTGCCGGCCGGTGTTGGCGTCGAACGCGGCCACGCTTCCGCGCGATGTACAGCACGGATAGTCGAGTGACGCGGCAGAAAATTCCTCCCATGAAGAGATCGGCACGTAAAGCCTGCCGTTGTACAGCGTTGGCGCCCCTGTGACGCGCGCTGTGAAGTGTTCTTCGGGATGGCCCGACCAGAGCAGCGCGCCGGTCTGCGCGTTCAACGCATACACGTTGCCGAGCAGATCGCCTACATAAGCGGCGTACTTCGTCGAGCCCCGGCCGCTTACCGGTCCGACGCTCAAGGAGCTCCGGACGCCCGCCCTGGCCTTGAACGACCAGTAGACACAACCGGTTTCGGCGCTCAAGGAGTAGACGTAACCGGTGTCCGCGCCCACGAAGACACGTCCCGATACGACCGTCGGCTGACTGAGCGCCGACACGCCGTTGGGATAGCCGAAAGCCCATTTCAATGTCAGACGTGGTACGTCGTCCTTCGTCAGTCCGGCAGACTCTGCCGTCTGAAATCGAGTGTTGGCAACGTCGACCCCCCAGCCGTTCCATGCCGGAGCCGTCTTCGGATTGGTCATGGGTGGATTCGTCGCGCAGCGGTTGGGCATGTTCGCCGCGTCGCCCTCGGCGTTGGTGCCCAGCGGACGGCCGCTGAGAGATTCGGACACCTGCTTCTTCTGCGCATCCGTCAGTGACTGTCCCTGCACCTTCATCACACCGGTCGTCAAGGCATCCAGAATGGCCTCAGGAGTCAGCTGACGTAACGCCGAGGGCTCTGGTGCTTTGAGCGGCGCGCTCGGATTGCCGTGGCAGTTCATGCAACGTTGCTGGAATATCGCGAAACCAAATTCCGTTCCCACCTGCATGCCGGGCGGCGGGACCTGTGGGTTCTGCTGCGCCGGTTCCTGACCGGCTGCAAGCGTCGCGAGAACTCCGGTGAGCACGCCGATAGCCAGTCCAAGCCGCTGCTTCATCCTTGGATTCCTTCCGTTAACCTTGTCAGGATACTCGACGGCACACCTACTGAATGCCCGAGAGACCCTTCTCTTGACGGAGCGGTTCAGCGAGGCGAGCGAGATACGCGAGGCCGGTCTGGATATTCCAAGCCGCAATCGGCACAAGAAAAGCGAGGATTGGAAATCGAATCCGCTCTCCCTGGGCAGGGTTCAGGGCCGTTATGCCAGCCAGGTAGACCCACATCAAAAGGACCAGACAGTAGTACCACCGCCGCTGAGCGAGTTGGCCCCGCGGCGGAATCAAACAAAGAATCCAGATCGGGAGGCACAGAAGCACCACGACGGGTCTGATGTAGCGTTCGTAGGTCGCCTCGCTCGCGGCGAGCGTTGTCAATCGAGCGAGTATGGATTCCACCGGGACCAGAAGGTATTTGACAAAGGTCGTGCCCGTGAGCATCACGATTCCCGGCGCATGCACCTTGAATTGCTCGAGAAAGATCGCTCGCGCGGCGCTTTCGCGCTGTGTTTCGGACAAGAATTCGTAAGGCACACCGCCCATTCTCTGACTGCTTTCCGACTCAAAAGCCTTGAGAAACTCGTCGGGGTCTCTATTGCCTTTGGCGGTGGCTGCGTAGAGAACTCGTTCGAGGTTCTGAGCCACGATAGGAGACGGTCCGAAATACCCGTTGTAATGCTGCTGATACCAGATGTTGAGTGCCGATCCGGTACTCGAAACGACAATCAACGTCAGCACTTGAGGCCAGGGAATGGCTGAACCGCATCGTCGGACCAAGTACGCAGCTGCCGGCAGCAACACGGGGATCAGGACAAACGAGGGCCGAACGAGGGTGGCTATCGCGAGAGCAGCACCCGTCACGAGGGTTCCCTCCCAGCTTCTCCAGTAGAGAAAGCCGAAGAGGAATACGCCAAAGAAAAACGAAGCCAACAAATCGCTCAGCAGATAGAGCGACATTCCGAGACCCGCGAGGAAGAAGAAGCCTGTCAGCGCGAGTTTTGTCGCTCTAGGAGTTTCCGGTGCCAGCTTGTCTACCAGCCTCCAGGACATCGCCGTCAACACAAGATTGAGAAGCAGTTGTGCGGCTATGGCCCAGTACATGCCGTACTGAGTCCCGCCGAGCAAATACCCCGCGCTCAAAAACAAGGGATAGCCGAGCGTTCGCGCGCTTGCGACGATGTGGCCGGTGGCGAGCTCTTGGGCGAGTCTGTTGTATTCCAATGTGTCCGGAGTCGAGACGAAAGTCGCAAAGCCTTCGACCCCTTGCGTGCTGAGGGCAAAAAGGACGATCAATTCCAGGAGCGCGCAAACTAGCAGGAATCGAAGACGAGTCTTCTCTGGACGCATTGGCTGTGAGGCAATACACAATGGTGCGGTCGCAGGCGGCGGTCAAGTCCTAATTTGCTCAGCAGAGCCGGAGGGCGTTGGTTTCGCCATGATATAGTCCAGCGCCCGCATGGAATTCCTATCCTGGATAGAAAACTCAGCGTTCAGCGTCTGGGTGCGCGAGTCCCCCTCCATCTTTGCCTATGCCGGCGTCGTGTTCCTGCACACGGTCGGCTTGGCGATCGTGGTCGGCATCAGCGCGATGATCGACTTGCGACTTCTCGGAGTTGCGAGCGACATGCCCATCGCTCCACTGGAGCGGTTCTTCCCAATCATGTGGGCGGGTTTCTGGATCAACGCCGTGTCCGGCTCGATCCTACTGGCTCAGGATGCGACAACCAAGTTCACCAACCCGATCTTCGGAATCAAGATGGTCTTGATTGCGTTGGCTGTGGCGGACATGGTGCTGCTTCGGCGGGTTGTATTTCGCGGCCCGCAAGTGGAGCGCAACGTGTCAAGGCAAGGAAAGCTTCTCGCCGTCGCATCTCTTGTGCTGTGGTTCGGGGCCACGACCGCGGGCCGTCTGATGACGTATCTGGGAACTGTCTTGGGAGTGCCTGGATTGGAAAAGCGGATAGGCAGCTGACGGAATCTCGAAATGCAAAATGCATAATGCAAAGTGCCGGGCCGTCGATCACTCTGATCTGTGCATTGTGCATTCTGCATTGCACCGTCAGAAGGCTTTGCTGAATGACGGTAACATACGTCCCCAGAACATCACACCAAACCACAGCACGAGGGAGCCGGCCGCAACGAGCTTCGCCGCCATTGGCGCATCCTGGCCCGCCCCGACGGCGGCAAGCCGCCGATGGAGTCCTGAGACGTAAAACCACAAGGCATTCGCCCCTGCCAGCACGATGAATGCGATTTTGGCCAGAAAGGCCCAGGTCTGGTACTGCTCTGGATTGCCGATGTAGAAGCCGATTCCCGTGATCATGTTGATGGCAAATCCGAAAACGGCCCAGGGAATGAACCGCTGCATCGGCTTGAGCGGCAGGCCTTTGGCGACGCCGAGCATGCGCAGATCGAGCGTCCCAACGCATCCGACCAGGAGCGCCATGCCAAAGAAGTGCAGTGTTTCAAACGTGGGCCAAAGCCAGGGAACATTGCCGGCGATGGCTAAACCCAGCCAGGTTGCGTGGAGCTTGTGCGAGTAATACCAGAACACGGCGAGAGTATAAGCAAATTTGCCGCCCGAGGTGGTACGCGCGCGTCACAAAGGTTATCCTGTGAAGTCATTGAGAGTTGGTCAGAGTGCGGCGAATCAGTATTAGTGCCGCGAGTCCAGATGCGCGCGGGCTCAACGAGGCTGCGCGTGTGATCGAAGCCGATGGGATCGTCGCGTTGCCAACCGATACGTTGTACGGCCTGGCGGTGAATCCGTTCCATGCCGGCGCCGTGGCGCGAGTATTCGCGGCCAAAGGTCGTGCCGCCGAGCGCGCCCTGCTGCTCATCGCGGCCGATGTCGAGCAGATTGAACGTCACATCGGGCCTCTTTCGTTTCAGGCTCAGAGGCTCGCGTCCGCGTTCTGGCCCGGGCCGCTTACGCTGATCATGAGCGCGCCTGCAACGCTCGCGGCTGGGGTTGCCAGCCCCGATGGCACTGTCGGTGTGCGAGTCCCCGCTCACACAATTGCCCGGGAGCTCTGCCGAGCCTGTGGCGTGCCCTTGACGGCGACGAGCGCAAACCTCAGCGGTGATGAGGCACCCTCGCGCCCGGCCGATGTCGAGCGCTCGTTGAGCGATCGAATCGATCTCCTGATCGACGCGGGGACGACGCCAGGAGGACCGCCGTCCACGATTGTGGATGTCAGCGGCCACTTGCCGAAGCTCGTACGCGCCGGCGCTATTTCCTGGGACGAAATACGAGAACGCTTGACTTGAGACTTCAAACTTGAGACTTCAAACCGTAACCTCCAAAACCCCTGGCCCCGAACGGGCAGCGCTCGTCGGTCTCATCTCCGGTCGGGTGCGGCGACTGGATGCCGAGCGTTCCCTCAACGAGCTTGCGGGTTTGGCCCAGGCGGCCGGCGCTGTTGTCGTCCTCAGCGTTCTGCAAGAGCGATCCAAACCCGATCCGTCGACGTTTCTGGGTTCTGGCAAGATTGTGACGTTGGCCGCGTCGTGTGCCGAGACGGACGTCGACGTGGTGATATTCGACGATGAGCTGACACCCGCGCAGTTGCGACAGATCGAGGATGCGGTTCACCGGAAAGTAATCGACCGGACGCAACTGATTCTCGACATTTTTGCCCGGCGGGCGCGGACGAAGGAAGGAAAGCTGCAAGTCGAGCTCGCCCAGCTGAAATACCTCCTGCCTCGCCTGGTCGGGATGGGAGCCGCCTTGTCGCGGTTGGGCGGCGGAATCGGGACGCGAGGTCCGGGCGAAACGAAGCTGGAAGCGGATCGCCGCCGCATCCGAGAGCGCATCCATGCGATTTCGAAACAGATTGAAGACGTCCGCCGGCGTCGGACGCAGCTTCGTGAGCGGCGGCACAAAGCGTCTGTTCCGACGGTCGCGCTGGTCGGCTATACCAATGCCGGAAAGACCACGTTGTTCAATACGCTGACACGTGCTCGGGCAGAGGCGTCCAACGCGCTGTTCGTTACGCTGGACCCGCTAATTCGGCAAATACACTTGTCGGATAGCCGTGAGGTGCTGGTGTCGGACACGGTAGGATTCATCGATCGTCTTCCGCACACGCTCGTGGCGGCGTTTCGTGCGACCCTCGAAGAAGTCGCCGACGCCGATGTCGTCGTTCACGTGCTCGACGCCGCGGCCAGCGACCGGGAGCGACGGGTAGACGCTGTCAGACAAGTACTCCACGACGTTGGTGCAGACGAGGTTTCCACGATCGAGGTCTACAACAAGTGCGACCTCCTGTCACCCGATGAGCTGCGGCGCATCCGGGCTCTGGATCCAGCCGCCCTCTGCCTCTCCGCGCTGGAACGGCTCGGAATCGACGACTTGATCGATGCACTCATGTCCCGACTCGCTCTCGACGTTCGGCGAGTGACGCTGACCTTCGATCCGGATGAGCCGGTCGACCGAGAACAAATCGGCCGCGTCTACCGGCACGGACGGGTCATCGAACAGGAAACCCGCAACGGTCGCATCTCGATTGTGGCTGATATTCCCCGGCGGCTGATCGACCGTCTCTCATCTCGGGCGCTCCAGGAACCGGCAGGGAGGTAAGATCTCAGCGATGCGAAGGCGCGTTGTTTTCCTGCTCCTGATAGTCGCGACTGCGTGTGCGCCAAAAGTGACGGTGGTTCCAGTACCCGTCATTACGACGCCGAAGTTTCCCGACTTCGTGGCTCCCAGCATTCCGCCGGCATTGGCCGGCAGTCGATCGGCGGAGCGACAGGATCGCGGCTGGAGGTTTCTCCAGGCCGGTGATCTCAAGAACGCTGAGCGGGAATTCGATTTGGCGCTCAGGCTGGCGGCGGGGTTCTATCCTGCTGAGACGAGCCTCGGCTACCTCGAGCTCGCACGCAATGACGCCGGCGCGGCTCTCGGCCACTTCAACCGGACGCTCGACACCCAGCACGGCGATCTCTCCGCCCTCGTTGGCCAGGGACAGGCGCTGCTGGCACTCGACCGCGAGAAAGATGCGCTGGCGTCGTTTGAAGCTGCTCTCGTCGTCGATCCTTCGGTCGGGGACTTGGCCCGCCGAGTGGAGGTCTTGCGGTTCCGCGGCCAGCAGCAGGGTCTGAGCCGCGCGCGTCAGGCAGCCAGCAGCGGCCGTTTGGACGATGCGATTCAGTTGTACACGGCCGCTATCGCAGATTCTCCCGACAGCGCCATCTTGTATCGGGAGCTGGGCGGCGTCGAGCGGCAGCGGGGCAACACTGAAAGTGCGCTCGAGCACTTTCGAAAGGCCATCGCGCTCGAGCCACCTGATGCCCGTTCGCTGGTCCAGATCGGCGAGATTCTCGAAGGTCAGAACGACTTCGCCGGGGCCGAGAAAGCCTACGCCGATGCGCTGGCGGCCGAGCCCGACCGCACAGTCGAAGCCCGCCTGGAACGTGTTCGCCTGAGGGCCGAAGTGGCACGACTCCCCGAGGAGTACCGCGCGATTCCGAGCGCCCTGCAGATTTCGCGCGCCGATCTGGCGGCCCTCGTTGGCGTACGACTCGTCCCCTTGCTTCGATCAGGTACCCCTGGTGAAGCCGTGGTTATTACGGACATTCGAGACAATTGGGCGTCCACGTGGATCATGTCGGCGGCTCAGGCCGGCGTGATGGAACCGTTCGCCAATCACGAATTTCAACCGCGCGCGATTGTCCGGCGAGCCGATCTGGCGGAGGTGGTGAACCGGCTGCTCGGCAAGCTTGCTGAGTCGAGTCCCACCCATCCCGCGAATGGGTGGCAGACGGCTCGTGGCACCTTCACCGACCTCGCTCCAAGCCACGTCGCCTACCGCGCAGCATCGGCTGCTGTGGCGTCAGGCGTGATGACCGCCGACGCGAACGCCAGTTTTTCGCCATCGCGACCCGTCAGCGGTGAAGAAGCCGTGGAAGCGATTGGCAGAATCGAGACTTTGGCGCGGCCACTTGCTGACACGAGCTCGCGATGAATGCGCTCACGCCAGCTAACCAGCTGACGCTGCTGCGCATGCTCCTGATTCCGGCGTTCGTCATCCTGGTCCTCTACGGCCAGCTCGGATGGGCGCTGATCGTATTCGTGACGGCCGGAATCACCGACGGCCTTGACGGGCTGATTGCCCGCCGCTCGGGCCAGCACACGCAGTTGGGTGCGTGGCTCGACCCGATGGCCGACAAGCTGCTGTTGGTCAGCACATTCGTGGTTTTGACTCTGCCGGGTCTCGGTCTGGCGAACCGCCTGCCGCTCTGGCTCACAGTGCTCATCATCAGCCGCGACGTCATCATTGTGTTGACGGTTACCATCGTCAATCTAGCGATCGGCCGGCGAACGTTCCGCCCATCCATTTATGGCAAGACGGCCACAGCCACGTACATCATGACCGCGATCTTTGCCATGCTCTTCAACTATCTCGGTTACCACTCCATCGTCGTCGACGTCTTCATCTACGCATCACTTGCCATCACGCTGATCTCGAGCTTGCACTACATTCGCCACGCGGCGCGGATCATCGAGGAGTCACGGGGGAGCGTTCAAAGGGCTGAGCGTACGTAGCGCAGCGCTTTAGGGCTTGCACACTGAGGGCTGCTGTGAAAACACGAAGCTGGCACGTCGTGGGCGCGTGGTTCGCCGTACTGGCAATCCTCTACGGGCAGAGTCCGCCGAAACAGGCTGTCATTGAAACCTCGGCCGGCACGTTTGTCATGGATCTTTCCGCGGATATCGCGCCCAACCATGTTGCGAACTTCATCAAGCTCGCTCAGGAGGGTTCCTACGACGGAACGATCTTCCACCGCATGGTCAAGTTCGGGATGGTCCAGGGCGGCGATCCGCTGTCGAAAGACCCGAGCAAACGCGCGCAGTACGGCACGGGCGGACTGAACCAGATCAAGGCTGAGGCGCGGGCGGCGAAGATGACTCGTGGCTCGGTCGCTGCCGTGCTCGTTCCGGGCAGGCCCGACAGCGCAGGCGCCCAGTTCTTCGTCGTCGTCGTCGATCAACCGGCTCTCGACGGCCAGTACACGGTGTTTGGCCACGTGTCCGACGGCATGGAGGTCGTCCAGAAGATCTCCGAGACTCCAGTTGACGACAAGGGCGTGGCTGTCGAGCGCGTCGAGATCCGACACGTCACGATTCGCGACACGCCGCCGCCAGCGCCAGAAGCGTTTTCAACGGAGAGCGTTCAGGAGTTGTCGACGTACCGAGCGGTGCTCGACACGGGAACGGGATCCATCACGATTGAGCTTTTTCCCGACCGAGCGCCCATGCACGTCCGGCAGTTTCTTCGCCTGGCGCAGGCCGGCGTCTACGACGGGATGGCTTTCCATCGGGTGGCGCCTGGCTTTGTGATTCAAACTGGCGCCCTTGCAAGTCGGGCGGCCCCGCTCACCGAAAAGCAGCAGCGACTGATGCGGAATCTTCAGCCGGAGTTCAACGACACGAAACACGTGAAAGGCATTGTGTCGATGGCGCGTGGAGAGGATCCCGCCAGCGCAACCTCGTCATTCTTTATTTGCACCGGCACATCGACGGCTCTCGACGGGCAATACACTGCATTCGGCCGGGTCATCGACGGCATGGCCGTCGTCGAGGCCATTGAGGCGTCACCGCGCAACGGGGAGACGCCCACTTCGCGGATCGAGCTGAAAACGATCCGTGTCGAGCGTAGGAATTAGCCGCGCGATTCCGATTGATTCCTGACTCGGCTGATCCGGACGACCGCGCCGACGAGATATTCGAGTTGAATCCGGTCTCCAGGCTCCATGTTGTGGTCGGTCACCGCTTCGGGTCCGATGCGGACCACGTGAGGCTGGCCGTCAGGATCGTCGACATCTGTGAAGGCAACGTCCCACGAGACCTGTCCGTGGACGCTGATGGGCTGAATCCGCTTGAGAATTCCGTCACGCGTCCCTTTCAGCATGGGTCTGTCACTCCAATTCTCATCGAATCGCCTGTCGCTTATCCCGATCTTCTCGCCCAGCACAATATTCGTTTGAAAGGGAAGAAGAACGGCCGCTCGGAATCGAGCTGCGGCATCAGGCGCTTGCCGTATTCCTCGAGGAAGTTGTCGAATTGGTCCGGCGTCAACCTCTTTTCGTAGGCCGTCAGCAGCGATCCCTTCATCCACTCGATCACATCCTGCCGTGACGGCAACAGGTGCGGATAGATCGCGAGGCGCACGTGCTGCTGGGCAAAGCCCGAGCGGTGGAGCAGCCTCGAGTATTCGTCGAGCGTCAACGAGCGCAGCGGGTTGCGCCAGTCAAGAAACGCCGGACGAAACGGCGGTTCCGAGGTCAGAGCTTCTGCGACCGTGTGTGATGGATTATCGTCCATGGCCGACAACTGGAAGGCTAGCTGTCCTCCCGGCTTCAGCGCCGAGAAGAGGCGAGAAATGAGTCCTTCGTGGTTGCCGACCCATTGGAACACAGCGTTGGAAAAAACGAGGTCGTATTCGGCTTCTGCCGCGAACGCTTCGATCTCGCCGAGCTCGAATCGAAGCCCTGGCGTTGCGCCGTTGGACATTGCGACGTGGAGCATCCGCTCCGATCGATCGATGCCAATCGTGTGCGGTGCCTGCAGCGTATTGTGGAGCACCCGGGTGAGCTTGCCCGTTCCGCAGCCAAGATCGACGACCTGCATGTCTGGGACCGGCTGAATGAGCGCCAGCAGGTCGAAGAAAGGCTGCTCGCGTTCGCGCAAGAACTTGTCGTACTGAGTGGGATTCCATGTGTCCATCTCGAATGCCGCCGTGTGAGGTCGGGAAGGTCGCCGGAGAGAGTTTAGCCGGTATCCTTCGCATCCTGAGTTGAGAGACCGTCAAAAAGGGGCAAAGCCGTGCCTTTGCTCGGAGGAGCTTCGTCGCCGCAGATGTTGTGGACGCTCACCCCCAGCAGCCGGACCGGCCGTTGGCCTGCCTCGGTTTTTGCCAGTAACTGAACCGCTCGGGCCTGGATGTCGGCCGCCGCACGGCTAGGGGGTGCCGTATGGCTTCGGGTGACCGTGGTGAAATCCGAGTAGCGGACCTTGATGGTCACCGTGCGCGCGAACGCTTGGCGGCGGGCGAGCCAGCGGACGGCGTGGTCCGCCATCTCGACTATCTCGGACCGGATCGCCTCGATGTCAATCAGATCCGAAGGATAGGTGTTCTCGGTTCCAGACGACTTTACTTCCCGATCTGGCACGACCGGCCGGTCGTCGATACCCTGGGACAGCTGGCGCAGCCAGTCGGCAAGGCTTCCTACGGTGTTCCGAAGCACCTCGGGATCGATGGTCCGTACGTCGACCAGCTGAGTGATGCCTCGTGCCTGCAGTTTGCGGGCGGTGACAGGCCCGACGCCCCACAACGCATCGACGGGAAGCTGCCGGAGAAAAGGTTCCACGCGCTCGGGGCTGATCACGGTCAGCCCGTCAGGCTTTTTCCATCCGGAGGCAATCTTCGCCAGAAACTTGTTCGGAGCAACGCCAGCCGACGCGGTGAGGCCGGTGTCTGTCTTGATGCGCTCCTTGAGCCGGCGGGCGACCACTGTCGCAATCGGCTCGTGCCAGCGGTTCTCGGTGACATCCAGATACGCCTCGTCGAGCGACAGCGGTTCGATCAGATTGGTGACCTCTCGAAAGATCGAAAAGACTGCGTTCGATGCGATTCTGTATCGATTGAAATCGGGCGGAACGATGACGAGTGAAGGGCAGAGCCGGACGGCCTTGGCCATCGACATGGCCGAACGTACGCCGAACTCCCGGGCTTCGTAGCTGGCCGCGGCCACGACACCCCGGCGGTTTGGCTGTCCTCCGACGGCCAGCGGCTTTCCTCGAAGCTTCGGATCGTCGCGCTGTTCGACCGACGCGTAGAAGGCGTCCATGTCGATATGGAGAATTCGACGGGGCCTAACGCTGATCGCTATCACCGTAATGTCAAATGCTCAATGCAGAATACCAAATACCGAATGTAGAATACCGTTTCTGTTTCATGCACTTTGCATTGTCCATTGTGCATTGTGCATTTGGCATTACGAGTTCTTGTGACCTATGCCGCAATTCATCTACACCATGAAGGGGCTCGGGAAGGTCCATCAGCCGGACAACCGGGTTCTGGACGACATCTGGCTGTCTTTCTACTTCGGCGCAAAAATAGGCGTGCTGGGTCTGAATGGCGCGGGCAAGAGCTCGCTGTTGCGGATCATGGCCGGGCAGGACCATGAGTTCCTCGGCGAAGCCTTTGCCGCCGACGGGATCTCGGTGGGATTTCTACCGCAGGAGCCGCAGCTCGATTCATCAAAATCGGTCCTGGGGAACGTCGAAGAGGGTGTCGCTTCGATCAAGGCGCTGCTGACTCGATACGACGAGGTCAACGACAAGCTCGGGCAGGATCTCTCGCCGGAGGAGATGGACAAGGTCCTCGAAGAGCAGTCACGCATTCAGGACAGGATCGATGCCTCGAACGCCTGGGACATTGATTCTCGGTTGGAGTTGGCGATGGACGCGCTGCGCTTGCCGCCGCCAGACGCCGACGTCACGAAGCTGTCCGGCGGCGAACGGCGCCGAGTCGCCTTGTGTCGGTTGCTTCTCCTGTCGCCGGATCTGCTGCTGCTGGACGAGCCCACGAATCACCTGGATACCGAGTCGGTCGCGTGGTTGGAACGGTTTCTAAAGGACTATGCCGGTACGGTTGTCGCAGTCACGCACGATCGGTACTTTCTGGACAATGTGGCAGGCTGGATTCTCGAGCTGGATCGTGGCCGGGGCATTCCATGGGAAGGAAACTACTCGTCCTGGCTGGACCAGAAGCAGCAGCGGCTTGCCCTCGAAGAAAAGCAGGAGACGAAGCGGCAGCAGACCCTGGCGCGCGAGCTCGAGTGGATTCGCATGTCACCACGCGCCCGCCAGGCGAAGGGCAAGGCTCGACTCAATGCATATGAGGACCTGCTTCGCCAAGACACGACTCAGAAAATCGAGACCGCCGAAATCTACATCGCTCCTGGCCCGCGTCTGGGCGACACTGTCGTCGAAGCGCGACATCTGAAGAAAGGATATGGCGACAATCTGCTCATCGAGGACCTCGACTTCACCCTGCCCCGCGGCGGCATCGTCGGAGTCATCGGGCCGAACGGCGCCGGCAAGACGACCCTGTTCCGCATGATCACCGGGCAGGAACGGCCCGACGAAGGGACCCTGAAGATCGGTGAAACTGTGAAGATCGGCTACGTCGACCAGAGTCGCGAGGCGCTCGGTGCCGACAAGACCGTCTGGGAGGAGATCTCTGGCGGTCAGGATGAGATCGAGCTCGGCAAGCGGAAGGTGGCATCGCGCGCTTACGTGTCGTGGTTCAACTTCAAAGGGGCGGCGCAACAGCGGAAAGTCGGTACGCTGTCGGGCGGCGAACGAAACCGCGTGCACCTTGCCAAGTTGCTGCGCCGCGGCAGCAACCTGTTGCTGCTGGACGAACCCACGAATGACCTCGACGTCGACACCCTGCGTGCGCTCGAAGAGGCGCTGCTCAACTTCGCCGGCTGTGCGGTCGTGATCAGCCACGACCGTTGGTTCCTGGATCGGATCGCCACGCACATGCTCGCATTCGAGGGCGACAGTCAGGTCGTGTGGTTCGAGGGCAACTATCAGGACTACGAAGCGGACCGGAAGCGGCGCCTTGGCGCGGCCGCCGATCAGCCGCACCGGATCAAGTACCGGAAACTCACGCGCTGAGCCGAAGCCAGCCTCAGGATTCGGCGCGATTCAGCTCACTTTCGTCTTGAAGTATTCGAGGGTCTTGACCAGGCCTTCCTCGAGAGCAACCTTGGGCTCCCAATTGAGCAGGGTCCGCGCGCGGGTAATGTCAGGTTGTCGTACCTTCGGATCGTCGGTGGGAAGCGGCTTATAGACGATTTTGCTCCTGGATCCGGTCATGCGGATGATGGTCTTGGCAATCTCTTCGATTGTCATCTCGCGTGGGTTGCCGATGTTGACCGGATCGTTCACGCCAGACAGCATCAGCTTGATGATGCCTTCGACGAGATCGGTGATGTAGGTAAAGCTCCGCGTTTGCGAGCCGTCACCGAACACGGTGACATCTTCGTTTCGTAACGCTTGAGAGGCAAACGCCGGGACCGCGCGCCCATCGTTGACCCGCATCCGAGGTCCATAGGTATTGAAGATGCGGACGATCTTCGTGTCGAGGCCGTGGTATCGGTGATACGCGACCGTCATAGCTTCCGCAAAGCGCTTTGCCTCGTCGTACACACCCCTTGGTCCGATCGGGTTGACGTTCCCCCAATAAGACTCCTTTTGCGGGTGTTCCAACGGATCGCCGTAGACCTCGGATGTCGAGGCGAGGACGAACTTCGCGCCCTTGGCCTTGGCCAGTCCGAGCGCCTTGTGCGTCCCCAGCGCTCCGACCTTGAGTGTGGGGATCGGCAGTTCGAGATAGTCGATCGGACTCGCCGGACTGGCCCAGTGCAGGACGAAATCCACCGGCCCATCGATGTAGATGTAATTCGTGACGTCGTGCTTGATGAACGTGAAGTCGCGGTTCACGAGATGCGAGATGTTCGCCGTGTCGCCCGTGAGCAGATTGTCGATGCCGATGACGGCATAACCGCGATCGAGGAGTGTTTCGGCCAGGTGGGAGCCGATGAATCCTGCCGCCCCGGTGATGACAATGCGTTGTTTCATGGAGTGTGTGTCTGGAAGCTGGAAGCCGAAAGCTGACGGCTGCAGTTGTTAGTAGGCGTGCTTGTGAAAGAAACCCTTGATGACCGTCAGCCACATGATCTTCAGATCGAGCCGGACCGACCAGTTCTCGATGTAGTAGAGGTCGTACTCGATGCGCTTTTCGAGCGGCGTGTTTCCACGCCAGCCGTGGACTTGCGCCCAACCGGTCAAGCCCGCTTTGACTTTGTGGCGGAGCATGTACTGTGGGATTCGGTGCTTGAATTGCTCGACGAAATGCGGACGCTCCGGCCGCGGCCCGACGATGGACATGTCTCCGCGAAGCACGTTCCACAGCTGGGGAAGCTCGTCGAAATTCGATCGGCGTAGGAAGCGTCCAAACGGTGTGACTCGCGGGTCGTTATGCTGCGCCCAGATCGGTCCGGTGTCCTTTTCGGCATCATCGGACATGGAGCGGAATTTCACGATCGTGAATGGTTTGCCATCGAGGCCCATCCGCTCCTGCCGGTAAAAGACTGGGCCGCGTGATGTCGCTTTGACGAGCAGCGCAACAATTGCCAGAGGGATGGCGAGAATCAACAACGCCACCCACGAGATCGCTACATCAATCGCCCGCTTGACAATCGCGTTGAAGCCTTGCAGCGGAACGTCGTTGACGTTGATCACCGGTACGCCGTCGAGATCCTCGAGCCTTGCCCTGAGAGCAATCACCTGCAGGAGGTCTGGGACGACCTTGACATCCACCATCTCCCGGCTGGTGTTCTCGATGAGTTGAATCATCAGGAGATGCTGTTCTGGCGGGAGAGCGACGTACAAGTGATCGATCGCTTCGCGCTGTGAGATCTCGGCAGCCTCCTCAATGGTGCCGAGCAGCGGGAGCCCCCGATATCCGAGGTGATCGCCCACCGCGCGTTCGTCGATGAAGCCGACCAACTGATAGCCCAGTTCGCGGTGTTCGAGAATCTTGTCGGCGACCAGGCGTCCGAGCTCGCCGGATCCCGCGATCAGAATGCGTTTGAGCCCGATACCAGCACGCCAGCGTCGTTGGAGCAGCTCGCGAACGAACTCGCGCAATCCGAAAGTCAGAGCGGTGTTCAGAACGAGAAAGATCGCCCAGACGACGCGGGATACTTCCAGCGCGCCGGTGTCCCTGGCTGAGTCGTTCGCCCAGTAGGTCTGCACGTAGAGCGTCGTGACGATTCCGAACACCACGGCCAACGTGCTGCCGACGAACACGGCAAAGAAGTCGTCGACGCGGGAGCGCCCCCGGCGCAGCCGGTAGAGCCCTTGAAGCTGGAACGCCAAAGGGACCAAGACTGCGACGAACGGCATGACGTAGAGGTAGTTCCGAAATGGCGGAACGCCTTTGGTGATGGGCACCAGGGCTTGAATTGGTGCCGCATAGAACCGGAGGGCGTAAGCCGTGAGGAATGCGACGAGCCCGAGGCCGGCGTCGCCGACTACGTAGCAGGCGGCGAACAGCCGGTTGTAGCGTCTTACCATGCGCGGGAGTCTCCGGCGCGCACCGTCTCGTCTACGAGGGCTGCGAGCTGGTCGCCGAATCGGGCTCGACCGAAGCGTTCCGCATGGCGCCGAATGACGCCGGCGTCGAAATGGTTGGCGAGTGCGGAGCGGATCGCGGCGGCGAAGGCCTCCGGAGTGGCTTCGTCGACGAGCAGGCCGGTCTTCTCGGACACGATGGTCTCGACGGCGCCACCTCGGCCGAGGGCAACGACCGGCGTGCCGCAGGCTTGCGCCTCGAGAGGGACGATCCCGAAATCTTCTTCACCCGGCATCAAGACCAGCGACGCGTTCGTGTAGCGATCGCGCACCTCTTCGTCCGACAACCGTCCCAGAAACTTCACCTCGGCCCCGGATTCAGCCGCGAAGCGTTCCAGCCGCTGACGCTCGGGCCCATTGCCGACGATGGTAAGAGGAACGCCCGCGAGCCGACATGCGGCAATAGCGATGTCGAGACGCTTGTACGGCACGAGCGCGGACACGACCAAGCACTCGTTACGTTTTTCTGATGTGGATCCCGTCGGATGAAAGAAATTCGTATCGATGGGCGGATACACCACACTTGCCTGGCGATTATAGTACCGGTGGATCCGACGCGCAACATGGTGAGAGTTCGTCACGTAGCGTGTCACCCGACTGGCAGTTGCGCGGTCCCATCGAGCCAGAGCGGCCATGGCGGGCCGCATCACACCTCGACTGAGAGGCCCGAGCCGTCCGCGCCCGAAATAGGCATCGAACTGATCCCAGGCGTAGCGCATCGGCGTATGGCAGTAGCAGACGTGCACCGCTCCCGGCCGAGCGATGATCGATTTAGCGACACAGTGGCTGCTGCTGATGATCAGGTCGAATTGTTCGAGGTTGAATTGCTCGACGAGCATCGGGAAGAGCGGCAGGCAACGGCGATAGTAGTGGCGAATGCCGGGGAAATACTGAATCAATGATGTGTGAATGCGCGCTCGCTCGATGATCGGCGACACCGATCCGTGCACGTGCACCAGAGTAAAGAGTTCGGCCGAGGGGTAGCGCTCGCACAACACTTCGAGCACCTTCTCACCACCCCGCATGCCGGTGAGCCAATCGTGCACGATTGCGATTCGTCGGGGCGTCAAACTTTCGGAACCTGGGCCGGACTGAAGCGAAACCTGAGAGCTCATGCCGAGGGACGTTCGCAGGCGGCCTCACGGTAGATATCCCGGACTCTACGCGCTGACGCCTCCCAAGAGAATTGCCGGGCCCGCGCCAGGCCCTTGTCCTTCAGCCGTTGGCGCACTGCCTGATTGGTGAGCACTTCGTACATGCCGTCGGCGATTGCGTTCGGGTCGTACGGATCCACTAGGAGTGCGGCATCACCGGCCACTTCCGGCAGCGACGAGACGTTGGACGTGACAACCGGCGTCCCGCTGGCCATCGCCTCGAGCGGCGGCAGGCCGAATCCTTCGTACAACGACGGGAACACGAATACTCCGGCCAGACGGTACATGACTGCCAGTGTTTCCTCGGGCACGAACCCCAGAAACCGAACGTATTTGTGCAGCTGGTGCTGATGAACGGCACGTCGCAGCGCCGCGTACTTCGAGATCTCATCGCCAATCAGGACGAGCTTGAGCTGATCGAGTCCGCGGTTTCGAACGATGTGAAACGCTTCGATCAGTCTCGCAAGGTTCTTGTGGGGTTTGACGTTGCCCGCGTACAACACGAACTCGTCGTGGAGTTGGTAGCGTTCTGCCACGCGCACGACGTCCTCTTCTTGAGGTTCAACGCCAAAGCGTTCGTCGTAGGCGTTGTAAATCACATCGATTTTATCGGCAGCTACGTTCATGAACCGCAAAAGATCGCGCTTCGAGCTTTCCGAGACGGTCATGACCCGTGTCGCCCGCTTCGAGGCGAGCGACATCGACGCCCGCGCGTAGCTGAGCGCAAGACGATTGGGCAAATACTGCGGGAACATCAGGTGGATGCAGTCGTGAATGGTCACGACGGACCGGCACGGCACCAAAGCCGGTAGGACATAGTGCGGGGCGTGGAACAGACCGATACCTTCGCGCTTGAGGGCCCACGGGAGCGTGAGCTGCTCGGAAACCGAATAGTTCCCTGACGTTTCGGCTACCGGGCGGAAGTTCTCTCCAAGGACTGCGAGGCTCTCGCGATCCTCGGGCCGGCAGAACAGCACGAATTCAGTGTCGTGATCCAGCCGCGCGAGCTGCCGGAGCAGGTTGCGGATGTAGGTCCCGATGCCGAAATCGTGCAATTTGCGGGCGTCGAAGCCAATGCGCACGCCTCATGATACTCAGAGTGCTGGAAGCTGGGCAGGAGTGGCGGGAGGGGCAGGATGGGCGGGAGGGGCGGATGGGCAGGATGGGCGGGAGGGGCGGAAGGCTGGATGGGCGGGAAGGGTCAGGTTTTGCCACGGGAGAGGCGTTGGTAGAAGCGAAGGACCGGCACCCACCGCGGATGGTGCTTCTCGTAGAAAGCGATCTGGCTTTGGCGGTAGGCCACTTCTGTTTGGTGGCGTGCCGTCGCAACCGACCGTCCGCGGCGGTGAACGATGGTGACTTCCGGAGCGAATCTGATTCGTCCACCACGCGACCGGATCGCTGCGCAAAAGTCGACGTCCTCTGCGTACATGAAATAGCGCTCGTCGAGTAGGCCGACGGCCTCGGCATCCTTGCGCCGAACCAGCAGACATGCGCCGCTGACCCAATCCGGAAAGCCCGGCCGCTGTGTCATCCGTTCGACCGCTTCGGAGATGAGCGCGACTCGACTGTCGTGTCCTCGCACCAGGACCTTTTGTCGAAGCTCGTTGAACGGACCGATCATCGATCCGAACGACAACTCGGCTCGGCCACCTTCGTCCACCAGCCTCGGGCCGACGACCGATACCGTCGCGTCACTTTGCAGGATGCCAATGAGATGGTCGACCGCCTGCGGAGGTACGACTGTGTCGCTGTTCAAGAGGAGAAGGTGCTCACCCGTACTCGCGTGAATCCCGATGTTGGTCCCGCGGGCGAAACCGAGGTTGTTGCCATTTTGGATGACGCGAACGTTTGCCCACGCGCGAGCCGCATCGGCGCTGTCATCGCTCGAGCGGTTGTCCACCACGATGATCTCGTGCGCCGCCACCGGTGGCGGTTGATGGAGCGACTCGAGGCAGCGCACGAGATCGGCGCGAGCGTTATACGAGACGATGATGATGGAAAGGTCGAGCATCTCCAGATGGGCGGACTCCCGAGCTACCCCATTTTTCAGATGGATGTAGAGACGGAACCACGAAGCCACGAAGACGCGAAGCGTCACGAAGGTTGTGCCTGGCCAATCTGGCTTCCAGCGACTGCTCGTCTTCGTGATTTCGTGTGTTTCGAGTCTTCGTGATGTACATGTGTATCGACGCCATACCGAAGTGAAAACCGGATTAGTCGGTGGCAATCAGCCGGACTGCTCGAGGACCTCCAGAGTTTTTCTGGCGGCACCAGACCAGGTGTATCTGGCGAGCACGCGTGGGGCGTGGGCCAGCAGTCGCAAACGAACGTTGTCGTCGGCAAGAACCTTCTCCAAGGCGCGGGCGGTCTCGGCCAGGTCTCCCCGCTGGACGTACAGGGCGGCCTCGCCGCAGCTCTCTCGCGCGACGGGAGTGTCGAGGAGCACGGAGGGCACGTTCGCCGCCAATGCTTCCAGCGGAGTCAATCCGAGTCCTTCGTACTCCGACAAGAATGCAAACGCTCTGGCCCCCCGGTAGAAACCGCTCAGCTCGGCCTCCGAAACATATCGATGCCAACGAATCCGCCCGTCGAGGCTTTCCGCTCGAATCGTCCGTTGAAGGTCTTCTGGCGGGTACGTCCGATCGTCGCCGATCAGATCGAGTGTCGCGGTGGTCCGGTGTCGGGCGACCAGGCTGAACGAGCGTATCAGATCCGGGACGTGCCGGCGATTGAGGATCGTTCCGACGAAGAGCACCCGTTCACCCGAGCCGAGGTCGGCCCCGGCGCTGGAAGATCTATTTACCCCTGGAGGAATCACGTAGATCCGTTCATCGGGAGCTCCGAGGGTGTCGATCAGTTCTCGCCGGGAGAATTCCGAGATCGTGATGATCGCCCGGGCGAGGCTGGCCGAATGGCGGGCCAGAAAGCGGCGCCGCATTCCTTCCCGCATCCGGAACCATTCGGGATGGGCCATGAATGACACGTCATGGATGGCGACGACCGCCGGAACAGCCAGCTGGAGTGGGATGGCATACGCGGGAGCAAAGAACACGTCCAAGTGGTCGCGTTTGGCAATGCTCGGAAGGCGAACCTGCTCCCACCATGTATTGGGCGGGCCCTCGACGAGGCGTGCTGCAAACCGATGAGAATCGAGCTCGATTCCCAGGCGAGCCGGCGTGTACAGGACGAATTCGTGCCGGCGCGCTCGTTCGTCCGTCGCCCATTCGCGTAAGAGGCCGCCCAGGTAGCGGCCCGCCCCGGTCGGGCGGCCGCCCAGCTCCCGGGCGTCTATGCCGATGCGCATTGCCGACGCTCGATCGCCGCGTGATAGGCGCAGTAGACCCCTTGCGCCGTCCGCTGCCAGTCGAATTGTCGGGCACGGGCAAGACCACGGGCGGCGCATGCTGACGCGAGGGCATCGTCTTCCAGCATCCGCTCTATCGCTGCAGCAATCTGATCGGTGTCCTCGGGCTCGACGAGCACGCCTGCATCGCCGAGCAACTCTGGAAGTGCGCCGCGGTTGGCGGCTACGACTGGAACGCCGAGCGTCATGGCTTCGAGCACCGGGAACCCGAACCCCTCTTCAAACGACGGCTGGACGAGGAGGCGCGCTCCCTCGTAGAGCGCGCGGCGCTCCGCGGGGTCGACGTAGCCGATATAACGAACGGCGTCCTGAAAAGGTGGCTTCGAGATTCGCTCCAGCCAGGGCCCGGCTTCATCCGTCGCTCGGCCGGCGACGACTAGTTCGGGCTTGCGCCGGGCAGTCGAGCTGTTTACTCGGCTGATAACCCGTTCGTACGCGTCGAGGAGGCCGCCGAGGTTTTTCCGGGGCTCGAGTGTGCCGAGGAAGAGCACGTAGCCGTTGGTCGGCAGCGGAGTGGCCCGAGGCAGCCAATCGGGACGTCCATGCGGGCACACAGAAATCCGATCGGCCGGGACCTCGAGCTTGCCTTGAACTTCGAGGGCCGTAAATCGCGAAGGCACGATGATCTGATCTGCACGGTGCGCGTGGTCGCGCGTCAAAGCCGGATAGTCCCGTCTGACCTCGGCTTGTGCCCGCTCGGGATGCGTCAGGAAGTACAGGTCGTGAATGGTGACCACGCGCGCTGCCGACCGCGACGGCAGCAGCAGCGGGTGGGGAGAGTGCGCGACATCGAAACTCGCGCCAGTCAGCGTTTCGGCTGTCGGCCACTCGAGCCGGTGCCAGGCGAGGTTCAACAAGCTGACCGGCACGCGCCGATCGACACAGCGTGCGCCATCGATGTCGGTTTCATGATCGAAGCGATCCTTCCACGAGCTCGAAAACAATGTGAGCTCGAGGGATTGGTCCGCAGTTGGCGGAAATGCCGCGAGTAAGGCTCTCGCCAGTTGATAGGCGTATTCACCGACGCCGCTGCGTTCCCGGAGCGCCGGCCGGTAGTCCATCAGGACACGCATGTGGTGTGTGAAATTAACACAATGGCTGGACGGAAGAGCAAAGTGCAACGTATAAGGTTTCGCGGGTCAGGTGCGCATACCCGGTCCGCGTGCTTAGCCCGACGCACGTTGGCACATTGCACCCGGCGCTCCTGCACGTTTGTACACGATACCGCCCTTGTGTAAGTGTCACTGACTCAGTATCTTATTGTGAAATGAGAATCGCTGTCGCTGGAACCGGGTACGTCGGGCTCGTCGTGGGAGCGTGCTTTGCCGAGAACGGGCACGATGTCACTTGCGTGGACAAGGACGCTTCGAAAATCGCCACGCTCGAGGCTGGAAGGATGCCCATCTACGAGCCCGGTCTCGAGGAAATGGTGCGGCGCAATCATGCCGAAGAGCGGCTGAGGTTCACAACCGACCTTACGGCGGCGGTCGAGGCGTGCGAAATCGTCATAATCGCCGTCGGTACTCCACAGGGTGAAGATGGGTCGGCCGACCTCCAACATGTCCTTGCCGTTGCCCGAGATGTCGGCCGCGCCATGAACAAGTACACGGTGGTGATCGACAAAAGTACGGTCCCGGTGGGCACAGCCGTCAAGGTTCAGGCCGCTATCGCGCAGGAGACCAAGCACCCGTTCAGCGTCGTCAGCAATCCAGAGTTCCTGAAGCAGGGCGCCGCCATCGAAGACTTCATGAAACCCGATCGAGTCGTGATCGGTACGGAGAACGGCGACGCGCGCGCGCCTCAGATCATGAGGGAGTTGTACGCGGCGTTTACCCGCACCGGAGCGCCGATCCTGATGATGGATACTGCAAGTGCGGAGCTCGCCAAATACGCGGCAAATTCGTTGCTTGCCGCCAAAATCTCATTCATGAACGAGATCGCCAACGTCTGCGAGCTAATGGGAGCTGATGTCGACCAGGTCCGAAAGGCGATCGGCTCCGACCGCCGCATTGGGACGTCTTTTCTTTTTCCTGGAGTCGGCTATGGAGGCAGCTGTTTTCCCAAGGATGTCAAGGCGCTGCTGAAGTCGTCGAGCGATGAGGGATACGATTTCAAGATCTTGAACGCGGTCGAGCGGGTCAACGAAGCTCAGAAAGGCCGGCTCGTCGACAAGATGGAAAGTCATTTCCGCAGCCTGCGCGGCCGGACGATTGCACTGTGGGGCCTCGCGTTCAAGCCGCGGACCGACGACATGCGTGAGGCGCCAGCCATTTCAATCATCGACCGGCTTCTGGCGCTGGGCGCGACCGTGCGCGCGTACGATCCGGAAGCGGGACCGACTGCCCGCCGAATCTTCGACGGGCGAATCGCGCTCTGCGAAAAGAGTTACGATGCACTGACTGGCGCCGACGCACTGGCCATCGTGACGGAATGGAACGAGTTCCGCGAGCCGGACTTTGGCAGGATGCGAAAGCTGCTGCGGACGCCGGTTGTGTTCGACGGCCGGAACATCTACTCCCCCGAGCACATGCGCACGCTCGGCTTCACCTACTTCTCCATTGGGCGGTAACTCAGCGAACATTCTCGTCACCGGCGGCGCGGGGTACATTGGCAGCCACGCCGCCAAGGCGCTCCATCGAGCCGGCTACCGGGTGGTTGTCTTCGACAATCTGGTTGCCGGCCATCGCGCCGCGGTCAAGTACGGCGAGTTCATTCAGGGGGACATCTGCGACGTCGCAGCCGTGCGCGACGCGTTGCGACGGCACGAAATCTCGGCGGTCATGCATTTCGCCGCGTTTCTGGACGTCAACGAATCGGTTCGTGAACCCGCCCGCTACTACCGCAACAACGTTGTCGGCGCGTTGAGCGTGCTCGAGGCTATGGTGGCGGAGGGGGCGCGTGCCTTCGTTTTCTCGTCCACTTGCGCGACGTACGGCGAGCCGACCGAAACTCCGATCAAAGAGACACATCAGCAGAAACCGATCAACAGCTATGGTGAGACAAAGCTCGCAGTGGAGCGAGCTCTCTCTCACTTCGAGCTCGCGTACGACCTGCGGTGGGTCGCCCTGCGGTACTTCAATGCGGCAGGGGCCGATCCTGACGGCGAGATCGGCGAAGATCATGCGCCGGAGATCCACCTCATACCTCGCGCGATCCACGCGGCAACCGGCGGACCCGCCTTGAAAGTGTTCGGAGACGACTATCCGACGCCGGATGGAACGTGCCTTCGCGACTACATTCACGTATCCGATCTCGCGGACGCGCACGTGCGCGCGCTGAAGATGCTCGTTGAGCGCGGCGCGTCCGGCGCCTACAATCTCGGAACGGGCCGGCCGCAATCGGTCCGCGAGGTGATCACCACGGTCGAACGCGTTTCGGGCCTCACGGTTCCCTGGAGCATCGGTCCCCGGCGGGCAGGGGATCCGGCCGTTCTGTACGCGGCTCCGGCGCGCGCCCAGGTTGAGCTGCACTGGATTCCACAATTCTCCGATCTCGAATCAATTGTCCGAACGGCCTGGACGTGGCACCGGACCCACCCCAACGGTTACGCAGCGGCAACGAATTCGTGATTTCACACACTCCGCTGAAGCGGCTGTTTGGTTACGCCAAGCCCTACCGTGGTCGGCTGATGTGGGCCGTCGCCGGCATGCTCGTCTACGCCGTCGGAACGGCCGGTCTCGCCGCTCTTGTCAAGCCGGTTTTCGATAGCGGGCTGGTCAGGCAGGAGCGAGTCGCCCTCATCGCGTGGTCCCTCGTCGGTGCTTACGTCCTCAAGGGCATCGGCTCCTATGTGTCGTCGTACTTGATGGCAGACGTGGGACAGCGCGTCGTGATGGACCTGCGCAACGACCTCTACTGGCACATTCTCGGTCAGTCGGCCGGCTTCTTCGCTCGACGGACGACCGGCCAGCTGATGTCACGACTCAGTAATGACGTGGGGCAGGTGCAGCAGGTCGTGTCTGAAACGATCGGCGACCTTGCTCGAGAAACATTTGCCCTCGTCGGCTTCGTGGCGTTGATGTTCTACTACGATGCCCGGTTGGCCATCGTCTGCCTGACCGGCGCGCCTTTGATCGTCTATCCGCTCATACGGCTCGGCCAGCGGGTTCGCCGTACGACGCACAGAAGTCAGGAAGCGCTGGAGCAGTTGTCCCACCTCAGCGCCGAAGCATTCACCGGCCATCGCATCGTCAAAGCCTTCGGCACGGAAGCCTTCGAGGGCCAGAAATTCAAGCGCGCTGCTTCGAGGCTCTTTCGCACGAACATGAAGGTCACGGCGTCACTTTCGACCCTCCCGCCGCTGATGGAGCTTCTCGGCGGCTTCGGTATGGCCGCCGCCCTCTGGTATGGCAGCCGTCAGATTGCCGTGGGCCAGATGACCCCTGGGCAGTTCGCCTCGTTTTTCGCCGCTGTGTTCCTGATGTACGGACCCGCCAAGAAGCTCAGTCGGGTCAACGCCAACCTCCAGCAGGCAATCGCCGCCTCAGAACGGATTTTCGAGCTGTTCGATACCCACACCGAGGTGAAGGAGCAGCCCGGCGCCTGCGCGCTCTCGCCATTTCAGGAAGCCATCGTATTCCGGGATGTCAGCTTCGGCTACGAAGATGGACACGAGCACATCCTGCGCGCCGTGTCGCTCACGGTTCGAGCGGGGCAGATGGTGGCCATCGTCGGCCGCAGCGGCGCCGGAAAGACCACACTCGTGAATCTCCTCCCGCGGTTCTACGACGTCAGCTCGGGCGGCATTCTCATCGACGGGGTGGATCTCCGCGACGTCACGCTGTCGTCGTTACGACAGCAGATTGGAATGGTCACTCAGGACACGGTGCTTTTCGACGATACGATCGCTCACAACATCGCCTATGGAACTCCGCGCGCAACGCCTCAGGAGGTCGAAGCGGCAGCCCGCGCTGCCCATGCACACGAGTTCGTCGTGGCGTTGCCCGACGGCTACCAGACGATGATTGGCGAGCGAGGGCAGCGCCTTTCGGGCGGCCAGCGTCAGCGCATCGCGATCGCCCGAGCGTTGCTCAAAAACGCGCCGATTCTGGTGCTGGACGAAGCAACGTCGGCGCTGGATACCGAATCCGAAAGGCTCGTGCAAGAGGCGCTGACCAACTTGATGATGAACCGTACCTCGTTCGTCATAGCCCATCGGCTGTCGACGATTCGCCGCGCGGACGCCATCATCGTGCTCGAACGGGGACAGGTCGTCGAAATGGGGCGCCACGACGAGCTGCTTACTCGGACCGGTGGCACTTATGCGATGTTGTATCAGATGCAGCTGCTGGAGGGGCGCAGACCGGAACGGCGGATGGTGCCTTCATAGGCAGGGAAGGCGGGAAGGGCAGGAAGGGCAGGAAGAGCAGAGAAAAGACAGCGCCATGGCGTGAAATCCGCGCCAGTGAAAAATGATCAAGAGCATGACCGGATTTTCGGCCATCACTCGAGAGGACGAGTGGGCGACCATGACGGTGACGATCCGGGCGTTGAACCATCGCTACCTGGATCTGCAGCTGCGAATCCCGCAGGCTCTCGCGGCCATCGAGCCCGCGGTTCGCACGCTCGTCGGCCGGTCGGTTTCGCGCGGCCGGATCGAATTGAGCCTGTCGCTGCAGCTTCGGCAGACACCGGCCGTCGAGGTCGAATTCAACGAGTCGTTCGGCAACGCGCTTTCCGCGGCCATCGACCGGGCGCGGCAGCGGGGACTCGTCGATGGGCCACTGACTCCAGGCGATCTGTTGCGACTCCCCCAAGCGTTGACGATTCGTGAACGGCAGACGGATGCCGACGAGACGGTCGAGCAGGCACTGGCCGAGCGAGCGTCGGACACCATCTCGCAGTCGCTGGCCGACCTCGACGCGATGCGCAAACGCGAAGGCGAGCACCTGCGCGTCGATCTCGATCAGCGTCGCGCGTTCGTAGCGGATCTAGTCGAGCGTATCGCCAAGGCGGCCGACGAAGGGCGCGCCGGCATGGAACGTCGGCTCACGGAGCGGGTGAGAGAGCTTAGAACCGAGCTCCAGGCCGATGAAACCGCCGTCGCGCAGGAAATCGTCAAGATGGCGGCGCGGTCGGACATCAGCGAGGAAATCGCGCGCTTTCGCGGTCACGTGACGCATTGGGAGGCACTGGCCGATGGTCCCGAGCCCTGCGGCCGGAAGCTCGATTTCCTCCTTCAGGAAATGAACCGCGAGGTCAATACGATGGGCTCGAAAGCCGATGGTCTCAGTGTTTCGGAGCTGATCATCGCGGCCAAAGCCGAGCTCGAGAAGATGCGCGAGCAGACCCAGAATGTCGAATAGGCGGCGCGGCCTGTTGTTCATCGTGTCGGCTCCTTCGGGGGCTGGCAAGACGACGCTCGTCGAGCGCCTCGTCGAGCAGGTGCCGAACCTGAGAATGTCGCGCTCCTACACCTCCAGGCCGGCACGGACGGGCGAGACCGATGGCGTGGACTATAATTTTGTGACACGCGAACGGTTCGAGTCGATGCTGGTTGGCGGCGAGTTCCTCGAGTGGGCCGACGTCTTTGGCAATTTGTACGGAACTTCGGCGGCGGACACCGAAGGGGTGCTCGAAGCCGGAAACGATCTCGTGCTGGTGATCGATGTTCAGGGGGCGCGCCAGGTTCGCCGCCGCCGGGCAGATTCCACCGCCGTGTTCGTGATGCCGCCCTCGCTGGAAGTGCTCGAGCGGCGGCTACGCGGTCGCAGTAAGGACAGCGAAGCGGCGATCCAGCGTCGGCTGCAAGTGGCTCGTGAGGAAGTCGAGGCCTTCACCGAGTACGATTTCGTGGTCGTCAACGACGAGCTGATGGCCGCCGTCGAACGCCTGCGGAGCATCGTCATGGCAAAGCGCGCGAGTTTGGAGCACATGCGTTCCGGCGCCGAAGAGATCGTGAGAACGTTCGAATAACCGAATGTGGCTCGAAGCAGACAGTCGTTCAACCAAAGCCGAGCGGCGTAAGCCGCGAAGGCACAGGCACTGGGGGTGGGGCCCCAGTGCAAAGTAGAGTAGTGAAAGGCAGACATGATTGATCGCAGCAAATTGCCCAATTCGTTCGAGTTCGTTGTAACGGCGGGCGCTCGCGCCCGGCAACTGCTGGCGGGATCGACCGCACGGGTGGCGACCGGCGAGCACAAGAAGACGACCATCGCCCAGCAGGAAGTCATTACGAAGGCCGTCGAGAAGGTCGAGAAGATTGAGAAGTCAGAACCTGGCGAGTGACATGGTGGGCTGCCGATGTTGATTGCGCTTGGCGTGACCGGCGGCATCGGCGCCTACAAGGCCGTCGAGGTGGCGCGAGGGCTGCAGAAGCGCGGCCACGAGGTCGTCGCCGTGATGACCGAGAATGCGACGCGTTTTGTTGGGCCCGTGACGTTCGAGGCCATCACCCGGCGGGCCGTCATCACCGATCAGTTCGCACCCGGTACGAACTCCGATATCGAGCACATCGCCCTGGCCTCGACCATCGATTTGCTGCTGATCGCCCCCGCAACGGCGAACATCCTCGGCAAACTTGCAAATGGCATCGCCGACGATTTCCTGTCGACGCTGTACCTGGCGACGAGGGCGCCCGTGCTGGTTGCTCCGTCGATGAATTCGCAGATGTTCGCGCACGAGGTCGTTCGAGCCAATCTCGATGCACTGGCCGCCCGCGGTGTGCGGTTTGTCGAGCCAGGTGAGGGCTATCTCGCGTGCGGGTGGATTGGCAAAGGACGTCTTGCCGAACCGGACGAGATCGTGGCAGCGGCCGAGGCCGTACTCAGACCTGAGGGGCCGCTTCGAGGGCAGCGGGTCCTCGTCACCGCCGGGCCTACCTATGAGGATCTCGATCCGGTCCGTTATGTCGGGAACAGATCGAGCGGCCGGATGGGATTTGCGATAGCCAGTGAAGCCGCGCGGCGTGGCGCTCGAGTGACGCTGGTGTCTGGCCCCACCTCCCTCGATTCACCCCCGGTGCACGAGATCGTCCGTGTGCGGAGCGCCGCGGAGATGCACGCCGCAGTACTTGATCGCGCGCGCCAGACTGATGTGGTCGTCATGGCTGCCGCCGTCGCCGACTACGCGCCGGCCGAACGCGTGTCTCAGAAAGTGTCGAAAGACGCCGAGACCCTGACGGTCGTTCTGAAACGAACGCCGGATATCTTGGGCGACCTCGGGCGCCTTCGCCGCTCAACCGGGAATGGGCCCGTGCTGGTTGGGTTTGCAGCCGAGACCCAACACGTATTGACGAGCGCTTCCGCAAAGCGCGAGGCAAAGCAGGTCGACCTGATCGTTGCCAACGACGTGTCGAAACCGGGTGTCGGATTCGACGCCGATACGAACGAGGTGACCATCGTCGGTCCGGAGGGTGCCGAAGCTTTGCCGCTCCAAAGCAAGTCGCGTGTGGCGTCGGCGATCCTCGATCGGGTCGAGAAGCTGCTCGCTTCGCAAACCAGCAAGGCTCGATAGGGCGGGAAGGGCAGGATGGATCGGGACCAGGTCGTCGAACACCTGAAATTCGCGCAAGAGCTCGGCGTCAGCGGTGCCAGCCGCGACAGTACGTGGCGCGCGCGGGGACAAAGCGTCGGGGTTGAAGTCCCCGTCGAACACCCGGTGGTGTTTTCATCCGATTCGGCGGCGGCCCTCGCTGCGGTTCGTGCGGACATCGGGGATTGCACGCGTTGCAAGCTGCATGGGTTGGGTCGCCGCCAAATCGTGTTTGGCGTCGGAAATCCAGATGCCGATCTTATGTTCGTCGGCGAGGCGCCAGGCGCGGACGAAGATATTCAGGGAATTCCTTTCGTGGGACGCGCCGGCCAGCTGCTGACGAAGATCATCGAAGCCATCGGCCTCACACGAGAAGACGTCTATATCGCCAACGTCATCAAGTGCCGTCCGCCACAGAACCGGAATCCAGATCCGGATGAGGTCGATACGTGTGAGCCCTTCCTGTTCCAGCAGGTCGACATCATCAAGCCGAAGGTCATCGTGGCGCTCGGGACGTTCGCCGCGAGAGCGCTGCTCCGTACGCTCGATCCCATCTCCCGGCTGCGCGGGCGCGTCTACGAGTATCGTGGCGCAAAGCTCATCCCGACATTTCATCCGGCCTACTTGCTCAGGAATCCGGCTTCGAAGCGGGACGTCTGGGAAGACATGAAAGTAGTGAGGGGACTTCTCCAAAGTGAAAAGTAGAAAGTGGAAAGTGGAAAGTACACGTTGTTTGTCCGCGTTGCCGTCCCCATCCCCGCGCTAGACCTCCTGACCTACAGCATTCCACCCGGTGTCGTGCCGCCCGTAGTCGGTGCACGCGTCGTTGTTCCCGTCGGCTCTCGTCTGGTGACTGGAATTGCGGTCGAGATCGACATCCGCCGGCCGGATGGATCCGAAGGAGGCCTGGACTCCGGCGACGTCAAGCCGATCCATCAAGTGGTCGATGCTGATTCGTTCGTTCCCCCGGATCTCGTCGCCCTCGCCAGATGGACGGCCGAATACTACGCGGCAGGCGCAGGCGAAACGATCACAGCGGTTCTGCCTCCGAAGACTCGCCAAGGAGGAGTCAGCGGCCACAAGACGGTACGCATGGCGGCCATTACCGCGGCCGGCCTCGAGGTCCTCCAAAGCGCTTCGGTGACGGGCGGCCTTACGGCGAAGCAGCTGCAGTTGCTCGAACAACTCGCCGGCGTCGGCGGCGGTCTGGCCACTGCGCATCTCGGCGCTCAGGGTGTTGCCTCCGAAACAATCACTCGCCTGGCCGCGCGCGGACTGGTGGCCTTGCGCCGCGACCAGGTCGACCGCGATCCGTTCGATGCGGCGACACTCGCGGCAGAGCCTGCGGATCGCAATCGGCAGCTGACCCAGGAGCAGGCGGAAGGGTTGGATAGATTGCGCGTCCTCGCGGATACGCGTGCATTTCGGGTGGCCCTCTTGCACGGAGTGACCGGCAGCGGCAAAACGGAGATTTATATCCGGCTCTCCGCAGCGGTGCGGGCCTCGGGTCGGAATGTCCTGATGCTCGTCCCTGAAATCGCCCTTACCCCGGCCACCGCGTCTCTGTTTCGCCAGGCGTTCGGCGCGCAGGTCGCCATTCTTCACAGCGCCCTGTCCGATGGAGAGCGTCACGACGAATGGCAGCGCATCCGGCGTGGCGATGCCTGCTTCGTCATCGGCACGAGGTCGGCTGTCTTTGCTCCTCTGAGGGACGTTGGATTGATCGTTGTGGACGAGGAGCACGACGCTTCGTACAAGCAAGAGGAAAATCCGCGCTACAACGGCAGGGACGTGGCGATCGTCCGCGCCCAGCGTGAGAACGCCCTCATCGTTCTTGCGTCAGCGACACCCTCGATAGAGAGCTATCACAACGCCATGATCGGCCGGTACGAGCGTGTCGTGCTGCAGCGCCGGGTCAAGGATCGGCCGTTGCCGGCGGTGACTGTCGTCGACATGCGCGAGGAATATGCGGCGACTGGACCGGATGTCGTCCTGAGTCGCGCGCTGGTTGAAGCGATCTCGGCGAGATTGGCGAGCCGGGAGCAAGCGCTCGTGCTGTTGAACAGACGAGGGTTTGCTACGGCCGTCTTCTGCCGGCAATGCGCTGGAACGCTCGAGTGCCCCAACTGCAGTGTTTCTCTCGTGATTCATGGGGAAGGCACGGCTCGCCGGGCGCGCTGTCATTACTGCAACTACTCGACGCGCGTGCCGACTGCTTGCCAGGTCTGCGCCGGGCCGTATCTCGAGCAGACGGGGTTCGGCACCGAGCGGGTTGAAGCCGAAATACGAAGACTGTGGCCGGCCGCTCGCATCGCGCGACTGGACCGCGACGCGATTCGACGAAAAGGCGCCCTCGTGCAGTTGTTGCAGCAATTCCGGCAGGGCGATATCGACGTGCTCGTCGGCACCCAGATGATCGCGAAAGGACACGACTTTCCGCGAGTCACGCTCGTCGGCGTAGTGTCGGCAGACATCGGCCTGGGCCTGGCGGACTTTCGTGCGTCCGAGCGGACGTTTCAGCTGCTGACTCAGGTTGCGGGCCGGGCTGGCCGCGGTGAACAGGCTGGCGAGGCGATTATCCAGACCCTTTATCCGGAGCATTACAGCATTCAGTTGGCGTGCAGACAGGACTATGGCGCTTTTTACGACCGGGAGCTGAAGTTCCGCCGCGCGATGCGTTATCCGCCGGCCGTGTCGCTGATCAACACGGTTGTCCGGTCCCGGACGTTCGCCGCCGCGATGGACGATGCCGGGGACGTCGCCCAGCAGGTGCGTCAAGGTGGTAATGGTGATGTTCGAGTGCTCGGGCCGGCGCCGGCGCCGCTCACCCGGCTCAGGGGTGAGTACCGTGCGCAGCTCCTGATCAAAGGCACGAGCCGCAAGAAGATGCGCGAGGCGGTCGTCGCCGCCGTTCGCGCGAGGCCGAATGTCGCCAGACGAACCACTATCGACGTCGATCCGCTGAGCGTTCTTTAGGAACTTTGTGTTCTTCGTGGCCTTTGTGGTTCAAGTATTCAAATGTGTGTTCCCAGCGATTTTCCGCAGAGGCGCTCCCGGCCATGTCCGTCGCGGTGGCGAGCTGCTGTTTGCGAATGAGCTCTATCGGCTCTATGGGAGCGGGTGTAAAGCAGAGCGCGAACATGATCAGGGCGAAGGCCGCGAAAAGCTTGCGAGTGCGATCGAGCGGTACGTGCTCGTCCATGGTCGGTGGATGGCGCCAGCCGAACATCCGGAGCATCAACAGCATCACGATGGTCCACACCAGCCAGCTCCGGTAGAAATACGTGAGAACCAGTGCGACGCCGATCATGGCTCGGGTCACATGCCTGGAGTTGCTGCCTAGAACGGCGTAGGAAATGTGCCCGCCGTCTAGCTGACCAATCGGGAACAGGTTGAGAGCGGTTGCCAGAAGACCGAACCAGGCCGCAAACGCAACGGGATGGAGGTTCAGTGAATAGCCGTCTGGCGGAGTACCCCACAACACGGTCGAAAAAAGCTTGAACAGCAGCGGCTCGCCGAGCTCGAAGAGGGGCACGTTGATTGGAACGCGCACGACGTGCGACATCGCCAGCCCGAAAAACAGCGCGGGGACTGCTACCAGGAACCCGGCAATCGGTCCGGCGATGCCGATGTCGAACAACATTCGCTTCGAAGGAATCGGCTCACGGATGCGAATGAACGCCCCCATCGTGCCGGTAAGGAGAAGGGGCATTGGAATGAAAAACGGAAGAGAAGCATCGACGTCATAATACCGGCATGCCAGGTAGTGGCCCATTTCGTGGCAGCCGAGGATCCCGAGGATCGTGAGGCTGTACCACAGGCCCCCTATGAGCCAGGCAGTTGTCGATAGATTCGGCAGGCGTTCTGAGAAGTCGCTGAGGAAGCTTGCATAGTGGTTTGCTCCAGCCCAGGTCGTGAAGACGACCGTCAGGAGGAACAAACTCGCGTGCAGCCAGACGCGGTTCTGAAACTTGGGCGGTCGTACCCAATCGCCGACAGGAGACGTCAGCGCTCCGGGTTCTTCAGGCGAGAGATCCAAGGGGTCCGTCAGCCGATGTTCTGGAGATCCTTGCCTGGTTTGAAGCGGATTGTTCGGCCTGGCGGAATCCGGACTTCTTTGCCAGTACGAGGGTTGCGCCCGATGCCGCGCTTGCGCGGCTTGACTTGAAAGACCCCAAACCCGCGCAGCTCGATTCGTTCGCCGCGCTGCATGGAGGTTCGCATCGCATCGAAGACAGCATCGACGGCCACCTCAGCTTTGACCTTGGTGATGTCCGCGATTTTCGATACCTCGTTGACGATGTCGACCTTGATCATGCTTAGGGTCTCCTAAAATCTTGTAACTACTATAAATAGCGATACTTACGCTGTCAAGAAGAAGGCTAAATAGCTTTGAAAGCATTACCAACAGTCGCGCTGGTGGGCCGGCCCAACGTCGGCAAGTCAACGCTCTTCAACCGGATCTCAGGCTCCCGGCGCGCGATCGTGGCGCCCGTTGCCGGCACGACGCGCGACGCACTCGGTCGCCCCGTCACGTGGCGGAACTTTTCTTTCGAACTGTTCGATACGGGAGGTCTCTTTGGGGCCAGTGAGGATCCTCTGCACGAGCTCGTTGTCCGCCAGGGCCAACGAGCGATCGCGCGGGCCGATCTGTTGGTGCTGGTCATCGACGGCCGTGAAGGATTGGTTCCCGCGGATCAGATGATTGTGGCCGACCTGCGGCAGACCGGGCATCCGGTGATTGTGGCCATCAACAAGACTGACGACAAACGCGCGCAGGACGCATCCCTCGAGGTCTACCGGCTCGGTTTCGACCCGGTGCTGGAAATCTCGGCCGAGCACGGGCAGGGCGTGGCGGACTTGCTCGACGAGATCGTGAAGAAGCTGGAGATGGTCGGTTTCAGACCAGGGAGTGGCACGCCTGCCGAGCCGTCGGGGCCTGGCCACCAAGCCGCAGATCCTCCGGCAACAATCGTCGCTATCGTGGGCCGTCCGAATGTCGGCAAGTCTTCACTCGTGAACCGCCTCCTCAGCGAAGAACGGGTTCTGGTCAGCGACATGCCAGGAACTACACGCGACGTCGTCGATTCGCCGCTCGTGTGGCACCGGCGTCGCTTCCGGATCGTGGACACCGCCGGGATGCGTCGGGCGGGTCGCGTTGGTCGCGGCGGCCCGGTGGAGATGGTGAGTGTCCTGGGCGCGAAGCGAGCCATCATGGATGCCGACGTCGTTGCCCTCATCGTGGACGCGAGCAGCGGGATCGTGGACCAGGATGCGGCGATAGGCGGTGCCGCCGATCGTGCCGGGCGAGGCATCGTCGTGATCGCCAATAAATGGGATCTGGTGAAGAGCCGGGGCGAGAAGTTCGTGGAGACGTTCGATGATGAGGTCAGGCGACGGATGAAGTTCCTCGAGTATGCCCCTATCCTGCACATCTCCGCCCTCACCGGCGAGCGCGCTCCGAGAGTTCTGGAGACCATCGATCGGATCGCGGCGTCGCGGCGCACGCGCATCCCAACGCCCGCGTTGAACAAATTCATTGAAGCGGTGACAGCCGCCAATCCTCCTGTCAGCCCCGGTCGCAAGCACGTCCGGATTCTTTATGCTGCCCAGACCGGGATCGCACCGCCGTCATTTCTGTTTTTTACCAACGTCGCCACCACATTTCATTTCTCTTATCAGCGTTATCTTGCCAATCAACTGCGCGAACATTTCGATTTTTTCGGCACGCCGATCACGATCCGCGTGCGCCGGCGCGAGAAGCGATCCAGACGCTCGGGCCGGTCCAAAGAAACCGAATAGCTCCGGTCAAACGCGGATCTGCGCATGCTATACTCGTCGAAATTCCCCAAGAATGGCCGAAAATTCAGGACAAATTGAGATTCCGAAGCGCGCCTTGTTTCGCGCGGCCGAGGTCTGCGATCTGCTGAAGGTGCAGCCGTACGTGCTGCGCACCTGGGAGAGCGAGTTCCCGGAGTTGGGGGTCGCGAAGACTTCCGGCGGTCCCCGGGTTTACCGGCGGACAGACGTCGAGCAAGTGATGCGGATCCAACATCTGCTCCTGGTCGAAGGCCTGACGCTGGCCGGCGCCCGCCGCCGCCTGGAAGAGGAGGCGGCGCCCGTTGCGGCCGGCATGCCGCTCGAACAACTCATGGGGCGAAACGCCCGCGACCGTTTGACCCAGGTCAAACGTGGTCTGCACGCGATCCTGGAGCTTCTTGCGGCCAGAGATCATGGCACTGAGCGCCCGATGACCGTTCAAACCGCGGCGGCCTCACGCCGGCCTGTCGCTCGAGGGCGGGTCGAGAAGAGTAAGACTGCGGGGCGGCGGCCGCCTGCGCGCCGGAAGCGCTCGAGCTAACTCAATCTGATCGCCATCCGTCCGTGAATCTTCACCTCGGGGTACAATCGGCCTATCGGGACGTAGCGCAGCCTGGCTAGCGCACCAGACTGGGGGTCTGGGGGCCGCGGGTTCGAATCCCGCCGTCCCGACCAACTTCCTGCCGGACGTCCTTCGAGCCTCCCAGCCGTGTGAGATTGTTCGCGACGCGATCTCGACGCTCGGCATTGGCGCGATCGCTGGCGTGCTCCTGTGCTTCGTGATTGAAGAGCGTCCAGCCGCCGCGCTGCTGTTGGCGGCAGCGGCGCTCGGCGCCGTTCTCGCCAATGCGGTGCGCGGCGTGGTCGGCCGCAAGTCTTAGATGACCTTGGGTTCGTTTTGAAGGGCTCGCGTCAGTCCCCGACGATCCATCCGTCCCGAAGGTTGATGATCCGGGTTCCGTACGACGCGTTGACTTCCGAATGCGTGACCTGGAGGATCGTGGTTCCTGCCTCGTTCAACGTACGAAACAAGTCCATGATCTCTTTGCCTTGGGCTGAATGCAGATTGCCGGTCGGCTCGTCGGCGAGAATCACTTGAGGATTGGCAATCACGGCGCGTGCGACGCCAACCAGCTGTTGCTGTCCCCCTGAAAGCTGGTTGGGATACAGGTCTTTCTTGCCGACAATCTGAAAACGGTCCAGCACGTCGGCGACCATGCTCTGACGATCCTTGCGACTCACGTTTCGATACGAAAGAGGAATCTCCAGATTCTCGTAGACGGTCAGGTTGTCGAGCAAGTGATAACTCTGGAACACGAACCCGATGTGCTTCTTGTGAAGCTCGGCGCGCTGCTTCGGGTTCAGGCGATGGACCGGTTGGTCCATGAAGTAGTACTCGCCGGACCAGGCGCTGTCGTGCATCCCGAGGATGTGCAGGAGAGTTGACTTTCCCGCACCCGACGGACCCATGATGGAAACGAAGTCGCCTTCCTTGATATCGAGATCGATCCGGCGCAAGACGTAAGTTCGACCGACGCCGTGCGGATACGACTTCTCGACATTCCGCAGAGAGACGAGCATTAGGGGTTGACCGTTGCCAGCTCCATCGGTTCCTCGACGACGCGGCCGTCGAACAGATGGATGCTGCGTTCGGCGTGCCGCGCGTACCGGGGATCGTGGGTCACCATGCAGATGGTGGCACCGCTCTGATGCAGCTCGCGGAGCAGATCCATCACCGCCTCGCCGCTGCGCGAGTCGAGGTTGCCGGTGGGCTCGTCGGCAAGCAGGATCAGCGGCTCGCCCGCGACCGCTCGCGCCACCGCCACGCGCTGCTGCTGACCGCCCGACAGTTGGCTGGGCAGGTGCTTGGCACGATGGGCCATGCCGACTCGTTCCAACGCCGCCGTGACCCGCTGCTTGCGCTCGGCGGCGCGCATGCCGCGATAGGTCAGTGGCAGTTCCACGTTTTCGAACACGGTGAGATCGCCGATGAGATTGAAGCTCTGAAAGATGAATCCAATCTCGCGATTGCGGACGCGCGCGCGCTCGGAAGCCGGGAGCTCGGCGACAGGCCGTCCATTGAGCTGGTAAGAACCTTCGGTCGGCGAGTCCAGCAGGCCCAGAATCGACAGCAGCGTCGATTTTCCACAGCCCGATGGACCGGCGATGGCGATGTACTCGCCCCGGCCGATGTGGATTTGGATGCCCGACAAAGCGTGCGTCTCGACCTCGTCGGTCATGAACACTTTGGTGACTCCGTCCAGCTTGATGAGAGCGGGCCGTTCGTTCTCGGTCATCTGCGGTCTCCTTACTTCAAGCGCACGCGATCGAACGCATCCCACGCGGACATGTCCGACAGAATTACACTGTCGTCAACCTTGAGCCCCGACAGCACTTCGACCTGATTCACCGAGTTGCGTCCTAGCTTGACCTGCACCCGGGTGGCGCCGCTTCCGTCCTGCTCCACCTTGAACAAGCCAACCGTGCTCTGTTCCTGCCCGAACGCAGGGCGTCCGACGTACAGGACGTCCGCGAGGCGCTCGAGCTCGATGGTGCCGTCTACACTCAAGTCGGGAACCGCGCCTTTCGGCAGTTCGTCAGGCAGCGAAACGTCAACGGTGCGCGTTCCGTTCTGCACGGACGGATCGATTCGAATGACTCGACCTTCGACGACTCCGTTGCGCGTGTCGATCTGGGCGAGCTGTCCGATCTGAATGTCCTTCGCTTGGGTCTCCGCAATCTTGAGCTCGGCCTTCAGACGCGATGGATTGGCGACTCGCGCCAGATTGCTTCCAGGTGCGACCTGCTGCCCGACCTCAACTGGAACCAGCTGCAGCATGCCTGAGAATCCAGCGCGAACCTTCAATTCGTCGTGCTGCCGCTTCTTCAGCTGAAGGATTGCGCGAATCTGATCCAGGTCGGACTGCTGGACGGCCAGGCGCGCCCGCATCGACTCTTCGCTGCTGGCCAGCTGCTGTTTGGCGATCTCGTTTCGAATCGCGAGCTGCTCGGCATCGACCTTCGATTGCCTGAGCACCAGGTCGGAAACCAGCTGGTCCTTCGCCAGCGCCTCGTTCATCTGGGCTTGCATCTTGGCTTTGTTGTATTCGGCTTCGACGGTCGCAGAGGCGGCTCGTTGTTGAAGTTGATCGTTCTGCAGCTGGACGCGGAGGTTGGCTTGACTCGCTTCAGCCGACTTGAGTTTCAACTCGGCATCCTCCAGCTCCTGCTCGAGCTGAGGATTGGTGAGTTCGAGAATGATGCTGTCGGCTTTGACGGACGTGCCCGGCCGCAGCCCGATGCGTTCGACTCGGCCCTGGGTTGTGGCTGGAATCCAGCGGATGTCTTCGGGAACCAGGGTGCCCAATCCTCGCACCTGACGCAGCATCGGACCGCGTCTGACTGTGTCCCGCCAGACCGTCGCCGCCTCCACGGTCGGGGCTGCGGGCTTGAGGCGGGACACGCCGAGGGTCATCAAGAGTACGGCGACCAGAGCGGTGCCGGCGTAGACCCCTTGCTTGATCCGCTTTTTCCGGAGATTCGAGGGACGCGCTATATCCATAGCGGTTTTGGGTTTAGACGCAAATCTGTAAGGAAACGTTCAGGTCTACGACGTATTTTTTCTCCGGTCCGGTCGGTTTCTGGACTATCCCCCGTATTCGTTGCCGCAATTAGGCCACGGCCGGGCCGCAAGAATACTGTCACATGCCCGTCGGTCCGATACAAAGAAATGCTCCCGGACGCGTCCTTTCGATGTCCTCCAGTCCAAGCGCCCCCGGCGGGGGTGAAAGATGACCGATAGCGCCGTGCCCACGACGCTGGACCGGGCGGCGGAGCAGCGCCTCGACCGCAATCGGGCAGCCGCCGAGCAGCGGTACGCCGAGCTGTTCGAGTACGCCCACCTGGGCATCTGCGTGACGACACCTGACGGCACCCTGGTCACCTGCAATCCCGCCTTCGTCCGCATGCTTGGTTTCGCGTCAAATGACGAGGCGATTGGCACCAACATGGTCTCGCTCTACGTCGATGCTAAGGAACGCGAAGATTTTGTCGACGAGCTCAGGCGCCAGAAAGGGCTGGAAAACTACCCGGCCCGTCTCCGCCGGAAAGATGGCACGCTGGTCCACGCGCTCACCAGCGTGGCGGGGCAGTTCGATGCCGGCGACAACCTCGTGGAGATTCGCGGCTACCTGCTCGACGTGACGGCGAGCGTCGAAGCGGAAGCCGCACTCCAGGAACGCCAGGGCCTCTTCCATGCCGTGTTCTTCGGCGCCTCGGACGCGCTGCTGATTCTCGACGATCAGCGGGTTGTCACCGAAGCCAACCCAGCAGCTGGCACGCTATTCGGAGTAGCCACGACGCAGTTGATTGGGGAGTCGCTCGATCACCTGTTCGTCGAAGCGCGCGAGTCGCTGGCTTCGGATTGGCGAGAGCTGATCGCCTTGGGTGAAGCGAGGCGCGAACATCGTGTGAACGGGCCCGCCGGCCCGCGGATCGTCGAATGCAGCTTTCGCGCCCGCGTCCACGAGTCCCGACATCTTTGCATTGCCCGCGACATTACCGATCGTCGGCTGCTCGAAGACCGGCTGACGCAGGCCGCCAAGATCGAAAGCGTCGGGCGCCTCGCCGGCGGCATCGCACACGACTTCAACAACCTCCTGACGGCCATCCTCGGTTATACGGAACTGCTGCTCGGCCGACGCCTTCCCGGTGATCCCGAACGCGAGGACCTCGTGGAGATCCAGAAGGCAGGGCAACGAGCGTCGGCGCTGACACAGCAGCTGCTGGCTTTCGGTCGCAAACAGGTCCTGCAGCCACAAGAACTGGATCTCAACCGCACCGTGATGGGCTTGCAGCCGATGCTCAAGCGGGTTCTGCGCGAAGACATCGTCCTCAACATCTGTTTATCTCCGACGCCAGCCGTTGTGACGGTCGATCCCAATCAGATCGAACAGTCCATTCTCAATCTCGTTCTGAACGCCCGCGATGCCATGCCCATGGGCGGGTCGGTGCACATCGAGGTAGCAGTCGTCTGCTTCTCGGCAGAAGACATGCCGGGAGATCGCCGGGCCGCGGCAGGCCCACACGTGAGCCTTCGCGTCGTCGATACCGGAGTCGGTATTTCACCCGAGGCTCGCGCTCACTTGTTCGAGCCCTTCTTCACGACAAAAGATCTCGGCAAGGGCACTGGGCTCGGCCTGGCTTCGGTTCACGGCCTCGTACATCAGAGCGGCGGCTTCATCGTCGTCGACAGTCCCGCGTCGGGCGGCAGCATTTTCACGTTGTACTTCCCGGCCGCGGGTGAAGCTATTCAATCCGTAACGCCTCAGCCCGAGTTCGCCGAAGGCCGCGAGACGATTCTGCTGGTCGAGGATGAGGATTCAGTTCGCGTCATCGTCGGCGCCGTTCTTCGGCGGCAGGGGTATCAGGTGCTCGAGGCGGCAGCGCCGACTGGTGCTGTTGAAATCTTTGCGCAGCACGCCGATTCGATTGACCTGTTGCTGACAGACGTCGTCATGCCGGGCATGAACGGCCCGGCTCTGGCGCAACGCCTCGCTGGTGAGAAGCGGGACTTACGGGTCCTTTTCATGTCGGGGTATGCGGACAATTCTTCGCCGGTATTGAACAAGCCAAACGTCGCGTTCTTGCCAAAGCCGTTTCAGGCGTCGGCGTTGACGACCGCTGTCCGTGAGCTTTTGGATCGGCCCCGAGGCTAGGAATGAACGAAAAGGAGTAGATGTGGCGGAACCGACCTCAGTATTCTCGCGCGTGCGCGAACGTCTAACGCGGACTGACCGAACCGCCGCACTTGAGGTCAAGAAGGCGTCGCCCAAGGGCAGCAATGTCCTGGTCGTTGACGATGAGGAGCCCGTCCGAAAGTTTGTCGAGCGAGTGCTCAGGGATGCGGGCTACAAGACGACGATGGCCGGCGACGGACTGGAAGCATTGGAAGTGGCTGCGAAGCTCGACAGGTTGGACATTCTGGTCACGGACGTGATGATGCCGCAGATGGCCGGCAGCGAACTGGCTCGTCGCCTCAGGCAGAGTCAGCCAACACTCAAGGTGCTCTACCTCACAGGCTATGCGGACAACTTGTTCAAGGAAAAGGTGACCCTCTGGGAGGACGAGGCGTACCTCGACAAGCCGTGCAGCATCAAGAGCCTGCTCGAAGCGGTATCGCTGCTGTTGTTTGGGAGTTTCGAGGCCCCTCGAGGGCTCAACGCGAAATAGAACGGGAAACCCGCGACGTTACCCGCCGCGCGTGTGCATCTCGAGGTGAGGGTCCTTCCGCAAGGCCTTGATCGGGACGAACGAACGGCGTTCTTCGGAGGTCAGACGCTGTTCCGCTCCACGATCGGTTCGAGTCTGCCAACCTTCCCGAATCAGATCCCTCAAATCGCGGGCAGTCGCCCCCTGCCGTAACGGCCCCCGAAGGTCGATTCCGTGCGTGGCATAAAGGCATAGGTACCACATTCCGTCGGCAGTGAGCCGGCTGCGATCGCAGCTCGAGCAGAAAGGCTCGGTTGTCGAGGCGATGATTCCGAAGATTGCGCCGTCGGGTAACGAAAAGCGTTCCGCCGGTGCGGACGTCACTTCGGGGAGTGGTTCGACCGCGCCGTAGTGACGCGTTAACACCTGGAGCATTTCCGCTCGCGACACGACGCGATTCGGCGTCCAGCGAGTCGCACCGCCGACGTCCATGTACTCGATGAAGCGCATCTCGGCGTTCACGGTCTTCGCGTACTCGATCAGGTCGATCAATTCGTCGTCGTTGGTGCCGCGAATGACGACGGCGTCGATCTTGAGACGGCCATACGCACGATAGGCAGCCTGAATCCCCTCGCGAACTGCACTGAGTTGATCGAAGCGCGTGAGCCGCTCGAAACGATCGGCGCGCAGGGTGTCGAGGCTCACGGTTATGCGACCGAGCCCCGCATCCTTCAGAGCGTCAATCTGCTCAGAGAGCAAAGTGCCATTCGTGGTCACCGCGAGATCCTTCAGCTCGGGCTTTCCGGCCAGGAGACGGACGAGCGTCGGGAGATCGCGGCGGAGCAGCGGCTCTCCGCCGGTCAGGCGCACCTTGTCCACGCCGAGGGAGACGAACACATCGACAAGGGCGCTGATCTCTTCGAAATGGAGTACGTCTTCGCGTGGAAGCCAGATGTACTCGGCTTCGGGCATGCAATATTCGCAGCGGAGGTTGCAGCGGTCGGTAACAGACAACCGCAGGTTCCGCAACGGCCGGGCGAAGGCGTCCTTCAAGGGCACAGTGCGATTATATCGGGGCTGGAAGGGCGGGAGGGGCTGGAAGGGCTGGAAGGGCGGGACGGGCAGGAGGGGCAGGATGGGCGGGAGGGACACAATGGACGGGACGGGCTGGAAGGCCGGCCCGCTATGAAAGGACTGACAGGCGAGAGCGCGAACCTGGGACGAACGGCAACGATGCAATTTGCCCGCTGAACCGCGTGTCGAATCGGCCCGGCACCGTCGCACCGCAGGAGGGGCACGACCCATCGGTCGTAATGCGGTACTTTCGGATGTGATAGCCGTAGCGCGAAATCAGCGTCTCGCCGCAAGTCGCGCAGTGCGTATCCTCGAGATCACCCACAAAACCCGGCAGGTTCCCCGCATAGACATGTTGAAGGCCGGACTCCTTTCCGATCTCGGCAGCTCCCATCAGCATGTCGGCGGTCGTATTTTCCGGCTCGTTCATCTTGTAGTCGCCGTGGAACGCCGTGACGTGCCAGGGGATCGTAGGAGCGACGCTGGCCACGAACGATGTGAGCCGCGTGATCTCGTCGCGAGAATCGTTGAAGCCCGGGATGAGCAGGGTCACGATCTCGACCCAGAAACCCATCGTGTGCAGCCTGCGAATCGTATCGAGAATGGGATCGATCCGGCCGCCCAGCTGACGATAGTGCCGGTCGTCGAAGCTCTTGAGGTCGACCTTGTAGAGGTCAACCCACGGGCGAAGATATTCGAGGACGCGGGGTGTGCCATTCCCATTCGACACAAACCCGGTCGTAAGACCCGCGGCCTTGGCTTCCTTGAAGACGGCCACGGCCCATTCGCTCGTGATCAGGGGCTCGTTATAAGTGCTGACCACGGCAGCCGCACCAAGACGGATCGCATCTTTGACGAGCCGGTCGGGACGCGCTTCGAGGGGCGGGGCCAAGGCAGCCGGGTCGCGAAGAGCTTGAGATGTCACCCAATTCTGGCAATACGCGCAGTGCAAATCGCACCCGAGCATGCCGAAGCTATAGGCAAGCGCCCCGGGATGCGCGTGAAAGAAGGGCTTTTTTTCAATCGGATCGCACTGAACTCCACCGACGTAGCCCCAAGGCACACGCAGACGTCCATTCTTGTTGAATCGGACCTTGCAGACGCCAATGGCGCCATCGGGAAGCGGACAACAGTGGCCACACGCATAGCAGCGCAACCTGCCATCGGGCAGCGTCTCGTACAGGTCGCCATCGCGGGTTTCTCGCGCCAGGACATCAGCTAGCGAGGCCATCTCGAGCAATTGTACGATTCCGGACTGCAAAACTGCCGTTCTTTCTGACGGGGGAAAGTGTATGGATTCCATCGCGCGATGGACTACATGGGGGCGGTCATCGGTCCTGCCCTTGCCAGCCTGTTTGTGTCGTTCTTTCCCGATCGGTATCGAACCCTGTTCGCGCTCACAGAGGTCTGACGAGCGGGTGGAGAATTCCGCCAGCTATAATTCAAGTTCCGCATGAGACGAATCCTAGTCACCAACGATGACGGCTACCGATCGGACGGCTTACGCGCACTCGTGGAAGCGCTTCAGCCTTTGGGCGAGATCACCGTTGTCGCACCTATCGAAGAGGCGAGTGCGATCGGCCACGCCCTCACGTTGCGTCATCCGTTGAGGCTCGAGAAGATCGACGACCGGGTGTTTGCCGTCGACGGAACGCCGACCGACTGTGTGAACATCGCCGTCACGCAGGTCTACAAAGGCCTTCCAGATCTCGTGGTTTCCGGAATCAACAAAGGCTGGAACCTGGGCGATGACGTGACGTACTCGGGAACGGTGGCAGGCGCCCTCGAGGCTGCTTTGCTCGGCGTGCAGGGCATTGCCGTCTCGCTTCGAGCGACGCGTGGGGAGTACGACTTTGGCCCGTCCGCGCTGGCTGCCTCGACCATGGCTGGTGTGATTCTGCGCAGTCCGCTGCCGTCTCGGACATTTCTCAACATCAATGTGCCGGCCGGAACGCCGAAGGGCTATCGCGTCACCGTCCAAGCCACACGCAACCACGTCACGTCCGTTGCCGAGCGGCACGATCCCAAAGGACGAGCGTACTATTGGATTGAGGAAGGTCAGGACACCTGGGAACCACACGACCGTTCCGACTACCAGGCGGTGCGCGATGGATACGTCTCGCTTACGCCCCTCAATCCCGATCTCACGGCTCACGCAGCGCTCGCGCCGTTGGAGGAACTGGTTGTTGGTTCGGTGGATGGCGCATTCGGGCGAACAAGTCATTGAGGAATTGCAGGAGACCGTGACTTCTGACACAATGACTCGACTGCCAAAGTACCAGGAATCAAACCTGTCGGGGCGTGGCTCAGCCTGGTAGAGCACTCGGTTCGGGACCGAGGAGTCGGAGGTTCAAATCCTCTCGCCCCGACCAATTCAAGATCGAAAAGAGGTCAGATTTCCTAGGAATCTGGCCTTTTTGCTTTTTCGACCGACGTGTTTTCGTTAAGTTGGTGGGTCACTCGGTTCTTGACCGAGTGACCGGTGCTTCGAATCCGGTCGTACCGCACCATCAAGGACGTTCCAGAGCTCTCTCGCCTCGTCGATCGGCGGTTCGGCAGCGTTGGAAGTACTACCCTGACGCTACCCCGCGCCAAAGGTCGTTTGGACGCATGAAGCGATTCCGGGCGCACAGTTCGGGTATGTGCAATCGGAGCCGCGACTGTTGTTGACGCTTCTTGGCGCCGGTGGCTACAAGGAAGTCCTCGTCTCGGGCGCCGACACGTTCAATCCGGCGCGGTCAGCGACCGTAACGTTGACGATATGCACAACTGTGCATATACTTGGAAGAGGCGATGAGCGACGATGTCGAATGGGACCCTCGCAAGGCGTCCGCGAACTTCAAGAAGCACGGCGTCGATTTCGCCGATGCCGCAACAGTCCTGCACGACGAGCAAGCCGTCACGATTCGAGAGGATGCTGAAGGCGAAGAACGCTACGTCACGATCGGTATGGACGCGCTCAGAAACGTGCTCGTCGTCGTATACACGTGGCGCGGCGATCGGCCACGGCTGATATCCGCTCGCAAGGCCGATCCAAAGGAACGCGAGCAGTACGGAATCAATTCATGAGAGCACATTACGACTTCAGCCACGGCAAGCGCGGACCGGTTCTCAAGACTCCACCGAGGAAGACTCGAATCACCATTCGGATCGATGACGATCTGCTCGAGTGGTTCCGCAAGCAGGTCCATGCGGCCGGCGGAGGTAGCTACCAGACTCTGATCAATGCGGCGCTTCGCGAGTACGTCCACGCGAAGCGCGAACCGCTCGAGGCGACGCTTCGCCGTGTGCTCCGAGAAGAACTCCCCCGCGACATAAAGCGGGCCGCGGGTCGCTAAGGCGGCTAGAGCAGGGAGCCGTCCGTTGTGAACATGTTGCTGGGAGCGTTCCTGAGCGATCCTGCGCGGCCGCCCGACACTCTCCGCTACCACGAACTTCAAGGCTTTCTCTTCGCGGTCGCGAGTGCGCCCGAGTTGATCCAGCCTTCGGAGTGGATGCCGCTGGTGTTTGGCGACGCCGAGCCCGAATACGCCAGTCTCGACGAAGCCAAGCGCGTTGTGGCGGAACTCTTGTCGTTGTACAACTCCGTCAACGACGGCGTTCGCGCAGAGACGGCAGCATTGCCGGCGGATTGTGTCTTCCGTGACGACGTGCTTGCGAACCTGGATGCCGCAGCGCCAATCGGGCAATGGTCGCGTGGCTTCATGCGCGGTCACCAATGGCTCGAAGAGCTCTGGGAGTCGTACGTTCCGAACGAACTCGACGAGGAGTTCGCGGCGATGTTGCTGACGCTCAGCTTCTTTGCATCACCGGACATCGCAGAAGCCTTTCGGAAGGAGACCGCGCCGGACCAGTCGCTCGAGGCGCTGGCCACAACGATTCGGCCAATATTCCCGAAGGCCGTCGCTGAATATGCGCACTTGGGCCGGTCGATTGCCGCTGTCCTCGCTGAGGGCGCCGGGACCGAGCGGACTCCGCGTCGGCACGCTAAGACCGGTCGAAACGAACCGTGTCCCTGTGGCAGCGGACGCAAGTACAAGAAATGCTGCGGAGCCAGTGGCCATTGAATGATGACGATTACTACACCGTGAAGCGCTATGAAGCGTTTCAGGCCGCTGCGGAGTACGTCGCTAGGGCATTCGCGGGCCAGCCATCGGTGAGACGCGTCGCCCTCTTTGGCTCAGTTGCTTCGGCGCCAACCGTGGAGACTAACCGTCGGCGCAGCGTTCACCTGCACGAGCCGAAAGACACTGATTTGGCCGTGTGGCTCGATCCCGTCACCGGCCTCAATGAGCTGCGGAAGCTATCCGCGAAGGCGTTGCAGCGGCTGTGGCAGGAAAAGGAGCTCGGTGTCGCGCATCATCAGGTGGACATCTTCCTCTTCGATGCGACGGGAACGTACATCGGGCGTCTCTGTCACTTCAATGAATGTCCGAAGCACAAGCCCGAGTGTCGAGTACACAGATGCGGGGAAGTGCCGTTTCTCCAGCAGCATGAGGAGTTCGAGTTTGATAGTGCGGAGGCACTCCGCCCTGGCCGAATCCACGTGCTCTTCGAACGGCATTGAACAGCGTCGCTGTGCTCAAGGTGTAATAGAGGCGGAGGGCGACGCGTCTCAGATAAACCCGGCGTACGCCGGGGATCGGCGATCTCGCATATAGTGTGCCCGCGCCTGGAAGCACTGCGCCGACCTTGACCGCTTGCTCGAGTCCCTCGACGAACACCTCCGGATCGTCACGGTTCGCGAGCCACCACGCTTTCTCTTGTGCGACGTGCTGCGGGGCGGTGAACGTAAAGCTGACGTGCCGCCGTTTCAACGCGAGCGCAGCTCACGCAGAACCGTATCCGCGTCGACAAGTCGACCGGCCTTCACATCTTCTTCGGAATCCCTCAAGGCCTTGTGCAAGGCGGCACGGTCTTCTTCCTCGAGCCAATCTGCGGGATCGAGAGGCAGCAGCTCGATTTCCGTTCCTTCGGGCAGGTCGGTGGGTTCGTCAACGACCAGCCGGCCGGCCTTCACTCGAGCCTTCAGCGTCATTGTGATCACGGTAGCATCGCGCAGCGTCGCACAACAAGCTGGCTCCGCGTTACGTCGTCGAATCTGGTGTCCAGCATGTCGGCGATGGCCGGCGAAGGTACGCCGCTGGTGCTTCCGAGTCGCTACCCTGACGCTACCCGAACTCCAGAAATCGCGGGATCATTAGCAAATCCTTCTGTAGACGTTCGGTTCGGGGCCGAGGAGTCGGAGGTTCAAATCCTCTCGCCCCGACCATAAATCCCAAAAACGTTCGGAAATTCGTTTGCTGATGGCGTCGGCGGTGACCGCCCTGGTTGACTGAATCAGCTTTGGCGGTGCCGCGTGAATTCCGATCTCGTGGACGCGATTGCCAAAAAGCGCCTCGTCGAGTTTGTGTACAACTTCGGGCGTAGCAGAATCGTCGAGCCTCACGACTATGGGAGCCGAGGCAGCGTGGAGTCACTCTATTCGCGCGGGTGATCTGAGTATCTCAGAACTTCCAGGCACTAAGACATTTCGCAGCTTCGCACCCTTCGCACGCTGTGCACCCTGTGCACCTTGTCAGAGAGTAACCACCAACCTGTATACTCCGCCTCGCGCGACTTTGTGATTACGGGAGCGCCTGCTGGAGGAGCCAATGAATCGAACTGGTCCAGCTCTCTTCCTCGTCGGAGTTGTCACCCTGATGGCTGCGGTTGCCAATGCTCGGGGGCAGGGGCAGGCCGATCCAGCACAAGTTCATGTCGCGGCCGCGAAGGCGGCTGCTCGGACTGACTATCCCGGGGTGGATGCGCTTTGCGCCGCACCAAAGCCTGACGATCGTCCGCTCCCGGCGCCGGGATCCGTTGCTCCACGCTCGCCGGCCGGACGCACGATTCCGCCGCAGTCCGGATGGTACGCCGAGCCAGCCAAGGTTTTCGACAACCTGTATTTTGTCGGCGGCAAAGATGTGTCGGCGTGGGCGGTGACCACGTCAGAAGGAATTGTCCTCATCGACTCCCTCTACGACTATTCCGTCGAGCCGCTTATCGTAAACGGCCTCAAGAAGCTGAACCTCGATCCCACCACGATCAAGTACGTGATTGTGACCCATGGCCACGGCGACCACGACCTCGGCGCGAAGGTTCTGCAGGAACGCTACGGTGCCCACATCGTGCTGTCGGAAGCCGATTGGGCCTACATGCGCATCGAGCCCTTCTTTCCCTTTCCAGACCTGAAACCCAGGAAAGACGTCGTCGCGAACAGACGGCGAGAAGCTGACGCTCGGCGACACGACGCTGAATCTCTACGTCACGCCCGGCCACACGCCCGGGACGCTGTCGATCCTGATCCCGCTCAAGGAAGGCAATCAACGCCATGTCGGCGCGCTGTGGGGAGGCGTCGGCTTCAATTTCCCTCGAACTGTGGCGAACTTTCAGACGTACAACAAATCTGCGACCCGCTTCCGCACAATCGTCGAACAGGCGAGCGCCGACGTACTGCTGACCAATCACGCAAATCAGGATGCCACCCTCCAGAAGATCACGGCTCTAGCAGCGCGCAAACCGGGCGCCTCGCATCCGTTTGTCGTCGGAACCGATGGAGTGACCCGTTTCCTGACCGTTGTCAGCGAGTGTGCGGCCGCTCAGTCGGCATGGCTGACGGCAGCCCGGTCCCGTTGAAGCCAAGGAGCGTTCCAATACGTGACCCCAAAAGACCCCTCAACGAGCCGCTGGCAGATTCCACTTGGTGCAGTTGCTGTTCACATCTGTATCGGGTCGGTCTACGCGTGGAGCACCTTCAATCGGCCGATTCAGCAGCTGTTTCCAGCCGATCCGTGGTGGTTCAGCCCTCCGTATACGACGTTCACCACGGCTCTGGTCCTGCTCGGCCTGAGCGCGGCATTTGGAGGTCCGTGGGTCGAACGTCGCGGTCCACGCGTTGCGGCAACCGCTGCGGCTGTGTTCTTTGGCACCGGGTTGATTCTCGGCGGCATCGGTCTGGCCTTGCGCCAGTCGGCCGTTGTCTTTCTTGGAATGGGGATCATCGGAGGCATCGGCTGTGGACTTGGCTACATCTCGCCAGTCAGCACTCTCGTCCAATGGTTTCCGGACCGTCGGGGGATGGCGACGGGAATGGCCATCATGGGATTCGGCGGCGGGGCGTTTCTGGCCGGCTACCTCAACGTCTTCTTCATGGATCGCATCGGCGTAGCGAACACCGTGATGGCGCTCGGCGTGACTTATCTCATCGTGATGCTCGTCGGTGCGCGCCTTCTGCGGCGGCCGCCGCCGGGGTGGCGCCCCGAAGGGTGGTCGGGACCGCTGAAGACCACCGCAATGATTGCGGATACGAGCGTAAGTCGCAATCACGCGATTCAAACGAAACAGTTCTACCTGCTCTGGGGAATTCTGTTCATCAACGTCACGGCCGGAATCGGCATTCTCGCGCAAGCCTCGCCGATGATGCAGGACATGTTTCACCGCACGCCTCTCCAGGCCGCGGCCGTCGTCTCGCTGATCAGTGTGTTCAATGCCGGCGGCCGTTTCCTGTGGGCCTCGGGGTCCGACTACATCGGCCGCCGCAATACCTACCTGATCTTCTTCGTCACACAGTTCGTCCTGTTTCTGATGATTCCAGGCTTTGCGGCGCGGGGAAGCTGGGCGTTGTTTCAAGCGGCGCTGTTTGTCGTGTTCACGATGTATGGCGGCGGGTTTGCCACGATTCCAGCGTTCCTGGCGGACATTTTCGGCCCGCAGAACGTCGGTGCGATTCACGGCGCGCTGCTCACCGCGTGGAGCGCCGCGGCTGTCGCGGGACCGGTGATCATCACCGAGCTGTCCAACCGCGCGAAGACGGCGTTGCCGGCTGGCGCCGATCGCATTCACATCTACGACACGCCGCTGCAAGTACTGGCTGTGTTGCTGGCGGTGGGATTTCTGCTCACACTCCTCGTCCGGCCTCTGCGGCCGACGTCGCAGCTGGCGGAAATGAGCGCGGAAATGGTGGCCGGAAAAGCCTGAATCAACCCGTTGGTTGTCCAGGCACGACGCCGAGCTGGTGCATCATACCCGCGATATCCTCGACGTGCCACACGTCGACCATCCTGTCGTTCACGATTCGGTACATGTCCATGTAGGCAAAAGAAACCTTTTTCCCTGTCGCAGGCATTCCCATCATCGAACCCTGATTCGTGCCGACGACTTTGCCAGTTACGGCAACCAGCTCGTCCTCGGCCATCAGGCTTTCGATGGTGAGCTTCATGTCGGGAAAGGCCGTCCGGTATTGGGTCACCGCTTCGATGAGTCCTTCCCGGCCGGGCTTCTGACCGGGCGGTGGATTGTGGTCCACGAGGTCCGGAGCCACGATCTGTTCGAGCGTCGCCGTGTCGGCGGCGGCGAAGGCGGCAAGAAAGCGGCGCGCTATCTGCTTGTTCTGTACAGCCATATCGTCTCCTCGATTCCGGATTGAGCGCCTCAGTATCTCACTGGCTTCGTATCGAGCACGACGTGAAACGAGCCGCTGGTTCGTCTCGTTTGGCTACGGCTCAGGTCGGATGGCAGCGGAACGCGGTCGTCCGGCTGATGGCAAACGTGGGAATAGAGGCCGAGCACAACTGTGGTAGTCTGTCGATTGATGCAGAAGATGCGTCGGCGGCTTCGGCGCCTTGCTGGAGGATGGATCGTCCTGCAGTTGTCCATCCTGATTGCCGTCCCGACAGCGCTCCGTTTGACATTGCCCGACGACCTCGAGGCAGGACTGGAATGTACGTGCTCGCATGGCGATGCCATGACCTGCCCGATGCACCACCCGGAGACCGAACCGAACGCTCCGACGTGCTCGTATCGCAGCGCCGCGAATCCGGCGGCGGCCATCGCCGTCTCGATAGTCGGACCATCTGGCGTTCTTACTCGTTCGATGGCACCGGCCGTTCTCGTCGCCACACCTGAGATCCTGACGTCTCTGATCTTGAATCCAATCGATATCCCAACCGTTCCCGACGCTCCCCCCCCGCGGGTCTAACGCGTCTCCCGACCAACACTGAAACCCGGCTCAGCCCAGCCTGGCGAAGCATCTGTTTCGCCAGAGGTTGTGGCGTACTCCCGCGTCGTCTGAGCGAGCGCCTCCTGTAGGGGACCGTGGCGTTCGTCGGCAACGTCCGATTTGAAACGTCGAGAGAGCTGGTTTGAAGCGTGGAGGAAGAAGGAATGTTGGGGCGATTCATTTTGGGCATCACGCTCTTGGTGTGGTGCGGCGGCGCGTACCCAAGTACCGCCGGCGCTCAAGAAACGATCAATTATGCGAGCCTTGGCGGTCGGGTGACAGATCCGCAAGGCGCAATCGTGCCAGGTGCCGTAGTCGTGGCACGCCAGACGGAAACCAATCTCACGGCCCAGGCCGTCACTGATGGAGACGGGCGTTTCCGATTCCCGTACCTGAAGGTGGGTCCGTACGAGATCACCATCAAGCAGCAGGGATTTGCTGACGTCACACGTCGTCTGACGCTCACGGTTGGAGCGGCCTTTGAATTGCCGATTTCGCTCAAGGTTTCCGGCGTGAGCGAAAACGTCACAGTCACAGGTCAGGCCACCGTCCTCGAAGCGGCCCGCAGCCAAATTGCCGGTACGGTGTCGCAAGCCGAGGTCAAGAGCTTGCCGATGAACGGGAGGAACTTCCTCGACCTTGCGCTGCTCGTGCCTCATGTCTCTCCGACGAACATCGCCAGCACACAGCTCTTTCCCGAAACGTCGGCCGTGCCGGGCCAGGGTCTGTCGGTTAGCAGCCAGCGCAATTTTTCGAATAGCTTCATTGTCGATGGTCTCTCGGCAAACGACGACGCTGCTGGACTGAGCGGGATACCCTACGGCGTGGATGCAGTCGACCAGTTTCAGGTGGTGACGTCAGGTGGGCAGGCGGAACTGGGACGCGCAATGGGTGGGTACATCAATGTCGTGACGAAGAGTGGCACCAACGCGCTACGAGGAGATGTGTACGACTACTTTCGCGACGACTCCCTTAACGCGGCCAATGCCCTTTCCGGCACCAAGCTGCCGATGCACCAGCACCAATATGGGGCTAGTTTTGGTGGCCCGATCGTGCGCGACCGCACGTTCTTCTTTTCGAACGTCGAGCAGCGCAATCTCGACCAGTCCGGTCTCACGACGATATCCGAGGCCAACGTCAACATCATCAATGCGAAGCTGGCGGCGGTTCGCTATCCAGGGTCGCCCATCGCGACCGGTGTCTATCCGAATCCCTTAGACAGCACTAACGTGTTGGGCAAGCTCGATCACCAGCTTGGCAATAAAGATCAGTTCAGTGTTCGCTATTCGCTGTACGACGTGAAGTCCGACAACTCCCGTGGGGCAGGAGCGCTGAGTGCGCCCACCGCCTCGGCTGGTCTGGACAACATCGACCATTCGGTTGCGTTCGGCAACACGATGACGTTGTCGTCGAGAACCGTGAACGAGACGCGAGCCCAGTTCGCTTATGGCGATTTGAAGGCGCCGCCGACAGATCCAATCGGTCCTGCGGTGAGCATCGCAGGCGTGGCCTCGTTCGGAACGTCTTCGGGAAGCCCGACCCGCCGTGTGAACAAGATGTACCAAGTGGTCGACAATCTCTCGCATCAAGCCGGGGCGCACGCGCTGCGCGCTGGGTTCGATTTCCTCCTCAACGACGACACCATCACGTACCCCCGATCCAGTCGTGGTTCCTATTCGTTTGGGACGACCGCCAACGCTTCATCGCTCGCCAACTTTCTCGCCGGCATTTACAGTAACGCAGGCTTCACGCAGACGTTCGGCGACACCACGATCTCGCAGACCAATCCGAACGTGGGTTTCTACGTGCAGGATGAATGGAAGGTGAACTCCCGCGTCACATTGAACGCGGGCGTCCGATACGATCTGCAATTCCTCGAGACCATCAATACGGACAGCAACAACATCTCGCCGCGTTTGGGGTTTGCGTGGTCGCCCTTCGAGTCGACGTCAACAGTAGTACGTGGCAACGCTGGCGTGTTCTACGACCGAGTGCCGCTGCGCGCAGTTGCCAATGCTCTTCTGTCGGCGGCAAATACCACCGACCTCAATAGTCTCCGTCAGATCAGCGTCAGTCTATCCCCGACGCAGGCGGCTGCGCCTGTGTTTCCGAACATTCTGAGCGCCCCGGTGCCTTCAGTCACTCTCGTAAACCTGACGACGATGAATCGTGACATGCAGAATGCTCGTTCTCAACAGGCGAGCCTGGAGGTCGAGCGTCAACTCGGGAACAGCAGCACGATCACCGTCGGCTATCAGTACCTGCGAGGGCTGAATCTGATCATCTCGATCAATCAGAATGTGCCGGCATGCGCGGCTTCCGGAACCAACAACGGCTGCCGTCCGAATCCCAACTATGCCAACAACAGTCAGTACTCTCCGGCAGCCGACTCCAACTATCATGGACTGCACGTCTCGTTCGTGCAGCGGCCGGTACGGTGGGGTAACTATCGCGTCAGTTACACACTCTCCAAGTCGATGAACAATGTCGGGGAGAACTTCTTCAGTTCTCCGATCGACCCTCTTGACCTCTGGAAAGACTGGGGCCGCTCCGACGACGATCAACGGCATCGCTTGGTCTTTACCGGCGCGGTCAATTCGTCCATGGCACCCGCAACCACCGCTTGGGAACGATTCAGCCATGGCTTTCAGCTGAGCAGCTTCCTGCAGTATTACTCGGCTTTGCCATTCAATATCACGTCTGGCGTCACCACGATTCAAGGCACCACCGGCCGGCCGATCGTCGATGGTGAGTTCATCGAGCGGAATGCCGGCGTCGGGACCGCATTTTTCAGTCTGGGCCTTCGACTCAGCCGGGAATTCAGAATCAGTAACAAGGTCCGGGTTGAAGGATTGGTTGAAGGATTCAACCTCACAAATCATGAAAACGTGATCACGCGGAATACGAATTTCGGAACGGGTGCCTATCCGACAAATCCTCTACCAACATTCAGCCAGGTTACGGCCGTCGGTGATCCAAGGTCATGGCAATTGGGTTTACGGCTTCGTTTCTGAAGAGAGGTGATGTCAGTGCGCTCGGGGATTCAGTCGATCTCAACGGCCTTTCGAATTGCTTTTGTTGTGGTGGCAGCCGCCGTGCTGTCCGCAGCAAGCCCTGCCCGTAGCACCGATGCGGCGGCGTCTCTCGGCGTCAAGGGTCGATCGAACGCGAATCCTTCGATAGCCGGGCTCGGAAAGTTCGTGGCAGTGGTATGGGGTGCGGCGTCCGAGTCGGACGGAACGGACATTTACGCGGCGGTCAGTAAAGTTGCGGGCCGCATGTTCGGCGAACCGAAGCGGGTGACCAGAAGCGGTGGGAACGTAAGGCTCTCTGGCGAGCAACCGCCTCGAGTGGCGCTGCTGCCACGCTCCGGACGCGATCCAGCGCTCGTCGTGGTGTGGACCGAGAAAGAGGCGGACGGAACGCGGCTGCTCTGGTCGAGATCGGACGACAGCGGTACTTCCTTTACTGCGCCGAAAAGCATTACCGGCACCGAGGTGTCCGGAAACCGTGGTTGGGAAGCGATCGCGACCGAGCGCGACGGCGCCGTGGTGGCAGTCTGGCTCGACCATCGAGAACAAGCGGGCACGCACGCGACCCCGATGCACCAACACGACGGTCAGGCGCATGGCGGTCACCAGGCGGCGGGGGATTCGGTCGCCAAGGCGCAACTCTCGAAGCTGTACTTCGCTCGGCTGGACGGCTCCAGTCAAGCGACAGCGCTGACAGGCGGTGTGTGCTACTGCTGTAAGACCGCCGTCGCGACCGGTCAGGACGGCTCGATCTATGCGGCCTGGCGTCATGTCTATCCCGGCAACGTGCGTGATATCGCACTGACGCTTTCTCGGGATTCCGGGCGCACGTTCGAAGCGCCAATCCGGGTGAGCGATGATCGATGGGTGCTCGATGGTTGTCCGGAAAACGGTCCGGCGCTGGCGGTCGATCCGCACAATGCCGTTCACATTGTGTGGCCGACGCTGGTCAGTGGGCCCGCGGCAGGCGACGAGCCGGAACTGGCGCTCTTCTATTCAAGTTCTCGGAATGGACGTCAGTTCACGCCGCGATATCGCATTCCAACCCAGGGCACGCCTCGCCACCCGCAGATTGCGGTCACCCCGGATGGCTCACTTGCGATTGCCTGGGACGAACAGCTGAACGGTACGCGACGAGTCGTCGCCGCAGAGGTTCTGGCGAATGGAGGACCGCACGTTATCCGCGTCCCCCTCGGGAATTCCGAACGCGGTGAGTATCCGGTCGTCGCCGCCGTCGATGACGGATTTGCCGCGGCGTGGACTGGCGGCGTGCCTCCTCAAACGGTCATTCGTGTCCGGCAGTTCACGGCGTCGCAGAAGAAACAGTCTCCAGCGCGCACAACTCACTGAATTCCAGCGGCGCGTTTGAGCAGAAGATTGCGCTCTCGTGTGTTGCGTGTGAGGGACGCTGCGAGCTCGAATTCTCTACGGGCTTCGTCGGAGCGGCCGAGTTTGACCAGCAGATCTCCACGCACACTGGGGAGAAGATGATAGTCGCGCAACGCTGGTTCCGCTGCTAGCGCATCGACGAGGTCGAGAGCGGCCTGGGGTCCCACCGCCATTGCGAGCGCGACGGCACGGTTCAGCTCCACAACTGGCGAGGGGGTCAGGCGCGCGAGCTCTTCGTAGAGCCTGACAATGCGCGGCCAATCCGTTTCTTCAGGGGTCTTGGCCTGAGCGTGACAGGCGGCGATGCCGGCCTGGATTGCATAAGGACCGCGCGCTCCGCCAAGTCTGTTCGCACGCTCGAGCGCGGCTAGCCCGCGGCGGATCAGAAGCTGGTCCCACAGAGCACGATTTTGATCGAAGAGCAGAATCGGCTCCCCGGTTGGGCCAGTCCGCGCCTTAAACCGAGACGCCTGAATCTCCATCAATGCCACGAGACCGTGGACTTCTGATTCATCAGGTGTGAGCTCGGCGAGAACGCGCCCGAGACGGAGTGCATCTTCGCAGAGCGCGGGGCGGATCCAGTCGTCACCGGCAGTAGCGGAGTATCCCTCGTTGAAAATGAGATACACGACCTCGAGAACTGATGAGAGACGTGCGGCCCGGTCGGTTCCGCGTGGGACCTCGAACGGCACGCGCTCTTTGGCCAGCGTTCGTTTGGCCCGGACGATGCGCTGGGCGACCGTTGGTTCGGAGACGAGAAAGGCGCGCGCAATCTCTCCAGTGGTGAGACCTCCGAGAAGACGGAGCGTCAACGCCAATCGCGCCTCGGTAGAAAGGACCGGATGGCAGGCCGTAAACATCAATCGCAAAAGATCGTCGCCCACGTCATCATCCAGGGCGGCGTCAAGGGCCAAGGCACCTGCCTCGCGCTCGGACTCCAGCTCGTAGCCGAGCTCCTCATGTTTGCGTTCGAGCAGCTTGTTGCGGCGGAAGAGATCGATCGCCCGATTCTTGGCCGCAGCCATGAGCCAGGCGCCCGGGTTCCTCGGGATTCCAGACTCCGGCCATTGTTCGAGCGCGGCGACCAGGGCATCGTGCGCCAGATCCTCGGCCACGCCCACGTCCCGGACCATTCGGGTCAGGCCCGCGATGAGTTTGGCCGACTCGATTCTCCAGACCGCGTCGATCGCACGATGGGTATCGGTAGCCGACACGGCTACCGATCACACCATTATCGGTGGGTCCGCGCAAGGTCCAGGCGCGCTCAACCTATTTCTTAGCCAGCTCGTCCCGCAGCTGACGATGACGGTCGACGGCTTCGCCGGGTCCGAAGTCTTCGAGTTCGAATACCCGACGGATCTCGACCTCGCCGTCCTCGAATGGCACGCGCTTGATCCATTCAATCGCTTCTTCCTTCGACTTCACCTGGATCAGCCAGAACCCCGCAACGAGCTCCTTGGTTTCCACAAAAGGCCCGTTGATGACGGTCCGCTTGTTCCCGGAGAATCGGACGCGCGCACCTTTCGAGCTTGCCTGAAGGCCCTCTCCAGCGAGCATCACCCCGGCCTTGACCATCTCTTCGTTGAACTTTCCCATCGCTGCCAGCTGTTTTTCATCCGGCAAGATTCCCGCTTCGGATTCCTTGCTCGCTTTGACAATCACCATGAATCGCACGCGGCGGCTCCTTTTTTGAGCTTCCTGTCTACACGTCGAATGCCAGACGGCGAAATCGACAGTCCTGCAATGCTGAGAACGGGGTCATAAACCGTCGAGCTTGGCGCACTCCTGCCATCCGGACTCTTTCGGCCAGGCGTAGGCGGGCACCCTTGGAGACCGCTCTCAGCCGAGGAACGACACATGAGAGAGAGGAAGTTCTCATCCCCACCGGAGCGCGCGGCCTTCGACGATCAGTTGGCGGCACGGGCGCACCTCGACGATACCGAAGCTTGCGCTGGGGATGCGCGAGGCGATCTCGGTTGCTTCCTTCATGTCGTTGGCTTCAATCAGGTAAAACCCGGCGATCACTTCTTTCGCCTCGGTAAATGGACCATCGGTGATGTGGAGCGTCCCGCCCCGCGTGGTCACGCGAGTCGTCTCCTGCGCAGGCGCGAGCGCTTCCGCGACGATGAAATTGCCGGTTTCCCGAAGACCATCGTTGAAATCCAGGTGCCGAGCGTTCAGTTCGCTGGCATCCCGCGCCGGCATCGCGGCCAGCTCGCCCTCGTTCAAATGGATCAGGCAAAGGTACTTCATGGTGGAAACATACCCGGTGTCGTATGCGGACCGGAAGGTGGAGCTTGACATATTCCGTAATAGGAATATGATGCACTCGTGCCGCGCGCCGCGACGACATCCGACGCCTTCAACGCGATTGCCGAGCCGCGCCGCCGCGACATTCTCGTGATGCTTGCGCTTCGCGAGCGGCCGGTTGGCGAGATCGTCGAGGAACTCGGCCTGCCGCAGCCGTCGGTCTCCAAGCACCTCCGCGTTCTGTGGGACGTCGGGCTCGTCGATGCGCGGCGCGACGGGAAACAGATGCTTTACCGCACGAACCCGGAAGGACTGAGGCCGGTCCACGAATGGACCAGCCGCTTCGAACGCTATTGGCGAAATCAGCTCACGCGTATCAAAGCCCGCGCCGAACGCACCTAGAACACGTCACAGGAGGCAATAACCATGGCCACGATCGCATCTGCAACCGAAAGCCTGACCCTCGACATCACCCAAGAGATCCACGTCCATGCGCCCTTAACCGAGACCTTCGCCGCGCTGCTCGAAGAGATGGGGCCGTCCAACCGCGGCCACAACAGCGTGCCCATGCCGATGAAGCTCGAACCCTGGCCCGGCGGGCGCTGGTTCCGCGATCTCGGCGATAACAACGGCCACTTCTGGGGCCAGGTGCAGGCGATCAAACAGCCGACGTTGCTCGAGATCACCGGTCCGCTGATGATTTCGTACCCTGTGGTCTCGAACCTGCAGTACCGCTTGAAAGAAGCCGATGGTGGAACCCTGATCACGCTCAGGCACACAGCACTTGGGCCAATGCCCGATGGGTACAGGGAAGGCCTGTCGACAGGCTGGACTCAACTCATCGAGCGTGTGCGGCAACGCGCGGAAGCGTGATTCGTGTTCTCTCGCTGGCCGAGGAAAGGGGGATCCATGCCGCTAATCGAGGGTTTGTTGCAGGAACTCGAACAGGAAGCCCAGACAACGCGCCGAGTGCTCGAGCGCGTGCCCGATAGCAAGTTGAGCTGGCGACCGCACCCTAAAGCCAGAACGCTCGGCGAGCTTGCGCTGCATGTCGCCACGGTTCCGGGAGGAGTCGCGGCTCTCGTGTCGTCACCGTCTCCGGCTCAGGCTCCGGACTTCAAGGATCCTGCGCCGAAAAGCGCGTCGGAGCTGGTTCCGGCGCTCGATCAAAGTATCGCCAACGTGAAGAAGCTGCTCGGCAGCATGGATGATTCGACGCTGATGTCGACGTGGCGATTGATGCGTGGGGATCGTGAGCTGTTCGCGGTTCCCCGCCTGGCGCTCCTGAGGTCGGTCATGCTGAACCATTGGTATCACCATCGCGGACAGCTCACGGCGTATCTTCGAGAACTCGACGTCCCGATTCCTTCGATTTACGGACCGAGCGCCGACGAAAACCCGTTCATGTGAATCCTCATCCCGCCAAGCCGGGCGGGGCGACGAATCCACCGATCAGGTCGGCCATCTTGCCGGCAATGTCGATGGTCGTCGCGTCTTCGAGAAACGGGCCCACGATCTGAATGCCCACCGGCAGTCCGGTGCTCGTGAGGCCGACCGGTGCAACCGTGGCGGGGCAGCCGGTCAGCGTGGCGAATGAAGCCCATCTCGCCAGATCGCCGTAAGGGCGCTCGCCCTGGGTCGTCGCCAGCCTGCGCGAATTCATGTCCTGGTGATCGTGGGGAAAGGCGGCGACAAAGCTTGCCGGCATCAGGAACGCATCGTGCGACCTGAAATAGGACTGCCACACAGCGCGAGCTCTCAATCGCTCTGCGCTTTGTCGAAGCCAGTCGCGGTGCAGCGCCGTGGTGCCGCTGGTCCATGGGTCGTTCGCGCCGCTCGCTGCGGCTTTCTGCATGCCGCTGAACGAAGCGTCCGGGACGGTCTGCGAGAGGAACGCAGCGAGCAGCCAGGCGAAGGTTTCGAAGTGATGGAGTGGGTTCACCTCTGGAGGCCAGCCTTCAACCAGTTGAACTCCGTGCTTTCGCAGTTCCTCGATGGCAACCGCTAAACACTCCTTCACAGGGGCATCGACCGGACAGAACGGGTCATCGATTACATAGCCGATGCGGTAGTCGGTGAGTTTTGCTTTTCGTGGTGCCGGCAGGTTCCAGCGGTAGGCAATCGATTCGCCCGCATCAGGTCCGCCGAGAACTTCGAGCGCGAGCCGCAAGTCCGCGGCGCTTCGCGCCAGCGGCCCGGCGACCGGCAGCTCCGCAGGCCCGGGTTGGATTCCCGGCGGCGGGGGAATGTGGCCGCGGTTCGGCACGATATCGAGCGTCGATTTGTGACCGTAGACTCCGCAGAAGTGGCTGGGAATTCGAATCGAGCCGGCGAGATCCCCGCCGACTTCGAGAAAGCCGAAACCGGCTGCCAGCGCGGCCGCTCCACCACCTGTCGAACCGCCGGGCGTCCGCGCGAGATCCCATGGGTTGTTGGATGTGCCTGCCACGGCATTGAACGCCTGCCAGTCGCCGGCGAATTCGGGCATATTCGTCTTGCCGATGAGAATCGCCCCTGCGGCCTTCAACCTCGCGACGCTGACAGCATCTTCGGTGGGAACGTACGTCTCCAACATCTTCGATCCGGATGTCGTCCTCACTCCGGCCGAAGCGAAGACGTCTTTCACAACGACAGGTAAACCGTGCAGAATGCCGAGAGGCCTCTTTCGTGCCAGCATCTCGTCCGCCTCCGCAGCTCGGGCCATCGCTTGATCCTCGATCAAGGTGACAAAGAGATTGAGTTTCGAGTTGTACCTCTTGATTCGGTCGAAGACATGTGCCGTCAGCTCACGCGACGAAATGACCCCGTGGCGAAGCGCGTCGATGGCTTGCCCGGCCGTGCCAAAACTTGGATCGAGCTTCGTCTCCACCGCACTCGGTTGCGCAAGACGACTCGTGTGAGGAGTGGCGTGAGTCTCGTGAGTCGGTTTCATGTTGGCCTCCTTGCTTGTCAGGCTGATCGCACGGGAAACGCCACATCGCAGACCTCGTCGGTCGGGCGGCCGATCCGAAGTCCGTGAAGTAGACTTCGCGCGGCGACCCCGCGACTGAGAGCCGCTTGGCACTGATCCATTGGCTGACCGCGTCGTAGGCCGACAGGATCTGTGGAAATGCAACCTGGGCCTTCCGGAGCCGCACGTACGCCTCGTGGTGTGCGGCCTCCTGGCGCACAGCCGCCTCCGTCGACGCTTCCTGCCCGACCTTGACTGGCACACACACTCGACCGGACCGTCGCTGTCCTGGTTGACCTCGCCGTGGTAGACGACGAATGGATATCCCGCCGGACCTCCGAGCGGCCCGGCGGATTTCATCAGCCGGGTCATCGCTGCGCCGATCCACCGCGGCAGTTCGTCAGCCTGGACGTGCCGCTGCTCGGTCAACACAGTCTGTTCTGGCACATCGCGTTCGCGAATCTCGTACATATCGAAACTCCCTTCTCGTCCCTTGAGTCTGTTTTGAAGGTGCGCCGCCAGCTCGCGTTGTGAGGCGACTCGGCGCTCGACCGTTTCCCAGTGCGTCGCCACCAGTTCGGCCCCTCTGGCACCAGCAGCGTTCGAAACCGTTTTTGATTCCTGAGGCGGCGACATCTCGGGCCGTCTGAGCATTGCCACTTCGCCACCCTGGGTGCCGACGGCAGAGACGACCTCGGCGACCTGGGACAACGGCATGTCCAGTCGTCTCAGCATTGCCACGAGCCGGGCGGTGGCCAACTGGCTCTCGCGGTAGCGGCGGTAGCCGCTGACCTGATCGACATGAGCTGGCGTCAGTACGCCGAGCCTGTCGTAAAGCCGAAGCGCCTTCGTCGAGAGTCGTGACCGCCGGGCAAAAACACCGATGCTCAACAAGCGATCCGATGCCTTCTGAAGACTTGGGAGGTGACGCTGATCTACAGGCACCTGAACCTCCGTACCGGATGTTTGCACCCCGAATGGACGTACCGTACGGCTTGCCCTTGGGACAAGGTCAAGCGGCATGGTAAGGTGCCGTACAGGACCATGGCGGTACGTGTGATGTCCTGGCTGTCAGCGCCCCGGCTGCTCAAGACGGTGGTGTCGCAGGCGCGCCTGGCCGTGAGACTCTTTCGCGAGCCGCACGTGCCGGTACTGACCAAGGCCCTGCTACCGCTCGCCGCTCTTTACGTGATCTGGCCGCTTGATTTCTTGCCCGATATCATCCCGCTCCTTGGCCAACTGGACGATATTGGAGTCGCTGCCCTTTTGCTGGAAGTGTTTCTGGGGCTGTGCCCGGCCACCGCCCGAACGTTTCACGCAGAAGCGATCGCGCAGGGACGAAAGTACTCCCCGATGCCGGGCACCGGGAAGGTCATCGATGCCGAGTGGCGCCGCGAATAGATCGGTCGCGATTCAGCGTAGGCGCTTCATCAGCCCGGGACCTTCAGCCGCTGCGTCGAGCCTCGACGCAAGTTTTTCGAAGTCAGACGTAGGACCCTTCCACTCCAACTCGTCCACGTTCTCGAACACCGGGATGTCGGTTCTTAGCCTCGCCAGCGTCCGAAACAGAAACGCAAGTTCGCGCTGACGAACAAGGGTGTCGGCCAGCGCTGCAGGTTTCGAGGCGTTGACGTGCCAGAGCCGCCAATCTTCGGGGATGTCCTCGAGATGGCCGAAACGGGCGAGCACGGCAGCTGCGGATTTCGCGCCCCACCCTGGAAGCCCAGGATATCCATCTGCCGCGTCGCCGACGAGCGCAAGATAGTCCGGAATCGACGCGGGAGGCACGCCGAATTTTTCGACGACACCAGCCTCGTCACGAATCACGCGCGTGCGGCGGTTCAATTGCACAACCCTGGTGCCGCGCACACATTGCGCGAGATCTTTGTCAGGTGTGCAGATGATCACCTCTTCGACACGGTCGTCAGAATCCGCGGCTGCTGCCGCAGCCGCCAATGCATCGTCAGCCTCGAATTCGACCATCGGCCAGACCCTCACGCCCATTGTCGCGAGGGCTTCTTCGAGGAGCGGGAACTGAGCCAGTAGATCCCGCTCGACGCCGGCGCTGGTCTTGTAGCCTGCCCACAATCCGTTGCGGAAGGATTCGATGACGTGGTCGGTGGCAACGCCTATATGTGTGGCGCCGCCGGTGAGCATGCCGAGAATGGAAGCCAGTACGCCTCTGACCGCGCCCACTTCGTGGCCGTGCGGATCACGGGCCGATGGAACCGCGTAGTAGTGCCGGAACAGCTCGTAGGTACCGTCGACGAGATAGACTTTCAATGGCTGTGGGTTACCAGGTGCTTCTTCATTGGACGCGCCTTTGGTGAATCGGCGGCATCATCCTAGCACTCCGTGCGACGGCGAGCCGGCGGCATGAATTTTCGCCCAACCGACAGTCCGCGGATGTGCGGCGCAATGACGACAGAAAGTAGGGTTATACTGGGTCGCGAGTTCCGCAGCTCCGTTGTTGCGAGCTGCGAGCCGACCGAGCTTCCTCGATCCCTCTCTCGACCCTGCGAGCGTGTCCGATCGTGAAGCGGTCCAAGCGGTGGTCGCACTGAGGAGGGGCCGTGCAAAAATCGAGACCCACACAGCACAAGCGTGCGCGCGAACGAGCGCGTCAAGAAAAGCAGCAGCAGAAAGCGGCTCGCCGACTCGAGAAGAGCCGGCGTCCAGATAAAGGGGACCATGCTGAAGGAGAAGATCCAGACATTGCTGGCATCGTGCCGGGCCCTCAGCGCTCGCCCTGGGAAGAAGACGAGTGATTTGTCGGGCTCCATCAATCTGTCGAGGTATCATTCACCAGGCTCTGCCAAATCGCCGCGTTCGAGCGACCTCATCCTTCGACCCCCACGTCGCGCCGGTTCTTGAAACCTCCCACCGAACGTCTGCAGAGCGGAGTCAGCAGCCCGTGTCATGTTGGCTCGGTGTGTAAGTACGCCGCACCAAAACACAACACAAGCATCCGCTGACCTTCGACTGACGGATGTCTGCCAACGCGCGTGCGATCAATGAGATCCGTCCGAGACCGAAGTGGCGCTGACATTGCACCAGCGCGAATCACCGATCACTGTTGGGACGGAGGCTTGTATGATGAAAAAAATCTCTACGATCGCCTTGGCCGTCTCTCTCTTCGCTGTAGCGGTTGCCGCGCAATCATCGCAGGCGCCGCCAACCTCGGCGCCACAGGCTCCGCCGAGTGCGCAAGAGCCGGCGCAACGACCCCCGACGTCCACTCCGCCGGCAGTGCCGCCTGGCGCGTCGGCGAAAGCGGACAACATCACGGTCACTGGTTGCATTTCACGCAGTCCCCAGAGCTCGGCGGCAGCGGCATCGACGCCAGGAGCTGTTGGGACAGCTGGTTCGAGCAGTCGGTCCGATGGTGGTTTCATGTTGAGTGTCGCCAAATCAACCGGCGCCGGGGCGGCGTCGAGCGCGTCTCCGGCGGCCTCGAGCTACAAGCTCGACGCCGACGACAGCAAGCTGTCTCCTCACGTTGGCCATAAGGTGGAGGTCACCGGCAGTCTGGATCAGGCGAGCAGCTCGAGTCCGAGCAGCAGCCCGAGACTGAAGGTGGACAGCGTGAAGATGATCGCTTCCAGCTGCTCCGATTAAGAGAGCGGCGATCGTCGCGCGTCGGGGTGAGAGCCGGTCCCATTCCTTGGGGGCCGGCTCTCCGTTTTTTCGGTCGCGTCTCCCTCCACACGGATTCTTCCCTCCGAACCCCGGTTTCACCACGTCATTCGTTGAGGTAGCATTTGGGTTCCCAGAACCCACTGAAACCTCGGTGCGGAAGGAGCCACGAGATGTCCCTCACAGAATCTTTTCTCAGAGAGCTCGAAAACGAAGCTGCGACCACTCGACGAGTACTCGAGCGCGTGCCCGAGGACAGGTTGACCTGGAAGCCGCATCAGAAATCCATGTCGATCGGTACGTTGGCACTCCATGTGGCGATGGCGCCGGGCTACATCACGGAATGGGCGCTGAAGGATTCCATCGAATGGTCAGGCCCTGACGGACCGCTCGAGCCGAAAACGAAGGCCGAGGTCTTGGCGGCCCACGACGAGAGCGTGAAGAAGACAAAAGCGGCCCTGACGGCGCTCGGCGACGCGGGCCTGCAGCGAGACTGGCGAATGACGAACAAGGACGGCGCAACGATTATGGGAATGCCCAAGACCGCGCTCGTTCGCTCGATTGCGTTCAATCACGTCTACCATCATCGCGGCCAGCTTTCCGTGTACCTCAGGATGCTCGACGTTCCCGTGCCGTCGATCTACGGACCGAGCGCCGACGAGAGCCCGTCGCGGGCGTAAATAGCCAACCTCCGCTTGTGAGCGGAGTCGTCACTGGCGCAATTCGTCGTCGTGACGCGCGCGCCATGAGGGAAGGAGCGGGAAGGTATAATTCGCACGCGGTATGCGAGTGTCGCGACGGTACTTGGTGGAAGGACGCGTTCAGGGCGTTGGTTTTCGGTACTTCGCGGAGGCCGCTGCTTCACGTGAGGGATTGAATGGGTGGGTGAAGAATCTGCCAGACGGCCGAGTCGAGATACTTGCCGAAGGTGAGGCGGAGGCCGTTGAGCGGTTCGAGCGAAACGTCCGTCACGGACCGCCGGGCGCCCGTGTCAAAGACGTTGAAGTCGAGGACATGCCACCGACCGGAGCGGGGATAGGGTTTCTCATCAAGTAGTCGGGCGCATTCACATTTCACCTGGCAGCGAAGCAACCAAGATGGAACTGCTCAAGACGAAGATTCGACACGTCCCCGATTTCCCGAAGGTCGGGATATTGTTTTACGACATCACGACGCTCCTGCAGGACCCTGCAGGGCTCCGAGCAGCCATCGATGCGATCGCTGCGCCATTCAAGAACCAGTCGATCGACATCGTCGTCGGCATCGAAAGCCGAGGGTTCATTTTTGGCGCGCCGGTGGCGGACCGCATCGGCGCCGGTTTCGCGCCGGTCAGAAAACCCGGCAAGCTGCCGTCCAAGACCGTCCGCGAAACCTACGCACTCGAGTACGGCAGCGATGCCCTGGAAATCCATAACGATGCCGTAAGCGCGGGGCAGCGAGTGCTGATCGTGGATGACCTGCTGGCCACAGGCGGGACCGCTCGCGCGACAGCTGACCTGGTCCACCGGCTGGGAGGGCATGTTCACGCCCTCGCCTTCCTGATTGAGTTGCAGGCACTCAATGGACGGGAAAAGCTCGCGAACGAGTCCGTCCACAGCGTGCTGAAATACTAGAGTTTGATGGTGCTCGTCGTATCGGCAATTATTGTAGCGGGTGCGATCACGTGGGGGTGTCTCCGGATAGCCGCTGCCCTGGATGCCATGAAGACAGAAGTGGCCCGCAACCGCACACTGACCGTATTGGGGGCCTTCCTGCCTGCCGTGAGCGCCGCAACAGCCGATCCGCAAGCCATTCTCACCTGGGAGCCTTTGGCGCGATCGGCGCGACAACTTTTCCCCGATGAATTCGCTCAGCTCGATCGTGCATGGGGTTCGGCGTTTCCCTTGGGGTCCGATCGAATACAGGCAGCCCACGCGCGATGGACGGCCGAGTGGCTGGCCTGGGAGAAATCGCACGACGCCGAATACAAGTTGAAGGCAGCTGCGATCGAAGAGCAGCTCGCGCGATCCGAAGGATCGTCGCTGCTGCGAGCGCAGCTCGATGCAATCGAAGGCGAAAAGCTCGAACGCTACCAGAGGCGGTACGAAGAGTATGTCCGGGTTGGAAAGGCTTTGCAGGCGTTCGCGACGTGAGCGGGCGTCGTACTAGCTCGTATGCACTACATCGTTGTCAGGCGAGCCGATTTCCAGGGGTATGACCTCCTGCACAAGGCCTTCGGCCAGAAGGTCCCCGTGGTCTGGGAGCGGCGCCACAGCGAGCGCCGCCAGAACACGCATTCCAGTTGCAAGCAGGAGCGACGCTACATCAACCGCCGGGGAGCGCCACCCGCGAGCTGGACGGCCCTCGGTTTCGTCGTCGTCGAACGCGAGGGATAGATACGCGGCCCGCGTTTCTTTCTGAGGTTATGTGCAACCGTCGAGTCGTCACGGCGTTTGTTGGCTTTGCTGTGCTCTTTGTGACGGCCGTGTCGGGGCAACGCCAGGACGTGTTCGTCGCATCCAGGAATCATCCGGCGATTTCATACGCGAATCTCGAAACCACCGATCGCGTCGACGATCTGAACAAGAAGCTTCAAGATGGACGTGCTCGCCTGACGTTCGATAACGCAAGCGGGTACCTTCGCTCCGTCCTCGATGCGCTTGCGGTTCCCGTCGAGTCGCAGGTGGCTCTGTTCTCCCAGAACAGCTCGCAAGGTCCGCTCATCAACATGAAAAACCCGCGGACGCTGTTCTTCAACGATGCCGTCGCCGTCGGTTACGTGCGTGGCGGCAACGTGGTAGAGGTGGCGGCGGAAGACCCGCGTCAAGGCGTCGTCTTCTACAGTCTCGAACAGAAGTCCGGCGATCGACCCCAATTCAAGCGCGACGACAACTGCCTGGCTTGTCATCTCTCCTGGAGCACGCTCGGTGTGCCAGGTCTCTTCCTGGTCAGCACGCTGACCGTGCCGGAGGACAAGAACGCGTACGCTTCGGGTTTCACGAGCGATCACCGGACGGCCTTCAGCGAGCGGTGGGGTGGCTTGTACGTGACGGGCGATTTGGGTTCGATCCGCCATGTCGGAAACAAGCCGATTTCAACCGCCAGCACAACCGAGTCGGTCAAACCGGAGGCGCGCCAGCTCGAATCTCTCGACGGTCAGTTCGACTCGGCGGGCTATCTCTCACGATACAGCGACGTCGTCGCATTGATGGTCCTCGAGCATCAGGTTCACATGACGAATCTGATTACTCGCATGGGATGGGAGTCTCGATTGGCGACCGCAGAGGGTCGAGGCCACGACATCCCTCGAGTCCGCCAGGCAGCGATCGACCTCGTCGACTATCTGCTCTTCGTGTACGAAACGCCGCTTCCCAACAAGATCGGTGGGACCTCGGGCTTTTCCGAGAAGTTCACCGCGATCGGGCCGATGGACGGTCACGGGCGCTCGCTGAGGCAACTGGATCTCGAGCGTCGTCTGGTGAAGTATCCATGCAGCTACATGATCTACTCGGAGGCCTTCAACGCGTTGCCCGAGCCAGCGAAAGCGCTCGTCTACGAGCAGTTGTGGCAGGTGTTGTCGGGCCGGGACAAGGATCCGCGATTCTCGCGGCTCTCAGCCGCCGATCGCCAGGCCATCGTCGAAATCCTGCGCGATACGAAGAAAGACCTGCCGCCGTACTTTCGGCGGGCCGAGGCTTCAGCGCCGAGCAAGCAGTGACACTGAATCGCGCTGGCCACGCTCCGATTCGCCTCACAACTCGATGAAGAGCTCCGGGCGATCCCGACGGTCCTCATCGTCGTTGCACTCATCATCCTCGTTGTCGTTTTGTGGAGGGTCCTTCGGTGAGTGCAAGCATGCTTCTGACGCCTGCGCCTGTGTGCTCTTTGGGCGACGGTTCGCTTGCGGTCGGGTCTTGGTCAGCGGGGAGCCATTTGGCGCACCATACATGACGGCACGTACGGCACACGAACCAATGGAACCTATTCCCCAACGATTGAGTTTCCGTGACTCGGCCCGACGCGCACCACGGACATGGAGGAGGCAGCACTAGGTGGCGAGGATGCCAAAAACCGGAGACCAGCGCTGTTTCGTTTTGAACACTTCCCTCGACGAACCCGCGCGAGGAGATTTTCGCGTGGGGCGTTCGTGAAGGACATCCGCCCTCGGTTGCAGAATCTCATCATGGCAGCCCTCGAGACGTGCTGCCGGCGGGGCGAATTGCAGATCAAGTCACGGTAAACTAAGTAGTTCGCTCACCCAACGCGCCCGTAGCTCAGGGGATAGAGCACCCGCCTCCTAAGCGGGGGGCCGGCAGTTCAATTCTGCCCGGGCGCGCCATATTTCGAAATCGCCGACTTTATCCCGACGTTTGACGCGACTGGCGTTGCGAAACTCAAAGCCGCCGGCGCTATCTTGATCGGCAAAACGACTCTGCCGGAGTTTGCTTTCGGTGAAGCGACACCCGGCACGAATAACCCTGCTGGAATCGAATGGTGCCGGTCACGCAGCCGACTCCTCGGGCATCAGCAGCCGAGGCTGTTCCGGCACGTCCGCGACGATGGTCCGCGGCACGCGTTCGTCGAGCAGACGTTCGGTGGCGCGGACGTGCGGATTGGCGTGGAACGCCCGCTGGAAAGGATGGTCGAACAAGGCCTCTGCGCTCGCCAGCAGGATCATCCCCTGATGGTGAGCCATCCAGCATGTGACGGGTTGTGGCGCACCGTGAGAATAGTCGACGGCCTCGAAGAATCCGTACGCGCCCACGCAGCCGGCGCGCTCTAGGCGGCGGAGATTCTCGAGTGCCGCCCGCCTGTCGACCAACAATGTGAGATACGACGAATACGGCGACACCACGACAGTATCCGCGCCAGGCGGCTTGAGAGCCAGTGCGGGTAGTCCACACGCCGCATAGCCAAAGTCCGCGGCCCCGGGGACGATGTGCGCGGATTCCGAGAAACCCCACGGCACGTCCTGACGGCGCGCGAACCGGCGCTGCGCCGCCACTGCGGCGCGCATGCTCTGATGCATGATGGTGCCGGGGCGCTCACGGAACCAGAGAGCCGGCATAAGGTACTCGAACAAGGTGCCGGTCCACGACAGAAGCACGCGGGCGCCATGTGCAATCACGTGCGCGCGACCCAGATGCAGCCAGCTCTCCTGCGGGATGTCGCCCTTGGCGATAGCAACAAAACTGGCAATGCGAGCTTCGGAGGCCAGCATGTCATAGGTCGACCGGTCGTGCTGTCCCATGGTCACGTCGAAGCCGACCGACAACACTTTGCGGCGGGGGTTGTACAGGAACGCGAAGTCCATTTCCGCAACAAGCGACTCCGCGGTGGCGGCGATCTCCATTAGCCGCGCGCGTAGAACGCTCGACATGCTCTGCTCGCTCCACGCACGTGCATGGTGGAGTCGCGCGAGGAGCTCGTCGGCCCACCATGCCCCGTCACCCTTCGCCGTGGACGCAAAATGAAGCACGAGTGCTTCGAGCTCGGGCAGCGCCTGCGGCCACTGCATGGAGGCCTTCAACACGCGATCGCTGAGTGCCTGCGCGCCTGGCGCATCGGTTGTCCCGATCATTCTCGCCACGTCTTTGAGGCCATCCCAGAGCACATCCGAGGATGGCGGGTGGTCGGCCCATGCCAGCGCCGATTCTCTGAGCGCCCACAGCGCGGCGGCCAGATTTCCGCTGTCCACGGTGGAGATGAATCGCGGTTCCAGCATCGCCAGATTCTCGGCGTCGTACCAGTTCAGCCAGTGACCGCGGCAGCGAGGCATCCGCAGCATCGTCTCGAGCGTCTGTCGCGTTTCGACGATGAACTCCGTAACCGTGAGATAGCCGAAGTGTACCGCGGCAATTCTCGCATTCAACAGGAACCCCAGATTCGTCGGGGTCAGCCGGTTCGCGGTCCCGCTGCCACTCCGGACGAAATCGGGGATCAGCCAATTGAGCTCTGGCGTGCTGAAGGTCCTGAAGAAGCGCCATGTGCGCAGCGCGTGCTCACGCACGAAGAGGACGTCCCGGGGCGAGAGGTCAGCGGTTCGCGATTTCCTGGCGTGATTCAGCCATCGCGTCACTGCGCCCGATGACAGCCAAAGCGCAAGCAGCGGGCCCGCCGCCGGGAGCGCCTCGGGGCGTGTCCACCACAGCAGGATCCCAATGGCGCACGCGATGTACCGCGATTGCCCTAGATAGACATCCGTTGCGCCGCGGCGTGTCCGCAGTGCCGCCTCTGCCGCCGTCTCCCACTCCAGCAGGCGGCGGTGCGTGACGAACATGCGCGCCAGCGACCGAGCGATGGCATCGAGGGCCAGCAACGCGTCGTGCAGCACGTAGACGACGTGCAGCCCGATGACCAGATGAGTGCGGAGGAAGGAGACAAGAGTCGCGGCCGCCCACGGCCGCAAGGCGGCGGACCACCAGGGCGCGCGGATCATCGCGATGAGCAGGCGCGTATAGGCCGGAACGAACAGCAGCGCGAGGACGGACGCGGTCCACTCCAACGCGAATCCCGGAAGCGCGAACCAGACCGTGAGCAGCAGCGCGAGGACTGCCGGCTCGAAAAGGGTGCGCCGAAGATTGTCGAGTATCTTCCACCGCGAAATCGGCATCAGCGGATTGGCTACAAGCCGCTGCCGGTAATCGGGCACGCTATTCAGTAGCCACCGGAGCAGCTGCCAGTCGCCGCGCATCCATCGATGCTTTCGGCGACAGTACGCGCTGAAATGCGTGGGGTAGTCTTCTATCAGCTCGATGTCCGAGACGAGACCCGCCCGTGCAAACACGCCCTCGATGAGGTCATGGCTCAGCAGCGTGTTCGTCGGAAACCGCCGCTCGAGCGATTCGCGGAACGTGTCGACCTCGTAGATGCCTTTGCCCGTGAAGCTGCCCTCGCCGAACAGATCCTGATACACGTCCGAGATCGCCCGTGTGTAGACGTCGAAACCGACGTCCCCGGAGTAGAGACTGGCGAGCCAGCTCCGCGTCGCCGACTGCGTGCTGACGCTGATTCGCGGCTGCAGAATCCCGTATCCCTCGACGACCGTCTGGGTCTGCGGGTCCACCACGGCGCGGTTGAGCGGATGTGCAAGCGCCCCCACCAAACGCCGTGCCGCGTCGCGCGGCAGTTCGGTATCCGAATCGAGCGTGATCACATAACGGACTTTCGGCAGCCAGCGCAGATCGCCGATCTTCACGGGAAAACGGTCGCGCACACCGCCCAGTAGCTGATTGAGGTCGAACAGCTTGCCGCGCTTGCGTTCCCAGCCCATCCAGCGTCCCTCGGAAGGGTTGAAGGCGCGGAAGCGATGGAAGAGATAAAACGGCGTGCGGTTGTGCGTACCGTATCGCTCGTTGAGCTCCCGGATCAACCGCTCGCACAGGCTCAGCACCTCGTGGCGTTCCTCCGCAGGCTGAACCGAATCGGGGGAGTTGGTGACGAGCGCAAACGACAGGTTTGCATCCCGGTTGGCGAGATAGCGAATCTCCTGGTCCATCACGAGCTCGCGCACGTGCTGCTCGTTCAGCAGGATCGCCGGAACGGCAACCAAGGTCGCGCAGCCGTCGGGAATCCCATCGGAGAAATCGAGCTTCGGCAGTCGCCGCGGCTTCCTGAGCCACGCCACGAGGTTGTTCATCACGTCCACCGCCGCCTGCGTGGCGGGCGCGACCAGCAGCATGATGGCGCCTAACGCCGCGGCCGGACCGAGCGCGGCGAGCACGACGAGCACGAGTGCGATCGTCGTCATCATCACGCCGCCTAAGTAAAAGAACGTGGGCCGTGCGCACGCGACATCCACGATTCGCTGCCTAAGCCGGGGACGATAAGCGACGCGAGCCTTGAGCCGCTTCAGGCCGCCATCGATCAAATAGAAGCCGACGTGTGCCCTCCGTTCGGCGGCACGGCCGCCGGGACCCCGCGCGCAAGCGTCTCTCGCCAGTTCGACCGCTGTTTCAGCGACCTCTCGTTCGCTGAGGCTCGAGTGCTTGGCCACCTCGGCGACGACGTTCCGGTAGTGATCGCGCGAGTCGTCGTCCATGGCGGCGTACGCACCGAGCGGGTCGCGATCGAGAACTGGGTCGACGACGTTGATGGCTGAGAAGGTTTCCTTCCAGCGGGACTCGCAAATTGTGCGAAGACTTGTGATGAGCGCGGGCAGTTCAGCGCGGTTCGCCACTACAGCCTGGAGGATCCGCTCCAGGATCACGAGTTGGAGCGCCGGCTTGGCGGCCCACACCTCTCCCATTTCGAGCTCGCACCGCTCCTGTACGCCGTGGACGAACGCGACGAAGCGCTCCTGCTCGAATCGCCCTTGAAGCGTCTCGAGGCAGAGTTCGGCCAGGGCACATACTCTCAGCGCCGGCTCGGGCACCGCTCGCTGGACGACCGGGAAGCCGCGCGTGCTGGCCGGAAAAGAACGGAGCTCCTTTTCGGCCGACACAATGAGCCGAGCGTTGTCCACGAGCCAGTCCTGGTGGAGCCGCGACAGCGAAGCGCTTGAAAGGCCTGAATAGATCACCTCGCGGAGGGCGCGTGTCCGGCGTCGCAGGGGCACCACGAGCGAGGGATCACGCCGGACATCGGCCAGCACGGCGCCAGCAGCCCGCCCCGCCTGCCGGAACTGTTCCAGCGTTGCGTCAGCATGAAGCGCTGACACATGGCCGTCATCACGGCCGATCGATCCGAGGCGTCGTTCCTGAACGTTGGTCCCCGAAAGACTCTGCATTGGTGTCACGAAAGCCTCGTGCGCCGCGCGACTGTCAGCGGTAGCTGGAAGCCTGGAGCTCGAACATCTCCGCGTAGCGTCCGCCCTTCGCGAGCAATGCACGGTGACTACCCTGTTCAGCGACGCGGCCGTTGGCCAGAACGACAATTCGATCCGCCATGCGCACGGTGGAAAACCGGTGTGAGATCAGGAGCGTCATCTTGCCGGTCGTGAGCTCAGCAAAGCGCTGGAACACGTCGTACTCGGAGCGGGCGTCGAGCGCCGCCGTCGGTTCATCGAGGATGAGCAGTTGGGCATCGCGGAGATACGCGCGCGCCAGCGCCATTTTCTGCCATTCGCCGCCGGAGAGATCGACGCCGCCTTCGAAGCGGCGTCCGAGCAGCTGTTCGTAACCGAGTGGCAGACGTGAGATCGCGACGTTTGCCAGGCTCTTGCGCGCCGCCAGCTCGATGTCAGCATCGAGATCGGCGATCTCGATCCGCCCGACTGCGATGTTCTGACGCGCCGTCATCTCGTAACGCATGAAATCCTGGAAAATGACTCCGATCTCTTTGTGCACGTCGTCGATGTCGAAATCCCGGAGATCGACGCCGTCGAGCAGGATGCGGCCGGCGGTCGGATCGTAGAGGCGCGCGAGCAGCTTCACGATCGTCGTTTTGCCCTGACCGTTGTCGCCGACGAGCGCCACGCGCTCGCCAATCGAAATCCGCAGATTCAGTCCGTCGAGGACCCGGCGCGAGTTGCCGGGATAGGCGAACGACACGTCCTCGAACAGCAGACCGTCGCGAATCGGGCGAGGGGCGGGAGCGGCGCCGGGCTTCGAGGCGAGTGTAGGCCGCACGGTAAAGAATTCGAGAAGGTCGGTCAGGAACAGCGACTGGTCGGCAATGTGGGCGCCGGTGACAAACGCCGCCTGAATGGTGTTACTGGCGCCGGCGAGGGCGCCCGCCACGAACTGCAGCGAGCCCCAGCTCAAGTCGCCCGAGATGGTGCGGTAGATCACGTACGCGTAGGCGCCGTAGTAGGCGCTGGTGCTGACGAGCGACAGCAGCGCGCCAGTCAGCAGCCGCCGGCGCGCCAGCTGGACGTTCTGGTCATAAAGCCGATCCGATAACTGCGCGTACTGGGTGGTAACGAACGGCGCAAGGCCGAATAGCTTCAGCTCTTTTGCCGCCTCCTTGCTGGCACCGAGCATCCTGAGGTAATCGAGCTGTCGGCGAACGGGCGTCTGGCGGATGTTGAGCGAGTAGCCGAGAAGAGCGAAGTGGCTCTCGCCGATCAACACGGGGATCACAGCGATGACCAGCAACACGAGCAACCACGGAGAGAAGGAGATGATCGCCAACGACAGCGTGACGGCGACAAGGCTCTGTTGCAGCAGGGTCCCGATCGCCTGGACCATCGCGACGCGATCGGTGGCCTGGGCGCGGGCACGCTCGAGCGTGTCGTAGAAGGCGGGGTCCTCATAGGTCGCGAGATCCAGATGGGCTGCGTGCGTCATCACGCGGATGCTGACGTGCCGCGCGAAGCGATCGGCAAACAACCCGTCGAAGAAGCCGGTGGCGCGTCCGAGCACACCGCCGCCCACGGCAAGGCCGCACTCGAGACCAACCAGCCACCAGAAGTCGGGGCGCAGCGCCTCACCGGCGAAGCGCGCCTGAACGGCGTCGAAAATCTGCTTCGAGACCGCCAGCATTGCGAGCGGGACCATGGCGCCAATGACGCGGCCGGCGACTACCATCGAAATGACGTGAGGCCCCGAGTCCCAGGCGAGCTTCAGAAGCGCCGGGATGTGGCGGAGCGCACGCACCCGTTTGTGCCAGCCGCTCCAGTTACGTGGTCGAAAAAGGTCCATCCGCTGAGCTCAACGGGACGCCCCAGTGCAAATTCGTTGCCTCAGCTCGAAAGCCGAAACGGCACTTTTGACGGTGTTCCGCGGCCCACTGACTTTGTCCGATTGCGGATCGGCGACCTTCGCGAGCTGAAACGATCGAATTGCTGAGATTTGATGCAGAGAGCAATTAGGAAAAAATTACATACCTTTGGCATCACCACACCGGTCGAGGACTTCGACTCAGCGCAGCCCGCAGCCTTTGAAGCTCGACGAGGATACCGGCGCCTGTTTGGAGCATGATTTCGAAGTGGACGACCTCGGACTCCATCGACACGATGGGGTCGGTGGGACGGGATCGAGTGGTCCTACGGTCCGCTCATATGAGAATCGGTCGAGCAGGTGCGTTAAGGTTTGAACAGATAGCCGCGCTTCAGCTCGCAGCGGTACAAGCGGGTGCCGTCGCCACCAGTGTCGAGACGGCACGTGGCCCACGAGAGTCGGAGCTGCGGGCCGAGCGGAAACACGATCGGCTCTCCATTCACTTCGGCTTCGATGCTCGGTCCCTGAGCGCCGGGTGGGAGAGTGAAATTCATGGAACGGTTGAAGATCACCGGATAGGATTGACGCACCAGATCGCTGGCCGTCCTTTGCGCGACCTCGGCTTCAACCACGTAGGTCGCGGTATCGGCCCAGTTCAGAACGGAGACGCCGATGACGCGCCCGCCGCGCGAGAACTCATCCGATTCCACCCTCGTGAAGGGGCACGCGCCCCCAAGACAGGACACGCGGGCATTGCGAAACAGCTTGTTCTCGCCGGCGTCCAGCGAGAACCTCCCGACCGTCGCCTTCCATCTACCGTCCGGTGAACAGGGAGGCAGATTGTTGCACGGCGTGTTGGGCGTATTGACGATTTCGAAGGTCCGCGCGGCGCTGCCGATCTCTATCATGGTTTCGGCCCTGAAAGCGTACCGCACACGGACGTTCGCGATCGCCACGCCCGGCGCTTCGGCGACCGGTTTCGCTTCGATCCTGTTCGGCGTCAGCCGGACGAGGTGCAATTTGGTTGGCCGGGACGCCGGCCTCTTCGAACGGATGGTAGTCGGGATGCTCCACACTCAGCGTGATGGTCTGTTCCGGCGAGAGAGGTGGATCGACCGTGAGACGGAACAAGCCCGATTGATCAGAGAGGCCGCTCGCGGACGATTCGCCCGAGACGGCCCTGATCCGGGCTTCGGCGATCGGACGCTGCTCGCTCAGATCGCGATTCGCAGTGAGAACCGCTCCAGTGATGAGCCTCAGCTCACCGCGTTGCGGCGGCCGCGTCAGCAGTTCCGTGACGGCGACGGCCGCGACGACCGCGATTAACGCGACGCGCCCCCAGAATAGCAGTCTTCCGCTGCCGTACTCCATTGTCCACGCCTAGCCCAAATCTTACTGGGGTCGTGATAAAAGATCGAAAGAGATACTGTCATTCGAATCAGGCGGAGGGCTCACTTTTGCCAGTCCGTACCCCAGCCCTATCGCGCCGGGAGGCGCTGATCAAAATCATGGGCGCCGGACCCACCCTCGCGGCGACCCTGGCCGCCCTGGCGGCGCGTCCGCGCGCGCATGCCCAGGCACAGGACAAGTCCCAAGGGCAGAACACTCCGCGTGCAACCAGCCAGCTGGGGGAATCCTATGCCCTGTCGGCGGAGGACGAGAGCCTGCTGGATGAGATTGAACTGGCCACGTTCCGCTACTTCTGGGACCAGGCGGACCCGATTACGGGACTCGTCCGAGACCGGGTTGACGTGCGTGCGGCAACCGACACACGCACCGCCGCAAGCATCGCGGCCACGGGATTCGGCCTGACCGCGATCTGCATCGGCGAACAGCGCAAGTTCGTGCCCACCAGCCAAGCCCACGACCGCGTGATCGCCGCTCTTCGCTTTCTCGAGTCTGAGATGCCGACCCACCGGGGGTTCTTCTACCACTGGGCGGATCTGCACTCGGGTGCGAGAATCTGGGACTCCGAGGTTTCGTCCATCGACACGGCGATTCTGCTCTGCGGCGTGCTCACGTGCCGCGAGCACTTCCGTCTCCGAGAGATCACGCGTCTGGCGACGCAGATCTTCGACCGTGTTGATTGGACGTGGCTCTCGGCGGACACGTCGCTGCTGCCGCACGGCTGGAGGCCGGAAGTAGGCTTTCTTCAGTATCGCTGGGATGTGTACAGCGAGCTGATGATGATGTACCTGCTCGGGATTGGCTCGTCTACGTCTCCGTTGCCTGTCCAGACCTGGCACGCGTGGAAACGCACCACGTTTGAATATGACGGCGTGCGCTACATCGGTTCTTTCGCGCCACTGTTCGTGCACCAGTACTCCCAGGCCTGGTTCGACTTCCGGCGGCGGCGCGACCGCTACGGCGACTACTTCCTGAATTCGGCGGCCGCTACTGACGCCCATCGACGATTCTGCCTGGAACTGGCCGGTCGCTATCCCCATTTCAGCGAGGATCTGTGGGGCATCACCGCGTCGGATTCGCCGAACGGCTATGCCGTCTGGGGCGGTCCTCCGGAAATGGGACCGATCGACGGAACCGTCGTTCCGAGCGCGGCGGCCGGGTCGTTGCCGTTTCTGACGGGGCCGACGCTGCGGGTTCTCAAGACGATAAGACGACGCTACGAGCGCACCTGGAGCCGTTACGGGTTCATCAACGCCTTCAATCCCATGACGGACTGGTACGACCCCGACGTCATCGGCATCGACACGGGGATTACGCTGCTCATGGCGGAGAACCTTCGCACCGGGTTCGTCTGGAACACGTTCATGCAGAACGCCAATGTACGCCGCGCGCTGGAGCGTGCCGGGTTCGCGAGTTACTGATGGGCCTGCCGCGACCACAGAAGCCCACCGGACATCCAGCCCCACGAACATGCTACGGTTCTCCAAGAGCTGCCTCCCTCGTTTGTGGCAAGGTGCGAAGCGTCAGACACTCCGCATAATCCACGACGTGACGAGTGGTAGGTCACCTTTCGTGCTCGTCGGTCGGTGTCAGCGACACTGGACGATTTGCCTGCCCGCCGAGTAGGTCGCCTCAATGCAAGGGGGCCCGCGCAGGCGGCCGTCGACTGAGCGACTCCGTCACGCAGAAGCTGTGACAGCCATGTTGTCTAGGCCGACCTCCTCCCCACCCAAGAGACCGAGCCACATGCCAAATGCTCCTTCAGCGACTGGATTCACCAGGACGCGACGGCTGGCGTCGTTCGGTTGTGCCGTGATGCTGCTGATGCAGGCGTGCGAGAGCGGGCCGCCCGAGAGGCCGCAGCCCGCGGCTCCGATCAGGACGGCACCGCAGCGCGATCCGGCGATGGAGCAGTTCGTCGATTCGGTGCTCGCCGGACTCACGCTGGAAGAGAAGCTGGGTCAGCTCGCGCAATATCGTGGTCGTGGCACGCCGACGGGCCCGCAAGTGCCGGAGGGCGGCGAGGCCGAGATTCGCATGGGGCGGGTGGGGTCATTTCTCGGTGTTCACGGGGCTGCCTACACGCGGGAGCTGCAGCGGATCGCGGTCGAGGAATCGCGCACGCACATTCCACTCATGTTCGCGGAAGACGTCATCCACGGCTTCCGCACCGTGTTCCCGGTCCCGCTGGGGGAGGCCGCGAGCTGGGATGTAGCGGCTGTCGAGCGCGCCGCACGTGTTGCAGCGGTTGAAGCGGCCGCCGCGGGACTACACTGGACGTTTGCGCCGATGGTCGACATCGCACGCGATGCGCGGTGGGGGCGCATCGTCGAGGGCGCGGGTGAAGATCCGTACCTCGGCTCGGCAATGGCGGCAGCGCGCGTGCGCGGTTTCCAGGGCGCGGACCTGCGTGACAGCCTCACGATCCTCGCGACAGCCAAACACTTCGTGGCCTACGGAGGCGCGGAAGCAGGCCGTGACTACAATACCGTTGACGTTTCCGAGCGCACGCTGCGGGAGGTTTACCTGCCTCCGTTCAAAGCTGCAGTGGATGCCGGCGCGGCAGCGGTGATGGGTGCATTCAACGAGGTCGGCGGCGTGCCAATGCACGCCAATGCGTGGCTCAACAACGGCGTCCTGCGCGGCGAGTGGGGCTGGGACGGTGTCTACGTGAGCGACTATACGGGCGTGATGGAGCTCATCCAGCATGGCATTGCGGCGGACGAGACGCAGGCCGGGATTCTCGCCCTCACGGCGGGCGTAGACATCGACATGGTGAGCGGGATCTATGTCCGGCATCTGCCCGCGGCCGTGCGCGCGGGCCGGCTGGCGGAATCGGTGGTGGATGAGTCGGTCCGACGTATCCTGCGTGCCAAGTACCGGCTCGGGCTGTTCGACGATCCGTACCGCCACAGCGATCCGGTCCGCGAGACGCGATTGATCATGGCGCCGGAGCACATCGCGACAGCCCGCGAACTGGCACGCAAGTCGATAGTCCTGCTCAAGAACGCGCCGCATAAGGGTGCGCCGCTGCTCCCGCTGCGAAAGGACCTGCGGAGGCTGGCGGTGATCGGCACCCTCGCCGATGATCGTCGTTCGGCGCTCGGCTCATGGGCCGTAACCGGGCGCGCGGATGATGTCATTTCCGTGCTCACGGGTATCCGCCGGGCCGTACCGAAGACGAACGTGGTTTACGCGGCCGGCGCGCCCGTAGAAGGCACTAATACGGCCGGTTTTGCGGAGGCGGTGCGTGCGGCGCGCGATGCCGACGCGGTAATCATGGTCCTCGGCGAGCATCAGGACATGAGCGCGGAGGCACGCAATCGCTCTTCGCTGGATTTGCCCGGCGTTCAGCAGCAATTACTCGAAGCAGTGCACGCCACCGGCAAGCCGTTGATCGTGGTGCTGATGAACGGCCGACCGCTTTCGGTTCCGTGGATGGATGAGAACGTGCCGGCGATTCTGGAGGCATGGTATCTCGGCGTGCAGATGGGGCCGGCGGTGGCCGATGTGCTGTTCGGTGACTACAACCCGAGCGGCAAGCTGCCGGTCACCTTCCCCCGCACCGTCGGGCAGGAGCCGCTCTACTACAACCACAAGAACACGGGGCGCCCGCCCTCCGACCGGGAGCGCTACACGTCGAAGTACATCGACGTGCCGTGGACGCCGCTGTACCCGTTCGGCCATGGCCTCAGTTACACGACATTCGCCTATTCAGCTCTGCAACTGAGCGCCGCGCGCATCCAGGCCGGCGGCTCGATCGTCGTGCAAGTCGACGTAACGAACAGTGGATCGCTCGCGGGCGATGAAGTAGTGCAGCTCTACGTGCGCGATGACGTCGCCAGCGTGACGCGACCGATCCGGGAACTGCGCGGCTTCCAGCGCGTCGCGTTCCTACCGGGTCAGACGCGCAAGGTTTCGTTCACGCTGGGTCCGGATGATCTCGCGTTCTACGATCTGCAGATGAAGCGGGTGGTGGAGCCGGGCTCGTTCACGCTGTGGGTGGGCACGAGCTCCGCGGACGAGGGGCAGCGCGCGCGGTTCGAGGTGGTCGGTGAGACCTATCGGGTCGGCCGATGAGCTGGTCCGTCCCGGGCGCACCGCCCACAGCGCTGTTCCAGCAGTCGTCGCTGGTGCACCGATGCCAGCTGGAGAGATCGTGAGGGACGTGCGGCACCGCCGATTCGCCGCGCTGGGCGCTTCACGATCGACGAGCGCTGATGCTGCGTATTCGGTGAGCTCGAGGGCGAGGAAGCGGCTGTCGACAGCCGTGCCAATCTTCGCCGGACATGCTGAAATCGCGGTCAAGGCGTGAAGGAGACGGAATGACTGCCAAGGGGAAGAAATACACCGGTGCGCTGATCGTGCTGACGTCGCTGTTCTTCATGTGGGGGCTGATCACCTCGCTCAACGACATCTTGATCCCGCACCTGAGGGCGGCGTTCGAGCTGAGTTACGTTCAAGCGATGCTGATCCAGTTCTGCTTTTTCGGCGCCTACTTCGTGATGTCGATGCCCTCGGGCGTGCTGGTCGAGCGCGTCGGATACAAGCCGGGCATCGTGCTCGGCCTGCTCGTCGCGAGCGCCGGTTGCGCGATGTTCTATCCGGCCGCAGGCGCGCGTTCGTACCCGCTGTTCCTCGGTGCGCTGTTCGTGCTCGCCTCCGGCATCACCCTGCTCCAGGTCGCCGCAAACCCATATGTCGCGATTCTCGGGCCGCCGGAAACAGCCTCCAGCCGGTTGAACCTGACGCAGGCGTTCAACTCGCTCGGTACCACCATCGGGCCCGCGATCGGCACCAGCCTCATCCTCGCGGCGCCGGCCGTGATTGGCGGCGGCATTCAGCCGACTGCCGAGGCGCGCGCGGTGCAGGGTCCCTATCTGGGGCTTGCGGTTGCGCTCTGCCTCATTGCCCTCGTCGTCGGTGTCGTCGCACTGCCGAAGATCGAAGCGCAAGAATCCGATGGCTCCTCCGGAATGGCGGACAACGATCCCGGCAGCGTGTGGTCGCATCGGCCGCTCGTGCTCGGTGCCGTTGCGATTTTTCTCTACGTCGGCGCGGAAGTCTCGATTGGCAGCTTCTTCGTGAACTTCGCGGAGCAGCCACAGATCGCAGGCCTTTCGGCCGCTGTCGCGGGTGGCTATCTGTCGTTCTACTGGGGTGGCGCCATGGTCGGCCGCTTCATCGGCTCTTTCGTGCTTCGATACAGGAAGCCCGGCTCCGTACTCGCTTTCAACGCGCTGGTGGCGGCCATGCTCCTGGTGGTGGCCATGATGACTGCGGGCAGCACGGCGATGTGGGCCGTTATCGCCATCGGGCTGTTCAACTCGATCATGTTTCCGACCATCTTCACACTCGCCATCCAGGGGCTCGGCCGTCGCACGGGCGAAGGCTCGGGCGTCCTGTGTATGGCCATCGTCGGCGGCGCCATTCTGCCGGTCGCGATGGGGTGGCTTGCGGACAATGCGAGCCTGCTCTATTCGTTCGCCCTGCCCCTGGCCTGCTATCTGTACATTGCGTACTACGGGCAGAAAGGTCATCAGCCCGTTGCGAACGCCTTGCAGGTGTAGGCGCGGGCACGATCATTTTGCACACGTGATAGCAGGGAGCGGTCAGCATCGTACGTTTGATCCTGACCGCTTCAGATCGAGCCGCTAAGCCCCGTGGATCACGTTCCCGACAATCTGCGCGACGTTGGGTTCATTGACCGTCACGCTCAGCTTGAGGCTTTCGCTGTAGAGAAGCGGCGCCGGGAATCCCACGGTCACCGTTTTGAGTGCTGAATGGAAAACGGCGAGGCCGAACGGGTTGTGCTGGGTCAGGCCCTGGTTGGCCAGCGCAGCGAATGAGATGCTCGTGACGTTGCGTCCGTCGATGTCGAGCGAGACGAAGGTGAGGTCGTTCGTACCACCCTGCTTCGATACCTCGGCGGCGAGGAACACGCCAGGGCCCCTGAGCGATACGAGATTATGGGCGCCATTCGGTGCCGGTGCTTTCAAGCCCTGCGTGCGCTCGGGCTTGCAGACGCCACCGGAGCACCGGCTGGTGCTGATGACTGAACGGGTTGCGGGAGCGGATTTGGTGGACCGTTTCTTCGCCATGCTTGACCTCCTGAGCGTTCGATGCTCATGGGAAGACAACGACGGACGAGATTCAACCGAACGAGGCCCGACATACAGACGTGCTTGCACGGGAAGTCGTGGCCCTATCGAACGTAAAGGTCCACGCGGGGAAACGCGAAACGGCCTGCGTTCGCGTCGATGACGTTCACCTGACAGGTATACGGACCAGGCTTGAGGCTTTCGGACGGAAGCTCGAACTGGAAGAGAGCCGCGCGCCGATCGGCGGCGTCCATCACCGTGCGCTCGACGACGGGCGTTTCGAAGACCTTCACTTTGCCGCGATAAAACGCCAGGCTCGTCCGCACGTGCGGTGTCCCCCTTTCGAGCGCTGGCTCGTACACCTCGTAGTAGAAGTACAGCTTTTGATTCCGGCGAACGATGTGGGTGAGGTTCGGCACCAGCTCGACGCCCTCGCGAGCCAACGGGTTGGGTGCCTTTGAAGCAGCAGCTTGCTTCAGTTGAGTGCTGAGCACGATTGAACTGATCTTGACCGGCGCAGTCTTCAGCTCAGGGACGATCACCGTTGCCTCGAAGGCGCCCATCTGCCCGCTCGTATTCTCGCGAACGACGACTTTCAACGAGAACCGGCCGGGAGGCAGAGTCGTGCCCGCTTGATACAAGACGTGCCGGCCCGCCAGGGTGTCGGCATCAGCGGCGGCAACCGTCAACGTATCGCGGATTCTTCCGACCGGCACACCACGTTCGTCTCTGATCAGCCCGGCGACATCGACTGTCGTCTTGTTCGTGGAGGGCGGCAAGGCCGAACCTGGCATGGCGACGGTTATCGGCACGTAGTACCTGTCGGCCGCCAGCCGAAACCAGCCGGTTGTGACGAACATCGGCACGTCGGTCGCTGCGATGCGCGCCATCAACTGATCCTGCAACTGGGCTTCGCGATCCGATTTGCCGGTGTGAGCGAAGTCGCGGTCGGCATAGTAGCCATCTCGTGCCTCGACCTTCAGTCCGGTCCGGTTTCGGAGGCGCACGCTGATCCGGCGAAATCTGCCATCTTTATTGCCGTTCGTGCTGGCGAAGCCGAGAATGTAGTGACGAAGAGATATCCCTGACCACTTTGCTGAAGGCTTCGCCGAAGTCGTTCGTGTCGGTGAACGCCGTCCCACCCGTGTCCGACGCGAGGGTGGTCAGCGTCTCCTGCTGTGCGGCGAGTTGCGTGAACTGATTAGTGACATTCCGGCCGGAGAACGCCCCAACTCCTCCCTGGCTCCGTTGTCGCGCGTCACCCCCTGGCACGATCGCTTGCAGACCGCGAGCATCAATCGGGTAGATGGCAACGTTCGCCCGAACGGAAGCATTGACGGCAGCGCGGAGCTCGACCTGGTTGTCGGTCCCGTTCCGCTGCATGCCGGCGCTGAAATAGATGATCGCTTTCTTCTGTTGAATCGGCTTCAGGGCATCGGCCAGCGTCCTCAATGCGCGTAGCCTGACGTCGTTGTTGAACGTATCCAGTTCTTGCGCACTCGCGTCCTCCGAGCTTGTGTCGTCCGTTGAGAAAGCAGCTGCTTCATCGGTTGCCACGGTGCTCGAGTCGACGGCGGTGAACGCCGTGGAAACCCCGCCAGAGAGTGCCGCGAGCGCGGCATGAACTTCTTCTTTGCTGTTGGTGAAATCCGTTTGAATCGTCAACCGCGATCCGATTGAAGCAACCGCTACGAGATCCGCATCGGTCATCTGGGAGTCGACCCAGGTGACCGCAGCATCCACGGCCTTCTGGGCGTCCTCTGGCTGCATGGAGCTCGTATCGAACAGGAGCGTCAAGAGCCGATGTCCGGTCAAGTCTTCCGGGGTCAGGCTCGTGGTCGTGCCGGCTGTCGAACTATCTGTGCTGTCGTGGGCCGAGGATCGCGATGTGATGCTCGAGAGAGCGGTTGCTCCATTGAAGGTCGGCGCAGTCGGGCCGACCTCCTCGACGGCGAACGTTCTGATCTGCTGGCGAATCCCGTCTTCGAGAAGATCGAAATCATCTGCGGTCAGCCCCTTGACGGGCGCCCCGGTCTTGTCACGCACGACGACGTCGACGAGGACGAGATCGACGCCGCCGCGAAACAATGGGGCCGGTTGTTCGGGCTGCTGCGCCGCCAGTCTCAGCGCGAGAACCGCAATCACCACGCAAGTGTTGAAAGTCCGCACGGCCTAGTATCTGAATCTGATGCTGATCGTGATCGTTCGCATCGGCCGGACCGACAGCACTTGACCGAAGGTCGGGGAGTTGACGCTGGTGTCGATCGTTGACCACTGGACGGTATTCAGCAGATTGTTCGCGTTGATCTGCAGCGAGATCGTCCGGTTGGGCGCGAGCCGGATGTCACGCGTCAGCACGCCGTTCAGCTGGCGGATGCCGGGGCCGATGATTGTGTTTCGCGCCGCGTCGCCGAAGAGGCCGGGTGCCGGTACGGTGAATGCGGCCGCATTGAAGAACTCGTCGATTGTCGGATCGCTCAACTGGATCAGTTCGCCGTTGTAGTCGGCTCGCAACGAGCCGTTACTGCCGCGCGACACATCGATGGCTTCGCCAATCACTCGCGCCGTGAACGGCGTCCCCGACTGGAGGGTGAGTGTCATTTGGGTCGTCCATCCGCCGGCGAGGATGGCAAGCCAGCCACCGTTCTTCAACCAGTGACGATTCGGTCCAAATGGGAGCTCGATGGTGAGGTCGCCGGAAATCTGATGACGCCGGTCGAAGCTCGAGAGCGCCCATTCCGAATCGAGATCCTTGTCGTTTTGCGCGACGATCGGGGCTCCGGCTCCGAGGGACGAAGCGTTGTCGGTGGACTTGGCGAGCGTGTAGGAGAGGCCAGCGCCGATACCGCCCGACTGGCGTTTGCGAAGGATGATCGTGCCGGCATTCATGAGGGAGTGCCCTCCGGAGGATTCCCAGATGAAGGCCTGGACATCCGGAATGAGAGGACCCAGAGGACCACGGTTGGGTGCTCGCAGAATGTCGAGGTCGGTTCCTTTTGTGCCGGTATATATGCCCGTAAGGTTCCAGTTGCCGGGGAAGTCGCGGCTGAGCGCCGCATTCCAGGCCTGGATCATTCCGAGCGCATAATCCCTGTCCACTCCGTAGTTGTTGGTCGTCTCGGCCGTCGTCGAGATTCAACCCTTCGGCGAGTGTCAGCGGTGCCTCCGGCACTCCGACGTTCGTCGCGGTCTCCGCAAACGGAGGCTGACCGGTGAGTTGCCTGGCGATCGACGCATAGGAAGCGCTGTTGTAGGTGATGCTGTAGCCGGTCCGGAGAACCGTGTTCTTTGCGACACCGTACGCAAGGCCAAGGCGGGGTCCGACATTGTTTGCATCGGTGTCGAGCAGGCTGGCCGGGAAGATCCCCGTATACGGACCGACACCACCTGAAATCACCGGCGACGCGGCCGAAAAGTCCGGCGTGACATCGAGGTTGGTCATCCGGCCGTCCGTTTCGACGAAGGGCCGGGCCAGCTCATAACGAACACCGAGGTTCAGGGTCAGCTTGGCGCTTTTCTGCCAGTTGTCCTCGGCGAAGACATCGAAGGAGTGCTGCCGCAAACGTGTCAAACCGCCCACCTGCAGCGAGGCCTGCTGCGGGATGCCTAGAAGGAAGTCGGCGAAATCCGCGCCTGACCGGCCGGCCACCTGGGCTCCACCCGATGAGTACAAGCCGGTGAAGGTGAAGGTCCCGAGGGCATTCGCCGTGTTTTCCGCGGTGGACGCGTCGTACCGGTAATCGCCGCCAAACCTGATCTGGTGCCGGCCGCGCGGTCTCACCGACATGTAGCTCGTCGTCAACCGACTATCTGAACGTTGGCTGGCGGCAGCGCTGCGTACACCGGTGAAGCCAGAGAACAGCAGGCTCGGCACTCCCCAGTTCAACGGATCAGCTGCCACGCCGTCCGGGTATTGGATGCCGGCGAGTTCTCCAACGTTGGTCACTCCGGCAAACGTGTTCGTGAACTGCGCGTCCGAGTGCGTTTCGTTCACCGTGAACGTCTGGATCACTCGATTGCGGACGACAGTCAGCGTGATCGGCACGCTGATGAGGGTGTTGGTGGCTTCGCCACCAAGATTGGGAAAGACGTTCAACGACTCGGTCTGGCTTTCGCGATACTGAATCTGTGCGTTGAGTACGACCGAATTGCCCCTGGCACGACCCGCGCCGCCGAAGAACCCGCCGCCAAAAGTCCCCGCGCCGCCGCCGAATCCGCCACCCCGTCCTGCGCCCGGATTCCTCGGCCCTTGCGGAACGTTCTGTGAGAAAACGTGACTGATCCTCGCACTGAAGTTTTCCGAGGACGAGTGTGATGTCGTCGATACGTGATAGTTCTGCGTGTCGCCCGGCAGATTCGGCAGCGGGATATACGACATCAACTGCTTCGTGCCCGGATCGATTTGCGTCGCTGGAATCTGGTTGTTCGGGAACGCCTGTCCGGTTTTGGGATCGACGAGCGCGAATGAGCTCTGGGAAAAGTCGCCGCGACGCATCGCTTCGTCAGGGACGGTGGTGTACTGGTCGAACACGACGCTGGACTGGTTGCCCGTGTAATTGACTTGGAAATTCGTCCGTCCGTTGTTATTGGCGTAGAGCCCGGGAATTTTTACGGGTCCTCCAAAGGTTGCGCCAAAGTTGTTCGTGGTGAACGGCGGCTGGTTGACGGGTACGTCCGGCCGGAGTTGGTACGGTGCGGTATCGAGCGCGGAACCGCCGAAGGTATACGTCGTCGAGCCCTGATACAGGCTCTGGCCGGCCGCCCTGCTTCCTCCGAGCACATTTCCTCCTGGTCCGCCGCGGCCGAACGCTCCAGGAAAGTCACCGCGCCCGCCGCGCCCACGTCCATCGAGATCGCCGGGAAACCCAGCACCGTTGGCACTCAGCGGGCCGGCGATTCCCGTGACCTGGCCGGTGACGGGATCGATGGCACCCAGCCGAATCGCCTGCAGACGGTCGTTCAACTGGCCGCGATCGAGACTCGTTGCGTTCGTGTTGCCGTTGATGGCGATCGCTTCAGACTGTGCGCTTTGCAGCGAGAACCCAGGAGGAAGCAGACGCGCTACATCGGCCTCGTCTTCGGGTGGAGCTCCTTCCACTGGTAGGTTGGCGTTCGGCTGAACGCCAATTGCTTGAAACCGGGAGCGAGGGCCCGCCGGCGCGCCCCGACCCGCGTTCGGCGTCGACGGTAAGGGCGGCGCCGACGTTGACGTCGATGCGGCGCCTGAGGCGAGGCCTGCGTCGCGTGGTGCAAGCGCGAGCTCGAAATCGACTTTCAGGTCGCAAGGCGGATCATCGATCGTGACATCCCGCTCCACACGGACGAACGCGGTGAGCTCGGCGGTGAAGTGGTAGACCGCGCCGGGCCCGAGTGCGATCGCATAGGCGCCGTCAACCCCGGTGGACGTTTCGGTCTTCGTCAGTCCATCTTCTTGAACCAGAACGGAGACACCTGGAAGCGGCGTCTGCCCACTGCTGACGTGGCCTTCGATGCGACACGGCGTTGCCAGCTGTCTTGGCGGTGTCGATGGCTGGGATGTTTGAGCGGCCAGCGCCGCTGCGGAAATCCATGCACCACACACGACGAGAATCCAAAGCGGGCCGCGCACAGCTCTCCTTGTTCCTTAGACCCAGGCCGCGCAACAAAGTAAACAATCGATAGCCTGGCAATCGGTTTGCTCGACACGGCGGATCGAACAACTCGTCCGGAGGGACACATATGAAAGCCTTATGTTCACGAGTCGCCATCGCATCGGCGACAGCGCTCGTTGTCGGGTACTGGCCGACGCATGGTTGGACGCAGACGCCAACAGACAACAAAGTTCCGGCCATCGTCGGCGCCTGGGCGCTCAACACCGACCTCAGCGACAAGCGTCAGGAGCCGCAAGATGGTCAGAATGGCGGAGGCCGGAGCCAGGGGCAGGGCGGCTCGGGACGTCATGGTGGGTTCGGTGGGGGAGGATTTGGCCGTGGCGGATTCGGTGGCGGTAGTGGATCCACAAGCTCGATGAGCCCGGAAGAGCGACAGCGCTTACGCGATGAATTGCGGGACATCATGAATCCGCCGGATCGGTTGACGATTACCGAGGCGAATTCGATGATCATCATTACCGCGGGAGACGGCCATGTCGAGCGTCTGACGGCCAACGGCAAGAAGATCACCGACGAGTCGACGAAAATCGAGCGCAAGACCAAGTGGGACAACGATAAGCTGGTGACGGAAATCAGCGGCGCAGGCCCGCGCAAGATCACAGAAACCTACTGGGTTGATCCGGAGCACAAGCAACTGCACGTCAGCGTGCTGTTGGACGTTCCCAATCGGTCGAGAACCGTGAACCGCGTGTACGACGTAACAGATGGGGGCGATTGAGCGACCGTTTCGAGCACACCTCGACGGCTACGCTCGAGCTCGAGCGCTGTCCTCCGGATTCGACAGTACTGCCCTCGGCCGATGACGCTTCGCTAGCCGAGAACCTCGTTCCACTCGCGGATCGTCCACTTCGAGACGACCTGGTTCAGGACGAACGGATCTTCTCGAATGAACTCCTCGGCGGCCTCGCGGCTGGAAAAGATCCCCAGCGCGCCGTCAGTGGGGTTCATCAGTGGGCCGGCCATCAACAGGGAGCCCCGTGCATGGAAGTCGTCAAGCCTGGCCCGGTGTGCCTGGTAATGGAGTCGTGCCTTTTCGAGCCCGTCCGCGGCGGTTTCGTAGATCATCACGAATTTCATTGAGCATCCTCGTCGTTGGGCGCGACCCGACATCATAGCAACGTTGCAACGGCTCGGAAACGCCCGGATACCCTTCCTCCGGGATGGAAACTCGACAGAAGCGATAAAATGACGACATGAAGCGAGCCGAACGTCATCACCTCAAGGAAAATGAGCTCCAGCGCTGGGCCATTCAGGCACGTGGCGCTTTCGAGGATCGCAAGCGGGAAACGACCATCGGAGTCGCGGCTATCCTGGTGATTGGCGCTGCAATCGCTGGCTGGGCGGGGTGGCGCGGATACGTGGAGTCGCGCGCGCAGCGCGATCTCGCCGAGGCCCTTGGCGTTCAAGAGGCTCGAGTGAGTGCCACCGGCACTCCCGCGGCGCCAGGAAGCTTTCCGAGCGAGCGCGCGCGTCAGCAGGCAGCCGTCGCCAAGTTCAAGGCCGCTGCGGATGCTCATCCCTCGACCGACGCAGGAATCTTCGCTCGATATCAGGAAGCGGCCGGCCAGGTCGCGCTCGGAAATCCCGCCGCAGCCGCAACGGCGTATCAAGAAGTCATTTCGCGATCGGGCAACGGGATCATGGCGCAGATGGCGCGACTCGGGCTGGCTGACGCACAGGCGCGCGCCGGTCAATACGATCAGGCCATCAACACTTTCAAAGAGCTCGCGCAGCACAAGGATGGGCCACTGCCGGTCGATGGCATCCTGATGCAGCTCGGACGCACGTACCGAGACGCCGGCAAACGGGCAGACGCTCAGCAGACCTTCAACCGACTGGTGCAGGAGTACCCCGACTCGCCCTTTACTTCTGAGGCGAAGCGGGAACTGGATGCGTTGAAGACGACCTAGCGGTCAGAACCCAGCGTCCTGCTCACGGGCAATCTGCCGTTAGAACGACCAGCCAAACCGCGCGTACCAGGACATTCCACTCTGAACGATGCCGCTGCCGTCCCTGCCCCAGGCGCCGCCCACTGTTCCCGTAAGGGGCAGCGAATAACCGACGACCGCTCGAAGCGAAAGCTCGGCTCCAATGGACGTCTTCAGATCTTTGGCCTCGAACTGTCGATCCCAGGCGTGACCGACGTCCGCAAATCCCGCCGCATGCAGGGTGTGGAGGAAGATTGGCCAGGTACCGTATCCGCGCTGCGGGCGCATCAATGGCCACCTGTACTCGGCGTTCAGGAGCGCTACGCGGCTTCCGGCGAACGTATCGCTGGCGAAGCCGCGCATCAGGCTGATCGCGTCCCGGCCGAAGTCAGTTGTGCTGAGGTTGGATTGACCGCCACCCAGATGAAAGGTGCGGCGAACCGTCGGGTCTCCAGTCGACCGGCCTCCGGCAAACCGGATGGCCAGCACATGATGCTGTGCGAAAGCCGGCAGATAGAGCCGCCAGTCGACCGTCGTCGCTGTGGTGTCGGCTGACGATCCGAGCGCTTGCGGCGCAAACTCGGTTGTGATTCCCAACGCAGTGCCGTCTTCCTGGCTGATCGAATAGCCGTACACCTTCGACGAGTTGAAAGACCACCCGCCGCGCAGTGCCGTACGATCGCGCAACAGTGTTCCACCCGGGGACGTGAATTCATCCAGGCTGCGCGCGATCGAAAACAGGGTCGTTTGGGAAGTGCGGATGTGTTGAACCGGAAAGACAACCCCTCCCTCGAACAAACGTTCTCGGGCTGTTGTGCGCGACGGGACGCCGCTATCGTTCGCAGGCCCGGCAAAAAAGGACGTCTCCGACGAAGCCGAGAACCAGAGAGTGGGACGCCAACGGCTGTACTGATATGAAATCTGCCATTCGGGCTTAGCGGAGGCAGGGAGCGCGAATCCCGAAGGGGTTGTCGTCAGCCAAGTTCCCGAGATCGCATAACCATGGTAGCCAAGCACGTCGGTTCCACCGGTCTCGAGGCCCAGCCGGAGCTCGTCGCGATCGCCGCCAAGAATCGGCCACCAGGAGGTCGGCGCGAGGGTTGCGAATGGATTGTAGGTATGCGTCGACGCCGGCTCGTTTCGTGGCCCGGGACGTTGCCTGACTTCAACGCTCGACGGTTCGGGTACCTGCGCTTCATTCGCAGGGAATCCGAGATCGACCGATGCGGACGGGTACGGCATTTCGAATAGGTCGAAGCCGTCGGTCGTATAGCCCACATAAACGATCCTCTGTCCATCGGCTGATATATCGGGCCACGTGGCGCCACCAGTCGTCCGTGTCAACCGGCGATAGGAAGGTTGACCGGCGACGCTGTCGACGGGAATCTCGTACAGCTCGAACGGCCCTTCGCTCGCGTCGGCGGCTGCGACTATCGCCCTGCCGTCGGGGCGCCAGGTTGGCGTCACGAATCGTGTGCCGGTTCGAGACGCGATGGTGCGAACGTCACGCGTGGCAACGTCGACGATCGCGATTTCCGACTGACGGCCCAGGATGTGGCGTTCCACCACGATCGTCCGGCCATCCGGCGACCACCGCGGCGTGTTGAATTGGGTTTCCGGCTCGGAACTGATAGTGGTGACGCCCAAATCGTGCAAGTCGACCAGCACGAGATTCCGCTGGCCCGGCTGCGCATCCTGCACGGCGGCCAGCGTGCGGCCATCGGGCCCAAGATCGGGATCGAGCAGCCGCGCCTCGGAGGTGAGGCGTGTGACGCGACCTGTTTTGCGGTTGAGAGCATATAGGTCGCTGTACAGACCGACGTTTCGTCGAAGTTCTTGCTGATCGAAATAGATCGCTTCGTCGCCAATGGCACTCGTTGATCCCAGGTAGCGGTTGGCCAAACGTTGTGGGGGCAATCCGCTTGACGAGAGGCTGTAAAGTGCCGGAAATTCCTCCGGCGTTCGAACCGAGTAAATGATGTCGGCCGGGCAGCCGACGCACGAAGACTTGGCGAAGCGGGGACCGTTGATTTCGAATCCATGATGGGTCAGCCGGCGAGCCTTCTGGTTTCCAGTGGAGGTGCCAGAGCGTGCTTCATCCGAGCTCGCCTGGTTCGTCAGACTGCGCTCGTAGTCTCGCCAAAGCGCTCCCAGGGATTCCCCGAACTCCTTCCTGAACATTGGCGACGCTGTGAAAGGCACGCGTCCAGCCGTGGCCGTTGCCAACCGCCCAAACGACTCCTCGCCGAACCGTTTCGCGAGATAGTCGTGAAAGCCGACACCGTAAGCGTAGGCGGTTGTGCCTCCCGGCCAGTCGGTCAAGCCGCCGTTGACCCGATCCAACGGCTCGAGCATTTTCGAAACGGCAGCCTCGTCCACGATAGCCCGGAAGTCTCCGGCGTGAAGGCGGCCCCCGTCTGTCATGACGCTCTCCTCGTAGGTGGCAAGTCCCTCGATCTGCCACTTCGGCAGAAAGAGGTTCGGGAAGGCCAATGGCACCCGGCCGAAGATCCCGCGGACGACCTTCGCCCATCCGACCGACCGATCGAGGTGCACCACGTGCGTGAACTCGTGGATGAAAACGAGGCGCAGCCAGTCATCGGTCTTTCCGATGAACTCGGAGCCGGCCGGCCACGCGGCAGTGATGACAATCGTGTTGTAGGGAAGGGGAGTGGCAAGACCATTGGCCAGCTCAGTCTGGTCGGCCAAGACGACGTGCGTCTTCTGAGGCATGCTCAGGCCAAAGCGAGTTTCGGCATTGCGCCAGACCTCTTCGGCTAAGGTGCTGAGCCGTTCAGCCAGGCGTTCTTCTTTCTGATGAAAGTAGATGACAAAGTGATCGGTGTGGATCGTCCGAAAACGGTAGGCCGGATCGACGATCGCGCCGCCGTACGCCTTCGACCCGCCGGCGAGGAGCACGACGGAGCTAACGAGCAGCGTGATGGTCAGGCGCAGAGCGCTCGACATCTTTGAGGAACAGGAAGTCGGCTGCCGGGGACAGGCGGATGCCAGTCAACGTTCGCTGTGCCACGGCGAAGTTCGTCTTGTCCCACAGACTGATGTAAGGCACCTCCCGGGCGACAATCTTCTGGACTTCACCAAAGAGCCGCTTGCGCTCGGCGACGTCGGTCGAGACGGTCGCTTGGTCCAGTAGCAGATCGACGCGTGTGTGCGCAAAATAGCCGCGATTGAATCCCAACGGTGGCGTCTGCCTGGAGTGGAAGATGCGCCGAAGGATGTCGGGATCGGCCGTCGCGCCGGCCGTCCACTGCAGGAAGAACATCTGAAAGTTACCCTTCAGAACGTCTGCATAGAGCGTCGCGAACTCGTAGGTTCGGACGTCGAGCCTGATGCCGACGTCGCGCAAGTTCTGCTGTAGGACGGCCGACTGGAGGCGATTGAATTCGGTGTTCGACACTTTCAACGACAACGTGAATCGTGGTCGAGGACCGTCGCCGTCGGGATCGGCGTAGCCAGCCTCATCGAGCAGGCGCTTCGCTCGCGCGGGGTCGTGCACGTATTTCACGACATCAGGCTCGAAGGCCCAGGACATCGGCGGCAGGACCCCCGATGCGGTTGTGGCCAGCCCTCGTCTGAGGTACTGCACGATCCCTTCGTAGTCGATGGCATAGGCAAGCGCCTGCCGCACCCGGAGGTCTCGCAGGATCGGATCCCTCAAGTTCAGGCCCACGTACTGGTAGTCCGTTCCAGGCGACTGCACCATCTGCAGGCTCGGTTCGCGCCGTAACTGATTCACGATATCGGGCGCCAGGTCGTTGACATCCAGATCCATGGTGCCTTTTCGCAGCTCGAGACCACGCATGATGTCATCGGGGACGACCTTGAAGATGATTCCGTCGTTGCGAGGCCGTCCCTCGTAGTAGTCCTCGAACGCGGCCAATTCGAGCTGGTCGTCGGCGGCGTACCGCACGAACCGATATGGTCCGGTCCCGATCGGATGCTCACGAAATGCTGCATCAGCCCCGTCAGCGACGATCGGCGGGATCACGAGGTTTGTCGGGAAGGATCCGAACGGCTCCGTCAACGTGAACACGACCGTGTAGCGATCGCGAGCGTCGACGGCCTTCAAAAGGCCGAATGCGCCCTTGATCGGGGAAATGAATTCGCTTCCCAGCATGCTCCTGAATGTGTGTACGACGTCCGCCGACGTCAGCTCGTGGCCGTCGTGGAACCGAACGCCGCGGCGCAGCGTCACCACGTAGGTCGTGGGATTGGGGTTGTCGAGGCGCTCCGCAAGCTGTGGCACGATCCGCAGCTGGTCGTCCAACGTCATCAGGCTGCTGAAGATCAGCTGTCCAGCCTTCTGAGAGATGTCGTCGGTGCCGATTCTTGGATCGAGGTTGGTTGGACCGCTCGGAATGCCGACGACGATGATGTGGGGATTCGGAGTCGGCCGAGATACGCAGCCTGTTGACAGTAGTGCCAGCAAGATAAGCGCGACTGCCCTCACTCGTCGATCTCCCGTTTGAGTCGTGCGAGCAGTGTCAACGCTTCGAGCGGCGTCATCTGGTCGACGTCCACCGCGGCGAGACGTTCGCGCAGATGGTTTTCTGGCGTCGCAGGCTGAAAGAGGCCTAACTGTCGTTGAGGATCGGTTGCCGTGCGGCTCACGGACGGTCGCCCTCCACGAGCCAGCTCGTCCCGTTCGAGTGCCGTAAGGATTTCACGCGCGCGGTCGGTCACCATGCGAGGTAATCCGGCCAGTCGCGCGACCTGAATGCCATAGCTGCGATCGGACCGCCCGGCAGCAATCTTGTGCAGGAAGATGATGTCGTCCTTCCACTCTCGGGCGGCGACATGAAAATTCGCGACACCTGGGATTCCGTCCGCCAGGTCGGTCAGCTCGTGGTAGTGCGTGGCGAAGATCGTCTTGGGTCGGGCCTTCGATTGGAGCGCCAGGTGTTCGGCAACCGCCCAGGCAATGCTCAAACCATCGAACGTCGCCGTGCCACGACCGATTTCGTCGAGTACGACAAGGCTGCGCGATGTGGCGGCATGGAGGATGTTCGCCGTTTCCTGCATTTCAACCATGAACGTCGAGTGGCCTCGTACGATGTTGTCGGATGCGCCGACACGCGCGAAGATTCGATCGATCAGCGGAATCTTTGCCTCGCGAGCAGGCACGAACGAACCAACATGTGCCATGAGACAGATGAGCGCGGTCTGCCTCAAATAGGTCGATTTTCCACCCATGTTCGGACCGGTCAGGATCACGAGACGGCACGCCGCCCCGCCCAGGTTGACGTCGTTCGGAACGAACGTCTCGCCTGACGCTCCCGTGCGCCGCTCGACGACCGGGTGACGGCCGTCAAGGACCATCAGCTCGTCATCGTCGTGAACGTGAGGCTTGATGTAGTTGTTGGCGGCAGCGGTTTCAGCGAGCGTGGCGATGACGTCGAGAGCGGCCAGCGCCCGTGCTGACGTCTGAATCCGCGGCGCCTCTCGTGCGACCGCGCTGCGAAGCTTGTCGAAGATCTCGAGCTCCCGCTCGATGATGCGCTCGTCTGCCCCCAGAACTTTTTCCTCATGTTCTTTCAGAGCCGGCGTGACGAATCGCTCGCCGCCGGCAATGGTTTGCTTTCGAAGGTAGTCGGGCGGCACGGCGTGCAGGTTCGATTTGGAGACTTCAATGTAGTAGCCGAACACCCGGTTGTAGCGAACCTTGAGCGACGAGATGCCCGTACGAGTCCGTTCCCGGCCCTCGAGTTCAGCTATGACCTGCTTGCCGGAGCGGCTGATCGTATTCAGATCGTCGAGCTCGGCGTCGACTCCGTCGCGAACGAATCCGCCTTCCCTGGCGAGAGCCGGACAATCGTCTATGAGCGTCGACCCGATCAGATCGCGGATGTCAGTCAGGTCGTCGAGCTCGGCGACCAGCGAGCAGATGAGCGGCGCCCGAAGGTCGGAGAGGACGCCCCGGACCCGAGGGATGAGCGAGAGCGATTCCTTGAGCCCAACGAGATCGCGGGGCCCGGCTGTGCCGAGGGCCGTGCGGGCAACGAGACGTTCGAGATCGAGCATCGGCTTGATCGTGTCGCGGAACTTGCCGCGTTCCGTTGTGCGGAATGCGAACTCCTCGACGCCATCGAGCCGGTCCCGGATGGGTTCGAGCGCAAGAAGTGGTCGCAGCAGCCAGGCTCTCAACAGCCGGCTGCCGCTCGACGTCATCGTTCGATCCAGCTCGTCGATGAGCGACCCCGTCCGCCCGCCTTCGGAGCCTTCGAGAAGCTCGAGATGCTTGAGCGTCGTCGGATCGATGAACAACGAATCGGCCCGCTGCCGATACACGATGCTCCTGACGTGGGCGAGGTCCACTTTCTGGGTTCCGCGCAGGTAGTGCACGAGGGCGCCGGCGGCGGCGACCGCGGCAGGACGCTGCTCGAGTCCGAACCCTTCGAGTCCGGTGGTACGAAGCTGGTCGAGGAGCGTTCGCCGCGCTGATTCTGCATCGAAGGCCCAGGCGTCGACCGGAGTGATCGGCAGGCCAGTGGCAGCGATCATCGGCCATTCGGAGAGCAGCTTGGGGGACGGCTCTCCGGGGGCGTCGCCTGCGGGTACGAGGATCTCGCGTGGCTTGAGAACCAGAATCTCGTCGGCGAGAGCCTGAGCTCCCTCGGGGCCGTGATATTCAGCGGCGGAAAACTCGCCCGTCGAGAGGTCGAGCAACGCCACGCCCGCCGCCGCCGTCTGTGGATTGGCCTCGCCGCGGCTGCTGATCAACGCAATCGCCATCAAGAACGCCGGCTCACGTGCATCGAGGTAGTTGGCGTCGGTCAAAGTGCCCGGCGACACGACCCGCACCACTTCCCGCTTGACGATGCCCTTCGCTTTTCGTGGATCCTCGACCTGGTCGCAGATTGCGACACGGAACCCTTTCTTGACGAGACGACCGATGTACGTGTCCACTGCGTGAAAAGGTACGCCGCACATCGGGATGCCGCCGTTGCCGTCCTTTGAGCGCGATGTGAGCGTCAGTTCGAGTGCACGAGAGGCGACGAGCGCGTCCTCATAGAACATTTCGTAGAAGTCGCCCATGCGGAACATGAGGATGGCGTCGCGATGCTGTTGCTTCGCGTCGAGATACTGGCGCATCGCCGGCGTGGCCGACATATGCTGTTAGTGTATATCCGCTGATTGGATGTATTGGCACTTACCCCGTGGGTACGTTCGCTTCGACTATGCGAGTGCTGGCCCTGGACACGACGACGCGCAGTGGCAGCGTCGCGCTGATTGACGATCAACGGATCGAGTCGGAGCGCGGCGGCGACGCAACGCGCACCCACGCCGAACGTTTGCCGCAAGAGATCCTTTCACTCCTGGCCGAGCGTCAGCTGTCAACTCCCGACATCGACCTGTTCGCTGTCGCGTCGGGCCCTGGCTCGTTCACAGGATTGCGAGTGGGCATCGCAACGGTTCAAGGCCTGGCGCTGGTGCACGGCCGGCGCGTCGTGGGCGTTTCGGCGCTGGAGGCCCTCGCGCAAGTCGCCGGTAAGGAACTTGCTCCGGGATCTCTGGTTGGCGCGTGGATGGATGCAGGCCGCGCCGAGGTGTTCAGCGCGCTCTATCGGCTCTCAGCCGCCTCGTCCTTCAGCTCGCAACGGCTTGTGGAGGTTGAAGCCGCGGCGGTTGGCGGCCCCGGTGGAGTACTCGAGCGATGGGCCGACCTCCTTGCCAGCGCGCCGGTCGTGTTGGCTGGGCCTGGTGCCGTGATGTATGGAGAACTCATTCGCGCTCAACGGTTGAACGCACGAGTCGAGGATGTTGGGCGGTTGGCCGGCGCGATCGGGCTGATCGCAGAGTCTCGCGCCGCCGCGGGGGAGACTGTGGACCCGGCAGGCGTACGTCCGCTCTACGTACGGCGTCCCGATGCCGAGTTGGATCGCGAACGAAACGCGCGGTAACGCGATGGTGAGCTGGCAGATCGAACCGATTTCCTCACTCTCGGATCTGGACGAGATCCTGGCGATCGAGGTCGCCTCGTTTACGAGTCCGTGGACGCGTGAGATGTACTTGGCCGAGCTCGACAACGTCGGCGTGTCCTTTTGCTACACCGCACGTGACGATTCGGGCAAGATTCTTGGCTTCTGCTCGTTCTGGCGAGTTATGGACGAACTCCACATCAACAACCTCGCCGTTGCGCCGGAGCATCGTCGGCGTGGCGTGGCGACCGCTCTGCTGGGGTTCGTGCTGAACGAAGCGCACAAGCTCGGTGTTCACCGGGCGACACTGGAAGTACGTCGATCCAACGACGCTGCGCGTCACCTGTACGAGCGCTTTGGCTTTGCTGCGGCTGGTGTGAGACGTGCGTACTATTCGAATCCGGTAGAAGACGCGATCGTCTTGTGGCGGGAGGACCTCAAGAGCCATTGAAAAGTGCCAACGGAAGACGGACTTTTTGCTCGCTCAGGGATGACTCATGTAGCAGGCGTTGCTGATCTTGAAACCTCCGAAGGCTTGTGTTAGCTTTCCCCTAGCACGCACGTTACATGCTGCACATTCGAGCGACTCACCCCGTTCACATCATTCACGTCATTCATCATTCCCGGGCCCACATAGAAGGAGGCGGACTATGAATGGGCAAGTCCAGAGCCTGAAGGACAGACTGCTCCAGACAGACGAGGAGTTCAGCAAGCTGGCAGTCAGGCATCACGAACTGGAAGATCGACTTCACGAACTTTCCTCCCATCATTACCTCTCAGAGCCGGAGCAAATCGAACAAGTTAAGCTGAAAAAGCAGAAACTGCAGCTGAAAGACCGCATGGAAGACATCCTGCGCCGACATCGTCAGGCGTAGGTGCGTCTCGATCCTGCCGGCATTCCGTTCATTGTCGGCGCGCTTGTTTTCGGTCTCCTTGCAGGGGCGGCATTCGCATGGCCATTGGCCGTTCCGTTTGCCGTCCTTGCCGCCTTCTTCGCATTCTTCTTCCGCGACCCGGATCGACACACAATCGATCCGATCGGGGAGAACGCCGTGTTGGCGCCGGCCGATGGCCGTGTGCTCGTCGCAGGATCGGCGTCGGCCGGCCAGGCACCTCCCGGCAACTGGCAGCAGATCAGTATTTTTCTCTCGCCTTTGGACGTCCATGTGAACCGCGTCCCGGTTTCAGGCCGCGTCACGCGCGTGAGCTTCACTCGAGGACAATTTCTTCCGGCGTATCGTCCCGATGCCGCGCGACACAACGAGCGGAGCGAGATTTGGTTGGATCATCATGGGCAAGTCGTGGTGGCCCGCCAGGTCGTCGGTATACTCGCGCGTCGCGTGGTCTGCCGCCTGGAGTCGGGCGCCGAAGTTCGGGCGGGCGACCGGATGGGAATCATGAAGTTTGGTTCCAGAATGGACGTGTTCTTGCCTCCGACGGCGACGATCTCGGTTCGTGTGGGGCAGTCGGTCCGCGGGGGTGAAACCATCATCGCGGTGCTACACTGAGGGTGACGGTCGACTGAGCGGTGACCGCAAAGGCGGTTGTCAGATTTTCACAGTCGCCGATCATGTCGATGCTGACACACGAGGAAGGGCGCCTGCGTTTCCTACGAAGACGAGCCGATCAGCCACGCCGTCGGTTTCGACGCGGCGTCTACCTGCTGCCCAGCCTGCTGACCATGGGCAACATGTTCTGCGGCTACGCATGCATCGTCTACGGCATGCGTGGAGAGTTCGAGACCGCCGCACCATTCATTGGATTCGCCGTCGTGCTCGACATGCTGGACGGGCGAATCGCACGCCTCACGGGCGCGGAGAGTGATTTCGGGCTGCAGTTCGATTCCTTAGCGGACGTAATCTCGTTCGGTGTTGCTCCTGCGGTCCTGACGCTGGCATGGGGACTTCAGCCGCTCGGTCGGCTTGGATGGGCCGCCGGGTTCCTGTTTGTCGCGGCTGCAGCCATGCGGCTGGCGCGCTTCAATATTCAAAGTGCAGCGGGTGGTGACAAGCGGTACTTTGTCGGGATGCCCAGCCCTGCCGCCGCTGGAGTTCCGGCGGCCACGGTGTACGCGTATCCGTGGGGATTCACGGATTATCGCGAAGCGCTTTTCGCTCTGATCGTGGTTCTGGTTCCGGCCGTTCTCATGGTGAGCAGGATCCGCTTCCGCAGCTTCAAGACGCTCGACCTCCAAGCCCGTCGTCCCTATACCGTGCTGATCTTCATTGCTGCCGCAATCGTTCTCGTGACGACGCATCCTCGGTTCGTTCTGGTTGCTCTTGCCTATTCCTACTTGATGTCAGCGTTCGTTGGTATGGCTCTTACGCGCATCAAGCACCGAGGTGGTCGCGTGCCGCCAACTGGCTCGGGCGAGGAAGGGGTCAGCGTGCCCGATCTCGAGGCCCGGGGCTCCGCAGGTAATTGACGACTTTCCAGATTTCTTAAGGCGTTGACCGAGGTCCGCGGCCAGGGCGACGCGAATTCCGATTTCGCGCTTTCGTTGCGCCACGCTGTAGCTCACCACTCCATGCACGCCGGCAAGAGCCAGAAAAGCCCGTCGCTCGGACGCGGCGAGGAACAAGACCGAACACCTGAGGAATTGTTGGGATATTCGTCATTCGCCTGGTTGACTTCACGGCACGCTGATATTGCGACAGTCTCGACAATAACTACCAACCCGGCCGCTGTTTACACGCATAAAGACGAGCTTGTAAACATCGGCGGAGTCCTTGCCATTCCGATGTCCAAGCTCGGCAGTTGTGGCTGCTGGAAGGTGAATGAATGGCAGAGACAAGAAGTGTTAAGGCAACCGTGGCCGGCCTCGGTATCGCGACGTTCGCAATCACGTTCAGTGGTTGCAGTGGTTTCAATCTGACGGCGCCCTCGTCTGGCGCTGAGTCAGTCCAAAGACAGGCGCTTCAGACCTGCGAGCACGAGCAAACCGGCACCCTCGAGCTGCGAAACAACAGCAAGGAACCGCGGGATTTTGTCGTCGATGGATCGTCAGTTGGCTATTTGGCGAGCGGCTTCAATACGTTCGTGGGAGTCAAAGTAGGGGACCACAAAGTCGACGTGTTCGGGATTTCGCCGACGACCGGTGACAGGAAACTCTATCAGTGCGTGAAAGTGACCGTTACGACGTGTGAGATGAATGTCTTCACACATCTCGACAAGTAGTTCGAGAAGCCGGGTGACCGGGCCTCAGGCGGGCAGGGTGATGGTGACGGTTGTCCCGGCGCCTTTCTCGCTGCGGACCCCTATGGTTCCGTCGTTCAGCTCGACGTTTCGCTTGGCGATGGTCAAACCGAGGCCGGTACCTACGGCTTTGGTCGAAAAATATGGTTCGAAGATCTTGGCCATAGCCTCCTGATCCATGCCCACACCCGTGTCGGTGATTTCGATGACCGTGGCACGTCGCCCGTCAACCGACGATCGTTGATCGACCACGATTGTCAAAGTTCCGCCACTTGGCATCGCATGAAGAGCATTCTCGATCACGTTGGTGATCGCGCGGCCTAAGAGCGTCCGATCGACGTTGATCTCCGGGAGATGCTCGGGAACGCGAACGTCGAGCGCGATGCGGCCAGCCAAACCGGAGCGATACGGTCCGACCACTTCCTCGAGTAAGTCTCCGAGGTGGGTCGGCTCGGGACGTGCCGTAGCGGACGAGGCGAAGCTCGAGAATTCGGCGGCAATCTGTCGCAGCAACCGCACCTGGGACAGGATGGAGTTGATGCAATCGTCGAGCACAGGCGATAGCGGCCGGCCCCGGTCGATGTTGACCCGTCGTGCGTGCTCCGCCGACAGCTGAATCGGCGTCAGCGGGTTCTTGATCTCGTGAGCGACTTGTCGCGCCATGTCCGCCCAGGCTTCGAGTCGCTGCGTGCGTTCGAGTTCACTGCGCTGACGTTTGAGATCCTCGGCCATGCCATTGAAGTCGTTGATCAGGCGGCCGAGCTCATCGGAAGTGGACGCGATTACACGCGCATCGAGATTCCCGCGCGCAATCCGTCGCGTCGCGCGCGTGAGCCGATTGATGGGATCGGCGATCCGCTCGGCCATCGAATAGCCCAGTGCGGCGCCGAGCAGGCTGAACAAAACCGCCGCAGAGAGCACCAGCCGCCTCAGGTCGTCGATCTGCCGCTCAATTTCTTTCTGACGGAGGGTCACCGGCACCGTCACGATGCCTTCGCGTGAACCCGCTCGTACCGGAGCGGCGGCGAGCAGGTAGGGGACATCACCCACCTCTTCTTCGCCGACGAAGGTTGGCGACCGGTCCAGCACGATACTTCGGTAGACATCCCCAGGCGTGCGTATCGGAAGGATCCCCAACGCGAAGAGCGGGCGCTCGCTCGTGGCCTGCAGCTGCGCCCTTGCGAACAGATTGACGTCTTCATCGATCGCGCGCCGGACGAGGTCCATGATCTGGTCGTCCAGAGAGGCCAGCGCATTCGGGCCAGGCTGCTGCAAGGTGGCGTAATCCTCGACCAGGCGCTGCGCCACGAGCGCCGTCTTGGCGGCAGTCTCGGCAACGCCGGCGTTGAGCTGCGTCGCCAGGTACGTGCTCGTAACGATGGCTAGGATGACGACCGGTACCACCGCCACCGCGACAAACACGAGCAACAACCTTTTGTAGAAGCTCGCGCGGATTTCGCGAAGCAGCGCTCGACCGCTCGCGGGCGTCCGCGAGCCGATGACGTTCAGCAAGGTCGAGCAGGCGAGAAGCGCGACGTACACCGTCCCGGCAAGGAACATCAACTCCGCCAGATTGATCAGATGCTGAAACGCGGTGACCGAGGGGTAGCCGAGCGCGTAAACGGCGCCTCGATCGCTTGTGAAGAACACACGAAACGAGGTGCCGTCGCGATTGATCGTTGTCCAGAACGGTTCCCTCGACTGAACCAACCGTTGAAACACCGCATCGGGGAGCTGCCAAACGCTGGTGCCCGACGAGTACGTCGGTACACGGCTCCATCCGTAGACCGCGAATTCGACGTCTCGCCCGAACACCCCTTCGAACGGCCCTCGCCGTTCGGGTTGAAGGAACTCCAGATAGGGGCTTTGCGATTCGATGAAGGGGAGCGTGCGATAGTCGAGCACGACGCTGACGACGATCGCGCCGACGCGACGGCCCTGATCGCAAATGCCCCTGCTCGTTCGTAGCACCTGTCGTTGGCTCGATCCGAATCGCAGGACTTCGTCCAGTGGCAGTTCCCAGGTACACCCTGACGACTGGTGCCGACTCGTGGTGTATTCCGGCAGATTGAGAGCAAAGCGGCTGACGAGCCGCCCGTCAACGCCATAGAGTTCGATCGCGGACGTCAGACGTTTCGCGGCGAGTTCGGTCCCCGACCACACAAGGGAGGCACGATCGGTCGTCGGCGTGGTTTCTTCTCCCGAGCCGACGATCAGCTCAGGCAGCGACGGCCGCGAGTCGATGTCGTCGAGGGCGGCGTTCAGATCATTCTGGAGTTCCTCCCTCTGGCCGGCAGCCTGTGGGGCGAATTGCGTTTCGACGAGTTGCTCCTTGGCTTCGGTTGTCACCGAGACGAGAGAGGGATACATGGCGAGCGCGGGCACGAGGAGGGTGAGAAACAGGACCCACAACCGCGAGGCCTGCGAAGCATGTCGTGCGCGACGCTGAAGGTTTGCGAGGGCGATTGCACCGGTCCCGGCGGCGGCAACGGCGACCAGGAGAGGGGTGACGTGAACGTCCGGATCGGCAATCCGAATAGTGACGGCCGCAATCACCACTCCCAAAAGCCAAGCAGCAACCGCCACACGTCGAGCCGGGGTCCAGGCTGTCCGCCACACGCTTGGCAGACGCGTTACGCCGGCTGCCGTCCAGATTGCACCCGCATGAAGGAGGACCAGACCAGCGGCGAGCGCGATTCGGGCCGGCACCAGGGGATGCAGTGAGAACTGCAAGAAATCAAACGTCGTTTGAGCTGCAATGCCCTGAAGGGCGCGTTCGTAAAGCCAAAGAATGGCTGTAGCGAGGATCCCGGCCGCCGTGTAGGCCAGTCCGACCCACGCCGCCGATTCGACCCAGCCGAGCAGCAGAGCTGCACGCGGGCCAGCAACTCTCCAGCGCTCGAGCGTGTCGAGCGCGACCCACACGACCGCTGCGACCGCCAGCGCCGTCAGCGCAAGGTCAAGTGGAGATGCCATTGGACGAGGACCCATGACTTGAGATGCCGCCAGCCAGAACAAGACGCGGGCGCCAACGACTGCGCCGACGAGTGCGAGTGTGGCGGCGACGAAGCGCCCGGTGGCTCGCGCATGACGTCGCAGCTCGAGCAATGCACCCGCGCAAAAGAGAAGTGTCAGACCGAGCACAGAGACAACAGCGGCCCACGTGCCGCCTTGCCGGCGTGCTCGCGCCCCGGCGAGGTCCGCCGGCGAAACGTCGACGTCGACGAGGGGGCCTCCAGCCGGGCTAGGGATGACGAAGGTGTAGGCGTTTCGCGATGGCGGTGGGGACACGTCGCCCACGCGGACATGGAGGGAAACGGGCACTATCGCGGTCGGGATGACGAACGTGTCCGCAAGTCCGGGAGCCCCACGGACCGGCGAGAGCTGCTGCTCGGCCACAACCGTCGCCAAACGCGGCTGTGTTGGGCGGCTTCGGTCGGCGATTGGCTGCACTCTGACTAATCGGGGTCCGAGGGCATCGGGTGCGACGAACATCACAGGCGGGCCATCCAGCCGCTGTTTCGGGATGTCCGAGGTCCGGCCGGCCCAGGCAAGAGGAGCACCGGCGCTGTCGTAGATCGTGATGCCCGTCCGCGGCACTTCTTCACGCGGGAGCGCCGCGTCTACGGCGCCAAAGAGGCTGCGGACCGACGCCAGTGTTCGGGAAGTCGACCCAACCGCGATGCGGTCGGCGCCAAGCTGTTCGGCGATACGAGCCAGTGTCTCCGCGCTTGTCGCGAACTGCTGGCGGAGCTCAGCCTCGATCCGGTCGACTGCGTCCTGGTCCGACCGGCCGTACCGCGCGAGGCCAAGAACCCAGCCTGCCGTCGCGACCAGAGCCGCGGTTGCCAGGCCGGCGCGCAACACGCGCCATATGGTGTGTAACATAAGGGTACGCGTACATTTTCTGATCTTCTGAGAGGCGTGATCGGGAAATTGTGGGCCGTCCTGCCATGAACCTCAAGCTGCTGCTGAAACGTGGTGCGCTGGTGGCGATATCGAACTGGCAGACCATCGCGATTCAGTTCGTCGCCAACACGACCTTTCAAGTCCTGCTCGCGGTTCCAATCATCGGGGCGGCGGTGCTGGTGGCTGCCCTCCTGGGCAGCGACCTGGCCGAGATTCTGACCGGAAGTCTTCGCGAAATGTTCACTAAAATCTCCGATGCGCTCATGTCGGAGCCGATGGCCATGGCTGCCTTCATCACGGCCTTTTCAATTGTGATGCTGGGCGGCTCGGTGCTGATGTTTCTCGTCAAGGGGGGCGTCGTCCACGTGCTCCTGGCTGCCGAGGCGGCCGCGGGTCCTATCGAACGTGAACCACTGACTTACGAAACGACTATCCGAGGCACCTCGCGTTTCTCGCTGGAGTTGTTCATCGACGGATGCCGCCGCATGTTCCCTCGATATCTGACACTGGGCGTGGCGCTGATCGTCATCTACATTCTTTCGGGCGTCGCGTACGTGGCGTTCGTCGTCTATGGCTACCGAGCTGCAGGAGACCGCTTTCTGGTCATTGGTTGGGCCTTCATCGCGGCGCTGGCGGCGACGGTGCTCGTGGGATGGATTACGCTCGTGAACTGGATTTATCTCCTGCTTCAGATCGCGATGGCCGTCGAAGGTGTGGGTCTTGGGGGTGCGTGCACCGCCGTTACGCGCTTCGTTCGATCGGAGTTCCGAGAGTTGGCTGGAATCTTCGGCGTCATCCTTGCCCTCCTCGTCGGGGCCACGTTGGCGTCTGCACTGGCCTGGTCAGGCGTCGGCCTCGTGGCCTTCGTCCCCCTTGTGGGGCTGGCGGTTTTCCCGCTGCAGATTGCGGCACTGATCGTGCGCGGGCTGATGTTCGAATATATCGGCCTCACTGCGTTGGCGTCGTACGCCGCTCTCTACCACCGCCGCGTCGCAGGTGCCGGTCGAGTCGTCGATCCCACTCGCGTTGGATCCCATTTGTTGAAGAGTCCAGCGTAATGGCGGGGACACCCGAAACGTCAGACGGGGGAAGCATTCCGCGGGTCAGCGCTGTACGGGCACGGTCACGGGAATCAAGCCTGGCAATGGCATGACCATGTTGTTCAAGGGCGGCTCGATGGACCGGCTCGAAGCCGTAACCGTGGCGGCCGCGCTCAGGCCTCTGGTTACGGTCACGATAATCGGGCCCAGTGCCAGCGGGGAATCGAAGGCATGAGGGCGAGCCGCGAGCTCGACACCCGATCCGATGTTCAGATCGCCGGCCGGCTTTCCGTCCTTCATGAAAAACGCGTGTGCCGGCCCGGCCAACCCCGTAACTATGAGCGTGTCGGCTGCCTTGATCGGACCCCACTGCGGCCGAAATTGTAAAGCCCGCTTCCACTGCTGGACGCCGTTGCTCAAGTTGAGCGCTCTCAGCACGTTGTCAAGCGAGACAAAGTACACGCGATGTTCGTCGATGATCGGCATGCTGACGACGTCGGCGCCGGTCCGCCAGCGCCAGCGAGTCTGTCCGTCCACGGCGTCGAAGCAGTACAAATAGTTGTCGCTGGAGCCAACGAGAAGCCTGTCCTCCAGCGCTCGGATCACATTCGATGCGGCGCTGAGCCGCCGCTCCCACAGGATTGTGCCGTCGGTGATCCGAAAGGCGACCACGCGGCCGTCGTCGAAAGCAAGGTAGACGGCTTCACCTGCCAGTGCCGGCGTTGAACGCGCGGGCGATCCTGTGTCTCGCGACCACAGAAGCTTGCCGTCCGAAGCCCGAAACACGACCAACGTCGTCTTCGTCGCGGCCACCAACCAGCCGTGGTCCCAGACCAGAGGAGCGGCAAGTTTGTCGGGCGATTCATGGGTCCAGGCGACGGATCCGTCGTCGTTCCGCAGGGCGACGATGCCGTCGGTTTGGGCGACGAAGACAAGCCCGTTGCCTGCCGCGGGCGGCGAGAGCGGTCGAGCGGCCGCTTTCCAAAGCAATGAGCCTTCCGACAGGTCGTATGCGACGATTTGATCGCCCTCGATGGGGAGATACGCGGCGGCGCCGTCAAACGCCGGTGGACCGACCACGGCCGTGTTGAGTGAGAGGGTCCAGCGAGTTTGCGAAGGGAAAGGCGAGAACGGTGCGTCGGGCTTGTTCGAGGTTTTGATTTCTGACCTGCCGGGCAGTGCTTGAACAGTTTGAGCGAGGAGAATCGGACGCAGCCCGTCGGCGCGCCATTGCGACACCGCAAAAGCGAGCATGAAGGCAAGCGCCCTACAACATCTTGTGGTCCAGTACCGAGTCCACCCCGCTATAATAGCGATAATTCTCTCCCTCCAGTGACCCACGAAACCATCATCGTTCTGGATTTCGGCTCCCAGTACACCCAGTTGATTGCGCGCCGGCTGCGCGAGCTGTCGATTTTTTCCGAGATCTGGGCGCCGGACACTCCAGCCGACGCGATCCGGGCTCGGCGGCCCGCGGGAGTCATTCTGTCCGGCGGTCCGAAGAGCGTTTCGGACCAGGGAGCGCCTGCCTGCGACCCGGCCGTCTTCGACGCCGGCATCCCGGTGCTGGGTATTTGTTACGGCATGCAGCTCATGGCGCATTCACTCGGTGGCCGGGTGGCGCCTGCGCCGCAACGCGAGTACGGGCACGCCACGGTGGCCCTGACGAATAACGGGCCGGGTAAGCCACTTTTTGCTGAGGTGCCTCACGAGCTTCGCGTGTGGGCTAGCCACGGCGACTTCGTCAGTGTTCCGCCGGAGGGCTTTTCGGTAGTTGCCACAAGCGCCAACGCGCCGGTTGCGGCCATGGCGAATCCGACCAAGCGCCTGTACGCGCTGCTTTTCCACCCGGAAGTCGTGCACACGGAGCACGGGCTGCACATTCTTCGCAACTTCGCATACGGCATTTGTGGGTGCACCGGCGACTGGACGATGGCATCGTTCGTCGACGAGTCGGTGGCGAAGATTCGCGCCCAGGTCGGCAACGGGTGCGTCGTTTGTGCGCTGAGCGGTGGCGTCGATTCGACGGTCGCGGCGCTGATCATTCATCGAGCCATCGGCAGCCGGCTCACCTGTATCTTCGTTGACAACGGCGTCTTACGACTCGACGAGGCGGCGCAGATTCGAAAGCGATTCGAGCGGTTGGAGTTGCCCGTGGTCTTCGTCGACGGGTCACATCTCTTCCTCGAGCGTTTGAGGGGTGTCACCGACCCAGAAGAAAAGCGGAAGATCATCGGCGCGACTTTCATCGAGGTCTTCGAGGCGGAGGCCGCCAAGCTCGGCCAGGTCGATTTCCTGGCTCAGGGCACGCTGTACCCCGATGTCATCGAGTCCGTATCGATAGTGGGGCAGTCGGCTGTGATCAAAAGCCATCACAACGTTGGCGGTTTGCCGTCGCGGATGCGGTTGAAGCTGGTCGAGCCGTTGCGGGAGCTCTTCAAGGACGAAGTCCGGGCGGTTGGGCGGCAGCTTGGCTTGGACGAGGAATTCGTCGTGAGGCAACCATTTCCCGGCCCGGGTCTGGCCGTGCGGATTCTCGGCGATATCACCCCGGCAAGGCTCGACTTGCTACGGCGAGCCGATGCGATTGTGGCGGAAGAAGTGAGACGCGAAGGGTGGTACGCGCGGCTCTGGCAGAGTTTTGCGGTGCTGTTGCCCATTCAGAGCGTTGGCGTCATGGGTGATGCACGTACCTATGAAAACACCGTCGCCATTCGAGCCGTCGAAAGCCGGGATGGCATGACAGCCGATTGGGCCCGTCTCCCTTACGATCTTCTAGCCCGCGTCTCGAGCCGGATTGTCAACGAGGTCAAGGGAATCAATCGCGTCGTTTACGACGTCAGCTCGAAGCCTCCATCGACGATTGAATGGGAATAGCAGGGAAGTAAGTCGCGAATGATGAAAGAGTTTGTCCACCTCCATCTCCATACCGAGTACTCGCTTCTGGACGGCGCGTGTCGCATCGATGAACTACTCGATCAAGCCGCGAAGCTGAAGATGCCGGCGATTGCCGTCACCGAGCACGGCAACCTGTTTTCCTCGGTCATCTTTCATGATCATGCACGGCAGCGAGGCGTCAAACCAATCCTCGGCTGTGAAGTGTATGTGGCCCCTGGCAGTCGGTTGGCGAAGAACGGCAATCCGAGCGAGACCGCCAATCACCTGGTGCTGTTGGCGGAAACGGATGAGGGGTATCACAATCTGATCAAACTGGTCTCGGCCGGTTACACAGAGGGTTTCTACTACAAGCCCCGTATCGATAAGGACCTGCTCGCCCGGCATGCGAAGGGGTTGATCGGGCTGAGCAGCTGCTTGAAAGGGGAAGTCGCAGAAGGCTTGGCGAGCCAGCAGCAAAAGAAAGCGCTGGCTGCCGCAGCAGCGTATCGCGACATTCTGGGTCCAGGGAACTTCTTCCTCGAAATGCAATGGCACGGGATCGAGGCGCAGCGGGTCGTCAACAGCGGAATACCTGCGATCGCCAGAGATCTCTCGTTGCCCCTCATCTGCACCAACGACGTGCACTACCTGCGTGAAAGCGATGCTCATCCACATGATGTGCTGCTCTGCATCGGCACTGGAAAGGCATTGACCGATCCCAAGCGGCTTCGCTACGAGGCCCGTCAGTTCTTCCTCAAGACAGCTGAGGAGATGGCTGCGAGCTTCGCCGACTTTCCCGACGCCCTCTCGAACACCGTCCGGATTGCCGAGCGGTGCAATGTCACTCTGGTCGAAGGCGAGAACTACCTGCCGAACTTCGACGTGCCGGCGGGCTTCACTCTCGACGCGTACTTCGATCATGTCGTTCATAACGGGTTCAAGGAGCGGCTGCCGCGGCTGAAGCAGCTGGCGGCTTCGGGAATGCTGCGCCACACCGTCGATGAATACGAGCGTCGGCTCTCGTACGAAATCGACATGATCAAGCAGATGAAGTACCCGGGGTACTTCCTCATCGTCTGGGATTTCATCCGCTACGCGCGTGAGCGAGGTATTCCGGTGGGGCCGGGGCGAGGATCGGCGGCCGGCAGTCTCGTCGCCTACAGCCTCCGCATCACCGATGTCGATCCCCTCGCGTTCGACCTTATTTTCGAGCGGTTCCTGAATCCGGAGCGCGTTTCGATGCCGGACATCGACATCGACTTCTGCGAACGGCGGCGCGGGGAGGTGATCGACTACGTTACGCAGAAATACGGCCGCGAGAACGTAGCCCAGATCATTACGTTCGGCACGATGAAGGCGAAGGCAGTCGTGCGGGACGTAGGGCGAGTCCTCGAGATGCCGTACGCCGATGTCGACAAAGTCGCCAAACAGATTCCCGCGGCGCTCGACATGACGCTGGACAAAGCCCTCGAGGAGAGCGAGCCGCTCCGCGCCATGGAGCAGAGCGATCCAAAAGTCAAAGAGCTGCTCGGTGTCGCCAGGCGGCTTGAAGGCATGACGCGCCATGCGTCCGTGCATGCCGCTGGTGTGGTGATTGCTCCGAAGGCCATCACTGAATACGCACCTCTCTACAAGGGGGCCCACGACGAAATCGTTACTCAGTGGTCGATGAAGGAAATCGAGCGCGTCGGGCTGCTCAAGATGGATTTTCTCGGCCTCAGCACGCTGACGCTGATCACCGACGCCGTGGCGGAAATCGAGCGGACGACCGGCGAGAAGCTGGACATTCGGCACGTGCCCTTCGACGACGCGAAGACCTATCAGATATTTCAGGAAGGCCAGACGTACGGGATCTTCCAATTCGAGAGCAGCGGCATGCGGGACATCCTTCGAAAAGCCAAGCCGCAGACCCTCGAGGACCTCATCGCGCTGAACGCGCTCTATCGCCCCGGACCCCTTCGCAGTGGGATGGTGGACGACTACATCGCGCGCAAGCAAGGGAAGACCGAGGTGAAGTACGAGCTGCCGCAGCTCGAGCCCATTCTCCGTGAAACCTACGGCGTGATCGCGTATCAGGAACAGGTGATGCGGATCGCTCGGGAGCTTGGCGGGTTCACGCTCGGCGAAGCCGATATCCTTCGCAAGGCGATGGGGAAGAAGAAAGCGGATGTCATGCAGGCACAGCGCGCCAAATTCATGAGTGGCGCGAAAAAACGCGGCGTCAACGAGAAAAAGGCGGGCCAGACGTTCGATCTGATGGAGCATTTCGCGGGATACGGGTTTCCGAAGGCGCATTCGACGGCGTACGCTTTTCTTGCCTACCAGACGGCCTACCTGAAAGCAAACTATCCCTGGCACTTTGCGTCAGCGCTCCTGACGATTGAGGCGCAGAACACCGACAAGCTCGCGGTCTATCTTGGTGAGTGTCGTGAGCGCGGGATTCCACTTCTGCCTCCCGATATCAACGAAAGCAGCCTGGCATTTACGGTCACCCCCGGTGGTGTGCGATTTGGCCTGACTGCGGTCAAGAACGTTGGAGACGGCGCGATCCAATCGTTGCTGGACGTTCGCAAGAAGCAGCGGCGCATTTCGTCGTTGCACACGCTTTGCGAGGATCTGGACCTCAGGCTCGCGAACAAGCGCGTCTTCGAGAGCCTTGTGAAGGCCGGCGCTTTCGACTCAATGGCGGTCGGCAACACCGAGCTGTCTGGCCTCCCATCCTCAGTTCTCCGTCCACGTCTCCTCGCGACCATTGATGCCGCGTGCGAACACGGAACGCGGCATCAGAGGGACGCTCTGGAGGGACAGGCTCAATTGTTCGGGGCAGGTGACGACGCTGACGGCCAGGATGAAGGCATCGGTTCCCTTCGTGCCGTGGCGCTGCAAAATGCCGCGCCATGGTCCGAGACCGAACAGCTGGCGTTCGAAAAGGAAACACTCGGCCTGTATTGGAGCGGTCATCCCGTCGATCGGTACGCGGCGGAACTGAAAGCACTCGGTGCGCACTCAGTCGGTGAATTAGGAGAAGTTCCCGTCAACGGTTCGCGCGGAGATCAATGGGGTCCCGGGGGGCCGAAGCCGATTGAACCGAATGCGAGCATCGGTGGAATCGTAGCCACGTGCCGACAGCTGAAAACGCGTAAGGGCGATCGCATGGCGGTATTCATGCTCGAGGACGCTAAAGGCAGCGTGGAGGTGATTGCATTTCCAGAAACCTACCAACGAAGCGCCGCCTTGATTGAAACCGGAACGCTGGTTCTCGTGCGCGGGAAGCTGGAGCGAGATGACGAGTCGATGCGCGTCCTGGCCTCCGAGATCGTAGCGATGGACAGTCTGTGTGAGCGGCTGGCCCGCGAGGTCGCGATTCGGATCAAAGCGCCCGCCGAACGCCGTGTATTCGAAGCGCTCGGGGAGGTGTGCTCCCGTCATCGAGGCGATCGGCGTATCTCTTTCGAGATCGAATTGTCGTCGAACCAGGTTCCGCTCCGGGTCCATGCAGCGGTCTCGGCGCAGATCCGCGTGCGGCCCTCGTCCACTTTCGTCGCGGAAGTCGAGCGAATCGTCGGGCCGGGCTCGGTCTCGCTCAAATAGAGGTTCCAGGTTCTTGGACTTTTATGTCGTCTGAAACACTCGAGTTCGAAGAGCCGCTCGCTCCGCTGCTGAAGGAAATCGAGGCGCTCGACCAACTCCCCACGACCGATGCTCGCAATCGGCAGATCGAGATGCTCCGCCGCAAGCTCGAGACGGCACGCGCGGAGCTCTATGCGTCGCTCACACCGTGGCAGCGCGTGCTCGTGGCGCGCCACCCGGATCGCCCGAATCTCGAGGACTACATTACGCTGTTGTTCAGCGGATTTGTCGAGATTCACGGCGACCGGCGGTTTGCCGACGATCCGGCGATCATGACCGGCTTTGCCGATTACAAGGGCCGGCCGGTGCTTCTCGTCGGGCACGTCAAGGGACGCGACACGAAAGAGAAAATCTTTCGGAACTTTGGCTACGCGCGCCCGGAGGGTTACCGCAAAGCGCTCCGGGCCATGCAGTGGGCCGAGAAGTTTCGCAGACCGGTCGTCGTATTCGTGGACACACCTGCGGCATATCCTGGAATCGAGTCGGAAGAACGGGGAGTGTCCGAGGCGATTGCCGTGAACCTGCGCGAGATGGCCGTCCTCGACACGCCAATCATCGTCGTCGTCTGCGGCGAAGGCGGCAGCGGTGGGGCGCTGGGCATCGCCGTCGGCGACCGTGTGGTGATGCAGGAGTTTGCGACCTACAGTGTCATCCCCCCGGAGGGCTGCGCGGCCATTCTGTGGCGCGATGCGTCGAAGAAGGTCGAAGCGGCAGAAGCGTTGAAACTGACGGCGCCTGATCTGCTCAAGGCCGGTGTCATCGATGAAATCGTTCCAGAGCCGATCGGCGGCGCCCACACCGATCATCAAAGTACAGCCCGGCTCGTCGATGAAGTGCTCGACCGGGTCCTCCGAGCGGCCTCGGAGGTCGACAGCGAGACACGACTGCGCTGCCGGTACGAGAAGTTCAGACAGATGGGGAAGTTCGGGGTGGATTTTGTGGATGAGGGTGGTTGAGGCGTCCCTTGCCCGCACGTCATTCGGGACTCTCCACCACGGAGGACGCTGAGGACACGGGGCTTGACTCAAGTGCCGTCTCGTAACCGTTCACGACACGACGAATTCCCTGGCGCAGATGGGGAACGTTGAAGTTGAGTAGGAGACCGACCTCCCGACCGCTGAGCTTGAGGTACGACAACAGTTGTGCCGTGTGAAGGGGTAGCAGTTTTTCAACAGCCTTGAGTTCGACGATAACGCAATTTTCAACCATGAAGTCGATTCGATACCCAGCGTCGAGACGGATTCCTTGGTAAACGACTGGGAGGCGCACCTGGTGCTCAAACTGCAAGCCATCGCTTGCGAATTGGTACCGAAGACAGCTTTGGTAGGTGCTTTCCAGCATACCGGCGCCGAGGGCGCTGTGGACCGTGATCGCAGCTTGAAGAATTCGTTGAGTGACAGACTCGTGAAGCATTGGGACCTTCTCTCCGTGCCCTCCGCGTCCTCCGTGGTGGCGCTCTTACGTAAGCAAGCGGCTGACCAGACATGATTTCCCCCCGCTGGGACCTCCAACCCTATGATGAGCGCGCCTCCTCCACCTTGGCGGCGGCGCTGCACCTGGAGCCGCCGGTGGCCCGGTTGTTGTGTCAGCGCGGCCTTGGCGATCCGGAGCTCGCGAGCCGCTTTCTGAACCCGTCGCTCGACCATCTTCACGATCCAATGAGGCTGGCGGGCATGCGCGTGGCGGTGGACCGTTTGTTCGCAGCCATTGCGCGCCGAGAAAAGATTGCCGTCCATGGAGACTACGACGTCGACGGCATCACATCCACGGTCATTCTTCGTCGAACCCTGGAATTGCTCGGAGCGGAAGTCGTGCACTTCATTCCCGAGCGCATGCGCGATGGATACGGTTTGCAGAAGGCGGCAATCGAGCGCCTGCACTCTGAAGGCGTGTCGCTGATCGTTTCAGTCGACTGCGGCATTCGCGGCGCTGAAGCGGCCGTCCGTGCGCGTGAGCTCGGTGTCGATCTGGTCATCACCGATCATCACGAGCCCGATGCGGAACTGCCCGTGGCGCTGGCCGTCATCAATCCCAAGCGGTCTGATTGTGCCTATCCCGACAAGTACCTGGCCGGAGTCGGTGTGGCGCTGAAACTCGTGCAGGCGCTCTGCCGGGTGGCCGGACGCGAGCAGTGGTTGCCCGGTTTCATCAAAGTCGCGGCGATTGGGACGCTCGCGGACGTCGTCCCGCTTGTCGGAGAAAACCGTGTCATTGCCAAGCTGGGTCTCGACCTGTTGTCGCGAGGGCCGCACAAGATTGGGCTGCGGTCCCTGCTCGACATCTCTGGCCTCAGTGGCAAGACGATTGACAGCTATCACATTGCCTTCCTGCTCGCACCCCGTGTCAACGCGGCCGGGCGGATGAGCACGCCGGATCTGGCGACACGCCTGCTGCTGGCCAATGACGAGGCGATGGCCGATGAGGCGCGGGCGCTTGCGATGCAGCTCGATGGCGAAAACGTGCGCCGCCAGCAGGAAGAGGCAACGATCCTGGCCGAAGCGAGAAAGATTGTGACGAGCGATCCGGATGTCGGGGCACGCTCGGTTTTGGTCGTTGCTGGCGAAGGGTGGCATCGGGGAGTGGTCGGCATCGTGGCCTCGAAGCTCGTGGACACGTTTCATCGTCCGGCAATTGTGCTGTCGATTGAAGACGGGATCGCCCAGGGCTCGTGCCGAAGTATCTCAGTCTTTGACATGTTGGCAGCGCTCGAGCGCTGCGGCCATTTATTGCTGCGCTTCGGCGGTCACCGGCAAGCGGCTGGTCTCAGTCTCGAAGCCGAACGGATCAAGGAGTTCCGGGCGGCTGTGAACGGCGTTGCCGATGAAACTCTGGGTCCTGAGGATCTCATGCCGAGGCTTCGCATCGACGGCGACCTCGGCTTCCGTGGGATCACCGGCGGCGTGTCCGCCGGCGTCGCAGCGCTCGCGCCGTTTGGAGCGGGCAATCCACGTCCCGTCTTTGCCGCACGCGGCGTCGAAATCGTGGACGGCCCGCGCAAGCTGAAGGACCGTCATCTGAAGATGGCGTTGAAACAGGATGGCCGGATCTTCCGCGCTATCGCCTGGCGCTCGGCCGAGCAGCACGATTACCTGACAGAGCACAAAGCTGCGCTCGACGTCGCGTTCTCCCTCGAGCAGAACCAGTACAATGGTGAGACCTACACGGAGCTCACTGTGGCCGACGTGAAGCAAGCCGAAAAGTAGGGCGGAGTATCGCCCATGACCCGATGGCAACGGCGAGCACGCCTGTTCATCGCGCTCTTTGCGGTCGGGTTTGCCGTGGTCGTGGTTCTGGCATTCAAGCGGGGCAGCCGGGTAGCGGCTCCGCCCCAGACTGCAGGGCGCAGCGACCCGAATGCCCTAGTCGAGAGCACGAGCGGCCGGGTTATCCGGTTCAATCGGACCCGTGCCGACGTCACCGTCGAATATCAAAAACAGCTCACGTATCAGGACGGCTCCACCAAGCTCGTTGGGGTGAAGGTGGCGACCGAAGAACGGGGTGGCCGTTCATTCGTCGTCACCGGCAAGGAGGGTTCCGTCGGTCAGAGCGACGCCACGATCGACCTCAGAGGCGATGTCAGGCTGCAGGCCAGCGATGGTTTGTCAGCGCGTACGGAGCAGGCCACCTACACCACGAACGATGGAAGTGTGCGGGCGTCGGGCCCGGTGGAGTTCACTCGGGGACGGCTGTCGGGTTCTGGCGTCGGCATGACGTACGACAAGAATCAGGACGTTCTCACCATCTTCGATCAGGCAAAGATTCGAGTCCTTCCGGAAGCCGCTGGAGCGACGGCGACCGAAGTGAGCTCAGGCGCTGCGACGGTGGCCAGGCGCGAGAAATCCATTCGCTTCGACCGCGGATTGAAGACCCAACGCCTTGGCCAGGCGGTCCAGGCCGACAACGGCGTTGCCTACCTGACCGCTGACGAGGAACATGTGGAACGGGTGGAGCTGCGTGGTAACTCGAGCATCACGGGAACGCAGCCCGCGCCGGGCGCCCTTCAGTCGCTCACCGGTCGGGACATGGATCTCAAGTACGCCGCCGGCGGCGACACTCTCGAACACGCGACCATCCTTGGAGACGCCGTTTTGCTGCTGGCGGGCGAGAAAGACACTCCGGGACGGCAAATCGCCTCCAGTACTTTGGACGTCACGCTCGGGCCCGACGGCATGACACCCATTGCGCTTACAGGACGTGAGGCAGTTCAGGTCACGTTTCCAGCGGACTCCACCAATGCTCAACGCACAATCAAGTCTGCCCAGTTGGACGCACGCGGGGCGCCTCAAAAAGGTCTGACCAGCGCCGTGTTCACGGGCGACGTCGACTACCGTGAAAGAAGCGCAACGATCAATCGCGTGGCCAAGGCTGGCGTGCTCGAAGTCTCCTTGAGGCCCGGCATGAGCGCCATGGACGATGCGAAGTTCACCCGAAATGCTCGTTTCGCCACACAGACCGGCCTCTTTGCTGTAGCGGCCGTCGCCCGGTATCTTCCGGAGAAAGGAGTCCTCGAGCTGAGTGGCAGCGAGCCTGCAGCCCTGCGGCCGCGAATCACGAGCGATGAGATGACGGTCGATGCCGTTCGCATTGATGTGACGCTCGACGGACCGAAGATGAAGGCAACCGGAGACGTCCGGAGCACCATTCAGCCTGCCAAGAAGGATCCAGCGGCGACCGATCAAAAGGCGGCGACGAAGATGCCCTCCATGCTCAAGGGAGATCAACCCGTCAGTGTGATTGGCGACGCCCTCGACTACGACGGCTCGGTCTCCAAGGCCACCTACACCGGCAAAGCCAAGCTGTGGCAGGCCGATACGTCGATCAACGCGCAAACCTTGACGATCGACAACAAGGAAGGGGATTTGACTGCCTCCGGTTCGGTGGCGACGAGTGCCATGCTGGAGCAGGGGACGAAGAACGCCAAAGCGAAAGAGCGCGTCCGGACGATGGGTACGGCGAGCGATTTCGTGTACGAAGAGTCGATGCGGCGAGCGACCTACACGAAGGACGCGCACCTGACCGGCCCGCAGGGGGACATGACTGCCGCGAAAATCGAGTTGTACCTCCAGCCGTCTGGTGACGCAGTTGACCGCGTGGAAGCCTACGAGAAGCTGACGCTGCGGGAGCAGAACCGAAAGACGACCGGGACACGAATGACCTACACCGCCGACAACGATACCTATCTGGTGACGGGAATGCCGGTCGCCGTCGTCGACGAATGCGGGGGGGAAACCACCGGCCGTCGATTGACCTTCGTAAAAGCGACCGATACGATCAACGTGGACGGAAACGGCGAACTCCGAACGCAGACCAAGGGTGGCAGGTGTCCGTAGCGAATATCCCAGCCCTGCCTCGAGAATCGTCGGACCTTCCGAATCCCGCCATGAAATCTTCGATCGGCAATTGTTCCTTGCAGATGCCTGATGGCAACCCTTCGCACTGAAGGTCTCACCAAATCCTACGGCGGCCGCATCGTCGTGCGTGGGGTCAATCTCGACCTCGCATCCGGCGAGGTCGTGGGGCTACTCGGTCCGAATGGGGCTGGTAAAACGACGACGTTTTACATGACGGTGGGTCTGACCGCACCAGATACCGGCCGCGTGATTCTGGACGGCCACGACGTTACGGACGACCCGATGTACATTCGTGCGAGGAAGGGCATCGGATACCTTCCGCAGGAGCCGTCGATCTTTCGCGGACTCACGGTTGAACAGAACCTCTTGGCGATTCTCGAGACCATGGGACTGGACGCGGCGGCCCGCCGAACCCGACTGCGCGCGCTGCTCGCCGAACTCAACCTGACGCCGCTGGCGCAGGCGCCGGCGCACACGTTGTCGGGCGGCGAACGGCGCCGTGCCGAGATCACGCGCGCCTTAGTCGTCTCGCCGAAGTTCATCCTTCTCGACGAGCCGTTCGCCGGTATCGATCCCATCGCTGTGACCGATATTCAGAAAATCATCTTCCACCTCAAGGATCGCGGTATTGGAGTGCTCATTACTGACCACAACGTCCGTGAAACGTTGCGCATTACTGACCGCGCCTACATCGTCCACGACGGCAGCATCTTCAAGAGCGGCACGCCCGAAAGCCTTGCGGCGGACGAGGAGGTCCGGCGGATTTATCTGGGGACAGAGTTCCGCTTGGACTAAAATGAGGCCTAGGATTTGCATTAGCCGAGACACCGCGTTGACCATCCCTGAGGATTTGCGCGCCGCGTTGTCTCGGGCAACTGTTGTCATGGCAACGGCTTAGCTGATACACACGGCGCGATGGGCATTCAGCAAAAACTCCACACGAAGCTTGTTCAGAAGCTGATTCTTACGCCTTCATTGCAGCAGGCGATCAAGCTGCTGCCGATGTCGACGCTCGAGCTCTCGGACCTGTTGAACCAGGAAATGGTCGAGAATCCGATGCTCGAAGAGGTACCGACCGAAGAGCTGCAACCCGCGGACACCGCTGCCGCCCCCGAAAAGAACGATGCGGCGGAAAAAGCCAACAAGACGGATACGTGGGACGATCAGGATTACGAATATTTCTTCGGCGACTATCTGGACGATGGGTATCGGCCGCGCGCCCCCCAGGAAGTGAAAGAGCTTCCACCCATCGAAAACACGCTGTCAACGACCGGCTCGCTGTCCGACCATCTGTTGTGGCAGCTCTCCATGCAAACCGACGATCCGCTCATCCGCGAGATTGGGTCGGCGATCGTCGGCAATCTGGACGACGATGGGTATCTGGTGGCCTCGTTCGACGAGCTGGCGGCCATGGGGCCCTGGGCAGTCGGCGATGTCGAGCGTGCGCTGCGGCTGGTACAAAGCTTCGATCCGACAGGTGTCGCCGCCCGGGATCTTCAGGAGTGCCTCTTGCTCCAGCTGCGTCACCTGGGGCTGGAGGGAACGCCCACCGAGAAGATCGTGGGGGAGCACCTTCGCTTGCTGCAGAACCACCAGGTGCCTGAGATTGCGCGCAAGCTCGGCCTGCCGATCGACGATCTCAAGGAACACATCGAAATCATTCGGCACCTTGATCCGAAGCCGGGCAGCCGCTACAACCCCACGCAGTCGCAATATGTGATCCCCGACGTGTACGTCATCAAGGTCGAAGACCAGTATGTCGCGGTCCTCAACGAGGACGGCCTACCGCAAATGCGGATCAGTCCGGTGTACCGCCGGCTGCTCGATAAGAGTGCCGCGGACAACAACGACGAGACCCGGGCTTACGTGAAGGACAAGTTTCGCTCGGCATTGTGGCTGATCAAATCAGTCGAACAGCGTCAGAAGACGATTCACAAGGTCGCCAACAGCATCATCAATTTTCAGCGGGACTTCCTGGATCACGGCATCGAGCATCTGCGTCCGCTCGTCCTGCGCGACGTGGCCAACGACATCGGCATGCACGAATCAACCGTCAGCCGAGTGGTCACGAACAAGTACATGCACACCCCGCAGGGTGTGTTCGAGATGAAGTACTTTTTCCACAGCGGCATCAGCAGTTCATACGGCGAGAGCGTTTCGTCAGTCACGATTAAGCAGCGCATCCGTAAGATTATCGAGAACGAAGATCCGCGAAAGCCGTTGAGCGACTCGAAGATCGTCAGCATCCTGCAGCGCGAAGGCCTGATGCTGGCTCGACGGACGATCGCGAAATACCGCGAAGAGCTGAAGATTCCCACATCGAACCAGCGCAAAGTGCTCTACTAATCTGAAGCGCGTGCCTATCGATGTACGGGCGCGCGCATGATTGGTTGAGAGCCGAGGCTGAGACAATGCGTCTCGAACTCACCGGCCGACACGTCGATATCACCCCTGCGCTCCGGCGACTCGTCGATTCCAAGCTGGCCAAGTTGGAGCGGTTGTTGAACGACAGCGCTGTCTCCGCGCAGGTTGTTCTCACCCGCGAAAAATACCGGCTGCAGGCCGAGATCACCCTGCATGCGCGAGGCGAGAAGTTCCTTCACGCGGTCGGCCGCTCGGCGGTGTGGGAAAGCTCGCTGGCGCTGGCGATAGATAAGCTGGCGCAACAGGCCCACAAGGTCAAAGGCAAGTGGCAAGGACGCAAACGCCAGGGCGTGCGGCGCGTTCCGAGCACGGCCGAGGGCCGCGAGGCGGCCGTCGCGCCGTCGCCCAGCCGCGAGCGGTTGCGGATGCCGCGGGTCTTCCGCGCCACACGCCAGACGGTGCGCTGGATGTCGGTTTCTGAAGCCGTGCGGGAGATCAGTGCCCGCGGCGATGGCCTGGTCGTCTTTCGCGACCCTGAGCGTGCGGCGATCAGCGTGCTCTATCGCCAGCAGAACGGCGACCTGGCGCTCGTCGAGACGGAAGCCTGAAGGTCGTCGGCTAGGGCAAAGATGTCCCCCACACCAGGAGTGACGGTTGGCGCGCTGCTGGATGCCCGCCCGGAGTCCTTTGGCCTGCCCTGTGAGCTGCTCGCAGGTCTTCTAGGCCTCGATCGGCGCATTACCAGTCCCTACATTCAGAAAACCGGTCTCGCGCTCGCCGGGTTTCACGAATACCTCAAACCGGGGCGAGTACTCGATTTTCGGGGAGAGCGAGATCCGCTATCTCGAAAGCCTGGAGACCGCAGGCCGCCTCAATTCGCTTCGGCTGGCGTTGACGCTCGATTTTCCCTGCGTGCTGATCACCGGTGGCTTTGCGCCGCCGGAGGAAGTGGTGCGCGAAGCGGAACGCGTGAAACTCCCGCTGCTCCGGACGCCGGTCGCCACGCCGATCGCCATCGCCAAGCTCACGGCGCTGCTGGAAGACTGGCTGGCCGAACGGACCATTGTCCACGCAGTGCTGATGGATCTCCTCGGCCTCGGCGTGCTGATCACCGGCGACAGCGGCATTGGCAAGAGCGAATGCGCCCTGGACCTGATCGTCCGCGGCCATCGCCTGGTGGCCGACGACACGGTCGAGATCCGGCGTCGGGCAGAATCGATCTTGATAGGCACTTGCCCGGAGCTCACGCGGCACCACATGGAGCTTCGTGGCCTTGGCGTGATCAACGTGAAGGATTTGTTTGGAATTGCCTCGACGCGCTCGTCCAAGCGTGTCGAGCTGGTCGTGCAGCTGGAGCGATGGGATCCAGGCCGCGAGTACGAACGGCTCGGGCTGGATGATGATTCGAAGGAGATATTGGGCCTGCGAGTTCCCTTGATTCGCATGCCCGTTGCTCCTGGACGAAGCGTTGCCATTCTCGTCGAGGTCGCGGCGCGGAATCAGCTGCTGCGGTCGCGTGGCCATCACGCGGTCCGCGACCTTGCCGCGCGGCTGGAACAGACGCTGCGCGACGCGCGCCTGCCGTCGCTCGACGAGGAAGACGAAGAGCTCGAGCCAGGAGGCTCCCGGTGAGGGCCGTTCGAAAGAAGCGCATTCCAAGCCGTCGAAGTGTTGGGAGGCGAGCGGCCACGGCGCGCACCACGTTGCCACGCGTGCCGAAAGTTGGACGCGCCCTCCACCAGCCGTTCATCGTGCTGACCGGTCTCTCGGGTTCCGGAAAGTCTCAAGCCATCCGCGCGCTCGAAGATCTCGGGTATTTCTGCGTCGACAATCTTCCGACGACGCTGATCCCGACTCTGGCGAAGTTATCGATACGAGACGGTGGTGTCGAGAAAGTGGCTATCGTCGTCGACGTGCGCGAGCGAAATTTCCTGTCGCAGTTCCCACGGATTTTCAACCGGCTCCGGACCATGCGCGGCCTGAATCCGGTGCTGATTTTTCTCGAAGCCAGCATTACGGCTCTCGTTCGACGATTCAGTGAAACGCGGCGTCCGCATCCCATGGCGCGCGGCCGGTCGGTGACAGAGGGGATTCGGGATGAACGTTCCCGGATGGCGGCGATCCGGGGATTGGCCGACGAGATCATCGACACCTCGGACATGACCGTTCACGAGCTGCGTCAGTTCTTCATGGGCTTGTCTCGTGGCAGGGCAAGTGGGCGCTTGGTGATCACCTTGCTCAGCTTTGGCTACAAGCACGGGGTGCCCGTCGATGCAGACCTCGTGTTCGATGTGCGCTGTCTGCCAAACCCGCACTTCGTGCCGGCACTGCGTCGGCGTACGGGGCGGGACAGGGCGGTCGTGACGTTCATGGAGCGCGACGCCTCGACCGTCGAGTTCATCGCAAAGCTGGAAGAGTATCTGCGCCACGTGATTCCCTACTACATCGCCGAAGGAAAGAGCTACCTAACGGTCGCGATCGGGTGCACCGGCGGACGTCACCGTTCCGTCATGATCGCGGAGCGGCTCCGGCGGGCGCTTGCCGGAATCGGCGGACGCCTCAGGGTCAGGCACCGGGACATCACGCAGTCTTGAGCGCTATGTGGGCAGGAAGGGCAGGAAGGGCAGGAAGGCAGGAGGCAGGAAGGGCAGGAAAGGCGGGAAGGGCAGGAAAGGCGGGAGCGGCAGGGAAGGACGTACGATAAGAGCCATGATTGGCGTGGTTGTTGTAACGCACGGACAACTGGCGACCGAGCTGGTCAACGCGGCCGAGATGATCGTTGGCGATCTGCCGAAATTTACGGCCGTCTCGATCGGCTGGCACGACGACGTGAACGATGCCCGAGAGGAGATCGCGCAGGCCGTCGAACGGGTGAGCGGGGAAGCCGGAGTACTGGTATTGACGGACATGTTTGGCGGCACCCCTTCGAACCTGGGCATGACGTTCCTCGCGAAGGATCGAGTGGAGGTCATCACGGGGGTAAACCTGCCAATGCTCATCAAGCTCGCGGATCTGCGCACGTCTGCCGATCTCCTGGGGGTCGCGCACGAGATGCGGGATCACGGCCGCAACGCCATCTGGGTCGCTTCCGATTTGATCCGGGGCGAAAAGAGCGCGCCATGACTTCGCGCAGTGTCACGGTCGTCAATCGACTGGGCATGCACGCGCGCGCCGCGGCGAAATTCGTTCATCTCGCCACTCGGTTCCAAGCGCAGATCAAAGTCGCTCGTGATGCGCGTCAGATGGACGGGAAGAGCATCATGGGGATTCTTCTGCTGGCCGCAGCTTATGGGTCGACAATCACGATTACCGCCGATGGTGCCGACGAAGACCGCGCCGTTCAAGCATTGACGGATCTGGTCGCATCAGGCTTTGGCGAGGACATTACATGCGGCGTCTGACCGGTATTGGGGTGTCGCCCGGCATCGTTGCCGGGCGAGCGGTGATTCTGATTCAGCGAGCCCAGGTTCTTCGATACCAGGTCGCTGCGGCGCGCGTGGACCACGAGTTGAACCGGTTGGAACAGAGTCGGCTCCGCACCCGCCAGCAGCTGACCGACATCCGGGCGAGCGTGGCACGGCAGCGCGGCCGGGAGCTCGCATCGCTCTTCGACGCACAACTTCTCATGCTCGACGATCCGATGCTGATTCCCCGCGCCACGGCCATCGCTCGAGAACAGCGTGTCAATGCGGAATGGGCCGTCCAGCAGGTCTTTCAGGAGTTCAGCGCCGTCTTCGACGAGGTGGCGGACCCGTACCTGCGGGAGCGCCGCGGCGACGTCGCCGATCTCGTGGGGCGGTTGAAGATGAACCTGCGCCAGGGCCTCGAGACGCCCCGCGACCTCCTGAAAGAGCTCGACGAAGCATCGGTACTCATCGCCGACGAGCTCACGCCGTCGCTGGCGGCTCAGGTGGACTGGACCAAGGTGCGCGGCTTCGCGACCGATGCCGGCAGCCGAACGCATCACACGGCGATTCTGGCCCGCTCGCTCGATGTGCCGGCCGTTGTCGGATTGCACGACGCCAGCGGGGTCGTCGAAGCCGGTCGACTCGTGGTTCTGGACGGCGAAGGCGGTGAGTTGATTGTCGATCCGAGTGCCGAGGTGCTCGCCAGAGCGACGCATCAATCCGAGGATCGACGACCGGGTGTCGCCGTGGACAGTTCGCGGCGTCAGGTGGCGGTCACGGCGGACGGCGTCCGGGTCAGACTCGATGCCAACATTGAGTTTCCCGATGATTTGGCGTCGGCGCGGTATGCCGGCGCGGAAGGAATCGGGCTGTATCGATCCGAGTTTCTGCTCACCACGGCGGCGTGCGACATCGGCGATGAAGATCAGCAGCACGCGATCTACCGCGAAATGGTGGAAGGGATGGCGCCCGGGACCGTCACGATTCGGACGTTCGATCTCGACGAGGATCAAATTTCGTCGCACTCGACGCGAAGCTTGAGCGGCTGGGTGACCGGCGAAGACCGCGGAAATCGCCAGGGTCGCCGGGGGCTTGGGCTGAGCCTCTTGCGGCCGGAGCTTTTTCAGGTGCAGTTGCGCGCCCTTCTCCGGGCGGCCCGGTATGGAAACCTGCGGATCCTGTTCCCATTCGTGACGGGCGTCGAACAGGTCCGTGCCGCCCGCCGTCTGATCGTGGACGCTTCAGCCGAGATCGTGCGTCGCGGCGAGACGGTGCCGACGGTGCCCGTCGGCGTGATGATCGAGGTGCCCGCAGCCGCGTACACGGCCGATCTTCTTGCCCGCGAGGTCGACTTCCTGACCATCGGCACCAACGATTTGATTCAGTACTGCCTGGCCGTCGACCGAGCCGACGAACGGGTCTCTCTCTTGTACGAACCGCTACATCCGGCGATCCTGAGATTGATTGTGATGATTCGTCGAGCCGCCACCCGGCAACACATTCCGTTGTCGCTGTGCGGTGAAATGGCTTCGGATCCAGGGATCCTCCCGTTGCTCGTGGGACTCGGCCTGACGGAGTTCAGTATGACGCCGGGCGCAATTCCCATGGCCAAACAGGCGCTGGCCGGACAGCGGTCCGACGACCTTCGAGCGATGGCCCGACGGATCCTCAGACTGTCGACGGTCGACGAAATCGAACAGCAGGTGCTGACATCATCGGGTGGCCGGTCTCAGACGAGAAACCTACAAAGCCGGGAATCGTGACACGAGCGGACCGCTGGCCCCTGAGATGGCGGAGCATGAGATGACTGCGGACAACGAAGTCGTTCGGGTAGAGAAGCCCTGGGGCTACGAGCTTCACTGGGCGAAGACCGATCGGTATGTGGGCAAGCTGATTCACGTGAACGCCGGCCACGCGCTCAGCCTTCAGTATCACAACATCAAGGATGAGACGATCTACCTCCACTCCGGCCGGCTGCAGTTTGAAATTCAGGATGGGCCGCATCGCGTGATTCGCGAGATGCACCCTGGCGAACGCGTTCACATCACGCCAAAAACCGTCCATCGGATGACGGCGCTCGAAGACAGCGACATCTTCGAGGTGTCAACTCCCGAACTGGACGATGTCGTGCGACTCGAGGATCGATACGGAAGGCAAGATCGCAAGTCCTGATTCTCAGAACGGAATGTCATCGTCAGTCAGCGGTTCGGACGGTTCCTGCGCCGGCGCATGTCCCCCAGGGGCCTCGCCGCGGTCCACTTGAACGCCGCGGCCGCCTCCACTACTCAACAGAACGACCCGGTCGCTGCGGATCTCAGTCGTATAGCGCTTGTTGCCGTCTTTGTCGTCCCACTGCCGCGTCTGCAGGCGGCCCTCGACATAGATCTGCTTGCCTTTGGTCAGGTACTCAGCGAGTGACTCGGCTGTCTTGCCCCATAAGACGACCCGGTGCCACTCGGTCTTTTCCTGACGTTGGCCGGCCTTGTCGTTCCACACTTCCGTGGTTGCCATGTTGAGAGTCGCCACGGCTGCGCCGCCTGGTGTGTAGCGCAACTCGGCGTCCCGTCCCAGGTTTCCCACGAGAATCACTTTGTTCACACTGCCCATATGTCCTTCGGAAGCTCAAAGAAGGCGTTAAGTCGGAAGTAGAGTTCCGGCATTGTACATCGTCGTCGCCAGGGGCTCGTCCGATCCGATGAGAGCTGCTCGAATATCTACTTACAGGTTGGACCCGCGAACTGTGTCATCTGCTGCTTGGCGAGTTGTCCCGCGGGGCTGTCTGGATAGTTCGTGGCCGCGTAGCCGAAGGCCTGACACGCCTGTTCGAGCTGTTTGAGGTTTCGGAGCGCGAGGCCTTTCTTGTAGTACGCCTCTGGAATGGCGTCTCCAGCGGGATAAGTACGAATCGCCTTGTCGTACGCTTCTGCCGCCTTGTCGTTCTTTCCAGCCTGCAGGTACGAGTTGCCAATCAAAACTTGGACGTCGTCGGCACGATCGGACTTCGGAAAGGACCGGATGTAGGACTCGAATCCCTGGATGGCCAAGTCCCACTGGCCCGCCGTGTAGTCGGAGAAGGCGAGGTCGTAGAGCCGGGTCGGAGAGGCGCCGACAGGAACTGCGGGCGCCGCGCCCGCATCCGGTATAGCTGTCCCGGGTGACGCAGCGGCCGGGTCGAGGGCCGCCTCGGGCGCCGGCCCCACGCGTGGCGCCTGTTGCTGGACCGCCTGACGCAAGGCATCGACTTCTTGTGAGAGGGACGAGATCCTGACGTTGTTGTCGTCCACTTTTTCCCGGACGATCCGCAGGTCGCTCGAGAGGTTGTCGATAATCAGCTTTTGATCGGCGAGGCCCTTTCGGGTCGCATTCGCTTGCTCATCGAGACGTGCGTTCACAGCCTTCAGCGCTTCCGTCAGCGCCGCGTTCAGCGAACCGATCAGGTTCTGCAGCTGCTGCGACTGTTCCTGAAGCATCCGAATGTCAGCCATGAGCTGACGCTGCTCCTTGTCAGCCGCCTTGGCTGGCGTCAGCGCAAGGAAGATCAGCCCGAACCCCAACAAGGTGCGAAGTGCGGTCTGCCTCATAACGTTCTCACTTTGCGGTGATGACGAAGTGCGCGCGTCGGTTCTTTGAATAGGCACTTTCAGTATGTGCCGGGTCGAACGGAAATTCCTTGCCGTAGCTGACCGTTCTGAGCCGATCACCCGGGATACCCAACGATACCAGGTAGGACCGCGTCGTGACGGCGCGCCGCTCACCTAAAGCCAGATTGTACTCGGCTGTCCCGCGTTCATCGCAGTGTCCTTCGATCGTGATGGCCCAGGCTGTATAACGCTTCAGCAGGGTGGCGTTCGCGTCGAGCACGGAACGCCCCTCTTCGGTGATTTCGCTGCTGTCGTACTCGAAGAACAAAGGCTTCAGCGGTGAATTGCGGTTGAGATCGTCCAGCGAAGACGAGGCAATGGCATCGTCTCTGATCGGTTCCGGTGGGACGACCGCCTCGCGGACCGGTTCAGGCGGCGTGGGTGTCCGCTGGCCTGCTCCAGGCGCGGTCGTCGTATCCGGTGGCGGCGCCGGGCGGGGGACTGGGGGCTGCTTCTTTCCACACGCCGCGATCATGGCCGCCGCGAGAACCACGGCTGCGAGCCGGTCTCGTCTTGGCACTCTTCGAATCAGCATCATTTGCTCCATCGCCAACCCGCATTTGCAGCCGCAAGAACCATCAGCGTCAATTCGACCAGTTGGGCTGATAGTTGTTGCCGGCCTTCGTGATTTGTTTGAGGTTCCTGCCGTCCCGAGCAATGACGAATACCTGCGTCTTTCCCGATCGCGTTGACGTGAAGGCAAGATGTCGTCCGTTCGGCGCCCAGGCCGGGCTTTCATTGGTACCTTCCCCGAAGGTGAGTTGACGGACCTGGCTGGTGGCCAGATCGATCACCTTGATGTCGTTGCCCGGACCGGTGCGCGCCGTGAACGCGATCTCGTTGAATGGAGCCGGCGACCAGGTTGGGCGATCAGCGTAAGACTCGGAGGTCACCTTTCGCAGGCCAAGACCATCGGTACCGACGATGTAGATCTGGGGGGAGCCGGTGCGGTCCGACGTGAACGCGATCTGCGTGCCCGACGGCGACCACGTTGGAGTGCTGTCGATGCCCGGATGGTCCGTGAGCCGTCGCACGTTCGACCCGTCGCGATTTATGACATACAGCTCTGCGTTTCCATCGCGCGTCGATGTGAAGCAAAGCCGCGTGCCGTCAGGCGACCAGGAAGGCAGCCAGTTTTCTCCCGGGCCCTTGGTGATCTCTTCGAGCGTGCCCTGGTAGATGTTCGAAACGAAAATATTGGGCGGCCCACGCCGATACGACGTGTAAGCAATGGCCCGACCGTCGGGCGACCACGAGGGATTGATGTTCAACGAGCGTTGGGTCGTCACGCGCCGCTGGTTCTCACCGTCGTAGTCGGAAATGTAGATTTCTTTGACCCCGCGGTTTTCGACCGTGCCACCCAGGCGTTCGCCGTCGCGATCTGAATCGAATGTCAGCTTCGTGCGCGCCACCCCCTTCAGCGCCCGCTGTGTCTCGTGAATTTCGTCAGAGATCGTGTGGGCGTACACGCGGGGATTGGCTCCCGAGCCGTCGTAGGTGCGTGCGAATGCGGCCTGAGCCGGAGTCTTCGGGTTGATGAGGCGCACTTCGACATGAACGCCCGAAGCCGTCTTGCTCACGGTCCCGATGACGACGCCATCGACGTTGAGCTCCCGCCAGCGATCGAATGCCACTCCCTCGACGGATTTTGCAGCGGGAATCGTCGCGTAGATGTCGCGCGGAATCAGACCGAATTCGCGCTCGAACGTCAAATCATCGAAGAGGACCTGCGCGATGGTCTTGGCGATTGCGTCGGTTTCGGCGTCGCTCGTGAGCGCGATGAAATCAGGTACCGCGATACGAGGCGGAGCGCCGGCTTCGCCGCTGATCGTCGTACGGATCTCGCTCGGTTGCTGCGGAGCGGGCGCCTGCGGAGGAGGCGGCGTCGGCGGCGGCTGCGCCGATGTCGGTGAACGGCCGGACACCGCGACAAGTCCGAAGCCAACGAGAAGGGCAGCGTAGATGGAGCGAGTGATGTCAGTCATCGTTGATAGTCAAAGGTCAGCCCGACCGTCAAGGTGGGGTTCGGAAATGCCGCCGGCAGCGGCGGTAATTGACGGGTGACTCGTACGGCTCTCTCGGCGTTGATATCGAGCGTCGTGTAGCCGCTCGATCGTTCGACAGAGGGATTGGTGATGCGGCCGTCCCGTTCGATCGTGAACTTGACGACGACTGTGCCGCCGACTTCTGCCTGCTGCACCCAAGCACTTCGGATGCGATCGACCATCAGCGCCACGTACTCCGGACAGCAGAAGTCTGCCACGTCGAGCGTCGACCCCGAACCCGGCCCGCCTCCTGTCGACAGCCCAAACCCCATGCCCCTGGCGCCTGTTTCCGCTACAGCGTTGCCTGGACGGACTTCTGCACCACGAGTTGGCGCGCCGCTGCGTGGCTCGTCGAGCCCTTTCCTGGCCGGCTCTGCTTTCAGCGGTTTGGCGCCGGGCTTCGGTATCGTCATCTCCGGGGTCTTCGCCGCGGGCGGCCGCACTGCCTCGCGCCTCGGCGTTTCGTCGGGAGGCGCTTGTACTTGCACCGGGCGCCCGCCGATCGATGTCATCCCGCCGCTTCGCGGTCCTGTACCGCCACCGCCGAGTGTGATGGTCATGATCGCGCGAGGTGCTTCGGTGCCGTGCGTCAAGAATCCCTTCGGCGCGACCGACAGAACGAGAATCGCGATCCCATGCATGATCGCCGAGACGGTGACCATGCGCTGCAGGCCAGCAGGCTCCTGCATGCGGTCCCGCAGAACGTCCGTGACATCCATCAGCGTTCGCCTGGAGCCTTGGTCTCGAGACCGACCTTCTCGACCCCAGCGGCCTTCAATCGGTCGAACACGTCCATCAATTCCTGATAGTAGAGAGTTCCGTCTCCGCGGAGGTAGACCTGTTTCGAGGTGACCGTTTCCATTTTCTGACGGACGCGCTCCTGCAGCGCATCGACCCGGATCTGCTCGTCGTTCAGGAACACCGTTCGATTCTGCCGGTAGGCCGAAGTGATGGTGACCACCACCCGGTCGCCTTCGATTCGAGAGGCCCGCGCCGCGACGGGAAGGTTCACGTCGATGCCGCGTTGGATCATCGGCGCCGTGATCATGAAAATGATGAGCAGCACGAGCATGACGTCCACGAGCGGTACGACGTTGATTTCGCTCAATGAACCAGCGACACGGCGCCCGCGTCCCGTGCGCCCCGATCCAGTCGTGTTTTGAATTTTTGGCATCAGCCCAGGAGCTTGGTGTTGCGGCTACGTGAAGTTTCGCTCCGCGATATTGAGAAATTCCATCGAGAAATCATCCATACCCGACGCGAATACCTTGGTGCGCTGGGTGAGATAGTTGTAAAAGAGCACGGCCGGGATGGCTGCTGCAAGCCCAGCCGCGGTGGCCACGAGTGCTTCAGCGATCCCAGGGGCCACGACCCCCAGGTTCGTCGAACCGGTCTGGCCGATGCCCTCGAACGCTCCCAAGATGCCCCACACCGTGCCGAAGAGGCCGATGAAAGGCGCGATGCTGGCCGTTGTCGCAAGAACCGTGATCCATCCTTCCAGCTTGTTCACTTCAACGACGGACGCTCGCATCAGGGCTCGATCCACAGCGGTCAGGCTCTTAAGAGTAGGACGCGCGGCCGGTGCATGCGGATTGGGATTGGGTCCGTTTCCGATCTCACCCGGCGAGCCTTGTCGCAGTTGAGCGGACAGCTCTGTGTAGCCCGCTTGGAACAGACCGACGAGGGGGCTGTCGTTCAGAGAGCGGCACACGGCCTGCACTTCGGAGAACTTGTTGCTTCGACGGAACACGTCAAGAAACTGTGTTGACTGCCGCTGGGCTCTGCGAAACGTCCACCATTTGAAGAGAAAGATGCTCCACGAAAATACTGAGAGCGCCACGAGAGTCAACAGAACGCTTGTGGAGAGCCAGGTTGAAGTGGCGCGGGAGAAAAGATTCACCAATCCCGCACTGGGTGGGGCGTCAGGTACAGGCCCGCCCGGCGCCTGCACGAGCAGGGCGACTAGCAGGCTTCCGAGCGTGCGCAAACAAGCCTCCGAGACCTCGCAATGCGCCGCTGGGACAGCGCGATGCGCGAAACTGTATCATGCTGTGAAATGGCTGTCAAACCTATGTTAGGATTGGAGTTCCCGTTCTTTTCATGCTCCAGTTCCTCCGTATCCACCGCCTAGCCGTCATCGACGCCGTCGAGGTTGATTTCGGACCGGGATTCAACGTCCTGACCGGTGAGACTGGAGCAGGCAAGTCCATCCTGATTGAAGCCGTTGGCCTTCTCCTGGGGGGAAGGGCGTCAGGCGACCTCGTTCGCACCGGCGAAGACTCAGCGACCATCGAAGCCATCTTTGAACATCGCGGTCAGGATCTCCTCGTTCGACGGGAAGTGACCGCCCAAGGGCGCAGCCGGGCTTTCATCAACGGTGAGCTGACCACGGCAAGCGCGCTGAAAGATCTCGCGACGCAGTTGATCGAGATCCACGGCCAGCACGAACACTACACCCTGCTCGATCCCTCCACCCACCTGGCCATCATCGATGCCTTTGGTGCGCTCGATCACCTATCGGCACCTGTGGCGGCCGCCTTTGACGACATGAGAACGTTGGCCGCGGCCCTTGCTGATCTCAGGCGGGCAGAGGTCGACCGTGGCACGCGGCAAGAGCTGATCGCATTTCAGTTGGGGGAGTTGGATCGCGCGGAACTCAAACCCGACGAAGACGAGCAGCTGGCTGCGATGCGACAGGTGTTCGCGAGTGCCGAGCGGGTTGAGCAGTTGTGTGCTGAAGGGTACGCAACGCTTTACGAGAGCGACCAGGCTGTGCTTGCTCAGCTGGGCAGCGTCTGGCGTCGAGTTGGTGAGCTTGCGGGGCTGGAACCACGGTTTCAGCCGTATCTCGAGGCTCGCGAGTCGATCAAATCCCAACTCGAAGACCTCGCGATGTTCCTGCGGCGTTACGCCGACACGATCGAAGCCTCGCCGGAGCGTTTGCAGCAGATCGAGACGCGACTCGCCTTGCTCGAGCGCCTGAAGCGAAAGTATGGCCCGACGCTCGCAGATGCCATGGACCGTCGGGACCGGTTGCGTCGCGAAATCGACGATCTCGAAGGCAGTGAGGAACGGTTAGCCGATCTGCAGCGTCGATACACACAGGCCAGGGACGCCTACCTGGGCGCCGCGCATGGGCTGGCGGCTGCGCGTCGTCGTGTCGCAGCCGATTTCACGAGGCGAGTGGAGACGCTTCTGGGAGAGTTGGCCATGGAGCGCACTCAGGTTGAAATGCGCTTCAACGCGGAGCCGCTGGCCGAGCCGGCATGGACGGCAAGCGGGATCGATGAAGCCGAGCTGTACGTTTCGCCCAATCAAGGGGAAGAATTGCGCCCGTTGACCCGGGTGGTCTCGGGTGGGGAGCTGTCGCGCATCATGCTCGCGATCAAGACGCTGACGGCGACCCATCGGCACGGCTTCACGGAAGCGGACGAACGATCGCCCGGGGGCGAAGCGCCCGGTTTGATTTTCGACGAGATCGATGCGGGGATTGGTGGCCGGGCGGCTGATGTCGTCGGTCGCAAACTCAGGACTCTCGGCTCGGCCTTTCAAGTCCTCTGCATCACGCACCTCCCGCAGATCGCGGCCTACGCAGACACACACTTTGTCATTGATAAGCAGGTCGGCAACGGTCGAACTGTGGCGCGGGTCGCGAAGCTCGACGAGAGCGGGAGAGTCGAGGAACTGGCGCGGATGCTGGGAGGAGAAGCTGTGACCGAAGGGTTGCGCGCGTCCGCGCGCGAGATGCTGATTGGTCGAGGCACGACGACTTCCGGGCGTTCACCCAAAATCGGCAAACAGCCGTCGAAAGGCGAAAGCGAAAGGGCGAAAGGCGAAAGGATCGCTCCGAAGCCACGGAGCGCGCGCCGATGAGCGTCCGCTCGGCCGCGGGCACTCCGACTTTCGTTCCCGTGATAGCGTCTTGACGTCACCATGGCTCGCAAATACCTGATCGAGACCTACGGCTGCCAGATGAACGTTCACGACTCCGAACGCATGGCTGGCCTTCTCGAACAAGCGGGTTTCGAGGCGACCGAGGACGCGACCGACGCGGACGTGGTCGTGATCAACACATGCAGCGTGCGCGAGCGGGCCGAGGAAAAGCTCTACACGAAGCTCGGCGAGCTCCGCCAGCTCGGTCTGGAGACCGGACACGATCCGATCGTGACGGTCGCCGGATGCGTCGCGCAGCAGGAAGGCGAGTCTCTGCTTCGGCGCTCGCCGGGCGTGGCGGACGTGATTCTCGGCACGCAGGCGATTCGGCGCCTGCCGCTTCTGGTGGAGCAGGCCGGGTCCTCGCGACGGCCTCTGGTCGATCTCTCGCTGTACGACGATGTGTCGTTTCCGCTCGGTGTCACCCGCCGCGCCGATCCGGTCAAGGCGTACGTCACGATCATCGAAGGGTGCAATGAGTTCTGCAGCTTCTGCGTGGTTCCGTACACGCGCGGACACGAGCGGATGCGACCGAAGGCCGACATTCTGGCGGAGGTCCGGGAGGCTGCCGAATCGGGGCGCCGCGAGATTCAGCTGCTGGGACAGATCGTCAATCACTACGCCGCTCCCGACGACGCATCGTGTGATTTTGCCGCACTCCTGGAAGCTGTTCACGAGGTCCCCGGGGTCGAACGGATCCGGTTTGCGAGCCCGCATCCCCGACACGTCACCGATCGGTTTCTGGATACGATGGCTCGGCTTCCCAAGGTGTGCCGTCACCTCCACTTGCCGGTTCAGTCGGGGTCGAGCCGGGTTCTGGCCGCGATGCGTCGGCGTTACACGCGAGACGACTACCTGGACCTGGTCGCCGCCATTCGCGAACGGCTTCCAGGTGTGGCCTTGTCCACCGACATGATTGTCGGCTTCCCGGGGGAGACCGAGGCGGATTTCGAGGACACGCTGTCGCTGACCACCGCCGTCGGCTATCACAGCATGTTCTCGTTCAAGTATTCTCCCCGGCCGAATACGCTGGCCGACAAACGGCTGGCCGACGACGTCGGCGACGAGGAGAAGACGCGCCGAATCGTGGCGTTGCAGGGCGTCCAGCGGGAGATTCAGTCGCGCTTGAACGAAACTCTGGTCGGCCAGACCGTCGAGGTACTGATCGACGCCGCCAGCCGCCGCCGCGAGACGGAGCTGTCGGGCCGCACCAGCACGAATGTCGTGGTCAACCTTCCCGGGACTGCGGAGTGGATCGGCCGGACGGTTCGCGTCGCGGTCGAGCGCGCAGGGCCGCATAGCGTGTGGGGGAGAGCACCTCGGTCCGAGACGTGGCCGGGAAGCGGGGAGACTGGTAGCGGGGCAGCAATCGCGTAACCGTCGAGAGAGCGTCGGATTCACGTCCGGGGAGAAAGGGTTGGCACCATGCAGATCGAGATGACGATTAAGGGCCTGATGGTGGATCCGGTCACGAACATGCCGATCATCATCTTGCGCGACAAAGAGGGCCACAAGGTCCTGCCGATCTGGGTCGGGTTGTGCGAGGCCAATGCCATCTGGTCGCAGATCGAAAACGTGTCGACGCCCCGCCCGATGACCCACGATCTCCTCCGCAACGTCATTCACGATCTGCGGGCCACGGTCCAGAAGATCGTCGTCTGCGATCTCCAGGAGAATACGTTCTACGCGCTGATCTACCTGTTGCTCAACGGCGAGACGGTCGCCGTGGATGCCCGCCCGAGCGATGCGATCGCGCTGGCGCTGCGGGTCCGCTGCCCGATTTTCGTCGAGGACACGGTGATCGACAACGCGAAGACGGTCGACTTTTCCGCCGAGAAGACCGATGCCGATCGGCTGCAGAAGTGGCTCGAGAGTCTCGATCCCGACGACCTCGGCAAGTACAAGATGTAGGTCGGAGGCGCGCGCTCTCTGCTAGAATACCGGCCGCCGGACTTTTCGTTCCCCCAGATGATTGTTGCGATCGCCAACCAAAAAGGCGGCGTCGGCAAGACTACGACGGCCATCAATCTCGCGGCGGCGCTTGCGCTCCGAGGCAAGCGCACGTTGCTCGTCGACCTCGATCCCCAGGCCAACAGCACGATGTCGTTTCTCGACATGCCGCAGGTGTCGCGCAGCGTCTACGACGCGATCGCGGATCCGGGCGTGTCGCTGGCCGACATCATTCTGCCGTCGTCGGTCGAGAAGCTCTCGATTGCGCCGTCGCGGATTGCGCTGGCCAAACTCGAAGCCAAGCTGGTGGGGGAGATGGATGCGCACTTCCGCCTGAAGGACAAGCTCGAGCCGCTGCGGCGCGAGTATCCGCAGGTGGTCATCGATTGTCCCCCGACGCTCGGGTTGTTGACCGTCAATGCGCTGGTGGCAGCCACGCACCTGCTGATTCCGATTCAGTCCTCCTACTTCGCGCTCGAGGGCACCGACGACCTGCTCGAGACGATCGAAAAGGTGCGGGCGCGGCCCAATCCGGCATTGCGCATCCTGGGCGTCGTGATTACGATGCACGACAAGCGGACGGCGCTGGGCCGGGACATCCGCGCGCAGATCCAGAAGGTCTTCGGCGGCAAGGTGTTCAAGACCGTCATCACCAAGAGCGTCCGGTTGGAGGAGAGCCCGGCGTATAAGGAATCGATTTTCACCTTCGCGCCCGAGTCGACGGGCGCGACCGAGTACTACAGCCTGTGCGAGGAGATCATTGACCGTGCCTAGACGAGGCCTGCCCGAGACCATCGCCATGCGCCACGATCAGCACTATGTCGAGGCGCTCGCCGCGTCGGCCGGAACGCCCATCGGGCGGCTGATTCCGATCGACCTCATCGACCCCAATCCGCATCAGCCCCGGCAGGTGATGGGAGACCTGTCGGAGCTGATGGCGTCGATCGCCGAGCAGGGCATTCTCGAGCCGCTCGTCGTGCGGCAGCGGGGGGGCCGTTTCCAGATCGTGGCCGGGGAGCGCCGCTACCAAGCGGCGGTCCAGGTCGGCCTGCGCGAGCTGCCGGTGGTGATCCGCGACGTCGACGAGACCGAGATGCTGGAGCTGGCGCTGATCGAGAACCTCCAGCGCAAAGACCTGACGCCCTTCGAAGAGGCGGAGGCGCTCCACGGCCTAGCCGAGCGCTGCGGCTACACGCACGAGGATCTGGCGCGGCGGCTGGGGAAGTCGCGGACGTCGGTCACGGAGTCGCTGACCCTCAACGCCATGCCTGAGGACGTCCGAAACCTGTGTCGGCTGGCCGACATTTCCTCCAAATCGTTGCTCCTTCAGGTGGTTAGGCAAGATAGCTCTGAAAAAATGACCGCTCTCATCGAGCGAATCGCCAGCCAGGGCGGCACCGCGACGCGCCAGCAGCTCCGCGACGCCGTCGCCAAGCCAAAAGCCGGGCGGCCGAAACACTACGTCTTTGCCTACCGTCCACCGACCAAGGCGTTCAATCTCAAGCTGTCCTTCACCAAGAGCCGCGCCACCCGCGACGAGATCATCGACGCGCTCGAGGCCATCCTCCGCGAGCTGCGCAAACGACCCTAGTCCTTGCGCTCCTGGCCGGCTGATTCGTCCGGCCGGCGCGTGCCGGCGAAGGGATTTCTGGCGCTGTCCCAGAGCGCCCGGCCGGGCCGACATCCTCGGAAGTCGATCCTTTGTGTCGATTGGGACCTAGTGGCGTGTATTGGCTGAATCAGCACCGGTCACGACGGCGAACGCAGAGGACGCGGAGATCGCGGAGTATCAATTTGGGTTGCTCGTGATCTGTAGTAATCCGTCGGATACAGTCCACTAGCCGACTCGCGGCGTTTTCCTGGACTCGCTCCGGGAACAGGCGTTCGCGCGCTAGGCCGTTACTGGAATCGTGGCGACGTGCTTCGGCTGATTGGTGCTGGTCCCGGCTTCGATGCGGCCGCGTGTTGCCGCGCGTGCTCATTGCGTGGCGCGAAGTCCCACGAGATGTCACGAACACGAGCAGTCGGGCGGGGAACCCTCCAGGGTGGCCTAGGCTCATCTGGGAGGGCCTTAACGGAGCGCCAGGGGGAGATCAGTCGGCCGGCTTGAGAATCGGGGGCTGAGAAGCACCCGGGGGCCAGCGGCGTTGGCCCGTAGTTAACATAACATCCATTATCAGACCCAACGAATACAGCGCGAATTTGCCCCCCGGCTGCCTGCGATTGACCCTCAGGCCGTCCAGTTGTGTCCGGCGAAGCGTTCGTCGGGGGACGTGAGCTCGACGAGTAACGGGGCCGATGCGGGTTCGGAAATCGGCGTTCGCGAGTCCCGCATCGTCACGAGGAATGCCAGCGAAGCCCCGGCTGCCAACCCTAGTTCGGCCAGTGACAGCGCGATCTCGAGCACGGTTCCGCAGGCGGCTCGACTCAGGCCTGGACCCCGTTCGAGCCACCGATCGTGGGCCGCTCGCACGTGCAGGACGGCCGAGAGTTCCTCCAGTTGGCGAATCACACAGCGGATGCCTTCCGGCTTGAGAAACGTCACGTTCACCTCATACCCTTCGGCCAGCCAGCCCGTCATGGGGCCGTCGCTGTCCGCCCGGATGTAGAGGCACTCCCGATCGAATCCCACATGGACCCGCGTGATGGGGCCACTTTTCGTCTCGCCTCTGTGCATGGTCCCCTGATCGGGACGAGGCTCAATGGTGCCGGCGCCCAGCCACTCGAAATAGCTGGTTTCCTCGCCGTCCAAGGTTGGGGTGATGAGGCTGGTCGGAGCCGTCTCCCACGCGGCGGACGAGATGTTGCTGACCAGCAGTTCCTCGGGAATGGGCTGTCCCAGCAGCTCGTAGGCGTTCCGCAGGTGCCGACGAAACAAGGCGTCGAATTCCGAATCGTGGGCGGATGAATGGTCGTCGCCGTACCACCAGAACCAATCGCTGCCTTCGGCAATCAGGATTTCTTCGCGGGCACGGGACAGCCGCCCGGCGTCGACTCCCGACGCAGACTCGAGCGCCTGGCGTGCCTCAGCCAACTGGCTCCACGCACGCTGGTCGTCAGCGTGGCCGATCCAGATGTAGAAGTTCGCGTCGATCCACGAGCCTGGGAAAATGCCGGTCAATTCCCGGCGCGGCTTGGCGCACGCTTCGGCCATCGTCACGGTCCGCAGATCGGAGTGCTCGGACAGCAATCCGTAGAGCGCCCGGAGAAATGGCCGGCCGCCGCCTTCGAAATGCTCCCAGGCGTTCTCGCCGTCGAGGATGATGGGAATCAGTGCCTCTTCCCCGCCGGTCCGCGACGCATACCGGCGACCCGCCTCCACGAGCCGCGCGACGAAATCTCGCGCCGCGGTCTCCGCCGGCCAGCTCGCGTAGGTGAAACCGATGAGGTCGGAGAGGACGTGATCCCGAAACACACACGCCACGTGCGCTCCGCCGGCGGACACCTGATAGGCCTTGTACAGGGATTCGGGGTGTTCAATCTGTCCCTGGCCGTCCCTCCAGAATGCAGTGGAAAGCGTGCGACCCAGAATCTGCTCATCGGTGGCCATCCACGCAAAGCCGGCCGCGGCAACGAGCGGGACCATGGCGTCGGAGACCGAGCCCTCCGATGGCCAGACTCCGATGGGCCGCCGTTCGAACAATCGTTCGTGAAGCACGGCGGCACGCGACAACTGTTCGGCCGCATCCTCGGGATGAGCGAAGCGGCGCCGGGGCATCGGCGAGTTCGGGTGCGTCTGCAGGTAGATGTTGGTGTCGCACAAGAGGGGCAGGATCGGGTGATAGAACGGCGAGGTCGAAATCTCGATCTGTCCTCGTGCCACAGCCGCTCGGTATGCGGGGATCACCCGGTTGAGGAGGTCGAGCTCTATGTCGCGCAGCGTCCGCTTGTCCTCCTCTGTAAAGCCACGGCCCTTGGCGAGCAGGCCCCGCACGCGAGAGTCTGTCTCCATATATATGGGATCGATCCAGGCCAGCTTGTGCCATACCTGCAGATCACGCAGATCCTCCTCGCTGAACCGATCGGCCATGCCCCGGAGGTCCCGCCCGGCGGACAGCGCGGCGCCGCGCCGCGCCAGCAGTTCCGCGTACCGAAGGTGGACGTCGATCATCCGTTCGCGTTGTGCATGAAAGAAGTTCTCGAGGATGAACTGCACTTCGCTGTCGTTCAGTTCGACGGCCGGCTTGAGGCTCAACTCCAGAAAATGATCGCGCGCGCGGTTCTCGGCGAATGCTTCGATCTGCACCAGCAAGGACGGGACGAGGTTGAACGTCACCCGAACCTTGGGGAAGGCCTCGAGCATCGCCACCATCCCGTAGTAGTCCTTCAGGGCGTGCAGCCGGACCCACGGCAGAATGTGCTCCTGGGTGACGAGGTCCTCGTACGACGGCTGGTGCATATGCCAGAGAAGCGCGACTTGAGTCATGGTGTTACTCTTAGGGGCAGGACCCCCTCCACTCAATGTTCAAGATACTCGACCGCTACGTCGTCCGCGAGGTCTTGATCCCCTTTTTCCTGTCGCTCTTGATCAGCACGTTCCTGCTCGAGATGCCACCGATTCTCGATCAGGGAGAGAAGTTGATCGAGAAAGGCGTCGGCTGGGGGACCATCGTTCACGTGCTGGCCCTGCTGCTGCCCCAGGCGCTGGGCGTCACGATCCCGATCTCGCTCCTGCTGGGACTCCTGATTGGCCTCGGCCGTCTGTCGGCTGATCGCGAGTTCGTGGCGCTGCAGGCGTGTGGCATCAGCATCTTTCGGGTGCTCCGGCCGGTCGCTGGCCTTGCAATCGTTGCGTGTGTGGTGACCGGTTACGTGATGATCGAGGCCCTCCCGAACGCCAATCAAGCCTTTCGCGAAATCGCGTTCAATGTCACCGCCTCGCGGGCCGAGAGCGATGTCAAGCCACGAGTCTTCTTCGAGGCCGATCCGAACCACGTCCTGTACGTCCAGGACACGCTTCCCAGCGGCGGGTGGCGCGACGTGTTCGTCGCCGACTCGACTCGACCGGATGAAACGAGTGTCTATCTTGCCGAGGGCGGCCGGATGATCGTCGACCGCGAGCAGCGGGTCGTCGAGTTGCTGCTCGAAACCGGCACTCGCCATACGACCTTTCTCAAGGAGCCCGAAAAATACGAAGGGAGCTCCTTTGATCGCCTGGTCCTGCGTATGGATGCGGACCTGGTCTTGCCCCGCGCCAGGACGCTGCTCAAGGGCGACAACGAGATGACCATTGCGGAGCTGCGCGCGGAAATCGCCAAAGCCCCCCGTCGTGGGCCGGCCGAGTACGGTCAGCTGTTTACGATTCAGCAGAAGTTCGCTATTCCAGGGGCCTGCCTGGTTCTGGCGTTGATCGGTCTGGGGCTTGGTCTGACGAACCGCAAGGACGGCAAGCTCGCCGGGTTCGTTCTTGGCTTCGGCGTGATCATGATCTACTACTTCCTGCTCTGGACCTCGCGCGCACTCGCCGTCGGCGGAAGAGTTCCGCCGACGTTTGCGCCCTGGATCGCCAACGTCGTGCTCGGCGGGGCTGGCATCGCGCTCGTCATGTGGAGAGCCGGCGCCGCCGACCAGCAGCTCCGCATCACGCTACCCACGTTGGGCCGCCGGGCGTCGGCCGATGGTTCTGTAGAGGCGGCCAGGCCGCGCCGCGACAGGATCACCGTGGTCATCAGACTTCCCCGCCTGAACCTGCCGCGGCCGAGCCTTCTCGACCTCTACGTAACGAGGCAGTACCTGCGGATTTTTGGTCTGGGGCTGGTCGGCCTCCTCGGCCTCTTTTACATCTCGACATTCATGGATTTCGCCGACAAGCTGTTCCGGGGGACGGCGACGACCGGAATGCTCGTCCGCTACTTCTATTTTGCGACCCCGCAATTCATCTACTACATCATCCCGATGGCGGCCTTGATTGCGACTCTGGTGGTGATCGGGTTGCTGACGAAGAACAGCGAGCTCATTGTGATGCGCGCCTGCGGCGTCAGCCTCTATCGGTCTGCGGCGCCGCTGCTGTTGTTTGCCGCCGTCTTCAGCGGCGTCCTGTTCCTGTTGCAGGAGCGGGTCCTCGCCGAATCCAACCGCAAGGCTGAAGCCATTCGACATGTCATCCGAGGGTTTGCTGCGCAGACGTTTGGAGTCTTGGATCGCCGGTGGATCGTCGGTCGTGACGAGGACATTTACCACTACGAATACTTCGATCCCCGGGCGAATCGCTTCAGCCGGTTGACGGTTTTCGATCTGGCGTCCGATTGGCGGCTCGGATCGCTCACCTACGCCGCTGATGTCGGACTCCTGCCTCAGTCAACCAGCGGCGGGCGGCGGGTGCCGACATGGCAGGGTCGCCAGGGATGGACTCGGGGATTCTCGACGACCCGCAGCAAAGGCGGGAGCAGTGTCATAGTCGACTACGCCCCGTTTGCCGCCAAGCCGCTTTCGCTCGAGGAACCTGGCTACTTCAAGACAGACGTACCCGACGCGGACCGGATGACGTATCGCCAACTGGAACGCTACATTTCTCAACTTCAAGCCAGCGGGTTCTACGTGGTTCCGTACATGGTCCGGCTGCAGAGGAAGGTCGCCTTTCCTTTCGTCACGCTCGTCATGACGCTGTTGGCAGTTCCGTTTGCCGTGACCATTGGTCGCAGCGGCGCCTTATACGGCATCGGCATCGCGCTGGTCCTCGCCATCAGCTACTGGACGATGCTGAGTGTGTTCGGAGCGGTTGGCTCGGGGGGGCTGATCTCGCCGATGCTCGCGGCGTGGGCGCCCAATCTTCTGTTCGGCGCCGCGGCCGCGTACATGATCTTGACGGTCAGGACGTGAACGAATTCCTCACCGGGTGAGGACGATATCCTCGAGCCACAGATCTCCCGACGAGCCGGGTTTGGCGTGGGTCGTATCGATCACAAACATCAAATCCCGCACTGCATCCATCGCCGGACGGGCCGAACGTGTTACGTCGATCGCCGTCATGTCGTCGAAATCAATGCTGTAGTGGCGGTTTGTGGCGTCGGCGTAGACGGAACGCTCCCATCGGTCGCCGACGGAGCCAGGTATTCGAAGCTGCACGCCGAGTCTGATCGCTCGATCGCTGCGAACAGAAAAGTTGACACGGCGAAAAGGTTCGCCCGTCGGAGTGTTTACGGAGACCGTTGCGTACGGTCCTGGAGACGGTTCGTTCGAGAGGTTGTAGCGAAGGCGCAAGGCCGCGACGCCTCCCGTTGAGTCTACGGCCAGCGCTGCTGTGGACCCGGAGTCCGCCTCCGTCCACCAGCCTGCTGCGGTACGACCATCGAAAAGCACCTGCTTTGCAGCAATCGGCGGCTCGGGCCGAGACGGCGACGCAGGGTGCGGCAAGCCCACATAGATCGGGTTGCTGATCAGCCAGGGACTTGGTCCGTATTTCGACGGCGCAGTGATCTCGACGCGATACACACCCGGCCGATCGACAACTTGACTGATCTCAGTCTTGCCGTTGAAGGACGCCAGCAGTTTGCCACTGTGCCAGAGGACTGTAGTGTAAGACGGGGGGGCGTTGCTTTTGACGCGGAGCGTTACCGGTCCCGTGGGCACCAGCTCGTCTCCCTGGCCGACAGTCTCTTCCCCGCTGTTAGCGCTGAATTCGAATGATGGTGGTGTGGCAAGGCCGTCGATCGCGACATACGCGCGACCCGCCCGAAGCGCACCCATGACCATCCCCGCGTCTGCCGTCGGATTTCCGGTGAGCGGACCCTCGAGCCTGGCGTGAACCGACATCGTCCGAAAGGAGGCCTCGTAACCGGGGAGCGGCAACGAAAACCGGTTGTCGATCGGATCGCCGTTCCCGAACGCCAGGTTCGCGTGAGCATCGGCGCCGGCGAGAATGACCACACGTCGCGTGAGCGCGACCGCCTGCCAGCGATCCACACGCAGCGCGGTGCTGCCAAGGAGTCGCGCCATGGTTTCCGCCGGCCTGATAGGGTACGTGGCCAGCGCGGCGAGCATGCTCCATCGCGAGCTCCAGCCTGCCTGAAGACGTACGCGCCAGCTCGTGTCGGGGTTGATCCATTCGATCCCATCGAAAGGAGCATCCCACGCCTGCCACATGAGTGCCGGCTTTGGGGACTCGGGATGCGCGACGACTCCGAATCCACCTAGTCGCTTCACGTCCTCGACGACGTCTCGTGGATCGCCGCCGAGCGGATACGGCGCCGCGGGCATGTCCAGCGCCAGATAGTGCCCGCCTTGGGTGCTAATCTCCACGGCGTCCAGGCAAAGAACACCCGAACGGTAGACAGGCGGATCCGGAGCGGTCGTCGCGTCTCCGTGGTCGGTAAACACCACGAACTTGAGTCCAGCTCGCGCGGCCGCCGCCGCCACTTCCGTGGCCGTGCCACGACCGTCGGATCGGCTGGTGTGGACGTGAATGATGCCGGGAACCGTGCCGTCGGAGAAATTTGCGAGCGAGAGGCTCGCCGGAGGCAGACTGAGGATCCCGAAAACGAAAACGGCGGCCGCGAGAGCCGCCGTCACGAAGATCAGTTTCCTGAAATGCAAAATGCCAAGTGCTGAAGTCTTTGCGTGCTCGACGGCCTCAGCGTTGACCGTTGTCTCTCAAAGTTTCGCGCCGCTCTTGAGCGCCGCAGCCTTGTCGGTCCGTTCCCAGGTGAATTCCGGCTCGGTCCGCCCGAAATGCCCGAACGCCGCCGTCTTGGTGTAAATCGGCCGCCGCAGCTGGAGCTCCTCCATGATGCCGCGCGGCGTCAGCTTGAAGTTCGCACGCACCAACTCGGTGATCTGGCCTTCGGGAATCCGTCCCGTGCCTTCCGTCCGCACCATCACCGACACCGGGTCGGCCACTCCGATCGCATACGCCAACTGCACCAGCGCCCGCTCGGCCAACCCCGCCGCCACCACGTTCTTCGCAATGTAGCGCGCCATGTAGCACGCCGACCGGTCCACCTTGGTGGGGTCTTTGCCCGAAAACGCCCCGCCCCCGTGCGGCGCCGCGCCCCCGTAGGTGTCCACGATGATCTTGCGGCCCGTCACGCCCGCGTCCCCGTGCGGCCCGCCCACCACGAACCGCCCCGTCGGGTTCACATAGATCTTCGTGTCCGTGTCCATCATCGCCGCCGGAATCACCGGCTTGACGATCTTCTCGATGATATCCGTCCGCATCTGCTCCTGGCTGACGTCCGGGCTGTGCTGGCTCGACACCACCACCGCATCCACCCGCACCGGCTGGGCGTCCTCGTATTCCACCGTCACCTGCGACTTCCCGTCCGGCCGCAGATACGGCAACGTCCCGTCCCGGCGCAGGCACGACAAGCCTTTCACCAGTTTGTGCGCTAGCATGATCGGGATCGGCATCAATTCCTCGGTCTCCCGGCACGCGAAGCCGAACATCAGGCCCTGGTCGCCCGCCCCGCCGGTGTCCACCCCCATCGCAATGTCCGGCGACTGGCTGTGAATCGACGACAGCACGGCACACGTCTCGGCGTCATAGCCATACTTGCCGCGGTCGTAGCCCACTTCTTTGATCGTCGACCGGACCACGTCCTGGTAGTCGATCACCGCTGTGGTGGTGATCTCCCCCGCCACGATCGCCAAGCCGGTGGTCACCAACGTCTCGCACGCCACCCGGCTCATCGGGTCTTTCGCGAGGAGCGCGTCCAGAATCGAATCCGAGATCTGATCGGCGATCTTATCCGGGTGCCCTTCGGTCACCGATTCAGACGTAAACAGATGTCGTGCATTCCCGCTCATGCGCTACTCCTTGGCTTGCTCTGTGACGTGAAAATTCGCGTGTCTGGAAACGATTAAGTCTATCAGGATCACGGGCGTGGATGGAAGCGGTCGTAGATCGTCCGCAGGCGCGCTTCGAGTACATGCGTGTAGATTTGCGTGGTCGAAAGGTCGGCGTGACCGAGCATCATCTGAATCGCCCGAAGGTCAGCTCCTCGCTCCAGCAAATGCGTCGCAAACGAATGCCTGACGACATGCGGGCTGAGGGACTTTGGGAGACCGGCCCGACTCCCGTACTCTTTCAGGTTCTTCCAGAAGCCGACGCGGCTGAGCGGCCGGCCTCGGGCGTTGACGAACATAGTGGGCGCCGAGCGTCCCTTCATCAAGGCGGCCCGGCCGTCGCGCTGATAACGCCGTATCCACGCTGTGGCCTGTTCGCCAATCGGAATCAGCCGTTCTTTATTCCCTTTACCGATACACGTCAGATAGTGCTCATCAAGGTGCAGGTCGGCGCTGCGCACGCCGACCAATTCTGACACGCGCATTCCTGTGGCGTAGAGCAACTCAATCATCGCGCGATCGCGCAGACCGCGTGGCGTCGAGATATCGGGTTGAGCGATCAGCGAGTCCACCTCTTCCAGGGAGAGAGATTTCGGCAGCGCGGGCCACGCACGAGGCGGCCGCAAATCTTCCGCGGGACTTTCCTGCAGGTGGCGGTCGAGTACGAGAAAACGGTAAAAGCCCCGGATCGCCGCCACTTCACGAGCCACGGATCGTGGGGACAGTCCGCTCGTGACACGCCGGCGGACGAACGCTTCCAGGGCCGCCCGGTCGAGCGACTCGGGCCGGCGGTTCAAAGTGGCCGAGAAAGCGGCCAGAGCGCCCAAATCTCGGGCGTAGCTCTCGAGCGTGTGATCGGCCAGGCGGCGCTCGACGCGCAAGTGGTCCAGATACAGGTCAATCACAGGGTTGCTATGATAGTATCGCCGCCCGGTTCCCGAGGTCGGTCCAGCATGGCAGTGCGATCGAAATGGCAGGCTCTTCCCACCGAAGCGATCAATCCCTCGACGCTCGCAATCGACAAGCTCTCGCCGACCGACATCATCGAAGGGATGCTCAATGAAGACCGCAAGATGCTCGCCGCGGTTCAGCGAGAGAAGGTTCGGATCGCCGTCGGCGTCGACATCATCTCGCAGGCCCTCCGCAAGGGCGGCCGTTTAATCTTCGTCGGAGCCGGCACGAGCGGTCGTCTTGGAATCCTCGAATCGGCTGAGATGCCGCCCACCTTCGGCACCAATCCCGACCTCGTGCAGGCGATCATGGCCGGCGGCCAGGAGGCCATCCTTCACCAGCGCGAAGGCGTCGAGGACAACTACGAAGAAGGCGCACGGTCGATGAGCCGCCTCCGGCCGTCGAAAAGGGACGTCGTCGTCGGTGTTTCAGCGAGCGGCATGACGCAGTTCGTGCGTGGCGCGCTGACCCGCGCAAGGCGCGCTGGTTCGAAGATCGTCTTCGTCACGTGCGATCCGCAGACCGACTTGCAGACATTCGTCGACTTGACGATTGCTCCAGCCGTCGGCCCGGAAGTGATCGCCGGGTCGACACGTCTCAAGGCCGGCACGGCGACCAAGATCGTCCTCAACATGTTGACGACGGCCGCCATGATCCGGATTGGAAAGACCTACGGCAACCTGATGGTTGACGTGCAGACCGGTTCCGAGCAGCGACGCGACCGGGCGCGACGCATCATCGCGATTGTCACCGGTCTCGACTACGACGCGGCCGACAAGCTCCTGCGCCGCGCCCATTGGAACGTGAAGGCGGCGATCGTCATGCAGAAATCCGGCTTGGCCTATCCGCAGGCGCTGGCACGCCTGCGTCACGCCCACGATTTCGTTCGCGATGCGATCGGTGAGGACGCCGAGCGGCGTCTGAAGGAGCTCTTGAAGGTTGGCTGATCGCGGGCACATCTGTGGCTGCGCTCGATGAGGCGCGGCACGTTCTCCAGGACGCGCTCGCGCGCCGCGTTTTTCCGGCCGCGTCGGTCGACGTTGGATCCAGCACAAACTCTCGGTGGCGGGAGTCCTTTGGCAGCCTGACGTTCGACCCCAATTCGCCTGCTGCCAGCGAAGCCACGGTCTTCGATCTCGCTTCCCTCACAAAAGTCATCGCGACCACGAGCATCGTGATGGAACAGGTGCACCGAGGCGTGCTGCGTCTCGACGATCGAATCGAGGAGAGTTTCAGCGAATGGCGCGGGATTGGTCGCGAATCAGTGACCGTGCAGGATCTCCTCGAGCATGCGTCAGGTCTCGCCGCGCGGCTCCTCGACGCTTCACCTGAAGGCCGGCGCGAGTTCGAGCACGAGATCTGCACGATGCGACTCGAGTATCAACCGCGCTCCCGCTCGGTGTATTCCGATCTGGGTTTCATCCTGTTGGGCTTTCTCGTCGCCGATCGCGCGGGCCGGCCTCTGACTGCAGAGTTCGATGGGCTGATCGGCGCGCTGAAAGCTTCGGAACCGGCGCTCGAGACCGAGCCGTTGTCCTTCGGGTTGGTTCCGGCTCTGAGATCTCGTGCCGCGCCGACGATGCCGCTCGACGAGGATACGCGCAGGAACCGCAGGCTGGTCGGCGAAGTTCACGACAACTACGCGGCCGCCTTGAGTGGTGCGGCAGGACACGCCGGATTGTTTGGCACGGCGGCTGGCGTCGGGGCGTTCGCACGGGCCTTTCTGCGAGCCGCCAGGGGCGATAGCCGAGTCTCGGGGCCACTCATTCCGTTGCTCGTTTCGCGCTTCACGACGAGGAGCCAGGTCGCTGGCAGCTCGCGCGCTCTTGGATGGGACACCATGCTCCCGACGTCCTCGTGCGGCACGCGGATGTCCTCAACGGCGTTCGGTCATCCCGGTTTCACCGGCACCTCGCTCTGGATCGATCCCGCGCGCGATCGCTACTTCGTCCTTCTGACCAATCGAGCCTGCAGCGGGAGCACGCTGGAGCAGATGCAGAAGGTTCGTCGTGCGTTTCACGACGCGTTGGGTGAGTTCTGAAGGAATGAGACCTTAGCGCCCCGGAGGTAGCGGGCCCGTGCCGCGCGGCGGTCCACTGGGACTGGTGGGGCCGAACGGCGGAAATCCGGAGCGGCCATCAGGCGGAGCTCCAAAGCCTCGACCCCTGCCATCGCCCGGTCCGCCCCGCATGCCAGGCGGAAACGGTGTTCCGCCCTGCGGGTTCGTGGGACTCTGATTGCCGCGTCCACGCTGTCCGCCGACGCCGGGGGCGTTCGGGCCGCCAGTACCTGGTGCTTGCGCAGGTGGCGTATAGACGAACTGCCACTCGTTGTAGTGATTACGACCCTTGTAGAGTCGAATTGATTTTTCTTTGCTCTTGCTGGCGACGCCTGTCACGCCGCCAAACGCCGTCCCCGGTGCGTTTCCCGCAGGCTGCGCTCCCCTTCCCTGCTGGGATGTCGCAGGCGGCGTCGGAGTGAGCCCGCGGCCTTGCCCTTGAGGCTGTTGAGACGGCGTCTGTCCAGTGCTGTTGCCTTGTGTCGAGACGCCCTGCAGGATCGGCGCGAAGTCGTCGTTGGTGATCGGGTCTTTGAACTTTTTGCGGATGAACCGCTCTTCAACGAGCACATTGATGCTGGGTGGAAGCGTGCCCGGCCCGTGCTTGCGTTGAAACAGCGCGATGGCCCGCGCGTACTGTTCGCCCCGAAACACCAGCTCGGTTTCCTTTTCGCGCTGAGCTGTCTGCTTCCAGACCGGCATCGCGACGCTCATCATGACGGTCATCACGCTCAGGCTGACGAGCAGGACCACCATCGCATAGCCGCGTTCGCTATTTGAGTGGCGGTCCTTCCACAGACCCCTACGGTGAACCTGCGCACAAAGAGCCGCAAGCATCATTGGCTAACCGACACCGATGTCGAACCAATCGTGGTGCGTCCCGTCGAGTCCGTTACAGTCACCCTCGCCGTAAACGTTCCAGTTGACGTGTAAACATGTGGAATCGGTGGTGAACTGCCCGACAGCCCACCAAGGTTCTGAGACTGACCGTCGCCGAAATCGATGACCGTGTTGACCACGCTGATGCCCGCCGGTACCGTGACCTGAATCGTGAAGGTCGTCGCCGCATTCGCTCTTGCTGGGACGGGTGAGAACGTGATGACAACGGTCGGTGCCGGGACCGGTATGACCGTTACAGAAGTCGACACCGTGCTCGTATTCCCTGAGGCATCGGTCACTGTACCGGTCACAGCGTAGGTGCCGGCGTTGTCGTAGACATGCGATACGACCGCGTTGCCTGTGACGGCGCCGAGGTTTTGTCGGTCGCCGTCGCCCCAATCGACCGTCACCTCGCGGACCGCGCTGCCGTTCTGAGCCGGCACCGTCACCGCGAAGGTGAACGCTGCGGGCAGACCGGCGCTGGGCGGTGTCGCCGGCGGCGTGATCACCAGTGTCGGCACGGCGGAGATCGTCACCGTTACCGATCCGGAGGCTTGGCCTGAAGACGTTGGTGTCGTAGGAGTCGTTGGTGTCGTGCCGCCGCCGGTACTTGGGGGCGGTGTCGTTGTGGCTGGCGCCTGCGCACCGACGGAGCCAGTCACGGTCGCCTGCTGGCTCGTCGTCAAGGTCGTCGTGGCACGGCCGATCGCGTTTGTGATGGCCAGTGCATTCGCCAGTGAGCCTGCAGTTGTGGTGAAACTCACAGGGGCATTGTTCAGCGCGTTGCCGTTGATGTCGAAGACATCGGCCACAATGGTGGTTGAACCGCCGTTTGAAGGCACGGACGCAGGGTTAGCACTTATCGTCACGCGGCCAACCGCCGCGGTGCCCACAGCAATCTTGATTCCGCCATTCGCTCCTGTCGAAGCGCCTCCTGAGGTCGCGGTAATCGTTGCGGTTCCGTTGGAGTCTCCGGCGAGAAACCGCACGACCACACGTCCGTTGACGTCCGTCTCGACATCTGGAGGCGCGACTCTTCCCAGGGTTGTGAAAAATGTGATGTGCGTCCCAGAGTGAGGCGGCGTGCCTGCTGCTTCGAGTATCTGCGCGATGATCTCAGTAGAGCCATTGACGGGCAACGCCGTGACGCCTGTGGTCAGCGTGATCGTCGAGCCTGTCGGCGCCATGAGTGGCACCCTTTCACAAGCGACCGTCAAGGACGCGACAGCGGCTGAGAACCAGACGAGACGGGCAATCTTGCGGCGAGCCGTGATCGAGCTAAACATGAGCTTCCTATATCTATTGTCCATGGCCATGATCTCGCGGCTTACCACTCCGCGTACTTCGAGCCGTCGAGCGCCGTTCGATCCGAGCCACTCTTGACGTCGAACACTCCGGCCTGCGCTGTCGGATTGTTGGGATCCGGCTCGGACGGTACCGTCTGCCAGGAGCTCATCGACTTCGTGAACGGATCCTCCGGAATCTTGCGAAGGTACCCGTCGGTGACCAGTGCGTCGAGCGTTGTCCGGATACTGTCCCTTGTCTGCGTAGTACTGGTCGATCGCATCGCGCATCAACGTCAGGTCCTGATGCAGCACCGCTTCGCTGGCGTACACGACGCTGTTCCTGTACTGCGCCAGGCCCATCGATGCCAGGATCACGATGATCGAGAGCACCACCATCAGCTCGATGAGAGTGAACCCGGCCTCCTGTGGAGCCTTCCGCACCCGCGCCGCCTGCCGTACCCGCCCCACCTATCTTCACCAGTCCTTGTACTTCGTTCCGTCGAGGGCCGTTCCCTCGAAGGTGGTGTACACATCGAACACGTTCTGACCACCCCAGCGTGTCGAATCGGGCTTGTCCTGATAGGAACGTCAGTCCCCACTCTGTGCCGTGGGTCATCGGGTCTACCGGAATTCTCCTCAAGAACTTGAGCTTGCGGCCCGTGACGTCGTTCGTCGGCGTCACACCATCGACGAGCGTCTCCAAGTCGGCAGGATAGCCTTCAGTGCCCACCTTGACCTCGAGCGGTGAAATCGCCGCCGTATCGACCGCGTCTTTGTATTTGTCGACGGCGGTCCGCATTTCTCTGAGTGCTCGCCGCAACTCCGCCTCCCGCTGGCGAGTGACCGTGATTTTCGCCAGCGGCATGATCGCAGAGGCAAGAATCAAGACGATCGTCGAAACAACGAGGAGCTCGACGAAGGTGTATCCCCTGTTACTTTCCACGTTGCACTTTCCACTTACCTTTGTACCGCGACGGTGACTGGTCTGAACTGAAGTCCCATGGGCGTTCCACCGGGCCCGGTTCCGACACCACTGACCGTCAATTGGGACGTGCCTGGCGCAATGGCATCGAAAACCACCGCCGCCAACAGACCGGTTCCCGATGCGCCCGTCGCATCGGCCGAACGTGTGATGGTGACGTCAATGCGACCCGGTGCAGTTTCTTGGGCGAACGTGGCATTTGCTCCGCCGAGGCGCATGAAGCTTCCCTCTTGAACGCTCCGAACGCGCAGAACCGCCGGGTCGTACGTAATCGTGAGACTGACTGTCGACAATCGTGCGGCGCCGACAATCGAGAGCGGCACGGTGTATGGACCCTGGCCGACCCGGAACGTGCCGCCCGGTGGTGAGATCACCACTTGTGCGGATCCGATCGGTGCTCCCGCAGTCGGTGGCTCCGGAACCGTCGGCGGCGTTGCCGGCTGAGGTGTCGGCGACGTCGGCGGAGGAACCTGCGGTGGCGGCGTTGGCGTTGGCGGCGGTGTCGCCGGTGGGTTTGTTGCCGCAGGCGCCGGAGCTGGCGTCGGAGGCGCTTGAGCCGGCGTCTGAGGCACGGGCACAAATCCCGGAACGGGTGAACCAGGCGGTGGCGTCAGTATGGCTCCGCCGGGTTGCGTCGGTCCTGGCGCGCCGGGCGGCCTTGGCGTCGTAGCCGGGGGCGTCGCGGGTGGAGTGGTGGCCGGCACCTCGGCTTCAGGCAACGGGGCAATCAGTGGAGGCGGACCGCCGCCGAGGCCAAGATTCTGTTGAGATCCGATGAACGTGGACTTGAGGTCCAGCTCGGTGATTTCGTTAGACCGGACGATATGCGGCGTCAGCAGCATGATCAGGTCGATCTGACTCTTTCGGTTGTCGTTGCTCGAAAACGCCTGCTTGAGGACTGGCACGTGAATGGCCCCTGGGAAGCCTTTCACCGACGTGCGGTCGTCTTCTCGCAACAGTCCGGCGAGCAGGTTCGATTCACCGTCACGCAGTCGAAGATGCGTGCCCACCTTTCGCGTCACGAATGACGGATAGTTCGTTCCTGCGATGTTCTGATCGGGGCCCTGAGCGCTGCTCTCGAGCGTGAGATCGATCAGGATGTCGCCGTCCAACGTCACCCGCGGCGTGATGTCGATGTTGATCCCAACGGGCTTCAGGTTGAACGAGTTCAACGGGTTCACGCCAGCGCCTCCGGTGGCAATTGGCGTGTAGCTGGTGGTGACGATCGGGACTTCCGTGCCGAGATTGACCGTCGCCTTGAAGCCTTCCGTGCCGCGGAGCTGCGGCTTGGCGAGCACCTTCGTACGCGTGTCAGACTCGAGGAATCGCACGATCGCCGCAGGCACCGCCAAATAGAAGTCGGATGTGGAAAACCCTCTTGAAATCGTGTTCAGGTTGAACGGCGGCGGCGATCCGACCGCGCCCGGGGCCGTCGACTGCCCCGTCGTCGTGGTGACGTTTCCTGCGCCGCCTCCGGGCGTGGTCGGCGCGCCTCCCGGGGTCTGAGTCGTCGTGCCGCCCGGCGAAACCTCCGGCGAGAAGATACCGCCAACGGCAAATTGCGTGAGATCGAGCCCGTACGTTTTCGCGCGCTCGCGATCGACTTCGAGAATCTCGATATCGAACACGATCTCGGCCCGGGGTTTGTCGTGTTGTTCGATGAGCTTCTCGAGAATCTGCATCACCGAGGTGCTGGCCCGGATGGTGATGGTGTTGTTCGTTCTATTGGGAGCGATGGCCGGCTGAATGGCCATGTTCGGCAGGCGGATGACCTGGCTGAGAAGCTGCACGACTTCGGTCGCGTCCGCGTGCTGAATGTAGAACGTCTTGATCACCTGCTCGTCGTATTGCGTGTGTTTGGCGACGGTATCCGGGAAGACGAAAATCGACTTCTCGTTCACCACCTTGTACCGAGAGTTGATTCATGGTCATGATCTGGGTCAGGGCCTGCTCCAGCGTCACGCCAGTCAACTGCACCGTCGACGGCCGGTCGACGACTTCGCGGTCGTACGATACGTTGATGCCCGCGTAATTCCCGACGAAAGTCAGGATGTCCTTGAAGTTCGTGTTGACGAAATTGATGACGAGCGGCTCGCGCGACGCCGGGTTCAGCGCTGGCTCTGTGGAAGCCGCACGCGCACGTTCGCGCAGCTGCTGGCTGGGGGCTTTCGGACGCGCTGCCTCGAGCCGGTCGCGCAGCGTCTTTTCGAGCGAGGCCACCTTCCCGGCAATGCCCCGGTTGCTCGGGTCGTACTCGGCCGCCACCTTGTACTCGCCAAGCGCTGCTTCGAGCTGCTCCTGCTGTTCGTACTGGTGGGCGCGATCGAGGTGAAACCGCGAGGCGGCCTGCATGGCGCGCTCTAGCGAGATCTTGTAGCGGGGGTTGTCGGGATCCGCCTGGACGGCCTCCCGGAATGCCGCCACGGCCTGATCGAGGTCCCCGTTCTTCATCGCTTCGTCGCCGCGCCGGAATGCTTGCCCTGCCGCACACCCGCCGACAATCACAGCCAATGCGAACAGGACGCAGACGTCCTTCAGCCGCTTCGTCACAACACCTCTCAAATCTGCACGTCTATACGCGGGGCTTTGCCGCACACCCGGCCCGGTCGCTTGCGGCGGCCCTCCCTTTACGACTTTCGCATTCCCCGCCGCATGCGCCTGACTACTTGTCTTGCTCATGCTCCCGAGAGCCGAATCGTTTGGCGTCCGCGGCCGTCCAGGTAGGCCAGCTCGATTGATTCAGCGCCAATCCGCAGAATTCGAAAGCGTCCCTCGATGATGGCTCCTTCGTGGCCCGACCACAGATGGCCGGTCGGGTCGCGCAATACAGCGATCTTTTCGGATCTTTCCGGCCGTTCGATGACTCCAATGAACTTCAAGGTGATGGGCGGCAGCGGTGGCGGTTGAGGCGGACCGCTGGGCACCGCTGGAGCCGACGACGCCAAGCTTGCGGTTGGAGGCGGTTTCGGGCGGAAGCGGAACAGATTGCGCGTTCCTTCCACGGGTTCTCGGCGGTTCTCCTGCAGTTGCCGGAGATGCACATCGAAGGTCGCCGCGGCCCCAGCCGATGGTTGGCCGGCAGTCTGGCCCGTGCGCGCCACGCCGGCGGGCGCTCCGGATGACGCCGGCGGGCTGGACCAGGCCCGGTAACCGAAAACTGCCAGAATCAGCCCGAGCACGATGAGGAGAATCTGTTTCCGGCGCTCAGGTTCCATTGGCCTGTATGCGGTAGTAAGTCGAGAGTTCGAGCGTCAGCGTGAGTGGCATGGCTGCATCCGGTTGCACAAGCGTGACGTCGTCGATGATGACGAACTCCTGCGACGTTTCGACGTCGTAGATGAAACGTCGGAGGTTCTCGTAGTCGCCTCGTAAGACCAAATGCATACGCAGCCGGTTCAGACGGTTATCCTTGGTGTCGCGCTCGGTGTCGAACGTCCCCGCCTCGTAACGGACGCTCGAGCGGCGCGCCAATTCCGGCAGCCGCGCGTACGTGATTCGACGCGCCGCCGTGAGGTTCGCCGGAACGACCTTGTCGTAAAACGTCACCAGTTCCTCATCGGCTCGCGCCTTTCCCGCCACCAACTCGCGAGCGGCGGTCGACTCCTGTTCGGCGGCCTTGAGCGCCACCGCAGCCGCGTCGGCTCGTTCGCGTGCTCCTGCCGATTTCACGCCCAGGGGATACACAACCAAAATGTAGACGAAAATATTCGCGAGAAGCCCCAGCACCAGCGGAAGCGCCAGGAAGCGCTTCTCCATCAAGATCCGTTTCACCGGCATCATCGTCCGCTCTCCTTGAGAAGCGGCACGGCGTCCGGTATGTAGACGGTTTCGAGCGTGGCTTCGAGCTGACCCTGATCGTCGAGATGGTCCTCGTGCGCGAGGAGCTCCCGGAAGGACCCGGTTCCCTCGAGGTTCTCGATGAACTGATTGACGTCTTCGCGCGCACGGGCAGAGACAACCACGGTCAGCATGATTCCCCGTCGGGCGTCGACTTTCGGCCGGATCATCGTGATCCGGACATCGTCGGGAAGCGTCGTTTCAAAGCGATTGAAAAGGTCCGTCCAGGAAAAGACACGGCGGTCGATCAAGCTGTTGGCCTGACGGGCTTCGGTCGAGGCGCGCTCAATCGTCTTGGGATCCACGGTTCCGCGGAGCCGAGCGGCTGCAGCCCGAAGCTCGGTCGCCCTCGCCTCGTCTCGAGAAGCCTGTGTCACGAGCTGCGTGTCCCGTCGTGAGAGCTGAATGACCCTCGCCACGTTGAACAACGTCGCTGCAACGACCACGAGGCCGAGACCAAGCAGGACGAGCCGAACGGCTCCTTCGTTGTAGAAGGGACGCGTGGCGAGGTTGGTCCGCAGCATGTGAACGTTCCTATCCGACCTTGATTCCCAGCTCGCGAACGAGCATGCCAGCCAGTGGCGCCAGTGCGTCGAGCAAAGAAGGCGCCGCCGAAATACGATCCGTCAGCGAGGCCGCGGCGCGCGGATCCACGGTCTCGACTGTGGTGTTCAGTCTTTCCGCCAGGCTCCGGCGCGCCTGTTCCAAGTCGCTGGCCTGCGCACGGCCATCGGCGGCAATTCCCGCAAGGAGGACGCGCTCGAAGCCTCGACCCGATAAGCGATCCTCGTAGTACATGGCCGTCTGGTGCACCAAATCGCTCAACGTCCCTTCTGTTTCAGAACTGCGATTGCGAAAAAAGATCAGGTCGTCGCCCCTCAGGATCGCGATAGAAGCGTAGTCGGCCGTCACGTTCACGATCAACCAGTCGGCCGCATGAGCCAACGAGCGCCCTGCCAGGATCGCGTTGATGACGTTGAAGGTTGCCAGGTCGACGAGTCCAGCGTGCGCTCCGACCTCGCCGCACAATTCCTCGTACTCATGCACGATATCCCGTTTCGCGACCGTTACGATGAACTCCTGACCGTCGATCGCCCGCTGACCCGCCGTATAGCCGACTTGTGCGTCGTCGATGGCGAAGGGCGAGGCTTTCTTCACCTGCCACCGGATCAGCCCATCCAGATCCTGTTGGCGCGCGGGCACGTGCTCGAAGCGGACCAACGATACCTTGGCGACGGGATCCGGGATGACCAGGCCGACGCGCCGAGGCCGGCCGCCGATCCGGTCGAACACATGGCCGAGCGCCCCCAGTACGGCCGCGCGATTGTGGATATTCGCGGTCGTCAGCGACGGCACGAGCGCCCCGTCCGGCAGCGGCTCGGTCGCATAGGCCGCGATGACGGGCCGTCCGCCGCGGAGTTCCAAACTGGCGGCAGACACGCGGTCCGCGGCCATTTCGACCGCCACCAATGGCGCAGACGGCTCGCGCAGTGGCGCCAGGATATTCATTCGACGAACGTCACCTTGTTGATCTCGCGCAGTGTCGTGGTGCCCTGCATCACGCGCTCGACGGCAGACTCCCGCAGAAACCGCATACCTTCTTCGCGGGCGGCCTTCTTGATCTCGGCGGTCGATCGCTTCTCCAGAATCATTTCCCGGATGTGATCCGACAAGTCCAGCAGCTCGCAGATCGCCGTACGGCCTTTATACCCGGTTCCTCCGCACTCGATGCAACCGATTCCTTCGAAAAACGTGTGTGTGTATTCCAGGGCCGCATCGAGGCCGGATTCTTCCAGCATCGAGCGGGTGACTTTCATCGGCCGCTTACAGTGCGAGCAGATCGTGCGCACCAGGCGCTGCGCGAGTACGCAGTTGAGTGCCGATACGAATTGATAGGCCTCGACGCCCATGTTCAGGAAGCGCCCCAGCACGTCGAGCACGTTGTTCGCGTGCACGGTCGTGAACACGAGGTGTCCCGTCAGCGCCGAGTTGATGGCGATCTGGGCCGTCTCGGAGTCGCGGATTTCGCCGACCATGATCTTGTCCGGGTCGTGGCGCAAAATCGACCGTAATCCGCGGGCGAACGTCAGGCCTTTCTTTTCGTTGATTGGAATCTGGGTGATGCCTCCGAGCTGGTATTCGACCGGATCCTCGATCGTGATGATCTTGTCCTCGACCGACTTGATCTCCGATAGGGCGGCGTAGAGTGTCGTGGTCTTGCCGCTGCCTGTCGGGCCAGTGACCAGCACCATGCCGTACGGTTCGGCGATGTACTTCCGGAACCGCTTCAGCTCGGCGTCGGGGAACCCGAGAATATCGAGCCGGAGCTCGGTGAATTGTTCGCTGATCGATTCCTTGTCCAGGATACGAATGACGGCGTCCTCGCCGTGCACGCTGGGCATGACCGACACGCGGAAGTCGATGGTCTTTCCCGGCATGCGCAGCTTGAAACGGCCGTCCTGAGGCACGCGCTTTTCAGCAATGTCGAGCTCGGCCATGACCTTGATGCGCGAGATGATCGAGCTGTGAAACTGCTTGGCGATCGGCCGCATCGCCGGCTGAAGCACGCCGTCGATTCGGTACTTCACATGAACGGCATCGTCTTGGGTTTCGATGTGGACGTCGCTCGCCCGGCGTTGGATCGCGGTGTAGATCGTTGAATCGACCAGGCGAATGACCGGACTGAGATCGCTCGTCAGCCGTTCGACCGTCAGGCTGTCTTCGCCGTTCTCGTCTTCCTTGAGAAGCTGGAGCTGAAAGCTCTCCGTCGCTTCTTCGAGGACGCGTGTCGATCCTTCGCTCTTCTTCAGAATGGACTCGATCGCCGACCGGACGCCGACCGTGACTCTGATCGGTGTCGACAAGAGCACTGCCAGCTCGTCGATCATCGGCAGGTCGCTCGGATCCGAGACGACGATGACGAGAGTCTTGCCGTCGCGTCGATACGGCACGAACCCGTAGCGAAGCATCAACTCGGTGGGAATGGAGCGAAATAGCTCGTGCTCGATGCGAAACGTGTCCATGTCGACGAATTCCAGCCGGTAGCGCTCGGCCAGACGCCTGGCGTGTTCGAGCTCGCCCAAGCGGTCGTCGGCGGCGAACTCGGACGATTCGCGCGAAAAGGCTGCGATCGGATTCGTGGTGTCTAGCGACATGAACCTGTCTACCCGGCCCTATAAGATACGTTTTTTCACTTATCGGTCGATCACTGTCCGACAACTGAGCTCAGCTGGATAATCGGCAGGTACAACGCCAGGAGCAAGCCCGCAATCACGATGCCCATGATGACCAGCAGGACTGGCTCGACGAGGGTGACGAACCGCTCCATTGTCGTAGAGATTTCCTCGTCGTAGAAGTCGGCGACGGTGTTGAGCATGTCCTGAAGGGCGCCGGTGGACTCCCCCACCTCGGCCATCTTGATGGCGACTTCAGGAAATGCGCCCCGTGCTTCGAGCGCGGCGGCAAACGACTGGCCTTCGCGTACGCGGGCGCCGGCGATTTCCAGCTGCTTCGCCATGAATTGATTGCCGATCGCATTGGATGCAATGTCGAGTGCGTTGACGAGCGGCAATCCGCCACCGAGCAGTGTGGCCAGCGTCCGTGACATCTGCGATGTGGCGAACTTGCGCGCCACCTGCCCGAGCATCGGCACTCCGAGGAGAGCGCGATGCAGGCGCGTTCGTTGACCCGGCTGCCGAGTCCACACGACAAACAGAGCCAGCGCAGCGCCGACCGTCGTGACGAGCAACAGGAATCTCGTTCTGATGAGCTCGGAGATGCCCATGATGACTCGCGTCGCAAACGGCAGCTCCTGTTTGCCGAAGGACGCATAGAAGTCGCCGAATTGAGGCACGACTCGCAAAACGATGATCGAAACTACGGCGAAGGACAACGTCGTCAGGACGGCGGGGTAAATGAGCGCCGAGAGCGTTTTCCGTTTGATGGTCGCGAGGATTTTCGAATACTCGACATAACGCCGGAGAACCGCATCGAGGTTCCCGCTGCGTTCGCCGGCCAGGAGCGAGGCGGTATAGACGCGGCTCACCAACGCGGTGTGCGCCGCAAACGCGTCCGACATCGCCGTGCCGGCGCGGACCTTCTCGTATACGTCGTCCAGGACCGTGCGGAACACCGGCGATTCCACCCGCCGCCGAAGTAGGTCCAGCGATTGAACCAGAGGCATGCCGGCTTTCAGAAGTGTCGCCAGCTCCTGATTGAAGACGAGAAACTCGCGGGTGTTGAGTTTATTGCGGCGAGGGAGCTCGAATGAGACGCCCCCGATGGCCCGCTTGGGGTGCAGTGAAAGGACGAAGAGTCCCTTGTCCTCGAGCTCCTGACGCAACCGCGTCTCGCTCTCGGCTACGTACACCCCTTCGACGATTTCTCCGTTGGCGGACGCGAGCCGGCAGCGAAATTCCACGGCTCAGGCACCCATGCCGTGCGCCGAGCGAACGCCCGATCGGCTGCAAGGGATTGTCAATATGGACATTATCGGCATGGATTATAGCAAGGATTCTCGTGCACCGAAGATTGGCCCGCGGCAACGCGCAATACTGTTAGACCGTGAGAAGGTGAGAAAAGCTTGGCCCACCGCGTCATCGGGCAACTGACAGAACGCACGGAGGTCCTTTCGGCGCTTCTCGCGACGGCACTCGCGTCGATCTACGTTCCAAGCGTCGGCCATGGATTCGTCAAGGATGATTTCGTGTGGATCGCCCGGAGCCACTTCGAGTCGGCTGCGGATGTTTCACGGTTGTTTCAAGCCCCTACAGGCTTTTTTCGGCCGCTCGTGTCCGTTTCATTTGCATTGAATCGATCTGTTTCGGGCCTGGACCCGCTTGGCTACGGTCTCGTCAACGTCGCACTTCTGTTCGGCTGTTGTCTTGCGATAGTCCTGTTGGCTCAGGCGTTGTCGTTCTCCCGGCCCGCCGCACTGCTTTGCGCCGCCCTTTGGGCCTTCAACTTCCACGGAATCAACGCTGCCGTCTTGTGGATTAGCGGCAGGACGGCCTTGCTGGTCACGCTGTTTGCGGTCCTGGGTGCGGCGCACTTTGTGAGAGGGCGGTACGGCTTGGCTTCGGGTTTCCTCTTCCTGGCGACGCTCTCGAAGGAGGAAGGCCTTGCTATTCCTGGCGTGCTACTGGTCTGGTCGGCAATCGCCGACCGATGGGAAGAGCGCCCGGACCGACAGAACCGACGTCTGGCGCCATCCCTGGTCGCGCTGTTTATTCCGTTACTCGTATATCTCTTGCTTCGGATGAGCTCGGGAGCCTTCACGCCGGCCACCGCCCCGCCCTACTACCAATTGAGCTTCACGCCTGATCGCCTTCTGTCCAACTTTTTGGCGTACGCAGATCGATCGATGACGTTCAGCGTGGCGACTGTGTTGCTGCTCGCTGGATTTGCCACCGGCAGGCGCCGCTTGCGCTTTTTTCCCGCGGACCGTTCATCTATTTTGTTGGGGGTGCTCTGGCTGGTCGGCGGCTTTGCACTCACCATCTTCTTGCCAGTCCGCTCGAGCTTGTATGTCTGTCTGCCGTCGGTCGGCGTGGCGGTCATGGCCACAACGTTTGCGGCCGCCATCTGGCGGGAGATGCCGGTCAGTCGCCGACCTCCCACGGTCGTGACGGGCTTGATTCTGCTCTTCCTCTTGTTGCCCGTTTATCGAGGTCGAAACAGTCGGTTGGTCTCAGAGGCCGAGTTGTCCCGCACGACTTTGACCGCCATCGAGCGTGCGGCGCCAGCCTCACGCGGTCGGACTCTCCTTGTGATCAAGGACGATCGAGCCGCTCGACCGTCGCTCAACGATGCCTTCGGGACGATGCTTCAGGATGCCGTCGACCTGGTGATCAACCCTCGTGTGCGAGCGTGGATGGTTCCTCCGCCCACCGGTGCGGACCTGGCCGGCATCGGACCTCCGCCCGCGGCAGATGTCGCGCTCGAGTTGAAGTCGGGAGTTGTCGAGCTCGTGTCCGACGCCGCTCCCCCGAAATGAGAGACGCCTTAACTTCCGAGCAGCGCGAGGACTCGCGAGACGTAGTCACGCGTTTCGGGATATGGAGGTAAGCCGCCGAAACGCCGAACGGCCGCTTCGCCAGCGTTGTAGGCGGCGAGCGCGAGCGGAAGCTCGAAACGGGCGAGCAGCCATTTCAGGTGTTTGACGCCGGCCTGGATATTGGATCGCGGCTCGTACGGGTCGACCACGTCGTACAGCCGCGCGGTTTCGGGCATCAACTGCATCAGTCCCATGGCGCCTTTTCGGGACCGTGCGCGAGCCTGATATCCCGATTCGACCTGAATCACGGCTCTGACGAGCTGAGGTGACACACCTTCAGCGGCTGCGGCCTTTTCGATGATCTCGTCGTAAAGCACGGAAGTCAGCGGCCGCCTCGAAGTCCCTGCCGCGGTTGCCGGTTCGGGATACGGCACTTCATCTGGTTCGATACGGACAATGACCGAGCGATCGCAGGTCACCTCCCCGCCACCTCGCAAGGTAAGGATTAGCTGCTCGCCCTCCAGGCGGTAGTTCTTCACAGACAAGCTTCGACCGTTCGCGAAAAACACGAGCTCTGCGTAAGCCGGCGTGGCGGCAACGGCGAGCGAGCCCGTCCATATCGCTCCGACAACTCCTGCGCGGATCAAAAGTCGTCTCATGCAGGTCAGCTCTACTTGCCCGGTTGAATGAACGCGTGAAAGACCCTGATTCCCAGCTCGCGGCCATCCTTGCTGTTGGCCCCGTCCACGAGAGCCGGCACGAAAGTCTTATCGACCGAAATGGTCAATTCGATCATCTCGTCGGAGCCCATCTGCGCCACCGCCAGCGGAATCTTGTGCAAGACCATCTGTTCGGGCCGCAACGTGAAATCGTCGAGGACCTTGTCTCGCAGCTTGACCTGGACATGCTGCCCCTCTGGAAAGGTCCTACTGGGGTTGTCCACTTCGAAATAGAACAGGCTGTCCTTCTTCGGGTTCCTGAACGCCAGAACTGCGTCTTTCTTTTTCGTCCACTGCCACTCGATGTGGGCGTCGTTCACCGGTGTTTCCGGCTGATGCCAGCCGTCCTTGAAGGCGGTGAATACGTTTTCGGTCTGCGGGAGGAGTTGAATCTTGCCGACGCGGTACTCGTGCTGGCCGATGGTGTCGCCCGAAAGCGCCACGCGCTTCTGTGTGCCGCCGGAATACAGGCCCAGACGAATTACAGCCTCGCCGACGTAGGGATAGAGCGGAATGAACACCGTCCGGGTGTACTCGACCTTCTGCCCTGGCTTCCATTGCGTCGTAGGTACGGGCGGATCGTGATCGTCGGTCCACATCAAGTCATCGTCGCTGTCGAGAACGTGAACGAACACCTTGTAGTTCTCTTTGATCGACGGAGGACTTGCGGCGACCTCGAACGCGTACGTAATTTCAATGGGGCTGCCGAGCGGTGCCGCGTCGTGGCTCAACGTAATGGTCGGCTTTGCGAGCGGCGGATCAACCAGCGCTTTCTGCCGACACGCCGACACGGACGCGGCTATCGCCACGGCAAGGACAATTCTGGCAATCATTTTCATGGCACGGGCACCTATCGGAGGAGGCACCTATTATACGGTGACACTTGGTCGTTCGTCGTTGGTCCTTAGTCGTTGTTCGCAATACCCAATGCACGAGTTGACCAGCGGCAAACACCGACAGACGAACGACCAACGACGAACGACGAACGACCAACGACTACTGCGGGCATTTCATGAACACGAGCTCTTGGCTCGAATCGGTGATCTCCGCGCACCGCGACGGTGGGCAGTCGTTTAGAGGCGGCGCGCTTTTCAGAAACCATTGGCGTCGGCGCCCGTCGGCGGGATCGAGGCTGACGAGAAAGAGGCGCTCGAACCACGCATGAAGGCCCCAGTCGTCACTCGAACTTTCGCAGATCCCGACCACCGCTGAGCGAGGAACCGATGAAGCCATCGTGCTGAGATTGGCGAGGCGCTTTCCATCCCGTTCGAGAGCCGGGACGAACGAGGCGCCGATCGTTCCAGCCACAATTGTGAGGCCAACGATGTTGAGGGCGTGCCGGCGAGCACGACTGAATTTTTCGGCGGTCGGCGCCACCGTTGGAAAGACCAGACATGACGCCGCCAGCGCGTGAAGCGGTACGGCTGGAACCAGGTAGTGGCCCATTTGCTTCGTGCTGATCAGAATTGGCAGCGTCCCGGCGAGGCCGAGCATGAGAAAAGAGAGGGCCTGAGCCCACAGGGTTCGCGGAACCGGCGCGACCCCCCTCGCCGCCGCAAACAGTATCGCGGCAAAGATCGACATCGGCAGCCATACACCTTGAAGAAGCATCTTCGCTATCAGGAATGAATCCGGTGTCAGCTCCCGTCGACTGCCTACAGCCGGTAAGAGTTGCGCGCTCAAATACGCGAGGACGCTGGCCCGCGATTCATCGAAGCTCCAGACGATCGCTGCCGCCAGGGCCGTAGTCGCCCACTGCGGGGCAAGAACGGTCCAGACGCGATGTCGACTTCGAATGCTTGAAAGAAGGATAGGCGCTGAGAGTGGGAATAGACCGACGGGTCCCTTCGTCCCCACGGCTGCGACGACGCACAAGCCGGAGACGGCGGACCACGTCAATGACGCGAGCAGCGTCTCGGCCCGCCCGGATGCGATTGCGGCGAACACGGCGGCGGTTGTAAAGAGCGAGACGGTTGTTTCGAGCATGTTGCCCACTATTGACCACGAGACGACAGGAACCAGAATCCAGAACGCGACAGGCAGCCAGTCGTGCTCTCGTCCGCCGGATTCACTGGCGGTTACACGCCAGATCGCTGCGATCAGCAGCGCCGTGATTGCCGCCGCGGTGAGTGAATATGCGCGTTCGACGATCAGATGGTCGCCAAGCGCCCGGAACCACAACGACTGCAACCACAGCCCCAAGGCCGGGTGCTGGTGGAATTGCGGATAAAGGGTGTCGGTATAAAAAGGAGTCCAGAACGTGCCGCGACCTTCCGCAAGGTTTCTCGCAATCGAAGCGTAGGTCACGCCGTCGACAAACATGCCGCGCTGGGCCAGGCGAGGCAGCGTCGCGGCCGCAAATACGGCGATCGTCAAGAAGCGAAACACCCGCATGGGTTCCGGTCCGGCCAACCTGATGTTGACGCGCGATTGGCGATCGTAATCGCATTGCGACCCTCTCCGGCAATCTGTTAGAGTTCGGCTCGAATCAGCTTGCAGCCGTAAGTTCCCGGCGATCAGCTCAAAGGCTGCGGGAAGAACCGTTTGGTTCGCGCAAGCTGAGCGCTGAAACGGAGACGGTACGCTGCTTATGGCCCAGGAAGCGTTGGGAATGGTCGAAACGAAAGGCTTGATCGGCTCGATCGAGGCCGCCGATGCGATGGTGAAAACCGCCAACGTCGTACTCGTCGGCAAGGAATACATCGGTGCTGGCTATGTCACCGTGCTCGTCCGTGGAGACGTCGGCGCCGTGAAGGCTGCGACCGACGCTGGCGCAGCGGCTGCCCGGCGCGTTGGTGAGTTGGTATCGGTGCACGTCATCCCTCGTCCGCACACCGAAGTCGAGAAGCTGCTGCCGAAAAGTCCCTAATCTGTCCGGTTCCTCCATGCCGCCTTTGTCGTTCGTCAACCGATGGCCGTGACAGATTCTCCCCGCCAGACGGACCGCGATCTCACTTCGATCGCCGAAGCGCGGGCGCTCGCCCAGCGCGCCAAGAGCGCCTGGTTGCAGCTGGCCGAGTTCAGCCAGGATCGAATCGATGCCATCGTCGATGCGATGGCGGCGGCCGCCGAGTCGCAGGCCGAGGCGTTTGCCCTGCTCGCAGTCGAGGAAACCGGCTACGGCGTCGTGGCGGACAAGATTCAAAAGAACTTGTTCAGCGCACAGAAGGTGTACCAATTCATCCGGCCGATGAAGACGGTCGGTGTCATTGCGCGGCACGAGGACACTCGCGTCGTCGAGATCGCCGAACCATTTGGTGTCGTGGCCGCCATCGTGCCGTCAACCAATCCAACGTCAACGGCCATCTACAAGATCCTGATTTCGATCAAGGCTCGTTGTGCCATCGTGTTGAGTCCACACCCGTCCGCGGTCAAGTGCATCACGCGCGTCGCGGAAGTGATGGATGAGGCCGGCCGCCGAGCCGGCCTCCCCGCCGGTGCCATCAACTGGATGACCACGGTCACCCTCGAAGGCACGGAAGCCTTGATGAAGCATCGCGACGTTGCAGTGATCCTGGCAACCGGCGGGATGGGGTTGGTGCGAGCGGCGTACAGTGCCGGCAAGCCTGCTTACGGGGTCGGACCGGGTAATGCCCCTGCGTTCATTGAGCGATCGGCCAATGTAAAAAAGGCCGTGCGCGATGTCGTGACCGGCAAGACGTTCGATAACGGCCTGCTCTGCTCATCCGAGAACTCCGTCGTTGTCGACGAACCAATTGTGAATGAGGTCAGGCAGGAGTTCCTGAGTCAGGGTGCGTACTTCTTGTCGAAAGGTGAGATGGAGGCGGTTGCAAGAGAGCTGGTCACACCCCAGCGGCTTCCCAATCCAGCGCTCGTCGGAAAACCGGCAACTGCTATTGCTGAGAAGTGTGGTGTAAGTGTTCCGCACAGCACTCGACTGCTGATCGCGCCCCTCGACGGAGTGGGACGCGACTACCCGTTGTCGATCGAGAAGCTCTGTCCCGTTCTGTCGTTCTATGTGGTCAAGGATTGGCGGGAGGGATGCGAGCGGTGCAAACAAATCCTTCGCTACGGTGGCATGGGCCACACCATGTCCATTCATTCACAGAACGATGATGTCATTCTCGAGTTCGGCTTGAAGAAGCCGGCGTTTCGCATTGTGGTGAATACGCCGACCACGCATGGCTCGATCGGTCTGACGACCGGCCTCGACCCCGCGATGACGCTCGGGTGTGGGGGCTATGGGGGCAACATCACATCCGACAATATCTCGCCGCGACACTTGCTCAACATCAAGCGGCTCGCTTATGAGATCGCGCCGGTCGCGAATCGTTTTCAGGGAGCGGGCTCAGCCGTTGCGGCCCGTGCGCCGTCGGAAATGGCGACTGCCGGCATTACGGCAGCAGCTTTGTCACGGCGCATCGAGAACTTTCTTGGATCGCGCGGCTATCGACGTCAGGACATACCCGAGGGGGCTGGCACCGTTTCCGCTAAAGAACGACCGACCGATGCATCGACCAACCAAGCACCACTGGAATTCGTCTGTGAGGAAGACGTTAGGCTGGCAATCCAGACCGGAAGGAAACTGGTTGTCTCCGAGCGGGCGATCGTCACGCCCGCTGCGCGAGATTTGGCGGAGGAGCATCACATCTTTACAGTCGCTCCGTGGCGAGGCTGACAATTGTGTGAAACACCTGTTGAACGCTACTCGTTGATCCGATTAGAGTTCTGTGGCCAGCGCTAAGTTCGTAATTCGGCTGGCTCATCCATTGCATGACAACAGTACTTTCGTTACAGATTTGAACGCGTCGTCTTGAGGAAGTAGAGGCGGGGGCACAAGCTTCCCGCGTGTGAAACACGGCCTTCGACGAAGCTCCAGCGGAAGCAGTGAGGAAGGAGTTAGTGGAAGGTCGAGCCCCCGCCGGTGGGGGCGACTTACGATGCGTCGGGCGCCTCGCGGCGTTTGACGCGGTCGCGGAGCGCCCGAATGATCCGACGTTGTTTCCAGTCGCGCTTCACTTTTGCACTCGCAGTTTTGGTCGTCACGCTGACGGCTTGCGGACCTCGTAAGACCCAGGCTCCGGTTCTCGCACCTACCCAGCCGCAGCCTATTGCACCCGGACCCGCCATCCCTGTTCGAACCGTCAATCTTGCTCAAGACGAAGTTCTCGCGTTGATTGCCAACTCTGACGAGCATTTCAGGGCTGGTGAACAGGAGCTCGCTCAGGGACACGTCGAGGCGGCCAAGCAGGAATTCGACCTCGCCATCGACATGCTGCTCGAGTCGCCGTACGGTGGCCGGACGGAACCGCGCATTCGTGAGCACTACGATCGGCTGGTCAATCGAATCACGGCCTACGAGGTAAAGGCCATCGTCGAGGGCGACGGGGTTACAGAGAAAAGGTACGAGCCCGCGTCGATTGATGCCCTTCTCTCGCTGTCGGCGACTTTTCCGCCTCCGCCGCTTACCGCCGAATTGAAAGACGTGGTGCAGTTGGATCTTTCGACAACTGTGCACGACATTTCGATCCCGCTGAATGCGCGAGTTCTTTCCTACATCGAGCTCTTTCAGGGTCGCCTTCACGATTTCATCGAAGACGGCATGAAGCGCGGCAGCAAGTATCTGCCGATGATCCAAGACGTCTTTCGGGCTGAAGGCCTGCCGCTGGACCTCGCCTACGTGCCCCTTATCGAGAGCGCGTTCAACCCGAACGCTCTTTCTCGCGCGAAGGCGAAGGGCGTGTGGCAGTTCATGGCCGGCACTGCGGTCGAAAACGGCTTGCGCCGCGATTGGTACATCGATGAGCGCTCGGATCCCGAGAAGGCAACAGTCGCGGCAGCGCGATATCTCAAAACCCTGGGCGGACTCTTTGACGGCGATTGGCACCTGGCGCTGGCCTCGTACAACGGCGGGCCTGGACGCCTGCAACGCGCCATCAAGCGGTCTGGCGCGGATGACTTCTGGACGTTGGCCGGGAAGCCTCGAATTCTTCCTCGTGAGACTCGAGAGTACGTGCCGATGATCCTAGCGGCCATCGTCATCGCCAGAAACCCAAGCCGGTACGGATTCGAATTCGAGACGGAGGAGCCCACTCCGTACGACGAGATCATGCTGGTTCGGCCTGTCGATCTCCGGCGTGTCGCCCAGTGGGCCGAAACCACGATCGACGTGATTCAGTCCCTCAACCCGGAGCTTCGGCGCTGGACTACGCCGATCCGGGATGAAGAGTACGAATTGAAGGTGCCGGCCGGCACGGCCGATCAGGTCAAGGCGCGGCTGCTGGAAGCGCCGCCTGTGGACCTCGTCTCGCTGAAGTGGTACACCGTGAAACGTGGCGAGACGATGCAGATCGTGGCCCGGAAGCTCGGTGTTCGGCGAGCGGACCTGGCGGAGGCGAACTACCTGAGCCTGACTGCTCAGCTCTCGACCGGTCAGAAACTGATCGTGCCGCGCGAGGCGCCGAAGTTGACGAGTGTTCGTACCGACCAGGCGATTCCTGACGCAGAATCGCAGCCGATTCAATCAGAAGCAGTACCGGTGGCCGACGGCCCCGAGGGCTCGGACCGTGTCAAAGTGATCTATCGAGTCAAGCAGGGCGACACACTGGGCTCGATCGCGAAGCTGTTCAAGACGACCGTCGCTTCCCTCAGAACGTGGAACCGGATTCCCGGCAGCTATATCGCGGCAGGCGATCGGCTGATCGTTTACGCTCGCTCCGCGGATCGCGACCTCAGCTGACAAATACTCGCGACTCTCCTTCCCTACTGCGTCGCAGAAACTGCGATCAAGACTGAAGATCTGCCGGCAAGTCATTGAAGGCACATGAGGGGTCGTGTGCCGCGAGGATTGCAGTTGAGCCGGCATGCTCGCCTGCCTTCGCACCGCCGCGGTATTTGGTGTGGAAGCGTGCCCGGTCCAAGTCGAAGTGGACGTGTCGTTCGGGTTTCCCAGCTTCACGATGGTCGGGCTTCCCGACGCCAGTGTTCGTGAAAGCCGCGACCGCGTGCGAAGTGCGATTCGTAATTCCGGCTTCGAGTTTCCCCCGCACCGCATCACGGTGAATCTGGCGCCCGCCGACGTCCGCAAAGTCGGGGCCTCGTTCGATCTGCCAATCGCTCTCGGGATCCTGGCGGCGCAGGGAATCGTGGAACGGCGGCACATTCCCGATCTCGTTCTCATTGGTGAGCTCTCACTCGATGGCTCGATTCATGCCATTCGCGGCGTGCTGCCGATTGCCGCCGCGGCCCGGCGCGAAAATGTCACGGGGATCTTGCTTTCCCCAGCCAACGCCAGTGAGGCGGCAGTCGTGTCGGGCCTTGCTGTCTTCGCGGTCGCGTCGCTCGGCGACGCGGTTCGGGCTCTCAACGGGCCTGCGGTTCCGATCACGCCGGCTCCGTTGCCCGCGGCCAGGTTGACCCAGGCTGCAGATCTCGCAGATGTTCGGGGACAGCTCCTTCCCCGCCGTGCATTGGAAGTCGCCTGCGCCGGTGGTCACAACCTCCTCCTCGTGGGGCCGCCGGGCGCTGGCAAGACGATGATGGCCCGGCGGGTGCCGGGCATTCTCCCGCCGTTGACGTTCGATGAGTCACTCGAAGCCACCTCCGTGCATTCGGTTGCGGGACTCCTGCCGCCGGGAGCCGGCCTGCTGGCCGATCGTCCGTTTCGCGCGCCGCACCACACAATTTCTGACGCAGCGCTTGTCGGTGGGGGTCCCCATCCAAGGCCCGGCGAAGTGAGTCTCGCGCATCATGGCGTGTTGTTCCTGGACGAGATGCTCGAGTTCAGCCGTCACGTCCTCGAAGTGCTGCGGCAGCCGCTCGAGGAAGGGCGAGTCACAATCTCGAGGGCCGCTCGCATCGCAGAATTTCCTGCTCGTTTCATGCTCGTCGGCGCGATGAACCCATGTCCGTGTGGCTATCTTGGCGATGCGATCCGCGCGTGCCGCTGCACACCACTGCAAATCGCTCGTTATCGCGATCGGCTGTCCGGCCCGCTGCGGGATCGATTGGATCTCATCGTCGAGGTACCCGCGTTGCCCGTTGGCGTTGTTTCGGACAGTGGCGGCGGCGAGTCGTCGTGCGTCGTTCGGCAGCGTGTCGCGGAAGCTCGTGAACGGCAACGCAATCGGTATGCGGACGACGGAATCAGGACGAATGCTGAATTGACTCCGGCCCTGATGACTCGTTATTGCGGATCGGATCGAAAAGCCGAACACTTGATGGAGAAGGCAGTTTTGAAGATGAGGCTCAGCGCACGCGGTTACGACCGCATAAGAAAGGTCGCTCGCACCATCGCCGATCTTTCCGGAACCGATTCGATGTCCGTCGATCACCTCGCCGAAGCTCTGCAGTTTCGAATGGTTTAAAGTCTCTCCTGTCCCGAAAACGATCACATCGTTCCGCGGCGCATTGATCACATCAGAACCCTAGACGGTTTGTTCACTCTACCTGCAGCGGGCGTTAACTCCGATGTCAGGCTCAGGCAAGCCACACACGTCGTTGTCGATTCGATTTTCGGAAGGAGGATGGCATGAAAGTCCTGGTTCAGCTGCGATCTTCTGCCCCCGTTCATGCGGCGGCATTGGGTGGCTCTCCACTACCTTCGCTCACTGCCAGCATCGAAAGCTCCGTCGCGGGTCTCACGCTCGACCCGAGTTATCCCCCTGTGCAACTACCAGGGGTGAGAACAGCCGCGGGGTCGCCCATGCACTCGCTTTCGCAGCCCTTGAGCTTCTCGTTGGACGCCGCTGATTCCACGTATCTCGTACGTGGATACGTTCCGGACGGCTCTTCGCAGGCTGCAGCGGTGGCCGCGGCAACCGCCCATCCAGATGTCGTCGGCGTCTTCTCCGATCCGCTAATCGAGTCCTCGATCGTGTGCCCCGGCGATCCTCCCGTTGGCAAGGACAGCGATGTGGCGAAGCTGTTGAGTGTCAGCAAGCTCGCCTCGCACCAGATGGCCGGCAAGGGTGTCTACCTCGCGATCGTCGATACCGGAGTCAGCGTGGCTCATCTGAAGAGCAAAGGACGTACTCCCAAGCTCGATGTCATGAAAAGCTGGACACCCGCGGGCGTGACGACCACTCCAGGCAAGCACCCAGTCGATCACGGGACAATGTGCGCCTATGACGCCGGCATCGCTGCGCCGAAAGCGACGTATCTGGACTATGCCGTGTTGCTCTCCCGGACTCCGGGTGCGACGGCAATGGCAGGCCTCCTCAGCGATGCCGTCCTGGCGTACAGCAAGTTGCGGAATATTCTCAACGTGATGCCTGTTTCGAAGCGCGCCATGGTCGTCAGTAACAGTTGGGGGATGTTCTCGCCGACGTGGGATTTTCCGCCTGGACACCCTGGTAATTACAGCGACAACCCGAATCACCCGTTCAACATCATCGTCGCCAGCCTCGAGGCCGCCGGCGCGGACATCCTTTTCGCCGCGGGCAACTGCGGAAAGAATTGTCCGGACGGCCGCTGCAATTTCGGAACGACTCCGCCAATCTGCGGAGCGAATTCGCATCCGCTGGTGCTGAGTATCGCCGGCGTCGACACGAAGAAGGGGCGCGTTGGCTATTCGTCGCAGGGGCCTGGCCGCCTCTCGGCAAGGAAGCCAGATGTTTCTGCTTACACGCACTTCGTCGGGTCAGGCGTGTATCCGGAAGATGGCGGCACGTCGGCAGCTTGTCCTGTGGCGGCGGGAGTCGTCGCCGCGATTCGTAGCAAATATCGAGCCTCGAAACTTTCACCGCTCCAGCTTCGCGCGCTGATCTACAAGACGGCTGAGGATCGTGGCAATTCGGGGTACGACTTCGACTACGGATTCGGCATCATCAATCCGGCTGCCCTTATGGCTGCGCTTCCCTAGTCCTCTGTTTTTCTCGGCGGCCAGGGCGCCAGTCTCGCTAAAATGAAGGCATGGCGACCCGGATGGTGAAGTTGCAGCTGGAGCCGTCTGAGGCGACGCTGCCGCGTGTACGCGCCAAACTCGGGCTTGCGCTTGAAGAAGTTGACCCCGAGTTTGGCGTCGTGGCGCTCAATCCTGATCAACACCTGTACGCCATCCTGGTGGACGAGCGGGTCGCCGACAAGATCGAAGGCAGCGATGGCGTGGTGGGATCCTATTCGAATCCCAAGATCGAGCCCTTTGGTCCACCCAAGAAGTAGCGGCCTCCGCGGTTAACCTTTTCCTCACAATCTACGTATATGGCTTTGACGCGCGACTCGTGTCGCCGCCATCTCGATGAGCCTTCTTCAGGATCTTCGCTTCGCGATCCGGCTGCTCGTCAAAAGCCGATGGTTCACGCTCGTCGCGGCAGCAGCTCTTGCGCTGGGCATCGCGGCGAACAGTGCCGTATTCACTCTCGTGAACGCGGTGTTGCTTCGTGGCGTGCCCTTCAAGAATCCAGAACAGATCGTCGCGCTCGGCACTCGGGACACTCGGAATCGCAATCTGGGTGTCTCGTTCCTGGATTTCCAGGATTGGCGGGTTGCGGCGCGAAGCTTCTCTGACATGTCGCTGTTTGGGCAACCTCCGTTGAATGTCAGTGAAGAGGGCCGGCCGCCGGAGCGCTACGCCGGAGCGATCATGTCCGCCAGCACGTTCCGGCTGTTGGGCGTGCCCCCCATCCTCGGCCGCACGTTCACAGATGACGAGGATCTCGAGGGTGCTGCGCCCAGCGTGATCCTGGGCTACAGCGTTTGGCAGACACGCTACGGTGGGCAGCCGTCGGTTGTTGGGCGCAATATCAAAGTCAACGACGCTCTGGCGACCGTCATCGGCGTCATGCCGAAGGGCATGCAGTTCCCGCCAAATACCGATGTCTGGCTTCCGCTCTCGCAGGCGACCATCGTGCGCGGTCAGAGCCGACAGATCCGGCAGTACACGGTGATCGCACGCTTGCGCGACGGCGTGACCATCCCACAAGCGCGAAGTGAGCTTCAGGCCATAGCCGCACGGCTGGCTCGCGACTATCCAAGTACCAACAAGGACTTCGTTCCTACCGTCGTCTCCTACAACGAGCGGGTGACTGGCGGCCCAATCAGGCTCATTTTCCTGTCCTTGATGGGTGCGGTTGCCTTCGTGCTGTTGATCGCGTGCGCAAATGTCGCCAATTTGATGCTGGCGCGAGCGGCGGAACGAGCGAGGGAAATCGCGGTCAAGGTTTCTCTCGGGGCCAGCCGCTGGCGAATCGTTCGCCAATTGCTGGTTGAAAGCGTACTGCTGGCTGCGTTCAGCGGCGTCCTGGCGTTTCCGCTCTCGCTGATTGGCATCCGCCTTTTCGACGCCGCGACCCAGGACGTCGGCAAACCGTACTACATGGTGTTTTCGCTGGACGGTAGCGTATTCGTCTTCCTGTTCGCGGTGTGCTTCCTGACGGGGATCGTGTTCGGGCTCGCGCCGGCGTTGTACGTATCAAGAACCAACGTCAACGACACGTTGAAAGAGGGTGGCCGGTCCGGATCCGGGGGCCTCCGCGCCCGCCGGTGGACCAGCACGCTCCTGGTGGTGGAGGTCGCGTTGACATTGGTGCTCCTTGCGGGCGCCGGATTCATGATGCGGAGCTTCCTGACGCTCTATCGGCAGGATCTCGGAATCGATACGTCTCGACTCTTGACGATGCAGCTGGCGCTGCCAGATACCAAGTACGCGACGCCGGACGCGCGGAATGCCTTCATTCGACGATTGGATGAGCGGCTCGGCGGGATTGGCGCGCTCGAAGCGGTCACGACAGCCAGCAATCTGCCGCTCGGCGGAGGTCCCGGGCTTCAGCTGGCTATTGATGGCCGATCCCTGCCGGGAGAACGGCCGCCGATCGTGGGCATGTTGAGTGTGGGCGTTCGATACTTCGACACCATTGGGTTGCGCATCGTGCGTGGCCGGCAGTTCGCTGAAAGCGACACCGTGCGCGGCCGCGAAGGCGCAATCGTCAATCAGCGATTCGTCGACATGTATTTTGCCGGGCAGGATCCGCTTGGAAGACGCATTCGATTGACGGAGGAAGTTCAGAATGCTTTTCAGCTTCCCTCTCTGACCATCATCGGCGTTTCGACGAATCTTCGGCAGCGGAATATCCAGGAGCTTGAATACGACCCGGTCGTGTATGTGCCGTACCTGGCTAGCCCCAGCCAGGGCAGAGCATCAACCTTGATCGTTCGGACCAGCTCCGATCCAGGCAAAATCGCACCGCTCGTTCGTGAAGAACTCCGCGCGCTCGATGCAGACCTGCCGGTCTTCGACATCCGCTCGCTGGATGAGGTGCTGGCGCGGCAACGATGGGCCTTCCGAGTGTTCGGGACCATGTTCGCCGTCTTCGCCGCGATCGCACTCACTCTGGCTGCCGTCGGGCTCTATGCCGTCACCGCATACTCTGTGACACAGCGAACGCAGGAGATCGGCGTGCGGATGGCGCTTGGCGCTCAACCCTCACACGTCATCTGGCTCTTTCTTCGACGCGCATTCGTCCTGGTCGCTCTCGGTCTGATGCTGGGGCTGGCCGGTGCGTTCGGCGTCGGTCAGCTTCTCCAAAGTCTGCTGATTCAGACGAGCACGCGTGATGCCGTGACGCTCGTATCGATCGCCGGGCTGATGGCGGCAGTAGCCGTTGCCGCCTGTTTCTGGCCCGCGCGACGCGCCACCCGCCTCGATCCCCTCGCCGCACTGCGCTACGAGTAGCACTGCGCTACGAGTGGGGTCCGCCTTCAGGCGGACCTGCTTCCGTCCTAAGCCGGATCCTTGCTCCCGGACCAGCCAGACAGAACCGCAACGGGAGAAGTAAACTAGATGCATTCATGGATGTTTTCGATTCAAGAGCGCGGGAAATGGTGTCGGCGGTCGTTGAACGCTTGAAGAGCAAGCCTGGGGCGCTCCTGCCGATATTGCACGGAGTCCAGGACGCCCTTGGGTATGTCCCCGCCGCCGCAGTTCCAATCATCGCCGAGGGTTTGAATTTGTCCCGTGCCGAAGTGCACGGCGTGATCAGCTTCTACCACTACTTTCGCGAAACTTCGCCAGGGCGCCACACGATACATATGTGTCGAGCGGAAGCCTGTCAGTCGATGAACCAGCGAGGTCTCGAAGCCCATGCCAAGCGGCGGCTCGGCGTCGACTTTCACCAGACCACGACCAACGGCACGTTCTCGCTCGAACCGGTTTACTGTCTGGGGAATTGTGCTTGCTCGCCGGCCATCATGATCGATGACGAGTTGTACGGCCGCGTCACACCTGAGCGGTTCGATGAGATCGTCTCGCATTGGGAGAACCGCTGATGGCAGTCGGGGTTTACGTTCCTCGAGATGCCGCTGCTCAGTCGCTTGGGGCCGAGGACGTCGCACAGGCTATCTCAAACGAAATCGCTTCGCGCCGTGCCGAAGCTCGCGTCGTTCGCAACGGAACGCGGGGCATGTGCTGGTTGGAACCTCTCGTCGAGGTTCAGACTGCATCCGGACGAGTTGCGTATGGTCCAGTCTCGGCGCACGACGTCAAAGGCCTATTCGACGCCGGATTTCTCGAAGGCGGACCACATCCGCTTCTTGTCGGACCGGTCGAGACCGTCCCCTACTTCGGCACGCAGGAGCGTCTGACGTTTGCACGTGTCGGGATTACGGATCCGGTGAACCTGGACGATTACCTGGCGAACGATGGGTACAAAGGTCTGAGACGTGCCCTCGACATGGGCCAGGCCGCGATCGTTCAGGAGGTCACCGATTCCGGCTTGCGCGGCCGCGGTGGAGCCGCCTTCCCGACCGGCATCAAGTGGAAGACTGTTCTCGATGCGCCGGCGAATCAGAAGTACGTGACATGCAATGCCGACGAAGGCGATTCAGGAACCTTCGCCGATCGCATGCTGATGGAGGGCGATCCGTTCGTGCTGATCGAAGGCATGACGATCGCGGCGCTCGCGGTGGGGGCCACACAAGGCTATATCTACCTGCGCGTCGAATATCCCCACGCGAACCGTGCGCTGTCTGGAGCGATCGATACCGCCTATCAGCGCGGCTATCTCGGCGACAACATCCTCGGCAGCGGAAAACGATTCGATCTCGAGGTTCGGTTGGGTGCCGGAGCCTACATTTGCGGCGAAGAGACCTCGATGCTCGAGAGCCTCGAAGGCAAGCGGGGTGAGATACGTCCACGGCCTCCCCTGCCGGCCGTCAAGGGACTCTTCGGGATGCCCACCATCGTCAACAACGTGATCTCGTTGGCGAGCGTTCCGATCATCCTCGACAAGGGCAGCGCCTACTATCGAGACTTTGGCGTCGGCCGGTCTCGGGGAACGCTCGCGATCCAACTGGGTGGGAATATCAAGCGCGGCGGTCTCATCGAAAAGGCATTCGGGCTCACGCTGCGCGAGCTCTTGTACGACTATGGGGGCGGGAGCGCGTCGGGTCGTCCGATCCGGGCCGTTCAAGTTGGCGGTCCTCTGGGCGCATTCATGCCCGAGTCCCAATTCGATACACCGCTCGACTATGAGGCGTTCACCAACGTTGGCGCGCTGGTGGGCCATGGCGGCGTCGTCGTGTTCGACGACACGGTCGACATGGCCCAGATGGCGCGGTATGCGATGGAGTTCTGTGCGATCGAGTCCTGCGGAAAATGCACGCCCTGCCGCATCGGTTCCACGCGAGGCGTTGAGGTGATCGACCGTGTCGTCCATGGCCCCGATCGGGAGCTAAACCTGGCTCTCCTCGAGGAATTGTGCGATACGATGATAAATGGCTCTCTCTGCGGACTGGGCGGTATGACGCCCTTTCCGGTTCAGAGCGCCCTGAAGTACTTCCGGGAGGATTTCGTGAAGCAGCCCTGAAGTCTCACATCAGGCTGCATTTTTCAGCGGCCTGTAAGGCTGCCCGAAGATACACATCATGTATTCCACAGACTATCGAGATCTTGGAACGCCGCGTGTCGACGCCTCCAAGACCGTCACGCTCGATATCGACGGGGTTTCCGTCACCGTACCAGAAGGCACGTCCATCATGCGGGCCGCCGCGATGGTTGGCCGTCAAGTTCCGAAACTTTGTGCCACCGACATGCTCAAGGCATTTGGCTCTTGCAGGCTGTGTCTGGTTGAGATCGAGGGCCGGAAGGGATATCCGGCTTCGTGCACGACACTCGTGGCGGACGGGATCAAGGTACACACCGAATCGCCCAAGCTCACGCAACTCCGTCGCGGTGTGATGGAGCTTTATATCTCCGACCACCCGCTCGACTGCGTAACGTGCCCTGCCAATGGCCACTGCGAGCTTCAGGACATGGCCGAAGACCTCGACATCACCGAGTCTCGGTACGGCCTGAGCGGCGAGAACCACCACCAGCTACCGGCAGACACGAGCAATCCCTACTTCAACTTCGACCCCACGATGTGCATCGTCTGTTCGAGATGCGTGCGGGCGTGCGACGAGGTCCAGGGAACGTTTGCGCTGACCATCCAGGGGCGTGGATTCAATTCCAAGGTTTCGGCCAGCCAGAACGAGCCCTTCTTGGCGTCCGAGTGCGTATCGTGCGGCGCCTGCGTCGAGGCTTGCCCGACCGTCGCGTTGACCGAGAAGTCCGTCGTCGCGATGGGCCGGCCCGAACGCGTTACGACGACGACTTGCGCATATTGTGGCGTTGGCTGTTCGTTCAATGCGGAAGTCAAGGACGGTCAGGTGGTGCGCATGGCGCCCAATCGAAACGGCCATGCGAATCATGGGCACGCCTGCGTCAAAGGGCGCTTCGCCTTCGGCTACGCGACACATCCCGACCGCGTCACCTCGCCAATGGTCCGTCGTTCGATCGACGAACCGTGGCAGCAGGTCAGCTGGGACGAAGCGATCGGCTACGCAGCCAGCGAGTTCCGCCGCATCCAGGCCAAGTACGGGCGAGACTCGATCGGCGGCATCACCTCATCCGCGCTGCACCAACGAAGAGACGTTTCTGGTGCAGAAAATGGTTCGTGCCGCATTCGGCAACAACAACGTGGACACGTGCGCGCGAGTATGTCACTCCCCCACAGGTTACGGACTGAAGAACACCATCGGTGAATCGGCCGGCACGCAGGCGTTCGACTCCGTGATGAAATCCGATGCCATCATCATCGTCGGCGCGAATCCGACCGAAGGCCATCCCGTATTTGCGTCACAGCTCAAGCGCCGTTTGCGACAGGGTGCGAAGCTCATCATCATCGACCCGCGCAGCATCGCGCTCGTGCGAACACCTCACATCGAGGCGGACTACCACCTCCAGCTCCGGCCCGGTACCAATGTCGCCTTGTTCAATGCTCTTGCGCACGTCATCGTGACCGAGGGCCTCGTCAAGGAGGACTACGTCGATAGTCGCTGTGAAGGGGATTCGTACCGCAAGTGGAAGGCGTTTGTCGCTGAACCGCGGAATTCACCGGAGGCGACCGCTGCTTCGACCGGCGTCGATCCCGATCTCGTCCGGCGCGCCGCTCGCATGTACGCGACGGCCGGTAACGGTGCGATTTACTACGGGTTGGGCGTCACCGAGCACAGCCAAGGCTCGACGATGGTGATGTGCATCGCCCATCTGGCGATGGCGACCGGAAACCTGGGTCGCGAGGGTGTTGGCGTCAACCCGCTCCGGGGCCAGAACAACGTGCAGGGATCCTGCGACATGGGATCGTTTCCGCACGAGTTCAGCGGGTATCGTCATGTCTCCGATGCGGCTGTTCGTGGAAGCTTCGAATCCGTGTGGGGTGTTCCCCTTCAGGCGGAGCCGGGACTCCGTATCCCGAACATGTTCGAGGCTGCCCTCGACGGCAGCTTCAAGGGCATGTACATCCAGGGCGAAGATCCCGCGCAGTCCGATCCCGACACTCAGCACGTCACCGCCGCCCTTGCCTCGATGGAGTGTGTCGTTATTCAGGATCTGTTCCTGAACGAGACGGCGAAGTACGCTCACGTCTTCCTGCCTGGCTCGTCGTTCCTCGAAAAAGACGGCACCTTCACGAATGCCGAGCGCCGGGTTTCGCGGGTGCGGAAAGTCATGGAGCCGCGCGCCGGCTTCCAGGACTGGGAAGTCACGTGCTTGTTGTCCAACGCGCTCGGATATCCGATGAACTACCGGCATCCATCCGAGATCATGGACGAGATTGCCAAGCTGACTCCGACATTCGCCGGATTCACCTACGAGAAGCTCGACCGTCTGGGCAGCATCCAGTGGCCGTGCAACGACAAAGCGCCCGAGGGCACGCCGACGATGCATGTTGGGGAATTCGTTCGGGGCAAAGGCAAGTTCTTCGTCACTGAATATGTGCCGACCACCGAGCGTGCGACCAGGCGTTATCCCCTGCTGCTCACGACCGGTCGCACCCTGACGCAGTACAACGTCGGCGCGCAAACGCGGCGAACGGCGAACGTGACCTGGGCAGCCGCCGACCGGCTCGAAATCCACCCGCACGATGCCGAGGTTCGGGGCATCGTCGACGGCGATCTCGTGGGTCTAACGAGCCGATCGGGTGAGATTGTGCTGCCTGCCGAAGTGACCGACCGCGTACGCCCCGGCGTGGTTTACACGACGTTTCATTTCCCAGAATCAGGCGCTAACGTCGTGACCACCGAGAACTCCGATTGGGCCACGAACTGCCCGGAATACAAGGTGACGGCTGTTGAAATCGTCAAGGTGAACCAACCGTCGGCGTGGCAGAAGCGCCACCGTGCGTTCACCGAGCGGCAGCTCGAGTTTCTCAAGGGGCGCGAAACGACGCACGCATAACCAAGTTTCATCTGATCGACACTTGAGCCTGCATGAGAGTCGAGCGGCTTGTCTCGATGGCCAATGACATCGGTGCATTCTTTAACGCAGAGCCCGACAAGGCCGAGGCTGCGAAGAATATTGCCATTCACCTGAGGCGTTTCTGGGATCCCCGCATGAGACGCCAGATCGTTGCGCACTACCGCGAGGGTGGCGCCGGCCTGGACGACGTCGTCCGGTCGGCGGTTCGCCTGCTCGCCGAGAGTAACTAGCGCGGACTCGCAGGTAACAGCACGTGGTGTCAGGCCTCATTTCGTTATTCCTCGCCGTTCTGGCGACTGCGACAGCGTCGCGGCCGATTCAGGTTCGCGACGTGGACGGCAAGCCTTGGTCGCTGTTTGCTCCCGCCGGCAACCAACTCGATCTCGTGTTCTTTCTGGCGACCGACTGTCCCATCTCGAACCGCTATCTGCCAGAAATCAAGCGCACGTGCGAGGAGTACGGTTCTCGGGGCGTTCGATGTTTCGCCGTGTACCCGGACGGGAACGACGCTGAAGTCATCCGGCACAGGCAGGAGTACGGCGTTCCACCCACGATCCCTTCAATCGTCGATCGCGATCGTGTGGTCGTTCAGGCCGTCGCGCCGAAGGTCACACCTGAAGCGGCAATCTATTCGCAGGCAGGACGGCTTTATCGCGGGCGGATCGACGATCTCTACATCGACGTCGGCAGGTCGCGTCGTGAGGCGACTCGTCACGACGTAAGGTTGGCGCTGGACGCAGCGCTCAGCGGCAAAGCAATCGCGCCTTCCGAAACCGAAGCGATTGGATGCACGATCGTGGAGCGCTGAATGGTGCGCGCAGCCTTGGGCTTGTCGGCGTTGTTGCTGATGGTCGCCACGAGAGCATTCGTGGCGCAAGGTCCGAGTCCTGCGAGTCCTCCGACCTTTGCGGCCGATATCGCACCAATCATCTACGGCCGTTGCATCACCTGTCATCGTCCAGGCCAGGCCGGACCGTTTCCTCTGACATCGTACGAAGAGGTCAAGAGACGGGGCGATCTGATCGTGCGCGCAACGGGCAGACGGTTCATGCCGCCCTGGCACGCGACATCAGCCGATGGCTTTCCGGAATTCCGCGACGATCGCCGGTTGAGCGATCGGGAAATCGCAACGATTCGCGACTGGGTGGCGGCTGGGATGCCGTCTGGCGATTTGAGCCGTGCGCCGGCGCCGCCGACGTTTGCCGAAGGCTGGACCCTTGGACGTCCGGGTGTCGAGCTGCAATTCGCACGCGAGATCGACGTTCCGGCCGACGGACCCGATCTCTATCGCAATGTGGTCCTGCCCTTGAATCTCCCGGATGAGAAGTGGATTACTGCGATTGACTTCGAGCCGAGCGCGCGAAAAGTCGTTCACCACGCGCTGTTTTTCGTCACCCCGGCCGCCGACTCGGCATCCATCGGATCCGACGACGTCGTACCGGGACTTGGTGGCGGAGGCCGCGGCCGCGGGCTTCGTAGCGGACTTGGCCAGAACGGTGCCGATCGCGGCGGCAATGGAATCGGCGGATGGGTGCCGGGCATGACCCCCCGCTTCTATCCAGAAGGCATCGCGCAGCGGCTTCCTCCGCATTCGAACCTGGTCGTCCAGCTGCATTTGCATCCGTCTGGCAAACCCGAAGTCGAGCGGGGTCGGCTGGCTCTCTATTTCGCCAGCGAGCCGCCAGCGAAGTCGTTGGTTTCGTTCCAAGTGCCGCCCGTGTTCGGGTTTGCGATGGGCATCGACATTCCGCCAGGCGAGGCGCACTACCAAATCGAAGACACCGTGGTCCTTCCTGCTGACGTTGAAGCATTCGGGGCACGCGCTCATGCTCACTACCTCGCGAAGAACATGAAGATGACCGCGACGCTTCCTGACGGCTCAACCAAGGGCCTTCTGTGGATCGACGACTGGGACTTCGGCTGGCAGGATTCGTACTTCTACAAGGCGCCGTTCGTCTTGCCCAAAGGAACACGTATAGAAGTCCGAATCACGTACGACAACTCTGCGGGCAATCTTCGCAATCCCAGCGACCCGCCCAAGCGCGTCACATGGGGCCGGGGATCGCTCGACGAGATGGGAAGCATGTCGCTTCTCGTGGCCCCTCGGTCGCCTGCCGACGAAGCGCTCCTGCGCCAGGCCCAGGCTGCGCATTTCAGACGTCAGCTTGCGGAGCTCTTCCTCAGACGCTAGCTGAATGACTTCGTCGAAAACCACGGTGGCGCAGCTCGTCGAAAGTGCCCGTCGCGGCGACGAGCAAGCCCTTTCAGCGTTGATGCCGCTCGTGTATGAGGAGCTCCGGCGTCTCGCCGCCAGTTACATGAGGCGGGAACGGCCAGGTCAGACTCTGCAGGCGACTGCGCTCGTTCACGACGCCTACATTCGGTTGATGCAGGACTCCAAGCTGTCGTGGCAGAACCGGTCGCATTTTTTCGGAATCGCTGCGCGGTCCATGCGGCAAATTCTGGTCGAACGGGCGCGGGCCCGGCACGCCGTCAAGCGTGGCGGCAGCCGCATTCGTGTGACGCTCGATGCCGGCCTCCTTGCAGCAGAGGCTCCCCCGATTGATCTCGAGGCGCTCGACGAGGCGCTGACTCGGCTCGAAGCGCTCGATGCCGAACTCGCTCGGGTCGTCGAAGTTCGGTTTTTTGGCGGGTTGTCCATCGAGGAGGCAGCGGAAACGCTCGACGTTTCCCCAGCGACAGTAAAGCGCCGCTGGACGGTGGCCAAGGCGTGGCTGGCTCGCGAGCTTGCCGTGAAAGGTCGCAAGTGAGCTCGCCCGTATGGGTGCAGGTGCGAAAGATACTCGAAGCGGCTCTCGAGCGGCCGCCCGCCGAACGAGTCGCGTTTCTCGACGAGGCCTGTGCCGGCGATCCCGCGATACGCGCGGAGGTGGCGTCGCTGCTCGAGGCGCACGACAGCACGACAGAATTCCTCGAAGCGCCGGCTGCTCAAGTGGCGGCTCGTTTGGTGACTGAGCGCCAGAGCGATTCGCTCGAAGGGCTGGTTCTCGGCCCGTACATCATCCGTCACGAGATCGGTCGAGGCGGAATGGGCGTCGTTTACCTTGCGGACGATACCCGTCTATCGAGGCGTGTAGCCCTGAAGGCCATTGGGGCCGGGTTTTCCAGCGAGCCGGATCGTCGCCGTGAACGGATGCGACACGAAGCGCGTGCCGCCGCTGCTCTTTCCCATCCGGGAATCGCCACGGTCTATGCGCTAGAGGAGATTGACGATCAACTGTACCTGGCGTACGAGTACGTCCCCGGTCCGACGCTTCGAACACTGATCAGTGGAGGGCCTCTTCCGGTAGAACAGGTCCTGGACATTGCGACCCAGCTGGCCCGCGCCCTGGCGGCGGCACACGCCCAAGGGATCGTGCATCGCGATCTCAAACCTGAAAACATCATCAGAACGCCAGCCGGCACCGTGAAGGTCCTCGACTTCGGCATTGCGCGCTCCGAGCAGCTGACGGGTGCTCGTCTGACCGAGCCGGAGGCGCGGATTGGAACGCCCGCCTACATGGCTCCGGAGCAGATTCGTGGCGAGGACGTGGACTTTCGCACCGACCTGTTCGCGTTTGGAATTCTCGTTTACGAGATGGCGTCAGGCGCGAACCCCTTCGAAGCTTCGTCTCCAACGTCAACGATCGCGCGGATTCTCGAACTGAAGCCTTCGCCGCTTTCGACGTTGTCACACTCGGGGCTCGGCAAGCTCGATCAGATCGTCGCAACGTGCTTGCGCAAGTCTCCGGACGATCGATACACGTCGACGCAGCAACTGGTCGGCGATCTGGAAGGCCTGAACGCTGGTGTGCATTCTCCCGCGTCGGCGGTGCGGCTCGAACACGCCTGGACGCCTAGATGGTGGTGGGGCGTTCATCAGCTCGTTGTCACGACGTTGTATCTGTTGATGCTGTATCCCGCATGGCGCGTGCGGGCTTGGTTACCACAGCCGTGGGGAATCGTATTCTTGTTCTTTGTGATCGCCTGTACTGCGGTCGCCGCCACTGTGCGACTGCACCTTTGGTTCACGTATCGTTTCTATCCGTCCGAGCTCCTGGCACAGCGAACCCGGTCGCGATCGTGGACGCGGGCAAGCGATGCGGGTCTTTCGGCTGCCCTTGTGCTTGCCGCTTTTGGAATAGCCAAGCTTCATCCGGAAATCGCCACCCTACTCATTGCCGTCTCGGTTGCGGCCTCCCTTTCGTCGTTCCTGATTGAACCCGCCACTACAAGGGCGGCCTTCAGCAACTGAGTCGACGCCTCTCTGGTGATACTTCATCCCAATGGGCCGAAACCATAAGAAGCCCGAAGCACAGGAAGAATGACGTTCGACTCGTGTAGCCTCGACTTATGGGATAACCGCAGCGCGACGCAGCTGTTCGAGGATCATGTCGGTCGCCTGCTCCGGAGTCACACGCGTCGTGTCAATCCTGATTTCGGGATGCTCGGGTGGCTCATAGGGTGAATCAATGCCGGTGAAATTCTTGAGCTCGCCACGTCTAGCCTTCTTGTAGAGACCCTTCGGGTCGCGCGTTTCGGCGATCGCAAGCGGTGTGTCGACGAACATTTCGAAGAATTCGCCTGGCTGCAATAGCTCGCGTGCCATGCGGCGCTCCGCACGAAACGGTGAGATGAACGACACAAGGACGATCAAGCCGGCATCCACCATCAGTCGCGACACCTCCGCGACGCGCCGAATGTTTTCGACGCGGTCCGCGTCGGTGAAGCCCAGGTCCTTGTTCAAGCCGTGGCGCACGTTGTCGCCGTCGAGGAGGTAGGTATGGTAACCGAACGCGTTCAACCGCTTCTCGAGCATGTTGGCGATGGTCGACTTCCCCGCACCCGACAATCCTGTGAACCAAAGGACGCACGGCAGTTGGCCTTTTTGAGAAGCTCGCGCCGTTTTGTCCACGTCAAGTGGTTGCCAGTGGACGTTGTCGGACCGCCGCAGGGCAAATTGCAACAGTCCGGCGCCGACCGTGGCATTTGTGATGCGATCGATGAGAATGAAGCCCCCCAGATCGCGGTTTTCGGTGTACGGCTCAAACACGATTGGTCGATCGAGCTCGAGATCGCACACTCCGATTTCGTTGAGCTCGAGCTTTGTGGTCGCGACGTGCTCCAGCGTATTGACGTCCACTTTGTACTTGAGCGGCGCAATAGTGGCCGCGGCCGTCTGTGTCGCGATCTTCATCAGATACGTTCGTCCTGGCAGCATCGGTTGCTCGAACAGCCAGACGACGATGGCCTCGAATTGCTGCGCCACGCGCGGGGGATCGGCCGCGGCGGCCAGCACGTCGCCGCGGCTCACATCGATTTCATGGGCAAGCGTCACGATCACGGACTGCCCTGCACAAGCCATTTCAGAGGACTGGTCGCCCACGAAGATGCTGGTCGCCTCGGTCTCGCGACCTGACGGCAACACACGGACGCGGGCGCCGACGCGGATTGATCCGCTCACGATCGTGCCGGCAAAACCACGGAAATGGTCGTTTCGCCGATTCACCCACTGCACCGGCAACCGAAACGGTTTGGAGTCGACACCCTCCCCGACCGGGACAGTCTCGAGGTGTTCCATGACCGTCGGCCCTTCGTACCACGGCATGTCGTTGCTGCGCCGCAGGACGTTGTCTCCGTAGACGGCCGAGATCGGAATGGCCGCAATGTTCGACAACCCGATAGACGCGGCAAAGGTTCGGTAGTCCGCTTCAATCTGCGCGAACACGTCGGGGGAGTACCCCATCAAATCCATCTTGTTGACGGCCAAGACGATCGATCGAATACCCAGGAGCGACACCAGGTAACTATGGCGCCGGGTCTGGGTGAGCACGCCTTTCCTGGCATCGATCAGTAGTACGGCGAGATCGGCGGTTGAAGCGCCGGTGATCATGTTGCGCGTGTATTGCTCGTGACCGGGCGTATCCGCGACGATGAACTTGCGTCTGGCAGTCGCAAAGAATCGGTAGGCGACGTCGATCGTGATGCCCTGCTCTCGCTCTGCGGACAGACCGTCGACCAGCAATGCAAAATCGAGCTCGCTGCCGCGCGTGCCCATCTTCTTCGAATCAACGGCCAGCGAGGTCAGTTGATCCTCAAAGATCATCTTGGTTTCGTACAACAGACGGCCTATCAACGTGGACTTGCCGTCGTCGACGCTGCCGCACGTGATGAACCGAAGCAGGTCCTTCCGTTCGTGCGAGCGCAGGTACGACTCGATGTCGGAGCTGGTCAGTTCGGAGACACGAGCCGTCAAAAATACCCCTCGATCTTCTTCTTTTCCATGGATGCCGATTGATCGTGGTCGATAACCCGACCTTGCCGCTCCGAATACCGTGTCAACAGCATCTCTCCAATGATGGCCGGCAGAGTCGTCGCTTCGCTTTCGACGGCGCCGGTGAGCGGGTAACAGCCAAGTGTTCGAAAACGCACCATTCGCATCTCTGGCTTCTCATCGGGTTCGAGCGGCATTCGATCGTCGTCCATCATGATCCAGGCACCATTCCGCCGCACGACGGGTCGGCGCTCAGCGAAGTAGAGCGGGACGATGGGGATATTCTCGAGATAGATATATCGCCAGATATCCAGCTCCGTCCAGTTCGACAACGGAAACACTCGGAGGCTTTCGTCGGGTCGCTTTCGCGCGTTGTAAAGACGCCACAGTTCGGGTCGCTGCTGCTTGGGATTCCAGTGGTGCTGCGGCGAGCGAATCGAGAACACGCGTTCTTTCGCCCGCGACTTCTCCTCGTCCCGCCGAGCGCCGCCAAAGGCCGCATCGAAGCCGTACTTGTCGAGCGCCTGTTTTAGCGCCTGCGTCTTCATGACATCGGTGTAAAGGGCCGAGCCATCTTGGAAGGGATTGATGCCCATCTCCAGCCCGTCCGAGTTGGTGTGAACGCGGAGATCTAAGCCGAGACGACTGGCAGTGTCGTTTCTGAACGTAATCATCTCCCGAAACTTCCAGGTCGTGTCGATGTGCAGGAACGGGAATGGCGGCGGCGCAGGAAAGAAGGCTTTCAGAGCCAGGTGCAGCATGACCGAGCTGTCCTTCCCGATGGAATACAGCATGACCGGCCGCTCGCATTCGGCGACGACCTCGCGCATGATGTGAATGCTTTCACCCTCGAGGCGCTGAAGATCGGTCAGGTGTTCCATTGAGAACTTGGCCGGTTTTCAAGGCCGCAAGATGGATGCCGTTCAGCTTGACTAGGAGGCAGGTATATTTGCGTTGCCCACCAAAATTGGCAAGATAAAGTCTGCCGTTTGCCTGTGATCTGTCTGCTGACCCTGGAATGGCTGATCGCGCGGCAGTCTGCTGTTGCGAGAGGTGGGCGAGAAGTTTGGAAGGCGCGATTTGGTCGGCTCGAATGGCTAATGAAGCCATTAAGCTGGCTATTTATGCCAGCTGACCATCGCGCGGATTCTCGAAGTGAAGCCTTCGCCGCTTTCACCGATTTCCCCCGCGGGGCTTGGCAAACGTTACACCTCGCCGCAGCAGTTGGTCGGCGACCTTGAACGCCTGGACGCCAGTGCGCATTCTCCCGCACCGGCCGTGCGGCTCGAACACGCCTGGACGCCGAAATGGTGGTGGGGTGTTCATCAGCTCGTTATAGCGACCTTGTATCTGGTGATGCTGTATCCCGCATGGCGCGTGCGGGCTTGGCTACCCCAGCCGTGGGGATCCTGTTCATGTTCTTGGTGCTCACGTGTGCGGCGGTTACCGCAACCGTCCGACTGCACCCCTGGTTCACGGCCCGTTTCTATCCGTCCGAGTTGGCAACCCAACGCAACCTGGCGCGGGCATGGACCTGGGCGAGTGACTTGGGCTTTTCGGCCACGCTTCTACTTGCCGCCTTTGCAATTGCCGCCAACTCATCCCGAAATCGCCACACTGCTCATCGCCGTATCAGTAACAGGATCGCTCTCATCGTTCCTCATCGAGCCCGCAACGACCAGGGCGGCGTTTGGGGAATTGAGTTGAACGAACTCAATCCCAATGGCAGTCCCAGCGACTTCTTGAAATGGTCTCGTTAGAGCTGAACTTGGCGACCAAAGTCGTTGCCAAGGAAGTTTAATCTTCTTGTTCACGGAAGAACTCTGAAGACGCTCACCACGACAACCCTCAGTTAGTTGGCGTTGCGTTCGCAGCATCGGTCTTCGGACGCTACGACGACAATCGGGCAGAACTCTTGCTGGCAAACCTGGGGACTGGTCTAAACACCCAATCGATCCGTTCGGGAGGAGCATGCGCAGGGCGCTGGCGGGTGCGTTGTTTCTGACTCTGATGGTCGTACGCGCCGAGCCGGCCTCTGTCACAACGCAAACAACCGATTTCACCGATTCCGGCTCGCGGCCGAACCGTCGCGACCGCGTGGCGGCGTCCCTCCTCAGAACGCCCCTTTTGCAGGGCGCTGACGCGCAAGGGCACGTCGTCGAAAGGGATGCCAAGCCGAAGGCTCAGGTTTTCTCAGACTCGTTGTCAAGCGGTGGGAAACGTGAGTCCGGCCTGATGCTCCTGCTTGGAGCGGCACTTTTGCTCCTAGGTGGGCTCGTGCGGCGACGCTTGTCAAGAAAGGACTCGTCCACACAAGAAGCCTCTGAACCGGCCTCTGTTTCTAAGACGACTCAGTCGCCAGCTCTGCCGGAATCACTTGTTAACCCTCGTCACTCGCCACTTGTGCGCACCGCCCCCGTTAGGATCGTTCGCGCCGCGCCGCTGCCTCAAGCAGACGGCTCAAAGGAGCGAGTCGATGCTCCCACGAAAGCGTTGCGAGATCCACGCTTTCAGAGATCGCCCGACGTTCGTCGTGCTCGAGCGCTAGACAATTGACAATAGCGTTTCAAATGCCTCAGTGCCGTCCGCAATCCGACAACGGACAGCGCGTCTGGCGGTAGCCCGTCGGCGACCTGGGACGTAATGATCGTCGGCAGACCCGCAGCCACAGCCTCAAGCACCTCTTTCTGGACTCCCCGTGCGGTCTTGAGAGGAGCCACAGCTACTGCGTGCGCTTAGCCAAGGGTACGGCACGTCGGGTACTGCGCCCTGTCAGTTCGAGGCTCGCGTCGCTTGCAACGGACCTGAGGTGATTCGTCGATTGCGCGCCAACCAAGTCAGGGCGCCGATCCGCGGAGTGAAAAGCGCCATTGCTGGTGAATTCAAAAGGACATGAGTCAGTGGCGTAGCGGTACCTCGTGAAAGTGCACCAACGGCCAAATTAGGTAAATGCGGACTCAGCGCAACATCGATGTGGTCGGCCAATCCCAGTTCCGCAAGCGTGGCAACGTGAGCGAGTTCGTCGGAATCAGCTATCCTGGCGTTCCGTCGCCGATTTGTTGTTTCTGCTTAGAACCTGACTTTTAGTTAGGTGTCGATCGCCAAAACATCTTTCAAATCCCTCTTCAGTACCGGCGCTGACGGACGGCCCCTAGTTTCTCAGCCGCTTCACCACCCGTTTAACCGCCTCACTCCAACTCGCTTTCAGTTGGACAGCCACGGCGTATTTGAAACGGAACGTCCTAGTTTTGAGGTAGCGACCGACTTTTCTTGAGTCAGTGGCGCCGGCCAGATAAACTTCCCTGTGCCACAGAGTTGACCCGCGTCTGCAGGGGCTCTCGTAAGGCGGTTCGTGGAGGCCGCCGAGCGTCGCCTACGTGACCCACGACTGGCTTCAACCATTCGTGGGGGTGACGGACTCATAGTCGGCTTTCCTTGGGTGGATCTCTTCAGTCTCGTCATGGTTTAGCCGATAACATGAGGACGGAGATACCAGCAATACAGGGGTTAACCCACTACCGAACGGCCTGACCGTCGGCAACCGCTACATCTCCAGGTTGTGGCCGCCGTTGGTCGATGGTCTTCGCAGAGCTCAGAACTGTAAGGGGAGCCATGAGGCGGCATGTCTGGAGCTGGGTCATTGTAGTCGGTGTGTTCGTGCTCGTAACGTGGTCGCGCACGGCCGCGCAAACTAAGACACTCCTGCAACAAAGCGATTTTCAATTCCTCGGCGGCTTCAAGATCCCATCACCTGATCCCGGCGGTGGGGATACCTCGTGGGGGCGGGGCCTGGCGATCCGCAACGGCAAATTGCTGATCCTGAACGTCGGGATGGACATTTCTGAATGGAACATCCCGACAACACTCGGGCAGACGAACGCGACCTTTCCCAATGCGACGCCCGAGCGCATGTGGACTGGGGCCACCTTCGCCAAGCGCTATACCGTCCAGTATGGCGTGGGGAGCGGATTCGTCCAAGGGATCTATTGGGACCCTGTCGATCAGCGGCTGTACTACGGCTACGGCGACACCTACAAAGCGAACACGAACCCCGATCCGTCCATCGGATACGACACGTTCAATGACAGTACCGGATCGACCACGTCGGTCGACTCGTGGCAGGTGGGCGACAACTCGAAGATGACGATGGGCGGCGTTCTCGCCGTTCCAGATTGGTGGAGCGCCCAGCACGCTCCTGGCCGTCGCCTCGCGGCGGGCTTTGGGGGATATCAATCTATCGTTCAGACTGGTCCGGCGTCGATGGGTCTGGCGCTTTTTGCTTTCAATCCGAAGGACATCGCCTCCACCCCGTCACACGGCTTAGTGCCATCCTCGACGATGGTGATGTATCCGTACACGCAAGGCTGCGCGGCGCGGATGCAACGCGATACAGACTATAAGACCGAATTCGACAATTGCAATCCTGTCGGCGGGATCGGGTATCACACATGGGTCGACAATATGCCCCAAAGTGCCGTCTGGATTGACACAGCGACGAAAACGGGGATTCTGGTGGCCCATATCGAAGGGAATGGGCGCCTCTGGTATCAGACTTCTACGGGGCACGCCGAACGCGGATCGCATTGGTTCCGCATTTATCATCCCGACGATCTGGCTGATGTGGTTCACGGCAGACAACAACCGTGGCAAATTCAGCCTCGGGTGTCGTGGTCCGTCAAATTCCCGGCACAATTCACTTACCCGTTGCCGAGCTGGCAGGATGAACCAACCTACATGATCACCGGCGTCGTTTACGACTCGTCAAGTGGGACGCTGTATGTCGCTGTCCGCTTCGCGTATGGGCCGACACAAAACACGCTGACATCGGACAACCGGACCGTGGTGTACGTGTTCGGCGTGGGTCAAGGCCAGGCGCAGCCAACGCCGCCCCCGCCCCGCCCACGTCGCCGCCCTCACCGTCGGCGCCCACGAATTTGCACGTCTTGCCGTCCCGATAGACGGCAACGGCCTTCGTGCATCGCGGAGATTTGTTCAGATTCTGGTTACTGAACTGCTCGTGATCGCGCCTTGTCGGTGGCTGTCGCGGTGCTGGTCCGGAGTCGGCTGGAGGCGGCGCTAGCGAGTCGCAGGTTCCGCTCCCCGCTGCGCGGCCGATTCGAGCAGCGTGACCAGCTTCGCCAAACAACGATCCCACGAAAACAGCTGAAGGTTGACATGCTCGGCCAGAGCGCGGCGCGCCCGCGCTTCAAGCCGCAAGTATTCGACGATGCCGTCCGCAAAGGTTTCGGTGGTATCCGCGACGCGGCACGCTGCGAGAATCTCCGGCGGCAGGCCTTCGGCCACCGCGGACGTGACGATTGTCGGGAGGCCTGAGGCGACGGCCTCCAGAACCTTGGTTTGCACCCCTCGAGCTGTCTTGAGGGGCGCGACAGCGATCGCACTGCGCCACAAGAACGGACGGACATCGGAAACTTCGCCAGTCACATTGATGCTCGGATCTCGAGCGAGGCCGCTGACTCGCATCGTTGGCTGCGAGCCAACGAGCCACAATCGGGCTTCTATGCATTGCTGCCGCACGCGTGGCCAGATGTCTCGAGCGAGCCATAACGCACCGGCTTCGTTCGGCGGATAGTTCATGACCCCGCAAAAGACAACGTCAGACGTCGCGTGTTCTGTTGGCGCCGGCTTGAAGAATTGAGAATCGACCCCATTTGGCATAACCTCCACCGGCGCGTTGGGAACGAGCGATTGCAAAGCGGTCCGCTCTCGATCGTTGACGACAATCGTGGCAACCGCTCGCTGGACGGCTTCGGCTTCGAACGCTGCAAGCCGTGTCGCTTCGCGGCCGTAGATCCAGCGCATGGGGGCGGTGGAACGGTCGGCGAGCGATTTCCATTTGACGGAATCCACATCGACCATGTCCAGAACGACGGGCAGGCCGGTCAGCTCAGGTCCGAAGGCGAATCGCGCCATTCCCGTGCAATATGCCAATACGACATCAGGGCGGCGCTCAGCGACGACGCGTCGAAGGAGCGTCGGCATCGCCGGCGAGTGCAACAAGACATGGGTGAGCGGCGTGGCAGTCGGAAGCCGAAACACGCCAGCGGCGAAATTGCGAATTCGGGTCACCGGCGCGAGGTCGACATGATCAGCCAGCTCCCTGACGCGGCCCACTTGGGCGAGCTCCGCGGCGTCATGGACAAGAGACACGACGTCGACTTGGACGCAGCGACGGAGCGCTTGCAGGGTCTGGTACGAGCGAACCCGATCGCCTCGGTTCGGGGCGTATGGCAGTCGATGGGTCAGATAGAGCACTCTCATCGAGCGTTGTTGTTTGTATCGCCGTACCGGGTGCAAGGCACACGCCGACCTGTCGTCGACATCGTGAGCGGAGATCGGCCCACCTGGCGGCTCGAGAATTGACCTTCAGGGAAATCGGACAGAACGGGACCAAAAGACATAGGCTGGGCAGACTCTTGAACAGGCGATCGCAAGGCTCCGTGCGATCCGATGGCTGTCACAGGCTCCTTTGCCGCCACTGCCTATAAGGAGTAGGTATACGGCTTGCACGAACGAGAGCGACGATATGTCGGCCATCCTGACCCCATCGATCCAACGTGATGTCGATTTGCTCCCTGTCGACTCCCGGCCCCCGGTAGACCTGATCGTGCTCATCCCGGCGTTCAACGAGCACACCGGCGTCGGTCCAACGGTGAACCGCGTTCTGACGGCCATGAGCAAGACGACGTGCAGCTTCGAGATCGTCGTTGTCGACGACGGGTCGACAGACGGCACGGGCGATGAGGCCGAGAAACATGGCGCTCGCGTGATCCGTCTCGCTGAAAACCGGGGGTACGGTGCAGCGCTCAAGGCCGGCATCCTCGATAGCCGATCGGACTACGTCGTCATCATGGACGCGGATGGGACGTATCCGCCCGAAGCGATTCCTGTGCTTCTCAGCTTGATACGGCAGAATGACATGGTGGTCGGAGCGCGTGCGCTGGGCGACGCGAGCATCGCACGCATTCGACGCCCGGCCAAGTGGTTTCTCGGACGGCTGGCGAGCTACCTGGCCGGCCGACGGATTCCTGATCTGAATTCGGGCCTGCGAATAATGCGGCGAGCGGTAGTCATGCGGTTTCTGCACATCCTGCCGTCTGGCTTCTCCTTTACGACGACGATTACACTCGCCCTCTTGTGCAACTACCAGCGCGTGGCGTACGTGCCGATCGTCTGTGCTCCGCGCGTCGGCTCGTCGAAGCTGCGCCCGAAAGAGTTTACCGCGTTCATCATGCTGGTTCTTCGAACCGTCGTGCTGTTCAATCCGTTGCGCGTCTTCCTGCCCCTGGGCGCGCTCCTCTTTCTCCTTGGTGCTGCGAAGTTTGTCTACGACATCTTCCTGTGGAACCTGTCCGAATCAGCGGTCATGGCGTTACTGGCAGCTATCATCGTGTGGTCCGTGGGCCTCCTGGCCGACATGATTGCCCGATTGCAGCTGAATCCGCGCTGAACGTCTTATGGTTCAGCGGCTCTCGCGCCGGTGGATACGTTTTGGCGTATCGGCGGCCATCATCGCCGTCCTCTTGATGATCATTCCCGTCCGCGACTTGCGAGCAGCGCTGACCCGCGTGCCTCCGGGCGTTCTGGTGTCGAGCTTCCTGATTTTCATCGGTGGCCATGTCGCCGCCGCCTTGAAGTGGCGACTGTTGCAGGGGGGCAACACTGGGCTGTCCACGTTGACCATTCTGCGCGCGCACTTCCTTGGCGTTGTGGCAAATCTCTGGCTGCCAGGCGTCGTGGGCGGCGACCTTGTACGAGCCGGCACCGTCTTTCGGCAATCGACCCGTCCGGCGCTCGTCGCGGTGGCAAGTCTCGTCGATCGGATCGTCGACTCGGTGGGATTGATGCTGCTTGCGGGCGGCGGACTGCTGCTGGTGGGTGCGCCCTCCCAGAACGCACCCCAGATGCTCGTGGCCGTCACCGCTGCCGGGGTTTTCAGTGGTGCTGTGTCGATTGGCGCGTATCGATACGTCAAGACACGCTTGGGAAGCCACCGGCGCATCGCTCAGCTCGTCGAGGCTGTGGATCTGATCGCCCGCCGCCCTGGCCTCGTCGCGCTCTCGTTGTTGATCTCGGTCGGCGTCCAGGGCACGTTCATCATCGTGAACATGAATCTTGGTCATGCGGTTGGCATGACGGCTCCGGCCTCAGCCTGGTTCCTCGCCTGGCCGATGGCGAAGCTCGCGGCGCTCATCCCGGTCAGTGCCGCAGGCCTCGGCGTGCGCGAGGCAGCGCTGGTGGCGCTCATGACGCCGTTTGGCGACGCTGCGAGTACCGTCATGGCGGCCGGGCTCCTCTGGCAAGCCGTGTTCATGGCCGGCGGCATTTCCGGCTGGGCCGCGCTTTCTCTAGTACCGGAGCACACATCGGTGGGCCGCGAGCGCCTGCAATCTTCCGATAAGTGAGAGTGCGAGTGGGGACCACGAACGCACGCCTTCCCAAAGAGAACGTAACGGATGTCACCATCCTCGGGGCAGGTCCCGCCGGTTTGGGGGCTGCGCTGGGTCTCGCCCGCCGAGGGTACGGTGTCACTGTCCTCGAACGCGGGGATCGGGTCGGCGGCAATGCGGGCAGCTTCGAACTGTGCGGCCTCCGAGTCGACTACGGCAGCCATCGCTTCCACCCGGCAGCCGATCCCGAGGTCTTGGCGTTGGTTCGCACCCTCCTCGGTGAGGATCTCCTCGAACGACCGAGACACGGCCGCATCCGGTTGATGGGGCGCTGGATTCACTTTCCGCTGCGCCCACTGGATCTCACGCGGCGCGCACATCCAAGGTTCGTGGCCGGCGTCATGCTGGATATTGTCCGCAAACAGATCGCCACGCCGCGAAGACGATCAGAAACGAGTGATACCTTTGCCAGTGTCCTCGAACAAGGGCTCGGATCGACCATCTGCCGTGAGTTCTACTTTCCCTACGCGCGCAAAATCTGGGGTCTAGAACCGAGCGAGATCTCTCCTGTCCAGGCCTACAAGCGGGTATCCGCCGCGTCGATTGGCAAGCTGCTCAAACGGTTGATGCCGGGTGGCGCCGGGACTGGCGCGAGACATCGAAAGGGCATCTTCTACTATCCGCGCCACGGCTACGGTCAAATCTGCGAGCGTCTCCGCGACGCCGCTGTGGAAGCCGGAGCTTGCGTGCATCTGGGCGCGACGGCGCGGCGCATCGACCGGGAAACGCCAGGGCGGGGCCAGGTCGAAGTGGACGGGGCGAGCCAGCAGGTCTTCGCCAGTCGACACATCTGGTCCACGATTCCGGTCTCGACGCTTGTGCGTCTCTTGACGCCGCGCGCGTCGGCAGACGTGGTCAAGGCGGCATCGCAACTGGAGCTACGCGCCATGCTGCTCGTGTATCTCGTGCTCTCAGTTGACCAGTTTACCGAGTTCGACGCCCACTACTTCCCAGAGGACGGCCTGCCGTTCACGCGCGTCTCCGAACCGAAGAACTACGCCGGGGTGCGGGAGCCTGCGGGGATCACGGCTCTCTGTGCGGAGATCCCGTGCGATCGCGGCGATGCGATCTGGTCGAAGCCGGATGCCGAGCTCGGAGATCTTGTCAAAGATGGACTGACGCAGGCAGGGTTGCCGATCCGCTGCCCCATCCTCCAGATCGCCGTCCGCCGGTTGCCCGCCGCCTACCCGATTTACCGGCGTGGCTACGAAGCGCACTTCGATCGCGTCGACCGCTGGATCGACGGTCTCGACGATATCTTATCGTTTGGACGGCAGGGCCTCTATGCGCACGACAACACTCATCATGCCCTTTTGATGGCGAGAGCGGCTGTGGACTGCTTCCGCGAGGGTCGCATAGATCGCGACGCGTGGCATCGCTACAGACACGTTTTCGAGGGGCACGTGGTCGAGGACTAGAGGATCGTCGAGCCCCGCACCGCTAACGGTGAAGATCGGCGCCCGCTATCGATCCGACTGCGGCACCTTCGGAGTCCATAGCCAAGAAGTCTTCGATGACGTACATTGGCCGCGGCTTGACCTCATTGAAGATACGTCCCAGGTATTCACCTAGGATACCGAGACAAATCAACTGGACGCTTCCCAGGAACAGCATGGCCACCATGATCGTGGCCCAGCCTTCCACGGTGAACCCGAGCAGTTTCTGGACGAAGACGCTGATGAGGTAGATCACCGCGAGGAGTGCGGCCGCGTAGCCCATCCACGTCGCGAGCTTGAGAGGCACGGTCGAAAATGACGTGATGCCGTCAAAGGCGAACTTGATCATCTTTCGGTAGGGGTATTCAGTCTCCCCGGCATAGCGCTTGTCACGACTGTAAGTAACACCCGTCTGCTTGAATCCGATCCAGCTAACAAGGCCCCGCACGAAGCGGTCCTTCTCGCGTAGCCGCTTCAGCTCTTCGACCGCCCTTCGGCTCATCAGCCGGAAGTCGCCCACATCCTGAGGAATCTGAATATTCGTCAAGCGTTGGAGCAACCGGTAGAACATCGAGGCGGTCATGAGTTTCAGAGCCTTCTCACCGTCCCGATCGGACCGCACGCCGTACACCACATCGAAGCCCTGGCGCCACTGGTCGACCATCGATGTCACGACTTCGGGCGGGTCCTGAAGATCCGCGTCGATGACCACGACGCAGTCGCCACGAGCGTGATCGATGCCAGCCGTGATCGCGATCTGGTGCCCGAAGTTCCTCGACAGCTTCAACACGCGCACATGGGGATCTCGAGCAGCGTACTCGGCAAGCTGCCGGTACGAATCGTCCTCGCTCCCATCGTCCACGAACAGTATCTCGTAGTCGAAGCCTGGGAGCCCCATCAATGCGCGCGAGGCGCGCTCGTAGAAAGCGCCAATCACTTGAGACTCGTTGTAGGCAGGCACGACGAGCGAAATAAGACCCCTTTCGGTTGTCCGCTTCTCGGAGGCAATCGACAACCGTAACGACAGGAGGTCGTCGCCGGCCGGTGGGTTCGACGCGCGACCCGAGCTCACTAGCGGTTTCAGCTGCGTATCTAACACGGTGCTGGACTTCACGCACGGATGCTTGATAGTTCCGTGCCAAGCGAGTCAGTGCGGGACACTGGGGAAATCGTCGAATCCCGGCAGCTTCTGACCTCCGATGGCGCCTCAAGGGAGAATAGAGTCCCTCGCCAGGAAGACTATGCTATTTCTCTGAGCCGGCGATCGCAGTGCCGCCACCCGCCAGAAACTCGAGGGGCTGACCCATCGCGGAGTGACTCAGACCATCTCGCCGGTTACGGTCGCGGTGACGCGAGATCAGGATAGAAGCGGCTCGCGGGGTACTCACGACCGGCGAGCTCTCTCCGGCAGTAGTCGAGGATCTGCTGTCGAATAGCCGGTGTGACGTCTTCATCGCGAGACGCCTTCCCACTTGGCATGAAGCGCCCGCCCGCAACCGAGTACATCGTCGGTGGAGACATTTCGAACCACTCCTCGTGGTCCCTCATGTACCGGAAGCTGCATTTGTCGCTCACGCGCTGCTGTTCATCGGGCGTGAGCGCGTAGCCCAGGAAATTGGCCACGCGGTCGCGGACGGCGGCGAGATTGGCTGTCATGTCTTCGAAATGCACGAAGAGAACGTTGCCGCGCGTCTCGGTCCAGTGCCACCACCCGATAACATGGTCGGGCCACGGTCGCCAGTACATTCGGTCGCTGCAGAACCAGTCGGAGAGCACGTCCACCCGCGGCATGAGCGGCCCGAGCAGCGATCGATTGTAGTCGACGATGCTCGCAAAGCAGCTGACCGGATGCCGGGTAACGTAGATGTACTTGGCGGTTGTGCCGTAGGGACAAAGAGTGGTCGGCAGGTGGCTCTTGATGACGCGCGTGGGCCTCTCCCCTACTAGGGGCGCGTCTTCCATCGACACGCTGTTGATTGCGTCAATCCAAGGGCAGATCGCGTAAAGGTGTCCATAGCCCTGGTCGCTGAGATCACCGTGGCCGCGCGTCACGATCTCAAACACGAGCTGCTGCATCCATGTCGTCCCGCACCGCATCTGTGTAACCACGAACACGTCTTCCGGCGCCGGCCGGTAGGTCTTCGCACGCGCAAATACCTCCCGACTGCTGATCTTGGGTGGACCGCACACGCCCTCGTACTCGAATACCGGCATCGTTGAGCGCTTCCGGTTGGCGAGCGCGAGCAACCGAACCAGCGGCTTGACGGGAAATGAAAACTGGCGGATCCGACGTTTCAAAGCCCGGCGCTCGTCGAGCGGCTTTCCATAGTAGGCCATCCCACAGGTGTGTTGATGCTCCCACCGGAGATACCACTCGAGATACACCAAGGGTGTGATGAGTAGAAGCACGACGATGCCCGTCACAATGAGCCAGCTCATGGAAAGGGCAATCAACGCAGTCCGCCGAACAACATCACCCTCTGCCTCAGCGAGCCAAAGATTCTCCGGCTTATCTGGCTCGGCGGATTGACGGCGAGACTCAACTTCTGGTCACCTGATGAGATCCGCGGGATCCCAGGACGGTCTTCGTGAGCAGGCGTTGAAGTTCGTTTGCCACAACGAAATGGCCTCGGGGATTCAAGTGGAAATCGTAGTGAATGATGGGTTCCCCAACAGAAGCCTTACAGTTCGCGAATTCACCTGCCGAAGCAACCGGGATTGAGTCCAGTGGCCGCGTCGCGCTGCTCTGATCGCGAGTTCGGTGAGTATACTATCGTCTATTCGGTCATCGCGTCGGAGGCGGCACGGAGGGGACGCAGACGTCCAGATCATGATGGGAGCGGGAGTGGGTAAAGCCTCATTGGGAGCGTCGGCCAAAGCGCAAGCCGTCCCGCGTTGGCTCAAGTTTGCAATTCCATCAGCGACGTTGTTACTCACCTTCGCTTTCTTGGAGGCAGGCTTTCGGGTCGCAGAAGCGATCACAACTCGGCCGCGTAGCGAAACGTGGGCACTCTACGATCCCGACCTCGGTTATCGACCGAATCCTGGATTCGCAGACACAAATGCTACCGGCCTGCGGGATCATGCTGTGACACCGAAGGCGGGTCGGTTTCGGGTTCTCATGCTAGGCGACTCACTCGGCTACTACGGTGACTCCGTCGATGACACGTGGGTCGGTCGGATGCGGCAGCAGCTGCAACGAGCTGGCGGACTTGCCCCGTTCGATATCTTGAACGGCAGCGTCCGGGGATACACGAACTATCAGGAACTTATCTTCCTGAAAAAATACGGAGTCCGTTTGGAGCCGGACCTCGTTGGCGTCGGCTTCGTGTTGAACGACCTGCACCATATTCTGCACACGTTCAAGATTGAAAACGGTCGCATCGTTGGGGAGACCTACGACTTCACACCGCAGGCGGTGGCAAGCGTGGACTCGATGGCCTTCCGCCTGGCGCGCCAGAGCCATTTTCTGGTCTGGCTTCGCCGGTCGCTTGCTCCCGCGATCAACAGCCTGCAGTACCGTGTCGGCACAGGGTTTGTGTTTGACTATCGCCCCGACATGAGCACCGCGTGGAAGGACTCGGAGTGGCTGACAGTGAAGTCACAGATGGAAGAGATGCGCGCGCTTGGTGTTCAGCATGGCTTTGGGCTTTTCATGATTGTGTTCCCGATCGCCGATCAATACCGGCCTGCCTATCTCGCTGCCAATAGAGCATACGTGCTCAAGCCGCAACAACATGCCGCCGAGTTGTGCGCGCAATTGAACATCCCATGTCTGGATTTGTATCCAGCCTTGAATCCGACGTATTTTCTGGAGGACGGCATCCACCTGACTGCCCCTGGTCGTCAGCGCGTCGCCGAAGAGGTTGCAGCGTTTCTCGCGGAGAGGCACCTCATGCCCCGAAGTCTGTAGCGAAGCGTCGCCTCAAGCCGCCGGGCTTCAACACGCATCGTTACCATCCGGTCGGACGCGGAATGCCTCGACGCCACATCAGATCGTATTCACCATATTGGGCAAGCACCTCGAATTCGTTCCGGAGGAAGTCGTCGAGCGCTCGTGCGCCGAGATTCGGGAGTCGCGCGCGGCGTCGGTCTCGGATCTCGTCAAGCATTTGAGCTGGCCAACCAAAACGCCACAGAACCACGCATCGGACGTGCTGACGCTCGATAGCTTCGATGATTTCCCGCTGGTACTGGGGGTGATCAGCGAAACCGGGATGCAGCTCGTTGAAACGCGACGCACTGCGGCGCTGCGCAAGGTAATAGAAGGCCTGGTTTGAGATCACCATGGCATCGTGCCGGGCGACACCGACATAGATCGATTCGGTGGGTGCCACGTGGTCCCGCACGAAAGTCACGATCGGGTCGTAGACATCAAGTTGTTGACTCGGTGCCAAGATGCCTCGCACAGCGGGGATCGACGTCGTGCGGCTGCCAGGCCAGAAATAGAGGATTTGACCAGCATTAAGTGCCGGTCGAAGCAACAGGCCCACTGCATACACTGAAAACGCTAATAGCAGCAGCCGCCGGGGGCCGGTGCCGCGATCGCCTCGCGGGATGCTGGGCCACGCGAGTGCACCCAGCAGGAGGCTCAGCGTGGCCATCGTGGCAAGATGGGTATTTTGCTGCACGTGCGCGGCAGCCCAAAAGAAGGGCATCCACGCCAGGAACAGCAGACCCGCGGCGACTCTGTGTGGAGCGAGGCTGTGGCGTTGAGTGTAGATCCAGGCGGCGCCCACCAGGAACGTCACCTGCGGCATGTTTGCCAGGATCCAGACCGCGAACTGGTTCATCGCGGTGGCCGCCTTCCCCGCGCTTCCGATCGCACCGAGCCAGACCAACAACGATCTCCAGGGAGGTAGGATAGACGGATACGGCTCGCCGCGTACGATCCGAAAATCGGTGGCAGGGAATTGGATGAGATCCCGCCACGCATCGAGTCCGGCGTTCCATGCGACCCAGACGGCGACGGGAAGGACGACCACGCCGGTGGTGAGAGCCAGCATGGCGACGGCCTTGAGTGGTCGGAGCCAAGTAGGTGGTCGGTTGGGACCTGTCGCGATCCAGCTGAGAATGAGCGCCGCCGCTGAGCCGATGGTCACGTAAAAGGCGACGTCGTGCTTGAACCACGCTGCAATCCCAAGGCAGACCCCGGCCAATAGCAGCTTGGTCGCACCAGCCCCAGCGAAGTAGTGCAGCAGAAGATTGATTGCGAGGAGTGCGCACAGGAGTAGCGGCTCGTACGAGGTCATTTCGGGACTGACTCGCCATTCCATCCCAATGAAGACGGCCGTGACAACGAGCGCTGTCGCGACGGGCAGCGCGAGACGTGCCCGCAGGATCCCGAACAGCACGCCTGCCGAGACCGCGACCAGGAGCAGCATCGCAACTCCCTGGACCCACACGTGCGGCCCGAAGACGCGGAACAGCGCGGCCACCAGGTAGAATTGTCCTGGCGCGTACATCGTCCAGAAGTCGCGATACGGGATGTCTCCGTCCAAAATCCGGAGACCACCAACGATGATCTTCCCGCCAGGGACGCCCCAGAACAGACCCGGCGCCAACAGAAGGAACGCACCGGCTGCAACGAGCATCGAGAGTTGGTGATGCGTCAGTCGCTCGAGTCGCGCCATGATTGATCGCGATCCGGTCCTGCGCAGATCCTGGTTTGATGGCCCCGCCACTTTGAGCCTCTTTTCGATCAGCATAACGGCTTCGAGCCGACGAATTCTAGAACCTTCTTGAAACAGAGCGCTCGAGCCGACTCGGATCCTCGAGACACGGGGTTACTTGCACAGACAGCAGAATTGCGTCAGCATTCTCCAAGCCCAGTTGGATCTGCGACTTCTGCATCCTGACATTCAGGGGACACTGCGGGGACGAAGCCCCTTGCGATGACGATACTCACCGACACAGATCGCGCGCGCATGGCGTCTGCTGCACACGCCACGCGTTCACCTCAGTCAATCCGAGCCGCATTCGGATTGCTGGTCCTCGCGATCGTTGGGCACGCATGCGCATTGCGACTGATCGACGTCAGGCCCTACGCGGTATTTCAGCACTATCAGACGTGGCAGTGGATGGCGGAGGGTCATTCCATCGCCGTGTGGGGAGTGCTGGCGCAGACGATCGTCGTCGCGGTCTTGACCTGGCGCTTCCGCTCTCGGCTCCGTGAAACGACGTCGCCTGTACTTTCGACGCCTGCGTTGCTGCTCGTCACCGCGCTGGCTGGATTTTCACTCGCAGTTCCGACGCTGAGCGTGTCACGGTTTCTCGGCGAGGTGATCATCGCAGGTGGGCTTGCGCTCGTAGCCGCGCTCAATCTCGTGCTGTCGGTCGTAATGCTTCCCGATTCCGTGCTGGCGGGCGCCGTGGCGTGGGTTGACGCGCGCGTCACCTTGCGTCCTGGAGTGACCGAGCCCCAACGATGGGATCGGCATCTCCCTACCGTTGTCGCGATCTGGGTGGCGTTCCTCGCTGCGGTCACGAGCTACGGTGTGCTCGAACGCGTTCCGCACATTGACGACAGCGTGTCCAACTTCTTCCAGGCGAGATATTTCGCTGCGGGCCACCTGTACCTTCCGGCGCCTCCCGACGCTCAATCATTCCAGGTTGATCAGACAATCATCGAGCCGACGAAATGGTACGGCTATGCCTTCCCTGCGTGGCCGATGGTGCTCGCGCTCGGCGTTCGATTCGGCGTCCCGTGGCTCGTGAACCCGATCCTTGGCGGAATACTTATCCTCTTGGGGCACGCGCTGGTCCGGCGCCGCTGTGATCGAGGCACTGCGAACGTGACGGCGCTGCTGCTCGCGGTGTCGCCGTGGCTGATCTTCATGTCAGCGGAGTTCATGGCGCACCCATTGACCGGTGTCCTGGTGCTCTTGGCCGGGCTTGCGTTCGATCACGCGAGCACGCGCGGACCACAGTGGGCGCGCTGGGCTGTTCTCGCGGGCCTGGCGACCGGTACGCTCATGCTGACGCGAGCGATCGATGCCGCCTTGGTGATTGCCGCGCTCGCTCTTACGACTCTGGTCGACCGCCGCTTTGTGCGCGCGTTACCGGCGACGGTTACCGCTGGCGTCGTCGCGGCGGCCGTGGGTGCGCTCATCCTCCCCTATAACCAAGCTGTCACGGGACGAGCGACGTACCCCCCGCACATGGCTTGGAGCGATCGACGGTGGGGACCGGGCGTCGATCGACTCGGTTTCGGTCCGGACATCGGAATTCGCGCGTGGCCGAATCTCGACCCACTTCCTGGGCACGGCGCTGCTGATGTCATTCTCAACCTCAACAAGAACGCGTTCATGGCAAACATCGACCTGTTCGGCTGGGCGTCGGGCTCGATGGTCTTCATCTGGCTCGCGCTCGGCGTCGGCCGATGGCATCGCGGGGATGCGTTGATGCTCGCGCTTTCGGCGAGCTTCGCTCTCGGGTACAGCGCTTATTGGTTCAGTGGGGGTCCAGATCTTGGGCCGCGCTATTGGTATCCACTCCTGGTGCCGATGGCGGCGCTCACCGCCCGCGGCGCTCAGATGGTGAGCGCCAAACTGCATGGGCGAGGCGGCCTGTCTCACGCAGCCGCACGAATCGGTGCGCTGATGCTCGCCGCGAGTCTGAGCGCGACGTTCACGATGCTCCCGTGGCGCGCGGTGACGAAGCACTATCGCTACAGAGGCATCAGTGGAGAGATACGCGCACTCGCTGCATCCCACGGGTTCGATCACGCGCTGGTCTTCGTGCGCTCCGACTCCGAGCGTCGCGACTATCAATCGGCGTTCAGTCTCAACCCGAAGACGCTCGACGATCCGGAAACCATCTACGCTATCGACGCGGGTCCGGCACAGCGCGCTGCTGTGGTTACTCGCTTTTCCGATCGTCCAGTCTGGGTCATCGGTCGCCGTCGGACGAGTGGCGAGAACAACACGCCATTCGACATTATTGCCGGCCCACTCCCTCCTGGCACGATTCCTCCAGCTGACAGGCGTGAGGAACCGAGAGAGCTGCCGCGCCGGAGCCACTCTCCTTTCAGTTCATCAGCCGGTGCTACGAACGAGGTGACAGGTCGTCAGTGGCTGCCTTATCGCTGCCGACGTGCCCGCGAATGGGCGGTACTACGCTGGGGATCCACACGTTGCGCGGATTCGCTCGCTGAACGGGTCGAAAATATTCGCGAGCAATCATTCTCAACAGCGCCAAGCCGGTATAGAAGTTGTGAGCTTTTCGCACGCCGCCGATGCGCTTCGGTTCGCTTGCGCCGACCTCGGCAACTTTATAGCCGTATTTTGTGAACTCAATCGATCCCTGCGTCGGAAATGTCAGGCCGTCCTCGTCAACTTGCATCGTCCTGAACGCGGCAATGCGGTACGCCCGGAAGCCCATCATGGCATCGGTGAAGGAACCTCCGAAAAGAATGTTGATCAATCTGGTGAAACACCAGTTGCCCATGCGAGTAACCCACGTGTCATCGTAGCTCTGCGCACCGTCGATATAACGCGACCCTATGACCAGGTCGTACCCTTCGGATATTTTGTTGACCAGTTTGGGGATGCTGGCGGGGTCGCAGTTGCCGTCGGCCATGAACTCGATAACCACGTCGCCGACCGCTATTTCCATGACTTCCCGCATCGCGGCACCATAGCCGCGGCGCCGCTGCCTCAGCACCCGAAGATTGTGAGCCTCGCACCACTCGATGGTGCCGTCAGTCGAACCTCCATCGACAACGATGATCTCGTCTACCCAGTCGCGGTCGATTTGCGGCACAACGACTTGAATAGCTTCGATTTCGTTTAAGGCCAATACGGCCAACGTGGTTTTCAATGGTTGTACTGCAAGCCTTCCTGAGGTCAGGCCTGCGGAAGGTCTGGCGTCAGACGATCTCGATTTCTGGGAATGGAAAGATCATCTTCCCACCTCGTTCCAGGAATTCCCGCTCGCGGTCGACGATCCCGCTTTTGAAATGCCACGGAAGCACCAGAAAATAGTCTGGATCGAGCGCGCGGGCTTCCGCTTCGGACACGATCGGGATGTGAGTGCCGGGCGTCACGCAGCCGAATTTTTCCGGATTGACGTCGGCGATGACGGGAATCTCGTCGGGACCGAGCCCGCAGAATTGGAGCAGCACGTTGCCCTTCGTGGAGGCGCCGTATCCGACAACCTTCTTACCGTCCCGCACCAGCGCCCTGACCAGACGGCGCAGATCCTCACGATGACGGAACACACGCTCCTCGAAATCTCGGAACGGCTGCGGCGTTTCCAGTCCCAACCGCTGTTCCTGTTCCAGAAGCCAGTTGATCACAGCGCTGTCGACCTGGTGGCGTGACCCTTTCCTGGAAGCCGTGACCGCGAAACTGCCGCCATTCACCCCGTTCATCTGAACGTCGAGCAACCTGAGGCCAGCGGCTTCGACGATGCTTTTCACGACCGTGATGGAATAGTACTCGAGATGCTCGTGGCAAATCGTGTCGTACGAATTGGTCCGCAGCATCGACGGCATGTAGCTCTGCTCGAAGTGCCAGATCCCGTCGTCGGCGAGGATCGCGGCGATCTGCCGAGCGAACTCGACCGGGTCATCGAGATCGTAGAACATCGCGATGGACGTCACGATGCGGGCTTTCTTGGAAGACACCTGGTCGAAGCTTCTCTGCGTGAAGAAATCAGGGATGAGCTGAATGTCCGGCGTATAGAACTGCCTGAATTTATCCCCGGTTGGATCGATGCCCACGCGCTCGATCCCCGCTATCCGGTACGCCTTGAGAAGCGTGGCATCATTCGAGCCGATATCCAGGACCACATCTCCCCGACGCAACCCAACGAGACCTTGGAGGCGAGCCACTTTCGCCTCAAGGTGCCGGACCATCGACTGGTTGAGACCCGAGCGATAGCCGTAGTTGGCGCCGTACATTTCACATGGGTTGTAGGAATGATTGAGTTGGAGCAACCCGGAGTCGGGGCACCACACGAGCTCGAGCGGTCCGGTCGTCACCGGCACCGCGGCAGACCGGGGGAAAACGCCGGTCAAGGCCTGGTAGCCTAGGTGCAGAACGGTCACCAGGTGTTTGCTTCCGCTCGCGCGGCAGCGGGTAATCTGGGAATAAGGCTCTCCTGACGTCGGAGCGAAGGCTGTGCTCTCACCGGCGCGTTTGCCGACAAAGTCGCTTCTGATCGCTCCGAGATTGAGGGAGCGATCCTCGGCCGAGCCCCATGCCAACGGCTTCCGCAGGTGCCGCGATATCCCGATTCTGCATCGGACGTCCTCGCGGCCGGGAGCAGCAAAGGCTCGGCCATTAGCACCGCGAGGATGCGCGCCTTGCAAGTAGCTGATTACCTCAAGATTTGTGCACGCAAGCCACGCTTGGCCGATCTTTCACTCACAAAAGTCAATCGGATGTTGGACCTTATTCTCCATAGGCCGCGACAGCGTCGCCGGCAGAGGCCGACCGCTCTGGGTACCTACTGATCCCTGGCGACAGCCGCCCGGCGTTCATGAATCTGTATGGCCCCGAACTCCGCGACCTTTTTGTAAGAATCGTGGACAAGGTCCGCCAGCGCTGGAAAGTCGGCAAGAGTCATCGACTGTCGTAAGATGCGCTGAGCTTGCGTGCCCACAATGATGAATTGGGGCGGGTCCGTCCGCAGCGCCCGCAATAGCTCGTTCCTGTATTCCGCTCGAATATCGAGGCCTTCCCCGATCATCAGCGGCATGCTGAAGCCGAAGCGCGAAACGGTCTCGCGGTGACTCAGCCACGCGATGCTCGTGTTCCAGCCAAAGACGAACACCTTGCCTTCCGCCCTGTTCTCGTCCAGCCACTGCACGGCCCGCATGTCCTGCCCCGCTTCGCCGTAACCGTCGTAATACGCCGCCGTGTCCGTTCCACCCGTCGCCCATGACACGAATCTCAGCTCTTCCCACACGATCGGGGCAAGGCAGTGGAAGACGATCACGGCCAAAAGCGTCAACGCGAACGCCTTCGCTCTCGGGAGCAGGGAGTGAAAGCCGACGGCAGCGAGCAGTACGGCCGCAGGGAGTACGGGGAGCCAATGATACGAAAAGAACCAACCCTGTAGGACGACCACGAATCCAGCGAGGAGAATCCAACTGACGAGGACGATCATCGCCGTGCGCCGCACTTCCCAAAGAGCAGGCGCCCCGGCAATCACGATCGGAAGTGCTACCGTGACAACCTGGGCTTGGAAGAGGTACTCCACAATCCCCCGTGCCCGTGCATCGAGACCGAGTGTACCGAGCTCGGCGTAGGCGGTTGCTGGATAGCGAACATAGACGGCCAGAAGATCATCGAAGGCGCCGTGTCCTTCGAACCAGACGGCGCAGAGGACGATCGGCAGCAGCCAACCGCCAAGGACTGCGGCCCCAGCCGCGAGCTGCCGCGTGGTGCGCGACCTGATCACGCAAATCAACGGGAGCACGATGAAGACCGCGTAGATCGGTTTGATCAGGGTTGTCAAACCCACGCACGTGCCCATGAGCCCCATGTACCGTACGCCGATCGGCTCGTCATCGACTAGGGCCGGCAGCATGACGACAGCCATCAGCATGGCGACCCAACCGTCCGGCTGGGCAGTGTGCCAATACGAATGCGATGCGTACCACAGGAAGAACAGGATCGCGCTCCAACATCCCACTCTGGGGTCCGTCAGCTTCGACGCGGCGCGGCCGATCGAGATGGTTGCCATCAGCAAGAGGGCCGCGTCGACGACCCGAATGCCCCAAAGGTGAACACCGAAGATTGCTTGAGTGAGGGCGAAGCCGTAGAAGGCCGCCGGGCCTTTCATGTCCCACGCGTCGCGGTACGGGAGCCCACCGCGCAGCACGACGTCGCCGGCCCAGGCGAGAATACCCTGGTCCCAGCCGAACGGATAGGTCAGCGACATCACGGTCCAAAGCGAGGCGACCGCAATAAGGCTCCATCCAGCCGGTCCGAGGAGCGGAGACGCGGCAGAGAAAGAGGCCATCCGGTCGTGGTCGAACTTGATCATCTTTGTGACGGGCGATTTCGCTTCAGAGGATCGGATTTCAGGCGCGATTGGACCGCCTGTGTCTTGGCTATCACTGCAACTGTTGTTCCACTCTGGGTTTCACGACATCCAGTGTCGCGCGACCAGCGACTATCTGATTATTCACAACGCTGACTTGGAATACGATCCGCGGGACTATGGTCCGATGCCCCGAGCCCGCTCAATCGCAGCGGATGACGCCGACCACGCGGATGTTCGCCGTGGCCCTCGCTGGCGTCACTACTTTGATCTTCGCCCTGCACGTGCATGAGTATTACTTCATCGGCGATGACGCGTTCATCAGTTTCAGATATGCCCACCATCTCGTGAACGGCCAGGGACTCGTCTGGAATCCTGGTGAGTACGTCGAAGGCTATACGAATTTTCTTTGGGTGCTGCTGATGGCTGGGGCTATGAAGGTCGGACTGAGCCCGGAATGGGCTTCCAATGCATTGGGGATCGTCAGCGGCACCGGCGTGCTGGTGGTTGTATCGATCCTGGCCGTGCGCTTGTCCACCCGTCGGACGCTGCTCGTCGGACTACCGGCGCTCGTCTTGGCGCTCAGTCGCACGTTTACCGCGTGGACTACTGGTGGCCTCGAAACGATGTGGTTCACTCTCCTGATCACAGCGGCGTTGCTGGTCGTCTTCGAGGAAAGACGCCGCAATGTCGATGTCCCGATTGGATCGGCCGCGTTGCTCAGTTTGGCCGCTCTCACGCGCCCGGAAGGCATCTTGTTTGCCGGGATCGTTGGCGCGTGGCTGATGGTCGAGACGATCAGACTTGGGCACCGGTGGCGACCGGTCTTGATCTGGGTCGCCGTCGTTGGTCTCACTGTTGGAACGCACTTCATATGGCGCCATGCCTATTACGAGGCGTGGCTCCCGAATACGTTTGCCGCCAAAGTCCCGGCCGCGTGGTGGCACCAGGGCCTGAGGTACGCGTACGACTTCACCCGGGCATATGGCGTGCCCCTGTTTGTGCCGCTGGTCGGCTGGACGTTGTGGCGTCAGCCGGATCCCGATCGGCTCCTCGCTTTAGCGTGCGTCACCTTGTACGTTGTGTATGTGCTTGCGATTGGTGGGGATCGCTTCGAGTTCCGCTTCTGGGTGCCGGTATTGCCGCTGACCTATTGGCTCATTACGGATTCCCTCGAGCAGCTTCCAACCCGATTCCGCCTCACGGCGATTCTCGTCGTGGTGTTGCTTGCCGCGACGATCCATGGATCGTGGCAGGCTGACCGCGTTCAACTGCCGCGCTGGCACGGAATCAACTCGGTTGCAGCGATCAAAGAATACGCAGCGCGACGAATCGCCGAGGGCCGCATCCTGCACGAACTCATCGAAGCCGGCAGTCTCAGTCCGCAACTCGTGTTGGCTGTGACTGGAGCCGGAGCCGTGCCGTATTACACCGATTGGCCGACCGTCGACAGACACGGTCTCAACGATCGATACATCGCGCATCTCCCGGTAACCCGGCGAGGCATCATCGCCCATGAACATGACGCGCCGGAGGAGTATCTCGAGCGGCGCAAGGTCATGATCGATGACGTCCTGAATCAGTTGGTCTTCCAAAAGCCGGAGCCGATACCTGGCTCAGTTGAGCGTTTTGGCGAGCCGCGGGCGCTTTACATCGCGGATATCGGCGACGCGTATCTTGTATTCGCGAGCTTCGCACCTGAGGCCGAAGTCCAACAAGCCTTCTCACGGCTATCCAACTTGTCTGTTCGTTATGCCGAGACCAGCATTAGACGATGATCCATCGCAGTCCACTTGATGGATGGACTACTCGTCACCCGAGTTTCCCGGCTGGCTCAGCAGATTGAATACTGCGAAGCTGCGGTGCCGCCATCGTCCACGACGCACAATGATTCTATGCTAGCCTTCGAGCCATGATGCGTCACCTTCTGTGCATCGCAGTCTTCGGGCTCTCGCTCGTCAGCTGCAGTGGTGGCGACGGTGGCGAAGGATCGCCGACGCCCCCCCCTCCTGAACCAGGCGGGAGCGGAAGTACGATTGCCCTCAATCCGTCAACCACCTATCAGACGATCACGGGTTGGGAACTGCCAGTCATCCAGACCGTGCTCGATTACGCTGACATCGTGCCGTTCATGGGTTCGCTCATGGATCAAGCGGCCAATGACTTGGGCATCAACAAGATTGTGATCGAAATGGGCTCCGGCGTCGAGAATCCGTCGGACGCGTGTCAAGTCCAGTATCTCAATCGAATGATTTCTGAAGGCACGTTCGTCGATACCTGTGCGTATAACAGCGTCAACGACAACGATAATCCCTTTGTCGTCAACCCAAATGGCTTTCATTTTCCGCTGCTGGACTGGCAAATCGATAACTTGGTGCTCCCGCTGAAACAGCGTGTCCAGGCTCGTGGGGAGGCGCTCTACGTCCTGCTGAGATATGTCGATTTCACCAGTACACCCTTCGAGCACTACCAGAATCCCGAAGAGTACGCGGAGCTGATGCAGGTGGTCTTCGACCACATCAACCGAAAATACGGCTTCATCCCCGATGGTGTTGACGTGATGAACGAGCCGGACCAGGTCCCTGGGTGGGGTTCGGCGGAGCTGGGCCGCGTCATCGCCAGGAGCGGAGTGAGGTTGGCCGGATTGGGTTGGCATCCGGATTTCATTGGACCGTCGACTGTCAACAAGGCTGCAGCAGTGACATATTTCGACGGGATGATGGCGGTGCCCGAAGCCTCCCGATATCTCAACAATCTGAGCTGGCATTGCTATGCCGACAGCGGGTCCAACACCTCAGCCGCTATTGCCGCTAAGGCCGTGCAGTACGGCGTCCGGACCTCCATGACCGAATGTTGGAACACTTCCAATACCTATTTGATGCTTCACCAGGAGTTGAAAACATCTCGAAACGCGTCGTGGCAGCTGGGCGTCATCAATGGGATCAATGGCTACTACGACGTCAACAGCAGCACGGGGCAAGCCACCTTGCGGCCAAAAGCAAGATACATTCGCCAGTATTACAAGTACGTTCGAGCTGACGCCGACCGAATCGATGCCAGTACGACCAATCCGGCCTTCGATCCCGTAGCGTTCGTGAACGCCGGTGGCCGATACGTCGTGGTCGTGAAAGCGAATACGGGCGGGAGTTTTTCAGTGACGAATCTGCCCGCCGGCACCTACGGTATTTTCTACACGACAGGTCCGGACGGCTTGACCGTGTCGAATTACGACGTCAACCTTCCTGATCAGACTGTCTCTGGAGGACGCGCTCTTACGACCTCCATTCCAGGGACCGGGGTGATTACGATTTATGCGAAGACCAGCGGAGCGACCACTCAGGCAGCTGAATCCACCGCGGCAGTCGACCCGGTATCTCGATCGGCTCTCAGCGTTAACGAACGGCTAGAATCGGACCGATCCACACCAGGAGCGTGGCCTGAGAACTTCGAAACGACAACGCGGGACGGCGTGCACCTGCGACTCGAGTCCATTGGCGGCGTCGTCGCCGATCCTGTAGACCTGGGGTTCACGCCCGATGGCCGCCTCTTCGTCGCCGAGCGCGGCGGACGCATACGCATAGTCCGCGATGGGCGGCTGCTCGCGCAGGCCGCGCTGGCACTCGAGGAGCGCAGCGACCCTCATGAGGAGTTCCTCGCACTAGCGGTCGATCCCAGCTTCGATCGCACTCACTATGTCTACACGATTTCGACGATCTGCGCGGGAGTCCGCTACATGTCCCGCGTTTCGCCTCGCCCGTTTCCGCGAAGCCTCGGACACTCTGGCTGACCGTGCCATACTGCTCGATGGAATTGCTTCGACACCTGGCGGCCCGGCAGCAGTCTTGCGCTTCGGTCCAGATGGCAAGCTGTTCGCTGCCTTCGATGATGGTGGGGTGGCGCGGCTGGCGGGTGATCTCGCGTCGGTGAACGGTAAAGTGTTGCGGCTGAATCCGGATGGCACGACGCCTGACGATCAGGTCGGCGCCAATCCGCTCTTTTCGTACTGGTACCATTCGCCCCGTGGGCTCGATTGGCATCCGACGGCCAATACTCTGTGGGTCGCCGACCGGCAGTCGCAGGGCTCGAGTCGACTGAACGTGGTGACTACCAGCGACGGGCCTCAGAAACAAGGCGTGCTTCGGAGGACGATCGCGTTACCTCCAGACTCTCTACCGTCATCAATGGCGTTTTATCGTAACGGCTCCGGCGCTGCGATGCGCAACGACCTGTTCATCGCGTCGGAAGAAGGGCGCAATCTGTTGCGAGTGCACATCGATCCTCGCGAGCCGACTCGGGTCCTGAGCATCGAGCGCCTCTTACATGATGAGGTCGGTGGCATTCGCGTCGTTTCAGTAGGGCCCGACGGAGCCATCTACGTTGGCACCGCGAACGCGCTCGGGAAGCTGGTGCCGGACAGGTAGGCCGACTGTTGGCTGGCGCGAAGCGGCACCACCGATAGCCCGTGGGCCGTTATCTTGTGTCGCCAATTTTTTGGGCCAGCTCAGTAAGGTCGAATACTGCGACGAACCTTTCGCGGAATACCGGGCCGCCGTACAGTTTGGCGAGCCGATCGATCAGTTCAGGCTCCTCTGCCCGATACGACAGCAGATACACAGTTCGGTGCAGAGCCGCAAGGTAGGTGGCGTCCGGTTCAGACATAACGTGCCCTTCCACCAAACGCGTTGCCATGTCCCGGCGTCGCTCGAAATCCTTGTGCGGCGTCGTGAGGTAGCTCGCGTGGTCGACGAACACCGAGCGGCCAGTAAATGCGGGCAACTCCGCAACGTTTCCCGACATCTTCGCGGGGGTCGCGGGGTCGCTGACGAACACCGCGTCGGGCGATGTTGAAGCGCGTGTCCAGCGATAGAGTTGTTCCAGCGCGTCGTCGGGCGCTCGATGCATCACGGCTCCTTCGAACGTAACCGGGAGAGACGGCCGTCCGAGGTAAGAACCAATGCTTGCGGCCGTCATCGGCAAAAAGAGACACACCAGAAAAAGGTCGGTCAGCCGTGGAACGCGCCCCGTTAATGTCAATGCAACTGCCGGAACGACAAGAAGGCATTGGGCCGCGTTGGCTAAGTTGTGCTCGTTATCCTCCGGGAGTGAGACAAGCGAAACCAGGAGAAGTAGTCCGCAGGCGGCGATGACGAGGATCCGATAGTGATCACGTAGCACGTCAGTGGCTCGAAGAGATCCCCAGATGGCCATTGGCAAGAGGATGATGACGTTCAGAGTCAATGCGAGCACTCGCACGAGCGTCTCATGAAAGGTTAAGCCTGCCACCTTTGAACCGCCGACGAGGAACAGGTGATTGTAGGTGGGGCTGGCCGCCGCCGCGGCTAACGCCGCGGCGGCGGCCAATTTAAGCGTTGATGGCAGCAGCCAGCTAGTGTCGGTGTTAGACCTGAGGCGGTTTCGCAGAGCCACTGCAACGGCTCCAGCGAGGACGGATCCGACGACGGCGAGGCCGATGAGGGGACTGAAGGCAGTCATAAGAGCAGCGATCGCTCCGATTGACAGACCGGCAATCCACGACACGTTCTTCCCCATGAAGACGAACAAGAGCGGAAGAATGAGAGAAAGGGCGACTCCCCGTGAGGAGTTGTCCAGATACCATGTGACATTCTGGCCGCGGCGCCAGTCCGCCGTAACGTAGAGCGCACCCAGGAGAGGATGGGTCATCAAATCGTCGGACTCCTGTTCGGTAACGAAGACAGTGTCGAGAGAGCTTATCGGTGGAGCCACACTAAGCAGTCGATTGCCGTGCACCACGTACTTGCTCACCGCGATTACAGGACCGAGCGGATTGACACCTGCGAGTAACAGAAACCCGGCGATCAGCCCTGCTTTCAGCGACCCGAACCGATAAACGCCGATGGCGCCAGCGCCAATCCACAAGATGAGGAGACCGCAGGCCGTGATGATTTGAAAGCCGAAGATCGGGTGGACATGAAGTGCCTGCCCAATGATTTTGGCGATGTAGTGATGAAACCAGTAATACGGCAGCGGCTCTCCGGCGAAGAAGGGATTCTCAGGGGCTTGGAAGGGACCTGGAAACCGATTCGCAATCGCGGTATGCAGGAAACCGTGCCATGAAACGAGAATCCGCACGTTGTTAAGCTGCAAGAACGTCGTGACGAATATGGATCCCGCGGCGACGGCCAAAACGATCACGACCCAATGCGTGCGCCGTTTTGCAGGCGTCGCGACTGGCCGTTCGGAAGCTGTCATGGATTTACAATTGCGGCTCAAAAGAGTCCCTTGCCGAGACCGATGAGTCCCTGCTTCCACAGCATCCGATGGGAGATGCCCGAGGTCTGCTGAAACTGCGCGATGTGGGCGACGTACCTAGGGACAATTCCTGATGAGTCCAAAACTTTTGCGCCGACGTTGAACATCGTATTCACATCCTCAGACTCGACATTTCATGACCTTGTAGATGACGTCGCACAGATCCCCCACGTCGAGCAGCTAATAGCGATTATTGCCTATGAGTGGGAACCCGCTGCCGGAATGCGCCCAATCGTACAGGATCGAAACGGTGATGAGCGTTCGCGTTTGACGTCATCCTTCGCACGGTCATCTCCGGCGGAACGTCCAGAATGTGCGTGTAGCTATGAACCAGTCGTTCAAGCCGATCTTCTTGCCGTCCTCGCGACTGCGTGGAAAGTATCGGATCGGAACTTCCGCAATCCGGTAATTCAGCGCGAGCATTTTGGCGGTGATCTCGTGGTCGAGCTCGAACCCTGTAGTCTGCAGGTTGAGCGCGCGGAGGGCGTCCCCGTGAAAGAGCTTCAGCGCGGTGACCGTATCTGTCAGGTAACGGCCGGTGCACGCGAGCGCCACAAGGCTGAGGCTCCGTCCGCCCAGATAGGCCATCCAGGACTGCTGACGATATTTGCCGCCGAGCAGACCTCGTTCTAGATAGCGACTGCCGTAGATCACGTCGGCCTGGCCCGAGAGCAACGCTTTGAGCATCGGCACGTAATCCTGAGGGTCGTACTCCAGGTCGGCGTCCTGAATGATCAGATAGTCCCCGGTCGCCTTGCTGATCCCAGTGCGGACCGCCGCTCCCTTGCCCGCATTCTTCTGGTGTCGTTCGACGATTACACCCGGATGGCGGCAGGCTATTGCGGACGTCCGATCGCGCGAGCAGTCGTCGACCACGATCACCTGCTGGCAGATGCCGAGCGGGCTCAGGTCGACGGCCGTGATCCTCTCGAGCAACGTTCCGATGAACCGCTCTTCGTTGTACGCAGGAACGATGATTGACAGTTGCTCCACGGTCCTACATCGGCAATCTATCCGCTAACGCGCGTTCGGCCAGGTATCGTTCGACCTCGCCGAGATCCTCCGCCGTGTTGACACCGATGGCCTCCCGCTCGTCGCGACAGCCAAACGTGATTACCTGCGCCCCGCGGGACGCCAACCACGGAATGAACGGCAGGAAGTTCCGCTCGCGGGTTCCAGTTGTGCGCTGTGCGACGCCGCTGAATTCGAGGAGCTTCCGGACATAGGCATCCCGCGAAAGCGAAAAGAGTCCCATATCGCTCTCACCGACGTCCGGCATCGCATCGCCTTCGCGCCGATGAAGCACGTCGACGATGCGGTCGTCGGCGCCTCGGAGGAGGTGGATATAGGGACGGCGTTGCCGGGCCGTGGGAAAGATCAGCGACGCCCTCGGAGACTCGTCGGCGACTTGCTTCAGCGTGCGGACCGTTTCCGGGTGGATGGCGACTTGATCGCACCAGGTAATCCACACGCGATCGACATCCATGGCGCACACGTGGGCCAGCGGAGCCAGAACGGCATCCAGCATGCCGGTGGGAGCATCCTGACGTGTGCAGGTGATGCGAACCGATCGATGCTCGCAGTGGCGACGGACTACGTTCTCGAAGGACGGATGGAGCACGACGACGAATTGGTCCACAACCGGGCCATACAGCTCCAGGAGATGATCCAACATCGGTTTGCCGTTGACGGCGTGCAGAGCTTTCGGTGTGGATGCCAAAAGCCGTGTGCCCAGTCCGGCGGCGGGAATGATCATCACGGCTTTGCCGGACACGACGGTTGGACGCTCTGCCTTTACCACCGTGGACTGGGCGAGACCGGCGCCGCGGGGTCGTCGGCCATCTTCGCCGATCCGGTCGGTGCCGCCGTAGACGCAACGCCTTGAGGATTGAGACGTTCCCAGGCGATGGCCATCAGTGACTGAAGTCCTTCCAACACGCTGGTTCGTCGGACGCGATCCGGCGAGATCGCGAAGAAGCGCACGGGTGTCTCGAGCAAGTCGGCCTTCGCGCTCAGCAATGCCGACAACAAGTGCTGGTTGGCAAGCTTGTGTCCGAGATCGACACGGGGCCGAGCGAGGTATGACGCGCGTACGACGCGCGCCCCGGACAACGTGTCGGAGATGTAGCGACCGAAAAGGAGCAGGTAAGCCAGGCTCAGCAGATGGCTCCCGAGATAGCTCAAGGAGCCTTGAAACAGCCTGTGCCGGTACCGCAGCCGATACGACTCTTCGATGTCCTTCACCGAAAGGCGGCGACTACCCCATACGGCATCGAGCCGGCCCGCCGCCAGCGGTGCGATGAGTTCCACGATGTCTTCCCCCTGGTACATACCCGACGATTCGAACAACAGCGCGTAGTCGAACTCACCGTCGCGGACAACTCGCTGAAATTGCGCCCCAGCGGTGTGGGTGTCGTCCGGTTCGAGGCGATGCACGTCGAACGGCAAGAGGCGAACGAACTCAGGCTCCAGGGTGGACGCGTGGCTGTAGAAGACGGCAATGCGTGCCGCTGACTGCTGGATGCCACCGCGCAGGAGCTCGAGGATCGTCTGCGCGATCTTGTTGAGTGACTCCGCGTCGTGTAACAAAACGGCAACCCTCGGCGGCCGCGGACGCGCCAGCAGGGATTCGAGAAATGGTGTCAGGATCTTTTCGGCATCGTGCTTTCCGCTGACGCCCTCTTCATAGTGCCCGATGCGGACGAGACGCGGATCCTCGATCGTCTCCAACTTGCCAAGTGGGACATACGGTGTCACCACGTGGGAGCCGCCTGGATCATTGATCAGATAGTGTGTAATCAGGCATGGCGTCGGAGTGGCAACCCGGCCTTTTTCACTCAAGTAGTACACCGCGCGATCAATGATGTCGACGGCACTGCTGCCAGCGATGTCGGCATCCGACTGGATGTTCGTGACGAGCACCTTGATAGCGGTGAGATTCTGCGCGAGCGCCGCGTTCAGACCCGGGGTGAGGTATGAAGGAAACAGACTCGAGTGCTGAGTCCCGGGTGAATAGATGATCAGGTCTGCACCGGCGATGCGCTCGAGCAGTCGAGGATTCACTACAGTCCTGCACGCGCGCGCGCCCATGAACTCTGCGACGGAGTTATGCGATGCTCCGTCGAGAGCCGCCCGTTCGTCGGTGGTGAGCGGCCGATCGATCAGGTAGATGTCCTTGATCCGATTGCGGCGCTTGGCGTCCACGATGTCCGCCTCGCTTCCGAGCAGGCGATCATCGACATCGAGGGCCACGAGGAACGCATTAGTGCCATCGGTTACGTTGTCGACGATGCCGGCTGAGAGGCCGAGGAGCGCGCAATAATCATCGATGGCCGCGTTGAACTGGCGACCCGCCCCCAGGAAACATCCGGCGAAGACCAGGTTCCCGACTGCACAATCGGAGAAATCGAACGGTCGGCTTGCCGCCGCTAGCTCGAGCTGGAAGCGGGCGAGCCGGTTTGCGACACGCGCGCGTGAGGAGGGATCGAGGCTGCTGACTAGAGAACGAACGCGCGTCCCGAATCCTGAAGCCTCCGGAGTGCCCTCCCCGACGATCGACCCGAGCGCTACCTTCGCGTCCTCGCGTGAACATGGCGACGGCAGTCGGAGATCCAGCAGATCCACAAGCGACGCGGGACATCTATGGAGCTCCCGCGCGAGTCTCGATGCGTTCTTTCGAAAATCCGACGGACCGAGGCTGTCGCCCAGAAAGCGCCGCACTTCCCCAGTGGACGCCCCGTCGTCATACCCATTGACAGCGACCGTGAGCGACACGCGAGGGTGACGCACCAAACGCGTCGACAGTACAGTCGACCCCCGTCCTCCCGAGAACAGGACGACATTCAGGAACGTTCGGTCATTCTGAAGCATTGCTGGTCGCGGCCATCAAGGGCTCGCCTGTATTCTGACCGTGCCTGCGACCAGGTCGGTCGATGACATTCCCTTAGCAGAATGCGAGAGACTTGCCGAAAGCTCCCCTATCGCTCCCGCTTGTTTTCTAAGGGATATGTCGAGCTGAACTTGTGCAAGGTTGCAAAGTTCGCGCTCTGGCCGACTAAACTCCCGAGCGAGGCCTACTTCACGTCCTGATCACTGAGAACCCTCCCGAGCATCGCGCGGCTCTCGACGAGCTGTTGCCGGTAGTCGAGAATGGTCGCGAGGTCACGTTGCTCGGTGGGATCGCCGTCGAGGTCATAGAGTTCTTCTGTGCCATCGCCATTCTTGATGTAGTGAAACCCCTGATAAAAGAGGGCCCTCATGTCGCCCTTGCTGGCGGGAAACCACGCGGGCTGGCCGATCGCTCGACTGACTTCTGAAAGCAGCGCGTCCCGTGAACGCTCACCGCCTCCCCCAGGCTCGGCGGCCGTCGACCAGAGCGATCGAAGGGACTGGCCTGGGAAAGGTGCGCCAGGCGCCAACCCAACGATGTCTGCGACTGTCGTGGGAACATCGCGCAAGCTGACCGGAACTCGCGCCCGTGCACTATCAGGTACGCGACCCGGCGCAACGATGATGAGTGGAACCTGAAGTGATTGCCGGTACAGCGTGTAGCCATGATCGAAGACGGTGTGTTCGCCGAATTCTTCGCCGTGGTCCGACGTGATGACGACGACTGTGTCATCCAGCACCTGTCGGCGGGCCAGTTCATCCAGTAGGGCCGCCAACTGTTCATCCAAGTACGCGAGCGACGCATCGTAGGCGTCGATCTCTTCGCGGAGTTCGTCGGACGTCATCTTGCGGTGATCGACCGACACGTCCCAGAGCCAACGATGAAGCGGGCTGTACTGGCCGTGCCGTCGACCTGGCCCGAATCGTCGATCGAAAGGTGGTGGCGGCAAGTACGGTTCGTGGGCGTCGAAATAGTTGATGAAGACAAAAAATGGCGAGGCAGAGTGGCTCGAGACCCAGCTGAGCACGCGTTCATTCAGGTCTGCGGCATCGATGCGGTTCAGATGCTGATCGTTCTGCAGGACGCGCCGTAGGGTGAAATTGTCCGCGACCTTCCGAACCAGTGTCGAGGATGAGGCAATCTGGCCGAGCGATCGCGGGTAGTCCTCGTAATGGTCGAACCCGCGAACCAGGCCCGTCTCGACGCTACAGTAGCCCAGGTTCGCCACGAAACCTGCCGTCTTGTAGCCATGCCTGGAAAAGTATTCCGCGAGGGTCGGATGGGTGCCATCCAACGGGGACGTGTGGTCGGCGGAGAGCTCGTGCGGCCAGCGACCGGTAAAGAGGCTGGCGTGCGATGGCAGCGTCCATGGAGCGGTCGCGAACGCCTTCTCGAACACGACACCGCGTTGTGCGAACCGATCGAGGTTTTGTGTCGTCTGCCTCGAGTAGCCATACAGGCTCAGGTTGGCCGCCCGGACGGTATCGAGCGTAATCAACAAGACATTGGGAAACCGTCGGGATTCAGAAACGGTCTGCGGCGCCTGCGGCTGAGAACCAGGACGAGACGACGAGAACCACACGACCGAACCGACCAGCGCGAAACAGACGACGAGAAGTGGCGGCGATCGGCGCACGAGCCGCCGAGTGCCGTCCACATTGCGAAGGATCAAGCGCGTGGTCTGAGCGGCCAAACCGGCGGCGAGCACGGCCGCCGCATAGTGGCTCAGTCGTGGCATGAGCATCAAAAGGTTGAGAAACGTCAGTGACGCCGGCACGAAAAACACCAGCGCGAGGCTGATGCGCCGCCGCCAGATGCGTGCGAGCAAGGCGCAGAGCGTCGTGGCAGTGACGGTGATCGCAATGAGAGCGAGCGGTGCCATCCAGAAGAAGTCGTCGCTGAGGCGAAGCAACGGGTCAGCTCGTCTCTGGAAGAAAAGGACCAGGATCTCGATCACGCTGCCGAGAGCTGTCAACCACCCAGCGGTGACCATCACAGGCAAGAGAGGCTGCGTCCGGCGTTCAAAAAGCGCCATCGGCAATCCTTGCGGCGTTGGCCATCAGGGTGAACGTCAGGTTCTTGGCTGGCAAGAACGGAAACGTCGTGCCGTCGACGAAGAACAGGTTTTCGAAGTCGTGGCTCTGGCCGTACTTGGACGTCGTCCAAGGCGCGGGTTTTTCCGACATCGGCAGGAGCCCGGCATAGTGGACGCTGGCGCCGATCGGGCGGACGTGGCTCATACCAGGCGGTACTACGCAGTTCAGCTTCCAGAGCACCCGCGTGACACGCCAGATCGCTTCACGCGTCCGCTCGACCAGCTCGGATCCGACCTCATAGTGGATGCGCAGTGTGGCCGCGCCATCGGTGCCCCTGGGCTCGAGCACAACGCAGTTTCCGTCTCGACGCACATCGTGCAAGTTCACGTTCACGAGACCGAGCGCCGCATGCACGTTTCGGAAGATTGAGAGGGATGTCTTGAGGTCGAGCGGCATCTGCTGAATGAGCGGGTGGATCTGCGCGGTCTTCAGCGTCGTAATCTGCCCGTGGACGTACTCTCGCGGGCTCGCGCCTTCGATCCCCAAACCGAGCTGGTGATATTGGTACGTATCAGGGTTGTACGGGCGCCTCAGCATTCCCAAATTGACGAACGGCATCAGAATTTGCTGATTGTCCATGAGACCGCCGAGAGTCACGATCTCTCCGGTTGCCCGGTACACCGATTCGAGGAAGATTGTGCAGGACGACAGCGTGCCGGCGGCGAGCACGAGTGTCTCGACCGGCACTTCCCCGATCACGCCCGTCGAAAGAGCCTCCGTGACGACGGCCGTAATCCGTCGCCGTCGGTCCACTTTGAAGTACTTCGCGTAGACGCCGGTCACGTAACGGAACTGCGGGAATCGACGGCATTCGTCCAGCGTCATCGACGGCGTGTACAGAGATTGTGACGGACAGCCCCAAAGACATCGCCCAAGATAGCTGCACGCCCGCCGGCCATTCTTATCGCGGCTGATGGTGGCCATGCGCGACCGGCCCATGTAGCTATGGAGTCGTCCGTTCAGGTGCGCTCGGCGCCGCTCATAGGAGTTCAAAAGGACCCTGGAGTGCTCGTCCAGCTCGAGCGGCGGCATCAGGTGCTGATGCGCTGGCATGAAGCGACCGAGGTCGTCGGCGTCGCCGCTGATACCAATTCGCCTTGCGACGAGATCGTAGTAGGGAGCGATGTCGGCGTAGGCAAACGGAAAATCGGCGAGCTCGGCGTCATTAAACGGGTAAGCGCCCCCCGTCCACGCTTCTGCGAGGCCGCCTTGCGCGAACGAGGCAAGTGGCCGGAAGCCTTCGGCCCGCCATTGAAACTGTGGGACTCCTGAAAACACATAGTTCTTGCTTGGCGGAAAGCCGTAGTATTCGACGTTGCTGGCCGGATAGAGCACCGCTTCAAAGGTGTCGCCCAGGAAGTACCGCACGGGATCGCTGAGCGCGTCCTTCAACTGTGTCAAGGTCGCCTGTGGCATCACCGGTGCCGGCCGTTCGCGGCCGACGTCCAGCATCAACACCTCACGGCCCTTCTCCAAGGCAGAGAGCGCAAAATGCACCGCACTGGCGCCCGATCCGACGATAACGATCTGGTTCATCGTGAGCTGTCGATGACGCGCGCCTAGTCCCAGGCGCCGTACGCGTCGATCAGGCTGTACCAGGCGTAGAGTGGCGCGATAAGAAGCATCACAAGAGATACCAGCAGGGCGCACGTGGCAACCCGAAGACCGACTGCGAACACCCACGCTGCTCGCGAGCCCGGAGCGGCCGTGTCGAGCACGGCGGCGGTGTGCTGCCGGCTTTCGAGAATCGCCACGAGCAATACGAGCTTCCGGCGAAGCAGACTCGCCTTGGCGAACGCCGCCGCATAGCCGTCGGCGGCGCGCGTGAACCCAGGTCCCAACAACGCGACCCGAAGCAGCGCGCGGTCCAGTGGCCGCGAGGCCCCCGGCAGCGCTACTGCACTCACTTCGTGCGCCCGCTGATAGGCCGCCATGACTTCGGACGGCGCGTCCGCATCGAGGAGATATCTCGTGAAGACCCGGCACTCCGCAGCCAGCATTTCGATCGGACCGACTTCACCCATGGCCGATCAGCAGCCGCAGCATCTCGTCGACGGTCTTCATCGATGGGACCTTCTCCTCCACCAGCGGATGGTAAGCCGCGGTGCTGTCGTTCACGAACGCCGAGAGCTGGCCTGCGGTGACGGGCAGAATCGGAGAGAGCCAGCGCTCCATCCAGGCGAGCAGCACTATGGCACGCCGCGCGGGCAGATGCACGATCGGCGATTCGCGGCCACGTACCGCGCGCCTTATCTTTCGAAGCAGGTCCTCGAAGGTCAGCGCTTCCGGACCGCCGAGATCGACCGCGCCGTCTGGAAGCGTCCGAGCCCCTATCATCGACGCCAGGAACGTCACCACGTCGTCCACATGGATCGGCTGCACTCGGACCGGACCATCGCCCAAAACCGGCATGATGGGCAGGCAGGCCAGCGCAACCAGTCTCTCCCAAATCGGCGAGCCCGTGCCAAGGACAAGGGTCGGCCTCACGATCAGATAGTTCAGCCCACTATCTCGAACCGCCTGTTCCGCCTGCTGCTTGGACTGCGCGTAGTAGTAAGCGGTCTTGTCCGGGTAGGTGGCGGCGATTGAGCTGACAAATATCACACGTCGTACAGCGGCGCGGCCGCAGGCGTCGAGCAGGGCGCGCGTGCCGCCGCTATTCACCGCAAAGTACTCTGCCGGTCGCGCCTTGCCGGTCGCGCCGGCCAGATGGACGACGACGTCGGTTCCAGACAACGCCTCGACATACGTCGCCGGCTCGCGGAGGTCACCGAACGCGACTTCGACACCGCCGGGCACCTTGGCGGGCAGCGTTGAACGCCGGATCAGGCAACGGACCCGGACGCGAGGCGCGCTTTCACTTGTAAGCCTGGCGAGCAGCTGCCGGCCGATGAATCCCGTTCCGCCAGTCAAAAACAGCAAAGGACCGCTCACATCGGCCACTAGCTACAAGACAGACGCCACCTCCGCTGTGACGCTTGCCGTCGGGCCGCGCTGTCAAATGGAGTCCATTTCGTCGGCAAAAGCCCAAGCGCAGTGCCTCATCGGACCGCGGCCGCCGGACCCGCACTACCAACGACCACGGCGGCCCAGATTAAAGTCCTTCTTGCCGGCGACCTTTGCTGGTTGGATGATCCATTCCATGCCAAAAAATCATTCGTACCACCTGAGCGTCAACGACTTAAGCCCGCCGTATCCTCGCTTCCGAGCGTGGCGAAGTGTTTGCGACGTTGTCGTGACTAACTCTCCTATCGTGATGCACCGGGTTTCATGACACCAAAGCGGCCGAGCCGCCGATTGCAGGCAAGGCTGTTCGCGACCTGCTGGCTCGTCTTCGCCCTGCACTTCGCAACCGACATCGTCCGGGAACACTATCTGTCGTTCAGTCTTGCGGAGGACTATTCGTTCCGGATGGACAAGTATCTCGGTCTCCACGTCGACATTTTCGACACGCCAGGCTACGGCGCCCACATCGGCAACAACCCTGGCGTTTCGATGCTGGCAGCCATTCCGTATTGGCTTTGCCGCCCAGTCATCGACCGAGTCGTGGCGTCCATCAATGCCCGCCGGGCCGCCTCTGGAGAGACTGTTACTGCTATTTACAACGATCCCAGGCCGCGCCGGGTGGAGTTCTATCGTAAGGTTCGCGAAAAGGGGCTCGATATTCAATTTGGGCTCGCGGCCGCGGTCATCCAGGCGCTCTTCATGGCGCCGCTAGCGGCCGCCTCTGCCGTTGTGATGCTACGCGTCCTGAGCTCTCTCGGACTCGCAATCAAGACGGCACTTCTAGCCGCATTTCTGTTCACGCTCGGCACACCGATTTTTTTCCGCAGCGCCTATCTCAATCAAAATGTCTTCATCGCTCACCTTTTCCTCTTTGGGTTTGTCGCGTTGTGGCGACCTGGCGGTTTTCCCGCCTGGCGGGATAGAACGGCGTGCCTCGTCGCGGGTCTCATGGGCGGCTACTCGCTCCTGTCGGACTACAGTGGCGGGGTCGTCCTGGCGTGGCTCGGGATGTACGCGGCGTGGATTGCGTGGAGCGCTGGCGGATGGCCGCGGCTCTGGTCGAGCGCGTTCTGGTACGTCGTTGGCGCCGCTGGGCCGATCCTCCTCCTCTTGTTTTATCAGTGGCGCGCGTTCGGGAGTCCCTGGTATCCGGGCCAGCACTACATGCCGGCAGTCGAATGGATCGAGATCGGGTACCGCGGTGTCGGATGGCCAGAGTGGCGGCTCTTCAAGATGCTGCTCTTCGATACGCGGTTCGGCCTCTTCGTGGCATGCCCGTGGTTGGCGTTGAGCGTCGCGGGATTCGTGACAGCGCTCAATCGACCGACCTGGCTGCCGCGGCGCGAAGCGATGTTTCTCGGAAGCTTCGCGAGCGCGTTACTGCTCTTCTTCAGCGCGGTTCAGTACACGCAGCTTCAATGGGTGACCGGCATTCGTTACATCGTTCCGGCCATTCCTGCGCTCTTCCTGTTGGCGCTGGCCTGCCTCCTTCGGCTTCCGGCGGCGGTGCGCTATCCGATCCTGGTACTGGCGTTCGCTGAATCGTGGTGCCTCAGCATGGTGCGCGCAACCGACATTGCCGATTCGATCGCGCGCGTGCTGCTTGGAGGCTTTCAGCTGCCCTGGATTAACGTTCTCGCGAAGACGGCGCCGCAATACTTGTCCTTCTTGGCCCAACAGTCGTCTCCGCTCGCGCTGTTCGCTCTCTGCGCCGCGCTAATATTCGGTCTGTGGCGTTATCCGGAACCGGAGGCTCTAGACAGAGAGGTCGCTTCAACTGCTCAGCGGTTTGGGTGACCGATTGATGGTACCTGAGGCAACAGAACGACCGCCGCTCTGGACATGGGCGTTTTGGTTTGCGGCGCTGACAGGTCTGACGCAGGCTTTGTTGGTCGCGCTTGGGCGCCTCCTGAGCCACCGACTCATTCTCATCTCCTCTGATGTCGTGTGGATGGCGCCGCTGGCTGATGCCGCTGTCTTCGCGTGTGCAGCATTTGGTCTGCAGCTCACGACGCGCCACCTTCGACGGTCGACGGTGGTCCGTTGGAGTCTGTCTAGCTTCATGTTGCTCTTCTTGCTCGGACCCGTCCTGCTCGTTCCGCGATTACACCCGTATGCGGCGGTTCTGCTGGCGATCGGTGCGGCCGTACAGGCCGGCCGCATGCTTGGTCGCCGAATCGACCGGTTCGACGCGATCGCGCGCCGTACCCTGCCCGGGCTCATCGGCCTGAGCGCGATACTCGGGCTCGGGCTTCACTTTTCACGAAGCCTGGCGGAAACCAGGGCAGACGCGTCACGGCCGCGCTCACGGGCGGCCACGCCCAATGTTTTGCTGCTGGTGCTCGACACGGTTCGAGCACAAAACCTCAGTCTCTATGGATACGCACGACAGACTTCGCCGCACCTGGACAGCTTTGCCGAATCCGGAGTGGTTTTCGAGCGAGCCTTGTCAACGTCTCCGTGGACGCTTCCCTCACATGCATCATTGTTCACGGGGCGACTCCCCCACGAGCTCAGCGCGGATTGGCTGACATCCTTGGACGCCGAGCACCCGACGGTTGCCGAGCTGTTCGCTGACGCCGGATACGTGACCGGAGGCTTTGTCGGGAACCTGCTCTACGCCACTCGCGATACCGGTCTCGATCGCGGTTTTGTGCGGTATGACGACTATCCAATCTCGACCGGCACCATCATCACGACCTCCTGGCTCGGCCGGATGCTGATCAGTCCGGTTTGGACGGCGTTGGGCACCCCGGACCGTGTCGTTCGAAAGAGCGCGGCAGACGTGAACAGTGAATTTTTCTCATGGCTCGATGCACGGCCCGCCCGGCCGTTTCTTGCATTTCTCAACTACTTCGACGCTCACGAGCCGTACCTCCCTTCCCCCCCATTCGACAGGGCGTTCGGCGCCGGCGGCCCCCAGCCTGATATCTCAGTCAGACGTAGCTGGTCGGCACTTGAGATTCAGCGTTCGATGGATGCGTATGACGGGGCGGTTGCGTACCTCGACGAACAGATCGGGCGTCTCCTCGACGGTCTCAGAGCAAGGGGCGCGCTCGACAACACTCTGGTTGTTATCACGTCCGATCATGGCGAGCAGTTCGGCGAGCACGGGTTGTTCGATCACGGCAATAGCTTGTACCGGCAGGTGCTCCAGGTACCGCTGACGCTCTCCTTGCCTGGGCGGGTGCCTGCAGGTAGCCGCGTTTCAGAACCCGTGTCGTTGGCCGCGCTGCCGGCGACAATCGTGGATCTGACCGGTGTGCCCCAGGGAAACCTGCATCTTCCCGGACGATCTTTGGCCGAGTACTGGATGGGACCGCCCGGCGATGGTGGACGAATGCCAGGACTGCTTGCTGAGGTGAGCAAAGGGATCAATCTGCCCGACTGGCTCCCGGCTGCCAAGGGGCCTATGAAGTCAGTCGTTGTCGGTGGCATGCACTACATCCGTCACAGCGATGGGCGTGAAGAGCTGTACGATTTCGACCGCGATGTCGCCGAACTGCACGATCTCTCGACCCGCTCGGAGGCACGGGCTGCGCTTGAGGAGTCCAGGAGGACACTGAATAACTTGCTGAAGCAAGAGGCTCGCACATCAGCTGTGTCGGCAGGCGTGACCGCGCTGGCCCGGTGACAGAGACGAGCGTCCCAAGGATCCCATGCTCCAGAAAACCCTGATCGCCGCTGCCCTCTCGCTCGTAGCCGGCGGATGCGTGATCGGAATCCTCGTCCCCGCGGGCCTTGGATGGGATTTCGGCAATTTCTACGAGGCGGGGCACCTTGTCGCGGTGGGTCAAGTCGAGGATTTGTACCGACCTGACCGTGCGACCGGAATCAGACCGTCGACGGGTCACATGCGGTTCTGGAGTGCACCGCTCGCGGCGGCGTTCCTCGCCCCTCTCAGCTTGATGCAACCCACGACTGCGTTAATCGTCTTCAAGATTCAGAACACGATCGCTCTAATCCTCGCGCTTGCACTCCTCTACGTTCACTGCCGACGCTTCGTCGATCCGGTGCGTCGAGGTGATTTTGCGGCGGCGTTCGCAACGCTCTGCCTGCTCTATCAACCGTTCTGGACTATCTTTCGTGTGGGAGGACAGACAACTCCGACCGTGTTCCTGCTGCTGGTGATTGCCCTCTTTTGCTATACCGAGTCGCGGCTGCTCGCCTCTGCATCGCTCCTCGTCGTCATCGCGATGATCAAACCGACGTTTGCCGTCATGTGCCTTTTTCTCGCCTGCGTGGCGGGCTCGAGCTTCGTGGTTGCTCTCATGGTTGCGCTGGCCATCGGCGGCCTACTCTCGATAGCAACGATGGGGTGGGCTGTACACCAGGAATTCCTGGCAGTGCTCATTGAAGGCACTCGGATGTCACGTTCCTGGGTGTACAACAGTTCCCTCTATGTTCCACTCGAGAACCTGCGTCTGCTCTCGACGGCTGGACCATGGAACTCCGCTTTTGCTTTTTCGGAGTGGGCCCTGCGAATTATCGTCGTGGCAGTCTTTGCCATCCTCCTGAGACGCAGCCGTCGCGAGCAGTGGCCGGCCTCCGCGCGACGACATTTCGAGTTCTTGATGGCGATCTGTTTTTGGCTTCTGACTTCTCAGCTCCTTTGGGAGCACTACCTGTCGGTGCTCTTTCTCCCCCTTGCCTATTTCATTGCGATGTTTGGTGTGTTCTCACGTCGAGCTCGAATCCTTGTTGCCGCCATCTTCGTCATGGCTCTCGGCCAGAACTTGATCCTGGTCCAATACGTCTCGAGCCACCTCCAGATCGAGTCTGTAACGGGACTCATCGCGGCCGGAGTCTTGAAGGCTGCCCCACTAATCCTGTTGCTCACGATCCTGTTGGAGCACGACCGGGAAGTTTTTTCGATCTATCGCTCGTCAGTATGGATCGCGGCCCGCGAGTCGTCACATGGGCTTCGGGAATCAGCGGCTCGTTGAGGGGAGAGTCGGTTCTGGATGCGTCTTCCCCGGCACCGAACAAACGATGACATCGCCGCCATCGAGTGTGCCACGGAAGACCCGCTCCACTTCACAGTAGTGGCGAAGGCTTTCAACGAGCGTAGGTTCCATGTACTCGGGAAATGAATACACCATCCAGGTCCGTTGGCCGTTTGCGCGTAGTCGATCGAACTCCTCGCGTGTCTCGATTTGCGACCAGGGCAAGTGGTAGTAGCGGCTAAAGGGGTACGATGCCAAGCCGGCGGTTCCGACCGGATCCGATCCGGCGCGATGATCGCGGAGGAACCCGAGCGCGCCGTCAAAATCCTGCTTCGGATAGGCGTAGGCGTACGGCAGGGAGACAAGGGACAACAGCGCGATAATGACGACCATCGCGAGGCCTACGCCCTGATCGACCGGGCCGCCTTTGCGTCCGGCAAGGCGACGGGCGGTGGGCCACCGCCGGCCCACAAAGGCGCCGCTTTCCATGGCCCCGCGAACGAGTAGCAACAACGCAAAGCCAAGAAGTGAGAAGAAGAAGCGCGGACGAAGGGGGGCGCGCATCACCAGTACGCCGGCAAGAGTGACAATGCCCGGCATGAGGAATAGAAGCACTGTCGCCCGACTCTCGCGGCCGTAGCTGACGATGCCGACGAGCGCCAGCCCCACGGCTGCGAGCACACCTACTATCCCGAATCCAACGCGCAGTCCCTTCAATACTTCAGCGACGGCCCAGGTCGGTGTGGCGATGGCTGCGGCGGCTTGCGCAGGGCGGGACATGAATTGAATCACCTGCCCGAGCATAGGGGCGTAAAGCGCCGCGCTGAAAACGGCCGAGAGGCCGAACGCCAACAACAGGTATTTGAAGTACCCACCACTCGAAGTTGCTGGCTCGGGTTGCCACAAGCTCCACAACATCCATACCATCGCATGCGCGGCGATGATGAAGACCATGGTCAGATGGGTGTAAACCCCGAGAGCGGCGACAATTGCATAAGCGATGGCGAGACGGGGGCCCGGGAAGCGATGGAGCCTGATGATAATCCGTGTCGCGAGCATGGTCCAGAACAGCAATACCGTGTACCCGCGTGCGTTCTGCGAGAACCAGATGCCATGGTACGAGACCGCGAGAAGCGCGGCAGCCGACGCGGCCTCGACTCGCCTCGTCACCTCCGTACCCAACCAGTACAACATTGGGACGGAGGCCACGCCGAACAACACTGCAGGAAGCCGAAGACTCCACGCGTGCTCACCGAAGAACCCGGCCGACAGGTGCGCCAGCACCGAATACAAAGGATGATTGTTGCTGTCTGGAAATGCGCTCACGACGTCAGCGAGCGGCGGCTTGACGAACTCGACGAGCGTGACAATCTCGTCGTACCAGAGACCAGCGTCGAGCCGTACGATGCGAAGTGCCGCCGCGAGAATCGTCAGCGCGCCAATCGCTGCTGTCCACCCACGTGACGTCACCGCGCGTCCATTCTAACTCGTCCCGATCGCTATCGCTCGTGTATTCTTGCGCCGTGGCAGCAGACTTGATGGCCCGAGCGCGCCGAGGCGTGAGCCGACATGCAGATTGATCAACTTCGGCGCCGCAGCTTCGTCGTGCGATACCTCACGCTGTTTGGCGCAGAGGCCGTCAGCAAGCTGTGCGTCCTCGTCACCTTTGCCTATCTTGCCCGCGTGCTGGGGCCTCGCGATTTCGGCGTCATCGAGCTCGCCCTGTCGATCACGGTGTTCTTCGTGCTCGGCACGGAAACGGGGCTCGGCACGTACGGCGCCAGAATCATTGAAACATCGCCCGACCGCGCACCTCAACTCATCCCAAAAGTGGTCGCTCTGCGTGCGATCCTCGGGGCGCCCGCATACCTCCTCATCGTGGCGTTGGCGATCTGGTATCGCGCGCCAGGCATGGGAATCCTGGCGATCTACGGCCTGATGGTCCTGCTCACGCCGTTTTTCACGCAGTGGGTGTTCCAGGGTCTGCGACAAATGCAATGGATCGCCTCGGGCAGCCTTTTGCGCTACGGTGTCTTTGCTGCGCTGGTTCTGCTGCTCGTCCGACCGGGATCGAGCACGAAACTGGTGGCGATGGCTGAAGTGAGTGGCGCATTTGCGTTTGCCATCTTCAACAATGTGCTGCTGCGACGAGTACTCAGAATACGCCTCGACTGGCGCGGCGCCTGGCACGGTGCGATCGCACTGCTCAGAGAGACGTGGTTTCTCGGGGCCAGCGACCTCACGTGGGCCACGATGTGGTATGCCCCCTCCATCATCGTCGGCTGGACGGATCCCGGCCGCACCGAGCGTGTCGCGTGGCTCGCGGCGTCGGTCCGGATCGTCATGGCGTTACACACGTTCGTGTGGTTGTACTTCTTCAATCTGGTTCCGAATCTGGCAAAAGAGCTGAAGCAAGGTGTCGACAGTTGGCGAGCCTTGGTCCATCGATCGCTCTCCACTTCCATGTGGGCGGCCTGCTTCGTGGCGCTCGCCGGCACGCTGCTCGCCCCGGTCATTGTGACCTTCGTATATGGCCAAGCGTACCAACAGGCTGTTCTTCCGTTTCAACTTGCGGTCTGGATGATTCCCGTCACGTGGCTGAGCGGACACTTCAGGTTCAGCCTCATTGTCGCCGGCCGCCAGGATCTTGAGTTCACGGCGTCGGCGATCGCTGGAGCGACGACCGCCCTGCTGGCCTATGCTGGTGCCTGGTTCTATGGGGCACCGGGTGCTGCGGCGGCATTGTTGATCGGTGGGATCGTCAATGCGGTCGTGGCGTGGATGACGATGCGCATTGCAATCGGTGGTGTTCGGTTGAGCGCCGCTGCGCCGGCAGTCCTCGCATGCCTGGCGTCGATCCTCCTTGGCATCACAAGCGGCTGGCTGGGCGGCCAGTTGGCCGGAGCGATCCTGGCGTGTCTGGTGTATGCGGTTGTGACCGCTAGTCAGTGGGACCTGAATCGGCTTCGCCATGCCTGGCAGGGTCGTTCCACCTAGCGGCTCTCAACGCTGCTGCCCGCCAGGTTGGGTCTCGGTCGCCTTTCGACCTTCCGATGATGACTCGCGGCGCGTGAGCATCAGCCATCCGCGCCCGACGAGTGCTACGATCCGATTCCAAAACATGAGCACCACGCCCACAATGGCGCTGAGCACCGAGGTCAACGGCATGATTTGGTCTGGCCCGATGTAGAGAACGACAGGTGGTATCGCTGAAAAGGCGTGGGGATCGACCGCAAACAAGGCGCTCATTCCGTGCTCCCTCCGAGTCTCCCGACCTGAATGTCGACGAATGTTCCATACCACGTATCAGCAGCTCGAAATCGCTTGAAAAGTTCCATTTTCCACGTCCATTATCGAGTCGAGGCGCCGATCCGGTGCCCTTTAGTCTGCCTTTGGCGTTCCTTACGCCTTTCCTGTCACGGATCCGACGCCTTCTCCGACAGCCCATGCGACACGCAGCAACATGGTGGCCATCGAGACCTCCGACCTATCGTTTGGGTTTCGGTCATCCCCGCATAGGAGGACATCGGTGCGGTGAAGGAGCAGGTCGGTCAACACACCTTGCGCAACGAATCGCCGGGCCCGAAAAGGTAGCCAACGGTTTCGCCGGCACCCCAAGAAGTAACGAACAACATGATCAACGGAAGCGACTTGGCGAGTGTGCGCAGATGCTTCCGCTTCCAGACCAGACGTGACACCGTCCGGTAGAACAGGATCGGCGGCAGCGCCAGCGCTCCGAGGCCGTAAGTCATGCGGCGGAATGCCGGCGCCTCCGCCACTCGCGCACCTGCGTACGAGCGTGCGTAAAGGTAGCGCTGTGACATGTACTCGCGGAACGTGTAGTGTTTCTTGTGGCCGACCACGATGTCTGGCCGGCAGAACAGCTCGACACCTTCGGCGCGCAGCGTATCGTGGAGATGGTTCTCCCACTTGCCCGCCTCCACGACCTGGCGGTGGTCGTCGATCAGCGCTTTAGTGTAGACGACGTTGTTGCCGGTCAGCCAGGTGACAGAGCCCCCTTCGATCGGCGGGATGCAGTGGCTGTACTCGCAGAAGAAGGCAGCCCAATCGATCAGCGTGCCGGTCGCGGCATTTTCCACGGCTCCGCCCACGATCGGCCTTCCTTCGCAGATCACGCTCAGCATCCGTGTGGCCCATTTTGTCGGAACGATTACGTGATCCTCGATCACCGCGATGGCTTCACCCGTCGCCTCTCGAAAGGCGATGGCGCGCATCTCGGGGATCGTCGTGCTCTCCTTTACCGGCAGCACGCGGGCCCAAGGAAAGAGCCGTCTCACCAAGTCGCCGGCGTCGATCCGATCGACAACCAACGCTTCGAGTTCGACCTCTTTCCGCTGCATCTCGAGCGCCTCGAGACAGCCTGCGACATCGACCAACGTGTTCACGGCTGGGACGACCACCGAGAGCTTCATCGCTGCGAATGTATAGTAGCATCGCCGTTCATGAGAATCGCCGTCATCGGATGCGGAGTGATCGGGCGATTGCGCGCCCGGACGGTGTCCGACAACCCTGCAACCCGGCTCGTTGGCGTCGCCGATGTCGATCGCGGAAGCGCAGCGGCGCTCGCCACCCAGTTGTCTACTGCGTCGTTTGCCGATTACCGACAGATGATCGACGAGCTTCGCCCTCAGGCGGTGATCGTCTCCTCTCCGGTGACGCTCCATGAGCAGATGTGCCTCCATGCCCTCGACCGCGGCTGTCACGTGTTGGTGGAGAAGCCGTTGTCCAACTCGATCGAGTCTTGCCGCCGCATCATGGAGCGCGCGAAGGAGCAGGGACTCTCGCTTGGCGTTGGCTTTAATCATCGCTTCTATCCGGCGATTCAGTACCTGGTACAGATGCTGCGGGATGGAACTATTGGCGCGATCGACCACCTTCGGATCTACGGCGGCCACGACGGAATCAACAACTTCCGGGCGGACTGGATGTACAAGAGTGAGCTTTCCGGCGGCGGCTGCATGATGGACGTGGGTATTCACATGACCGATCTCGCACGCTTTATCGCCGGCGAGATCCGCAGCGTTTACGGCGTGAGCTCCGGTTCGATTTGGAAGGTGCCGGGTTCGGAAGACAACGCCATGGCGATCTTTCACACGGATTCCGGCGTGCCGATCATCTATCAGGCGTCGTGGATCGAGTGGCGCGGGTTTCACTGGCACGTCGACGTGTACGGAGCGCTCGGAATGATCCGCGCCGCCTATGCGCCGATGTTCAACCTGCTGGTGAAGCACGAGCGACCGGGTGGCAAACGGCAGAAGACTTACAAGATCTATCCGGCGATCATCCTGCGCGAAAAAATGAAAGGTTGGACAACGACGACCAAGCTGACGTTCGACGACGAGCTCGAACATTTTATGCGCATGATCCAGAATCGCCCCGATGTGGAACTTGCCGATGGATGGTCCGGCTTTCGAGCGACCGAGATTGCGCAGGCGGTGTATCGCTCGACCGAGCTGCGCGCGCCGGTGACGCTGTCAGAAGGTTGACAGACTATCGGTCGTCCTGCCGAGAACGGTCAAGCCTTGCCCGTCAAGCATCCCACGGCTTCTCCGGCTGCCCAGGCGACCAGCAAGAGCAGCACCGCAGGCCCAACACGGACCACACGCCCAAACGGCGCGCGTTTCGTGACTTGAGCTCTCAGGAACCTCGCAATCAGGACTCCCGGCACAAGCGGCGCGATACACGTCAATGCGAGCCGGCGCGCCATCGATGCGTCGCGCACGCGCAATGAACCAAAGAGCCGTCCCCACGCAAGGCGTTCCTTGACCAGCGAAACCAGAGTGAGGTTCTCGCGGATCTGGTCAACGACAAGGTCAGGCGCCAGCATCAAGGTCTCCCCTGCACGCTCTAGTGCCCAATGGACGAGCGGCTCGTGGTAGCGGTCTTGCCAGATAGCACGTGTCTGCTCGAGCGCGCCCCGCTTGTAGGACACGTTCACATCGGTGACGTACAGACGTGGCCCCGGCTTGAACGGGAGCTGATACCGGCCGAAATCGCAGAAGTACACCGCCCAGTTCAACAGCCGGTCGCAACCGTTTTCAACGGCTCCACCGATGACTCCGTTCGGCAGCTCCGTGTGCAAGCGGGCGATAGTTGCCGCCCAGTTGGAACGGGGAACACCTCGATCCTCGACGATGGCCACGATTTCGCCACGTGCTGCGGCAAGCCCCGCAGCCCGACGGCGATCGATCAGCTCATGTTGCCCTCCTGCGCGTGACGCCGAACGCGGGGCCGTGAGTTGCCCGAGGGCAAGAAAGCGGACGAACGGAAACTCCGCGGCCTGCGCCGCGACCGACGCAACGGTGTCGTCATATGGCACAAGGATCTCCATCAACGGCGCCCCCGTTTGTGACGAGAGGGCGGTGAGACACCGTCGCAGGGCAGGTCCCCCGTCGACGACCGTGACGACAACCGAGAGAACGTGAAGATACATGGCGACCGTAGGCCGCGAGAACCCTTAAGCGGAGACAATAGTCTCCCATATGGGTCACTCTTCCAGTTCCGAGGATACGGGTTGCCAAGCTAAGGCCGGCTCCCCTAGAGTTATCGACGGATTACGAACAAAGGCCGCCGGCACCAAGCTTGATTGCACGATGCTGCAGTGCCACTCCATGCTCTCCAGACAGCCACGCGGCTCGCGCGGCACGTTCGTCTTTCGGCCTTGGCTTTGGGAATCGAACCGGCTGGTGAAGTTTCAGGCTAGGCATTCCGGCATTTCGCTGCCGCCGTGAAGCATCTGATCGTATCCCGTGAGTTTCCGCCGGCTCCGTATCCGCCGGGCGGGATCGGCACGTACGTTCGGAGCATGGCGAACCTGCTTGCCGAGGCCGGGGAGACCGTACACGTCATCGCTCAACGCTGGGATGGCGCACCAAAACCTGTCGAGGAGACAGCAGACGGACGCCTGGTCGTTCATCGCGTCTCGCTGCGCGAGCCAATTACGTCCCACCCGGACGAGCGTGCGCGATTGCGGGCCATGGCGGCATCGGACTGCCCGTATCAGGTGTTCTCATGGCAGGCTGCCCGCCTGGCTGAATCGTTGATCGAGCGCGAGGGCATAGACGTCGTGGAAGCGCAGGAATACGAAGCGCCCCTCTACTTTCTTCAGCGACGCCGAGCCGCGGGAGAAGGTCCGCAGAGGCAGCCGCCGATTCTGATTACCCTTCACTCCCCGTCCGAGTTCATCTTCCGGTACAACGATTGGGACACCACCCTCACGGACTTCCCTCCATTAAGACAACTCGAGGCGTACACCATTGCCGCTGCGGATTGGTTGGTGTGTCCGAGCCGTTATCTTGCAACACAGGCCGCACGTCACTATCAGCTTGCCCCGACACGCATCGACGTCATCCCCAATCCCGTCGGCGAGTTCACGCCCGTCGAGCGATCGCCCAGTGTGTGGGCCAGCAACCGAATCTGTTATGTGGGGCGCCTCGAGATGCGAAAAGGCGTGCTCGAGCTGGTCCGCGCGGGAGTCGCGCTGGCCGGCGAAGATCCGACGGTTGAGTTCGACTTCGTCGGAGCCGACACGTCACTCAGTGGCGGCCCCGGTCCCACCGTCCTCTCTCGACTGCAGAAAGAGATTCCCCGGCAACTGCATCGGCGATTCCGTTTCCACGGCAGTCAGCCAAAGGCAGTGGTCAGAAAGCTCCAGCAAGAGTCCTGCGCCGCGGTCGTTCCCGCTCGTTGGGAGAATCTTCCATATTCGTGCCTGGAAGCGATGGCCGTCGGACTGCCTGTCGTCGTGTCTCCCGCTGGTGGCATGGCGGAACTCATCGAGGACGGCAAGTCTGGGTGGCTGGCCCCTGATCCAACGGCCGCAGGCCTGTCCATCGCCTTGCGGCGCCTGCTGAACACACCCGCTGAGGAGCGTGCGCGCATGGGGAAGGAAGCCGCGTCCTCCGTTCGGCGGATCTGTGGCGGTGCTTCGGTCCTGGCCCGACATCTCGAGCTCCGTCGCCGCCTGGCTTCCAACCGTCCGTTGCACACGACTCGAGTTTCCCCAATGCTCGGAGCTATTGCGCAGGACTCGCCTAACGAACCGCACCATGCTCAAGACCCACAGGAGTCTGCTGCGCCACGGGCTCGGCGATCGGGCGCAGCCCCCCGGCGCTACTCCCTAGGAGCGCTCGCGCTGGGGCGGTTCCAGAATTCGTTTTTCGAGTGGTTCTTGAGCGCGCCCTTGCCGGCCAAGATGATGGCGATCCGCCATGCCCTCAGGCGGCCGTCCGACACGGCTCGATGGGTCGCATGGCACGCTCGACATTTCGGCGACCGCCTCTGGCATGCAGGGCCGGTCAGTGATCCCGCATTGAGTGGTGCGGGTCCGTCGAATCGAGCCTCTGGGCGTCAATGACATCGACGCCGCTCGTCTCCGTCATCGTGCCGGTATTCAACGCCGGGCCTAGCATTGGTGAGACGCTGGACTCCGCGCTTGCTCAAACATATCGAAACATCGAAATCATCGTCGTAAACGACGGGTCCAACGACGACACGATGACCGTAGTGACCGGGCGGGCCCGTCTCGACCCGCGCGTGCGGGTCATCGAGCAAGAGAACCAGGGCGTCGCGAGCGCACGGAATCTCGGCGTCGGTACAGCGAAAGGCGATTTTATCGCTCCGCTCGATGCCGACGACATCTGGGACCGCACGAAGCTCGAACGCCAGATTCAGCGCATGCAGGAGTACGGCGAAAACGTCGGCTTCGTCTACAGCTGGTGGGTCTGGATTGACGAAGATCGACGAATACTTGCCACCTCGCCGCGATGGCATCTCGAAGGACGGGTGCTCGAGAAGCTGCTGCAGGTGAACTTCACGGGGAATGCCAGCGTACCGTTGTTTCGTCGCCGAGCGCTCGAGGTTGCAGGTGGCTATGACAGCCGATTGCGCAAGGAAGGCGGGCAAGGGTGTGAAGACTGGGATCTGGCGATCAGAATTGCGGAACGAAACGATGTCGCGTCTGTACCAGCCGTGCTCGTCGGGTATCGACGGCGCGCCAGCGGCATGTCCGCCGCGTGTCACGCCATGTGGCGGTCCCGGGCGCTCGTCATGAAAGGCGTCGAACAGCGCCAGCCGAACATCGACGGTGAGGTCTTTCAACAATCGGCAGATCAGTGGGCATTACATCTTGCTGGAGTGTCCTTCTGGTCAGGATCCTACGCTCAAGCGGTCTGGTGGGCGCTACGAGGCTGGCGGTCCAGCCTCCGGCCCGATGTGCTTAGATATTTGGTGCTCCTGCTGGCTCGAAGTGTGCGTCGGTCGTACGACACGCCGGCCACGATCGGCATCGGCCAACGCTTCGACGAGTCGTCCATTCCCGCTCCGCTCCTGCCTTACGATCAAGTCTGGGAACGGCGATGGGCAAAGCAGCGTCCCCGACAGCCGGACGGGCCGGCGTCAGCGCTGCCCACCTCTTCCCCGTCGGTGTCGAACGGTCACCACGAAAAGGCGACGCCGTTCGAATCGGACGGGCAGTGAAACCAGCGAGTCTGGCGGGCGTTCTCCTCCGATCGGCCGCATGGCAGACCGCCGGCGTAGCCGGTGCGTGCGTGTTGATCGCGTCTCTTCACGCTCAAAACGACGGGCTATGGTTCCAAGGTGATGCGCCGCGGCATGCGGCGACTGGATTCTTCTGGTGGGATCTCCTGACGGCTCACCCCAGCGATCCCGTAAGGTTCACGCTCAGCTACTACGCCCGCTATCCCGTCATCAACCCGGTCGCCTATCCTCCGCTGTTCTTCCTGGTGGAAGCCGTGCTGCTTGGGGGATTCGGCGCCTCCCCGCACGTTGTGCGCCTGGTCGTCATCGGATTCGCAGGCCTTGCCGGACTCTACACGCTGGCTTGGGGGCGGCGCTGGATCGCGCCTGAGGCGGGGTGGGCCGGCTCGATCCTGCTCCTGACTCCGGGCGTTGTGTTATGGGCCAATGTCATCCTGCTCAACGTTCCGGCGATGGCTTTGGGCATGGCTTGCCTCTACCACTGCCGGCGCTGGCTCGAGACGGCAACCCGGAAAGAGTTGCTTCGCTCGGCGATCGCGGGGCTCGCTGCGGCGATCACGTACTATCCACAGCTCGCAGTGTTTGGCGTGTGCCTCGTCTGGACTGTGGCGCGGGCGTCATCGCGACAGATTCTGTCCATCCGCTCGACATGGCCTTGGGCCGCCACGATAGTTTGCCTGCTAGGCGGGTTGGCTCTAGCCACGGTGACGTTGGTCCCGTTCTACCTCTGGAAACATACTGCACCGTCAGTCGCGTTGCTGCTTCGGATCGAAACGTGGACGTACTATTGGCAGGCATTGCCCGAATTGACCGGATTCGTGCCGCTCCTAGTTGGTTTGGCTGGTTGCGCGGCGGCGATTTGCACGGCCCGGTGGCGTGCCGAAGCGGCGTTCCTTGCGAGCTGGATCGCGATAGTGATGATTGGATTCTCGATGCTGCCAGTACGAGACCTTCGCTACATCCTGCTCGTCGTTCCGGCGTCGTCCTGTCAGCGGTTCTAGCCGTTGTCATGGTCCTTCAGCGCCTGCACGCGCTTGGGGATTTAGGGCGCTTGGCAGCCTTGGCGCCGATTCTCGGACTTGCCTGGTACGCCGGACAGGTGCCCGTACCACGTGTCTCGGGTTTTCGCGAGGTCGCCGAGTATTTGCGCGAGCACGCTCGCGATGAGGCCGTGCTCTACGATGGCTACTACGATGGCAATTTCGGGTTCTACGTTCGCGCTTTGGATCCCGACTTCAAACGCCGCGTTGTCCTCGGAGGCCGGCTACTCTATTACTACGGTTCACCCTCCACGTTCGAGTGGGTCGAGACATCGAACGTGACCTCCGAAGAGGATGTCGTGAACGTCCTTCGGTCCCGCTGCGGCTGTCGCTGGGTCGCCGTGGAGATCGGACGGCGCTCCGAATGGGCCGCCACACAGCGGCTGTTGCGGCAGACCGTACGCGGGCCAGCTTTCGAGCCCATGGGCGCGTTTCCTGTCGCAGCTGCCGGAGCGCAGCGTGTGGAGCTGTACCGCCTCAAGGGCCCGCTCGCTTCACCTCGCAGCGGCGTATTGAGATTTCCGGCCTTCACGGATCGCGTGTTTACAGACATCGAGCCAATCACACGATGAACGCCATGCCGAACGTCGCGGGCAGGTGGAGCTGAGTCGATGAAGATCGCGCTGCAGAGTACCGAGGCGCACGACGGCGGCCGAACTCTGATATCCCAAATGACAGACAGTCTTCGCTTGTCCATCATCGTTCCCACGTACAACGAGTCGAGCAACGTCACCGAGCTGCTGGCGCGTCTTGAGGCGACGCTTGGGCCCATCCGTTGGGAAATCGTGTTCGTGGACGATGACTCCCCAGATCAGACGGCGCCGCTCGTCCGATCGATCGCCAGGACCGATGCCAGAGTTCGCTGCGTGCAGCGTGTGGGTCGACGCGGTTTAGCATCAGCCTGTGTCGAGGGGATGCTGGCCAGCGCCGCGCCGTGCCTCGCGGTGATGGATGCGGATCTCCAACACGACGAGGGCATCCTGCCACGGATGCTGCAAATCCTGGAGGCCAGCGAGGCCGAGATCGTGATTGGCAGTCGGTACGCTGCGGGCGGTAGCACGGGCAACTGGGACCGCGATCGGGCGATTCTGAGCCGGATCGCCGTGGTTATGAGTCGCGTGATCCTGAAGCAGCCCGTCTCGGACCCGATGAGTGGCTTCTTCATGCTCCACCGCGAGGTTCTCGACATCACCGTGCGACGACTCTCCGCCATCGGATTCAAGATTCTGCTCGACGTGCTGGCAAGTTCGCCGCGACCTCTCCATATTGCCGAGGTCCCATTCACCTTTCGCAATCGTTTCTCCGGTGTTAGCAAGCTGGACGAGATGGTTGCGTGGGAATACGCGATGCTGCTCGCGGACAAGGCAGTTGGCAAATTCGTTCCGGTCCGGTTCCTGGCATTCGGCGTGGTCGGTTTTATCGGGGTTCTTGTCCATATGGTCGTCCTGACGTTGCTTCTGAAGAGTGTTGAAGCCAGCTTCACCGTGGCCCAGTCGCTGGCGACCATCGTCGCGATGGTTTGCAATTTCGCGCTGAACAACATCCTGACCTACCGAGACAGGCGGCTGCGAGGGGGGACTTGGTGGCGCGGCCTGGCCAGCTTCACGGCTGCCTGTTCCGTGGGCGCCGTGGCAAACGTCGGCATTGCCGCCTACTTGTTCGAGGCCCACACGATGTGGTTCCTGGCAGCACTCGCCGGCGTCATCGTCGGAGCTGTGTGGAACTATGCAGTGACCCAGCGGTACACCTGGGGGACGGATTGGGGAGTATAGACACTTTTCATGCGATTCCCAACACAGGGAATTCCGGACACTCTTCCGGTGATCGGCTTCCGTTCGCAGCTATCGGAGAACCGAGCGCGTTGAAGGCTATCGCCTCCGAGGCCCGGTATCCTCAGCGCGTCCTGCCGTGTTGAGATTTCCGGCCTTCACGGATCGTGTGTCTACAGACGTTGAGCCAATCACACGATGATTACCGTTGATTAGAATCCTCTGAGGAGGCTGAACTGAGCCTTATCGTCCTAGTGGTAACGAACGCAGTGATCTGCATCGTGGACCTCGTTTCCGAACAGATCGCCTCGCTCCGGTTCGAAGGCGGCACATCGTGACCGATCAAATGGAACTGGTCATTGTGCCGACTTACAACGAACGCGAGAACTTGCCGGTCCTCACCCACTACCTAATGCGCTGCCCGAATGTCCGAGTAATGATCGTCGATATCGCGTCGTCGCTGCCGCGGAGCCTGCGCATCACACGTGGGGGTTCGTTACTGACATCGCGTCCCGTCGAGAGTCGCCATAATCAGCAGTTGATTGCCATACCTCGTCTCGCACCTCCCGTCATTGATGGGTTCGACTGCCATGAGCTGCCGAATCGACCGGTGCCCTTGTATCGCCGCGAGGTGTTGAACTTTTCGAGGCCCGTCCCCGATGGCCACTGAATTCGCCATGGCTCCGGAAAGACCGCACTTCCGATTCTGGCCCGTTGCGAGTCTGCTCGTCGTGGGAAGCCTCTTGTATCGTCTGCCACTGTTCTCGCAGTGGGATCGGTGGGGGCGGCAGGACTGGGATCAGTTCACGTATCGATACGCGACGGCTAGGACTGCGTTATTACGAGATCATGTCCTGCCAACGTGGAATCCGTACTCCAGTGGCGGGACCGTGCTATGGGCGCATCCCGATTCCCCAGTGCCGTCACCGTGGTTCGCCATCGTGATGCTGCTTGGCGCGCCGGTCGGCCTGCGGGTCCAGGTCGCGGTGTTCATGGCCATTGGGGCCGTGGGAATGGGCGCGTTCGTCCGACGCCTGGGTGCCGGCCCTTGGGGTTGGGTCGCGAGCGGCATCGTCTTCATGATGAGCTCGCACTTCGCGCTTCATGTCACGGAAGGCCACCTCGAATGGTGCGTGCTCGGGATGATGCCATGGCTCGCTTGGTGCGCCCTGCGATTGCATGAAGGGTCGCACTTCATCTTCCTTGCTGCACTGCTGTTGGCTTCAGTGCTGACGTTTGGAGCGGTGCACATTCCGGCGATCTTTCTGCCGTTCCTCAGCGTCTGGCTGCTGTTCGAATCCGTCAGACGTCAGCAGATTCGATTCTATGCCCGATGGGCGGCCGTGGTCCTCGTTGCGCTCTTGCTATCGAGCGCCAAGCTCATACCTACGATAGCGTTTGCCTCAGCCAATCCTCGCCAGGTCGAGGCAGGCAGCCGGACGCCGCTGAGGATGCTCCCGGTGATCTTTGCCGATCCGCGCCAGGTCTCGTACTATCAGGCGGTTCGCGATCGCGATCTCGAGGACGGTCACTTCGCCAAAGCCATCAAGCGCGAGCGCGGCGCTCCGTTTGTCGCGTCGATGGAACGCGCGGATCTCGAATGGCGGTTTCACGAATACGGGTGCTATATCGGTGTCGCAGGCCTCATTCTCGCGACGGCAGGACTTTTTGCCTCGATGCGACGCCATTGGCCGCTTTACGCTGCGGGTTTCCTGGCTGGCGTGGTCGCTCTCGGCGCGTCTTCTCCAATCGATCTGTGGGCGGCGCTCCAACGGCTGCCGCTCTACGACCAATTCAGAGTGCCTTCACGGTTTCTTGGCGCAGTCCTTTTTGTCCTTGCGGTGGCAGCCGCTTTTGGCCCTGTCGGTCTGGCCAAGGCGATGCCCGCGTCGTGGGTGAGGGTTCGGACTCACGTAGTCATCGTGCTTGTCGTGCTCTTGTACGGTGAACTCACCGCTATGGGATGGAGGCTTTTTGGCGACATCTTCGTGGTGCCGCCGGTTACAATCACATCGGTCACGGGCGGTGCGTTTGTGCAACGCTTCGGGCCGTCCCAAGGACCGTACTTCTATCCCGAGGTGATGACCAGCAACATGTATTCGTGCCTGCTCAGCAACTCTGGCAGCCTCGATGCTTACGAGAACCTCACGTTACCAGCCGGCGACGTGACTACCTTTGGGGATTCTCAGTACCGTGGAGAGGCTTACCTCGAGGAGGGCCGAGGCCACGTCACTATGGCGGATTGGCGGATGTCGCGTGTGGTGGTGAACGTGGCGGCCACAGCGTCAGACGTGATTGTCCTGAATCAGAACTACGCGGATGGATGGAAGGTCCGCCGGTGGACTCGCGACGGCCAGATCGATAAGCTGCCAGCGGTTCCAAATGAGCGGGGTCTCATCTCGGCGCCTGTTGATCAACGACACGCGTCGGTCGAATTCTCCTACCTGCCGACGAGCGTGGTGATTGGCGGTTGGATTTCGATAAGTAGTCTTGCCGCGTGCGTCGCCGCCTTGCTGTTTCTGAGGCCTGCCGCCCGTTTGAACGCAGGAGTCCCCCGCACCTGAACCCTTTCCGGACGGCACTCATCATGAAGGACCGGACGGTCTGTCCTGTTGTCGTCCTGACGAGTTGACTTGTCCGGGAGGGCACCGTAACCGAGTCTACCCGTGCTCAGACTCCCTACTACATCACCCGATTACGATGACACCGACAGGACAAGTTCGCTGATGTGAAGAGGAGCATGCAAGGCTTCAAGGTCGATCGGCGCTCAGCGAGGCGAAGATCGATCGCTGCGGATGGCAGGAGACACTTGCCACGCGAGGTCGTGATGAGGGCCCCCGCGGGCGGCTTCGCCACCAGTCGGCCTCGAAGGGGCGCGTTCAAACCGGCCGCGGGCCATACCCCACGGCCGCCGGTTCAGTAGAATCGGCCGTTACTTATCACAACCCTCCGACCATCCACATCACGCGGCTCATCAGGATGACGACGATGTCGACGGCAAGCACGGCGAAGATTGGCACATGAATCGCTGTCAGTGCCGGCACGGCTCGCTCGCGCATCCTGAAAGTTTCGCCCCGCAGCAGCTCCTGCGTCCCCTTGACGAGCAGGTAGATCAACGGAAGGTACTGAGCCAGAATCAGCCGGTTGCCATCTGTCAGCCGCGTGAACCATGCGTACAGGAGGAAATAGGCCATCAAGTACGCCGACACAAACAACAAGCGCGCTACGTTTGCGGCTATGAGACGTCTGGCCGCATGTCGTCGCCACACCGCTGCCCCTGCGAGTACTCCGGCATACATCATGAGGTACTTGAAATAGCCGTAGGAGCCGGCCATGCTTTTGACGAGACTTGCCGCTCCCTGACATGTCCGCTCGACCATTTGGGCGGGCGTGTGTTCTCGGAGGTATTTTGACGGGCTCGGTATGTCTTCCGGGGGCATCCGCGGCCACCCTTCACGGTCGCCGTGCGCCCGCGTCCCGCGTTCCACCTGCTCCCACGAGTCGTACCAAAAGTAGAACGTCGAGTTGACGTTATAGGAATACTGCCCGAAGACCCGCTTGCTCGTACTGATATAGGGATAGACGGTGAGCAGAAAGGCGCATGCAACGACAAGCGCGGCGCCGATCGAGTGCGCCGTGAGCCGCGAAGGCGCGCCGCCAGAAGCGCGGGGCCGGGAGCGTATGCCCCCCAAGCAGCGACCGACCATGAACAGCAGAAAGAGGGTTAGGCCCGGAAGGATGGAGGCCTTGGTCAGGTGCGCGACGCCGGCCACGACGCCCGACATGACGGCTCGTTTGTAGCCCGGCTCGGCGAGCAGGCGCCACATCATCATTGGAAGCGACGTCGCTCGGCGCGGACGATTTCCTGCAGAAGCCGTTCACCTCCGACGACCTCGAGAACGTGATCAAGAGCGCGCTGGCGCGGCCGCGCCGGAGCTGGGAGCGGGTGCCCGACGACGAGGCCCGCGTCCGGCTCCACGAGGAAATCGGTCTCTGGCGCAGCCCGAAGATGAACGAGGTGCGCGACATCATCGAGCAGGCCGCCCGCGTGGACGTCACCGTGCTCAT
>CAVYZX010000001.1:0-386398 GCA_963773035.1 uncultured Acidobacteriota bacterium | reverse complement strand
GCGCTGGACGCGGTGTTCCCCGAGCTGTCCGTCGCGGTGTAGATTACGGTGTAGATTCGACCCCAACCTCCGCCGGCACGCTCCGATCGGAGGCTCAGTTCGTAGTCAGGAGTCCCGATCTCCGCCCTCTGGATGTCGTGGACGGTGTTTCCGTCGCCTTCTCCGTTGTCAGCCTCGTTGCTCGTGACCGATGCCAGAACCACGGTCGTCGGGCTGCACACGTCACTCGCCACGACCAACGCGCCCACGTTCATCATGCGGTGGTTCGGCGGCCACAGCACAACCGGTTGAAGCTCGACTAACAGGGAAGGCGGCGTCGAGTCCACGGCGGCGTGCAGACAGCCGGCGCCCGGATCGCAAACATCCAGCGTGCACGAATCGTCGTCGTCGCACAGAACCTCACCGCCTTCGTCCACAGCGCCTTCGCAGTCGTCGTCGACTCCGTTGCAGATCTCCGTTGCTCCGGGATGGACGTCGGCGTCTCCGTCGTCGCAGTCACCGGCGAGCGCAGCGAAGCCTGGAGGTTGCGTGCACGCGTCGACGGAGACGCTCGGGATCCCTGCGCCGTCTCCGTCGTTGTCCTGGTACCACGCCGTCGGAGCCGCACAACTCGCGACGCAGTACCCACCCCCCGTGTTGTAGGTAACGAACCGAAGCGGAGACGCGAATATGTCAAACGTCTGACCTCCCCAGACGATCATCTCCGCGCCTGTCCAGATAGCCGTGTGCACCTCGCGCGCGGTCGGAACGTTGGCGCCCGTGGAGGTCGCGACCCAGGTGTTAGTCGCAGGGTTGTATCGGCCACCGGTGTTTATCTGCATGCTCTGCAACCCACCGCCCCAGACGATCATCTCCGTCCCGGTCCAGACGGCTGCGTGGACGTAGCGCTCGATCGGGACGTTCGCACCCGTGGACGTCGCGACCCACGTGTCGGTCGCAGGGCTATAACGGCCGCCTGCGTTCAGCCACGCGCCCGACGAATAGCCGCCCCAGACGATCATTTCCGTCCCGGTCCAGACGCCCGTGTGCCAGAAGCGCGTGGCCGGGACGTTCGCACCCGTGGACGTCGCGAGCCAGCTGTCGGTCTCGGGGCTGTACCGGCCGCCGCTGTTGAGACCCGATTCCCCTGGTGATACGCCGCCCCAGACGATCATCTCCGCCCCTGTCCAGACGGCCGTGTGGGTGCTGCGCCCGATCGGGACGTTCTCGCCGGTGGACGTCGCCAGCCAGCTGTCGGTCTCGGGGCTGTACCGGCCGCCGGTGTTCTCCAAGGTGCCCGCCACGGTACTGCCCGACGAGCCTCCCCAGACGATCATCTCCACCCCCGTCCAGACGGCCGTGTGCGCGTAGCGTGCGCCGGGACGTTCGCTCCCGTGGATGTCTCGAGCCAGCTGTTGGTCGCAGGGCTGTACCGGCCGCCTGTGCTCATCCGGGAGCTGCCGCCGCCGGAGTAGCCGCCCCAGACGATCATCTCCGTCCCGGTCCAGACAGCTGTGTGCTCGTAGCGAACGGCCGGGACACTGGCGCCCGTGGACGTCGCGACCCACGTGTCGGTCGCAGGATCGTACAGGCCGCCGGTGTTGTGGTGAACGAAAGGGGTCCCCGGCCCCCCCCACGTTTCGACCTCCCCAGACGATCATCTCCGCGCCTGTCCAGACGGCTGTGTGGAACGTGCGGGGACTCGGCGCTCCGAGGAGTGAAGTCCCGACCCACGTATCCGGCGTGCACCCACTGGAGTTCACTTGCCCGGGCGTATATTCCCCCCCCGACCCGGCTGCCGTCGCCTCGAGCGAGATGCTCTGGGCCTCCCACCAGCTGTCGAACGACCTCTTCGGCCACGTCGTTGTTGCCGTCGTGACCTCGCTCGCCCCCTCCGCGAGGACCGCCGTTACCACGAACGCTTCCGCGGTCTCCTCGAGGGGACTCAGCGTCATCAGCTGCAGCGATTCGACTGTGCCGCCGACCATCGCCGCGAGCCAAGAGAGATGCTCGTTCCACCCCTCCGCGTCGAGAGGAATCGCGCGATCTTGCGTGGGGAGAGGCGACGCTTCTGTTTCCGCCGGACCGGAGTCGCGGCGCAGCCGCCAGGTTGTCTCTCTGTACTCGCCGCGCATCGTCTGCATGCACGTCGCGCTATCGCAGGTCGCGAGGTCGGCATGCGCATTCACGCTCGTCTCGCCGTGGAGTCGGTTGTCGAACGCGTACCGATCCCGGATCAGCCGATCCGCGAGCTTCTGACGCGCAAGCGTGTCGGCGATCACGAACGGGTCGTTCCCTAGTTCGGCGAAGACCTCCCTCAGCAACTGCGGGGCGCGGGTCCTCGAGGTCATCCGGTCCAACTCCGCCTGGAGCTGCTCCGCGGTGACCGGGCGCTCCCAGATCGTCGCGAGAGCGTTCGATTTCTTCAGGTAGTCCGCGACCTTTGCACGGATCGCCGCGTCGGGCACCACCGATGAGAGGAGTGGCTTCTGGCCGGGGTTCCCCGCGGGCCACACTCGGTGATTCCAGTACACCCGCTCGATGGCGGTCTGCGCGGCCACGCGCTCCTCGAAGGTTAAGTCGCGCGCGTCGGCGCCCGGAACGATCGTCAGGATCGCCGCGAGAACAACGAACGTGCGGACCGTCCGCTTGGCCATTGCGCTTCCTCGTCGGATAGCCGGAACCAGCGTCCCGTTGGTCACCAAGTGGAGAATGGATGTCGTGCTAACCCCCACCGCCCGCTCCGAGCCATGCGAATATACCGTCACCCGTGGCGGGCCGCGCCAGAAACGCGGAGTTGTGTGGTGCGCCAGGGTTTTCTATGGTCCTCGCCCGCCGGCCTGAAGCCTGTGTCCCCGTTCTTGGTTTGGACTCGATCTGGCTGTAGCGCGCCAGCGATTGTTTGGGTCTCCCCTCTACGCCCGCGACCCCGTTCGCGGTCAGCCCGGCGTGACCGTTGAGCTTCGCATCGCCTACCGAGCCGGTAGGAAGCATCTCCCGCTCGTCACGCTCAAGCGCGTAGCGTAGCTCGCGCTCGTCGACGCTCGTTCCGTCGTCGGTGCCGAAGTCCGCACGTAACCGCGAAACGCCCCCGTTGCGACCCCAGTCGAGCCTCTCCACACACTCGAACGGGTCACGACACGTCGCTCCCAGCGTTCGTTGCCGCCGTCATTCCCACCGAAACCACGCTCCAAAGATCGATGGCGCCATTCACTGCCCTTAATGCGCTACGGGCACGCCACTTCGGACGCGGCGATCTCAGCGTCGCGACTACCCAGTTGGCCCGCCGATCCTGTATCGAAGCTCCCCGCTCCACGGCAGTTCACAGGTCTAACCAGATACCAGAACCTGTCGCCCAAGGCGGGCGTCGTCGCATCCGACGCCGTTGTCGAAACGAGTTCGTCGTATAGGCACCCTGTTGTCGCGACTGCGAAGTTTCCGCTCGATCCGACGAGCGCGGTGAGCGAACCGATCACGACATCGTATCCCGTTGCTTCCAATAGAGCACTCCAGCTGAACTCCACTGATGCGCCAGATTTTGCGCCGAGAATCGTCATCGAGCCGGCCGGCACCACGATGCCATCGTCGATGGCGTTGTCACAGTCATCGTCCAGACCGTTGCAGAGTTCCGGGACTCCCGGGTGTACCAGGGCGTTGGTGTCGTTGCAGTCGGTGTTGCTCACGACATAGCCCGAGGGGATCGAGCCATCACACGTCGCGGTCGGCAGGAACGGATTCCCGTAACCGTCTGCATCGACATCGCGGTACGATGTGCGGGGCGATGGACAGGCAGACGCACAGTACAACGCAAGACCGCTGTCGAGCGGATACCCACCCCAGACAATCATCTGCGACCCGGTCCACGCAAGCGTATGCAGGTGCCGCGCCGACGGTACGTTGACTCCGATCGAAGTTTCTGTCCAAGCGTCGGTCAGCGGGTTATATCGACAACCGGTTTGCAGCTCGACTTCATCATGCTGACCTCCCCAAACGATCATCTCGGTGCCGTTCCATAGGGCGACATGCCAGGCTCTTGCTGAGGGGATCCCCGCGCCGAGTGAGGTTGGGGTCCAAGTGTCGGTGGCCGGGTTGTATCGGCCTCCCGTGTTCTCGTCGGCAAAGCCCCACCCGCCCCAAACCACCATTTCGGTCCCGGTCCACACTGCTGTGTGGCGAATCCGGTCGGACGGCACACCGGGGCCGTTCGACGTCGTCGCCCAGCTGTCGGTCGAAGGGTCGTATCGCCCACCTGCATTAGCGAGGGACGCCTCGGTCAGACCTCCCCAGACGATCATCTTGGTGCCCGTCCACACCGCGGTGTGATAAATGCGACTCGACGGCGCGCCCAGTCCGGTCGATGTTGCTCGCCAGCTGTCGGTTCGACGGGCTGTATCGACCGCCCGTATTGAGGTACGAACCACCGTCGTCGCACCGCCCATACGATCATCTCCGTGCCTGTCACACGGCCACCGAGTCCTGTCGTGGCGTCGGCACACCTGCCGCAGTCGAGGTTGCCGCCCAACTATCCGTGATCGGGTTGTACCGACCGCCCGTACTCGTCGGCCCGCCATCGGACCCGCCCCAGATGATCATCTCGGACCCGTCCACGGCCGTGTGCAGCGTTCGACCCGACGGCACGTTTGTCCCCATCGAAGTTGGAACCCACACGTCCATCGACGGACGGTAGCGCCCCCCGCTGTTGGCGAGCGACGAATCGGAACCTCCCCAGACAATCATCTCCGTGCCTGTCCGAACAGCCGGTGTGCCTTGAGCGAGCCGACGGGACGCTTGCGCCAGTTGAAGTAGGCGTCCAACCGTCGGTCGAGGGGTTGTACCGACCACCGGAATTCAGGTAGCTGCCGCCGAATCCGCCCCATACGATCATCTCCGTGCCGGTCCAGACTGCGGCGTGGGCGCCGCGTGGCGACGGGCATTCGCGCCGGTTGAAGTGGCGATCCAGGTGTTCGTCGCCGGATCGTAGACAGCGCCAGTATTCACCTCATCATCGCTCACCTGTACGCTCCCTTGCCCCGCCCGAATGACCATCTTCATTCCAGCGTCCACACCCCGCTGTGGCCATGTCGCTCCGATGGCACGCTCGCACCGATCGAGGTAGTCGTCCACCCGTCCGTGGACGGGTTGTAGCGCGCGCCTGTCTTCAGCCGTCCTCACTCGTAAAGGGGTTGTTAGCGAGTAAATGCCTGCCCCCACACGATCATCTCCTGGCGCCCGTCCAGACCACTGTATGGTGAACGCGGAGAGGCCACGTACAGCTTGTCGTCGACGTCGCCGTCTGCTGCCCAACTGTCCGTAATCGGGTTGTAGCGCCCTCCGCTGTTCAGGGCAGTCGCAAACAAATCCGTACTCGCTCCTCCCCAACGAGTCATCGGATTCCAGTGCCGACAGCGGTGTGCCCGTAGCGCGGGCTTGGGCTGCTTGGTCCCGTGGAGACGCCTTGCCAGCTATCGGTCACCGGGTCGTAACGTCCTCCGTCCCTGTTGAACGTCGGTGCAAGTCCGCCCCAGACGATCATTTCGTTTCCGTCCACACTGCACTGTGGGCGTCGCGTGCGGTGGGAGCGTTGGGGCCCGTCGATGTGCGAGCTGCCAGCTGTTGGAGGAAGGGTTCATCCCGTCCCCGCCCGTATTCAGCTGTTGGCACCGGGGACACTGCCACCCCACACCATCGTCTCTTTCTGCTCCGGTCCATAGCGGCTGTGTGAAAACCGCGCGGACGGCGAGTTCGCCGAGCGGGTATCATCGTCCAACTGTCCGTCGCCGGGTTGTATCGCCCACCCTGGTCCAGTGCCTCAATGCCGTCGAATCCGCCCCACACAACAAGTTCGGTGCCGGTCCACAAGCGGGCGGCGCCGCGCGGCGAAGGACGTAAAATCGCGCGTCCCACGTGTCGTTGGTGCACCCATCCACATCCGGCACGGAAATGGACAGCGGCCACGATTGGTCCTCGTTTCATGTGCCCGACGAGCGTTGTTGCTCTGAATCGACCACCAGTCCTCGAACGGCTGCTTTCGCCAGACCACGGTGGCCAATACGATTCTGTCGGCGGTCGATCATCTGAGCGACTCGTTTCGCATGGCGACGGGCCAGAAGCCCGTGCGCGAGGCGGGTGGACTGTTCCACCGCACCTTTCTCAAGTGGATCGTCCTGTACCTGCCCCTGCGATGGCCGGCGGGAATCCTGACGACGCCGGAAATCGATCAGGAAATCGGCGGCACCAGGCCGGTCGAGTTCGCAGCGGACGTCGCGGAGCTCGAGGCGCTTTTCGAACGCATCACGACGCAATCTGAAAGCATCGACCGGCGGGTGCATCCCGTGTTCGGCAGGATGTCGGAAGCGGCCTGGCTTCGCTGGGCGTACCTCCACATGGACCATCACCTTCGACAGTTCGGTGCGTAGAGTCGGACCACTCAGCGCGCCGACGTCGTCGCTTGTCCTTTGAACACGGCGTCGATCGCCGCCTGCGCGCACTTCTCGCCGTCCGCGCCCGAAACTCCCATCGCCCCGATCACCTGGCCGTTGAGGACGACCGGCAGCGCGCCCGGCTGCGGAAAGTCGTTCATGAAAGTCGGGGCCAGATTTTCACCGCTCCGAACGATCTTGTTGGTCTCCGAGGTCGGGCGCCTCCAGCGCAGGGCCGATTTCGCTTTGAGCAGCGCGGTCTCGATGGCATTCATTTGAGCGCCGTCCATCGCATGAAATTCAATCAAATTGCCGCCCCAATCCAGAATCGCCATCGCCAGGACTTGCTTGTTCTGCTCTCCCCATGCGGTGCAGGCGTCGGCCATCGCCCGCGCGGCGGCGCTCGAGATGACCTTCACTTCTCTGGTCGTTTGAATCGCGGAAGCGTCGGCGACGAATAATCCAGCGGCAACTAGTGCGGTACCAAAAGAGTGTGGAACGTTCATGTCATCCTCTCCTTCTGCCCTTGTGGAGTGATCTGAATTCCACGTACAACGCTGCGAAACAACCTTTGCTGGATTCTAATCAAACGAGGAAGGGCTAAGAAGACTTTCGCTCGAGTGGCTCTTTATCAGGTGCGGGCCGACTTTTACTGGCGCGGCTGGTATGCAACTACCTGGAACCCGCTGACGTCCGCGTCGGTCACCACGACCTCGGTTTGCTGCGACGGGCCCGGCCTGACCACTGACGAGGACGAACCAATCCCGCCAGCTGATCCGGAGTTGCTCCACACAACGGGAACTGACGCGTTCAGGCGATAGCTTCCCGCTGGCACGTCGCCGATCGAAAAGCTTCCGTCGGCCGCCGTTCGCGCACTACCGGCCGGACCGATCGGCACGCCGGTGCGCGGATCGCCCATCAGCGTCACCATCGCACCTGCCAGCGGCGCGCCATTCTCGTCGACGACAACGCCGCTCACGTTGTGCGCGGGCACGGATTGCACCGTGAACGTGATGTTGCCTACTTCCGCTCCAGCGCCGACCGCGATCGGCGCCGCACTATTCTGATCAGTTGTGCCGGGATAGTACGTCGTCGCGATCGTTGTCCGGGCACCTTGTCGCGTCGACGAGACCACGCCGCCTATGGGGAGAGCAAGCTGCGGCCCGCGGGACGCCGCAACGAAGTATTCGCCGGCAGCCAGGCCGGCAATGCGGAACTCACCCAGATCGTTCGTCTGCTGGAGGCCTTGTCTCGCGGCTGTCATGAATCTCGAAGGCCCTCGCCCCGTCTGTACGCGGCGCATGGCGACGACCCGCGCGTCAGCGAGTGGTTCTCCGGACGGACCGAACACTCGGCCCGCGATGACCGCCCCCTTCTGCAGGCGAAGCTCTACGCTGTCGATCGATTGACCAGGAGCGAGTTGAATCGTCTGCGGCGGGCCGACGGCAGCGCCTAGCAGCGGCGCGTACCCCGAGCGCTGCGCGTCGAATGTGTATGTGCCGGGCGCGACACCTTCGAACACGAACCGGCCATCCTGATCCGTGATGACCTGCGGAGGAGGGCCGGGAGGGGGCACGGCGGGTCGAGGGCCACGTGCCCCGCCAAAGCGGACCAAGGTTACCCGCGCGTCTGGAAGCGGCGCGCCATTATCAGCCGCGACGACGCGTCCACCAACGCGTACTGCCTGCGTCGAACCAGGCGCCTGAGCAAGCACAACGGCAACGGCGAGGACACTGGTCAGGCCAACCATCACGCTCTCCCACGTGGTTCCAGTCCGCTGCATTCTAATCCGATACCGGTCGGAATTTGCGCCACAGTCTCCCGTTCTCATCAGAGGGCGTGGACCGGACGACAGGTCTTCGACTGAATCTTGCGCAAAGGGAAGAGCTGAAACGTGGAGGACCCGCCGCGCGGCGGGCCCTCCATGCGGAACGACTAGAACGCGAACTCGGCGGCGAGACGGAAGACTCGCGGGTTCATGTACGCCAACGGCGTCTGCCAGCCGGGGACATTTGCAACGTACGTCGTGTTGTAGAAGAGAACCGTGTTGCTGTTCGCCAGGTTGTAGATGTCGAGCCCCGCTGTGAGGCGCTGTCTACCAAGGCGGATGATCTTCTTGAGGCTCAGGTCAATCTGTCGATTGCGGTCGGCGAACCCCGGGGCCCCGCCGTACAACGTGCCTGGAGTGATCAGGTTCAAGTTTATGAATGGACCGCCGGTCATCGGGCGACCGATCTGCTGCGCGACCGCTTGGTCCCGAACGCATCCGTCGCAAAGAACGTCAAGTTCGCGGGGAGCGAACCGGCGAGCTGGTCGGTGCTGGCATTGTTCGGGGTCCCGTTGAGGATGGGGCGGTCGCGATAGACACCGCTGATCAGCACGTCGATTTTCGGGATGATGTACGAGGCCTGACCGTTGAACGACGTCTGGAAGGGCGACTCGACGTGGCAGTACGGATTGAGCGTCCAGCTCACACCGAAAACTGTGTTCTCCGGAACCGCCGCCCGAACCGCGCACCAGTCGTTGACGACCTTGCCCGTGCTGGTGCCGCCTGAGAAGTTGAAGCCCTTCACGGCTGCGCACGTTGAACGTCACGTCCACGCCGTTGAACACGCGCGTATCGTCGCCGACATCCTTCGTCGACTTGAGCAGCAGATCCTGCGGACGCGCAAACGCCGCCGGGGTGAGGTTATACAGCGGTCCCACCTGGTAGTTGCCACCGCCCGGCAGGCGCGGGTCGCTCGGCACGTTCAGGAAGTACGGGGTCAGATCGTTCGGTCCGACGTTGAGATTGTCGGTCACGGTGCCGCCCGTCGTGAACTGCGTGAACGACCGGCGGTAGTAGCCGACCTCCACCGACGCACGCGGGAAGATCTGCTGCTGGACCGACACGCCCAACCCCCAGTCCGACGGACGCACGCCCCACCCGCTGAGCAAGCCCGGGTCGAAATTCGCACCGACGAACTGGTTCGATCCGAACAGCAGGTTGTTGATCTGACCGCACGAGTCCTTCGTCGCGTCGATCGGCGTCACACCCACCAGGTTCTGGGCGAGCGGATTCGTCAGATCGCAATTGGGCACGTAGTCGCCGTTGGCGTCGGTCCACGTGCGGGTCACATTTGGGTTACCGAACACCGCAGCACTGCCGCCCGGAATGCGGAGCGACGGATTCGCGCTCGTTACCAGATTGCCGACGCTGGCGCCCTGCAGATATTTGCCCAGACTGACCTTCAGCGACGTCTTGCCATTGCCGAAGACGTCATACGCGGCGCCCATGCGCGGTGTGATGTCGTTGTAACCAGTCACGCCGTCCGCCCTGTCGAAGTGGACGCCGGGGAAAAAGGTGCTCTTCGGCTGGTCGACGGCCGGGAACCAGCTCCAGGGACGATCGTAGCGCACCCCACCCTGCAGCGTGAGGCGCTTCACCGTCCACGAATCCTGCGCGAAGAACGACATCATCGCCGCGCGCGCGTTGTTGAAGTAGGGATTCGCGTACTCGGTGAGTGAACTCGGAACGCCACGCGTGAAGGTGTACAACAAGTTCTGCGTATTCACATGCAATTCGCGATCGTCGCGCCACCAGTTGCCCTGGTACCCGAACTTCATGCTGTGCGATCCGGTGACATACGAGGCGTTGAAGAACCAGTTGGCGCCATCGGTCTTGTTGATGAGCCAGTTCTGCGAGCGGTACATCATCAACCCGACTGTACCCTGCGGGTTAATCACCGCCTGGTTTTCTGTCACGCGAATCAGGTCCCGGGTCGGATTCGGATCGAGCTCGCGGTCGCCCCACTGGTAATACGTGTTGCCGAGACCGGCTTCGAGGAGCAGCCGGCTCGTCAAGGGATTCGTCCAACGCGCGGTCTGGACGCGCTGTGGGCTGAACTCGCCGTGGCCGTCCGCTTCCGGAGCCGTCGTCGACGACGGCGAGCCGCTGAACGACGCCGTGCCTGTGCACGTCCGGCACACGGGCTGTTCATCCCACGAAAACGTGAACTTGTTCTTTTGCGGACGCCTGCCACGTGAAGCGTGGTGTGTAGTTTTCCCACTGCCGGTCATAGTAAGCGGGCTTGTCGAAATCCGGCGCGTAATTCCACTTCGTCGGGTCGCCCGCGCTCTGGTTGTAGTAGACGTTCAGGATGTTCCGGCGCGATCCCTGTTGGCGGACGCTCATGTAGTACCAGAGCCTGTCCTTCTTGATGGGTCCGCCAACCGCCGCATTGAAGTCGTACACGTGGTACGTGGGGTTCGGCGCCCCCGCACCGCGCGCCTGCAACTCGGCGGTGTAATTGTCCGACTGCATGCCTTTCGAGAAGCCGGAACTCGCGATCAGGCCGCTCAGGGTGTTTCCGCCCTGTTTCGGCACGATGTTCATCTGCACGCCCGCGGTCTCGAACTCACCGAGGCCGCCGGCCGTCATCACCGTGACTTCCGTTGAATTGCCGATGTCGGCGGTGTAGTTCGGCGGCTGGTTGCCACCCGGCGGATTGCTGATGTTCAAGCCTTCAACCGTGAGGCGCGACTCCACGCCGCGGCCGCCGTGCACGGGAAAGATTGCGAACACAGGACCGGTGTTGACGTCCGTGATGTTCGTCTGCAGGCCAGGCACCGTTGTGAGCAGATAGCTGTAGCTGCGAACTGCCGGCAGATTCCGCATCATCTCGTTGTCGAGCGTGACCGTGCGCGTCGTGCCCTGCACGTCGACGATCGGCGACGCACCGGTGACGGTAATCGTCTCCGCGACCCCGCCGACCTTCATGTCCGCGTCGATCTTGATCACGCCGGTGCCCGACACGATCACGCCATCGCGCTTCACGACGGAGAACCCCGTCAGCGTGAATGTCACGCTGTACGGTGCCCGGCTGCAGGCTCTCGATGCGGTACTGCCCGGTGGCATCGGTGATCGCCGTCCGGGTCTTTTCAATCAGCACGGGGCTCGACGGCTTCGACGGTGACGCCCGGCAGCACGGCGCCGGACGCGTCTTTGACGACGCCGGCGAGAGTCACCTGCGCGAGCGCGGTGGACGGCAACAACAGAGCTGTCAACAGAACGAGATGTTTCAACAATCGACGCATTTTTCCACTCCTCTCATTCGTGCGTGGGGTCGATCGGCGCCTGTCAATTGTCATGGCCGCGCCATCAAAGTGTCTCTCTTACAGCTGGGCAGATCGATCCTGTCAAAGCCAAGAGAAATGGTTAGGCAGGTTGGTGTTAAGTGTCAATAATCATCGTCAGAATCGAGGCAATTCTATGACAGATGATTCAAAAAGGTGGATTCAGTGAATGGGCTCCGGCTCGGCATCATGGTGCGACGTGAGGATTGCTACTTGTCTGCGCCTACGTAGTGCTTGGCGTCCTTCTCGATGCAGACGAACTCGGACAACTGCGTGTCGGGCATCAGGCGGTTGTAGACCGTTGCCGTAAACGGCTTCGTATAGGCTTTCGAATCGTCGATCGTGACGGCGATCTCCAGGTAGCCGTAGCTCACTCGACGGAACCGCTCGGTCAGCTTCCCTGCACTGGTTAACGGGCTTCCGCGGACGTCCAGCCACCCGTCGTCCATGAAGCCGCTCGTCTCGACGACGAGTGTGTCCCCTTCCCATCGGCCGGTCGAATAGCCGTGCCACCATGGCTCGACATCGGGGCCTGGAAGCGGACGGCCGTCGAGGAGCAACTCCCGAACGGTCGTGCCGGATCCTTCATAGATCACGATGACCTCGGCAGGCGTCTGGATGATTTTCTTCGGATACGGGTGCGAGGTGAGCTGCATGATGCCCATCGGCAGACAGTGCGCATCGGGGTTGTCTTTGCTGTTGTCCGCCATTCGCTTCTTCACGAGCTCGGCCGCCCACGGCTGATACGGCGCCCCGCCGTCGACCTGCGCGCCGACGTTTCCGAACACGAACCTCCCAGGCGGCGGCGCAGGCGTCGATGATCCTGCTACGGCTCCTGCGCCACGACCTTGCGCTGGTGGCGGGCTCAGTCCATCGATGGTCGGCGGCGCGCAACCTGTACACGGAGCCGTTTCCCACACGCCAGACAGATCCGGCTTGCCGTCTGCTGTTCGTGGCGCAGGAGCATTCAGATCCGGTTTTCCATCGGCAGTCTTTGGAACGCCCGGAGCCTGATAGCGTGGCCACTGAGCCATCAATGGGACCGACAGAGTGCCCATCAATACGAGTACGGCAGCAGCGATGAGCGATCTGGTCAATTTCAAGTTCAACGCGTTTTCTTTTACCATGCGATACATTCAGTTTCAATACACGTGTCGATTGAGACTGCACGGGTGGCAAGTCGTGGCCTTGACCACACATACAGCGGCCGTGCCCCAACGGAGACACACGGGAAGCGAAAAATTAACGCAGCTGGAGAGTGAAGCCTTTAAGCAAGCTGAGATCAGTCGATCTTGATCTTTCGCCGGAACTGCTGATTCTCGTTGCAGACGAACTCGATCGGCTCATCGTCCACCGTCACGCGATGATTGATCCGGACTGTGAACGGCTTCGTGTACGCCTTGGCGTCCTCGACAGTCACGTCGATCTCGAGCTTGCCGAAAAGGGGACGGCGGAAGCGCTCGGTGAACTTTGCCTGGCCGCTGTACGGACTGCCCCGCACGTCCAACCACCCGTCGAACTCGGTTTCCTCTGCGCCGCGCAGGTTGTTGGAGTCGACGACGAGTGTGTCGCCTTCCCAGCGGCCCACCGAATAGCCATACCACCAGGGTTGCGGCTCGCCTTGCGGCGGCAGCTTGCGACCGTCGGTGTAGATAAATCGAATGCCGTAGTTGGCCTCGTACAAGATGACGATCAGGTTGGGCGTTTGAATGATCTTCCGGGGCTGCGGCTGCATGTGAAACTGGGTGAAGCCCATCGGCATGCAGTTGGCGTCCGGATTGTCTTTGTCGTCCGTGGCCATCCGCTTCTTTTTCAGGTCCGCTGCCCACGGCGTGTACGGCAAGCCGCCGGGAATATTGGCGCCGAGCTCGAAGAAGGTGGCAAGAGGCGGCGAATTCGGATCGGGTGGAAACGGCGCCGTCGCCGGCTCCACGGCGATGCCTGGAGGGAGCGACCCGCGGCCTCCGCGCCCGCCCTGCTCCTCGCGATTACCAACGATTCCCGCAAGCTCGGACGGTAATGGGTCGCGGTCGCCTCTTACCCAATTTCCGGAGAGGTCTGGCTTCCCGTCCGCGGTCTTCGGTGCCGGCGCGTTCATGATCACGCGGCCCTGCGCATCGCGGGGGACGCCCGGGGTCTGATGCCTGGGCCATTGCGCGGCCGCGGAAACGGACCAAATGGCGACGACGCCAATCACGATCGAAATCGCGCTCTTCATCACCACCTCTGAATTGAATAGTAATGCCTGCGTTGCGTAAACAATTTGACTACAATACGCGCTGAAAATCGACGCCGCGTGCGGCTTCGCGTTGCTGAACGTTGCCGACACTGTCTACCAGGGAGGCAGCCCGACATGCACGACGCCCAGCGCACATCTCGCTCATTAGACTCTCGATCGGAGAGATTCGTCCCACATTGGTCTGGAGCGGGTTTACAACCTGTTCTTCTCTGCGCCGTGACTTTCTTTCTGCTATCAGCGGGAAACGCACTGATGGCTGGGCAAGCCAAGCCGCCGGGTCGCACCGTCTGGGATGGCGTCTACACCGATGCTCAGGCCGAACGAGCGACACAGGTCTTCGGCCAGAGCTGTGCGAACTGCCACACGCTGACGTCTCAGGAGAGCAACAACAAACCACTTGCCGGCCCCAAGTTCTGGGAAGGCTTCACCCAGAAAACCGTCGGCGACTTGCTGACATATGTCAAAACCAGCATGCCGAACGGAAACGGCGGCTCCCTGGCCGCCGCAACCTACAACGACCTCGTGGCGCTGATTCTCAAGTCGAATGGGTTCCCAGCCGGGACCACGGACCTCGGGCCGGAAACCGTGGCCGACGTCCAAATCATTCCGAAGGAGGGTCCCGGCGAGCTGCCGTCGAACACGCTCGTCAGAGTGGTCGGCTGTCTGTCGAAAAGCGGAAGCGATTGGGTACTGACGAGCGCCACGACACCCGAGCGGATCGAGCGAGCCGGGGTCGGGCCGGCCGATGCGAGCCGTCCCCTCGGCACTCGAACGGCGACGCTCAAGTTCGTCCTGACGAGGCTCGATTCGTTCGTCGGACAGCGGCTGTCGGTGACCGGAATCCTCATGGGAGCGGGAGGCGCGGACGGGATCAATGTCACAACTGTAAGCCGTGTGGCGGAGACATGTCCGTAGCGCGGTCAAACCCATCATTTTTGGCATAGTCTCCCAGAAAACCGGTATTACCGACGGGCGATTAGTACGTGTAACATATCGCCTTGCGACCGTCTCGCGACGCGGTTGATGTGTATCTTGAGGCGTGATTTACGTCGTGTTCTCCTTCGTTATTTGATCGCTATTCTTTGAAGAGGTGGGCCAAGATGCGCACCCAACGGATCCCCAGATGGCTGCTGGCGTCGGTGCTCTTCCTTCTGTTCGTCTTTCCGTCCTTCCGTGGGCAGGCTGCGGGCGATGGCCCGCTTGTAACGTCCGCCAAAGATAATGATGTGGCGGGGGTGCGCGCCCAGTTGGCCAAGCGCGTGAACGTCAACGAGTACGCGCGCGACGGATCGACAGCGATTCTCTGGGCCACCTACCATTCCAACATCGAGATGGCAAAGGCGTTGATTGCTGCTGGCGCAGCCGTCAACACGCCGAATCACTACGGCATCACGCCGCTTCTTCAAGCCAGCCGTACAGGAGACGCGCCGATGGTAGCCGCGCTCCTGAAAGCGGGGGCCGATGTCGCGGTCACGCATCCTGAAGGCCAAACGCCGCTCATGGCGGCGTCGCGGACCGGCAGCCTGGACGCGGTGAAGTCGCTGCTCGACGCAGGCGCCATCGTGAACGCCGCCGATTCGTATCAACAGCAAACAGCTCTGATGTGGGCGTCGAGCGAAGGTCATCTCGACGTGGTCGACGCATTGCTCGCAGCGGGCGCGGATCCAAATCGCAAGGCTCATGTCACGACGATCGACGAGCGGAAGCACGCCGATCACGCGACCGGCGGCTTCACGGCGTTGATGTTCGCCGTGCGCAACGGTCACGAGCCGGTTGCGAAAGCACTCATCAAGGGCGGAGCGGACGTCAAGCTCACGAACGGCGACAATGCCTCGGCCATGGCGATCGCCATCGTCAACGACCGGCTCGATCTGGCAAGCACGCTGCTCGACCTGGGAGCGGACCCCAACGACGGTTCGTTGTACTTCGCCGTTGACATGCACGACGCAACCACCGACATGCGCGCCCGGGACGGCTCGAGACTGCGCGCGGAACATCACAACAAGATGACCGCGCTCGATCTCGTCAAGAAGCTTCTGGACAAGGGAGCGGATCCAAACAAGGCATTCGTCGGCCAGTTGCACTCCACGACTCTCTGTTGCGGCGATGAGATCAACGCCTCGCCGTTCTATCGCGCCGCCATCGCCTCCGACGTCGAAGCGTTGAAGTTGATGCTCGCGCACGGCGCGCAGATCGAATGGAGCCCGAGCGAAGTCAAGAAAGAAAAGGCTGGCGGTGGCGGCGGCCGCGGGAACGGCAATGTCGGAAAAACTCCGATCATGGTCGCCATGGTCGGCGGTCGCGGCGCGCCGTTCGCGGCAGGTCCTGGATTCAGCCGCCCTGGCCCGCCGCCGTTCCGTGAGGCCGCGAGTCGCGAGCCCGCGGAAGCCGTGAAAGTTCTGCTGGCCGCTGGCGCGAACCCGAACGCCAAGGCGCCGGATGGCTCGACGCCGCTGCATCAAGCGGTCACGGCGCGACAGGTGGCGATCATCCGCGAACTGGCGGGCGCTGGAGCCAAGCTGGACGGCACCAACAAAGACAATCTAACGCCGTTGCAACTCGCCGAGAAGCCGCCGGACGCAGGGCGAGGCAATCCAGCAGCGATGATGCAGGACCCGGACGCGTATCAGCCGAAGCGCGATACACGTGAGCAGGTCGTCGCGGCCCTCCGCGAGCTGATGGGTCTCGGGCCCAACGATCCCACGCCGGTTCCGCCGCCTGCAGCCGAGGCCAGCAAGACGGCCGACGGCAAGAAGGCCGACGACGGCGAGAAGGCCGACGAACCCCAGAGCGAAGACAAGAAGTCCGACGAAAAGAAATCCGACGAGAAGAAGGCGGACGAAAAGAAAGTTGGCGACGCGCGGACCGGCGCGAACCGGCAGGGGGCGCAATGAAGAAAAGCCTGCTGGCGGGTGCGGCCCTCGTCTGGGCCGGAACCGCAATGTTGCTGGCGCAGCAGGGGGGGAGCTCCGCACGCCCGCAAACAACCGCGACGGCGCCGCCCGCTCAGTCTGCGGCGCCCACCCGTGCAGCGTCGCAGGCGCCAGCCGGCGGGCAAGGTCCGTCCGCGGCGGCCGAGGCGGCCAAACAGCGCGCGTGGTTGAACAAGTACTGCGTCGGCTGTCACAACAACCGCACCAAGAACCCGTCCGAGGATCCGGTGAACCTCGAGTCGGCCAGCGTTGACGACCTTCTACCGAACGCGGCCACCTGGGAACGTGTGGTCCGCAAGCTGGCGGTCCGGGCGATGCCGCCCCAGGGCACTCCGCATCCAGCGGAGGGCGATTACGCCGGCTTCACGACCTGGTTATCCACATCGCTCGACCGAGCCTGGGAAGGGAAATCGAATCCAGGCCGTTACGTGGTCCATCGCCTGAACCGCACCGAATACGGTAACGCGGTTCGCGACCTACTCGGCCTCGACGTGAACGTGACCGACGGATTGCCGAGCGACGGCGCGGACTTCGGATTCGACAACATCGCGACCTCGCTGAAGACGTCGCCGCTCCTCCTCGAGAGATACCTCACCACCGCTCAGCGCGTCAGCGCGATGGCGGTCGGCGATCCAGACGTTCGACCCGGCAATACGGAGTACTCGATCAGCCGGGAGTTCACTCAAGCCGGCCACATCGACGGTCTGCCTTTGGGAACGCGAGGCGGCAGCGTGGTCCGCCACGTCTTTCCGGCTGACGGCGAATACAAGCTGATGGGACGGCTGGTCCGAGGCGTTGAAGAAGGCTACGCCGGAGTGGAAGGTAACGACACGCCGAACACGTTCGTGATCACGGTGGACGGGGCAGAGGTCTACTCCGCTCAGGTTGGCGGCCCGAGGGATCACGAAATCCAGTCCAGGGACATGAACGAGGCGAAGGCGCTCGTCGACGCGCGCATGACAGGACGTGTCTTCGTCACCGCAGGTCCGCACGACGTGGGCTTCACGTGGAGAGAGCGCCCGTCGCAGCTCCAGGATGTGTGGCAGCCTTCCCTGCGCGACAGCCAGGAAATTCACATGATCGGCGGTCTGCCGAAATTGCGGACTGTGAACGTCGAGGGTCCGTACAACGTCAAGGGCGTCAGCAATACTCCGAGCCGCGAGCGAATCTTCATCTGCCGTCCGGCCACCGCTGCTGAGGAACCGGCGTGCGCGCAGAAAATCCTGACGAGCCTGGCGCGGCGCGCCTACCGTCGACCGGTGACGGCCGCAGACGTCGAGCCACCGATGTCGTTCTACAAGCAGTCGCGCGAGAACGGCGGCAGCTTCGACGCCGGGATTCGCGTGGGCGTCGCACGCATTCTGTCGAGCCCCTCGTTCCTGTACAGGATGGAGAAGGATCCTGCCGGCGCTCGGGTGGGTACGTCGCACGCGGTCAGCGATATCGAGCTGGCTTCACGCCTGTCGTTCTTCCTTTGGAGCAGCATCCCGGATCAGAAACTGCTGGATCTCGCTGAAGCCGGGCGCCTCCGCGAACCAGGCGTCCTGGCCACGCAAGTGCGCCGGATGATCGCGGACGAGCGGGCCGATGCGCTGGTCAGCAATTTCGCGGGGCAATGGCTGCAGCTGCGGAACCTCGAAGCGAAAGTCTCTCCCGACCTGCTGATGTTCCCCGATTTCGACGACAACATCCGCAAATCGTTCCGACGCGAAACCGAGATGTTGTTCGAGTACATCATGCGCGAGAACCGCAGCTCGATGGAGTTGATGAGCGCCGACTACACGTTCGTCAACGAACGGCTCGCCAAGCACTACGGCATTCCTGGCGTCTACGGCACGCGCTTCCGTCAGGTGAAGCTGACGGATCCGAACCGGCGCGGTCTGCTGGGCCAGGGCAGCGTTTTGTCGCTGACGGCCGTGGCGACCAGAACGTCGCCCGTGTTCCGCGGCAAGTACGTGCTGAGCACGTTCCTGAACACGCCGCCGTCACCGCCGCCACCGAATGTCCCGACGCTCGAGGAAAGCAACAAGGAAGCGGGAACCGCGGCGCCCAAGACCGTCAGGGAACAACTGGAGCTGCACCGCAAGAATCCTGGCTGCGCCTCCTGCCACAAAATCATCGATCCGCCTGGTTTTGCGCTCGAAAACTTCAATTCGGTCGGGCAATGGCGCGACACCGACGCCGATGGCAAGCCAATCGACGCCGACGGCGTGCTCGCGGACGGGTCGAAGGTCGATGGGCCTGTCGCCCTGCGGGAGGCCATCCTCAACCGACCTGAAGCTTTTGTCACCACACTGTCCGAGCGGATGTTAACCTATGCGTTGGGTCGTGGCATTGAACCGCCCGACATGCCCGTCGTCCGGCGGATTGTGAGGAAAGCGGCCCAGAACGACTATCGTTTCCAGTCGATCATCACAGGCATCGTCGAGAGCGCACCGTTCCAGATGCGAACCAAGTTGGAGCCGGCCGAACCCGTCAGCAGCGTCGCCCGAACGAAGGTGGACTAGCCACAGAGCTGGAGTACACAAATGTTCATCACGAAAAAGCACCTGTCCCGTCGCACGTTCCTGCAAGGTACTTTTGGCGCTGCGATCGCGCTACCTTTCCTGGACGCGATGGTCCCTGCGTTTACGGCCACTGCGCGCGCGGCCGGGAATTCGCCGTTCCGGTTCGGCGCCATCTACATGCCGAACGGTGTGTACCCCGACACCTGGCATCCCGAGAAGGAAGGGCTCAATTTCGACTTCAAGCCGGTGATGCAGCCGCTCGAGCCGCTTCGCGATCAGCTCGTCACGGTGAGCAAGATGAAAGCGCCGTGGGGAGCGTCGGTTCACCTGGGCGCCAGTTCCGCGTTCCTCAACGGAGTCGGTCCGGTTGGGACCAAGGAGGGAACGGGCGACGCCTTCGGGAAGATTCAGTCCAAGAAGACGGTCGATCAGTACATCGCCGATCAGGTGGCCCAGGATACGCCGCTGCGATCGATCGAGGTCGGCACCGAGGACATGGGCACTGCCGTTGGCGCTTGCGACGGCTTCGCCTGCACGTTCTTCAACGCGCTCTCCTGGCGCGACGACACGAGCCCGCTGCCGGTCGGCATCAATCCGCGCGTGACTTTCGAGCGGATGTTTGGCGAAACCGACTCGGCGGAACGGCGCGCCGCCCGGCTCAAGGAGAAGCAGAGCCTGCTCGACTCGGTGACCCAGGAGACGGCAAGGCTGCGCGGCTCGCTCGGAGCACCCGACCGCGCCATCCTCGACGAGTATCTCGGCAACATCCGAGAGGTCGAGCAGCAACTCGATCGGATGGAAAGCCGGATGGGTACGCTGACGGACAACCCTGAGGCGCCGGTCGGGCTGCCGGAAGCGTTTGACGATCACATGACCGTGACCTACAACCTGATGCACCTGGCGTTTCAGGGCGACATCAGCCGTGTGTTCACCTTCATGGTCGGACACGAGGCGAGCGACCGCGGCTATGCCCACATCGGCATTCCGGAGACGCACCACAGCATCTCGCATCACGGTAACGACGCCGAGAAGCTGGCCAAGTACGCCAAGATCGGCACCTACCAGATCGTGAAGCTCGCCGAATTCCTCGAGAAGTTGAAGGCAACGAAGGACGGCGACGGCACCCTGCTGGATCACTCTTTGGTTTACTGGGGCAGCGGGATGAGCAACGGCAACGCGCACGACCGCAACAATCCGCCCGCGGTTCTGGTCGGTGGCGCTTGTGGCGGGCTCAAGGGCAATCGCCACGTCGTGGCGAAGAAGGACGAGCCGACAGCGAACCTTCTGCTCGCCATGGCCCATCTGGCCGGGGCGCAAATCGAGAGCCTCGGAGCGAGCACGGGCCGACTCGACCTGTAGCCGCCGAGCGAGGCTGCAAGACCCGAACGTAGAACACCAACGCCGTTTGCGTTTGGTGTTCTACGTTTTTTCTTGTACGGCTGTTCTGACGCGCGACGCGTCACCGGCTGGGCGGCGATGCTGGTGGCGGGCCATCCTCTTGAAGCAGTGGAACCAGCGCGCTGTCGTCGCCGACTGTTTGGGAGAACGACAAGCCCTGAACGGGACGGCGACTCCGGCTGACGCCTCTCTTGGCATCCTCTGCTAGCGCCTGATCTTCGGCCCGTTCCGCACTCAAAGCGTTGAATATCGCGTGATTGCCCTCATGGCATTCATACGGCAGCAGGTAGAACCCTGATGGAGACGTCAGCGGCAGGGAGATTTTCCAGGGCCTCGCGTAGGTCTTGGGATCCTCCATGGTGACCTCGTACCGGATGACGTCGGACTCCGTGCGAGTGAACCGTTCGATGAGCTTCATCTCGGCGCTGTGACGCAGCCCGTTGCCGTTCGCGCCAATGCTGGTCCGCTCGGTCAGGTTCGTCGTTTCGACGACCAGCGTGTTGCCCTCCCAGTGGCCGCGCGAATCGCCCAGATACTGATTGATGTGGCGCCCGAGATGCGGTCGGCCGTCGAGTGGGATGATGCGGGTGTCGTGAATCATCTCGTAGGTGATGACGACCTGTCCGGGCGTCTGCAGGATCCGATTGCCGTTGCCATAGATGACCGGCAGCACCGACCCGACGATGCCGCGGGTGATGCAGCGATCGTACAGAGTGAAGTCTTCCGGCGTGTCGAATGGTCCGTCGCCGAACGTGCCCTGATCTCTCGAGGCTTTTCGCGCTTCAGCCTGCGGCGTCAGCGGCGGAATTTTTCCGTCTGCCGGCTCGACGATCAGCGACGTTTGCCGGAACGACTTGTTGAGCCAGGCCGAATCGCCTCGGAACGAACCGATCGCGTTTTCGGCGGCCGTGCGAGTGCGCGCATCCCGTTCGAGCCGCTGCTTGTACTCTTCCTCCGACAACTCGGCCCGGCCGGCGAATTGGGCGGGGCGTTCAACCGGAATCCCGATGGCCGAGTCGCTCGTCCACACCCCCTGGAGGTCGGGATCGCCCCATGGCATTCGCGGCAGCGTCCACGGCGTCGAACCCGGTTTCGATGCGACGGCGGATTTGGAAGAAGGTGCGGCAGTCTGCGCGACCACCGGTACGGCCGCCAGCGCGACAACTGCGAGAACGGCCGGAATGACACAGCACGAAACGAGCCTCTGCCTCGTCATCTCAGTCCTCCGCTCAATCTAGACACGACAGCTCAGTCTAACCCTTCAGCCTCGGAAACATGCGTAAAGCGTTGTCGCGATCGACGGCGCGTAAGTCGCTCTCGCTGAACATTCCGATTTCGGTCAGCGCCTTCGCGTACTGCACGCTGCTGCCACCCGGCGGGAAATCAGTGCCGAACAACACCTGCGACGTCGTCACCAGCTTGAGAAGCGACGCAATGGCCCCAGGGTTCGCAGCGCCGGCCAGGTCGTAATAGAAGCGCTTCAACTCGGCCATGAAGCCGTTCGGGAGACGGTCTTTCGCGTTGCCCGATGCGCCATCGATGCGGCCGGCCAGGAAAGGCACCGTGCCGCCCGCATGGGACCAGATGAACCGGATGTCGGAAAAGCGAGCGGCGTCCCCATTGAAGGTGACGCCGATAATCGCGCGCGTGGTGTCGGTGCCGTATTCCATCGTGCCGGGCCCCACGCCGGGCGCATAGTCGAGGTTTCTGCAGCAGTTTGCCGCCGTTGGATGCACATGGACGACAGCCTTGCGCCGATTGAGCTCTTCCATCACCGGCCGATAGGCTGGATTGCCAAGCCAGCTATCGCCATAACTGGTGAAGAGGCCTACCCCGTCTGCTTTCAAGGTGTCGTACGCGTACGCAATCTCCCTCAGGGTACTGTCGACATCAGGAAGCGGCAGCGCAGCAAAGAGGCCGAATCGAGTCGGATGGTCCGCGACCAGTTTCGCTCCATAGTCGTTGCACGCGCGCGCGAGACGACTCGTCACCGCCTTGTCGCCGAACCAGAGTCCAGGATTGGTGACCGACACGATCGCAGCGGCAACGCCTCCGCGGTCCATGTCCTCGATCGACTTTTCCGGCGTCCACGTGGTGTTCGCCGCTTGCAGCAGCGGCCGTCCCTTGACTTCGGAGACCCATGCTGGTGGAGCGAAGTGATGATGCACGTCGATGCGATGCGGGCGAGCGGAAGGCGACGATTGTGCGAATGCCAGGAAGCGTTCGGCAGGCAAGGCGGCGGTCAGGCCGAGCGACGCAAGAAGGCTGGTGATGATACTTCGTCGATCGAGGTCGGTCATGAGTTCACCCTCGTCAGTTCGTCCGCCCGACGCTACCGCGACTCTTCGCTGCCGGATATTCCTTGCTCGAACCCGTTCGCTGATTCGTCATCGTGAAGCTGCCGTCTTTCCTTGCGCTGAGCTTGAAATAGTACGCCGGATGGCTGGTCGAATTCGACTCCATGTTTGCGATGAACGGCTCGGGGGAGTTTTCGTCTTTGGAGACGTTCTCCGAGTAGTGAAGCTGCCAGAAATCCAGGAACCCTGGGGCGCTGCGGACGATTTTGAACATCTCCTGCGTGCCGCCTTTTCGCGGGCCGTTGTTCATCACTGCGACCCTCGGCCGGGCCGAATGCACCAGCACCGCAGAGCCGGCCCAATCGGTGCCATGCCGTGTGGTGTTGTAGACGTCGAAGTTGGTACCGAGCAGATTGTTGGGGCAAACGAGGTCCTTCTCCTGATTCCACGTCAGATCCGCAAGGTCGAGCATCGTGAAGTTCCCAAACCTGATGACCGTTCCCAACACCTCGTAGTTCTCCGGCGTGGAATCCTGCAATCGGGGGGCGAAGTCCTTGCACAACGGATTCGGCGCTCCGGCGCCGGCCATTCCGGAAACGGGGTTCGCAATCAGATCTCCGGCGTTCGACACGACTGTGACGTCGAACCCGGCGATCGGGATCCTGGTGCCCGGCTTGGGTGTCGATACATGCAGTCGTTCGCGCGCAGCGAGATAGGCCGCGAAAGCCGGGCCGGTGCTCCCTTGGACGGCCCATGGCCCGTGATCGTACAGGTGCCGAATCGGGATCTTGGCGGCTAGTTCGGCCAGATTTCCCGAATGGTCGCCGTGGTAGTGCGAGACGATGACGTGGTCCAGCTGATTTTGTTGAAGCTTCGCCGCGCCGATCACAGCCATGATGCGCTCGAGATCGCGATTGTTGTCGCCGCCGGTGCCGGTATCGAACAGCAGCGTCTCTCCAGACGGAGAGACGAACAACACGGCTTTTCCGCCTTCGGTGTCCACATAGTAGATCTCCAGCGTCGTTTGCGGTGGACTCTGAACGGGAACCACCCTGCCGTTCACAACTTGCGTGGTCTGTGTTTGTGCGTCGAAGCGGGCCGTGGCAATTGACACGACGACGGCTGGGGCAACGAGCAACGCGATCGTGCGCATGTCGGTCTCCATTCCAGCCAGATCGGTTCTGGCTACTCGGATGGCCCCTTCGGACTTCTGCCCTCTTCTCCCTCTGATCGCTGGGCCCGACTCTGGCGGAGATAGTGCGGGCTGTACGAGAGACCGTACGAGGTCTTCTGAACTGTCGCGGCCTTCTGACGGTTGAAATCCTGGCGCGACTCCTCAATCGCTTTCAACTCTTCGCCCGTACACGGACGCAGCGTGACCTGCTCGCGCGGCACGAAAAACACCTGTCCGATCGGAATGCTGTGCTCGAGTGAAATCCCTTCCCCCGCCTGCAGGACATAACGAAACACACTTTCGTGTGGATACCAATCGGTCTCGACTCGAACGACGAGCATCGGCGCGACTGGGCGCTCGATCATGTTGAAGATCGGGGTATACACCGTATCCCAGCCTGCCGGAGTCCTGAAATTGGTGGCACCGCGGAGGGCAACGGCTCCGGGCGGCGTTCCCATGTCTTCGGCGACCAGGAAGACGCGTCCCACCGCCAGAGCAGCTTCGCGCGACAGCATCGGAGCACCTACGAACGTCACGTCCTCTTTCACCATGCCCACCCCACCGGCCGGAAGGGCCATCGTAATCTGGAAGATCGGCGTACGGTTCCCGGCCTGTGTCTGTAAGTAGTAAACGAACTTGTACCGGCCGTCTCCCTCGTGCTCGAGATACAGCGATTCCTTGGGTTCGAGCGGTGGATACACCATGAAGCCGAGCGCGCTGCCGGCTTCGAGCACGGGACAGTGACGGGCATGTTGCGGCAGCAGCGGACGCGAGGCTTCACGTTTTGGTTGAAGGCCGGCGCCCGGGCGCCTGGAGTTCGGAAAGATGGCAACTTCCATATTCGCGCTCCGCAGCGGACGACTACTGATCGGCCGGCCCCTTTTTCTCGATGCGTCCGGACATGTGACCACCGACCTTGCCATGTTGCCACGTTCCGGCATAGCGATCGCCGTAGAAGAAGAGACGAACCGTAAAGGTCACCATTCCAACGCGTGGCACGACCACAGGGATCGCACCGTTGACGCCGCAGCACCTCATCTTCGCATTGAACTGCCACAAGTCGTCGCCCACCTTCAAGAGGCGTGGGAGCGTCATCGATAGTCCCTTTCGTTTGGCGCATCGCACCGGAGTCGGACCTGGGCGTTCGGTATCCGACTAGCGAGCTCAGTATTATGGCCTGCCTTTGCAGAAGGAGGCTTTGATGAAAAGACTGGTCGTCTTGCGCTCATCGTGCTCATCGCGCTGTCGACGACGTTCGGCCGGATGGAATTTGAGGACGGCTGATTAGAATCCTGAGGCTTCGAGCGCCCAACGAACTCTGGCTCGACGTATTTCGGTGGCAAGCCCACGCACGGTGGCGACGTGCAGGATCTCGCGCAACAGAAGTTCGACCATGGGCTTGAAGTTCCACTTGGCCGGACCGGATTCCGACTCGACCATTTCAACCAACGCGTCCGGGCTTCGACCCAGAACACACGAGTGGAGATAGCGGGCCTCTTGATGGAGATCGGCGCTCTCCAACGCCGATACGGCCGACGCAGCGAGCGTCTGCAGCTCCTCCATGCCGGGAACAGACTCGTTACGCGCTTCTTCTCGCAATGGCACTCCCCCGGTCCGGTCGCTTGCGCTTCCCTGAACGAGCGGAGCAAACGGTATGCCCTGTCGCTTTCGATACTTATGGCTCAGATGAACCGACTCGAGAGTCATCGGTGGACTTGCCGGAGCACTGACAGCCCCGGATGACAAACATTGTTGTGCAGGCCCTTCCAATCTCGTGATCACGCGGGGGCAGCCCTAACGCTTCCGACGAACATCATCCTGCATTGCTAGAACACGTCGCGAGTCAGAATCCCTATTTCCAACTGCGCGTTCCCTTTATTCAGTACCCGAGTTCAATACCCGACAGATTCTAGAGCTGTCCTCCGCGAGGGTCGGCCGCACGGTTTCGAAGTCTGACGCGAATCGCCGGCGGCGTGTTGCTTATCGGACTGCTGCAATTGCCGAGCGCACACCAGCACACGCGTGTACGTCCAAGTTGGCCCGCCGGCGGCTGTGGTGGAAACGATTCCGGCATCACCTGGACGCGACACTAAGCTAAGGGCCGATTTTCCAGAACTGAATCAAGACCGACGATGGCTGGCGCTGACCGATGCCGACGAACATCGACCGCGTTAGCCACCCCAGATGTGGCGCGGCGGTCTCGAACGTCGGCGTAGTCGCGAAATAGACAAGCGAAGGATCGACCGGCTCTCCGGCAAGGAGACGGGCCATGATGTGGGGTGGAGCGTGTCGGACGCCACGATTGCGGACGGCAATCACGTCACCGCCATCAGTTTCCAATGTGTAGCGGGAATCGAGTTGGGTGAACCCGTCCTCCTGGATTAGTTGCCAGTCGGCGCCGCCGGCCAATATCCGGCCTTTCAGCTCGCCGCCCTCAAACGTTCCGCCAATGATCGGCACCACCCGTCGGATGCCTCCAGGGGTCCGGCCTATCTCGATTGGGGGCGCGACCTCTGCGCGGACCTCGAAGGCGTATGTCAGTGAGGGAGGAAGTGCGTTCATCGATCGCACATCCTACCGCTTGAAAGTGGGTTGGTGTTCAAGGTTGGATCTTGAACCCTACGTTCACCTGCATGTTGACCTCTATCGGCTGACAGTTTAGCAGCGTGGTGTCGAACTCCCATTGACGCACCGCATCGATTGCCGCCTGCTCGAAGCCTGGGTTGGTTGATTTCGCGACGCGAACCTCACGAATCGTTCCGTCGACACCGATGACCGCATCCAAAACAACGTTGCCACTTGTCTGTGCAAGACTTAGAGCCTCGGGATAGATCGGACGAACGTCTTTCAACTTTCTGGGCTGGCGGATGTTTCCGCCCATGCTACCCGTATCGGCGCAGTCCCCTACGCCCTTGTTGCTTCTGCCGGCTCGACGCTCGAGCGCCTGACGGCGCGCTTCGAGCTCGGTCGTGGTCAGGGCTCGACCCGGTGACGTGACCGTGATCGTCTCGTTGAGCGATCCCACGCTCAGCTTGAATCGTGTCTCGAGCTTGCTGGCACTTCCGACCGAGAAGGTCGTTCGAACGGTCGTGAAGCCGGGCAAGAACGTCTCCAGGACGTAGTCTCCTGCAGGTACCGCGATGAACTCGAAGTGCCCATCCCTGTCGCTTCGCACCTCGTATTTGGAACGATTGGAAGAATTGGTCAGAACGAGACGCACATCGGGCAGCACACGATCCGTCTGGTCGAGTACGGTGCCAGCCAGTGAAGCAAGGTCTTGTGCGGAGGCTGCGGCTCCAGCAATCACAAAGGTGAGCGCGAAGAGTGTGGCTGCGATTGCCAGATGGTGAACACGCGAAAGGGGGCGTCGGTCGAGGTGAGGTTGTAACATCGCGCGAATTCTCCTTTCCAAGCCAGCCGGACGCGCCATGGCAGACGCCAGGACACCGGAAGCGCTTCGGCCTCGGCTGGCGAGGGCTCGAGCGAGATCTACAAGGCTCGTCGCGTACTCAGCGGCGTCCCATCCACGTCGAAGCACGGCATCGTCGCAGGCGCGCTCGCTTTCGAGCTGCAGCCGGCGGCACAGCATCCACACGAGCGGATTGAACCAGTATGCGGCGCGCAGGATCTCTGCGGCGACCTGGGCACACCAGTCTCCGCGCCACACATGCGCCAGTTCGTGACTGAGCACCAATCGGGCGCGGTCGTCAGTCCAATGTCGTGCCCATCTGGGAATCATCACGGTTGGCGTGCGCCATCCCCACGCGGCAAGAAGCGAAGGATGGTCGATTTGCAACAGCCTCACGGGACGGCGAAGGCCAAAGCTATCCGCCGCTTCTACCAACGCCCGGACCCATGCCGGCTCGACCATCGGTGTGGCGCGCCGCGCGAGCCAGGTGAGCCGGCCGAGGCCGATGATCAGGGTCACGAGAAAGTACCCCACCCCGAAAAGCCAGACGGCGGACGCCATCACCGCCAACGCGCCGGACGAGGGCAGCCTCCACCCGGGAGACGAGGACTTGGCGGAGAAGGTCGTGCCAACGACGGGAGTCGAGCTGGCCTCACCCGGAGTGGCGCGATAGAAAGACGTCACCATCGAGGAGGTGGCCGGAGATGCGGGCCAGTCGAAGGACCACGACGGGACAAGCGGTCCGAGCAGCGGCAAGGTCAGTGCACATGCCACGGTCGCGACGAGCACGCTGTGGCGGAAGGCTGCCGACCGCTTGCTCAAGAGCGGCATCGCCGCGAGCGCGACGCCAATCAGAACCGACATTTTGATGGTCGGAAGGATCAGGATCGGCGTCATACATCCTCCTTTCTGGCTTTCGCCACGAGATCCGCAATCCTTTTCAGTTCCTTCTCGGAGAGCCTGGGGCCTTCTCCACCGAGAAGGGCTCCCACGACTTTCTCGACGGAACCGTCGAAGAACGTGTCCACGAGATGACGAAGCGCCGACTTGCGCACGGAATGTCGGGGAACCGACGGCGCGTAGACGTAACGAAGTCCCTCCTCCTCGTGTCGGGCATGTCCTTTGGACTCGAGCACCCGCAGCTGCGTGCGCACGGTGGAATAGCTCGGCGTTCCGGGCAGCTCGGCGAGGACCTCGGCGACGGTGGCCCGACCCAGGCGGTAAAGGATGTCCATGATCTGCCGCTCGCGGCGAGTGAGCACGGTGTGGAGCGGGGCTGGCGTCATGTTACGCACGTAGCATACATGCTATAAAAATAACATGTCAAGCGCGGGCGCCTTCGTGCGTCCGTTGGGCTCGGGCGGCGGCCACGATATGTCGTGAGCATCACTCTCGATCGGACGTCCGGAGACTGGCTCGCCTACTGCGCTGACACCACGACCCTCTCCGGCGATAGACTGTGGAACGACAACCGAGCCTACGCCGATGGATACCCAACCGACGCCGGTCCGCCGTGGATTCAGAAGCCTCAGAACCCGGATGATCCTCTGGGTGCTTCTCGCCAGCGGCGCCGTCTTCCTGGCGGCCGTTTCACTTTCGAGCCGCTTGTCGCGCAATACGGCCGTCCGCGCGGCCGAGCAAGAGGCGCTCAACGCCGCAGATGCGGCCCGCAACCGTGTGTTGATGGTTCTGAGCTCAGTGGAACGAAGTACCGAGCTGCTGGGAGCGTCGGTCGAAACCCTTCAACCGCAGACGCCGGCTCTCGATGGATTGTTGCGTCGGTTCGTTGCCGGGAATCCGGATGTGTACGGCTCGACTGCGTCTTTCGAACCCTTCGCTTTCGACGCTCGCGCCGAGCGCTACGCGCCGTACTTCTTCCGAGATCCCACGGATCGCACCCGGCTCGTCCAGCGGGACCTGGCGACAGCGACTTATCGCTACTGGGAACGTGATTGGTATCGCCTTCCACTGATTGCCCTGCAACCACGGTGGTCCGAGCCTTATTTTGACGAAGAAGGCGGCGATACCCTCATGGTCACCTACACCGTCCCGTTGACGAATTCGCGCGACGGGGCGTCCAATCCCGTTGGCGTCGTCACCGCTGACTTGCAGCTCGATTGGCTCCGGCGTTTCATCGGCGACGTGAAGATCGGCCGCACCGGCTACGGCGTGATGGTGACGCGCAACGGCCGGGTGATCGCCCACCCGGAATCTTCTCTTCTGGCCGTTCAGCTCTCGCCGGAAACGCCGCCCGAGACGCGCAGACACCTGGAACCGCTGGTGCGGCGGATGCTCGCGGGCGCCAGTGGTTTCGAGCCGCTCGTCATCGACGGCCAGAGCTATCGAGCCGTCTTTCGACCGATCAATCCCGCTACCGGGTGGTTGCTCGCCGCGCTCTACCCCGAGAACGAGTTGATGGCCGACGCCCGCCGGTTGTCATGGCTCCAAACCATTCTCGCGCTCGGCGGCCTCAGTCTCCTGGCCGGCGTTGTCGTCGCCTTGTCGCGCCGGCTTACCGCGCCCCTTCACGCGCTCGCCGATCGTGCGCGGCAGCTCGCAACCGGCGATCTCGATCTGGCATTGCCTCCTGTGACCAGCCGTGACGAGCTCGGCACGCTCACGGGCGCGTTTCACCACATGCGCGACTCGCTCAAAGAGCACATTCGTACGCTGCGCGAAACGACTGCTGCGAAGGAGCGGCTTGAAAGCGAGCTCAAGGTGGCGCGCCGGATTCAGATGGGCATGTTGCCCAAGGCACGTGCGGGAGGCGCCGAAGAAGGCTTCGAGGTTGCCGCACACCTCGTCCCTGCGCGAGCCGTGGGCGGCGATCTCTACGTACACATCGTCGAAAACGGGCGAGCTGTGTTCATGCTCGCGGATGTATCGGGTAAAGGCGTCGCAGCGGCGCTCTTCATGGCCCGGACGAAGACGTTATTCGATGCGCTGGCTCCGCGCTTGCACGACCCCAGCGCGCTGCTGACCGAATTGAACCGACAGCTTTGCGTCGAGAACGAGCACGGCATGTTCGTCACGGGCGTCTGTGGCGTGCTCGATCCCAATAGTGGCGAGCTGACGTTCGCGTCTGCAGGACATGAACCTCCGCTGCGCGTTCGCGCTGGCCGCCCGCCCCAACCGCTCGCGGTCGATGGTGGACCTATACTCGCGCTCTTCGAGCACGCCAGCTTTCCGGTGAATCACGATCGCTTGGAGCCTGGGGAGTGCCTGGTGGCCTTCACCGACGGCGTGACAGATGCGATGAATACAGACGGCACGATGTTCGGGGCAGAGCGACTGCTGAAGGCTGTAAGTGCGATGGCCCCGGAGGACGCCTATTCGCTGACTCAGGCTGTGTTCACGCTCGTCGAGGAATTTGCGCGGGGCGCCCCGCAGGCCGACGACATTACCGTGCTCACGTTGCGATACACGGGCCGACGCAGCAGCTGAATCTCGCGGAAGTCATTCATAACGAAGCGCGACGAGGGGATCCAGCCTGGTTGCGCGGGAAGCTGGCAGGTATAGCGCCACGAGCGACGTGCTGGCCAGAACTGCGGCGACAGCCACATATGTCACCGGATCGCTCGGCGTGACCCCAAACAGCAGACTTGCAAGAAAGCGTGTCGTCAGAGCGGCGCCGACGAAGCCGAACGCGAGTCCCATGCCGAGCATCGCGATCGCTCTCCCGCACAACAAGCGCAGAATCTGACCAGACGTCGCGCCGAGCGCAATGCGGAGCCCGATCTCAGCCGTTCGCTGACTCACCGAATACGCCGCCACGCCGAAAACACCGATGATCGCAAGGACGAGCGCGACTGCAGCGAATGCGCCAATGAGGAGCGCTCGGAACCGAGGCAGGGCAACGTTTTGCGCTGTCAATGCGTCGAGGGTGGTGAATCTCAATGGGACGCCAGGCGCCAGTTCCCGCACCGTGCGCCTGACCGTTTCCGCCAGCTGCATTGGATCGGTCGCCGTCCGAATCACGAGACTGAGCGTCGCGCCGTTGTAGAAATGCTGCAGATACGGCATGTAACACTCCGGTCGGGATTCGTCGGCTGGCCCGGATTGCCGCACGTCGCTCGCGACACCGATAATCGTCATCGGCTCGAGCGAATCGAACGCGCAGACGATCTTGTGGCCGATGATGTCCCCGCCAGGAAGCGCCTGCCGGGCAAGTGCCTCGTTGACGATGGCTGTCATGGGGGCATCGCGGACGTCGCGTTCGTCGAAATCACGCCCGCGCACGAGTGGAATCCCCAGCGCCTTGAATGTGCCCGGGGCGACAATCGAATTGATATTGCCCGATCCAGTTCTCAGCTCGCTCGGCTTCGGCACGTGGTCGATCCAGTAACCACCGGTTGAATCCACACGGCCAGGCGCGGCCATCGTTGCACCGGCCGCCACGACGCCGGGCATCCTGGAGATCGCGGCCAGCACATCTCGAAAAAACAGCGTGGCACTCTCGCGCGGGTCTGGCGTCGCCACGGTGGCGTCGGCGACCAAGACCCGTTCCGGCTGAAAACCCAACGGGACGCTCTGAAGCGCCATGAAACTTCTGATGAGCAGACCGCCGGCGGCGAGGAGAACGACCGACAATCCAAGTTGCAGCACGACGAGACCTTCTCGGGTGCGACGTATTCCCCTGCCGGCGACGGATCGCGTTCCACCCTGGCGAAGGCCACGTTCGACTTGAACTTGGGAGGCCCGAAATGCTGGAGCGAGCGCAAGAAGCAGGCTCGAAAACACGGACACCACCAGCGTGAAGAGAAGCACTCGCCCGTCGATCGTCACTTCATCGAGTCGGGGAACGTTGCCCGGAAGCAAGGCCACCAGTGTCTTCATGCCGCCAAAGGCGAGAGCGAGCCCGATCACGCCAGAGGCGAATCCCTGCACCAGTCCTTCGACGAGCATTTGACGCACGATGCGTCCGCGGCTCGCGCCGAGGGCCGCCCGGATATTCATCTCTTGAGCGCGGGCAGTCGCGCGCGCGAGTAGCAGCGTTGCGAGATTGCCGCAGGCAATCAGCAGAACGAGGACCACTGCGGCAAGCAGAACGTAAAGCATCAGACGGACATCGCCCACCACCTGGTCGTGCAGCCGTATGACGATGACGTGTCTTCCGGTATTGGTGTCGGGATATTGCTGCTCCAGCCGTCCGGCTATCGCCGTCATCTCCGATTGCGCCAGCTCCAGACTGGTTTCGTGCTTGAGGCGTGCGACAGCGCGGAAATTCTCTCCACCCCGGCTGAGAGGCCTCGCCGCATCGGGCAGCGGCATGGGAGCCCAGATCTCGGCGCCTTCCGGGAAGGCAAAACCAATCGGAGTCACTCCGACAATCAAGCATGATCTGTTCAGGAGGCGTATGGTTCGGCCGACGGCCTCACCGCTCCCGCCAAAATGAGACAGCGCAAACGCAGCGCTGACAATCGCCACAGTGGGTGGACCTGCTGTAATCTCCCCGGTCTCGAACAATCGCCCGGCAATCGGCTGCACCGCGAAAACGCGAAAGAATTCGCCAGATACCCGACCGACGCGCGCGTACTCGGCTTGCTCACCGACCATCACCGCTGTCGGTCGCGCGAAGAAATAGGCCATCGCATCGAAGGATGTCGCCTGGCCGCGCCAGTCCTCGAAGTCGGCATCCGCAATCTGCCCGCGGATAGGTCCACTCTCGCGGCCGACGACGGAGGTGGTAAGTGTGACGATGTGCTCCGGATCTCGATACGGGAGAGGCTGCAGCAGGACACCGTTGACCACGCTGAACACGGCCGTGTTCGCGCCAATGCCAAGCCCCATGATTGTGATAGCGAGAAACACAAAACCGGGGCTTCGCAGCGCCGTGCGAATCGCATATCCGACATCGTGCCGGATGTCATCCAGCCAAACGAACGATCGAGCATCACGATGACGGTTCTTGGTGTGCTCGACACCGCCGAACCTCCTACGCGCGGCGACCAGCGCTCGTTCGGGTGAGAGGCCCTGGCGCTCGAAATCGTCTGCCATCAACCGAAGGTGGGCCTCCACCTCTCGCGCGAGATCCGGCTCTGCCTCGAACGGGTGAAAAGCGTTTCGCAGCCGCAGGAGAAAACGCCGGAGTCTTTCCATGGCCTATCGCTCGGTCACCAGCAGCCTGTCAACCAGACCGGCAAGCCGCCGCCACCGTTCCGTCTGCCTCTCCAGTCCACGCAGCCCAGCTTTGGTGATGGTGTAGTACTTCGCCTCACGATTGCTCTCGGTTCGCTGCCAGGTACCCTTGATCCAGCCCTTCTGCTCGAGCCGCACCAGGGCGGGATACAACGTGCCCTGATTCAGCGTGAGCGACGGCTGGGCCACTTGTTCGAGTCGGGCCGCCAGCCCGTAGGCGTGCTGCGCACCCATGGCGTGCAGCGCCCGCAGCACGATCAAATCGAGGGTGCCCTGAAGGAGCTCGACGCGTTCCCTTGATTCACTGGCCATCCAAGTGGTCTCCGAGCGCGCAGCATGGCTGGATTCCACTTGGTTGTCAAGTGAACGGAGCGATGGCCGCAGAATCGCTGTTTCGGTCTGGCAGTCATGGCATTCGGGGCATGGGCGCACCTCAGCCATTACTTGCGTCAGCGCTCGCGCTTTTTCATACTGATTAGGTATAGCGGTGACATCAAGTACCTGTCGCGACCTGGCCCTCGGATCTGGAGCAACCATTGAGTCCGGCCTTCGGGGCATTCAGATCGGCGAGTTTCTTGCACCGTGCGTCAAGGAGCCATCATGCGGAAAGCGAGACCGTTCTCGAAAGCGGTGCTGTTTGCCGTTGCCCTTTCAATGGCAGCCACCTTGACCTCCGCGCAAACGGAGATCAAGCTGCCCAAAAACAAGTACACGCCCGAAGAAGACGTGAAGCTCGGCGAGAAAGCCGCCGCCGAAGTCCGCAAGGAATACCCAATCATCGAGGATGAAGCCATCGCCCGCTATCTCACCATGCTCGGCGACCGCCTCGTGGCTGCCGCGCCATCGGAGCTGAAGCAGCCTGTCTACAAATACTCGTTCACGCCAGTCAACCTGAAGGAGATCAACGCCTTCGCGTTGCCAGGCGGGCCGATGTTCGTGCATCGGGGCATGTTCGACGCGGCGGCAAGCGAGGGCGAAGTCACCGGGGTCATGGCGCACGAACTGTCGCACGTCCTCTTGCGGCATGGCACCGCCAACGCCTCGAAGGCGCAAAACCCCTGGCTCCAAATTGGACAGATTGCCGGCATCGTAGGAGGCGCGGTCGTCGGGGGAGGGGCCGGATCCGCGATCATGCAGGGCAGTCAATTCGGCCTCGGCACGTTGCTCCTGCGATACAGCCGCGACTTCGAAAAACAGGCGGATCTTCTCGGATCCCAGATCATGGCGCGCGCCGGGTACGACCCGCGAGAGCTCGCCCACATGTTCGAAACGATCGAGCGTGAGTCGAAGGGGGAGAGTAGTCCGCAGTGGATGAGCAGTCACCCGAATCCCGGCAATCGGACGGCGTACATCACAAAAGAGGCTGAAGCGCTCACCATCGCCAAGGCCGCGGACACGAGTCAGTTTGAAGGGATCAAAACAAAATTCGCCGCGCTTCCGCCGGCCAAGTCAACCGGCGATCTGGCCAAGCGCGGCGGATCCGGCGGGGAGACGACGCGATCGGTCGGAACGCCGGGCCAGCCGGTGCCGTCGCCGTCGGGTCAATACCGCACCATTAACGGAGGCGGGGTGTTTCGAGCCAACGTTCCCAGCAACTGGACGGGTTTGTCGTCGAGCAGCTCGATTAAGGCCGTCCCTCAGAATGCGTACGGTGAGTTGAACGGTCAGACGGTGTTCACGCATGGCGTCGAATTCGGGGTCGCCAAGGCATCGTCGCGCGATCTGCAAGAGGCGACCAACGCCTGGCTCAACGCGATCGGCCGGGAAAATCCCAATCTGCGGCGTGGAGGCGAACAACGAGTCGTCAAGTTGTCGCAGCGAACTGCGCTGGCGACACCGCTCGTCAATCCATCACCGCTCGGCGGTATGGAAGTGATCAACGTCTACACGGCCTTCCTTTCCGACGGAACCCTTTTCTATTACTTGACGCTGGTGCCAGAAATCGAAGCGCCGGCCTATGAACAGGCGTTCCGACAGGTTGGTCAGTCGATTCAGCTGAATTGAGACCGGACGCGACTATTTCTCGAATCTGACGTGTATGCGGTATTCGCGATACACGGAGTTGTAGAAGCCCCCAAAGTCCGGCGATCCGATATTTGCCTGAACATCGGCCGGCAAGAACGAGTTCAAAGCGTTTGAAACTCGAAGCCCCAGCCACGGATGGAACTTCGAGACCGTGAGACGCCGCTCGAATCCCGCGTCGACACGAACATAAGTCGGGAAGCGCAGTTCGTTGCGGGGCCCTACGAACTCGAGGTCTTCATTCACGATTGAGTACGGAAGGCCACTCCGCCAGTCCACGGTGCCGAGCAGGAGCCACTTGGTCGTGGGCATCGCTCGGCCACGGAGCAGGAATCGATTGGGTGCGTCAGCAGCGGCCGGGCCGTAAGCGTTGGCTCCAATAATCGGCTGGAGAATGACGTCAAAAAAACTGATCAAGGTGTTGAGATCCTCGTGCGCCGATGAATGCACGTACGACGTGTTGACGTCGACGCGTTGACCGTGCACGAAATGGACGGTCACTTCTTCCTGCCGATAGCTCGAACGTCCGGAACTACTGAGGACGTATGCGCCGCGTTGCTCCGTCCGAGCCGGATCGACGATGAGCTCGTGACTGCCTTGACGGTCGAGCACCCCGAAGTGGAGGGACCACCAGCGATTCACCCGATAGTCGTAGGAAATGTCCCACGTGGCGCTGCGCGCAGTCTGCAGGTCGGGCGAGGTCACATATTCGTAAGGTATGGGAAGGCCGAGCGGCGTCAGGCCGTCGGTCGCGAACCGTGTGTCGATCGGTTGCTCGAATTGCTGGAAGGCCGCAGCGATTGATGGCGTGCGCTCGTAGAAGAGGCCATAGCCTCCGTGCAGCGTGGCGGTGCCGGAATCGTTGAGAAGCACGGCCACACCGACACGCGGCGTCGCGCTGGCGTCCGACGTGATGCCATCCCGATCGACACGGCCACCGAATTCAATGTACCAACGCGACGTGGGCTGAAACCTGTCCTGCGCGAACAACGCGAAGTCCGTGCTGTGCACCGACTCGACGCTGGGACCATCGAAATCCAATCTCCTCGCAAGCGTGCCATCGGAGCGCTCGATCAGGACAGGTTTACTGGCGCTCGTCCCCTCGTACCGATTGTGCAGGAGGTCGAACCCGACCTTGAAAAGGTGTATGCCGCCAACGCCCTTGTACGAGTGCGTCGCCGTTTCAATCCATTGATACGTCGCGGTGTTCCGATGCTGAAGATTGAAGAAGTTCCCCAGCGTCGTTTCTGGCAGCAGCTCCATGGGCGCGGACCCTTGGCTGGCTACGTCCGTCCGGTACTCGTGAAATTGGAACGTACCCTCGACGGCTGTGGCCGTCCCCAACAAAGACCGCTCGGTGAACATCGCGTGAGAGACGTCGTCATCGACATCGACCGTGGCATCAGGGGGCGTGAACGTACCGAGCGTGGCCTGCTTCGTGGTACTGGGAACGAACCCGCCAGCCACGATGATTGATTGACGGTCCGACACCTTCGCATCGACACGGGTCAACGAACTGAACCACTCGTTGGTCTTCAACTCGGTTTCGGGCCGACTGGGGATGTCGGTGGTTTGATAGTGGTACTGCCCCGTCTGCTCGAGAAAGACGCGGTTCTTGACCAGCGGTCCACCGAGTTCGAAGCTCGGTTTCCAGGCAGTAATCCCGGTCACTTGAAGCAGCGTGAAGCGCTTCAGACGGAGGGCCGGCTCGAGGTTGTTGACGTTGACCCGCCACTTATCACCTGCACGCCGCGTCTGAATCAGAACCAAACCGGATGAGAATCTTCCGAACTCCACTTCATAGGGATTCGGCAAGACCGACACCGAGTCGATGCCATCAGCGGGGAGCGAAACGCGGGCGAGATTGGTCGCGGAATCCAGCAGCGTCGCAGATCCCAGCTGAACTCCAGCCTGGTTGGGACGGCCGCCATCGATGCTGTCGCCGCCCGGAACCTGAATGACGCCCGAGAGAAGGCGGAGAGCCGCCTGGTATCCGTCGCCTGGCGCCAGCATTTGAGCTTCACTGGCGGCGACGGTATCGGTGGTCGCAAGCGTTCCAGCGTCCGAAACCGGCGACTTCGCTACGACGTCGACGTGTTCGGCCACGGCCGCGATCGGAAGGTCCAGCGTGACATTGGCGACGCCACCGGGGGCAACCACCGCCTCGCCTTCGACGGTTTGAAAGCCATCGAGAGATGCCCGGACTCGATATCGAGCCGGCGGCAGATCGGGGATCGCGAAGTACCCCTCCTCGTTGGATACTTGTTGGGCCAGCTCCTCATTCGAAGCCCCGCGGACACTCACGACCACCCCTGGGAGCTTCACGGACCCACCTTGAGTCGAGACCGTTCCTTCAATCGTGCCAGTCCGTTCTGTCGCACCCTGCGCACCAACACGATGGGCTCCGGCTGCGACAAGCACGATTGGAAGGAGGATGTGGACCAAGCGTGACGACGGACGTACCCGGACGAGCGACATATGGGCTTCCGCTATTGTTGCGTCCGGTGATCCATGAAGTCTAGAGGGACTGACAATCCAGGCACTTACGCCCGAGTCAGGCGCGCAATGGAAGCGTTCGGCAGGAATTTGCGAGATCCGATGGGCTTATTGACTCTGCCTCATCCGAAAGCCGAGACGGCGGATGACTTCGTCCTGGAACTCAGGATACGTGATCCCGAAACGCAGAATCGCCTGGTCGATCGTCTGACCTGCGCCGAGATCCTGGATGAGGAACCCCAGGTTTGTACCCACACGATCGAGCAACGTCCGGACGACGATAAAGCTCTCGTCGTAGGCGATGACCGCGGCGCTGCCGTTCAACTCTGTGAAGCCGCCCTCGAGATCGGTCAAAGGTATGAACAGGCGGGTGGCGCGGAAACGGCGCTCGGCCGCAGCCGCGTCGGCCTGTTCGAAGTGCTGCGCAAGGCCTTCGTGCAGCCAGGTTGGAACGCCCCGCGGGGCGACGTTTGCGATCATCGCGTGGGTCAACTCGTGGGTGAGCACGCGGTCGAAACTGGCGAGACTCTGCTCCGCTCCACGGACCGGTATGCGAATCCGGCCATCGTAGAGGCCCGCCGACCAATCCGGCGCTCTTGTGATATCGCGGAACTGCTTCTGAGTGTAGAGCACCACTGAAATCGAATTCGAGGGGTACTGGCCAAGCCCCTTTCCAATCCGCCAGAAAGCCGCAGTCAACACGGTCGTCGCCCGGGTCGCAAGCTGCTCTTCGGCGGGCCCTTCGAACATCACCGAGAAGCGATCGTCGTTCCGAGACTCGAAGCCGCGGTGCATGCTCGCTTCCTTGCGCCACTCCTCGAGCCGCGCCTTCATGCGGGCATCTCCAACGTTACGGGAGATGGCGTCTTCGTAGACCCGGATGGCCGTGTCGACGTCACCTTGTCGATACGCAATCTCGCCAAGCAGCGTGGACGCAACCGACAGGCGGGGATCGATCTTCAGTGCGCGTTCAAGAGACTTTCGCGCCTCATCCTCGCGGCCGAGGATGTGCTCGGCCACGCCCACGCCGATGTGCAACGTCGGATCACCGGGTCTCAGGGTCAGCGCCTCACGGAAGGACGAAAGCGCTCGTTCGGCCTCCCCATCGCGCAAGGCCTGCCAGCCGACCTCGGCGAGCCGGCCGCTGGGCTGCTGCGCCGCAGAGGAGCCGACGAAAGCCACCAAAAGCAACGCCGCCAGACGAACCACCCGCACGGAGCCCTCCAGCAGCGCGATGACGGCTTTGTCGCGTGAGTTGCAAACCTCGCGCGTGCCTGTTGCGTGAGACAACGGGATCGTTCGGGGACCCGTCCAACCTGCGCGGCGATCTTTTGACAAGCGAGAGGCGTACCAGTGTCAACCCCTGCGATCGTGTGCCCGGGCGGAGGGCCGGGCTGCAGGTGACGCGGCGGCCGACGAGTCGGCTCGGCATAAGATGAAAGGATGACGCGCTCGATTCTGTTCGTATTTGCACATCCTGACGATGAGAGCCACTGGGGCTCGGGAGTGGCGGCCCGCTGCCACGACGAGGGCGCGCGGACGGCTCTCGTGACGGCCACTCGGGGCGGCCTCGGAGCGACAGGCGGTCTCTGCTCGAAAGAGGAATTGCCGCAAGTCCGCGAACAGGAGCTGAAAGAAGCCGCGCGCATCCTCAATTTCGATGCCCTCGAGATCCTTCCTTACAAGGACAAAGAGCTGGCGGCGGCGCCTCCTGATGAAATCCGCCGGTCGCTCGTCGGAGCCATTCGTCGAGAACATCCGGCGATCGTGGTGACGTTCGATCCCAATGGATTCAACTTTCACACCGATCACATCGCGATCAGTCGTTTTACGACCGACGCGATAGGAGCAGCCTCGGATCCCAGATGGTTTCCAGAGCTTGGAGCTCCGCACGTCGTGAAGCGGCTGCTGTGGATTCCACCAGTCATGCCCTGGGACAGCGGTGAGTTTCCACCGCGGGCGGGGGTGGATTTCCTCGTCGATACCGGACGCTGGTGGCAGCAGCGCGCGCGGGCGCTCGCCGCGCACAAGACGCAGACTGTCGGCATCGAGGAGCGATATTTGAAGCGGCCCGACGTCGAGCGGCTTCTCAGTTTCGACGTGCTGCGACAAGGTTGGGGACCCAGGCTCGACCGTCGGCCGGAGACGGATGTCTTCGCGAGCCTCTCGGCAGGAATTGACTAGTTCGCGACGTGCCTCGATTCAAGCTGACCATCGAGTACGCCGGCACACGGTTCAGCGGCTGGCAGATTCAGAAGAACGCGCGAACGATTCAGGGAGAAATCGATCGCGCCGTGAGTGCCGTCACCGGGCGCAAGGATTTCGAGCTGTACGGGTCGGGTCGAACGGACGCCGGCGTGCACGCGACCGGCCAGGTCGCTCATCTCGACGTGGCCACTGCTCTATCGCCAGAATCGCTGCAGCGGGGATTGAACGACAAGCTTCCAGCCGACATCAACATCTTGCACCTCGAAAACGTCGCGCGACGCTTTCACGCGCGCCACGACGCCGTCGCGCGCCGCTATCTGTATCAGGTGTCCCGGCGCCGCACCGCCTTTGCCAAAGCTTATGTGTGGTGGGTGAAGGACCCGATCAATGTGGGTCGAATGCGCGAGGCCGCGAAGGCGTTTGTCGGAATGCGGGACTTTCAGTCGTTCAGCGCTCGAGAGGTTGACGTGTCCGACTCCGAGAGCCCACAACACGGTTCGACGCTCGTTTTGATCGACCGGCTCGATATCGTCGAGGCGGGCAGCCTGATTCTGATCGGCATCGAAGGTTCGCACTTCCTGTGGAAAATGGTGCGACGGATGGTCGGAGTGCTCGTCGAAATCGGACGGGGACGATTGGATCAGACAGCGGCCACTGCTTTTCTCGCCGAAGCATCGGAAGGCCCGGCGCGCCTCACGGCGCCGCCTTCAGGTCTGTTCCTCGATCGCGTTTACTACGGCAACCAACCCCGTGACTCTTCCCTGCGCCCGGTCACGCCACTTACATAGTCCGTTGAATCGATGTCAGCGAGCCGAGTTCTTCCCCCGAAGCCGCGGCGTCCAGTCCGGGCCGAACTTCACACCAAGCACGAGGCGGACAACCTCAGCATAGCTCCGCGCTCCGGCTTCGACGCGATTGGCTTTGAGATATCGATCGTACACACGCCAGCCTGCGGCCGAGACCGCCGGACTCACCTGCCGCTGCACTCGCTGAGCAACGGCCTGCAGGTCGGCGCGCGGGCCGGGTCCGAGTCGTTCCGCGAGAGCCGAACGATCGCCGCGACCTACCGCACCTGCAAGCTCGTCGTAGAGGAACAGCCAGCCGCTGTATTGATCGGGGATCGATCCGTGGAGGCATATCAGCCAACCCACGAAATTGGCTTCAGACTCGTCGGCGAATCCTGCCAGATGGCTCCATTCATGGGCGACGACGAATGGACGTTCGAACGGAAGAAGGTTGCGCTCGACGAGCGTCTCGAGAAAGTAAGGATTGGTCATCCCGGCGACGCCAGCTCTGCGGAAATAGAAATCGAGCAGTGTCGCCTTCGGTCGGCTCACGGCAAATCTCGAACGTGCCCCCAAATCTTCTTGAACCCTGTCGAACGCATTCGCAAGTGATGGTTCGATCGAGCCGAACGGAGCCCACCCGACACTGTGCGCCCGGCCGTGAAGAGCATTCAACGCGTTCACTGATGTGACAGCCACCGATCGTGCCGCGTCGGCGGATATCGCGGTTGAATCGAACTGAAGCTTGTCCGAGAGCCTCTCGCGCCGGTAGTTCAGCCCCCAAGTCAGCAGAAAAAGCACATACAGCGCGGCAGTCCACACAGCCGTGCGCAGGACGAGCCGCCCGCCAAGACGCGCCCATTGACGACGGTATCGCCCGATATCGAGGGCGACGGCGAACAGCCAGCCGACGGCGACAATGGCGACCAACGCATCGAAAAGCGCGAACGGCACGTGATTCGAGACGGGGGTCAACACCGACTGGAGCCGCGGGTAGAGCGCAGTCGAGTAGGCGCGCTCGACGATGCTGGTTGGAAGCGGGAGGAGTGCGGCGGCGGCAGCCACCAGAACGAGTGCCGCCCGCCACAACATCGCCAAAAGAGGATCCCTAAGCCCGCAGCTCGCGCCGGAAGAAGGCGAGGGTCTTGGTCCAGGCGTCAGCCGCGGCGATGCCGTCGTACACTTCGGGCCGCTCGTCGTTGAAGAACGCGTGCTGGGCGTTCGGATACGTGTGAAACTCGTGACGCCGGCCAAGTGTAGTGAGCCGGCGATCCAGCTCCTTCACGACGTCGGGCGTCACGAAAGTATCCTTCCCGGCGTAGATGCCGAGCACGGGAGCCTGCAGCGATTCCAGATCGGGGCTGATGTTCGGGTGACCTCCGTAGAACACGGCACAGGCGCCGACTTCCGGACTGCGACATGCTGCGAAGAGCGAAAGCGCCCCGCCCATGCAGAACCCGACAGTGCCGACTTTCAAGTGGGTGACGTCCTCCTGGCCGGTGAGCTCATCGATCGCGCCCGCGAGATCGCGCGCTGCTTCGTCGACTCGCAGAGCCATCATCATCTTTCCCGCTTGATCGGGCGTCGTCGCCTTCTCGCCGTGATAGAGATCGGGCGCCAACGCCACGAATCCTGCTTGCGCGAACCGATCGGCGATGCGTTCGATATGGGGTACGAGGCCCCACCATTCCTGGATGACCACAATGCCGGGCCCAGGTTGGGCGGGGTGTGCCAGGTAAGCCGGGGTCGTGTGTCCATTCGCCTGGAAGGAAATGTGCTCGCCCACTGACATAACCTCCGTGTAATGAAGCGTTTGAGGCACCCTGGCACTTGTCCGGATTGGTGTCCCACCGGAAGGCCAGCAGCCGAGTCTGACTATTCGAAACTAAACGACAATAAAGTCCTATATTGTCATATAATGACTGTCTAAGACCGTACTAATCGACGCCAAATAGGAGACCGATAATACTCCGTGGCTGCCATGTACCGCGTGATTTCGCTCACCTTCATCGCGCTCGCGACCATGGCGACCCATGCGTCCGGCGACCCCGTCAGCGAACGTTGAGCCGCGACCCCGTGTAATGGATTCTCAGGGCCCGCAACAGCGACCAGCACCGACGCCGCCTCCATCGCAGTCGAGCGGACCAGCCGACCAGGACGTCCACATCCTCGATCGCCTCGCGGTGCTTTATCGCTACCGGTATGTAGCGTTGAGCGTATTTGTACTCACCTCTGCCGCGGTCATGCTCCAAGGATATTCAGGGATCGAGTACTGACGAAGCCCAGGGCCGACTGCTGATCGAAACCGAGAGAGCCATGATCCCCGGCCTTGCCTCGGCAGAGTCACAGTACTTTGAAGATCCCCAGCTCTACTACAACACGCAGTACCGCATTCTGAAGGGCCGCGATCTCACGCGCCGCGTGATCAAGAAGCTGCACCTCGAGGACTCGGCCGAATTCAACGGCACGGCAGCTCCACCGCGGACACCGTTGACATCCTTTAAGGACCTTTGGCGAACGGCGGTTCAATCGGTCAAACCTGTTCCGCCCGCCGAACCAGCGAAAGCGGCATCCGAAGCACCAGACGAGAGCGGTCTGGTTGCGGCGTTCATGAGCCGGGTCGCGGTGGAGCCGGTGCGCGACAGCCGGCTGGTCGATGTCACCTTCCGCTCGCTCAATCCCGAATTCGCAGCGCAGGCCGCGAACACCTTGATGGACGAGTACATCAGATCAGAATCTCGCCGCCAAGCTTCACACGTCGCAGACCACGCTCGACTGGCTCCAGACCGAATTGGGGAAGCAGCAACAGAAGGTCGAGGAAAGCGAGCGAGCGCTTGCAGAGTACCGCGAGAAGCAGAATGCGATGTCGCTCGACGACAAGCAGAACATCGTGTTGAGCCGCTACAACAAGCTGAACGACGACCTGATGCGGGCGCGAACCGAGCGTGCGCAACGAAAGGCCCTCTACGATCAGATCAGAGCCGGCAATGACGCCTCGGCGGACGCGATTCCGGCGGTCGGTCAGAATCCCCAGGTCGTCGCCGCCAAGACGAGGGTCGTCGAGCTCCAGCGCCAACGTGCGGCGCTGCTGGACAAATACGGGGACAAGCATCCGCAGGTCGTGGCGAACAGGACCGCTCTGGAAGATGCCCGGACCCAACTCGACACCGAGACCACCAAGGCCGTCCAGTCGGTTAGGACCGAATATGAAACGGCCCTGCTACAGGAGCAGACACTCAGCAGAGCACTCGAAGCAGCCAAGGTCGACGTGCAGGATCTGGGGCGGAAGAGCGTGGACTACAACGTCCTGGAGCGCGAGGCCAAAAGCAACCACACGGTCTACGACACGCTCCTCCAACAGGAAAAGGAGCTCAGAGTCTCCAGCAGCAGCCGGACGAACAACGTTCGCATCATTGATCGCGCCGAGGTGCCCAAGGCACCAATGCGCCCAACCGGCCGTCGCACCTGGCTCATGGCGCTTTCAATCGGCTTCAGCCTTGCGGTCGCGGTCGCGCTCGGTCTCGACTACATGAACGACACGGTCAAGACCCCGGAGGACGTGAACCAGCGCTTGAAGCTCCCCTTCCTCGGCCTTGTCCCTACGGTTCATGGCGACAAGTTGCCGCTGCTGGCGTCGACCAACGTGCCGGACGACTTCGGCGAGTCCTTCCGCGCGCTTCGCACGGCGCTGGTCTCTCGCTATACCGATCCCGGCACCAAGCTCCTGGTGGTCACCAGCGCACAGCCACTTGAGGGCAAGACCATCACCGCCGCCAATATTGCGATGGCGCTGGCGTACGGCGGCTCGCGAGTCCTGTTGATCGATGCGGACATGCGACGCCCAGGATTGCATCGCCCGCTCCGCCTCACCAACGAGCGGGGTCTGGCGCAGGTCATAGCCGGCCAGGCACGGGTCCGTGACGTGATTCAACGCACGGTCGAACCCAACCTGCTGGCGATGACAGCGGGCGCTCCGCCGCAAAACCCATCGGAGCTGCTCGCGTCCGAGCGGATGAAAACGCTCATGGCCAACCTGGCCGTCGGTGCGTTCGATTGGGTGCTGATCGACACGCCTCCAGTCCTTGCGGTCACCGACGCGGTGATTCTCGCCCCATCGGTCGCCGGTGTCGTGTACGTGATCGGCGCGGAAATGACCCGGCGCCGCCTTGCGCAACGCGCACTGGACACCATCCAGTCATCGAATCCTCGCTCGGTGACGGTGGTGTTGAACAAGGTGGATTTCGCCCGCAACAAGTACTACTACTCTCGGTACTACGGCCACCAGTACAAGAGCCACTACGCGAGCGCCTCGGTCTAGTCCCGTAATTCACCTGAATCGATGAGCGAACGAATCATCGATCACCTAATCAGCTGGGCCGGGCCAGTCAAGACGCTCATCGTCCTCATCGCTTTCACGCTTTTTGCCTTCGCTGGCGCCTATCATTGGACGACACTTCCGCTGCTCGCCGGCGCGATGCTCCTGGGCGCGATAGTTCATCCACCGATCGGGAGAGACTCGACGGGTCTATTCGAATTCGCTCTGACGGCGTGCCTGCTCGTCATCGCCGCACAGCTCGTTCCACTCCCATCATAGCGGCACGGAAGCCAGCGACCCCATCGCACCAACGCGCTCGACCCTTACCGACCCAACCCGCTCTTCGAGCGTCCGGCGCGACTGGTGGGCGGCGACAACACGAACGTCCCAGCCTGGCGAGGTTCCATCGCAAAGCGATTGGATCAACGTCTCCATGCCGCCGGCGAATAGAGCTTCGCGGAGTGAAGTACTTTCATCCTGAACTCGGCAGCGGGTGATGACCGGACTTCATCATAGAACGTTGGAGATCAGGCCGAGGTCCGGATCGGCATCGGGTCGGCCTCCGCCGCCACTTGTCGGTAGACCTGAGCGACCCGCGACGTGAACTGCGCCCAGGTAAAACGACGGGCCCGCGCCAGACCGGCTTCGCGGCGGGCGCGCCAACGCTCCGGCGACTCGCGACGCTCGTTCAGCAAGTCGAGAACGCGCGTGGTCCACATCGGTACCGAGCCCGGTGTGCAGTACTCGATGATCGAACCACCCACTTCTTTGAGGACCGGCAAGTCACTGGCGAGTATGGGTGTTCCACACGCCATTGCCTCGATCAGAGGCAAGCCAAATCCTTCCCGCTCCGAGGGCAGAAGGGCGAGCGCGGCACGGCGATAGATGGCGGCGAGCGTCCTGTCATCGACGAACTCAAGATTGGAGATGCAGCCGTCCATTCCTACGGCACGAACGAGCTTCCGTTGCTCGGGAGTGAAATCGCCACCCACACGTACCAAATGCAGATTGGGAATGCTGTGACGGAGCTGGCCGCAAACCTTCAAGAGAACGTCGATACGCTTTCGCGGGATCGTACTGCCGACGTGAAGCACCACGACCGAGCCGATCGGCGCACCAATGAGACGATCGGCTTCACAATCGCGCTCGGGATCGGGAGTGCTGGAGTAATCGGGACCAACGCCTACTCGTGCGACCACGGCGCGATCGGCTGGAACGATGCCGCACGCCATCAATTCGTCCCGAATCGCGGCGGTGTCACAAGTCACGCGAGTCGCACGCTGCAACCCGGCGAGCACATGGCGAGTCATCGCTTGGACCAGCCACGGGCGGGGCTCGTCGGCCGGCCGGAGCACCGAGCGAAACGCATCGAGATCGTGACAGGTCACCACGGTCCGTCCCGGCGGCAAACGGTGCACAAGCTGAGAGTAGCTGTGGTCGATCACGTGAAATACATCGTATTTGCCGTTGATCGCGCCAACGCGCTGCGGGTAGTCCCAAAGCCGATTGAGCATCCGGTCGATGTTGAATCCCGTTTGGCCGCGGCCCAGACTTCCGAGCGACCCGGCGCGCCGGACAAAGCGAGGAACGAGCGGCGTGACCTCGATAGTGCCCGCATGGTTGCGTCGCAAACCCTGGACGAGTTCGACCGCTACGCGGTCCATGCTTCGCCATTGCTCTTCAGGAAAATCAAAGCAGATTGCCACGCGCAGTGGTTGCACTGGTTCAGTACTCGGTGAAGAACTTCAGTTTTGACGTCGCAGGTCCACGATTTCGTCGAAAAACTCGAGGTGCTGGCGGGTAATCACGTGCCAGGCAAAGCGCTCAACGGCCATCTGCCGCCCGTGGCGAAACAGATGCCCGAGCCGCGCGGTATCGTCGAGGAGATCTCTTAGGGTGCGCGTCCAAGCCTGTTCGTCACCTTCCGCAACGACGACTCCTGCATCAGCAAGAACGTCGGGAATCTCGCCGCTGTCTGACGCAATGACAGGCACTCCGAGGGTCTCCAGCCTTCCCGGTTGAGAGACGACTCCTCGGCCACCGACGCAGTGTACGCCGCAGTATCAGAGAACACTTGTGTTGAGTCGGAAGTGGTGAGCGACATCGCGCGGGTCGATCTCGTCAGGCCGGTTGGCTCACATCGGACGCCATCACGTGCCGAACGATGTTCTCCAGCTTTACGGCATAGGCACTCGGATCGGCGACCTGTGCAATCCGTTGGAAGGCGGCCAGTCCCATCCGGTGCCGAAGCTCTGCGGATTCGACAAGCGTCCGCATGGCACTGACCAGTGCTGGAAGGTTGCCGGGGTCAACGAGAATTCCCGTAACTCGGTCTTCGACGATCTCCGGAATCGCATTGAGGTTGGTCGCGACAACGGGCAGTCCCGCTGCGGCAGCTTCCTGATAGACCATTCCGAAGGCTTCTTGCTTCGTCGGCATCACGAAGAAGTCAGCTTGACGCCACAGTTCCCGCCACGAGGCGGTGTACGGAGACACACCGCGAATCAGGCGCACGCCAGGCGGCAAGTCCTCTGGCTCTAACGGCCAATCGGTGACGATATCCAGAGCGGCCCGGCTGCCCAGATTGCTCGAGCGCCAGGCTTTCAGAAGCTCGAGGCCGCCTTTGCGCGGAAAATCGCCGCCAACGAAGAGCGCGCGGACGATCGGACGCGAATTTGTGGTCGCCCGTGCCGCGCGCTCCTCAATCCACTTGCCGTCGAACAAGCTTGAATCGATTGGATACGGCATCACATGGACTTTGTCTGCGCAATCCGGGTACATCGCGGCAACGTCCCGGGCCGCCCAATGCGACGTCGCGACGATTTGCTTTGATGCGCGGAACACGGCGCCATCGTGGACCATCCCGGCCCGGTAGCTCGATCGACTCAGCCGCGAGGTGGCCGCCTCGAACGCCGGGCGTTGTGTTGCATCGATCGAAACGATCGACGGTACTCGCCTCATTCGGGCAAGGCTGCCGTACGCCGTCGCTTGTGGATGAAAGTGAAATGCATGAAGGGCAGCGCGGCGCTCAGCAACCTGAATTCTTCGAGCGGCGAGCCATCCAACGTTCAACTCCAGACGCCAACGTCGCAAGTCGAGATTGGCCAAAAAGCCAGACGTCGGCGCCAGCTGAACCCCCAGCACACGCCCGACGATGCGATCCGGAACGGTCAGCCCGTCGCTGAGGTTGACGTGTTCTGCTTGAAACCCGTGACATGACGCGGTCGCCTGCTCGATGAGCTTGGCGACGCCCCTGTGCCCGAGAATGCCCGAATTCACGAACGCCACGCGCGGACGTTCAGTCACGCGGTTTCCTGGCGAGAACCATCAGGTTGTCGGATAACCCGCGTGGGAAGAGATCTGCGATCGCCCCCGGGTAGTGCCAGGCTGTCTTTGGAATGCGGCCCGAACGTGTCTAGAGCCCGAACGTGTATAGAGGATGACGACCTCCTCGAGCCCGCAGTCTTCCGCGGCGTGACGGAGGTCAGACTCCAGGAGCGCGGTTCGATGAATCGGATAGTAGGCATCCGGGAACGCCGAAAATCGATGTCTGACGATAAGTGTCGCGAGACTCAACCAGCTCAGTTGATTGGGAGTCGTGACGGCCAACCACGCGCCGGGTTTGGCGATGCGCACCAGCCCGCGCATAAACGCCCACGGGTTCTCCACATGCTCGATGGTTTCGAGTGAGACGACGAGATCGGCGACGTTGGCGTCTACCGACCAGTCCGAGCGATCGAAATCTGCTTGTCGAAAGTCTCCCGACGAGAGGAGCCGTCGTACCGTACGGCATCGATGCCGCTCGAAAACTGGTGCCGAAGGAACGACCACAGGGCGCCACTGCCGTATCCGACATCGACGAGCCGGGCGCCGCGGATTCCCCGTGAACGGACGGCATCGGCGACCATCCTGTAGATGGCGTCGCTGCTCGACCCGCCTGTGAGTCGGGCGCGGGTTTCGAGGCTCTCAACGCCAGCCTGCACGCCTTTCCCGCCCCTGCCCTTCCCGCCCCTCCTGCCCCTCCCGCCCCTCCTGCCCTTCCCGCCCCTCCTGCCCTTTTCGTTTCACAATGCTTTCGAGCGCGCTCTGAAGACGTCGGATCTGCCTCGTGGGATCTGAGACACGCCTTGCACGGGCTGGAGCCGCCGATGCCAGTCGAGCTCGAAGCCCTGAGTCGGTGATGAGCCGGCGGAGTGCGGCAGCCAGCGCTCCCGAATCTCCTGGCGGGACGAGCAAGCCGCATGAGTCGTCGACGACCTCGAGGGCCCCTCCGAGGGCGATCGTCACTACCGGCAGGCCCGCGGAAAGTGCCTCGACAAAGGCGATGCCGAAGGGTTCCGGGTGGAGATTGGCCTGGCAGTGGATATCGGCAGCGGAAAGCAGCCGGCGAACATCCGATCGTTCGCCTATAAACCGGACGCGCTCGAGGATCCCGAGTGTTCGGGCACGTTCACGAATCGAGTCCAAATACGCTGCTTCGAAGGGCCGTTGCACTCCGCCAACCTGCCACCAAATCCAGTTCGGCAGATCGCGCAATTGACCGAGCGCGTCGACCAAAGCGGCATGGCCCTTCCACGCCTCGACACGACTGGGCTGGATGATGACGACCGCATCTTCAGCGGTAGAAAGCTCCGCGCGGACGCGAGATCGCTCCCCGGCCGACAGCGCCGGCAGATCCATTTCCACCGGAGGATGAACCACCTCGATCGGAACTTCTTGGTACAGATACGGCACGGTCTGCGCCGTGAAATCGCTGGTGCAGATCACCAAGTCCGGCGGCGTCTGACCAGCCCACAACTCGCTCCAATGGAGCCCGGTTAGAGGCCCGTGAACCCACATGGCCAACGGCAAGCCAGCACGCCGCACAGTTGGGCCAAAGATGCCTTGTGTCCACTGAGAATGGCAGATGACGCAATCGAAATTGCGCGTGGTTAAGAACGCGCCGAGCGCGTGGCGGGCGCGCAATACGGTATGCGGTCGACTTGCGCGTGGCGTGGGGAGCTGATGTGCCAGACACCCAACTTTCTCGAGCTCCTCCCCGAGCCGACCCGCATAGCACAACGCGATCTCGGTTTCGACGCCTGTCCGCAAATTGCGGTTTCTGGCAAGTGTCAGCAGCATCGTCTCGATGCCGCCGAACAGGTTGCCGCTCGACACATGTAAGACGCGCATGTCAGTCGTCAATCTGCGGACAATTCACGACAGGCGGTCCGTTAACACTCACGGAGCACCGCTTGATAGATCGGCACGAGATCGCGGGCGAGACGTCCTCGATCGAATGACCGCTCGGCGGTCAGCCGCGCCGCGCGGCCGAGCCGAGCCCGCAATTCCGGGCTCGCCGCCAGCTCCTTTATGCGCGCCGCCAAACCATTGACATCGCCTGGCACATGCCCGAGCGCGTCCACACCCGGCGTCACAATCTCGGCTGCCACTCCCGCCAGGCTCATGACGACCACTCGCACCGTGGCCATCGCATCCACGATCACGAGTCCAAACGGCTCCGGGCTTCTGCATAGACCAACAGCGGATACGCGACCGAGCAACCAGAAGGTGATCATGCCGTCGGAGTCGACACGATAGGACTGTCCTGACAGCTCGGGTTCGTCGAAGACCGTGATTTTGAGGACGTCCTGCAAGCCGATGGCGTATGAGGCGGGTGTGCCTGAACTCGGCGGCGTGACCGCTGGAGGAGGCTGTTGTTCCGTTTTGGCCGGCGTTGGTGGGTTTGGCTTGGCCACTCTTGGTGCCCTGTCCGACCCCGGGAGTGAGAAAGCTGAAAACAAGCATCAAAGGGATAAGGTTGACATCGGCTTTCGAGGAGCCGGGACCGCCATTCGACAGCTTCGCCCTGTCGCTCACAGTCGAGCGGCGGGCCTTCCCCTTCCCCGGAGACCTCCAGGAGCTGAAAGCGACACAGGAGCACTCGAGAGATCACTGCTGCCTGCCCAAGTTGCGTTCAGGGCGAGGCACCCGGAGACGCGAGCGCGACGGTCGTTCGGGCCGCCACGAACACGTAAGATCTATATTTTCAATAACTTACAAGCTCGTACAAGGGCCGGAGATCTCTCGAGGTCTTATCGGCCGGAGGGGTGAGAGCAAATATCTGGGTGTAGAGGTTTTAGTGGCGATCCGAGGCAGATGGTGTGGGTGACTCAGGGGGGGCAGCCGAAGGCTGAGCAGGCCAGCGCCTCGGCTGGACGTCGTTCAAAAGGGAGATGATGACAAAGGCCAAGCCGAGAATGACGAGGAAACCGCCCACTCCGACACCGCTGGAAAGTTCGCCTGAAGTGAAGCCAATGAGCACCATCAGCCCGAACCCGATGGCCATGAGGATGACGCCCCCCCGGAGGTGACGGCCCGATGAGCGATATCTGGCGTCGAAATCGGGCCGATCGAACCGGCTCATCGTGCGATCGAAGGCGCCTGGATCCACTTCTGGAGGGGGAACCATGCCTTTTTCGATCATGGCAATTCGTTCCCGGATCTCGGCTTCTCGGACCCGCGCCTTGGCCATCGTCGCGAAAATCGCCGTTGCACAGCCGCTAATAATTGCAATGATGGGAATCAGGAACGGCCAAGCGAACGGAAAATCCATCTAACCTCCAGAGAGATCGCACCTGACAACATTAGACTGGCTCGTTTGCCCAAATGTTTCAGCTGTTGGGGCGAAACAATTTCGATAACCTCATGCTCTAATACACTGGGTGTATAGCCCTGCGCGGCCATTTCTATTCGACATAGCTCCGATTCGTCGGGGCCGGACAAGTGTAGTGCAGTTGTAAGAGAACGTGGAGCCTGATGCTCCCGCAGTGCCTACGCAATGAATGAATGACACCATCAACGAGCGCGAGCTCGTCGAGCGGTGCCGTCTCGGCGACGAGGGGGCGTTTCACCAGCTCGTCGACCGCTACAAAGAGTTGGTGTTCGCCCTGATCGCTCGTACCGTTCAGGATCGGTCGCGGGCGGAGGACCTGGCGCAGGATGTCTTCCTCCGAATCCACCGAGGGCTGCCGTATTTTCGCGGTGAAGCGCGGCTTTCGACCTGGATCTACCGGATCGTGGTGAACGTATGCGCTCAGCCTCAATCACCGGTCGCGCAGGCGGTGTCGTTGCAGGACAATCGGGTCCCCGCGGCGGAGGTGTCGGCGGTCACGGACCGGCGTTTTGGCGACCTCGAGCTTCGGGATCGACTGGAAAAAGCGATCGCGCGCTTGCCGGCAAACTATCGATTGCTAATCGCCGCGCATTATCTGGATGGCGTGCGGTACGAGGACCTGGCCGATGCGCTGAACCTCCCGCTGGGAACGGTCAAGACACAGCTCTATCGTGCGAAACAGCAGCTCCGGCGGGTGTTGGAGACCGAGCTGCGATGACATCGCGCTGTAGGGTCTTCGAGGCGCGCACGGCGCGCCCGCGAGGGAGCGGAGCGGGGCGACGGGGCCCCGCGAGCGACCGAGCCGGGGTCCCGGGCAGAGCCCCGGTAAGTTATGTTTTGCGATGAAGCGCTCGACGCCATCGAGGCCATTGCGGCTGGTGACCTGGCGCCCCAGGGCCGCGTGGCGCAGCATCTCGACTCGTGCAAGAACTGCGCTGCGGCGCTGGAATCGGCACGTCGGCTCGACAAGATGCTTCACGCCCGTCCTGTACCCAAGCCTCCTCAGCAGTTCACGTCGCGAACCATGACACGAGTACGCCGTGCGAGGTGGCGTCGAGAGCAGTTCGTCGACGCCGGCTTCAACCTGGCGCTGGGCCTCATCGCCATCGGTGTCGTCGGTTCGGTGCTGTTGTTGATGTACCGCGGACTCACAGCCATCAGTCCGGATGCCATGGCGCTGGTGCATAGCGGTGTGGTGAGCCTCGCGCGCCAGGCCGCGCCGTCCCTTCCCGTGTACGGCGCAGCCATTGCGCTGGTGCTGAGCGCATTGGCAATCTGGTGGTGGGCGGAAAGGGATGCGACGCTCTGATTTTCGCCCTCTACTGAAATGGGCCGGCGGCAAACGCCAGCTGCTCCCGCAGCTTCGCCGTTATTACCCTCGAGAGTTCGGCCGATACATTGAACCGTTCGTTGGCAGCGGCGCGGTGTTCTTCGATTTGCACAGCATGGGCCGTCTGCAGAATCACGACGCGGTCTTGATCGACTCGAATGCGGATCTCATCGGGTGTTACACGGTCGTGCGCGATCGTCCCGAGGAAGTCACAGAGGCGCTGGACGAACTGGCGACCGGGTACCGGCACGCGGGGCATCGCCATTACTACGAGGTCCGCGACGAGCGTTTCAATCCGCTTCGCAATCGGCGTCGGGCCAGCGGCGGACGGATCAGATACAACCCGGAACTCGCCGCGATGTTCATCTATTTGAATCGTACCGGCTTCAACGGCTTGTTCCGACTCAATGCGAGCGGCGCGTTCAACGTGCCGGTCGGTCGCTATACTCGGCCGAGCACGCCGAGTCGAGCGCACATCCTCCGCGTTTCCGAAGCTCTTTCGAAGCCACGGGTCAGCCTCGAACACGGATCCTTTGAGCGGGCGGCTGCCGTCGCCAAGGCTGGTGACTTTCTTTACATCGACCCGCCTTATGCACCGACCAGCCGAACGGCAAACTTCACCGCCTACACACCCGCGCGTTTCGACGCCTCCGACCAGCGTCGTCTGCAAGCGATGGTCGTCACGCTAGCCCTGCGCGGGTGTCATGTGCTGCTGAGCAATTCGACGGCCGCGGAGATCACGGATCTCTACGACGGGAATAGTTCGACGCACGCCGCAGGACTGAGGGCACGCCGGGTGCCGGCGCGGCGCTCCATCAACAGCAACGGGGCGCGCCGTGGCCCGGTCGAGGAATATCTGATTACGAATATTCAATGACGATCGTGCTGGGCACCCAGTACTACCTGGGCTCACCGGAAGCCGTTCGACGGCAGCGGCAGTCTCTCGACGCGATTACAGGGCTCTCGGGCGTCGAACCGATCAACGTGCAATGGGTGGAGGACGCCCATGCACCTGATGGTCTCGAAACCGTCGCGGTGCTCAAACGGGACTCAGTCGGCGTGAGCGGCCTGGCCGGGCGACGGCAGCCCATCCTTACGGAAGTGCTCGACGCCCTTGCCACCATCGCCGAGGCGCGACAGCGTCAGTACTTCGGATTCTTCAACGCCGACATTACCGTCACTCAATCGGCGATCGAAACAATCCTCGGAGGCGGTAAACAAACCTACGCGTTTTCGCGGATGGATTTCAACGAACACGGCGACTTGTCGATCATGACGGCGGGATTGGACATGTTCGTGTTCGACGTCTCCTGGTGGCGCAAGCAGCGGCGGCGGTTTCGCCCGTATATCCTCGGCGAACAGTGCTACGACAACGTGTGTGCCGCCATCATGATGTGTCACGGCAACGGCTTGATCGTCAACCGGCGCGGTGACATCAAACACCAGGTTCACAAGACTGGTGCCCGCGGAGCCTTTGCTGAATACAACTGGTATCTGGCTACTCTGGACGCGTTGTACTTCTCTATCTGGGTCGCCTACTGGGAGGCGCTCACGAAGGCGCGCCGGCTTGGCGCAACTGAAGAAGAGGAGCTCGAGCTCCAGCGAGCCATGTTCGTGTTGCAGCCGTCTGCGTGGACACGAATCAGGCACACCGGTCGTTGCCTGCGAGCGCACTGGCGGTTTCGCCGCAGTTATGGACAACGGATCAGGGCGACGGGTCTGGGACGATCATGAGGTCCGTCGAAGAGGGCCACTACGCGCGGAAACAGCTCGGTTCGCGATCGTCGATCATTCGCTGGAGCCATGCCGCCCGATTTCAGCAAGGGGTCAGGCTTGCGGAAAGCCGGCCCACGGAGAAGTTGCTCGACTACGGTCGTGGGGATGGAACGTTTCTGAGCCACAGGCCCTGTCTTCATGCTCAAGTATTTAGTACGGAAGCTTGCCGTGTGGCGAGGGCTGATCGAGTACGCACGCTACGAGACGTACACCTGGCGCGATACGGTCCGGATGCTGTTTGCGACCGAACGGACGGTTCTTCATCGGCCGGTCTACAGCGATCCGCGGTCGCCCTACCACTCACACTACGGCTTCAACTGGCGACGGTTCCGCAGGCGTGTCGTAGAAGTATTCTGGATCGAGCGGATGCTCTTTACACCGATGGGACTGTCGCGCGGATGGTTCAGCAGTCAGGTCTGGTTCGTCTGCCGGCCGCGATAGCCGCGACGAGAGTGTGAGCGCGCCGTTTGTCAAGCCTGAGGTGGCATGTTAGGCTGAATCGGCGGTCAGAACCTGTTGCGCGAAAGTGGCGGAACTGGCAGACGCGCCGGACTTAGGATCCGGTAGCCGAAAGGCTTTGGGGGTTCAACTCCCCCCTTTCGCACCAGCCTTCGCTTGCGCGAGCTTCGGCTCGGCCAGCCACGCGAAGGCCGACAGACATCCCTCTCATGAAAGCAGAGTTCGTCGACGTCAACGACACGCGCAAGAACGTCCGTGTCGAAATCCCGAGCGACGTGGTCGACGCCCAAATCGAGCGTCACGCGCGAGACTATTCGCGCCGGGCGAGAATTCCCGGCTTCCGGCCGGGTAAGGCCCCGACCCGCGTCATCAAGCAACGGTTCAAGGAGCAAATCCTTCATCAGGTGGTCGACGACTTGATTCCTCCGGCCGTCGACGAGGCTCTGCGCGAAAAGGGCGTCGAGGCGGTAGACACTCCGGAAATTCGCGATATCACCGTTGAGGAAGGTCAGCCGCTGACCTTCACCGCTTCCTTCGACACGCTTCCACCATTCGAGCCTGGCGACTACGCCACGCTCAACCTGAGACGGTCGTCGGTCGCGGTGAATGAGGCGGCCACCGAACAGGCACTCCAGAGGCTGCGTGAACGCGCGGCGCGGTCCGAGCCCGTCGAAGGCCGCGGCGTCGTTGAGGGCGATACCGTCACCGTGGATCTGGAGCGCAAGGACGCGGGCGGGCAAACCGATACCCATAACGACATCAACATCGAGCTCGGTGCGACCGCGAACCCACCCGGCTTCGATGCACAGCTGCTTGGTCTCGAAGCCAGCGCCACGAAGACATTTTCGATTCAATACCCCGCCGACTATGCGGTCACCGAGCTCGCCAACACCGAGGTGTCTTACACGGTCACGGTCAAGAGCATCAAACGCCGCCACCTTCCGGAGCTCGACGATGAGTTTGCGAAGGATCTCGGCGCATTCGAAACACTCGACGCGCTGCGCGCGCGAATCCGCGAGGATCTCGAGCACGAGGCGCGACACGCGGCGGAACGCGAGGTCCGGTCGGCGCTGATGAAACAACTGGCGGCGCGTGTGCCGTTCGACGTACCGCCATCCCTCGTCGACCGCGAACTCGACCGGCGTCTGGAGGACTTTGCCCGCCGCCTCCTCGATCAGAACGTGAACCCGCGCGAGGCCAACATCGACTGGCACCAGCTTCGAGAGAGTCAGCGGGACGCGGCGCGCGAAGCGGTAGCGGCGGCCGTCGTGATCGATGAAGTGGCGCGTCGCGAGCACCTCGACCCGACCGACGATGAAGTGGAACGCGAAGTGTCACGCTACGCCGAGCGAACAGGGCGGACGCAAGCGGCTGTGCGAGCGGAACTCGAGAAAGAGCGGGGACTATCGCGGGTTCGAGCCGGCCTTCGGCGTGAAAAGGCGATTGACTTCCTGATGGCGCATGCTACAATCGCGGGAGGTCCGGAACAAGCGTAAGAACTCCCCGCTCGCCATTTTCCCCGAACCAAACAGCGACTAGTGATATGGGTGATCAGTTTCGAGAGTCTCTGCAACTCGTACCGATGGTGGTCGAGCAAACGAACCGGGGCGAACGCGCGTACGACATCTTTTCGCGTCTTCTCAAGGACAACATCGTCTTCATCGGCACACCAATCGACGACACGGTGGCGAACCTCGCCATCGCCCAAATGCTGTTTCTCGAGGCGGAGGACCCCGACAAGGACATCCAGCTGTACATAAACAGCCCTGGGGGGTCGATTACCGCCGGCATGGCCATCTACGACACGATGCAGTTCATCAAGCCGGACGTCCAAACGACCTGTATTGGCCAGGCGGCGTCAATGGCCGCCGTGCTCCTGGCGGCGGGTTCCAAGGGGAAGAGGTTTTCTCTCCCTAATTCCAGAATTGTTATCCACCAGCCGCTAATGTCTGGTCTGGCGGGCCAAGCGACCGATATTGATATAGCGGCACGCGAAATCCTACGCATGCGCGAGCGCATCAACGAAATCCTCGTATTCCATACTGGACAGCCGATTAAGCGCATCCAGGATGACACCGAGCGCGACTACATCATGTCGGCCGATCAGGGCAAAGAATACGGTATTATTGATGATGTAATACGGAAGCGGGCCTAGTCGTCAGGGGGGTGTGCCCCCTGGTCCCTGTGCTAGTGTCATGACGAGAGAACGGGCAGCGCTGGAGCGCTCCTGACCTATGGTGAAAAAGAGCGGCGAAACCGAAGTCCTGCGGTGCTCCTTCTGCAACAAGGACCAAAACGACGTCCGCAAACTCATCGCTGGACCGACGGTCTTCATCTGCGACGAGTGCGTCGAAGTCTGCAACGACATCATCGCCGACGACAACCGGTTCGAAAACCGGGGGAGCCGGTCCTCGCTGCCGACCCCCCAGGAGATCAAGAAGTTCCTGGATGAGTACGTCATCGGTCAGGAGCGGACCAAGAAGAAGCTCGCCGTCGCCGTCTACAACCACTACAAACGAATCGAGATTCAGAAGCAGCCGCGCAGCCGCAACGACATCGAGCTCACGAAGTCGAACATCCTGTTGATTGGACCGACCGGTACGGGCAAGACGTTGCTCGCTCAGACGCTCGCCAAGCTGCTGTCGGTGCCGTTCACAATCGTCGATGCGACGACGCTCACCGAAGCCGGCTACGTCGGTGAAGACGTCGAGAACATCATCCTGAAGCTCCTGCAGGCCGCTGGCGGCGACATCGAGAAATGCCAGCAAGGCATCATCTACATCGACGAAGTCGACAAGATCTGCCGGAAGGACGAGAACCCGTCTATCACCCGCGACGTCTCCGGCGAGGGCGTGCAGCAGGCCCTGCTCAAGATACTCGAGGGGACGGTTGCCAACGTTCCGCCGCAGGGTGGACGCAAGCATCCCCATCAGGAATTCTTCCAGGTCGATACCACCAATATCCTGTTCATCTGCGGTGGAGCCTTCGTCGGGCTCGACAAGCAGATCGAACGGCGGGCCGGCAAGAAGACACTCGGCTTCAAGGCCGACGTGAAGTCGATTCGATCGCGCGATATCGGCGCGACTCTCGAACAATTGGAACCGCAGGACCTCATCAAGTATGGGCTGATTCCCGAATTCGTTGGCCGCCTGCCCGTCATCGGTACGCTGCACGAGTTGGATAAGCCGGCGCTCGTGCAGATCCTGACGCAGCCACGCAACGCGATCACGCGGCAGTACATGAAGCTGTTCGAGTACGAGAACGTCAAGCTCCGCTTTACAGACGACGCGCTGGAAGCAATCGCGGAATCGGCGCTCGAACGCAAGATCGGCGCCCGCGGTCTCCGGATGATCATCGAGGACCTGATGCTCGACTTGATGTATCAGGTACCAAACCAGAAGAAAGTCCGCGAAGTGACGATCACGCGAGAGGTCGTCATGGCGAAGGACAAGCCGATCACACTGATCGAAAAGGCAGGATAGCTCCCGCCTGCCGGCTCCCGGCGGAAAGCTGGAAGTCGAAGGCTGACAGCTGCACTTTATGGAAACCCCTTTGGAAGTCTACGAAACCCTGCCCATCGTCCCTCTGCGGGACGTGGTGGTTTTTCCGCACATGATGATGCCGTTCGTCATCGGACGGCCTTCGTCCACACGCGCCCTGGAACATGCGCTGATGAAGGACAAGCGCATCTTCCTCGCCGCCCAACACGACGCATCGGTAGACGACCCGCGGCCGGAAGATATCTACACGATGGGCTGCGTCGCCAACATCGTCCAGAGCCTGAAGCTGCCCGACGGCAACATCAAAGTGCTCGTCGAGGGCGTCGACCGCGCGCGGGCTGTCGAGTGGAAGGAAGACAAAGGCTTCTACCGCGTGGTCGTGAAAGTTCTGCCGAAACAGCGCGAGGCGAGCGGTGATGCCGAGAGCACGATGAGCCGCGTGGTCTCGCTCTTCGAGCAGTACGTGAAGCTCTCGAACAACCTGCATTACGACGCGATGATCGCGGCCGTCCGCGTGGATGATCCCGGCAAGCTGGCGGACACCATCGCCGCGCACCTCCTGGTGGGCGTCGACGAAAAGCAGAACCTGCTGGAAATCATCACGCCAATCGAGCGGCTGAATCGAATCGCCGGTATTCTGGAAATCGAGGTCGACAAACTCCAGGTCGATCGCCGCATCCAATCTCGCGTGAAGAAGCAGATGGAGAAGGCGCAGAAGGAGTACTACCTCAACGAGAAGATGAAGGCGATTCAGAAGGAACTGGGTCGCAAGGACGAAAAAGGCAACGAGGTCGACGAGCTGAAAAAGAAAATCGAACAGGCGAAGATGCCCAAGGACGTCGAGGAGAAGGCGATCCAGGAGCTGAAACGCCTCGAGGCCATGCCGCCGATGTCGGCGGAAGCAACCGTCTCACGAAACTATCTGGATTGGCTCATCGCGGTACCGTGGCACAAGAAGACGCGCGAGAGCCGCGACCTCAAGCGCGCCGAGGAAATCCTCCACGAAGATCATTACGGCCTGGAGAAGATCAAGGAGCGGATCCTCGAGTTCCTGGCCGTTCGCGCGCTCGTCAAGAAGCCCAAGGCAACGATCTTGACGTTCTCCGGACCTCCCGGCGTTGGAAAAACCTCACTGGCAAAGTCGATCGCACGGGCGATGAACCGCAAGTTCGTTCGCCTCTCGCTCGGCGGTGTCAGGGACGAAGCCGAGATCCGGGGCCACCGGCGCACCTACATCGGCGCCTTCCCGGGCCAGATCATCCAGATGATGAAGAAGGCCGGGTCGATGAACCCGGTGTTCCTGCTGGACGAAGTCGACAAGATGTCGATGGATTTCCGCGGCGACCCGTCGGCGGCTCTCCTCGAGGTTCTCGACCCCGAACAGAATCACACGTTCCTGGATCATTACCTCGACGTCGAGTACGACCTCTCGAACGTCATGTTCATCTGCACGGCCAATGTACTCCACACCATTCCCCAGGCACTCCGGGACCGGATGGAAGTGCTCCAGCTGGCCGGCTACACCGAGCTTGAAAAGATCGAAATCGCGAAGGCGTTCCTCGCCCCGAAAGCCATCGAGGGCACCGGCCTGACGAAGGACAATGTCAGTGTTACGGACGAGGCCATCCAGACCATCATTCAGCGTTATACCCGGGAAGCTGGCGTCAGAAACCTAGAGCGCGAAATCTCTTCGATCTGTCGCAAGGTGGCCCGCAAGGTAGTCGTCGAAGGCAAGGGTTTCAGCGAAGAGATCACGGCCGAGAAGGTGACGCACTACCTGGGGGTCCCCCGCTTCCGCAACACGATGGCGGAGGAAACCAACGAGATCGGCATCGCCACGGGCCTGGCCTGGACAGAAGTGGGCGGGGAGATTCTGGTGACAGAGGCCTCGCTAATGCCGGGTAAGGGTCATCTCACGTTGACAGGAAAGCTCGGCGACGTGATGCAGGAATCGGCCCAGGCGGCCATGAGCTACGTTCGCTCGAAGGCCGAGGAGTTCGGGATTCCCAAAGAGTTCAATCGCAAGACCGACGTGCACGTCCACGTCCCGGAAGGGGCCATCCCCAAGGATGGGCCTTCGGCCGGCATCACACTCGCCACCGCGCTGGTCTCGGCTCTCGCACGAGTGCCGGTTCGCAAGGATGTGGCGATGACCGGTGAGATCACGCTTCGAGGAAAAGTGTTGCCGATCGGCGGCGTCAAGGAGAAGGTGCTGGCCGCTCATCGGGCTGGCGTCAAGAACATCGTCCTACCGAAGGACAACGAGAAAGACCTGGCTGACATACCGAAAAACGTGCTGGACACGCTGAACGTCTACATGGTCCAGACGATGGATGAAGTCCTGAAGATCGCGTTGGCTGAACCGGTAACAGGCCGTCTGGCGGCTGATGCGCAGGCGGAGCCGGTCGACAGTGCCATCGTCGACGACACCATTACTCATTGAGGGACTAGAGGCTGGAGACTGGAGACTAGGACGCCTCGCATAGGAGCGCACTGCCCCCCAGCACCAAGGCCCGGCCTCTGTGAAGATCACTGCAGAATTCGTCAAGAGCGCTGCGAGTGAGACCGACTTCCCGCCGAAAGGGACGTCGGCCATCGCTCTCGTCGGGCGGTCGAACGTCGGCAAGTCGAGCCTGATTAATGCGCTCGTCCGATGCCGCGTGGCTCGCACGAGCGCGACACCTGGCAAGACGCGCCTGGCGAACATCTATCGTGTCGTCCGCGGCTCGTTGCCACCGTTGGACGTCATCGACTTGCCCGGGTACGGGTACGCGCGGGGAGGCACGAGCGGGTTCGACGAATTGACGCGCGCCATCTTCGGGCAGGAGCGGCCGGATGGGAAGAACTTCCCCGTCCGTACGGCGGTGGAGAGGGCACTCCTGCTGGTCGATGCGAGGCATCCCGGGCTGACGAACGATGTCGCAGCCTGGAAGTGGCTGCAGGAGGTGGCAACGAATTGCGCGATTGTCGCCACCAAGATTGACAAGCTGGCGCGCGGCCAACGGATCCGCGCGCTCAGAGAACTTGAATCCGTTTTTGATGATTCCGTGCTGCCGGTCTCGGCAGTCACGGGCGAAGGACTGGATGACCTGTGGAAACTGATAGACACGCTGACCAACCGCAAACCGACGCCGCCCAGCCGCACCCCCCACGCGGAAACGGCGCCGCCACGCCACCCGAACGCATAGAACGCATCGAGCTTGCGACGCTCAAGGATATGAGCGTCGGCGCCCTGACGAAGATCGCCAAGCAGCTCGAAGTGCCGGGGGCAACCGGCATGCGCAAGCAGGAGCTCATCTTCGAGATCCTCAAGGCGCGGGCCGAAAAGAGCGGGCTCATTTTCTCGGAAGGCGTGCTCGAAACCTTGCCCGATGGCTTCGGGTTCCTGCGGGCACCCGACTACAACTATCTGCCTGGCCCCGACGATATTTACGTCTCGCCGTCACAAATTCGAAAATTCGACCTGCACACGGGCGACACGGTGTCGGGTCAAATACGGCCGCCCAAAGACGGTGAACGCTACTTCGCGCTGATCAAGGTCGAAGCGGTGAATTTCGAGCCGCCCGAGCGGGCGCGCGAGAAGGTGTTCTTCGAGAACCTCACGCCGCTCTACCCGCAGAACCGCATTTCTCTCGAGACCGAGGGCGAGAACCTGTCGGCGCGGGTGCTGGATCTGATGGTGCCCATCGGCAAGGGGCAGCGCGGTTTGATCGTCGCGCCCCCGCGTACCGGCAAGACAATGCTGCTGCAGAACATCGCCAACAGCATCACCAAGAATCACCCGGAGGTGTACCTGATTGTGCTGCTCATCGACGAGCGTCCGGAAGAAGTAACCGACATGCAGCGCTCGGTGCAGGGCGAAGTGATCTCGTCGACGTTCGACGAGCCGGCCCAGCGCCACGTGCAGGTCGCCGAGATGGTCATCGAAAAGGCGAAGCGATTGGTCGAGCACAAAAAGGACGTCGTGATCCTGCTCGACTCCATCACCCGCCTGGCGCGCGCCTACAACACGATCGTCCCTCCCTCCGGCAAAGTACTGTCCGGCGGTGTCGACAGCAACGCCTTGCAGCGCCCGAAGCGGTTCTTCGGCGCCGCACGCAACATCGAGGAAGGGGGCTCGCTGACGATCATGGCGACGGCGCTCGTCGACACGGGCTCGAGAATGGACGAGGTCATCTTCGAAGAGTTCAAGGGCACCGGCAACCTCGAGATTCACCTGGATCGCAAGCTCACCGATCGCCGCGTCTTCCCGTCGATCGACATTCAGAAGAGCGGAACCCGCAAAGAAGAACTGCTGATTCCAAAGGACGATCTCAACCGCGTCTGGGTCCTCCGTAAAGTCCTCACTCCCCTGTCGCCGGTCGAGGCCATGGAGCTCCTGCTGTCGAAGATGGCCAAGACCAAGACCAACCAGGACTTCTTGTCATCGATGTCGAACGGCAAAGGCTAGGACGTCTGCGATTCCGGTCCCCAATGCGCGATCGCCGATTCGGTCGGACCGGTTGGAACGTTTCGGAAATCGGCTACGGCATGTGGGGCATGGGTGGCTGGACGGGATCGGACGATGATCAGTCGCTCCGGGCTCTCGACCACGCCGTCGCGCTCGGCTGTACGTTCTTCGACACCGCGTGGGTGTACGGCAACGGCCGGAGTGAAAGCCTGCTCGGCCGGACGCTTCGCCAACATCCCGGCGCCCGGCTGACCGTTGCAACCAAGATCCCTCCGAAAAACATGCAGTGGCCGGCGAAGCCCGAGGCTTCGATCGCGGAGACGTACCCGCCCGACCACATCCGTGAGTACACGGAGAAGAGCCTCCTCAACCTCGGAATCGCTGCGATCGACCTCCAGCAGTTTCACGTCTGGAGCGACCACTGGGCAGATGACGAGCAGTGGCAGCGAGCGGTCAAGCGATTGAAGGACGAAGGTCTGGTCCGCGCGTTCGGGATCAGCGTGAACCGATGGCAGCCGACCAACGTGCTTCGGACGCTCGCCACGGGCATCATCGATAGCGTGCAAGTCGTCTACAACATTTTCGACCAGGCTCCCGAAGACGAACTGTTTCCGTACTGTCAGGAGCACGACATCGCCGTTATCGCCCGCGTGCCGTTCGACGAAGGGAGCCTCACGGGAACCCTGACCGCCGACTCGAAGTGGCCGCAAGGCGATTGGCGGAACGTCTACTTCTCGCAAGAGAATCTTTCAGCGACGCTTCCAAGAGTGGAGCGCCTGAAAATGCTCGTCCCGGACGGCATGAACCTGCCCGACCTGGCATTGAGGTTCATCCTGATGCATCCGGCTGTGAGCACGACGATTCCCGGCATGCGCCGTCTGGGTCACGTGGACCGCAATCTGGCCGCAAGCGACGGAGAGCAACTGCCACCCCGATTGCGAGACGCCTTGAGAGCACATCGATGGGATCGAACGCTGGTGATTCAATAGAAGATTCTGAATCAGCGGCGTGGGGGCTATAATGGTGGTTTGGCAGTGAAAGCCGAGGAGCACGCTGTGAAGGAAGGTATTCATCCGAAGTACTACGAAGTCGAGGCGCGATGCGCGTGCGGGAATACGTTCAAGACCCGTTCGACCAAGCCCGAGTTGCACTTGGAGATCTGCTCCAACTGTCATCCGTTCTTTACGGGTCGTCAAAAGCTGATCGATACGGAAGGACGAGTCGAACGGTTCACGAAGAAATTCGGCGCCCAGACCTCCGAGAGCCGCAAGAAGGCTGAGAAGGCAAAGAAGGTAACTCCCACCAACGCTCGTTAGGGCTCGGCGCTCAAGTCTGAGGTCTCGGTAAAGTCAAACCACCCGGCTTCAGATTTGAGACGCTCGGTTTTTCTCTCCATCTTTCGCTGAATTCGAGCCAGTCGATGTTGCACCGCCTCGTTCCAGGCGGGATGTGCCTCATTCCTCAAGCTTCGCAAAGCGAACGACTGAGCCGAGTCGAGATCGCGGACGCGATGCTCGTGATGGATCGCCAACGCTTCATTGGCCTCCGACGCCACGTGTCCGGCGCAACCGGGACTCTCCAGTATTTGCCGCCAGCAACTTACGGCTTCATCGTAGCGTCGCGATCGGCGCATGGCGCGCGCCAGGAACCTCAAGGCCTCGACGTGAACCTCCGATGACACCGCGGGGCGCGACAGCTCGACGGCATGTTGATAGGCAAGGCGCGCACGGGCCTCGAATCCAGCGCGCGAATAGATCCGGCCGAGCGCGAGAGCTTCTCGTGGGTGCCTCACCTGTTCCGACCCCAGACGTACGAGATTGATCGCCCGCGCCGTGAGATTGGCGAGCGTGAGCAAATCCAGCCGATTGTGCTCGAGGACTCGTCTGAGCGGCGTCGCGTCTCCGGTCCGCAAGAAACGAAAATAGCGTGAGGGAATCTCATATCCCGATACGTCACCGGTCCGGTGTGTTCGCAGAAGCCGACGCTCGAGGCCGCAAAGCGAGCATTCCGCGAGTTCGTCACTCTCTTCAGAGAGTCGAGCTCTGTCGAGCGGCGCCATTTCGCGATGTGTATCGCCTGAGTCGCGCCAGAACCGCCGTGCGACATGGAGCATGTCCAGATGCGGCAGATATTCGCCCACCCAATCGAGCCGGTGATACAGATATCTCGATTCGAGCAGCGGCGCATCGAAGCTCTTCCCATTGAAGCTGACGAGCGAGCCAGCACATGTCAGCTCCCGGGCAACCGAATCGAGCAACGCTCGTTCGTCGCCCAACCGGGCCAGCAGGTATTGGCGAGTCACGAACGCTCCATCCGCCTCAAAGCCGCCACACCCGACCAGGAAGGCAACAGTCCCGGCGCCGCCGCTCAACCCGGTGGTTTCAAGGTCGAAGAAGACGAATGGCTCGCACACTGCCGTTCCGCCCAGGAGCTGCGCTGCCTCGTGGGTATCCGCGAGCCGGCCTGCCAGGGTTCCAATCGTTTCGCCACCGTACGAGTGCAGTGGATCGAATCTGGTCTCTACCACGAAACACGGAAGCCGGTCGGCTGGACGCCATTGACCGCCAAGAACGGACTCGAGGTCGTTGTCGGGTTGTTGACGCTCGCGCAGCGCTCGCCTGATGTCGGAGGACGCGGCGGCCCGCGTGTCCAATCGACCGGGTTCATTCGACCCTGGCGTGGACAACACCGCACGAATTCGATCGCCCAGAGTCGTCACGCCGACCGGACCTCGGACAGATGCCGGCTTTCGGCCGACGCATCCGTCAACAACAGGTCCAGAATGCGCAAGGCCGCGACTTTTGCCAGCGGTCCTGTATCGCCGACCGGACCCACACAGCCAGGGCATCCACTTTCACATTCACAGCCGGCGATCAATCGCCGCGTCTCGGCGAGAAGCTCGCGATGCAGGCGAAACAACGGCTCGCTGAAGCCGATGCCCCCTGGATAGTTGTCGTAAATGAACAACCGTGGACTCTTGTCGGGTCCTATCTCCAGGCGGCGGCTGGACGGATCCAGCTGCTCGCCTGTGTCGATCGAAATGCCGATATCGTGGCGGTCGCACATGAGCAGCAGCTGGGCGATCTGCCGGAGTGCATACGCCAGACCGACTACACCGTCACGTCGATCGTCAGCGGCGTATGGCAGGGATGCCATCGTGGTGACCGGAATCGTCAGCCAATACGAGGTTGTGTGCATCTGGTGGTCCGGAAGATCGAGCTCGCCCGACCCCACGTTCTCGTTCGTATAGAACTTGATCTTCTTGAAACCAACGACGCGCGACACGACGTGGACTTCGCCGTGCGCTCGTGGCGCAAAGCCCGTCTCCTCGAACGTATCGAGAATGGTCACCCGCGTGTAAGTGATCGCGTCGGTGTAGTAGTCGCAGTCCACTTCGCGCACGAACGCCTTCCGGCCTTCGAAGTCGAGCCTGTCGACTTGATACAGCCGCCCTTCGATCATGTAGATCGCCTTCGGGTGCAACGTCGCTGGGCCACTCGTGAAATCAGTTTCTCCAATGATCCGGGTTTCGCGCGTGATGTCCACCACGACGAAGTTGTCGGATGAAATCGAGCGCAGGCTGACGGCATCCGCTGGGTACGATTCGCTCGTCCAGGCCCACTGCGCATCGTCTTCGCTGTCTCGCGTAGCCTCGCCATCGGATGACGACGACTCCCCATCGCTTGGCTTTGATTCTGGGGTTTGTCTCCCGTGCGATGACAGCATCCGATGGACCAACCCCTGCTCCGCCAGAACGCCGAGAACTTCCTGCAGGTCGTGCTTTCCGAACCGCTCGAGGGTGCTGAAGGGAAGCTCGAAAGCGGCGCACTTGATGTGATCCACGAGAATATGCAGATTGTCCGGATCGATGAGCGCACGCTCGGGTGAGGCGTCAAAGAAGTACGACGGATTGCGGATGATGAACTGATCGAGCGGCGCGCTGCTGGCAACCAGCACGGCGGCAGATCGACTCGCGCGGCGGCCGGCGCGCCCGGCTCGTTGCCACGTCGCGGCGATCGTGCCCGGATAGCCGGCCAGCACCGCCACGTCCAGAGCGCCGATGTCCACACCGAGCTCGAGAGCATTGGTCGACACAACGGCCCGCACCACGCCGTCGCGCAGCCCCTTCTCAATCTCCCGGCGGCGATTGGGAAGATAGCCGCCGCGATATCCTCGGATTGTGGCCTCGCTCGCTACAGCACTCCCATCGCTTCTCTCGGCACGGCCTCCAAGAGTCTCGAAATCGTCCTTCAAGTAGGTGGTCAATATCTCGGTCGTAAGACGGCTCTGGGCGAACACAATGAGCTGGAGATTGCGTTTCAAGAACTCCGAGGCCACGCGTCGCGTCTCGGCAAGGTACGAGCGGCGGATGCCAAGCTGATGGTTGACCACGGGCGGATTCACGAAGGCGAAATACTTCTCGCCGCGCGGGGCGCCGCTCTGGTCGACCAGTTCGAAGGGCTGTTCCGTGAGCCGCTCGGCAAGCTCCCGGGGATTGGCGATGGTTGCTGAAGAGCAGATGAACACAGGATTCGATCCGTAATGCCGGCAGATCCGACGGATCCGCCGCAATACGTTGCAGAGATGACTTCCGAACACCCCGCGGTAGGCGTGCAATTCGTCGATGACGATGTAGCGCAGATTCTCGAACAGCTTGGCCCAGCGCGGATGGTGAGGCAGGATCCCCGAGTGCAGCATGTCCGGATTACTGAGCACCAGGTGCGCGCGGGCCCGAATCGTTCGGCGTGCATCCTGGGGCGTGTCGCCGTCGTAGGTGAACACTCCGACCTTGTCGCCGTTGACGGCAAGCACTTCACAAATCGCATGCAGCTCGGCAAGTTGATCCTGCGCGAGCGCCTTGGTTGGAAACAGATACAACGCGCGGCTCGAGGGATCCTCGAGCACGGCGTTGAGAACCGGAGCGTTGTAGCAAAGCGTCTTCCCGGACGCCGTCGGTGTGATGACGACGACGTTGCGCCCCGCCAGCGCATGAGTGATCGATTCGGCCTGGTGGGTGTACAGCTGCGAGATTCCCCGGGCTCCGAGCGCATCCCGCAGGCGGCGATCGAGCGCCTCGGGGAAAGGCGCGTATCGGGCAGATACTGGCGGCAGGCGCCTCAACGCGGTGACACGCAGATCCGGCGAATCGGCCAGTTCGGGCCGACGGCCTGGCGCCAGCCGCTCGAGTGCGTCTGCCAAGGCGGCGTCTCGCCCCGATCTCACAATCAAGGTGGTGTTTTCGCCGCCGTTACGCTCCACCATGAGGCGGCATCGTACCAGCCGGATGAGGGGCGATCAAGAGGTGAAAGTGTGACTGCATTGCGTGCAATGGCACGGCCTAGAAGAGCTGGAAACTTCAGATCAACGAGCGGGACTGGCACCCATCGACAGGAATACTCGCCCCGCTGATCCAACTCGCCCGTGGCGAGGCCAGAAAGGCGACAACCCCACCAACCTCCTCTGCCCGGCCAAATCGTCCGAACGGCAGTTCCCGCCGCACGAACTCGGCCATGCCGTTGGGATCCTCCTGCTGGCGCCGATGCCACGTTCCACCGGGAAAAGAAATCGATCCGGGTGCCACGCTATTCACGCGGATGTTGTCCTTTGCCAGTTGCTGCGCCATCGACTTGGCGAGGCTGATCTCAGCGGCCTTCACCGCGTTGTAGGTCATCCGACCGCCCGACTCTCGACCCCAAATAGAAGCGATCATGATGATCACCCCGCCGCCTCGGCGCCGCATGTAAGGAACCGCGAGGCGTGAAGCTCGAATGGCCGGAAACAAGGTCTGATCGATGGCCTCCTGCCAGTCGGCATCGCTCGTGTCAGTGATCGTCGCGCCGCGCCCCAAGCCCACGTTGTTGACGAGAATGTCGATCCCGCCGAACGCTTCGACCGTGCGCGTGATGACTTGTTGCACACCTTCGTCCGAGGCCACGTTCGCCGACACCGTGAGCACGCGTTCCTCGGATTTGGCAATCCGCCTGAGCTCGGAGGCACTCTCAAGAAGCTTCCCTTCGCCGCGCGCACAAATCGTTACCCGACAACCTTCTTCGACGAGCGCAGCGGCGCTGGCAAGACCAAGTCCGCGGCTCGACCCGGTCACAATGGCGACCTTGTCTTGGAGGCCTAAATCCATGCGGCGAAATCTCAGAGTCTAACGATTTGAGGAGCTAAGAATTTGAGAATTTGAGAATTTGAGGGTCTGAAATCAAGTAGAGACAGAAGTGGCCGTTATCGTCCGCCCCTTCCAGTGAGGTCGTTGAGCGACCAGTCAAATGGTTTGAACGCCATCTTGAAGCCGTTCTTGGCCAGGAACTCCTTCTCGGTCGTCAGGAGCTTGGGTTCGACGAAACCGAGCACCGCGCGCTCGATTGGGCTGCGCGACGCGAAAGCTGCCGGAGCGCGATTCGCGTAGGCCGTGATGAAGTCCTGCGACCGCCACGAAAACACCGAACTGACGTTCACGAGCTCGTTTGCGGGATCGATCGACAGGCAAGTCGCCCGGGTCGCGCACTCGGCGGCCGCGTCGGCCAACTGAGTCTCGAGCAATTCCGCGGTGAAGACCTCACTGCGCAGCCGTGCACTGCCGAGTGCCCCGCGGCCCAGCGCAAGAAACACGCGCGGATCGCCAAAACCGGCCAGGACTGTCTGTTCAATTTGGTCCAACGTGACCGTCTGGCCGGCCACGCGGTGACGAACCTGGTCGAAAGCGCCGGGAATCTGCCTGATGCTGTGTGCGGGGTAGTTCGCCGCCCGCAGGGGAATCGGATAGTGGTCAATCACCGTCCGAAGGACGAGCGCGTTATAGGCGTTCAGCCAGAATGCAATCTGCTCCGCTCGTGTGGCTGAATCGATCGAAGCGCCAGCCAACGACGCGACAAACTGGTCCAGCCGCGCACGCTCCTGTCGAAGCGCGCGGTAGTACACGAGGCCATCACGAACGTACTGATCCAGCACTTGATCGAAACCTTTGCTCCGTGAATCGCCTGGGCCTTCCTGAGCCGTTGGTCCGGCGAGATACACGAGCGCCAGTACGATCACAACTGCGAGCCGCGTCATCATTCGACTATACCCGATACTCGAGGAAACGCGCGAGGGCGAGATTGAATGCCGCAGGCTGCTCCATATTGGACATGTGCCCGGCATCCGGCACGACAGCCAACTCAGCTCCGCCTATACCGCGTTCCATCTCCTGCGAGAAGCTCGGTGGTGTCAAGGTGTCCTGGTCTCCCACCACGATCAAGGTTGGGCAGTGGATGTGCGACAGGAGCGGTGTCGAATCCGGCCGTGACATCAGCGCCATGATGGCGCCGCCAATCGTCTCGGTTGAATTCGAGACAATCAGATTCCTGACTTTGGATACGACCTCCGCACGGTCGCGGCGCGTCGACTCGCACAGGAGTTTGGGGAGAAGGTCTTCCGCGACGGCATCGGCCCCCTTCTCTCTGACGACTTGCAGCATTCGCTTGCGCCCCTCGACGGCTTCCGGCGTATCGGCCGACGCGCGCGTGTCGGCCAGGATCATGCCACGGAAGTATCGGGGCGCGTGGCGGAAGATCGCGAACGTGATGTACCCACCCATCGACAGCCCGCCAATCACCGCTTCTTCGACATGCAAGTCATCCAGCAGATCGATGACATCGGCTGCATAGTCGTCCATGGATGTCGCCACCGTGTCGGCTGGCGTGCCCTCGAAGCCGCGCAGCTGGGGTGCAATGATGTGCCAACCCCGCTCGGCCAGCTCGAGTTGTGGCGCCCACATGCTCGCACCGAGCGGAAAGCCATGTATGAGAACGAGCGTACCCTTCAGGCGGCGCGATCCTCCAGAGGGGACGGCTGGCGAAGACCCTGGACGCGGTTGCGCTTCGAGATACTGTATCCGGCCTAGTGTTGGCACGACGTGATTGTCAACGCTTCGGGTTGCCGTGTCGAGCCTTTACGGCGAAACTCGGCGCGGGCGAAGCGGTGAGCGATCACGCCGCGCGCGGCTGCGTCGCTGGCGCGCGAACCTCGCCCGGCACCGAAAGATCCAGACCGGAGGCGGCAATGCGAAACCGCTTGGTCCACCAGCTTCGGCGGCCGAGCACACCTTCCAGATTGCCACCAGAGATCTCGATGTCGAGACCGCTCAATCGTCCGATATCCCGGCCGTTTCTGAAGATCCGAGCCGCATGGCCCAACAACACCGCGCCGGCCTGGCGAGTTTGATCGCCGGGCGTGTAGGGGCGAATCTCGATGTCGCCTGGTTCGACGAGTACGCTCTCAAACGGACGCGTCGTCGCGTGATTTCCCAATTCTCCGTCGCTGCTGAAGATGACCTTCTGAACCTGGTGGCTTGTGGGATCGAGCTCGAAGCCGGCAAGTCGACCAACGTGCTGACCGTACTCACGAACGTTGGTTCCAAAGAGCAGTTCCACTTGGCACCTCCGTCCTCGCGGCCGGCGAGAAAACGTCTATCGGCCGCGAGAGCGGGAGGATCGGTGCGGACCGTACTCTCCTGTCCCTCGAAGGCCGTGTCGGTTTTTGCACGGCCTGAGCCAAAATATTTTCATAGCTTACGAGAAAGCAGCGCGTCGCCAATAGCAAATCTGACTGATCAGTTTGTGGGGTTGTGAAGCTCAGCCGTTCTTGGTGCGCCGAGCGAGGGAGCTTGCCACTGGTAAGACGCACGGCGCTGAACCTGCAGAGCCGTGCGCCCAGAGACGTCACTTCAAACGGGTAAGCCTATGCGCACCCGCTCGTGTTGCCGCAGTTCACGCATTTGTAGCAGGCGCCGCTGCGGATCATGATGGAACCGCAAGTCGAACATGGCGGCGCGTCTTCCTGATTCTGAATCGTCGAAAACGGTGTCTTCGACGGGTGAGACGGCGTGCTCGAGTCGTTTGCCAGCAGGTCGCCCTGATCCGCGTTCGCTTCCTCGATTTCGCGGCCATTGACCCCGGCGTAGAACTGCGCCTCCGGCGACAGGAACTTCGTTGCCAGCCATCTGAAGATGTAATCCACGATCGACTTGGCAAACCGTATCTCGGGATTGCGGGTCATGCCGGAGGGCTCGAACCGCACGTGGCTGAACTTGTCAACGAGCGCCTGGAGCGGCACACCATATTGCAGGGCGTACGAGATGGCCTGGGCAAACGCATCCGCAAAACCAGAAATCGTCGACCCTTCTTTGGCCATCACCAGGAAGATCTCGCCAGGCTGGCCGTCCTCGAACAACCCAACGGTTATGTACCCTTCGTGCCCGGCGATATCGAACTTATGGGTGATGGCTTTGCGTTCATCGGGCAGCTTGCGGCGTACAGGACCTGCCATTGATTGCACGGCCTGTGCGATCTCGCTCGCGCCGGCGACTTTGTCCCGTGACGTATTGAGCGGCTGCGTCCGCTTGCTGCCATCGCGGTAGATTGAGATAGCCTTCGCGCCCAGTTTCCACGCCTGAATGTAGGCCTGCGTGATTTCATCAACGGTCGCTTCCTTGGGCACGTTGACGGTCTTGCTGATTGCGCCGGAGATGAACGGCTGCGTGGCACCCATCATCTTGATGTGGCCCATATAGTGGATGGACCGGTTGCCCTTCGCCGCTTTGAACGCGCAATCGAAGACTGGAAGATGCGAATCTTTCAACCCCGGGGCGCCTTCGATGGTCTCGTTCTTGTCGATGTACTCGATGATGCCCTCGATTTGCTGAGGCGTGTAGCCAAGCTTGCGAAGCGCCATCGGTACGGTTTGATTGACGATCTTCATCAAACCACCACCGACCAGCTTCTTGTACTTGACCAGGGCGATGTCCGGCTCCACGCCAGTCGTGTCGCAGTCCATCATGAATCCGATCGTTCCAGTAGGCGCGAGCACCGTGGTCTGCGCGTTGCGGTAGCCGAACTGCTCGCCCAACTCGATCGCATCGTCCCAGGAGGTTCTGGCGGCCCCGTACAGATCGGAAGGCACGTTTCTGGCGTTCACGTCGCGCAAGGCATCCCGGTGTTTCCGCATCACTCTGAGAAACGGCTCGCGGTTCGCCTCGAACCCCGTGAAGGGGCCTCCGGAATCGCGCGCGATCCGTGCCGATTGCGCGTAGGCCTCTCCCGTCATCAGCGCGGTCAGCGCCGCCGCGTAGTCGCGGCCGGCGTCGCCGTCATACGGGAGTCCTCGAGACATGAGGAGGGCCCCTAGATTCGCATATCCCAGACCGAGCGGGCGGTATGCATGGCTGTTCTGAGCAATGGCCTCGGTTGGATAGCTTGCGTTGTCGACAATGATTTCCTGAGCCGTGATCAAGGTGCGAATAGCCGCCTTATACGCCACGACGTCGAACTCACCGTCGCTGCGGATGAACTTCATCAGGTTGATCGATGCCAGATTGCACGCCGAATCGTTCAAGAACATGTACTCGGAGCACGGATTGCTGGCATAGATACGGTCGGTTTCCGAGCACGTGTGCCATTCGTTGATGGTCGTATCGAACTGCATGCCCGGATCGCCACACACATGCGTACCTTCGGCGATCAGACGCATCAGGTCGCGAGCGTTGTAGCTGTCGATCACACGATCTGGATCGGTCACCGCCCGCGTCTCCCACGTTCCGTCGTCCAGGACGGCACGCATGAAGTCGTCGGTCACGCGAACGCTGTTATTGGAGTTCTGGAAGAAAACCGAAGAGTAGGCAGGTCCGGTAAACGACCCGTCGTAGCCGGCGTCGATCAGCGCCCACGCTTTCTTCTCTTCTTCCACCTTGCAGTTGATGAATTCGACGATATCCGGATGGTTGGCATTGAGGATGACCATCTTGGCCGCGCGCCGCGTCTTGCCGCCCGACTTGATCACTCCGGCGAAGGCGTCGTAACCCTTCATGAAGGACACCGGACCGGACGCGGTTCCGCCGCCTGCCAACAGCTCTTTCGAAGATCGGATCGGCGAGAGATTCGTCCCCGTGCCGGAACCGAACTTGAACAGCATGCCTTCGGTCTTGGCCAGAGTCAGAATCGAGCCCATCGTGTCCTGAACCGAGTTGATGAAGCAGGCGGAGCACTGCGGAGCCGCCTCGAAGCCGCAGTTGAACCACACAGGACTGTTGAAGGCCGCCTTCTGATAGATCAAGATGTGTTTCAAATCATCGCTGAAAGCCTGCAGGTCGCCATCAGTGGCAAAGTACTTCTGCCCACGCGCCCACTCGGTGATCGTGTCGACGACGCGACCGACCAACTGGCGAACGCTGTGCTCGCGAGTGGGGGTGCCGATCTGACCACGGAAGTACTTTGAGACGACGATATTCGTTGCCTGCTGCGACCAGGGCTTGGGGAGTTCCACGTCGCGCTGTTCGAAAACGACCTCTCCGCGCTCGTTGCCGATGACGGCCGCGCGAAGCTCCCATTCGATTTCGTCAAAGGGATCGACGCCCTCCTCCGTAAAGAAGCGGGCAAACGACAGTCCCTTCACCGAGACCGCATTTTTCGACTTCGCACGTGGCTTTTCCGCCTCGACGATTGCTTCAGGCGACGTTGGTGTATCCGGGCCCCTTGGGCTCTCAACTGTCTGCTGACTGGCACCGGCGGCTTGAAAGGCAGCGCCTTCCTTCATGTCCCCTCCAATTTCGACTCCGAGGCTCTACCCCGGATATCGATCGCTTTCTGCCCCGAAAGCGACCTGGACGTTGGATGAATTCGCGTGCGGGCTGGCCAGATCACCGGGTAAAAATCCGCGTCGACCTTGCGAGGTGCTGGGAAGCTCTCGCCGTACGCCTGTTCGCGATAGGCCGACCAATATGAGCCTGAAGCGATGGTTTGTCAAGACTGTAAACACCATATATTGTGCGTCCGTTTTAGGGCAGTCGCAAGATGTTGACATCTGTGCATGGCTGTGCAAAACCGGCCGCTGGGCCGAAAAATCAGGGAACGCCTAAGGTGACCGCAAAATCTGGAGTGAAAGTCGAGCGGTTCAGCGTCCGGCGAGCTGCGCGGCGAGTGCCAGTGCCTTGTCCGCCAGATTTCGCGCGAAGACCAGGTTTCGTGTGCGAGGCTCCAAGGCCTCTTCCGCCTGTTGGATGAAGCGAATCGCTGAATCGTATTGCGTCCGCCCATCCGTGCTGAGTACCCGGTAGTTGACGCGACCGAGGTCGGCGTTCGCGCGAGCGATGACTCCGCGAATCGTTCGTTCGACCTCTACATCAGCCACCGTCGGCGTCGTCTGTAAGGTTGGCTTCGACGGATCCTCGGTCTTGGGCGCTTCGAGCGGCGTTTCGGCTCTCGTGCCATCGGTCTTTGGTGGCTCGGGCCTCGCTGTCTCGGGCCGAGTCGCCTGACGCGCTGGCGGCCGGACGGGCTGATGAGCGGGCTCCTCAACGAGCGGCACCGGCTCCTGCACGATGGGCTCGATCGTCTCCACGAGGCGCGGGGGGGGCGGGGGCATTTCGAGCCGGGGAGAATCGACGACGCCCTTGGCGCTTGCACCGAAACAGCCCGAAAGTGTCGCGGCGGACACGAACGACACCGCACAGGCGTAGTAACGGGTTCTCATAGTCTCATCCAAACCGTTCGGATAAGCTCCTAGGCCTGCGGCAGAAACATCCGAAACGTCGTTCCCGTTCCCGGAGTCGACTCTACCTCAATCTCGCCATCGTGCATTTGAATTGTTCGATAGACCATCGACAGCCCGATTCCGCTGCCTTGCTGCTTGGTCGTGAAGTACAGGTCGAAGATACGCGAAAGGTGTTCGGGCTTGATTCCGATCCCTGTGTCGCTGAACGAAATCGCCACGCGTCGATCGCGCGCGGACTCGCATTTCACCCGCAGCGTGCCTCCGCCAGGCATTGCCTGACACGCATTGAGCGCGAGATTCAGAAATGCCTGACGCAGCATCGCCGGATCGCCGTTCACGTCGGGAACGCCGTTGCAGTCGACGTCGAGCGCTACCGCCGTCCGCGTGGCCTCGGGCTGGACGATAGGCACGACCTCGTCGAACAGCGGCTTCAGCCGGACGGGCTGCAGCTTCAGCTCCTCGGGACGAGTGAACTTCAGGAAACCCTGGACCACTTCATCAAGCCGTCGGATCTCACCTGCGATCACGTCGACGTGCTGAAGGGCTTTCGTGCTGTCGATGGGCTGCGGCGGCGACGCCACGGCCACCGCATGGCCACTCCCTCCTGTACCGCCGCGGGTCGGCGCGGGCTTGCCGGTGAACTGCTGTCGCAGCAGCTCGAGATGAATCATCATCGCGTTGAGCGGATTCTTGACTTCATGCGCCACCCCGACCGACAAGCGGCCGAGCGCCACGAGCTTGCGCGAATAACGGAGCGTTGACTGCACCTGACCGAGATAAGCGACGTTCCGCGCGATGATCATGACGCCCACGAGCTGACCGGCTGGATCACTGACCGCATGCGTGATGATGAGCCGCTCGCCGGTGCCCTTGTCGTCAGCAGCGTTTCCTTCACGTGCACCCTTCTCGGCAAAGGTCGCTGAAATCGGGCCGAGCGATTGACGTGTGCCGAGCGTCTGCTCAGCCAGTCGACGCACCGCGTGATCGGGCGGCACGATGTCGCTCAACGCCACACCGGGTGTTGCGTTCGGCAGAATCGCGCGCATCGCCGGGTTGGCAAACAGCAGCTCTCCGCGCGGGCTGATCATTGCCACGGCATCCTCGAGGTGCTCGACGGCGGACTCGAGGTTGGCCACTTGCCCTGCCATGTGTGAGCGATCGGCGGACAACTGGGCGCTCACCGCGTTGAAGAACGTCCCAAGCTCGCCGAATTCATCGTCTTGATCGAGGTCGAGACGGACGCCGAATTCGCCCCGTCCCAGCCGAGTCAGACCGCTCCGAATGACGTGAATCGGACGCAACAGCAGCTGCGCGAAAAGCGTAGCGAGAAGCACCGCGACGCCAGCCGCGATGACGGCGGTCACCGCCGCCGGGCCGACAGATTTGCTGAGATCGTCGCGAATCAGCAGGGTCGACACCCCAATTCGAATCGAGCCGAATTTCCGATCACCCAGCAGCAGCGGCTGGGAGTACTCGAGATTTCGTCCGGGTCCGGTGTAGATGGCGACGAGCTGCGACAAAGCGGGCCGCGACAGCAACGCCGCCAGATCCGGGCCGGATGGAATCGGCTGGCCTTCGAGCGAGGTATCCGCATGGGCGACCGCGATGTCATCGACATCGGCAATTGCGGCAAACATCACGTTGTTGGCATAGGCCTGGGACTGAAGAATCGACCTCAATCCGGGATCCGCACGAAGCGCCTCGTACGGCTCGACGCTTTGGGTGACGACGTCTCGCGCGCGATGCAGGATGGCGTTGGCGAGAAGCTCGGCACGAGCACGGCTCTCTTCCAGCCTCACTTGCGCAAGCGTCGCCAGATGCATGAGGCTCAAGATCACGACGACCGCCACGACGATCGACGTGACGCCAAGAACCTGCTTGGCCTTGATCCCTACCCGCATGCCCCTTTGTCACCTGCCGCAGGCCGACTGCCAGGCGTGCGGTGCTGTGTCATTGCTCCGTCTTGCGAGGGCGGAGCCTGAGTTTGTTCAGCTTGTTGTGCAGCGTCTTGAGACTGATACCAAGGATCTCCGCGGCACGCGTCTTGTTGTCGCGTGTGTGTTCGAGCGTCATCAGAATCAACCGCCGTTCGGCCTCTTCAACCGTCACACCCGGCCCGAGCGCCACTTGCGGCTGTTGCTGCTTCGCGGGCTCACCAGACAGAACCGGCGGCAAGTGCCGAGGTTCGATGAAGGGACCAGCCGAGAGAATCGTCGCGCGCTCGATCACGTTTCTCAATTCCCTGACGTTGCCCGGCCATGGGTACTGTTCGAGCATGCGCATCGCCTGATGATCGACACCCGCGACGGATTTCTGATTTCGCGCGTTGAATTCGCTGATGAACGCCTGCACGAGCAGCGGGAGATCCTCCTTGCGCTCCCGGAGCGGCGGCAGGCGAAACGCGAAGACGTTGAGCCGGTAGAAGAGATCTTCCCGCAGCTTAGCGGCCTGAACCGCTTCGAGTGGGTCGATATTGGTGGCTGCGATGACGCGAACATCCACCGACTGCTCGGTTCGACCACCCAGGCGTCGGAACTTGCGCTCCTGTAGAACACGCAGAAGCTTCACCTGGGTTTGCGGCGTCATCTCGCCGATCTCATCGAGAAACAAGGTTCCGCGATCCGCGAGCTCAAAGCATCCCTGACGCCGATCGGCCGCACCTGTGAACGCCCCTTTCTCGTGGCCGAAAATCTCGCTCTCGAGCAACGTCTCTGGAATTGCCGCGCAGTTGATCGCCACGAATGGAAAGGTCGCCCGAGGGCTGAGCTGGTGGATGGTTTGAGCGACGAGCTCCTTGCCCGTTCCGGAATCGCCCGTGATGAGCACAGAGGCGCTGGTCGGCGCCGCCTGCTCGATGTTCTGGTAAATCTTCCGCATCTCGGGGCTGTTCCCGATGAGCGATCCAAAAGTGCCGTGCTCGCGCAGCTGACGGCGAAGGGCTTTGACTTCACGGAGCGTTTCGAGCCGCTCGACGACTCTGTCCAAGAGAACCTTGAACCGTGGAATGTCGACAGGCTTCGTAAGATAGTCGTATGCGCCTTCCTTCATCGCCTCCACGGCAGTCTCCACCGTCCCTTGCGCGGTGAGGAGCAAGGTAGTCACATCGGCCCCCTGCTGCTGCAACGCCCGCAGCAGTTCAAGGCCGTCCATGCCGGGCATCACCAGATCTGTGATGACGATTGCAGGTCTGAACGTTGTAACTTTTTCCAGGGCTTCATTGCCGTCGGCGGCCGATTCGGCTACGAAACCCCAGCTTCTTACCAGCTGTTCAAGCCCAACTCGCGCGGCTGAATCGTCCTCGACAATCAAGATCCGCTCAGCTGCCGCGGCGCCTGTGTCAACGACGGGGGGGCTTTCATCAACGGATGAATTCACTGATCACCTCGGTATGTCATTTTTACATTCTGAGGGCGCCGGGGCCCGGCTGCAAGCTCAACTAGGTGTCCCCCTTAGTCAATGAATCGGCCCTCCGGACATCCGTCAACAGGCTGTTTTGGCTTCCTAGTACGACCTGACCCGGTGCTGGAACGCGAAATTATGGTTCGCCGCACGGGTGAAGTACGCTTGGCGCGCATGGAGCCAAACCCGACGACCGATCCGTTGGCTCCCGACCTGAAGCCGCTCTCTCCTGAGGTTGGACGCCCGACGGTCGTCCAGCGTCTCGTCGCAGCGCTCGAGGTAATCCTCTGCTCGGACTATCCGACTCAGGCTGCCCTCACCGCCACCTTCGCCGCACTCGGCTTCGGGCCGTTCGGGGCGGACGGTCAATTGCGGGTCGACTTCGTGGTGATTCTGTCCCTCGTCGACACCGCATTGCTGGTCGGTTTGATCCTCTTTTTCTTGCACGCTCATGGAGAAGACCCGCGGCAGCTGTTCCTGGGCTCCCGATCCATACCGCGCGAAGTGTCACTGGGGGTTTGGCCGCTCACGGTTATCGCTCTGGTGATCGGCATCGGGCTCATGGCCACGATTCAGCATTTCGCCCCTTCGTTGCACACCGTCGAGCAAAATCCCCTCGAAGCGCTGGTCCGCACGCCTCGCGATCTCTGGCTTTTCGCGATAGTCGTCGTGGTTGCAGGTGGCGTCCGAGAAGAGCTTCAGCGGGCGTTTCTGCTGCGTCGGTTCGAACTATGGCTTGGAGGTCCGACGTTTGGTGTCGTCGCAGCAAGCGTCGCGTTCGGAGCCGGCCATCTTATCCAAGGTGCAGATGCCGCAATCGCGACCGGCACGCTCGGCGCATTTTGGGGATTGGTCTATCTGCGCCGGCGATCCGTCGTTGCCCCCGTCGTCAGTCATTCATGCTTCAATCTTGTCGAGATCGTTCAGTTCCTGATCGTGAAGTGATCGGGACTAGCGCCGCGACAGGTAGACGTTGTTGATGTCGGCGCGGCGTCGAAGACCATTCACCCATTCGTCGACCAGCATCTCGCGTCGGGCGGTGACGAGTATTTCTTCGATCTGAGCGCGAGCACTTTCGAACGAGACGGTCTGTCCATCCTTCGTGAATTCCTGAAAATGCTCGCGATAGTACCGACGCAGCTCTTCGTCACCTGGCGGTGGGACCGCGAAGCGTTGCTCCAAATAGGCGCGGATCCGCAACGAATCGCGCGCCGTCTGCCGCAAACGCTTGTCGTCGAGGCCCAGCCGCGTCAGCGCCACGGTGTACGCGTCGGTCGAGGCAAACCTCGAGCGAATCGACTGGAGTGCCTGTTCGATGCTCTCGTTGCTGGGCTCAGCGGGAGCGTATCGATCGACTTCCCCGAGGATCAGTTGCCGATTGATAAGGCGAGCGAGCACGGCGCCCGTGCGGTCGTCGGAATTGTCGTCAGGAACGAGTCCGAGCGCCGACGCAGCCGCGACATCGCTCAAGGTAATCACGACGCCATCGACGACAGCGAGTACCCTGTCGATAACCTCGGCGTTGATACCCAAGACAGTCATCAACAGTACACATTGCGCGACACAAACGAGAGCAACCGCTTTCATCCAGAAGTCCATTTTGCCACTGGATGGTGCCCTCGGGAGCTCAATTGAGGGATTGCTTCGTGTGGGGGGTTACGGGTCCGTGGTCAAAACGCCTGACCCAGCGTGATGTGCAACGCTGTGAGTCGCTCCTGGCGCCCGGCGACCACTTCTGGGTGAGTCTTGAAGCCCAGGTCCACGCGGATCGGCCCAACTGGCGATCGGTAGCGCAAACCGAAGCCAACCGCGCTCCGAAGATCACCCAGACGAACGTCGCTCGCTCGCCGGAACACGTTGCCGATGTCCAAGAACCCGACCGCGCTGATCGGCCCGCGAACCAGCGCGCGCAGCTCGGCGTTGAAGATCACGATAGCGTTGCCGCCGAGTGGAAATCCGTCCTTGTCGATCGTTTCCGGCGTCCCGAGCGTATCGAGCGCAAAGCCGCGAACTGTTGTATCGCCGCCCCCATAGAACCGTTCGCTGGCTGGCAGATCATCAACGACTTCAAACTCGATTTCTCCGTTCGGGCCCGTGAGCTGAACGGTCCGCCCAAACCCGTTGGAGAGACCCAGGCGCGCTTGGCCAGCGAGGACGAACCGGTTCCCGTGTGGCAGTGTTCGGAAACTTTGCGCGGTCACGAACGTCTTAGTGAATCCGACCTCTGAACCGATCTTTCGCGCAGCGAGCTGGCCGCTCACACTGAGGTATTGGCCGGAGCCCGGTTCCACGAGATTGTCGCGCCTATCTCGCGTGATCGACCCCGAAAACGACGCGAGCCGTACTTGTGGAAAGAGCTGATCGATCAGGCGTGTATCTTCAGATTTCACGTCGAACAAGCGGATCCGCTGGATCTGGTAGCTCCCACTCACCTTCACTTCGCGCGTCAAGCTTCGGCCAATCGCGGCACTGGCACCGCGCCGTGAAAAATTGAAGCTCGAACGAATCTGCTGCTCGAGCGCGCCGGTCACCAACAAGTCGGCGTTCGTCTCGAACAACCGTGGTTCCTGAAACTGTCCAACGACGCGATATTCGGCAAAGGCAAACCTGTCCGGCAGACGAGAACTGGGCGTGAGCTCGACGGTCTCGGCGTCCCTCGGGTGCAAGCTCACGCTCGTGAATAGATTGGCCGTCCGATTCTTGCCGAGAAAATTGCGCCGGCCGAGTTCGAACGATCCCCGCGGCGCGAACTCGAGCCGTTCGGTTGCGAAGTCCGGATTCTCCTCCGTTCGCACCGGACGGAGTCGAACTTCGAAGCCGCCGCCGAACCCGATGGTATTGGCCGGCGCTTCCTCGACCAGGACGACGAGGTCTCGAGTGGCTTCATCGCCGTGACGGAGCTCGCTGATTTGAATACGACGGAACAAGCCGAGAGTCGCCAACCGGCGCTGACTCTCGACCCTGGCGGCGGCGCTGAGTGGGTCGCCTGGCTTGAGCTGAAGCTCACGTAGGATGGCGTTCGAGCTGGTCCGTACGTTTCCAACAATCAGCACGTGTTCGACATAAACACGTACACCTTCGCGGATCTCGAACACCGGATCGGCGCGTGTTCGATCGGCACTGAAATTCGGACTCGTCGAGACCGTGGCATTCGGAAACCCGAGATTCAAATATTGAAGCTGAATGGAATCGCGATCGATCACCAGTTGCGTGCCGGAGTAGGGCCGCCCCGGCTGGAGACCAAGTCCGCCCTTCAGGGTGGCTTCGGCAATCGACGTGTTGCCCTCGATCCGCACGGACTCCACAATCGTCCGCGGCCCTTCGTTGATGACAACGCGCACGAGCAGAGGCACGAACGGCTGACCGGACTGGGCTCCTTGCAACTCCACGCCAGGTTGCACACGCGCACTGACAAATCCTCTCCGCCGGTAAAGGCCTTCGAGCATCGCCACGTCGGCATCGAGCGTCGTTTCCGCAAATGGCTGCCCCACACGGAGCCGCAGGAGAGGCTCGAATTCTGAAGGTGGTACTGACGCATTGCCAGAAACATCAATCTGACCTACGCGGTACTCCGCGCCTTTTGTCACATCGAAGGTGATCGCTAGTTCACCATCCTGCTGGTCGCGCCGGTGAGGTGCCTTGGCATCGCGGTAGCCCTGCGCCCGCAGGTAGTCTTCGATCCGATTGGTGGAGTCCTCGAGCAGGTCCTCGTCCACCGATCCTTCACGTTCAATCGGAACCAGCTCCGCTCGCCGGTCGGAGGGGAGCGGGTCGCCGGTGAACACGACACGGACGTGCGCGCCGGGCGTAACCGTCAAGGTCAAGTCGACAGTGCGTGCGTCCTCGCCGGCTGTCGGCTTCGCAGTCAACTTGGATTCGTAATATCCAGCCTTCCGCTGCTCTGCGATGTATCGTTCGATTCGCGTGTTGAGCGCGTCGGGGCGGTAAACGGCGCCGACAGCGAGACCCAGGTGCTCGAGCAAAGCCGGTCTCGACACCGTCGGCGGACCGACGACGTCGATCAAGCTGATCACCGCGCGCGGGCCTGGTTCGATTGTGAAGACAAGCGTCGCCCGATCTGGCGAGTGGGTGAACTCGACCTGTGGTTTGACGTCAGGGCGAAGGTAGCCGTGCTCGCGAAGGACGTCGGTGACAATCTGGGTCAGTTCCGCGGTTCGGCCGAAAGGGGGAGACGCTCCATATCGGCTGACAACCGCCTGACGCATCTGGGTTGTGTCAACCCCAGGCGCATCGAGCCGGCCGGCGAACTTGATGGTACTGATTGGATGCAGCGGGCTGAGGTCGTAGCGCAGGGCAACGCGACCTCCCGCCACCTCGCTCGCGTCCACCCGCACGTCGTCAAAACGACCCAGGCTGAACAAGTGGGCGATGCTTTCGCGTACGGCGGTCACCGATAGAGGTTGACCGACCCGGGTTTCCAGTACGCTCAGCACGGCCGCGTCAGTCGTCGGACGACCTTCGACCGTGAGGTCCACGGATGCGATCGGTTTGCCGATGTACTCGTCTACCGCTGCCGCAGCGCTTCTCGAAACACCGCACAGAATCGCGGCGCTGCACACATACACGACGGCCTTGCGGACGCCCCGAAGAGCGCCTCGGGATAGGGACGAAACCATTCGGCGAACCGGTAACCCAGGATCTCGGTGGCAAACATTCTTGGGAGCGCTTGGTTGGTTTGTCGTCGACCCGGGCCGTACAACGTGCATCAGAACGCACGCCTCACACGGAATTCGAGTGCGTACGTCTGGTCCTCGTTGCGGGAGAGAATCCACGACAGGCGTTCGGTGGCGTCGTATTCGAGCAGAAGAATCTGATCGCTGACTGAAGTCGCCAGACTTCTGGAAAACGTGAGGTATGCGCGGTCCGAGATACGCTTGCCGATGGTGAGACGCGCGGCGGCACTTATACGGGAGGACTGCTGGTCCGGATTGATGAACGATGGGGTCAGCTGAAACGTATCGACGCCGAAGGTCTGTTCGACGACGCGGCCGACTTCTGAGGAGACGGGACTGGCCAGCAGCTGCGTCGCGCGCGTCGTCAGAATATCCGTGGTGTTCTGCTGCGGATTCTGGCGCGCGCGGAGCTCAACGTCCTCGGGTCCAGTGCCTCGCCGTATGTCGCTGAAGAGCAACGCCAACACGTCGGACGCCGGGAGAGGCGGATCCGACGCAAATGTCAAGCCCAGGCGTTCACCGGCGGCGGTGCCAACCGCGCTGACCGTTACGCGATATGTCTGGCCTGGCACGCGGACGTTCGTTTCGAGCTCGGCGTCGAACAACGGCTCGAACTTCGTCGGATTGATCAAATCGATCGTCCCCCGGGTGACCCGATATCGTCGACCCAGCAGCAGGACTTCGCCGCGCTCGACCTCCGCGCGGCCGAACCAGGTCGGTCGATCGTACGTGCCGCGGAGGAACAAGTCGGCATTGGCATTCAACCGGGCAAGGTTGTTGTCGATCCGGAACGTCGAGGGCACCATGATTTCGATATCGAGCTTCAGCGGCACCGCAGCCGCGGCGGGGGCCGCTTGACCCGCCTCGGCGCCACCGTCCCCCGCACGGCGGGCCACCAACTCGAGCAGATCCGACTCGTCGATGCGGCGGCTGTAGACCGCGCTCTTCACTGTGACGGTTCCGGTCAGCGTCGGCGCCTGATAGTTTCCGCGCAGAGCGAGATCGGCATCGATGACCGATCGGACACCAGTGGGATATCGCAGCTGCACGTCGCCACCCCGTACGGTCACGTCCAGCTCGCCCGGCTCGTACCCCTCGAACGCGATTCGACCGCCAAACTGCACCGTTCCACCGCCCATCGTGGCGGTCAGCTCGTCGAGCCGAACACCGCCCGCGTCGAACTGGATCGCGCCGTTGATGGCATCAAGCGCATTGGGAAGGGAGAAATGCCGGATTCGACCGCCGCTGATCGTCGCCCGGCCCGAGACGACAGGGCCCCGCAACGGACCGTCGATGGCCGCGGTCAGCTCGGCGCGCCCCGACCCTCGGACATCTCGGAAAAACCCTTGCAGGATGCCGAGATTGGCGTCACCAACGGCGCGCAGCGCCATCCGTTCGTCACGCAGGCCGACGCTGCCCGACAAACGAAGACGCGTATCTTCACCGACCAACTGCAAGTCGTCGACTCTGACGGAGCCGCCGTTGAGCACCATTCGAATGGGCGTGCCGTTCTTCAACGCGTAGTCGAACAAACGCAAGTCCACCGTGTCGATCGTGCCGTCGACGAGCAAGCGGTCGGCGTCCGCGAGTTGACCGGCGATCCGCAGCGATCCACTCGCGACTGCGGTGGTGAAGGGCGACAAGCGCGGCACGAACAACCGAACGTACGGGTCCAAAGACATGTCGTGAAACCGCACGGTGATTTCCGAGTCGCTTCGAGGGGTGAGAGGAATTCGTCCCGTCGCTGTAATTGTGAGGCGTGGCGAGGCAGCATCGATTTCGCCGATCAATTCGGTGCCACGCAGCGCGAGGGAGCCTGTGACTTGCCCAACGCCTTCTTCACCAATGAACAGATCGTTGACGCGGAACTTGTAGTCATTTCGCGGTTGGTCGAACGTGGCGCTGCCCGTTGCGGAAAATTCTGCGATGCCGGTCAATGGCGTACGACCGAAGTCCAGCCTGGCAATCTTCTCCACCGGAATCCGACGGCCGTCGAAGTTGAAGGAATACGTAGAGTCCCATCCGATGAACGCCGCACCGGTGATTGCGCTGCCTTCTTTCTCGACGGCGACGTTGTCGATCCGCACGCCTAAGCCGTCAAAACGCAACGACGCGGAGGCCTTCGGAAATGGCTCGCCGTAGGCAACGAAGTTATCGAGCGTCATCCCGCCAAAGCCGATCGGACGAAGATATTCGCCGGTGAGATGAAATTCGCCCGACAACGTCCCGAAGATCGGGTAGTCATCGATCCCGAACGCGTGCCGTAGCGTATCGATGTCCCGGCCAACGACGCGAATCCGGGCGTCGATCTCGTCGCCGCCGTCTGATCGTGGATAGCCGAGCGAGAACAGACCGTCGAATCGCATTTCTGAGCCGTTCTGTCTTACAGCCCCTTCGGTCACTCTCACATAGTTGTTCTCGACGACGATGCGCGCCGTGCCGTCACCCCACAAGACATCGAATCCCCTCAAGTCCTCACCGCTGAACGCCCCTTCGACGCGGGGACTTCGGAACGGTCCGGTCATCACGCCATCGAATTCGCCCCGCCCGCCGAATGTCACGGCATCCTTCGGGGATCCGAAATCGGTCATGATGCCGACGAGCACTTGATCGCTCTCCTGCCAATCGCTGCTCGTCACGTGGAATGGAAAGTGGGAAGCCTCGCCCCAGGCGGTCGAACCCTGAAAAGTGACGTGCGTGCGCTCCGTTACGAAACGACTTGGTTCGACGTAAATCTGCGCGGCATCAAATCGGACAGTCAGCTCACCCGCGATCGGCAGATACTTCGGAAATGGAGGCGGCGCAAACGGGCCCCACTCGTGATTACCGCGAGCGCCGTCGGCCGGCAAAGAGGCCGTCATCGGTTGAATGCCTTCAGGCGGAGTCACCGTCAGGTGCCCGCTACCAGACCGTTCCGCAAATCGTCCGAGCGGCCACTCGAGGACGACGTCTTCGCCGGCGGTTCTCCCTGCGAAACGAAGCCCGGAAAGCTCTTGAAACTCCGTCAGGGCGGCGAGGTCGATTCCGTCGAAGCTCGTCGCGAATCGTGCCGTCGGCCGTTCGGCGGAGCCGAGCGGCTGAATTGAATATGTAAATCGCGCGTCGCCGTCGAAGAACTTCGCACCCGCGTTGCTGACGTCGAACAACGTTGGCGTCCAGTGAAGCGACCCGTAAAGGCCCGGGAACCGGTACTCGTTCAAGCCCAGCAACTGACTGGCAAAGGTTCCCGAAAGATCGCGGCCACCTTTGAACAAATGGAATGTGCCCTTGACGTCCCCCTCACCACTGAGCTCCCACTTCTCGTTCTTGAAGAAGAGTTGGCGCATGCGAGCGAACTGCACTCGCGACTTGAACTCGTAGGTTTGCTCGGGCCAACGTCCCAGATCGACGTCACCGGTTGCGACCGTTTGCGCACCGTCCGTCTCAAACTCGATGTGGTCGAGGTGAACGAGCGTGCCGTCCAGCTTGAACGTCGCCTTCATGTTCGCCCAGAAGGGCACGTTGTCTTGAATGGCAACCGTTCCCCCGCTGAAGGAAGCGGTGCCGTGATAGTGAGGAAGATTGCCGATGCTCAAGTCCACATTGGGGGCAACGACACTCCAGGGCGAATCGTGATCTTCGTAGGTGAACTGGCCACGCCAGGCCCGCAAGTGCCTCAACGTCGTGGTAAAGCGCCTGGGTCCGCGGGGTTCGTTATCGTCGCGCGTGAACTTCGGAAAGTTCGTCCGGTTGTCCCACTTTTCGACGACCATTTGCCAGTCAGTCATCTCGACGGAGCTGATGGCGATTTCTCGCCGCAGTGCCGTCGACCAGTCGAGCGCGACCTCGAGGCGCTTGGCAGTGAAGAAAGGACGATCGGTCGGTTCCAGGCCGGCGATCGAAAAGTCGTCGACGACGATGTGCCCGGTCAGCAATCGAATGCTGAGCTTGCCGATGCGAACGGGACGCTTCCACGTCCTCGTTCCGAGCGTTTCAGCGTTTCGGCGAACGGCAGGACCCAGGTCGACTATGACTGTCGTCACGACAGCCACCGCCAAGATACACGCCCACACGGCGAGCGCGACCTTGACGTAGCGGACGCCTTTGTATCGGCGGAGTCGGTTGAGAACGTTCACTCGATCACGACCAGTAGCGCATCAGCCTCAACTGACGCGCCTTCCTTCACGTGGGTTTGCGCGATCGTTCCATCCCAACGAGCGCGGACCTCGTTCTCCATTTTCATCGCTTCGACGACAACCAGTGGCTGTCCGGCGCGGACCTTCTCACCAGTTTTGACGAGTAAACGGACGATCTTGCCTGGCATCGGAGCCAGGATTCGCTGCGGACCGCCGATCTTATCGCTTCCCTGGTCGCGCCGGCGGCGACCGTTCAGCGCGACCGGCACCTCTACGGCGCCAACATAAGCTGTCCACGAGCCAGGCGTACGGCCCGGCGCTACGGCGACTTCGACGCCTTTCAATGCCCCTGAGGTTTGGACGCCGGCCGGCGGGGTGTCGCCTTTCGGCCACACTTCTCCGACCATCAAGGACAAGCTGTGCACGCCAATACGCGCCGCCTGGACATACCGCGTCCGTCCGTCCACGGTAACTGCAAAACCGTCGCCCAAGCTGCTCAGGGCGACTTGCCGCACACGACCTCCGACCTCCAGCTCGTACCGCAATCAGCGCTCCAAAGCTCGGTCTGGCTCCCCCAGGCCCTCAGCCCGGGCTCGAGCTCTCCAATGACTTGTCCCATCCCCCACCAGGTTCACCACTGTTCCTGAGCCCGGCGACAGGAACGCTTGGATTGCCACGGCAATCGCGGCCAACTCTGCCGACTCGGGCGTCGCATCGGCGAAAGGCCGGCCGTTCCGAACCTTCAGCATGTCGTCGAGGTACGTCGTATGAAACATGGCTGAGCAAAATCCTGGCTCTTGAAACAGCCATCGAAAGAACGGGAGAGTCGTCTTGACACCCATGACGAGATACTCGTCGAGGGCTCGACGCATGCGAGCGATGGCCCGCGGTCGATCCTCGGCCCAGGCCACGAGCTTCGAGATGAGCGGATCGTAGAAAACGGGCACATTCCATCCGGCAGTCGCACCACCATCGTCGCGAATCCCCGGTCCGGATGGCGTTCGCAACTGCACAATCCGCCCGGGTGAAGGCAGAAAGCCGTTGTCCGGATCCTCTGCGTAGATCCGGCATTCGATGGCGTGACCGGTTGGGCGCAGCATCGCACCGGGATCCAGGTCGAGCCGCTCCCCTCGTGCAATTCGGATCTGCCATTGCACGAGATCAACACCCGCCACCATTTCAGTTATTGGATGTTCGACCTGCAGTCTCGTGTTCATCTCGAGGAAGTAAAACTGGCCCTGCGAGTCGAGCAGAAACTCGATCGTGCCGGCGTTCGTGTAACCGACTGCCCGCGCTGCGGCCGCTGCCGCCGATGTCAATGCCACCCTCAAGGCTGGCGAAACAGCCGGTGATGGAGTCTCTTCGACGACTTTCTGGTGACGCCGCTGGATGGAACACTCGCGCTCGACGAACGGGATGACTGTGCCTGCTTTGTCGCCAAGCAGTTGCACCTCGACATGGCGAGCCTGCGCGAGGCGGCGTTCGAGGTATACCGCCGGATCGCCGAAAGCCGTCATGGCTTCCGAACGCGCAGACGCTACGGCGTGGGCAAGCTCGGTGGGTTCGCTGACAGTCCGCATTCCCTTGCCACCACCCCCGGCGACAGCCTTTACGAGGAGGGGATAGCCGATTTCTTCTCCCAGCCGCGCGAGAGAGGCGTGCGGCAGGTTCTCCGAAACGTGCTCGCTCCCTGGGATCACAGGGACGCCGGCACGCTTCGCTGCCACTCGCGCGGCGGTTTTGTTCCCCATCAGCGCGATCACTTCCGGGTCGGGCCCGATGAACGTCAGCCCAGCATCGCGAACGGCGGCGGCGAATGCTTGGTTCTCGGCCAGAAACCCGTAGCCGGGGTGGACGGCGTCGGCGCCCGAGCGACGCGCCGCCTCGATGAGGCGGTCGATGCGAAGGTAGCTTTCCTTCGGGGCGGCAGGACCAATCGGATACGCTTCGTCCGCATCCCGAACGTGCAATGCGGTTCGATCGCAGTCCGAATAGACGGCGACCGTCGAAATTCCCATCTCGCGGCACGCACGAATGATGCGCACCGCAATCTCACCGCGGTTCGCAATCAGCAGCTTCTTCACTGGACGCGAGGTATTGTACTTCGCGCCATCAGTCATGCGCCGCTCTCAGAGTGGAATGTTTCCGTGCTTTTTGGGAGGGTTTTTGTCGCGCTTGTTTTCGAGATTGCGGAGCGCCGCAATCAGCCTGCGTCGCGTTTCACGCGGGCGGATGATCTCGTCGACAAATCCTCGCGACGCCGCAATATAAGGGTTGGCAAACTTCTCCCGAAACTCCGCCACCTTCTCTGCTCTGGCAAGCGTGGGATCTGCTGCCTTTTCGATTTCGCGCTTGTACAGGATGCTGACCGCGCCTTCCGGCCCCATGACGGCGAGTTCGGCTGACGGCCAGGCAAAGTTGAAATCGGTCCGGATATGTTTACTCGACATGACGCAGTAGGCGCCGCCGTAGGCCTTACGCGTGATGACCGTCACCTTTGGCACCGTCGCTTCAGCAAACGCGAACAACAACTTCGCGCCATGCTTGATGATGCCGCCGTATTCCTGGGCAGTCCCTGGCAGGAACCCGGGGACGTCTTCGAAGGTGACAAGTGGGATATTGAACGCATCGCAGAAGCGCACGAACCGCGCCCCTTTGACCGACGCGTTGATGTCGAGCGTGCCCGCAAGCACAGACGGCTGATTGGCCACGATGCCGACGGGACGCCCATCGAGCCTGGCGAAACCGACGATGATGTTCTTGGCGAAATGCTGATGGACTTCCAGGAAAGCACCGGCGTCGACGACGGCATGAATGACATCGAGCATGTCGTACGGCTGATTGGGCGCGGCTGGGACGATCCCATCCAGGGTAGGGTCGTCTCGATCGACAGAATCAGTGGCCACGCGCCTCGGTGGATCGTCCAGGTTGTTGCTCGGCAGGTACCCGAGCAACTCGCGGATCAGGGCCAAACAATCGCGATCGTCCTCGGCCGCGAAATGGGCCACACCGCTGGTGGCGTTGTGCGTCAATGCTCCGCCCAGCTCCTCCTTGGTGACGTCCTCGTGCGTCACCGTCTTGATGACGTCCGGGCCAGTCACGAACATATAGCTCGTGTCTTTCACCATCAACGTGAAATCAGTAATGGCTGGCGAGTAAACTGCGCCGCCGGCACACGGGCCCATGATCGCCGAGATCTGCGGCACGACGCCCGACGCCAGGGTATTCCGGAGGAAGATGTCGGCGTATCCGCCGAGCGAGAGGACGCCCTCCTGAATCCTGGCGCCACCTGAATCGTTCAGGCCCACGATTGGCGACCCTAGCTTCATCGCCAAATCCATGATCTTGACGATCTTTGCGGCGTTGGTCTCCGACAACGAGCCGCCAAAGACGGTGAAGTCCTGCGCAAACGCGAAGACCTGGCGTCCGTCGATGAGACCGTGACCAGCGATGACGCCATCGCCTGGGATGACCTGTTGCTCCATCCCGAAGTCGACGCAGCGGTGGGTCACCAGCTTATCGAGCTCCTCGAACGTACCCGGGTCGAACAGAAGCTCGATCCGTTCACGGGCGCTCAGCTTGCCGGCTTGATGTTGTTTTCGGCGACGGGCCTCTCCGCCGCCCAGCTCCGCACGGCGCTCGAGGTCCGCCAGGATGTCGTCGGATTTCATGTCCAGGCGAAGCTGAGGCTAGGCCTTGACCGCGTGAGCTTTCTCCCAGTCTTTCAGGAATCTCTCCAGGCCGATGCTCGTGAGCGGATGGTTGAACAGGGCATCGATCACGGCGGGAGGGCACGTGGCGATGTCGGCACCCATGCGGGCCGCTTCAACGACGTGCATCGGATGGCGGCAACTGGCGACAAGAACTTCCGTCGTGAAGTCGTAATTGCTGTAAATCTCGACGATTTCTCGAACCAGCTCCATCCCACTCGTCGCGATGTCATCCAGCCGACCGACGAACGGGCTGATGAAAGAGGCGCCCACTTTGGCCGCCAGCAATGCCTGAGCGGCCGAAAAACAGAGCGTCACGTTGACCCGGATACCCTCACTAGAAAGGGCCTTGCAGGCTTTGATACCCTCCCGCGTGAGCGGCACTTTCACGACCACGTGCGGATCGATTCCCGCCAGATCGTGACCTTCCCTCATCATGCCGGCGAAGTCGGTCGCCGTGACCTCGCCGCTCACCGGACCTTTGACGATGTCGCAAATTCGTTTGAGATTCTGCCGAAAATCGCCCGGCTCTTTCGCCAGTAGCGATGGGTTGGTCGTCACTCCGTCGAGGATGCCCAGCGCGGCAATCGTTTCAATATCCTTGATGCTGCCCGTATCCACAAAAAGTTTCATGACCGTTCCCTTTCAAGGCCCTGCTCTTTATAAGAGCGCGTCGGTCCTTCTCGCGACATTTTAGCCGAAAGGTTGACCGACGATAGCCGCAGCCATCAGCGTGCCGTCTCCTCCGCATGATTGGAGATCGGACTGATGTTGCCGGCCTTGTCGATGGCCTCGACCGCGTACACGTAGCGCGCGCCTGACTGAACCGAATCGGTAAATGTCGGATCGGTCAGCGGCATGGGAGTGATGGGCTCGAGCTTCTCTGCTGAAACGCCGCGCAGCACGATGTACCCAGCCAGGTCTTTCTCGCTGTTCGGCGCCCAGATGAGATTAATCGACCGCTCTCCCGCCACCAGCTGCAGGTCCTTGGGTGCAGAAGGCGGAAAGGTGTCGACCAGCATTTGGCATTGCGGTGGAGGCGCTTCGCTCTCGAGGGACAAGCCCCCGATCGTTTCGACCGTCCGCACCGTGTAGCAGCGCGTCGCTCCCCACTCGATGCGGGAGTCGTCGAATCGCGGCTCGGTCAGTGGCGTCTGAGTGAGCCGCTGCTGCCCGGCAGCCGCCGACTTCGGTGTCGGTCCACCGACCGGAGCACCCGACGGTGAGACATCATAAAGGTGATAGCCAACGGTCGGCAGCGAGAAGCCAATGACTCGGCTCGGTAACTCGTCTTCGGACCGGGGCCCTTGGGCAGACGCAGTCGAGGCTGCCGGCGGCCACACCACGTGTATCGCCGACTCGTCGTAGGTGATTGTCGGCGGCGAAGGCGTTCTCGGGGGCGCAACCAGCGGAACAGCAATGCGCTTCGAAAGAGGCCCCTTGCGTCCGCCCTTGTTGAGCCCAACGGCAGCATAAATCGTTGCCGGTGCCGAAGCAGGCACGCCGACAAGAGGACCCGCGCCGGCCTCGCCATTGGTCGCCCGCCTGGATTTTGCCGCTTCCTGGGGTGAAGAAAGAGCCGGCCCGAGCTCGTCCTCGAACTGCGCGACCGAGCCCTGGTCGAGTCCTTCGTCCTCGAGCTCCGGTTCTTCCGGAGGCTCATCCTCGCCAGTCGTGACGTCGGGATTGCGTGGAGCCTTCACAGGGACCGTCGCCACGCGCGTCCCAAGCTTGAGCAACTGCCGGTCGTTTGTATCGCTGGGGCCGGTGAAACGATAAACCTCGACACGGGCAACGTTCGCCGGCTTCGTTCCGTCAGTGTTCGTCGAGGGAACCGTGAACTGAATTCTGATCTCGGTACCGCGGCGCTCGGCAGTGAAATCAGCCGGCGCTACTGGGACTTTGACTAGCGGTGGAAGCGGTGGGCCCTTCTTTCCGCATCCAACTGCCAACGTCGCGACCACGATGAAGAACGGCACAGGCCAAAAGCGCCGGGGCCTGCCCTCGATATCCACACTATCCTCTGCGGTCGCGAGCCCGCGATGCCTCACAGAATGTACCGCGATAGGTCTTCGTTCTTGACGATGTCCGCAAGCATCCTCGTCACGTACGCGGCGTCGATTGTCACGGTTTTGTCCGCCAGATCCGGCCCCTCGAACGAGATCTCGTCGAGCAACTTCTCCATCACGGTGTGCAGTCGCCTCGCGCCGATGTTCTCGGTCCGATCGTTGACGATGGTCGCGAAATCCGCAATCCGTTGAATCGCATCGTCGGTAAACCTGATTTCGATCCCTTCGGTATCCATCAAGGCCACATATTGTTTGACCAGAGCGCTGCGAGGCTCGGTCAATATCCGGACGAACTCGTCCCGGCCCAGAGGGTGGAGCTCGACACGAATCGGGAAACGCCCCTGAAGCTCAGGAATGAGATCCGATGGCTTCGACACGTGAAAAGCACCGGCCGCGATGAAAAGGATGTGATCCGTTCGCACCATCCCATACTTGGTGTTCACGGTGGTTCCTTCGACAATCGGCAGGATGTCGCGCTGGACGCCTTCGCGGCTGACGTCGGGGCCATGGCCTCCTTCGCGCCCGGCAATCTTGTCGATCTCGTCCAGGAAGATGATGCCTGCCTGTTCGACGCGCTCGACAGCGGTCTTCGCCACGCTGTCGATGTCCACGAGCTTCTGTTCCTCCTCCTGCATCATGTATTCGAGCGCTTCCGGAACTTTCATCCGCCGCTTCTTCGTCCGACCCTGAAAAAGTCCGGGGAGCATGTCCTTGAGATTGATGTCGACTTCTTCAACAGAAGAACCGGCAATGATTTCGAATGAAGGGAACGACTTCTCGCGGACATCGAGCTCGACAACCCGCTGATCGAGACGGCCCGCGCGAAGTTGTTCACGGAAACGTTCACGCGTCTGGTTCTGTTGTTCGCGCGCCGTGGACGCGTCTTCGTCGGGTGCGATCGGCCTGGGAGGCGGCAACAGAATGTCCAGGAGACGCTCCTCGGCATTCTGGCTGGCTTTTTCTCGTACTTCGTCGAGCCGCTCCTCGCGGACCATGTCGACTGCCAGTTCCACGAGGTCGCGCACCATCGATTCGACGTCTCGCCCGACGTAGCCGACCTCTGTGTACTTGGAAGCCTCGACCTTGACGAACGGTGACTGCGCCAGTCTCGCCAGACGACGAGCGATCTCGGTCTTGCCGACGCCGGTCGGACCAATCATGAGGATGTTCTTCGGGGCTATTTCCTCGGCGAGGTCGGGCGGAAGCTTTTGGCGCCTCGTTCGATTCCGCAACGCGATCGCCACGGCTCGCTTGGCGGCTGATTGGCCGACGACGTACTTGTCGAGTTCGGCGACGATCTGTCGCGGAGTGAGAACGTCAGTTGAAGTCTGAGTCGTTTCAGGCAGATAGATAGGCACGTCCACTCTACAATTCTTCGATGGCGATGTTGGTGTTGGTATAGATGCAGATTTCTCCGGCGATCGCCATTGCCTTTTCAGCTATCGCACGAGCATCGAGGTCCGAGTTGTTTGCGAGAGCTTTCGCAGCCGCCAAGGCGTAAGGCCCCCCCGATCCGATCGCGACAATGCCATCGTCTGGCTCGATGAGATCACCATTGCCGGAGAGCAGGAACGTCGAGCTCTTATCCATCACGATCAGCATCGCCTCCAACCGCCGGAGAATGCGATCCGTGCGCCAATCTTTCGCCAGCTCCACGGCAGACCGTTCGAGGTTGCCGCGATATTGCTCCAGCTTCGATTCAAAACGTGAAAACAACGCGAACGAATCGGCAGCAGATCCGGCAAACCCTGCAAGAATCCGGTCGTTGTAGAGCCGCCGAATTTTCCGGGCGCTCTGTTTGACGACAGTCTGACCAAAGGTAACCTGGCCGTCGCCAGCCATGACCGTGCGGTCACGGTGCCGGATCGCCAGGATCGTCGTGCCGCGAATCATCAACTTTTCCTGACTGTATCGGCCGCAGATCTGAGTGTCAAGAAAACCGGACGGCTTGCACCCGGTGGGGGACAAGCTCGGGCCGTTGACCTCTCGTCGAGCACATGGGTCGCGTCGAGGCCCGATAATATGCACCTAAGGAAGACGATCGGCTTGGCAGCATGGTTGCTTCTCTTTTTCTTACGAAACCGTAGCTGCGAGATTCCTATGACTAAACCTCGCTCAGCCGGGTTGGGAATTTCGACGGCCGTCATCGTGGTGGCAGGATTGGTCCTGTCCGCCCCGCCCCTCGCGGCCCAGGGCCGTCAACGAGACGGCGGCGAAAGCACGGGGTCGGCCGCGGTTCCCGCCGCTCCAGCACCATCTCCAGCTCCTGTTGCCTCGGCGCCCGCCACGCCAAGTTCATCCGGCGGGAGTTCGGACTCGGGCTCATCGGGATCAGGCGGCCAGACTCGAAGCGGAGGTGGCGGACGGACCGATCGTGGTGCCGGCGGGGTTCGAACGGGCACGGCGACACCGCGTGGAACCGGCTCGCGAACGACGGATGCACGGTCGGGATCAGACACGACGAGCGGAAAGGGCTCCACCACGACGGGACGAACGCGTGACGGCGGTGAGATCGTCGGAACCGCTGTACCCAGAACATCAACGCCAGGCGCCGGGGGCGGCGGCGGAAACGTAGTCATCGTGCCGGGCGGCTGGTACGGCTTCTATCCGTGGGCCTACGGAGGTCTCGGCTTTGGCGGGTACTACGGCTATTACGGTGGGTACGATGATCCGTGGTTCGGCGGATATTCGAGCTACTCTTCAAGCGCCGCTGACGGCGCGCTCAGAATCAAGGTCAAGCCAAGAGAAGCTTCGGTTTATGTCGACGGTTACTTCGCGGGTCACGTCGATGATTTCGACGGCGTCTTTCAGCGTCTGCACCTCAGCCCGGGACCGCACCGGATAGAGATTCGTGAACCCAAGTATGAGACGCTCTCATTCGACGTTCAGATCGATCCGGATCACACGGTTACGTATCGCGGGGAGCTACAAAAGCCTCTGTAGACGCGCTCCCATTACGGGCACGAGTCCACCAATAGATCGGCACGCCAGCAGCCATCACGCCCAAGCCCGCAAAGGCTGGCCCGGGAGCATTGAAGATCGTATTGATGACGATCGCAAAGCTCACGATGCAGAAGGTCGCGGGCGCCCACGGATAGCCCCACGCACGGAACGTATCGGTGTCCTTCCCACGAATCCGCACGAAAAATAGCGACAGGACGGCAAGGGCGGAAAACAAAATCACCGAGAATCCCGTGTAGGTCAGCAGCTGCTCGAACGTTCCCGATAACACCAGCAGTGCGCTCCATATTGTCTGGGCCAGGATGGCGATGGCCGGAGTGCGGTAATGGGGATGGACGCGCGCGGCTGCCGATAGAAAAACGCCGTCGCGGGCCATGGCAAAGTAGATGCGCGGACCGGCCAGCGTCCACGCACTGAGGCTGCTCAGAATGATCATCAGTGCCAGTCCAGCGAAGACTGCGGCGGCCGCCGATCCGAACAATCGACTGGCAGCCAGCTCTCCGACACCGATTGCGCCGACCAGCTCTTCGTGCGGGATAACCTTCAAATAAAGGGCGTTGAGCGCGAGATACAAGGCGACAACGCTCGCCGTTCCGAACGCCAATGCGAGCGGCACATTGCGCGCGGGGTTTCGGATCTCTTCGGCAACGTAGACTGCGGCATTCCACCCGGTGTAGCTGAACATCACCGGCACAAGCGCAATGAGCCACGCTGTCGGTTTCGTCGGACCATGGGCTGCATGCGAGCTGACAGGCGACTGCGCAACGAACCAGCCGGCCACGACAAAGGCCGTCAGAGCAACGACGGTCACCATGGTCAACGAGTTCTGCAGGACCCGGCTGGGCCGCACGCCCCGCGACTGAACGAGCGCCAGAACGACGATCGTGACAATCGCGACGATGGCCCGCGCCGAAACGGTGACCGAGAGAGGACCGAACCGCCAAGCGGCAAGGGCTGTTGGGTCTCCGGCGCCGGGAACGAATCTATCCAGGTAGACCGCGACGGCGACTGCGCCGGCCGCGATGGCCCCACTAAAGCCAGCCACGAACGACGTCCATCCTGTGAGGAAGGCGGCCAAGCGCCCGAAGGTCTCCCGCAAATAGACGTATTCGCCGCCAGCTTGGGGCCGCCACGCCGCAAGCTCCGCGTAGGCCAACGCGCCCACGAAGGCCAGAGCACCGCCAAACGCCCAGACCGACAACATCGCGGTCGAGTTCGGCAGCATGTTGGCGACCACACCCGGCGTCGTGAAAATGCCGACACCAATGACATTGGAAATCACGATCGCCGATGCGTCGAGCGGCCCTAGCCGCCGGTCCAGGGAGGTAGGCGGAGAAAAAGTCACAACGAATCTTATTTAGTGATGAGTCGGCGCGCCACAGGGTACTCGCCGATGCGTTTCCACTGTGTCGAACCGTACTTGGCGAACAGCTCGACCTCCGCGTCGACGAACTGGCTGTTATGCAGCATGTCATCGCGGGTTTGATCGGCGCCGGTATAGCCGTTCTGCGAACGGACCGTCAGCGTCGGCGTGGTCGCGCCCGGCGCCAGCCCTTCGGAGCCGACGACGGTGAGAAAGCCGCTGCCCCACTCTTCCTTTTCAGTCACCCGACGGAAGAGCGCGTTGACCTGAAGGACCAACAGCCGTTGACTCGAAGCGTTTCGGAGTTCGAAGGACATTGAAGGAACGAGCTTGTTCTGGCCGTTGACGATGCCGGCATCGAACCAGCCCGTAGAGACGTTCAGAACTTGAAGGCCCTTGCTGAGGTCGACCGTCGGACCGCACGCGACGCAGACAAGTACTGCGAGGAAAAGGACCCTGGCGCAGGCACGCATGCGCCGTATTCTAGAACACTCGCACCTCGACGCGCTTGAGTGCGTCCTCGCGGGAGAGTTGACCGGCGCGAAACGCGCCGAGGTCAGTACCGCGCAGGCGGATGATTACGGTCTGTGCGTCACTATCGAAGCCGATGCGTGGCCGGACTTCGTTGCGGCGTTCACCGATCGTCAGCCACTCGTCGCCGCTGATGCCCAACGCGCCGCCATGATCGAGCATGGCATCGATGACCGCCTGGGTGACCTCCTGACGGTAGGCTTCCTGGGGATTGTTCAGAATCGGATCGCCGTTGTCCCGGGATCCGGTGGCCGGCACCGCCAGGCCCGCTCCGCCAGCCTGGCGCGCGCCAGAAGCGGGCGCGACCGTTGTGGCAGGCACGACCGGCGACACCTGCAGCTCGACTCGTTTCAGCGCCTGTTCGAGATTTGCATCGCCGGCTGCCTGAACATACGTCTTGAGCTGATTCAGCGCGCTCTGCAGGCCCAGGCCATTTTCATCCAAGGTCCGAAAGACCGAGTACAGCGTCGTCTCGAAAGACAATGACGGCACCTCGACGTCGAAGAACACGCCGTAACCTTCGAGCCGGTATCCTCGAGCCCGTGCGTTGTCCAGCAAGAGAGTTTGAGAAGGCACGACGGCTTGAAGCCGATCACGCCAAATTGCTGCGCCATGCTCGACCGCATTCTCGAGCACTCGCTCCATCGTGCCGATCTGATAGCGCAACTGATCGAGCGGGCCGCGTGGTTGGCCCTGCTGCCGAGGCATGGTCCTGGTCTCGGGCGCTTGCGGGGCACTGCCTTGGGCAGCAACCGAGGCAGCCGAACCTCCCACCAACAAGCTCACCACCACTGCCAATGTCTTACCGCTCACGAATGACCTCCAAATTCAGCTCTCAGCTCCCAGCCATCAGCTTGCCTACGCGTTCTCAGCTCAAGCCTTCGTCAGTACTTCTGACTTGCAGCGGTCGATTTCGGACGTTCGAGAACCTATCTCTGCTGTCCCGATGTACGGACGAGATAATCCAGCCGGGACAGCGCCTCACGTTGCTTCAACACCTCGATACCCGTATTGCTCTGCATCGCTCGGAGCGTTTGATTGATGTTCACGAGATCGGTACCTCGCTTGGAGTCGAACTCGCGTATCACTTCTGCGATGCGCAGGGCGAGCTCGTTCTGCTGCTTTCGCTCGCTTTCGCGGATGAGCGCCCGCACCTGCTGAAGCAGCTCCGCGTCTGCGGATGAGATCGCGGTGCGAGTCGATGGTAACGCGCGTTCAGGCGCATGGAATTCAGTCTTCAACCGGGTCTCGAGCGCGGTCAGATCCGCGCGCCACGGGGTCGTGGCCGCGCTGGCGTCCGATCCAGGACGCTCGGAGGCTTTGCTCGCCTCGACCGGTCCTTCGGTCGGCGTGCGCGACCATCCCGTGCGGACAGTGAGGCCGTTGTGGTCGTAGCGCAGCGTGAGGTTGGCGATCCCAGCCGAGACACCCAGAACCAAGAGAGCCGCAGCGACCTGAGCCCATGCGGGAACCTCACGCAGCAGCTTCCACGCTGAGGTCCGCCGGCCGGATACTGCCTCCAGGGTTTGACTGTGCAGATCGCGGCCAATCGGCCGCGTCTCGGGCACCTTCCAATCTTGGAGTCGATCGCGCAGGCCCTGCATCTCGACCAACTCGTGCCGACAACGATCGCACGTGGCGATATGTGCCTCGAACGCCGAGCGCTGCGCCGGATCGATTTCGCCGTAAAGGTAGGCAACGAGGGTTTCGTCGCGATCAGCCGTATATCCACACAAAATGTCAGCCATAACGTCCTTGCCTATCGTGCAGCAGCCGACACGCCCGTGCGCGCCAGCTCGCGGCGCAACACCGCAAGCCCCTGATAAAGTCGCGTCTTGACGGTGCTCAACGGGCACCCGACGAGATCGGCGATCTCCTGGAAGGTCAGACCGTGATACTCCTTCAAGAGAATCGCGGTCCGCTGCTCTTCCGGCAGCACCGCCATCGCACGCTCCACGGCTCGTGACAGATCGTGGCGTGCAACACGATCCTCGATCGATTCAGAAGGTTCAAGCTTCGAGGCCAGCTCGATCAAATCGACGTCCTCGGATACCGTCACGATGGGTGTCCGGCGTTCGCGCCGGAGCCAATCGCGACAAAGGTTGAGCGCGATTCGGTAAAGCCACGACGAGAATTTCGCTTGTCCTCGAAAGCCATTCAGTGCGCGGTAGGCCCGAAGAAACGTCTCCTGGCACACATCGCGCGCGTCCTCTTCGCGCCCGATTTGGCGGTACGCGAGGGCATAGATGGGACGCTCCCATCGCTTGATGAGCTCGTTGAAGCTGTTGGCGTCGCCGCCGATCGACTTGGCGACGAGTTCTTCGTCCGTCCACGTCATGCGGAGCGCGGAGGGCCCTTTCTCTGTGATATTTAGACGGGCCGGCGCGACGTACGGCCGGTTGGATCTGTCCACGATGCCGATTATTCGTCCCATTCCTTAAGTTACACTTTTACAGATGTTTACGGGCGTCATCCGACACGGACTGAGCGCCAATGACGTACAATTAGTCTGTTGGCGCACCCCTTTCGACGTCCGAGTTCCAAACCCATGCGTCAGAATGCGACCCATAGCCGGACACGACGAGGCCGTGTCCATAATGCGCCAAAAGGTCCTCAAGCAACCGGAACCGCCGCACAGCCCCTCATCAGCCTGGTGAAGCAGTCCACGAGTCTAACTGAGCTCCTTCCGCACCTCCACCAACGGGCGCTCTCGGTCAGCAACGGCACATGCGCGCTGCTCTTCGTGCACAACGCACGCACCGGTGCGATGCACGCGACATCGGGATACGGTCTGGAAGCTATTCCGACCGATCCGTGGATCCCCGCGCCTCCCGAAACAGCACTCCTGAAAGACGCCTTTTCCCGGTCCGCGCCGACCCTAGTGACCAACGCCGAGCGACAAGCGCCCGACCTCTTTGCCCGGATGGAAACCGCGTCGATTCTGTTGCTGCCGTTGCTGAACGGAACGGAGCGACTCGGGTTGTTGGTCATCGGTCTTCGGCGCGCGCCGACAGGCCGCGACCTGACGGGCGATCTAGCTCACGTCGCCGACGGGTTCGTTATCGCGCTCGATCTCTTTCGCTTGCGCCAGAACGATGCACTACAGCGGGACATTCGTGCTTTGCTGGACGAGTTTGCGGCCATGCTGGGAGCCACGTTGAATCTCTCGGACGGGCTCGATGCCTTCTGCCGCGGAGCCAACCAGCTGTTCGGCGCCGACCGAACCTCCGTTTGGGTCTACGAGCGGCGAGATCGTCACCTTTTCTTGCGCGCCTCATCCGAATTCGAGCACGTGGCGAGAGGCGCGCGCGTCGCTGCCGACGACGCGGGTTCACCTGCGGCGTCGGCCATGCGGCGATCCCATGCCGAGCTCCACCCGACGGAGGGCACCGCAACTGCGACGGTCACCGTGCCGCTTCGGGGCTGTCGCCGGGCGCTTGGCACGTTGACCTTCGAAGGCGTTCGCGTCGAAGCGGGCGGCGAGTTCGCTCTCCTCGATCGCGCCGACGAGTTGGGACGCCAACTGTCGGCGGCCATCGAGAACATTCAGCTCCTCGATGATGTCGTCCGTTCACGGAACGAGCTCGAAAACGCCTTCGACTCGATTGCACATCTAATCGTCGCGTCGGATCGGCAGGGCCGAATCGTGCACGCGAATCGATCATTTGCGAACCGCATTGGAATGGTGCGCGAGCGGCTGCTCGATCGCCCGCTCCGCGATTTCGTCGGCCCCGAGTTGGCGGCCTGGTTGGCGACGCACACCAGAGTGCAGCATCGGGGTGCGCCGCCTGCCACATTCGAAACCGTCGATCCCGTCTTGAAAGGACCGTTCATGGTGACGGTCACCGACCTTCTGGATCGCAACCAGGAACATGTCGGAACCGTGCTGGTTGCGCGCGACCTGACACCCCAGGCCAAACTGCAGGCCGAACGCGAAGAACTGCGGCAGCGCCTGACGCAGTCGGAGAAGTTGGCCGCGCTCGGTCAGTTCGTGGCCGGTATCGCGCACGAGCTGAACAATCCGCTGCAAGGTGTGCTCGGCCACCTCGAGCTGCTGCGAGTGACCGGTGCCTTTCCGAAGAATCTCCGCCGAGAGGTGCAGACGATTTATCGCGAAGCCGATCGCGCCGCGAAGATCGTGCGCGACCTCCTGGTATTCTCGGGCTCCAGGCGGTCCTTGCGCCGGTCGGTCAGCCTGAACGCCGTGCTGCAAAGAGTCGTCTCGCTGAGGGCCCGGGCCTGCCGGGCGGCGCAAATCGAGCTGGTGCGCCACAACGATCCGTCGCTCCCTCGAGTGCTGAGCGACCCGCTCCTCCTCCATCAGGTGTTCCTCAATATCGTGATGAACGCGGAGCACGCAATCGTTGAAAGTGGCCGGCCAGGCCGTATCGAGATCACGACTTCAGTGTCGCCGAACGGGGACCGAGTTATGACTTCGGTCCGAGACACAGGCAACGGGATTCCTGCCGAGTCGTTGCCGCGAATCTTCGAACCGTTCTACACGACCAAAGAAGTGGGAAAAGGCACCGGCCTCGGCCTGGCCATTACCTATGGGATCGTGCAGGAACATGGCGGTCAGATCGTCGCGTCCAATCACCCCGAGGGAGGCGCCGTGCTGACCGTCGACTTGCCGGCACGCCAGTCGGCGAGCGGGAAAAACGAAACCGAGCCGATGGCCAACGCGGGGTAATTCCAGGAATGATTGACGAGACATTTCTCACAACTGAGGAGGTGCTGGAGTACCTCCAGGTGAACTTGCGGACTGTCTACCGCCTGATTAAGGCCGGCAAGATTCCCGCAGTTCGCGTCGGCCGCCAATGGCGATTCCGGAAACGGGACATCGACGCGTGGCTCGATACGCAACGACCCCGCGCCGGCACACGGTCAGGAGCGACCGCCGGCGCAACACGACCCGCACCAGGTACAGCCCGTCGGCGTGTCCTGGTCGTCGATGATGAAGTGAGCATCCGCGATCTGCTGTCGAAAACCCTCGCCCTCGCTGAATACGATGTCGATGTCGCCGCGGACGGTCGATCGGCGCTCGAGCGCATCGGGATCTATCAATACGACTTACTAATTGCCGACTTGAAAATGCCGGGCATCGATGGCCTGGCGGTGATCCGAGAAGCCAAACGTTACAACGCACAACTCGCGGTCCTGATCATCACAGGCTACTCGAGCGAGGCGAGCGCAATCGAAGCGGTCAACCTGGGTGTCAGCGGCTACCTGACGAAGCCGTTCCGCGTGCCACAGGTGCTGGCCGCTGCCGCCAAGGCACTCGGCGAATAGCGTGATCCAGCTTTCGAATCTTTCGAAATCCTTCGGCGAGCGCGTTCTCCTCGATGCCGTCACCTGGCAAATCGACGACGGCGAGCGAGTCGGCTTGTGCGGACCGAACGGCGCCGGCAAGACGACGCTGCTGCGGATGATGGCCGGCTTGGAAGAACCCGACAGCGGCGCCATCGTGAAACCGGCAACCCTCACCGTGGGCTACCTTCCCCAGGACGGTCTGTCGCACTCGGGCCGCACCGTCTTCGAGGAGGCCAGCAGCGCTTTTGCCGAGCTCATGGCGATGAAGGCCGAAATGCACGCTCTCGAGGAGCGATTCGGCGATCCGTCGATTCCCGAATCCGACCACGACGCCATGCTGGCACGGTACAGCGACCTCCAGGACGGCTTCCGCCTCCATGACGGCTACAACATCGAGCTTCGAACCGCCACGGTTCTGCAGGGCCTCGGATTCAGCGCCGCGGATTTCGAGCGCCGGACTGAAACCTTTTCGGGCGGCTGGCAGATGCGTCTCGCCCTCGCCAAACTCCTGCTGGGCCGCCCGAATCTCTTGTTGCTCGACGAGCCCACCAATCATCTCGACCTCGAGGCGCGCAATTGGCTCGAGTCGTATCTGAACGAATATCCCCACGCGGTGATCCTCGTCTCGCACGATAGGTTCTTCCTCGATTCGGTGGTCACGCGCATCGCAGACCTCACGCTCCGGACCCTGACCGACTATCACACGAACTACAGCGGCTACCTCGTCGAGCACCACGAACGCATCGAGGCACTGCGCAAGGCAAAGCGCGAGCAGGACGAGGAAGTCGCGCGCATCAAGATGTTTGTCGATAGGTTCCGCTATCAAGCGACCAAGGCGTCGCAGGTTCAGAGCCGGATCAAGCTGCTCGAGAAGGTCGTCCCAATCGATGTGCCTCCCGAGAGGGCCCACATTCACTTCACGTTTCCGCCGTGTGCCAAAAGCGGACGGATGGTTCTCGAGCTCTCACATGTGCGGAAGGCGTACGACGATCTCGTGGTCTTCGACGACTTGAGTCTGCACATCGAACGTGGTGACAGGATCGCCCTCGTCGGACCGAACGGAACTGGCAAGTCCACCCTAATGAGGATGCTGTCTGGCGAAGAACCCCCCGATCGCGGCCGGCGCGCCGAGGGTCACAACGTGGTGATGCAGTACTTTGCGCAGGACGAAGCGACGCGTCTGGATCCGGTGCCCACCGTGTATGAAACGCTCGCCTCAGGTTCACCACTTCACATGGTGCCGGCGATCCGAAACATCCTCGGTGGTTTTCTGTTCTCGGGTGACGATGTCTATAAGCCGGTTCGCGTTCTGTCGGGAGGCGAACGTACCCGCCTCGCTGTTGCACGCATGTTGCTGCGTCCGTCAAATACGTTGTTGCTCGATGAGCCGACGAACCACCTCGATTTGGACTCGAAAGAAGTTCTGCTCGAAGCTTTGATCGCATATGGCGGGACGCTCATCTTCGTGTCCCACGATCGGTACTTCGTCGAAAGACTGGCGACGAAGATCATCGAGGTCGGCAACGGAACGGCAGTCATATATCCGGGCACTTACACCGAGTTCCTCTGGCACAAAGAAAATCCGCAGAGCCAAGGCCCGGCGAGATTGGAAGGACAGGCGGCGCGGGACAAAGGACAAAAGGCCCGTTCCGGACGCCTCGAGCGGGCGCCCCGGCCGCCCGTGTCGAGTGGTGCTGAAAGGGCCCGCCGAACAGGCGATGCGGCATCTCCATCTTCGGCACACCGCGAGCACAAACGTGCGGACGCCGAGGCCCGGCGCCTCTTGCGAATCCAACAAGAGCGGCGTTTACAAATCGATCGGCTGGAAGCGCAGATCGCCGAGACCGAGCGGGCAATTCGCGAAATCGAACAGACGATGGCGGCACCGGGTTTCTACGAGGACCGAGCCGCGGCACAGCCGCTCATCGATCGCCATCAGGCGCTCATGTGGCAGGTCGGCGACCTGATGCATCAATGGGAAGAGCTCCAAAACACGTCGCTCAGCCCCGCCGGCGACCACTAGACAATTCTGTCAGCCGATTACATTTCCGTTATAATTGTCGGGCTGCCCCTGCCTGTAAATGGTTCGATACAGGCATCTTTTCACGCTAAGTGCATCAGCTTTCACGGGCATAGGCTTTGCGCCCGAGCCGTGATGAGTTAAGCCACGACCGAAGTGCCGGACATGACCAAGCCACCCGACGTACGTGCCCCAGGCACGCCACCGGCACCGATCCGCACGGCGGTCGCCCCCAGCCCGGTTGCGCCCGATGATCGGTTCTTCCGTCACATCGTCGGCAGCATGCGCAACGGCGTAATCGCAATTCGGCGGGATGGCAACGTGGCGCTCATGAACGAGGAGGCGTACCGCATTTTCGGACTGGAGCAACGAGAGGACGACCTAGGACGCCCGTTGACCGAGTTGCTGCGGGATCGGCCCGACGTCATTCGCGTGCTGGCCGGATCGTTCGAACTGAGTCATCTGCCGAATCGAGCCGAGCTGCGGTTGAAGGACCTCCACAGGGTAATCGGCTACACGCTCTCGAAGGTCCGGGACGATCAGGACGAGACGATCGGCGCGGTGATGTTCTTCAAGGACCTCACGCAGGTCGAGCAACTCGAGGAACGGGAGCGGTTGCGCGACCGGCTCGCGTCGCTAGGTGAAATGGCAGCGGGTATTGCCCACGAGCTGAAAAACCCCTTGGCCGGGATCGAAGTGATGGCCGGGTTGCTCAGACGTCAGGTGCCGGATTCGAATGACGCGCAGTCGCTGCTGGCCGACATCATCAGTGAGGCAAAACTGGCCAACGCCATTGTCGTCGAGATGCTCGAGTTCGTCCGTCCGATTCGCCTCCAGGTGGAGCGGACGGATTTGACCGACATCCTGCATCAGGCGGTGACGCTGGCCGAAACGAAAGCCACGCGCGGCGACATCTCGGTTACGGTCGAGCTCGCTCCCGAGTTACCGACGATCGAAGGGGATGCTCACCAACTTTGCCAGGTGTTCACGAATTTGCTGACGAACGCATTCGAGGCGCTGGACGGACGCGGGTCGGTGTCCATTACCGCGACGGTCGGACTGATGGATGCGGCGTTTGCGCAGGAGGCACACGCGCCAATTCCTACGGTGGTCATCGAAATCGTGGATAACGGGCCGGGAGTACCAGCGGAATTGACCGATAAGATCTTCAATCCCTTTTTCACGACCAAGCCCCAGGGGTCGGGTCTTGGCCTGGCAATCGTGAGAAAGATCGTCGACGCTCACGACGGCCGCATCGACGTGAGCAACAACCCCGACGCTGGTACGCGTTTCCGAATTACGTTGCCAATCACAAGTGCCTCAGGCTGGTTCAAATGAAGGGGGCCATGTCGAGGATTGAGGGTGTATGGGCCGCATTCTGATAGCCGACGACCACGACGCGCTTCGCCGTGGACTCGCCCGCGGACTGACGGAAGCTGGACACGAAATCGATGAAGCCTCCAACGGCAACGCGGCCATCGAGCGGTTGCACGACAGCTACTTCGACGTCGTTCTGAGCGACCTGAAAATGGGCGGCAGCGACGGACTCGACGTGCTTCGCACGACTCGTGCGCTCCATCCAACCACCGCCGTGATTCTGATGACTGCGTTCGGATCGGTCACGACCGCCGTCGAAGCCATGAAGGCCGGGGCCTTCGACTACGTGCAAAAGCCGTTCGAAATCGAGGAAATGGAGGTCAAAATCGAGAAGGCGCTCGAGGTCAAGCGCCTGAAGCACGAGCTCGACTACCTCCGGCACACCCAGCAGGATATCTACGAGTTCGACCGAATCGTCGGCTCGAGCGAAGCCTTACAACGTGTCCTCGACATGGTCAAGAAGGTTGCGAAAAGCAACACGACCGTGTTGATCCGCGGTGAAACGGGAACCGGCAAGGAGCTGATCGCCGGCGCGATCCATCACAACTCGCTGCGCACTTCACGGAATTTCGTGAAAGTGAATTGTGCGGCCTTGCAGGAGAACCTGCTGGAATCCGAGCTCTTCGGCCATGAGAAAGGGGCGTTTACCGGCGCCGACAAGCAGCGGATCGGCCGTTTCGAGCAAGCAGACGGCGGCACGCTCTTCCTGGACGAAATCGGCGACATGAGCCCCAGCACGCAGGCCAAGATCCTCCGAGTGCTGCAGGAACACGAGTTCGAGCGGTTGGGCGGAACTCGAACGCTCCGAGTAGACGTCCGGCTCATTGCGGCGACCAATCGAGACCTTTCCTCGATGGTGCAAGCAGGCCGATTCAGAGACGACCTCTACTACCGGCTCAACGTCGTATCGATCGAGATGCCGCCCCTCCGCGAGCGGAAGGACGATATCGTCCCGTTGGCGAATTTCTTCATCCGTCGTTTTGCCGGCGAGCTGAAGAAGAAAACCGAAGGGATCGAACCGGACGCGCAGAAGCTGCTGATGCGCTACAACTGGCCGGGAAACATTCGCGAGCTGGAGAACACCATCGAGCGAGCGATGCTGCTGGCCGAAGGGCACGGCATCGCGGCGGGTGACCTGCGGCTGGGCGAGGTGCCAACGGCCGGTGGGGCGCGGGAGCAGATTTCCGTCGTGAAGATTCCTCCGACCGGCATCCCGCTGGAGGACGTCGAGCGTCACGCACTCATCGAGGCACTCAAGATGTCGAACTGGGTGCAAAAGGACGCCGCCGAGCTCTTGTCGATCAGCCCGCGCGTCATGAACTACAAGATCAAGACGCTCGGGATCGAGTTCCCCCGCGGCCGTCGCGCGGCGCCGCTGCCGCCGCCAGCAGCAGCCGTCGCGTCGTAGCGGTTGCTGTCAGCGCCCGGCTCGAGGGTGGGCTTTTCGGTACACGTCGAGCAATTGCGCTGCATTGACGTGCGTGTAGCGTTGCGTCGTGCTCAGGCGGGCGTGCCCAAGCAGTTCCTGGATAGCACGCAGATCGGCGCCGCGTTGAAGCAAGTGAGTGGCAAAGGAATGGCGTAGCGCGTGTGGGCTGATCCCCATGCGCGTGCTCGTGGCTGCCACGTATCTCCGGACCAAGCGATCGACACTCCGCACAGTCAGCCGTGTACCTCGATAGTTCACGAAGAGCGGGTCCTCCACTCTTTGGTCACGAAGCTTCGTCCCGGATCGGCGGTAGCTCTGGCCTCCGACGCGGGACGCGGTGAGCACCTCTCGCATCAACTGCTCGCGGTCCTTGAGGCAGGCGCGGATGGCTGATGCGGTGCTGCCGTTGAACGGAATCAGGCGCTGCTTGCCGCCCTTCCCGAGCACGCGGACCATGCGGGCGCTCAGATTGACATCCTCGACATCCAGACCGACCAGTTCGCTGAGCCGTACACCCGAGGCGTAAAAGAGCTCGAGGATGGCACGATCGCGTCGACCTAGCGGATCCCCGACCGCCGGCGCGGTGACGAGCGCGGTCATCTCCGCTTCGGACAGATGTGCCGGCATGCGGACGTCACGCTTGGGGGTGGCGACGAGGGCCCCTGGATCGCCCTCGATCATCCCCTCACGCCGCAAATAGCGCAGAAACGTCCGCGCCGCGGCGAGCTTGCGCGCCGCTGTCGCTCGCGACTGACCACGCCGATGGAGTTCGGCAAGAAATGCCCTCATCGCCTGGCGATTCAACTGCCCGGCCGTCAGCTGCTCGATTTGAACGCCCGCTTGGTGAGCTGCGTAGTCCAGGAACTGGACGAGGTCGCTCTCGTAGGCGCGAACCGTATGGGCCGATGCGCTCCGGTTCAAGCGCAGGAACTCGAGAAACGCCTTGAGGAGGGCGGTCACCCGCGCCCCTTCCCCGCCGCTGTCAGCGCGTCATCCATGGCGATTTGAGCGCACGCCAGACCGTATTCCTGTGCCCAGTTTGCAAGATCGTCCAACGCCCGTTTCGCGAGGGCCAGCTTTCGCTCCTGCCGCCCGCGTGGCGGACGGTCCAACGGCGGCATAATCCCAAACGTAATGTTCGACGGTTCGTAATGGCGTGGATCGGCGTGCGATACATAGTACGCCAGCGCGCCCAGCGCAGTGGTGCGGGGAGGCACGGAAAGGGACTGGCCGTTCACCATCGCGGCTGCGGTTAATCCCGCCGCCAACCCTGAGGCCGCAGATTCGACATACCCTTCGACGCCCGACATCTGACCGGCAAAGAAGAGAGTCGGCCGTTTGCGCACTTGCCACGTCTCTGTCAGCACGTCGGGACCGTTGACGTAGGTGTTGCGGTGCACCATGCCGAATCGCACGAATTCCGCCTGTTCCAGTCCGGGAATCATTCGAAGCACGCGTGACTGCTCGCCCCACTTCAGTTGTGTCTGGAAACCCACGAGGCTGTAGTGATCGCCCGCCAGGTTGTCCTGGCGGAGCTGCACCGCGGCATACGGCGGGCGTCTCGTACGAGGATCGACCAGCCCGACCGGCTTCATCGGCCCGAAACGCAACGTATCGCGACCGCGATGCGCCATCACTTCGATCGGCAAGCACCCTTCGAAAAAACGCTCCTGATCGAAATCATGGATGGTCGCCGACTCGGCCTGAACCAACGCATCGTAGAACTGATCGTACTCCTCGCGCGTCAGAGGGCAGTTCAAGTAGTCGCCTTGGCCGTCATCGACCGCGCATGACCCGTTCTGAGCGTCCACTGGCAACGAACGCCTTTCAGTAAGGCTCCGATTCCACCGGGACTGTCGGAACACCTTGGTCCGATCGATGGTCTCGGCGAGCACAATCGGACTGATCGCATCGTAGAAATAGAGATGATCGGCGCCCACGAGCGCCGCGATCTGCGCCGACAGTGCATCTGATGTCAACGGACCGGTGGCGATGATGACCGGGCCACGATCGGTAGACTCTGGTATCGCAGTGACTTCTTCGCGCGTGACCGTGATCAGCGGATGCGCGGACAACTCGGCGCTGACAAACCCTGCAAATCGTTCCCGATCGACAGCCAGCGCAGCGCCCGCCGGGACACGGCTCGCTTCTGCGGCCCGCATAATCAGCGAGCCGAGACGCCGCATCTCTTCTTTCAAAAGGCCGACTGCGTTGTCCAACTTGTCGCCGCGGAAGGAGTTACTGCAAACGAGTTCGGCGAGCCGATCGGTCTTGTGAACCGCCGTTTGCCGGACCGGCCGCATTTCGTAGAGCGTAACGGGAACGCCTCGAGAGGCCGCTTGCCAAGCTGCCTCCGAGCCCGCCAGCCCGCCACCAACGACGCGGATCACAGCCACTAATGAACCACAAAGAGCACCAAGTTCACAAAGACTTCGTCTAGCAAGCCACACGCCCCTCTTTGTGGTCTTTGTGATCTTGGTGACCTTTGTGGTTCACGTTACGCGGCAGTCACGGGCAGTTCCTCCGACCGCGCGTAGTCGCATTCTTCGTTGTTGCAGAGAATCTGACGGCCGTGCTTCTTGGTGATCTTCTCGACAAGGTAAGGCGCGCCGCACTTGGGACACTCTTCGGCAACCGGACGATTCCACAGTACGAAATCGCAGTCCGGGTAGTTTGAGCACCCGAAGAAGAGTTTTCCACGTCTCGATTTACGCTCGACGATTTCGCCGCCCTTGTCGGCATCCTTCGGACACTTGACGCCGGTCGTCTTGTGCTTGATGTACCGGCACTCCGGATAATTGGTGCAGGCTGTGAACTCACCGTAACGGCCCTGCTTCAGCACCAGATTCGACTCGCACCGCGGGCACTTCTCGTCGAGAATCTGATCCGGCTTCGCTGCCTTCAAGCCACCCTGCTTGGTTGCAATCAGCTTGCGCGTCGTCTTGCACTCGGGATAACCCGTGCACGCCAGGAACTGACCGAAGCGCCCTCGCTTGACCACCATCGGCCGCCCGCAGTTCTCGCACGGCTCGACTTCCTCTTCGCCGCTCTCGGACTCGGGCTCACTCTTTTCGAGCTCCCTCGTGTTCGTGCACTCGGGATAAGCGCTGCACGCGACGAACGGCCCGAACTTTCCGACCTTGATCAGCATCGGTGAACCGCACCGGTCGCACACCTCATCGGTCTTGATCCCTTCCTTGAGGTTCTGCATCTCCTTGCCGGCCCGTGCGAGGTCCTTCTTGAATTTCTTGTAGAACTCATCGAGCGTACGGACGTAGTCCGTCTTTCCCTCTTCGATCTTGTCGAGGTCCTCTTCGAGGTTTCGCGTGTACTCCACGTCGATGATGTCGTCGAAGCTTTTCGTCAACAGATCGGAAATCATGAGCCCAAGTGCCGACGGCTTGAAGCGCCCCTCGAGCTTGTTGACGTACTCCCGGTCCTGCAGGACGGCGATGATCGAAGCGTAGGTCGACGGCCGCCCGATACCGTTCTCCTCCAGTTCCTTGACGAGCGTCGCCTCCGTAAAGCGAGGCGGCGGCTGGGTAAACTTCTGCTCGGGCCGCAGCGCTCGCAGTTCGAGACGATCTCCTTCGGCCAACGGTGGCAGCACGCCCGACACCGCATCGTCGTCTTCGTTGTCGGCCCCACCAGTGGCCGGATTCTTCTGGCCGTTGTCGCCGTTTATTGCACCGCGCGCTTCGTCTTTGACTCCCGCCGCCCCGTCGGTGTCGGATGCGGTCCCATAAACCGCCGTCCAGCCCGCAAACTTCGGCACAGTCCCCTTCACGCGAAACAGATAGTCGCCCGCGGTGATATCGACCGTCGTCTCGTCGAAGGTGGCCGGCAGCATTTGCGAGGCGACAAACCGGTTCCAAATCAGTCGGTACAGCGAGTACTGATCTGGTGTCAGGTAAGCCTTGACTGTCTCGGGATCGTGTTGCATCGAAGTCGGCCGAATCGCTTCGTGGGCATCCTGCGCGTCGGCTTTCGATCGATAGTGGATTGCCTTCTCGGGAAGATATTCATCGCCGAATGCACCCGTGATGTGCTCCCGTACTGCGACGAGCGCTTCGTCGGCAACTCGAACCGAGTCGGTTCGCATGTAGGTAATCAGGCCACCGGCAAGTTCGGGGATTTCAATTGCACCCTCGTACAACTGCTGCGCGATCATCATCGTTTTCTTCACGGGAAATCGCGCCGTCTGCTGCAGCTTGCTGGTGATGAACGGTGGTGGCGCACTTCGTTTACGCTCTTTCGTCGTGACCGAGGCCACATCCCAGGTGGAGTTCTCGAGGTCAGCGACTATCGCCTTGGACTGATCCTCGTTCGCAACCCGTAAGGTGTCGCCGCCCTTCTTCAGAAGCTTGGCTTCGAACTCAGGCGGTTGCGGCCCCGCGAGACGGGCGAACACATGCCAGTACTCCTCGGGGACGAACTTCTCGATCTCGCGCTCGCGATCAGCCACGAGCTTCAGCGCCACCGACTGGACGCGCCCGGCACTGAGGCCTCGCCGCACCTTGTCCCACAACAGCGGGCTGATCTTGTAGCCGACGAGGCGGTCGAGAACGCGGCGGGCTCGTTGCGCGGCCACCATCTTTTGATCGATGACGCCGGGATTCTTCAACGCTTCTTGGATCGCCTTCTTGCTGATCTCGTTGAACATGAGGCGGTGTATCTTCCGCTTCTTGCCGCCGAGCTCGTGCGCCAGATGCCAGCCGATCGCCTCTCCCTCGCGATCGGGGTCAGTGGCGACGTAGATGTCGGACGCCTCTTTGGCTGCGTCCTTCAGCTCTTTGATGACTTTCTTCCGGGAGGCGATCGATTCGTACTCCTCGGAAAAGTCGTTCTCGATGTCGACCCCTAACTTGCTCTTGGGCAAGTCGCGGATATGCCCCATCGACGCGACGACTTTGTAATCGCGCCCCAAATACTTATTGATGGTCTTCGCCTTGGCTGGCGACTCCACCACCACGAGTGCTTTTGCCATCGAGTTTTGATCCCCGAACCTTGAAACCTGGAACCTGGAACCTTATTTAGACCCTAACACGGTCTGTCAAACCGAACGAACCGTCCAGCTCCCGCCCGGCGCACCAACCCCTGCAATTCCAGCTCGAGCAGCCGCGGCAGGAGCCGCGCCGTACTGAGACCGGATCGCTCCGAGATCGCGTCCAGGTCGATCGCTTCGCCCAGCGGCAAATGCGCAAGCAAAGGCTCGAGCGGAGCGGCCGAGGGGGCCAAAGGCTCTTCCGGGCCTCTCTGAACTGCCGTGCCGATCCCCAGCTCCTCCAAGATATCGTCCGCGGTCTCCACAATCTTTGCACCGTCCCGCAAAAGCATGTGCCCGCCCCGGTTACGGGCGTTCAGGACGTTTCCTGGTACCGCCAGCACGTCGCGACCTTGCTCCAGGGCACACCGGGCGGTGATCAGCGAACCGCTCTGCTCGCCAGCCTCCACGACCACGACCGCAAGAGACAGCCCGCTGATTAACCGGTTCCGTTGGGGGAAGAAGTGCGGCAGCGGTGGCGTCCCCGGTACGAGCTCGCTCATGACGAGGCCATCCGCCTGAATGTCCTGGGCCAGTGAACCGTGCTCGGCAGGGTAGATCACATCAGCTGCGGACCCCAGCACCGCGATCGTGATTCCCCCGACCGAGAGCGCACCGCGGTGAGCCGCCGAGTCGACGCCTCGGGCAAGCCCGCTGACCACGCCGAAGCCTCGAGCGGCCACATCGGCCGCGAGACGGCCAGCGACTTCCAGCGCGTACGGCGATGCGGCCCGGGAGCCGACGATGGCCACAGCGGGACGTTCGAAGGCTGCCAGCGACCCGCGTGTCCAGATCGCCGGCGGCGGATCGATGATAGCGGCAAGCGGAGGCGGATATCCCGGCTCGCTCCAGACGAGCGATGTCAGACCCCTGGCCGCTGCCTGAGCGAGCGCTGACTCGGCATCTTTCAGAACCGCATCTCGTTTGTGAGGTTGATGCGGCCACCGTATTTCCGTGAGCTGCTGCAGAACGAAAGCAGGGCTGTTTCCGGCGCGAAGCTCGGCAGCAACATCCCGCCACCAGTTGATTGGGAGAAGCGACAGGGCCACGTAATCGACGCGTTCTTTCATGAGCAGCTCTCCGGCGGCCGGAGCGCCCAAAAAAGAGGAGGTCGCAACCGCCGCAGAGACATGCGGCGGCCCGACCTCCTGACACCAATTGTAGACCGATTTCGTAAATCCGCCGGGCACCGGTCGAAATACTCGAATGTTTTCGGCGCCAACCCGTGGCACATCGCTTGCTCTACCCGTATGGCCGAACAGTCCAAAAACCTTGCATGTTCGTCAGCCGAATAGCTATAGTGAACTTGTTCGCATCATGAGCATACGTCCCGTTGCGCTTGCTGTCCTGATGACGGTTGCGTCTGCTCTTCCCGCCCAAGCAGACGCGCGCTCCGACGCGAAAGCACAAGTCGCCTTTGGAATCAGCGTCGCCCAGCGGGGCCTCTGGCGTGAAGCGATTTATCGATGGGAGAAAGCCGTCGAGATCGATCCTACCTACGCCGCTGCTTTCAACGATCTCGCGATCGCGTACGAGCACGAAGGTCAGTTGGAGAAGGCTCGGAAGGCCTACGAGAGAGCGGTCGAACTCGACCCGAATAATGCGGAAATCCGTCAAAATCACGAGCTGTTCAAGGAAATCAATGACCGGACGAGTTCGGCGAAAGACAAGAACTAACTCTCTCGCGATCCTCACCGCACTCTGTGCGGTAACGATGCTCGCGTGTGGTCCCGAGACGTTCGAGATCCCGATCGAAACGCCGATTCAGCCGAAACTCGATGTATCGGCATTCCAACGCGTGCTCGTCGCCGGGTTTGTGGCTGGCGGATCGGACGATCTCGATACGAATCAGGAGACCGTTCGACTGTTGCGAAGTCAGCTTCGGAACAAGTCCTCCTTGAAGGTCATCGATGCGGATGTCATGCCGCTTATCGAGATTGCTCACGATCAGAACAAGAGCGCGAACGCCCCCGAACTGGCCGCGAGCGGTGAAGCCTCACCATCATCTGGTAGTGGTCTGGCCGCTGGTCCTGGCGGAGATCGTTCTGGGAATCAAGCACTTCCCCTCCCGGAGCACATCAAGGACGAAAAGGATCTCGAACCGTACGAGCGTCTCTTCGCTAATGTCACCTATTGGAAACGGATTGGGGAGGAATACCAGAACCCTCTGATCGTAACGGGAACGGTGTTGTTCACCGCGCACTCCCGAGCAGGGATCGTACAGCGCGAGCAGGAAGTGTACGACCAGTTCGGTCGTCGAGCCGTAGTGCCAGTGCGGACCTACATGGAGCGCAAGGGTTTCGTCCTCCGTCCGAAATTCGTGTTCATCGACGGACGAACGGGCGCCACGGTGTACTCGGAAAGTTACCGGGAAGAAGTTCTCTACAACGCTCAGACGAACACTCCGGCGTTGTCCTCCTATTTCGAACTGATGGACCGCCTGGTCCCGAACTTCCTCGGCGCGCTTAGCAGCCAGAAGATCAAAGGCACCCGAGTTCTTCTAAAGTAGCGCAACATCCGAGATTTCGTCTCCCACGCGCAGAATGCCCTCGTTGAGAACGTCTGCCCGTAGCCCGGCGCGATGCAGGAATCCCTTCACGACTCCTGGCTGAGTCAACCGTTGCAAGTGGTCGCACGGTTCGGCGAGCCGGATGCCTTTGAGGTGCACGGGCCCGACACGAAACACCTTGCCGACCAGGTCGTTGAGCGAGAGCCCTTTCGTGATGAGATTGCGTCGTGGTTCGTCGGGACGGAGTTGGATACCGCGTTCCCGCTCGAGCCACTCGAGCATTTCGATGGCGAGAAGGGTCACCTCCTGCCCCGTGCTGCGCATGCTGGAAAAGGTTCCTTCACCGAAGTAATATCGGTCGCCCTCGAGGCCTTTCCCTGGAACGGCGCGCACCTCGGCAAGCGGCATCATTGCGCCCTCGGCTGCCCCCGCGATGTAGATGGCCACTAACGATCCCCGATTCACGCTTGACCTCCAAGTGGGTTCATTTGAAATCGTTGCTCGATGCGGCGCGTGTTTCCGGCCGGTCGCCTTCGTTATCGTCCTCGCGCTGCATTTCTTGATTCAGCCTCAGTTCGATGGCCTGACGGGCGCCTGGCCTGTAGAAGGCCTCGATTGCAAGGCCGGCAGCTGCAAGTCCGCTGGCCGTGCCGCGTCGACGCCGCAGTGGCAGGCGCCCGCCCGCCGATAACCAGGTGACCAACCAGAACGTGGCAAGAAGTCCCGCCGAGGTGAAGAGGAGAAGAATGAGCATGATTTACAATTCGAGGTAGCGACGCTAAACTTATAGTTTTGCACAGGTAGTAAACATGTACGCGATCGTCCAAACCAGTGGAAAACAGATAAAGGTGACGCCCGGCGGATACGCCACCTTGGAGGGCACGGCGGGCACGCCTGGCAGCCAACTGACACTCGAGCAGGTGTTACTCGTCGAAAAGGACGGCGGAGACATCGTCGCCGGCTCTCCATTCGTCGCCAATGCTCGTGTCGTGGCCGTGATCGAAGGCGAGACTCGCGGGCCCAAAATCCGCGTGTTCAAGAAAAAGCGACGCAAAGGGATGCGGCGCACGAAGGGCCACCGCGCCACCTTCACCCGGGTGCAGATCAAGGAAATCATTCTTTAGGGACTGGGGATTGGGGGCGACGGGACCACCCTGCCAGCCAAGAGGCAGCAATGGCGCACAAAAAAGGACAAGGCAGCTCACGGAACGGGCGCGACTCGAACTCGCAGCGACTCGGGGTCAAAGCGCATGATGGCAATCTCGTCACGGGCGGCACGATCATCGTGCGACAGCGGGGACGACGGTTCCGTCCGGGTCGCAACGCGGGCCTGGGCAAAGACGATACGATCTATGCCAAGGTCGCCGGGCGTGTGCGCTTCGAAGATCACGGGACTCACGGTCGAGTCATCAGCATTCTGCCAGTCGAGTGAAGTGAACCGCGGAATCGGGACGACCACCCCACTTACCAGATTCCCGAATGTTCGTCGATGAAGTAGAAGTTCACGTCGTCGCGGGCGATGGCGGGAACGGTTGCCTGGCATTTCGCCGCGAGAAATTCGTTCCGCGAGGCGGGCCGAGCGGCGGCGACGGTGGAAACGGCGGATCAATCTTCATCGTCGCCAGCCCCCACACAAACACGCTCATCAACTACCGATTCCACCCCGAGTTCACCGCCACACGCGGCCAGCACGGCATGGGATCGAATCGCACCGGCCACAACGGCGCCGATCTCGAACTGGCCGTTCCCATCGGAACGATGGTCTACGAGAAAAGCGAAGATTCCAACGAGACATGGCGGCGTCTGGCCGATCTGACCGTAGACGGACAACGACTGCTTGTCGCCCGCGGCGGCCACGGTGGACGCGGGAATGCACGCTTTGCTTCGTCGACCAACCGTGCGCCGCGGCGGACCGAACCAGGAGTTCCAGGCGAGGACAAGTACCTGCGCCTCGAGCTCAAGCTGATCGCCGACGTCGGCCTGGTTGGGTTTCCAAACGCCGGCAAGTCCACACTGATCTCACGCATCTCAGCGGCCCATCCGAAGATTGCCGACTATCCCTTCACGACCCTGACGCCCAATCTGGGCGTCGTGCGCCTCAACGGCGATCGCAGTTTTACGGTGGCCGACGTTCCAGGTCTCATCGAGGGCGCCCATCAAGGATCAGGGCTCGGCCATCAGTTCCTCCGGCACCTCGAACGAACCAAGATTCTCGTCCATCTCGTCGATGTTTCGAATGCAAGCGGGCGCGATCCGGTCGATGATCTCGACATCGTGCGCAAGGAGCTCGAACTGTTTCAGCCGGCTTTGGCTGCTAAACCGCAAATCGTAGCCGCCAACAAAATGGACGCCGTTGACGATCCGTCACGAGTCACCGCTCTCGAGCGGCACGCGTCGGAACTCGACTTGCCTTTCTTCCGCATTTCCGGCGCGACCGGTGAAGGCATCTCATCTCTGCTTGAAGCGATGTGGCGGGGTCTGTCAATCGAAGCTGAGGTCTCCGCGAGCAGCAAGACATGACGAGCAGGCGCGTAGGGATCCTGGGTGGCATGTTCGATCCAATCCACAACGGCCACCTCGACGTCATAGCCGCCGCGCATGCCGCGCTCCAGCTGGACGAGATCTTCGTAGTGCCGGCGAACGTTCCGCCCCACCGAGCCGCACCAGTGGCCTCGAGCTATCATCGATTCGCGATGGTGGCGTTGGCTCTTGCCAGCCGTGAGGAATGCCGGGCAACCGACCTCGAGCTGCGAGAAGCCGGCCCATCGTATACGTCCGATACGCTGCGACGATTTCAGTCGCAGGGTTTCGACCCTGCGAATCTCTTTTTCATCATCGGCGCGGACGCGTTCCTCGAGATCGCGACATGGAAGAACTATCCCGCGTTGCTCGAGTTGTCACATTTCGCGGTGATTTCGCGATCAGGTGTTTCCGTCGGCGAGCTTCCGGTTCGCCTCCCGTCGCTTGCCTCGCGGATGCGCCGCGAGTTCACCGCGACATCCTCGCCGTTGATCTTTTTGATCAACGCACCGACTGCCGACGTGTCATCCACTGCAATCCGTCATGCTCGTGCCAACGGCGAATCAATCACCGGCATGGTCCCGTCCCAAGGTTCAGCAACACATTGAGCGGCACGCACTTTACGAAGACCCGGCGCAACGCGCCACCTTTAACGCCCGGTCGATGGATCGTCCGGCAGGCAGGTTGCATGGCCGAGACTGAGAAGCGACGCAAGTCACCCTCTTTGCCGCGGGACATCATACGAGCCGTCGCTGCCGCCGAAGACCGCAAGGCGGCCGACCTCGTGCTGCTCGACCTGCGGAAAGCGGCGGGGTTTGCGGACTTCTTTCTGATTTGCTCAGGCGGGAACGCACGTCATATCCGCGCCATAGCCGACGCCATCATCGAGGCACTGGCGTCAGCAGGAACCAAACCCGCACACGTGGAAGGTTACGAGCAGTCCGATTGGGTGCTTCTTGATTACTTCGACTTCATCGTTCACATTTTTGCGCCGGGCACGCGTCAGTTTTACGGCCTCGAACGATTGTGGGGAAATGCAGAGAGCGTGAAGATCCCGACCGGGCCGCAGCTCGGTGGCCGCTAACAGACTGGCCGAAGCTGAGGATCGACCGCTCGCAGTTGACGACTCTCCTGGATGCGGTGCTCGCTGTCGTCTTCGCCCCCTCATGCGCAGCTTGCGAGGCGCTGCTCGAACACCCAACCGCCGGACCAGTCTGTCCGAGCTGCTGGGGTGCGATTCTTCCCCTGACACCGCCTGCTGTGCCAAGCCTGCGGCGATCCGCTGGCTACGTGGCGTGCGATCGACATTCAAGCGGAGAAATGTCCGCGATGTCGGCGCCGAAGGTCGGCGATCGAGCAAGCTCGAGCGATCGGCGCCTACGATGGACCGCTGCGCGCAATCGTGCATGCACTGAAATACGAAGGCCGACGATCCCTCGCCCCACGGTTGGCCGCCATGATGCGGGCCCGCTGCTCAGAGGTGCTCGCCGGGTCGTTCTGTGTCGTGCCGGTTCCGCTCCATTCCTCGCGCCGGCGCGAACGCGGTTTCAATCAGGCCGTCGATCTTGCAAGATGCCTCGATAGGCCCGTGCTCAACGCGTTGCGTCGAGTTCGCGCCACGCCATCGCAAGCGGCGTTACCAGCCGCCAGGCGGCATCAAAACGTTCGGAACGCGTTTGCCCCAACTCGTGCGGCGCGGTTACTCCAGGGAGAGATCGTGGTGCTTGTCGACGACGTCTGCACGACGGGCGCGACGTTGGAGGCGTGTGCGCGAGTGCTTAAAGCAGCCGGGGTCGCGCAGGTTCGTGCCCTTACGGCCGCTCGAGTCGTGACATCACCGCGTTGATGACGTCGGCAGCAATCGCCTGCTTGGAGCGCTCGCCATCGAGCACGACCCATTGCTCGGCGGCCGCCTGACGTCGGTAGCTGTCCCGGACTCGCATCTGCATTTCGAGATCTCGCTCGTATCGATCGCGGTCGACGGCCTTTCGCTGAACAGCGGTCTCGGGTTCGATGTCGAGCATGAAGGTCAGCGATGGCCGCGGCAGAAATTTCTGAATTTCTGCGAGCCATAGCGGGTCGAGACCCTGAGCTTCGCCGTAGGCGATGCTCGACGCCAAGTAGCGGTCGCACACGAGAATCAACCCGCCGTCAATCCAGCGCTGAAGGTCCGGCTTCCGCTCGTAGCGGTTGGCCACGTACAGAAGCTGCATGACTTCTGGTCCGTAGTCGCGCTCGCCTTGCAGGGCCCTGGCGATCTCTTCGCCGATCGAAGTCCCGTAGTCGGGGAACGAGACCAGCCGCGCTCGATGGCCTTCTTTCTTGAGCCAGTCCCGCAGCAGCTCCGCCTGCGTCTGTTTGCCGCTTTGATCGAGGCCTTCAAAGACGATGAGGGACTGGCTCATTCTGGCTTTTCACGTTTCGAGCGAAAGCATGTCATCGAGGGTTTGCCGCCGTCGAATGACGCGCCAGGTACCGTCATCGACGAGAACTTCCACCGGGAGCGGCCGACGATTGTAGTTGGAGGCCATCGCCGAACCATACGCCCCGGTATCGTGTATGGCCACGATGTCACCAACCTCGAGAGGCGGCAAGCTACGGTCGCGGCCGATAACGTCGCTGCTCTCGCATACCGGGCCGACGATCTCGTATTGCTGCTCGCCGCCAGTACGTCGCTCGATTGGCTCGATGCGGTGGAACGCGCCGTACAGCGCCGGCCGCAGCAGTTCCGACATGCCCGCGTCGAGAACGACGAACTGGCTGGATGGATCTCGCGGCTTGATGTCGACGATCCGCGATAAGAGCACCGCAGACGGCCCGGTTATCGCACGGCCCGGCTCGATGACGATTGGCAGTCCGGTGGCGCGCACTTCGGCCATGAGTGTCGCAACATATGCCTCCGCCGAGGGAACCTCCCGTCCATCGTACGAAATGCCGAGACCGCCACCGAGATCCACGTACTCCATCGATACCCCGCCGTCACGAAGCTCGTTGGACACACGCGCCGCGAATGCGGCGGCCCGGCGAAGCGGTTCGAGTGTCGTGATCTGCGAGCCGACGTGAACGTGAATTGCCACTAGCCTCGACGCGCGCCCGCTTCCGAACACTCGCACGAGCTCCTTGCTACCAGTGATTGGGACACCGAACTTGTTCACCCTGAGACCCGTCGAAATGTGGGGATGGCTTTCCGCGTCGATATCCGGGTTCACGCGGACCGCAACCCGCGCCACGACCCCGGCTTGCTCGGCGATTGCCTCGACGCGAGCGATCTCGCCGGCTGACTCGACGTTGATAGCCTTCAGGCCGAGCGGAACGGCGCACTCGAGCTCGATGCGCGATTTTCCGACACCAGTGAAGACGATGTCCGCTGGAGCGAAGCCCGCTTTTCGAGCTAGTTCCAGCTCCCAGATGGAGTTCGCGTCGGCGGACCCGCCCAGCCCCCGGATGAGCCGAGCGATCGCAAGCGTCGAGTTTGCCTTGAGCGCGTAATGAATGGCGTGGGGATGGTCGCCGAACGCGTTGTCGAGCGCTCGGTAGCGTTCCCGCAACGTCGGCGCGCTGTACACATAGACGGGCGTGCCAGCGGCCGCCGCGATCTTGGAGAGCGGCACGCCGTCGCAGAAGAGTTCTTTGCTTCCGTTTCGAGTAAACCCGAGAGATTGGCGCAACGTGATAGGCTATTTTACTCAAATCTTTCATGTCGTCCGATTCACCGGCCGCGACACCGTTCGCACCGGAGGCCATCGAAGCACTGATCCGGCGATGCCTTCGCGGCGACGAAACCGCTTGGGAGACCATCGTTCGTCACTACTGGCGAAAGGTCTTCAACGTGGCCTACAAGTTCGTCGGCAAGCACGATGAAGCCGAAGATCTCACGCAGGAGATCTTCCTCAAGATCTTCAAGTCGCTGGATACGTTCGACCGGCGAGCCAACTTTCAGACGTGGCTCATCAGCGTCAGCCGCAACCTCTGCATCGATCACTATCGAAGCGTGCGAAAAGAGCGCGAGACCATCGACCGCGACGTCGACGCCAGCGAGCTGACGCCGATCTCCAAAGAGGTGGGGGCGATTGCGCTCTTGGAGCAGCAGGATCGCGTCGCGCTCCTCCGCCAGGCGTTGGCAGAACTGCCGGAAGCGCTCAAAACCGCCGTGCTCATGCGAGATATTCAGGAGCTGTCCTATCAGGAAATCGCCCGAAAGCTCCGTCTACCGGAAGGGACTGTCAAATCGCGCATCAACCGGGGACGCACGGAGCTGGCCCGACAGGTGATGAAGCTGACGGGCGAAGACAAGGGAGCCTACCAATGAATGTGAAGACTGAACACGCTGGCCAGGTCTCGATCGTGCGCGTGGGTGAAACGCGCCTGATGTACCCGATCTTGTCCGATTTTTCGTCGGAGATCGGCGGGCTGTTGGCCGGCGGCCGGTGCGAGATTCTCATCGACCTGACGCCGGTCACCTACGTCGATAGCGCGACGATCGGCTGTTTGATGGATCTCTACCGTCAGATTCACAGCGCCGGCGGCCACCTGAAGCTGTCGGGTGTCCAGAAGCGCGTTGAAACGATGCTCACGTTGACCGGCGCACAGAACTTCATCGAGATTCATGCCGACGAGCCGAGTGCCGTCAAGAGCTTCGGGGTATAGCATCATGCACACGATCAAAACGACGACGGGCGCCCCGATCTTGCTCGACGGAGACCTGCTGGCGATCATGGAGGTTTTGTACCAGGTGGTGACCGCCAGGCGCGCGCTCGACCGCTCCTTCGAAGACATGGTCAAAGAGATCCAGCATCTCATCGAGCAGATGGACGATGGCGAGCGACGCACGTATCTGGCCGAGAGCCTGTTCCTCAACACCGTGAAGTACGAGAACGACAAACTCGACGCGTACCTGAGAAAGCTTGCGAAGAAATAGTCTCGCTCTTCTGAAGTGTCTCTGAACCACCTTGCGACGCGTTTTACGTGCTCGTGGCCTTGGACCACGTTGGTCATGCTCTGCGACGGGCGCCTCGTATGCGGATGCGCCGATCCATACGGACGCAGGGTTCTGGGCGACGCGCGTGGAAGCTCGCTGCACGAGGTGTGGACAGGGCCTGTCGTGACCTCACTCCGCGGAGATTTGAACGGCGGCGGCTCGAAATTCTGTGGCGACTGCCCTCTGAAGCTCCCTCTGAAGAAGGCCGATGCCCCTCCGGTCCGACCGATCGTGGCGGGTGTCCTTCCATCGCGTCTGTATATCGAGTGCACCGCCGCCTGCAATATCTCCTGCGCGGAGGCATGTTGTGCGCCGGAGACCGGGATCACGCGAACGCGACAAGCTGGAATGCTCGACTTCGAGCTCTTCCGACGCGTTGTCGACGAGACGGGTCCCTCACTCGTGCGCATCGACTTCTTCAACTACGGTGAAGCGTTCTTGCACAAGCGGGCCGTCGAGATGTGCGAGTACATCAAGTCGCGGTTTCCCCACATCTACCTGTTCACGAGCACAAACGGCCTGGCACTTTCGGAAGCCCAGGCGCGGCGCTTGGTTCATTCAGGTATCGACGAAGTAACCTTCTCGATCGATGGTGCGTCGCCTGAAACCTACAGCAAGTACCGTCAACGAGGTCGTTTCGAGGTGGCTATCCAGACGCTTCGGACGATGGCCGAAGAGAAGCGGCGATCCGGCCGCGACCTTCCGTTCCTGAACTGGCGCTACATCCTGTTCGTCTGGAATGACAACGACGCAGAGATGAACCGGGCCCGTGCGCTGGCCGGCGAGATCGGCGTCGACCGCCTCTGCTGGGAAATCACCGATCACCCCGAACACGCGTACTCGCGTCGATTCGTGCCGGGCTCGGTCGATCTCGCGGCGATTCGGCACGAGACGTGGGACGACAACGACATCGGGAACGCCATTCCTGGAGCTATGCCGCGGGCACAAATCGACGTCCGGACCCTCATGCCGCGTACCCCGCTTCTCACGCGAACGGGCCGTGCCTTCCGCGTGCACACACGAGTGCGCAATCTGTCGATGCGACCCTTTCCGGCGCAGGCCAGCTACGGACGCCGTCTGGTGCGTCTCGGGGCGCAGTTATGCGAGGCCACCGGCACGCTGATCAATCGCGACTACGCCCGAGCGTGGTTGCCCGGAACCCTCGGGCCCGGCGCGTCAGCCAACGTGGCCATCGAGATCCCGGCACCGCCTCGGCCGGGGCGCTACACGCTGAAATTCGATCTGGTTAGCGAGGGAATCGACTGGTTCGAGCGATGCGGCTCCCAGACGACCAGCAGGAGCCTTTGGGTGCTATAGGTCGCGACTCAGTTCGCGAGACGTGGAACAACAGGTTTCGTGGCCAGACCGACTGGCAGCGCGACAGGCTCGATCGGTGCCTCGATGAGCCGCCACGCATGCGTCTCTTCGAGAATCTTCACAGCGAACTCCGTATGGAGGGCATGGCCTGCGCGATGCGCGACGAGATGCCCGATGACTGGATAGCCGACGAGGGCCAGATCGCCAATCGCATCGAGAATCTTGTGGCGAACAAACTCGTCTTCGAAACGCAACGCGTTGTTGAGAACGCCTGTCTCACCGAGCACCACCGCATTTTCGAGCGAGCCGCCGAGCGCGAGGCCGTTCTGCCGCAACATCTCGACGTCTTTCAGGAACGTGAACGTGCGAGCCGGCGCGATGTCGTCGATGAACGTCTCTTCCGACACGCGCAACGTCCGAGCTTGATGGCGCAAAAGTGGGTGATCGTAGCTGATGCTGTAGGTGACCTTGAAATGATCCGATGGATAGAGCGCGATGCGCTTGTCTCCGCGCGAGATCGCAATCGGCCGGATGATTTTCAAGTACTTTCGGGGAGCCGGGAGTGGTCTCACGCCGGCTTCGTGAATCAAGTAAATGAACGGGGCCGCGCTGCCGTCCATAATCGGAACTTCGGGGGAATTCAGCTCGACAATCACATTGTCGATTCTCATGCTGACAAGCGCCGCCAGCAGGTGCTCGACCGTCTCGACCGAGACCTCCTCGCGCGACAGGCCCGTCGCAAGCTGAATGCCTGCCAGATGATGAACGGTGGCCGGAACCTCATGATCGCCAAAATCGGTACGCCGGAAGCGAATACCGAAGTCAGCCGGAGCGGGCTTCAATGAAAGCGTAACTTTGTTGCCGGAGTGAAGACCGATTCCGACGCACGAAATTTGACGGCGCAGGGTCCGTTGCTGGTCCATTAGCCTCACGGGCGAAACGGGGCGAGCGACCGAGGCCAAAGCAAAATCAATGCCTGGTGACTGTACGGGCTCCTTTGCGGTTTAACCATCAAATTCCACAACATCTTACCTAATATTCTCGAAAGCAATCCTTCTCGAGTTGGTGCGTCTTGTGGTATTGCAGCCACGGTCTCGGCGACTAAAGTGTGGGCATCTTACCACGGTCCCAACGGTCAGTTTGTCAGCTTGCAGCGGTTCGAATTGGGTGCTCACCGGCCCGACTCAAAACCGCAGCCAGAAACCGACCCGTTGCTGACTGCTCTTGGAGCGCGACCTCTTCAGGAGTCCCTTCGGCGATGATTCGCCCGCCGGCAGTGCCGCCCTCAGGGCCGAGGTCGATCACATGGTCGGCCGACTTCACCACGTCGAGGTTGTGTTCGATCACGACGATGGTATTGCCCTGGTCGACGAGCTTGTTCAGCACGTCGAGCAGTTTGCGCGTATCTTCGAAATGCAGCCCTGTAGTTGGCTCGTCCAGGATATACAGCGTCCGTCCCGTTCCTCGCTTCGACAGCTCCTTCGCCAACTTCACGCGTTGGGCTTCACCTCCGGACAACGTGGTGGCCGATTGCCCCAGCTCGATATACCCCAATCCGACGTCCTGAAGCGTTCGCAGCTTATTGGCAATCGGCGGGAAGTTTTCGAGCAGCGGCAACGCTTGATCGACAGTCAGGTTCAATACCTCGGCGATTGATTTGCCGCGATATTTGATCTCCAATGTCTCCGCGTTGTATCGCCGTCCTTTGCACTCTTCGCACGTCACGTAGACGTCGGGGAGAAAATGCATTTCGATGGCGATGACCCCGTCTCCCTGGCACGCTTCACACCGGCCGCCCTTCACATTGAACGAAAAGCGGCCCGGCTTGAATCCACGTGCCTTCGCATCCGGCATCATCGCGAACAGATCGCGGATGAAGGTAAACAGTCCGGTGTAGGTGGCGGGATTGGACCGGGGCGTCCGACCGATCGGCGACTGGTCGATTTCGATGACTTTGTCGACCAGTCCAATGCCTTCGATACGATCGTGCGCGCCGGGGTCCTCCCCTGCTTTGTAGAGTGTGCGGGCGAGAGATGCGTAAAGGATGTCGTTGACCAGTGTGGACTTGCCCGACCCACTGACACCCGTTACAGACGTCAGCACGCCGAGCGGGATCCTCACGTCGATGTTCTTCAGATTGTTCGCGCGGGCACCGCGAATGACGATTTCACCCCTCAATTGAGGGCGTCTGGCTTTCGGTGTCGGGATCGACCGCGCATGCGTCAGGTAGGCGCCGGTCAAGGATCCTGCAGCTCCGTCCTCGATGAGTTCAGCGGGCGTGCCCTGGAAGATGACCTCGCCACCGTGCTCACCGGCACCCGGTCCGAGATCGATGACGTAGTCCGCCGTCCGAATCGTCTCTTCATCATGCTCCACGACGATGACTGTGTTGCCGAGATCGCGAAGCCGGGACAAGGTGCCGAGCAATTTCCGGTTATCGCGCTGGTGCAATCCGATCGACGGTTCGTCGAGTACGTAAAGCACCCCGGTCAGATTGGCGCCAATCTGCGTCGCCAGCCGGATGCGTTGCCCCTCGCCGCCCGACAGCGTCGCGGCACTCCGTCCAAGCGTGAGATAGCCGACGCCGACATCGTGAAGAAATCGCAACCGATCCTGGATTTCACGCAGAATGCGCTCGGCAATGATCGCTTCGCGATCGGTCAGTTGGAGGCTCTCGAAAACCTTCAGCGCTTCCGAGATCGGCAGGTTCACATATTCGGCAATCGTTCTGGCTTTGACCCTCACGGCAAGGCTTTCGGGCTTCAGCCGCTCGCCGCGACAAGTCGGACATGGCCGTAGCGAGCGGAACGGTTCGAGCTCTTCCTGCTCGGCCCAACTACCAGCTTCGTAACGCCGGCGCAGGTTGGGAATCAGTCCTTCAAAGCTGTTCTTCCCGCTGCCACCGCCAAAGAGCAGCACTTCGCGCGACTTGCGGGGTAGCTTGGCGAACGGCACGGTCAGATCGATGCCGAAAGAACGGCTCAGGTCCTGAAGCGCCTCGCGCACCAGCTTCCGGTCCCCTTTGCTCCAGGCGGCAATTGCACCGTCAGCGAGCGATCGTGATTCGTCCGGTACGACGCGCTGCGGATCGAAATCAATCGTCGCGCCAAGGCCTTGACAGTCGGGGCATGCGCCATGCGGCGAATTGAACGAAAAGGCACGAGGCGTCATCTCCGGCATGCTGAGACCGCAATCGACACACGCGAGCCTCCGCGAAAACAGTCGGTCGCCCGCGTCGTACGAGTTGATGACAACGATGTCTTCGGCAAGGTGAAGCGCCATCTCGACCGACTCGGTGAGTCTGCGCTCGATCCCACCCCGGACGATGAGCCGATCGACGACGACTTCAATCGTGTGATTACGCCGACGGTCCAACTTGATGTCGTCTTCGAGAGCGCGGAACTGGCCGTCGATCCGCGCTTTCGTGAAGCCCCTTCCCCTCAACGAGGCGATCTCTTTCTTGAATTCGCCCTTGCGGCCTCGAACAATCGGCGCCAGGACGTTGATCCGTTCTTCCTGGGGGTAGACCATCACCATATCGACGATTCGCTCGAGCGACTGCGAGGTGATTGCCTTTCCGCAACGTGGGCAATGCGGAGCGCCGATGTTGGCGAACAGCAGCCTCAGGTAGTCGTAGATTTCGGTGACCGTCCCGACAGTCGAACGCGGATTCGAACCGGTCGTCTTCTGCTCGATCGAGATAGCCGGAGAAAGCCCATCGATCAAATCGACGTCGGGCTTTTCCATCTGCTCCAGAAACTGGCGCGCATAGGCCGAAAGTGATTCGACGTAGCGACGCTGCCCTTCGGCATAGATGGTGTCGAAGGCCAGGGAAGACTTGCCGGAACCAGACAACCCCGTGATGACGACGAGCTTGTGTCGAGGAATATTGACGTCGATGTTCTTGAGGTTGTGGACGCGGGCGCCGCGCACCGCGATCCAGTTGTGTGCCATGGTATCGAGGTCCAGGATTCGGAGTCAGGGGCTCGCCCCCCCTGCCACGAATTCCAGTGAAATCCTAAAAGGAGAATCGTAGCACGACAGGCCGGTCAGTTCATCCGCGCGACGATGTCGAACTCGATCATCAGCTGATCTTTGACCTTGACCGTTCCCCCGGCGACGCTGATTGGCTCGATGCCAAAGTCCCGCTGCTTGATCTCCACCGAACCGCGATAGGTTCCGCCTTGACGGACCACCGGAACGGTGATCGTCCGTGTTTCGCCGTGAATGGTCAGGCGGCCGACAACCGTCCACTTATCGGCGCCGGCGGCTGTCACCATCGTGGATGAAAAAGTGACCTCCGGATACTTGGCTATGTCGAGCACTTTCTCGCTGACCATCCCCGCTTGCACTTCGGCACGCTTTGCAGCGGCCAGATCAGGATCCAGGACTTTCATCTCGGACGTTCTCACCACGAGCTCTACCGCCAACCGCTCTCTGTCCGATAGCGACCCGCTGGCAATCGGCGCTTGAATGATGTGGTTGTCCGCAAAGGCGGAAAACAGGCCCGACTTGTAAACATGGACCGTCAGCTTCGAGCGTTCCGTGTCGATCTGGTGAGTTTCTGCTGCAAGGGCCGTCGGAAATATCAGTACGGCGCCGACGAAGGCGACGAACCTCAGACGATGCGACATCGCCATGCTTCCTCCATCTTCTGAACACGCTACTCGAGCATGGTATTGTTCGCGGGGCCAGTCGTCCAGAGCCGGCTGCCTGTCGAGCGACCGGACGAAACGGCTGTGACGCTGATGCCGAGCCAAATCTTCCGAACCAAGACTCTCGACGCTATCTTGTCCGACGGCGAATCGCAGCAGCATCGACTCAACCGTGCGCTGACGGCATTCGATGTCGTGATGCTCGGGATCGGGGCGATCGTGGGCGCCGGAATCTTCGCCACGATCGGCACGGCGGCCGCAGGGGATGCGACGCGTCCCGGTGCAGGTCCTGCACTGGTGTTGTCGTTCGCCCTCACTGGGGTGGCATGTGGATTCGCTGCGCTCTGCTATGCCGAGTTCGCCGCGATGGTACCGATCTCCGGAAGCGCCTACACATACGCGTACGCCACGCTCGGCGAACTCGTCGCATGGATTATCGGCTGGGATTTGATTATCGAGTACGCAGTCGGCAACGTCGCAGTCGCCATTAGTTGGGGAAACTACTTCAAGACCCTCGTCTCCGGGTTCGGCGTGATGATTCCGGATTGGCTGTCGACCGACTATCGCACGGCGTTACGGATTCCCGGACTCCTCGATAACGCACCGCATCTGTTCGGTATACCGATCGTCTTCAACGTTCTTGCATTAGGCATCGTCGCGCTGATTACGATCATCCTCGTCGTTGGCGTTCGGGTGACTGCCACCACGAACAGCGCGATGGTGGTGCTAAAGCTCGTTGTCCTGGCTTTCTTTGTCTTCGTCGGTTCGAGCTATGTGAGTGGAGCGAATTTCCGGCCGTTCGCTCCGAATGGATGGGCAGGCGTGCAGGCAGGCGCAGCCATCGTGTTTTTTGCCTATATCGGCTTCGATGCGGTGACGACGGTTGCCGAGGAGACAAGAGATCCCGCTCGTGATTTGCCAATTGGCATCATCGGGTCGCTCGTCATCTGCACTCTCATCTACATCATCGTCGCCCTCATCTTCACGGGCATCATTCCATACGACGTTTTGCGACAGAAGCTCGCCACCGAACAGGCCGAACCACTGACAATGGCGCTTCAATACGCCAACATCCAGCGGTGGGGAAACCTGATCGTCGGGATAGTCGCCTTCGGATCGGTTGTCGCACATACGGCGGTTCTGCTGGTCTTCCAGCTCGGTCAGCCGAGAATATTCTTTTCGATGGCGCGCGATGGCTTGCTTCCGACCAGCTTCGCGAGAGTACACCCGAGGTTTCGCACGCCTCACGTCACCACCATCCTTACCGGGGTCGCCGTCGGTGTGTGCGCGATGTTCACGAGCATCGATGAAATGGTGGATCTCACGAATATTGGAACCCTTTTCGCCTTCGCGCTCGTGTGCACCGGCGTTCTCATCCTCCGGAAGCGTGAACCAGACCGACCACGGGCGTTTCGAACGCCCTGGGTTCCGGTAGTACCGGTTCTCGGGATCGGATCCTGCTTCTATCTGATGCTGGGATTGCCGTGGATCACCTGGATCCGGTTCGGATTGTGGTTGCTGGTGGGATTGGTCGTCTACTTCGCGTTCGGATATCGGAGGAGCCGATTGGCTCAGACGCGGAGTCTGGTTTAGACGCGGAGTCTGGTTTAGACGCGGAGTCTGGTTTAGACGAGCCCGGCAAGCCGGTACGCCGTATCGCTTGTGCAGACGACGACCCCCCCGTAAGGGTTGAAGGCGACGCCGATGAGGCCCGGACCGGCGAGGACCAGCTCCGGGGCGCCATCGCCAGGAACGCGGTACAAGCCACTCGTGCCTGCCAATGCTTCAACGACGTAGAGGGATCCGTTCGCGTCGAATGCAAGACCTTGAGGACGTCCAAAGTGAACATTGCGTTCCGACACCAGGCCGTCAGGCGTCACTCGATAGAGGTTGTCGTACGACGCCAGCGTCGGTGCGGTCACGAAGAGTGAGCCATCGGGAGCGAGCGCCAGGTGGAATGCGGCGATGCTGGGCGGAAGGGTCGCAAACGTCGTTGCCTGTCCCTCACGGTCGACCCGGAAGATCGTTCCTGAACGGTCGCCCACGTACAACGTACCGTCAGGCGCAAACGCCAGCCCGCATGCAACACCGAGATCGCTGGCAAATGGGGTCAGCGTTCCGTCCTGAGCGACGCGGTAGACCGTGCCCTCGAAACGGCTCGACACGTACAAGCGGCCGTCAGGATCGACAGCCATCGACGTTGGATTCACGACGCCCGATGCAAACGTCTCGCGAGTGCCGTTGGAGCGCACTCGGAAGATCGAGACGGGGACCTCCTGCCCGCGCGTCCCACTGTATGTGACATACAGGTTACCGTCGTGGTCGAAGACAGGGTTGTCGACCTGGTGCAGCCCGGTTGCAAGAGGCTCGGCCACATCGACAAAGACCGTCTCACCCACGACACCCTCGACACGCACGGAAACGCGACCGCCCTCACCCATCGGCGGGACGATCACCGCGATCGTCGTCGGAGACGCGCACACCACGCGCGCGCGTCGATCGCCGATTCGAACTTCAGGCAGGGCCGGACCGTCGACCTCGAAGTCCGACCCTTCTATAGCCAGTCGGCCACCCTCGGTAGCCAGAGCTGGACGAACGGCCGTGAGACGGGAGCTGAGATGCATGCTGGCGGTAGGAAAACGTTACCCCGAAGACCTGTACACGGACACCCAGGACGGATACGCTAACGCAAGTGACGCTGCTTTCAAGCTGAGTCGATGACAGCGGCGCTACGTATCGTCGAGTTCGACGTTCCAGTAGAGGTAGTCGCGCCAGCTTTCAGGCGCGTTGCGCAGCCCTACTGTTATGCGGATGGCTGGGGCCGATACGGGCCGCTTCGGGATGCGGCGAAGATGCATCCCGGCTTCGGCCGGTGTTCGCCCTCCCTTTTTCCTGTTGCAAGTCATGCAACACGTAACAATATTCTCCCAGTCCTTCCGGCCGCCCTGGGCGACCGGCACGACATGATCGAACGTCAGCTCGTTGGTGGGAAGTTGGCCACCACAGTACTGACACTTGTGGTCGTCGCGCGCGTAAATATTCGCCCGTGAAAATGGCACGTAGTCGAAGCGCCGCTTGATCTTGATGTAACGAAGCAGGCGGATGACTGATGGCAGCTTGAAGCTGAAAGTGACCGCATGAATCTCACGGTCGTACACACGCACGACCTCGACCTTCCCTTGGCACAGGAGCGTGACCGCTTTCTGCCAGTGGACGACCTTCAGAGGCTCGTACGTCGCATTCAGAAGCAGCGTCTGTTCCATCGGTCGTTAGGGTCGATGGCCCGACCGTGTTTGAATTTTGCCCGACGGTTCCGGGAAGTGTCAAGACTCGGCCGCCGTAAACGCCTTGAAAATTTGTGGTTAGCGGCTCTATCGGCGAAACGGACGACCTCCAGTAGAGGAACGAAGCTGCGGTGGTTGCGCGCCACCGCCACCGTGGCCGTTGCCGTAATTGCGACCGCCTGCGCATCGACCGGGGCCGTGCCACGTCCTTTTCCCACGCCTGGCGCGGGACCGCTCTTGCCGGCCAAAAGCGACCAACCAGAACGCTCAACGCCTGCCTCGCCGAATCACAGGATCGGCGCGTTTGCGGTGGCGGACACTGCGCTGGCCCTTCGCGGAACGCCATACCGTAACGGTGGAAGCGATCCGACCGGCTTCGACTGTAGCGGGTTCGTCCAGTATGTCTTCGCCCAGCACGGAATCGCGCTGCCGAGAGACGTGAAGGCCCAGTTCGAAGTCGGCGACCTTGTCAGCCTCGATGAACTCGAGCTCGGCGACCTCGTGTTCTTTACCACGGTCGCGCCAGGTGCTTCGCACGTGGGCCTGTCCCTTGGCGGCGACGAATTCGTTCACGCGCCTAGCACCAAGGGCGTGGTTCGTGTCGAGCGAATCAGCGCAGCGTACTGGTCTCGACGCGCCATCGGGGCGAGACGCCTTCGGAATCAATAGCCCGGCTATCGACATTCGCGCAGCCCGGAGGTCAGCGCAAAGTGCGTTCGCTTGCCTTTCTCGTTCGAAACTCTACGCCGCTCTCGAGGGACGCTCGCCCTGCTTCGAGGGCTTATTGTGGAACTGGCGGATGGCGAGATCGGCTTCGGTGTACACGAGAGGCTGCCGGACAGGCCCGAGCGTTTCGACGACGACTCCATCTGCGTCAGCCTCGCACGCGGGCTGGGAAGCCGTACGCTCGATGTACCGCTGCGGGAACGATGGGAAGTTCCTGAACGTGGTGGCGACGACTCCGCCAAAGCGTGCCTGGAGTGCGGCGAAATCGTCGCGTAGAAAATCATAGACAGCCGGATCGGGTCGGCTGTCGAGATAGGTGGTCACCAGACTCGCCACTTGCTCGAAGAATTGATGACCGTGGCAATTCGCTGAGTGAGTCGAGCCTTCGGCGCCGATGCGCCGGATCCCGGCGTGGCCCGGATCGATGTGATACAGCTCGTGTACGACCGTATCGAGCTTCGCCAGCCACGGCTCTGCGCCTGGATAGTAACGTTGCTTTCGGGTCCGGTCCACCGACTGATCACAGAACCGCGGCAGCGTGAAGGAAATCATGTATTTCACGGGGCGTACGCCCATCGTGACCGAAGGCGATTTGGTCACGAACCACTCGGACCGCCGCGTGATACGACCGGTATTACGATCCCGCCAGAAGTAGTAGCCAGGCTCGCTCGGCGGCAGCGTAAGGCAATGACATGTCGCAAACGGACCGTCGGCCGTCGATCGTCCGGGCCTGGCAAACACCAAGACGTCTGCCACGTCGATGAAGTTGAGTGTTGGGACGCGTGACGCGATGTCCTGCATCAGGCGTGCGAGTCGCTCGGTGTAGTTGACCATGCACGTCCGCACGACACTACTAACCGCGCGACGACACGTCGGAGCCGTGTCACTGGGGAAAGGTCGCGATCTGAGTGTGTCTTGCGAGAAACGCTGGGGGATAAGAAACTGTAAGCCGACCAGGAACCCCCTGTCAAGCTCAGCAATCTCTTTCTGTCAAAAATGGCAGGTGCCTGAAGGCAGAAATGTTATCGCAGCTCTGCGGTGTTTTCCGATGGAGGTAGCACCGCCCCCATGCGCCGGAGAATCAGTTGCTGACGTCGCAGAAGTCTCGCGGTCGGGCGCGCCGGATTCAGAACCCGAGGATTGATGATCGCGGCGGCCAATAGAGCCGATTCGGCCGGACCCAGCGAGGCCGCATTCGTTTGAAAGTACGTTCGGGCGGCCGCCTCGGCGCCATAAAGGCCGTCGCCCCACTCGATCACGTTCAGATACAGCTCGAGAATACGCGCCTTTTTCAACTCAGCCTCGAGACGCCTGGCAATGATGAGCTCGCGCAGCTTCCGAATAGGATTCTTCGAGGGTGATAGATACAGATTCTTGGCGAGCTGTTGCGTGATCGTGCTGCCCCCGCGTGCGAATCGCCCTCGTGCCAGGTCCTGCTCCAGCGATTCCTGGAGTTGTTCGAAGTCAACCCCTTCGTGCTGCCAAAACGCGTCGTCTTCCGCGACCAGCACGGCGCGCTTGAGATCCTGCGAGAAGCGCCCGTAGCTCGCCCAATACTGGACCCGGCGGGGTTGGCGGCCACGGCTGCGCGCTTCACCAGCCCGCAGCTCGATAAAAGCTGTTGTGCCGGGATTCGTCGTCCGCAGAGGACGGACGTCGGGAAGCGTCAGATAAGAGTAAACAAGGTAGGCGAAGACAACGGCAACCGAGCCGACAAGCCAGCGCCCTATTGCCCGTACTAATTTCCTCAAGCCCTCATCTCGCCTACCGGCTATTGTCGAAGAGAGCAGCGGAAGGCTTTAGGCCCCGCGGTCACACCAGAGCCCGGGTTTGGGCCGCCAGCGTCTGATCCAGGGCACCGAGGAACAAGACGATCGGCTCCATCGCGGAGCTTGCCCCCATCAGGCCGACACGCCAGATCTTGCCGGCCAGCGGACCCAGACCGGCACCGATCTCGATATTGAACTCATCGAGTAACTGAATCCGCACTGCCGCCTCGTCGACGCCGAGGGGCACCCGTACGGCATTCAGCGTCCACAGCCGATCCTGCTCCTTCGGTAAAAGCGACAGGCCTCTGGAGGCCAACCCGGCAACAAGGGCGCGATGGTTTCGCTCATGGCGCGCCCACCGAGCGTCGAGCCCTTCTTCCTCGACGATCGTCAACGCCTCATCCAGAGCACAGACGAGCGCTGATGACATCGTGTGGTGATACTTGCGCTTGAGCCAGTAGTCCTGCAGCAAGTGCAGGTCGAAGTAGAAACTTCTGCACTTTGCGAGCCGCGCGAGAGCACGCGGACCGAAGACCACAGGGGCCAGACCCGAACCAGCGCTCAGACACTTCTGCGTGCAGCTGTAACACGCATCGATGCCCCACTTGCCGACATCCAGCGGAACGCCACCAAACGAACTGACGGCATCGACAATCGTCAGCGCATCATGCTCGCGGGCGACAGCGGCCAACTCGCGTACAGAGTTCAGCACGCCGGTCGACGTTTCTGCATGAACCATCGCAACGATGTCCGCAGGCCCGGTCCTGAGAGCCTGTCTCAGTGCGTCCGGTTCACATGGTTTGCCCCACTCGACGTCGAGCCGGCGGACCGTGGCGCCGTATCGCTCGCACATCTGCACGATCCGATCGCCAAAATAGCCGTTGACGACGACCAGCACCTTCGTGCCATCGGCCACGAGATTCGCGACGACGGCTTCCATCCCAGATGTACCGGTGCCAGAGACCGCCAGCGCAAACGATCCCTCAGCGGCCCGAAAAAGTCGCAGCAATCGGCTCCGGACGTCGTCGAGGAGCTTGAGCATGATGGGATCGAGGTGACCGACCGTTGGCGCACACATGGCACGCATTACACGTGGCGAGGTTCGGCTCGGCCCTGGTCCAAGCAGGATGCGCTCGCGGTCAGGAAGCAACGTGGCCATGAATCTCGTGAAACGGTGAGAGCGCGTCTGCTAACTCAGAGACAGCGGCTTCGTGCAGTGGTAGCAGCGGAGGCCGTGGACAACCCACGTTGCACCCGACTAATTTCAGAGCAGCCTTGAGGGCTGGCACACCGTAGGTCCCGCCAAGTAGCTTTGCGATCGGAATCAGGTCCTGTTGCAAAGCCCGAGCCTCATCGAGGCGTTCGGCCTTCGTCAACTCGAACAACCGGAAGCACGCCTCCGGGAGAACTGAACCGAGTGCGAGGATACCTCCGCTGGCGCCCACGCGTAGCGCTTCATGGAATGTGGCAGCGGACCCGGCGAGGACTTTGAAGTCCGACGGCGTGGCCGAAACGAGATCGGCAACCCGCGGAACGTCGCCGTTCGATTCCTTCATCCCGACGATGTTCGGATGATCTGCCAGTTTCCCAGCAGCCTCGATCGGCAGGGTCACACCAGTCACGGCGGTGAAGTTGTACAACAGGACCGGCACCGGAGCAGCATCGGCAACCGCTTGGTAATGCGCCACGAAAACCGCTGTTGTCATTTGAGACCTGAAGAATCCCGGCGTGCGCACCAGCACTGCGTCGGCGCCGAGCGATGCCGCACGGCGAGTTGCATGTATCGTCGCGCGGGTCGACTCGCGCCCTGTGCCTACAATGAACGTACGGCCGCGCGGAACCACGTCGCGGGCGGCGCCCACGACACGGTCGGACTCGTCCTCGTCGAGTAAGGCGGCTTCCCCATTCGAACCGAGCACCACGAAACCCGCGAGCGGTGTCTTGAGCCAGTGAGCCAAAGCCGCACGCAGACGACCAAGGTCCGCTTCGTCGTTGTCGGTGAAAGGAGTTGGAATAGGAGTGAGAACGCCTGACAGGTTCATCGAGCCAATTGTAGACCGAGAGCTGGAGAAGTGGCCGGCTACATCAGACGATCGTAAATCCGATCCTCTCGTTTGCCTTGGAAAGCCAGATTCAAGCCGAGCACTACAAGAAACATCGCCGCCGCCGGGCTGAGGAGCCACGGAAAATCGACAAATGTCCTCACGTTCGACGCGTCGCGCAACATCGTCCCCCAACTCGCAACCGGCTCGGGAAACCCGAGCCCTACGAACGACAACGTCGCCTCGCCCATGATGAATGCCGGCACCAACATGGTCATCTGGACGGCGATGAACCCCCAAGTAGCGGGGAGAAGATGCCGAGCGAGAAGCCGGGTGTGGCTCGCACCGAGCGATTCCGCCGCAACGGCGTATTCCTGATGTCGTTCGGACCGGATGATGCCCCGCACCCCGCGCGACACAAACGGTGCACCCACAACAGCAAAAATCACCGCAAGAAGTACGAACACGGCCGACGATTCGAGCACGAGCGGCAGGGCCGACCGCAGTGCAAGCACGACATACATCGCGGGCAGAACCATGACGGCATCCGTGATCCGCATCAAGAGATCGTCAGTGGCACCACCCCTGTAGCCCGCCACGGCGCCGATCAGCGCGCCAATAAGTATCGAACCGAGCGCCGCGATAATCGAGAGCCCCATTGAGACCCGCGCGCCGTAGAGCAGCCGGCTGAAGCCATCTCGCCCATAACTGTCGCTGCCCAAGAGCAGAAACGGACTGCGCTGATCGTCTGACGAACCCACCAGGTTCCCTCCAATCAACCACACTAGGGGAACCCGTTTCGTTCGGTCCTGCTCGTAACGCTGTTGAAGTCGATCGGCGATTGTCCATGAATAAATGAACGGAGCGTGCCAGCCTCCCGAATCGTCAACGACCTGGGGAAAAGTGGGCGGGACGTTCAGAAGGTCAGGAAAACGCCGATCGGGCGAATGAGGGGCGAGGAATGGCGCAACGACAGCGGCCAAGACGCCGCCTAGGATCAAGAGAAGGCCAAAGCGGCGGGACGGCATTGCTCTCAACCTGTGCCTGGCAATTACTCTCGAGCGCGGGGATCGACGAGCGCGAGAGCAAGGTCGGAAAGAAACGTACCGCAGACGAGAAACACCGAGCCCGTCGCAGCGCAACCGGCAACCAAGTAGACATCGCGCGCACGCAGCGCCTCCAGCATCAGGCGGCCAAGCCCGGGCCAGGTTGTCACCATCTCGACGGCAAACGACCCGCTCAACAGGGTGCCGACCACGAGGCCGTAGACCGAAGCGACTGGCCTGAGCGCGAGTCTGAACGCATCACGCCACACCAGTCGCGATCGAGGCACCCCGCGCGCCAACGCCGCCAGCACATGCCGCTCGCCCATGACTTCGCGCATCGCCTGCGCTTGCAGACGCTCGAACATCGCCGCCAGCGGAAGCGCCAACGCCGCTGCTGGCACAATCAAATGGCGAACGGAATCCGCAATGCTGCCGCCGCCCAACACGCCGGCGCCCATACCGCCAATCGGCAGCCACCTCGACCGGGCGGCGACAAAGACCAGAAACAAGGATGTGAGCAGCGGCGGCATCGAAAGCAATGCGAGCGAGCCGATCCGGATCATGGTCGGCATCGCGCCGGCGCGGCGGCTGCCCGCCACCACTCCCAGAGGCAGTCCGACCAGTGTGGCGATCAGGAGGGCGGTCGTTGCAAGCAACGCAGTGTTTGCGGCCCGCTCTGGGATGACGTCGGAAACCGGACGGTCGTAGGCGAGGGACCGGCCGAAGTCGAAACGGAGGGCTCCACCCAGCCAGGAGCCGTACTGTTCGATGAAGGGCCGATCAAGTCCGTACTGCGCACGCATACTGGCGAGTCGCTCGCGGCCGGCTCCAATGCCCAACGCGTCGACCGCGTAGTCGCCTGGCGCCAGGCGTGTCAGAAACAGCGATGCCGACGACACGGCGAAGACGAGAGCCGCCGCGTACAAGAAACGCCGCAACAGGTACGTCAACATGATTGGCCTGAAGATCCGGCTTCCGGGCCCGCAGTGTGCGCGCTACTGTACCACCGCGATTGTATCGGGAGCCCAGAGGAGTTGTGGACGGGTGAACGCTGTGGGCATCAGGTTCGTGACGCGCGACGAAACCCCGACAAAGATTCGGGGAGCTACGAACTGAATGGTCGGCAAGTGTTCGGCAAAGATCGTCTGAACTTCCTCGAACAGCCGGTGGCGTTCGGCATCATCGAACGATGCGCGCAGCCGGACGGTCAACTCGTCGATTCGGCGCTCCCAATCTGTGGCCGGTGTCTTCTGTTCGAGGTTCCACACATGTGCCGTCCCGGAACTCAGCCAGAAATCCGGGCTCGCGGCCGGATCGGCGTCCGTCGCCGCCACACGAAAATAGACGGCCTCGTATTTGCCCGACAGGAAACTTTGAATCAGTGCGGCTCCATCAAGTGCAACGACATCGACGATCAAGCCGATCTTCTTCAGCTCGTCGCGGATGACCGCCGCTCCTCGTTCCAGCGACGTGTTGCCCTTCTGAGTCAGGAGCGCGAAGCGTGCAGGCCTGCCATTCGCGTCTTCGAGCGTCTCATCGCCATTGCGATCGATTAAGCCAATGGACGCGAGCAATTTCTTTGCACGCCCTGGATCGTGGGCCACGGCCGGCACGCTCGCGGAGGACCACTTCTTGTTGGCCGGAGTAATTGGACCGTAGACAGGCACACCCGCACCGAGGAACACCGTATTGGCAAACAGTTGGCGATCGACCGCCATTGAGACGGCTTGTCGTAGCGCGTCGTGTTGAAGCCAAGAGGCCCGCGCATCATTGGGACCAAGACCGCCGGGCTTGAGATTGAACCAGAGACTATCGGCATCGAACCCGACACCGAGATCGAGAATCCTGAGCTTTCCCGTGTCCGCGACACGCTTGAGTGGTGCGTAGTCCTCCGGTCGCATTTCGGCGGTGGTCATGTCCAACTGGCCTGCCTCGAGGCGAAGCAACTCCACATCCTGGTCGGGAATGATTTCCACCACGATGCGATCGAGATACGGGAGCTGTGCGCCGTTCGAGTCTTTGCGCCAATACCGTCCGTTCCGCCCGAAGGTCAATCGCTGGCCGGGCACGTAGCTGGTGACAATAAACGGGCCGAGGCCGGCTAGCTCATCAAGAGCGACTCCCAGACCCCAGGCTCGAGCGAACGTGCCGTCCCTATGGGCTTTCCCAAGCTTGTGTCTGGGCAGAATCGGGAGGATGTCGAGAAGGCGCAGTCCCGGTGCGAATGGTTCGGGAAAGGTCACGGTGACCGACAACGGCTCGGTGACGGCAGCCTTCAACGGCCGTCCCCCGACGAGCAGCGCATCGGCGAGTACGCTGCCGACCTTCTGGTCGTATACCGCTTCAAATGAAAACAGCACATCGTCGGCCGTGAATGGATGACCGTCCGAGAACGTGACGTTCGGCCGTAGTCTGAGCGAGTAACTGAGGCCATCGCTCGAACGCGTCCACGACTCCGCCAGCCAGGGCTCCAATTCCTGGGTAACACGATTGAGCCGAACCAGTTTGGCCTGGGTCAGCGTCGCGACCAGATCTGTCGTCGAGTCGCGCGCCATCATCCGATTGAACGTCCGAGGGTCCGTGTGCACCGACGCGATGACCTCTCCACCTCGGACGACGGCCCCCGCCGGCATCCTCGGCCGCACGGGAACCGTCGACCGGCGGGATACAGCAACAACGAGCCCGATCAGGGCGATGGCGGCGAAGAGCGCGAGGTTACGGGACCGTTTGGTCACAACTGTCCGGTCAAAAGCTGCCCCTACCGGCTAAAAACTTGGCCACCAAAAAATGTGTGCAACTCGCCCGTCCGTTGCGAGTTTGTGTGCAAAGTCGCGCGCATGGACGAAGGGCGGCGGCGCCTCGGTCAGTTTCTTGGCCAGTTCGCATCTCAAACGACGATTGGGCGCCCACCGATTCGCGTTCTACAACTTTAGACGCTGCAAAGAGTTGCGGTGTTGCGACGACATCGGATTCGACGTGCCAATTTCGGTACTCTGCGTGCCTTTGTATACGTGCGGGAGACACGCAGATGACCAGCCCCGAGCCTTCAGGATTTGCACCCCAAATCGGCCGCAGCGTCTCGTTGGAGGGCGCCGCCAAACTTCTCGGCGTTTCGCGGCGGACGATTTACAACCGCATCCGTGATGGCCGGCTGCAGACCATTCGGACGCTTGGCGGGTCCCAACGGGTGCTCCTCGCCTCGGTGGGTCAGGAAATCTGCCTGGATGGGTCGAATCAAGAGTCAGAAACGACTATGGCCTCCGTTCGCCGGGTGGCGCGTTCCGCCATGGTCGCTGCAGCGTTACTTTCCATAGCCATTCCAAGCTTCGCTGAGAGACGGGCCCGGCTAAGCACGGACCTGGCCGACCACCTTGCGGCCGGGACCCAGTCGATCGACGTGATTGTCCAGGGGGACAAGTCGACTGTCGAAGGACTGGCCTCGCGCTACGCCGTGGCGGTCAAACGTCGCCTCAAGAGTGGTGCGGTCCTGCGGGTCAACGCGGGGCAACTCGACGCCATCGCGAGAGACGGGAGTGTCGATGCCCTCTCGGGTGATGTTCCGATCAGACCCGCCATGACGGTGACGAACACTTCGATTGGCGCCGACCAGGTCTGGGATGGCACCGGCGGCGGCCGCGGACTCACGGGCAAAGGCGTGACAATCGCCGTCATTGATTCGGGAATCGATGGAAAGCACAACGCGCTCAAAGGACGTGTTGTCGCTGCGGTGGACTGCTTGCAAGAGTGCGAGCTCGTGCGGGGGCCCAGCGACGATCCACACGGCCACGGGACGCACGTAGCCGCCATCATCGCCGGACAGCGGGGCCGGACGGCCGACGCCCGAACTGTGCAGGGCGTCGCGCCCGACGCATTTCTGATCAACTTGCGAGTCCTGACCGCCGAAGGGTGGGGAACCGTCGCCAGCCTTGTCGATGCCATCGACTGGGCGATCGATCACAAGGCTCAATACAACATTCGGGTCATCAACGTCTCGGCTGGCGCGCCAGCGTTGCAGGCGTGTCAAGACGATCCGGCCTGTGGGGCGGTGCAGCGTGCGGTCGCGGCTGGAATCGTTGTCGTGGCGGCGGCGGGAAACAACGGGCTGGCGGCGGATGGACGCAAGATCTATGGGGCCGTCACGTCACCCGGGATTGCTCCGGATGCCATCACAGTAGGTGCCGTCGACACGCACGGCACACTCGCGCGATCTGACGACACGGTTCCGACTTGGAGTTCGAAGGGTCCGACGGCATTCGATCAAAGCATAAAGCCGGACCTCGTAGCTCCAGGCACGCACATCGTTTCGGCCGAAGCGCAGGGTTCGTTCCTATCAACCGAGTACCCGACGCGACATGTGAGCGGAACCGGGCAGAACGCCTATATGCAACTGTCCGGGACAAGCCAATCGGCGGGAGTGGTGAGCGGAACAATTGCTTTGCTGCTGCAGAAAGACCCGAGCCTTTCGCCGGCAGCCGTAAAGGCTGTCATGCAAGTGACGAGCACGTTCCTTCCATCCGAGGGCCTCCTCGCGGCCGGTGCCGGCAGCTTAAATGCCGTCGCAGCGGCAGAGCTCCTTGATGGAGACCTCACTTCCCTTCCAACGGTAACCATTGCCGGCGAAAGCATTACAGCAAGCGGGCTATTTACCGCTCCAGCGTCCGGAGCCTCGACTGTCTCGGGCAATTCGATTGTCTGGGGCAATTCGATTGTCTGGGGCAACTCGATTGTCTGGGGCAACTCGATTGTCTGGGGTAACTCGATTGTCTGGGGCAACTCGATTGTCTGGGGCAACTCCATTGTCTGGGGCAACTCGATTGTCTGGGGTAACTCGATTGTTTGGGGCAACTCGATTGTTTGGGGCAACTCGATTGTCTGGGGCAACTCGATTGTCTGGGGCAACTCCATTGTCTGGGGCAACTCGCTGGGAGTATCAGACGCCGATTGACCCACTACAAATACTTATATCCCAGTCGTTTAGGAGGATTCAGATGCGAAACATTATCGTTTGGAGCTAGTAGCACCGATAAAAGCAAGCTGATGAGTCCAACGCGAGCTTTGAGCAGGACCGGTCAAGCTTACGTCTGGATTGTCATTGCTGTCGGCATCTACGTCATTGGCGTTTCGATGCTCGACGCAAGCTTTCATCCACTACCGTGGCAATGGTTCCTGCTTGCTACTCTGACTCTGGTCAGCGGATCAGCCACAGTCAACCTGCCTTCAGTTCCGGCATCAATCTCTATTTCTGAAACTTTTGTTTTCACGGCCGTTCTTCTGTATGGAACGGCCGCTGGAACACTCGTTGTCGCGCTTGACGGGCTTGTCATTTCCTTTTGGATGGCAAAACGTCACCGTGAATTTCATCGCGCCCTGTTCAACACGTGCGCGCCTGCGGTATCAGCGTGGGCCTCTTCTCATCTCTTTTTTGTCACAGCGGGGATCGCGCCTTTAGCATCCGAGCCGGCAGGCCTCGCGACCAGCCTTGACCGCGTCCTGCCAGCTCTCATCTTGTTTGCAACCACTTACTTCGGATTGAACAGTTGGCTTATTACGTTTGCGATCGTGGCGGAAAGGCGACTGAAGCCGCTGGCTGTTTGGCGTGAACACTTCATCTGGCTGTCACTAAACTACTTTTGCGGAGCATCGGTCGCCTTTCTGCTCGTCACCTACACTCGGAACATTGACATTCGCTACGTTGCCGTCATCGTGCCGCTGCTACTGGTCCTGTACTTCACTTTCAAAACTTCTATGGCTCGCGTCGAAGACGCGAACTTACACGTCGAGAAAATCGACCGTCTCTATTTGTCCACAATCGAAACGCTCGCGATGGCCATCGACGCCAAGGACCAAATCACGCACGGACACATCAGACGAGTTCAGACCTACGCAGTTGGATTGGCGCGAAAAATCGGAATAACCGACGAAAAACTCGTTAAGGCCATTGAAGCAGCTGCCTTATTGCATGACATGGGTAAGCTTGCTGTTCCAGAGTACATCTTGAACAAGCCCGGCAAGCTTACGCCGGCTGAGTTCGAGAAAATGAAGCTTCACGCCAGTGTCGGCGCCGATATTCTGTCAGCGATTGACTTTCCTTATCCGGTTGTGCCAATCGTCCGTCACCATCATGAGTACTGGAATGGAGGCGGGTATCCGGATGGCCTAAAAAGCACGGATATCCCGATTGGCGCGAGGATACTCGCTATTGTCGACTGTTTCGACGCACTGACGTCTGATCGGCCCTATCGCCCCCGTCTTCCAGATAGCGAAGCCTTACGAATTGTGATGGACCGTCGCGGCACTATGTACGACCCGCTTATCGTTGATACCTTTGTAAGAGTCCACAAGGAACTTGCGTTACCTTCAGACCCATATGAGTCTCAAGAAACTGCCCCCAGCAATGAAAACAAGACGGGTTCACGCGGAGCCGCTCCACGACTAGACGACATCGCTGCCGGGGCAGACGAAATGCTGACGATGTACGAACTCGTCAGCGCCCTTGCCGGGCAGGTAAGCGTCAATGATCTCGGAACAACAATAACCAGCCACCTTCGTCGGCTGGTTCCCTTCACTCTATGCGTCCTATACGTCTATCAATCGACATCGGATGACCTTGAAGCTGCTTACGCACTAGGTGAGGGTTCGTCGACAGTGAAGGGTCTCAGAATTCCGTTGGGGCATCGTCTCAGTGGATGGGTTGCGGTCAACCGTCAAACTATTGTCAATTCCGATCCCACACTGGATCTGGGTGAAGTCGCGCGGACGGTGTCGCCTAGGCTACGAAACTGCCTTAGCACTCCGCTGATATTCGAAGGCCATCTAGTTGGGGTTTTGACCCTATACACGGGTGGGGCGGATGGATTTAGCGAGAATCACCGTCGTATTGTGGAAGCCGTTGCGCAGCAAGCTGCAAACCCGATTAAGAACGCGAGTGAGGTACACGCCTCGGACAAAGGCGACGCTTGGTCTGACCTTCCGACTATTGAGCGGCTCGAACAAGCGTTTACTCTGACTGCCAGTCGCGCTCTCCGAATTTCAGAGTCTCTATTCGTAGTGTTCATTGATGTCACCTCATTTAAGCAAATTTACGTGATTCATGGGCGTCCTGCTGCGGACGAAGCGCTCCGACTGGTCGCCGAACACACGCGAGCCGCGTTGCAACCCACTGACGTTCTCTTCAAATATGGCGTCAGTGAGTTTGTCGCGCTAGTTGATGTTCCAGACACGCACGCCGCAACTGCTCTCGCTGATGGGATCTGCGACTCTGTGAGAAGGCACCCTCTCGTTCTACGTGCTGGAAAGACTACGGTCGACATCAGCGCGACTGTTATCAAAGCACCGCAAGACGCGACTACCTTGCGTCAAGTGATCACGGTAGCGCGCGAACAGAAAAGCGCAGCACCCGACAATCGCCCGCCCAGTGTGCACTAGACGACAACATCGCGACTGCGTCCTATGCTTGCCTTGCTGGTGCTCTCTACATGCATCCATGATGCGATTTCAGGCCTCTCGGGTGTCCGGCAACAAGATTGAGACGCAGCAAGCTGCGAACATAGGGCGCCATCTAAAGAGCCTGCTCACGAGGAATACATGGACTCCGTGGCTAGAGCAACGGAACTGAAAAGCCAGGGACGCTTCGCGGAAGCTCTACAGGTATTGGAGGAAAGTAGTCTAGAGCAGGACAGGCACAGCGCAGATGTCCTAAGGGTGGATCTGCTGGAGCAGGTCGGACACTACGGACAAGCAAAGAGCCTTGCCCATGCCTTACTCAAATCAAAGACACTTTCGGTTGTCCAACGGAGCGCTTGTGAGTTTGTTCTTGCTCGGACTGATCGAGAGGAAGGCGATCTTGAATCATCACTAGCTCGCCTCCAAAAGTCGGCAAGCCTCGCAAGAGAGGGGCAAGACCTAGAGCGCGCGTCCTGGTCGCAACTGCGGTTATTGCTGCAGCTCGCTGAATCTGCTCAAGCAGAGGCTGCGAGCGCTCTCCTTTCGGAGATACGATTGAGTTCCCGCAAGCTAGGACACCCACAAGTTACCGCGGCGCTTCACATCTTCATTGGCGAAATGGAGGCCAAGCGCGGTCTCCTAAAGATCGCCGATCGCCACACTCGGCTTGGCTTGCAGCTCCTTGCTGGTGCAACCAACTTGTGGCTTCAGGCGGTCGCGGAAAACACGCTCGTTGCACTCGCGATAATGCGATCCGACTTTAGCGCTGGATTTGTGCATGGATCGCGTGCAATAGAACTCGCTGAACAGTCCGGTAGGGCTGCAACTCGCAGAGCATCCCTAGCAAATATGGGCAGCCTGCTCTACGCGGTCGGCCGATTTGACGAGGCAGTGGACCATTACCACCGTGCGATCGATGCGCTTCCATCGTCAGGCGACAACTCCAACGCCGCTCTTGATGGTATTTCCCGAGTGCGACTCGTGCAAGGTCAACTCGACGAGAGTTCCGCACTGCTCGACCGCATCCTTGAAGCAATCCGCGTTCCTGGCGATCGTAGACTTTATGCATACCGCTATGCCAAGTTGACTCATACGGAAGTGCTCGCACGTCAAGGTCGACCTCTCGATGCTTTGATGAGCGCAAGCGAAGTAATCGGCCTAGCGAGCGAGACAGGAGACCATCTTCTCAATCAAATGGCCCTCCTGACGAAAGCGGAGCTGCTACAACAGGTCGGCAACGTCTCCGAGGCAATGAAGACGCTCGACGCCCTCGCCGACACCCTTGCCCAGCAACCGCCAGAGCTCTTCGCTCACTACGACCGCATCCTCGCCTGCACATTGGCCACCCGCGGCGACATCGAAACCGCAACCCTCCATTTCGACCGTGCCAAGCGCACCTACGAGAGCATCCGCAGCACACCAGGCCTGGTCGAGCTCTCGCGGCGCTGGCGCGAGACCACGACGACGCACCAGGACACCGCGGCCCCGAAGCCCGACGCAGCACCGACCGCGGCCGCCGCTCGAAATGTTCTCCAGTCGGTCGCCGCCCTGCTGCGACATCACGGCCGCCCGGAGCTTGTCGCACGAGAACTGGTTTACTTGATCGGCGAAACGGCTTCGACAGTCAGCGCCCGCGCCGTCTCGGTTGGTGAGGGGCCAACGGAGGTGCTGGCCTCGGCCCACACATCTGCGAAGACGGACGATGGGGAGAGCATCGAGCAGCGTCTGCCAATCGGCTTCGCACGCGACCGGTCGGTCGAGCTCGAACTGCACGTCAAGCCTGATCCCGCATCGCGGACCACCGTCCATGCCACCAAACTGCTGCTCAGCACGATTCGGGATCTGGAGCGCGCCCGAGCCGAACGCGAGGAGCGGTTGAGCCTCTGGCCCGCTGAAGACGATCTCGCCGAGACAGGAAACGCGATCGCCAAGGGGCACATGCAGGAAGTGATGTCTTTCGCGAAGAAGATCGCCAACTCCAACATCACGGTCTTCATTACCGGCGAAAGCGGAACCGGCAAAGAAATCGTCGCGCGGGCGATTCACCAGTTCTCGGAACGCGCCGGAAAACCCTTCGTACCCTTCAACTGCACGGCCGTCCCCCGCGAGATGCTCGAGAGTCAATTGTTCGGCCATCGCCGAGGGTCGTTTACGGGTGCGGACCGCGACCACCCTGGCATGATTGGCGCCGCACGCGAAGGGACGTTGTTCCTGGACGAAATCGGCGAGCTCGGTCTCGACATGCAGCCCAAGCTCCTGCGCTTTCTCGAATCGAAGGAGGTCTGTCCGATCGGCGAGGTGACGCCGTTCCCGGTCGACGTGCGCGTCGTGGCTGCCACGAACTCGAACGTGGAGCAATTGGTTGAGGAGGGACGGTTCCGCGCGGATCTCTTCTACCGGTTGAACATCTTTCCCCTGACCATCAAGCCGCTGCGCGAACGACGCGACGAGATCCCCGCCCTCGTTCAGCATTTTCTGACGCAGTTCGCAGCCGAGCACAAGAAAGGCGACGTCCGCGTCTCCGAAGAGACGATGGAACACCTGATCCTCTGCAAATGGCCGGGAAACGTGCGCCAGCTCCAGAATGAAATGCAGCGCGTGGTCGCACTCGCCGAGCCCGATTCGATCATCATGCCGGAAGCCCTGTCCGAGGTCGTCTTCAACACCAGGCTCGGTCAACGCCCAGCCGTCCGCCCGGACTCCGAGATGGTCGTGTCGTTGAAAGACACGCTTCCGTCCACCGTGGCGAAAGTCGAGCGCGAAATGATTCAACGGGCCCTGCGCGATCACCACGGCAGCCTCGACGACGCCGCCCGTACGCTCGGCATCTCCCGAAAGGGCCTGTACCTGAAACGTCAACGCCTCGGACTCTGAATCCTTCCGCTGAGCCCCTGCCGCTTGACATTCCTGCGGGGGTAGGACATTTTCTGCGGCCTATGCATTACGTCGCCACTTTCAACGAACGTGCCCTGGCGTCGCACCCCGTCTACACGGGTCACGGCCAGGGCTACACACAGGCCCCGCTCGTCGACCACACGTCAGGGTCCGTGCACACAGGCCTCAGCATCGCCGAGCTCGCGGTCGGCGGGATGCTGCCGCCGCATGTCCATTCCTACGAAGAGAGCTTCTACCTCCTGTCCGGACAGGTCGTTCTCAGCGCCAACGATCAGATTTATCGCCTCGGTCCTGGAGACTACGGCTGCCTCAAGGTCGGTACGCTGCACGGCTGGCAGACGGTCGGATCGTCCGCGGTACGTTGGCTGCAAATGGCGGCACCACAGCCGAAACCACCGGGGATGGAACGCGATACGTTTTTCAAGAAGCAGGGACGTATCCCGGCGGATGCGCCCCCCCTTGATTTGAACGATCTCAAGGGCAACCTTCTCAGCCATTTCGATGTCAGCCAGATCCCGGCCGGCGAAGAGGGACGCATTGTTTCGGGCGGGCTGAAGGGTGTCTTTCTGAAATGGCTCGTCGACGAAGCATTCGGCGCGGTTCACCACCGGCTCCTCTTCATCGAGTACCTGTCTGGCGTTGGTATCGGCCCACACGACCACACATATGAAGAGGCGTACTTCATTCTGAGCGGCGAGGTCGAGGCCGTCCTGGACGGCACCCGGTATCTGGCGAAGGCAGGTGACGTGCTCTGGACCGGCACCGGCTGTGTGCACGCATTCAAGAACATCGGCACACAGCCCGTTCGTTGGCTGGAAACGTTCTCGCCTCAACCGCCGCGCGAAAACGTCTTTCGTTTCATGGCCGAATGGGAGCAAAAAGCGAAGGAGCTGGAGGGCTAGTCCGGCGCGCCTGCACTACTCCATCAGTCCGAAGGCGATGATGTTCGAGCCAGCGGCGACGGCAATCAGCTGCTTGTTGTCGAACGTGTAAGTCATGGGCGAGGCCTTCCAGAGCTGGTTGGTCTGAAAGCTCCACAGCGGCTTCCCGGTCGAGGCATCGGCAGCCATCAGGGCGCCGCTGTCCTCGCCGAAGATCACGATTCCGCCGGCAGTGCTGAGCACACCTCCCCACGAATTGACGGTACCGGTTTGCGGCAACTCCCACACAGCCTTCCCTGTCCGAATGTCGAGAGCGCGCAAAACTCGCTGCGCCGGCTCTGGCGCTGGCCCGAACGAGCCCGCCATGAAGCCCTTCCCGGCTTCCCAGTCCATGTCGGTTCTCGTGAAGATCCCGCACTTGTCATTCGTTTGCACGTAGTACAGGTTGGTGATCGGATTGAACGAGGTGGAGTACCAGTTCGACGCTCCATCAAGCGACGGGCAGACTCGCTTGCCGTCACGGGTCGGTTCCATATCGGGCACGACAATCGGGCGACCCTCGGCCGTCAGCCCAGACGCCCAGGTCACGTTCTTGACGTACTGTTTCCCCAATAGGAACTTGCCATCGGTCCGATCGAGCACATAGAAGAACCCATTTCGATTGGCGTGCACGAGCAGCTTGCGGGGTTGCCCCTGCCAGGTGGCATCCACCAACACCGAGGGCTGCATGGCGTCGTAGTCCCAGACGTCATGCGGCGTGAACTGAAAATACCACTTCAGCTTTCCTGTTTTGGGATCGAGGGCGACAATTGCGTCCGTATACAGGTTGTCGCCGAGCCGATCGTCTCCGATGAGGTCGGGACCTGGATTGCCGACCGGCCAGTACAGCGTATCCAGGACTGGATCGTAGGTTCCAGTCATCCAAGTCGTGCCGCCGGGATGATCGATGGCCTTCCCCTGCCACGTTTCCGACCCAGGCTCTCCGCGCTGCGGCACCGTCCAGAATCGCCAGACTTCTCGGCCGGTCGCTTGATCGTACGCCGCCAGAAATCCACGAACCCCATCGTCGCCACCCGAGATGCCGGCAAGCAGCATGTTCTGCAGCGCGAGCGGGGCTCCGGTCGTGTAGTAGTTCTGGTGCCAATCGGCCATCTCGATTTCCCACATCAGCGCACCTGTCACCCGATTGAGCGCGATGAGGTGTGCGTGGTCGGTTGTCATGAACACGCGATCGCCCGCAACCGCGACGCCGCGGTTGGCGCCGCCAGCCGAGACGCCGATGAGCCCTTTCGTTCGCGGCCGCTGGTAGTGCCAGATTTCGCGTCCGGTTCCGGCATCGAGCGCGTAACATTCGTTGGCGCTCGTGACGTACATCACGCCGTCGGCCACGACCGGCGTCACTTGGAGGTTCGAAGTATTGGGCAGCCCAAACAGCCATTTGGGGACCAGACGAGACACATTGTTCTTGTTGATTTGTGTCAGCGGACTGAATCGGCCGCCACCCACATCGCCGTTGTAGCTGAGCCAATCGCTTTGAGACGTCACCTCACGAAACTTCTCGCCGTTCTTGCGAAGCAAGTGGATCCTTCGATCGTCGCCGAGCAGTTGAACGTCGACAGAGCTTTGATTGAGCGCCAGCCCGTCCAGCGCCCTGCCACCGGGAAGCGTGAGCTTGATGCGCGCGGGGCCGTTGCCTGCGCGCGGCCGCAAGGTCCTCAAGAAACGGATCAGATCGGTCGCTTCCGTATCGGACAGATTGGGAAATGCCGGCATACCGGCGGTCGTCAAGCCTTGACGAATGACGGTGGAAAGATCCTGGTCAGTCCGTGAGGGAATCCGGCTGGCGATATTCGGACCGAGCTCCCCGCCGTTCCCGTCAGTGCCGTGGCAGCCGGCACAGCGGCTCACCCAGATTTGTCGACCAGGATCCGCAGGCTGCGCCGCAGCAAGAGTCGCTGACGACAGTACGAAGAGCAACAGCGCAGTTACTCGCATGTCGTAACCTCCAGAATCCTCCGTTGATCGGCGCTTGCCCGGAAAGGAGGCGCGATTCTAACACCGTGTGCGCCGGCATTCCGACGACACTCCGTCATTTCCGGTCTCCACTCAATAGTCCTGGATCCCTGAACCCTGATCTAGAATCCCCCTCGTGCATGGCTTGATGATGGACTTCCCGCTTACGCTGGCGGCCGTCTTCCGCCGGGCCGAGAGCATCTTCCCTCGGCGGGCTATCGTGACCCGTCTGCCGGACAAGTCGATCCATCGATACACCTACACCAACTTCGCGGATCGCGCGCGTCGCCTTGCCTGCGCGCTGCATCGGCTTGGCATTCAGCCTGGGGATCGTGTGGGGACGCTTGGCTGGAACCATTATCAGCATCTCGAAGCGTACTTCGGTATCCCATTGGCGGGTGGAGTGCTCCATACGCTCAACCTCCGCCTGCACGCCGACGAGCTCGCGTACATCGTGAACGATGCAGACGACCGAGCCGTGCTCGTCGATCACACTCTGCTGCCGCTCTGGGAGAAGATCGCACCGGCAACCCGCGTCAAACACACGATCGTTATGGGGGGACCTGCGGCGGCGATCTCGGCGCCCCTGTTCGACTACGAAGGGCTTCTGCGGGACGCTGAGCCGCTGCCGGATCATCCGGATCCGGACGAGCGCACCGCCGCAGCGATGTGCTACACGACAGGCACCACGGGCAAGCCGAAGGGTGTGCTCTACTCGCACCGCTCGCTCGTGTTGCATTCGTTCGGCAGCTCGCTTTCCAGCTGTCTGGGGATCGGTGAGCACGACGTGGTCCTTCCTGTCGTCCCGATGTTTCACGCGAATGCGTGGGGTCTCCCCTACACCGCGACGATGATGGGCTCAGGGCTCGTGCTACCAGGTCCTCATCTTGATCCGGCGAGTCTCGTGGAACTGTTGGCAAGAGAACGAGTGACGGTCACCGCCGGCGTTCCGACGATCTGGATGGGCATCCTGCAGCTTCTCGACGCGAGCCCTGGCGCGCACGACCTCTCGGCGCTTCACACCATGATCGTTGGCGGCGCGGCGATTCCGCAGGCCTTGATCGAAGCATTCGAGAAGCGGCATGGCCTCCGGATCGTCCACGCCTGGGGCATGACGGAGATGGCTCCGCTCGGAACCACCTCTCACACGCCACCCGACATGGTAGACGCGCCGGAAGACGCCCAATATATCCAGCGAGCCAAGCAAGGACGGCCGTCGCCTTTTGTGGAAATACGAGCTCGGAACGAAGAAGGCCTCATTGCATGGGACGGCAAGACGATGGGCGAGCTCGAGGTGCGCGGACCGTGGGTGGCTGCGGCTTACTACAATCGGAGCGATTGCGGCGATCGATTTACCGACGACGGATGGTTCAGGACCGGCGACATTGTCACCATCGACAAACGAGCTACAGTGAGTATTCAGGATCGCGACAAGGATCTCATCAAGTCTGGCGGCGAGTGGATCAGCTCGGTAGCACTTGAATCTGCGCTCATGGGGCATCCAGCAGTGTCCGAGGCAGCCGTCATCCCGGTCGCATCGTCGAAGTGGATCGAGCGGCCACTTGCGACAGTCGTCTTGAAGCCCGGCGCGACGACTACCCCTGCTGATCTGCGCGCGTTCCTCGAGCCGCACTTTCCGAAATTCTGGCTGCCAGACGCGTTCGAATTCATCGACGCAATCCCGCGGACGTCGGCCGGGAAGTTCCAGAAGTCGGCTCTCCGCGCACGTTTCAAAGACTATCAGGTCGCGTGAGGGAGTCGCGGACCAGCCACTCGCGAAGAAAACCGGACGCCGCTTGACTGGCATCCGCGGACCATTGGTGACCTCCAGGAAGCTCCAAAGCAGTCACGTCTACACCGCTCTCCCGCAGACGGCGAGCATCCTGCGCCAGCTTGTCGGCCGTGTACCACTCCTCTGACGACCCGCGGCAGATCAACGTCGAAGAAAGACGGGCAAGGGCACCCGGTTCGATCTCGGGCGGAATGTCGCCGCCAACGGCAATGACGGCGATACGCTGCGCGTTCGAATTGACAGCGGCGCGAAACGCCATCGCAACACCTTGCGAGAATCCGGCGTACACAATTGACGGCTCCGTCGGCCACGCGGCGGAGACCGCATCGAGGACGGACGACACGTACGCGAGGTTGTCGCTAATTGCCGATTCGCGATCCTGGCGCGTCATCCAGCTCGCAACTACTTCTTCAGTTCGCCTCTGATAGAAGCGGTGGAGTCCTTGAATCGAAACGACCAACCAGTGCTCGCTACCCTCTATGGCGCGCAAACGAGACAGTTGAGTGTCGGCACTTTCGGCGTATCCATGAAAGCCGACCAGCATCGGCGCCGGATCAGTGCCAACCGTCGGCACGACGAGATATCGACCGTGTGTTTTCGTGATAACGGTCTGCTCGACAATGGCTGCCTTCTGATCTTCGGCGAATGATTCCATCTTCGTTTGGCGCGCTGAATAGCCCTCCGCCCCATTTTGCGGTCGCCCGCTTCATCAAGTTCGAATACGACCCGCCACGATCTCTCGATGAACCTGGACTATTCTGTCACGCGTCGGGTCGGCCTGAATCCGTGTTTGAAATATGATGTCGTTCTGTCAGGAGGCTGGGATGCGAGTGTGGACCACGGCAGCGGCTATCGCGGCATGTTTCGTCGTGTCGCCGGTACTCTCCGCACAATGGCCACCTCACCCGTCGACAAACGTTCCTAGAACACCTGACGGTAAACCGGATTTGAACGCTCCTGCGCCCAGGACTGCCGATGGCAGGCCCGATTTCTCAGGTGTGTGGCGCGGGTTTCCTGGGAGAGGGCGCGGCGCAGCGCCGGAAGATCCGCCGCCCGGGACCCCAGTGGTGGCGACCTTCCGGAATGTCGGCGCAGGATTCAAGGACGGTCTGCCGTTGCGGCCGTGGGCGGCAGAGTTGCTGAAGAAACGCATGGACGACAACAGCAAGGACAATCCCGAGGCCGTGTGCCTGCCGATGGGCATCGTGCAATTGCACACACAGGGATTTCCCCGCAAGTTCATTCAGACGCCGAGGCTGCTCGTCATCCTCTACGAGGCCAGCTCCGAACTTCGGCAGATCTTCATCGACGGGCGTTCCATGCCGAACGACGAAGCGCAACCGTGGTGGTACGGATACTCGGTCGGCAAGTGGGAGGACGACACGCTGGTGGTGACCACGACTCACTTCAGGGATGGCGGATGGCTCGACATCAATGGAAGTCCGCTGACCGACGAAGCGACGATCACGGAACGCTTTCGAAGGCCGAATTACGGACGACTGGAAATCGATGTGACCGTCGACGACCCCAAGGCGTACACGAAGCCTTGGACCATAAGAGTGAATCAACAACTCATGGTCGACGGCGAATTGATGGAATTCATTTGCCTGGAGAACAATCAATTCCGCCCCAAATAACAACACTGTCAATTCTCTCAGCGAAGATTTCCTTCTGAGAAGATTGCTGCCTGAGCTTGCGACTCGCACTTGCCGGCGCCAACGCGATCAAGAAGGATTGATCTCAGGAAAGCCGGGCCGTTCCCGTCGTCTCGACGCGTGAGCACCCCGGCCCGCTCTCACTTGTTCTGACCAGCCTTCTCCTCCGCCCGCGCACCACTCAAGATGTTCGTCATGGCGTAGTTGCCTTCGTGGCATGCGTACTCGGGTATCTGCACCTGCCGAGAGTCCTTTCGAAGAGTGAGCGCAGCGGTCCACGGCCTCGAGAACGTCTTGGGATCCTCGACCGTCACCTCATATCGAACCGACTTTGCGTCTACCCGCCGGAAGCGCTCCGTCACGTGCAGAGCGGCGCTGGCACCGCGATAGTTGATGACATTCGCAGGAAAATTGGTGACGTCGACGACCAGGGTGTCGCCCTCCCAGTGGCCCCGCGAGTCTCCGAAGTATGAACGGATGGCTGAAGGAAGATGCGGGCGCGAATCCAGCGGAATCACCCGAGCGTCGTGGATCATTTCATAGCGAATCGCGACATATCCAGGACCCTGAACGATCTGCGAGGTGTTGTTGTAGATCGTCGGAAAGATGACATGTGGAAAGCCTCGTGTGATGCAGCGATCGTACAGGTCCATGGCTTCTGGGCCATCGAACGGTCGGCGTCCCGATGTTCGCGCGTTGACGGCGGAAGCACTTCGCTGCCGGGCTTCGTCGTTCAAGAAAGGGATTCGTCCATCGGCCGGATCGATGATCACCGAGGTGCGATGCGACGGCTTTCCCCGTTCGAGCCAGTGCGAGGGAGGGCCCGTTCCTCCTGCGCCTTCCGGTCCTCTCGCCGGTGCGCGGAACGAAGAACTCCTCACGATCGGCTTCTTCGAGTCGCGCCGCCTGCGTTGCACGCTGGGCGAATTCTTCGTCGGTGACCAGCGCCCGTCCGGCGAACTGTTCTGGCCGCTCGAAAGGCACGCCCAGCTCATCGTCTGTCGTGAAGATGCCCTGAATATCCGGATCACCCCAAGGCGTGCGAAGGAGTCCTTCAGGCTTCGGTGTCTGTCGAGCGGTGGTCGGTGTCGAGGGTGTTTGGCTTTGGCCGGACAGGTCCAGCGTTGCTGACGCGACTCCGATGACGACCGGCAGTGCGAGCGAAACGAGTCGGCGCCTCAGCATACGGCCCCCTATTGTGGCGAGTCTACACCAACGATCGTCCGGTGATCCGTTCGAGGATCCGCAACGGCGAGCGCTGCTCGTCGAGCATCGCGTCGACGGCTACGAGAAAAGTCTGCTCGAACTGATACTGCCCGGCCATGGCCGCATGGCTGACCTGATCGGTGAACGCGATCCACGTCGATCCTGCCGGAAACTCGACGCGAGTCTGAACCGCACCCTGCTGGTATTCGGTGTCCGCCTTCATCAAATCATGAAGCTGAAGCATCAAAGCGTCGTATCGAGACCTTGTCGACTTCGTGATTCTCAGTAATCGAAGGAGAGTGGCGGAACCTCGCACTGGCATTCGCCATCGGCCGGAGAAGCGCTGGGCGACCTGCTCGAACTCCCCGCCGATTCGCCAGATTCGCGGACGCCCCTGCGGATTCACGTTGCAGAAGACCCGCAGGATGCGTCTGTCTCCAACTGGCGTCGCGGGAAAACTGTCGATATGCAGCCGTGTGTCGTCTTTACGCCATGAGCTCGCGCGTCCTTCGATTTCAACCGGCCGAAAGCTTGTTCGGCCGATCTCGATCCGACCGTCGTAGACAGGAAACAAGTGTTTCACGAAGTTCGTGGCGATGCCGGCAAATCGAGAAACGAGATCGTTCAAATCGCTCGCGCGCGCACCCTGGAGCGCGGTTCCGGCCAGCCGGCCTGTCCGTGGATCGAAGCTGACGTTCTTCGCGGCTGCGGCGATTTCCGGCGAGAACAACGCCAGCTCCGATGGTCTGATCTCGAAGCCAAGACCGGGAAAGAAGAGCACGTCGCCCAACTCGAGAGCGGTCGTTGCGGCCTGTGTCGAAGACGGACGATCCGTCCAGCTATTGAGATCGAACGACGTGACCCGTGACATCAGATTCGTAAAACAGTGTAAGCCCGGAAACCATTTCGGTCATGTCCACGTATAGTGGAGCAACGGAACCATACGTGACAGACGCCGTCGCCGTGACGGTCAAGGACCTGACCAAGAACTACGGGACCTTTCCTGCCGTCAAAGGCATCGACTTCGAAATCCACACCGGTGAAGTGTTCGGGTTGCTCGGCCCCAACGGCGCCGGCAAGACGACAACCGTTGAAATCCTGGAGGGCTTGAGGCCGCGTTCGGGAGGCGCCGTTTCCGTCCTGGGGATCGATCCGGCTCGAGACAGCCGCCGATTGAAGGATCGAATCGGGGTTTGCCTGCAGGCCACACACCTTGCCGACAAAATCACGGTCTCCGAAGCCGTTCGCTTGTTCGCCAGCCTGTATTCCCGTCAGGTAGACGGCGAGGCCCTCCTGAAGCGCCTTCAACTCTGGGAGAAGCGCAACAGCCTTTACTCCAAGTTGTCGGGAGGACAAAAGCAGCGGCTCGCGCTGGCACTGGCGCTCGTCAACGACCCGCAGATTCTATTCCTCGACGAACCATCAACCGGCCTCGATCCGCAGGCCCGGCACGAGATTCACCAACTGGTCCAGGAGTGGCGGGCGGAACGGCGAACGATCTTGCTCACGACGCATTACATCGAAGAAGCCGAACGCCTGTGCGATCGCGTCGCGATCATCGACGAAGGCCGGATCATCGCCATGGGCACTCCGGAAGAAGTGCAGTCGAAAACCGTCGGAACGAGCCACATCGAGATACGGGTATCGCCATCAATCCCTGAGGGCCGCGAGCCCGCGTTGAACGATGCGGACCGTCTCAACGTCTCGGCCGACCGCCACAGTGTCACCGTCTCGGCACGCCATCCCGCACGTGCGCTGGTCGAACTGGTCAAGTGGGTCGACCAGGAAGGGCTGGAATTGACCGACGTGCAATTGAGGCGGCCGTCGCTCGAAGACGTCTTCATAGAGCTCACCGGCAAGAGCCTGAGAGAATGAAGCCCTACCTGGCGCTCATCGGGAACGACTTGCGGCTCGCCCTGCGCGACCGGTCGGTGATTTTCTTCAACTACCTCTTTCCTTTGGTCTTCTTTTTCGGGTTTGGAAGCCTGTTCCATGCAGAGCGATCGACTGGTGCGGCCACGCTGGTCGTGACGAGTGTGCTGGTGATCGGCGTGCTCGGCAATGGATTGTTTGGCGCAGGCATTCGTTCGGTCGTCGATCGAGAAGCAGGTGTCCTCAGGCGCTTCAAGGTCGCACCGATCAGTCCACTGCCGCTCCTGGCTGCATCCCTGATTACCGGATTGCTCCTCTACCTGCCGAGCCTCATCCTGATGATCGGGCTGGCTCGCGGTATCTGGAAGATGCCGCTTCCGGATCGGCCGATCTCTTTGTTGATCTTGCTGTCGGTCGGAGTGCTGGCGTTTCGCGCCGTCGGTCTCATCATCGCGGCCGTCGCGAATTCGGTGGCCGAAAGCAACATCCTCGTTCAGTTGCTCTACATGCCGATGATGTTCTTGAGCGGCGCGACGGTTCCGATTGCCGTCCTGCCACCCGTGGTCCAGCGCCTCGCCGCTTTCGTGCCCGCCTACTATCTCGTCAACGGCGTACAAGGCATCCTCCAGAGGGGCGAATCGCTGCTCTCAAACCTCGGTCCGCTGGCGGCCCTACTGTTGACGCTGGTGGTCGCCACGTTCGTCGCCAGGCAATTGTTTCGATGGGAGAAGGAGCAGGTGATCCGGCCGGCCGGCAAGCTCCTGGTTGCCGCGGCGCTGCTCCCATTCGCTGCGCTTGGCGTCTACGACGCACGAACACAATCGCAGCAGACTCGCACGCGCGCGCTCTATCGGGTCGCGATGCGTCAGGGCTCGATGTTGATCCGCGGTGGTCGTATCTTCGTCGGCGATGGGCGTGTCATCGAATCGGGAGCCGTTCTCGTACGCAACGGCAAGATCGAAGAAGTCTACGAAGGCGCCGGACCAGATCCGGACTTGCTGAAGGCAGAAGCAGTGGAGGCTGCTGGCAAGACCGTGTTGCCGGGGCTCATCGACGTCCACATCCATCTTGGCTCACCTGGCGGTGTGTACGCCGATCCCAAAGAGTACGGCTCGTCCAACGTCATGCCTCGAGCGCTCGCCCAATATCTGTACGCCGGTGTAACAACTGTCAAAAGCGTCGGCGATGCGCTCGACCCGTCCCTCGAAGTCCGCGACCGGATTGCTCGAGGCGAGATTCTCGGCGCCGAACTCTTCGTCTCCGGCCCGATGTTCACCGCCGCGGGCGGACACGGTACCGAGTACGCACAGTATCTCCCCGAGAGCCTGCGAGCGTCTTTCGAGGCTCAGATCGCGCGCACTCCCAAGAGCGCCGAAGAGGCGCGGCGTCAGGTGATGGAGCTGAAGGCCGTCCGTATAGACGGGCTGAAGGCAATTCTCGAGGCCGGATTTCCGGGGCGATTGTTCGAACGGTTGGATTCAAGCATTTTGAAGGCCATCGGCGACGAAGCACGCGCCCAACAGTTGCCGCTGGTCGTGCACACGGGAAATTCGCGCGACGTCGGTGATGCGCTCGATGCTGGAGCCTCGGGCATCGAGCACGGGCCACGCGATCGATTGACCGACGAACTGCTGCGTCGCCTCAAGCAGTCCAATACGGCCTACGATCCAACGCTGTCCGTCTGGGACGCACAGGCGCAGTTTGCAGCGGGCCACCAGGAGCTCCTCGACCGAACGTTGGTGCAGCAGACAGTGTCGCCCAACGTGTTGACACCGACGCGCAAGATGCTTCGAGAACGGGCTTCGAAGAGCGACTGCAGCGGGGGTAGCGATGCACAGCCATGCCTGGACCCTGCGGCCATGCGGCGGATCTTCGAACAAGGCGTCGAGAATCTCAGGTTGGCATATCAGAATGGTGTCACACTCGTAACCGGGAGCGACGCCGGCAACCCGCTGGTTTTTCACGGACCGACGATTCAGCGCGAACTGCAGCTCTGGGTGGCAGCAGGAATCCCGGCGACGGTCGCGCTCCAGGCCGCAACCTGGAACGCCGCTCGACTCCTCCGCGCCGACTCGCGGTTGGGTCTTGTTGCCAAGGGTCACGACGCTGACCTGCTGATCGTCGACGGGAACCCATTGACCGACATCACGGCAGCCGAACGCATCTCACTGGTCGTCTTCAAAGGCGAGCGAGTCAGGCGCGCGGCGCTCTTCACCGAGACGCAGAACACCACGGAGTAGGTGAACTGTCGAACCCTCTTCCGCGTAAAGGTCAGAGAGGGAGGCCTACTTGAGCCCGACAGAACGCGACGCGTCACGGAATCGAACAAGGTGGGTTGGGACAGTCTGGCTGGAGAGGTTCTGGCAGGACCTCCGGTATGGCTGCCGGATGCTCGTCAAGAATCCCGGGTTCACGCTGGTCTCCGTAATTTCATTGGCGATCGGAATCGGGGCTAACTGCGCCGTGTTCAGCTGGGCCGATGCGTTGTTGCTTCGGCCACTTCCCGTGCCGCAGCCCAACGAAGTGTTGACGGTCGGCTCGGCGACGTCGGTCGAAAACTTCACCAATCTCGTTGCGTCGTACCGGGACTATGTCGACATCCGCGACCGCAGCAGGAGTTTCGACGGCCTCGTCGCGCTCGCGCCGTCGACGGTCGGGTTCGCCACGGACCCGGACACAGCTCCGAAACTGAGAATGGGCGGACTGGTGAGCGGCAACTTCTTCACCGTTCTCCGCGTCGAGCCTCAGATTGGGCGAACGTTTCGAACTGACGAAGACCAGGTGCCGGGACGCGACGCCGTCGTGGTGCTTGGCTACGCATTCTGGCAGCAGCAATTCGGCGGCGACCCCTCGGTCCTCGGCCGCAAAGTGCTTCTCAATGGCATCGAGTTCACGGTCGTGGGCGTCGCGCCCGATTCGTTCCCCGGGCTGAATCAGTTTGTCCGCTACGATTTTTACGCGCCCCTGATGATGTGGCCGCGCATCACTTCTGTTTTCAAGACTAGTCCGCTCGAGGCGCGCGACGCGAGAGCACTCCTCTTGAAAGGCCGCCTGAAGCCCGGCGTGAGGATCACAGAGGCACAGACGGAACTGTCGGTCATCGGCAAGGATTTGGAAAGGGCCTATCCAGACACGAACCGCAATCGAAATCTACTGGTGCGAAGCGAACTGCAGGCGCGGCTCGCACAGGATCCGATCGACGCGACCTTGATTGCGATGCTGACTTTGCTGTCCGCGTCGGTGTTGTTCGTCGCTTGTGCCAACGTAGCCGGCCTGTTGACGAGTCGCGCGCCGGTCCGCGCTCGTGAAATGGCCTTGCGGCTCGCCGTCGGTGCGGGTCGTTCCCGCATCATCCGGCAGCTGATCACCGAGAGTTTCCTGATTGCCTTGATCGGCGGAGCGCTCGGCCTGGGCGTCGGGTATGCCGGAGTGACCGTTTTCAGACAGATACAACTCCCCACGGACCTGCCAATTGCCTTGACCTTCGAGATGGATCGGCGCGCGCTCGGTTTCAGCCTTATCGTGGCGCTCATGAGCGCCATCCTGTTTGGCTTGGCTCCAGCGATCCGATCGTCGAGAGCCGATCTGTCGGCCGTCATGAAAGCCACCGATGCCGCGGGCTTCGGCCGAAAACGGCGATGGGGACGCGCGACGTTGGTTGGCGGACAAGTCGCGATCTCGGTGGTGTTGCTGGTGGTAGCAACGATCATGTATCGCGGCTTCCAGCGACAACTGGGAACCGGACCCGGCTATCGACTGGATCACCTGCTTATCATGAGCTTCGATCCAAGTCTGGTGCGCTACACCGAGCCACAGTCCCAGCAGTTCTTCGAACGCCTCGCCGAACGGGCGCGTGAAGTTCCTGGGGTCAAGTCCGTCACGCTTTCCTCGTCAGTGCCCATGGCTACCGACGGCCAGAGTGGCGCGACGATTGTGCCGGAAGGCTTTCAATTCCCCGAAGGGAAGGAAAACGTCACGGTCCTGGGCGCGATGGTGGACGAGTTTTTCTTCGACACGATGCGGCTCACGATTCTTAAAGGCCGTGGATTCCGCGCCACCGACTCTGCGGACGCACCGAAGGTCGCGGTCGTCAACGAGCAACTCGCCAACCATTACTGGCCGAATCAGGATCCTCTGGGCAAGCGGTTTCGCCTCGACAACAACAATGGACCGTGGGTGGAAATCGTCGGGCTGGCCAAGACCAGCAAATACATCTTCCTGGCCGAAGCACCCATCGAGTTCCTGTACATGCCGTACAAACAGCGGCCGAATCCACGATTGACGATGCTCGTTGAATCCCTGGGTGATCCAGCAAGCCTGGTGACGCCGATGCGCGAAGTTGTGCGCGGTCTCGATGCGAGCATGCCCATCTTCAACGTTCGGACGATGGAAGAGTTCTATCGGCTGCGGACTGTCAGCATCTTCAACATCATCATCGGCTTGATCGCTGCAATGGGCGTCATGGGGTTGGCTCTGTCGATCGTGGGCCTATACGGCCTGGTGGCATACGGAGCAACGAGACGAACACGTGAGATCGGAATTCGCATGGCGATTGGCGCAGACCGGCCTGCCGTCTTGCGCATGGTGCTGCGGCAAGGGTTGATTCTGGCCACCGTGGGTCTCGTCGTCGGACTGGGGTTCGGCCTCCTCGCTCGTCGTGGCCTTGCGGTCGCCTTCCCAGGGGGACGGGCCGACAATACCGGGTTCGACTTCGTCGCCTTCATTTTGGTCGCCCTGTCCGTCCTGGCGGCCACCATCGTGGCGGCGTACATCCCGGCGCGCCGTGCCTCGCGTATCAACCCCACAGAGGCGCTCAGGTACGAATAGCAGTTTGGGACTTGGCAAATTTTTTAGCCTTTCAACTCCAACTATTTTCGTGCTCCGCAGCCCCATCTCGCTCTAGTATCTCCACGTCACATAAATGTCACAGACCCTGTTGGCCCGCGTGCCCTGGTCAGTGGACCACCGCATTGAGGTCGAGAGGATCTTGCGGTGGCTTCGCTGGACGGTCATCTGCTGGATCATCCTCTTCTGGAAGCTTCGCTGGCTCAGTCTCCTTGATCCGGACGAAGCGCACTACGCTCAGCTCACCCACGAAATGATCCGGCGCGGAAGCTGGTTCGTGCCACTGCTCGACGGCTCGCCCTACGTCGATAAGCCCGTCTTGTTTCACTGGCTGCAAATGTTGACGGTTTCGCTCTTCGGCGAAACCGAGTTCGCCCTTCGGATGCCCAGCGCGTGTGCGGCGGTCGCCCTTATCGCCATCACGCGATGGGTCGGCGCTTCGCTCTTTCGGAAGGACGTCGGGGAATGGGGCGCGCTGATGTTCGCCACCATTCCCGCCACTTTCGCTCTTGGCAACATCGGTCTCTTCGACATGGTGTTCACGACGTTTCTGTTCGGCGGAGTTGGAGTGCTGCTGGTCTCGGCACATCACCGCCGATTCCGGTTGCAGTATTTGGGCTTCGCGCTGCTGGCCCTTGCGGTACTGACAAAAGGGCCCGTTGCACTCTTGCTGGTGGGCTTGTTCCTGTTGCTTGTCTGTCTGTGCATGCGTGGAGCGCGCAGCGAACTGCTCGCTTTGAACTGGAAAACGGGAACGGCAGCTATCCTGGTTATCTCCGGGCCGTGGTTTGTCGGCATGTATTCGCGGTTTGGCGCGGCGTTTATCGCTCAGTACCTGCTCGCGGGCAACCTTTGGTACTTCACGCAACCGTCGCACTTCTCACCGAGGGTCGTCAGCCATACCTTCTACGTGCGCACGTTCATCGGTGCATTCTTCCCGTGGAGTGTCGTTACGATCGGTCGGGCCATCGATCTCTTGCACCACTGGCGTGCACGTCGCGAGGTGACGACTGGAGAAGCGCTTCTTTGGGCGTGGATCGTCGTCGTGGTCGGATTCTTCTCGCTCGCGCGCTTCAAGCTCGACCATTACATCTTTCCCGCAGCACCGGCATGTTGTCTTCTTGCCGCTCACGCGTGGATCGGCGCAATGGATGATGCCCGGTCCACAGCTACGCGGATCAGCATTCTGGCAACGGGCGTGTCATTCATGGCGATCGGCGTCATCGCGGCCATCGCCTTGACGCGAATCGATCTCGGTCTACCGTTTGGCGCGGCGATGCTGCCGATCACACTCGTCGGAGGCGGTGTGGTCATCGTTTTTCAGATGGCACGTCGTCGCCTAGTGCCTCTTCGATCGTTGGCCGTACCCGTTTGCACGTTGCTGGTGGTGTATGCGACGACGGTGCTCGTGGGATTCCCGGCATTCGAGAGGACGCGCCCGATCCGATTCATTACTCGAGTACTGAGGACGCATGCGATCGCCGCCGAACCTGTGGGCCTCTATCGTCTTGAGCGCTGGCGCGCGAGCCTTCGTTATTACCTCGGCCGCCGGATCGAACGCTTGGAGAATCCCGACGACATCCGGCGGTTCTTGTCGTCCGGTGCACCCGCGTACATCGTCATGCTGCGCGAGGAGTACGAGACCCTACGCGGTAGTGGCATTCCTCTGACGTTGGTCTCCGAACGACCTGCCGTCGCCTCGACGTCAGGTCGAGGCTTCCGGCGACAGGTGTGGAGTCAGCTAGCGGTCGTTCGAGCCGAGGCCGCGCCGCTCGCTCGTAGAAGCGACAGCCCTTCGCCAGCTTCGGGCCCGCGCTAGTGGCGCCCTCGAGAGACGCCCCCAGCATCACTTGGCAAAGGTATTGGACACAGCGCTGCGTGTGTTGCCTCCAGGGCCTATTGCGGTCACCGTGCAGAAATAGGTGCCCGACGAGATGGACGTGATGATCGGCATGAGGTCAACCACCATTTCTCCATTGGTGATTGTCGGCTTGCCGACATTCTGAGTCTTGACGGGCGTTGCAGTGCTCGGATTCGCTCCCACCGTGAAGATGTCCACGCTGTACGACGTGACGTTCGTTGAGTCGTCTGCAGACGGCGTGAACAACAGCTTGGGTGACAGCGTCGGCGTTGGCGTCGGAGGCGGTGGCGTAGGCGGCGGCGTGAGGCGACGGTGCACCAATCGTCACATCGCTGATGATAGCCGTCGTGGTTGCGCCCACGTTGTGACTTGTCACGGCAAACCCCACGAAGACATTCGTGGGCATCGTGATCGTCTGACTCGCGACCGTGGTCCACGTCGTGCCATTGATCGAGAAGGACCCAGTGAAGGTCGAACCGACCCGCACTAACCTGACCCACACCGGGATCGCCTGCTGCGGCCCTTGGGTATAGTTGCTGGCCGCACCGGTCGTAGTCCGATATTGCAGGCTCACACCATTACCAGGCGTGGCGATCATCATCGCGTGTGCAGAATTGGCGGCTAAGCTCGCACGAATCATGACGGCAGCTTTGGCCCAGGCGTCTGTCGCGCTAAGAGCCATCACACGCGCCTGGATTTGACCATCTCCTGTGAGCGGCTGATAGACGTAGTGAAACTGGTCGGAGTTATTCCAGATATCATTTCCAGACGCGTTAATCGTGAACTGCCCCGATGAATAGGAGGCACTACCCGCACGCGCTGGACTCCCGATGTCCGCATCCACCCACGGCGCGGGTAGGTTCAGCGGTGGCGGCGTCGGGGTTGGCGATGGCGGAGGAGCGTTTCCGTCGGGAGCCGCTGCGCCGAGAAACATCCATGTTCGACCACTTTCGAGCCAGCCATACCACTGATTGTCGTCACCCTGAACCGAAACGGCTCCGTTGAAGTACAGAATCACCGCTCCGCAACTCGCGTAGGCGGTCACGGGTCGACCGTTGTCGCGAAGAATCTCTTTGTAGCCCGTCGGACACGCTGCGTTCGCAGCCAGACGCCAAACATGCCCGAGAGAATCCGTAAGCGTTGCTGCATCGCGCGGCACTCTCGTTCCATTCGCCGAAGCAGCTTGGGCCGAGACAGCGCAACCAAGGACGAGAGCCACCGACAACGCGATGGCCGTCATATGTTGAGATTTGATGTGAGGCAAAGCTCTCCCTTCACGATCGAGCGCCCAATTGATCGTCTGGGCGGCCGGCCGGCCGGTCGTCTCGAAGTTCTTCAGTCGAGTTTGAGTCACGCACGCCCGGGCAAGGAGGGTGCCAGGCATAGCGGAAGTCGGATCGCTCAAATCGTGGGACTTTGAAACGGCGCACTTCGAATGCGGTACTACCGAAGTGTGTCGCTTACACAGGTGGACAGAACTCGGCTGTTTTCAACTTGAGCAGCGAAAATGCCAAGATGGACTAGCCTCATCGTGTTTCGCGGCAAGGAGGAGTCATGTCGACGCTTCGCTTCGCGTTGCTTCTTATGGTGTGCGCCTGTTCCGCGCCGGCCGGCGCGCAATGGATCGGCTATCCGACGCCGGGCATCCCGCGACTGGCCGACGGGAAGCCGAATCTGTCAGCGCCAACACCGAGGACCGCGGATGGGAAGCCCGATCTGTCTGGCATCTGGCAAACCGAGCCCGGCGGCTGGCTGCGCGACCTCGGTGTGGGCGGGGTCGAGATTCCGATGGGGCCCGCGGCGCGAGTCTTGTTCCAGGAGCGGCAGGACAACAACGGAAAAGACCGCCCGTCAGGACGCTGTATCTCCCACGGCGTCACTGACTTCAATGCGCTCGGCACTCCGACCAAGATCGTGCAGACGCCGGCGGTGACGATCATCCTCTTCGAGGCGTACAACCACTATCGACAGATTCTCACCGATGGACGGCCGCTTCCGAAGGATCCGGAGCCAGCCTGGCTCGGATATTCAGTCGGTCGATGGGAGGGAGAGACCTTCGTGGTCGACACGAACGGCCTGAACGCCGTCACGTGGCTCGATGATGGCGGGCATCCCCATGGCGATCGAATGCGGTTGACCGAGCGATTCCGGCGCCGTGACTTCGGACACCTGGACATCGAGATGACGATCGACGATCCGGAGTTCTATACCAAGCCCTGGACGGTCACGATCCCGAAGCGGCTGATCGTGGACGACGAGTTGATCGAGTTCATGTGCGAGAACGAGAAAGACTTCGCTCACATGGTGGGAAAATGACCAGCACCGCGACGGGCGATGGCTCGGGGTGAAAGCGGACCGTGAGGACGGCCCGACTTCTCGCCGCCGTCGTCGTGCTCGGGCGCCTCACCCCCGCCGCGGCCGCCGCCGATCTGCAGCCGCGCACCGTCGCGGCGTTCGACAGGTACGTCCGCGCGACCGAGGCGCAGATGGCCCCCGAGCCATTTCTCCGAATCGACGGCCTTTCGGACGCCGAACGGCGTGCGAAGGTCGATGCACTGAGCCGCGGCGAGATCTACATCGAGCGCCTGTCGACCCGGGAGGCCGGAAAGCAAATCGACGTGCCGGACGGTCTCATTCATCACTGGGTCGGCTCCGTATTCGCGCCGGGCGCGAGCCTTGGCGAGGCGCTGGAGCTCCTGCAGGACTACGATCGTCACGCCGAAGTCTTTCGTCCGGCGATCGCACGTTCGAAACTGATTTCTCGCGACGGCGACGTATTTCGGGTCGATCTGCGGTTCTCCATGAAGAAGGTCATCACAGTCGTGGTCAACACGGAGAACGAAGCGCGCTTTACGCGTGTCGGTCCCGATCGGGCGCAGAGCCGCATCTACAGCCTGCGCGTCGCGGAAGTAGCCGACCCGGGCACACCACAAGAGCACGAGCGGCCGGTCGGACACGATAGCGGGTTTCTGTGGCGGCTGAATACGTACTGGAGATTTCTCGAACGCGAAGGTGGCACCTACGTGCAGTGTGAAGCGATTTCCTTGACGCGCAGCATTCCGTTCCTCTTCGAATGGCTCATCGGTCCGTTCGTGACGAGCGTCCCTCGCGAGTCGCTGACCTTCACGCTGGAAGCGACACGCAAGGCGCTCGCGAGCCGCCGATAGGGCGAGGTCACCTGCAGCGCTTCCTTGCCGTCACCTTGGAGTGGCAACCGGCGCAGTCGTGGCGAACCCTGCACCTCCATCGCCGTCCCAGTCCCTCTCGACGCCGTGGCCACGGGCCTGATCACCATGCATCGGCGTCACGTAGCCCAGGAGGCAGCCGTTCGAGCCGTCCTTGAGCAGATGACATCGAACCTTGACGAGGTCGCCTGGTCGGACATCCTCGCGCTTGACGCCCACCTTCGTGAGGCCCGACGGCCCCGTCGCTTCAAGTGCCCACGTCGTCACTTCGCCTTTGCCATCTTTGACGTCGAGATACAGCCAGGAATGTGGCACGAGCAGGTGGACTTCCTTCACGGTCCCGTCCATCGTCGTCCACACCGTGAGGTCGTAGTTGCCGTGGGAATGATGTGCGCCAACCGGCAAGACGGCGAGCACGCCGATGATGGCCGCAAGGCTCAGAAACCTGGAGAGCATGGGAGGCCTCCTCAACTCACAAAGGTTGCCGCAGTTATTGAGCCGGAGGAATCGGGCGGCCGGCGCGCGGCGGCGGCGGCGCTGGAAACTTCCAGCCTTCTGAATATCCCGTGGTGTAGAACGACCGGTACCGAATGGACTTCCCTTCCTCGTCGAGAAACATCAGCGATTGTTGAAACAATCCCGGCGCGGGCGCCCGAGCGGGAACGGTTGCCTCGAGAATGTAGAGACGGGTGCCGTGTCTATGGATTGCGGCGAAGGTGCGTGACCCATCGGCGTTCGTCAGTTGCAGCCGATGTCCTTCGACCTGGTCCACGACGTACCATGCGAAATGCGTCACCTTGGCGTTTCGCTGGAAGAACTTCCACGACGCGTTGACAATCGACCCCTGTACGTCGGACCGCCACTCGTTCTGGCAGGCATCGCCTTCTCCGCCGCTCTTCTTGCACTGTTCGACCCGAGCAGTGTGGATTTTCTCCGCGTCGCTGTAGTCGACGACGGTGACGGAGTAGCGACTTGGACCGTCCTCCGCGGTGTAGAGCCGCGCGGGCAAGTCGATGCGATATTCGGTCGTGTAGGTGATGTCCTGAACCTTAGGTTCAGCTGGAAAGTTGACCCCGAAGAGATCCGTTTTGCTCGCGTACTGGATCCACTCTCCCGCGTAGGAAGACGCTGACATCAACAGGATCAATGCCGCCACGCAAAGTGAAATCCGGCGCATGATGTCTCCTCCTCGGCGTGTCAGGTCACTGACATCGCCCTGCCCCACTTCCCTCGGCGCCGCCCTTATCGCGATAGACCTTATGGCAGTTCGCGCACGCCTCGTTCAGCTTCTCGCTGATGTCTCCAAATGCCTGGAAGTCCCTCGCTTGTGACGCGCGATGGGCCACCTTGCCCACGTCAACGAGATCCGCCACGTATTGTTTCCAATCGGCGCGATCGATGGGAACAGGACGTCCGTTCTGGCAACGGCGCCCGGGCGTCAATAGCAGCGCGGCCGTTTCGGTGAGTGCAACAGCGGCTTGATCGACAGCCAGCCATCCTGGATAAACCGTGGATCCCCACGCGAAATAGTCAAAAGGTGAGGTCGCCAGCTCCTTTTTCGTCTGTGCGCCGGGGTCGCGAATCTGCACGTTGAAGATGATGTTCGAGTTGGGAAATGCAATGGCTCTCATCAACTCGGCCAGATTTCCCTCCGGCGGCGCCAACGACGCCGTTCCAGAAACACCCACCGCTTGCGCGGGAGCGGTGCGGGCTGCGGGGAATGCAACCTGCGCCAACGCGGCGTCGTTCAGCTCGGACTGTCCTTCGGGGAACCTCCCGGCTTGAAGAACGTACGCCGTGAGGTCCGTCGATTGCTGACGCGAAAGACTCCCGGCAAGACCGAAAGGCATCGTCTTTTGAATCTTGTCGACGAGAGTCGTCAGCGGACGCGCGCTCCAATTGGAAAGGAAACTCTCTCCGACCAAGGGCGGACCGCTGCCGCCGTCCAACGAATTGCCGTGGCAGTCGGCGCACTGCGCCTGGTAGATCTGCTGACCGCGTGATGCCTGCACAGCGGAATACACTCCCTCGGCGACCGATCGCGACTGGGCGGCCTTCCCGACAACGCCGAAATATGCCCCCGACAACACATAGGCGCAGCATGTCACGCCCAGAACGGAGCGGAGCCCCAACGGACCTTTTGGCATCTGGCGCATTATTGATCCTCGGCTGCCGCCTGCCCCGCTAATTCTGCACCGACAGAAAATGCTGGGTTTAGTCCTTCCTCAGGAGAATTCGGATACTCTGGCTGAGGGACCTATGGACGACGAGTCGCTCGCGCTTGGGAGGACGGCGTTTGAGCAGCGGAAATGGTCCGCCGCACATGCCCGGCTGGCTGCTGCCGACAAAGCTTCCTCCCTGGCGCCCGACGATCTCGATCGTCTGGCGACGGCTGCGTATCTGGTCGGCGAGGATGCGGCCAGTGTCGATGCGCGCGGCCGGGCGTATCACGGTTTTCTCGAGCGTGGTGATTCTGTTCGAGCCGCGCGCAGCGCGTTCTGGCTCATTTTCACGATCTACGGTAAGCCTGATTTTCAAGCGCAGGCGACAGGCTGGCAGGCACGGGCGCGCCGGCTTCTCAGCGAGTGCTCGGAAGAATGCGCCGAGCATGGACTTTTGCTTTGTGGGTCAGCCTTTCAAAGAGCCCGCGCCGGTGATTTCGAGACCGCCTACTCGGAGTTCAAAGAGGCTGCGCAAATTGGCGCCCGATTCAAGGATCCGGATTTGACCGCCCTTGCCCGGCACGGCGAAGGCCGCGCCCTTGTGATGATGAACAGGTCTGCCGACGGCTTTGCCATGCTCGACGAGGTGATGGTCGCTGTGACGTCCGGTGAGGTAGGACCAATGATCGCCGGCGTGGTGTACTGCAGCGTCATCAGCGCATGCCACGATCTGTTTGATCTGCGCCGTGCCCAGGAATGGACGACGGCGTTGGCCGGCTGGTGCGCGGCCCAACCGGATTTGGTGCCGTTTCGTGGGTCGTGTTTGATCCATCGTTCCGAGCTGCTTCAGCTCCACGGGGAGTGGCAGGATGCGATCGGTGAAGTACAGCGGGCTTGCGAGCGACTGGCCATTCGCGGCAACGAGTCCGACGCGGGCGCCGCGTACTATCAGCAGGCAGAGCTGTACCGACTGCGTGGCGAATTCGAGAAGGCCGAAGAAGGGTACCGGCTCGCCAGCCGAGCCGGGCGAAAACCCGATCCCGGTTTGGCGTTGCTTCGTCTCGCCCAAGGCCAAAACGAGGCCGCCGCTGTGGCCATCCGCCGGATCCTTCAAGAGGTCCAGACGGTTCGCAAGCGGGCCCAAGCTCTCAGCGCCAGCGTCGAGATCATGCTCGCCAGTCACGATCTACCCGCCGCTCGCAGCGCCGCCGAGGAACTGAAGGTCATCGCCGGCCAACTCGATGCACCTTTTCTGCGCGCCGCCTCAGCCCAGGCATTGGGCGCCGTCGCACTGGCCGCTGGAAACGTGGACGCGTCGATCGAATCGCTGCGCGAAGCGCTGAGCGAGTGGCAAGAGCTCGATGCGCCATACCCACAGGCCCAGGTCCGGACGCTCATCGGGCTGGCGTACAGGAAGCTCGGCGACGAGGATGGAGCAAGGCTGGAATTCGACGCGGCACAGGAGGCGTTCGAACGGCTTGGCGCCGCGCCTGATGCAGCGCGGATGACTGCTCTCTTGACTCCCGCGACACCACCGCTGTCCGGCGGTTTGACGGGCCGAGAAGTGGAGGTGCTCCGTCTTGTCGCCGCCGGAAAGACCAACCGCACGATCGCCACCGAGCTCGCGATCAGCGAGAAGACCGTGGCGCGCCACGTCAGCAATATCTTCACCAAGCTCGATCTCTCCTCGAGATCGGGAGCGACGGCGTACGCCTACGAGCACAAGCTGCTGTAGCCCTACATAGAAATACCCACGCCAGGCCGGCTCAACGCCTGCGCATTTCGGCCGATGCGCGACCGGCGAGCCTCGTTCTACCGTAGCGCGATGGCAACGTTTTCAGCTGCGCACGTGGGGCAGCACAAAGGAGAGCACGCCATGCGTCAGACATATAGCGTGGAGCGCGTGAATACGGTGGTGGTGGGCGGAGGGCAGGCGGGCCTGTCCGTTGGATATCACCTCAAACGAGCGGGTGTGCCGTTCGTGATTCTGGACGCCAGCGAGCGGATCGGCGACGCCTGGCGGCACCGGTGGGATTCGCTTCGGCTCTTTACACCGGCGCGGTTCGACGGCCTGGACGGCATGTCCTTTCCGGCCGCACCCTTTTCCTTCCCGACCAAGGACGAAATGGCCGACTATCTCGAAACCTACGCGCGAAAATTTGCGCTGCCGGTACGGCTTGGCGTGCGCGTCGACCGCGTCTCGAGACAAGGCGGGCGCTTTCTCCTGGTCGCCGGCGAGCTGCGGTTCGACGCGGACAACGTCGTCGTGGCGATGGGGAACTTCCAGCGGCCCAGTACGCCGGCGTTCGCAGCCGACCTCGACCCGAAGATTCAGCGGCTGCACTCCATCGACTATCGCAATCCGGGACAGTTGCGCGACGGCGCCGTTCTGATTGTCGGGGCGGGGAACTCCGGGGCAGAAATTGCCGCCGAGCTCGTGCGCGCTTCACACAAGACATGGATGGCCGGGCCATCCACCGGGAATGTGCCGTTTCGCGTTGATGGTCGTGCTGCGCGCCTCGGACTCACCCGATTCGTTTTTCGCGTAATGTTTCATCGTGTCCTAAGTGTTGCGAATCCGATCGGGCGTAAAGCACGTCCCAAGATGCTTCACCGCGCCGCGCCGCTCATACGTGTCAAGCCCTGGGACCTGGCCGACGCCGGCGTCGAGCGTGTCCCTCGAGTGGTGGGAGCACGCAACGGACTGCCGCTGCTCGAAGACGGCCGAATGCTCGATGTCGCGAACGTCGTGTGGTGCACTGGATTTCATCCCGGTTTTTCGTGGATAGACCTTCCGGTGTTTGGCGCTGACGGCTTGCCGCTGCACGAAAACGGCATCGTGGCCCAGGAACCCGGGCTCTTCTTCGTTGGCCTCCACTTTCTCTACGCGTTGTCGTCGGAAATGATTCATGGCGTCGGACGAGACGCCGCTCGGATTGCAGAGCTCGTGGCGGAACGCGCACGGCTTACGCAGGTTTCGGGTCAACAGTCGAATGCCGCGTAACCGCCCGGCAAGCGTGAGACACTGGTCATGGCTTGGCCAGGTGTCTCACGGCTTCGCGGATGGTCCGCTCGCCGATAGCCGAGAATCCCAGAATGAACTCGTCCGGCACGGGTTTCGACAAGTAGTAGATGCCGGTGCCAGTCAGCTCCACGCGGTTTCGCTCGGCACGCTTCCGAACGCTGGAACTGTTCCGGAACCTCACCGTCATGTGCAGGCCTGCCGCATCGCCTCGCACGACGGCATCGCTGCCGAAATACCGATCGAGCGCCTCGAGCAGCACATCACGACGGTGCTTATAAATCCGCCTCATGCGTCTCACGTGACGCTCGAAGTGTCCTTCGCCAATAAAGTCCGCTAACGCCGCCTGTTCCAGAAGCGTGGTGTGCCGATCCGCCATCCACTTTGCGGTCGTGAATGGCGCGATGAGCTCTGTGGGCACGACCACATAGCCGATCCTCAAACCGCGGAACATGACGTTCGAAAAGGTCCCGACGTAAATCACGCCAACGCCATTCGCCAGGCTGTGCATCGCGGGAAGAGGTGGACCGCTGTACCGGTACTCACTGTCGTAATCGTCCTCGAGCACGACGGCGGCCCGCGTGCGCGCCCATTCGAGCAGCTCCAGTCTTCTGGCCAGCGTCATCGACACGCCAGTGGGAAACTGGTGCGACGGCGTCACGTGCACCAGGCGTGTTCTATTCGTCAATCCATCAGTCGAGGCGCCGGAGTCGGTCACCGGCATGGTTGTGAGCCTGGCCCCGTGGGCAAGAAAGAGCTGTCTCGCCCCGGGATACCCTGGCTCCTCCACGGCGGCTTCATCGCCGCGATCGAGCAAAAGCCGTGCACACAAATCGAGAGCTTGTTGCGATCCGCTGACAACGATCACTTGTTCGGTGGTGCAGCGGACCGCACGAGTCCGCGCGAGATGGCGGACGATTTCGCTGCGCAGGATGTGGAGCCCGGCTGGCTGGGCGCGATGATCGAACAGCGCCGGCGTGGCCCGGCGGAGGTGTCGGGAGATCAAACGGCGCCAGACAGCAAATGGAAATCGGGTGAGATCGGGGCTGACGTTCGAAAGGGTGAGCTGGCGCGCGGACACCGGAAGGCGGCGAATGTCACCGAGACGCGAGCCGTAGAGAGACAATCGGATCTTGTAAGCCACCGGCAGGACAGCGGCGTCCACCGGCATCGGCCGGAGCGCCTCGTCGGGGAGCTCGGAAGACACGAAGGTCCCCGAACCGCGTCTCGTCTCGAAATACCCTTCCGCAAGGAGTTGATCGTAGGCGACGGTAACCGTCACTCGAGCCACGTCGTAAGCGTCTGCGAACGCGCGACTCGACGGCACGCGCTCGCCGCGCCGAAACCGGCCGCTGAGGATCCCGACCCTCCACTGGTCGTAGATTTGCCGCTGCAGCGGCGTCGGCAGCGCGCGATCGAGCACGAACGGCACGCTCATAAGTGGACTGCCTAAATGTATCAGTATTGGCTCTATTCATAAAGCCACTTCACGAGTAGGCTGTGAGCCATGATCACACTGCGGTCTGTCACGCTCGAGGGCGGAGGGATTCGACTCGAACCGCTCGCCGAGGAACATCACGACACGCTCGTCTCGGCGGCGACCGATGGCCGCTTATGGGAGCTCTGGTACGTGGCCGTGCCCGCGCCCGGAGACATGAGGACCTACATCGGCGACGCGCTCAAGGGGCAACAAGACGGTCACATGCTCCCTTGGATCGTGCGCGATTCGGCAAGCGGTGCGGTCATCGGTTCAACCCGCTACCACGACATCGTCGCGGGAATCGATCGGGTCGAGATCGGGTACACCTGGTACTCGCAAAGCCGCCAGCGGACGCATGTCAATACGACCTGCAAGCTGCTCTTGCTCGCTCACGCGTTCGACTCACTCGGGTGCAAAGTGGTGGGCCTGCGAACGGACTCGTTCAATTTTCGATCGCAGCGGGCGATTGAAGCCCTGGGCGCAAAAAGGGACGGCGTCATACGCCACTATGGCGCCCGGCGTGATGGAAGCCCCCGCGACGTCGTGATGTACAGCATCCTCTCGAGCGAGTGGCCCGACGTGCGGCGGCATCTCGAGCTGCGGCTGCACAGGCATCGGAACAAATAGGTTCAAAGGTTCAAGGTTCAAAGGTTCAAAGGTTCGAGCGTTTGAACGCGAACCCTTGAACCGTAGAACCTCTTGAACCCCTTTGAACCCGTTCTACCGCCGTGGCGGTCTAGTGTCTGGTCCGTTGGAAATGCACTCGATCAGGTTGGCGCAGAGGCAGAACCGCTCGCAGTGCGCCGGCGGTGGCGAGTGCGGCTTGCCCATCTTCAATAGATAGTCCGGATACATGGTCTCGGCGCCGCCCCGCGTCCCCTCGAGCGGCAGCCCGTACCAGTCTGCGACCTCGGTCAAAAACGGATTCTTGCCCGGCAGATGGTTCGGCACGGCGTTTGGAGTCGGCCCGGGCACTTCGGGCGCGGGATCACAGTAGAACATCGGCAACTGCTGGCCCGGATCGAGGTACCAGTTCTGGCTGCGAACCAGCGGCTCGGTGAGGAACACGGGATCGTCGACCACAGTGATCACGGTGAGAAACTCACCGTGGCGCGTCCAGTGCTCGGTCACCGTCCGCCTGTCGCTGCTGGGAACGCCGTTACGACGGAAGTAGTTCGTCTTGAGATGCGTGGTCGTGATGGTGAGCATGTTGCCTTCCCAGACACCCGTCGAGAAACCTTGAAACGTGTGTTCGGCGTACTCGGATGGATGGGGCCGCCCGTCGAGCCAGATCACCCGGTCGCTGCCCCAGGCCGGCATGTATGTGCGAAACGCAATCAATCGCTGGTTGCCTGGATCGAGGTCCCGCCACACACGCAGGTTGCCGAGGCCCCGCATCCCGTAGTCGGACGAGTGCGGCCGGCACTGGTATTCACTGACGACCGAAATCCGATCGGCATCCCAACTGTCGGCTTGCAGCCGAGCGGCTTCATTGAGCGGCAGGCCCGTATAGTCCCCGAGCTCGGGTCCGGGCAGACGTTCGGGCGCATCTTCGTGATAAATCGGCGCCCACTCGCCCGTGAAATCCACCTGGGCAGCCAACGGCGCCGGCGCGAGTAGCAGCGCGACTGCCAGTAGACTTTCGCGATTCCTCATGACGTCACCCACATCTCCTGCCTGACCAACCCACCTGCCCTACCCGCCCTACCTGCCCTTCTCCTACCTGGCCGAACATGTCGTTGGACGCCAACCGGTCCCATCGCGTTGTTTCTTGAAGTCCGAGCTCGTCACGAACGGTTCTCTGAGGTACTGCCGATCCCGAACGATCGTCGTAACCGTGAACCATTCATCCCCATTTGGCTCCTTGTGATAGTCGAAGTATTCTGAGATCGTGGCCTTGTCGCTGTAAGGCACGCCATTCTTCCGCAAGTACCCGGCTCGCAGGTTTGTCGTCGTCACTTCGAGGGAACGCCCGCGAGTGCCGATGCGGGTGGCGAAAACGGGAAAGACTTCCGGGACACCGATGCCTTGCGGGGGGCGCTCCCAGTTGGCAACTGAGTACCCTTGCCACGAACCTGGCGTGTTGGGCGGAACAGTACCGCCGAAGTGGAATGTGCGCGTCTGCGTGCCGGCATCCAGCTCCATCTTGAGCGTGTTGTCGTCCTGCCACGTGATGTGCGCACGTCCGGGCACGCGCATGATCGCCGCGGCCCCGTAGGCCTTGCACTGAAGCCCGGCTCTTTCATCCTTCGCCGGATCCCAGTCTTCGACGACCTTCCGGCCCTCGAGCGTCAGCGGCACGCTGGCAAAGTCGCCTTTGAGCGGTGTCACCATCCGCCAGCGCCAGTCTTCGCTGATCACCGACACCCAGTAGCCCGTGAGATCGACTGGCGCGGCAGCCTTGCCCGTGGGTGGAGGCTGCGGCGGACCGGGCGGTCCTTGAGCCCCGATATGTACGGTCGTCGCTGCAATCACGATCACGAGCAGCGCGTATTTCACGAGTGTTTCTCCAACCTCGCAGCCCTGAAGGGCTGCGCTTCTAACCTATCTCTGCGCACCCGCGACTCGGCGGTGGATTCTTCAGGCTGTCGTAAACCGCCTCGACGAATCTATCGCTCGCTCCATAGCGCGTGTCGTAGTCGAGCGTCGGCTTGGCGGCCTTCACTTGTTCGAGCGTCAGGTTTCGCTTGACCATGTCTTGAATTCGATCGCGGACGATCGTCACCATGTCGCGGTACTCGACAACGTCCGCTTCGTTGCACAACCGGCCATGCCCTGGAATGACCCGGGTGCCGCCTTCCTGCAGCCGTTCCGGAACTGTCAGCCGAAGCACGTGGTTGAGAGCGTCGAGGAAACCCTGCACGCTGCCGCCCTTGTCGCGGTCGATCGCCGGATAGCGATCTGGTGTGAAGATATCGCCGGTACTGACGACGTCCGAGCGGCGGAAGAGCACGATGCTGTCGCCATCGGTGTGCGCCTTCGGCTCGTGGAAGATGATCACCGGTTCCCCGTTGAAATAGATGTCCCTCGTCGGCGTGTAGTACTCGAGGTTCGGAAGACCGCGTACCGGCTGCGGAGTCTCGCCCGGTTTTGCCGGCGGCGCCATGCGATTGACCACGTGCTCGTTGGCAATCACCGTCGCGCCACCGCCCGGCACCTGTGTGGCCCCGGTCGCACCCATCGCCGCAAGCGCGGCATTGCCCCCGAGATGATCGGGATCGATGTTGGTGTCGATGATGTAGCGAATCGGCAGGTTCGACAGCTTCTTCACTTCGGCGGCAATTCTCGGGGCCAACGACTCGACCATCGTGTCGACGAGGAGGACACCATCCTTGCCGGTCTGGATCGTGACGTTGCCGCCGGGACCGACGAGCATGTAGACGTTTCCCTGGACGGGCAAAACGTGAAGCTCAGGCGTGGAAGTGGATCCTTGCTGCGCGGCGGCCGCGGCAATTGAACTCGCCAGTGCCAATCCCACGCCGAATCTTACGAGTCCCTTCATCGCCATCGTCGATCTCTGCGCTCCCGTCGAAAGCCGCTGTTTACCATGTGTTGCTGAGCTGCCCGAGTATAATCCGTTCGCTTCGCGCAGAACGACATGAACAGGCATTCGACGTGAGAAGGGCCAGTTGACTGCAAAGGGACCGCGGATCACCGGCGCTACACTTACATAGACGCGTATGATGGTTCGAATCTGCGCCCTCGTCGTTCTGCTCTCAGCACCGATCGTACTGACGACCGAGCAGACGCCCGACAACGCTCGCGGCAGCCGGGGTTCCGTCAAGGTACAACTCCTTGCCATCAACGACTTCCATGGCAACCTCGAGCCACCTTCGGGCACCGGTGCACTCATCGGCTCGAAGGAGAGCGGCGGCGCGGAGTATCTCGCGACCCACCTGAAGAACGCCGTCAGTCAGAACCCTAATTCGATCATCATCGGGGCCGGCGACTTGATTGGCGCCTCGCCGCTCCTTTCAGGCCTGTTCCACGACGAGCCGACGATCGAGTCGATGAACGCAATGAACCTCGCCATCTCTTCAGTGGGCAACCACGAGTTCGACGAGGGGTGGCGGGAACTGATGCGCATGCAAAAAGGCGGGTGTCACCCGACCGACGGCTGTCAGGATGGTGACGGATTCAGCGGTGCCCGATTCCAGTATTTGTCGGCAAACGTACTCCAGCAGCGCGCGCCCAGGCCGGCACCGCTCCTGCCGGCGACGACGATCCGCACGATCGCTGGCGTAAAGATCGGCTTCATTGGTGAGACGACCAAAGGAACCCCTCAACTCGTGACATCGTCTGGGGTTCAGGGCCTGACCTTCCTGGACGAAGCCTCGACGGCCAACGCCTACGCGTCGCGCCTGCAGCGACAGGGCGTCAACGCCATTGTTTTGCTCATCCACGAGGGTGGTCGTCAGAGCACGGAGAACGGTGTTCTCGATCCGAATGGTTGCGAGAATTTCAGCGGCCCGATTGATGACATCGCGCGAAAACTCTCCGCGAGCATCAAGGTGATCATCAGCGGACACACGCACCGCTTTTACAACTGCAACATCGAAGGCCACCTGGTCACGAGCGCGGCGTCACTCGGACGGCTGTTCACTCGTGTCGCCCTCACGATCGATCGGGCAAAAGGGACGATCACAGATGCTTCCGCCACCAACGAGGTCGTCACCCGAGATGTCGCCAAAGATCCCGAACAGACACGGATCATCCAGAAATACGACGCAGTCTCGGCTCCCATCTCGGCTCGGATCGTCGGTTCGATTACCGGCGACATCCGGCGCGGGTTGAACCGGGCCGGCGAGTCGGCTCTGGGTGATGTGATTGCCGACGCGCAGCTTGCGGCGGCCAGTTCCAAAGACAGGGGTGGCGCAGTCGTCGCATTCATGAATATCGGTGGGATCCGGTCGGAGCTCGTCGGCACCGAGTCAGGCTCGGGCGGTTCGCCCCGACAGGTGACGTATGGGGAGCTCTTTGCCATGCAGCCTTTCGGGAACGTGGTGACCGTGCTGACCATGACCGGCGAAGAGATCAAACGTGCGCTGGAACAGCAGTTCGACAATCCGGTCCCCCGTCAGCACGAAATTCTGCAGGTCTCTCAGGGCTTCACGTACCGCTATGCGCTGAATGCGCAGCCCGGCCACCGCGTCGATCCGGACTCGATCAAGATTGGCGGCAAGCTGATCGGGCCGGCCGATCGGGTGCGCGTGACCGCGAACAACTTCCTCGTTGCCGGTGGCGACGGCTTTACGGCTTTTGCTGAGGGCCGCGACAAGGTGGGAGGCATTCCGGACGTCGACGCGCTGGCGGAGTACTTCAAAGCGCACTCGCCGGTCCGGCCCGGTCCCCAAGACCGGATCGTGCGCACGGACTGAACTCGAACGTCGCGGGGCAACTTCGGAATCACCAAGAGCACGAAGAACACAAAGAAATTCAGGCATGTTGAGATGGTCCATAATGTGGCACCGTGAAGGTCCGTCTGTTCGTGTTCGCATTCGTCGCAATCGGCTTCGTCCGTCCCTCGTTCGCTCAGCACGATTTATCCGGAGAATGGAGTGCCCGGTATCACGAAGACCAGGAGCATCGAATTCCAGGGCCTGCCCTCGGAGACTACACGGGCCTGCCACTGAACGACGCCGGACGCCTCAAGGCAGACTCATGGGACGCATCGATCCTCGCCCTGCGTGAGCACCAGGCCAAGCCGCATCCTTCCACGTACTCACTACGCGGGCCGGCGAACATCCGCATTCGAAAAGAAGTCGATCCGGTCACTCAGGAGACGATTGCCTACGAGCTGTTCGGGACGTTCGGACAGGCGACGCGACTGATCTGGCTGGACGGCCGTCCCCATCCCCCGCCATACGCCGCCCACACCTGGGCAGGCTTCTCGACCGGCGTGTGGGAAGGCGACATGCTGACGGTTACCAGCACGCATTTCAAGGCCGGTTGGATTCAGCGCAATGGCGTCGCCCACAGCGACGGGGCGACGATGACGGAGCACTTCATCCGTCACGGCGACCTGCTGACGGTGATCAGCATCGTCTACGACCCGATCTATCTCGAAGAGCCATTCGTGCGAAGCTCGAACTGGGTGTTGAACCCAGGTCAGGAAATCAGTCGAACGCAGTTCGACGTGGTCGACGAGGTGGCGGGCCGGCCGAAAGGCTACGTGCCGCACTACCTGCCCGGATCGGCCGGTGCACAGCTCAAACTTACCGAATTTGCGTCCGCCCATCGACTTCCGCCTGACGCTGCGCGCGGCGGCGCCGCGACGACCTATCCCGAATACCAGCTCACGCTTCAGCGTCTCGCGTCATCGTCTAGCTCAATCGGTTCAGTACGAACACCAGCGCCTGCGACATCTCGCAACGCACAGCCGGTTGAACCCGTTGAGAAGGCCGACGGACAGATGCATCTCGTCCCCGTTCAAGGGAACATCTACATGCTCGTCGGCGCCGGCGGAAATATCACCGTGCAAATCGGCGACGAGGGCGTGCTCCTGGTCGACACCGGATCGCCTGGACTGAGCGATCAGGTTCTAGCGGCTATACGCAAGGTCACTGACAAACCGATTCGCATTCTGATCGACACTCACGTCCATCCCGACCATATTGGTGGGAACGAAGGCATCGCGAAAACCGGCAAGTGGCTGGGCGGCAATGCGCCCGGCAATTCCGGCCTCCCGACGACCGCTGCGCGTGTCATCGCGCACGAACGGGTCCTGACGAAGATGAGCGCACCAACCGGTCAGCAGGCCCCGGCCGCATTCGGCGCCTGGCCCACCGAGACGTTCTTCGGCGACGACAAGGAGATCTTTTTCAACAACGAGGCGATTCAGATCCTGCACCAACCGGCTGCACACACGGATGGCGACGCGATGGTGTTCTTTCGCCGGTCCGATGTCGTGAGTGCCGGCGACCTGTTCAGTACGACGGGATATCCCGTCATCGACGAGCAGAACAGCGGTAGCGTGCAGGGCGTTCTGGACGGGTTGAATCGAATCATCGACCTCACCATCCCCAAGGACAAGGAAGAAGGCGGCACCTACGTCATCCCCGGTCACGGACGCCTCTGCGACGAAGCCGATGTCGTCGAGTACCGGGACATGGTGACGATCGTGCGCGACCGCGTTCGGGACCTTGTCGAAAAAGGCATGACGCTCGCGCAGGTCAAGCTGGCGAAGCCGACGCTCGACTATGACGGCCGCTATGGCTCGAGTGATACCTTCATCGAAGCCGTGTATCGAGACGTGTCCCGCAAGCGGTAGGAGCGCCTTCGAGGTATCATGCCGGCCATCTGGGCGGCAGGTCAGCGCTAGTGAGAAAGAAGGTCGCCATGAGATCAGGGGTTGTGGCTCTTCTGTCGGCAGTCTTCGCGGCCGGGTTGGCCATCCATGTCGCAGGCCAATCGAGGTACCGATGCAGTCGATGCGCACGTCGCGGCCGCCAAGATCGCGGCCGGACAGTACCACACCGGGCTCTTCAACTCGCTCTGCTCCCCGACGTCGATAAGGCCCGCGCCCGCGCCTCAGCGCGGACAGGCGCCAAGCGCAGCTCAAGCCGCAGGGCCGCCCGAAAAGTCGACGTGGCACGCCGAACCGGTCAAAGTGTTCGACAACCTGTATTACGTCGGCGAAAAGGAATACTCCGCCTGGGCGGTCAACACTTCCGACGGCATCATCATCATCGACACGATCTTCGACTATTCGGTCGAGGATGAAATCGCGGGCGGGCTGAAAAAGCTCGGACTCGATCCTGCGAAGATCAAATACGCAGTCGTGAGTCACGGCCATTTCGATCACTTCGGAGGGGCGAAGTATCTGCAGGATCGCTTTGGCGCGCGCGTGCTGATGTCGGCTGCCGACTGGGAGTTCGTCGCGCAGAGTAACAGCCGCGGCGAGAAGCCCCGGCGCGACATGGTCATTACCGACGGACAGAAGCTCACGCTCGGCGACACCACTCTCACCTTCTATCTCACGCCGGGGCACACACTGGGCACGGTGTCGACGCTGATTCCCGTGAAAGATGGAGGTCAGCCGCACCTCGTGGCCGAATGGGGCGGTACCGGATTCAACTTCCCGCGGTCGCCCGAGCGCTTCAAGACCTATATCGAGTCCGCCGAGCGATTTCGCGATCTTGCGACGAAGGCTGGAGCCGACGCTCTCATTTCCAATCACACGAATCTCGATGGCTCCAAGCTGAAGATGCCGCTGCTGGAGCAGCGCAAGCCGGGCGAGCCGCATTCGTACGTGATTGGAACGGAAGCCGTCCGAGGTTATCTGACGGTTGCCTCCGAGTGCGCTTCAGCGGCCTTAGAAGCGATGAAGTAACTGCGTTCTGCCCATGCCGCTGAGCACTGGCACCCATCTTGGCCCGTACGAAATCATCGCACCGCTCGGTGCCGGCGGCATGGGCGAGGTCTATCGCGCCCGCGACACCAAGCTGAATCGCGAGGTGGCGCTCAAGGTTCTGCCCGAAGTCTTCGCCGCCGATCCTGAACGGATCACACGGTTTCAGCGCGAGGCGCAGCTGCTTGCTTCGTTGAACCATCCGAATATCGCTGGGATCTACGGCTTGGAAGAGTCAAGCGGCATTCGAGCATTAGTGCTCGAGCTCATCGAAGGGCCGACTCTCCAGGATCGCCTGGGCAAGGGTCCGATTCCGCTCGACCAGGCGCTACCGATTGCCAAGCAGATCGCGGAGGCCTTGGAGAATGCGCACGAAAAGGGCGTCATCCACCGGGACCTCAAGCCTGCCAATATCAAGCTCACGCCCGATGAGACTGTGAAGGTTCTGGATTTCGGGATTGCGAAGATGCTCGAGGTTGGAGGGGCGGGAGAGGCAGGAGGGGCGGGACCGGTCGGCCTCACGTACGCGCCGACGATCACCACGCCGGCGATGACATTGGCCGGCGTGATTCTTGGGACCGCTGCGTACATGAGTCCCGAGCAGGCCAAGGGGAAACCAGTCGACCGACGCGCCGACATCTGGGCCTTCGGCGTCGTGCTGTGGGAGATGTTGACCGGCCGCAGAATGTACGATGGCGAAACCGCACCGGAAACGCTCGCCCGCGTCATCGAGCGGGAGCCCGATTTCAACGCCTTGCCGGCATCGACGCCCGCATCGATCCGTTCGCTGCTGCTGCGCTGCTTGACGAAGGATCCCCGTAACCGGCTGCAAGCGATCGGCGAGGCGCGCATCGCCATCGATCGTGCGATGGCGCAACCGGAATCGTCCGCACCCGAGAGCCATGTCGCCGCCGGTCATGACGTGCGCTCGTCGGGAACAGGCGCTCTCTCGTGGACTGTTGCGGGTACCCTCGCGTTTGGCTTGGCTGCCGTACTCCTGACGTGGGCGCCCTGGCGGTCCAAGGTGCTATCTCCACCTGTACGCGTGAACGCTGACATCGGAGCCGACGCGTCGCTCGCAACCGACGTCGGGACGGCGGCTGTCCTTTCTCCCGATGGCCAGTTGCTCGCGTTCGCCGCGCAAAAAGGTCCTCGCGATCCATCGCAGCTCTACGTCCGGCGGCTCGATCAGCTCCAAGCCACTCCGCTATCGGGGACGGAGGATGCGCGTGGGCCGTTCTTTTCGCCTGACGGGCAGTGGATTGCGTTCTTCGCGAGCGGCAAGCTGAAGAAGGTCGCGGTCACCGGCGGCGCCACCGTGTCGCTCGCCGACGCGCCGGGTGGCCGCGGGGGGAGCTGGGCCGAAGACGGCACGATCGTGTTCCAGCCGGACATAGCCGGTACCAGTGCGAGCCTGACACGTGTCTCGTCGTCGGGCGGCACGCCGGAGCTCGTGACACGCGAAGAGGGCGGAAGGCCGCGATTTCCGCAAGTCTTGCCCGGCGGCAAGGCACTTCTCTACACGAAATACGCACCTGGAGGCACCCCAGAGCTCATCCTTCAACCGCTGCCAACAGGCGAGCGCAGGGTGATGCTGCGCGGCGGCTACGGACGCTATCTGCCAAGCGGCCATCTTGTCTACGTCCAGGAGGCGACGCTATTTGCGGTCCCCTTCGATCTCGATCGTGTCGCCCTCAGCGGTCAGCCGGTTCCAGTGTTCGAAGGCGTAGCCGCCTCACAAAACATGTCGGCCGCACAGTTCGCGGTATCGGACAACGGAACGCTCGTGTATCTGCCTGGGGAGAGTACGAACAACGATCCTCCGATCTCGTGGATGGACCGCTCCGGCAGGACGACGCCGCTTCTGGCAAAGCCCACGAACTGGAGCAATCCGCAGTTTTCGCCCGACGGGCGCCGCTTGGCAGTCGACATCGTCGAAAAAGGGTCGCTGGCCGTGTGGATTTACGAATGGGAGCGTGACACGCTGAGCCGTCTGACGTTCTACCCAGGTGGCCCCGGTTCTTTGGGCGGCGACTACAAGGCCGTGTGGACGCCCGATGGTGGACGCATCGTGTTCCGATCCAATCGTCCTAATCGCTCGGCCTTCAATCTCTATTGGCAGCGATCCGATGGCGCGGGTGATGCGCAGCGACTGACCGAAGGCAGTCACAATCAACAGCCCGGCTCGTGGCATCCGAGCGGCACGTACCTGGCTTTCAGCGAGGAAAGCGGCGAGACCAACCCGGACCTATGGATTCTTCCCGTCGATGGCGACGAGACGTCGGGATGGAAGATCGGCAAGCCGACCGTCTTCTTGAAGACGCCATTCGTCGAGGGGGAGCCGATGTTCTCGCCTGATGGTCGGTGGCTCGCCTACCAATCGAACGAATCGGGACGCAATGAGGTGTATGTGCGGCCGTTCCCTGGTCCCGGTGGCAAGTGGCAAATATCGACCAACGGTGGCATGTATCCAGCGTGGTCGCGGAAACGCGCGGAACTCTTCTACCAAGGGTTTGGTCCACAGATCATGGTCGCCTCTTACCGGGCTGAAGGCGGGTCGTTTCAGGCGGATCAGCCGCGGCTCTGGACGGAGCCAGGTTTCCTCCTGCGTCCAAGATATCGATCTTTCGACCTCCATCCCGACGGCAACCGTTTCGCGCTGGCCGCGGTTCCGCAAACGCAAGCGGCAGTCAAGCAGGACAAGGTGGTCTTCGTCTTCAATTTCTTCGACGAGCTCCGCCGAATCGCGCCAGTCGGGAAGTGAGGCACGCACCGCGGGCACGTCGATCAGACAATCGTCGATTGTCGGTGTGAATCCACGTGATGTTGATAGGATCCACTGGTGTCCATCGCGCGAATTGGCGAAGTCTCATGGGCTCGGATGAGTAACGCCGTCGAAGCCGTCCGCCGACGGCTGCTCCGAGCAGCCAGCGGGCTGCGAGCGAGTGGTGTTCCCTACGCAGTAGCGGGCGGCAATGCCGTGGCAGCTTGGGTTTCGCGTGTGGAAGAGGCAGCGGTGCGCAACACTCGGGACGTGGACATCGTGTTGCGCCGTGACGACCTTCCGGCGGCGCGGGTGGCGTTGGAACAGGCCGGATTCGTGTATCGCCATGCTGCTGGCATGGACATGTTCCTGGATGGACTTGACGGTAGCGCGCGCGACGCCGTGCATATCGTGTTTGCTGCTGAAAAGGTGCGCCCGGAATACGCTCTTCCGGCACCTGATGTTTCGGAATCGGAAGAAACCGAGACGTTCTGCGTGCTGTCCCTCGAGGCACTCGTGCGGATGAAATTGACATCGTTTCGCGATCGCGATCGCGTCCATGTTCGCGATCTCATCGAGGTCGGCCTGGTCGACGCCGGCTGGGTACCCCACATGCCTGTTTCATTGCAGCCACGTCTCGAGGAACTGCTCGCCCATCCAGAGGGCTGAGCCGCGAGCTGCGCCGAGTCCATGCCGATAGCCGCCGGCACTCACCTTGGTCCGTACGAGATCGTCGCGCCTCTGGGTGCCGGCGGAATGGGCGAGGTCTATCGCGCGCGCGACGCGAAGCTGAATCGCGACGTCGCGCTGAAGGTCCTGCCCGAACTCTTCGCCTCCAACGTGGAACGGGTCGCGCGCTTCAAGCGCGAAGCGCAAGTGCTCGCCTCGCTCAATCATCCCAACATCGCTGCGATCTATGGGCTGGAGGGGCAGGATGGGCGGGAAGGGCCGGAAAGACAACCGCTCGCGCTCGTACTCGAACTGGTCGAGGGCCCGACGCTCGCCGAAGTCCTCCACGGCCGTACTGCTGCGGAAAGCGGACTGGAAATGAGTGACGCGCTCCCAATTGCACGCCAGATTGCCGACGCGCTCGAAGCGGCGCAAGAGCAAGGCATCATCCATCGCGATCTCAAACCTGCGAACATCAAGCTGCGACCGGACGGCACCGTCAAAGCGCTCGATTTCGGACTCGCCAAGATGCTCGAGACGGGGGCGGGTGGAGCTGCTGGGGCGGGAGGGGCGGGACAGGCTGGAGGGGCGGGAGCGGCAAGAGCAGACATGGCGCAGGGCTTGAGCCCTGCGATGCTGACGAACTCCCCCACTCTCACGACCCCGGCTATGACGATGGCCGGCGTGATCCTGGGTACCGCGGCCTACATGAGTCCGGAACAGGCGAAGGGACGACCGGCCGACAAGCGGAGCGATATCTGGGCGTTCGGATGCGTGCTATACGAGATGCTGACCGGCAAGCGTGTTTTCGAAGCCGAAGACATCAGCGACACGCTTGCAGCGGTGCTCCGCAGCGAACCGGATTGGGAAGCACTGCCCGCCAGGACGCCTGTTGCGGTTCGCCGTCTGTTGAAACGATGCCTCGCGAAAGATCGGACGCGCAGGCTGTCGGACGCAGCAGCCGCGAAGCTCGACATCGATGAAGGGCTGTCGGGCGCGAGCGATGATCCGGTTCATACGGCCACGCGGCCGCGCGATCGAGTGGCGTGGATCATCACGGCGAGCCTGGCCGTTGTCACGGCTGTGGCGGGCACTGCCCTGATCCGGAAATCGCAATCTACACCTCCGACTCGAGAGCTCAGGCTGGACGTCGTCCCACCTCCTGGCATGGCGCCCGACTGGGTCGCATTGTCGCCGAGCGGCAACGCGCTCGCGTTCATCGTCGGAGGTGATGCCGGCAACCAAGTGGCGGTGAGATCGCTGGAAGACGGAACCACGCGCGTCTTTTCCGAAACGAACGGAGCCGTGTCGCCGTTCTGGTCTCCTGATGGTCGCTCGATTGCGTTCGGAGGTCGGCAAGGCGGCCTCCAGCGTCTCGAGCTTGCCGACGGATCGGTTCGAACCCTGGCCGCCAACGCGTACAGCGCGAACGGAGGGGCATGGAATCCTGAGGGAGTGATCCTCTTTGCTCCCACTGCCGTGTCGCCGTTGATGAAGATCTCGTCGACTTCCAATGACAAGGCTGTTGCGGTCACGACATTGCGGGAAGGGGAAACGGGCCACGTGCGACCCTCGTTTCTTCCGGACGGTCGTCACTTCCTCTATCACGTGCGAAGCGGTTCGGCCCAAGTCCAGGGGATCTACGTCGGCTCGCTGGACGGCGGCGAGCCGAAACGTCTCGTCGGCGGAGAATCCGCGATGGTCTCCCAAGGCCACATGCTGTTTGTCCGGCAGGCCGTCATGTTCGCGCAGCCGTTCGACACCAACCGCTTGGAACTCACCGGCGAACCTTTTGAACTTGCGCGGGTTCGCGGGGTCCGTGCGCCGTCCGGCGATCGCCCACCACCGGTCTCGGCAACACCGGAATCGGGAACGATCGCGTTTCTCCCTCCCACGACAACACCGGAGCCCACCCTCGTCTGGTTCGATCGATTGGGTCAAGAGATTGGACGGGTCGACATTGGCGCACCCGATTTCAACAACCCGGAGCTGTCACGCGATGACCGGTACCTGGCCATGCGCCGGAACGTGAACGGCAATCCCGATATCTGGGTGTTCGACTTCGCGAGGAAGGTATGGTTGCGAATGACCACCGGCCTCGACGCGGAGGGTCAGCCGGTCTGGTCTCCGGACGGCCGCCGAATTGCCTTCTTTGTTGCGCAGCAGGGCAAGTCGAATTTCGTCGTCAAGCCGGCCAGCATCGACGGCGCTCAGGATCTCGTGCTGACGATGACCCAGATCGCAAAGCTTGAGGACTGGTCACCAGACGGTCGCACTCTGCTGTACTCGAGGCCAAACGGGACAGCTGCCGGCGCACAGGAGCTGTGGCTGCTGCCGCTCGACGGGGACCGCATGCCGCACCCCTTCCTCCAGACCGGGTTTCGTGTGGTGAACGGACAGTTTTCGCCAGACGGACGGTGGATTGCGTACGAATCGAACGATTCCGGCCGGTCCGAAATCTACGCTCAGCCTTTTCCCGGACCGGGAGAGCGCGTTCAGATTTCGACAACCGGCGGCGCTCAGGTACGATGGCGCCGCGACGGACGGGAGCTCTTCTACGTCGCGTTGGACAGTCGCTTGACGGCCGTCTCCGTCAAGTTCTCTCCGGACGGTCGAACGTTGGACGTCGGCACAGCGACACCTCTCTTCAACACCCGTATCCCGACTGGCATTGTTCAGGGGGGTGGCAACAAGCAGCAGTACGTCGTGACGGAGAATGGACAACGGTTCTTGGTCAGTACGGCAGCCGAGGAGGCGCCAGGACAGATCAACCTGATCCTGAATTGGGCGCCGAAGCGCGCTCAGCCCTAGTCGATGCTTTGAGACTCTCACGACGGCGCACACGGCGCGATAGTTATTTGCGCCAGCCACGCATGAAGGAGCAGCCGTGAGTACACAATCGATCACGTTCGGGTTAACGGTCGGTCTCGCAGTCGGGCTCTGTATAGCCACAGCCAGCGGTCAGTCGGCGCCCGACACGGTAGATTCCCACGTCGCCGCCGCCAAGGCAGCTGCAGGCCAGAATCACACTGGCCTTTTCAACGCGGTTTGCGCAGCCGCCACGACGCAACCCGCGGCGGCTCCGCAGCGCGGCCAGCCGGCCGCCGGACGTGGCCAGGCGGGACCGCCGGATCGGTCGCAGTGGTACGCCGAGCCCGTGAAGGTGTTCGACAACCTCTACTTCGTCGGCCAGACAGAATGGTCAGCCTGGGCCGTCACCACGTCGGACGGGATCATTGTCATCGACACGATCTTCGAGTATGCAGTTGAAGAAGAAGTGGCCGGTGGTCTGAAAAAGCTCGGACTCGACCCGGCCAAGATCAAGTACGTGATCGTCAGCCACGGGCATCGCGACCATTCTGGCGGGGCGAAGTTTCTACAGGATCGATTCAACGCGCGTGTGATCATGTCGGCGGCCGACTGGGATCTGCTCGATCGCAACACGACCGACCCCGCCAAACCACGCCGCGACATGGTGGCGACCGACGGACAGAAGCTCACGCTCGGCGACACGACCCTGACGCTGTACATCACGCCCGGTCACACGGCAGGCACGATCTCGACGCTCATTCCCGTGAAAGACAATGGCCAGCCGCATGTCGTGGCCGAGTGGGGCGGTACGCTATTTGGAAACGCCACGCAGCGAACGCCGGAGAATCTCAAGACCTACATCGCGTCGGCGGAGCGGTTCCAGGACATCGTGGCGAAAGCGGGCGCCGACGTGATTATCTCGAACCACACTATCTACGACGGTTCCAAGACCAAGCTGCCGGCACTCGCGAGCCGACGGCCGGGCGATCCGCATCCGTACGTCATCGGTCGTGACGCCACGCGGGCATATCTGACCGTCGCCGAAGAATGCGCGAAAGCGGCGTTGGCCTCGTTGAAGTAGTCGGAGCCGTGGCGCAGCCCTGCAGGGCTGCGTGTCGATCCTCAAATTCTCAAATCCAGACTTGCCATCTGCGGTATACATACGCAGCATGAAAGCACTTTTGGACTCGAATCGGCGTCCCGCACAGTGGGATCGACGCACATTTCTGACAGCCGTCATGGGCAGTTGCGCTGTCGCCGGCGCGGCAGGACAGGCGCCGCCCGGGCAGGCACCGATTTCGCCAGTCCCGACACCACGCGACTGGTCGCGTCAGGATCCACTCCAGTATCCGGATCCCGACATCGTCGCGCTCGATCCCCGCTTCCGCCGTTACATCGTCGGCAACACGGTCATCAGACGATTCCACTTCGGCACGTTATGGGCGGAAGGTCCGGCATGGAACGGCGTCGGCCGCTATCTGGTTTGGAGCGACATTCCGAACAACGTGCAAATGCGGTGGATCGAGGAAGACGGCCACGTGACGACGTTTCACAATCCCTCGGGGTATAGCAACGGCAACACGTTCGACTATGAAGGGCGTCAGCTTTCGTGCGAGCACGGCGGTCGCCGGGTCGTCCGGTACGAACCCAACGGGACTCTCACGCTCATTGCCGAGAAGTTTCAGGGTAAGAAATTGAACTCGCCGAACGACATCGTGGTCCATCCTGACGGTGGCATCTGGTTCACCGATCCGTTTTACGGGATCCGCGGAAACTACGAAGGATTCAAGGCCGAGCAGGAGACCAAGGAAGCGGTCTACAGGGCCGACCCCAAGACCGGTCAGGTCGAAAAGGTCACCGACGAGGTGGGTCAGCCCAACGGCATTTGTTTCTCACCCGACTACAAGAAGCTGTACGTCGCCGACACCGGTATGCCTCGCGACGTCAAGGTGTGGGATGTAGACGGCAAGGCGCTTCGCAACGGCAAGCGGTTCATTCAGCTCGACATTCCCGGAACCGGCGCGCCTTCCGCGGCCGACGGCATCCGCTGCGACGTGGACGGGAACATCTGGGCTGGGGCGCGTCCTGGCGTTCAGGTCATTGCACCCAACGGCGAGCGCATCGGCATGATCCGCTTACCGGAGACGTGCGCGAACGTCTGCTTTGGCGGTTCTCGACGAAACCGCCTCTTCATGACTGCCAGTCAATCTCTGTACGCGGTCTACGTCGAGACAACCGGAGCCCATATTACTTAGGCTCCCGAGGCAGGCCGCGGGATCTAGATCTCGCCTGGCGAACCGGAGACCTCACCGGGCGGCTGGCGCAAGGGCCATCGCGGCCCAGTTGGTCGCCGCGACGGAGATCCACTGATCCGCCCCGTGAGGAAAATCGCTCTCGAAGTAGGGTTGGAACGCGATCGCACGAGACTTCACATACCACGAGCCATCTTCGAGTTGGGTGTTCAGAAGGAACTGGACACCACGCGTGTAAGCGGCGTCACTCACGCGGAGCGCCCCAGCCTCCTTCAAGGCGACGAGCGCCTGACCGGTTGCGTAGGCGTCGCTCGTCAGGGATGGAAGCTGGGCCCAGCCTCCATCGGACCGCTGCTCCGCCAGTAGTTCGCGTGCCCGCTTGCGCATGACGTCGTGCCCCGGCTTCACGCCGGCCCAGGTCAGGCCAAGGAGCTGAAGCGCACGCTCGTCGGTCATGCTAGGTTGCGCCTTCATCAGCCACGTGGCTGCACGGTCGACGGCCTTCTCGTACTCCGCCCGACGCGTCTTAGGAGCATAGGCGCGAAGGGCCCGGATCGCGGCGCCTGTGAGCGTAATGTCGCTCGATTGAATCGGCGGTCGATGATCGATCCAGAATTCCCTCCACCTCCCGTCGGGCAATTGGAGGTTCTTCAAATAGTACGCGACAGCGTCGGTCGCGAGATCGGGCGGGTGATGCTCAGCGGCCATCCCGACCAGGATGTTGCTCGCGGCGCTGGGGATGCCGAACCCCTGCAGGAACGTGTCTCGGGTGCTGTCGAGGATTGAGGCCGTCCGCTTGAGTTGCTGCTGCGCAATCTGTTCGTCGACAGGGAGTCCGTGCTCTCTGGCGACGGCGACTGTCATCGCTGTAAACGTATCGTTGTGGCATGAAACACATCCGGTCTTGCGGATGAACGTCACATCGCTCCGTTGAAGCAGCGGGATACTCCTCTCCAGGGCCGATCGGACGGACGTGCCAGGCCTGGGTGTGACGGCTGCTCGTGGAAACGCTTCGCCGTCTTGTGCGCCGGCCTTCACCAACACATCGACAACTGCCGTGTTGCCATTCCGCCTGGCCAGATCGAGCGCGGTCTCGCCGAAGGGCCCTTTGAGGTTCACGTCCGCTCCACGATTGATCAACAGTCTGACGGCATCCACGGGAAGCAAATCCGAACTGGCGGCGAGCATCAATGGCGTTCGGCCGTTTACATCGACTCGCACTCCGGAGACCTTGGCGTTGACGTCCGCGCCACGATCGAGGAGCAACTGCAGTTCCTGCGCATGCCCAAAGGGCGCGAGCACGACAAGCGCGAGGTTGAGAGCTGGCCCCTGGACTGAGCCGATCAAGGCCTCCACGCATTTGCCACAACCCGACCGCATGGCAAACAGCAAGGCCATGGGAGCTGACGATTTCAGATCGGCGCCACGATCGATGAGCAACCGAACGACGGTGTCATCGGCGGCGTATGCTGCGGCCGGTAGCGGCATGCCGAAGGGGTCGACGTTGGCTGGCACCACCAGACTGGCGCGATGATCCAGCAGCAGCGTGACAACTGCGCTCGACCCATGCCGCCCCGCCGCAATGCCCAGGGGCGTTCGGCCAGCCTCGGACCGCGCGTTGGGATCGGCTCCATGCTCCAGCAACAGCCGCGTCTTCTCGACGTCGTCGAGCGCCCACATGAGCGCCGTCGCGCCCGCATCGTTTTTGACGTTTGGATCCGCGCCGCGGCCGAGGAGAAAACGCACGTCATCGACATTTCCGTAGAGCGTGGCGAACATGAGCGGCGTCGAGCCGCCTGCGCCCTTCATCGAGGTGACCTTGGGGTTTTGGCTCACGATGCGTTTGACTGCATGGTGATCGCCGTTTCGAAGAGCGTCCATCACGAGAGCAGCACCCTCGTCGGTCGGTGGAGGCGGCGGCGGCGCGGCCCCAGCCAGCTCATTCGGCCAGTCGGCGCCCTGGTCGATCCAGGCCTTGACGATCCGGACTTGAGCATCGCCGAGCGGACCGGTTGGCGGCATCTGCAGCCCGTAGTCGCTGCTGACCAGCCTCAGATACAAGAGGCTGGTTTCACTGCTGCCCGGCATCACTCGGTGCGCTCCCTCCTTCAACACGGAGGCCCGCTCGTCGAGGCGGAGGCCGTTCATTTGCTGAGAGGGTCCATGACAACCGAGGCAGTACTGCTTGAACAGTGGCTGAACATCCCGCGCAAAATCGACTTTGGAAGGAGTCTGAGCGAACGTGGCTTCCGACGCGACTGTCAAAAGGATCGCGGCGACGAGAGGATTGCGCATAGACCTCCAGCTGCGCGCGAAAGGATCGTTCGCGCGGACAGATGATGACCGAAACTGCGGGCTCCTGGCCAACGGAAAAAGTCTCGCCCTTCCCCGTCAGTTCCCAGTCTCGGCTTCCTGCCCCCCGCTCCAAGAATCGGCAGTATGATGGGCGGCATCATGAAGAGCCGTACCCTCGTCTTCGGCGTTCTCGCCTCAATCGCAATCGTCTCGGGTCCGAGTCGGGCTGCGAACACCGACCCGAACAATCCCACCGGCACTCGGGGTTTGATCTTGATCGACAAAGTCGGGCGACACCTTCGTTTTCTGGATCCAACGACGTACAAAGAGTTATCGAACATCGAAGCGGCCGTCGCGCCGCACGACGTCGCGATCTCACCGGATCACAAAACCGCTTACGTGCCGATCTACGGCGACGGTGTCTACGGCCGCAACCCGAACCCAGGACACGAGATCGCGATCATCGATCTGGAATCTCGCAAGCAAACGGGCGCCATCGACATCTCGCCGTATCAAGCACCGCACGGCATCCAGATCGATGCGAACGGCACGCTGTACGTGACGTGCGACCTGAGCCGCAAGCTGCTGGTGATCAACCCCAAGACGCGCACGGTCGAAGCAGCGATCGACACAGAAGGAACCGGCCACTGGGTGGCAGTTCTGCCCGACGCGAGCAAGGCTTACGTGGCCAATAAAGACGACAGGCTGTTCGTCACCGTCATCGACCTGAAGACGCGCAAGGTGATCGCGCGTGTGCCTGCCCCGAAAGGCACTCAGGGGATCGTGGCATCTCCGGACGGTAAACGGGTGATTGCCGTCGATTCGGGCAATCCCGCCTTGATCGTGATCGACACCACCACGGATACTGTGGTCGACACCGTGCCGCTCGAGGGGAATCAACGGGGCTCGTTCAAACCAAGATATTCGCCGGACGGCAGGAAGTTGCTCGTGTGCAGTCTCTCTCAGGCCGTCGTCAACATCCTGGATGCGACGAACCTGCGCGGCAAACAACAGGTCGTGACGGTCGGCAAAGACCCGATGGGATTTGCCTTTGCCGCGAACAACAAGACGGCACTCGTCGCCAACCACGGCGACGGCACGATATCGGTGATCGATCTCGCTGAATCGAAGGTCACCGGGACGTTCAAGGCTGGTGCGGGTATCGAAGCAGGGTCATATTACTAGACACGCTTGAATCGATGGGCTGGACTGGTAAGACCGGCGAGCCGCAGTGCCCGCCGTCGTAGGCCGTCCGCCTCGCCCGAAGCCTCGGCAACGCCGGAGCTTTTGGCGGAGGCGGTCAGGCCTGCGAAAACCGCCCGGTATCCTGCGCGGGGCGCGAGCCCGATTCTGCACGAATCCAGATCCCAGCTCGTCACTTTGTTGCCCAGCGGCAGCCGCCAGGCGCTATTCTCTCCTTCGTCCAGCGGAGGAGTAGATGGGCAGCAAATCATTGGCGTTCGTGTTGAGTCTCATCGCGGTGGCGACCTTATCGGCACAGGAGCCGCCGCCGACAGACCCGTCGGCACAGACTCCGGCGCCGGTGCGCTTCGGAGTCCCTCCGCCAGAATTGGAACCACAGCCCTACGACAAGGTCATCACCAAGGACGCCAAGACCAGGAAAGGCGTCTTCACCGTTCATCAGGTCAAGGAAAAGTTCTTCTACGAAATTCCGAAAGAAGCGCTGGACAAAGAATTCCTCTGGAACACGCAGATTGCCCGAACTGTCGACGGCGCCGGCTACGGCGGTCAGGCGCTTTCGAACCGCGTCGTGCGGTGGGAGATGAGGGGCAACAAGGTCCACCTGCGCTACATGAGCTACAACGTCGTGGCCGATCCCAAGACACCCATCGCGCAGGCAGTGACGGCCGCAAATAACGACACCATCATCATGACGTTCGCGGTCGCTGCGCTCAAAGACGGCGACCCGGTAATCGAGGTCACGCGGCTCTTCACCACCGACGTCACCGAGATCAGCGCGCGCCAACAGCTCGGCGCGAACACGATGGACGCGTCGCGGTCGTACATCGAACGCATCACTCCGTATCCGGAAAACATCGAAGCGGTCGCCACCGTTACCTACACACGGGGGGCGCCGGGCCCGGGAGTTCCCACGCCTGCCCCGACGCCGATCGGTCCCGGCACGATGCGTCCCGGAAGCGCCACCGTCGTGCTGCACCACAGCATGGTGAAGCTGCCCGAGACACCACTGATGCCCCGCGTTCTCGACGAACGTGTCGGCTACTTCAGCGTCACCCAGATCGACTACAGCCGGGACGAACATCGGGCGCAGCGCGTTCGTTACATCACCCGGTGGCGTCTGGAAAAGAAGGATCCAGCAGCGGCTGTGTCCGAGCCAGTGAAACCGATCGTGTACTACATCGACGCCGCTACACCGATGAAATGGCGGGAGTGGCTGAAGAGAGGTATCGAGAGCTGGCAGCCGGCGTTTGAGGCTGCGGGATTCAAGAATGCCATCATCGGGAAGGTAGCGCCAACGGCCGAAGAGGATCCCGACTTCAGCCCCGAGGACGTCCGCTACTCGGTAATCCGATGGTTGCCATCGACCATCGAAAATGCATCAGGTCCGCACATCGCTGATCCACGGACCGGCGAGATCCTGAACGCCGACATCCAGTTCTATCACAACGTCATGAACCTCCAGCGGGATTGGTACTTCGTGCAGGCTGGCGCGCTCGATCCGCGCGCCGGCAAACTGCCGCTCCCCGACGACCTGATGGGCCGGTTGCTCGAGTTCGTGACCGCGCATGAAGTCGGCCACACACTCGGCTTTCAGCACAACATGAAGGCCAGCTCGATGTATCCGCAGGAAAAAGTTCGCGATCCGCAGTGGCTCCACAAAATGGGCCATACGCCGTCGATCATGGACTACTCCCGCTTCAACTACGTCGCACAGCCGGAGGATCGCATTCCCGTCGAGGATCTCGTTCCTCGCGTCGGTCCGTATGACGTGTGGGCCACGAAATGGGGCTACGCGCCCATTCACAACGCCAAGAATCCGGACGATGAGAAGCCTGTGCTGGATCGGTGGGCGCACGAACAGGACACGACACCGTGGTATCGCTTCACGACCGCCGCATCGGCAGGCGCCGATCCGGGCGAGCTTACCGAGGCCGTCGGTGACGCGGATGCGATCAAATCCACGGCGCTCGGCGTCAAGAACCTCCAGCGCGTCGCCAAGATGCTGCTACCGGCAACCACGACGAAGCAGGGCGAGTCGTACGACGATCTGGCGGAGCTCCTGGGACGCTTGCTCGGACAGTGGACACTCGAAATGAACCACGTCGCAGCCATCGTCGGCGGCGTCAACAGTCAGCAAAAGTACGTCGGTCAGGACGGACCGGTCTTCAATCCGCTGCCCCGGGAGCGGCAGAAGCTTGCCGTAACATTCTTGAGCGAGAACGCGTTCGTTCCGCCGACCTGGATCGTCGACCTGGACATTCTCCGGCGCATCGAAGCGGTCGGAGCCGTCGCGCGCATTCGCAACGCCCAGACCGCGGTGCTGACGAACCTGCTCAGCAGCGCGCGATTCAACCGGCTGGTCGAGCAGGAAGCACTGCAGGGCACGACCGCGTACCGACCCGTCGACTTCCTGGCCGACGTGCGAAAAGCCGTTTGGAGGGAGCTTGAAATCCCGCAGATCAAGATCGACGCCTATCGTCGAAATCTCCAGCGCGCGTATCTCGATCTGGCCAACGCAAAGATTAACGGCAACACCGGCGTCCCGGGCGGTGCACCACCAGCACTCGCGGGGGCGTTCGGCGCCAGCGGCGACGAGAAGCCGTTTTACCGCGCCGAGCTGCGTGCGCTCGATCGTTCAATCGTCGCTGCGCTGCCGAGGAGCATGGATCGTGAAACCCGCGCGCACCTTGAAGCCGTGCGCGATCAGATCGCGAGAATACTCGACCCGAGGTTCAATCCTGCACCCACTGGCGCAGGGCCAGTGTTCCAAATCGGCATAGAGGAGTCGGACCTTCTGACGAATCCGGACGGCGTCAGAATGTGCTGGCCCGATTATGTGATTCGGCCGTAGCTGCTCTTCGAATGCGGCTCAGTGGTCTGGCGAGAGGCCGCTATCTGCGTCAGCCGCCAAGAACGGCGACGACGTCGATCATCACGCGCGTGCGCGGCGAATACACCACGACTGCCCCATCGATGTAGCCTCGCCGGTAACCGCTCGGAAGCACGACGAGCTCACGCTCGACTGCGACGGGCAGCGGTTCCATCTTCTTTTCCCATCCAGGAGGAAGATGCCCGGTTCGATAGAACTTTTTGGCGAGGCCGGGCGGCAGGCTCCGATACCTGGGGACGTAGTACTCGCGGATGATTCGAATATCCTGACGGCGGAAGTAGCAGGCCCCTGCGTGATGGTCACCTTGATCGTCATCATCGTCCCAGTCGTGGGCCTTCCAATGTTTGTTCCCCGATTTCCCTTCTTCGTGCGGATGTTTTGCGAGAGCTGGCGCAGCGGTCAAAGAGCCGATGAGCAAAACGCCGAGTGCTAGTCTCATGATCCTCTCCGTTGCCACGCAGTTCCTTGGGCAAGCGGCGTACCATGGAACTTGCCGCCACCACTGGCGGCAAAGATCAACATCCCCCGAGAGTTACCCGGCACGGAGGTGTTCCCCGCTGTAGCCGAGCCGGACGGAATCCGTTCCCTTGTCTCAAAAGTGTCGGCAAGTCATGCAAGTCTCGGCTCCCCGGCCGAGACAGCTTTGCAGCGAACCTTGCTAACATGTCGAACTTTCAGTCACCACGAGAATGGTTCATCCACGAGGAGATGGTTATGGGAATGTTCGATGGCTTGCTCGGTGGACTAGTCGGCGCCGGCATGGTGTCGGTTCTGAACAACATCGTCGAGAAGCACGGCGGCCTGCAGGGTGTCGTCAACGAATTCGAGAAGAACGGACTCGGCGCAACGGTCAAGTCGTGGGTGGGAACCGGACCCAATCAGTCCATCTCGCCCGATCAAGTGCAGCAGGTCCTTGGTCCCGATCTCCTGCAGCAGCTTTCACAGAAGTCCGGATTGTCCGTTCAGGATCTGACACAGAAGCTGACGCAAGTCCTGCCTCAGGCCGTGGACAAAGCCACGCCTGATGGGGCGATCCCGAAAGCGTAGAGCGCACATCGGACGGCCGATTCATCGGCGCGAAGCGTCAACTTCAGATCCCGGCGTACCAGGAATATCCCTCTTCCGGCGCCGCGGAGCCGAGGCCCTTGCCGAACTCCTTCAATGTGTCGGTCACGATCAGGCGGGTAATGTATTTCACGCTCTTGTAGCCGAGCTGACGAGGGACTCGCAGACGAAGCGGACCGCCATGGCCCACGGGAAGCTCGCCGCCATTCATCCCGTAGGTCAGGAGAGTCTGAGGATGCAACGCGTCGGCCATGTCGATGCTGTCCCACCAGTTGCTCTGGATCGAAAAGTACACGACATACCGGGCGCCGGGAAGCGTTTCCACGAGCTGCAAGACGTGGGAGAGCGGGACGCCGATCCACTCCGCGATGAACGACCAGCCCTCCTCGCAGGCGATGTGCGTGATCTGGCTGCGGGAGGGAAAGCTTCTGATGTCGTCGAGCGAGAACGATGCCGGGTTGGCAACCATGCCGTCGACGTCGAGCTGCCAGTCGAGAAACCTTCCGGCCTCGAGGAGCCTGAAGGCGAGGCTCTGGGGTGGCTTGCCGTTGACGAACGGCGTCTTCGTGATCTGGCTGCGCGGGAACTCACGGGCCAGCGAGTGACGCGTGAGCAGCCGCTGGGCGCCATAGGTCAACGTTTCACCGAGGCCGAAGACGCCGCCATGGTTGGGCGGGATCAGACCGTATCGATCCGCGAGTCGGGCGGCCACGGCCAGTCCCGATGCTCCGGCGGCAGCCGTAAGGCCGGTGGTGATCAGTTTGCGGCGCGAGAGCGTGCTCATGCGAATCCCTTTCCCGAGTTCATCACGTGCACATCGCTAGTCGACGCGGCCGGTGATCATGGCTCGCATGCGGTTCCTGAATCCGGCGAGATAAACCATCGCGATGTGAACCAGCAGAAAAAGGACGAGAAACACCGAGACGAAGAAATGAAGCGTGCGTGCCGATTGCTGGCCGCTCAACGCTGTGACGACGGCGGGCAACACGGACGCGATGGCCGGCGACATCGCCAGGCCAGTCCAGATCACCAGGGGGAACAGCACGAAGATCACGAACAGATAGGTGAGGCGCTGAAGGACGTTATAGGACCAGGCTTCACGGTCGCCCGGTCGTTTGAACCGCAGATGGTTCGCGAGGATCCGGGAAATCTCGCGCCACGAGAGATCGGCCCGGGTCGGGAACAAGTCTTGCCGAAAATGACGGGTGAACAGGCTGGAGACGGCGTACAGCAGGCCGGTCAGGACCACTGATCCAGGCGGCTTGAAAGTGGAGCGACCGGCTCCAGCCGTTCTGGTCCGGCAGCACGAACCCGTAGCCCGTCGGGACGGTCGACCTCGAGGCCGGAATCGGGAGCTGGAAGAGCGCTGGCGTCAAGACGTTCCCCACTTCGCCCCAATAGAAGCGCGGGTGGGAGATGACGATTTCGATGCCGCTGACCAGCAGCGCAAAGAAACACAGCGTGGTGATCCAGTGCGTGACGCGGACCATTGCCGTGTGACGTAGCGCAGCCGTCGTGGGGACGGCGTTGGCCAGACCATGGGCCAAAGCCGAATCGGCCATGAGGTGGCGATGCTATCATGCGCCCGACACTTCGCGCACTAAGGGCTGAGGAAGGAAGGAGCACAACGTGCCACACCACATCTCACACGTATCGCGCCGGGAGTTTCTCGCCTCCGCGACGATCGTTGGGGCCGGCGCGTTCCTTCCGTCGAACGAATCGTTCCTGCAGCGAGGATCAGCGAATGTCGCGACCCAAAGCGGCCGCATCGACGTCCACAGCCATGTCGCACCGCCCGCCCTGTTGACCGCCCTCGGCGCTCAGCGGCTGGGCGGAAACCTCGCGACGTGGACCGTTGAGAAAAGCCTTGCCGACATGGATGGCGCGGGCCTGTCCACATCGATGATCTCGATCGCCCCGGCGGGCAACCCATTCGGCGATCCCGCAACAGCCGTGCGCCTGACCCACGAATGCAATCAGTACATCGCCAAGCTCGTGGCCGATCACCCGGGCCGCTTCGGGTTGTTTGCGGCGCTGCCACTGCCGAATGTCGATGCAAGCCTCGCTGAGGTCGCTTATGCGTTCGACACGCTGAAAGCTGACGGCATCGCGCTGTTCACGAACTACGGCGACAAGTGGCTCGGCGATCCGGCATTCAATCCAGTTTTCGAAGAGCTGAATCGGCGCCGAGCGATCGTGTATACGCATCCGAACACCGCCAACTGCTGCGGCAACCTTCTCCCCGGTATCGGTGAAGGCATCATCGAGTGGGGCACCGACACAACACGCGCGATCGCCCGCATTGTCTTTGACGGGGCCGCCGCCCGCTACCCGAACGTCCGCCTCATCTTCTCGCACGCCGGCGGCACGATGCCGTTCCTGATCGAGCGGTTCGTCAACCTCGCCAAGAGCCCTCAGTTCGCACCGCAATTCCCGCAGGGATTCGCTGGCGTGGCCACCAAGTTCTACTACGACACCGCGCAGACGTCGAATCCAGCGGCGATGTCGGCGTTGAGCAAGGTCGTGCCTGTCTCGCAGATCGTGTTCGGAACCGACTTCCCGTTCCGCAACGCCGCCGAGCACGTCAAAGGGCTGAAGGATTGCGGTGTGTTCAACCCGACCGAGCTCCAGGCCATCGATCGGCAGAACGCGCTCAGATTGCTGCCCAGATTTGGAGCCTAGAATCTCCCGTCAACGCTCGGATCCAGGCGGAAGCCCGCTGCCTCGGGCGCCTATAATCGTCTAGATGGCATCCGACGCCGTTATCCCTCGCACTAGTCGGATCACCGTACGCCGGTTCGCGTCGGCGGCGGAAGCCGACCGTCACGACCTCGAATTCTGGTTGCAAATCCCGGAAGCCGAGCGCGTCCTTCACGCGTGGCGGCTCAGCGAGGAACTGTGGCGGCTCAGCGGCAACCGGTCTCATGAACCCGGACTTCATCGATCTGTTGAAAGCGTTCGTCGCCGCTGACGTCCGCTTTCTCATCGTCGGCGCCTATGCGCTTGCCCTTCACGGCAGGCCGCGCGCGACCGGCGATCTGGATGTGTGGGTCGACGCGACACCCGAGAATGCCGCGCGTGTCATGCGGGCCCTCGCCGCGTTCGGCGCGCCGCTCGCGACCGTTCGTGAGGTCGATTTCGCACGACCGGGTGTGACGTATCAGATCGGCGTGCCGCCGGGCCGTATCGACATCCTCACCGAGTTGACCGGGCTCACGTTCGCCGACGCCTGGCCCGACCGCCTGCGACGGCCGTTTGGGGAGGTGGAAGTCGACTTCATCGGTCGCGCGTCGTTCATCCGCAACAAGCGCGCGACGGGGAGGCCCAAAGACCTCGGCGACATCGAAGGCATGGAATAGGCACGCTCCATCGACGTTCGAACGACGCGATTGACCTGCAGCAGATTTCGCATTGGCCGCAGACGGTCAAGCGCGCAGAAACTGCCATCACGTTGCATCACTCTGCGAATATCGGTCCGCGTCTCCTGGCACGGCCCTCGCTATCTACGATGCTAGAATGGGGACGCATTCATGGCCATCGCACCTACGAGGAAGCGCTTCACTGCGGAGGAGTACCAGCGCATGGGACGCGCTGGCATTCTGGCAAAACCTGATCGCGTCGAGCTCATCAACGGCGAAATCGTTACGATGACGCCGATCGGCCCGCGGCACGACGCATGTGTGATCACTGCCAATCGCGCCTTCGTCAGAGCGGCGGGCGACGACGCCCTGGTTCTGCCGCAAGGGTCGGTGCGGTTGGATCTCTATCATGAGCCTCAGCCCGATCTGGTGCTGCTCAGGCCACGCCCTGACTCATATGCCACACAGCTTGCGGGTCCGGAAGATATCCTGCTGATCGTCGAAATTGCCGGTGCCTCGCTCGATTACGACCGGGAGGTCAAGACCACGATCTACGCAGCAGCTCGCATTCCGGAGTACTGGCTCGCCGATCTCACGACAAACGTCGTCTCGCGCTATTCTGCGCCTGAGGGAAGTGTCTTTCGGAAGGTTGAACAGTTCATGCGCGGCTCGTCGATCGCTCCCGCGCTCCTACCCTCCTGTGTCATCGCCGTCGATGATCTCTTGACGGAATAGCCGCAGGCGCCGGAAGGCAGTCGTGGACGCACCCTGCCTTGATTCATTTCTTCAGCGCCGCCGCCCAGTTGAGTACCACCGTGAACGGGAACGTGCGGGCGCCACCCGGTTCCGCGACAAACAGGAAACGCTTGCCGTCGGGTGCGATATCCCAGCCAACGGTGAGCAACGGCGGCGGCGCCGCGAACAACCGCCGCGGCGTCCCAGCCTGAAATCCCTTGCTCGTGTCGATGTCGACCACCATCTGCTGAAGGTTGAGGGAGCTGTAGAACAATGCCTTGCCGTCCGCGCGCCACCGCGATAGCCGCCGGTGCCTTTTGAAACCATCCACTTGGCGCCTGTCGCGCCAGCGCTCGCTTCGGACGAAAACGGCCGGACATAGACCTCAGGAGCGCCGGATTCGCCGGACGTGTAGGCGATCCAGCGGCCATCTGGCGAGAACTGTCCCAATCCTTCGAAAAACTGTGTCTGAACGATGGAGACGGGCTTGGCTTCGCCCTGCATCGGCAGCGCCCAGACATCCCCGAGCGTCTTCGAACCGACGCTGGTAAAGACCAGGAAGCGCCCGTCCTTGGACCAGCTAGTCGGCGTTTTGGGTTCGCCGGACTTGAATAGCAGCCGTTCTTCGCCCGATCCATCGGCGGCCTTGATGTACAGGTCCGCTGGCCCCGACCGAGTGGAATTGAAGACGATGGACTTTCCGTCCGGCGACCACACGGCGTTGTCGTCCGAGGCTGGATCGAACGTGAACCGCGTGGCGGTGCCTCGCGCGACGTCCAGAATCCAGATGTCCCGGCTGGCTTCCGGGCCGAGCGCGACGGCCACGCGCGTGCCGTCTGGCGACACCGCCGGATTCGCATAGTCGCCCGGCTCGCCCAGGGTGCTTCCTGGATTCCCCTGTTGGTCGAACCAGGTGAGCGCCATCCGCGACGACGCGCCGCCGCGGTACACGAGTGTGCCCGTGTCCGAGACGGAAAACAGACCGTAGTGGGCCACGTCGCGCGAGTCGACGCCCTCAGCAATCGCGGCGGGCTCTCCGCTCAACTCCATCTTGAGGGGATCGAAGGGCTGGGCCATCAACGTGGCCTCTCGCATGAAGATCAGGTGCCCCGGTCCCCCGTTTGGCGACGGGGCAAAGTACGCCTGCCGGTTGCTCGCAAGGAGGCGCTTCAGGCTTTGCTCTTCGGGCTTGGCGTCGATCGAACCAATGTAGACGCCCATCTTGTTCGGGTCGGCCGAGACTCGCTGATAGAGAAAATGCCGGCCGTCTGGCAGGAGCTGTGGGAACGCGTGATTGGTTTCGCCTTTGTCGAGCACGGTCGCCGGAGAGGCAACACCGCCGGACGCAGACACGCGGAGCAGGGGTCCGCTAGCCGATCCCATCACGATGATGCCATCGCGGTTCCACGCCGCGCCGTACTGGATAAACGGGATATCCGCGAGCGTCTGCGGCGGCCCGCCCTGAATGTCGATCTTCTTGAGCTTGCCGATCACGGAGAAGGTCACGTACCGGCTGTCCCACGACCACGCCACGGGAGACGCGGCGGGGGCAATGGTTTCCGTGCCCGGAAGCGCCCGCACGTCCACACCGTCCAGGGAGCGCAGCCAGTAGCGCGTGACGCCGTCTTCGCCGTTGGCAGGAAACACCATCCAGTGGCCGTCGGGAGACACGGACATCGAGCCGCCGGTGATGAAGGTCATCTTCTCGGCGGGTCCGACTTCAAAGCGCACGGCTTGCACCGCGCTCGTCTGCGATCGCCACGGCGCCCACACGGCCAGTGCGGCGCCAGCGATGACCACGACGATGCCGGCCGCGATGGCAGGCCACAACCAGTTCTTGCTGGGTTGGGGCGAGCGGCGGCGCGGTGGTGACGCCGGACTGTGGGCCGGCGGGCGCCTCGTCCAGCAGCGACATCACGTCGCCGATGTGACGAAGACGCCGCTGCGGGTCCTTCTCCAAGCACCGCTTCAGCAGACGATGCGCCTGAACGGGGACCTTCCCAAAATCCGGCTCGTCCCTGAGGACGCTGGCGATGGTTTCTTGCGAGGAGTCGCCCTGGTGGAGCCGCGTGCCGCTGAGCATCTCGTAGAACACGACGCCAAAGGCCCAGATGTCGGCGCGCTTGTCCACCTCCCGGCCCTTCGCCTGCTCCGGCGACATGTAGGCCGCCGTGCCCAGAATCATGCCCGCCGCAGTCTGACCGGCGGTGATGGTCGGCGATGCGTCGGACCGCGCCAGCGGCGTGCCGCCCGTCTTGGCCAGCCCGAAATCGAGGACTTTCACGACGCCGTCGGGGCGGATCTTCACGTTGCCCGGCTTGAGGTCGCGATGCACGATACCCTGTTCGTGGGCGTACTCGAGCGCGTCGGCAATCTGCCGGGCAATCGCCGAGGCTTCGGCAAGAGGCAGCGGGCCTTGTTTCATGCGGTCGGCGAGCGTCGGACCCTCGACCAGCTCCATGACGAGATAGTCGGGACCGACGTCGTAGAGGGTGCTGATATTGGGGTGATTCAACGACGCGATAATCTTCGCTTCACGCGCGAACCGCTCGCTGAACGCCTGCGCCGACACCTTGATGGCGGCGTCGCGCGGCAGACGCGTATCCTTCGCGCGATACACCTCGCCCATGCCGCCTAGGCCGATCAATTCGATGATCTCGTAGTGATCCACGCGGGATCCGGGCGAGCGGTTCATGGTCGGGGCCTATTCTACGCAAAACTGCCCTGCCAACCTTGCATTCTTCATGGCATTGAATTGCCTCGGGCATTGTGCATTTTGCATTCTGCATTGTGCATTCTGCATTGTGCATTTTGCATTGAACCACCCAGCCCTCAGATCCCGGTGATCTGAACGTGGGCACCGTCGGGATCATCCACGTAAAACCCGAACTCGAGATTCTCGCGCGGAGTGAGGCCCAGATCCTTGAGGTCGCGCGTCACGGCTTCCTTGTTGAAACCCTCGATCCCGATCGCGAAGTGATCGATGATGCCCGGGGGCGGCTCGTGGCGAAGCGAGACCAGGACCTTGCCGCCGACGCCGAGCCGCGCAATTTGATTGGGCTTGTCCTCGTTCACGACCGACAGCCCGAACACACGATCGTAGAAGTCGATCGAGCGCTTCATGTCGCTGACAAGCACTGACACGTGATTGATGCCGCCGGCCTTTAATCCAGCCGCGGATGCAGTCCTGCCTGCGACGGCAACCAGGGCCAGGGCTTGAACGAGCTCGCGCCGGGTGATTTTCCCGCATTCGAAACGTTTCAGCAGATCGGAAACCATCAGCTCCATCGGTGCCTCCTCGGTCCATCAATTGCACTGTGAACAAGTAGACAGAACTGTAAACAGCGCGAGTTTGGGTTAAAGGTCCGCAATTCTCTGCATGATAATGTGTTCTACCTTGTCAAGCGATGACGTCGTCGTAATCGGCAGTGGGCCGGCGGGCGCAGCCGCCTCGTTGATGTTGGCCAACGCCGGGGCGAAAGTCACGCTTCTCGAGGCGGGCCTTCCCCATGCAGCGCGCGGGCTCACGGCCCGGCTCCGAGGGTACACAGTCGCGAAAGTCTGCCGGGTGCTCCATCGACTGCCGGACGGAATCAAGGTGACCGGCGATCCGACGACGCAGTTGTTCGAAGATTTGGCACCGGGCGGCCTCAGCAATCATTGGGGCTGCGCGGTTCCTAGGTTCTCGCGCGAGGATTTTTTGGATGCCCGCCGTGCCGGACCCGAGTACGACTGGCCCCTGGACTATGACGACCTTGTGCCCTGGTACGAGCGCGTGGAGCCATGGCTGCACATCGCGGGCTCTGCCGACGATGCGCCGCAGCTGCCCGCAGCGAAGGTCCGCCGCCTTCGATGTCTAGACCGCACCTGGGCGGCGGTCACCGAGGCGGCGCGAAAGCAAGGGCGCGGCATTCTGCCGACGCCCTACGCGTACGGAGCCGAAACGACTCTGACACTCAGCGGCACGGTGTTCAATTCGTTCGTCCGTCTGATCAAGCCGGCCCTGCGCGCGGGCCGGATGTCGATTCGATATGGTGCTCGCGCGACCCAACTGGAGTGGCTCGGCCGGACCAAACGCGTGTCGGCGGTGATTTTCCGCGACGTGCAGACTGGAATAGATCATCGTGTGCCATGCAAAGCGGTTGTGGTGGCGGCCGGTTCGATCAACACGGCCAAACTACTGCTGCAATCGACCAGCTCCGATTTCCCGGACGGCCTCGGCAATACGCACGGCGTGCTCGGATACTACCTGCACGATCATCCGCGGGCGAAAGTCCAGTTCGACGTGGCCTCGCCGATCTCCTTTTTGCCTCCGGCGTACGTCACGCGGCACCCGCTCGAGCGCTCTGCTCCCCTCGACGCATCTGCCTGCATGCAATGGGGCGGTGTATCGATGCTCCTGCAAAGCCTCTTGAGCGGCCGGCCCGGATGCACACCTGTTTGCGGTTTAAACGTGTTCGTGACGATGGCGCCTTCGAGATCCAACTTCGTCGCGCTCGACCACGACAGGACATTGACGGATGGAACGCCTGGCCTCGTCCTGAACATTCACCATCCGCCCGACACCGAGCGCAATCTCGTAAGGGCCCGCGATGAAACAATGAGTCTCTTCGAGGACGCCGGGCTTCGGCCGCGGCTGCGCACGTGGGATGTCAATCCCGTCGGCGACTCGAGTCACTACGCAGGCACCTGCAGGATGCACGCCTCTCCCCGGTTATGGAATGCTAGACGGCTGGGGCCGGTTGCACGCCATCCCCAATGTCGTTGTCGTCGATTGCTCGGCGTTCACGACCGGACCCGAGAAGAATCCGACGCTGACCTCGATGGCCCTTGCCGCTCGCGCCGGACACCGCCTGGCAGAAGACCTGAGGACCGGCGCCGCCTGACGCCAGATTCAGCACTGAGGCACAATCACCAATCAAAAGCGTAAGCGCACCTGCCTCCAGTGGCGTAGAGTACGCACAACACGGAGCGCCTGCGACCATGCCGAGCCGAGGGCATGCGAATCCGAGGCGAGGCATCAGCGTCAGTTCGCGCTGGGGGTGGGGCCCCAGCGCAAGTGATAGAAGGAGATTCTCATGCGCAAGCTGCTGACTCTCGTAGCCGTCTGCATCCTGCCACTCGCGGCCGCGGCACTGGCTCAAACCGATGCCGTGAAATCGGCCGCCGACGCGCTTGGTGCCGCCAACATCAAGACGTTGCAGTTCACGGCATCGGGCGCGAACTTCTCGGTGGGTCAGAACTTTACGCCCGCCGAGCCGTGGCCGCGCGTTACGGTGAAGAGCTATACGGCCTTGATCAACTACGACACGGGGAGCATGCGCCAGGAACTGGTCCGCGAAATGGGCACGACGATGCCGCGCGGCGGTGGCGCGCCGTTCACTGGAGAACAACGTCAGGTGCAGGTCGTCAGCGGGAACTTCGCGTGGAACATGGCCGCACCTGCTCAGGCCGGTGGCGCACCGCAGGCCGCTCCCGCTCCCGGCAACGCTGTCGAGCGGATGCTGTGGGTGTGGGCCACGCCGCAGGGATTCGTCAAGGCCGCGACGGCCAACAATGCTACGACGAAGAAGGCGAAGGGCGGCACCGAGGTGTCGTTCACGGCCGATGGCAAGTACAAGATGACCGGCCTCATCAACGGGAAGAATGAAGTCGAGCGAGTCCAGACCTGGATCGACCAGCCGATTGTGGGAGACATGCTGGTTGAAACCGTCTACAGCGACTACAAGGATTTCAGCGGAGTCCGCTTTCCGTCCCACATCGTGCAGAGCCAGGACGGGTATCCCTCACTCGATTTGACGGTCGCGTCGGTGATGGCAAACCCGGCGGCGGATATCACGGTGCCCGACAACGTCCGGACCGCGCAGCCCCCGCCAGTTCGCGTCGATTCGGCGGCCGTCGCCGAAGGCGTCTACTACCTCACCGGCGGCACGCACCACAGCTTGGCAATAGAGATGAAAGACCACATCGTGCTGGTCGACACGCCGCAGACCGGGCAACGCGCGCTCGCCGTGATCGCGAAAGCGAAGGAAGTGATCCCGAACAAGCCAATCCGCTACGTCGTCACCTCGCACCACCATTGGGATCATCTCGGAGGCATTCGCGCAGCCATCGACGAAGGCGCAACCATCGTCACCCACCAGAGCAACAAGGCGTTCCTCGAGCGCGTCGCAAAAACTCCGCACACGATCAATCCGGACCGTCTCGCCGTTTCGAAGAAGCCGTTGAAGATCCAGACAGTGGGTGCCAAAGGCGTGCTGACCGACGGCACTCGGACCGTCGAGCTGCATTTGCTGACGAACTACGAGCACACCGGCGACATGCTCGTCGTGTATTTGCCGAAGGAGAAGATCCTGGCCGAGCCGGATGCATTCACGCCGCCTGCAACCCCGACAACTGCGTTGGTTGTAACGGCTGTCCCCTACGCTGCGGCTCTTTACGACAACATTCAGCGGCTCAAGCTCGACGTCCAGACCATCGTGCCGTTCCACGGGGCACGCACGTCGAACGTCGCCGAGCTGGGTAAGAGCGCGGGGAAGACAGCGGCAGCGAATTGACATGCCGACACGCCGCGGTTTTCTCGCCTCGTCAGCGGTCGTTTTGGCCGACGGCTTGACGACGCTTCGTGGGAGCCAAGCCCCACAGGCTCCCGCAAGCGCGCCGCCGGCAACACGAACGGTTCAGACTTCCGTCCTGACGATCGGCTACGAAGAAAGCGGGAGTTCAACCGGATTTCCAATCATCCTGCTTCACGGGTTTCCCGACGACGTGCGCGCGTGGGACGAGTGTCGCTCCACCCTTGACGAAAGCAGGCCATCGCGTCCTCGTTCCTTACCTTCGTGGATACGGCCCGACGCGGTTTCGAGATCCGGCCGCTCCACGCATGGCCGAGCAGGCGGCGATCGGCCAGGATGTGATCGATTTCGCCGACGCGCTCGGCATCCAGCGATTCGCCGTCGCCGGGTACGACTGGGGCGGGCGCGCGGCGTGCATCGCTGCGGCTCTTCACCCCGAACGGGTCCGAGCCGCCGTCCTCATCGGGGGCTACACGATTCAAGACACGATCTCGCCGCCACGACCGGCTGCCCCCGAGAGCGAACGAGCATTCTGGTATCAGTGGTATTTCAACACCGAACGAGGCCGCGCAGGACTGGCGGCCAATCGGCGGCCTCTTTGCCGGCTGCTCTGGCAGACCTGGTCACCAACCTGGAAATTCACCGACGAGACGTACGAGAGAACGGCCGTCTCGTTCGACAATCCCGACTTCGTCGATGTCGTCATCCATTCCTATCGCCATCGCAATCTGAACGCGCCAGGCGAGCCGCGTTTTGCGGACATGGAACGCCGCCTGGCTGAACGCCCGAAGATCCAGGTCGCCGTCGATCACCCTGTACGGCGCGGACGATGGGCTCGGGCGTCCGGCGGCGAGCTCGCCTGCCGAGCAAGCGTCGTTCACGGCGCTGCGTGCACGTCGCGTCATTCCAGGCGCCGGACACTTTCTCCCGCGCGAGAAACCGGAGGCGGTGTCGTCGGCGATGCTAGAGCTGATGGGCGCAACGTCGTAGCAAGCCCTGAGGTGATCGTGGAATGCAGAATGCCAAATGCAAAATGTCAAAAGACCGAACTCCCATTTTGCGTTTCGCATTTTGCATTGTGCATTTTGCATTTCGTCATCAGCGGACCGCATTCTGCATTTTGCATTGTGCATTTCGAGCCCTCGTCACCATCCTGATTTCGTTCGCCACCGCGTCCCCCTCAGCCGCCCAGCCCTATTCCGTTCGGCGCAATGGCGACATCGTCGAACTCCAGGACCAGAAAAGCCGCACGACGGTGTCGATCGTGCCCTCGGTCGGCAACATCGCCTTCGAGATGAAAGTCAACGGCACGAACGTTCTGTGGTGGCCCTTCTCGACGGTCGAGGCGTTCAAGGCGAACCCCGCAATGAGCGGAATACCATTCGTCGGGCCGTGGGCCAATCGGCTCGATGAACAGGCCTTCTACGCCAACGGCAAACGGTACGCATTCGACCTGGAACTGGGAAACGTGCGCGGCGCCATTCCAATTCACGGTTTTCTGACCACCACATCGAACTGGCGGCTCGTGGAGGCGAAGGCCGATGCAAAATCCGCCTGGGCGACAAGCCGGCTCGATTTCTACAAGCAGCCGTCGTGGATGAAACAGTTTCCATTCGCCCACGCGATTGAAATGACCTATCGGCTCCAGGGCGGCTCGCTCGAAGTGGCCACGAAGGTCGAGAACATGTCGGCCGAACCGATGCCTGTCGCGATTGGATTTCATCCCTACTTCCGGCTCGGAGATTCGCCGCGCGATGAATGGACGATCTCGGTCGGCGCACGCACTCGCTGGCTGCTCGCGGCAACCAAGGTGCCAACCGGTGAAACGCAACCGATTGGACAGTTCTTTCCGAATCCCCAAGCAGTGCCGTTGAAAGACTTCGACTTGGATGATGTCTTTGGAGATCTGGTGCGGGACTCGGCGGGCCGCGCGACGATGTCGGTCAAGGGGAAGATGCAGCAAGTGCAGGTGGCGTTCGGACCGAATTGGCGGGCGGCGGTGGTTTGGGCGCCCAAGCCGAGCACGCCCGGTCAGGATCGAAATTTCATCTGCTTCGAGCCGATGGCCGGTATCACAGATGCCATGAACCTGGCGCAGAAGGGCCTCTACAAAGAGCTGCAGAGCATTCCGCCTGGCGGTACCTGGCGCGAGAGCTTTTGGATTCAGCCCAGCGGGTTCTAGCAGGGTTCTCTGCGATCTCGGCGGTCTCTGCGGTGATCGTTGGGTTGTCTCCTCAACGCAACTGCAACTGGCCCGCGAGAAAATCAACCACCTTCTCGAATGGATCGAAGCCGAATGCCGCGGCTACGGACGGACGGAGATTCGAGTTGGCGTTGATGTCGTAGAACACCCTTCGGCCATCGTCAGTCTCCAGATACTCGATCCCGCCGACATCGAGCCTGGCCGCCTTCACGATCCGTTTTGCGGTTTCGACCGCGTCTCGAGGCACGTCTGGGTACGGGTAGAACTCCACCGGCGGTGCGGCGACGGAATCCGGCACCTCGCACGCACCTTCACCCTCCTCGGGGTTGCAGACGGGCGACGGACACAGATTGAAGCGGCCGTGCGTCTTGACGCGCATGCCGTACAGAAGCTCGCCGCCGAGGAACTCGAGACGAACGATGCCCTGTTCCGGGTCATGTGGAAGGAATTCCTGGAGCAGGAAGAGATTGTCCGGCAGCCAGATCGACGGATCGCGGGCAAAAATCTGCCTCGACCTGCGCCATCGACTCGACGACCTGGATCCGCGCTCCGCTGCCTCCCTGGTCCGGCTTCAACAGCGCCGGCCACTTGATGTCGCGAGCGTGTTGACGGAGCGCGCCGACATCGTTGAAGGTGATGGAGCGCGGGCAGTCGATGCCGAGCGTGTGCAGCAAGGTGGCCTGAGCGCTCTTGCTCAGCTCGAGGGCGAACACGTTTGCGCCGTTCAACACGCGCGCACCCTTGAGCTCGAGCGATCGCATGAACGCCAATGCCAACGGTACGGCTCGCGTGTTGCCGCGGATGTAGGCGCTCGGACTGGCCTGATTGAAGTAGAGCGGGGCGAGCGGCGGCTCGACGTTCGTAAAGGACGCGTGAGTGACGTCGAACGGCAGAAACGAAACGGCGCGGCGCTCCAATGCCGCGAAAAGCGGCTTCTGCCACTCGGGATGTTCGTGCAGGACGATCAGGTCAGGAACGGACGCCATTGGGAACATCACTTTTTGAGCGACGCGGCCCAGTTCACCACGACCGTGAACGGCGCGGGGCGTCCGCCGTTGGGCGTCGTCACGAACAGGAAGCGCTTGTCGTCCGGGATCGATCCCAGCCGACCGGGAGCAGCGGGCGGTGGCGCCGTGAACAATCGTCTGGGCGTTCCGGCCTGGAAGCCCTTGCTCGTGTCGATATCCACTGCCATCAAGTCCAGGCTGGTGGCCATTGACGTAGAACAATTGCTTGCCGTCGCTGCTCCAGCGCGGGACGAACGCCGAGGCCCTTCGAGATCAGCCACTTCGTCCGCCGGTGCCGGCACTTCCTTCCGGCGAGAACGGCTGGACGTAAACGTCGACAGCAGAGGACTCGTTGGAGGTGTAAGCGACCCACCGGCCATCTGGCGAGAACTGCGCCTGCGCTTCGTTGAAGCGGCTGGCCAACAACGACGTCGGTTTGGATTCGTTCGAAGCCTGATCCGGAACTCGCAACAACCCAGATGTCGTTGAGTGTTTCTGAGGATCCCACCGTCAACAGCAGGAAACGTCCGTCGTTCGACCAGCTCGTCGGAGACTCCCGTCGTATCGGCCAGCAGACGTTCCTCTCCCAATCCGTCGGCAGGCTTGACGTACAGTTTCGGAGATCCTTGTCGATTCGAGGCAAAAGCGATCGCCTTGCCGTCTGGCGACCACACAGGGTTGTCGTCATTGGCCGCGTCGAACGTGAACCGGGTCGTTGGTGCCGCGTGCAACGTCGACGATCCAGAGATCGCGAGAGCCGGACGGGCCGAGGGCGACCGCGATGCGGGTCCCATCCGGCGATACGGCCGGATTCGCATAGTCGCCGGATTCACCGAGCGTGCCCGCGGGATTACCGTGCTGGTCGAGCCACACGAGCGCCAGCTTGGATCCCCCTCCTCGGCGATACACGAGGGTTCCGCTGTCGGACACCGAAAACAGACCGTAGAAGTTGTTCGCATACGAATCGACGCCTTCGGCAATCGGCACCGATTCACCAGTGAGCTCCATACGAACTGGATCGAACAGCTGTGCCATCAGGGTCGTGTCGCGCAAGAAAATCAGATGCCCTAAACCTCCTCCAGGAGAGCCGGCGTAGTAGGCTTCGCGGTTCGTCGCCAGCAGGCGCTTGAGGCTCTGCTCCTCCGGTTTGATATCCAGCGAACCCACATACACGCCGGACTGGTCTGGGTTGTTCGAGGCCCTCAGGTACAGGAAATGGCGTCCGTCTGGGAGGAACTGCGGGAACTTGTGCCCGATGTCGCCCTTGGCGAGCACGGTTGCCGGAACGGCTGCTCCGCCGGCCGCCGGCACACGAAACAGAGGCTGACCTGGCTGGGCGAGCCCAACTAGAATGACGCCGTCCGTGCTTGACGCCGCGCCATTTATTGGTCCGCTAAGATCCGCCAGCGTCTGAGGCGGCCCGCCCCGTATGTCAACCCTCTTGAGCTGTGGAGCGTTGAGAGACGTGAACAAAACGTATCGGCTGTCTGCCGACCACGCCGCCGGGACGAACGCAGTCTCGGTCCCGGCAAGGGGACGAGCCTCGACGGTTTCCAAGGAGCGAACCCAATAGCGGTTCACGCCATCCTCACCCGTGGCCGGAAACACCATCCAGTGACCATCCGGCGACACCGCCATCGCGCCGCCATAAAAGAACTTCATCGTCTCCGATTCGCCGACCTCGAACCGCACGGCCTGGCCGGCACTCGTTGACGATCGCCACGGCGCCCAGACGAGAACTGCGGCCACTGCGAGAAGAAGAAGCCCGCCAGCGACGGCAGGCCACAGCCATTGTTCTCCCTGCGACTGGTGCCGGCGTCATACTTGCGGTCGTTGGCGAGTACTCGCCCGACGGCGGTTCGTCGAGGAGCAGCATGACGTCGCCGATATGCCGCGGCCGCTTCTGCGGGTCTTTTTCCAAGCATCGTTTCAGCAGTCGACGCGCCTGGGCAGGCACCTTGCTCAAATCCGGCTCGTCCCTCAAGATGCTCGCCATCGTCTCCTGCGTCGACTCGCCGTGGTACACCGCCATCCCGGTCAGCATCTCGTAGAACACGCAGCCGAAGGCCCAGATGTCCGCGCGCTTGTCCACTTCCTTGCCTCTGGCCTGTTCCGGCGACATGTAGGCCGGCGTGCCGAGCACCACGCCCACGCCAGTCGCGGGTGTGGTCATCGTCGGCGAGTCGTCGGAGTGAGCGCCGGCCAGCGTGCCAACGACCGACTTGGCAAGGCCGAAATCGAGCACCTTCACCACGCCGTCGGGACGGATCTTGATGTTGCCCGGTTTGAGATCCCTGTGGACGACGCCGCGCTCGTGCGCATAGTCGAGCGCGTCGGCGATCTGACGCGCGATGTTCGACGCTTCGTCGAGTGTCAGTGGGCCTTGCTTGATGCGGTCGGCAAGCGTTGGCCCATCGACCAGCTCCATCACGAGATAGTCCGGACCGATGTCGTAGAGCGTCGTGATGTTGGGGTGATTGAGCGAGGCGATGACGTGCGCTTCACGTGCGAAACGCTCGCTGAACTTCAGGGCCGAGACCTTGATCGCGGCTTCACGCGGCAGGCGCGTGTCTTTTGCGCGATACACCTCGCCCATGCCGCCCGCGCCGATCGGACCGAGGATCTCGTAGGTCCCGACTTTCGAGCCGGTGGTCAGCGCCATCGATATTCAGTCCTACAAAGGGCTACAAGTCGAAAGGAGGCGGCAAGCGCGGCCATTGTAGCAACTCTCAGGGCGCCAACGTAAAACGCTCGACGTGCGCCGGGCGGACGATGGAGAAATCGCGCCGATCGGTGGTCGCCAGGGTGTGCAGCTTCAATCGTTCCGCGATGGCCACCACCGACGCATCCACGAGGCCGAGGACCTCATACGCTGCCATCAGCGCCTCGACCCGTTTCCAGTCGCGCGTCGTCATCTCCTCGAGGGCGACCTCACTATTGGCGATCGACGCGACGAACGCGCGCTCGGCAGCCACGCCGATCCGGTGGCGAAGCAGGTACGCCACTTCGGGGACGATGGTGACCGGTGCGAGCAGCGTTTGGGGGGTTGTTTCGAGATAGCGCTTAACGCGCAGATGCCACGCGTCGCGGCGATCGGCGAGCGCGTAGAGGATGCCCGTGTCGACGAGCAGCGGCATCAGCCCTTGCGAGTCGTTCGAAGCGTCCGCCGGCGTCGGGCACGCGCGCGCTTCAGCGGCAACGGTTCGGCGCCGTGCGTCGTCAGGGCCTTGAACAGCAGCTCCTCGTGCCGGTCGGCTGTGTCGGTATGACCGCTGTCGAACGCTCCAGCGAACGACGGCAGCGCGGACCCGCGACGCCCTCGCACGATGTACGCCGCAATCGCCTCGCGCACGATGGACGCCGCCGGTTTGCGCTCGCGGCGCGCGTACAGCTGCAGATCGCGCTCGAGGCTCTCGGGGATGAAGATGGTCGTGCGCTTCATATATGACGTATGCTAGCACACCTCAACCTTCAGCTCTCAGCTTCCTCAGCCCTCAGCGCTCAGCCCTTGATTGACCTCCTCCAAAGACCGTCCAGTCGTGCTCGGCGCGAACAGCACGATGTCGAAAATCACGATCCACAGGGCCGCCGCCACGACCACGAACATCGCCCCAGGACCCCATCGCTGAAGCACCGGCAGGAGGACGAACGGCATCGCGGCGCTCGACAGCCGGCTCAACCCGTAACAGGCGCCGGATGCGGTCGCCCTGACGAACGTGGGAAAGATCTCGACCTGGAAGATGTGCAATCCGTTCGAGAAGAAATTGCTCGCGGCCGTGTACAAGAATCCGAACGCGACGATCGCCGCGGCCGACGAAGAGTAGCCGAGAGCCAGACCAAAGACGCTCATCAGGAACGCCGATCCGACGATGAGCCACCGGCGATCGACCCGCTCGATCACCGGCAGCGAGAGTGCAGAGCCGATTGGATAGCCAAGAAACGTCAATGTCGTGAAGGTCAACGAGGTGACGATCGAATACCCTTTGGCGGCCAGCACCAGCGGCACGAGCGTGCCGAATCCGTAGTACCCCACGGCTTTGAAAGATCTGAAACGCTGCAAGCATGAACGTCCGCTTTCGGTACTGTATCGAAAACAGCACCGCCAGCCGCGCGCGTCCGATGGAGGCCGTTTCATTGAGATTCGGTTTCGCCAGGGCGCCTTGCGACGCTGCTTCCCGTTCCATGCGCTCGACGATGGCTTCAGCCTCGGCGGTGCGACCGACCGACTCGAGCCATCTGGGCGACTCGGGCAAACGTGACCGCACGATCCACACGATCACCGCTCCAAGCGATCCGGCGATGAACAACCAGCGCCAGCCGTCGATGCCGAAGGGTTGACGAGGCACGAGAATCCGTCCGAGCAATCCCGCGGCCGGAACACCGAGGAACCCGAGTGTGTACGCCCAGGCGGTGTAGCGTCCGCGAAGACGGGCGGGAAGAAGCTCGCTCAAGTACACGTCGACGAGCGGCAGCTCCGCTCCGATCCCGATTCCGGCTGCAAACCGCGACGCGATCAGCATCGGCGCGTTCACGCTGAACGCACCGATGAAGGTGAAGGCGGAATAGATCGCGAGATTCAGGAGAAACGCCGTCCGCCTGCCCATGCGGTCGGCGAGGCGACCGAGCAGCGTCGCGCCGATGAACATCCCGACGAAGGCAGAGGCGATGGCCGCCGGCAGCCATAGCCGGTCCAAGTTCAGCTGTTGTGTGAGAACCGTGCCAAGAACGCCTGCGAGGAAGATGTCGAACAGGTCGAAGAAGGATCCGATCCCGGCGATGATCGTCGCGTGTCGGTGGGTGCGAGTCGCCGGCAGGCGGTTGAGACGCGCGGCGACGGAAATGTTTCTTTCCAGCCCTTCCAGCCTCTCCCGCCTTTCATCTTTCACTGGCGCCGGGGCCCTCCAGCCTTCGCTCGGCGCTGTTTCTCTCGAGCTACGGCGGACCCGCCGTAGCCTTGGCGGAGGCGGGCACCCCCGGCGCGACCTGACGCTGATGCCTCGCCTCGGATTCCCATGTCCTCGGCTCGGCATGGCCGCGGGCGCTCCCAGTAGTTAATCGATCCCGAACGCGAGCAGCACGTTCCCCGCACGCCCGAAGAAGCCGCCGTACCCGGAATTGACGTACACCATTCCGCCGACGACAACCGGGCCCGGGCCATCGATCGCGCCGCCCTTCGCCCTGATACCGTTCACCGTCATGAAGTCGCGATTGGTGTCGAACTGCCACAGGATCGACCCGTCTTTGGATGAGTACGCCCGGATGCCGCCATCGTTCGAGCCCGAGAACACGGCGCCCGGAATTGCGGTGACCGCGCCGCCTTGCGCTCCGTTGCACCGCTGGTCCGTCCCGCACAGCTTCATCGGCGGCGGTATGGACCAGACGCGCTCGCCCGTCTCGAGCTTCACGGCATGCATGCCGCCAGGCTGCTGACTGAAAAAGTCGCCGACGCCGAAATACGCCTGCTCTCCGTCGACAGCCGCACCCCACTGTCCACCGAAGCCGCTGCCCTGGCCAAAGCGGTACTGCCAGACGAGTGCACCTTCCTTGTCCGGATCGAGTGCATATGCCATCCCGGACTTTTGAGGAATCACGATGAGCTCGCGACCGCTCGCGGTCCTCGCCAGGATTGGCGGGGCGGAAAAGTCGAAGTCTGGTCCCTGTTTCGCCGGACACTTGGGATTGTCCGGGTTTTCCGGTTTGCATCCCATCATCCACACGTCTTCCGTCGCCTGATGGACCCACTTGATCTTCCCGGTTGCCATGTCCAGCGCGATAACTGCATCTGTCGTTCGCTGCGGCGGATCGGCATAGCCGTTTCCGGTTGCGATGTAGATCGATCGTCGACGATCGTCGACGGTCGGAGCCCCCCAGATGCCGCCTCCGGCCGGACCCCATGTCTGCACGCCGTCCTGAGTTTTCGCCCGCGGCTTCGGTTCTTCAGCGATGCTGTACGTCTTCCAGACGACAGTGCCGTTCGACGGATCGAGGGCCGTGACGCTGCCGCGGAACGTGCAGCATTCATAGCCGGGCCGCCCGCCTTGCCCCTCCTCCCCGATGCCGGCCATCGGGACATACAAGCGGCCTTCGTGCAGGGTGGGCGCCCCGGTCATCGTAGCGCCCGGGTGATCGTCGATCTTGCGGGTCCAGAGTTGCTGCCCCGTCATGGCATCGACTGCATACGCGTTGGCGCGACCGTCGCCGAAGTACGCAGCGTACCCCGAAGCTCCTGACGCAGTTCTATAGGGTCCGACCGTGATCGCGGTGCGCACACCCGCTTGCGCTCGAAACGTCCAATAGAGGCAACCCGTCTTCGCGTCCAGCGCAAAAACATCGCCCTTGTCCGTAGACGTGAACAGACGCCCGCCCGCAACGGTCGGTTGCCCGCGCGCTGCAAGCACGTCTGGAAGTCCGAACGCCCACTTCAGCGTCAGCTTCGAGACAGCCGCGCCGGTGAGTCCACCGAGATCGGCCGGCTGGTATCGCGTGTTGCCGACACCGTTGCCCCACCCGTTCCACGAGGGGCCCTTGGTAGGGTCAGACATCGCCGGCGACGTCGTGCAGCGGCCTTCGGTAATGACGGTCGGCGCCGGCGCCGTCGTCTTGTCCGTGAGGAATTCTGCGACCGCACGTCGCTCGGCTTCGCTCAACTTCTCCCCCTGCGCCCGCATCGCCCCGGCCGTGAGGACGGTGACGATGGCGTCCGGGAAGAACTGCCGGAGCGCTTCACGGGTTGGCGCTCGAGAGTCGCCGGTTGGATTCGCGTGACACGCGGCGCACTCCCTTTGGTACACCGCGGCCCCATCCGGCGCCTGCGCCAACGCAGGCGTCGTCAACATGAACAAAAAAAGCGCAGTTACGACGATTCGCATGAACCCTCCGGAAACGATTGAAGGATATCATTGCTGCTAGCCCCCGCAGATCGAGAGCGACTGAATGTCCAAATGGTCCAACGTCGGCTGGTCCCGACGGGATTTCATCAGGGCCAGTCTCGATGCAACGGCCGCCATCGCACTGGGCTCGCTCCCAGCGTTTGGCAACGAACGTGTCGTGCGGTTTCGTGCGAACCCGTTCGGGCTGGGAGTGGCGTCTGGAGATCCCCATCCTGACGGCGTGGTGTTGTGGGCGCGTCTCGACGAGCACGCCCTGGATCAGGCCGGCGCGCTTCGGTCCACGATTCCTGTCCGATGGGAGGTGTCAGAGGACGAGCGGTTTCAACGGATCGTCCAGAAGGGATCGCAGATCGCACAACCCGCACTGGGGCACTCGGTCCACGCCGAAGTCGAAGGACTCAGGCCCGGCAGGCACTACTGGTATCGCTTCACCACTGGAGGCGAGATCAGTCCAACAGGCAGAACCAAGACGGCTCCCGCCGAGACGGCCTCGCTCAGCCGCTTTCAGTTCGCCTTTGCCTCCTGCCAGAACTACCAAGCGGGCTACTACACCGCGTATCGCCGGCTGGCGGCGGAAGATCTCGACCTCGTCGTTCACCTGGGCGACTACATCTACGAGGAACCATCGACCGGCGCGACCAGAGTGCGCCAGATTCCAGTGTCTGGTGAGGTGATCACGCTGGACGAGTACCGCACCCGCTACTCGATCTATCGCAGCGATCCCGATCTTCAGGCGGCACACGCCGCATTCCCTTGGATCGTCACGCCGGACGACCACGACGTCTCTGACGACTATGCCGGCCCATTTTCCGATCACGACATGCCGAGCGATCGGTTTCTACTCCGGCGGGCCGCTGCGTACCAGGCCTACTACGAGTTCATGCCGCTTCGCCGGTCATCGATGCCGAGCGGTCCGAACATGAAGATCTTCCGCCGCTTGAAGTTTGGTGATCTGGCGGCGTTTCACGTCCTCGACACACGTCAGTACCGCACCAAACAGCCCTGCGGCGCCAGCGGGCGCCCGCCCCGGTGTAGCGAAGCGTTCAATCCCGCCCATCACATTCTGGGCTCCCATCAGGAACGCTGGCTGCTGAATGGGCTGGCGGCATCCCGGTCGAGATGGAACATCCTGGCGAACCAGGTGATGATCACCGAAATGGGATTGACGAGAAACAACGCTCGCACGTTCAGCGTCGACAAATGGGACGGCTACATCGTCGAACGCACGAACCTCCTGCGGTTTCTTGCCGAGGCCAAACCTTTCAATCCCATCTTCATCACCGGCGACTTTCATTCCAACCTGGTCGGTGATCTGAAGGTCGACTTCGACGACCCGTCGTCGCCGACTATCGGCACGGAGTTCGTCGGGACGTCGATCTCGTCGGGAGGCGACGGCGGGGATTCCACGCCGATCGGACTGGAAGCGCTATCGCAGAATCCGCAGCTGAAGTTCTTCAACGCCAACCGTGGCTACGTGCGTTGCACGATGACACCGTCGATCCTGACGAGCGACTTCAGAACGGTGCCGTACGTAAGCCAGCCCGACGCCCCGGTCGAAACCAAGGCGTCGTTCGTCGTGGAGAATGGAAGGCCGGGGGCTCAAAGAACGTAGAAGTTTGAAGTAAGACGGCTGAAGTAAGACGGCTGAAGTTGAAGTTACAAGTCTGACACATGCGACTTCTGACTTCTTACTTCAGACTTCACACTTCGAGAAGCGACTCCCTCAGAAAGACGCGGCTACTATCCCCGAATTCGCGCAGCTGAGCAAGAGGTTCAAGGATCTCAAAGGCATCCGCAAGGTCCGGCGCATCCAAGTCCATCCGGCAACCGTAGTCATCCACGTAGAACAAGCGCTGAGCCTGCCATCCGATCAGGGCCCACGGATCGACTGGCCCACGCACTGGCCGAGGGACAAGCGTCAGTTGTGTCAGCGCGTGGGGGAAGGGCCCCACGCGATTTAGAAAAGGAAACAGCCATGAAGCGATTGACAGGCGGATTGATTGCCGGTGTGCTGCTCGCGGCAGCCGGCGTCACGTTGCAGGGGTCGAGCCACCGGGAAGCACCGGGTATCACCAAGTCGCCCAAGGTCGACGGTACCGATTTCTACATGTTTCGGAGCTACGAGGCAGGACGCGCCGACTACATCACGCTGCTCGCCAACTATGTGCCGCTGCAGGACGTCTACGGCGGCCCGAACTACTTCACCATGGATCCCGACGCCCTGTATGAAATCCACGTCGACAACGACGGCGACGCGCGCGAGGACATCACGTTCCAGTTCAGGTTCAACAACACATATAAGAACCTGACGGTTCCTGCTGGCGACCAGAACGTCGCGGTGCCGCTGATCAATATCGGGGGGATTGGGCCGGGCCGAACTGACACCCAGAACCTCAACGTCATCGAAACCTACTCGGTGAGCGTCGTGCGCGGAGATCACTGGAGAGGGCATCGCCTGCCGATCACCAACGCCGCCACCGGCAGCCCAACGTTTCGAAAGCCGGTCGATCGAATCGGCGACAAGTCGCTCCCGGACTACGCCCAGTACGCGAACAACCATATCTACGACGTCACGATTCCGGGGTGCGGCGCCGGACGCCTCTTCGTTGGACAGCGGCGCGAAGGCTTCGTCGTCAACCTGGCGGAGGCGTTCGACTTGATCAACCTCAATCCCCTCGGGGCGGTTGACGGAGAGGCAAACGTGCTGGCCGACAAGAACATCACGACGCTGGCCCTCGAAGTGCCGACGAGCTGTCTGGTTTCCGGCAACGACCCGGTGATCGGTGGTTGGACCACCGCGAGCGTCAAAGACAAGAACAAGGACTGGGACTGGGACAAAAGCCGGTTCGACCAGGTGTCGCGGCTCGGCAGCCCGCTCGTCAACGAGCTCGTGATTGGCATCAAAGACAAGGACCGTTTCAACGGGAGCGAGCCGAAGCAGGACGGCCAGTTCGCAACCTACGTGACCAATCCGACGCTTCCGGTTCTCATCCAGGTGCTCTTTGGTGTGCCGGCGCCGCCGACGCCGCGGACCGATCTCGTGCAGGTGTTTCTGACCGGCGTACCCATGCTGAACCAGCCGCAAAAGGTGACCCCGGCCGAGATGCTCAGATTGAACACGAGCATCGAGCCCGCACCGCCCGAGTCGCAGAATCCTCTCGGAGTCATCGGAGGCGATCTCGCCGGTTTCCCGAACGGACGCCGGCCTGGTGATGACGTGGTGGACGTCGCGCTACGGGCAGTCGAAGGGATCCTGTTGCCGTCGCATCCGGCAGAGATCGAAGGCCTCACTGACGGCGCCTTCGTGAACGCTACGATTGCGTATTCGCCGGATGGCACCATCTCCGGTGACAGTGCGTTCCGGTTGTTCCGCGACACGTTCCCGTACCTGCAGACGCCGCTGTCGGGATCGGCAGGGCCAACGCATCCGTAAGTGTGGGTTGCAAGCCTGAATTGAGTAGGGCCCTCCTCAGCCTTCGGTTCAGTGCGTCAGCTTCCGGCTCGGTAGGTCTTCGAAAAGCCGTTCCGGCCGTTGGTAACCGTGAATGTGCCGTCCTGCTGGGCAGAAACCTTGATCCAGTAGGCAGGTCCGTTGTGAACGGGCGGTGGCGGCGCGTTCGGGCCAGGCGGTGGCGGAGTCATCGCGGCAATTGGCAAAGTCGCCGGCTGCTCGTCGATCGGGTTGGCAATGAACAGGCCGGGGACCGTGTACTCCTGCCCGCTCAGCAGAGAAAAGTGAATCTGCCACAGGTCCTCGAGGCCGGGAGATGAATGAATCACCTTCATCGCATCCGGCTGCCCACCTTTGCGCGTGCCGTTGTTCATGATCGCCACGCGTGGATGCAGAGCATGAACGAGCACGGCGGCGTTCGAAATCGGTTGGCCGTGGTGCGAGACGACGAAGAGATCCACGGTCCCGAGGCGGTTGTTCGGACACATCAAATCGAATTCCTTGTTCACGGTGAGGTCGCCCATGTGCACCACCTTGAACTTCCCGAAGGTGATGTAACTGCCGACCGACTGCGCGTTCTCCGATCGATCGACCTCCTGAGGCTTGAAGTCCGAACAATACGGGTTGGGTTTGCCGGCGCCCGAAAGAGATGTCTTCAGGCCCTCACCAGCCGATGCCACGATTCGCCAGTCGAGACCTGTCATGGCCACCTTGTCGCCAGGCTTGGCTACAGTGTGCTTGGCTTTCGCGTACAAGCTCGGGTAGGTCTTCTGCAGGAACTCATCGGTCGCGGGAGTCGGCTGGACGTTCGTGCCGTGATCGATGAACTCGCGAATCGGAACGCGACCGGCGAGCTCGGCCATCCCACCGAAATGATCGCCGTGCCAGTGCGTCGTGATCAGGTGATCGATCTGTTGAAGGCCGGCATCCTTGACAGCGGCCATGATGCGGTCTGCATCTCTCGCTGCGGCAGCGCCGCCGTTGCCGGTGTCGATGAGCAGTGACTCACCGGACGGCGCGGCAAAGAGTGTGGCATTGCCGCCTTCGACGTCGACCAGGTAGATATCGAGCGTCTTGCGATTCTGCGCCGAGGCCAGCACTCCGGCGAGCGCGACAACGGCCGTCATCGAAACCCAAGTCATCGCTATTCGCATCGGATCACCTCTCTCTTACTTGTCGTGGGGACCACCCCCAGCCCTTCCAGCCCTTCCGCCCTTCCAGCCTCAGTTCCCTTCTCGTCCGACCGCCTTCCACAGCTCCGCTTTCGTCACCTTCCGCCCATCGGCCGCGTAGTGGACGGGGATGATGGTCGCCACATCCAGCTTCAATCGCTCGATATTCTCGACCAGGTTGGTGTTGTACGGGCTCAGTGGATTGGGCGTCGGAGCATTGGGCTGCGCCGGCGGGTTGTAGGCGTCGGCCTCCACCAGAATTTTTTCCTTCGGGAAGTACGCGACGATCAGTCCCTCGTTGTGCCCACTGCCCTGCAGGTGGTGCAGCTCGATGACGTGATTGCCGTCGGTCAGCACCTTCTTTTCGGTCATCGTTTCGAACGTCGGCTTCTTCTTTGCGGCCGCAAGCTTGTCCGGGTTGAGCGTGTGCGGCGCCGCGAACGTCTTCTCGTAATACGACTTGTTGATCTGATGCGTGACGACCGTCGCTCCTTCAGCAACGAAGGTTCGAAGACCGCTGGCGTGATCGAAGTGATGGTGCGTATTGACGACGTAGCGAATGGGCTTGTTGGGGATCAGTCGTTTCGCCTCGTTGATGACCGCGGTCGCTCGCTCTTCACTCTGCGGTCCTTCGATGACGACGATGTAGTCCTTGAAGTCGACCGCCAGGCACGCGTAGCCGCCGAGAATCAGGAAGACGCCGTCCGCCAGCTTCTCGGACGGCACGGCGCCAGCTGCCGCCGGTGCAGCCGCGGCTGCCGGCGCGGCGCCGCGTCCTTGCGGCGCCTGAATCGTGACCGGCGCATTCAGTTTCACGTTGTACACAGTCAGATCGAGCGTCGGGAAGCCGCCTTGCTTCTGCACGATTTTGGTCGGGACTTTGACGCCGCCAAAGTCCTTGTAGTCGCTGTACGTATTTTCGACCTGCAGGTCGCCGAGCATGGCGTTGTCGATCCAGGTCTCGACTCGTTCGACGAGATTCTGCTCGTTGATGTAGCCGTTCACCAGCGCCTTGTTCTGGCCGGTGAACGAAACGACGGTGTACTTCTTCCCACCGATTGTCTGAGACTTCGCGGTCGCGTTGTTCGTCGTGGCCGCTTTCAGGAACCCGTGGGGTGTCATCCAGATGTCCAGCTGCTGAACCCACGGCGTATTGGCATCGACAATGACGGTTTGATTCTGCGGTTGATCGCCTCTGATGGGCTGCTGGCCTCCCCCACGCGGCGGATTCTCTCCCTGCGTGCGGATCCGATCCACGCGCGAGGCAGGCACCTGAAAGTCGACCGCCCGCGTATAGCTCTTGTTGATGAATCGGGGCCACGGCGCATCCGGTCGGTACGCCTGACCCAGTACGAAATCGAACCCTGTCGCAGAAAACTCGACGGTCTTCAGGATGTCGGCGCCCATCGCCTTCGACGCTGTGTCGATGACGGCCTTCGCATCCTGCGCCGCTGCTGCCGATGCCATGAGCAACAGGCCTGCGGCGATGGCTTGATATGTTTTGAGCATTCGGTCCTCTCTTCTTTACTTCTTGTGGGGCCCCACCCCCACTCGCCTGCCGAACTGACGCCGATCCTCGCGCTCGAGCGTAGACTCTCGCGCTCGGGTGATTCTGCGGGGCCTATTGCCCCTTGCATGTGAAATTCGCCGCGTCATCTGTGCTGCCGCTGCCGTTGTAGACGGCCACCTGTGGATATGGGCACAGCGGTCGTGTGCGATCGGTCTTGCCGCCCCTGACGCGTGAAGCGACGATGCGATCGGGCGCCTTTTTGTGCTCGACCCATTGATCCATTGCGCCCAGCGCGTCAAAAGTGTCGGGACCTTGTCCGCCGCGGCAGTGATCCATACCAGGCAGCATGAACAGGCGGTACCTGTCCTGAAGCGTGCTCACGCCTCCCAGCCCGGCCGCCACGGCCTTGTAATAGTTGATGCTGTTCACCGGCGAGATCCCCGGATCTGCCCAGCCGTGGTACTGCAACAGTTTTCCGCCACGATTGAAGAAGGCTGCCAGATTTGGATCGATCGCATTCATCGTCCCCCCGTCGACCTTGTCCGAGAGGGCCGTGTCTCGATCGAAATCATAGGTCTTGTAATCCCAGTTAGGATCCTTGAACACCACGAACTTGAAGATGCCGGTGGCAAGCGCCATGGGCTCTGGCGTCACTGCTCCGACGCCGGTCGCCCATCCCAACTCGCCTCCAAGAGCCATTCCGGGATAGACAATCTCCTTGGTGCGAGGGTTGACCGGGCCACTGTAGATCTTTCTGACCGCGTCGACTTGCGCGGCAGTCAGGCAATTCGGACCGTCTTCACCCTTGCATTCGACAACTCGCGGATCGAACTGGCATCGAGCGGGATCCTCCACGATGCCGTCCTTGACTCCGTCTCTGGCATCGCACGCCCCGAGCACGGCGTTGTGAAGAATCGGCAGCTTGGCCGGTGGGATGAAACTACCTGGCTCCTTCCGCATCGCTTGCGCAACCCAGACCGTCCAACTCGACAAGCGTGTCATGTAGTTGGCGGGCGCTCCCGCAACGATGCCATCGTAATCGGCTGCAAAGCGCTGAGCCTCCATTAATCCCTGCCGGCCCCCAGTCGAACAGCCATCCCAGTACGACAGCCTGGCGGGCGTACCGTAGAAGGCGGCAATGATGGCCTTGGCTTTTTCCGTCATCTCGTGAACCGCACGCCAACCGAAGTCGGCCAATTTTTCGGGATGTCCCAACGCGAAGCTGGCGTCCATGACGCCGCCTTCGTGCCCGGTATCGGTGGAGGCGGTGGCATATCCGCTCGTGAGCGGTGCGGCCATCGACCAGTACCAGATCTCCCCCGAATAACCGCCGTTCCCGACGCCGACGAACTTGCCGTTCCACCCACTCAAAGGCATCCACACCTCGAACTTGATGTCCGAGTCCGTCGTCGGCTTGACGGTCGCCACCACGCGACAGAACGCTGGCAAGTTTTGGTACGAGGCAGGAATCGGAAGCGCCGGAGGCTTGGCCGGCGTGAATGCGCCAGCCGCGACCGAACTGGCCATGGTGATCGTCGTATTCGGCAGCTTCAGGGCGCCAATGCTCTCACAGGTGGCTGCCGATGCCGGCGCTGGGCCCATCAGAAGAGCCAAAAAGACTGCATCTATGATCGGAACACTGACTCTCATAGCTTGTTTCCACTTTCCACTTTCAACTTTTAACTTGGGAGAAGACGTCCAGCCTGTAGCCGGCCTTCGTGAATAGATACTGGCGAGACTCGTCGGCCAGTTGCCGGAACTTCTCCATGTTCACGCCCACCATTTTGCCACGCAGCTTTCGCACGCGGCCACCGACGATCACCGTGTCGATGTTCCTCGTGTCGGCGGCGTGGACAACTGTACCGATGGCGTGATTCGACGGATAGAGGTTGATGTCGTCCGTTCGGATCATCACGACATCGGCCTCTTTGCCGGGCGTCAGCGTTCCACATTTGTTCAGCAGGCCAGCACAGGCGGCTCCGCCGATGGTCGCGCATTCGAGAATCTCTCGCACGCTAACGAGGGCAGGCGCTTTCGCATCACCGTTGGTCTTGCGATAAGTCGCCATCGCGCGCTGTACGTAAAAGGCGACCCGCATCTCGGTGAACATGTCGGTGCCGTACGACACCTCGTTGTCGATGCTGAAGCCTGGACGCATTCCGTGATCGATCGCTTTCTGCAATGCCGAGACGCCTTGCCCCAGCGCGTACTGAGAATCGGACCTCGGACACACGTTGACCGTGCAACCGGCCTCCTTGACGCGCTGCCACACGACGTCTGGCCAGCCCTGACAGTGGTTGAACGTGTTGTCGGGACCCAGCAGCTTTTCGTTCCAGAACTCCTCGAACTCGCGGCCGGCAGCGTTCGACTCGGTCGTGATCCGGATTCCCAGTCGCCGCGCGGCTGCCCAACTCGCGCGATCCATCCCCGCGTACATTCGCAGTGTGACCAATTGATCGTCGGAGGCAAAAAACTGCTTCTGAAGGCGCGCGAGATCCTGCGGCCACTGCCTGTCCCAATCGCCGGTCTGCGGCGCGCCCGACGCGTGCACACCGCGGATGCCCGAATCAATCAGTGCCTGCACGGCAGCGTCGGAGTGAGCCGCAGAGCGCGAGTTGTGCGAGTTGTCGATCATGCAGGTGATGCCGGCATCGATGCATCCGAGCGCGGTAATCAGGTTGCCGACGTAGATATCGTGCGGGCGATAGTACCGCGCGAACCCCTGATGTGTCGTCGCCATGTACGCGCCGATGTCCCCGTCGGGGATGATGCGCCTGAGCTGGCCTTCCCATGAATGACGATGGGCGTCAACGAATCCGGGGATCACGATCGTGTTCGAGGCGTCGATCACTTGCGCCGACCCCGACACCTTGATGTCGGCAGCGATGTTTGCGATCTTCTTGCCTTCGATCAGCACGTCCCCTTTGAGGAGGTCGCCGACTTTTTCATCCAGGCTGACGACTGTTCCGCCCTTGAGGAGAATGCGTTGATTGGGAGCCGCGCTTTGCCGCCAGATCCGTTCCAGCGTGCCGGCGTCTTCTGAACTCGGGGTCTGCGGGGCGCCGGCTTCGGCCCGAAGAAGCGGAGCCGCCGCAGCGGCAGCGACCGCTGCACTGGCTTCGAGGAATTTCCGTCTTTTCATGATCGCGCTCCTTTCTTGTTAGCGCGGCGAGGAATCACTGATTTGGCGCTGCCATAGTAGTTGACCTTGGCTGATCTGGCGAGAGATTCGGGTAGAGTTTGCAGACAAGCCTTGCCGGATTATTCGCTAGAAGCGACCTACTACCGGACGGCCCTCCTGCTCGGCTTGATCCGTGGCGAGGCCGTCCATCAGTGGGCGGAACAGGTCATCGAGCAGGATCCGGAACCGCCGCACGCATTTTTCGAAGTCGCTTCCGCTCCGCCCGCGGACTTGAGCGCATTGCGCGACGCCCTCTGGCCGCTCGTCGCGGAACCCGAGCCGTCCGTGGTCCTGGAGGCGGTGTTGGGATTGCTCCACGAGGATCTTGCGTCTGGCCGGCGCGAGTTCACGGATACGCTGACCATCCTTCGTCAAATGCGCAGCATGTTGCGCTTGCCGCCCGACATGTATGCGAGCTTGAACGCTGCGTTGGTGGCGTCCGTCACCGCGAGCACCAGAGGACTTCCGATCGTGCGATGGCTCGAGCAGTTTTCTCGATCGAGGCCGCCCACGCGTTCTTGACACCGTTGCTGGCCGGTCAATGGTCAATAATGTGCTGGCGCTCCGCTTCCGGCAGCCGAGGCTGCCTGAATCTCGCGAAGCGAGAGACCGAGGGATCAGTTGATCGAATGGCTTCGCCTACGGGCAGTGATGCTCCTCATCACCGCTGTCCTGGGTTGGGCGCTTATTCGCGCGGTGCGGCCGATGGTGCCGGCGGGCGACGGACTGAGCGCCGAATACTACTCGAATCCATCGTGGGAGGGACGGCCATCTCAATCCGGTACTGACCGCGATCAGTCGACCAGCGCCATCTGGCGGCGTTGGAAAGCACTCCCCCCCGAGAGCTTCAGCGTCCGGTGGACCGGCTATCTCACCGCCCCACGCTCGGGTTCCTACGTATTCGCCACCACCTCCGACGACGGGTCATCGCTGTACATCGACGACCGCATAGTCGTTGACAACGGGGGCTCGCACGTCAGCATGACGCAAACCGGCCGCGTGCACTTGGCCGAAGGATCACATCGTATTCGCCTCGACTATAGCCAACAGGGAGGAGCCTGGGCGTTCGAATGGTCCTGGGCACGTGGCGATGGGATCGCTCGTGCAGTTCCGACGTGGGCGCTTTCTCAGCGCCGTCCGCGAGCGCAATTCGTGGCAGTTGCCCGGGCTCTTGATGGAGGGCTCTGGGGACTGACGATCCTGATCCTGGTCGTTGCCGCGTGGAACATCTGGCTCGCACGGACGGAATGGCTTCGCGCGATCGCCCATGGCATGTCTGTGTGTCGCACTATTACCGCCGTTCGGCTGAGGCTGCTGTCCACGGCTTTCGAGATCCTGATTTTCATCCTGACGCTGATGGTGCCTTGGCCTGGCGCCGGCGGCCAGGCGACCTTCTTCCAGTCCATCCGCACTACGGTTGGCGATCTCGTAAAGTCCGGTGCAAGGGTGCTAACGGGTGGGTTTGCCGGCTTCCAGACAAATATCAACACGCCTCGAGCTGGAGAGGATCGCGTTCTACCGGTCAGGGTGCAGGAGATGTTGGCGATGGTTCGTGGTCACCATCTGGAACGCTATGAGATTTCCGATGGCGTCGCCGCCGATCTCTGGTCTGCTGAGCAGATCGTCGCGTCGGCCTGGCCAAGCATGCGCGAGGCTGATGCGGCGTGGCGGTTCGCGATCAACAGCGAGCCGTTGGCGAAGGGTTGCACGCTGACCGAACGTCGAACGGAAGTGACTCTTGTTCATTGTCCTTAGCCTGTTCCTGCTCTACCTGTTCCTGGTGGGCTCGGCGTTGATCTCGTTGACGCGAGTGAAAGGCGGTCCCGTCGAGCAGGCGGCGTTGATGCTCGGCTCCGGTGTCCTCGTCAACTTCTGTCTGGTGTTGACGGGCCTGGACTTCTCGCGCCTCTTCGCCGCGGGACTGATCGTCGCGCTGTTCGGCGCCTACAGGTTGTGGAACGATCGCGGCGCGTGGTACGAGCAGTGGCGTTGCCAGTCTGCCCGTTCCTCGTTCACGATCTTGTGTGCGCTCGCGTTCGCGACGATCTACGGCCTGTATTACTTCGAAGTCCTGTCCAGTCCCATTGAGCAATGGGATGCGCGGTCCATGTGGTTCTTCCACGCCAAGATGATCTGGGCTGATGGGGCGCTGCGCCAGCACGGCGGATGGAACCACCCCTCAGTTGCGTTCTCGAATCCCGATTATCCGAAACTGATCCCGTCGATTGCGGCTCAGCTCGCGTACTTGAAAGGATATTGGAACGAATTCCTTCCGAAAGGCTCACTGTTCGTCATGCTGGCGCCGGTCATGTTGTGGATATTTACCTTCCGGAAGGCCGGCGTGAGTTTTCTTCTGCTGACCCTGAGCTTCTTCCTGAGCCTCGGTTACTGGTTCTGGAATGCCTATATGGACTGGTACCTCGCCATGTACAGCGGCGTGGCCCTGCTCTCCTTCGGTCGCTATTTCTCAAAAGGGCGAGCGACGGATCTCTACTCCGGAGCCTGTGCGTTGGGAATCGCGGCCAGCATCAAGTACGAAGGGCAGCTCTTCGTCTTGAGCTGGGCCGTGGCCGTGCTCGTGCTTGGCTTTTTCTATCGCGAAGTCAGCGTCTGGCAGCTCATGCGACGCGTGCGCACTGACTACACGTTTCTGGTCATGCTGCTGCTTGCGATCACGCCGACGCTGATCTGGGCCTTGGACAAGAGGGCCTGGGGACTTGGGAGCGACCTCGCGCGCAATCCCTCGACCAGCGTGGCGCTCATCGCGACGCGGATCGCGGATTCATCGACGGCCATTTACGTTCTACAGCGGATGACGATGAACAGGACTGCCATGTTGATTGTCCTGGAGCTCGTGGTTCTGGTCGGGATGTTCAGCATCTGCCGCGGCATCACACTGAACCGTGGGGCCGTCGTCGCGGTCACGACGGCGCTGCTGTACACCTCCGGCCTTTACGTCATTTACATGAGCACACGGAACCTGGATTGGCACATCGGGACTTCGGTCTATCGCACGATGATGGTCCCCTGCGTGTCGCTGGTCGTCAGCATGTTCTTGCTCCTCTCCGATCTCGAGGACGTATCCGTATCCGTGCCGCAATCAGAACTTCAACGCCAGCTCGATCGCATCGAGCTTGTACCGTGAAATCAACCCGTACCAGTCACGCGTACTGATCGTACGGCGGTTGCTGATCTGCCGTCGTTTGGCGAGCATCCGCGGCAAGCGGCAGAGCGCCGCCGCTCGAGCCTGGGAGTATTCCTTCACGAATTCTGCGGACAGGCTACAGACTGCCCACGCGTTCTTGACACCGTTGCCGGCCGGTCAATGGTCAATAATGTGCTGGCGCTCCGCTTCCGGCAGCCGAGGCTGCCTGAATCTCGCGAAGCGAGAGACCGAGGGATCAGTTGATCGAATGGCTTCGCCTACGGGCAGTGATGCTCCTCATCACCGCTGTCCTGGGTTGGGCGCTTATTCGCGCGGTGCGGCCGATGGTGCCGGCGGGCGATGGACTGAGCGCCGAATACTACTCGAATCCATCGTGGGAGGGACGGCCATCTCAATCCGGTACTGACCGCGATCAGTCGACCAGCGCCATCTGGCGGCGTTGGAAAGCACTCCCCCCCGAGAGCTTCAGCGTCCGGTGGACCGGCTATCTCACCGCCCCACGCTCGGGTTCCTACGTATTCGCCACCACCTCCGACGACGGGTCATCGCTGTACATCGACGACCGCATAGTCGTTGACAACGGGGGCTCGCACGTCAGCATGACGCACACCGGCCGCGTGCACTTGGCCGAAGGATCACATCGTATTCGCCTCGACTATAGCCAACAGGGAGGAGCCTGGGCGTTCGAATGGTCCTGGGCACGTGGCGATGGGATCGCTCGTGCAGTTCCGACGTGGGCGCTTTCTCAGCGCCGTCCGCGAGCGCAATTCGTGGCAGTTGCCCGGGCTCTTGATGGAGGGCTCTGGGGACTGACGATCCTGATCCTGGTCGTTGCCGCGTGGAACATCTGGGTAAGAGGGCAGGAATGGGGCCCGGTGATCGCTCGCTGGGCTGCTGCACGTTGGCAAGATGCAAAGGTGCGCCAGATGGTGGAGGTTCTGGCGTTCGAGCTTCTCGTTTTCGTCCTGATCCTAATGACCCCCTGGCCCGGGGCAGGGGGACACCCGACGTTCTACAGGTCTTTGGAGATCACGCTACGTGACCTTGGACTGTCCGCAGGAAAATTGTTCGCGGGAGGCTTCCGCGATTTCCAAATGAACGTCAACACGCCTCGCGCTGGTGAAGATCGCGTTCTGCCGAACGCGGTACAAGAAATGTTGGCGATCGTTCGGAGCCACGAGCTGGAACGGTACGAGATTTCCGATGGCTTGGCGGCCAACCCATGGGTAACCCAGCAAATCGTGGCGTCCGCCTGGCCGAGCAAGCGCCAGAACGATGCCGTCTGGCGATTCGTGCTGAACGTCGAACCAGCGGTGGCGGGTTGCACATCGACCGAACGTCGAGCGGAAGTGACTCTTGTTCATTGTCCTTAGCCTGTTCCTGCTGTACCTGTTCCTGGTCGGCTATGGGATGAGGTCGTTCTTGAAAGTGGGCGGCGGTTTCTTCGAACAGACGGCCCTGACGCTTGGTGCCGGGATCCTTGTTAACCATTGTCTGGTGCTGAGCGGCCAGCATTTCGCGCGCGTATTTGCTGCTGGAGGCCTCATTGCGCTCTGGGGCGCACGCGAGTTGTGGAGAGATCGCGGCGTATGGCGGGAATGGACCCGCGAGAACGCGCGAACCATCTTCTCAATTTCGTTGCTTGTAGGGCTGGCGGTCGTCTACAGCCTCTACTACGTCGAAATGCTGTCCAACCCCATTCGGCAGTGGGACGCCCGCTCCATCTGGTTCTTTCACGCCAGGATGATCTGGATCGAAGGAGGCCTCCGCCAGCAGACGGGCTGGAACCATCCCTCACTCATGTTCGCGAATCCCGACTATCCCAAATTGGTGCCATCGATTGCGGCGCAGCTCGCGTATCTGAAGGGCTACTGGAACGAATTCCTTCCGAAAGGCAGCCTGCTCGTCATGCTGGCGCCGGTCATGCTGTGGGCTTTCAGCTTCGGAAGACGCGGCTTGAGCTTTGTTTTGTTGATCCTGAGCTTCTTCCTCAGTCTCGGCTACTGGTTGACCAACGGCTACATGGATTGGTACCTGGCTCTGTACTGCGGCGTGGCACTGCTCTCGCTCGGCCGCTATGCCTCGGAGCAACGGGCGACGGATCTGTACTCAGCAATCTGCGCACTGGGAATCGCGGCCAGCATCAAGTACGAAGGGATCCTCTTCAGCCTGTGTCTGCTCGTGACCCTTGCATTAGTGAGCCCCCTTTGCCGTGAGATCAGCCTCTGGCGGCTGGCCAACCGATTTCGAAGCGACCGGTCGTTCGCGATCATGGTTCTTCTTGCGGTTGCGCCGACGCTCATGTGGGCGTTGGACAAGCGGGCCTGGGGGCTTCAGAGTGCGCTCGCACGCGATCCATCGGGAAGCCTCGCCGTCATCACGGATCGTCTTCTCGACGGACCGACGGCTGAGTACGTGCTACGAGCGATGACCGGTCAACGGACCGGCCTCTGGACTGTTTTCGAGGTCGTTGTGGTGGTCGGCATGTTCACGGTCGTCAGAGGCGTCACACTGAGTCGAGGCGCGCTGGTGTCGGCCGTGACGTCGGTGCTGTACTGCTGTGCGCTGTACGTCATCTATTTGAGCACACCCAATGTGAGCTGGCACCTGTACACTTCCGTCTACCGAACGATGATGGTCCCGTGCGTTGCGTTTGTTGTCGGTACATTTTTTCTGCTATCGGAGCTCGAGGAGTGCGCAGCCGCACACGAGATGCCACAACGGTCGGGCTCTGGCGGCGGCTCAAAACTTCAGCGCCAGTTCGATCGCGTCGAGCTTGTACCGTGAAATCAGCCCATACCAGTCGCGTGTACTCATTGTGCGCGTGTTCCGTATCTGCCTCCGCTTCGCCAGCATGCGCGGCAGCCGCCAGTACGCGGCCATCCTCGCCTGAATCAGCAGCACGACGAGACGCGCCACGGAATATTCCTTCACGAAGTCTGCGGACAGGCCCTGATGCGTCGTGGCGGCGTAGGCCTGCATCGCATAGCGGTTGATCGTGAAGAGTGGTGCAACGAACACGAGATAGCGCGGCATCCACTTCCACAGGCAGTACAGCCGGTTGCGCTCGACGTGATAGGCCTTGAAGACCGAGTAGTTGCCCGCCGTCGCCGATTTCTGGTGAAGGACGCGCGCCGCCGGAACGTACCAGCACTTCCATCCGGCCAGCTGCCCTCGGACACCCAGATCCAGATCCTCGAAATAGCAAAAGAAGTCTTCGTCGAAGTCGCCGATCTGATCCAGCATCGCCTTGCGCAGCGCGCAGGCGCAGCCGTGCGGCGCCAGCACTTCCTCGGCGCGGTCGTACTGGCCCTGGTCTTTCTCCTGCCACCCTCGCGGACGCGAGACGCCGTCGGGATAGAGGAGCAGGCCGACTGAGTCGAAGAAATTCGGCTGACTCGCTCGAACGACGCGGCAGGCCAGCTGTCCGACGTCGGCCCTGGCTGCGACGAACTGCATGAGCTGTGCGATGACATCGGGATCGCAGATCGCGTCGGGATTCAGGAGGAAGATCCAGTCGCCTCGAGCCGCCTTGAAACCGATGTTGTTGCCGCGCGCGAATCCCTCGTTCTTCGCGTTGCGAATGACCGTCAGCCGATCGCCGAAGCACCGGGCGGCCTGGTCGGCCGACCCGTCGCTGGAGGCGTTGTCCACCAGGACGACCTCGAGCGCGGGCCACGTCTGGCTGAAGAGGGAGGCGAGCGCATCGTGGAGCATCGCGCCGCCGTTCCGATTGACGACGATCGCGGAGACGAGCGGTATCGCGGTGTCTCGCTCCGGATTCACAGCGGGGAAGGTACCTTCGTGCCCACCACCACGAACTCGTTGTACGTGAATAGCCCGCCCACCCAGCGCGGGAACGGGAACGAGAAGGTTCGATCCGGCCGGAATCCCAACCGGTCGGAAATGCGTGTCAGCCGCTCGAAGTCCATCAGCTCGACGTGGGTCGCGTCACTTCTGAAACCTGCCTCCTGCGGCGCGAGGAGGATCAATTTGCCGCCAGGCCGAACCAGCGATTCGTACTCCTGCAACAGCGAGAGAGCCTCGGCCTCCGTCATGTGTTCGGCGACATGCGCGAGGAGCAGAGAGTCGAAGCGGCCGGGCCGGTTGTATTCCGGCGCGCGCCGGAATTCGTCGGGCGTGAACGCCGTGAAACCGCGCGCTCGCGCGGCTCTCACGCAGTACTCGTTCGTATCCACTCCCACGCCGTGCCCGGAAAGGTGCTCCAGGGTACGGCCGATCCCGCATCCGAGGTCGAGCGTGAACCCGGGTTGGAGCCGACGAAGATTCCACCGGAATGGAGCCTGGACATCCAGCCAGCTCTTCCACCAGGTCGTTTGAAGACGAGTCAGCCGCTCGGCGTACTCTTTGGACCGAGTCGCGCCTCCCGCATTCACGCGCAGCATCATACGCCGTTCGGCGAGGTCTGAGAACGTATCTTCGGCAAGCGCTATACGAACGGCGGCATGATTTCGGAGGAAGTGCTTGCGCGCAACCACGGCCCTCTGATAAGTACAGGCGCCCGAACGAGGGAAATAAGGAAACAGCAAGGGAGAGTGCACCATGGCCAAGGTTGTCCATTTCGAAATCCCGTTCGACGACAAAGAACGGGCGATGAAGTTCTACGCCGAGAGCTTCGACTGGAAGCTCGATGACATGCCACAGATGAATTACGTGACCGCACAGTCGGTCGACGTTGACGACAGACAGATGCCCAGGGAAGCGGGCGCGATCAACGGCGGATTGTTCCCCCGGCCGAAAGAGGCGCCGAACCCCACCATCTACGTCGATGTGAAATCCGTGGACGACGCGATCAGGAAGGTCCAGGCTGCAGGTGGCAGGGTGATTACTCCGAATACGCCGATCCCCGGGATGGGTGCGTTCGCACGCGTGGCCGACACCGAAGGCAACGTCATCGGGATCTACCAGAGCACTCAGTAACCCTCAGACTCACACGACCGGGCCGAGGCTCTAGACCGAGGCCCGCACGCGACGCTGATGGCGGAGTACGCCGGCGTCGAGCTCGCCAATCCTGGAAAACTTCGCACGACTGACCCCCAGGAGATTTCAGTCCGTCGGCAGACCCGCTCCGCTTCCAACGAGGAGGACACGATGAAACACTCGATGCTCTGGACGATCCCGCTGATCGCCGTTCTGGCGTTCCTACCGCTGCCGGCCGTAACAGCCGCCGCCCAAGACGATCAACACGCTAGTCATCACGGCGATTGGCGTGATGATGACGACGACAAGGACTGGCGGAACAATGACAAGGCGCCAGTCAGCGTGACCGTCTCGTTTGGCGCAGGTCTCAACACCGCTCTGGCGGGGCCCAACCCGGACAACGATCACATTCTTCCCAAAAAAATCGAGGTCAAGGCCGGCGGAGTGGTGAACTTCGTGGTGGCTGGCTTCCACCAGGTTCTTGCGTATAACCCGGGAGTCAAGCCTCAGGACGTATTAGACAACGCCCCGGTTTTTAACCCTGCTCCCCCTCCCGCCGGCGATCCGCAGAGCTTTTACATCAACTACGGGCTGCGTGATCAAGACGACAAAACGATTGTTTTGTACGTTGGAGCCAATCCGGGTGCAGGCCTGACCTCCGCCGTTCCCTCCGGCGAATGCATTGACACCGCCGCCGCCACAACCAATCCTTTCCAACACGTTCAATCGTGTGGAGTCGGTCGTGTTTCCGGAGCCAGGAAGGTACCTCGTGATTTGCAACGTGAACCCTCACTTCCGCGCCGGAATGTGGGCATGGGTGAAAGTGAGCAAGTGAGCAGGTCCTAGTCCCTACGCGATTCGAGCCGCTCGAGGTCCACTCGAGCGGCTCGAGTTTCTCTGCTACTCCGCCACACCCTTCTCCCGCAAGATGTTCCACACTTTTTCAGGCGTAATCGGAATGTCGATATGACGAACGCCAAGGTGCGAAAGCGCATCCACCACTGCGTTCGCGATGGCCGGCGGCGCTCCCACGGTGGCCGACTCACCCACACCCTTGGCCCCGAGCGGATGATGCGGTGAAGGCGTCACGGTCTTGTCGGTCTCCCACCGCGGCGTTTCCATCGCGGTCGGCAGCAGGTAATCCATGAAGCTGCCGCCCTGAATGTTGCCGGACTCGTCGTACGAGATCTCCTCGAAAAGCGCAGGTGCCATCCCCATCGTCAAGCCGCCGTGAATCTGCCCCTCGACGATCATCGGATTGATGATGTTGCCGCAGTCGTCCACCGCCACGAAGCGGCGGAGCGTCACGGCTCCCGTGCCGCGATCGATGTCGACCACCGCAATGTATGAGCCGAATGGGAACGTGAGGTTCGGTGGATCGTAGTAGTTGACGGCTTCAAGACCCGCTTCCATCCCGGCCGGATGGTTCGTGTAAGCCGCCAGCGCGATCTCTTGAATCGTTTTCGACTTCTGTGGGGCACCTTTGATCGAGAACTTCCCAGGTTCCCAGACGAGATCGTCCTCGCTCACCTCGAGTAGATGCGCAGCGATTTTTCTGGCCTTGTCGCGAACCTTCCGAGCGGCGATCGCGCCCGCCGCGCCAGCCGTCGGCGTGGACCGGCTCGCGTAGGTACCGAGACCGTACGGCGCCGTGTCCGTGTCTCCTTCTTCGACTTCGATATGCGCCGCCGGGATCCCGAGCTCTTCGGCGATGATTTGCGCGTAGGTGGTTTCGTGTCCCTGGCCTTGAGACTTCGTCCCGAAGCGAGCGGTCGCCTTGCCGGTGGGATGCACGCGCAGCTCGCACGAGTCGAACATCTTGATGCCGAGGATGTCGAAATGCTTCGACGGTCCGGCGCCGACGATCTCGGTGAAGCTCGAAATGCCGATGCCCATCAGCTCGCCACGCGCACGCTTCTCGGCCTGCTCCTTGCGCAGGTCGGCATAGCCGATCTTCTCCATCGCTTTCCGCAGCGCGCCTGAATAGTTGCCGCTGTCGTACTCCCAGCCAAGCGCGGAGTGATATGGAAACTTGTCCTCCGGAATGAAGTTCTTCAGCCGAAGCTCGGCCGGATCCATCTTCAACTCGAGAGCCAACACGTCGACCATGCGTTCGATTGCATGGACCGCCTCGGTGACTCGGAAGGAGCAGCGATACGCGATGCCGCCTGGCGGCTTGTTCGTGTAGACGCCGTCGACCTCGGCGAACGCCTGCTTGAGATCGTACGAGCCGGTACAGATGGAAAAGAGACCGGCCGGAAACTTGGACGGGTTGGCGGCCGCATCGGTATAGCCATGGTCCGCCACCGTCTTGATTTTCAGCGCCGTCATGGTCCCATCTTGCTTCGCGGCGAGCTCCGCCCTGATGTGATAGTCGCGAGCGAAGGAATCGGCCTGCAGGTTCTCCATGCGGTCCTCGATCCACTTGACCGGCTTGCCGATGACGACCGAAGCCGCTATGGCAATCACGTAGCCCGGATACACGGGCACCTTCCCGCCGAAACCGCCGCCGATGTCGGGCGAGATGATGCGGATCTTTTCTTCTGAGAGCCCCACGTGTCCGGCCACGAGCGCCAGGACCGTCCGAATGGCGTGCGGAGCCTGCGTCGTCATGTACACCGTGAGCTTGCCCATCACTCGGTCGAAATCGGCCACGCAGCCACAGGTTTCGATCGACGCGACGTGGATGCGCGGCAGGTAGATGTCCTGCTTCACCGTCACGTCGGCGCTCGAGAACGCCTGGTCCGTGGCCTGGCGGTCGCCCACCTCCCAGTGGAAAATGTGATTGTCTTTCTTGTCCTTCTTGTCCGTTCTGAGCACCGGCGCCCCTGGCTCGAGCGCCTTGAACGGGTCCACCACGACCGGAAGCGGGTCGTAGTCCACTTCGACGGCGTCAACGCCGTCGGCCGCGGCATACCGGTCGGTGGCAATGACACCTGCCACTTCCTGCGCCTGGTACATCACTTTTTCTGTCGGCAGGACCATCTGGGTGTCCGACATCAACGTGGGCATCCAGTGCAGGTTGTATTTCGCCAGCGTTTCTCCGGTGATCACGGCGAGTACGCCGGGGACTTTCAGCGCTCGTTCGGTGTTGATGGCCTTGATCCGCGCGTGGGCGAACGGGCTGCGGACGATGTCCAGATAGAGCATGCCCGGCAGCTGGATGTCGTCCACGTAATGGCCCTGGCCGCGTATGAATCGCGGATCCTCCTTGCGCTTGATCGAGTGGCCCATGCCTCCGACTTCGGCGGTCGTTCGCGGCGTCATCGTTGATCTCCTCAATATTTATGCGCTGGGGCTCCACCCCCAGCGCCTGTGCCTTCGCGGCTTACGCCGCTCGGCTTTGCTTGCGACGACTATCTGCTTCGATGTGCAACCGTCACACGGTGGCTGAGCGCGTTTTGGCGGCTGCGTTTTGAATCGACTTCACGATGTTGACGTAACCCGTGCAGCGACACAGATTGCCGGATATCGCATGCCGGATCTCCGGTTCCGTGGGATTCGTGTTCCGTCCCAGAAGCGCCACGCCGGTCATCATCATGCCCGGCGTGCAGTAACCGCACTGCAGTCCGTGCTCCTGCCAGAACCCTTCCTGGATCGGGTGCAGCTTGCCGTCGGTTTCGAGGCCTTCAACCGTCCGGACCGCGCCGCCGTCGGCCTGCACGGCAAGCACGGTGCACGACTTGACCGGCTCGCCATCGACGAGCACGGTGCACGCGCCGCAGTGTGTCGTGTCGCAGCCAATGTGCGTGCCCGTCAATCGCAACTGATCGCGGAGGAAATGAACCAGGAGAAGACGGGATTCCACTTCCCGCTCGTAGGGTGCGCCATTCACGGTCAGCCGAATCGTGTGCTTCGCCATGTCAGCGTCCTCCTGCTCTCTCGATCGCGCGCGCGAGTGCGCGTCCTGTCAACACACGGGCCATTTCACGCTTGTATTGGACCGAGCCCCGGCGATCGGCCGACGGCGAGGCGGCGAGTCCGGCGAGCCGCGCGGCCTCGGCGAGTGTTTTGGCGTCGGGCTTCTTCTTCAGCAGAAAGCGCTCGGCGTCACCGGCCTTGAGCGGTGTAGGCCCCGCGCTCGTCAGCGCGATGCCGACCTGTTCGATTTCCCCGCTCCCGCTCAACGTCACTTGCGCAGCCGCCGCGGCGGTCGCAAAGTCACCAACCTTGCGCTCCAGCTTCACGTAGGCGCCGCCACTTCTGGGCGGAGGGATCGGAATGCGGATCTCCGTGAGAATTTCGTCCGGCGCGAGCGCCGTGCTGAAAATCCCCGTGAAGAATTCCCCAATCTTGATCGTCCGCTGGCCTTTTGGTCCGGTTGCCGTCACCTCGGCGCCTAGCGCGAGCATCGTCGCCGGATGATCGTTGGCGGGATCGGCGTGCGCCAGGTTGCCTCCGATCGTCGCGCGGTTGCGGACCAGCGGGTCCGCGATGACCTGGGCCGTATCGAACAGAATCGGATATTTCGATTTGATCAGATCGGATCGCTCGAGCGCAGATTCTCGTGTTCGGCCGCCGATCTTGAGAAATCCACCTTCCTCCTTGATGTATTCCAGTCCGGGGATCTTTCCGATGTCGACAAGATGCGCGGCAGCCCCGACGCGAAGCTTCAGGAGGGGCAGCAAGCTCTGTCCTCCCGACAGCACCTTGGCCTCGTCGCCGTGACGCTGGAGCAATTGAATGGCTTCGGAAAGCGACGTCGGGGCGTGATAGTCAAACGGCGCAGGGATCATGAAACACTCCTTGAGATCGGAAATCACTTGACTGAACGTGGTGGTTGAGGATGCCCCTAAGAGCGAAAGGCTCAGTTACCACGTCCAGTCAAGTGATTTCCGAATTAACGCAGCCAAAGCCAGTAGATCGCCACAAGAATGACAACAGCTCCGACCCAGACAATCGGCCGCAGCGCCGCACGGCCCGCCGCGCGGCCCACGACAGCGGAGCCGAACGACAACACCTCGATGGGCTCGGTACCGGTCGGCTCGCCCGGGCGCACGACACCTGACGCCACAGGCGTGGTCTGGTCGCCGCTGACCTGCGGTGAACTCGACGAAGGAGTCACGGCCGGTGTTTCGAGCTCCGCTCGGACCGCCGCGACGAACTTGTCGAACATCTGGTCGCTCACGTCCTGAATCATCCCGCGGCCGAACTGGGCGAGGATACCCATGACGTTCACCTGGGACGAGATCGCGACCTCAGTGCCACCTGCTTCGCGCTCGACGAGGCGACTGGTCATCCGCATGTCGGCGCCGCCTTTTCCGCGGACATCCTGGCCTGCCGCGACGATTTCCGCCGTCCTGGTGGCCGCGTCCAGACGCTCAAAACGCATCGTACCTTTGTAGGTGGCCGCGACCGGCCCCACCTTTACTGTGATCGTGCCCGCGTGCGTCTGTTCGTCGACCTGGTTCGTGATCGCCGCACCCGGCAGGCATCGCGCGACACGTTGGGGATCGGTAAGAAGTCCCCACACGGCCTCTGCAGGGGCGTTCACGACGAACGTCTTCGAAATCTCCATCGGCATGGGTCACGCCGCCAGCTCGGGCAAGATTCGTTCGAGCGATTCGAGATCGTGGGCGGGAGCGAGACGGTCGATGAATGGAAGGGCTGCCTGCATCGCGCGCGCGGTCGGCTCGTACCGCGGATCGCCAGACAACGGATTCAGCCAGATAATCCTGCGAGCCTTCGAGTGCAGGGCTCGCATGGCATCCGCGACGCCCGACGTATCTCCACGATCCAGACCGTCGCTCAGAATCACGACGACCGATCTCGAAGAAACGACGTCGTCCAGATACTTCGTGACGAACTCGACGAGGCTTTCGCCGATCCGCGTCCCGCCCGACCAACCTGGGACGCCTGAGGCGAGCCGCTCCAGCGTGCGCACAATGCGAGCCGGGTCGAGCCACGGCGTCAAGCGGACCAACGAGGTGTTGAAGGCAAAGACCTCGGTCCGGCGAGCAATTCGCTTGAAGGCCATGACAAATGCCAGGAGGAATCGAACGTGCGCATCCATCGAGCCGCTGGTGTCGCAGAGGACGACCACACGCGGGTCGTCGATCGCGCGGGCCCGCCTGGCCAACGACAACATCTCGCCACCTGTGCCAACCGCTCTCCGGAAACTGCGCCGGACATCCGGCATGCCGCGCCCACGTACCGGCGTCAGGCGCCGGCTGCGTCGTGCAGTCCAGCGCGCCAACAGTCGCGCGAGCAGACGCTCCATGTCTGCAAAGTCCCGATCCGAACACGCTTCGAACGGCTTGCGCCGAAGTACCAGGTCCGGGCTGTAACCAACACTTTGGTCTTCCGCAGGCGTTGCGGACGTATCCGAGTCACCCGTTTGAGTCGTGCCGTGTGGGTAAGGCCGCGGCGGCGTGACGCCGCGAGCCTGGGGCGCGGCAGTCGGTACTCGAGGGCTGGACTCGGCCCGACCTTCAACCCAGAACGATGCGAACAAACGGTCGAACATCATGCGGTCAGGCGGCTGAATCTTGAAGGTGATGTGTAGGACGCAGCGAATCTCTTCCTTGTCAAAGAGGTCCACGTGCGTTAGCGCCTTCGTCGCATCGATTTCGTCACTGATCCGCACTTCGACGCCGTAGGCGCGGAGCATTCCGGCAAATCGGGCGAGATGAACGACGAGATCCTCGTTCTTCATGTCGTCTACGCCCCGGTGCTCCGCACTTCCTCAACCATGGCGTCAATCTGTGCACGGTCGAGATCTTCGATGTCGTGACGATCCTTGAGGAAACAGCCAATCGTGTCGGCGACGACCTGCGGGTCGAGATACGGACGATGCAACCGAACGAGCGCTTGAGCCCAGTCGATCGATTCGGCGACGCCCGGCGCCTTCGCCAGTCGCCGTCCCCGAAGCTTGTGCATGAATTGACTGATTTCACGAGCGAGCTGCTCGCTCGCGCCGGGGACCTTCGTGCGAATGATTCGCACCTCTTTCTCGAGCCCGGGGTGTTCCACGTAGAGGTACAAACACCGGCGTCGGAGCGCATCGCCAATCTCCCGACTCCGATTCGAGGTCAAGACGACGTACGGCACGTGTTCGGCGCGGATGGTGCCCAGCTCGGGGATGGTGATCTGGAAGTCGGACAGAATCTCGAGCAGAAAAGCCTCAAATCCCTCGTCGGCGCGATCGATCTCGTCGATCAGCAGCACGGCCGGGCCTTCGTGTCTGGTGATCGCGCGCAGCAGAGGCCGTTCGAGCAGGTAGGCACGGCCGAAGATCATGTCTTCGATCTCCGCGGCGCTCTGCCCATCCTGCTCGGCCATTCGCGCGCGAAGCATTTGACGGGGATAGTTCCACTCGTACAGCGCCGTATTGACGTCGAGACCTTCGTAGCACTGCAAACGGATCAGTTCGGTGGAGAGCAGCCTTGCCAGCACTTTTGCGAGCTCGGTCTTTCCTGAGCCAGCCACGCCCTCGACGAGGAGCGGCTTGCGCATCTCGCGGGCAAGGAACAGGGCCGTGGCGATCGCCTCGTCGGCGATGTAGCCAAGACGTTCCATCGCGTCCTGTAGCGCTTGAATCTCGGGACTCACACGGCCTCAGGAGGCAAACGCGGCAACGAATCGATCCGGTGTCGCCATGAATCGCTCGCGGCAGCCGCCGCAGCAGAAGTAGTAGGTCCGTCCCCCATGATCAGCGTGATACCGTGCCGTTTCGACTGCGACGGTCATACCGCACACAGGATCGCGCTCCTCGCGTGGGCGCACGGCCGGATCGCTGACAGGCGGCTGCTCGCTCGTCGACCGCCGGACCTGGACGATCTCCGCCAGAATGCTCAGCGCAACTTCCTCCGGCGCCCGCGCACCGATGTCCAACCCAGCCGGGTTCGTAATTCGGTCGAGCGCAGCGGAGGAGGCTCCCCGCTCGCCGAGCGTCTCCCGGATCTGCGAAAAGCGCTTCCGACTCGCCACAACGCCCAGGTACGCCGGATCGACGGCCATCGCGGCCAGAGTCGCTTCTTCATCGTGCTGACCGAGCGTCGCGACGACGGCGAAGAGGCGCTTCTTCTGCGATGCCGGCCGGTCGGCGAAATCCTGGGGCTTGAATTCGGCGACAATCCGATCGGCGTCTGGAAACGCCGAGCGATCCGCGTCTGGATCGACGACATGGACGTCGTAGCCCATCACCTTGCCAAGCCGCGCCAATGCCTGAGCGGCCGGCGAGACGCCGAACAATAGAAGACGTGGAGCGGGCAAGACCGGCTCGAGAAAGACGTCCACACTCCCTCCGCTATGGCAAGTCATCGGGAATGACGTAACACCGGTGCGACGGTCTGCGTCAGGATCGGGAGACAACGAAATCAGGCGTGGCGCGGCATCTCGCAATGCCGCGACTGCCTCGCGCACCACCGTGGAGTGAATACAGCTGCCGCCGAGCCAGCCGTGATACTCGCCGGATTCGGTGACGAGCGCCGTGTTGCCGACCTGCGCTGAACTTGCCGGCTCCCGGCGAACGACGACCGCCACGACGAACGATTCGCCGCGTCGGGTCAGCTCGGCTGCGCGCTGCAAGAGATCGGAATTCATTGGCCCTTCACCTCGAACTGGCGTATCGAAAGTGACGCAGCCTTTAGGGCTGCGTTCGCGTACCTATCGCGCCTCGACGAGCGCCTTGACGCGCTCGTAGTCCTCGGGCACGTCGAGATCGGTCAGCGCTTCGACCGGCCACGAGATGCTCTGCGCTTTATGACGATGCCGCTTCACGACGTGCTTGCCGCAGCCCTGACCCTCCGACATCGCGAGCTCGCTGAAGAGCGAACGGTCATAGAGCATCGGTGGCGCGTTTACGCCGTCGTAGTCGGAGATGACCAGCGGCGAGTGGCTCCGCCGGTATACGGCGACAAGCGTTTCGATCATCGCAGTCGTGACAAATGGCATGTCGGCGAGGACCACGACTGCAGCTCGAGCTGGCGACTCCGACGCGGCATGAATTCCGGCGCGGAGTGAGCTGTTCACGCCTCGTAGGTAATCTGGGTTGAATACCAGACGACACGTCAGCGTTCCGATCGCATCCTTCACCTGCTCGGATTCGTGACCCAGGACGACGATTACCGGGTCGAGGCTGACATCCGCTACGCGTCTGACCGTTCGGTGCACGAGCGTTTCGCCCTCGAGCTCGACGAACAGCTTGTTGTGTCCCATTCGCGTGGACGTTCCCGCCGCCAGGACGATGCCCGCGATACGATCGACGTCGTCAGCCGACATGGATGGCCGTTCCTCTTTCACGAAGATGGCGGGGTTGCTGCCGTGCGTGGACGGCCAGCAGTTCAGCCAGGATGCTAACCGCGATTTGCTCGGGGCCGTCCGCTCCCACATCCAGGCCGACCGGACCGAACACTCGATCAGCGGCGCCGGCACTCATTCGCTGAAGTATCTCTTCCGTTCGCGCCCGAGGTCCTAGAAGGCCAATGTAGGCGGCCTTCGTCCGCAAGAAGACTCGGACCCATTCGCAGTCGCGGTTAAAGGAGTGTGTTTTGACCACGATCATGTCGCTTGAACCGACGTCCAGCAGGCCGAGCTCTTCTTCAGGTCTCACATTCAGAAGTTGGCGTGCCGTCGGAAACCGCTCCGAGGACAGATAGGCGGGCCTGTGATCGATCACGGTGACGTCGAATCCCGCCTGAGAGGCGTAGGTCGCCAGCGGCTGGGCGTCGTCGCCAGCGCCGCACACGATCAAGCGAGGCGGCGTCTTCAGGACCTCTATGAAGACTAGCCTTGAATCGAGGATCTGCAGGCGGGAACGACTCTCGTCGAGGGCTGCGGCGGCCAACCGAGCCAAATCACGATCAATCCCGGTCATGCCGACAGAGTCTGTAGAATCGCCGACCACGACAGAGCGGCCGACATCAGAAGGGCCATCCACGACGGTGGCAACCGCGAACGTTTCGCGCCCGTCGAGCCGGGCTTCCATCAAAGGTAAGACGTTCGAGACGAACGCGCGGGTCGCAGGTTGCACGAAGATATCGACCGACCCGTTGCAACCCAAGCCAAGTCCCCAGACCGTGTTGTCGTCCGAACCGGTGTCGTAGTGAAGCAGGCGCGGCACTTCAGTGCGCAGGACCTGCAACGCGATTTCGCGCACGTCGGCTTCGAGGCAGCCACCGCTGACGCCACCTCGCGTCCGGCCGTCTTCTTCGATGAGCAGCTTGGCGCCGGGCCGACGATAAGAGGAACCGGCGATCCGCACGACCGTGGCGATTGCGGACCGGTGTCCAAGCGAAGCCAGTTCGGCGACCCGCTCGAGGATCTCCGCGGTCTCGCGCCAGTGTTTCATCGTGGCCAAAGGGAAGTTGAGTACCTGTATATCGCCCGGCCATCCGAGTGTCAAACACGCAAACTCGCAACATGCCACCCGCAACTCCAGAATTACCCGTGGATCCATGTCCTTGAATTCGGCGCTACACTACGCCCCAACTTGACGACTGCTCACGGGAACCACACAGAGCTTGGCAAGACCTCACTCAAGAAGGAGCCTCACATGGCGACATCACTGCTCATGGAGAAAGGAGAGGTGACGCGACGAGCGGCGATCGCTCGCGGCGCCCGTGCGGCCGTTGGACTCGCTGCCGTGATGAAGGGCCTGGGAACCCCCGCGCGGCTCGAGGCACAGATTCCTGTCGCCACCTCCCCGCCACCAGATCCCAGATTTCCTCAAGTCCCGAGCTGGAAAACGGAGCTCCGGGAGCTCGCTCCCAACGTGTTCGCGTACGTCCAGGCCGGCGGTCCAGGCCAGGCAAACCAGGGCGTCTCGAACGGCGGCTTCATCGTCGGCGAAGACCACCTGATGGCCATCGACGCGTACGGAGCGCCGTTCCATACCAAGGCCTTTCTCGCCGCGGCCGGCCAGGCAACCAGCAACAAGCCCTTCCGTCGCCTGATCAACACGCACCATCACGGCGATCACGTAAATGGCAATCAGTTTTTTCCGCCGGTTGAGATCATCAGCCATCCATACTGCAGGGACGAGGTTCTCAAAACGGTCGCCACCACGCCCGCGAAATGGGACAAGCGTGATGGCTGGGCCGATGGGACCGAAGACAGGAAGGTGGTCGTGCCGTCGACGACGGTCGAAGGCAAAATGGCCTACCACCACGGAAGCACAGCGGTCGAAGTGGAGTTCCTCGGACCCGCACACACGTACGGCGATTTGATCGTCTACATCCCGCAGTACAAGATTCTGTTCGCCAGCGACATCGCCTTCTATTACGTCGCGCCGTTCGCGCACAACGCGCACGTCGGTAAGTGGCTCGAGACCATCGACAGAATCATGAAGATGGACATCGACACCATTGTTCCGGGCCACGGACCGATCGGCGGCAAAAAGGAGCTGGCCGAGATGGCCGACTACTTCCGGATGCTTCAGCCGGAGGTGAAAAAGCGCTACGACGCTGGCATGAGTCCAGGGCGGGCTGCCGCCGAGATCAAGCTTGGCCGATTCGACAACTGGATCGGGCCGGAGCGAATCGTCATGAACACGGTCCGGCTGTACAACGAATTCAAGGGCACCGGCGGACCGAGCATGGATCTGGAGGGCACGCGTCGCGCCACCGACGAATACAACGCGATCCTCGCCGCCCGCGGCACGAATCGCTAATTGCTTGGCGAGGTACCTGGCACCGCCTGAGTGTCTGTCAGTAAGCCATCGCGTAACAGTCGCGACGCGGATCGGCGCCCGCTATCCGATTGCTGCTTGCCGGATCGATGAGCACGGCGGTCGCACAGCTGGCGATGCTGAAGGGCGGAATCCTGCTCACGTCGTGACCCCTGGACTGCAGATCTTTGAACACGGCGTCCGGTACCGTCGACTCCACGTTCAGCTTATTGAACCCCTCCGTGTGCGGCCAGAACGATCCGTAGAAATGTAATGTCTGAACGCGAGGCCACTCGAACGCTTCGTGGAGGTTCGGGTACCAGGCAGGCCAGAACTCGACCACGTTCAGGAACGCTTGGAGGATCGTCTGATCCTGGTTGTCGCCGCCTGGCGTCCCGAGCGCCATGAACGGCTCGCCATTGCGCAGCACGATGCTCGGCGTCAGCGTGTAGCGCGGCCGGGCGCGCGGCCGCAACTGAGCAGCACGCGTCTCGTCGAGCCAGAACTGTTCGCCGCGCACGCTCATCCCGATCCCGGTGTTGCCAAGAATGACGGCGCCAGGAATCCAGCCGCCGCTGGGCGTGCTGTCGAAGATGTTGCCGGCACGGTCGATGATCGCGATGTGCGTCGTGTCTTTGAGCGGTGCCACGGAGCGGCTCGGCATCTGGCACCGGTTGACCCGGCGTGTGACCGTCGGCCACGTTCGCGACCCAATACTTCCACTCCTTCACGGTCGAATCGAACGACAAAGGATTTCCGGCGACGAACGCCCGCGACGCGCGTTTCGGATCGATGAGTTTGCTGCGCTCCCTGGCGTACGCCTTGGAAAGGAGACCTTCTGCCGGGGTGCGCACGAACGCGGGATCGCCGTAGTAGCTGTCGCGATCCGCATACGCCAGCTTCAGCGCCTCCACGACGGTGTGGAGATAGTCGGCGCTGTTGTGTTTCATCGACTTCAAATCGAATTGCTCGAGAATGTTGAGCGCTTCGAGCAGCACAGGGCCCTGGCTCCCGAACGAATGCTTGTAGACCTGGTATCCCCGATAGCTCGTCGTGGCCGGCGCCTCGATCCTGGCAAAGAACTCCGAGAAGTCGTCGAGCTCGAACGGCGCTTGATGCTGTTTGAGAAAGGCGACCATGTCGCGGGCGATGTCGCCTTTGTAGAACCGATCGCGCGCCGCGACGATGCCCGCCGTCCGTCCCTGGCGCGCCGCCGCTCGCTCGGCTTCGACCATGAGCTTCAGCGTGTGTGCCAATGTTGGAAACCGGATGGTCTCGCCTGGTGCGTACATCGATCCATCGGGCTTGAGCCAGTACCGCCGGTTGTCGGGCCAGGATTCGAAGAACTTGAGGTTGCCCTCGATCGCACGCGCCGTGCGCGGTCGCAGCGGAAAGCCCTGCTCCGCGTACTCAATGGCTCTGGCGGACACTTGCTCGAAGCTCATCGTGCCCCACTGATCGAGAACGGTGAGCGCCGCATGGAGCGCGCCGGGAACAACGGCGGGGTCGAGCCCAGCGCCGTTCAGATCCTTCCCGCGCTTCGTGTACCAATCGATCGTCGCGTTTTTCGGCGCCCAACCTTGTCCGACTACCGCAACGACCTTGCGGGTACTTTGTGGATATACGAGGACCAACGCTTCGCCACCAAGGCTGTAGAGATCCTGTTCGACCACGCCACCCACGAGAAGCGCGGCCACTCCTGCGTCGAAAGCATTGCCGCCCTTTGTGAGCACCTCGAATGCGGCGGCAGTGGTGAGCGGGTGTCCGGCCGATACGCCGGCGTTCCGTCCTATGACCGGCGGCCGTTCGGCCGCGCGTACGGCCGGGCCGATCACCGGGACGATGGCCACCAACGCAGCCGATACACTGACGATCCAAGCCGGCAATCCGACTCGCCGGGGTAACCTCAGGACCATAGATCCTCACATTCCGGGACTCATAGTAGACCGCTCGCGGGGAGAAGTGGATCTAACTTTGTTGAAATGAGAAGGGCGGATTTGTCGGGTCATCTTCCGGCATAATGGCGCCGTTATACGGGAGGATGACGCATGCAACGATACCTGGCGGTATTTGGCCTGGCATTGGCGACGCTCGTCGGTCGGCCGGTGATGGCGCAGACGCCGGGGGAAGCTGACCCTGGCGTCCGGCCCACGCGACTGATCGATCGTGCCGAAGTGCGTGTTACTCGAGTCGAGATCCAGCCCGGGGCCACGCGACGCGCACACCAGCACGACGACGTCGTCTACCACTTGTGGGTTCCCATCGAAGGTCAATTGCAGCTGACCATTGGAACCGACGCGCCGGTTGCTGCGGCATCCGGGCAAGCGTTCTTCCTGAAGCGAGGGACTTCTCACGGATTCAAGAACACCGGCACGACCGTCGCCGCCGTTCTCGAAATCTTCGTGAAGCAGACGACGGCGGCAGGCGGGCTTGATGCCATCGAGAAGCTTGCTTTTAATGTGGATGCAATTCGCAGCAAATAGAATTCTGCCACCACTCTTGCCGGCAAGGAGGTTTGCCGATGTCTGCGCCGAATCGAAGTCTCACGTTCGTGGCGTTCGCAAGCGTGTCGTTGCTGGCCACGTTTCTCTACGGGACTCCCGTCCGCGCTGAGGTCCTCGCGACTGGATCGTGCGAGAGTCTCGCATCGCTGGCATTGCCCAACGCCAAAGTCGACCAGGCACAAACCGTGGCGCCCGGCGCATTCGTGCCCCCGACCGCGGGCGCAACCGCGACGGGCGGCCGCGGCGCTGCGGCGGCGCGGCTCTATAGCAGCTTGCCGTCGTTCTGCCGCGTGACGGCAACTTTGACCCCCAGTCCCGACTCCGACATCAAGGTCGAAGTCTGGCTGCCGACGGCCGGATGGAACGGAAAGTTTCAAGCCGTCGGGAACGGCGGCTGGGCCGGTGTCATCTCTTACCCGGCGCTGGCTCAATCCGTGGCCGGCGGCTATGCAAGCGCCAGCACCGATACCGGTCATGCCGGCAACTCAGGAGCGTTTGCACTCGGACATCCCGAGAAGGTCATCGACTTCGGTTATCGCGCGGTTCATGAAATGACCGTGCATGCGAAGACCGTCATCAACGCGTACTACGGAAACGCGCCCAAGCTCTCGTTGTGGAACGGATGCTCGCAAGGCGGGCGCCAGGGAATCACAGAAGCGCAACGCTATCCTGCCGACTACGACGGGATTGTCGCTGGCGCTCCTGCTGTGAACGGCATGATGCTGCACGTGGCTCGGATATTGATCGGCCAGGCGGTTCACCGAAGCGCCGACAGCTACATCCCGACCGAAAAGTATTCGATGATTCATGATGCCGTGCTGCAGGCGTGCGACGCGCACGATGCCGTCAAGGACGGCGTGCTCGAAGATCCGACCCGCTGCCACTTCGACCCGAAGGTGCTCGAATGCAAGGGTGCCGACAGTCCGTCGTGCCTGACGTCCGCACAGGTCGAAACCGCCCGCGCCCTGATTGAACCCGTCAAGCATCCGAAAACCGGAGCCGTGGTTTTCCCCGCGTTGCTGCAACCCGGCTCGGAGCTTGGTTGGGCGACGCTGGCCGGGCCCGAGCCAATCAACACGGTTCAGGACGCGTTCAAGTACATCGTGTTCAAGGATCCGAATTGGGACTGGCGCCGCTTCAACGCAGCATCCGACATCGACCTCACGATCTCGTCCGACAAAGGAGTCATCAACTCCGCTGAAACGAACCTGCAGCCCTTCTTCAGCCGCGGCGGAAAGCTGCTCATCTATCACGGGTGGGCCGATCAACAGGTCGCGGCGATGAACGCCGTGAATTACTTCAAGGGCGTCACGAAATCCACGAGCAAAGGCTCGGAAGGAAAATCGATTCAGCTCTATATGGTCCCCGGAATGGGCCACTGCGCCGGAGGGCCGGGCACCGACACCTTCGACAAGGTGGCGGCGATGGAGCAATGGATTGAAAACGGACAGGCGCCCGACAAGATCATCGCGTCGCACGTGACCAATGGCGCCGTCGATCGTACGCGGCCGCTCTGTCCGTACGGCAAGGTGGCGAAGTGGAACGGATCCGGAAGCACGGACGATGCGGCAAATTTTGCGTGCGTCGCGTCCCCGCCTGAGCGCTCGACTCAGTAAGACAGCATTCCCCCCTTGACCCGACTAAATCAGTCGGGTATCCTAGCTCACTGAAAGTGAGACTCAGTCTCACTTTTAACAGGATTCATTCGCAGGCGAGAACGGCCCGCCCGGCGCTGATCACGCCGGCGGGCCTGGTCGAACGCCGGTCCCGAGGGAGACCTGTCAACGCTTGCGCGCCGACGCATCCGACTCCGGCATTGTAAGGAGCGGGGCCCCACGGCGCAATGTCAGGGAGAACTTATGCGCCGTCTGTGGCTGTTCGTCGTTTCACTTCTCGCTCTTCCACTACCCCTCATCGCCGGTCAGGCAACAGCGTCACCAAAACCATTCACATTTCAAGGAACGGTTCTCGACTCGACGCGAGCGCCCATTGCGGGCGCAAGGATCGCGGCCGTGCCCACGGGTCAGGCAACCGGGCCCTCGGCGGTCACCGATCAGCGCGGACAGTTCGTCCTGGCGCTGGATCCGGGTTCTTACACCATCAAGATCGCTTCAGACGGCTTCGTCGAACGGACTCAGGCTCTCAGCGCGCAACCGAACGGCTCTGATTCTCGCGAGTTCGTCCTGGAAGTCGCCGGGTTCCGAGACACCGTCACCGTAAACGCGCCGGCTGGCTATCAGGTGCCCGCTGTCCTCAGCGCCACCAAGACGCTCACTCCCCTGCGCGATGTCCCGCAGTCCATTACCGTCGTCACAAAAGAACTGGTCAAAGACCAGCTCATGATGAGCGTCGGCGATGTCGTCCGCTACGTGCCGGGCATCTCGGTTCATCAAGGCGAGAACAATCGAGATCAGGTCATCATCCGTGGCAACAGCTCGTCGGCGGACTTCTTCGTCAACGGCGTGCGAGACGACGTTCAGTACTATCGCGACCTCTATAACCTGGATCGCCTCGAAGCCCTCAAGGGCCCCAACGCCATGGTGTTCGGGCGTGGCGGCGGAGGCGGCGTGATCAACCGGGTCACGAAAGAAGCCGTCTTCATGCCACTCCACGAGGTGACGCTGCAGGCGGGATCTTTCGAGAACAGACGATTCGCCACCGATCTGGGCCATGCGTTCAACAACCAGGTCGCATTTCGACTGAATGGCGTGTACGAGAACTCGGACAGCTTCCGCGATTCGGTGAATCTCGAGCGCTACGGCATCAGCCCGACAGTCACGTTCCTCGCCAGCGACAAAACCAAGATCACGCTCGGCTACGAATATCTGCACGACGGCCGGACTGCGGACCGCGGCATCACCTCGTTTCAGGGCAGACCGGCCGACGTCGATATTGCGACGTTCTATGGCAACCCGAACGACAGTCATGTCCGCGCGGACGTGAACATGGCGTCGGCAACGGTGGAACGCCGCTCAGGCGCCGTGACGATTCGCAACCACACTTTGCTTGGCGACTACGATCGCGGATATCAGAACTACGTACCCGGCGCCGTGACCCCCAACAAGAACCAGGTCGCCCTTACCGCGTACAACAATGCCACGGACCGGTTAAACGTCTTCAATCAGACGGACTTCACTTATGCGGCCTCGACCGGCACCATCCGCCACACGTTGCTTGCGGGTGCCGAGTTCGGCCGACAGCTCACCGACAACTTCCGGAACACGGGGTTCTTCAACAACACGGCGGTTTCGATTCTGGTGCCGTACGCGAACCCGACAATCGCAACGCCCGTCACCTACCGGCAAAGCGCGACGGACGCCGACAATCACGTACAGACCAACCTCGCGGCGACGTACGCGCAGGATCAGATCGAGCTCTCGCGCCACGTCGACGTGGTCGCCGGACTGCGATTCGATCGCTTCGACCTGGAGTATCACAACAACCGGAACGGCGACACGTTGGACCGCGTGGACAATCTCGTGTCGCCACGAGCGGGCGTGGTGTACAAGCCAATCACTCCGATGTCGGTCTACGGGAGCTACACGGTGTCCTATCTGCCGAGCTCAGGCGACCAGTTCTCGTCGCTGACCGTCATCACCGAGCAGGTCGAACCTGAAAAATTCACGAACTACGAGCTCGGGTTCAAGTGGGACGTCAGCCCCGCCTTGGCGTTGACGACGTCCGTGTATCGACTCGACCGCACCAATACACGGGCGACCGATCCCAACGATCCCACGCGCATCGTGCAGACCGGCAGTCAGCGAACGAACGGTTACGAGTTAGGCCTGAACGGACGGCTGGCACCAGGATGGACGATCGCCGGCGGATACGCGTATCAGGATGCGTTCGTGACGAGCGCCACGACTGCGGCGCCAGCGGGAGCGCAGGTAGGTCAGGTGCCGCACCACACCTTCTCGCTGTGGAACAACTATCAGATCCTGCCGAGGCTGGGAGCCGGAGTCGGCGCCCTCTACCGAACCGACATGTTTGCGGCGATCGACAACACCGTCACGCTGCCTGGCTACACCCGAGCAGACGCGGCGGTGTTCTTCGGATTAACCAAGGATCTGCGGCTGCAGGTCAACGTCGAGAATCTGTTCAACGCGACGTACTACACCAACGCAGACAGCAACACCAACATTTCTCCTGGATTTCCTAGAACAGTTCGGGTTGGACTGACGACGCACTTCTGAGGGCGGGAGAGGCTGGAGGGGCGGGATGGGCTGGAAGGGCAGGGGTGGGAAGGACGGAGCGGGAGGGGCAGAAAGGGCGGGAGAGGCTGGAAGGGGAAAGGCCATCGCCTTCCTGCCTTTCCTGCCCTTCCCGCCCCTCCTGCCCTTCCCGCCCGTCGTGCCTACGACTACTGCAGTGTCGCCGTAATGTTGCGCTTCGGCACCTGGCCGACGGCGATCCGCGTCACTTCTTTGAGTGTCTTCACGTCAACCGCGCTGACGAGATTCGAACCCGCACACGCCACATAGACGGTCTTGCTGTCCGGGCTGAACGTGAGCCAGTCGGGGTGGTGGCCGACCGGGACGATGCCGAGGGGCTTGAGGTCCGGCATCGAAAAGGCCGCCACGAAGTGATACCACTTGCTGGTCGCCCACAACGTCTTTCCGTCTGGCGTAATGCCGATGCCGTGAGAAGGTGATCCCTGAATGTTGGTGCTCTTGGTCACCCCGGGCAGATCCGGCAGCGTCACGCGCGACAGTTCCTGGTGCGTCGCGAAGTCGACGACGGCGAATCCATGAAAGTCGGAAATCTGGACGAACATCCGTTTCGTCGAGCCGTCGGGGTTGGTCTCGAAGGTGATCGGCCGAACGCCGCCGTTGAACTTCATCACCCAGGAGATCTCCTCGGTCTTGCTGTCGATCGCCGTCAACGTTCGTCCGGCAACCGAGCCCGCAACCACGAACTTGCCGTCAGGCGTGACGTAGGTGTTGTGCCCTGCCCCTTCGATCGGGATCGTCTTGGCCAGCGTTTGCGACGCCGTGTCAATCACGTCGACGGCGCCGGGCGCCTGCGCGATCGCGACATACACTCTGCGTCCGTCTTTCGAGATGGACACATTGTTGGGACGGCCGCTCAACGGAACCCGTTTGGTCACTTTGAGCGTCTTCGCGTCGACGAAGTCGAGCGTGTGCTCAGCTTCGTTCGTGAAATAGAGGCGGCTCCCATCGGGAGCGGCCGCCGCTCCGTGATTCACCTCGATGTCCTTGATCTCGCCGACCACCTTATTAGTAGCGGGGTCGATCAGGTGCACGTTGTCGCCCGCGCTGTTGGTCTGGACGATGCGGACCTTTCCATCCGCGGCGGTCAACGTCGTTGCCAGGACGAGGACAGCAATCGCCGTGAGATTTCGGAGCGCTCGAGTCACAACCATGATGTCAGGCCTCCTGCAACAAACGTCGCTATCTGGTTCCAGCTTGCCCGCTTACCCAAGCGGCGACAATCTTCCATTCCGGATTGTCCTGTGACGTCCAGTGTCGCCCTCCACCGTGGAACTCGTCGCCGCCGGCTTCTTCGGCAAGCGGGTGCATCAGCAGTCGGCTCCTGGTCGGCGCACCGGCTACCACGAACCGTCTGACTGCGTCGAAGTTTTTCCTCGACTGCTCTTCGTCCCACGTGGTGGCGCCAGGCGAGAGAACTTGCAGATATCCGATGCCCGCGCCGGTCCCGCGGTGACAGACGTAGCACCGTGCGTTGCCTGGCTTCTTGTTCAGGAAAATCGGTTGAACGCGGGTCTTGAAGTAATCGTAGTCGAGCGTAACGGTCGGCGAGGCCGGCGGGGCTTGTTGAGCGAACAACGTGGCGACAAACGCGACGAGCACGGTCAGGAGCATGTCGAACCGGACCTCCGCCCAGCCATCTTATACTACCCCCCGGTTAGTTGGAGGTTTCCCCATGTGGCAAGTAAGGAACGTGACGTCCAGCCCTCTCGCGAGAGCGTTCGCGCTGACTGCGTTTGTTCTCCTCGTATGGCATGAAGACGCCGCGACGGCATCGGCGCAGGTGTCTGGCGAGGCCATCTACCGCGAGCGCTGCGCCGGCTGCCACGATCTCGTGAGTCCGAGAATCCCGCATCGCGACACGCTGAAGAAGATGTCCGCAGCTCGGGTTCTTCGAACACTCGATTTCGGCGCCATGATGAGCATCGCCTATCCCCTGCGCCGCGAGGAGCGTGAGGCCGTTGCCGCGTACGTTGGAACGGCGACAGCCACCGACCCGACGCCGCCACCGGCCGCCTTCTGTGCGAACCGCACCGTCCAGATCGCGGTGCGACCAAGAGCACAATGGAACGGTTGGAGTCCATCTGACGCGAACACTCGCTTCCAGCCCGGCGATGTGGCCGGCCTGACGGCCGATGCCGTTCGACGACTCGAGTTGAAATGGGCGTTCGCGTTCGACGGCGACATCACAGCGTTCGCGCAGCCGACCGTGTTGGACCGGGTGCTGTTCGTCGGCAGCGCGAGCGGAGTGGTTCATGCCCTGAGCGTCGAATCGGGCTGCCTGCACTGGACGTTCCAGGCGAACGGCCCGGTCCGATCGGCGATCCTTGCGGTGCCGCTCGGTCGCCGGCACACTCTTCTGTTCAGCGATCAAGTGGGCTGGTTCTATGCGCTCGACGCGGAAACCGGCAAGCTGCTCTGGCGGAAGAAGGTCGAAGAGCACGAAGCCACGCGCCTGACCGGCGCCGCGGTTGCCCACGACGGAGTCGTGTTCGTGCCGGCGGCGTCGTGGGAGGAGACTCGTGCAACCGGTCCAGCCTATCCGTGCTGCACGTTCCGCGGCAGCGTGAGTGCCTTGCGAGTCCGGGACGGATCGCTCGTCTGGAAGAGATACACGATCGCCGAAGATCCCAAGCCGACCGGAGCCAATCGCATCGGAACACCGCAATGGGGGCCTTCCGGCGCGGGCGTCTGGGCGTCACCGACTCTCGACGTGAAGCGCAGCCTGCTCTATGTCACGACCGGAGACAACTATTCCACGCCAGCCACGAACACGAGCGATGCCGTCATGGCCATCGAGGTGAAGACCGGCCGCGTGGCGTGGACCAGGCAGGTGACTAGCGGCGACGCGTACAACTCGTCATGTGGCGACAAGGGTCCGAACTGTCCGCAAGAGAACGGGCCCGATTTTGATTTCGGTTCGTCGGCCCTTCTGGTCCGGAGCGCTGGTGGCCGCGACCTGGTCCTTGCCGGCCAGAAGTCCGGGGTGGTCACGGCATTCGATCCGGATCGTCAAGGGGAGATCGTCTGGCAGACTCGCGTGGGGCAAGGCGGAGTGACCGGCGGCGTTCAATGGGGAATGGCCAGCGACGGTCGTCAAGTCTATGCAGCCGTCTCGGATGTCGCGCGAGTAAGGAGAACCAGCGCCGATTCGCCGGAAGCCCCGCGGGCGGGTCTCGATCCCACGGTCGGCGGCGGACTTGCCGCGCTCAGCCTCGAGACCGGTGAAAAAGCGTGGGTCGCGGCGCCAGCCCGCATCTGTGGTTCGAATCCCAGCTGCAGTCCGGCGCAATCAGCGGCTGTGACGGCGATCCCCGATGTCGTGTTCTCCGGATCGCTCGACGGTCACCTGAGAGCTTTCTCGACGCGCGACGGTCAGGTGATTTGGGATGTCGACACGGTTCGCGACTACGATGCCGTGAACGGCGTGAAAGGCCGTGGCGGATCGATCGACGGCCCCGGCCCAGTCGTCGTCGGCGGCATGCTCTTCGTGAACTCGGGCTATCCACGGTTCGGCGGCATGCCTGGTAACGTGCTGCTCGCATTCGCGCCAGCAAAGTAAGCTGTGGCGATCAGCGGAAGGTTAAGCATTGGCAACCGCCCTCTCTAAAACGAACATCTGTTTCAGCGACGCCGTCGACCTGGCCCGACTGATTCGCACGCGCAAGCTGTCGACCGTCGAGCTCATGACGGCATGTCTCGCACAAGTCGCGCGGATCAATCCACAGGTCAACGCCATCTGCACGCTGCTGGACGAAGACGAGTTGATTGAGCAGGCCAAGAAAGCCGACGAGCGTCTGGGCGGTTCGGATCCGGTCGGACCGCTTCACGGCCTTCCGCACGCGGTCAAGGATCTAGTTCCCACGGCCGGTATTCGCACCACCTATGGATCGCCGATCTACCAGGGCAACATTCCGACAGAGGATGCGCTTCTCGTCGAGCGCCTGAAATCTGCAGGCGCCATCATCATCGGCAAAACCAACACACCAGAATTCGGTGCAGGATCGCAGACGTTCAATCCGGTCTTCGGGCCGACGAAGAATCCTTACGACCTGACGAAAACATGCGGCGGCAGCAGCGGCGGGGCCGCGGTTTCGGTGGCCTGCGGCATGACGCCGTTGGCAGACGGAAGCGACCTCGGCGGGTCGCTCCGCAACCCGCCGAGTTTCTGCGGCGTTGTCGGATTCCGACCGTCGATCGGCCGCGTCCCGGTCTGGCGCCCGCAACCTATCGCTTCCAGATCGGACAATTCTCAAGTCCTCACATTCTCGAGTCCTCAAACCCTCAAATTCGACCTTTCGGTTGACGGCCCAATTGCGCGCTCCGTTCGCGACGTCGCGCTCCTGCTCTCGGTCATGGCCGGCCCTGATTCACGTGACCCGACCGCCATCAACGAGCCCGGTTCGCTCTTCCGCGGTCCGCTTGGACGCGACTGGACCGGCGCACGGATTGCCTGGAGCCGCAATCTTGGACGGTATCCGGTAGAGCCGATCGTCACCGAGGTGTGCGACCAGGCGCGCCCCATCTTCGAGAATCTGCGATGCATCGTCGAAGACGGAGAGCCCGACGTCAGCGGCGCTGATGAAGTGTTCCAGACTCTTCGAGCCTGGGCGTTCGCACAGGATAGAGGCGCGGATTACCGACAGCACCGGGCTCTGATGAAGGGCACGGTGATTTGGAACGTCGAACAAGGACTGAAACTCACAGCCGCCGACGTTGCGCGGGCGGAGGAGGAGCGGGCGGACCTGTCTCGGCGCGTTCAGACATTTCTCGAGCGCTACGAGTTTCTGGTATTGCCCGTCTCGCAAGTTGCGCCGTTCCCGGTCGACGTCGAATGGGTCAGAGAGATCAACGGCGTGCGAATGGACACATACATCGACTGGATGGCGACGTGCTACGCGATCACCCTCACCGGGCTGCCGGCGATTTCGGTGCCGTGCGGGTTCACGCCGAGTGGATTGCCGATTGGTTTGCAGATCGTCGGCCGCCATCGCCGCGACCTCGACGTGCTGAAGCTCGCTTACGCGTTCGAGCAGGCGACGCAGGTCGCCAGGAAGCGAAGACCCACACTACTCGACTAAAGAAGTGCTTGGTGCTGGGTGCTCGGTGCTAGGTGCCGGTGCTGGGTGCTTGGTGCCGAATGCCCGACCGCGTGCTTGGTGCGGCGTGCTCGACAGGCCGACCCGCCGAAGCTGTCAAAGCCCACAGCAAGCTGAGCACTTGACAAATGTGATTATCAAGTAATTCTCAAGTATTTGCAGCGGAGCGGCACATGTATGTACATGAGGAAGTACTCAGAGTGGCTAACGAGATCGCATCCGGACGAGACGATTGGACATTCGGTGTCGACGAGGTTGTCAGTGAACTTCCTCACCTGAATGAAAGTTCGGTCAGGACTCATGTCGTGAGCCGATGCTGTGTGAATGCTCCGAATAATCACCAGCACAAGTTGGACTATTTCCGCAGGGTAGGCCGCGGACGGTACCAGGTGTTGTCGGCGCACAGGAAGGCGACACCAGTCTCCCAACCGGCACGGAAGACTTCGACAAAGACAGCTGAGCCTTCGAGCGTCAGCCGGTCGGCTTCAACATCGCGTCGCGAAACGATTCACGCAGTGATCCAAAGGGATCGAGCGACCTATGTTGCGGAGTGCTTAGAACTGGCCGTCGTGACCCAGGGAAATACTCTGGATGAAGTGTTCGACAATCTGAAACAAGCGCTGGCCCTGCATCTGGAATGCGAAGATGTGGCTACTTTGGGTCTTGTGGACAACCCAAGGCTTCAGTTGGTGTATGACGCCCCACTTGCGTCATGACGCGACTGCGACAGCCGTGGTTTTTCAGCGACAAATAGCTTCGGAAGTGTGACCCTCCAGCCCCTCCAGCCGTTCCAGCTGGCCAATAATCTCCGCAGCCGTCCTCCGTGGCGACTGAAGGGAGGCAGTACATGCGACGTAACGTGATTCTTTCGATCGTTGTCTCTTTAGGACTGTTGCTCGCCGTGCGCCTGTGGGCGCAACCACCGGGGAAGAATACGTCAAGACTCTTCCAGGGATATTGGATGGGCGTCGATCCTCTGGATGGAGGTGATTCGCGCCGCGGTTTGGTGAGACAGCAGAACGGGACGTTCGCCCTGGCCGGACGCGATACTTTCTTTACCCTGTGCGATAACACTGATCGCGGATTCATCTCCTTCGAGGACGGCGTCGTCGTTGGCCACGGCACGATGCGGACCGATAACCTGAAGATTACGTGCCTCAATACCGGCGCCATCGTGCTGTTGAAAGCGCGCTACGTCTTGATCGACGACAGCACGATCGTCGAGGTCGTGACCGCCCAGAACGGCACCCCGGTGGACACGATCATCTTTCACAGGGTGAGCCAGGAATAGCACGGCTATGCTCATGCAACGGAAGCAGTTGCGGACCAGCTGCGACCCGCGGCGCCGACCCCGGCAATCCTTTTCAGCGTGTTAAGATTTGGTCGGGAGGCGCATGAAAATCAGGCCGTCAGCGTTCGTGTTTCTGGCTGTGCTGACGGCAGTTCTGTCGACGCGCGGAATGCAGGCATTGAGGCCAGGGCCCGTCCAGCCTTTCCTGCCCGTCCAGCCCTTCTCCTGCCCGTCCAGGCCCTCCAGCCTGACGCTCCGGCACCCCATCGTGCTCTGATCGATCGCTACTGCGTCACCTGCCACAGCGACCGCGTCAAGACTGCTGGTCTGACGCTCGAGACACGCGATCTGAGCCGTGTTCCCGAGGATGCGGAAGTCTGGGAAAAGGCGCTGCGCAAGCTGCGGGGCGGCATGATGCCGCCACAAGGCATGCCGCGGCCCGCGCAATTGAATATCGACGCGCTGGTGTCGTTCCTGGAAACTTCCATCGACAGCGCGGCGTTCGCCAAACCGAATCCCGGCCGCTCTCCCTTGCATCGCCTGAATCGCGCTGAATACGCCAACGCGATCCGCGATCTGCTGTCGCTCGAGATCGACGCCACCTCACTACTTCCGGCAGACGATGAGAGCAACGGATTCGACAACATCGCCGACGTCCTCAAGGTTTCACCGTCGCTGCTCGAACAGTACCTGACGGCGTCACGAAGGATCAGCGGCTTGGCAGTCGGTGATTCGGACGTTACGCCAGCGAGCCAGGTGTATCGCGTGCCGCCCGACCGCTCTCAAGAGAATCACGTTGAAGGCTTGCCGCTCGGCACACGAGGAGGCTTGCTCGTTCGTCACAACTTCCCATTGGATGCCGACTACGACTTCAGCGTCGGCCTCCTGCAGAACATCGTCGGTTACATGCCAGGGCTCGAGTGGCCACATCAGCTCGAGATCACGATCGACGGCGTCCGCGTGTTTCTGACGCCGGTGGGTGGAGAAGACGACAACAAGCTATCCGATACGAATCTTGGGATTGCGAAAGATACGTTGGACGCTCGACTCCGAAAACGTATCCACGTCCAGGCCGGCCCGAGGGACGTCGGCGTCGCGTTCATTCGACGCAACTCCGCCGAATCCGATGAACCGCTCCAGCCGTTCACACGAGACCTCGATCTGCAGAACATGAATGGCATCCCGTTGGTCGAGCACCTGCAGATTGCCGGCCCGTTCGACCCGACTGGCCCCGGCGACACGCCAAGCCGCCGACGGATTTTCGTGTGTCGGCCGGGCGGGACGAATGCGCGCCCCCGAGAAGCCAACGAAACGGCATGTGCGACAAAGATCCTCTCGACGTTGGCCCGGCGAGCGTATCGCCAACCGGTCACGCAAAGCGACGTCCAGACGCTGATGGACTTCTATCAGGCTGGTCGAAAGCAAGGCACGTTCGACAGCGGTATCGAAAGCGCCCTCAGATTGATTCTCGCCAGCCCCAAGTTCCTCTTCCGCGACGAACCCGATCCGCCGAACGTCGTTGCGGGCGCTATCTATGCCGTCAACGATCTCGAACTGGCTTCGCGGCTGTCGTTCTTCCTGTGGAGCAGCATCCCGGACGATGAGTTGTTGAACGCTGCGGTCGAGGGCAAGTTGAAGGATCCGGCCGTGCTCGAGCGTCAGGTCCGGCGAATGCTCGGCGATGCGCGCTCGGACGCACTCGTGAAGAACTTCGCGGCGCAATGGCTCTTCCTGCGGAACCTTCAAAGCTTTGTAGCGGACCAGCAGGAGTTCCCGAATTTCGACGAGAACCTGCGGCAGTCGTTCCGGCGGGAAACCGAGCTGTTCTTTCAAAGCATCATTCGGGAAGACCGGAGCGTCATCGATCTGATCGACGCGAACTACACGTTCGTCAACGAGCGTTTGGCGCGCCACTACGGCATTCCGAACATCTACGGCACTCGCTTTCGCCGCGTGACGCTGGCCGACGAGAATCGCCGAGGCCTCCTGGGACAGGGAAGCGTGCTGACGGTCACGTCCTACCCCAACAGGACTTCACCTGTGTTGCGGGGGAAATGGATTCTGGACAATCTCCTCGGTACGCCGCCACCTGCGCCGCCTCCCAATGTTCCCGATTTGAAGGATGCACATGAGGGCGGCAAGGTCTTATCCGTACGCGAGCGGATGGAAGAGCATCGCGCCAATTCAGCGTGTGCGACCTGCCACCGAGTGATGGATCCTCTTGGATTCTCACTCGAGAACTTCGACGCGACCGGTCAATGGCGCACGAAGGAAGAGGCGGGCCCAGTCGACGCTTCTGGCCGGCTGGCCGATGGCACTGAGGTCAGCGGCCCTGTGGCGCTGCGTCAGGCGCTGTTGAAGCACCCCGAAACCTTCGCGCGCACGATGACGGAAAAGCTGCTGACGTACAGTCTGGGACGCGGTCTCGAGTACTACGATATGCCGGTCGTGCGCGCCATCGCGCGGGACGCGGCGGCCAGCAACTACCGGTTTTCATCGCTCGTCATGGGAATCGTCAAGAGCACGCCGTTTCGAATGAAGAGAGCCTACGAGGTCGAGTGATGTTCATTACAAAGAAGCATCTCCCCCGCCGGACCTTCCTGCGAGGCATGGGCGCAACCGTTGCGCTGCCACTGCTCGACGCGATGGTGCCTGCGAGAACTTTGCTCGCCAAGACGGCCGCCAGCCCGGCGCCCCGCCTGGGATTCGTTTATTTGCCTCATGGCGCCATCATGGACAAGTGGACGCCGGCGACTGAAGGAGCGGGGTTCGAGTTCTCGCCGATCCTGAAGCCGCTCGAGCCCTTCCGGGATTGCCTGGATGTCGTGAGCGGTCTCGGGCATCGCGCAGCGGATACCACTGCCGTGCACTCGCTGAGTCCAACGACATGGTTGAGCGGTGTTCGTCCGAAGCCGACTCAGGGTCTCGACGCCTTCGCCGGCGTGACCGCCGATCAGATTGCGGCGCAGCGAATTGGTCAGGACACCCTGCTGCCGTCGATCGAGCTCGCGACGGAGGATCAGGCCGGTTTGATTGGCGCCTGCGACCGCGACTACGGCTGCATCTACATGAACACGCTCTCCTGGCGGACGCCAACGACGCCGATGCCGATGGAAATCAATCCGCGCAAGGTGTTCGAGCGCCTGTTCGGCCAGGGCGGCAGTGCGGCGGACCGGCTCGAGCGGACCGAAGAGGATCGCAGCATTCTCGACGCGATTGCGAAGCAGATCGGCGAGCTGCAGCGGGACCTCGGCCGCAAGGATCGAACGACTGTCAGCGACTATCTCGAGAGCGTTCGCGAGATCGAACGGCGGATCGTCGTCGCTGAAAAAGAGCAGCGGCTAGACCTCCAGTTGCCTCCTGCACCCGTTGGCATCCCATTCTCGTTCGAAGAGCACATCAAGCTGATGTACGACTTGATGGCGCTCGCCTACCAGGCGAACGTCACCCGCGTGGCGACCTTCATGGTGGCGCGGGAAGAAAGCAACAAGATCTATCCGCAAATCGGAGTGCATGAAGGGCATCACGCGACCTCGCACCACCAGAACCGGCCGGAGAAGATCGAGAAGCTGGTCAAGATTCAGCAGTATCACATCGGCCTCTTCGGCCAGTTCCTCGAGAAGCTCCAATCCGTGCCGGATGGCGACGGCTCGCTGCTCGACCACTCGCTGATCCTCTTCGGCAGCAACATGAGCAACAGCAACGCGCACAATCATTTCCCATTGCCGAACCTGGTCGTGGGCGGTGCCTCCGGACAGCAACAAGGCGGTCGCCACCTCAAATATCCGGATCACACGCCGATGACGAATCTGCTCCTGTCGATACTCGATAAGGTTGGGGTGCCGATGGAAACGTTGGGCGACAGCACGGGATCGCTTCAGGGAGCTTGAGAAGTGTGGCTTCCGCCTTTAGGCGGAAGAGAGTCGCCGGCAGTGATCTTCCGGCTGAAGCCGGAAGCCACAGGAGCCGCAGCGCAGGGTGAAAAATGACGCGGTCAATCTGGTTGGCAATCGGAATTCTGCTGCTCGGCGCGATTGCGCCTGGTGTTCGCGTTCAGGCGGACCAGCCGAAGACCGACCTGCGACTCCTCGAGGCCGTCAAGAGCGGCGACAACGCGGCTGCCGCCGCGCTTCTCCGCCAACACGTCAACGTCAACACCGCGGAAGCCGATGGCACGACTGCGCTGCACTGGGCGGTCCGTCAAGGCGCATTCGACCTGGCCGACAAGCTCCTTCGAGCCGGCGCGGACGTCAAGGCCGCAAACCGCTACGGCATCACCGCGATCTATCTGGCGTCGGTCGACGGCAACGCCGCCATGATCGAGCGCCTCCTGAAGGCAGGCGCCGACGCTAACTTCGCCGGACCCGAGGGCGAAACCGTGTTGATGACCGCGGCGCGGACCGGGACCGTAGAGGCCGCAAGAGTGCTTCTTGCCCACGGCGCGCAAGTGGACGCGCGCGAGAGCTGGCGCGGACAAACAGCGCTGATGTGGGCCGCCGCCCAACGGCACCCCGCCATGGTGAAGGAGCTGATCGCCCACGGCGCGGACGTGAATGCTCGATCGACGACACAGAAGTGGGAACGGCAGACGACGGCGGAGCCTCGAGAGAAGTGGCTGCCTCCAGGAGGCCTCACACCACTTTTATTCGCATCGCGGGAAGGGTGCGTCGAGTGCGCGCGGATTCTGATCGAGTCGGGCGCGAACCCGGACATGACCGATCCGGACGGCATCAGCCCGCTCTTGTCCGCGATCATCAACGGGCATATCGACGTCGCCGGCATGCTGCTCGACCAGGGCGCCGATCCGAACATTGCTGACATTTCCGACCGGACACCACTCTACTCCGCGGTCGACTTCAACACCGTGCCCGCGTCGAACCGTCCGGCGCCAAGAGTCTTCGATGATCAGCTGTCCAGCCTCGATCTGATAAGAGCGCTCCTCGATCACGGCGCGAACCCGAACGCACGATTGAAGAAGCAGCAGCCCTACCGGACGAAAGTCGACCGAGGCAACGACACGATGCTCGGCGCAGGGACGACTCCTTTCCTCCGCGCGGCCAAGGCCGGAGACATCAGCACCATGCGCATGCTCATCGCGTACGGCGCCGACCCGAAAATCGCGACCGGCAGCGACACGGTCAACGACGTAAGCGCCGCGAACCGGAGAGCGCCCGGAGGCATAAACCCGTTAATGGCCGCCGCGGGGCTCGGAACGCGGGAGGAAGACACCACCGGCCGGCGAAAGACGGAAGCGGACGCCATTGAAGCGATCAAGATTTGTCTCGACGCCGGCGTGGACATCAACGCATGTCGACGGACGCGGACAAACGGCCTTGCACGGCGCAGCGATTCAAGGCTACGACCAGGTCGTGAAGTTTCTCGCAGACCGTGGGGCCAAACTCGACGTCAAGGACAATCGTGGCTTGACGCCGCTCGACGCCGCGATGGGCCGGGCCGGCGGGTTCGGTTTCGGCGGCGCAACTGGAAATCCTCACCCGACTACCACCGCACTTCTCAAAGAATTGATCGCAGCGCAAACAGGATCGCAGCCCTGAAGAGGCCTGCGAATTTTTCTCCTGTGGCTTCCTGTGGCTTCCGCCTTGAGGTGGAAGAGGGCGGAAGAGAGCCGCCGGCACTAAACTTCCGGCTGAAGCCGGAAGCCACACAAGTGATTGATTCACGGCTGAAGCCGGAAGCCACACAAGTGATTGATTCACGGCTGAAGCCGGAAGCCACACAAGCGATTGATACACAGGCTCTGAAGGTCTGCGCCACATTCGCTTGAGCTACACTAACGTCACGTCCGAAAAACACAGTCGACTGACGTCGACGGTTGACCATCCAAAATCAGAAAGGTCTCTCGCTATGAAACACGTGATTCGAAGGAGCTTGCTCGCCGTCAGTGCGGTTGCGATTCTGAGTTCGGCAGCCGCTGCGCAGACCGCTACCATTCACGGCGATCTGACGAAGGACTGGAACGACATGAAGGGCATGATGACGGCCATCGCCAACGCGATGCCCGACGACAAGATCGGCTTCAAGCCGACACCGGCGCAGCGCAGCTATGGCGAGCACATCCTGCACATTGCCCAGGTGAACATGATGCTGATCCAGACGCTGGGCGGCAAAGCGGCAGCTCCTCAAATCAACATGCAGGCCAAGACCAAGGCCGACATGGTCAAGGCGATGAACGACTCGTTCGATTACGGTGCGGCCGTCATCAAGGAATTCGACAACACCTCGATTCAGGGCACGATCAACGCGGCTTTCATGGGACCGTCCACGCGCGCGCGCATCATGTTCTTCCTGCTCGGGCACACGTGGGATACATACGGACAGATGGCGGTTTATCTGCGATTGAACAACGTCGTACCGCCAGCGAGCCGGAGACCCTAGCAGGTTGTCGAAAAGCCAACCTGAAGTTTGAAGGGAGAAGTTGGAGGGAAGAAGTTGGGAATCCACCTAAATTTCGTCGGCCTTCTTCCTTCAAACTGCTGAATTCTCACTTCACGCCTGCCTTCCCGCACTCAGGGCCGTCATTTCTCAATGGCGCTGGGTTTCTACACCCGGCGCTCATTCGACGATGACCTGCCCGTACGCCCACGGATGCTCTTTGCAGATGTAGGTGTAGGTCCCGGGCTTGTCGAAGGTCTTCCCGCCGACGTCTCCCGACACGAGAGGACCGGTCGTCCACGACTGGTCCTCCGCCACAATCGTGTGCACCATCCGGCCGTTGTTGCGCCACGTGACCTGCGTCCCGGCCTTCACGCGAGCCCGATACGGTGCGAACGCATATTCGTCGGTGAAGTAGCGAAATCCGGTGAAGCCGTTGTCGCGCGCGAGCGACGACGTTTCGATCTGGCTCGTCTCGGTGGCTTGACCGACGAACGCCTCCTGGGGAGTCCGATTCGGCGGAGCAGCCGGCGGCAGTGTGCCCGCGAGCTTGAACGTCCACACGTTCGCGCCGGCTACGGTCGCGATGTACTGCTCGCCATCGACCTCGTATGTCGTGGTCGGCCCGCCGGATGCCCCGAGCTGGAACTGCCACAACCGATTCCCGCTTTTCGCGTCATACGCTTCGAGGTTGCCGTCTGGCGCCGCTTGAAACATCAGCCCGCCGGCTGTCGTCATCGCGCCGCTCGGCCGGCCGGGTCTGAATTCCTTTTTCCACACGACCTTGTTCGTGCGGCTGTCGATCGCCGCCAGCACGCCGAATCCAAGACCGCCGATCCCGGGTACCCGTCCGTTCCATGCGTTGCTGAAGAAAAATGGATCCTCTGCACGGCGCAGCCAGCTCAATCCGGCGGCTCCAGTCGCATAGAAGTAGCCCGTCTGTGGGCTGAAGGCCATCGGCGCGACACGCATCCCGTAATTCGGCGCCAGCACGTTCGGCTTCTGCACAGCGGCGGCCGTGAAGAAGCAGCCGATCTCGAAGCCCTTGGGCGTCGACTGCTTCCGCCATTCCTCGCAATCCGGCAGCACCCGGTCGGCGCCGACCGGAAACGGCTGAGTGGCCGAAGTCTTCTGGAGTGCATCCTGTGGCACGGACCGGTTCTCGACCTTCATCAGAGGCTTCCCTGTCTCGCGATCCAGCGTGAACAGGTAGCCGTCGGCGCGCATCGCGGCGATGCCTTTTCTCGGCCGGCCGTCGATTTGCGCGTCGTACAGTACCGGCGCAATCGAGATGTCGCCTTCCCAGATGTCGTGGTGGATCACCTGGTAATGCCAACGCAGCTTTCCAGTCTTCGCATCGAGCGCGACGACGGAGCAAAGATAGAGGTTGTCTCCCGCCCTGCCTTCACCACCCAGTTGGGGCACGCCGTTGCCCGTCACGTAGTACACAGCACCCAACTCCGGGTCCGCAGTCCCCACCAGCCAGACGGCACCGCCGCCTCGCTTCCAGCTCTCGTTCTGCGGCCACGTCTCGTGCCCTTTCTCACCGGGACCCGGGATCGCGAAAAACCGCCAGGCTTCCTTCCCGGTCTTCGGATCGAGCGCGACCACTTGCCCGCGCCAGCCGTTGTCGGCGCTCAAGCCAAACGAGACGAGTCCTGCTGCGTAGAGCGGAGCGCCCGAAATGACCTGTCCCTTGTCGCGCGGGTTGTCGCCGATGTACTCGTTCCACACGAGATCGCCAGTCTTCGCGTTCAAGGCGATCGCGCGGGCGTCCGACAAGCCGACGAACACCATGCCTTCGGCGACGGCAACGCCCTCTCGAGCCGGAGATCCCAAACCAGGCCGGGCCGCCGCGGCCTGCCCGCGTCCGCCGCCCCCTTGAAAGCGCCAGACGGTCGCGCCAGTCTTTGCGTTGAGCGCGTAGACCGACGGCGGCGCCGTCACGAACAGGAGTCCGTCTTTTTCGACCACCATGGCACGCGAGGAAGCGGCCTGATCGAATTTCTGCGACATCCAGGCGCCGCCAAGTTTCGCCACGTTTTCCGTCGTGATCTGGGTCAGCTCGGAGTGGCGCGAGTTTCCCCACTCACCGCCGACGGTTGGCCACTCCTTCGTGGCAACAGCTCCGCCGTTCGAGCCGGATTGCACCGACACGGCAACGGGCATGGCGACGATCGTGGCCGCCAACATGGCTACGGCGGCGAAACGACAATGACTGGTCATATCCGAGTCCTCAGATTTCATCGAAGCACAATCGCAGGGCTAACCGCCGACGCGCAGGCCTTCAGGCCTGCGACCGAGCGGTCATCGCTATAATACGTCGCTCTGCTGCGGTCTTGATTCAAGTCAGGCGGAGGCGTGCACGCAAGAAGGTGGGGGACATGCCAATTAAGGACGACCGTTTGATCACCCGGCGTCGCGCATTGCAATGCGGGACGGGGCTCCTCGCCGCTGCGGCATTTCCGCATCCGACGGTCGGAAGCGCCGCCGCAGCCGCTCAGGCGGCCACGGCCGGCTCGGTCGGTCCGATCATGACGACCATGAGCACCTTCATGAGCGAGGCCGCCAACCGCTCCCTTCCAGATCCCATCGTCGAAAAAACCAAGCACATGATTCTGGACACGCTGGCGGCGATGGTCTCTGGAGCCGAGCTGCCGCCAGGATTGTTCGCGATCAAATTCGCGCGAGCGTACGGCGGGGAGAAGGTGGCGACCGTCGCAGGCTCGAACGTTCTGTGCGGTCCGGTCGAAGCGGCGCTCGCCAACGGAATGCTGGCGCATGCTGATGAGACAGACGACACGCATCCGCCGTCGCAGTCGCATCCCGGCTGTGCCGTCGTGCCCGCAGCTCTGGCGGTTGGAGAGAAGTTCAACATCAGTGGAACGCGACTCCTGCGTGCAGTCACTCTGGGCTACGACATCGGACCTCGGGTGACGGCGACACTCGGGCGCCTGCAGTACATGGTGGAAAGTCACCGAAGCACGCATGCGATCTCCGGAACGTTCGGAGCGGCGGCGGCCGCGGGCTGTGCCGCCGGTTTGAACACGCAACAAATGCGTTGGCTGCTGTCCTACACGGCACAACAGGCCTCCGGTCTCGCCTCGTGGCAGCGAGACACCGACCACATCGAGAAAGCCTTCGACTTCGGCGGCATGCCGGCCCGGAACGGCGTCACCGCCGCGTTGCTGGTTCATGCAGGTGGTACAGGCGTCGACGATGTGTTCTCCGGTGCGGATAATTTCTTCCAGGGTTTCGTGCCACGGAACGATCCGAGCATGGTCGTGGACAAGCTAGGCGAGAGGTACGAAATCACGCGGACCAATGTCAAGAAATGGACGGTGGGCGCGCCCATTCAGGCGCCGCTCGATGCCTTGGACACCTTGCTCAAACGTCATCAGTTCAGCGCCGAACAGGTGAAGCAGGTCGTCGTGCGCGTCGCGGCCGCCGAGGCAACGATTGTGGACAACAGAGTGATCCCGGACATCTGCCTCCAGCATTTGATTGCCGTCATGCTGGTGGACAAGACCGTCACGTTCCGGTCCGCTCACGATACGCCACGCATGAACGATCCGGCGGTCCTTCGCCAGCGGGCCAAAGTGCAGCTGGTCCACGATGAAGAACTCGAGCGCCTGATGCCGCGTCGCGAAGCAATCGTCGAAGTGACCCTCAACGACGGCAAGCAGATGAGCGAGCGCGTCGGGAACGTGCGCGGTACGGCGGAAAACCCGATGAGCCGGGAAGACATCATCGCCAAGGCCCGCGACCTGATGGCGCCGGTTCTCGGCAATGCGACGTGCCAGACGCTTATCGATCGCGTCATCGCCATCGAAAACGTCAAGAGTGTTCTCGAGTTGCGACCGCTACTTCAGCGGGCCGGCTGATCAACCACAAAGAACGCAAAGGACTGTCCTTTGTGGTGACTCAGCACTCCTATCCAGACCGCGCTTTCGATTTCCTTTCTTTGGGGAAACTCCTAGTGAAAGCGTGTGCACGGGCGCGCACGGGACGGAACGCTCACGGACCGATAGAAGCGATCGGCTTTATGCTCCTCGGGACCGAACCCTCGCAGTTTCGCGTCGAAAAAACGAAGACCGATGCGGTGATCCTGCTGTCGGATGGCGAAACGGTCCGAGGCTATTTCTTCGTCGCCCACGCCAGCCCTCGATCGAGCGGTCCCGAGCTCGTGGGAGAGCTGCTGAATGCCGAGACAGGATTCTTTCCATTCGAGCTCCACGACGACGACAGCGGGCCGCAAACGGTCCTCTACAACCGCCATCACGTCGTGACCGTCGCGCTTGCCGATGCCGAAGCGCGCCGGGATCCCGGGTACGAAGTCGCACGCCAGCGGTTCGTCTCCGTTCTGCTCTCGAATGGCGCCCGGCTCTCGGGATCCGTTCGTGTCTATCGCCCCGAAGGGCGGGACCGATTGAGCGATTGGGCACGACAGGCCGAGGTCTTCAGATACATCGAAACCGATACGGTCACGATGCTGGTCAATGTCGCGCACATCATCGAAGTGAAGGAGATTCCGGGCGATGCTTGACGGCCCCGCGATCGACAAATTGTTCCAGGCGATGTGCGCCGCCGGCGCATCGGATCTGCATCTCTCGGTCGGCTCACCGCCGATCATTCGCAAGGACGGCAGAATGCAGCCGCTCGACCCAGCGGCTGCAGCGGTCGGGGCTGATGACCTCATCGGGCTGTTGCAGCCCATCATCCCCGAACGGAATCGGGAAGAATTCGGCAGACGTCACGACACCGACTTCGCCTACGAGATCCCGGGCCTGGCGCGCTTTCGCGCCAACGCGTTCGTCGACCGCCGCGGTCCTGGGGCGGTGTTTCGCGTCATTCCCACGAAGATCCTGACCGCCGAACAGCTTGGCTTGTCGCAGCATGTTCTGGCGCTCTGCCAGTTGAGCAAGGGCCTCGTGCTCGTCACCGGGCCGACCGGTTCCGGCAAGTCGACGACGCTGTGCGCGATGGTCGACTACATCAATCGAACGCGCCACGACCACATCATCACGATTGAGGACCCGATCGAGTTCGTTCACCCGAACCAATTCTGCCTGATCAATCAACGAGAGGTCCGGACGCACACCGATTCGTTCAAGGACGCGTTGCGCGCCGCGCTTCGAGAAGATCCCGACATCCTGCTCGTTGGGGAGCTGCGAGACCTGGAAACCGTGGCCATCGCCATCGAGACCGCCGAAACCGGGCATCTCGTGTTCGGAACGCTGCACACGACGACGGCCGCGTCCACGATCGACCGGGTGATCGACCAGTTTCCGGCCGATCGTCAAGCGCAGATCCGCATCATGCTTTCAGAATCGCTGCGCGGCGTGATCGCGCAGACGCTGTGCCGCAAGATCGGCGGCGGCCGGGCGGCCGCCCTGGAAGTGCTGATCGCGACGCAAGCGATCAGCAACTTGATTCGCGAGGGCAAGACGTTTCAGATCCCGTCGATGATGCAGGTCGGCCGTGGCGTGGGCATGGTTGCCCTGAACGACGCGCTGATGGAGCTCGTGACGAAGAAAGTCGTGGCGCCAGACGAGGCGTATTCGAAAGCCGTCGACAAAACGGGTTTCGAAGCACTGCTGAAACGCGCTGGTCTCGATGCCCGTCCGCGTCCCCAGCCGGCGGCAGTCTGACCACATGACCCCTCTACCCGAGCAGCGCGGGCGGGTGCTCATCGTGGACGATGAACCCGCAAACCGTAGCCTCCTCGTCCGGATACTCACGAAAGACGGCTACGAAACCGACACCGCGGCCAACGGCAAAGAGGCCCTCATCGCACTTGAGCGACGCAAACCCGATCTCATGCTGCTCGACATCGAAATGCCGGGAATCAACGGCTTCGAGCTGTGCACGCAGATCAAGCAGCGGCCAGACACGCGGCTGCTGCCGATTGTTCTCGTGACCGGCCTGGGCGATCGCGAGCACCGCATTCGTGGAATTCGCGCGGGGTGCGACGATTTCATCGCCAAGCCGTTCGACTCTGACGAGCTTCAAGCACGCGTCCGATCGCTGGTTCGTCTCAAGCAATACACCGATGATCTGGACTCGGCGGAAGCGATTCTTCGCAGCCTGGCGCTGACGATCGAAGCACGCGACGCCTATACCCTGGGCCATTGCGACCGGCTGGCGTCGTATTCGGTCGAACTGGGCCGTCATCTCGGGTTGCCGGCCGAGGATCTGGCGGCCCTGCACCGGGGCGGCTACTTGCACGACATCGGAAAGGTCGGCATCCCCGACGCCCTGCTGTTGAAGCCGACCAAGCTCACCACCGCGGAATTCGAGACGATGAAGCGGCACACCGTGATCGGGGACCGTCTGTGCGGCGAGCTTCGATCGTTGAAGCTCGTGCGCCAAATCGTGCGTCATCACCACGAGCTGTTCGATGGCAGCGGCTACCCCGATGGACTCCGCGGCAACGATATTCCCCTGCTGGCGCAGATCGTGGGAGTGGCCGACCTTTTCGATGCGATGACAACCGATCGGCCGTACCGACGTGCACTCACGCCCGAAGTGGCCGTCGATACGCTCACCGACGAAGCGGAGCGCGGTCTTCGCCGCGCCGATCTCGTCGACCTGTTCGTGTCGTTGGCCCGGACCGGCGAGCTCGCTCGCTCACTGACCGCCTGACGCGGCGCGTTCCGGACTCCCGACATCATTGTCGCCCGCCGATCTCGTCCCCACATTTTTGTGACCCGAAGCAGTTCACACGACGTGAAAGCCGAATCTTTTTCACGAATGTGTCGCGCCGTTTCCAGCACGAAGCTTGCAGCCGCCACGGCATGCCTTCGTCGTCCGGCGCGATTCGCGCCCCCCATGCGTTTCCCGGTCTTGAATCGAACACCTCTTCAGGTGTTCAGACTTGTCCGCGATGTTCGGGCAGATTCGTCGCACGAATCCGCTTCGCCCTGGTCTGGCAACCGTCGGCAGTCTGGTTCCGGTGCGATCAATGCGGGTACTTGTTCACAATTTAGTCGTTGGTCGTTGGTCATTGGTTATTCGTCGTTGGTTATTCGTCGTTGGTTATTTGACGTTGGTCGGTAGGTATTCTTCGTGTCCTACGACGAACGACCAATGACCAACGACCAACGACTAACGACTAATGACCAGCCCTACTTGGCAATCATGTGGCTGGAGTCCCGCTCGTTTTCTTCGCAGATGAATTCCAGAAGCTCCGTATCGGTCTGCAACAAGAACTCGGCGAAGATGGACCAGGGTCTCGTGTACATCTTCGGATCGTCGATGATCATTTCCATGTCCATGTGACCGTAATCTCGACGACGAAAGCGCTCGGTCAGGTGGAGGGATTCGCTCTCGGGGTGACCCGCCTGATCGAGCCATGCCCGGCCATTGAAGCCGATGGTGTCGATGACGAAAGTCTCGCCTTCCCATTTGCCGATGGAGAAGCCTTGCCATGACGGCCAATCGATCTCTTTCGGAAACGGCCGGCCGTCGGTCAGAATCTGCCGGAACGTCGTCCGCGATTCATAGAGAATGACCGTCAATCCTGGAGTCTGGACGAACTTCAACGGGGTCGCCAGAGTGGCTCGCACCGGCAGCCCCGTCGGCAGACATCGTGCGCTGGGATCGTCCTTCGACTTGTTGGCCCGGCGCTCGTCGAAAAGAGCTTTGGCCGCTGGCTGAAACGGCACGACCTCCCCCGGCTTCAGGCTTTGCGAGAGATCGAATCTTGCGCGCCTCGCCAACCAGATGCCCGACAAGTCCGGTTTGCCGTCGGAAGCTCGCGGTGCGGGAGCTTCGAGATTCGGACTGCCATCGGGATTTCGCGGGATGTTGGGGGTTGGATACCCGTGCCATTGCGCGAGCGCTGGCAGCAACATCCACGTCACTATCACGATCGCCGTGGCGCAGGGCTTCAGCCCTGCGTACCGATGCCGCCGACGCAGCCCTAAAGGGCTGCGCCACTGTCGATTCAGCGTGTCCACGTTCATCGCGTTGCCTGCGGGCAGTTCGACGTTGCAGTGCCTGCCGGACCGGACGTACCTGCAAATACGCAGCGCCCATCGGGCAGGATGAAGGAAATCGCGTTAGCCAGGTTCGATCCGTCCCGGGCTCTGGAGCCGTTCACCGTGACGCGATCGCCCACCTTCAGCGAGTTCGGCTTCCAGCCTTGACGATAGAGGACGTTCGGCGCCCCTCCCTCCACCGCCCAATTGGCAACCTTGCCATGTTCGTCTTCGGCGTCCAGGTAAAAGTAGGTGTGAGGATTCATCCACTCGACTTTGGTGATGGTGCCTTTGAGCGTGACAGGTTTCTTGGCGTCGAATTCGGCGTCGAACGAGTGATGGCCATAGGCCGTTCCAACGCTCCAAAGCACACCAAAACCCACTGCAACGACCAGATTGAGCGAACCGCGTTTCAACGCGCACCTCCGGTGTCGTACCGGGACCTGACTGTTGGAAGGGTCCCCAGGCTACTGACGGTCCCTCCTGATGTCAATCGAGCCTCAACAGGGCGTTGAGCCTAAAACCTGCAAAATGGCCATAATGCGCAAGCTAGGGAAAGCCGATATCGCGTTTCTGAGTGGCAACGCGAGGACAATCGTTATAAGCTTGGCTCCCAACAAATCCGAACCCGCTCCGGATGAGCTAGCTCCGTCGTCTGGACCGAAGGCAGGTCTGGCAAATGCCCTGCGAACCCGATCCGGATACACGATTAACGGTTTCCGAGCCCGATCTGGCTCAATCGGCTATGGACCCAACTTTCGCGTCTAACGCGACACACGCTGGGTGTGAAGTCGTTCCAAACCCCGCCAGCGATCCCACTAACCGGGAGGACACGGCCGCGAACGACGACGTGCTCGCGCTGTTTCCCGACGAACCGGAAGGATCGACCCTGCTGCCGGAGTCCCTGGCCGGTCTCGAGCCGCCACCGCGTCCGCCGGCGAGCCGGGATCTCACTCCCGAGAACCACATCGTCCTCAAGCAGCTCGTGTCGCGGACCGGCGGGTTGAAGAAACGCCTCGACGAGCTCGACGACTCCGCGGTCAAGCTGTTAGGCGAGTATCAAATACTCGACCGCGAGCTGCGCGACGCGGCGGCGAAGCTCGAGGGAGATTTGCGCGACACGACCGAAAAGGTCACCGGCGAGTATCGCCGGATCGAAAACGTTTCGAATGAAGCCGCCGCCAAGCTCGCTGCGGAATATTCCAAGGTCGAGGAATCGGCACGTGAAGCCGAGCGGCGAAGTGTCGCGGCGACGGCAACCGTCGAGCAAATTCAAAAGAGCATCATCGAGCTGCACGTGCTTCAGGATCTGGCCAAGGCGGAAGAGCGGCTCGCCATCCTCAATGCACGCGCGAATCAACTGGACGAAAGGCTGGCACGCAAGGCAAAAGAACGCGCCGTCACGATCGACTCGCTCCTCCAGGTCGTGCTGGCCTGCGTCACGGCTATTGCCACGGCGATGGTACGTCTCAAGAACTTCACAAAACGGTCGCTGACAGACCTGACCGATCGAACGCAACGAGCCTTCGCGTACGCCAGAACCCGTGTACAGAATCGAGAGCAGCAGCCCAGTCAAGGTGGGATCAGTCGGTGGTGGACGCAAGCCTCGACGACAGCTTTCAAAACGGGAACGTCGATGCTGCTCGCGAAGCGCCGCGCGATGCTCGTGGGCCTCGGTGTCATCGCGCTTGTGATCTTCATCGTCTCTCGATCGTTGGGAACGACCGATCGCGATAGCGTGCGGCTCCCCCAGCTGGAACTGTTGCTCGCAAGATCCCAGGAGCTGCCGTTCACGATCCTGCCGTCCAGAACCGCAGGGTCTTTCGTCCAATCAACCGCCAAGTCGGTCACACCGCCGTCCAAGTCGGTCGAACCGCCGTCCAAATCGGCCGCACCACCATCCAAGCCGGCCGTCACGCCGCCGGCAAAGCCCGCTGGACCAGGCATCGTCGCGACGAGTGGTTCGGCTGGCGCCTCGGCGAGGGTCACGCGCGACGCACGGCCGCCCAAGCCCCCAGCCCAGGCACTGACCTCTCAATTCGTCGGCACACTGGCAGTCGAGTCGAGCCCACCTGGCGCCGCCGTCTTCATCAATCGGCAGCGTGTGGGTGTGACACCACTCGAGGTGCAAGGCCTGCAATCTGGTTCGCGGGTCATCTGGATCGAGCGCGATGGGTACCGGCGTTGGACTGCTGCCGTTGACGTCCCTGCCGACAGGCTCACCCGCGTGAGCGCCAAACTTCAGGCCGAACCGGCGCAGTAAGTAGGCGCGCTCTCGTTCGATCTTTCACGCCGAGTCGTACAGCCGGCACTGAGCTCAGTCCCAAGCGCAGATGTGAGAAGATATCGCCGCGCCACGCCGCTATAACTGGCGGTGTCAGGGAGAAGTGGTCATGAAGCGAACGAGAGTGACTGTACTGGTTGGACTGCTGCTGACGTCCGGCTTCGCGATCCACGCTCAGGACGGCGCACGTCCGTTCGTGCCGGTGACCGACGCCATGCTGCAGAAGCCGAGCGCTGCGGATTGGCTGATGTGGCGCCGCACGCTCGATGGCTGGGGTTACAGTCCGCTCGACCAGATCGATCGAAACAACGTCGGACAAATGCGAATGGCCTGGACTCGCGGCATGGGTCCTGGAAACATCGAAGCGACGCCGCTCGTGTACAACGGCGTGATGTATCTGCCGAATCCGGGCGATTACATTCAAGCAATCGATGCAAAGACGGGCGATTTGATCTGGGAGTACCAGCGCAAGCTCGCCGAAGGCCGGAGACCCTCGACGAAACGCAACATCGCCATCTACGGCAACACGATCATCAGCACGAGCCAGGACAATCAGGTGTATGCGCTCGATGCTCAGACCGGCAAGTTGGTTTGGGAAACACCGATCCTCGATCCGACGAAACCGGCCAACGCCAGCTCAGGACCGATTATTGCCAACGGCAAGGTGATCGCCGGCCGTCAATGTCAGCCTGGCGCCACGCACGAAGGGTGCGTCATCACGGCGCACGATGCGAAAACCGGGAAAGAACTCTGGCGGACGCGGACCATTCCAAGGCCCGGTGAACCCGGCGACGAGACGTGGGGCAACGTCCCGATGGAACAGCGCTGGCACGTCGGAACCTGGATGGTCCCGAGCTACGATCCCGAGCTGAACCTGATCTACGTCGGCACCTCAGTAACGATCCCCGCGCCGAAGTTCATTCTCGGCGGCAACGACCTGAAGCACCTCTATCACAACTGCACGCTGGCCATCAATGCCGACACAGGCAAGATCGTTTGGTACTACCAGCACATCGTCGATCACTGGGATCTCGACCATCCGTTCGAACGAATTCTCGTGGATACCGCCGTCGCGCCGAATCCAAGAGACGTGATGTGGATCAATCCCAAGGTGAGGGCCGGGGAGCGGCGGAAAGTGATTACCGGGATCCCGGGCAAGACCGGCCTCGTCTACACGCTCGACCGGCAGACCGGCGAGTTCCTCTGGGCGCGGCCGACAGTCGCGCAGAACGTGGTCAGCACCATCGACGGGACCACCGGCGCCGTCACCGTGAACCGCGAGTCGCTGTTCACCAAGATCAACGAAGAGAAAGTGGTGTGCCCTGGCAGCAATGGCGGCAAGAATTGGCCGGCCGGCGCGTACAGTCCGCTCACGAATACGATGTACATGCCGCTGCAGAACATGTGCATGACCGCGACCACCACCACCGACCAGCGTGATCCGACGAAGGTCTACGGCCTCACCATGCCTGGACAGATCGCTCCGGGCACCGACAAGGTCGGAACGGTCTGGGCCATTTCCGTGGAAAACGGACTCACGACGTGGAAGCATGAACAGCGCGCCGGCATGATGTCGCTGGTCGCGACCGGAGGAGGACTGGTATTCGGCGGCGACGCGAACGGACGGTTCAAAGCTCTGGACGACAAGACCGGGAAGGTGCTGTGGGAGGTGAACCTCGGTTCGCCCGTCAGCGGTTTCCCAATCTCGTTCGGCATTGCAGGAAAGCAATACGTCGCAGTCGCCACCGGTCCATCGCTCGTGGCCGGATCGGCGGGGCGTGTCGTTCCCGAACTCAAGCCAGGAAGCAACTCCGGCGTCTATGTGTTCGCGCTTCCCTAGTAGCTGCGCCGGTTTGACGGCTCCGTGAACCGAGCGGCTACCGCATGTTGCCAGTGTGGCCGAGCGAATAGCGGCCCGGTTGCGGGAAGACGCAAAGACCGTGGGGGCCTTTCCCTACCGGGATGCGCGCGAGCAGATGACCGTCCGACGTGTCGAAGGCGTACACTTCCGCGTTGTAGCGGCCTGACAGCCAGAGAACCTTGCCGTCCGACGACACTCCGCCCATATCCGGACTGCCGCCTCCTGGAATCATCCACTTCGCAGTCACCTGCCTCGTTCGGACGTCGATGGTCGAGACGGATCCTTCGCGGCGGTTGGACACATACATCCATCGCGAGTCGCGACTGAACGCGAGCCCGTGTGCACCCGCGCCGGTCGGTATGAAGCCAATCGACTTGAAGCTGTCGCCGTCGATTTCGAACACGCCGTTGGCTTCCATGTCCGCGACGTAGAAGATGCTGCCGTCGGGCGTGAGCCGCACGTCCTGCGGCATCGAGTGGTGTGCGGGCAAACTCAAGATTCCGAGGAGCGCCCGCGTCGTCACGTCCAGCTTGACCAGCTGTCCCGAGAACTCGCAGCTGGCGATGAGATAACGGCCGTCCGCGGAAAAGTCGGCATGGTCCACGCCCCGGCACGGAACCGGCACCGACTCCACGAGCTTCAAGGTTTTGGCATCCCGGAAATCCAGCCGGCGCGTGCGTTCGGCCACGACGATGGCGTACTTGCCGTCCGGCGTGTAGTACATGTTGTAGGGATCCTTGACGTTGATGGTGTCCAGCTTGTGACCGGTCGCCGGATCGATGCGCGTCACGCTGTCACCGAGGTCGTTCAGGACCCAGAGCGTCTTGAGATCGTAGGAGGGCGTCACATGCTGTGGCTGCCTTCCGACCTCGAACTGATCGACGACCTTGAACGTGTGGGGGTCAATCACATCGACCCGATGCCGGCCGCTGATCGGGACGTAGATGCGCTCGGGAAATCCGGCGACAGCCGCACTGAGCTTGCCCGGACGATTGGCGGCATAGACATCGTGAGGATCGATCAACGCGGGCATTCCTGGAAGTTGATCGGCGGACGCGGTACTGGCCGTCGCCGCCGCAACAGACAGGAATAGCCCAACACGTATGGATTTCGTAAAGCCGGAGCCGGAGGCCGACGTGTGCCAGGACCACATAAACCAGGACCACATAAATTGGATCACTTGAAAGCAGCGAGTTGTGATTTCGATTATACGGCTGCCTTCATCTTTTCGACGCGTGGCTGGCAAGACGATAGCTTTACGAGTCCTTCACAGGAGTTTCTTGCGCATGAACACGCACGCCATCGAATGGCCGGAAGGAAGCCGATGATCGCCGCGGCCGATTTCTTCGAAGCCAACGGCTTTGTAAAACTGGAAGGCGGCCAACGACGCATCGACGTGAATGCTGTCCGCACCGGCGGCCATTGCTGCAGCTTCGGCGGTTCTGAACAACGCGGAGCCAATCCCAAGGCGCGCGACCTGGCCTCTGACGTAAACCGCCGTGCGGTGCGCCGTACCGTCGAGCGCATGGGACGAAAATCCCAACACCTCCGTTTTGTCTTCCAGTTGGCCGATCGCCACATAGAAGACCGCTCCGCGGGTCATCGCTTTCACGTAGAGCGTGCCGTCGACATGCCGCCCCCAATCGTTCACGGTTTCCGGCTCGTAGTACCGCGCTCCGATCGAACGAATCGAATCGCGGTGCGCGGCGGCGATGCGGTCGACGTCCGCGAGACTCGCGCGGCGAATCTCAAAAGTGCCGATAGATCCAATTTTGCTCGTGGCCACACGCTTGTCCATCGTTGCCAAGCCGCCAATCTTAGCCTTAAAGCCATCGAGCCTGAGCTACGCGAGGTCTCGCGAAGTCGCGGCGATTGGAGCTGTTTTCAGTTCGGTGTAGCGTCGACGCACTTGTACACCACGAAGGCACGAAATATCACGAAGACGAGCAGTCGCCGGAAGGCAGTTTCGCCACTGAGTCACCGAGTCACCGAGAAAACGCGGGCCTGAGAGCGCTCGACGCGGCGCCGCGCAGCGGCGGTTCCGGCCTGCTTTGCAGGCCGTCCGCGTCGAGCGCCTCTGTGGCCCGGTGACTCCGTGGCACAACCTTCGTGATGCTTCGCGCCTTCGTGGCTTCGTGGTTCCGTCTCTACATCGATCTAAAAAATGCCGTAGGTACCGATGTTGGGGAGGGCGAAGTGATATCGATGAGGGCGACAGGTGGGAACGGGCTGGCTATCTCACTTCAAGAGAATTTCTTCGAAGAACTTGATCGCACGCGGATCGTTCGATTGACCGAGCCAGAACATCGCCTGCTTGCGGACCTCGACGTTCTTGTTCGTCCGCGCGACGTCAATCAGCCGCGGGACGCCTTCGTCTTTCGGCATCTGGCTGAGCGCGAAGACCGCCTTTTTCTTGACGTCGGTATCAGGATCGTTCTCGATAGCGCCAGTGATCGCCGAAAGCGCCTCACGGCTCGCGCGTGTCGCGAGCCAGAAAAGCGCCTGTCCCCGCACCCGCCGACTCGCGTCGTCGCGAGCCATGGCGACGAGAACGCGATCGGCGGATTGTGCCTGGTGAAACGCGATCGCGCTCATCGCCGACTGGGCGACCCGGTCGGCTCGACTCACCGCTCGTGACGAATTGGCGAGCGTGGCCAGCCATGCAACGCTGTCGTCGGGCTTGACATCCGTGAACCAGACCACCGCCGCACCACCGGCATCCACATCGCAGTCAGCCGTAAACGCCCGCACCCTGACGATTTCACCGTTCTCGAATCGAGCCAGCACGAGAAGCTCTGATGGAGGTTCCAGCCTGACGCGAGAGCCACGGCCGACCAGTTCATTCGCGGTTTTCGAGTTGCCATCCGCACCCCAACCGCCGAGCCAACACGCGCCGTAAGAGTTGTTGTCGAACGACAGGCGCGGCGCGACGGCCATCGGCACGCTGTATCCGATCCAGACGACACCGCCGCGCGACACGACCGTTCGGACCTCGCGCTCGATTCCCTGCGCGGCAGATCTCGTCTCCAGCTTGCCATTGCTGATCCGTTCCTGAGCACGCGCCGGCAGGACTAGGACGCCCAACAAGATCGCCGCCACGGCCAGCACCCTGTGCACCCTATTGTTCATTTGAGCAACTCCAACAAATAGTCTCTGGCTTCTTGAGATCGAGACATCAGTGCGAGCTTCGAAACAATCTCCTTCTTCAGCTGCGGATCCTTCTCGGCCCGCGCGAGCTCCACCAGGGTTCTTGCGTTCTGTTGCAGAAAGAGCGCGTTGATGGCTTCACTCCTCGACTCGGGTGCTGTGTCCGAGAGATAGATCGCCTTGATCGCGTCGCCCGTCCGGTTCGCGCCCATCAGCCCTAGATTGCGGATGGCCGTCCTTCGGAGCTGCGGATCCTTCTCGGTTTTCGCCAGGTCGATCAGCCTGTCTGCCGAGCCACCGACGAACATTGCCTGCAGGATCTGTTTCTTCACCTCGACGGATGTTTCGGTCTGGTAGAGCTCGGCCAGCTCGGCTTGTGCGCCCATGACGCCGAGCTGTCGAACGGCTTCACGCCGCAATTCGGGCACGGTCTCGGTCTTCGCCAGCGTCACAATCCGCGTGCGGTCTCCCGAGACCATGAAACCCTGGATGATCGCCCGCTTCACCGATGCATCCGACGATGCCTGGTAGACGCTGGCCAGGATTTGACGATTGTCTGGACCACCCATCATGCCGAGATAGCGAACCGCGCGCCGCTGCAGGTCGGGGTTCGAGCCGTCCTTCGCGACGTTGGTCAGAATCTCCCGCGAACGTGGAGTGCCCGACTGACTGAGTACGAAAAGCGCGCGTTCCTTGACTTTCTGAGAGTTGGTCTCGGCGAGCATCTTTTCCAGAATCGGCATCGCACGATCGGCGTCGCTTTGCATCAAGCCTCGCAGCGCCATCAGCTTCATCTCATCGTCTGCCTGCGAATCTGGCGAGACGGTCTGGCCCGAGGCCTGCCGGAGCTCGACTTCGAGCGCCCGCGCGTCGCGGCTCCACCGGCTCCTCGCAAACTGCTTCTGGAGATCTTCGAGTGTGCTCAACGCATCGGCGCGTTGGCCGATTTTTGCGAGGCTGTACGCCCGCCAGTAGAGCGCCGCGTCGGTGCGACTGCTTTTCTCCGCAATCAGCTGGTTGAGCCGATCGATGGCGGCATCGAAGCGCCCCTGCTCGATCAGATCGCGCGCCTGCACGTAGACGACGTCGGCCTGTTCCTCGGCAGCGGTGAGCGCCGTCGGACCTGCCGCTGTTGTGACCCGCGGCACGCACACCGAAAGCGCAACCGCGAGCCCGATTGATGTCTTGACGAAGGGTCCCATGTTCATGACTGGCCGCCATTCTGAAGGGTTGACTGTTGTCGCCGGAGCGGGCGCTCGGGTCGGCCGCGTTCGCGCTGCCAGATCTCGTCGCTCATCACACGCACTTTGAAAAGGAGCGCCGCGGCATCGATACGGCGCCGAATCTGCTCGAGGTCGGTTGCGCTAATCGGCGAGGGGCTGTGCACGATTTCGAGCAGGCTGCGCTCGAGATCGTCGAGTACGCTCGCTACGGAATATTCACCGGAGTCCACCGCATCCTGCCGATAGAGGCGGTTCGCCGTCAGCAAATCGTCCGCCCATTCCTGCTCGCTCGAGATGTCGCTGCGATCCGAGGCGTTCACGATCTCGGTCAGGACACGTTCCGACCGATCGAAGTGGTCCGCAACCGACGTCAACAACACGCGCCGGCGAATGTCGGACGTGTCGGCGGGAGCGCTCGACGCCTGTTCCACAGGGACGGACGAAAGACGCGCCGGCTGCTGCGGCCAGCGCTGTCCGACGATGAAGGCTGCAAGGACGAGCGCCGCGGCGGCTGCCAGAACGACGAGCCGTTCCCGGCGAGCCCAGGGGTTCCACCAGGGAGCGTCGGGTTCGGACAGGCGATGGCGAATCCGCTGCCAGACCTCGAGCCCGTATTGATCGCCACGTTCCGGAACCTCTGCGGCGCCAATCATCCCGAGCGTTTCGGCGACCTGCCGGTAGAGCGCCGCACATTCGGGACATCGCTCCAGGTGCGTCTCGACGTCCATCGCCGCACGGGCGGCGTTCTCGCCGTAGTAGTGCAGAATCAACGCCTCTTCGCTGTAGTGCTTCACGTCTGACTCCGCAGTGACTCGAGGGCAACCCGCAGCTTGCGGACTGCACGGAACACGCTGTGTTTGGTCGCGCTCGTGCCCAGACCCAGCATCCTGCCAATCTCGTCGATCGATCGTCCTTCGTAATGCCGGAGGGTGAACGCTGCTCGCTCGAGAGGGCTCAATTGCGACAGGGCGCTCGCGACGTGGCGTTCAATCTCGGTGCTCCGGGCCAGGCGCTCGGGACCAGGAGCGGCGTTCGACGCGATGTCTGCCGCCTCGTCGAGGCTCTCCGCCCGGCTCTGGTCGCGACGGCTTTGCCGCACGCGAATGAGGTCCACCGAGCAGTTCGCCACAATGCGGTAGAGCCACGTGCCGAAATTCGCGCGCGACTCGAATCGACCGAGCTGGCGGTACGCGCGAATGAAGCTTTCCTGCACAACATCCTCGGCGTCCTGTTCGTTGCCGGTCAACCGGTGGGCAAGGCGGAAGGCATTTCGGCTGTGCCGCTCCACGAGGACACTGAAAGCATCACTGTCCCCCTGGCGGGCTCGAGCCAGGACGGCTGCTGCCTCGCTCGCATCCATCCGCACGTTAGACGAGGTTGGCATGAGGGTGGTTAGGGCCTTCTCAGGGCTAAGGGCTGAAGGCTAAGGGCTGAGAGCTAAGGGGGAAAATCCCTGGCAAATCAGAGGCCCTAAGCCCTCAGCCTTAAGCCCTAAGCCCTCACGGCGAAGGTTCCCAGGAGTTGGCATCCGAGGTGCTAGGCCAAGCGACTGATGAGACTGGCGCCTCGGCTCGTGGTCGCAGTCGCGCTCTGGACGGCCGCCGCATGCGGAACGCGCGCCGACATTCTCACGATATCCGGCAGCGCGCTGGGCGCTGAAGGGATTGTGCTCCGCCGACAGGTCGAGCGGTTCGCGGCCGCCCACCCTGGCCTGCCGGTCGAAATCCAATCGACGCCGGACGCGGCCGATCAGCGCCATCAACTGTACGTCCAGTGGTTGAACGGCTGGGCACCGGATCCTGACATCCTCCAGCTCGACGTGATCTGGACGCCGGAATTCGCCGCCGCGGGCTGGATCGCTCCGCTCGATCGATTCAGTCCAGCGACTGACGACTTCTTCGCCACGGCGATTGCCGCCAACCGATGGAACGACCGGCTGTACGCGATGCCCTGGTTCGTCGATGTCGGCGTGTTCTATTGGCGAACGGACCTGGTACGCGCTCCGCCAGCCACCTTCGATGATCTCGTGACGGCGAGCCTCCGTGCGAAAGCGGACGGGCGCGTCAAGGATGGCTTCGTCTGGCAGGGCGCACGCTATGAAGGACTGGTCACGGTGTTCCTCGAACATCTGGTCGGCTTCGGGGGCCGCGTTCTCGATGACGAAGGACGGGTCGTCGTAGACTCGCCAGCCGCGGTGCGCGCGCTTTCGTTCATGCGGCGCAGCATCGACGAGTTGAAGATTGTTCCTGCCTCGGTTCTCGCGTGGCAAGAGGAGCAATCGAGGTTCGCGTTTCAGAACGGCCAGGTGCTCTTCATGCGCAACTGGCCTTACGCCGCGGCACTCATTCGTGACGATCCGCGGTCGCCGGCAGCCGGGCACTTCGCGCTGGCAGCCATGCCACACGACGGCGGACGATCGGCTTCGGTGCTGGGCGGCGCGCAACTGGCGATCAACGCACGCAGCCGGCAGCCGAACGAGGCATGGGAGCTCGTTCGGTACCTCACGAGCCCCGAACAGATGGTCGAGCGGGCGCGCGTTGCCGGCCAGTTTCCGCCGAGACCAAGCGTCTACGAAGGCACTCAACTCACAGATGCCCTGCCGATGGCTGCAGCCGAAGCCAAGGAGCTCATCGAGCAAGCAGTTCTCCGCCCGACGACACCCGTGTACACGCAGCTCTCCGGCGTCCTGCAGGTCCATCTGCATCGTGCTCTGACTCGCCAAGAGGAACCGGATGAGGCTCTTTCACACGCAGCCATGGAAATGCGCCAGCTCCTGACGAGGGCGCGCCTTCTGCCATCCGAATCATGACGCGACGATCGAGCCGGACGCTCCTGGCGACGCGCGAAGCCCGTCTTGCATGGCTGTTCATGGGGCCTGCACTCGCGGTGCTCCTCCTCGTCGCGACTGGTCCGCTTCTCGCCACTATCTGGGAGTCGCTCCACGATCACGATCTGCGCCTGCCCTGGCTCGGTCGTCCGTTCGTCGGTCTCACGAACTACCAGGAAGCCGCGACAGACCCTCGGTTTCAAGAAGCTCTGGGGCACACACTCGTGTTCACGCTCGTGACCGTCGGCCTCGAACTGCTTCTCGGGCTCGCGTTGGCGCTGGGACTCGATAGTCTCTCCCGGGGCCGCGGTCTCGCACGTCTCGTGGTCCTGCTGCCATGGGCTCTACCAACCGTCGTCGCAGGACTGGTCTGGCGCTTCATCTTCGATAGTCAGTCGGGCCTCGTGAACGCCGTGGTCGGTTGGCTGGGCGTCACGACGTTCCAGGTGGACTGGCTCGCCGATCCGAAGGCCGCGTGGATTCCCATCGTGCTGGGTGATGTCTGGAAGACGACGCCGTTCGTGGCGCTTCTCCTGCTGGCCGGCCTTCAGGGCATCGACCCGAGATTGTTCGAAGCTGCGCGCCTGGACGGAGCGGGTGCCTGGCGCCGTTTTGCCGATATCACGTTGCCACTACTCACTCCAGCTCTGAGCGTTGCGCTGGTATTTCGGGCGCTCGACGCCTTCCGTGTATTCGATCTGGTGTACGTCCTTACCGGTGGTGGTCCCGGGACTTCGACAGAAGTCATCTCCCTGTATGCGTTTCTCGTACTCATGCAGGATCTGCGGTTCGGTTACGCCTCCGCCTTATCGGTCTCGGTCTTCTTCGTGAGCTTCATCCTCGCCCTGTTCTATGTCCGTGCCACGCGTGCGGCGGTGGTGCAACAGTCATGACGCGAGCGGCTGAACGAATCGGCACCGTGCTGCTGCTGTTGGCTTGGGCGTTTCCTCTCTACTGGATGCTCGTTGCGTCGCTCACCCCCGAGTCCCGGCTCTTCGGTGTTCCGCAGATGGTGCCCCACTCGCTTGGGCTGGAGCACTATCGCGCGCTGTTCGGCGAACGGCAATTCTGGCTACCGATTCGCAACTCGCTCATCGTCGCCGGTGCGACCACGGTTTTTGCCGTCCTCCTTGGCGCGCCGTGCGCCTATGCCATGGCCCGCATGCAGTTCCGCGCGAAATCCTGGCTGCTGGCGATCGTGATGGCGGTCTCGATGTTTCCGCAGATTTCCGTGGTCTCGCCGCTGTTTCTCCTGCTGCGAAGCATCGGGCTCATCGACACGTTTCCCGGTCTCGTCCTTCCCTATCTGACGTTTGCGATGCCGTTGGCAATCTGGCTGATGAGCGCCTTTCTCCGCGAGCTGCCACGGGAAATTGAAGACGCCGCGCGTCTCGACGGTGCGGGCCCTGTTCGAACGGTCATCGAGGTCGCGCTGCCACTTGCGGCCCCTGCGCTGGCGACGACCGCAATCCTGACGTTCCTCTATGCGTGGAACGAATTTCTGTTTGCGCTGTCCTTCACACTCGGCCCGGAGCGCCAGACGGTGCCCGTGGCTCTGGCGCTATTTCGCGGACGATATCAAGTGCCGTGGGGCCAGATTCTCGCGGGTTCGGTCGTGGCCTCTTTACCCGTCGCGGTCGTAGTCCTCGCTTTCCAGCGGCGCATCGTCAAGGGACTCACTGCGGGTGCTGTGAAAGGATGAACGTTCTTTGGCCAATATCGCCCTCGAACGCGTGCGCAAGGTGTTTTCCAGCGGCCAGGTCGCCGTCGCAGATATCGATCTCCGAATCGACGATGGCGAACGATTTGTACTGGTCGGGCCGTCAGGAAGCGGGAAGAGCACGGTGCTCCGCATCATCGCCGGATTGACTCATCCAGAGACTGGCCGCGTGCTAATCGGCGGACGAGACGTCACCGAGGTGCCGCCGGAACGGCGAGATCTGGCGATGGTGTTTCAGAGTTACGCGCTCTATCCACACAAAACCGTCCGCGACAACCTGGCGTTCGGCCTTCGCGTGCGCCACGTCCCTCGGCAAGAGATCGACACACGGGTTCAATCGGCCGCAAAGATGTTGGGTATTTCGGCGCTGCTGGATCGGAAACCTGCACAGCTGTCAGGAGGCGAGCAACAACGCGTCGCCCTCGGGCGCGCCATCGTGCGGAATCCGCAAGCGTTTCTTTTCGACGAGCCGTTGTCGAATCTCGACCCACAGCTCAGAGGCGAGACTCGGGCGGAATTGATTGCACTGCACGACCGGCTTCACTCGACAATGGTGTACGTTACGCACGATCAAGAGGAAGCCATGACGCTCGGCCAGCGGATCGCCGTGTTGAGAGCCGGTCGAATGGAACAAGTCGCTTCCCCTTCAGACCTTTACGAGCGGCCTGCCAACACGTTCGTCGCACGCTTCATCGGTTCACCGCCCATGAACCTGCTGGAGGGGCGTGTCGCGAACCAGGACGGCTCGATTGTGTTCGAGACAGCGGGTCAGAAGATCGCGCTCGGTCCGGCCGCGCCGAGTCACGTGCCGGTGGAGGCTTCAGTTCTCGGTGTGCGCCCGCACGATCTGCGGCTCGTCGATCCGCAACATGCAGAGTTGTGCGGGCAGATCGACATCATCGAACCGATCGGACACGCACAACTTGCGCACATCGCCCTCGCGTCTGCCCACGTTGTCATCGTCGCACCGCCCGAAGATTCCCTTCGCCCTCATACCAGAGTCGGTCTGAAATTGAACCGCGAACGGCTGCATTTCTTCGATCGCGATGGGCGGCGCTGCACTTGATCGTCATCGTTGTCTCCGATGCTATGATCCCGCGATGTTAGGTCATCGCGTCCGCTGCGCCAGATTGTGACAACGAAGGGCGGACGTTCGGATGGCGCGTTGGGATGGTCTCGAGGCGACGCGTTTGCTGCGCAGCGAAGGGTATCGGCTTCCTATCGTCGCCCTCCGTGCATTTGTCACGACCGAGCTGCAGACCGTTTGCCTCGACGCCGGCTGCAATGCCTATCTGTCCAAGCCGTTCAAATTGAACGACCTGATAGCGTCTATCCGATCGTTGGTAGAAAACCGGCCGGACCTAAGGATGAGTTAGCGAGCCCTGGCATGGCTCGTGCTCGCCGGTAACAGGTATGGCGCGACCTGGAAGCTTGCTTCCTACCGCCGACAATCCACAACCTACTCGGCGCCGGCGCACATGGCTCTGGATGACGGGAGCCGCGAGCGCGATCGTCATCGCCTTGCTATTTGTGCTGTCGTCCGCAGGTCCGACATTGTCGGAAGTCTTACGCCGGAAGCTGGTGACCTCACTGGCCGATCGCTTCGAAAGTGAGGTTGAGATTGCAGAGGTTCGTGTCGGGTGGTTCCCTCGCCTCCACGCCGACGTTCGCGGTCTGGAGATTCGGCACAAACGGCGTCACGACGTTCCGCCGCTCATCTCGGTGAAACAGCTCACGATCGACGCCGGTCCTGGCTTCCTGCTGCGCAAGCACGTCGATGAAGTGCGCCTCGACGGCCTGGAGATCCAAATCCCGCCGAAAGAAGAGGAAGGCCAGCCGGCTGACGACGCCGCGCGCCAGCCAGATCGCCACGACGAGGACCGCTACGCGAAAGACATCGTCATCGACCGGCTGATTTCCAAGGACGCGCGGTTGGTGATCATTCCCAGGAAGAAGACCAAGGCTCCGAAGGTCTGGGAGATACACACGCTTCAGATGCTTTCGGTCGCCATCGACCGTTCGACGCCATTCGAAGCCACGCTGACAAACGCAGTCCCGCCAGGTGAGATCGTCACGACAGGCAACTTCGGCCCATGGCGAGCGGGCGATCCCGGTGCGACGGAGGTAGACGGTCGATTTACATTCGCGCGCGCGGATCTGAGCTTCTTCAAAGGGATCTCCGGCATCCTGTCGGCACATGGTGAATTCGGTGGAACGCTCGGACGTTTGACCGTCAACGGCGAAACCGACACTCCGGACTTCAGGGTGGCCGTCAGCGGCAATCCGGTTCCGCTGCACACGGTCTATCACACGATTGTGGATGGCACCAACGGCGATACGATCCTCGAACGCATCGACGGGTCGTTTCTCAAGACGAAGTTGGTGGCAAAAGGCAGCGTCATCGACACACCCGGCAAGACCGGCCGGACGGTCACCCTCGACATTGTCATGGACAAGGCGCGCCTCGAGGACGTGCTGCGCCTGGCTGTAAAGGGACCGAAGGCCCCAATGACTGGCGCGTTGAAGCTGACCACGAAGTTCGTCCTGCCGCCGGGGAAGCGCGATGTCGTGGACAAGTTGCGCCTCGACGGGCAGTTTTCCATCGACCGCGCGACGTTCACCGACCTCGACATTCAGAAGAAGATCGACGAATTGAGTCATCGAAGCCGGGGCAAACCGGTGGCCGACGATCGAGAGCGGGTCGCGTCCAATTTTGCGGGCCGTTTCATTCTGGGTGACGGAACGTTGATGCTCAAAACGTTGACGTTCGACACCCAGGGTTCGAGCGTGCAGCTGGCGGGAACCTACGGTCTGCAGGACGAGCTGATGAACTTCAAGGGCCAACTCCTCATGGACGCCACGATTTCACAGACGCAAACCGGATGGAAGCGCATCGTCCTAAAGGGCATCGACCCGCTATTCAAGAAAGACGGCCACGGCGCCGTCATCCCCATCATCATTCAGGGCACGCGCAGCAATCCCTCATTCGGGCTGGACAAGGGGCGGGTCTTCAAACGGGATGGGTAGTCCGCTTTCCGTTGCGCCTCGCTTCATTCAGCGCTGATCAACCACAAAGAGCACAAAGTTATTTCTGCTCGATTTGTTTGTGGTCCGCCGCGACAACCAGCCGCCAGCGGATCGGACCCTGGTGGATGGTGTGCTGATGATGGTTCTTGGGCGGCAACGGTCTGTGATCCTCCGACACGACCTCGACGCCACATCCCGTGCACCGGTAGATGGCCGCGTACGGCGCATCGTCTCCAGGCTTGTGCTCCAGATCGAAGACCGACGCATCAGTTTTTCGTAAGTAATTGTTGAACTTGAAGAGGGCCATAGGGAGTTCAGCCTGTTGATGTGTGCGGACTGGTAATAAGATGATGTCCCAACGTCGACGTCACCAGGAGGCACCCGTGCGAATGATGGCCATTGTCGGCATGCTGCTCGCGTCGCTCACTACCATCGGGGCCACGCCACAGGGTAATCCTGAAGCAGCCAAGATCAAGAGCCCAGTATCCTCCACGCCGGAATCGATCGCCACGGGCCAGCAGGTGTATCGGCGCTATTGCGCCGTGTGCCACGGCACCACCGGGGAAGGTGGATCGGGCAGCGACATCAGCGCGCCGGCACCCGACCTGACCGACAGCGAGTGGAAAAGGGGATCGACCGACGGCGAGATCTTCTACGTGATCAAGAACGGCGTGCCGCCGGACTTGAACATGGAGCCGTGGGGGGACCGAATCAAAGACGACGACATCTGGAACGTCGTGAACTACATTCGATCGATCGCGAAAAAGAAGTGACTTAAGGGCAGGAGTGGCGGGACGGGCTGGTGGGGCAGGTAGGTTCTGACCTACCCGCCCTTCCTGCCTTTCCTGCCCTCCCTGCCATCGTTTCGGCTACTTCGACAGTGGATCGGGCCGCACCTGCCACTTCACGAGCTTGCTGGTCGTTCCTTTTCCACCTTCAACATGGAACGGGGCGCGCGTCGCGTAGGTGCTGTAAACGCCCTTGCCCTTCCAACCTTCGTTCGGATTGTCGATCCGGCCGTCGATGCCCTTCCCGTAGAAGCCCATCGGATACGGGACGCGGAACGTGAGGTATTTTCCGTCAACCAGCGCTAGAAGAGCCTCGGACCCGTTGCCGGTCGCAAGCGGAATGTCCTTGCCCATACCGAGCATGTCGAACCGATCGACGAAGTCATAGTACGCCGTGTCGGCGCTGCCTGCCTCGCTGGCGCCTTTGTAGTTCGGGCCCGGGAACGGATAGAGCGTCCAGCCCTCCGGGCAGTGCTGCCCGGTTGCGTTCGGACCATTGAGCGGGCCCTTGCACTTGCGGCGATCGAAGCTGGCGTGGTGTCCGCTCGACAGCACTGTCCAGACGACGCCGTTGCTGTCGACGTCCATCCCGCGCGGGGCGAATCCCTGAACGGGCGCCTTGGGATTGTTCCACGGCACCTCATAGATCTCCGACAGAGCCGTCGAGGGCGGACTCGATCCCAGCGTCAACCGAACGATAGCGCCAGGCATGCCGAGCACCGATCCCCAGACCGAGTTGTCGATTGGACTCGGCGCCACGCCGTAGAACGGCGCGTTGATTCGCTTGTCCTTGGCCGGATCGAGCGGCGCATCGGGCTCAACGTACTCGTCCCGCTTCCCGTTGCCGTTCGTGTCGAGGACGAACACGGTCCAGCCCTGGGCCTTCTTTTCGTCCTTGGTCTCGTCGTAGACCCGGGTGTTGAACCATCCCTCGACCGGCCCGCCGCCTGTGAACCACAGGATGTCGTTCCCGTCGAAATTCAGATGGTGGGTCCCGAAGCACGTGTCGATGGTCGTGACCTGCTTGGTCTTGGGATCGTACATCTGCATCTGGCGACCGCTCTGAGTAATCGGAAATGCCTTCGCCGACGGATGATCGGAACCCTGCTGGCAAAATGCCGACGTCTGATTCTGACGGATGCGCGCGGCAATCCACACACGAGCCTGCTTGTCCATCGCGAAACTGTGGGCGTTGGACTGGCTCGTCCAGATCGCTTCGTCGCCCCAGTACGGCGACGGCTGCGCCGGCGGCGTTTGCGCCTCGCTCGGTGTTTTCGGATCGCGCACCTGGAGCTCAATTCTCGACGCTGTATTCGTCTTCGGATCGACGACAGGCATGTAGTCGGCGCTGGCCTCGAGGGCTCCATAGATCGGGCCGTTGGGGTTTACCGTCGGATTCCGCTTGTCGCTCGCGATCTCGTCGTGGAGATATGCCTTCGGATCCGCCCAGTCCCACATCGTCACGACGACATTTCGTTCCTTCCCCTGCGGCCGGACGGGCTTGTCGAACGGCAGCTCTCCTCCGGCGATCCGATCGGTCCAATCGCCCCACATGGCTGCTGCTCGCTGCCGGCCCACCTGAGTGAATCGGGAGTTCATGCCGCCACCAGCTTGACCGGACTGAATCCGCCGCTCCCATGCAGCGGCAGACGTCTCGAACTTGCCGAGGTTCTTCGGAATCTCGCGCGTCGCCGGACCGCCCATCTGGTGGCAGCCCGTGCAACCGTCGGTGTTCACGACGTTGCGAATCCACTCGCCTTGGCTCTTCATCGTCGGCGAAATTCCGTTACCGGTCGGCCCGGTACCGGGAAAGTCGCTCTTTGGGGGTAGCTGGAGCAATGCCAGCCAATACTGCGCAGGGTAGTAGTTGGCCGCTGCCTTTGCGTTCGGCGCCGGTACCGCCTTCAGATTCAGCGCCTTCCCAGGCGCGCCCTGAACCTTCGGTGAATCGACGAGCCCGTAGCCGCGAACCCACACGTCGTAGGTCGCCTTCGGCAGATCCGGAAGCAGATAGCGGCCCTGGTCGTCGGTCACGACGCTCTTGATCAACTTTGTCGGCAGACTCTTGGTTTCCGCAATGACCCAGACGCCCGCTTCGGGCCCACTCGGGCCGGTGACGACTCCACCGATGTCGTCGTTGTCGATGGGCACCCTGGCTGCCGCCCCTTGACCGGCGCGTAGCCCCGAGAGCGACATCGCCACGACCAAGGTGACCGCCAATGCCGCAATGAGGAGATTCAAGACCCTTCTCGTCATGTGAAGCCTCCAAAGAGCAGATAGACAATACTCCGAAGCGAGACCGACAGTAGCGCCGCGGGACCGGCTTGTCAACGTTCTGTCGAGCTCACCATCTTCGAAGCCCGGCAGCGATCCTGGCGGCCTCTTCACGCGAAAAATCCCCGGAAAACACCACCTCAGCCCCGAGCGGACTCTTAATCGTCAATACGCTTACGACCTCGCCGTCGAGGATGATCGCGAGCGGCCTGCCGGTGTGCCTCGTCGTCGCCGACGTCAGGGCCGTCCCCGCCTGCGGAGTGAGCGTGAGCGCGATCTCGTACCGACCAGTCGTGTCCACGACTCGAGCGTCGAGGATGTCAGTCTGAGTCGCGAGCGCCGTGTAATGGACGTAAACCTTTTGTTGCGAATTCTTCAGTTGTGCCTCGAAAGCCAATCCGCGGACCGGCATGACCTCGGCAAGACGTAATTCGAAGAAGACCCTTCGCGGCTTTGCAGTTGGAGGATCCGCAGGGGACCGAGGGAAGGCGAGCGGTTCGTCAAATGCAGGAGGCAGGCTCGTGGGTCTCTCCTGCCTAGCTTGTTCACCAAAGATGACGGCGGCATGAGCGACCAGCGCGATCGCAATGGCGATGGCCAACGCCGGAACCGGCCGGGGTAAACGGATCAACTGGCCTTCCCCTTCGAGCGACACTAGCACGCCGGTTGGGCCGGTTCAATGCGTTTGAACGTTGGTGAGTGGGCATGTATCCCCTCACGGATATGATTGGATCGGTCAGGGAAATATGCCGGCACCCGCGTCAACCGCATGGCCGCCCGGCCCACGCGGCTATCCGATACTTGGAGTCCTTCCTCAGCTGCGGTCGAATCCGATTAACACCTTCCTCTCTGCCGCCGATCGGTATGGGAACCTGGTCCATATGAAGGTTGGCCCGTACCACGGCTACCTGGTGTCGAATCCGAGCGACATCAAGCACGTCCTCCAGGATAACTATCGCAACTATCACAAGAGTCCCCTGTACGAACGTCTCAAGGACAGTCTGGGCAATGGCCTGATCACGAGCGAAGATTCGTTCTGGCTCAGGCAGCGCCGGCTCGCCCAACCAGCATTCCATCGCGAACGCATCGCGGCGATGGTCTCCGCAATGGTCGATGCGATCGAACGCACGCTTCATCGATGGCAGCCCATCGCCGAACGAGGAGAGGCGATCGATCTGGTCGAAGAGATGATGGATCTCACTCAGCGAATCATCGTGCGCACCATGTTCAGCACCGACTTGGGATCGGCAGCAGACGTCGTGAAGCGTACGTGGCCTATCGTCAATCAGCGGATTGGCGAGACGTTCTGGGCGACAGATTTGGAGAGACGCTTGCCGCTGCCTGCAAATCGCCGGTTCCGCCGTGCCTTGCAGGAGCTCGACGAGGTGGTCTATCGAATCATCGGGGAACGGAGACGCTCTGGAGCCGACGAGCCTGACTTGCTGTCGATGTTGCTCTCCGCCCGCGACGAAGACACCGGCGAACGCATGACGGATGGACAACTGCGGGACGAGGTGATGACGATGCTGCTGGCCGGCCACGAGACGACGTCATTGGCGCTCTCGTGGACGTATTTTCTGCTCTCGCAGCGCGGTGATATCGAGCAACGAGTGGCTGAAGAAGCGGCGGCCGTTTTGGACGGTGGGCGCGCCACGATTGCCGATACCGAGCGGCTGACCTATTCGCGGATGGTCGTGGAGGAGGTCCTGCGTCTCTATCCCCCAGCGTGGGGATTCTCCCGACTGGCGCTAGAAGACGATGAGGTCGGTGGCTACCTGGTGCCGGCCCGATCGCTCGTGTTCATCATCCCGTTCGTCATCCACCGCAGACCGGGCCTCTGGCCGGATCCGGAACGATTCGATCCGGAGCGATTCACGTCAGAGCGCGTGGCTGCCCGTCCGCGCTTCGCTTACCTGCCGTTCGGCGGTGGACCGCGGCAGTGCATCGGCAATCAGTTCGCGATCGTTGAGGCATTGTTGATTCTCGCGCTGACCGCGCGGCGCTACCGTATTCAGCTCGTGCCTGGGCAGCATATCGAGCCGCAGCCGCTGATTACGCTGAGACCAAAACCTGGGATACGGGCGAAAATCGTGACACGGTAATCGAGTCACTCGAATCGATGATTAGAAGATTGATGATCGATGATTGATCGTGTCAATTGCAATGAAATCATCGATCATCGTTGCCAGATCATCGATTCGTTTGCACTCCCCCAGCCGTCGGCATGGCGAAGATGAACTTCTCGCCATCACGACTGACGTTCTTCCATTGCGCCGGGTTTCCAGGAAGCGGTCCGGGCAGCTTGAACAGCAGCTTTGGTGTACCCGCAGTGAACGTTGGAGCCGTACTGATGTCCACGGCCATGACCTCCCAGTCGCGGGTCATGAAATACATTTCCTTGCTGTCCTGGCGCCAGAAAACCATGCCGATGGCGCCGCTCTTGGACACTTGGACGGGGGAACCCGGCGGCGGAGCCTCGGGCTTGTTCGCATCGAACGGCCGGACGTAGACCTGCATCCGGTCCTGCTCCGTCTCGTTCGAGAGGTACGCGATGAAGCGGCCGTCGGGAGAAAACCGTCCCTGAACCACATCGTAGTCTTCTCGCAACCAGTCGATCGCCTGCCGATCCAACGCCTTCACTTCTGGACGGAGCGGGACCACGGCCAGCACTCCGGTGAAGAAGGTCAGAAACTTTCCATCGGGTGACCAGTCGGTGAGGACCATTCCGGCGCCGGGCGTGTAGCGGAACAGAAGTTCCTCCTCACCAGTGCCATCCGCGTTCTTTTTGTAGATGCCGGCGTAGCTCTGACGAGTGGAAACGTAGGCGACCTGCTTGCCGTCGGGCGACCAGATGGGGGCGTTTTCGGGGGGAGTATCGCTGGTCACCGCCGTGGCTTTTCCGCTGGCGAGTTCAACCGTCCAGATGTCCTGGTTGCCCGTCTGCGGATCGTTTTTCATCACGACGGCGCGCGTTCCATCGGGTGAGAATCCAGGCTGGACGTACAGTGCCGGCTGCCCGACCGTGCTCACCACCTTTCCCTGACGGTCGAACACCGTGAGCTGCCGCAACTGAGGAAGCGGCATCGCGATCACCACGCGCTCGCCGTCGCGGCTGATGCTGGCGACTCCAGGAGCAAGGGGCGTCGCTTCCGATGGACGGAACAGCTGCTTCGGCCGGCCGAACTCGACGTTGACCGGCGTCGAGTTGGTGACCGACACGGACATGATGGCTCGATTGGCGGCCAGGTAGTACAGCTCCGTGCCGTCACGTCGCCAGAACGCCATTCCCTGGCCTCCCTGGTCGGAAATCTGCCACGGCCCCGCTGCCGGCGTCGCCTGCGCACCTGCCGCCGGATCGAACGGACGCACGTAGACTTCATTCCTTCCGGACTGGTTCGAGACATACACGACGTAGCGGCTGTCGGGAGAAAGGCGGGGTCCCGTGAGCTGCGATTCGCTGCGGAAGATTTCAATCGGTTTCCGCTCGCCGGTCGCACCGAGCGGCAACGCGAACAAGGCGCCTCCTGAAAGGTCGGTCGAGAAGTAACTCAGGTACCGCCCATCCATGGACCAGTCGGTCAGCGTCATTGGAGCGCTGTTCCTGTAGAGAAGCTCCTCGGCACTTTGGCCATTCGAGGCCTTCCGGTAAATCCCGAAATATCCTTCGCGCAGCGCGACATACGCGACCTGGCTTCCCGTCGGGCGACCACACCGGTGAGTTCGCCCCTTCTCGCTTTGCGCTGGACGTGAGTTGGATACCTGTGCCCGTCGAGGCGTCGAGCACCCACACGTCGCCGGTTTCTTTGTCCAGATCGGTCTTGGCGACGGCGACGCGCTTCCCGTCTGGTGAGAGGACTGGCTGGTTGTACAGGTCACGCGCGCCGATCTGGCCGACCTCCTTACCCTCGCGGTCGAACAACGTGAGCTGGCGGGCGTTGACTTGAAAGATCTGAGCGATGACCTTGGCTCGCTCGACCGGATCGGTCGGGAGCTGCGCGAGCGCTGGACGTGATGTAAGCAGCAGCGCGATCGAGAGCGCCGCCGCGCTTGCGGATCGGTTGAAATTCTTCATGGTGAAACTCTCCTGCGACAGAGGCTCACGGAGCGCGAAGGCTTTAGCCGAGCGTTCGTCCCTTGCCTAGCAATTCTGCGGACACGCCGACACGACTTTCCCGTCCGGCAGTGTAATGACGCGGAGCAGTCCGGACGTTGAGCCGTCTCTCGCACGACTCGCCTCCGCCGTCACCATCTTCCCCAGAGCAGCTTCGACATCGGTCTTGTTGACGTCGCGGGCACGGAAGAAGCCGGGCGGCGGCCCTTCAATGGCCCAGGTTTCCATCTGATTCCCGTCCTTCTTCACGTCGACGACCAGCCCGATGTGAGGATTCCTCCAATCGATTCTCGTGAGCGTACCGGTGAGCGTCACTCGATCGTTGAAGTCGAAGAGGGCCGACATGTTGTGGTGCGCCGACGCCGATCCGGCCGCCAGCAGCACGGCGATCGCGACGAAGAGACCAGCTTTCTTGTACATAAGAGGCCTTCCTTCTGGGTGAGAAATACGGTCGCCATCGCCAAAAGTTCGCCGATATCCGTCACTGTACGCCAGTCGTCCGAGGATATACCTCCTACGCCCGGGCTGGCGGCCATTCAAACGCGACCGGACTAGCGGCTCCAAACGACTTGTCAGCAAAGGTTTAAGTAGTCAACCTAGTCGTACCGAAGAGCGCGGAGCGGATCGATTCGCGCCGCCCGCCGTGCCGGGAAGTAGCTGGCGACCAAGGTCAAGAGCATCAGCGCAAGGGGTACCACGAAGAAGGCTGGAAGATTCGCCCCGCCGAGTCCGGCCATGCCTGCAGCGAGCAGGCGGACGACGGCCGCGCTGGCCACGGCGCCCACGACAATACCCGTCGCCGCCAGAACGAAGCCTTGACGCAGGACCATTCGCAGGACGTCCGATCGCCGCGCGCCCATCGCCATGCGGATGCCAATCTCGCGCGTCCGGCGCGCCACCGAGTAAGCAACCAGAGCGTAGAGCCCGATTAGGGCCAGCGACAGGCCGACCACACCCATCGCGGCCGTCACCTGCATCACTAGTACTTGGGGACCGATCGCCCGTTGTTCGTAGAAATTCGCAAAGGTTCGCACGTTGAACACTGGCTGGTTCTCGTCGAGGGTCCGGACGACCTCGCGCAGCGGTGTGGCAAGCGGAGAAGCGTCAGGATTGGTCGACTCGACAAGTACGGACACTCGGGTGGTCTCATGTTGTGCGAATGGCAGATACAAGAACGGCATTGGTGACTCGCCGATGTACAAGTACTTGCCCGTCCTGGCCACTCCTACCACCTCTACTAGAGGCCCGCGTGCGTCCTTCAGCCGCAGCCGTTTGCCGACCGGATCCTGATCGGGCCAATAGGTCTTCGCCAGTTCCTGGTTGACGATCGCGACGAGGCGCGATCCTTCTTTGTCGTCTGCGGTGAAGGCGCGGCCGGCGACGACCTCGGTCTTCATCGTGTCGAAGTAGTGTTCGTTCACCGCAGCGGTTAAGAGCGAGACGTTCTCCTGCCCTGCTGGGAATTGATAACCCTCCGGAATGAGGGCTTCGTTGGAGAACGGTGGGTTGAAAGGAATCGAGCTGGTCAGCGCGACCGACCGGACGCCGGGCAACGCGCGCACCCGGTCCACGAGGTCGCGGTAGAAGTTGTGCGTCTGGGCCGGGGTATATCGAACGAGAGACGTATCGGTGGACATCATGATCAAGTGATCCGTCCGGAATCCCGGGTTGAGCGCCACCGTACTGCGAAATCCTTCCAACAGCATCCCGGTGGCGACGAGCAGGACCATCGACAACGCAACTTGCACCACGACGAGCGCGTTGCGGCCGAGGGTCCGCTGTCGGGCCGCCTGACCGAGCTCCGCGCTCTTCAGCGCGGGGACCAAATCCGTCTTCAAACATTGGCGCGCAGGCGCGATGCCGAAAAGGAGTGCGCTCACCGTGACCGCGCCGAGAGTAAACAGGAGGACTCGAGCGTCCAGCTCGGTCGCAACGACCACCGGCAGATCGGTGGGAATCTGAAAGGTCCGGAAGAAGCGGATTCCGGCGTAGGCGAATCCCACTCCGAGTGCGCCTCCGAGAAAGGCGAGAAGGAAGCTTTCCGTCATCAGTTGTCGAAGCAGCCGCGCCCGGCTCACGCCCAACGCGAGACGTATCGCGATCTCGCGCGAGCGCGCACGGGCCCGGCCGAGCATCAGGTTGGCGACATTGGCGCAAGCAATGAAGAGCACTATTCCCGCGAGCACCGTCATCATCGCCACGATGAGGGCGGTTGGTGGCTGCCGTCGAATGCGCTCTTGCAGTTCGGTTCGAACCGCGACGGTCTGATTTCGGTTCGTGTCCGGATACATCTGCTCCAAGCTCTTCCAGATCGTCGTCAGCTCGCTTTGAGCTTGTTGCCGCGTCACACCAGGCTTGAGCCGGCCCTTGACCACGAACTCCCGCCCCCCACGATCTTCGACAGGATTGCGACCACCTTCAGCCCGAGCCGTCGCCGAGAAGATGCCCACGCGCTCGGCCATCATGATCGGGATGTAGAAGGCGGGCCGAAGGTCCACATCCAAGCCCGTGAAGCTCTCCGGCGCGATGCCGATCACGGTGAAATCAATGCCATTGATCACGACGCTGCCCCGGCTCAGGATCGAACGGTCCTCCCCCAGCGTGTTCTTCCAAAAGTCGTAAGCGAGGATGACGACCGCACCACGACCCGCCACCTGGGCCTCGTCTTGTGTAAAGGTGCGCCCCACTGCTGGCTCGACACCCAGGACATTGAGGAAGTTGTCGCTGACCAGCACTCCCAGGCGCATCTCTCGAACGTCTTGCCGCGACTTCGCAAAGCCGAACGTCGACAACTGCTGCGCAACCAGTCCGTCGAACGAACGGCTCCTCTCCCGCAGGTCGCGGTAATTGGGGTACGACAAGCCGCCGCTGAACAGAGCGGCATCCTCAGGGCCGGTCGCGGTCACCGCGACGACCGAGCCCGGATCGCGCACCGGCAACGGGCGGAAGAGGAGCGCGTCGTGAAAGCTGAAAAGGGCGCTGTTGGCGCCAACGCCCAGCGCCAACGAGAGGGCGGCCACGGTTGTGAACCCAGGATTCTTCGCGAGGATCCGAAAAGCTTGGCGGACTTCCTTGAAGAACATAGCCGGGTAGACGCGGCCGGCAGGCCGAAAGTTCAGGTTGTGCGCGAAAAACCGAGTCGTTCAGCGCGCGTCCTGAATCACGAACCTTTGAGCGCGCCGATTCGTGACGATTTCCGCAGTGTAGAGATTGCCCTTCGAATCCGCGGCCATGTGGTGCACGATGTCGAACTCGCCGGGCTTCGGGCCTCGCATCCCAACCGTTCCGATCTGCGTCAATTGAGCACGATCGAAGATCGCGACCCGCATCGGCCCGGAATCCACGACATACAGGAATTGCTGCTTCGCGTCGGGTGAGAAGGCAAAGCCGGCCGGAACGGGCGTCACGGTGCCTTCGGCAGCCAGACGCACCTGTCGGAGATACTTCCCGGCCGTCGTAAACGCCTGGATCCGATTGTTCGTCCGATCCGCCACGTAGACAATGCCGTCGTTCGACACTTTGACGGCGTGCACGAGACCGAATTGCGGAGGACCGTCAGGCCCACCCTGGTTGGGCACAGGTGCCGGCGGATTGGGCGCCATCTCTGCCGGTGGCGGGTTTCCGAATGCACTCCACATGCGTTTGAACTGACCGCTGTCCGCGTCGAAGACGACGACCCGCTGGTTGCCGTAGCCGTCGGCGACGTACAGCTCGTTCGTCGGTGCGTGCACGAACACGTCGGCGGGCTCGTGGACGTTGACCGCATCCGTATTGCCCTTGCTCTGTCCGCGACGTCCGATCTGCAACACCAGCTTTCCCGCGGTGGTGAACTTCAGGATCATGTCGTCGCCGCTGCCGGGCGCCGAAGGTCTCGGCCAGCCGCCGTTGCCGCTGATCCAGACGAATCCCTTCGCATCCACGAAGATGCCGTGTTCGCGCTCCGGCCAGTCGTAGCCGTCGGCCGAACCTCCCCAACTCGCAAGGAGCTTGCCCGCCGTATCGAACTCGAGGACGGGAGGCGCCGCGTTGCCGCGTTGAGCCTCGGGAATCGATCGCGGGCGATGCAGCACCCAAATGTGATCGCGCGAATCGACGGCAATCGACGACACCTCGCCGAGCACCCAGTTATTGGGAATCGTCGGCCAAGTCGAATCGACCTGAAACGCCGGCGGACGAAGAGCGTTGGATTGCTGTCCCGCGCGCGCGGCGATACTCCACGTAAAGAGCTCGACGCCCGTAACAAACGCAGCCAGTACCCAAACCCATCGTCGAGTCATCACGGACCTCAATTCACTTTGTCCAGGCCTTCGGTCAGTTCGATATAAGTACCCCAAGGATCGGTGAAAAATGCGACGGCGATGCCAAGGGCCGGTACCTGGCGGTACGGCCCGGTCAGCTTCACGCCCTGGGCTTCAAGATTCTTCGTGAACGCCTCGAGGTTCTTCACCTCGAAGCCGATGTGATCGAGCGCCCGTCCCTGCGTCCCGACGACCGGGGTTTGCGACGGCGCGAAGTTCATCACGAGTCCGGGCAGTCCGGCACTTATGAACGCTGCCGGATTCGCTGAAGCCACCTCTCTGGCATTGAACGTCTTCAGGTACCACGACTGCATCTCTTTTTGCGCACCGAAGAAGTGAATGTGGTGCGAGACGATGGGCGCTGACTGCGCCTTCATCTCCAGAAGCTCGACCTTCACTTCGTCGGGCCCGAGCGCGTAGGCGATTCCGCTGACCGGTCCACCCTCAACGATTCCGATGTCGTCCCTGACCGTGATGTTGGGAGGCGCCTCGGCGGCGGTAACGATGCGAAAGCCATTGGATTTGATGCGATCGACGACCTGACGCAAATTCGTGACTGAAAAGGCAATGTGATCCACCGTACTGCCCTTGGTGCCACCCGTTGGCTTCTGAACGCGCATGAACAACAACGCGTTCGGGAACTTCACGATCTCGGTGTTGTTGGTGCCGATCCGCGTGGCGACTCCACCAAGTGCGTCCACCCAGAACTTCTTGTGTTCGTCGAGGCTCGTCACATTGAGGTGATGGTGCCCGTAGACGATTGGGCCCTCTTTGGCGGCCAGAAGCTGCGCGGAGGCGTTGGACGACAGCGCCAACGCGAGCAATGCCAGAACTGCACGGGAAAATGTCCGACTTGTCCTGTTCATCGGGAGCCTCATCAATCCAAAAGACTACACCGCTACGATAGACTCTGGCGACCGACACGTTTTCACGCCTCTTTCGCGCGCTGAGTTGACACGCCGATGGCAAGTGAAGAAGAGCGCTGCGCTGCCGCCAGGAGATTCCAGCAAATCAACGATGCCTTTCATAAGGGCGACCTGGAGGCCCTGCGGGCCGCCGTCGACGACCCAGCAGCCGTGCCTAACGGCCGAATATCCGACGCGATCGGATCGTGTCTGGTCTACGCGATCTATCACAGCCCGCTCCCTTTCATCCGTACGTTGCTCGAGATCGGAGCAGATGCGAACGCTCCGGCCGACCTCGGGTTCCCTCCGCTCATCGCCGCATTGAGTTGTGCCCGTGACGTCCCCGGGGCACCCAGAAGAACCGACGTCGATGACATCGTCCGATTGCTCCTGTCGTTCGGTGCGGATCCGAATCAGCGCGGCATCAACGACTACACGGCGCTCCACATGGCCGTCACAGTGGCCAGTCCACTGGCGGTTCAGCTGCTGCTCGACGCCCGTGCGGACCCGGAGCTTCGCACGCGAATCGACGAGTGTGAAACGCCGCTCGAGATGGCAACGTCGGCCGGTCTGTCCGACATCGCTGCCCTGCTCGCGCGGAACGGGCGGCCGCTGCGCCAACGTTTGCGATCGGGCCTCACACTCCTCGCGGACTTTGCCGGCGCAGGCGAACCAGTACGCCGGCAGCACAATTACCGGATCCGCCTTCGTCTGTGGCTGAACAAGGGCCAACCAGTGCGCTGGCAGATCGCGTGGGGACCCATGGGTGCCGCGCGACTCGAAGACAACGGTGAAACCCTATTCACCGAAGTCCGGATCGATCGGCGCTCACTCGTCAGCGGCCTGTTCTATGGAGTCGAAGGGATGCGGGTTGGCGGAACGCGACGCCTGGAAATTGGGCCGCATCTGGCCTACGGTGCGCGCGGTGTTCCGGACGTAATTCCCCCTCACGCCGTGGTCACGGCTGAAATTTCGATCCTCGGCGCCGTCCGTTAACGGTCTTTCACACACCTGTCGTGGCGCCGCCCTAGGCAACCTCAACCGATGAGTCGGCTGGAGACGCATTGCGGGGTTTGTCGCCGCATGACGCGTTACTAGCTGTAAGGCGTTCCGGCGACCGTCGGAAGTGACGGCGAAGCGATAGCAAAGCTGCTGCCGGACGCCTTCTTTATATAGATGAGGGACGAGTTGAACGCCTGGGAGGATGGCATGGCCGAAGCTGGATGGTTGCGCCGGCACGGAGCGAAAGCCTCTGTCATTCTCCTGGGCGCCGTGGCAATCGCGCTGCAGATCAGTGCCGCAGACTTGGGCGCACTGTACGAATACCTCCACAGCCTCCTACCGCAGGCCGTCCCACCCTTCACTCTTCAGCTGCTCGGAACCGCCAGGCATTCGGAATCGCCGAAGCCTGGCCTCCCCTCCCTCCTGCCCTTCCAGCCCCTCCTGCCCCGCCCGCCGAACGTTGTGGATCTCCCGCCCGTGATATGACTGGAGGGGCAGATGCTGCCCTGTCGGCGAGGAAATCGTGACCATGACGCGGTTCATCACGTGTTCGGCATTCATTGCGTGTTTTCTTGGCGTAGTCGGTGCGGCTGGGCGTCAGCAGCCGGTGTTCCGAGGGACCGGCGACGTCGTCCGGGTCTTCGTCACCGTTACGGATCGTGACGGCCGGCTTGTGACGACGCTCGCCCGAGAACAATTCGAAGTCCGCGACGAAGGCAAGCCGCAGCCGATCACCCAGTTCGACAATTCGCCACAGCCGATTCGACTGATCGTCATGCTGGATGTCTCGGGCAGCATGGAGGGCAACCTGCAGCTGCTCCGAGCCGCTTCGGCACAGCTCTTTTCGCGGCTGCGCCCAGACGACGAAACGCGTGTGGGTGCGTTCGGACACGAGATCACGATCAGCCCCGCGTTCACACGCGATCCCAAAGAACTGCAGGCGGCGCTGCCGACCTCGATCGCCCCGGATGCGCCCACACCGCTATGGCGAGCGCTCGACAATGCCATGGACGCGTTCGGCGACCAGGGTGAGACGCGGCGCGTGATTCTCGTCCTAAGCGACGGCAAGGACACCGGGCCCTTGAGTTTTCGTCAGCGTCCCATGAGCCAGGCTGAAGTGATCGACCGCGCGCGCCGCGAGGACGTGATGATCTATGCGATCGGCCTGCGCAGCCGCAGCACCAGGTCGGCACCGCAACCAGGAATCGGTCCTGGTGGTCTGCAGGCGATGATCATGGCCGACATGCCGGATCCCGGGTTGGCGCGCGTGGCCGAGGAAAGCGGGGGCGGCTACACCGAAATTCGCTTCGGGCAGGATCTCGGCGCCGCCTTTGCGGGCGTTGCCGACGAGTTGCACACGCAGTACCTCCTGGGCTTCGCGCTGCCCAAACGCGACGGGAAGGTCCACGAGATCGGCGTGCGGGTTACCGGCGGGGGGCTCAAACCCCGCGCCAGGAAAAGCTACCTCGCACCAAAGGAGTAGCGCTAGAGTCGCACGGTCGAAACAAAGGAGGGCGCGATGTCAGACCGAGACCCGCTGCGTTCGCTGTTGGCTGTCGGCGTCGCACTAGCTGCACTGTCGGCAGGAAGCGCCTACGCGCAAGCCGCTCAGCATCACGACGCCTTACCCAACCCGTATCACGCGTCCGCGACTTTCTTCAAACTTCCAGCCGGGCGGACTATCGGATCGACGGCCGCAATCGACGTCGATCGCGACGGCCGTAGTGTCTGGGTGTTCGAGCGATGTGGTGGCACGAGCCAAGGGAACGCGTGTGCCGACTCGACTCTGGCGCCTATTCTGAAATTCGATGGAACAGGTGCTCTGGTGAAGAGTTTTGGCGCCGGCCTGTTCGTCAGTCCACATGGAATTCACGTGGACAAAGACGGAAACATCTGGGTGACGGATACGCAGGCCAGAGGGGCGAAGGGTCAGCAGGTCGTCGAGTTCAGTCCGGACGGAAAAGTTCTGATGACGCTCGGCAAGGCGGGCGTCGTCGGTGATGGTCCAGACGCCTTCAATCAGCCCTCCGATGTCTTTGTCGCGCCGAACGGCGACATCTTCGTCGCCGACGGTCATGGCGGCATGTCGAACGCTCGAATTGTGAAGTTCTCGAAGAACGGGACGTTCATCCGTGCCTGGGGCAAGAAAGGCTCCGGACCGGGCGAGTTCGACGGGCCGCATTCTCTTGCCATGGACTCGCGCGGACGGCTGTTCGTCGCCGACCGCGGCAACAGCCGCATTCAGATTTTCGACCAGGACGGGAAGTTCCTCGAAGAGTGGAAGCAGTTCGGCCGGCCGAGCGGTCTTTACATCGACAAGCACGATACGCTCTACTCCGCCGACACGCAGTCGGACGAGAAAACCAATCCAGGCTTTTCGCGCGGGATCAGAGTTGGAAGCGCCAAAGACGGCAAGGTGACGGCGTTGATTTCGGATCCCGACCCCGACGGGACGGGAGAAGGCGTTGCCGCTGACGCGTCAGGAAACGTCTACGGGGCGCTGACCGCCAAGCAGGCCTTAAGAAAGTACCTGAAGAAGTAAGAAGGCTTCTTACTTCACACTTCTGAATTCTCACTTCAGGCTGCGTCTTTTCAGCAGCCTGTTAGGTGTACATCGGCCTGCGGTCGCTGAGCGCCAGCCATCCCCGGACGATGCGGTAGATGAACCAGAGTCCGACCACGGCCACCGGCAGCCAGGCGATTAGGATTCCGAGCCCCAGCGTGACGATGACGAAGAGAATGCAGAGCGAGACCCACAAAAGGCCGAACCAGAATGTGCGGATTTGCCAGCGGAAATGTGATTCCAGCCAGGTACCGCGCACGTCGCCCCGCTTCACGTAGTTCAGGATGACGGCGATAATCGACGGCCAACCGGTGAGAAAGGCGCCGACGACGGTCGCGGCGCCGATGATTCCGGTCAGCAGGCTGAAGGCGTGCAGAGCGTAAATGAACTGCGTCCAGCCGACCATGGAGCTGGCCGGCGTTACGATCGGCGGCGACACCGGCTGGGTTCCCTGCGGTCCATCCATATCGGCATTCACCTCGCCCGTATTATGGGCGGTTGACGGCTGGAATGGCCGCCCGAACGAACATTATTAGCGCGAGTACCTTTCATCGAGGTGGTTGATGAAGAACCTGATTGCCCTGGTTGCTCTGGCTTCTGTGGCGGCTGCCAGCCCGGCCGCTGCGCAGAACCTCGTGATCACCAACGCCCGGATCCTGGACGGCACCGGAAAGGTAATCGAGCGCGGCGCCGTCGTCGTACGCGACGGCAAGATCGCATCGGTCGCCACGGGAAATCCGACGCCGGTGCCGGGAGCGCGCGTCGTCGATGCGCGCGGGATGACCGTGATGCCAGGCTTCATCGACGCGCACCGACATCCGATCCCGGGCAACACCGCGGAGTGGCTGGCAAAGGACGCGGCGGCGGAGATGCGCGGGTTCCTCGAGGCGGGCTTCACGACGGTGGTGTCGGCGATCACCCCTGATGAAGGACTCGAGCTCCGGCGACGAACCGAGTCCGGCGCCATCAAGGGCCCGCGGATCTTCGCGGCCAGGCTGATCCCGCTCGCTCGACCGGCCGGTGGGCGCGGAAACGCAAGCGCGCGCGGCGGCGCACCAGCCGCCGCACCGGCCGCTCAGGGATCGGCGCCGCCTGCACCGCCAGCGGGTCGCGGGGATCCGGCCCGCTTCGACAACTCTCGACCACCGCTGCGGCCGACCGAGCCGGCCGGAGCGATTCCGGCGGAAGACACGATCAAAGCGGTCGACGCAGCTGCGAAAGCCGGCTTCGACTACATGAAGACCATCATGACCGTCACGCCGGGCGGACCCGAAGTCGAGACGCTTCGGTTGATCGTCAATGAAGGGAAGAAACACAACCTCCCGACCATCACGCACGCCGTCTCCGTCGTGGACACGCTCGGAGCCGTTGACGCCGGACCGGCGGTGCTCGTCCACACACCGCACATCGGACGCCTTGAAGAGGATGCCGCGGCGGTTCAGAAGATCGCGAAGGCCGGCATCCCGATGACGTCGACGCTTGCGGTCTTCATTCCGCACTTTTCTGCCGATAACACGCCGCTCTTCCGCGATCGCCAGCCGTTTCCGTGGAACACCATCTCGAGCGCCGGCCAGGGACCGGTGAACGCGCGGCTGCTCTGGGAAGCGGGGATCTCGTACGGGTACGGCACCGACACGTCATGGCCGCCGAAAGAGTCGCTGAAAGACGAATTGCGCGCCCTGAGCGTGGTCTTCTCACCGAAGGATATCGTGACGATCTTGACGAAGAATGCAGCTCGCTCGGCGCTCAAGCAGGATCAGCTCGGCACGCTCGAACCTGGCAAACTGGCCGACATCGTCATCGTCAACGGCGATCCGTTGAACGACGTCTACGATCTGCTCAACGTGGTGATGACGATCAAGGGAGGCGCCGTGTTGTCGGAGGCCACATCACGAACGGCGTCGGCACGGCGCTAATCTTGTTTCGTCGTATCTCAAAACCGCACACGACCGTGCACCTGTGAGACACGTAGAAGTGCACGGCTCTGCATTCCCACGGGGCGCAGACTGCCAATTTTCGACACCTCACCGCTGTCAGGGTGACGAAGTCTTGTCACCAGCTCCCCAACCGCCAACAAGTTAGCGTCTCCCACTGGCCGAAAAACGGCAGCCCAGCTCTGGCAGGCGCCTTGCGAAACAGCTGAGCAGAGCTCCGTTTGGGGTTGCCAGGAGGGGAGGTATTGTGCGCTGCGTCGGATGTGAAATCGATTCGTCGGCTCAACCGCAATATTGCGAGTGCTGCGGCCGCAGACTCTCGTTGAACGACATGCACCGGAAAGGGCCAAGCGCCTTCGGAACGAAGTCAGCGCGCGAGCCCGAACGCACTTCAGTCCGCGAAGCCGCAAACGCCGCTGTCCGCGAGCCTGAACGGGCCGCAGCCGCCGAGGCCGAACGTTCGACCGAGCGCGAACCCCAGCGCGCCGCGGTCGTCGAACAAAACCCGGCTCCGGAGGGACGCTGCGAAACGTGCGGCGCTGCGAGCCCCGACGCCAGCCTCTGCCCATCGTGCCAGCGGGCATTCAACGCCTGGCTCGGAAACGTCGAGACCTCGACGGCGAGTGATGCGGCTGCGCCAGGTGGTGCAGCGGCAGCGAACGATGCTGCAATGGCCGGCCACTCCGAGGCCGTTGCAATCGAGCAGCCACCGGTAGACGACCCGACGGTTGTGAGCGGCACGACGGCACCGGGTGCGGCCATAGCGGTCACCGAGGCGCCGAGCGCCAAAGCAGCCGCACCGGTTGACGAGAACCTCTGGTCGCAGCTCATGAACTCTCCGGCGCCTCCGCCGGACGACGAGCTATACCTGCCCGAGCCCGTCGCAGAAAAGGCGCCGTTGCGCCGCCTACCGACAACGGTCGCGGTAGCAGACGAAAAAATGCCGGAGCCAATCAGACTCGAGGAAGAGAAACCAGTATCGGCCGTTACTTCCGAGGTCAGAAGCGAATCAACGCTGGATCTAGAAACACCACAGCCATCTGTCGTCCCGATGCGTCCGGCAGTCACCGCGCCACCGCAGGCCAAGCGCAACTCAGTGCCGCTCGCGGCAGCCGCCGGCGTAGTCGTCATGCTCGGACTCGGAGCCTACTGGGTCCCGAACCACGCGCAGCAAGAACAGGTCGTCGCTCGTGAAGAGCAGCCCCCGGTGGCTGCAAGCGAAGTCACCGTGACCGCGCCTCAACCGCCGGCAGCAGTTCCACCGGTAGAACCGGTTGAGGATCGTAAGCCTCCGGTAACGGCCAAGGCGCCGCCACTCGCCCGTCCAAAGCAAACGGTCGCCAAAGAAGTTCGTACACCGAATCCAGCTGTTTGGCCGGTCGCAGCAGCCGCGCCGGCTCCGGAACCGGTGTTCGAAGCCCCCGCACCTGTTGTCGTCGCGCCACCTCCACCGCCTGTCGTTGCGAGCGCTCCGCCGCCTGCCGCACCTTCAGGTCAGTTCTTCGAGACCACGGATGTGAGCGAGTCGCCCCAGGTGACCAGGCGCGTCGAGCCTCAGCTGCCGGGCGAGCTGCGGAACCGCCGGCTCAACGAAATTCTCATCGTGCGCGTCCTGGTTTCGCAGAGTGGCCATCCCTATCGCATCAGCCTTCTGCGGAAATCGAAGACCGGCCCTCAATTGGATAGTGCCGTGATCGCGGCGGTGAATCAGTGGACGTTCTCTCCCGCCAAAAGACGCGGGGAGGCCGTGAGCTGCTGGCTGAATCTGGGCGTGCCCGTCAGCGCGAGCTAACGAACGCCAACGGCGCTCGCGTCTGCTTCCTGGCGAAAAGTCGATCTTCTGACCAGCCGCATCACAGAGGGGTTGGGAGAGCGCGGCCGCGAGGGCGCTCGATGACGGCCTCTGGGCGCTTCCCGAGTCCCGCAAGGCGAGTGGCGTAGCGCGCGTGCTACAATTGCACGATGAACCGTCGGATCACCCAGCGAGAGCTTCGCAATGACAGCGGGCGAATCATGCGCGCCCTGGACAAAGGGAAGACCTTCATCGTCACTCGCAATGGCGTCCCCGTCGGGGAGCTGTCCCCTCTGCGACAGCGCGTGTTCGTCCCGACCGAGGCCGCGCTCGCCGCGTTTGCCGGCGCACCACGAGTTGCGCGTGCCCGTTTTCGCAAAGACGTGGACGCCGTGATTGATCAGGATGCCACTCCGCGTGGCTGACCCACGCCATCCCCGCGGGCTCATCGATACGTCGGTCATCGTCGACTTGGAGCTGATCGAGGCGTCCGAGTTGCCGACGGAGCTCGCCGTCTCTGCGATAACCATGGCTGAACTTGCGGCAGGACCGCACGCCACTGCCGATCCGGCAGAGCGCGCGCGGCGTCAGGATCGGTTGCAGCGTGCCGAAGCGACGTTCGAGCCGCTGCCTGTTGACGCGGCGGTGGCGCGGGCGTACGGCCGCGTCTACGCTGCCGTCAGGTCTGCAGGCCGAAAGGCGCGCGGTCGACGCGCGATGGATCTGTTCATTGCCGCCACAGCACTCTCCGCGGGCTTGCCGCTGTACACACGCAATCCGGATGATTTCGCGGGCTTGGCGGACATTCTCGACATTGTCACGGTCTGAGACCGAGAAGGTCATCTGCCCGGTGGCGACGCGCACGTGCGATTCTTGTTCACTTCTGTGCGAACAGCGTTGCCAGCGGCAATGGCGGCGTTCGTCTCGAACGCATCTCCGATCATGTATCCGCGGCTCGAGCCCCGATAAAAATGGTAGATTGCGGCGCCGCTTCTTATTCTTCGCTCGCTGAGGATCTCAATCGCGTGCTGCAGTTCGTGTCCGATCGAGGCCATGACCTCTTCATCCTGACTGCGACGATCGACCACGATATGCAGCAATCGGTAAGGACCGGCAAGGGTCACCGAGAGCGGCAGACACGCCCGGCCCTCATGACTACAGTGACCCCACTCCACGTACACCAACCCGTCGGTCGCTTCGATTGTCGTCACCAATCGGCGGAATGAGATGGATCGTCGGCTGGCTTCGCTCACCAGCGCGCTGAGCGCCGGATCCTCGGAGCGCACTCGTGTGACGATCGGTAACCGCTCCGGGATCGTGCAGGGTTGTCCCGCTGCGCGGATTTCTTGTGCCGTGCAGGCTGCTGCGAGAGCTGCGAGTTTCATCATCAGTCTTCGTCCTGCGTTCGACATGGTGTTCCCCCCACGCCGAGTGACGGGAAACACTGGTCAAAGCGGTAAAGGCCCTCCAAAGCGCGGTAGAATCGGGCCATTCCGGAACAACAACCCGACGTCACCGCGCTGTTACTGGCTTGGCGGGAGGGCGACGATCGGGCCTTGGAGCGTCTGATAGAGGTCGTGCACGCAGAGCTCGGTCGAATCGCCGGGCGGCTCATGGCCGGGCAGCCTGTTGGCCACAGCCTTCAGCCGACCGCCCTCGTGAACGAGGCGTACCTTCGGCTGGTTGACGTCCAGTTCGTGAATTGGCAGAGCCGGGCTCACTTCCTGGCGATGGCCGCGCGGCTCATGCGGCGTGTCCTGGTTGACGCCGCACGATCGAAGCGTTACCTGAAGCGGGGTGGCGGCGCCGTGAAGGTCACGTTCACTGACGAATTGCCAGTCGCTCAGGGGCGGACCGAAGATCTGGTCGCGCTTGACGATGCGCTGGAGGCGTTGGCGAGAGTAGACGAACGCAAGAGCAAAGTGATCGAACTCCGCTTTTTCGGCGGCTTGACGGTCGAGGAAACTGCAGCCGTACTGAAGCTCTCGCCCGAGTCCGTCCTGCGTGACAGCCGCCTCGCGAAAGCGTGGCTGATGAAGGAATTACGCGGTGAAGGAACCTGTCCCGCCTGAACGCTGGCGGGAAATCGAACGCCTGTATCACGAGGCGATGGCGCATTCGCCCGCTGACCGGGCAGCCTTTCTGATTGAGGCCTGTGTCGGCGACGAGACGCTGCGCAGTGATGTACAGATCTTGGTCGACCAACCGGTTTCGGCCGAACGGTTTCTCGATGAGCCCGCCTTGGGGGTTCAGGGCCGAATGACGGAGGTCGACACGACACGGGACGTCATCGGCCGTCGGGTCGGTGTCTATTCCATCCAGGCGCTGGTCGGCGCGGGCGGGATGGGCGAAGTGTATCGTGCGCACGACACGAAGCTCGGGCGTGATGTCGCCCTTAAATTCTTGCCACGGGCGTTCCTCAACGACGCTGGACGGATGATGCGCTTCGAGAACGAAGCGCGAATTCTCGCCGCGCTCAACCATCCACACATCGCATCGATTTATGGAGTCGAGGAAGACGACGGTGTTCGCGCGCTGGTGATGGAACTGGTCGACGGCGAGACGCTCGCCGGCAAGCTCTCGCATGCCCCGGATGGCCTCCCGATGGAAGATGCACTGAGCATTGCACGGCAAATTGCCGAGGCGCTTGAGGCCGCGCACGACAAAGGCATCATCCACCGCGATCTCAAGCCGGCCAACATCAAGATCACGCCGGCAGGTCTTGTGAAGGTGCTCGACTTTGGTCTTGCCAAAGCCGACGGGTTGTCATCGGGCGGCACACCGATCGTGACGCTGGCTGCCAACGTGACCGGTTCCGGTATCGTGATGGGCACGGCCGCCTACATGAGTCCCGAGCAGGCGCGTGGGAAGCCGGTCGACAAGCGCACGGACATCTGGTCCTTCGGTTGTGTCTTGTACGAGATGCTCACCGGTCGCGACGCATTCGCAGCCCAGACGCCATCCGATACGCTGGCCGCGATTCTCGAGCGTGAGCCCGATTGGTCGGCTCTACCATCGGGAACACCGACGCTCCTTCGCCGCCTGCTGACGCGTTGCCTGGAGAAGAACGTCCGCCGTCGTGTGCAGCACGTCGGCGATGTGCGGCTGGAGATCGAGGACCTCATCAGCGGCGCGTCCATTCAGCCCCTGGATGATCGAGGTGCGGCTCAGGCGACGAGGGCAATCGCAGCGGGGCTCCTCCTCCTCATTGGCCTCGGCGCGCTGGCGTGGTACGTGCGGAGGGGGGAGCAGCCGGGCGCCGAGGCCGCACGCCGCTTGCGCCTGAGCATCACCGGATCAGGTCCAACAACCATCGGCACTGATAAGCCGGTGGCGATCACGCCGGACGGCACGCGCGTCGTCTACATCGGCAACAGCGACACGCAGATCTTCGTTCGGCCGCTCGATCAACTGGAGGCCACCGCGATCTACACGGGAGCCTCACCGGTGAACGGAGTGTTCGTGTCTCCGGATGGGCAATGGGTCGCCTTTCGGGAAGGCAGCATTCTGAAGAAGATGGCGCTTACTGGCGGGCCAGCCGTCACGCTGACACGATCCGTGAGCGCGGCGCACTGGGCTCCGGATGACACGATCGTCTTTGCCACTGCGCCGCCAACAGGGCTGCGACGGATCCCGGCGAGCGGTGGCGAGGTGACCACATTGACCAGCCCTGACCCCGCGCGAGGCGAGCTCGCTCACACCCTGCCTGAGATGCTGCCGGGCGGCCAGACGGTCCTCTATACAATCACCGCCACGACCGGGGGCGCGGATGCGACGCAGAACGCCGTACTTGATCTCAGAACAGGCACCTCGAAGGTCGTCGTCCGCGGCGGTGGCCACGCGCGATACGTTCGGAGCGGGCACTTGGTCTATGCCGTGGGAGGCACCCTGCGGGCAGTGCCGTTCGACCTCGGCCGGATGGAGACTCGTGGAACGCCGGTGATCGTGGTGCCGCGGCTGGCCATGTCACCACAAGGCGAGGGCTACTTCGCAGTGGCCGCCAACGGCACGCTCGCGTACCTCGACGCGTCCGACCGAATCGCCGGCACGCTGGTATGGGTGGATCGACAGGGGCAGGAAGAACCGCTCGGCACGCCACTTCGTCGCTACATGCAGCCCCGATTGGCACCAGACGGTGCGCGGGTCGCGGTCGCGATCACGGGCGACATCTGGATGTGGGATATTGCCCGCCGGACGCTGAACCAGCGGACGTTCGATCCGGCGAACGAGTTCTTCCCGCTGTGGACGCCGGATGGCGCCCGACTGATCTTCACCCGGCAGGATGGGAGCAACCACACTCTCCGGTGGCAAGCCGCGGACGGTTCCGGCACCTCCGAGCCTCTCGGAAATCCCCAGCCGGCACCAGCCAATCTGTTCGCGACCGACATGACACGGGACGCGACGGCTCTGCTCCTCTACCGTGGAGGCATGAGCGACCTGCTCATACTCAACCTCCAGGATGGCTATACGGTCCAACCCCTGCTCGCAACCCCTGCCAACGAGCACAGCGGTGTGCTCTCTCCGAACCGCCGCTGGCTCGCCTACGCGTCGGATGCCTCGGGCCGGTTCGAAGTCTATGTCCGACCGTTCCCCAACGTGACCGCGGGCCAGTGGTTGATCTCTATGGGAGGTGGCATACGGCCGAAATGGGCACCGCATGGCGAGGAACTGTTCTTCGAGGCACCCGACGCCACGATCATGGCGGTGCGCGTCGACAGCAGCGGCGGTGCGTGGAATGCGAGCACTCCGACGAAGGCCTTCCAGGGATCATACGTGACGTACGGGGGAGGCGTTCGCAACTATGACATCTCCTCCAACGGCCGGTTCCTCATGGTGAAGCCGCCGGACGTGGCCCCTCCACAAATCGTCGTCGTCCAAAACTGGACAGAGGAGCTGAAGCGGCTCGTCCCTCTCAATTAACAGCATCCGTCGCGCACTTTAGTATGGGCGTTACGACTGGACGCGCGAGATGTCGCAAGCGTGAGTGTTGCGGATGAGTTCCGATTTCCACTTTGGTCCAGCTCGAACCGGCGAGCAGACCGCGTACGGCGCACGAGCGCCAGGCTCGTCGCTGAACAGCATCCTGGAGTGGACTCGCTTCATGCGACAGCAGGGCGTATCACGTGTGTGCTGTCTTCTCGATCCGGAACTGCTGTCTACTTTCTCAGTCGATCTCGGGGCCGAATACAGGAGGCAGTTCGGCGCAGACAGAGTTCTCATGTGGCCTGTTGAAGACCATCATCTGTGCTCGCACCAGACGCTCATCGAAAACATCCTGCCATTCCTGCGCACGGCGGAACTGCTGAGAGAACGTGTGGTTGTTCATTGCTGGGGCGGCAATGGCCGAGCCGGTCACGTGCTGGCCGCCTGGCTGGTCGCGGCGAGAGGCATGGCTCCGAATGAAGCTCTCGAAGCGGTACAGGACGCCGGCCGGTTGCCACAAGAGGCGGTCCTGGCAGGCAATGCGACCATGGAGGAGCTGATCGAACTGCTGGCTGCTTGCAGACCTGCCTAGCGCTGATCCACGAATGAGGCTAATCCGTCACGCTGACTGCTGCGACCTGTTGAAGGCCGTCCTCGCTTCTGCGTAGCCGGTCTTGATCACGTCGAAAATGAAGTGGATGCGATGGTTGTGTGGAAGAAACGCGCTCTTCATCGAATTGATCGTGACTTTCTCTAATTCGTCGATGCCAAGCTTGAACACCTCGTGGGCCAGCTTGAATTCCTTGGTCATCGTCGTGTCGCTCATTAAGCGGTCGTCGGTGTTCAGCGTGACCCGGAAGTTGTACCGGTGATAGATGCCGAAGGGATGTTTGGCGAGACTTTCCGACGCGCCCGTATCCACGTTGCTGCTCAAACAGATTTCCAGCGGAATGCGTTTGTCCAGAATGTATTGGGCGAGATATCCCATCTTGACGATCTTCGTGGGATCGTGGTCGTCGATGCCGATGTCCTCGATCAGCCGTGTGGCATGACCGATGCGATGGGCGCCGCACCACTGGATGGCCTGCCAGATGCTTTCCTTGCCGAACGCCTCCCCGGCATGAATGGTGATGTTGAAATTCTCGCGCTGGATGTAGTGGAACGCATCGATGTGCCGCTTCGGCGGGAATCCCCCTTCCTCCCCGGCCAGATCGAATCCGACAACTCCCCGCTCGCGAAAATCCACCGCCAACTCCGCCATCTCGGTCGAGAGCTTCATGTTCCGCATGGCGCAGATAATCAGACCGTATTCGACCCCGAACTCGTTTTTTCCGCGCTCGAGACCCTTCAACACAGCGTTCACCACATCGTCCCAGTGCAAGCCCTTGCTTGTATGGAAGACCGGGGCAAACCGCGTTTCGACATACACCACGCCGTCCTTGTGCATGTCCTGCATCATTTCGTAGGCGACGCGCTCGAGGCCTTCGTCGGTCTGCATCACGCCACAGGTGTGCGCGAAGCCTTCGAGATAGAGCGGCAGACTGCCGCGCTGGGCGCCGCGGTGAAACCACGTGGCCAGGTCCCCCGCGTCGGTCGTCGGCAGCGCGTCGTAGTGTTGATCCTTCGCAAGCTCGACGATCGTCTGCGGCCTCAGGCCGCCGTCGAGATGGTCGTGAAGGAGGACCTTTGGCAACGATTGAATGAATGTCTCGGCAAGCTCCATGAAGCACCGTTTCGGTTGTCTAGTTAGATCCGGGGGGCTTCGCCCCCGCGGCCCCCCCTGCGCCGTCGCTCGCGGGGTCCCCATGATCCCCGCTCCGCTCCGGCGGGCGCGCCGTTGGCGCGCCTAGCCCGTTATACGGCCCAGCAGTGTCGAGATGCATAACGGGCTACTCGGACGGCGCAGCCGGCTCGCGCGACTCCGTCGTAAACGCCAGCAAGAGGAAAATCGCCGCCAGAACGGCATAGGCGAGCGCAAATTGATACGGGATCTTCTGGGCGACTGGTCCCAGGGTCCCTGGCAGATACATCACGCCGTCGGGTGACGCGGAATGGATGATTCCAAAGAACGTCAACGCCGCCATGATCAGCAGGTAGACCGCCGACACGATCAGACGACGATCGATCAGCTCCGCAAGAAAACCGCCCCACAGCATCGCGGTCAGAATAAACCCATTCCCGAGCGCGATGGTGACGAGGGTTTCCGGCAGCGATTTGCCGGGCGCCTCGAGCAGGCGCTGGAAGTTCTCGGGCGAGACGATGTCGGGATTTCCCAGCCTGATGCCGATGAGCCGCGCCACGGTGGGAAGAAAGGCGAACGCAACAGCCGCGAAGTGGCGCGAGGGACATGCTCGAAACGATTCGGCAACGATTTCCAGGGCCACGAAGATCAGAATTGGGGCGAGGACGGCGCGTGGTATCAGCTCGACGAAGAAAGAGACGTAGCCGAGCATGCCTCCCAGCCCGATGAATAGACCCGCCAACAGCGTGTAACCTGCGCGCGCGCCCATGCGCTTGAACGCCGGCTGGCCGATATACGGTGTTGTCTGCGCGACGCCGCCGCAGACCCCGGCAATCAACGTGGCAACCGCTTCCGTCAGCAGAATGCTTCTCGTGTTGTAGTCGTCACCTGCGACCCGCGCACTTTCAGTGACGTTGATGCCGCCGACCACCGTCAACAGGCCGAATGGAATGGAGATCGGGAGGTATGTGAGCGCCCGTGTGAATCCGTTCGTGAATTCGAGCGTCGGCGCCGGCAGGCCGAAATGGAGATCGACGGGTGGTGGCCCGGAGTAGGTACCGCCCATCCAACCCGTAGCTCCGAATAGGTAGTAGATGCCGGTACCCAGAATGATCGCCGCGAACACGCCGGGAATGTTGCGCGGCAGCCGAATGCCCGCAACCAGTGAATACAGAATCAAGCCGAGCGACAGCATCCCGATCACCGGCATGGCAAAGACATCCACCAAAGGAGCGAGACCAATCAGCGCCAGGCCGATGCCCGCGATCGACCCGAGCAGCCCGGCCCGCGGCACCACTCGCTGGACCCATGGCCCCATGAACGACAGGATTAGCTTGAACACGCCGATCATGACCATCGTGGCCATGCCGATGTACCAAGTCATCATCGCGGCGTCGCGATCCGCCATCCCTTCCGCTTTCAACCTGAGAAAGGCGGGTCCCAATACGATGAGCGCCATTCCGATGGTGGATGGTGTGTCGAGACCCAGCGGCATCGCCGTCACGGTCCGGCTTCCCGTCCGTCGCGCCAGCTGAAATGCCATCCACGTGTAGACCAGATCTCCGACGAGTACTCCGAAGGCTGTACCCGGAAACATCTTCGTGTAGACGATGTCGGCCGGAAACTTGAAGACCAGGACGAGGGTGCCCGCGAGAAACGAAAGCACGGTCAGGTTGTCGAACGCCAGGCCGAAGAACCCGTTCAGGTCTCCAAGCGCAAACCATTGGTACTTGTTCGAAGAACCGTTCATGTCGATTCCTTGTCGTGGTGAGTGCAGGAGCGGATGCAGGAGTGTAGCAACGAGGAAGGTTTGGCGAAAGAACCGGCTGACCGTAAACCCTGCTTGACTATATAGTCGACGCGTAGCCAGAAAGACGGGAGGTGCTCTTGACGTCCCCAATCAAAACGGCCCTCTACATCATGCTCTCAGGGTGGTTCCTCACTGCGCCGGTACGCGCGCAAGAGCCAAGAACGAGTGTTCGGGAGGTCGCGACGCTGGCCGGAATCGTGGATCGCGTGGAGCGGACGTCACGGGCGTTGACTCTGCGAACCGCGAACGGTGTGAAAGAGACTGTCTACGTCGCTCCGGATGTGAAGATCTTCGACGGGCTGAAAATCGGCGACAACGTGACAGTCCGCGTCATCGAATCCGTCATTGTCGCCGTGCGTCCGGATTTGAAGCCGAACGTGCCCGCCGATACGACGGCGGCCGCCAGGAAGGACAGCGGCGCGGCCGGGCAGGGCGACGTGCTGCAACAGCTCAAAGCGGTTGTCACCATCGAGAGTGTCGATCTTCGCACGCAGACAGTCACGTACAAGGGCGGGAACAACTTGCGGGTGATCCGAGCCGTCGCCGACCCCGGTCTCATCCAAGGATTGAAACCGGGTGACGTGATAGAGATCACGTACACGCGCGCCAGAGCAATCGAGGTGCAGCGGAAAAGGTAAAGGTCCCTTTCATGTGATGGGCAGACCGACATAGTTCTCAGCGAGGCTGGTCATCGCCGCGCGCGAGCTCGTCACGTATTCCAGCTCCGCAAGCTGCCGCCGACAATCGAACGGGCTTTCTGTGTCCGGCCGATGCAGCATCGAGGTCATCCACCAGGAAAACTGCTGCGCACGCCATACCCTTTGTAGGCAGTCGTCGGAATAACGCTCGAGCAACTGCTCACTGCCGGACTGGTAATACTCCGCGGCAGCACGCGACAGCCGCCAGACGTCAGCGATCGCCAGGTTCAAACCCTTTGCGCCCGTGGGCGGAACGATGTGGGCCGCGTCGCCTGCGAGAAACATCGCTCCATATCGCATCGGCTCGGTCACGAAACTGCGCATGCCCGTCACGCCCTTCTGCGTGATCGGGCCCACGATCGGCTTCCAGCCGTCATCGCTGCCAAGCCGGGTCAGGAGCTCCTCCCAGATGCGATCGTCGGACCACTGCGCCACGTCTTCGTCCGGCGCGCACTGAAGGTACAACCTCGTCACCGAATTCGAGCGCATGCTGAACAACGCAAACCCACGATCGTGAAAACTGTAGACGAGCTCTGGTGATGACGGCGGAGCTTCGACGAGGATGCCCAGCCAACCGAACGAATAGACACGATCGAACGTCCGCCGGCGGCCTTCGGGAATCGACGGCCGGCAGATCCCGTGAAATCCGTCACAGCCGGCGATGAAATCGCACCGCAGCTCGAACGATTCCTGATTGGCGGTGAACCGGACGGCCGGCTGCCTCGAATCGAGGTCGTGCACCCCGACGTCACCGACCTGGAAGAAGAGCGGCCTGCCCGACGCGGCACGAGCGGCGATCAAATCCTTTACGACCTCGTTCTGGCCGTACACCGTGATGCGCCGGCCCGTCAGCGACGCCATGTCAATCCGGCGGCGCCGGCCACGCACATTGATGTAGATGCCGTCGTGCGCCAGGCCTTCACGCAGTAGCCGATCGCCAACGCCGCTCTGGATCAAGAGGTCGACGGTGCCTTGCTCCAATACCCCCGCACGGACGCGGTCGACCACGTATTCCTGACTGCGGTTTTCGACGATGACCGAATCGATCCCGGCGAGATGCAGAAGGTGGCCGAGCATCAACCCGGCCGGTCCCGCGCCGACAATGCCAACTTGCGTGCGAAGCGTTTTCACCTAGTTCGTCGGCCCTACGTGAATGGGCGCGACCACAGCCTGCACCCGTCGGCTCATCTGTCAACGTCGGGCGTAATCGTTGCCGAACGACTCGAAAAGAGTCAACGATTCTCGGCGTTATTCCCCGGGGCAACATGAACCGGGGCGGAACGTATCATCCCGTCTGTCGGGCTGGCTGTCCCGCGCCAAGGAAAGGAGCTGTGACAGCGGCAGCTCCGAAAGTGACGGCGAGGCCGAGGTATTCGGTGAGCTCGAACGGCCCGATGGCGTTCACGATCCAGTCGTACCTGATCGCCGACACAAGGGCGATTGTGTTGCCGACGAGCAACGCCCACCATGCCCAGCGATCGCCACGGCGGAAGGCCGTGACAGCGATAGCGCTCCCCATCAGCCCGAACACCACGTTGTAGATGCCGTACATCCGGTAGAGCACGAGCATGTACTGGGCAGTCATCGGAGACGTGCGCAGAAGCTCCGACCAGGAGCCACCGGAGTAGCCTTCGTAGCCGGCGGGCAGAATCGGCTTGCCACCTGGTCCGAGCAGGCCATCGGGCATTGCAGCCGCCATTGCCCCCCACGCGATGTATCCCAGATCGACGATAAGTATGAGAACCCAGGCGAAGCGGCGCGCTTGCTTCATGTGGGTAGTCCTCCAGTGAGTCTAAGAATCCACCGCATGCACGTGTGGCCGAAGTCGACACCGGAGCCGTACATCATCGGGCAGGCGCCAGCGATCACACTGATATCGTGTTTATGGCAATACTCGACGGCTTCCGGCGAGACACTCGATCCCTTCCCTAGGGATTGGTGCATCCAAACGCGGCGCACTCCGGCATCGCTGCAGTCGCGCACGATCCGCGCCGTCGTCTCAGGTCGCGTGATGATCACCACTCCATCGACGCCACCATGAATTGATTGCAGGTCGGGGTAACAGCGATCGCCCTCAAACGTTTGCATGTGCGGATTCACGGCGAATACGTCGTGCCCGCTCTTTTTCAATCGCTGATAAATCAGATTGCCGACGGGGTGGTCGTTGTTATGGCGCGACACGCCCGCAACCGCGATGCGCTTCTGAGCAAGAAAGTCGTGAACTTTCATGTCGAAGGTTGTTGTCTCCATAGACACCTCCGTAGCCGGGCTCCGAAGCGAGAGAAGGGTTCAACTGCTCGACGAATCAAGTCCTTTGACGAACGAGAACCACTTGAACTGGTGTTCCATGTGAGCCGCCTTAATCAGATCGATGAGCTGGGGTACCGGCTCTCCGTAGGCCGTCATGAAGTGGTTGTCGGCGTAGTCCTGGAACAGTTTGGTTCGAGCTTCGAGGATGTTGCCGTTATGCTCGATCAGCCCTTCCGGACCTGTGTACGCCTCCCGAACTTCGCACTCAGTGCCGTCGCTGCTGAGGAACCAGTCGTAGCGCAGCGTGTGTGTGTCCTTCTCCTTGGTGATCCGGATGCACTCAGCTGCCTGTTTCTTGAACCCCTCCAACTGTCCCGGTCGAACCGTCATGTGTGCGCTGACCTCAAAAGTCGCCATAGGCCCTCCTCACGTCTGTTTCCGGGGATGGCGTAACGCGCGTTGAAATGTTGCATACGCCGCGCCGGAGAGCAGATAGGCAGCGGTTCGTCAAAGCCCGGGGGTTGGATGCGGAATACACTTCCAAGTGGTGGAGAGCGACGGAAGTGCGGGACAACCCGCGCGGAAAAATCCGCGCAGCCAGCGGAATATTTACCGCGACGCCCGGCGGCAATGCCCTCGGTCCTGCCCGTCAGGCGCCAGTCGATCCGGGCGTCGCAATGCGATAATGAGCCGTCTGGCGGACAGAGCCAGGCGTTGAATTGGGAGGTGTGAAATGAGCCGGATGATACTCGTCGCATCGTTCGCGACTCTTCTCGCGTTGTCAGTGGTCTGGACCGGTCGGGCTCAGCAACCGGCCGCGGGCGCCGTCCCCCCGCAGATTACCGGCACGTCGGCCGCGATGGACGCCAAGGATCTGAACGTCGCACGGCGGCGGTTCGAGGCCGGGGCGCGCACCTACTGGCACAGCCACGCTCGCGGCCAGCTGCTATTGGTCGAGCAGGGGCGGATGCGGCTGCAGAAGCGCGATCAGGCAATCCGGGAGGTCGGCGCGGGCGAGAGCGACTACACGGCGCCGAATGTGCTCCACTGGCACGGCGCCGCCGCCGATCAGCCGGCCGTGCAGATCAACGTCGGGTTCGGCGGGATGACCACGTGGGCCGATGAGGTGACCGCCGACGAATACACGGGGAAAAAGCGCTGACAGTTCGGATTCGACAATCAACTCCTCCTGGCCGGTCCCATCGGAGGCCTTTACGTACACGCCCCACTTGCCGTTCCGCTTGGAGCCGAAGGCGATCTTCGTACCGTCGTGCGACCAGATCGGCATCGAGTTGTCCTGCGCGGTGTTGAAGGTCAACCGCTGCATCCTGTCGGAGTCGAAGAACCAGCTGTCGCCGCCATCGCCCTCGTGTTGATGAACCGCGAAGCGTTTGCCGTCTGGCGCGAGATCGACGCCGGCATACGACGCGGGCGGGCCGACCGATCCGAAGCCTCCGGACCGATTGAACCAGAGCAGCGTCATCCCCGCGGTGGCTTGGGGCTGCCCGGACGTCACAGTGCTGGCGCTTCGAAAGGCGAGCACGCCGGTTTGAGACACGGCGATGTTCGCCATCTTGTTCTCGTTGGGACTCAAAGTTGTGCCTGATAACGCGCCCCCCAGCCTGGGTGCGGCGTCCGACAAGCGGATCGGCTCGCCAGTGAACTTGCGCGCTTCCCGGATCGAAGGGCTGCGCAAACACGGCGTTTCCACGGTTGAAGAGCAGGTAGCCCGGTGCGGCGTACATGGCCGGGGATTCGGATGCGAACAGACGCGTTCTTTCCTGCGAGTCGATCGACGCCCACGTACACCGCGCTGTTGGTGGGCTGGCTAGCAAGCGCCACGTACAGATAGTGGACGCCATCGGGCAGGAAATATGGCGCCAGATGTTCGGTCTCTTGAAGTGACGGATCGAGGGAGGAAATCTGCGCCGGCTGTCCCCCAGCGGCCTGAACCTTGTGCAGCACGCCGCCGCTCGAAAACACGATCACACCGCGCGTGCCCCACGCGCCGCCTCCAACAGGAAATGGCGCGTCGCTGAGCGTCTGGGGCGGAGCGCCCGGACACATCGCTCGTCTTCAGCTTCCCGTCCTCGAAAAATCCGAACGACTTGCTGTCGGGCGCCCAGAAGAACGCCCAGGCGATGTGGCCATCGAGCAGCATCTTCGGCGAGACGTCCCCCATCGGGAGTGCGTAGATGCCGCCGCTGGAGGTTGTGAACCGGGCTCCGGTAATCCAGCGGCCATCCGGCGAGACCGTCACAGGCGATCCACCTTGAGCATTTCCAGTGTCGGCCATGCTGGTGATGACGTAGCGCGCCTCGACCGCTTCAGCTCCCCCCTCGAGATAGCGATACGCTGAGGGCGCCAGGCTCGTTGTCAGCAGCACCAGGGCGGCGGCGGCCACAACGAACAAGCGATTCCTTTTCCGCGTGCCGCGTCGCATCGGCGACCGGGATTCCGGTCCGATCGTCCCCTTCACTAATCCACTGGAGATGCTTCGTCAGATCCCGCGCCGTCCGAAACCGTTGCTTCGGGTCCTTGGCCAGACATCGTCTCACCGCGTAGTCCAGCGCTGGTGGTGTTTCCGGTCGCAGCTTGGACACCGGCTCGGGATCGACCGTCTGAATCGCGGCGGCCAGGATCGGAGATGTCTTGCCTTCGAAGGCCGGCCGGCCTGTCAGCATTTCGTACAGCACGGCACCGAACGCGAAGATGTCCGAGCACGCATCGGCGTCCCTTCCGGCGATCTGTTCCGGCGCCAGGTACGGAGCCGCAAACGCCGGCGCCGAAACCGAAGGTGCGATCGCGCGCGTCGTGCGCGCCGACACTGCGGACACGGGCAGGGAAGCACTGGACGGTTCGTTCACCTGCGCGAATCCGAAGTCGATCACCTTGGCTCCGGCAGCAGTCAGGACGATGGTAGAGGGATTCAATCCCCGATGCACGACGCCTTGTCGATGCGCCTTGTCCAACGCGTCGGCGATCGCGACCGCGACCGTCAAGGCTTCTTCCACTTCCACCGGGCCGCGCTTCAACCGCTCGGCCAGCGTTTCGCCTTCCACGTATTCGGTGACCAGATAGTCGGCGCCGGCCTCGTGGACGATTTCCGTTGGCGCGCCGATGTGAGGATGCTTCAGCGCCGCAACGGTCTGGATCTCGCGCTCGAGCTGCTGCTTCACGCCGGAGATGTCCCAGAGCGTGCGGAGGATACGCCTTCAGGGTAACGGTTCGGCTCGATCGCGTGTCCGAGGCCTTGTAGGATTCCGCGGCGGTGCCAGGCAGGGGCTCGATAATCTCGTAGTGACCGAGTCGGGAGCCACGTTCGAGATTCACGGGCTCAATCCTCCTTCATGGCCGTCGTCCAGTTGAAAACGACGTTGATTGACGCGGCCTGGCCCGACGCAGAAGACGTCGAAGCGTGGCGATCAGCAAACAAAGCCGCCATGACGGCGGGTGTATTGATGCCGAGGCCGCGGCCCCGGCCCGTAAACACGGCCACCGGGTTGTCGATCTGAGGGATCAGGAAACGCTGGCCGTCAGAGGACACGGCATACGCATGGTATTGGCCGCCGGGGTGAGGACTGGTGAAATAACCGGTCTGGAACAGGACCTTCGGATCGTCGCGCTGAATCGCCGCACCCCGTGACGCGGATGTTCGACATCATCAGGTTTCCCGCAGAGACCAGGTTCATGAAATAGAGTTCCTGCCCGCCGCGTCCCCACCGCGGATATATGCCTCCGTTCGACGAGATCTGTATCTTCGCGCCCTGCGGGTATGGCTGGACGTAGATTTCGCTTCTGCCAGTTTCGCTGGAGCTGTACGCGATCCATTTTCCGCTCGGCGAGACCTGCGGATGCCGCTCGTCAGCCGGCGAGCTCAGGACCGGGAACGGCTTTTTCTCGCCTGTCATCGGCAAACCCCAGACGTCGCCTTGGGTCTTGGCGGCGCTCGTCCAATACATAGAGTGTCTGCCCGTCGGGAGTCCATGTCATCGGCACGATGGGCAGCGTCGGATTCCGTCACCGGCTCTTCGTTCTTCGTGCTGTCGGCGACCTTCACATAGATGCCCCATTTCTCCTTTCTGTGCGACCCGAACGCCACATGCGTCCCGTCGGGCGACCAGATCGGCGCAGAGTTGTCCTGGGCGGCGTCGAAGGTGAACTTCGCTGGCATGGTCTGTCCGGGCTCGAAGATCCACACATCGCCCCCGTCGGCATCGTGGCGGTGTGTTGCGACGCGTTTGCCGTTGGGGGACAAGATCGACGCCTGCCCAACCGGCCCGGTCCGCCAGTGAATCGAGCTTCTTCCCGGATCGGTCCACCCAAGTCAGCGGCAGGTTCGTAGACACCACCGCTCGGAGCTGCGCCTGATGCTGCTTGAGCCGTCGGCGGCGGACTGTTGCGGTAGATCAAGATCCCCGTTCGCGACGCGGAGAACGCCGCCGCCCCAGATGCGTCGTACGGCAGCTTGTCGGCAAGTCGAACCGCATCTCCGTCTGGTCGCGAGCTTACTGGGATTGAACGGCTGTGCGTACAACGTCCCTTCGCGATGGTAGAGCAGGTAGCCAGGCTCGGCGTACGCGGCATTGGACTGCGCTGCGACCAGGCGAGTCGCATCGCTCGAGTCGAGCGAGCCGGCGTAGATCGCGGCGCTCGAGGCCTGCGCCGGGACCGATAGAAACAGGAAGTGCTGACCGTCAGGCAGGAAAGACGGGTAGTGCGGAACGGCGTCTTTCGGAGTCGCCACTGGCAACCGGCTCTCCGCCGACGGCTTTCACCCGCTGCAATCCTTTGGACGAAGCGAAGAGGATGACGTCGCTCGCATTCCACGTGCCACCCCGCATGTCCGGCGTATCGCAGATGTTCTGCGGGGGTCCGCCCGACGCCTGCACTTTCTTGAGCTTTCCGCCGGCGAAGAACGCAATCGAGCGGCTGTCCGGAGACCAGAACAGATTGCCTGCGCCTTCAGTGCCGGGAAGTTTCAGCGGCTGATCGGTGTCGATCGGGCGGACGAACAAGAACGTGGTCGCCGCATCGCGCGCAGAGTACGCCACCACCCGGCCGTCAGGCGAAATCGCAGCAGCTTCAGGTACCGGCATATCCGGCGTCGGAATGAGGAAGCGACTTTCGAGCGGCGTTTCTGCCTTCCTGCAGGGCGAGCAGAGCCGTCGCCGCCACCGCTCCGGCCAACAGCACTGCGGCGCCAAGCGCAAGCCGCGGCAGCCGTCCCCGGCCGCGAGTCGCGCGCGAAGCCGACGCGCCCGTCGCAGTCCCGCCTTCGGCAATCCATCGGAGCTGTCCCAGCACATCCGACATCGACTGCAGCCGTTCTTCCGGGTCTTTGACCAGACACCTCGTCACGAGGAAGTCGAGCGCAGGAGGCACCGGCTGCAGTTTCGAAAGGGGATCGGGATCGACGGTGATGATCGCGGCTATCAGATGCGCCTGGCTTTTCCCCTCGAAGGCTTTCTTGCCCGACACCATCTCATACAGCGTGGCGCCAAAAGCAAAGATGTCGGCTCGCGCGTCGGCGTCCTGGCCCTCCAGTTGTTCCGGCGCCATGTACTGCATGGTGCCGAGGATCGTGCCCGGCGCAGTCGTGTTCAATCCGACCGGCGTTACCACGGCGCCAGACGGCCGGGACGGTTGGTGCAGCTTCGCCAGGCCGAAGTCCAGAAGTTTCGTACCGCTCGCCGCCAGCATGAAATGCATCGCTTCCTGCCGCCGGCTGTCGTGGTCGCGCTCGTGAGTTGCAGTAGCCCGCCACCGGCGTCGAAACCGGCGCCGGTCGATTTCAACAAGCTGACCGACGACTTCATGTATGGAGCGCTCGCGCTCTCGCCGGTCTCGGCCACTCAGGCCGGCTACCACGAGCACAACGGCATGTCGCTCGACGAAGCGCTGGACGACTACAGCGCGGCCGCGATTGAGGCACAGCGCCGCTTCTATCAATCCATCCAGGAGCGGGTCGCGGCCATCGACGCACAGTCGCTCGACCGCGAACAGCAGGCCGACCTGAAGATCATCGGCAACAACGTCGGCCTTTCTATCCTCGAGATCGACACGATTCAAAATTACAAACACAACCCGACGGTTTACGTCGAGCTGGCCGGCAACGCGCTATACAACCCTTTCATCCTGAACTACGCGCCGGTCGAGCGACGATTCGAGCACATCATCAAGCGCCTCGAGAAAATCCCGGCGCTCGTCGAGCAGGCCAAGGCCAACCTGATCGATGCGCCTGAAGTCTGGAATCGCGTCGCGCGTGAAGAGAACCAGGGCAACATCGAGCTGATCGATCACACGCTTCGCGCTGCCGTACCCGAGTCGCAGAAGGCGCAGTACGCCGTCGCAGCGGAGAAGGCGATCGCCGCGCTGAAGGACCTGAACGCGTTTCTCGAGGGCACGCTCTCGAAGAGAACCAGCGACTGGCGACTGGGAAAGGAGAAGTACGCGCGAAAGTTCGCCTTCGCGATTGCCGGCGACAAGGCTCCGGAGCAGCTGCTCGCCGAAGCGGAAGCCGACCTTCAGAGCACGCGCGCCGAGATGGCGAAGCTCGCAGCGCCGAGAACGGTCAAGCAGGCGCTCGACGAAGTCGCACGTCAGCACGCGACTCCTCAGACCTACATGGCCGAGGCCAAGAAGACGCTCGCCGAGGCCACCGCATTCGTGCGCGACAAGACGCTCCTGACGCTGCCAACCCGCTCGAACCTGCAAGTCATCGATACGCCGGAATTCATGCGTGGCATCTACGGCGTCGGTGGGTTCAACCCCGCGCCCGCGCTCGAGCCCGAGCTCGGGGCGTTCTACTGGATCACGCCGATTCCGAAGACGTGGCCGAAGGCGCGAGTCGAATCCAAGCTGCGGGAGTACAACCGCTACGGTCTGTACGAGCTCACGATCCACGAAGCGATGCCGGGCCACTACGTGCAATTCGAGTTCGCCAACGAGGTCCAGCCCAAATCCCGCCGCCTGCTTCGCAACGTGTTCGGCAACGGCCCGTACATCGAAGGCTGGGCGTTCTACACGCAACAGATGATGTCCGAGGAAGGATTCCGCGACCACAGTCCGGCGTTGCAGCTCACTCTAATGAAGCAGATCCTCAGAGCGCTGGCGAACACCATCCTCGACGTGAGGCTTCAGACACTCGGCATGACCGACCAGCAGGCCCTGGATTTGATGATCAACGATACGTTCCAGGAGCGAGAGGAAGCGACCGCCAAGCTGCAACGAGCCCAGCTCTCATCCTGCCAGCTCCCCACCTACTACGCCGGGTTCAAAGCGTGGCTACAGATTCGCGAGCGCATCAAGCAGAAGAAAGGCAGCGCCTTCTCGTTGCCAGACTTTCACGATCGCGCCTTGAAGGAGGGATCGGTTCCGTTGTCGGAGCTGGAAGCGCTGATCGCCTCGTGATCTCGCGCAGGTTCGGCCGCCCAGAGAACCGTCGAAGATGTCCTTGCAATGGTGCAGAAATGTCCTGCGGATGATCACCGCATCTGTGGGTCTGTCGAGCTCTGATGCAGCAGGTGGACAGGGCGGCTCTCGAGGCCGTGGCGCAGGTCACCGAAACGAACGATGCATTCAAGCTTGCACTCAGGGAAGGTCAGGGGTTGGACGATCTCGAACTCGCCCTGTTGCCAATCCGGTTTCGAAACGTGTCCATCGGGTACATCGAAGTCTGACGTTCTCACGCAACGTGATGTCCGAGAAGTTCCTCGACCACAGTCCGCGTTGCACTCACCTGATGACAGATCCTCTGACGCTGGCGAACTCCATCCTCGACGTGAGGCTTCAGACACTCGGCATACCGTCCAGCAGGCCCTGGATTTGATGATCACGAACGTCCAGACCGAGAGGAGCGACCGCCGAATGCTGCAACAGCCCGCTCTATCCTGCAGCTACACCTACTACCGGGTTGAAAGCGTGGCGCAGATGTCGGGAGCGTATCAAGCGGAACAACGGCAGCGTTCTCGTTGCGAGACTTTCACGATCGCGCCTTGAAGGAGGGATCGCGTTCCGTTGTCGGAGCTGGAGGCGCTGATCGCCTCGTGATCTCGCGCAGGTTCGGCCGCCGACGCGCGCCACGACGTCAGCGCGAGGACGCGTCAGACCTCTTGATGGAGCTCGAGAGGCCCCACTGTGTGAGCCACGCTTTCATCTTGGTGATCTCGGCGCGCTGTACCACCAGTATCTCGTCGACCAGCACGTCGATTCCGTAGGGCTGGCGGCCGCTTTCGGACTGCCGGCGTTGCTGCGCGCGCCCCATGGTGAGCGCGCCCTCGTGGTGGACGATCATCCCCTCGAGCCACAAGCGCTCGAACGCTGCTCCTGTCGCCGCGGCCGCTGCATCCATCTGGGCCTTCGGCAGAAGGCCGGGCATCGGTTGGTCCGCGTGAGGGTCGTGATGAGGAACCGTCATCCCGCGATCTGCGGCAAGGGCCAGCAGCGATTCCATCTGATCGATCTCGGCACTCTGCGCCCCATCGACCTGCCGGGCGAACTGGATCAGCGCCTCGCGACCGGTGCGGGAAGGCACGAGCGCCGCCAGCTCGAGCGCCTGCCGGTGGTGGACGATCATGTGGCTCAGGAAGAGCAGATCCTCCTGCGTGTATAGCGTGGTCGTCGCGGCGCCGGGCGTCTGCGCCCGAACGCCGGAGGCATTGGGGGCGACGATGCCCATCAGAAGCACACAGACGACCCGTCGTCGGATCCCGCGGATTGCTGTCGGGCGGGCGGTGTCCGTCATTGCCTGCCGGGCCTCGGCGGCCCCGACGGATGTGGACTGGTGCGATTGGACGAGTACACCGCGTTCTTCGGCACCTCCGCGGCATGAGGCCCCGTGTACTTGAGCACGTGCAGGCCGGTATGGTTGTCGCCGACGTAGACCAGTCCGTTGTGAATGTCGGGATAGGTCATGATGTCGCCCCAGGGGACGGGCCTCGCATGACCTACTTCGCGCGGGTTGAACGGATTGGAGATGTCGATGGCGCGGACACCGTGTCCCAGCCAGCCAACGAAGACAAGGTTCTCGAGCACGGTCGGATTGTGCGCGTGCATCATCGGTCGGATCGTCGAGCCCGGCGGTTTGGCCTGCGCGAGGCAGTTCTGCACCAGGCTGTCGGACTGCGCGAGAGCGCCGACCATCATCGGCGTGATCTCCGATTCGACGTTGACGATCCGGAGGCCGCGTTCGGGGCACGGGCCGAAGGGCCATTCTTCGGTAATCACGACCCACGCCGGACGGTTCTTCGGGTTCCCGCGTGACAGCGATGGGCGGCCTGGCACGGGCACGGCACTGTGCACGCCCACCATCGCGACGAGCGGCGGGGTGAAGCTGAAGCGTGAGCGCGTCTCGAGCCGTGTGTAGCGCGCCAGCTTGTCCGCGTCGGACCGATCGGAGCGCAGCATCGCCAGCACGCCGGGATCAGAGTTGAGCACCGGGTGCAGGCAGTCGTCCGCCACCTCGGGAAGCTTACCGACGTCGACAACGCCGCCAATCCTGTCGTCCATCCAGGCGTTAGTCGATCGCTGACGGCAGACACCACCCGACGCGAGCTGCAGGTTGGTGTTGTTCGCGATCCGCTCGGTGTTCAGGATGTACATCCCGGCCGTGGTCCCAGCGACGTAAAAGCGTTCGCCATCGTCGGACATCGTTCCGGAGTGCAGGCTGTTCACCTGAGAGGTCTGTGTGGCGCCCGGCCGCCCCCACTGATCGGTCAGATGACGGTAGTCGGCGAACCGGCCGCTCGTGTAGAGGCCCGTAGAATCGGGACGTTCGTTCTTCACCGGACCGCCGACGCGCTCGAGCGTGAAGGACGCGAGGAACACCGGCTTGTCCAGCACCTTGCCGGTTTTCTCGTCGGTGATCGCGGTCACGACGAGATCCTCGTCCTGTGATCCGTAGGTCTGCGAGAGGACGAGCAGCCGGTTGGGATTGCGCGGGTCGTGCCAGAGGTAGAACTCGTGCGCGAGCACGCCGTCAGCCTTTGCGCCGGCGCCCACCGGAAGGCACGACTGTGGATCGAGCGTGTATGTGATCACGTCGCCCCCCGTCCCGGTCGCGGCACTACGGACCATCAGCATTCGTTCGACGCCGTCGGTGGACGTGTAGTTGTAGGGGCGCAACTCTCGATCGCGTACGGCGGTTTCGCCGTCGTCGATCGTGAACTGAGGCATCCGGCCGACCTCGACCGGCGGATTCTTCTCCGGATCGGGCTGAATCTTGAAGATCCTCACGTCGTGGGTCACCCGCGGGCTGGTCGTGTTGGTGGAATTGCTGCGCCCCCAATACAGACAATCGCCGGCGATGCCGAGCCCCGTCGATCCCCACCCTGTCGGAAAGCCGTCGAGGTCGCCGCCGCGCCATCGACCCGTAGCCGGGTCCCGTGTCGACGGTGCGGTGGGCACCCAATGGAGCCATTCGAAGTTGCGGAACAACCCCAGTTTCTTCGCGGCCACGAACGCCCCCGCGTGCGCGTCCTTCGGCGACGAGGTCGGGTCGAGGTTCCCCTGCGCATCCATGCGACCGCCCGGCAGCTTGTCGAACGGGATGTCGAAGGTGGTAAACGTGGCTGGTACGCAGTCCGCCGGCTTGCCACTTGCTTGGTCCGTGCACGATGTGTTCTGGCCGCTCACGCGGGTCGCGAGCGCCACCGCTGCGACCACCGCGAGCAGAGCAAGAGAGCGGTTTCGCGCTATCGGCTTGGATCTCATGATGTCAATCTCGAATCGGTCCGATCAGCGTGATTTCGCCGCCCGGCTCGCTCTCGGCTCCCTCCCGAACCCACTTGAATTTCATCACGTTGCCAGAGAGCGTTCCGGTCATGACGTTGCGCCGCACGCCCTTCTGCTGAGGCGACGGCGGCGTGTCGATGTGGTTGATGTGGAACCGCATCGTGGTGCCATCAAACGTCCCATCGTCGATGAGCGCCACGCCTTCAGGGGAGCACGGCCCACAAATCACGCCCCAGACCTTCTGACCGCGGACTTTCAACGTCGCGTTCTGCTGCGCGGCCCGGCCGGGGAACACCCATCGCCCGTCGATTGGCGAGGGAGCGACCGCCGGATCGGGCGTGAGGAGGCTCGAGGGAGGCACGTTCGTCGTGTCGGGGACGAATCCCTCCACGACGCGCTTCAATGTCAGCATCGACGCCGGCCCGTTGCGGCCTTCCGGCCGGGCGCTGAGTGACAATCGACCGTTCGCCAACGAGCCTTCGTAACGATCGCGGTACGGTCCGAGCTCTTTGAATCGCGGACCAGCCGTGTCGTACGACACGAAGAACGACACGCGATCGGCGTCCAGCATGAGGCCCTCTTCGACACGGAAGACCGACGCGGCCTTGTCACACGGCCCGCACGCAATCCCGGCGAACCGCTCGCCGCTGGCTTTGAAGATGAAAGTCTGTTGCGACGGACCTCCCGTCGTCCAAGCGCCGGAGATTCGGTCAGCCGCAGAGACTGGCGAGGCGAGCCCGAGGGCGAGAACGGTCGCTGAAACCAGATACTTCATAGGCTCCGCTCCTGATAGGCAAACCCGCGCTGTCACAGTTCAGCCGCCGGAGACACGCGGGACGAAGTAGACCTCGCTATCCACGTTGATCTTCTGATACGGCGCGCTGTTGTAAATGACGCCGTCAATCGCCACGGCGAGATCGTCGAGCCGGCCGTCGAGTCCGGGAAAGCGTGCGGTCAAAGCCATCACCAGCTCGCGCACGCGCGGCGCCTCGATTTCGATCGTTTCGAGTCCTCCGGTGTGCTGCGAAAGACCACCCAGGAGATGCACGACCGCCATCCGCATCCTCAGCAGACTTATGAAGAACTCGTTGGCGTCAATGCAGAATGCCTAATGCAAAATGCCAACGTACGGAGCACGGCCCACACTGCTACATCGCATCGTGAATAGTGCATTTTCAATTTTGCATTATGCATTTTGCATTTCAGTGTCTTGAGCCCTCAGGGCCGAGAGCGCTGCGAGCACGCGCGGCGGCGAGAGCGGAAGCTCCGTAAAGCGTATACCGGTCGCGTCGCGGACGGCATTCGCAACCGCCGCGAGCGGCGGAACGATCGGCACTTCACCGACGCCGCGCACGCCGTACGGATGCAGCGGATTCGCCACCTCCACGAGGACGGTGTCGATCATCGGCAGATCCGACGCGACCGGCATGCGGTAGTCGAGAAAGCCGGCGTTCGCCATCACGCCATCGGCGTCGTAGACGTACTCCTCGTTCAGCGCCCAGCCGATGCCCTGCGCCGCGCCGCCCTGCATCTGCCCTTCGACGAAGCTGGGGTGCACCGCCTTCCCGACGTCCTGGATTGCGGTGTAGCGGACGACAGCGGTCGTGCCGGTTTCCTTGTCCACCTCGATGTCGCAGATGTGCGCGGCGAATCCAGGCCCTGCCGTGGGGGCGTAGATCGCCGCGCGACCAATGATGGGCCCTCCCGTTTGGGGCATCTGTTCGGCGAGCTCCTGAATCGACAAGGGCTGTCGATCGCCCGCGCCGTTCACCGGCACGGCCCGGCCGGGCTCCCAACCGACTGCGTCAACCGAAACGTCCCAGATCTTCGCCGCGCGAGCGCGCAGCTCATCTCGCACATCCTGCGCGGCTTTGATCACGGCCATCCCGGTGGCATAACACACGCGGCTCCCGCCGGTCAGATCGGTATAACCGGCGCTGTCGGTGTCGGCAACACTTGGACGGATCCGCTCAACCGGAATGCCCAGCTCCTCCGCCACCATGAGCGCCTGCGCCGTGCGGGTCCCGCCGATGTCGGGGTTCCCGGTGATGACCGCGGCGCTGCCATCGCCGTTCAGCAGAACCGTTGCGCTCGACGACATGCCGCCGTTGAACCAGAACCCGCAAGCAACGCCTCTGCCCTGATTCGGCTTCAACGCTGCGCGCCAATGCGGATGACGGCACGCCGCCTCGAGCACCTGCTTCAAGCCGATTGGTCCGTACGCCGGACCGTAAGGAGCCTTGTCGCCTTCGGCCACAGCGTTCTTCACACGCAGCTCGATCGGGTCCATCTTCAACGTCCGCGCGATCTCGTCGACGAGGGACTCGGTCGCAAACGTGGACATCGGCGACCCGGGCGCTCGATAGGCCGCAACCTTCGGCTTGTTGACGACCACATCGTAGGCTTCGATGAGGAAGTTGGGGATGGTGTAGGCCGCGAGGCAGCACATTGCGCCGGCTCCCGACGGCGAGCCTCGATAGGCGCCAGCCTCGTACCACAACGAAGCACGCGCGGCGACAATCGTGCCGTCGCGCTTCGCGGCCATCTTCATCTTGATGACCGTTCCGGACGTTGGGCCCGTGGCTCGAAAAACCTCGTCGCGCGTCATCACCATCTTGATCGGATGGCCCGTCTTGCGCGACAAGGTAATCGCGATCGGCTCGAGGTAGACAGGAATCTTGCCTCCAAATCCGCCCCCGATCTCGCTGGGGATGACCTTGATCTTCGAAGCATCGATGCTGAGAATCGCTGCGCACTGATCGCGAACGAGGAACGGACCCTGCGTCGAGCACCAGACCAGGACCTGACCATCGGCGCCGACGCGCGCCACGCACGCATGCGGTTCGATATAGCCCTGGTGTACCGTCGCGGTCTTGAACTCGCGCTCGACCACGACGTCGGCTTCGGCGAAGCCTTTGTCGAGATCTCCGCGCCGCAACTCCATCCGTCCTGCGATGTTCGTCGGACCGCCTGGACCAGCCTTACCGGGACGCGGACTGCCTTTCGTGACCAGATCGTCATGAAGAATCGGCGCATCGGGCGCAATGGCTCGCTCGATGCTTAGCACGGGGTCGAGTCGCTCGTAGGAAACCACGATGCGCTTCGCCGCCTCGCGTGCAATCTCGACCGAGGTGGCCGCCACAGCTGCAACCGCGTGGCCTTCGTAGAGCGTCTTTTCATGCGCGATGCAGTTGTCGCCCGCATCGCGCATGTCGAACACGACTTCGCCGCCGAGCGAGACGCGCGCCGTGTTCTTCGGAATGTCCGCGCCCGTAATCACCGCCTTGACACCAGGCACGGCTTCGGCGGCACTGGTGTCGATTGACACGACGCGCGCGTGGGCATGCGGGCTCCGAACGAGCACGCCGTGCAGCATCCCTGGCAGCGTGAAGTCGGCGCCGTAGTTCGCCCGGCCGGTGACCTTATCCACTCCGTCGTGACGGATCGGACGCGTGCCGATGTATTGATACTTGGCGTCGCTCATGCGGTGGCCTCTCTCATCTCAGCGGCGGCGTCGAGAACCGCCCGGACGATCTTGTCGTAGCCGGTACACCGGCACAAGTTACCTGCCAGCCAGTACCGTGTCTCGCGTTCCGTCGGATTCGGGTTCGCGTCCAGCAGCGCCTTGGCGGCGATGATGAATCCAGGAGTGCAGATGCCGCACTGCAGAGCGGCATGCTCCAGGAACTTCTGCTGCAGCGGATGAAGGGTCTCCCCGTTGCCAAGCCCTTCGATCGTCGTCACCGTTCGGCCTTCGACTTCTGCGGCGAGCATGAGACAGGACGGCACGAGCCGGCCGTCCACCAGCACCGAACATGCACCGCAGTCGCCGGTCGTGCAGCCTTCTTTCGATCCCGTCAATCCCACGATGTCTCGAAGGGCGACGAGCAGATTGTTCTCCGGCTCGCAGAGAAACTCTGCCGGCTCACCATTGATACTCGTCGTCACATGCAGCTTCGCCATGTCAAAGCGTCCTCGTTAGAAACGCGTCATGCGCAATGCCGAATGCACAATGCAGAATGTTCAAACGGCAGAAGAACTGCGAACCTAGATTTTCCATTCTGCATTTTGCATTTCCGAGATACCCTTTCAGCCCTGCTAATACTTGGGCATGTTCCTCACACGCTCGGCGGCGATCGCGGCCGCCCGTCTGACGAGCACCCCGGTAACCGTCACGCGGTACGGCACGGTGCCTCGCTTGTCGTCGATCGGCCGCGCAGCGGCGCTCGCGGCCTCTCCTGCCTTCTGCAGCGCCGACTCGTCGATCGCCGTTCCGACGAGGGCTCGAGCCGCTTCCGGGACGAGTCGTGCGGTCGGAGCGACGGCACCGATGGCAACCCGGGCGGCGGTGCACGTGCCCGCCGCGTCGAGCGTCACGCTGACACCTGCGCCAACCACCGCAATGTCCATCTCCGTCCGCGGGATGAGCCGAAGGTACGCGTCGGCCGTCCGTGCCGGCGGACGCGGCACCTCGAGTGCGACCAGCAGCTCGCCGGGTGCGAGCGCAGTCCTGCCGGGACCGGTGCAGAACTCGTCAACAGAGATTCTGCGCTCACCTTTCGGGCCGGCGATTATGCACATGGCCCGATTGACGATCAGCGCGCAGACGCTGTCGGCCGCCGGTGACGCGTTGCAGAGGTTCCCACCGACCGTGCCACGTCCCTGGATTTGCATGGATCCAATCAGGTGAACGGCCTCGACCAATCCAGGCCACAGGCGATTCATTTCCGCGCGCTCGCAGATCTCGGCCGCCGGAGTGGCGGCGCCGAGACGAAGACGCGCATCATCGATATCGATGCTAATCAGTCCTGGAATGCGTTTGATGTCGATGAACGCCGTTGGCTCGGCGAGACCGGCGCGAAACTGGATGAGGAGATCGGTTCCGCCGGCAAGGACCTTCGCACGGGGATCCGCGGCCATCAGGTGCACGGCCTGCTCTATCGATTGGGGCGCTTCATAGCGGATCGTAGCCACGCTTAAACGATAGCGCAGATTCGCGGCAGCCATATAATCCACTGATGCCCGTGAGCTCGGCATCAGCTTCGGTCGTACGTGTGCTGCTCGCAATCGGTCTATTGGGTGCGGCCCAGCTCGCACACGCGCAATGGATTCACGTACCGCTGCCGGGGACGCCGCGAACCGGTGATGGCAAGCCGAACCTTTCAGCGCCTGCCCCAAGGACCGCAGACGGCAAGCCAGATCTCACCGGCGTGTGGCGTCGAAACGAGCAGCCGGATTTCCTGACCAACATCGCCGTCGAATTGCCGGACGGCGCACCCCTTCGACCCGAGGCGGCCGCTCTGATGAAATCGCGGCAGGAGAATCTCCGCATCGACGAGCCGACGGCTTACTGTCTGCCGCCCGGCGTCCTGAAGGGCGTGCTGCTCACGAACCTGCCCTTCAAGATCGTGCAGGCACCACATCAGATGGTGCTTCTCTACGAAGAATTCAATCAGTTCCGTCAGGTCTTCACGGATGGCCGGCAGTTTCCCGTCGAACGGACGCCGACGTGGTGGGGCTATTCGGTCGGACACTGGGAAGGCGACACCCTCGTCGTCGAGGCTGTAGGGTTCAACGACCGAACGTGGCTGGATCTGAGCGGCACACCGCACTCCGACGCGTTCCACCTGACTGAACGCTACCGGCGGCTGGACTTCGGGCACCTCGAAATTCAGTTCACGTTCGACGATGCCAAGTACTACACACGGCCTTGGAGCGCGACCGTCCGATTCGAGCTGGTGGCCGACAGCGAGCTGATCGAGTAGACGTGTGCGAAAACGAAAAAGACGTCGTCCACCTGCGGGTCAAGTAGAGTCAGGAAGAAGCGCTCACATGACCGGACTCGCGCGAATTCTCAAAGCGTCTGCCGCGTCGGTCCCGGCAGTCTTGCTCGCCACCACCGTAGCGGCGGCCGAGAGCATGCCACCGGCGCAGCAAAACGCGTTGGTGCAGAAGTACTGCGCGGTCTGCCACACCGATCGGGCGAACAACGGCGGCTTGTCGCTCGAGCACTACGATGCCGCGCGAGTCGATCCGCCGTTAGCGGCGATGTTGCTGAGCAAACTGCGAAACGGCGCCATGGGCGCTGCCGGATTGGGCATTCCGGATCCGCAGACGAGAGAAGCCTGGGTGGCGGCCACGGTCGCGCAAGCCACGGGGGCCGAGAACTGGACCGTCATCCGTGCCGAACGGCCGGCCTCAAACGGCTCCATTCTGTCGGCCAGCCTCGTCCGGGAGGTACAGCCGCGAAAGGCCTCGAAGGATGCGCCGCTCTACCGGCTCAGCATGACGTGCGACGAGACGAGCCGTCAGGGTGAGATCCAGCTGACCTGGTCTCCCGAGCCGCAAACGAATCGGACGTTCTTGGTGTCTGTCGACGGGCAGACGGGACTCGCGCACACGCTGGCGGGACAGGAGAAGATGGGCAACGGCACTGCCGGCACCTCGGGCCGCGCGTCGGCGATCTTGCTCACACCGCTTCCCACGAAATCGCTCTCCATCACCGATCTCTTTGAAGGCGAGACCGTCGTGTTTCCAGTTGACACTTTGAATCGACATGCCCGGCAAGAGCTTGCGGCGTGTTTTCAACGAAGCTGACTGAGAAGTGATTCATCGGATCGCTTCGGTCAGCCGCTGACCAATCCCGGCGACCGCCTGGACTCGGACCTGATCGGGTCCGCCGGGCGGCGAGGCAGGACCGCAAATCTCAACGCCCAGCTCACGACAACGAGCGCCACACCGACGTGCAGGAACCGATTGAGATCTATGAGGTGCGTGCCCGCAATTTCCTCGTAAAGGCGGACGGCGCCGCCGATCGGTGGGATCAATTGCATCGCAAACCCGATGCGCACTTCGGCCCGGCGATAGGCGGGCCCAAAGATGCGATCGATGGCGCTCGGTCGTCGATTGACGGCGACCTTTGTCATCACGAAGAGCAACGTCGGCAGGACGAGCGCCACAACCAGACGGCCCCAGAATTTCGACGTCGAATAAAGTTGCAGCGCACCGACGATTAGCCACGCAGCCACGTGGATAGTCACGACGGCATAGATGACGATGCTGCACCAGCGAGGGAGATAGTCGGACATGGATCGGCGCTCGAGCGTTGCCTCCCGGCGCACGGCGAGCGGGACGGTCCGATGCAACCACTGGAAAAAGAGGATTGAGCAGACAACCCCGTAGACCAGCCCGACGATCAGGAAGAGCGAGTTGATGTCCTTGAGGGCTTCCCACTTGGGCGTAGTCACGGGAGGCGGTACCGACCGAGGCCACAGGTCGAGTTGGAAGACGGACAGGCCTACCAGACTCACCAATCCCCACAACCAGCACGACCAGCGGAACCAGCGGCCCTCGACCAACTTCTTGACGGCATCCGGATGCGTGGCGACCCAGTCCGGGTTGCGATCCGCGAGCACCGGGATTGTGAAGTGCTCGCTCCATGCTGGAAGCCATCCCCAGATCGCGACGATCAGAGCCGCGTACACGATGAAGTCGACCCACACGCTCATGTGACTATCCTTTGCGGACTTCGAGGTTCAGGGCGCTGGTGAAGATGTCGTTGATCTCTTTGCGGCTGAGCCCCTCCCCCATCAACGTCTTGACCACCCGGCGCACGACACGTTCGGCACGCGTCGTTTTCACTTTCGCCACTTCGCGGGCGGCATCCTGACGGATGAAGGTCCCCTTACGGCCGGCAGTCAGAACCACCCCTTGCTCTTCGAGAATGCGGTAGGCTCGTGCCACGGTATTCCGGTTGATCACCAGGTCGCCGGCGAGCTGACGCACCGTCGGCAACGGCGTGTCGGGCTTCAACCGTCCCGACCTGACGGCCTCGTGAATCTGCCGCACGATCTGTTCGTAGACGGGCTCGGGTGCATTTGTCTGAATGACGATGTTCACGTCTAATTTGTCATATATACACTTATGACAAACTAGCCGTCAAGATCTTTCGAACGCTATCTGACGAGCGGGCCGCAAGTTGAGCCCCGGCCCGGGCGCTCGCGGTGCTACCCTTGTGGTGATGCCGGTGCCGGCGAGCGTCCGGTCGGCGATCACCGCGACCACGCAGACGCAAGTTTGGATTCAGCCGAGCACAGCGCCGGAGTCCGCGCAGGATCAACCGACGCCGCGGCTCGCCAGCGGGAAGCCCGACCTGACGGGCAACTGGATTCCTGCCCCTAACCCGAATGGGCGTTATGGCCGGCGCCGATGTGGTCCGACACAGGTCGACTGTACCCGGCAAATCAATCAGACAGCCGATTACGAGCTCTTTTCGCCGTCGCGGTTCGGGCCGAGCCGTCCTCTTTATAAACCCGAGTTCTGGGACAAGGTTCAGAAGCTCGACATGTGGACGAATAAGGAAGATCCGATCATGACCTGCCAACCGCTGGGAATCCCCCGGCACGGCTCGCCCCGACGCATCTACCAGACGGATAAAGACGTGACCTTTATGTATACGCGATATGCTGATGCCGGCGGCGGAAACGGGGAATTCCGGATCGTCCCTACCGACGGCCGCAAGCACGACCCGAAGAAGGCGGTGGAATCCACCTACATGGGGTATGCGGTGGGACGCTGGGAAGGCGACACGCTGGTGCTCGACTCCATCTCGTTCGTCGATACGACATGGCTGGGGCGCGGCGGGTTTTTCCATTCCAGTGAGATGCGGGTCGTGGAGAAATTCAAGCGCAAGGGCAATGAAATCCTGCACGAAGTCACGTCGAGGACCCCGACGTACTCGTGGAGCCGTGGGTGATGGCACCGCGAACGCTTCGGCTCAACCCGGATCCTGACGCGGGGCTTCTGCCGGAGCGAGCGTATTGCGAGGTGTACGAGCTGGAGGACATCGCCTCCCAGGTTCGGCACTAGAAGAATGCTGATTGATCGTTGGAGTTCTTACTTTCACGGAGGCGCAGGGGTTATGAAGCGAACTTTGGGATACGTTGTCGTAATCGGGTGGCTGATGGCCAGCGGTTCATTGCAGGCTCATCATTCTCTGGCAGGCGTCTACGACATGAAGGCAGAAAAGGAAGTGTCGGGGACGCTCACAAGGATCCAGTTTGTGAATCCGCACGGGTCGATGACCATCGCGGTCAAGAACGAGGATGGCACGAGCACCGATTGGGTGTTTACGACCGGCTCCGCCACCACTCTCGCGGAACGAGGGATCGGCAAAGGCACGTTCAAGGCTGGGGACGCCATTACCGCGAAGTTCATCCCGGCGCGGAACGGCAGCCCGCTGGGGTTCCTGAAGTCGGTCACCACGGCGGACGGGAAGGTCTTCACGATCTCCGCCGGTAACCCCAATGATTGAGGCGGGAACCACCATGGCCTTTCGACGAGACACGATTCGGACAAGGATCGCGCTCGGAATCGTCCTGACGATCAGTGGGCTGTTGACGGCCGGTGCGCAGGCGCAGTTTGGTGGTGGCCCACCACCCTACACACCCGCGCCCGGGGCCAAGGACCTGCGGGCGGTGCTCTTCAACTGGACGTCCTACATGGGGATGCTGCGAGGCATCGATGAACACGAATTGATCGTCTCGCTCGAATATCAGGGAAAGGGCACCATTCAGGTGGACGGCCAGCCGTGCACGCTGACGAAGTATCGCGTCAGCACCAACTACCAGACACCGGGTCAGCGGATTCAGTACACCTGCACACGGGCCAACGGTCAGACGTCCTCGGCGATCGAGGTCGTCAGCGGTCAGTACGCCTGGAACGAAGACATCGCGGGCGCCGAGATCATTGCGGGGAAAGGCAAGGCCACCCCGATGGCGGCTGCGGCGCAGGAGCGGCTCATCCGCTTGTGGGCCAGTCCCCAGGGCGCGCCCAAGGCCGCGTTGACCGGCGTATCGGAGACGGCCGAATATGGCGCGAATCCTGCCACGACTCTGCAGGACGGCGTCACGACGGCTGGCAAGACCTCCCTGACGTGGGAGGCTGGCAAACCGGTGCTGACGTTCCCGATTCCAGGTGTTCCAGGGGCGACCGCGACTGCCACACTCGACGCGAAGTACATGGCCGAACGCGTCGTCGTCAAGCAGGGATCGACGACCACCGAGTTCACCTACGCCGACTACCAGGACTGGAACAACCCGCTGAACAAGATCGACGCGTTGTACGCCGGCAAGATGACGGAGCGGCGAAACGGCACGGTCGTTCGCGACCTGACGACGACCGAGACGGAGACCGGCAGCGTGTATGTGGTGATGCCCGTGCCGGCGAGCGTACAGAAGGCGATCACCGTCTCGGTGCCGGCGCCACCCGAGAGGCCGCTGCCGGTTGCCCCGACCTTCGGGCAGGCCGCGTCAGATCAGACGACACCGCGGATGCCCAACGGGAAACCCGACATGACGGGCAACTGGGCTGCCGGTGGAATGAACTGGCGCTACGGATTCCGGCGCTGCGGTCCGACGCAGCAGGAGGGCTGCACGTCGACCATCAACCAGACCGCTGATTTCGAGTTCGAAGCGCCCTCGCGGTTCGGGCCGAATCGTCCCCTGTATAAGCCCGAGTTGTGGGACAAGATCCAGCAGCTCGACATGTGGACGAACAAGGAAGATCCGGTCATGACCTGCCAGCCGCTCGGGATTCCGCGCCAGGGAGCGCCCCGGCGCATCGTCCAATCGGCGAACGACATCATCTTCTTCTACGGGCAGTATGCCGATGGCGGCGGCGGGCAAGGTGAATACCGCATCATCCCGACCGACGGCCGCAAGCACGACCAGAAGAAGGCGATCCAGTCCTACTACTACGGGTACACCGTGGGCAGCTGGGAGGGCGACACGCTGGTGCTCGACTCCATCTCGTTCGTCGACACCACGTGGCTTGCGCGCGGCGGCTTCATCCACTCCGACAAGATGCACGTGGTGGAGAAGTTCACGCGTCAAGGCAGTCAGATCAAATACGAAGTCACCATCGAGGATCCCGAGGTGCTCGTGGAACCGTGGGTGATGACGCCGCGAACGATGCGGCTCATCCCGAATGCTGAAGCGGGACTTCTACCCGAACGAGGCAACTGCGAGGTGTACGAGCTGGGGGACATCACCTCCCAGATTAGGCACTAGTCGTACACGACAAATAGGCGTTCCGTTAACCACGAAGCCACGAAGGTCACGAATTTTCTTGCTTGGATCCTTCGTGTTCTTCGTTCTTCGTGGTTTACGGGCCCTGCGCAACGGAAAGCCCCTTCATACCTTCGATCGGCTGGCAACGCCGGCCAATGAGGAACCATGCGATTTGCAACGATCTCAATCCTGGCGATCGGAGTAGGGCTCGGGGCGTGCCGGCAACCTTCCGCGCAGGAAGCTGGCCGTACGGCGGCCTCGAAACAGGCGACTGCGACGGCGCCGATGCGGTGCGAGGATCTCAAATCGATCTCCGTTGCCAAGACCACGATCGCCGGTGCCGAAATCGTCGCGGCCGGCGCATTCAAGCCGCCGACGCCGGGCTTCCCTGGTCTCGTGGTGGACTATTCGAAGATGCCGGCGTTCTGCCGAGTCACTGGTTCGATCAAACCGTCGGCGGATTCCGACATTCGGTTCGAGCTGTGGCTGCCGGCCGAAGGCTGGAACGGCAGGTTCATGCAAACGGGCAATGGCGGCGCGGCGGGCTCGATCGTCTACGACTCGTTCGTCGATCCGCTGGTGCGCGGCTACGCTGTCGCCAATACCGACACGGGGCACCAGGGCGCGGGCGGCGACTTCGCCTGGGCCCTCGATCATCCGGAAAAGGTCACCGACTACGCGTACCGAGCCGTTCACGAGTTGACGATTGCAGGCAAGGCGATCACGACCGCACGGTACGGCAGGTCGCCGGAAAAGGCGTACTGGAACGGGTGTTCGACGGGCGGCCGCCAGGGGTTGAAAGAGGCGCAGCGCTTTCCCGAGGACTACGATGCGATCATCGCCGGCGCTCCGGCCAGCAACTGGTCGCCGCTGATGTCCTTGAGCATCCTGATCCAGCGGAACATCGGACCCGAAGGACTGGGCGTCGACAAGCTCGTCATCCTGAAGGAAGCGGCCATTGCAGCCTGCGATGCAAGAGACGGTGTGAAGGATCGCGTCATTGCCGACCCGGGCAAGTGCACTTTCGATCCCGCCACCACGCAGTGCAGGGATGGTCAGACCGGGCGGTGTCTGAGCGAGAAGGAAGTCGCGGCGGCCAGACGCATCTATGCGGGAGTGGTCAACAAGGCCGGAGAGATCAAGATGCCGGGAACCGGACCGGGCAGCGAGCCCCTCTGGGTCGCCTACGCGTCACCGCAGTTCAGTATCGGAACCAGTTACTTCCGCAACCTCGTGGCTCGCAATTCAACATGGGATCCCGCCACATTCGACGTGGACCGCGATCTGGCCCGCGCCGAACAGGTTGACGGAGGCGCGCACGATGCGATGAACCCTGACCTCTCGGCATTCATCAGGCACGGCGGAAAACTGATTACGTATCACGGCACCACTGATGGCCTCATTTCGTACGGCAACTCGGTGAACTACTATCGGAGCGTGGTTGCCAAGCTGGGAGAGGACGCGATCAAGGATCGGGTGAAGCTCTATCTCATCCCCGGCATGGATCATTGCTTCGGCGGCGAAGGCGCCTTCGCGATCGACTGGCTGACCGCACTGGAAGATTGGACGGAGAAAGGCAAGACGCCTGGCGCAGTGCCCGCGATGCATCCGGCCGTCACGCCAGGGCCACCGGGCGCGCCACCCTCGCAGGGCAAGGCTTTCACCCGTCTTGTCTGTGCCTATCCGCAAGTCGCCAGGTACAAAGGCAGCGGTGACGAGACGGACGCCGCCAATTTCGCGTGCGTCGCGTCGTCATAGCCGAACGCCGCTGCAACGGCGACACTGCGTTGAGCGGTAGAATGCCGGCTCATGGACCACACGGTTGCCCTGACCCCCGGCGCGCGAATCGGACCGTACGAGATCCTGGCGCCGCTCGGCACCGGAGGGATGGGCGAAGTGTGGAAGGCGCGAGACACGCGCCTCGGGCGCAACGTCGCCATCAAGCGGCTCACCTCGCACAGCGATCGGTTCCAGCACGAAGCCCGCGCCATTGCCGCACTGAACCATCCTCACATCTGTCAGATCTACGACGTCGGACCCGATTACCTGGTCCTCGAATATGTCGACGGCGTGCCGCTCCGAGGACCGTTGAAGCCAGACGAGGCTGTGCGCCTCGCGATTCAGATGGCCAGCGCGCTCGAGACCGCGCACCGGCGCGGCATCCTCCACCGCGACCTGAAACCGGCAAACGTGCTGATGATTCGCGGCAGCAGCGAAACCTCGGACCCGCCGGCAGTGAAACTCCTGGACTTCGGCCTGGCCAAGATGCTGAGTCCCGACGGAGACGTTACGCAGACCATGGACGGCGCCGTCGTCGGGACGGCAGCATATATGTCGCCGGAACAGGCTGAGGGGCAGCCGCTCGACGCACGCTCGGACGTTTTCAGCTTCGGCACCGTGCTGTACGAAATGCTCGCCGGCACCCGCGCGTTTGCCGGCGCGACGACGATGCAGGTGATGCGCGCCGTCGCACAAAGCGATCCGCCTCCCCTTCAGACGTGGCCGGCACTAGATCGCATCGTCCAGCGCTGCCTCCGGAAGTCGCCGGCTCAGCGCTACCAAACCATCACCGAAGCGAAGGCCGCCCTCGAGCAGGTGACTCGCGAACAAGCGGCTCCGGCGGCGGCACAGCCGTCAATCGCGGTTCTGCCCTTCGCGAACATGAGCGCGGACAAGGAGAACGAGTACTTCAGCGACGGCCTCGCCGAGGAGATCATCAACGCGCTCACACACATTCCGGGATTGAAGGTCATCGCGCGGACCTCGGCGTTCGCATTCAAGGGACAGAACACCGACGTGAGGCGGATTGCGGAGGCGCTCGGCGTGGTCCACGTCCTCGAAGGCAGCGTCCGGAAGGCCGGCAACCGGATTCGCGTGACGGCTCAGTTGATCACGGCCGCCGACGGGACGCACCTGTGGTCGGAGCGGTACGACCGCGAGCTCGCGGACGTCTTCGCGATCCAGGACGAGATCGCGCAGGCAATAGCGGGCGCGCTCGAGATGAAGCTGGCCGGAACGCCGGCGCACCGGCGCCGCTACACGCCGAACCTGGCCGCCTACGAAGCATTCCTCCGCGGACGGCACCACGTGTTCCGATTCACGCCCGAGTCGTGGTCGCGCGGCATCGAATGCTTCCAGGAGGCCATCGCTCTCGATCCCCAATATGCCCGGCCGCACGCGGAGCTCGGCCTGGCTCACCTCCTGGCGGCGACGAACGGCGTCGGCATGCTCCGGCAAAGCGCGCCGTTGATCCGTCGTGAGGCACAACTGGCTCTGGATCTCGATCCGTCAGAGCCCAGCCCGAACTTTCTGCTCGGCGTTCTAGCAGCTGTCCACGACTACGACTGGCCGGAGGCGGCGGCCCGATTCCAGGCGGCACTCGATCAGACGCCGGTCGCGTCCGATATCCATTGGGCGTACGCCAGTTTTTATCTGCAGCCGCTCGCTCGATTCGAAGAGGCAGCGGCCGAGATGCAACGCGAAGTCGACCTCGATCCGCTGAACGTGGCATGGCGTGCCGTGTTGTCGAGCCACCTGACACACGCGGAGCGGTACGACGACGCCATCGCAAACGCCCATAAGGCGCTCGAGGTCGACGCAGACCACTGGCTTCCGTTGTTCTTTCTGTGCGAAATGCACGTCCTGTCCGGCGCGCTCGAACGAGCTGTCGCAGTCGCGGAACGAGCGCATCGGGCCGCCCCGTGGCAGGAGATGAACACCGGCATGCTGGCTGGTGTTCTATCGCGCCTCGGGGAAACGGACCGTGCCGTGCACCTGATCCAGAGCGTCAAAGACTCGCCGCTCAAAGCTCCCAGCATGATGCTCTACCACATCGTTCGCGAGGAAGCAGACGCGGCCGCGGACTGGTTCGAACGGATGATAGAGCTCCGCGATCCCTTCGCGATCTTGTACGCGCAGGTGCCGATCACCGAGTCGCTCCGGGCAAGCCCGCGCTGGGCCCGGCTGGCGCAGCTCATGAATCTGCCGGAGAGTTCGAAGAGGATTTGAGGATTTGACGATTTGACATGTGCTCGTCGCCGGCACGCCTGTCGTCAACGGCCATCAGGCGTAATGCAAGCCCTAATCGAACAGGCTGCTGAAAAACGCGACCTGAAGCGAGAATTTCCGACTTCTTCCTTCAGACTTCAGACTTCAGACTTCCGGTTACTTCCCCATGTGCCCGCGGTCCTTCTCGTTTTCGTTGCAGAAATATTCGAGGATGTCAGTGTCGGCTTGAAGCTCGTGCGTCACCTTGATGGTGAAGGGCTTCGTGTACATCTGCGGATCGTCGATCGTAATCTCGACGTCCATGTGGCCGAAATCGCGGCGGCGATAGCGTTCCACGACCCGCATGGCTTCGCTGTGCGGGTGGCCGAACGCGTCGAGCCATGTCTTGTCGTTGAATCCGACCGTGTCGACGACCAGCGTGTCCTTGTCCCACTTGCCGATTGAATAGCCCAGCCACGATCGGATTCCGGTTCACGGGATGCGGACGGCCGTCGGTATAGATCTGGCGCATGGCGGAATCGAGCTCGAGCCGATCAGCGTTAACCCCGGCATCTGCACGATCTTCGTCAGCTCGGACACGAGTGTCGCAAGCGGGATGCCCGCCGGCAGGCAATGTGTCGGCGAGAAGAACTCGGTCGTGCTCATCAGCCGGCGCCGAAGAATCGCGACCGCCTCGGGCCGCATCGGCGCGTCCTCGGCTTTGAGGTCGACGAGGATGTTGATCGCGTACCTCGAGATGGTGTCCGGCTCCATCCCGGGCACCGTGAACGGCGTCGACATTGTCACCGAACGGCGCTTCATCTCCGCCGGATTCGGCGATACGGCCGCGAGCGAAGGACGCTGACACTGATGGACGCACTGCGCAAGATCGCGGTCCGATGCCGGCACAGCGCCTCGAGAGCGCGACGGCCAGCGCGCGGCGGAAAGGGCGCGTCCAGGAAGGTGCCGACGCGGACCTGACGATCTTCGATCCGGCAACGGTTCAGGATCACGCAACGTACGAGGCCGGTCCCGTGCCGAGCAGTGGCTTTCGATATGTGCTCGTCGCCGGCACGCCTGTCGTTGACGATGGGAAGATCGTGGAAGGTGCGCATCCGGGACGTGCCATCAGGCGAAGCGCAAGCCCCTAAATGCAGACGATGCGGCTATTCAGCGCGCAGGGCGGCGAGCGGATCGACGCTGGCCGCCCGCCGCGCGGGGATGTAGCAGCCGACAACCGCGACGCTCCACAGCACCGTCACTGCGGCGAGCCATGTGATTGCGTCAAGTCCTTCGATCCCGAACAGAAAGGCATCCAGGATTCGTGTGAGTCCAGCGGCGGCCAGAGCCCCGAGCGCGAGGCCAATCGCGACAAGCGTGACGCCCTCGCTAACCACCAATCGGACCAGTTTCCCAGGAGTTGCGCCGAGCGCTGCACGAATACCGATTTCGCGCGTGCGCTGCGCCACTGAGTACGAAACGACCCCATAGATTCCGATCGCCGCCAGCAGCGCGGCCACCGCAGCGAGGGCTCCGAATAACACAGACCGGTAACGATCGGGCGTCATCGACTCGGACAGCCACTGGTCCATCGTCCTGACTTGCGTCGCAGCGACGCCACGATCGGCGGCGGCGACTGTAGCACGAACCGCTGATTCGAGCCGCTGCCCATCGAGCGATGTGCGCACAATCACCCCGACGAAATCGCGGGGATTCTGTTCGTTGCTGACGTACACGACTGGGTGGGCACGCCGGTCGTCGAACGGCGTCAGTCGTTCGTCGGCGATGACGCCCACGATTTCGTACGAGGCTGTCTGGGCGACATTGGTCGAGGTCGTGGTTGGCCCGTCCATAAGCAACCGCTGACCAATCGGATCGCCGCTCGAAAAGAACATCCGGGCCAGGGTTTCGTTGATCACCGCCACGAGCGGCGACTTGTCTCGATCGATCTCGCTAAACGCTCGGCCTCGACGCACATGGAGCCCGAGCACGTGGAAGTATCCAGGCCCGACGATCTTGAGATCCGCGAGCGGACGCTGGGCCCGCTCAACGAGAGGAACGGAGGCACGCTGGAAGAAAGTTCCTCGCGGCGCGCCATTCATCGGCATTCCGTCCACGAATGCAGCGTCCACAATTCCAGGAATCGCGCGGAGGCCCGCAACGACCTCGCGCATGAACGTGCGGATTTGCGACGGGGTTGCGAAATGCCGTTCGGAACGCGAGAGCTGCACCGTCAGGACATTCGTCGCATTGAATCCGGTATCAGCCGTGCGCATTTTTTCGAAGCTTCGAATCAAGAGGCCGGCGCCGATCAGCATCAGGAACGCAAGGGCCACCTGCGCGACAATCAGCCCATTGCGGAGCCGGCGGTTGGTCATCGTGGCGCTTGCCCGAGCGCCGGAGGCGACCGTCGCACGCATGCCGTGAATGGTCGTCAGCGCCGGCGCGAGCCCGAACACCGCTCCGCACAGAACCGAGACACCAACCGCGAACGAAAGCACTCGACCATCGAGCTGCACGGCGACATCAGCGGGAAGCAGAATCGGCAGCGTTCCAACCGTCGCGGGCAGGGCCCTGAGGATCGTTCGCAACAGAGACATCGTTCCGTAGCCCACGGCCATGCCGAGTCCGCCACCAACCGTTGACAGCAGGAGGCTCTCCGTCAGGAACTGTCGCAGTAATCGCATCGGCGCCGCCCCAAGCGCCAACCGAAGCACGATCTCGCGCTCGCGCGCCAAGGCCCATGCCAGCAGCACATTGGCGATGTTCACGCACGCGATCAGCAGGATCAAGACGACGGCCGCGACCGCCAGATAGAGCGAGCGGCGCAAATCTGAATTGGCGACGACGTTCTCGTATGGTTCGAGGACGACGCCCCACCCCTTGTTCGTGTCCGGGTACTCGATCGAGAGCCGTGCGGCGACGGTATCCATTTCCGCTCGTGCCTTTTCAATGGAGACACCCGGCTTCAGCAACCCGAGGGCGCCGCCGCTCAGCGACAGCAGCCAGTGCGAGCCTCGATTCCGCCGTTCGCCATCGAACGAGACCGGGACCCAAATCTCGATGAAGCCCCGATCGAATGGGCTGTTCTCCGGCATGACTCCGATCACGGTAAACGGCCGCTCGTCCAGCCGGATCGTGCGTCCGATTAGCGTCGAATCCGAACCAAAGCGAGATGCCCACACGCGATGACTCAGCACGACGACCTGATCGTGTCCGGGTTGATCATCGCCAGCGGCGAAGGTGCGGCCGTACGCGGCCTTCGCACCGAATACGTCGAAATACGAGGCCGATACCTTCAGGCTCGCGAGCGGCGTCGGATAAGGCTCGCCGCCGAGTAGGGTCGGGCCACAGCAGACAGTCGTGGCGGCGATGTGCGCGAACACACCGCTCTCGCGTGCGTAATCGAGATAATTCAGAGCGGACATCGCGGTCGCCTGGCCCGATGGTCGTCGCTCCCAGATGCCGACGATGCGGTCAGCGTTTGCGTACGGGAGCGGCCTCAACAGAATCGCGTCGGCGAAGCTGAAAATCGCCGTGTTCGCTCCAATGCCGATCGAGAGTGTGAGGAGAACGACGAGCGTCACGCCCGGTCGCTGGCGAAGTACTCGAAGCGCATAGCGTACGTCGTGAACGAAGGCGTCCACGATGCTGATCCTACTGCCGAATGTCGTCTCTTACGGGATGCTTATCGAACCAGAGGGTGACGTGCCGCAGACGCGGCGGGTCTCGAAACCGCTTTATCGCGGGCGAAGATTCCACGTGCGCGCGCCGAGCTCTTCGCGTAGCGGTTTGGTGGCGCCGCTGTCATACCACGCTTCGATCAGACATCCGGAGATCGAAATCGGCGGCGGCAGAAGCGGTGTGCCGGATGCAATCTCTGCGCGCGAGAACCACCGTGCGTCTTCGAGCTCGTCGTCCTTGGTCGTGATGGCGGTCGTGCGCGCTTGCGCGATGAAACCCAACATCAACGATTGCGGAAACGGCCACGGCTGTGAGGAGTAGTAGTCCACCTGCGAGACCTCGATGCCGGTTTCTTCGAGCACCTCGCGGGCCACGGCGTCTTCCAGGCTTTCACCGGCTTCGACAAAACCGGCGATCGTGGAGTACCAACCCGGCTGCCAAGCCGCTTGACGGCCGAAGAGCGCGCGCTCGCCGTCGGTCACCAACACGATGATCGCCGGATCGATCCGTGGGAACTGCTCGTTGCCGCATTCGGCATTCGTACACGTTACGGAGTGCCCTGCGCTGGTGAGCTCGGTCGGCGAGCCGCATTGTCCGCAGTAGCGATGACGATTGCGCCAGGTGATGAGCGCACGCGCATAGGCAAGGACGCCGGCTTCATCGCGATCCAGCGCTCCGATGACAGGGCGCAAATCCTGGAATTCGGCGCCGCCGAGTGCGGGTGGTGCTTGAGCATCGTCGAGGGCCAGGGCAAAACATGCGCGCTCGCGAAAAATCCCCAGAAACGTCGGATTCCCCAGGTGCGGCTCCAATGCGACGAACAGCTCGTCCCGCCGTTCGATCAATTGAGCGTCCAACCCGCCGGCCGAGCGCAACACCAGGTTACGTGCGCGCCACACCGGTACGAACAGCGAACTGGGATCGTTGGTTGCGGCGGTGAGCCAGTCGCGGTCCTTGCGGTACTGTGCGGCACGCTCGATATAACGGCCGGCCAACACATTGACGCGCGCGGGGCGGGCGGACATGCGCGCGCAGTCTACCATCGTTGCCCGCTGCTGCCAGATCCCGTTGTCCGCTGTGGCTTCCGGCTTAGCCGGAAGCTTCTCAGAACGAACGTGATTGCGGGGTCATCCGCGCGGCGCGTAAGGTCGGGCGCAGGCTGCCCGAACTGCTGGATCATGCAACCAGCGCAGCGGCCCCATAAATGGACGGGTCGGCAAGGTAACGCCGACAGAGGAGCGAGGTCGCCCACGGGCCAGGGCGTCGCCAACGGCATCGCGATGCACGATGCCGCCGGCGACCGAGTAACCCTCACTCGACATTCACTCGAACCCAGTCCGCGAGCGGCCTCACGTCGCTCATCGCACGTTTGATTCGCGTGAGGGCAGCGCGTGTCGATAGCGTACGCGGACTCAGTATTTTTCCGGCATGAATGTCCTTCATCCGTAGGAGATCACCGCGCAGATGGTCGGCGCGATACCCGCGCGGCGCGGCCGTCAGCCGCTCGTGGGTGTCGATCTGATAGCCCTTTCGTCGAAGCGACTGAACGATCCGCTGCAATGCCAATCCAGATGCATTGGCGTCGATGGCGTTCCGGAATCGCTCGAGCGTGGGTCCTTCCGGCATGTAGATGCCGGTCCCGACGTACAGTCCGTCGGCCGAGAGCGACAGATAGTGAGCGCCAACGACCGTGGCAATGTGCGTGCGGTACGGCTCCTGGCCGCGCGCAAATCGCATGTCGCGATTGATGCGGGTGATCTTCGTCTGCGCGGGGTTGGAACCAAGCGCGGCAACGAGCTGTTTCATCGGCTCGCGGCACGCGCGCTCGTACACCTCGCGGTGCGCCTGAAACCAGGCGCGGTTGTTGTGGCGCGTCAGCTGTCTGAAGAACGTGAACGCCTCGCCCGGGAAGCCGTTGAACATCTCGCTCATGTCGTGTCCTGACTAGAAGCCTACTCCGACCTTAGAGCTTCTACCGGATCGACGGACGCAGCCCGCCGCGCGGGCAAATAACTGGCGAGCACAGTTGCGATCACCAGAACTAACTGGCACCGCGGCATACGTCACCGGATCGAGCGGCGTGATGCCGTACAACAGCGTCGACATCAGCCGCGTCAGTCCCGCCGCCGCGCCGAGGCCAATCACGACACCGATGCCTGCCAGCACCAGTCCATGGCGCACGAACATGCCCTTCAACTCGCCCTGCTGCGCGCCGAGCGCCGCGCGAATGCCGATCTCGCGCCTTCTCTGCGAGACCGCGTAGGAGATGACGCCGTAGATGCCGACGACGCCCAGCAGCAGCGCCATCGACGCGGCGATCGCCAGCATCACCAGCGTGAAGGACGTCCGCGCGAGCGACTGATCGTAGACCTCGCGCATGTCCGCGGCGACACGGGCAGGCTGGAGTTCACCGACCACACGGCCTGCCGGACCTGGTTCAGAAAACCCTCCGTGCCCGCGCGCTCGCTCCGGACGATGAAGGTCACCTGGCGTATGGCAGCTCGGCTCGGCCGTGCCGTTCAAGATACGCCGACATCGTCGGCCAGTACACGATTGCCGGTGCCGGTTGGTAAAGCCGTTCTCACGGACGTCCTGCACGACGCCGATGACTTCATGCCAGGGCATGCCGGGACATCCTGGCGGAGCCGTTTGCCAATCGCGGCCGCTGGTGTGCCCCAGAGCTCACGGGCAAGATTCTCGGAAATCACGACGACGGGTCGCAGGCCGTAGACTTCAGTCCACGTGATCTCGCGGCCCGCGATCAACCTGGTGCCCGCCGTGTGAAAGAAACCGGGCGAGGCGTACTTGAACACGCGCACCGGCGGCGTGTCCGACCCTGAATCGGGCCGGTCGTCTGTGCGGATCGCGCCAAAGTTCACGACGCCCAGGTTCGGGCCGAACCCTTCCATGGGCATCGCGCTCCCGAACGCGGCCGAGGTCACACCCGGAATCGACGACAGCTTGTCCTGAATGGTCGTTCTGCATCCGCGTCGCCCGTTCCGCGTCCGGCACGATCGACGCCGCGAAAAAGAGTCGCATGATCTGGAGATGCTCGGGGTGTGTGAATCCCGGCTCGACCGTCCGTATGGATTGGAATGTGCGAATCATCAATCCGGCGCTCACCAGGAGCACGAGCGCGATCGCCACCTGCACCACCACCAGCACACTGCGGACGCGGTGGCGCTCCCGGCTCGCGCTCGCTGTACGGCCGATGCTGCCCAGCGCGGCCGAAATCCGCGGCCCCGTGTATTTCAGCGCCGGGATCAATCCGAACACACACTCGACAACAGCGAGAGCACGGCCGTGAATCCGAACGTTCGCGCATCCAATGAGATTTCGCTCAGCCGTGGAAGGTTCGCCGGACCGATCGCCACGCAACACGCGCAAGCCGGCGTACGCGAGCCCGACTCCCAGCGCGCCGCCCATCAGACCCAGCAGCACGCTTTCGACCAGAAGACTCCGGACGATCCGTCCGCGGCCCGCGCCGAGCGCCGCACGCAGGGACAGCTCCCGCTGCCGCACCTCCGCCCGAACCAGCAGCAGATTCGCCACGTTGGCGCAGGCGATGAGCATCACCAGGCCGATGGTCGCCATCACCACCCACAGCACGTCTGTCACGCTGCCGACCACTTCTTGCTTTGAGAGGACGAAGGGCGGGTGCGATTTTCCAGCTGTTCATAGGCTCGTGAATTCGTGCCCGGTCCAGTCCGACCAGGAGTTCATCCAGATCGGGATCATTCGCGCGACGTCGGCGTTGGCTTGGGCGATCGTCACTCCCGGCCGAAGCCGGGCGACGCCCTGATAGCTGAAACCGCCTGCGCCGGCGCCCGCGAGCCTGATGCGTCCCCGATCGAAACACAGCGGAAAGATCATAGTCCGCTTCGGCATTGCCGATCCGGAATCCCCGCGGCATCACGCCGACGATTTCCTTCGGGCGTGAATCCACGATGATGGTGCGTCCGATCACGGATCGATCTGCCTCCGAAGCGCCGCTGCCAGTACCCGTAGCTGAGCATCACTCTGGTGTAAGCCTTGAAAACGCTTGGCGGCGGCCGGGTGGCTCCGGTCTGATCCTCGGCCAGCAGCCAGCGGCCGGCCGCGGGCGGGACGTCGAGCGCTGGAGGACGCCATCGCTGATGCCGATCGCACGGACTTGTTCCGGGTTCGGCCACGCCCGTCACCGTCCCATTGGTAGCTGACCCACACGCCCAGCGATTGAAAGATCCGGTTGTTGCTCGGCGTAGGTGAGATACATGGATGGCGAGAGACTCAGCCCATCGGACGAACTCGCCAATCCCGTCGCGCCAGGCGCGATCTGCCGGAGCGCCACCAATTCCTCTGCCCGCGGATACGACAACGGCTTGAGCAGGACGCTATTGAGGACGCTGAAGACCGCGGTGTTCGCGCCAATGCCGAGCGCGAGAGTCAGCACGACGACCACCGTGAACGTGAGGTTGTGGCGCATGGCGCGAAGGGCGTAGAGCAGATCACCGCTCAGCGAATCGAGGAATCCGATCGGATTCATGCGATAGATCTCCTCCCGAACGCCGAATCTCAGTCTCCCCGAAGGACGTTCGCTGGGTCGATGCCGGCAGCGCGGCGCGCAGGAATGGTCGACGCGAACAGGGCCACCAATACCAGAAGCGTCGCGACGAGCATCATCAGCCACGGGTCGCGCGCGCGCACGTTGTACAGAGCGGCGCTCAGAAACGGCGCCAACGCGAAGGCCCCAACCAGGCCGAGGGCCACGCCGACGCCCGTCACGACGAGTCCCTGACCGAGGACCGATCGGAGAAGTCTCGACGAGGAGGCCCCCAGCGCGGCACGAATCGCTAGTTCGCGCCGCCGCAACGCGATCGAATACGCCAGCACGCCGTACATCCCGACCGCGGCGAGCACCACCGCAACGCTGGAGAACGTACTCATCACAGCCGCCTGGACACGGCCGCTGGCCGCCGACGCGGATTTGCGCTGCTCCAGCGTCCGGACGTCCATTACCGCCTGGCCCTTGTTCAGGGCGAACAACGCCTGTCGAACAGCCGGTTCCAATGCACTGGGTTCGACCGCTGCCCGCACGACCAAGTTGGCGAAGTACGCGGGACTCTGTTCGTAGGACTCATAGACCACGGCAGTGTCATCGTCGTTCAAGGCACTGATCTTTTCGTTGGCGACGATACCCACGATCTCCCAGGAAATATCGGGACCGCGCTCCGTCCTCCCAGGGACAACCCGTGGAATAAGAAGGTGCTGGCCGATCGCGTCGGTATTCGGGAAATACCGTCTGGCGAGACGCTCGTTCACCACGATGACGGGAACGGCATTGCCATCGTCTCGTGCATCGAGAAAGCGCCCATGCCGCAGCGTCAGGCCGAGCGCGGAGAAGTAGCTGGGCGTGACGATCTTGATAAACCCGCTGCTGCGATTCGCGCGGTCGACGATCGGGCGGTTCGCGACCTGCATATTCAGGAGGTAGAGACAGCAGTCCGTCAAGGGCAGCCCGTTGGTCAGGCCTACGCGTTGCACGCCCGGAATGGAACCTACGGCTGTTTCGATGGCTCGAAGGTAGGTCTTGAACTCGTCCGGGCTCGCGAATCGGCTGCCAGGGGGAAACCCGGGAACCGGCAAATTCATCGTGAGCACCTGGGTCGACACAAAACCCGTCTCGACATTGATCAAGCTGACAAAGCTTCGAATGAGGAGCGCAGACCCGCACAACAGGACGAACGCGACCGCCACTTCAGCGACGACGAGCGCGTCGAGCACGCGGCGTTTGGCGACGCTCGGTGTCTCGCTCCGTGTGCCCATGGCGCCGGCGAGGCTTAGATTCGCCCCTCGAAGTGCCGGCACGAGTCCGAACACAATCGCGGTGACACCCGACACGGCGAGGGCGAACACCAGCACGCGCGCATCGATCCGAACGCTCGCTTCGCTCGGCAGGAGCCGTGATGGCACGTTCAGCGTCAGCCATCGGATCGACCCGTACGCGCACGCAATACCGATCAAGCTTCCGATTATCGTCAGCATTGCGTGTTCGATCAGAAGCTGCAGGATCAATCGGCGACGACTGCCGCCGATGGCGGCACGGACCGCAAATTCAGGACCTCTGGACACCGCCCGCATCAGGACGAGGCTCGCCAGGTTCGAACAGCAAATCAACACAAGGCCACACACCGCTGCCATCAGCGCGAGCAGCGCGGTGCGAAGCTGCGGTCCAACAATCACGTCCGCGTACCGCTCGACGGCTATGCCCCATCCGCGATTGGAATCCGGATAGTCGGTCGCGATCTGTTTGCCGATGGAGTCCATCTGCGCGCGTGCCTGATCGAGCGACAGTCCCGGTTTCAGAAGCGCGAATGATGCGTTGACAAACCGGTAGTCCCGATTCAAGTTGAGCGGCCTGAACGCCAAGGGCTGCCAGAGTTGGGCACCTCCACGATCGAACGCGGCGCCTCCACGATCGAACGCACTGCCCGCCGGCATCACGCCGATCACCGTGTAGGACTCGTTATCGAGCTGAATCGTCGAGCCCACGATGCCCGCGTCGGCGCCGAACTGCGTGCGCCAGACCGCGTGGCTCAGTACGACGACGTGCTCCTTGCCCGGCGTATCTTCGTCCTCGGCAAACGTTCGTCCGAGGGCCGCTCTGATGCCGAACACTTTGAAGTAGTCCGCCGTGACACGCGCGACACGGAGCGCCACCGTGTCCTGAGCACTGGTGAGCGTGACGAGTCCCTGCTGCTGCGCGGCCATCTTCTCGAAGACGGTGTTGTTCGCTCGCCAGTCCAAAAACGCGGGCGCCGAAAACCAGGACGTCGCCCCGTCAGGTCGTCGTTCGAGGATCCGAACGATACGGTCTCCTTGCTCGTATGGCAGCGGCTTCAGCAGGACGGCGTCAACGAAACTGAAGATCGTGGTCGAGGAGGTAATACCGATCGCGAGGATCGCCACGGCCACGACTGAAAACCCAGGATTGCGGGCGAGCACGCGGCATCCATATCGAACATCCTGTCGGATCGCGTCCACGATAGGGATGCGGAGCTGATCGCGATACGCGTCCTGGGTCTGAGTCAGCCCACCCATCGCGCGGCGAGCCGCGGCGCGGGCGTCGTCGGGGGACAGTCCTTGCGCGCGGCCTTCAGCCTCCAGCGCGTCGAGGTGGTACGCCAGCTGCGAGTCCAACTCGGTCTCGAGCCGGCGCCGGCGGAACACGTGGGTGACGCGGCCCCAAATCACTGCTCGCCTGCCGGCTTGGCGAGAAACTTGGCCATCAGAGCCACCGTCAGTTCCCAGTTTTCGGTTTCCTCGCGAATCTGTCGCCGCCCGCGTGACGTCAGCTCGTAGAACTTCGCCTTCCGATTGTTGTCGGAGACGCCCCAGCGAGACGTGATCCATCGTCGCTGCTCCAGCCGGAGGAGCGCCGGATACAGCGTGCCCTGATTCAGGTCGAGGAGGCCCTCCGACACCTGGAGGATGCGCTTGGCGAGTCCGAGCCCGTGTTGCGGTCCCATCGCGGCGAGCGTCCGCAACACCATGAGATCGAGAGTGCCTTGCAGTACTTCTCTTGGCATTCTAAATGAGCATGCCTCGTCTCGTCTAGAATGTCAACACGAGTCGATTTGGCTTCAGGCGGTGCGATCGAGGAGGTATCCAACCGCGCCGACAATCACCAGGACGACAACGACGACCGCGCTGACTGTGAACGCCATCCCTGAGCGTCAGAAGGCGTGGCCGATGAAGGGAAGCATCCGTCCCCCATACAGCACGGCGAGCCACGCGAAGAGGGACGACACCGCCATCGCCTTGTCGGCGAGACTCGCGTCCCACCCGTCGGCATCGGCGGTCCAGGCTTTCTTGAACACCGTCAGATAGAGAAAGTTCGCGCCGGCGATCATCAGGAAGACCACCTTCCAATAGAACGGCGAGCTGTCGATGTACTGCCTCGGTTGCCCGATGAAGAACAGCATTCCGGTGATGAGGTTGGCGCCGAACCCCAGCATGCCCCAGGGCAACAACCGATGCACGTCCGCAAACGGAACGCGCCTCATCACCCCGAGTATCCGCAGGTTCACGGCCAGCAGCACACCGAACGACAGCGACAGACCCACGAAATGTACCGTCTCGGCGGCCGGCCAGGCCCACGGGCTGTTAACCATGTACATGCTGATCGCCGTGGTGACGAATCGTTCCGGATCGTTCGCGGGTTCGGCAACGCCCTCGGTGAGGTCTGCCCGGATCTCCGGATGACGGATCTCGCCTCCCAGATTCGCCGCGCGAGCCATGAGCGCAAGCGACACGACCGTCAACACCGTCACGACGGGAACGAGCCCTGGCGCCGCACCGCCGCGGCGCCTCGTCTGCCACAATGCAATCCATGCGGCGAATCCCGCGAACTCCAGCACGGTGAATCCGGCAAGCGCCGCGTCGTGGTGGACTCTGATGGCGTTCTCGGAGACCCCCGGCTGGTCCCGCAGCTTCTGATGGGCGCCGACGCCGCTCATGTACGCGACAAGAGTCACGACCGCGATCGCGAAAAGCACTTCCAACCCCGCATGTTTCAAGTGCTCGTTCCGCCGGATGATGGCCAGGAGCAGGAGGCCCAGCCCGACGACCGAACCGACGGTGGGCACGTGGTTCAGAAGCAGATGCAGATGGGCGACGTTGATGGCTGTGATCGACGGCATGTGCGCTATGGGACGAGGTAGGCGAGAAGGCGGCCCGCGGTGATGGCCCCGGACCAGGCGAAGATCGACGCAATCGCCAGCAGACGAACGCTGCCGCTGACCTCGCTTCGCTCCAGGTCGCCGCGAATGACGAGCGAGCGGAGCGGCAGCAGTGTGGCGGCGCTGGCGACGACCAAACACATCTTGACGAGAAATGGTATCGCCGTCGCCAAGGTTGTCGCGCGCTGCATGAAGAGCAGGACGCCGGTCAAGACATTGACGATCAGGCCGACCGTGACGGCCCTGAAGACCCAGCGAAAGGCGGAAAGCGGGATGTCTCGGCTGATGCCGAGCAGACGCAGGTCGAGAATCCAACTCGCGCCGACCAGCACAGCCATTCCCATGGTGTGAAGCGTCAGCACCGTCGGCTGAGCCCACACCGAGGGAGACTCGTGCACCCAGATCGAGAGCGGATTCGATTCGAGCCAGCCCAGCACACTCATAGAAGTCAGTGAAGGCCTCAGTATACGTCTTGCCCGTAAAGGCCCACTCGACTGTTCGAGTCTTCGAGGCGCGTCGTTGATCTGATGAAAGTTGGTGCCGTGGTCATCAGACCCTGACGAGAATCCCCGGGTCGCCTGACACCTTGGAGAGCGAACGTGTCGAGGGACGAAAGCTCACTCCCTCCCATCCCATCGAGAGCCGCACCGTGGGCGGTTGGTCTAGTTGCCGCTGCGGCACTGCTCGGACGGCCCCCTTCATCGGGAACCGCGGCAAAGGTCGTTCAACCTCAACCCCCACGAAGCGTTCAGGAATCAATTCAACCGGCATCGCGCGACGATCTCAACGCCGTCGTCCCCGTCGTGCGGTTGATCGCGGATCTGGTCGGGGCCAAGTTGACGCCACCGGACGTTATTGACGCGTGGGTTGCGCTCGAACAGTTCGGTGCGAAGGACAAGACGGCGAAAGATTTCTCGACGAAACTTCGGACGCGCCTTCGCCCGTCGCCCTCCGACGCTGTTCCGGAAACGGAGGAATCGCGAGAGCAGATTGTGGCGGCACTTGCCGCATTGAAGGCTCCCGAAGGCAGCGACATCGACCGCCCCCGCAAGCGCCTCCTCGAATACTTTCAGAGCGTCACGCCTGCGGCCCGTCTCATCGAGACGACACGCGATCGAGCTCGAACGATTGCGGACGTGACTTTCGTGATCGCGACGCTTCCGGATTACGCCAATTCGTACACCCGTTGGAGTACTGACGACGTCCTGGCGACATTTCAAGCCGCTGCCGGAGCCGCCGGCTATCACCTCGACCGGTTCTACCTGCCTGGGTGGTCGGCGGAAAAGAGCGAACAGACTCCACGCGTGCGAACCTCAAACGATGGACAGCCCGGGGCGCTCTTGTTCACGAGGGTCCGCACAGACGATGAGCAGGCCCGCGAGCAGTGGCCGATTGACGCCGTTGTCGTGCTGCTGGTTGGCGAAACCGCGACGGCCGGCCTCGACAAGGAAGCGCTGGTGGCCGCGCTGAGGCTCGCGTATCTCTGGAGTCCTTCGGAACCACTCCGCATCGTCGGTCCAGCGTTCTCCGGCAGCGCCATGCCGATGCGTCAGGCGCTGCAAGACTTTGCAAAGTCTCTGGCGTGGAAAATTCCCGACGCGGCAGCGGTCAAAGTCCCGGTGGAAATCATCACTCCTGCCGCTACGAACACAAGGAACAAGCCATTGCTATACGGTCTCAATGGAGGCACGTTCCCGCTGCGCGTCTCTTTCGATTCGACCGTGCACACCGATCCTGAGTTGCTGAAACCGCTCGGACAGCGTCTCCTGGACATGAAGCTGGCGATCAATCGTGATGTCGCCGTGTTGATTGAAGAAAACACCGCCTGGGGCACCGGACTGAGTGTGACCGGCTCTGTCAAAGGATCATTCGATGATGCGCTTCAACTGAGGTTTCCTCTTCACATATCCCGGCTCGGCGGTCACGATACGCCTTCGGCCGCGCGACTTCCGTGGGACTCGGGACCGGCAACACTGCCGCTGGCACTGGACGACGCACAGACGGCGTCCGACCGCTTGCCCTGGTTCACGCCGACGACCACGGAGGCCGCGGTTCGCGTCGCCTTGCAAAGCATCCTGTCCACACTGACACGCGAGCGCATCAAAGCAGTCGGAATTTTCGCTACGGACAATCGCGACTTCCTCTTTCTTGCCCGGGAAGTGCGACGTGTCGCACCCGATGTGCTGCTCTTCACGACGGAGCCGCACATCATCTTTCTGCATCCCGACTACCGCTCCTTCGTGCGAGGCACTCTGGTTGCAGCGAGCTATCCCCTCTTCGCTCGCACACAGGAATTGTTTTCGGCAAGCCAATCACGCAAGCCGTTCCAATCGCAAAGGCAGTTTCAATCGATGGCCTCAGAGGGGCGCTTCAACGCCTTCCTGCTTCAGTTGCGACGGCGCGAGCGGGACCCGGAGCGGCTCGAGTTACTGACCAGGCTGCTCGTTGACTGCGAGACTCAGTCCGAGGAATTGCCTCGCGGCGACGAGCGACCGATGTGCTCGCCGGCGGGCGTGTGGCTTGGCGTCGTCGGTCAGCAAAGGTTCCTGCCGCTGGAAGCAACGGCCCCGTCAAGTCCATCTGATCGCGTCCCAATAGCCCTGACCAGCGCCGGACCATACCTGAAGGTGACGACTGGCTGGCGCATGCTTCTCACGTTCACGACCTTACTGCTGTCCGCCATTCTCGCGGTGCTCGTGAGGTCGAAATGGCACGAGGTCCCGCTGTGCCGCGCGTTTTCAGCAGAGGCCCTGTCACAGGGCGCAAGCGACCATGGCGATGATCTGGCGCAGCAAAAAGCCGAACACCAGATGCTCGTATCCGCCGCTGCGGCATCGGTTCTACTTCTGGTGTGCTGGCTTGCGCTCGTGGGCAACACCATCGCGCTGGACGGCGCTTTCGGCGTCTGGCCGCTGATCTGTCGGGCAACCGCGCTGGGTGCGGCTCTCGTTGGCACGGGCATGGCCCTGAACACGTTGCGGCTTGCGGTTGCGCGGGCCTGGCGCACGAGCCGCCAACACCGGCCGGGTACGGCGATCATGCTGCTGGGCGTCGGGGTGACCGCGTTCTCGACATTCGCGTTGCTGACGTTTCACGCTCTGTTTCGAAGTCCCCTTGCCGCGAGGTCTCGGAATCTTGCCGGACTGCTCGAGCTCGAGCGGGTGCTCGATCTTGCTAGTCTGACCGCGCCTGTGATCGCGGTCGTGCTCTTCGCGGGAATCGGCTTCGTCTGGACGACCTGGAGCCTGCGCAGCCTTCGGCACCACACCTTCGGGCACGCGGCGAGCGCGCCGATCCTCCGTGTGTTGACACGCGGCGATAAGCAACTCAGCCGCGATCTGGCGGATGGGCTCGGCAGCACCGTACACCCAACAGGCCGCTACTTCATGCTGCCGGTAGCCGTACTGGTGTTTGCGTTCGTTCGCGGCTCCGTGTTGACGATGTCGATAGACGGTCCGGTTTTTTCCTGGGCAATCGTCGTCGGAACGTGCCTTGGGATGCTGGGACTGACCGTAGAGACGGCGCAGGCGGCCTGGCTCGGAGGGCGCCTCAAGGAAGCCCTCGAGCGACTCCGGCTTCAACCGATGGCTGACGAAGTGGCGGCCCGTGGAAAAGATCCGCTGGACTGGGGCATTGGCCTCGATCCTCGCTTTGGCACGGCGCGCCGCCTCCTTCGCGAAGCTCTTGCCAAAGCAAAACGGGATCTCGACGAGATACGAGATTCGTTCGAGCTTCGCAGGCCGGATCTCCCTCCGTTCATGTCCGCAGACAGACGACGCGAACATGTGACAAGCGAACCTGCACCGAGTCCGGCGCCCGTGAGTCTCGTCGAGTTCGCGGCAAGGGAAGGACTTCGGGCGAACGATATCGCGTGGGTCGAAAGCTGGGACGAGCGCGCTCCGTCGCCAGACAGCCGGTTCAGCCAGCTCTCGTTACACAAAGGGAACGTCGATGAGCGGGACCGGCCTCTTCTTCGGACGCAGACGTGGGATGTCGCGGTCCAGGTCGGCAATCACATGGTACCCGCCCTGGCGCGGCGCTTCTGGTCGCACCATAAGCGACCCGATCTCGACACTCTGACCCATCGATACTTTCGTTCCTGCGAGCAGCTCGTCTCTCTCGTCATCGCGCTCATCGTGAGAACGCTGCTCGTGCGCGTCGTGCGCGGGCTCAGCATCGCGCTGGTCATGGGGACGATGCTGTTCGTCGCGCATCTGCTCTACACGTTCCCCGGTCGAACGTTCTGGCTGATGCTCGATCTGTGCGTGCTGACGATCTCGGCCGTCATCGGCGCGAGGTTGCTCGTCGTGCTCGAGCGCGATGCGATCATGAGCCGGCTTCTGTCCACGACTCCCGATCGAGTGGGGCTCAAGAGCGGCCTGATCGTGCGGGCGGTCGCCTACGTCGTCCTTCCGCTCATCGCGTTGTTTGCGGTCGGCTTTCCCGAGGCTGGCGGCAGCCTCCTGGGCTGGATCGAACCGCTGCGCCAGACACTCCCATTGCTCCAATAGCGCTCGTCTTCCTCTTTGCCGCTGTCGCCGATCCCACCAGCCGTCGCTCCGAACGGGTTGCGACATGGCCCATCCTGGCCCGGTTGGGCCAATTTCAGGCCAGCCTCAAAAATGGCCTGCTCGGGGGACGCGCGACCGACGGGCAGGAGTCACACTCGGTGCACGTTTGGACTCACTTATGGAGGTCCTATGCACCGAACTCCTTTGTATGTCGCGTTTCTCTTGAGCCTTGCTCCTGCGGCGAATGCCCAATGGCCGGCCCGGACCGTTCCCGACGTGCCACGGAGCCCCGACGGCCATGTGAACCTGACCTCACCGGCGCGGCGGACGAGCCACGGTACCCCGGATCTGTCGGGACTGTGGGCCCCAGAACCCGACCCGAAGGGAACACCTGGAGGTGTGGAAAACACCGTGTTTCCGCGCTATCTGATGGACGTCACTCAGGACCTTGAAGACCCCGAGAGCGTCCTCGTTCCGGCGGCTGAATCGCGGTACCGAGAGCAGCTGGCCACCGATGGCGCCGCAGATCCGATCGCGCGATGTCAGCCGCCGGGTGCCCCACGCATTTTTTCGTTCACCCGCCCGACGAAGATTATTGAAACTCCGGGCCTGACCCTGTTGTTGCATGAGTACGACACGACCTACCGACAGATCTTCACGGATGGGCGTCCGCTACCGGAGGACCCGCTTCCGACCTGGATGGGGTATTCAATCGGTCGATGGGACGAGGACACGTTCGTCGTGACAACCAGCGGATTGACTGACCGCAGCTGGCTTGACGTACAGGGGCATCCGCATACCGAAGCGCTGGTCCTCACGGAGCGCTTCCGCAGAATCGATGTCGGTCATATGGACGTCGAAGTGACCTACACGGACCCGGGGACCTTCAAGACGCCACTGAGGATTACACAGAAGTTGCGGCTGCTTCCCGATCAGGAGTTGATCGAGTTCTTCTGTACGGACAATGAAAAAGATCGGCAGCACTATTCCGCGACGAAGTGACCGCTGGCTCTACCGCAGCAGCGTGACCGGCACTGCCGCCCCGGCCACGACGTGTCGCGCCGCAGATCCGAGTAGCAGCTCCGTGACCGGCCCGTGTCCTGTGGTACCTATCACGATCTGTTCGCAACTCAACCGGCGGGCGAAGGCCAGGATCATCTCACCCGGATCACCAACGCCGACGTGCGCGTGCGGCTTCAAGCCGGCCGCCTCGACCAGACTCAGCGATTCCGCCAACACCTTCATTCCTTCTTCGCGGTGGTAGCCTTCCAGGTCGCTGGTGGAGACGAGCGACGCCGCTAAACCGCGCACGGCCGGCCGCACGTTGAGCAGATGCACTTCCAGCGACAATCCGCGCGCCGCCAGATCCAGCACATGCAGCGTGGCCCGGCGCGCAGGGTCCGAGCCGTCAGTCGGCACGAGGACGCGCAACGGAGCGCTCATTTCTGATCCTCCGGCGCAAGGTCGACCACTTCCTGTTCCCGGGCCCGCGCCCGGCGGGACAGGACCGTTCCGGTCGCCATGACCAACACGGCACAAAGCGGACTTACGATTTGTGTCTGGCAGCGGTTCGTCGTATGGCAGATGCGTGTACACGGCCGGATCGCTCACGAGGGTCTCTCCGGCAATCCATCCGAGCAGACCCCCACCGAGCACCACGAGGATGGCGAATCGGTTGAGGACGCGCAAGACAAGCTGGCTGCCGAACACGATCAGGGGAATGCTGATCAGCAGCCCCAGAGCGATCAGGAGCGCGCTACCGTGTGCCGCGGCGGCGATAGCCACCACGTTGTCCAGCGACATCACCGCATCCGCGATCAAGATGGTTCGAATCGCGCCCCATGTCTGCGATTTCGCCGTGATGCCGCTCCCCCGTGCGCTTCGCCTTCAGGGATGACGAGCTTCACGCCGATGTACAGGAGCAAGAGCCCGCCCACCAGCTTGAGGTAGGGAATCCGCAGCAGCGAGGTGATGACCAGACAGAAGGCGACGCGCAGGCCGACGGCTGCCGCGCTTCCGCCCATGACGGCGATTCTTCGCTGCGTCTCGGGCAGCGAGCGAGTGGCGAGAGCAATCACCACGGCGTTGTCGCCCGACAACAGAATGTCGATGCTCGTGATCCGCAGCAGGTCGACCAAGAACCGGGCGGCACCAAACGGAACCAGAGTTCGTCCTCACTTCCCTTCGTCGACTGGCGGGCGGCGGAATGCCCCGCGATGGCCGGGCGGCGTCTAGATCTGTGCGATCTGGTCGGCGACGTACATCAGGACCGGGACCGTCCCACCTGACAGCACGCGATTGACAATCGCGCCGGACCATCCGCCTTTCGAACTCGGTGCCGTCTTGCCCAGCACCAGGATCGGGGCTCGATTCCGCGTAGGTCCTGCGGCCTCGGCCAGTCGATGCGCCACGGCGCCTGCCCGATCCGGAACGAAGTGCACGATCTCGACCGACGTGCCCAAGACCGAGGCCAGCTCGCAGGCGGCTTTCGTCGCAGGGACGGACCTCGGGTCAGCCAGATCGACAACGACGACTAAGGGTCCGAGGTCGGAGAGGTCCGGCGCGTCGGGCTGTGGCGGCGTCCATTCGGCGGGCGCCACGAGCACCGACACATCGGCCCGGCGCAGCAGCCCTTTGGTCGTGGATCCAAAGACGCTTCTCTCCACGCTGGACATGCGGCCACTGTCGACGACGACCAGATCGGCACGATACCGGTGGGCGACGTCGAGAATGACATCGACGGCCGCCCCCGCGAGGACATGCGTCTGCGGCAAGCACTGAGCCGCGGGCCACGCGCCCGCGACGAACCGCTGCAGCTCCGCGTACGTCTCTGTCGAAAGATCGATGCCCTCGTAACGGGCGGCGGCGGCGAGTAGCGGGTCCTCCACGTGCAGCACGTGCAGCTCGGCGTCGCAGTGCCGCGCGAGACGCGCCGCGAGGACGAGCGCGACCCGCGACGAATCCGAGAAGCTGACGGCAGCCAGGATGGCTCGCGGAGGCATCATTCCGCGTGAATTATATGGGAGAGGCGGTCGGCGGCAGTACACTCCCACTTCTTCAGTAGCGCCTGTCTTCCTGATCTCAGGCGGGCGCCGTGAGCGGACTGCCCTTTGGGACCACCATGAATACCAGCACACGCGTAGGTCCATCAGGCCGCGCAGAACCGGTCGTGGTGTGAACGGCGCCAGACGGCTCGAAGAACGTGCCGCCCACTGGGAGGACCTGTTCCGGCTCGTGGTTGATGGCAAAACGCATCTGTCCCTCCACGACGTACCCGAGGACGGGTCCGGGATGACGGTGCCCCGGGCCTGAACTGCTCCGGCCTGCCGGGATGTTCAGTTGTACGAGGACCGCGTCGAACCCTTCGAGAGGCCCGGTCAGCGCGTGTCTCGCCAGTTCGCCGGCGGCCGGTGGCGCCTGTGTTTGTGCATCGAGAACGACCGGGACTAGTGATGCCGCCGCGAGTCCAAGGAACGTTCGACGATTCTCCATGACTGATCCTCCTAATCCTTTGATGAGTTCGTGTTGCTCGCGGTAAAGATCCGGCTCCCCGGACGGAACTGCGACCATGCGAACCAGAACTGCCCCACGAGGATTACCTGCTTCAGTTGCGTCCCCTTGAGCGGCCCGTCGAGACATAGCCCATAGGCATTCCAGGTCGATCGAGTGTCGAGATCGATCAGGGAACTGGCCTCGTCGTTCGCCGCCTGAAACCTGAGCACCTTGCCTTTGGCTCGCGCCTCGAATGCGGTCGTCGTATCGGACGAGGGCTGATGGACGATCACAATCGGCAGGCCGCCGACGCGGTCGTTGACCACACGCGCGATGCGCAGCTCCGAGAACGGGTACGCCACGGTCTCGCGTCCGACTTCGAGTCCAGCCACCGTTTCGCGAGCCGGCAATCGCCTGTCGAGGGAGAGCGCACCGTTCGGCGCCCCTTCCGGACCCACACGTGTGACTTCCTTGATGCGCCGGCTCCGACTGGGCATGAGCTCCGCATATCCGGGCAAGGGCTTGAGCACCATCGTGTGCGGATACTGTTTGCGCCACTCCGCCCAGGTGGTGCGAACCACCGGATAGAGCTTCAGGCGAGTGCCCTTGAGAGGACCGTCGATCGCTTCCCCCGTCGCCTGCTGCCAGCTGGTGCCGGTTTCCAAATCCTTCTGAACTTCGTTCCCGCCAACCATGCGGTCGTATTGAAAGTGCAGCGTTCGGCCTTTCACGTCCGCGCGAAAGACCAGGCCCGTATTACAGACTCCGCACCACGTCACCGAGATCGGCCCGTCCGGCACCTGGTCGAACACCGCGCCATGCTGCGCGAGGTCGGCCGCGGGGTACGCCTTGGCGACCCGGCCACTCGTCACACCGAGCAGGATGTCGTCGTCCTGAAGGAATGTGACCTCCGATGCCGCGACGAATTCCGGGTGGTGGATGGCCGTGTAGGGCATCGGTGGAGCCGGTGGGGGCTGCGTCCCCTGTTGGGTCTGCGCAAGGATCGGTGCAATTCCGGCCAGGAGCAAGGCAAGAACAAGGAATCTCTTCATGACGGCTTTTATCTACTCAAATGAATTCCGCACAACGAAAGGCCGACAGTCACGACGACAGTCGTCCCAACGAAGATCGCTGCGTACGACAACCGGCGAACCGACGCCTCGGCCAAGTACGCCAGTGCTGCAAGCCGCGCATACACGCCAACATGAAACAGAAAAGCCGCCACTCCAAGTAGAAGGAATGGCAGCTGCGCGGTCGAGCGAGCGGTCGCCAGCAGGTCGAATTGATTGAACGAAGCTGCGGTTGGCGGCGGGCTGAATATCAACCCTGAAAAGACGTGCGCCAACAGGAACGCGGCGAGACACCAGCCCGACACTGCCTGCAGATTCCTGGCAACGGCTCCAGCCCGAACTCTCTTCAAGCCCATGGCTGCGCCACTGGCGATCTGGATCGCGACCGCCGCGACCACCACCGTGTAGCTGACAGGCTGTTGCGACGCGACACGCATGACGCTTCGCATCGCGGTGTATGCCGGGAGGCTGACGAACGCGAGGGCCTGGTTGACGATGTGCGCCAACACAAACACGGTGAGCACCAGCGCCGAGAGTCGATGAACGTACAGGAAACGCGGGCTCGAGCGGAACGTGTTCGGCCAACGGACCAGCGCCGCGAGTGACGCCAGGGCGATGGCGCAATACCACGACCACAAGCCAAGGTTCAACGACAGGCTCACGCTCACACGCGAGACAAGAAGAAACAGCGAGGAACTGATCGCCGCCATCAACGCACCGACGACGAGGACACGGGTTGACGGACGCTCGAAACGGTCCACAGCCATGCGGTTCAGTGCAAAGACAGCCAGGAACGGTCCGGCGCACGCCCAGATCAGCGCGAGCGCAACGAGCGGAATGAGGACCAGGTGCTCCTGTGCCCATCGGTTGCTGCTGAACAGTGCTTGCAGCGAGATGGGATACAAAAGAGGCACCAGCCACACGAGTGCGATGAGTCCCGTCTCTCCCTGGGCCGCCGGCCGGCTCACGCTGAACCGCGATGGTTGCTCCCTCAATCGATCGCGGATCATCTGCCGCAGTGCGGGCAGGTCGTCGGCGACCTCGACGAATTCGGGAGGCGTGACGGCGTCCAAGCTCCGCACGAGTGCCTCGTAGGCACGGGCGCATTGCGCGCACGCTCTCAGGTGACGCTCAACGGCCACGATCTGTGGCCCGTCTTCCCCGTAGTAATGCAAGACGAGCTCATCGTCGCCGAGATGATTCACCGGCCGCTCCAGTGAGGCTCGAGCGCGAAGCGGATCTTCCGGACCGCCCGGAATATGTGTTGTTTGGCGGAATTGTTTCCAATGCCGAGAGTCTGCGCAATTTCGTTGATGGAACATCCCTCGAAATGCCGGAGAGCAAACGTCACGCGCTCGAGAGGACTCATGGTGTTCATGACCGCCGACACTTGACGACGCCAGTCGGCACTCGCAACCAGACGTTCGGGATCCGGTGATGAGGACGCGATTGTGTCGACGACGTCCGAGATGGGCTGCGGCTCGTTCACGTCAGGCCGCCGGCGAAGACTACGCAGATGATCCAGTGCACAATTCACGAGGATGCGGTTGAGCCACGTGCGAAGATCGGCGCGTCGTTCGAATTGTTCGAGATGGAGATACGCGTTCAGCAGACTTTCCTGAACCACGTCCTTCGCATCCTGTTCATTGCCAGTCATACGGAGGGCGAGGTTGTACATGTACCTCCGATGACGCTCGACGAGCGACAAGAACACCTCCAGATCGCCGTCGTTCATCTCACCGGCTCATCGAGATGTCATACGGGAATGATCCCCACGTTGATTAGACGCCTCTGAAAATGCGCGGTTAACACGCGACCTGGCCGGCTACCGTGAGTTCTTCGGGCGGCATTGCTCCGCGGGCTACGCACGAATTACCGCAGGTTATGGGACCGGGAGGTGCATCAACGGTAGCCGAAGACGGGCGGGAACAGGACAACCACCAGTGCCGCCCATACGGAGTACACGGGCAGATAGGCGATCTGCCATTGCTCCAAGGCGGCAAACGAGCCCCGGCGACGCAGGAAGCATGCATAGAGCCACGCCGACCACGCCAGATTGACGAGCAGAATGAGATTCTCGCCAAGAGCCGCTACTCGGTTGGGAGTGAAGCCAAACTCGGAGATGCGGGCTGCGATCGCCGCGAGCGCCACGCCATCGACCACGAGCGCGCTGACCACCAGCAGCAGTTGGAGGCCGTCGAAGAGGTCGGGCGGTGCCTGCGGATCGCGCGCAGAGGCGGCGTAGAGCACCAGCCCAACGACCAGCACCAGCAGCAGATCGAAGCCGATGAGGACCTCCCGCTTCACGTCGATTGGGCTGCCGGTCCACGCCATCGTGGCTAGAAATACCAGCAGCAGAAGCGTGAACAGCGGCGTGAACAGCCTGGTTAGCACCGGTGCCATGTTCTCGATGACGCTTTGCTTCGCCTCCACCAGCCAGGATCCGATGATGACGGCCCCCGCCGCCCCGCACGGGATCAGCCAGCCCGCGACGAACCAGTCAGGATTCATATCTATGGCGCGGAACATCATGAACGTGAAGAGCATGACGACGAACCCGCCGAGCGCGATGAGCACGTAGTAGATCGCCAGCTCGCCCGAGAACCGGACGAAGTTCATTCGCCCACCGTCGGCGAACCAACGGTTTCGGACGTACGCGACACCGACGGCCAGCCAAAGGGCAATTGGCAGGTGCAGAACGGTTAGTAACGAAGTGTCGCTGCGCGGCATACGAAATGGGTAGACGTTGGCGAACACTGCCCCGGCAGCGAAGGGCAGCGCCAGCAAGAGGCCGCTGACAACGTCCGACCCTCGCTTCCACAGGAAGTAGACGGCGAGCAGCGGGAAGACAAACAGGCTGGCGTTCCGGGCGTAGAACAACGGCAGCTCGTCATTAGGGTTGATCGGATGGCCGAACAGCGCCGGGACTTTGACGGCCAACGCGGCGGCGACCGCAAGGCTCAGGACGACGAGCGTCTCGGCGTGTGAGGTGTGCGCCGACTGATCCGCAGCATCGGGGGCAATGACCAACTGCTTCCACAGCCGCTCGGAATGCGCGCGTGCGAACTCGCGTGACAGCGCGTCGAGGCTGCCCATGCGCTTGACCGCGACCAAGAAAGCTTCATCTCCTGCCAGTCCGGCCTCGGTGAGCGCCACCAGTTGGTCGCGCAGGTGTCCCTCGAGCTCCTCCACGTCGGGACCGTGAACGGCCGGCCGGCGGCGGAGGTACGCCCGCCACTGCGCGATTTGTTCTTCGAGCGGCCGATTAGTGAAGGTCGTCATGCCAGGCGCGCTTTCATCCAGATACCGCGCAGGGCACCGTCTACGACCTGCCACTGCTGCCGCTGGGCTGCGAGCTGCGCCCGGCCTTCTCTCGTGATCCGGTAGTACTTACGCCTGCGGCCGTTCTCGGACGCGGACCACTTCGCCGCAACCTGACCTTGGCGCTCGAGCCGGTGTAGCACCGGATAGAGCATGCCGTCGGTCCACTGGAGGTGCCCGCCTGACAACTCGGCCACTCGCTTGATGATGGCGTAGCCGTAGCTGTCGCCTTCGGCAAGGATGGCGAGCACGAGCGGCGTGGCGGAAGCGGCAACCAGGTCCTTGCTCATGTCCATACGTAGAAGCCTTATACATTGTGGTCCTATGTATGTCAATCAGCTCAAGAAATGGCGCCGGCGGCGATTACTTTTTCTGGAGGTACTTTTCAAACCACTCAACCATTTCCAGGTTGACCCGCATCGCATTCGAGCCGAAAAACCCGTGCCCGGCGCCCTCCACGGTAAGGAGCTTCGACGCAACCCCCGCTTTCATCAGCGAGTCGTACATCGACTTCCCTTGCGTGTAAGGCACCGTCTTGTCTTGATCGCCATGCACGATCAGCGCGGGAGGATCGTCGCGCGAGACGTGCTGGATAGGTGAGTACTCTTTCTGATCGGCCAGATTCAAATCGACGACCGGCGGGAATGACTGCCTGCTCTGCTTCCAGAACTCGGTGATGGCCGGCAGATCCGTCGGCGGTGCGTAGGCGACGACGGCGGCCAGTTTGGCAGGCCCGCGATCGTACTCGTCGGCCGGCTTCGGGTTACCGATCTCGGAGGTCGTGGCCAGAAGCAGCGATAGATGCCCGCCGGCGCTGCCTCCCCATATGCCGATCCGCCCGGGATCGATACCCCACCCGGGCGCATGCGCTCGGATGAACCGCACCGCGCGGCGTACGTCGCCCACGATCTCGGGCATGTTGAAGTTCGGGCTGCTGCCGTGTCGAACCGCGAATACCGTGTAGCCCTTCTGCATCAGGCGTTGGTAGCTGTGCGACGGAAGAATGCCTTCGGCCTGGTCGACTTCTGCTGCGGTCAACAGCTGAAACGACCCGGACGGCAGTTCTCGAAATTGTTTCATCGTGTCCCAACTCGAACGCCAGCCGCCGCTCACGATCGAGACGACGGCTGCGCCGTTCGGCCGAGCGGGGCGATAGATGTCGAAGGTCAGGGCCATTCCAGCCTTGTGACCATAGACGACATCGGTCGTGACGCCTTCGCCGCTCAACTTCTCCGCCGGCCCCTGCGCCGGAGCCACTCGAGAGGCCAACAAGAACACGCTTAGCAGTGTCAACCAATGACGGCGCATGTATCGTTCTCCTTGATTCAGCGCGGCAATCCTTGGATGTCCATCTTGATCTTGTAGATCGTCTTGCCCGCCGTCACGTAGAGCGTCTTCATATCCGGCCCGCCGAAAGCGGTATTCGTAATCGGGTCCTCCGGAATCGGAATGACCTTGAGCACCGTGCCCTGCGGCGAGATGACGTGCACGCCCGTGTTATTCGTGGCCCGCGATCCCGACGCGGTGTAGAGATTGCCTTGGACGTCGATGCTCATGCCGTCGGTGCCGCGCATGTTCTTGAAATCGTATAGCGTGCGCTTGTTGGCGACCGAACCGTCGGACCGCAAATCGTAGGCGAGCAGGACGCGGACGCCGCTCGGCGGCGCGGCGGAGTCTGCCACGTAGAGGATCTTGTCGTCCGGTGAGACCTGGATTCCGTTCGGCCGCGACACGTCTGGTGCGGAGATGAGCTTGGCGAGCATTCCCGGCGCGTCGATCCGGTACACCGCGGAGCCGCCAAGGTCGGTGAAGTAGATCCGGCCCATGCCGTCGATCGTGACGTCGTTGGGGCCTTGGAGCGGCTGGCCCTCGAACTTGTCGGCCAGAATTTCCATCTTCCCGGTGCGCAGGTCCGTTCGCGTGATCCGCCCGTTCGCGGGAATCCTCACGCCGTTCCGATTGGACTCGGCGCCCTCGGCTGCGATCAGCCGGCCCTGTGGGTCGATGACCAAACCGTTGGCGTTGTTGCTCTTCTCGCGATAGACGGACAGCACGCCGGCGGGCGTCAGCTTCATGACGCGCTGGTTCGTCATCTCGCTGAAGTACAGGTTCCCTTCTTGATCGACGGCCGGCCCCTCGGTGAACGCAAGCGTGGCGGCGACTTCGGGCTCCTGAGCAACCGCGGGAACCGTCGCAAATCCGGCCAAGAGACAAATCACGAACAGCTCGATTAGTGTCTGACGAAGCGCAGAAGTCATGGTGTTCTCCTCGATTGGACTGACATCAGCAGAGCACCGATCCGTTGGCAGCCTCGAGCTATGGCTTCGCCTTGGCTGGCGGCACGTAAACACGTTCTTTGATCCGCCAACCTTGTGCAGTCTTCACGTACAGATCCTCGTAGTGCCCGCCGTTGTCGCGCAGGTAGGCCAGTCCGCGCACGCCCTCCGGCGTCGGGGTCAGCCGGAGGCCGGACGTGCGGAAGGGCCGCGTGTCGGGGCTTGGGACGAGGCCGCGCGGGCTGATGGCACCTTCGTGGTCGCCATACAGGTCGTCGTAGTGGCCGTGATCGTCACCGGCGAGCTGACGAATCTCGATGAAGTCTGCGGTTGTGAGGTGCGCGGCGACCTCGGCGTCTGAAACGACGTTCCGCGATTTGAAGCGCCATCCCTTGGGCGTCTTCACATAGACGTCGTCGTAATACCCGCCGCCCTGGCTGTTGATGATTCGAGCCTTGGCGCCCTCGGGCGCAGGTTCGAGCACGGGAGACGGAAAGCGCGAGGCGCCTGCAGTGTCCGCCGTCTGCGCGGCTGAGGCGGGTACGCCTTTCTCCGGGTGGCATCTGTCGTAGCCGACCACCATTTCGATGAGCGCCTTCCGCTCCCGCACCTCACCGCGGCTGCTGCTGCCGAAGTAGCCGCCCGGCGTGGCAAAGAGATCGGCGTACTCCTCGCCCCGGCAGCCGAACAGCGCGCTCCGGTAGGTCGCCCACATCTTCTGAATTTCGGCACGGTCCTGAGCCGTGAGCGTGGTGTTGATCTGTGCCCGGACGGGCGCGAGTCCGACGACCGCAAAGGCCAGGGTCGCAGTCGCCCAGATCTGTCGTGGGTGGGTGGTCACGGTCGTCTCTCCTTTGTAGCGGGGACGTCGGTGATAACCTATGGGCGCCGAACCGGTCTGCCGGAGTGTATCGTGAATCACAGCTACTTGAGTGAGTTGCTGGACTATCACTATTGGGCTCAAGAGCGTGTGTTCGAGGCGGTCGAGCATCTGTCGCCCGAGCAATTCACCAGAGACCTCGGCAACAGCTTTCCGTCTGTTCGGGATACGCTCGTCCACATCCATTTTGCGGAGTGTATCTGGTATGCGCGCTGGCAGAACGAGTCTCTGCCGATGCCGTCTGCCGAAGCCTTTCCTGATCTCGAATCAGTCCGAGAGGCCTCGAAGAAGCATGAGGTCAGAATGCGTGCGCTGCTGGAGCGCCTGGGCCAGGATGGCATCAATCAGTCGATGGACTACACCAGCCGTCTGGACGGCAAAGATCACAGATCGCTCTTTTGGGAGATGTTCCAACACGTCATCAATCACGGGACGTACCATCGCGGACAGGTGACGATGATGCTGCGCCACCTTGGAGCAAAACCCATCGGCACGGATCTCATCCTGTTCTATTGGAGTCGTGAACGATAGCTGAAGAGTGGCGACGCTCTTCAGCCACAAGTGACTTTTACTTCTGATAGCGCTGCACGTCTTTCTCGTTATCGGTGCAAAAGTACTCCAGCAGGTCCTCATTTGGCAGCAGTGTGGCACGTCGCTTGTAAGAAACAGGGGTTCGATACGCTTTCGCGTCTGTGATCGTTACATCGACTTCCAAATGTCCGACATCACGGCGGCGAAATCGCTCGGTCACGCGCATCGCATCAGTATGCGGATGGCCCATTCGGTCTAGCCAGCTGCGGTCGTGGAAACCAACCGTCTCGACCACGAGGGTGTCAGCCTCCCAGCGGCCGGTCGAATAGCCGTACCAGCGTGGTTCGGCATCCGGGACCACTTTGCGTCCATCGAGGAAAATCTGACGGTGGATGCTGCCCTCCTCGTAGAGCACAAGAATCAAACTCGGCGTCTGCACGATCTTATACGGAAGGGGAACTTCAGCCTGCCCGGGTTCGCCGACGGGTTGACAGTACCCAACGGGGTCGAGGACACCGTTGCTGTCAAGACGTTTCTTCAGCAGTTCGCCGGCCCACGGCTCTATCTGCACCTGCTCGGGTTTCATGTCAGCCGTCACATCAATGAAGTGGCGAGAGACTCGAAGGTCGCTCCCTTCAACCGTCGGAATATGCGGCGGAACCGGACTACCATCGGTGAGCCAGACACCAGACAGGTCTGGCTTCCCGTCACTCGCCTTCGGCGTGGGCGCAGTGAGATTGACCTTACCGTCCTCAGTACTTGGAACTCGCGGATCCCGCTGTTTCGCCCACTGTGCCGAGATGGTAGGGGTTGCGGCCAGCAGCAGCAAGCAACAAAGTAACGTCGTTTTCATCTGACCTCCTCAACGAGCCCACCCGACGACATCGAACAAGGGGCCTGGCTGATGGACCAGTTTTTAGGATGTATTGAAGCATGAATCTAGCACGACGGTTCGTGGCTGGTCGCCTTCTCGTGTAAGGGCCGCTGGATTGTTTCCCTTGCGATTCCCCGCCGACGTACCCAAAATGGCAGCGCCTTATCCACGCTGTCGTAAGGCGGAAGGGCTGACCAGGGACCGACAGAGGAGGTCATCATGGCCGAGAACCTCTACGGCGGCAGTTCCGTGCAGTTGTTCGCCGACAGCGACGACTGGCCGAATCTCGAGCACGCGCACGAGGACGCCGCCGGATTCCTCGATTATGTGGCGCGGTTCAATGCGCTCAACTACCGACTGAAAGACGACGACGTCGCCCAGTGGCGCTTCGACCCGGTCTTCGACAACGCCGACGGCTGGCGCGGCGCGGACTCGGTGAAGGTGTTCTACCACGCCGGTCACGGCGACATGCTCGCCGACGGCACCTTCGAGTTCCCGATGGGCATCTCGTGGGCGACCCGCACCTCGAGCTTCTCGAACATGATGCGCTTCGGAGACCAGAACCTGCGCTACCTCTTCCTCAGCACGTGCGAGTCGCTGCGGGTGACCTCGGGCGATAACCCGTGGCGTACCTGGAACGGCGCCAACCAGGGCTGCCGCATGATCTTCGGATTCGGCAGCACCTCGCTGGACTGGTGGGCGTACGGCCAGAACTTCTTCCGCGTCTGGAACACCGGCGTCTCGTTCAGCCAGGCGTGGCAGGAGGCGAGCCAGAGTCTCACGCACAACCAGATCGTGAGTTCCACGGCATGCGGGTCGACGCGCGAGGAGGCGCAGGACCGTCTCTGGAACGAGCGTTTGTTCAATGGCGCAAGCGTGAGCGACAACTGGTACTGGTGGCGATGGGCGGGCATCTCACCCGATGTCGACGTCGAGGTCCACCTTGGCATCGGTGTGCCGAACGGGCCGCTGTTCTTCAAGGCCAAGCGGCGCCGTGAGGAGCGGGCCGCACGGCTTGCACGCCGCTTCGACCTGCGCCTGATCGAAGTGGATGCAGCGAACCCGTTCGATCGTGAAGCCGCCGGATTCCAACGCGCGGCGGCGCACAGCGACGACGACACCATCGCGCTGCGGCTCGCCGACGTCGACCCGCGGGCAGAGCTGGCATCCATCAACGAACTACGCGCATCCGCAGACCGCATCGCCAGGGACCTCGACCCGGAGCGCCGGCTGGAGCTGGTCTTCGACCGGTTCACGTCGACCTTCCACGCCGGGGCCGGTCGTGACGGCGAGAAGGCCGAGCCGGATGTGGCCGACTTCACTGCGCACTACCGCCAGCGCTTCGACGGCGTCGCCGCGGTGATGGGCGGAGCCGGGCATCTCGCCGTCACGCTCGACAGGTCGGGGCGGCTGTGCCGCATCATCGACCGCACGGTCGAGGTGACAGAGGCGCAACCGGAAGGCGCGCCGCCAGAACCGGAGGGCGCCGGCGGTCGAGCAGACATCCGCCGCATGCTCGACGAGGCACAGAAGCGCCGCTTCAACCCGTGCGGCGACCTCGAGCTCGAGTTCGACCCGGACCAGGACGAGGTGGGCTATCGGTTCAGCGACGGCATCGGTGGGTTGGTCGCCCGTCGCGAAGTGACCGTCATCGGTCGGAGGGGCCGCAAGACTCAGTTGGTCGAGATTCCGATCGGCAACGTGCCTGGGCTGCCCGTCGGTGTAGAGGATTCCTGGAAGCCCAAGCCATAGCGACGCTTTTGACACTGACTCTTGGCGCCCGTCTCGGGCCGTATGAAATCTTGTCCGCCATCGGCGCTGGCGGCATGGGCGAGGTCTATCGCGCGCGCGATACAAAGCTCAATCGCACTGTCGCCTTGAAGGTCCTTCCTTCCGACTTTGCGCTGGACGCCGATCGACTCGCCCGCTTCAAGCGTGAAGCTCAGGTCCTCGCGTCGCTCGATCATCCAAATATCGGCGCCATTTACGGCTTGGAAGACTCTGAGGGCGTGCACGCGCTCGTCCTGCAGTTGGTGGAGGACCGACTCTCGCGGATCGGATCGCACAACGGTGGCGATGGGCGCGAGTTCATTCATGGGCTCACGAAGGAACGAACGTCGGCAGTCGGGGATCTGGGACCGGCCCAGACTAATCGCCATGACGACTGGGCTGTGGGGTTCTATAACGCGCGCGGCGGCTTCACGCTTGGACAGGTCTGGAAGGATCCCGCACATCCCGACCCTCGCAAAGGCGTGTTTCCATCTCACACCGTAAGCTGCAAGCTCCTCTTCAGCACTGCCCCCTTGACGGAGGTGCCGTTTCTCGATGGGTCGCTAGAATGGGAAAGCGTACGCGCTTTGAACGGGAGAGCGATGAGCGTGCTGGATGAGACACGGGAACCAACGCTATTTCACCGGCACGCGCTGCTTCAGCTCGGTAAACCAGTTGAACATGACCGTGATAGGTGGCGTTTCAGCGTCAGAATCTGGGGCCAGGGCCAAAAAGCGCTGGCCGTCGGGCATGACGTCGTACGGATATGCGTCGTTTTCTCCCCGCGTCAATGGAATGGCGAACAAGCCGATTGGGGTCCCAAATTCCAGGGAACGGGAGACGGCCCGGACTTCTAGTGACATAACTTTGCGGTCTAGCCCGACATAGAACAGCTCTTTGCCGTCTCTGCGCCATCGCGGCCACGCTCCGCCGTTGCTCGATACCCGCCACTTCACGTGACCCGCCGGAAAACTCTGTACGTAGACTTCATTCCGGCCGGATTCAGCGGAGGTATAAGCAATCCACGCTGCGTCCGGCGAAAACTGGCTTGGTCCTTCCCGAAAGGGCGTCGTCAGGAAGCGAAAAGGCTTTCGGTCGCCAGTCAGCGGCAGCAGCCAAAGATCCGGCTGCGCTCTCGACGAAATATCGTTCGACAACGCGGAATACAGCAAGAACCGGCCATCAGGTGACCAATCCCACAAAATCAGCGAGTCACGAGATTCGATCAGGCGCTCTTCCGAGCCCGTACCGTTCGCACTTCCCGCAAACAGGTTTGGTGGGCCTCCCTTCTGGTATGCGATCCGTTGGCCGTCGGGCGACCAGACTGGATTATTGACCCCTCCACTAAACGTAACGCGGGTTGGAATGGCGCGAGCCAACTCCATTTGCCAAATGTCCGGCACCTCGGCGATTACCACCCTCTTGGCGTCGGGCGAAATTCGCAAGCCGATGTAACGCTCCGCCTGTCCCAGGACACCCAGTGATTTTCCGTCGCGGTTGTACCAGCTCAGTCGAAGGTGTTCAATGCCCACCTCGCTATAGACAATCGTTCCGTCCTTCGAAATCGATACGGTGCTCTGTCCAACCGCGCCGAGGGCAACCCCTTCGGCGATTATCGCCGGTTGCCCCGTGACTTTGGACGCCGCGGCATCAAACGGTTGTGTGATGAGAGTTCCATCTCGTACCCAGAATAGGTGACCAAGTTCGTTTACTCCATGCGGCGGCGCATAGATCGCGTTGGTTGTGGAACTCAGCAGCGGGATCTTCTCCTGTGGGCGATCCAACGATCCTAGGTAGATCCCCTTCCCGCGGTTCAGGTAGATAAAACGACGTCCGCCGGGAAGAAACTGCGGCCAGCGGTGAGAGTTCTCTCCCTGCGCGGTGTCGATGGTTGTGACAGGTACAGGCGTTCCCCCAGTGGCAAACACTTTCAGGAGAGGGCCGTCGTTCACCGCATTGAAAAGAACGACTCCTTCCTCGTTCCACGTTCCGCCTCGCCCGGACCCGACCTCGCAGATCACCGCTGGCAAACCTCCGGTAACCTCGACGCGCTTGAGCTTTCCCCCAGCGAAAAAGCCAAGCGACGCGCTGTCTGGGGACCAAAACGGGTACCTGGCGTCGTCGGTGCCAGGCAACTCGCGGGCGACGAGTGAATTCAGGGGGCGAATCCACAGCTTGCCGACACTATTCGGGTACCGCGCGACGAATGCCAGCAGGCGTTCATCTGGAGAGATTGCGGCACCGCCAGCTTCGCCTGCGACCAGAAATTCTGTTCCAGTCGGCGGATTCACCGTCAACCTCGCAGCGCGGATATCAGCGACGGGCCGTTGCAGATGTGCGATTGTCCAGCCAACGCCGAGCGCCAGGGCAACCAGAGTGAATGTCAAACTCCAGATCCAGCGTCGCGGCACCTCGCCATGCTCTCTCACAGACGGTCCTTCCGAGGTGGTCAGCGCATCGTCGATCTCGGCCCGGGCGTCTCCGATGTCACGCAGACGCCGCTTGAGATCCTTTTGGAGGCTCCGCCGCAGCAACCGCCGAATGCTGCTCGGCGTTGCCTGTGGCAGCTCTTTCCAGTTCGGCTCGAGGTCCAAAATCGCGGCAATTGTCTCGGAGATGGTGGAACGCGCGAAGGCTGCCCGACCCGTCAACATCTCAAACACCACGCACCCGAACGCCCAGATGTCGGCGCGCTTGTCCGCGGATCTCCCCTTCGCTTGCTCGGGGCTCATATACGCCGCGGTGCCGAGGATGACACCGGGCTGCGTCATCGCGGGTGCGGTGATCGTCGGTGACTGAGAGACGCTGCTCGAAACGATGCCGACCGGCTCCATGGCCTTGGCCAGTCCGAAGTCCAACACCTTCACCGTGCCATCAAGGCGGACCTTGATGTTTGCAGGTTTCAGGTCGCGATGGATGATGCCCTGCTCGTGCGCCGCTTCGAGGGCTTCGGCTATCTGTCGGGCAATCGGCAGCGCCTCATCAATGGGAATCGGTCCCTTCGCAATGCGGTCGGCAAGCGTCGGCCCCTCAACCAGCTCCATCACGAGCGCCTTCGTGCCGTCGCTTTCTTCCAAGCCGTACACGTGAGCGATGTTGGGATGATTCAGCGAGGCGAGGATTTGTGCTTCGCGTTGAAAGCGAGCGAGTCGGTCCGGGTCTGCCGAGAAGGCCTCCGGAAGAACCTTCAGCGCATCGTCCCGCTTAAGCGCAAGGTGGTGCGCTCGCCAGACCTTCCCCATCCCGCCCTCGCCGAGGGGGGACGTCACCTCGTACGGACCGATTCGGGTGCCCGGGCCGATGGCCACTCGGAGGGCATTCTACGCGATGAGTCGATGCGACGGCGTGAGTCATTTTTTCTTCAGGAAAGCGGTAAGACTTGTGCGTGGACGGAGATCGGGGAAATTTGCTCGACTGAATGAAGGTATGCTGTCGATCGCTGAATGTCGCAGAGTGTCGAACCGGCTCACGTTGGTTGCCATCGGAGTCAGAGCATTTGCGTCTGGGACTCACGCGACGTTGAATGCAAACCCTCCGCTATGCCTCGTCAACTTTGCGCGTTCACGCCCTTCTATCGACATCCGTAATCACTCCGTGGATCGTCAGCAGCCATGTGACTTGTGGCTGAGCGCGTACGCCCAGACCCCGCGCGTTGAGGGGTTCCTCCACCCCACCCCCGGTTGGTGCGAGCGAAAAATTTTCGCGGCAGGGCTTACTTACTACGGACGGAATACTTGGACGGACAGAGCGGGCCGGCTGTCGCGTGCCTTTACCTGAACGGAGACGGTGATAGTGATGCTGCGACTGAAAGCTCGCCAAAGCCTCGTTGCGTTGCGAGCTGACCAAGATTCCACCGCGACGGCCTAGAACGTGTCGCAGGTTCCCGCATCTCCTGGTCTGACGCCGTCACAGACGATGCCAGTGCCATCAGGAAACATGCAGCCGTAGGTGGCCGTCGTAGGGCCGGTGCCCCAATACGATCCGCCGCCTCGATCGCAGCGGCGCTTGACCGTCGAAGGCGGATGTCCGTAAGACGAGACCCTCATGGCGGGCTGAACTGCTGCTGTGTTCCTCAAAGCCACGGCGCCTTGGGCTGCCTGGACGTAGCGTTCGCCTGTTGTGCTGAGCGCGATCTCAGCGGTGAATCCTGGCATGTTCATGACGGTTGCCTCTTCGGAGCCGGGTTCACCCCAGCCGATTGAGAATGATTAGCTGAGCACTTCACACGTCTCGAACGTGTCCCATCATACGGCCAACCAAGTCGGTCGTGAGCTTGATCCAATCTGGTGGACGGTTTACAGCCGAATCCCTATGGTGCGCTTCTGAATCGGCACGGCTTATTGTTTCCGGCGGCTGCGTTTTCTTTTTACATTCTTGCTCGTCGGCCGGGGGAGCTCAGTCAACGACAGCGTGTTACTGTCTGGATCGGTGAACCACGCGACACGTGCGCCGCTTGGGGAAGACCAGATCCCGAGATCGTCCTGCGGCATCCCCTCGTACCGCTGGAAGATGACGCCTCGCTTCACCAGGTCGCGCACGGCTTTCGCGATGTCCGGCACCATCCAGCCAAGGATTGTGTAACCCGCTGGCTGGAGCGTCTTCACGATGGCGACGCGGAGCATCGTGCCACCGGCGTCGAACGCCAATGCGAAGCCATCCTCGCTCACCAGGCGAAGTCCCAGCGTCTTGGCATAGAAGGGTTTCGCGCGCTTCGGATCGGTCGTCGCAACGAACGCAACGATCGGTCGTGACTTCAACATTGGACTGTTTCGCTATTCGTTATGCGGCCTGAGTCGCCCGCCCTTCAAAGGCGGCTGGACTGATTTGGCCGAGCGTCGACTGTCGGCATCGTTGGTTATAGAACACTTCGATGTAGTCGAACAACTCCATCTTGGCTTCACTGCAGCTGGCAAAGCGATCGGGTACGGTCGTCAGCAAGCTGGATCGGGCTAAGAAGATTTCGTGTCAGGTCGGATTTTGGAAGAATTCTGGACGCGGAAGTCGAAGGAATGGGAAGGCGAGCTCCAAACCGCGGACGCTGGACGAAGCCATCTCGAAGTGCCCAGTCCACTCGCGACGACTACTGCCGAGAGGATTTTCGAACTCGCGAAAAAGGCCGAAAATTTCTATCAATCGCTAAGAGCCGGCCGAACAGCGGCGATTGCTCGAAACGGTGCTTTCGAACTGCACGTTCGACCGCGGAACTCTTTCTCCTAGTTACCGCAAGCCATTCGACCTGCTCGTCCGCGGCAACGAAACAGGAGATTGGCGGAGAGAGTGGGATTCGTCCGCCTTCGCGCTACGCGCTTCGGCGAGATCTCATGCGTGGCAGCGAGCCATCCCGCCGAAGCTCGCGCTGAGTTCAGACGCGAGCGAAGGAGGATGGCGGAG